>NZ_MDGM01000001.1 GCF_002742285.1 Paramylibacter kogurei
GCGTTAAACAAAATCGCGCGCGCAATCGCAACCGATTGGCGTTGCCCACCAGACAGTTTAGATACCGGTTCTTTGAACCGTTGAAAGTTTGGGTTTAATCGCCCCATAACTTTGCGTGCTTCTGCTTCCATTGCCGTGTCATCCAACGTGCCGTAACTGGTCAGGATTTCACGCCCCAGATAAAGGTTGGCGGCGGCGTCCACATTATCGGCAACCGCCAGCGTTTGATATATGGTTTCAATTCCATATTTTTTGGCGTCACGCGGATTGTTGATATCCGCCTTTTCACCATTCACATAAATTTCGCCACCATCACGTTTGTAGGCACCCGATAGGATCTTGATGAGTGTCGATTTCCCCGCGCCATTGTGGCCCAAAATCGCGACAACTTCGCCAGGAAACAGATCAAGTGATGCATGATCAACCGCCTTGATCCCCCCAAATGCAATTGACAAATCTTTGATTTCAACGAGCGGTTTTTGGTTTTCTGAGTTTGACATCATTCAATCCTTACTTCGCACGACGGCGATACATTGTGTCGATCCAGACGGCGAAAACCAACACTGAACCCACGACCATTTGCTGCATTGCTGCATCAAACCCAATTAACACCATGCCCGCTTGCAATGATTGCATCAGCAGGGCGCCCAAAATTGCCCCGTAAATGGTACCAACACCACCTGCAAAAGATGTGCCACCAATCACGGCCGCCGCAATAACGTAAAGCTCGTCCAAGGTGCCAAGGCTAATCGATGCTGAACCAAGTCTTGCCGATGCGATCACTGCCGACAGACCACATAATGTGCCCATCAAAGCAAAGATTTTCACCGTGACCCAGCGCGTTTTGATCCCTGCCAATTCCGCCGCTTCTGGGTTGCCACCAATGGCAAACACGTATCGGCCAAATCGTGTACGTGTGGTTAAAAACGTCATCAAGACACCCACTGCCAACATGATCAACACTGGGATTGCAAAACCATGGCTAATGAAAATTTCTGAAACGGGGGTTTCGATATTGTTCGCCTCTGCGTATTGGCGCACGATACCTTTGGGCCAATAATATGCATTCACCAACATGACGATGCCAACGATGATCCCACAGCCAGCAACCGCCAAAAATGTTTCTGCCCACATCGGGCGTTGTGGGAAATTGAATTGAACCCGTTTGCGTCGCCCTTGCCAAAGCAGGCCAAGCAACGCAACACATGCGATCAATCCGACAATCCAACTGCCTGTGGCACCGATTGCGCCGTATGGGCCACCACCCAATTTGGTAAATGTAGCATCCACTGGTGCAATGGTTTCACCGCGGGCCAACAAAAATGTTGCACCACGCCAAACCAGCAAACCACCAAGCGTCACGATAAACGCAGGAATACCCAAATAGGCGATCAAATAACCATGTATAGCGCCAATCGCGCAACCAACCATCAACCCGAAAATCACCGTAATAACCCAGATCATCGGATGACCAAGACCCAAGATTTCGGGCAATATCCAAACCTGCATAATTGCCATAGAGGTAGCAGAAAACCCAAGGATCGAACCCACGGACAAATCAATGTGACGCGTTACGATCACCAAAACCATCCCTGTCGCCATGACAGCAACAGATGCTGTTTGCACAGACAAGTTCCAAAGGTTGCGCGGTGTTAAAAACGCACCAAAACCATTGACCAAAAGACCATAGAGATGAAATCCAACCCAGATCATAATCAGGGCCGCAATCATCCCCAACAAACGCGCGTCGATTTCGGTGGCGCGAAGGAAACGGGTGAACATACCTTCGTTTTCGACTTTGTCTGCGCCGACAGAATTATTTAGAGAGTTCAAAACCTGCTCCGCTTTCAAATTTTTCAGATGTTGTAAATAAACCGCGCCAATATGATGGCGCGGTTTGTTTTTCGTGACCTGTGATTAGCAGCCGTCAACGCCGTCCATCGCACCTTCACAGACTTTGTCCTTGGCGATATGACCTGCATCAATAACGACAGAAATATTAGTTTTGTCGATCGGAGTAGGGGCCAAGAAAATCGCGTCCATCTCAACGCCTTTTGAACCACCTGACCATTTTACAGCACCTGGAATTTCAGATCCCGCTTTGCCATCGGCAAGCATTGCAGCAATTGAACCCGCCGCCTTGCCCAATTCGCGTGCATCTTTCCACACAGATGTGTTTTGCGTACCGCGCGCAACGCGGTTCAACGCAGCATGGTCACCGTCTTGGCCAGAAACAGGAATATTCATACCTTGTGCTGCAAGTGCGGCAATCGCACCACCCGCCATACCGTCATTTTCTGATAGAACTGCATCAACATTATTATTGTTTGCAGTCAGGATTTGTTCCATGTTTTTCTGTGCATTGTCTGGTTTCCAACCATCGGTGAATGCTTCACCAACAATTTTGATTTTGCCAGCTTCAACATCGGCGCCAATCACATCCATCATGCCTTCCAATAGGAACAGCGCGTTTGGATCACCTTTGTCACCTTTGATGATCGCATAATTACCTTCTGGCACAGCAGCGACGATGGAACGTGCAATCACACGGCCAACTTCTTTGTTGTCAAATGTTAGGTAAAACGCACGTTGATCTTCGATCAGGCGGTCATAACCCAAAACAGGGATGCCTTCGGCAGCAGCTTTGTCCACCGCAGCGCCAACAGAACCTGAATCAACAGACAGGATGATCAACGCATCAGCGCCTTGTGCGATCAGGCTTTCAACATCAGTTAACTGCTTTGCAGCAGACAATTGCGCATCCGCAGAAATGTATTCATCGCCGTTTGCTTCAATCGCTGCTTTCATTGCGGCTTCGTCGGTTTTCCAGCGCTCTTCTTGGAAGTTAGACCAAGACACGCCAATTTTTTTACCCGCTGCATTTGCGCTTGTCGCAAGTGCAGATACAGCAACGGACGCGGCAAGCGCCGCTGTGATAAACTTTTTCATATGTTCCTCCCAAGAACTTAAAATTTGCGAGACGTACTCGCCGATTTTCTATTGCGATTCTATTTTTCACAATAGTCGAGAAAAATAAACACGAAAGCGTGAGCAGGTCAACTCGTGAGTCGAGAAAAAGATTGCAACTTTGTCAATCTACGGCAATAAGATATCGAACATGCACAGCAAAAAACCGCAAGGGCGCAAGCAAATGTCATTTATTCAAACCGCGATAACAACCGAGGGTTTGCGTCACAACAATCGTGCCATGGTATTGAATTCATTGCGTGAATTCGGGCCGTTATCACATACGGTAATCGCCGAAAAAACTGGATTGGCGTCGGGAACTGTATCCGTGATAACTGGCGAATTTTTGGAAGAAGGCGTGTTAGAAAAGGTCGAACAAGCCCCGGCAAGTGGGCGCGGACGACCACGAATTTCATTCATACCATGTGCCGAATTCGCCTATTTTGTAATGTTGCGCATTTCCGCAGAGCGCATTGAATATTCGCTATTGGATTACCGCAACACATTAAAGGACCGACAGGTTTTTGGGCGGGACAACACGCAAACGGATGCGATCCTGTTTGGTCACATGATAAAAAAACAACTTGCTGATTTTGTGGCTCGTTCTGCAATCAAGAAAAACCAAATAAAGGTCATTTCAGTCACGACCAAAGGCGAGGTGGATACACAAGAACAATCGCTGCTTTGGTCACCTGTTTTTGGCAACCAAAAAATCAATTTTCGCAAATTATTGAGTGACGATTGGACGGCAGAAGTCAAACTTCATAATGAAATTTGCTTTGTTGCGCATAACGTCATGAAACGCGCAGTGCAAAACGGTTCTGTTTCCGCAGGTGATCGACATGCCGTTGTCTGGCTATCAGACAATATCGGCCTTGGCGTTGCGCGTGTGAACCAACACAAGGAAATCGAACTTTCCGCGCCTTCATTTGGGCATATGCCCCATATTGCGCAAGGGCCACTCTGCAGATGTGGTGCAAATGGATGTTTGGAAACTTATGCCGGGTTTTATGGTATATTGCGCACGGCATTCGAAGCACCAACTGATGTTATTCCAGCAAATTTCATTCCCTTGGATCAAATGCATAAACTGGCGCAATCTGCTCGTTCAGGCGATCGCATGACAGAATTTGCATTCCGCCAAGCCGGAACGGCGCTTGGATTATCGCTATCGCGCCTATTTAACGTATTGGGCCCAATGCCACTGACAATTGTTGGTGCAGGGTTACAGTTTTACGACCTGTTAAAACATGGGTTAGAAAAACAATTGCAAGACAGTTTTCTGGTCCGCATGGGACAAGCACCAAATGTAAGTTTCGAACCAAACGAAGATCGCTTAGCATTCGATAGTAATTCGTTTGTCACATTGCGCGAATATGACAAAACAGAAGTTGCAACTCGAAAATTCAAACGCAGCAAAAAGTAATGAAAACAGTTATTTGTTCACTCATATTCATGTTTGTAGGGCAACAATCTGTTGCACAATCGACCCCTGTTTGGGCAGAAAAAACCCCATCAATCGGTGCGATTGAAACCATTCCAAACGGGTTGCAAAGCAAAACGCAATTGGAACAGCTTCGGGAAATTGGAGAGGCGCTGTTCACGGCACAATTTACAGACCAAGACGGCGCGGGCCGCCCGATGGCGACACAGGCCATCATTCCAACCAAGCCACGACGTGAACTGCGCCAAGCCTTTGCACGCACATCGGGCATGGATGCAAACGCTTGTTCATCTTGTCACAATCAACCATTTGACGGTGGCGCAGGTGGCTTTGTTGCCAATGTCTTTTTGTCCGAAGGGTTTAACAATCACGAATTTGACACCACCGATCCAGAGTTTTCGAATGAACGCGGTACAAATCACCTTTTTGGCGCGGGTCTGATCGAGCTTTTAGCACGAGAAATGACAGCGGAGCTGGTCGCACAACGCACCAACGCTTTGTCGAAAGCGCGTGAAAATGGACAAGCCACCCGCGTTGCTCTTGTCACCAAAGATGTTTCATTTGGATACATCACAGCGATGCCAGATGGGATGGTTGATCTCACAGAATTGGACGGTGTCGACACCGATCTTGTCATTCGCCCGTTTAGCCAAAAGGGGGTAATGACCTCGCTTCGACAATTTACCGTCAACGCATCAAATCATCATCATGGGATGCAGGCCAGTGAGAGATTTGGGGCACGCTGGACAGGTGAAACCGATTTTGATGAAGATGGATATGCAGATGAATTTTCTCCTGCAGATGTATCTGCACTTGTCGCGTGGCAAGCAAGCCTGCCTGCGCCAACCGTTTGGCAACCAAGTGATAATGCTTGGCAAGATGCCGCACGAAAGGGGGCAGAGTATTTTGATGATTTTGGCTGTACGTCTTGTCACCGCACAGCGCTGCCATTGGATTCACTTCACTTTTATGATCCTGGTCCCGTCGATGCGGCAGGGACATTAAACAAACATGATGTCGCCAACCCAGCAATCTATGATTTATCGCAACTGGATTGGGTAAACTCACTGGAACAAAATGAGCAGGGACAATTTATGGTGCCACTTTTTGGGGATTTAAAGCGTCACAAAATCACCGACCCTGAAAATGATTTATTGGGCAACGAGCTATTCTCGCAACGCTTTGTCGGGCGCGATATTTTTATGACGGCAGAGTTATGGGGCGTTGGTTCAACTGCGCCATATGGGCATCGCAACGATTTCACCACGCTCGATACAATAATACGTGCGCATGGTGGCAGTGCGAAACCCGCCAAAGATGCATACACCAATGCCCAAGAAGAACAGCGAAGCGCGATTGTGGCATTTTTAAAAACACTGCGCATTGAGGTGGCAGAATGAAACCCATCTTTGCACTCGTTTCATTGATAATAGCCAGTCCAACATTTGCACAATCCGAATTTTTGGGCGACGTTCCACACTTCGTTGAGCAGTCAGAAATTGCTGGCATAAATCATCAATACCGCGGCCCGTTTGAATATTTTGTTGGCGGTGGCGCTGCCAGTTTTGATTGCAACAATGATCGTATGAATGATCTGTTTATCGCCGGTGGCGAAATGCCCGCAAAGCTGTTTCGCAACACATCCAAGGCTGGCCAAGACATAACGTTTTCCGAGCAACCTATTTCCGTAACAGGCGAAATTTCAAAAGTGACCGGGGCATACCCCATCAATTTTGACAATGACGAGCACATGGATTTGATGGTTCTACGGGTTGGACAAAACCAAATTCTACGTGGACTTGGCAATTGCACTTTTGCCAAGGCAAATGATCATTTTCTCTTTTATGGGGGTGATGCGTGGACAACAGGTTTTTCCGCAATCTGGGAACGTGACGCAACAAACCCGACATTGGCTTTTGCCAATTATATTGATCGCGATGCACCTGGCTCACCTTGGGGTACCTGTGAAGACAATGTTTTAGCGCGCCCAAATGCGGACGGGAACTATGACCAAAATCAACCGCTTTCACCCAGCTTTTGTTCCTTGTCGATTATGTTTACGGATTGGAATAATCGCGGGAACTTTGACCTGCGCGTCACCAATGATCGTCAATATCACCGGGGTGGTTATGAGCAGCTTTGGAACCTAAACAGTGGTGGTCGCCCCGAACAATTTGATGCGCGCGATGGTTGGCAAAAACTAATTATCTGGGGCATGGGAATTGCCCAAACCGATTTAAACGCCGATGGCCGCCCTGAATATGCATTGTCCTCAATGGGCGACACGATGCTTCAAACGTTGGATGAAGACGCAGAAGATGACAGACCGATTTATCGCGATATGGCATATGAACGAGCGGCCACCGCGCATCGTCCGTATCAAGGTGATGATTTAAAGCCATCAACGGGTTGGCATACAGAATTCGCCGATTTCAACAATGATACGCGCCCCGATTTATACATCGCAAAGGGGAATGTTGAACGCATGCCCGATTTCGCCGAAATAGACCCCGATAATTTGTTGATGGGATTGCCCAACGGTAAGTTTAGCGAGCAAGGCGGAGCGGCGGGTATTGCTCTGCCACGTCGAGGGCGCGGTGCAATTGTTGAAGATTTTAACGCTGACGGCATGTTGGATCTGCTGGTTGTAAACCGCGAAGAACCCGTCAGCCTGTTTCGAAATCTGGGACGTAAAACCGATTGGGGATATACGCCGTTTGGAAATTTCCTTGCGGTTGAGCTTCGCAACAACGATGTAAATCGAAATGCAGTGGGTGCTAAGATTTCTGTTAAAACCGGAAATTTGACGCAAACACATACGGTACAAATTGGCGGGGGTCATGCATCAGGGCGATTGGGGTTTATCCATTTCGGACTTGGTGTCGCCGAACGTGCGCAGGTGCGGATAAAATGGCCAGACGGGGATTGGAGCCAACCATATCGTGTTTTCGCCAATAATTTTGTGGTGCTTGATCGTGATGATCCAGATGCCAAATATTGGTATCCTGCACGATAAAACATACTTCTTTTCGCCGATCACAATAAATATACTTGCAGTGGTTCTGCGACCAATTAAATAAGCAGTATTGTATTGTGATTTGCCCATTGCCGCCCATTTTGGCAAGCTATCCCAAAGATCGTTGTCTGCGAAGGACAAGCCGCGGTACGATACGATAGAAGGGACAAAAAATGCGCGCGTCATTGACGTTAATAGCCACTGGCATCGCCTTATTTTCATTTGGTTATTCGCAATTTAGCGTCGCCCAAAGCGATCGCTTGGAATTTGTTGTCAGCGAAGAAATTTCAAAAAGTATCCGTTTCACATCCCTTCTGCGCCAAGCCTTACAAGAACAGGATAAATCCAGCACTGAAATTTTGGCAGCAGCGCAATCCGACTATCAGCGGTTTTTAAGCGTGCTGTACGAAAATGGTTACTACGGCGCCCAGATCAGCATCACATTAAATGGCAAAGAGGCGGCAACACTTTCACCATTTGAAACGCTTGGTGAAATCACATCCGCCGTGGTGACAATTCAACAGGGCGACCAATTTAAATTCGGCACTGCTCAAATTCGCCCGCTACCTTCTGATACACAATTGTCACCAGAATTCGCCAAGGGCGAGATTGCAAAATCATCAGTCATTCAATTGGCCGTTGATGATTCAATTGATGCATGGCGAAGCGCGAGCCGCCCAACGGCAAAAGTGACCGAACAAAATATTACTGCCGATCACACTCGCAATTCGTTGGATGCATCTTTTACAATTGAACCAGGGCGCACTGCAAAATTTGGCAGTTTGATCATTCGCGGCAATCAACGCATGCGCGAAAATCGGGTGCGCAAAATCGCGGGATTACCAACAGGTGAAAATTTCGATCCACTTGAATTGGAAGCAGCGGGGCGTCGTTTACGAAATACAGGTGCATTTACCACTGTCGCCATCACAGAGGCCAATGAAATTTCCCCCGATGGAACCATTCCAATTACTGCGACTGTTGCAGAGGCAAAACCGCGTCGTATTGGTGCTGGTGCAACAATATCCACCGACGAAGGTTTAACACTGGAAGGATTTTGGCTGCACCGCAATTTGTTGGGGGGCGGGGAATCCTTGCGGTTTGATGCCGTGGCATCTGGCATAGGTGGCACAACCGATGGTATTGATTACAATGTCGGGGTTAGCTTAACTCGCCCTGCCACGCTCAGCCCAGATACGGATGCAACTTTTTCGCTAAACTTTGAACGCGACGACGAGCCAGACTATAGCATTCGTGCCTATACAGTTGGGTTAAATTTCGACCATGATATCAATGATACATTGTCCACATATGCTGGCGTTCGATATCGCAACATCGATACGAACGATGTGTTTGGTTTGCGAAATTTTCGTCTGTTAAGCGCACCAATTGGGATCACCTATGACAGCCGTGACAACGAAATTTCAGCAAGCAAAGGGATCTATGCATCATTAGAAGCACAACCATTTTATGAACGCAACAGATCACAATCAGGAATGCGCATGGCATTCGATGGGCGCGTTTATCATGGCTTTGGTCCTGATGATAAATTTGTATTGGCAGGGCGCACTCAATTGGGTGCTGTTTATGGCGCAGATTTAGAAGACCTTCCATCCGACTATTTGTATTATTCTGGTGGTGGTGGAACCGTTCGCGGTCAAGATTACCAAGTGTTGGGTGTACCCTTTGGCACGGATGAACAAACTGGTGGCAAATCGTTTACCGGTGTCAGTGCTGAATTACGCGCACCCCTTCGTGATAACTTGGGCGGTGTAATTTTCGCCGATTATGGTTACATTGGTAGCACATCATCGTTTTTAACCAGTGGTGACAGCCATGCAGGTGTTGGCGTTGGTGTGCGGTTTGAAACAGGGCTTGGTCCCATTCGCGTAGACGTCGGGTTTCCAGCGGATGATGTATCAACAAGCAACATCAATTTTTATATCGGCATTGGGCAAGCATTTTGAAAATCTTTCACGCATTTCTGATATTAATCTGTGCGTTGCTCACGCTTCCCACCCACGCGCAAGATGATAAAAAACCCTATCTTGAACAATTGATCGAAGACACGCTCGCGTCACCCAATTTTAACGTTTCGATTACGGGAATGCAGGGCACTTTCAGTTCGGATGCCAAAGTCGAGCGAATTGAAATTTCTGATGCGGATGGCAAATGGCTTGATATCGAAGGTGCTACACTCAGTTGGACACGATCCGCATTGTTACGTGGTCGTGTAGAAGTCCAAACATTAGCCGCCGATAAAATCACCGTGCTTCGCACACCCGCCAGTGAAGAAACCACCATTGAATCTGGCAGTTTTCGCATCCCAGAATTACCCGTTTCAATCGAAATTGAAAACCTATCCGCCACGGAATTACATTTGCTGGAACCCGTATTGGGACAACCGGCCAGTTTGCGAGCAGATGGAAAAATTTCACTTATCGATGGCGATGCGGATGTGTCTTTCTTGGCTCAACATCTTGATAACTCTGGTAAATTTGAACTGAATACCATTTATAATGGTCGTTCCGAAACAATCAGTTTGGATTTGGATGCCCAAGAAAATGCAAATGGATTGGTTGCAAAACTACTGAATATTCCAAATGCGCCTGCACTTGCATTGACACTCAACGGCGAAGGTCCACAAGATAATTTCACAACGGGGCTTTCATTATCAACAGATGGGGTCGAGCGATTAAACGGGCAATTTGTTGCATCTCCATTGCGCATCAACGGACAAGAAGATGGACTTTCGCTCAGCTTTGACACCGTAGGGAATTTAGCACCATTGTTCCAAGAAGATTATCGCCCATTTTTTGGTGAGCGAGCAACGCTGAAAGGCTTGATCGAGCGGCGCGCTGACGGGTCGATGTCACTGCCTGAATTCAATTTGGTGACAGCAACTCTTGCCGCAGAAGGACAGCTTGAACTTGCACCCGATTACACCCCGTCCAATATTGAATTACGAGCGCGCCTTGCAGATGCTCAAAGCGAACCAATCGTGCTGCCCATATCTGGGGCGCAAACGATTGTTCAATCGGGAACTGTATCAATCACATATTCAAACGAACAACCCTGGAGCGGTGAAATCACCGTAAACGGATTATCACGTGATGGGCTAACAATTGATCTGGGCAAATTCCAAGGAGGGGGCAAAATTGCACCAGCTTTTTTACAAAAAGCGCCTTCGGATTTGCTTTTGTCCGCCGATATAGAAGCATCGCTTGATGGTGTTAGTCACACCGATCCAAATTTGGCGCGTGCACTTGGTGAACGCGTTTCAGGTTCGGCAAACATCATTTGGAACAAAGATCAACCAATCACATTCAGCAATCTTTCGATTTCAAACGGTAATATTCGTGCCAGCGTTGATGGCGATATCGCAGGGTTAGAAACGGCGTTGTTAACACAGGGTGATATCGTCGCCTCTGTTCAGGATCTGTCAGCGTTTTCTGGGCTCATCGGTCAAACTGTATACGGTAACACTGAAATAACTGCCACTGGGCAAACCGCGTTACTGACGGGTGAATTTGACTTGGATTTGGATATCACAGGCAACAATCTATCACTAAATAATCCGTCGATTGATCAATTCATCAATGGGCGTAACGCGTTTTCAATGTCTGCTAAACGCACCGAAAGTGGTATCGTTTTTGAAAACCTGAATATCTTGAACCCTCAACTTTCTGGCGAAGCATCTGGCCAGCTTAGCAGCAGCGATTTATCCGCGGTGCTATCCGCAAGATTAAACAATGCAGGCATTATTTCCGAAACTTTGACGGGGCCGTTAACACTTTCTGGAACCGCAAACCAAAACGGGGATGACATCGTCATTGATCTGCAAACTTCGGGAATTGGTGGTCTGTCAGCGGCCATCAGCGGGCGTGTGCCCAAAGGTTCGGGCCCATGGGATATTCGCGCTGTTGGGAACGCACCGTTGGCATTGCTTGATCGCAACTTGGCTGCAAATTCGGCCAAGGTGCGTGGGAATGCAAATTTCGATTTAAACATCAATGGCCAACCAAGTTTGGATGCATTATCTGGACAGGTCACAACCACGGGTGCGAGCTTTGTTTTCCCATCTCAACAAATCACCTTGAACGATATTCAATCCACAACGAATATTTCCAATGGCGTTGCTCAAACACAATTGAATGCGAATTTGGGGCAGGGTGGTAGTGTTGCCACGAATGGCCAAATCACACTTAATCAATCGCAAGGCTTTCCGTCAAATTTGGTGATTGATGTCAATAATGTGCGCCACAAGGATCGCAATTTTTACAGCACAGTATTGAATGGTCAGTTAAAGCTAACAGGCCCTGCATTGGCTGGGCCACTTTTATCGGGGCAGATAAACCTGTCTGATACCGAGGTGAATTTAAAGGCACAGCTAACACCAACGCTCAGCTTTTTACCCGATATTTCACATAAAAATGAATCTGCGCCATCGTATAACACGCGTGTTCGCGCGGGGCTTGTTTCAACTCAATCAGGTGATGCACAACCGCTAACGCCAATCAAGTTGGACATTGTTTTAAACGCGCCATCGCGTGTTTTTGTACGTGGCCGTGGATTGGATGCGGAACTGGGTGGGCGTATTCGATTTATGGGAACAACTCAAAACGTCATACCGACTGGCGCATTTAACCTGATCCGCGGACGCATGGACATTCTTGGCAAGCGCTTTAATCTTAGCGAAGCATCCATGACCATGATTGGTTCACTTGATCCACGTATCCGCATTTTGGCGATCACCACGTCCAGTGAATTCACCACCTCTGTGATTGTCTCTGGATTGGTTTCTGATCCTCAGATCAGCTTGGAATCCACACCAGAACTACCCGAAGATGAAATCTTATCGCATATGATCTTTGGTAAAAACCTTAATGAAATTTCACCATTCCAAGCAATCCAATTGGCCTCTGGTTTGCGCGAACTTTCAGGCAAAGGTGGCATCGCATTCGCAAGCAAACTGCGTAGCAAATTGGATTTAGATGACTTTAATGTCGTGGTGGATGATGACGGTGACATTGGTGTGCGTGCTGGGAAATATTTATCCGAAAACGTTTACACAACAGTCACCATCGCCGAACGTGATAAATCCACGGTTTCAATCAATCTTGATGTTAATAAAAACGTCACCTTGCGCGGTTCCGTAAAAGAAACCGGCGCAAGCAGTGTCGGCGTATTCTTTGAAAAAGATTACTAAGCTTTTACAAACTTCAAACTTACACCGTTCAGGCAATGACGCTTACCCGTTGGTTTTGGCCCATCGTCGAATATATGGCCAAGATGGCTCCCGCAGCGACGACAATGCGCCTCTGTGCGTGTCGCGAACAATGTATTGTCTTCTTTCGTACCGATGGCATTTGGCAGGCTTTGGTAAAAGCTTGGCCAACCTGTTCCGCTATCAAATTTTGTTTTGGACGAATACAACGGCAAATCACAACCACGACAAATGTATTGTCCATCGGCATAGTTTTTGTCCAATGGGCTTGATCCCGCACGCTCTGTTTTTTCTTTGCGCATTACGGCATATTGCAGATCCGTCAACATTGCGCGCCATTCGGCATCTGTGCGCGTGATTTCAAATGTACCTTCGGATGCAAATCCCAGATTTGCTGAAAATGGTAAAATAGCTGATGTCATTATAAATTTACGGCGATTCATTGTTCTTTCCCTTTCATGCTTGCGTTCCTAAATACACGATTTTCTCAAGGGAATAGTTTCAATCAGGTCAAAACACAGGATTTTGAAATTCGCGTGAACACTTGGGTGATGTGTTATACTCACCCTTTATTTATTAACATAACTATCATTATTGGAATTAGTACCGTGGGTAAAACCTTCAAGCATCTATTCATTGCCCCATTGTTTATTCCACAATTACAACCTGTCCAGTCAATGCTCCTTCGACGCATTTTACATAAGCCAAACCAACATCATGCGACGATACGGGCTTATGGCCCTGAAACCATGCACCGTAACGCGCCGCCGACACATCCAGCATTCCAGGACTGACCACATTTACCCGAACACCGCGGGGCATCTCTATTGCAGCGCTTTTGACAAAACCCGCCAGTGCACCATTAGCCGTAGCCGCATTTGCACCCATTCGGATGGGGTCACGATCAAGAACGCCACTTGTCAGGGTAAACGACCCGCCATCGGAAATGACGTCCAGACCAGCAAGAACCAGATTCACCTGTCCCATCACCTTTTGCTGAAGCCCAACCATGAATGTTTTTTGATTCAACTCTGCCAAGGGTGCAAAACTTGCATCACCTGCGCATGAAATCACAGCGTCGAAATTTCCAACCCGTTCATACAAAATTTTGACCGCATTTAGGTCAGACACATCAACTTGATAATCCCCACCAGTACGGCCAACGGTGATAATCTCATGCCCTTTTTCAAGTGCCTTGTAGGCCGATTTGCCAATATCACCCGTTGCGCCAACTAAAATTATTCTCATGTTTCATCCTCCAGCATCGCATTTTTTCCATTCAATGATAGTATCGAATAATCGCCTGACGATTGTGGTTATTTTCACGACAAGAGACAGCAATCATTCATCGGAAATATTAGTCACTTGAAAGCGCCTTGTTGATTGCACGCAACAGGTCCGTTTGACCAAATGGTTTCATCAAACGAATGTCTTTCGCACGAAGCCCGTTGCCATGAACGGTCGCCTCTGCGGCATAGCCAGAAATATAAATCACTCGCAAATCAGGCTTTATTTTTCGCAATGCATTGGACAAGGTTGTACCCTGCAAATCACCGGGCATGACGATATCCGTAAGCAACAAATCCACGGATGGGTTTTCCATGAATTTGGCATATGCATCGTCACCAGAGATCGCATCAACAACATCAAACCCCGCTTTCATCAACATACTACGATAGGCAGTCAGTGCTTGGATATTATCATCCACCAACAAAATTGTTGATCGATCATCCGATTTACGTTTTGGCGAAATCGAGGCGCTTGGTGTTTTGACAATTTCAGTGTGCTCGCACGCAGGAAAATAAAGTTTGAACGTCGTGCCAACATCCAGTTCTGAATAAACCCGCACAGTTCCCCCCGATTGGCGCATAAAGCCAACCAACATCGAAAGGCCAAGCCCCGAACCCGAACCAACCGGTTTCGTCGTGAAAAACGGTTCAAAAATGTTTTCCAAATTTTCTGCGGCGATCCCCTGCCCTGTATCGCTTACGGCTAACAAAACATATCGCCCAGGTGCGATTTCTTCACCGCGCTGTTCTATATAATCTTCATCTACACGCACATTCGATGTTTCGATGGTTAGATTTCCACCTTTGGGCATGGCATCGCGTGCATTGAGGATAAGATTTAGCAATCCACTTTCAGTGGAGCTTCTATCGACATCCACTGGCCACAAACCAGCCAATAACGAGGTTTCGATTTTTATGGTTGCTGGTAATGTACGCTCTGTCCAGCTTTTTAAATTTAATATCAACTGATTAAGGTCGATAACAGATGGCTCTAAACGTGATTTTCGCGCAAAGCTCAGCATATTGCGCGTCAGCTCTGCACCACGTTGTGTGGCATCCATCCCATTTTTGATCAATTGTTTATGGTCTGGGTCTTTAATTTCGTCATTTAACAATTCAAGATTACCCATAATAATCGCCAACAAATTGTTGAAATCATGGGCGATGCCGCCTGTTAAGGTTCCGATTGCTTCCATTTTTTGGATTTGGTTTAACTTTGCTTCTAAGTCTATGCGATCAGATACATCGGACGTGGTGCCGTTAAAACGAATTGCCCGTCCTGTTTCGTCAACCACCGACTGTCCAATAGCAAGGAACCATTTATATTGCCCCGATTTGGTTCTGAAACGATGTTCATTGATGTAACCAACCGAAGGATTAGACAAATGCGCTTGTAGTTTTTGTCGATACCGCTCGATATCATCAGGGTGAACCAAATTTGCGGTCGTCCCATTCATCGCAAGTTTTAATTCCGCATCAGAATAGCCCAAACTTTCTGCAAATCCGGGCGACAAATAAAGCGTGTCTTTGTCGATATCCCAATCCCAAACAAATGATCGGGTTGTGGCCAGTAAAAATCGTTCTTCGCTTAATTTAAGAGTGTCATAGAGCTTCTCTTTTTCTGCAAGCTCCATATGCAAGCGATTATGTGATGCTCTGACATTATGTTCAACGAATGCGATGACCAGACCAATAACGATCCCCACAACAATTGGAACGGGAAATTCAGCAGGTGATCCAAATTTACCATGCTGCAAAAAAACAGCACACTGTAACACAGCCATTGAAATCAATACACATATCACGATCCTTGGGACCGAAATCTGATGTTTTGCAAAATCAACTTTGCTTGTTAAATTACGGCTGTCATCATTCACATTAAAATTATTCCTACATCAGTCAAAGCCTGACAGCTGGCGTTGGTGATTGCCAACTTTTGCTGAGCCTTGGAATTCAACAAACTGTCTTTTGGAACATATTGCAAGTAATGCTGAACAATTTAACACAACAAACCGTTAATTTTGGCCTAAAATCACAGGGAATGGATTTTTGCAAATGGTGGTTTTCACACCACCCATTCAAACACATATCCCGCACCAAGCGAACCAATAATCGCCAGCGCCAGATATAATAGGAACGGTTTCAACTTCAAAACAGGTGCAATGGCCATTGCGCCCCAGATGCTCACCACCCCGCCTGAAACAAGAAACGCCATTGCTGCGCCATTGGACATGCCATTTTCAATCAGAGCGCGCGTCAACGGAAGTGCAGCGTAACCATCGATATAAGCCGGCGCCCCGACGAACACAGCGGCAGGGATTGCCCACCATTGATCTTCGCCAACATAACGCGCAAGCGCATCTGGTGTGAGCGTAGCATTGAGCGCATATTCCGCCGCAAACGCAGGAACCAAACACAACATGATCAAACGTGCTGTTGCCCAAAACTGTCTGGCAAAGGCACGCCGCCGCGTATCTGTTTTCCATACCCACGGATCAAACGATACCATCGCTGCGCAGCTTTCCTTGGCGAGGCCGCCTGCAATGCCGTTATTTCGAAGCGCATTTCGTGACCATTCTGTATTGGCAAACACGGATGTAACCAATCCACCGAACATCCCCAAACAAAACGCGGCCAGTGTTTTCCCAACTGCAAAACCAATGCCAAGCGTCGCCGCAGTTGTGGCGAGCATCGCAGGGTCTGTTATCGGGGAGGATAACCAAAACGCCATGATCGGTGCCAAGGGAACGCCCGCGGCCAATAAACCCGCCATCAAGGGTAACACGGTTACACCGCAAACGGGTGTAATTGCACCAATGAAAGATGCGGCAAATACTGTGCGCATTGTGTGCCCTTCGAATACATGCGCAACATATGAATCTGCGCCGCTGGCAATAATCCAAGCGGCCAATATAATCCCAGGGATGACAATTGGTGCAACGCCCAGCAATCCCGATACAACAAATGTAACCATATTTGTGCCATGACCGGACCAAATCACGCCGACTATTAATACTATCGCCAGACACACGATTAACCGTGCAAACCTTTGGTTGGATCTGTGCTGAACAATTGATTGATCTGCCATGGTGGTACCCTCCTGCTTGTAAAATATCGCGCGACAAGCCATATATAAAACGAATAGTTTATATTTCTGATATTGGTAAATCGAATGGAAAACTTGGATAGTGATTTGTTACGTAGCTTTGTCATTGTCGCCAAAGCGGGAAGCGTGACCGAAGGTGCCGCACAAATTCACCGATCTCAATCTGCGGTCAGTCTTCAAATCAAACGCCTTGAAACAATTTTGGGTCAACCTGTATTTGAACGCCACGGGCGCGGTGTCACACTCAGTGAAACTGGGCGACGATTGTTGCCCGTTGCGCAAGAGGTCACGGGGCGTTTGGATGCGATTTTTCGTGATTTATCCAAAGGAACCATCACAGGAAAACTGCGCATAGGTGTACCAGACGATCATGGCCGTGCAAAACTTGCACAAATTATCGCAAACTTTGCCCGCCAACACCCACAAGTCCAACTGGATGTAACATGTGCATTGAGTACGGGCTTCCCCGATGCCTTGGCAAAAGGCTTGCTGGATATCGCAATTTACGAGGTTGAAAACCCAGGCCCCAATGAGGAATTGTTATTCCAAGATCCCACCTGTTGGGTTTGCACGCGTCACGTAGATTTTAGCAATCACGCAAACCTTCCCGTGGCATTGTTCGATCAGGCATGTTGGTGGCGCGATGTTGCGATTGCATCGCTTGAGCAACGCGCAAAACCATATCGCACCGTTTATTCCAGCCAAAGCGTATCGGGCGTAATTGCCGCTGTCGAAGCAGGAATCGCCGTTGGTTTATTGGGCCGATCATCCCTTCATGCGGGGCTGTGTGTGGTCAATGAAAGCCTTGGGTTTCAAAATACACCCTCATCGCAATTGGTAATGGCAAGCGGGTCTGGCAAGGAAGATGAAGTCATCCACGCAATGAAATCCGTCATTCGCACTGCGTTTCCAATCACAAGAACAGATCAGATTTAACTTTGGTGCAATTTTAAGCCTCAAATGGCTCAATACGATCCGCGGATATCGCATAGGCTATTTGCGCAAGCTGTGTCGTGGTGGACGCCGTCCCAAACATACCCGTCACATTCACCGGTTCATAAAGCCCAGCGGTTTCATACGGTGTTTCTGTGGTGACAAATACCAGTTGATTTGCAGGTGGTGGGGGAACATGCACACACGCCCCCACAAATGGCACTAATATAAACGCGGTGACGCCTGTGCCCGAATAATCAATGGGCACAATAAAACCTGGCAGACGCACAGTCTGTCCATTCCATTCGCTTCGCACACCCGTTGATGGCGGCTGTTGCCCGCGCGGGGTGGATTGTTTGTGCTCGATCAAACCTTGAATTTCTTGGGGAATGATAACTTGACCCTCTGGAACCAGATCCGTCCAATCAAGATCAATATAATCCTCGTCGGCATACAAAAAATGTGGGGTAATGCTCATCCCGCATAACCCTACCAAAACGCAGCGGCGATGAATATGGTTCATTCCCATACGTATATTTCCATTTTTTCCGCAACCAAAGTGTATCCAGTTTGCGCCACTTCGGTTGTTTGCAATTCATGCTTGATTTCACCTGTAACCCAGGCGGCTTCCCACATGTCTTTGCTTGGCCATGCAGTTTTTGTGGTGACAAAAACAAGTTGGTTTGGCGGTGGTGGTGGTGTGTGAATACATGCACCCACATACGGAACCAAAACAAAGCTACTGACACCCCCCACAGACATTTCAATGGGGATGATGAAGCCGGGCATCTTGATGAAAGCACCATTAAATGCAGGATTTAACTTGGTGGCATTTTCATCAAATATCGGGTTCCATGAATCGTTTTCTTCATCCATTTCACCTTCGCCAATGATTTCGGAATAGGGCACGCCGGGCGGGATCAAATCATCCCACATAATTTCCTGAGCTTCCACTGCCCAAGCAACACGTGGCAGCGCCAAAGTGGCACCTGCACTGGCAATCAACTGGCGTCGTGACCAATTCATTATCTGATCCCTTTCATCAAATCCGAACCATCATACCATCAGCAAGCGACATACGATAAGCCCTAATTGCTGGAATCACGCTCACAATTGCGCCAGCTATGACCACACCAATCAGTACCCATAATTCCCGCATTGTTGGCGCATCAATTGCAATCCAAAGCCCAAAAGCGCTATCAATCATTGGCTGTGCAACCCACAAACCAAGATATAACAATGCCAACCCCAGCGCCGCACCAAGTGCAGCCATCAAAGATGCCTCGATCACCAGCAAGCCAACAATCACACGCGGGCGCGCACCCATCGCGCGATAAATTGCCATTTCACGGCGCCGTTCATTCAAACTTGAAAAAATTGTTGCCATCATCCCAATCAACGCCGTCACAACCACCATCGCGGAAACCGCAATCAACGCAGTCTCTGCAATACCCACGATCTGCCAAAGTTCTTGTAGCGCGACACCTGGTAAAATCGCCAGCAGTGGCTCTTGTGGATATTCGTTTATGGCTCTTTGCAATCCAAATACTTGGAACCGTCCCTTTGTTCCAACAAGTGCGGCGGTGATAGCTGATGGTGTTAATTCCATTTGCCTGATCACATCAACGGGTGTTGTTTGACCTTGGATTTTTGCACCCGTTTGCCAATCAACATGAATTGCTTCGATGGCTTGCAGGCTGACAATCACCGTACGATCAACAGGTGTACCTGTTTTTTCCAAAATACCTGAAACGCGAAACGGTTGATCGTCATGATTGCTAAACGATGCCAAACCGTGCGCGACAACAATCGGATCACCCACTTTGTATCCGAGCGTGCTGGCAACATCCGCACCGATCACTGTGTCAAACAGATCGTTCATTCTGGCACCCTCGCCCACCACCAATGATTGACCTGATCTGTATTTGTAGCGATCAAAAAATGCTGGCGTTGTACCCATCACGCGAAATTGCCTGTGGCTGTCGCCCAATGATATTGGGACAATCCAATCCACATCGGGACGCGCTGCGATGTCTTGGTAACTTTGCCAAGTCAGGTTGTTTGTGGCATTTCCGATGCGAAAAACGGAATATAACAACAACTGCACGGAACCAGAACGTGCACCAACGATTAAGTCTGTCCCCGAAATCGTATCAGCAAAACTGGCCTTGGCACCGGTGCGCACTTTTTCAACACCCAAGAATAACGCGACCGACAAAGCAATGGCGACAATCGTCATCCCAACCGTCAATGCCCGCGCAAGCAGCGATCCATATGCCAGACGCAACATCATAGCGCTTCTCTTTGCTGTTGGGCAATATCGGCCATTTTCACCACCCGATCAAATTGATCGGCCAGTCGCGCATCATGGCTCACCATCAATAATGTTGTGTTGTGTTTGCGAGATTGTTCAAACAACAGCTCGAGAAATGTCGTTTGCGTCGCTGCATCAAGTGCCGAAGTGGGTTCGTCTGCAATAATCAAGGGCGGATCACCAATCAACGCACGCGCCGCCGCCACACGTTGCTGTTGTCCAACACTCAACGTTCCCGCACTGGCGTTCATCGCATCATTGGGTAAGCCCAAATCCTCACAAAGCTGGCGTGCTGTATCATTTGGCGCAGGAACGCGTTCACGACGTGCTTTTGCAAACCGTAGTGGCAGCAAAATGTTATCCAAAACAGTGGCATAGGGTAACAAGTTAAACTGTTGGAAAATCAATCCGATATGTTCTGCGCGAAATTGATCCCGCCGCCGTGGCGACAGCGCCGAAATATTTGTACCCGCCACATCAACAACGCCATGATGTGCGGTAATGGTTCCGCAAATCAGCGACAATAACGTCGATTTACCCGAACCGCTTTCACCCAATAGCAAAACCGTTTCACCGCTTTTGACGGAAAAATTAGGCACCGCCAATTCAAAAGATGCCCGCCCCGACCAGCGGTAGCGAACATTTTTGAGCGTTAAGATTGATGCATCCGTTGGCACGATACTTCCAATTTAGAACAGATCTTTCAAAGACAGTTTAGGCGCATCGCGCTTAACTTCAACCGCGGTTGCCCCTTGGTCTGAAATAATTTGCACGTCAACTTCTTTGGCGTTGGTAAACTGGTTGAAATATTCAAACGTGATTTCACTTGCTGCACCAAGATCCGTACAGTTCAACACATATTCTGCATGAAATTCAGTATGCCCTGCAGCGTGTTCCTCGTGGTCATGCTCATCCTCATGCGCATGTTCTTCGTCATGGTCATCATGCGCGTGATCCTCATCGTGATCATCGTGTTCGCCATGCTCATCATCATGTGCGTGTTCTTCGCTTTCAAGTTCGCTTGATGCTTCTACAACACTGCACCCTGCTCCGGCAGGGAATTGGAACAGATCAAGCGGATTTGACAATGTGGCGAGGGCAGTTTCAACCATGGCACGATCTTTTTCGCTCTCTGCTACATATTCAAATCCGACAATATCCGCACCAGGCGCATGCAATTCCATTGCAATCTGCGACGCTTCAATCGCGATATTCAACTGGCCTACACCATGCTCGTGAGCGTCCATTTGGCGCTTTTCTTCTGCGTATGCGGGGGCGGTAGCAACGGCAAATGCAACAAAGGGCAGTAATTTCATGTCATGATCCTGGTTGTTTTTCAGAAAGTTATAAAATGGGTAAGGAACAATTTCTTGCCCAATATTGTTATTATATAACATAACAAAAATTGAACTGACAACCGCTATTTCACCGAAAATTGGATTCTTATAGAAACAGCCGGTTTTCACATTTGAGTGATTGCTCAATAATATACTTGAGCAATCACTCAAATAAAGTTTAGAAAACGCCAAGCAATGCAAAACGCAGCGCAATCAATTTCAAGGAAAGACAAATGACAAGCTTTACGATCCACACAGAAGAAACCGCACCAGAGGCATCAAAACCCCTTGTCGCAAAATCCATCGCAGCAAACGGTCGTTTGCCAGGGTTGCACGCCGTCATGGCCGAAGCACCAAGCCTGTTGGAAGGGTATCAAAAACTGCATGAATTATTCATGAATTCCAGCTTTGACAAAGACGAGCTTACTGTTGTTTGGCAAACCATCAATGTTGAAAATGATTGTCATTATTGTGTGCCAGCACATACTGGCATCGCCAAAATGATGAAGGTTGATGATGAAATTACGCAAGCATTGCGCAATGAAACACCCTTACCAAATGCGCGCCTCGAAGCATTGCGCACATTCACATTACAACTTGTTCGTGATCGCGGATATGTCGCTCAAGAAAATGTACAAGCATTTTTAGATGCTGGCTTCACACAGCAAAACATCTTGGAAGTGATCTTGGGCTATAGCCAAAAAATCATGTCCAACTACACCAATCACTTGGCGCAAACACCCGTGGATAAAGTATTCGAAAAATTCGCATGGTCGCGTAACGAAAAGGCGGCTTAATGCTTTTGGCGGCTCGGTCATCTTGATCGGGCCGTCATAAATCACGCGATAGGCTGCATTGAATTGCGGCCTTTCGACCTCAAGATTTTCCGCATATGATTAGCGGACGAGCACAACTAATTCACCAAGGATCTATCATGGCTTCTGCAAACTCTCCCCTTCGCATTGATATCATATCTGATGTGATGTGCCCGTGGTGCATCATCGGTTATAGCCAACTTTCACGCGCACTGGAAAACACTGGGACGGCACATGAAATCCATTGGCATCCGTTTGAGCTCAACCCAAATATGCCAGCAGAAGGTCAAGATGGGTTTGAACATATTGAAGAAAAATACGGATCAACACGCGCAGAATCCGAAGAGAGCCGTAAACGCATGACTGCACTTGGTGCTGATCTTGGATTTGAATTTAATTGGGCTGATGATTTTCGAATGCACAACACATTCAACACCCACCAATTGTTGCACTGGGCAGGCGAACAAGGGCGCAAGGATGATTTAAAACAGGCGTTTTTCACGGCTCATTTCACCCATCGTCGTGATTTGTCTGACATTAACGTTTTGGCCGATGTCGCTGGCGAAATTGGCTTGGATCGTGATGAAGCACTCGCCGTATTAAACGATCAGCGTTTTGCAAACATCGTGCGCGAAGCGGAAAGCTTTTGGCAACGCCAAGGCATTCAGGGCGTGCCTGCGGTTGTTTTTAATCAAAAACATCTTGTCACTGGGGCACAGGGTATAGAAAATTACACCAATATCTTGCACCATCTGGCAAAGGAAGATTCTTAATTTCATGCCCCGCCCCGCCACTTATGATCGTGATGAAACACTCGATACCGCCATGACCCTGTTTTGGGACAAGGGGTATCATGCAACATCGCTAAAGGATTTAGAAGCTGCGCTAAACATGAAACCTGGCAGCATTTATGCCGCCTTCAAAAGCAAAGAAAACCTTTATCTTCTTGCCTTGGAAAAATATTCAGAAACCTTTCGGGCGCTGTTCAAAACAAAAGTCGCAGAGGCGAAATCACCCTTGCAAGGGTTGGCCGATCATTTGCGCAGCTATGCGTTGCTATCACCCAATGATACCACCCGCAAAGCTTGCATGTTAAC
This sequence comes from Paramylibacter kogurei, assembly GCF_002742285.1. Taxonomy (GTDB): domain Bacteria; phylum Pseudomonadota; class Alphaproteobacteria; order Rhodobacterales; family Rhodobacteraceae; genus Amylibacter; species Amylibacter kogurei. Next base: position 23,546 of record NZ_MDGM01000001.1, read on the forward strand.
CAAAACAATGGTGGACACAGGTTCAACCGACGCCGCAATTGCGGATCGCTCGCGTCAATATATGGAAGCCATGCGCATGGAAATTGCGTCGGCTTTCAACGCGGCAAAAACGCTTGGCGAAATAAATTCTGACATGTCGCCTGAACGGCTCGCGCGGCGATATCAGGCAAATGTAACGGCTCTTCGTCTTGAACTTCACCAAAAAACAAACCAAGCAGAATTGTGTGAACTGGCAGAAGACATGGCACGCGAAGTGGAAGCGTTGCGCGCCTGAACCATCACATTGAATAAATCGTTATTGATTTAATAATTGCCCCAAGTGGCGCAATGCCAATGTATACCCATTCACACCACATCCAGCGATCACACCATCCGCTCGTGCAGAAACATATGAATGGTGGCGAAACGCTTCTCGTTTGTGGATGTTGGAAATATGGACTTCGATCACGGGGCCATCGAATGTATTGAGCGCATCCAAAATTGCAACCGATGTATGGGAATATGCGGCTGGATTGATGATAATCCCTGCCCCATCAACGCGTGCCTGATGAATCGTATCAATAATTGCACCTTCATGATTGGATTGGTGCATGCTGATTTCACAGTTCAGCTCATTCGCCAAGGCTTCGCAATCGGCCTGAATATCTGCAAGCGTCGCGTGGCCATAAATTTCGGGCTGACGTTTCCCCAAAAGATTGAGGTTCGGCCCATTCAATATGTAAATCTTATGCGCCATCTACGTTTCCTTGGCTACTATCTGGTGATCCTTGCACGATTGTATAAATGATTTATCAATCAAATCCAGCACCCCAAGGATTTACAATTCAAGTGTTGCGTAACGGCAAAGCACATGATTGTCCGATCAGGATGAAATATGATCGCTAATCAATTGTTTATAAAGCTTTTGCAGGCGTTGCGTCATGAGGCCAGCGCCTTCATGATCGCCAATTTTTTTGCCATCAATCTCGGCCACTGGAGTTTGCGCGCCAAAGGTTCCGGTTAAAAACGCCTCATCCGCACCATAAGCCTCGTACAGGGAATAGTTTTTCTCAAAAACGGGAATATCATTGGCGCGGCACAGATCGATCACCTTTTGACGGGTGACGCCGTTCATGCAGTAATCCCCCGTTGATGTCCAAACTGCACCGCTTCGCACGATGAAAAAATTACAAGCATTTGTGGTGTTCACAAACCCATGTGGATCCAGCATCAAACCTTCGTCTGCACCCGCCTGTTCTGCTTGTAGGCAGGCAATCACACAATTCAATTTTGAATGTGAATTGAATTTTGCATCCTGTGACATTGGCAATCCACGCACCTGTGGCACGGTTGCCAGACGGATACCTGCCTTATGCAAACTCTCTGCGGGTTTGGAATGTTCCATGATTATAACAATCGTTGGTCCCGATTGGGACAAGGCGGGGTGTTGAAATGGTTTTACCTTCACACCACGCGTAATCATCAAACGACAATGCACATCAGTGGTCATATTGTTTGCCGCCGCCGTTTTGGTGAGCGCATCCAATATCCCTGCGCGATCCATCCCAATATCAAGCGACACCGCCTTGCAGCTATTGAATAGGCGATCCATATGTTCGTCAAAAAATGCCCATTTGCCATCATACAAACGCATTCCTTCCCACATACCGTCCCCCAGCATGAAACCACTGTCGTAAACCGAAACGCATGCTTGATCACGCGGCACAATTTCACCGTTCACATAGATCAGAATGTCCTGATTTCGAATGTCTTCTTGGGCGTCATGTGTGGAATGGCTTGGGGTTGTGTTCATTGTTGGACCAATATTTTGAAGATGGATAAAAACATATGCTGGTGCACAGCACCGCTTGTCGCCAAATAAACGCTAAAAAACAAGAATGAACAAGGATGGAAAAAAGAAAAGCGCCCCCATTGGGACGCTTTTAATCAAACATTCGCAGCCAGCGGTTCCACCGGAGGTGTCTTGCTTCGCTTGGGGCGTTTTTCGCCCAAGATCAACATCGCAGGTGTGACAACCAACGTAAGGATCGTGGCAATAACCAAACCACCCGCAATTGCGCTGGATAGTTCTGTCCACCACTGTGTTGACGGTGCCCCATAAACAATTTCACGCGTGAAAAAGTTTATGTTCAACCCGATCACCATCGGCATCAATCCAAGTGCAGTGGTGACAGAGGTTAAAACAACCGGGCGTAAACGTTGTGCCCCTGTGCGCAATGCCGCCTCTAACGGTGACATGCCTTCGCGTTTCAAATCGTTATATGTATCAATTAGAACGATGTTGTTATTCACAACGATCCCCGCAAGGGCAATCACACCGATCCCCCCCATAACAACGCCAAACGGGCGGCCTGTTACCAATAATCCTAACAACACCCCAGCCACCGAAAAGATGATCGCCGACATCACGACAAATGCTTGATAAAAGTTATTAAATTGCGTGACCAGAATGATGAACATCAAACCGATGGCGGTGGCAAATGCACCCATCAAGAATATCATCGCATCTTGTTGTTCTTCTGCTTCACCAGCAAATGACCATGTCACATTCGACGGGAATTCCGTTTTTTCCAATGCTGTGCGCAAAACGTTGATTTGATCATTGACCAACACACCTGACGCCACATTCGCCTCGATCGAAATCACGCGTCGCTGGTCGATCCGACGGATCGTACCTGTGCGTGGTGCAGGTTCAAATGTGACAAAGTTGGAAATAGGAATCAGCCCGGCATTCGTAGGCACACGCAGGCTTTGCAATTCTTCGAACGTGCGATCTTGGGATGGGAAACGCACACGAATATCCACAGAACCATCTGCATCATCTGGACGATAATCGGCAACCGTGATCCCCTGTGTTAACAGACGGATTGCTTGGCCAAGCAGGCTAATATCTGCACCAAAACGGGCGGCCTCTGATCGATCTACCTTGATGCTCCATTCAACACCTGGCAATGGGCGCGTATCAGTAACATCCGTAAAACCCCCGATTTTTTCCATGCGTTCCACAATTTCGCCAACTGCGGTTTCTTGTGCAACGCGATCATTCGAAATCACTTTCAAATTCACGGGTTTTCCGGCCGTCGGCCCCCCGCTTTCGGTTTGAACCTGTACATCAATACCCGCGATTTGGGTCATTTCGGCACGAATATCCTCGCCAATTTTCGCAGCGGTGCGCCGTTTGTCCCAGTCCAATAGTTCAAGCTGAATCGAACCGATCACCTCTTCATCCGATTGCTGATCGGCCGCAGTTTTTGCATAAACGCTTTTGATTTCATCATAATTCAGCAATCGATCTTCGACTTCACGCACCAATCCGTCACGCTCGTAAATTGAAAAATTATCCCGCGCGCGCACTTGTACCTGCATAAAGTCAGGTTCAACGGATGGGAAAAATGTTACCCCATTTCCCAATTGGCCATATAGACCAAACGAACCAAGCAACATTGCAATCGCAAACAAAACGGTCGCACCAGGGCGTAAAATCGCCCATTGCAACAGGCGAACATATCCACCTGTGAATCCTGTCATATTACGCGGATCACCCGTTTCGGCGTTATGCAACGTTGCCTTATCTCTTGCGGATTGTGGCGGACGTTTACCAATAATGCCCCCAACAACAGGGATAAAAATCAGTGCCATAAATAATGATGCGCCAAGTGTCATAATAACCGTGATTGGCAGGAATTTCATAAATTCACCCACCGTGCCCGACCAAAACAACAGCGGGAAAAACACACTTAATGTTGTGGCGGTTGATGCAATGATGGGCCACGCCATACGTTTGGCGGCGAATGCATAAGCCTGTTTTGGCGCCATGTCTTCTTGCAGTTTACGATCGGCTAATTCGGTGGTGACGATTGCACCGTCCACCAACATTCCCACTACCAAAATCAGGGAAAATAACACCACGATATTCATCGTATAACCCATCGCCAACAATGCGGTTACACCCGCCAAAAACGCACCAGGAATGGCCAAACCAACCAAGATTGCCGAACGAATACCCAATGCGTAAACAATCACGATCATCACCAAAATGACCGCGGCAATCACGTTTGCCTCCAGATCGCTGAGCATGTCTTTGACCTGTTTGCTTTCGTCTTGGAGATAGTTGATTTTCACACTTTCGGGCCATTCGGCTTGTGCTTCTAAAATCACTTCTTTGGCGGCTGCGACGGTTTCAATGATATTTGCACCTGAACGTTTTTTAATTTCCAATGCCAGCGCGGGCTGTCCATTGATACGTGCAAAACTGGATGGGTCTTCGAATGTCCTTCGAATGGTGGCAACATCGGCAAATGTCACAACGGTATCTCCGCGTACTTTGACGGGTAATTCCATCACGTCTTGAATGTCTTCGATTAAACCAGGAACCTTGAGAACCAAACGCCCTGCCCCTGTTTCAATCGCACCAGCGGCAATCAACATATTGTTGCGCGTAATTTGTCCGATCAATTCATCAAATGAAATGTTGTAGGTTTCAAAAACCGTTGGATCGATCAAGACCTCTAACAATTCGTCGCGCGAACCACCGACATCCACCTCTAATACACCTTCCACACCTTCCAAACGATCTTTCAAATCTTCGGCAAGGATATTCAACGTACGTTCGGGTACGGACCCAGACAGGATGGTGGTTAAAATCGGAAAAAGCGCGGTGTTGATTTCCGTTACCACGGGGTCATTCGCATCAGATGGCAAATCGGATTTTGCGCGATCAACTGCTTCGCGCACCTTGTCCATTGCTGCATCGGCGTCAAATCCTGGTTCAAATTCAAGCTGTACGCTGGCATACCCTTCGCCTGCGTTACCATCAATTTGCTTTAACCCTGTTAACGAGCTGAGCTCGGTTTCAAGCGGTGTAACCAACAAACGTTCACTGTCTTCTGGCGAAATACCGTCCAAACCCGTTGAAACATAGATCAATGGAATTGGAATTTCAGGATTGGATTCTTTGGGAATCGAAACATATGAAATTGCCCCGATGGTCAGGATCATTATCAACGTAAGCGCAACAACGCGCGAACGAGAAAATGCAGCGTCGATTAAACCGTTCATTTGTTCAATCCCGCATAACGTGTTGGATCAACGGAAATCGCAGATTTTTGCATTTTCTCATCGATCTGTGGGTTGATTTCATCCCCGTTGGCGACATAGCCCTGACCGATAGTGATAATATCCGCCTGATCAGGCAAACCAGTAACCCAAACACCATCGGTTTGTGCGCGAACAATTTCAATTTTGTTAAACACAACCTTGTTTGCATCATCCACCGTTTTCACACCCAACGTGCCATCTGTATCCAACGATAAAATGGCGGGTGACATGAAATGGGCAACGCTTTCACTTACGGGTACACGGATTTCCGCACTGACCCCTGCGGGAATTGCACCGTCGTCATTTTCAACGCTGATTTCTGCCAAAAACGTCCGTGTTGCGGCATCTGCACTTGTTCCAACAAAGCTGACTTTACCTTGGCGAGTTTCACCAGTGATGAATTGAACGTCCGCCTCTTGGCCCACTTTCAATTTGCGCAATGTTTGTTGGGGAACGCGCACAGAAACCGTAAGCGGAGTATTGTCAACAACGCGCGCGATATCCGTACCCGCGCTGACATATTCACCGATATTGATGTCTAATGTTTCAAGACGTCCATCAAATGGTGCGGAAATTTCGGTGTTGTTCATCGCGCTTTGCGCCGCAGCCACACCTGCGGTTGCGGATGCCAATGTCGCGCGTGCTTGCGCAACGCGATCGGCAGTGGCAACACCGCGTTTCAACAAAGACTCGGAATTGTCAAATTCGCGCTGTGCACGTGCCAATTCTTCTTGGGCGCGCAGCAAATCTGATGCGCGTTGTGCAGGATCAAACCGTGCGATGATATCGCCACCTTTCACCATCGTACCTTTTTGCACCAAAATTTCGGCAATGTTGCCCGATGTCTCGCTTCGCAATGATGTATCACGATCTGGCTGCGCTTGGCCTTCTGCCACGAAATACTGCACAACAGGTTGCGCCGTCGATTTACTTACAGCCACTGTAACCAGTTTTTGTTCCTGATTTTTATCGTTGGCATCTTCGGTTGCTTCGGTTGGGAAAATGAAACCACTTCCCATCCACAATACCAGCAATAGAATAATTCCACCCGCCAACCATTTTGGCCGCGACGATCCTGCATCATCGTTAAATGCAAGTGTTTGTGGTGTTTGGTTTTCTGTATCAGACATCGTTCTATCCTTTGGCAGCGCCAAATTAGCTGTATTCATAACTCAAAATTAAAGTGATTAAGGTTTTTCCTGTCGAAGGTCATTCAAGGCCGCTTCCAACCCTGACACCATCGCCCCGTAAAACCCTGCATATTGTGCCAATCGTGCACGTGGGCCATCCACATCATCGGGAATTTGTGCCAAGCTTTCATCAATTTCCGATTTAACCCGTGCAATGCGATTCACCACACCGTCTAACATTGATGTATATGGGTTTTCCGCCAGTTGAAAATAATCTTGGCGATCCCCTGCTTTGGCAACGCGCTTTATCAACAAACGTTCCTCTAACAGGCGCACGCTATTGCTAATGCTACCGCGACTGACCAAAAGTGACTCTGCCAAATCGCTAAATGATGCGGGTTTGCCGTCGAAAATCAGCGTGCCCAAAACGCGCCCTGCGATCCGTGGCAATCCTTCGTTTTGGGCGCTAACGCCAATTTTTTCGATGAATTCGGCGCGAACTGTATCAACTTCGATTTCTTTTTGCACTGAACTGCTCCGATCAATTGCAACTTGTTGATACGGCATATAGGCGCTTAGATCGTCAATGTACAGTCTGTTCAGTTTTAATTGAACAAATTTTTTTAATTTTTTCTCAGCATGAAACGTGTCCCCACAGGAGGAGGGTTTTCAACTCCTCCCGCAAAGCATTGTGCAATATCCATCCATGAACGCGCAGTTTTACCGAAGACCTGCAATGCAGTATCACCCACATTTCGCGTTTGGGTAACCACCTGCGCAAATTCCACTGCATTCCCGGTTATCACGTTATGTGTATTTGGTGCGTTCCATTCCCAAACCGCACCAGAGGGTGCGATCAGTTTGAGATATGGCATATCCGCTGGCACATCTAATTTGCGGTTAATAAAGCTCCAGCCAAATGTATTTGCCCCTAAAAACACGATGTTTTTGATGCGATCCCTATCCTTGCGCACCTGACCCATCAAATCGAACACCGCTTGCCCATGCGCCCAAGTTTCCATTTGTCGCGCAGTGATCGAAGACCTTGCGCTCATTTGCGGCCCGGCCCAATTCACCCGATGTTTTGGATCAGCTTTTGTATATATATCCGCAAGTGTTTCGCACCCTTCTTTCCACGCATGAAATAAATCTTGTCCCTTAAATCCATCAAGCCACGGATATTGCGTTTCTAATAACGATCTACCTGATGCGAGCTGTTGCGTGACATCCGCCCAAAACTTGTCGAACAACGCACCATCGCGCAATGTTATTTCGGCGGCATAATTAAACATATGTAAATGCCCAAGGATGTCGTTAATGGTCCAACCTTTGAACTGTGTTTTGTGTTCAAAATCTTGATCTGTGAACGGTTCAATCAGCTCTGCCAACGCGAAACATTCATCTCGAAAATCTTTGGCTTGTTGCATAACACCCCCTCGTTCATCTTGATTCACACTTTGGATGTTTTCCCAAAGGCTTGCAATTTATATCCGCCCCAATCTGCACCACTTGCAAGGGCGAACATCCCACCCTATCGTGCCCAAAAGCAGTTTGTTTTTCTTGAATAAAGGCCACAATTAATGACCCCAGATCAAATCAATGACGCCGCTGAGCGTTTGTTTGTTGCTGAAAAAACGCGCGAACAAATTGGATTGTTGTCGGTACAATATCCCGATTTGGATATGCAAGATGCCTATAAAATACAGTCAGCATTGATCGCGCAAAAAATTGCTGCTGGCGCAACGGGGATTGGTTGGAAAATCGGCCTTACATCCAAGGCAATGCAATATGCGTTAAACATTGATATTCCAGACAGCGGTATTTTGCTGGATGATATGGCGTTTGAAAACGGTGCGACCATTCCCAAAAATCGCTTTATCCAACCGCGGGTCGAGGCGGAAATTGCATTTGTAATGAAATCAGATTTATCTGGCGCCAATATCACCATGGAACAAGTGATACATGCAACGGATTACATATCCTCTGCCCTTGAAATCTTGGACACACGCATTTTGCGCGCCGATCCAAAAACCGGTGTTGCACGCAAAGTATTCGATACCATTGCAGATAATGCCGCCAACGCGGGAATTGTGATGGGTGATCAAAAGCTCCGCCCAGATGACATCGACATGCGCTGGATGGGCGCCATTGTCAGCCGCAACAACGAGGTAGAGGAAACCGGCCTTGGCGCTGGTGTTTTAAATCACCCCGCCCAAGGTATTATTTGGCTTGCCAATCGGCTTGCTGAATATGGTGACACGATCAAGGCGGGTGACATCGTTTTATCAGGGTCCTTCATCCGCCCGATCGAGGCCCCTTCTGGTTCTGTTATCAATGCTGATTACGGCCCATACGGCCATGTTTCTTGCACTTTCGCATAAAGGAAAATTCATGCCCGCACCGATAAATAAATTCAAAAAACGGCTTTCAACCGATGTGCAGATCGGCCTATGGCTTGGAATGATCAGCCCAGTATCCGCCGAAATTTGCGCACGGCGTGGTTTTGATTGGTTGGTTCTTGATGGTGAACATGCACCGAATGATTTGCAATCCATACATGCCCAATTAAATGCCATTGCTCAAACCGATGCATCGCCTGTTGTGCGTATCCCTATTGGCGAAACTTGGATGGTGAAACAGGTATTGGATGTGGGCGCGCAAACCATTTTGATCCCGATGATCGAAACCGCAACCCATGCCAGCGAAATGGCAAAGGCCGTGCAATATCCACCCAAAGGCACCCGCGGGGTTGGGGCAACATTGGCACGTGCATCCCATTACAATACAATTCCCGATTACATCACCACAGCGGACGATGAAATTTGTTTGCTGTTACAAGTTGAAAGCCGCGCAGGGTTGGATAATCTTGATGCGATTTTAAAGGTCGAAAATGTTGATGGAATTTTCATCGGCCCTGCCGACTTGGCCGCGGATATGGGATATCCGGGTAAACCAGAAACACCCGCCGTCCAAGATGCCATCAATGCAGCCATCGCCAAAATCGTTGCATCAGACAAGGCCGCAGGTATTTTAACTCCTGACAAAAAACTTGCTCAAGGATACATTGATGCGGGTGCGAAATTTGTTGCGGTGGGTTCCGATATCGGTTTGCTTTCGGCTGGTGCAAACAATTTACGATCAGAGTTTTAGGATATTTCAACAACTCGCCACTGGCGCAGATGCGCTGCAATGTCGTATAAACGTACAACACGTATAACGAGGAATTTATTGCATGGGCACGGCACAGCAAAATAAAGTATTGGGAATGATCCGCGATCAATATTCGGATCTGCCCCCCACATTACAGCTGGCCGCGAAATATGTGATTGATCATCCCGCCGATTTTGGCATTGATCCCATTCGATCCACCGCGGAAAAAATTGGGGTTAGCACCTATTCTCTGGTGCGCCTTGCGCGCGAGCTTGGCTATCCGGGGTTTGAAGAATTCCGCGATCCGTTTCGCCGCGCCTTGCGTGCGTCATCCAAACCGATCATCAATTCCAACTGGCTTGATGAATTATCGTTTGAGGGGGAAACAGGCACGGCACTTGCCAATTCCGCCGAAAATGCGATGTCGATTTTAAAACACAGCCTGCGCCAGATGACACCAGAAAAGGCAGATGCATTCGTCTCCCGTCTGACAAAGGCACGCACAGTTTATGTCACCGCCACACGCGCCAGTTATTCGCTGGCATATTATTTTCAACATGTGGTGCGCTTGGTTTTACCCAATGTGCAATTGATCCCGCGTGATATGGCCAATCCGATTGATGATCTAAATTTTGCCTCTGATCAGGATGTGTTGCTTGCGATCACCGTAAAACCCTATTCTCAGATCACGGTGAACGCCTGTAAATTTGCACGTGAAAAGGGCTTGGGATTGTTAATCATCACCGATTCACAACTACCCCTTGCCGATTTGAAACCGGATGAAGTTCTGACCGCCGAAATGGATAGCCCACATGGGTTTGCCTGCTATCTTGGCGTGATGTCAATTCTGGAAAGCCTGATTCATCTGTTGGTCAAAGAAGGCGGTCAACAGGCCCAAGACAACATCAAATCTTACCAAGAGCTCAAGGCGCGAATGGATGGGTCTTCGCCATTCTAAGGGGGGGGTGAAATGTTACGATATTTATTGTGTTCACTATTCCTGATTTCTGCATCTGTGTGTGGATATGCGAACGATAATAATATCGGCATGATCACAGGAAACGCCACAGGGACATATGTGAAAATTGGCGCTGATCTATCTGCCGTATTGGATGGTGACGAAGGGTTGCGCATTATCCCGATGCTTGGGCGTGGATCACAAAGTAATATTAACGATATCCTCAACTTGGATTACGTTGATATGGGCTTGGTGCAATCCGATGTGCTCACCCAAATTCGCCTAACCGATCCAAATGCGCCAGCGTTGGATAAAATATCTTATATCGCCAAAATCTATAACGAAGAATTACACGTGCTTGCGCGGCGCGATTCCGACATTCATTCGATTTATGATCTGTCTGGCAAAAACGTCAGCACTGGTGGCACAGGGAGCGGATCAGAATCCACATCCCGTTTGGTTCTTAAATTTCTGGATATTGCGGTGACAGAACACCATTTGCGCCATACCGATGCGCTCGAAGGATTAAAATCTGGTAACATCGACGCCATGATGTTTGTTGCGGGAAAACCAACTGCATTTTTAAATGGTGTGACCGAGGCTGACAATTTACGCCTGATCCCACTGCCGTTTTCCGCATTGCTCGCCAGCACCTATCAACCCTCTATTTTTAAATCCAGCGATTATCCTGCCTTGATCGAAAACGGGTTTGTTCAAACAATTTCTGTGGGCGCGATATTGGCGGTGTTTGACGATTTGGACGAAAACACGCCGCGGTATCATGCCTTGGCTGCATTTTGCGAAGCATTGTTAAAAAATCAAGACGCATTTAAAAACCCTGCACGCCACACAAAATGGCAAGAATTTTCGCCCCGTGCCACCGTTCCAGGCTGGCGTCGCTTTTTGCCAATGGCGCGATTGTTGGCACAACCCGAAACGGTGCAATAAATGCAATTGGATCAATTTTCAGACCCATTGCCAATCGGCACGACCTTGTTACAGGGGCAATACAGGATTGAAAAATTCCTAAATGATGGCGGGTTTGGCATTACCTATTTGGCGGTGGATAGCCTTGATCGCCCGATGGTCATTAAGGAATGCTTCCCACGCGCCATTTGCCGCCGTTCTGGATTGGATGTTGGCACACGTGCCATCAGCCATCGCGAAGAATTTCGTTCCATTGTCAAAGCATTCGTCGAAGAGGCGCGAAATCTTTCACAATTTGAACACCCAAATATCGTCAAGGTGCATCAGGTTTTTGACGAAAATCAAACTGCCTATATGGCGATGGATTTTATCAACGGTCAGGAACTTACAGATCGGATTGAACAGGGAAACCTGTCCCCCAGCACAATTCATTCCATCGCGCTCAAACTTTTGGATGCGCTTGATACAATTCATGCCAGTGGCATGTTGCACCGCGATATTTCACCCGACAATATTTTGATTGATCAAAACGACAACCCTGTTCTGATCGACTTTGGCGCCGCCAAACAAGAGGCAAGCCAGCACGGCCCCAAAATGACATCCATCCGTGTCACCAAAGAAGGATATTCACCACAAGAATTCTATGTATCAGGCGCACAACAATTCCCATCCAGTGATCTGTATGCGTTGGCGGCAACACTATATCACACGATCAGCGGCACCGCCCCAGCCGAAAGCCAAGCACGGCTTTTGGCATTGGCACAAGAAAAAGAAGACCCATATATTCCCCTGTCGGGGAAACACCCAGAACACGCAACAGGTTTATTGATCGCAATTGATCGTGCGATGAATGTTTCGCCAAAGGAACGTCTGCAAAACGGGCATGAATGGCTTAATCATATTGCCACCACAACAACAAATCCCAAACCCACGCAAGGCAGCAAAATGGCATTTGCATCTATTGTCATCGCAATTGCAGGGCTTGGTATTTGGATTACAAACAATTCAAATCAATCAGTTCAAACTGCGGCGCTCATAACGCCACCAACACATAACAACATTTTCAAAGCGCCCGTTTTAACCGATCAACAAAACGGAACATTTAGATTTTCAAATGGGATGGAAGTTGTGGAAATTCCAAATGGAAATACCGTGATCCTACAAATTTCCACCCCTCCAATTACAGGAAGCAACGACATCCAAATCGGGGATATTTTATTGGCCGAACGCGTGTTGGGTGTGTCTGTTGCACAAATCGGTGATTTGGAAAATGTATTGCAAAAACTGGAACAGCAAAACCTGCCAAAGGCTGTGTTTTCTGTACGTCGTGGCGATGCGGTTGTGCTGGCCAATCTTTCAATGATAGTGCAACAGCCATGACATTAAAAACCCAAACATCATGGGCCATGTCCAAAGGCACACGCCAAGTCCAAGAAGACGTATTGCATTACTGGTTCGATGAATCTGGTGAAAACGGATATATCATTATCGCCGATGGTATGGGTGGGCATACCTCTGGTGATATTGCGGCAACCCTTACGGTAGAGGCCGTTGATACCACCCTGCGCACACCAGAACAAAATCCACCCGTTCAACTAAAAACGGCGGTGGATCGTGCAAATAAAACGCTGGCCAATTATATCGCTCGAAATCCGCAAACGGCGGGGATGGGTACAACACTTATTGCCGTGGTCATTGCCAACGGTGAAATATATTGGGCCTCTGTTGGTGATAGCCCGTTTTATTTGATCCGCGATGGAAAAATTTTACGCTTAAACGAAGACCATTCGATGGCCATTCAAATTGATCAAATGGCCATGGCAGGACAAATTTCACAAAAAGCGGCAGCAGAACACCCACACCGCGCTGCACTTACTTCTGTTATTATGGGTGGGGAAATTGCGCGGATAGATCTGCGCAACACACCATTTAAAATGAGAACGGGCGATGTGTTTATCCCTGCAACCGATGGGCTTCATAGTTTGAAAATACAACAACTGTTGACGATTGTGCAAAATGCACCGCGTGATGCAGATAAAATTTGTGCATCAATTGCCGCTTCAATTGATGCACAAAAAAATCCAAACCAAGATAACTTGGCAATTTGTGTGGCACTCGTTTTATAGACCAAGCGCCTTATAGCTATCTGCAACACGCCCCAATGACACCAGATAGGCCGCAGTACGCAGGCTGTCCACATCATCGCGGCTATGCCATACATATTGCATTGATTGGTATGATGTACGCATCGTATCTTCCAGCCCCGAACGCACCAATTCCAATTCACCCGCACCTTGGAAAAATTTGGTTTTGAATTCTTCGGATACGGGTTTCCCGACAAGTCGTTCCATTTCTTGGATCAATAAAATATTGCTCGCCTCTTCTTGGCGCCGCTGCATACGACCAAACCGAATGTGGCTTAGGTTTTTCACCCATTCGAAATAGGACACCGTCACACCACCCGCATTAGCATACATATCGGGGATAATCACAACACCCGCCTTGTGCAAAATTTCATCCGCACCTGCGGTTACGGGACCATTCGCAGCCTCGATAATGAGCTTGGTTTTAATCCGATCTGCGTTATCCATGTTGATCACACCTTCCATCGCGGCGGGGATCAAAATATCGCATTCTTTTTCCAAAACAGCAGAACCATTTTTAACGTATTCGCCGCCTTTAAATCCCTTTACCCCCGCGTTGGCGCGAATGTGGCCGGACAATTCTTCGATATCCAGACCCTTGTCATTAATAACCGCACCATCGCGTTCAATCACGGCAGTGATCAATGCGCCATCTTCTTCGGCCAAAAACTTGGCGGCGTGATAACCCACATTGCCAAGCCCTTGCACAATAATGCGTTTGCCATCAAGCGTGCCGGTCATATTCGCGATTTTCACATCATCTGGATGGCGGAAAAATTCTTGCAATGCATATTGCACACCGCGCCCTGTCGCCTCGACCCGCCCCGCGATGCCGCCCTTGTTCAACGGTTTGCCTGTGACACAAGCCTCTGAATCGATTTCGGTTGTGTTCATGCGGCGGAACTGATCGGCAATCCACGCCATTTCACGCTCTCCCGTGCCCATATCGGGTGCGGGCACGTTTTGTGACGGGTGGATCAAATCACGCTTGATTAGCTCAAACGCAAATCGGCGCGTGATGCGTTCCAATTCATCTGCTTCCCATGCGTTTGGATCAATGTGCAAACCACCCTTTGATCCGCCAAACGGTGCTTCGACTAAGGCACATTTATATGTCATCAGCGCGGCCAAGGCTTCGACCTCGTCTTGGTTCACAGATGTTGCAAAACGAATACCGCCCTTCACCGGTTCTTTGTGTTCGGAATGCACCGAACGATATCCTGTGAATGTGTGAATATCACCGCGCAGCTTGACCCCGAAACGCACGGTATAGGTCGAATTACAAACGCGAATTTTTTCTTCCAACCCAGGCGAGAGGTTCAACAGGCCAACCGCCTTGTCAAACATCATATCTACGGATTTGCGAAAAGACGGTTCTTTGTTGCGTGGCATCATGTGATCCTTCTGAATGTTTCTGAAACAATGCGGTGAAACTAAAATAAGTAAATCACAGTGTTTTTTATTTGTCCAAGTATAACATTTGTTATATCTTGGACATATGCGCAATCGTGGCGCAGAATTGGAATATGAAATGTCACACCCAACATTGATGGTGGCGCCAAATGGCGCACGCAAACAAAAATCCGATCACCCTGCCCTACCTGTTACATTGGATGAAATCGTGCAATGTGCCGCCGAATGTTCTGATGCCGGGGCCGATATATTGCATCTGCATGTCCGCAACGACGATGGTTCGCATAGCTTGGATGCAGGACGTTATCGCGAAACAATGGCGGGCGTGGCTGAAGGTGTTCCCAACATGCCCATTCAAATCACCACAGAAAGCGGAGGCATTTTCGATGTCCACACGCAATTGCGCTGCCTGCAAGATACCCGCCCCCACCGCGCAAGCGTATCCATCCGTGAAATCGCACGCAGCCCCGATTTGGCATCCCATGTCTATGGTTTTGCCAAAGAGGCCTGTATTGATGTGCAACATATCATCTATGGTCTGCCCGATATTGCCCAATATAAACATTGGGTTGAAACCGCGATCATTCCAGAAACCATGAACAGCATGATTTTTGTGTTGGGGCAATACACGCCCCCCATTAACGCGCGGCCCGATGATCTACTTCCATTTTTGGATGCCACAAAAAACCTGTCGCTGGAATGGGCTGTTTGTGCCTTTGGCCAAAACGAATTGGCATGTGCACAACACGCATTACAACTGGGCGGAAATATCCGCATCGGTTTCGAAAATAATCTTCACCTGCCAGATGGAACACTGGCACAAAATAACGCGCAAACAGTTGCCCTTGCACGCGCCCTGATAAACGAGATTTGACATGTCACATGTTTTTCCACGCCATACCAAAAACATCCCCCCCATCGCGGTTGGCGGCGAAGGGTGTTATTTAATTGACACAAACGGCAAACAATATTTGGATGCATCGGGTGGTGCGGCGGTGTCTTGTCTGGGGCATGGTGATATCGATGTAACCATCGCGATCAAGGATCAACTGGACAAGGTTGCCTTTGCCCATACGGGGTTTCTATCCTCCGAACCCGCAGAAAAACTGGCGAGCCTGTTAATTGAACACGCCCCCAAACCGCTCGACAAAGTGTATTTCGTTTCTGGCGGATCAGAGGCGGTTGAATCCGCGATCAAACTCGCGCGCCAATATCATTTGGAAAACGGCGAACCTGATCGCAAACATTTGATCGCGCGGCGTCAAAGCTATCACGGGAATACGCTTGGCGCATTGGCGGCAGGTGGCAATGCGTGGCGGCGGGCACAATTTGATCCCTTGTTAATCAACGTATCCCACATCGCCCCCTGTTACGAATACATCGGGCGCAATGATGGTGAAACTGCACACCAATACGGCCAGCGCATGGCCCAAGAATTAGAGGATGAAATCATCCGACTTGGCCCAGGCACCGTTTTGGCATTCATGGCAGAACCTGTCGTTGGGGCCACAATGGGTGCGGTTCCCGCTGTTGATGGGTATTTCAAACGCATCCGCGAAATTTGCGACAAATACGGTGTCTTGTTGATCCTGGACGAGGTCATGTGCGGCATGGGGCGCACGGGTTCTCTTTTCGCGGCTGATATTGACGGCGTTGCCCCCGATATCCTATGCATCGCCAAAGGATTGGGTGCGGGATATCAACCCATCGGGGCAATGTTGTGTAGCGATAAAATTTTCGCTGCAATTGAAAACGGATCCGGTTTTTTTCAACATGGCCATACCTATATCGGCCATCCCGTTGCCACGGCGGCGGGGCTTGCGGTGGTGAATGCATTGCTGGATCGTGATCTGATCACACGTGTTCAGGAACAAGGTGCTAAGTTAAAACAGATGTTGGAAAACATATTTGGGCAACATCCCTATATCGGTGATATTCGCGGGCGTGGATTGTTCCTTGGGATGGAATTTGTATCTGATCGCGATGCCAAAACACCGTTTGATCCATCGCTCGCCCTTGGTGCGAAAATGAAAAAGACCGCATTTGAAAACGGTCTGATTTGTTACCCGATGTCGGGCACGCGTGATGGCAAATTGGGCGATCACATGTTGCTCGCCCCTCCATTTATTTTGGATAACAATCACATGGATGAGCTGGTCGAAAAACTGGGCAAAACCTTTGATGCGGTTCTGCCCAGATAATTAACGTACGATGTAAACCGATGCTTTGGCGTGGCGTGCAACGCGCGCCGCATTCGGGCCTAACATCTTGTCTTTCAGATCGGGTTTATTCGCCCCGATCACAACAAGGTCGACCTTTAGCTTTTTGGCGGCTTCTAACACTTCTTCGTAAACCGTACCAAGGGCAACAATATGTTGCACCTTGGCCTCTGGGAGTGTTTCTGAAACAAAGCTGTGCAAATCCGCGTTCGCCTTTGCCAATGCTTTGTCCAACGACCCTTTGTCAAAGAATGATCCAACGATGCTCATGCCAAAATCGGGCACAACGGTGATCACGCTCAACTTGGATCCTTGCAATTGCGCGAGCGCATTTGCCTGTTTCAACACATCCGCGCTTTTGTCTGATTGGCCCAGATCAACGGCACATAAAATCTTCTTCATGCTTGCTCTCCTACCAAGCCATCTTCGCGACGTTTGCGCGCCATTTGCAGCATATAAATCAACCCCAGCAAAATGAACGCAGGGATAAAGAAGACTTCTTTTGCCATTCGATCTGCCTTCACTTGCAATTCGGCCAGTTCCCAATCGAAATCAATTCCAAGCTGTTCCGCAGGGCCGCCAAAGTTCAGGTTATCCACCAAAATTTTGCCGTCCTCTTCGCGAAATTCAATTCCCGCGCTGTCAAACAACCGCGCAGCCCCATCACCAGATTTATCACCAAGAGGCAACAAGAACTGTGAATCAACCGCATTGCCATCAATGCTTTCGCCGATCAAACGCACGCGCAAACTGTCACCTGCATCGGAATTTTCCGCCATTGTGAACACTTCGCTCGCTGGTTTTGTTTCAAATTCAGGCGCCAGATAATTGAGAAAGAAATCAGGACGGAACAGCATGAACGCAATCAAAATCAACGCAATACTTTCGTAGATTTTTGATTTCGTCATCCAGAACCCCATGGTTCCCGCCGTGAACACCAAAATCGCAGCCGTGGATACAAGGAACACAACAATGCCCTGCATCATGGTCACATCAATCAACAACAGATCGGTGTTAAAGATGAACACAAACGGCAAGGCCACCGTGCGCAAGCTATAGAAAAATCCGATGAACCCTGTCTTGATCGCATCACCGCCAGATACGGCAGCGGCGGCAAAACTGGCCAGCCCCACAGGGGGCGTTACATCGGCCATGATCCCAAAGTAAAACACAAACAAGTGCACCGCGATCAAGGGAACGATCAAACCATTGGCCGCACCCAATTCCACAACAACACCGGCCATCAAAGATGACACCACGATATAGTTCGCAGTCGTGGGCAACCCCATCCCAAGGATCAATGACAAGATACCAACAAAGACCAGCATCAAAATCAGATTGCCACCAGATACGAATTCAACCAGATCGGCCATCACCTGACCGATACCTGTCAATGTCACCGTACCCACGATCACACCTGCCGCCGCCGTGGCCAGACCGATACCGATCATATTGCGCGCACCGTCAATCAGCCCTTGCAACAAATCAACAACGCCGTCTTTAAACCGTTCGGCCATTTCGCTTTCACCGCGGAATATCGCCTTGAGTGGTCGCTGTGTAATCAGGATGAAAATCAACAGCGATGTCGCCCAAAACGCGGACAGACCGGGTGATTTTTGCTCGATCATCAGGAAATAAACCAAGACGATAATCGGCAACAGATAATAGAGACCCGATTTATAAATTTCGGATACCTCTGGCAAAACGATATTTGGATCGTTTGGATCATCGGGTTCCAAATCGGGAACCTGTGCGGCCATGTACAACAGGCCAATATAAATCGCCGCCAAAAGAATAGCCAAGATCATACCAGATCCGGCAGGAAGTGCCGATGTAATCCAACGTACCGGATATTGTGTGGCATAACACAATGCCGCAAAGCCAAGGAAAAACCCAAGCATTGATAATGCGGTTGCCAAAACGCCAGCGGCCTTACCGCTTGCCTTTTGCAAGGTTGGCATATTGCGTTTCACCGCTTCCAAATGCACGATATATACCAATGCGATATATGAAATCGTTGCAGGCAGGAATGCGTGGGTGATCACCTCGACATATGAAATGCCGACATATTCCACCATCAAAAACGCCGCCGCACCCATCACAGGGGGCATGATTTGCCCGTTCACGGATGATGCAACCTCAACCGCGCCAGCCTGTTCGGAACTAAACCCAACGCGTTTCATCAACGGGATTGTAAATGTACCTGTTGTCACAACATTGGCAATGGATGAACCTGAAATCAAACCCGTGGCGGCCGAACCAACCACCGCCGCCTTGGCGGGGCCACCACGCAGGTGACCAAGGGCGGCAAATGCCATTTTAATGAAATAATTGCCCGCGCCCGCCTTATCCAGCAATGCGCCAAACAGGACGAACAAGAACACGAATTTCGTTGATACGCCAAGCGCGATACCAAACACGCCCTCTGATGTGATCCACATATGGCTCATCGCTTTGTTCAGTGATGCGCCTTTCCAGCGGATGACCTCTGGCACCCAAGATGCCGCGCCAAAGAATACGTAACATAAAAACACAATCGCCACGATCGCCATTGCAGGGCCAAGCGCGCGACGCGCGGCCTCAAACAACAACACCAAACCAGCGGCGGCTGCAAAAATATCAAGCGATGTCGGCAAACCCGGACGGTTCACCAATTCGGCATAATATATCCAACCATAAAGCGCACAAAACGTGCCCAATATCCCAAGCCCCCAATCCAGATAGGGAATGTAATGCCTTGGGCTGGTTTTAAATGCAGGATAGGCCATATAGGCCAAGAATATCGCAAATCCCAAATGGATTTGACGTGAACTGTTAATCACCGATCCCGGTAAAATCATATTTGAAATTGGCGATGCCAATACGATCTGAAACACAGACCAAATAATTGCCAAAACCGCAAGGAATGTTCCAACAGACCCCGCAGGGCTTCGCGCACCGGCATCCGCAGATGCCACCATATCCTGAAGCTCTGCATCAGATAGGGGCGCGTTTTGTTTCTTCTCGGCCATTATGTTTCATCTCCCAAATTTGTTCAGTTTTCTGAACTTAATTTTCTCCTTTATCGCCATGTGTCCCCACAGCGAAAAAAGGGAGGAGCAATCGCCCCTCCCCGGTAATCATGTCGGATTATTCAATCCAACCTTGTTCTTTGTAATATTTCGCAGCGCCATCATGAAGCGGTGCCGACAAACCAGCCGTTGCCATTTCTTTTTGTGTCAAATTGGCAAATGCAGGGTGCAGCTTTTTAAAATCGTCAAAGTTTTCAAAAACTGATTTCACCAAAACATATACAACATCGGCAGGAACCGCAGATGATGATACGAATGTTGCACCCACACCAAATGTTGCTGTGTCGCCGTCATTGCCGCGATACATGCCACCTGGGATGGTTGCAGAACGGTAATATGGGTTGTCTGCGATCAACTTGTCCACTTCGGCACCCGCAACGTTTACCAATACGGAATCACATGCGGTTGTTGCCTCTTGGATCGAACCAGATGGGTGGCCAACGGTGTAAACCATCGCGTCAATCTGGTTGTCACAAAGCGCTGCAGACTGTTCAGATGCCTTAAGCTCTGATGCCAGACCCAAATCATCATTTGTCCAACCTTTGGCATTCATCAACACTTCCATTGTGCCGCGCTGACCTGAACCAGGGTTGCCGATATTTACGCGCTTACCTTTAAGATCGTCAAAGTTTGTGATGCCCGCGTCTGCGCGTGCCACAACTGTGAACGGCTCTGGGTGTACGGAAAATACCGCGCGCAAACCTTCGAACGCACCCGCTTCTTCGAATTTGGATGTGCCATGATATGCGTGATGCTGCCAATCAGATTGGGCCACGCCAAATTCCAATTCGCCCGCTTTGATTGTGTTGATGTTGTAAACAGAACCACCCGTGGATTCCACGGAACAACGTACACCGTGATCTTTGCGGCCTTTATTCACCAAACGACAGATCGCACCGCCTGTTGGATAATAAACACCTGTCACACCACCTGTACCAATTGTGATAAACGTATCGTCAGCAGCAGAAGCCACACCAGCCACCATCGTAGCCGCCGCAAGTGTCCCTGCGAAAGAGCTTAGAAATTTCATAGAATTCTCCCAATAAACTACGCCGGTAAAACACCGACTCGCGCCAATGTTACATTATGTTATATTATTGTCAAAAATAACATTTGTTTTTCTTACTTCGGCGAAATCGCTTATTCCTTGCAAGCATGGTCAACATCACAGTATGACCCAGTGAAATTGCACCTATTGGAATTTCAATGTTACGCCGTTTTTCCGTTTACGTCATCCCTGCCCTTGTTGCCTTGGGTTTGTTTTCTGGGCTGCTACGCGAAATATTATTGGCGTATATTTTCGGCACATCGCGTGAATTGGAAATATTCCGCGTCGCATTTGGCCTGCCCAGTATACTAAGCGATAGCTTGGCCGTATCCTTTGTTTCAATCCTAATCCCCGTGCTGGTCATGGGTGAAAAATCCCACCCTGCCCATGCGTTGCGTCAAATTTTATGGGCAACTGGGGCGATTGCGGTCGGTGTCTTTTTCATCGGTTTGATCACCATGCCATTACAGGCGCGATTGTTGGCACCTGGGATTACGGGCGGGCAACGCACGGCATTAATCAATGCAGGTTATCTGTGTTGGGGTATGTTTTTGATGGTGATCTTGTCCTTGCCGTTGCGCGCCGCAATGAGCGTGCGTGGAAAAATCTGGCCAGGGGCAAGCGCACAATTGATGCGATCAGGCGGGTTTGTGATCGTATTGGCGCTATTCGTGTTTGCGATCGGGCAACGCGATGTCACGGCCACGGCGATGTCGGCGTTGGCGGCGGGGTTATCCGTATTGCTGGTGCATATTTTTGCCATTGGCAAAACGGGACGGCGGCGGGTGATGCTGGCCTTATCCGCAGGGCCAAATTGGGATCATCTGCGCCCGCTGTTATTGCCACTTGGCTTGGTGTTTTTGACACAGATTTTATTATCAGGCGGGCGCCTTATGGATCGCGCAGTGGCCAGTAATATGGAAATCGGCACACTTGCAGTGATTGAATATAGCTACGCGTTGGTGATGGCGGCGGCGGCGGTATTGGGAACATCAACCAATCTGATACTTGCCCCGCGACTGGCGCGCAGCTTGCGTGATACGGGGCGGGTCACAGCACAACATAAACGCACGATTATTTTGGTCACGGGCTTTGCCACGCTGGCGGGGATTTCCCTGTCTTTGCTGGCCACACCGATTGTAAGCATCGTTTATGAAAACGGAACCTTCCAAGCATCGGATGCCCTTCGCACCGCAAGCGTTTTTCGCCTGCACGCGCTGTCACTTGGCCCCATCGTTTTGGCGCTGATCTTAACCCAAGTGTTGTTGATTTCGGGCGGTCAGCGTTTAACCTTCGTTATCTCTGGGATCAAACTCGCGATCAAAGCGGGTGTATTATATGTGTTGATCAAAAGCGGCTATGGCCTTGGCGGCATCGCAATAAGCCTTGCGATAACAGAGCTATTGATGGCTGTTATTTTGGCAATGGCGTTGAAATGGCGGTCACAGGTACAACGATAGGCAATTGATTCATGCTACCATACATTACATTCTTTAGCCTGCACGGACTTGTCGCGTTGATGAAACGACAAAGCCAAGCAACCATTTTTTGCTTTGTAATCTTAAACATGTACTTCGTGGGTTTTCGATACGAACTTGGATTTGACTGGCCCCTTTATAAACAGGAATTTGAATTCTTAAAAACACTTGGCTTCATAGAGTTTTTTTCGTCGATGCCGGCAATCCAAGTAAAGTATCCCCATGAATTCGGTTTCCTAATATTCGCATTTTTATCCAGTAAAGTGTTCTTCAGCTATGAACTTATGCAAGCGTTTTTATTTGCAGTTTTCATAGCGAGCTTTATTTCACTAGGACGTGCCTTGGGAACCAGAAATATCGTTGCGGCAATGATTGTGGTTCACTTATTTGTACTATTCACGCTAGAATTTTCTACAGTACGACAATTGCTGGCAACCTCTTTATTCAACTTTGCATTAGCTTCATATTTCAACAAACAAAGAATTCCACTCATCCTTTTTACCGCCAGCGTGCTCGTTCAAGTATCTGCTGCCGTTTATGTCATCGCTTTTTTGTTTGCTATCGGTGCGCCTAAAAAAATCTGGCTAACAACAATCGTGGCTGGCGCAGGTGCACTTGCCTTGAATTCAGTCAGCTTTCTTCCATATATCTTAAACTTTCTACCTAGTTTTGCATCAGTTAAACTAGAATATTATTTCAATGATCGGGACTACAGTTACAATACTTTGGAGCAAGTATTCTTTGCTGTGTTTTTCATAATCGTGGTGCTGTTTGCAAATCTCGCGCAAACAAAATTAACCAAAACAGAAGCTATCCAACAAAAGTTTTCTTCAACCGATATCGCCCTTAAAATTGTTTTATTCTTGACGCTTGTTTCGTTGGCTATGTTTTTCGTAAACACGGTTAGAAACCGCATGTTGTATGAACTTATTATTTTAGTAAGTTTGATCACCTTTATTCCAAACCTCAAATACGCAAGATACATGCGCTTAGTGCTATTCTCCTTTGGCGGCGTTTATCTCGCAGTATCAATGACAAAAAGCCTAAGTTACATGTACGTCCCTTACCAAAATTACGTCTTTTATAGCGTTTTGGGATACGAAAGTGATGGCGAAGAACGTCACAAAAAACTGCGAAGATTTTTCCGAAGTCAGCGTTAACCGCCACCTTCAGGCGCATTGGCTAACCTCTATCCTCGCGCAACGCATCCAACACTGCCTCCCAGTGGTTCATCGCTACGTCTTTGGTTGCTTTGCTAGTGTACCAGCTTTTCACCAATGCGGGGGAACCCCCTGCCCCCAACACCTTGCGTAACGCCACCCCAATCGCCTCGGCCGTTGCGGCCTCTGGCACGGCGCCTAACCCATTTGCGCTCACTTCCTCTGCCAGCGCGCTTTCAGGCTCCACCAGTGCGAGCACAGGCACGCCAAGGCCAAGGTATGTCAGCATCTTGGACGGGTACGCCACGCGGTAAATATCGCGGTTTAACGACACCAGCCCAACATCCGCATCCGCAATCAACGCCTTGGCCTGTGCGAATGGCAAAAACGGCGCAAACGTGACCTGTGGATGATCACCCCAACGCGTGCGCAATTCGGACAGCGCCGCGCCATCACCCAGAAACATCAGCTCCAGATCGGAATGCGTGTCAAAACACGTCGCAACCCCCTCGGCCAATAATGGAAGGTTCTGAAACCGCCCCAGATTACCCGCAAAGATCACACGTTTTTTGTTCGCATCTTTCACCCATTCACGCGGTGGGTCTTGGGCCTCGTCGCTATCTAACATGAAATTGTTAATCACATGGATTGGCAATGCACCGAGCCCCCTGCCCGCCAGCGTGTTCGCCATATCCTGCGATAAAACCACAATCGCAGATGCACGGCGCAGGGTATGATTATCCAACCAACGCAACACATTGGCGATGGGCGCACGTCCCAACAAACCGCCGCTGATCTGTGACACATCGGGATGAATATCCATCATGTGATAAACAAATTTCGCCCCTACAATCCGCGCAGCCAAGCTCCCTGACCAAGCCGCCAATACAGGTGGGAAAGTCGATGCCGTCACAACATCGGGGCGCAATCGTAAAACGTGGAAGAACAAACCGATGCAATACAGCAATACATTGATTGCACGTGTTATCGGGTTTTTCTTGTTTTCCTGAAACACCCAACAACGGCGGATATCAACGCCATCCATTTCGGCGGGTGCATCCGCGCCCAGTTCGCGATATGACAGCTTGGATGCAAACACATGCACTGCATTATCAGTTTGTGCAAAATGCCCAACAATGGACTTCAAGATCACGCCATAGGGTGCCGTGTCGGGCCAAAAATACCGATGTGTGAATAATAGTTTCATCGCGACGCCTGTAACTGCGCCGCACTCACCCAATTCAACGCACCATCCAAATCACGTTGTGGCAACCGTATCGGGCGTCCAGCGATAACCTTGAATATTGCCAATGCGGTTTGAATGGCTACGCCCAAATCCGACCAAAAATTCGCGCGCTGTAAATACGCAAGTTCGACCGCCAATTTTGGAGGCAATAGGTTTTGCACATAGCTACCTTCGGGATCGGCATCATCAATCAGATGTTCGCCGTATCCATAATAATAAATGGCACCGGGGCTGGAAATTCCAGGGCGCACATCCAGCGTTTTGATCATCCAATCGGTATAATGATCGGTGACGATTTTTGGGTCCTCTGGGCGTGGGCCAATGATTGACATGTCACCGCGCAACACGTTTAAAAATTGCGGCAGCTCGTCAATCTTGCTTTTGCGCAGGAACGCGCCAAATCCAAATACCCGCGTATCATTGGCCGCCGTAATTACAGAACCGCCAGTACTCACATGCATGGAACGAAATTTATACATGGCAAATGGTGTGCCACCCTGCCCAACACGCATGGCACGATAAAATACCGCACCTTTTGACGACAATTTAATTCCAACAATTGCCAACAGGAAAAGTGGGGATGTCCCAATCAACACAAAGATCGAGATGATGATATCAAACGCACGTTTCATCCCAACAACGCCTTTGAGACAACATCAATCACACGATCTTGTTCTGCATCAGACATATCCATAAACAATGGCAAACTGATGCAACCTTCGAAATAGGCATCGGCATTGGGGAATTTATTTCCACCATTGCCAGTCGACCAAAACGTCATTTGGTGCAACGGGCGATAATGCACAGAACAACCGATATTGTTTTTCTTTAGATGTGCCACCAATTCATTGCGGTCCATTGCGGCATCTTCGTTCACTTGAATGATAAACAAATGCCACGAATGCGTATCCCCATCCGCCGCATCAGCGGGCAATGTGACAGGCAAATCAGCAAAGGCCGATTTATATCGTTTCACCAAACGTTCACGCGCATTTTGAAACACATCAATTTTGCGCAACTGAACCCGCCCCATCGCGGCAGCAATATCAGTTAGATTATATTTGAAACCAGGCGCGACAACATCATACATCCACGACGCTTTCGTATCGGTAAATCGGTTAAACACATCGCGATCAATCCCATGCATGCGCATCACTCGTGCGCGCGCTGCGATATCGGCGTTACGTGTCACCAACATACCCCCCTCGCCCGTTGTCATGGTCTTATTGGCATAAAAACTAAACGCCGTTGCATCCGCGCCAATATCCCCGATTAACTTGCCAGCATGGCGCGTTGGTAACGCATGGGCTGCATCATCAAGAATTTTCAATCCATATTCATCCGCCAATACACGCAGCGCTGTCATATCACAGGCACGGCCCGCGAAGTGCACGGGCATAATCGCCTTGGTCTTTGGCGTGATCGCAGCGCGGATTGATTCCAGATCAATGCCAAATGTCTTGCGATCAATATCAACAAAAATGGGGTTCGCACCCAGATATCGCACCACCTCTGCCGTGGCGGTAAATGTTAGTGTTGGAACGATAACTTCGTCGCCCTCACTGATCCCCATGGCCTCCAACCCAAGGTGGAGCGCAGCCGTCGCAGAATTCACCGCAATCGCATGGATACCGTCGTCATACAGTGCTTCAAATTCTTTCTCGAATTCAATCGCATTCGGGCCAGTGGTGAGCCAGCCTGATTTCATACACTTTACGACTTCGGTAATTTCGTCATCCGTAATGGACGGTCGGAAAAATGGCACATGTAAATTAGACATAATCGTAATCTTTCAATTTCAATGTATCACCAATCACGTTCATCATGTCTGCCTGATCTTTTGTTGGCAGATTTTTCCAACGTGCGGTATTTTCAATATGTACTTTGTCGCGCCAATAATTCACGACTTTGTCAATGTCTTTAATTTCTAATTGCGTCAATAAATTGGTAATGGCTGTGTCATCTTTCACCAAATCTTCGTAGCGAATTTCAAATACACGTTCCGCTGGAATATTGGCCAAATCTTGGGTCGCTTGTTCAACCGATTTGCGCCATTGCATCGCACAGATATGCGCCAGCGATTTTTGCCCGACAAGCGCATCAATACCATCAAATCGCGGCCCCCAGACATTGCCACCCTTTTGGCCCTTTAACATGCCAGAAATAAAATTTTTGGCGAACCAAAACACATAGCCCAAATTGGAAAACGGCATCCCGCGTAGTTTCGTAAACAACGCAGCCCAATTGGGCGGGGCCAACCATTGGCGCATCGCACTTTCTGTTACATCACGCCCATCACGGATCAGATGCACATAACGCGCATTTGGATAAACCGCGTCAACAAATGGCACGCGCAACGTGTTTGAAACCGTTTTTTCTATTAACACTTCATCTATGCCTAACGACGCCAAACTGCGCAGTGTTTTTCGAATAAACGCGATTTGTTTGTTGGTAAGCCCATCAACAGGAAGCAAATCATTTGGATGCTGTTCAAACCCATAACGCCAAACGTAATTCACATCATAGGGCACCGCCCCATGCCCATCCGCCACACGCAGAACATCGCGCAGAAACTTGGTACCAGAACGCGCCGCGCCTATTAAAATAATGGGGCTGTCCGCATCAGTCATTCTTGCGAATTCCATCCCATGAATTGGATAATTTCGCCGTCCCCATGATCAGGTTCACCACACGCTCTGATGTGTTGGTAATGCAATAATCTGCGGGCACGGGATGCGCCGTACCGCTCGCCACGCGCTCTGCAAACATTTGTGTCACGGCAGCAATGCCATTGACCATTGTGTCCACATCCAAACCCGTCATCATGATGCACCCCACATCAACACCTTCTGGGCGCTCGATCGCATCGCGCGGCGTGATGGCGGGAAAGCCGAGCATTGAGCTTTCTTCGGCGATTGTACCGCTATCTGAAATCGCGCAAAACGCGTTCATTTGCAGATTGTTGTAATCGTGAAATCCAAATGGTTTCATATATTCCACCAATGGATCGATCTTGATTTTCATCGTTTCTAACCGTTTGCGCGTGCGCGGATGCGTCGACACGATCACGGGGAATTTGTATTTCTGCGCGATGGTATTCAACGCCTCGATCAAGGAACCAAGACGCGCACGATTATCCACGTTTTCCTCGCGGTGAAGCGAGACGATAAAATATTTACCCGCTGTCAACCCAATGCGTTGCAGCACATCGGATGCTTCGATCCGATCGCGGTAATGTTCCAACACTTCGCGCATCGGGCTGCCTGTCAGGTTGATCCGACGATGGGGCAATCCTTCGGCCAGCAAATGACGCCGCGCATGTTCGGTGTAAACCAAGTTGAAATCGGCAATGTGATCCACCAAACGGCGGTTGGTTTCCTCTGGCACGTTCATATCAAACGAACGGTTGCCTGCCTCCATATGATAAACTGGCACCTTCATACGCCGCGCCATGATCGCGCTTATCGCGGAATTTGTATCGCCAAGGATCAAAACCGCATCGGGTTTTTCATCCGCCAAAACTTTTTCCGTTTGGGTCAAAATCCCACCCAGCGTTTCACCAAGGCTCCCGCCCCCAACGCCCAGAAAATAATCAGGCTTGCGCACGCCCAGATCCTCAAAGAACACTTCGTTCAGCTCGTAATCATAATTCTGACCGGTGTGCACAATGATATGGTCCACATAGTCATCAAGGCGCGCCATCACCCGCGCAAGACGGATAATTTCAGGGCGCGTGCCCAATACGGTCATTACTTTTAATTTGGTCATGTCAGCACCTTATCGGCAAATGTATCAGGGTTGGCAGGATCGAACAAATCGTGGGTCCAAAATAGCGTAAGCAACGGCCCCTGCCCGACGTTTTCAATCGAATGCGTATGAAGCGTTGGCATGTCCACGGGTGCTGGGTTATCGCCGCTCACACGATATTCCCAAACATCATCCGACATCACCTTGCGTATGCGAATGATGGCCTCGCCCTGCACCACCAAAAACCGTTCCACCTTGTGCAAATGAAAATGATCACCACGGGTTACACCGGGTTCAGTTGTGGACAAGAATGTTTGTCCACCACCGCCACCTTTGACGGCCTCAAACAATGTGCCACGCGCATCAGAATGCAATGTTAACGGGCGCGGCCATTGATCGGGATAGCTCGCTGCGCGGTAACTATTAAACAATGCCAGATCAAAATCATCTGACACATCGGGATAGATATTGGCACGATAAAGATCATGAAACCCTTGCAGCTTTTCCAACAAATCGGGCACACTGATCGGGCGGGGTTCTGGTGTGATATCACCCGTAACACCATCCATGATCGCATCAATCGCCACCTGTGCGGCCACACCTGCATATAACAATTGCACGCGCCCATCTGGGTTCACGCTTGGGGTTTCACCAGCCAATATTTGATGGATCAAGGTTGCGGTGACATTGTTATAAAATGGGCGCGCACATTCGCCAAAAATATGGGGCAGGATCAGGTTGGAATACCGCGACACCCCTGCCCCGATAATTTCACCCGCCTCGCGTTTGGAATTGCCATATGACGTATCGCCGGTGGCATGGGTTGAATTGGCATAAACGATATGGGGATCGGCACCAACCGATTGACAACCGGCAATCAAACGCGTGGCAATCGCTGGGTTTGCTGTGCGCACAATATCATCGCTATCGGCGCGGTTCACACCTGCGAAATGCAACACCGCATCGGCACCTGTCAGGGCCGCATGCAACGTAACATCATCGTCAAAATCCGCATGTTTCAACAACACCAGATCAAAGGGTTGATCGTTACCCCCAAACGCCGCTGCACAATTTTGTGCATGCAATCGCGCACCCGCATGCCAGCCTATTAATCCGCCAGCACCGGTGACAACAATCTTCATTTTACACCCTCTTTATGGGCGGCGACTTCGGCTTGCACCTCTGGCAGTGTCATCAACAAATCCTTCACCTCTGCCACGCTTAATTGTTGTGTGTTGTGTGAATGATAATCTTCTAATGAAACTGTCGTTTTATCACCCTCTTCGAAATAGGGTTTGTAATTCAAATCGCGGTTATCCATGTGGATACGATAATAATCGCCCATATCATCAGATGTCGCCAGTTCCTGCGCACTTGCCAATGTTTCATACAGCTTTTCCGCATGACGCCAACCGATGATTTCAACCGGGTGATCGGGGGCATCAAACAATTCTTTGATCGCTTGTACCAAATCAATGATGGTGGATGCGGGCGCTTTCTTGATAAACAAATCACCCTGATTGGCATGCTCAAACGCGTATTTCACCAATGCCACACTGTCACGCAGTGGCATCAAAAACCGTGTCATGGTGGGTTCTGTCACCGTGATCGGGTTGCCTGATTTGATCTGTTTAATAAACAGCGGAATCGCGGAACCACGTGAATACATCACATTGCCATATCGCACACATGAAATGGTGGTCTCCGCGCCCTGCCCGATTTCACGTGCACCCGCCTGTGCCACCTTTTCCATCATCGCCTTGGACATGCCCATGGCATTGACGGGAAACACGGCTTTGTCTGTGGACAGGCACACCAATGATTTCACACGCTCATTGATCGCCGCGCGTACCACGTTTTCAGAACCGATAATATTGGTTTGCACCGCCTGCATCGGGAAAAATTCACATGATGGCACCTGTTTTAATGCCGCTGCGTGGAAAATATTCTGCACACCCTTACTGGCACGTTCCACAGATTCACGATCACGCACATCACCGATGTAATATTTCACCCGAGCGTCGCGCAATTCGTTGCGCAGCGCGTCTTGTTTTTCTTCATCTCGGCTTAAAATGCGAATTTCAGGAACATCAGCCGCCAACAGCTGTTTCAACATGGTCTTCCCGAAAGAGCCAGTGCCCCCCGTAATCAGAACCGACTCGATTGCGTTATTCGCCATAAAAAAACACCCAAATAAATTCAAATTTGCGGAAATAACCCGCTATTGGGCGTACCTTTAGCGACCTATTGATTCATATTCAACAAATCCCGCAGAAAATACGTCATCGCGATTATAAATGTTGCGCAGATCGGCCATCTTGGCGGTTTTCATGCTTGTGGCTAATCGGCTCAGGTCAAGTGCGCGAAATTCGTTCCATTGGGTCAGGATCACGATCAAATCTGAATCTTTGACGCATTCATAGGCATCCAAGTGCCATTCCACATGGGGCAAAAGCTCTTCGCCTTCATTGCGCCCTTGGGGATCAACCACATGCACATTCGCACCACCGCCAACCAAGGCGGGAACAATTGTGAGTGACGGCGCATCGCGCATATCATCGGTATTTGGTTTAAAGGTCACGCCCATCACCGCGATTTTCTTGTTACGAAAGCTCCCATCACACAAATCACGAATTTTTTCGATCATGCGGCGTTTGATTTCTTCGTTCACTTTGATCACCGTTTCAGTGATCTGCATTGGCACCGCATATTCTTGGCCGATTCTGGCTAAGGCCTTGGTATCTTTGGGAAAACACGACCCACCGTAACCTGGACCCGCATGTAAAAACTTGTTCCCGATACGCCCATCAAGCCCCATGCCATGCGCCACTTTTTTCACATCAGCGCCGGTTTTTTCGCATAATGCCGCGATTTCGTTGATAAATGTGATTTTCGTGGCCAAAAACGCGTTTGCGGCATATTTGATCATTTCCGCACTTTCTAAATCTGTGCGTAAAATCGGAAAATCGCGCAAATATAGCGGGCGATAAATATCAGACATCACACCTGCCGCACGATCAGATTCAACGCCAACAACCACACGATCAGGTTTCATGAAATCCTCGATCGCGGCACCCTCGCGCATAAATTCGGGGTTTGACACCACATCAAATTCCAAATCTGGCCGCGTTTCCTTTATCACCTCTTTCACCTTGCGATTGGTGCCAACGGGAACTGTGGATTTGGTGACTACCACCAGATAATCCTTGGCAATTTCAGCAATCTCTTTTGCCGCCGCCATCACGTAACTTACATCCGCATGCCCATCACCACGACGCGTTGGTGTACCCACAGCGATGAAAACCGCATCAGCATCCAAAACCGCATCTTTCAGTTCTGTGGTGAATTTCAATCGCCCAGATTTAACCGAGCGTTCCATAATATCGCGCAGCCCAGGTTCATAAATTACGATATCACCCGCATTCAAACGTTCAATTTTATTTGGATCCTTGTCCACACAAACGACATCATGACCAAAATCGGAAAAGCAAACACCGGATACCAACCCCACATATCCCGTGCCAATCATTGCTATTTTCATTATTCAATTCCTTAAAATATTTAAATTCATCGCTCGTTCGCGCGCAGAAAAATTGCGCATAAGAATCCCATATCCCATTGTTAGTTCAAAACCCGACATTTTCCTAAACCAAAAATCACAGAACTTCTAAACAGTGAGAATTGGCACGGATTGCAAAGTTGACAGCTGTCAACTTGTTCATCAGGCAACATTTTTATCACCACCATTCAACAAGGCCATAACCATGGGTCCCGGTGAAAATGCGCCATCTTCGGCTTTTTGGGTAAGAGCACGCAGATATCCACCTGGGCTGTGAATTTCGGTGATTTTTTCTAACATACAGGCCAAAACAATCGCCGCATTTTCCACACCCATTGCAATTTGTGCTTTGCCCCAAGCATCAGAACTGATCCCCATCATTGATCGAACAAAATGCGCCGTGGCGACAAAGTCATACCAATTGTTTACCCCATCTTTGGCGTAGTTCTGAATTTCCCCACATGTTTTTAAAACCAACGGTAGCGGCATTTTAGGTGATTGATCAATTTGTTCTGCGCCCAGCTCTCGGTATTCTTCAAGGGTTTCAATCCCATCATCAACACCAGCGCCCTTTTCCTTTTCTAAGGAAGGTTCAAAATCATAAGAGTCTTTATTTGAATTCTGATAGTGACGCTCATTGTCAGCGTCGCTGCCGCTCATTTCTTTTGTTTTTATCTGTGCATCCATACCCAAAAGCTGACCCACGGTATCGCACAACAACCTCAGTTTTTTGCGCAGATCGCTCAGTAATTCAAACGGCAGCTTGCGTCGCAAAGCTTTGGCATATTCCTGCGCCGTGGCTTGGATGCTTTCCCAGTCGTGTTTTGGGCGTTCAGACGCGCCATATTCGGCTAACTTAATCGCATCGCGCAACATCACGCTACATTCATCGCGCAAACG
Organism: Paramylibacter kogurei; assembly: GCF_002742285.1. GTDB lineage: Bacteria > Pseudomonadota > Alphaproteobacteria > Rhodobacterales > Rhodobacteraceae > Amylibacter > Amylibacter kogurei. The sequence continues at coordinate 56,793 of NZ_MDGM01000001.1, forward strand.
ACGGTATGTTTCGGCGGCCGCGCGGGTTTCGCGGGCGCGATCTGTAATTTCAGACGCACGTACGAGCAGGGGGCGCAGATTAAAGCCAAAAGCACGGATAACCTCGCCAGAGGCGTCCTTGGCGGCGTATCGCTTGCCGTTGGGGCTGTCATGGCGCAGTATGACCCCAGCGCCTGTCAGCGCCGCTAAATGGCGCCGTAGCGTGCTTTCTGCCATACCGTGGGCGCGTTCGGACAGCGCTTTGTTGGATGGAAACACCACCAGATTGTCATTATCGGATAAATTGCGCCCCTGATGAAAGCTGAGCAGGGCGTTCAGAACCGCCATATCCCGATCAGACAGGCCATAAGATAACCGTGCCACGCAAAGTTCACGAAACAATTCCCATTTGTCAAAATGGGCGACATCGGATTCGCGCGTTGCCAGCATTTGATTTTCGATCAGATCAGCCGATACCGGCCGCTGCCCAAAGGGCGTCGTTGAAATAATCTGCATATTTTTTCACGAGACAAAACTTTTTCGCCCGTCGGAATCGACAGTAGTTGACAGCTGTCAACAATTTGCGCTAAGTCGGAGATGCTACAACACCGAATAGGCCTGTTAGGATGTTACATTCTGATGGGCTTTTTCTTTGGTTTCGTCGAATTCGTGCTCCTGTTTTTTGTTATTGTTAATGCTCGGTTTATTCAGCGTCCGCTTTCCAGCGTGCGTGAATTTCGGAAATATGTTCAACCAACCATTCATCAAAACCGTCGGTTAATTTGTTGTTCATCGTCATGGTCATTTTGCCATTGCCCCAAGATGCCTCGCCAATTTGCAAACCTTCGGTGGTTTTCAAGGGGGTGCGGGTGCTTGGCTGTTTGCGCGGCTGTTTTGCGCCCTGATCGCGGGTAAGCATTTGAAACAACGCATCAAATCGTTTGTCTGACGTTTCCGCACCTGAAAAATTAATTACAGAAATCGCCTCGTTTGCATCATATTCGCGTGCCTCAAAAGCATTGGCGAGCGAAAGCCAGCGATCGCGGCCAACATTTGGCGCGGCACCAATGCGTTCGATCACCTCGACCGGCAAGCGTTCAACGATGGATAACATCCGTGAAATCACGGTTTTATCAATATGGAGCGCATCGCACATGGTTTTGCGCGCATAACCACCGTCTTGCATTTGGCGGGCAAAGTTTGCTTTTTCGATAAAGCTGAGATCCTTGCGCGCCGTGTTTTCCTGACCCTGGGCCATGATCAACGCATCATCATCCAGATCGCGTATCATCGCCTTAACATTCAAGCCAAGATCACGAAGGGCGAGCACACGGCGGCGACCATAAACGATTTGATAGCGGTCAGGATCATCTGGGTGAGGGCGCACAAGCACGGGGACCTGTTGGCCATAATCGCGAATAGATTCCATCAAGGCATGATGTTCATCTTCGACATAATCAAGGCGATCCTGAACGCCGCCCGCATCAATCAAAAATGGGTCAATATCGCTGACCGATCTGGACTTGAGATCAGCAATTGATTGGCTGACCGCGCCAATCGCACCTTTGGTGTATCGCGAACGGGCAGGGGAGGGTGATGCCGACTTTTCAGGCTCTGGCGCATCAACCGCGATGGTTTCATCTGGCGCGGTGTCCTTTGGCGCCGCTTTTGCGGGCTGGTCGTCCATCAATCCTTGTAACAGATTTTTACGTGCCATTTTATCGTCCCCATGCTTGCTGGATCAAATCCTCGATTTCGCCATTTACGGCGTTCAAACTTTCCATTGCGCGTTCATATGTGGCGCGAGTGAATTGGTTTTTTTCAACCTCATAAAGCGTTTGTTTGGTAATCCCCGCATCGGAAATTGCCGTTGATTTCAACACAGTATGGTTCAAAACATGATCGCCAAACATCGAACGCATGAATGATACCATCTGATTTTGCGGCCCATCACCCGGTTCATAGCGTGTCACCACATAGCGCAACCAATCATAGGACATATCGCCCCCTGCATCGGCCACAACGCCAAGCAAGTTTGATGTCATCAACAAGAACTGGCACATGGACATCACATCCAACATTTGTGGATGCACCGTGACCAACACGGCGGTGGCTGCCGACAGCGCAGACATCGTCAAAAAGCCAAGCTGTGGTGGGCAATCAATCACCACCAGATCGTAATCGTCTTGGACGGATGCCAAAACCTCGTCCACGCGGGTGAAAAATAGCGTGCCATCCTTGCGGGCAAGTGCCGCGGGGGTTTCATGTTCAAATTCCATCAAATCTAAATTGCCCGGAATGATATCCAAATTCGGGAAATAGGTTTTGCGAATGATTGATTTCAGCGGCACCGGATCATCGTAGCGAATGGCATCGTATAACGTGCCCCCATCCAACAGATCAAATTCGGGCTGAAACCCGTGAAGTGCGGAAAAACTGGCCTGTGGATCAAGATCAACAGCCAACACGCGATAACCATCAAGCGCGGCCTTTTGTGCCAGATGCGCGGAAGTGGTTGTTTTACCCGAACCGCCCTTGAAATTGATGACGGTGATCACCTGAAGATGATCGCCATCGCGCCGCCCTGGCAGATATGTGCCAGGCACCTTTGCACCCTTTTCCAGAAATTCGCGCAATTCTTGGATGTCTTGGGGGGAATAGTATCGCCGCCCGCCTGTGCGGACCTCTGGGCTTGGCCCTTTGCCGTCCAGATCAAGTTTGCGCAGATAGGCATCTTTGACACCGATTAATTCGGCGGCCTCGCCGCTGGTGAATTTACGCAATTCTTTGGTGGCATTTGGTGGGAACAATTGTTCGCGATGCGCCTGTAAGCGTTCAGATAGTTTTTCTGCGTGTTCACCGACCAATACATCGATGCGCGTTTGGCCTTTTGCCATTGCACTGTCCCTGCCTGTTATTCCGTAGCTTTGCGCCTTATGGGAATGAATTACTGCCGTTTTGTCATTGCCGTTGTTACGGTAACAATCGTTTTATTCTTTTATTAGCGTAATTAAATGCAGCGGAAAAGGGATTCGAGCAAGGGTTTTTTCACCATATCATGTGGTTTGGCCTGAATCTGGCACTATTTTCCCAAAATTTGCGGGATTTAGCGCAAAAACTGCACCCATTTGCAGCCCTGCCGCACCAAATCTGTGCGAATCGACGCAAGACACTGGCATTTTCGCAAAATCTAAGGCATGGGGAAGTGAGTTAATGTTTTATGAATTCAGATTGTTAGATACAGGATCGTCTTTTGCGTTGTTTTATTTCAAAACCTTTTGCCGTGATGTCACATGTTGCGATTTTGATTTCTGCGCTGACAATCGCCACAATTGCACAGGCGCAATCCACGGCACCGGTGACATTAAATAATTACGGCAATGCTGGTTTGATCGACATGCCATCGGGGCAATCCATGCCAGAGGGTACGCTTTCTGCGACCAGTTCATTATTCAATAAATCACTGCGCAATACCGCAACCTTTCAAATCACACCGCGATTGGCGGGATCGTTTCGATATTCATTCGTGCCCGATTTTATTCCAGGTGCAGGAAGTTATGTACGCCCCGAATATTATGATCGTAGTTTTGATGTGCGTTATCAACTGATGTTCGAAGGGCGATACCGCCCGGCAGTTGCGATTGGATTGCAAGATTTCGCAGGGACGGGGATTTATTCTGGTGAATATATTGCAGCGACAAAAACGTTGCGCCCCAATTTGCGTGTAACCGCTGGATTGGGCTGGGGGCGGCTTGGCAGTTACAACAGTTTTTCAAATCCTTTTGGCGCGGATACCCGCCCAAGCACGCTTGGCACCGCAGAAATTAACGGGCGCCCACAGGCCGATGTTTGGTTTCGTGGCCCCGCCGCCCCATTTGCAGGGGTTGAATGGGCGCCACAATCGGTACGCGGTTTGGTGTTAAAAGCGGAATATAGTTCCGATGATTACGCAAATGAAAATGCGGCGAATGTTGGGTATTTTGATCACAAAACCCCGTTGAATTTCGCCGCAGAATATCATTTCAAATCTGGTAGTACATTGGCAATGAATGTGATTGGCGGCACAGAAGTTGGATTGCGATTTTCCACCAGCATCGACCCACGCAAGCCCCGCGTCATAGGACGCGAAGAAGCACCACTGCCCATACGCGTGCGCCAAGGACAGAGCGATCAACGCCGCGCCATATTTGGTGATGTGATTGACGGGCATTCTGTGCCTTCGGGATATGTCGGTTCCATCCCCGCCGCCGATATCACCCAATCCCCCAGCGGTGTCCGCATTGCACGTATTCAGGATCAATGCAGCCCAGCAATGGCGCGTGAATTGGATGCACAGGCTGGTGTTGTTGATCTGGTCATTTTTGAAAATAACGCCGGCGCTGCGCGGTGCAGTGTAGTGTTACGTGACGCGGGTGCCACATATGTGCAAGCGCTGAGCAAACCTGCCAATGCGGATGGGGCAAATTATGGTGACGATGCGAACCAAGCGGCGATTGCGCGGCTGAACGCGTTGATGAAAACCGACGGGATTGTGGTGGAAGCTTTGGATGTCACCGCAGGGCGTGCGCATTTGCGCATTCGCAACGATCGTTTCGACGCACCCGCACAGGCCATTGGGCGCGCGGCACGTGCGATGACCCATGTTATGCCCGATAGCGTGTATGCGTTTGATATTACTGTTTTGGAACAAGGGTTGCCTGTTTCCACAACGCGATTGCAACGGCGCGATTTGGAACAGTTGCAATTTGATTCCGATGGCGCATGGAAAACATATGTGCGGGCACAGATTGAACCCAGTGATCTGGGGCAGGGGGATCTGACCTTTGCCGATGGGTATTATCCAAAACTATCCGCTGGGATCGCACCATATATCGCAACCAGCCTGTTTGACCCTGACAATCCTGTGCGGGTCGATCTGCGTCTGCGTGGGTTTGCGCATTTGGATATTGCGCCCGGGCTAAGCCTGAATGGGTCGGTGTCCAAACGTATCTATGGCAATATTCATCATGCAACACGTGATTCAGATTCCGTATTGCCGCGTGTGCGTACCGATTTGAATAAATACCAAGCACAGGGTGATCCCACCATTGATCGTTTGACCGCAGATTACATGTTTAAACTGTCGCCTGATATTTACGGGCGCGTCACCGCAGGTATTTTAGAACCGATGTATGGCGGCCTGTCAGCGGAGATTTTGTATAAACCCGTGGCCAGTGATTTCGCCATCGGTGCCGAGCTGAACTGGGTGAAACAGCGCGATTTCGATCAACTGCTTTCGTTTCGCGATTATGAAACCGTTACGGGGCATGCCTCTGTTTATTGGAACATGGGCAATGGGTTTTTAGGGCAGGTGGATGTCGGGCGATATTTGGCGCGTGATTGGGGCGGTACGCTTTCGGTTGATCGGGTGTTCAAAAACGGCTGGCGTGTCGGGGGGTATATGACCCTGACAGATGTGAGCTTTGATGACTTTGGCGAAGGCAGTTTTGACAAAGGGTTGCGGGCAACCATTCCGTTGTCTTGGTTCACAGGACAACCCCATCGCAACAAATATAACCTGTTGATTCAGCCCATCGTGCGCGATGGTGGGGCGCGGGTGAACGTGCCAAATCGATTGTATCCAGTTGTCAGCGGCGTTGATCGCACAGAGCTTCGCAATAGCTGGGGGAGGTTGATGCGATGAAACCATTGTTGGCCATATTGGGTATTATCTTCATCACCGCATGTTCAGGCCCAACGGGCGAAAAAATCGCAGAGATTTCCGGTTATGGTGCGCTGCGACCACCGCCGGTTATTTTAACACCTGAAACCATGCAATCCATTGATCAGTTGGCAGGATCATACCGCGATGTAATCCGCGTGCATCGCCCCAATACCAACGGGCAAACGAATATGGTCGCGATTGCCGATAACGATGGTTATCGCAGCTATACCACCACCACACGCCAAACCGTCACGTTGCGCGCTGGGGTGATTGTTCAAACCCAAGGTTTTGGCCAAGATTTGGCAGCGCTCACGCAAAGCGCGTTTCATTTACAAAGCAATCTTGCCGCCCATACCCGCGTGCATAAATTTCTGAACGGGAATAACGAAATTACAAGTTTGGTATTTCGCTGCACACGTACGCAACGCGGCATTGACGAATATGGGGCAGGGGCGCAAAAACAACGATTGTTGGCAATTGATGAAAATTGCCGCAATGAAAATTACAGCTATGACAACCTGTATTTCATAATCCCCGGCACCAATACCGTGGCGCGATCCAAACAATGGGTATCGCCAGAAATTGAATATCTGCGGATTGGGCGCTGATCCGTCTGATTATAGATTGTCCAAGGTTTCTTTTGTTTTTGGCATACGGTTCAGCGAATTTGCGATATGGTCGCGCCAGCGTGGGCCAACGTTTTTGGCCTGCGTAAATGCATCGGCCAAATCATCGGGGCGATCCTGTGCCATGACATCAATCAGGAATGCCGCCTGTTCGCGATCCTTGGACGATTTCAAACGATCAACCCCATCGCGGCGGCGATCCGCGATGATCAATTTGTGAATGGCATAGCGTTCAGGGCGGGGCACTTGGACCAAAATGCCAGACCGATAAATCGCCGCTGCATGGATGGGTTCCGCGATCAAGAAATTCAGGTAATTGAGCGATTGTGCGCTAACACCCAATGCGGGCAATTCACGCAAAGTTTCATCGCCAAATGCGGGGGTCAGGAATTCAACCAACTGACCGCTTCCGCCTTGAACCCAGCGCCAAGTGTGAGCGGGATCAATCCCAGGTGCAGGCGCAAATTTTAGTTCCCTAAATGTGGTGGCAAGACCTGGATCAACCTTGTCTTGCAATGCAACGCTAAGCTTTTCAAATTGAGCGATGTCGATATCGCCCGTGTTCGCCATCCCCCCCAAGGGCAGACGAATACCAAGTTCGCCCTCGTACAGGCGAAATGCATTTGTGCCAACGATGGTTCCCCCAAGACGAAACGTTCCCGCATCGGCCATCGCAGACAGGATAGACCCCGTTGCGCGATCTGTTGGCGTCATGCCTTCGGCACGTAACAGGCGCACCAGACGTGATCGTTCGCCCTGTCGTTCCTTTGCGGTTTTGCGCAGTAATTCGATGGTATCAATACGGGCGCGGGTTTCGTCATTATCTTCGCCGATATAGAAAAACCGCATGTCCACGCCAACGCGGCGCGCGGCATACCAATATGCCTTGTCCCCGCGTTTTTTCAAGGTTGGCTTGCCTTTGATACCCGACATTGCATCGTCTTTTAACAGGCGTACAAGATCGGTATATGCGCTGATTGCGATGCTGCTGAGCGGTGTCATGCCTATCACTTTCATGTTTTGCTTGGCACGCTTATACCTATCAAAAGATAAAAATGATAGGCATAAGTGGAAATGTGGGTGAAATTGGCGTTATTTGTGATCCACGTGCCAATGCACGTGATCCACCCCGATAAACCGCGCCATGCGTGCCAATTCGCTGTGGAGCTTTTGCCAACGCGCATCGGTCCATTTCACCGCTGAATCAGGCCAGAAATTAATCACATTTATGCACCCCTCCTTGCGGTCGGCTTTCATTTCGATGCGACCAATGAAACGATCGGATTCAAGGATGGGATAAACGTAATAGCCCCATTTGCGTTTCGCCGCGGGTACAAAAATTTCAATGCGATAATCCAACCCGAACAATCGTTTCAGGCGATCACGATCACGCACGACGGGATCAAATGGATTGAGGATACGCAACCGCGATGTGGGCTTGGACAGGGCATTCACCCGCTGTTCAATATCGACGGGTGCAATGGCATCAACCCATTGCCCATCCGATGTTTGAATTTTCACCGAAGTATGACAATCGGACCCCGCCGCCCAAGCGCGGGTTTCAACCGCGCTACTGGCATCCCAAAACCGTTGAATTTCCCCCAAGGAAGCAAAACCCAAGCGATCCAACGCATTGCGCAGCAACCAATCAAGTTGATGGTCATCAGGGTGGTTTGTCTCATGTAGTTCAGTTGGGAAAATATTTTCTGCCAAGTCATAAAATTTGGAGAAGTTTTCGCGATGCGACGTGGCCAATTCGCCGCAATACCACATGTAATCCAACGCCTGTTTATGAGGTGGGCGCGACCACATCACCGATCGATCTTTGACCTTAGTGTCAAAGGCGTGGGTGGATAGGGGGCCTTCGTTTTTAATCCGTGTTTTGATCGCATTACGGTCATCGGCATCCAGCATATTTACAAAGTAGTTGCGCGATTCAATGCGTTCTTTGTGCCGGCGAAACTGGCGTTGCCAATAGGGCAGGTATTCCATCGGAATAACGGATGCATCATGGGTGAAATGTTCAAAAATCGTGCGGTGTTTTTGAAGGTAATTATTGAGCATCACTTCGCGATAATTATGATTGCGCGACCAGATGATATGATCATGCGCACGCGCAACCACGCGAATTGTATCAAGCTGAACAAACCCAAGCTGGCGAATAATCGCCATCACATCAAGCGCACCCGTGGGTGGCGTGGCCAACCCTTGGGCCGTCAGCCACAGCCAACGCGCATCGCGGTTATTAATCTGAAACGGTGCCATATGCCCCCAAGGTTTTGGATAGCTTAGCGCAACCAAATCTTTGGTAAACCCGTTTCATGCGCCTGTCCGATTACATAAGCAATACTCACATCAAACATAATTATTTAAAGTTATAGATATAGATGTATCTGCGGTATTTTTCCAATGCAAAAGCATCAAATTGCAAAGGAGAAAAACATGATACAGCGCCCAATCAAAGCTGCACCGCGTTTTGTTCAGGATATAATATCGCCAACCACAGGCCAGATCTGTGGTTATAAACTTGGCGGGGCCAAGGTGGGGCCAAGTGTTTTGGTTGCTGCACACAGTCCGCTTGGCACACCTGTGTATGATCAGTTGATGCAGTTAAACACGCTACCGTGGATGTGGGGAACGTTATATTTAATCTTGCTTGACCGTTTGGATGAAAACAACGGGGTGGGCATGATGAATTATGCGCCCCAACAACCGTTGGACGAAATTTTGTTTTTGCCCCATATTCATGCCTATGAACCGATGCAATCGGCCGTTCAGGATAGTTATTGGAATGTGCTGCGCCTGTGTACCAAGCTTGGCATGATTGCAGGGCGTGGTGTGAAAATGCCAACCGAAATGGGGGATAAAAATGCGTAGTTTGATCAGACAAATCAGATGGATATCTTTGGCAATTGTGATCCTTGGGGCGATCACATTTGGCGTGCAAAATGCCGCTGTGGTGGAATTAAAATTCCTGTCCAATGCATTTGAATTTCGTCGCTCTGGCATTGTCGCCATTAGCGCGATCTTGGGTGGGTTTATCGGCTGGATGTTTGGCTATACCGCGCGGCGATAGTGGTTAAATTATAGGCAATGCCAATTGATTTTAAATAATAGTTTGGAATCTGTGCTCAATTGTTCCAATGTATCCGAACCTGCACGCGCAGGTATTGGGAGAATAAAATTTCTGGAGGAAATTATGGCGAAGTTTTCAAAACTTGCTGCGGGCGCAGTGGTGACACTGGCAATCAGCGCCACAAGCGTTTTTGCACAGAGCAAAGACTATGTGCTTAACACTGCATCAACTGGTGGCACATATCACCCTGTTGGGACTGCGATTTCAACACTGTCAAAAATCAAACTATTGCCCGGCGAAGGGTTTAGCCTCACAGCCGTGAACTCTGCCGGTTCTGCGGCCAACGTACAGGCGATGGGTTCTGGCACTGCTGATTTTGCAATTTTGCAAGGGCTGTATGGATCATACGCGGCAACGGGCACAGGCCCCATCACAGAGCCACAGGCCAATGTGCGTTCGGTCACAATGCTGTGGCAAAACGTGGAACAGTTTGTGATTGCTGCCGACAAGGCCGCAACAGGTACAATGGACGATATGATGTCGATCAAAGGCATGACCGTTGGTATGGGCAGCAAAAACTCTGGCACAATCGGTTCAAACGGCGTTTTGATGGCGGGTTTGGGCATTGATATCGAAAATGATTACGAGCTGATTTATCAAGGTTACGGCCCAACCGCGGATGCAATGTCCAATGGCCAAGCAGTTGCCGCAGGCATTCCATCAGGTGTACCAACAGGTGCAATCACAAAATTGATGGCATCAAATGAGGGTAAATTCAAAATCCTGAACGTCACAGAAGAACAAGCCGCCGCCATGGATGGTGATCGCAAATTGTGGGTTTCCTATAACATCCCTGCGGGCACATATCCGGGCCAAGCAGAGGACGTAAACACAATTGCACAGCCAAACTTTTTGGCGGTAAACGCATCTGTGGATGAAAACCATGTCTATCTTTTGACAAAAACCATGTATGAAAACCTTGGCTTTTTGCAAGCGATCCACCCTGCAACCAAGGCAATGGCCGTGGAAAAAGCAATGGCTGGTTTGCCCGTGCCATTACATGCTGGTGCTGCAAAATATTACCAAGAAATCGGTTTGGAAATCCCTGCGCATTTGATGCCAGCAAACTAATCTAAATTAATCAAATGATAAGGGTAGCAAGGCACAGCTTTGCTGCCCTTTTTTGGCAATCCTGCAGGTGGACATGATGGAAGAAAACGAACACGAAATTATCGGGCGGGGTCACTGGTTATCGCTTGATGGCGCATCCGAGAGCAAAACAAGCATTATCATTGCTGGTTTCGCTGTTCTGTTTGGTGTCTGGCATATCCTGACAAATATCTGGTTGATCGAACCAGGCCTTTGGCAAAACGCCATCCATTTTGCCGGGTTCGCGTTTTTAGCGTCTGTTATTCACAGCCCTTTTGCCGGGTATAAAAACACCACCACCACATTGGTGATTGATATTATATATGGCCTGATTGTTGCGGCCGCGGCACTTTGGATTGCGGGGATCGAGGATGCGCTTTATGAACGCACCTTGGCGGTGACAGGCCAAGCATGGCAATTCCAAGCAATAGACTGGATCGCAGGGTTTATCCTGATTTTTGCAGCCCTTGATTTATCGCGCCGCGTATCGGGCTGGGTCATTCCAATTTTGGTGATTTTATCACTGTCTTATATCCTGTTCCTTGGGGGGTATTTACCCGGTGTGTTTCGCGCCGCCAGCCTGCCGTTAAACGATGTGATGTTTCGCACCATGTTTAACGACGAAGGCATGTTTGGTATTTTGGCCAGCATTTCATCCACCAACATTACATTGTTCATGATTTTTGGTGGTTTTTTGGTCGCATCAGGTGCGTCTGATTTTGTGATCGAACTGTCCAAAATGGTGGCAGGGCGCATTCGTGGCGGGGCCGCATTTGTCGCCGTTTTATCTTCCGCGCTCACAGGTACGATCAGCGGATCGGCCATTGCCAATACAGCATCGACAGGTGTGATCACCATTCCCTTGATGAAATCAAACGGGTTTCGTGCACGTTTCGCTGCCGGGGTTGAGGCCGCATCATCCACCGGTGGGCAATTGATGCCACCGATCATGGGGGCAGGGGCGTTTGTGATGGCCAGTTATACATCCATTCCCTATTCCACCATTGTCACCGTTTCGATCATGCCTGCGGTTTTATATTTCCTGTCGGTTGCATTTATTGTGCGTATCGAAGCGGTGAAATACAACGTGGGTGATGGCCAAGATTTGGCGATTGATTACGGCAAATTGGTATCTGGCGGGTTGACCTTTATCCTGCCTCTGACAGTTATGATTTGGTTGTTGATGTCGGGCGTCACACCCAGTTACGCCGCATCATGGGCGATTGCCGCATTGGTGATTGTTTCATGGGGGACATGGATTGTTGCAAAGGTTTTGAACCGCGCAAATTTTCAACCCATCCTGATGGATCACCGCCGCATTACCGATGCTTTTTTGATCGGCATTAAGTCATCAATCATGACCGGTATTTTGCTGGTTGCCATTGGCATCATGAATAATGCGATTGTCACCAGCGGTGTGGGCAACGGATTTTCGTTGATGATCGCACAGTGGTCGCAAGGATCATTGGTGATTGCCATTCTGTTGATCGCATTGGCGTCATTGGTGTTGGGCATGGGTTTGCCTGTGACGGCGGCCTATATCATCTTGGCCATCCTGACCGCGCCCGCATTGGCGGGGATCATGGCCGACAGTTTAATCACCGAACAGTTGGTTGCAGGCGTGAGCGATCCGATGAAATTGGCGATGTTCGCGCTGGTCGATAGCCCCCATGTCGCCGATCTGGCAACAGGGTTAACGCCAGAGGCCGCAAATGAGTTAATGGATGCCATCCCGTTTGAGGTCGCCATCACATTGCGCCCCTTGATGATCGCACCAGAGGTACAGACAGTATTCCTGTTAACCGCGCATCTGATCATTTTTTGGCTCAGCCAAGACAGCAACGTCACCCCGCCTGTGTGTTTGGCGGCATTCACTGCCGCGGGCATTGCAGGATCAAAACCAATGGCGACAGGTTTCCAATCTTGGAAAATCGCCAAGGGTTTGTATATCGTCCCCTTGATGTTCGCCTATACACCTTTGATATCGGGTGATTTCATGCAGGTGATGCAGATCGGGATTTTCGCATTATTTGGGATTTATGCGTTTAACGCATTGGTGCAAAACTATGCCGAGGGGCCGTTGAACATATTGTTGATTGCGATGTTTGTGATTGGGGCGATTGGGGCGTTTTGGCCGCTGCATCTGTTGTTTAACATACTGGGCGCAACATTGGTTGTTGCGGCGGTTTACCTGTCTCATCGCCGTGCGGGGCAGGTGGCACCCACCACGTAATCCCACGCGATTTCACACAAAAGAAAACTAAATCTTAATCATTAAGCCAGCCATTTCGGTTGGCTTTTTGCGTCTTGTTTACCGCTCGCTAACCACCCGTTGCGATCCTGAGCACGGGTGAAAAGTGAGGGTAAATTTATGCAAACCTATGAATTTCGGGGCCTGCGCACAGGTCTTCGTATAATGGCGGCTGTCTATTTGACAGCTTTGATTTCAGGATGCGCCACAACCCGCGCCGATGTCGGGCGCGATGTGGTGTTGTTAAAAGGTGGCGATGGGGGTTCGGTGAACCAAACATTCCTGCGCTATAACCAATGGCGCGCCGAAGGAAAGCGCATCATCATTGATGGGCATATGATATCAGCGGATGCCTTTGCCGCGTTCAGCATGCCAAATGCGTGTTACACTGAAAACGCGGTGTTTTCACCCCACGCGGCCAGCACATTGGGGATTGTACCCCAATACGGCGCAACCGAATGGTTAACCCGTCAATTACCAAAACCATTACAGGATAAATTTCGATCCAGCTTTCATTATTACAACTGGGTGACAACAGCACATTTCGATTATGACGATTTAATCGATATCTGGCCCGAAGGTGCGTGTTGATGCATCGGGGGATCGGATAATGAGATTTGGTGAAGCATGCGTTAGCTTATTTCGTGGCGAAATGTCGGCGTGCAAAAACTTGATACCGCAAAATATTCGAATGCTGGCTTTGCGCAACAATTACAATTGGCTGTAGGGACAAACATCATCTTCAAACGGTACATGTCGACGGCGAAAATTTGTATCTGGAACCGCTTGGGGGTTGCTTATCCTGTCCATTCGAAAATGGCGAAAATCGTTTCGGTCAGGGTCCCAGCCGACAAGGTACCAAAGGGGTGGTAAGATCAGCATTGCCTGTGGCTCCACCCGACGCTGGGTCTCGTGCCCTTTTGCGTCGCAATAGTCAAAGCTAATGAGGTGGAGACCCAGAAAAGCCGTTTCAAAGGCGGACAGCAGACCATGATCCATTTTACGCATATCAGACAGATCCTGTTCTGGGGAAAGCTGACCGATGTGTAGACATTCCAAAAATCTTCGGAGGTCTTTCACCTTGTCTGAAGGTAGAGCTTTTTCAATTTTTGCAAGCCCTGCATCGGCAAGTTCGGAGAAAGGCAAGCTTCCAGTGGCCCGCATAGCAGCAACGCTGATTAAAAGGGCAAAGACTTCGGGTACCGATAATCTCGCATTCGTTTGGATCGACCGAGGGTCAAGCTGAAGACCGCCACCGCGACCGACATCGGAATGGATCACATATCCTTCATCGCGCAGCGCACTGATATCGCGTAGCACGGTTCGCCGCGATGCACCAACTTCATCTGCAAGGGCGTCAACGGTAGAAGTTCCATTGCGGCGCAATGTCCGCACAATGGCGTCATGTCTAAGTCTCACGTTCATAAGTACCACACTAACACAAATGGTGACATAATTTGGCACTATTTTGATTTACACCATTTACAGCAACAGAAAAAGGAGATTGCGACATGAAACGCACAGCAGTGAACCCCTGGGATTGGTCAATCAAACTGGGATACAATCAGGCCGAAGTAATAGATGGTGCAACACGACAGGTGATCTGTGCAGGGCAGACTGCCGTAGATGACCAAGGCAATCCACAGCATCTCAGCGATATGCGCGCTCAGATCAGTCTTGCCCTTGATAATTTGGAAGCTGTTTTAAGCAGTGCGGACATGAACTTGAGTAATGTCGTAAAGCTCGGAATCTTTGCCACCGATGTGGACGAAGCCTTGAAAAATTTCGATCTGATGGGAATGCGTTTTGGACCTCATCAGGTTGCTCCGCCGATGACTCTTTTGGGTGTAACACGTCTTGCCATTCCCGGATTGCTATTTGAAATCGAAGCGACGGCAGCTGCTTAATTCAATCAATCCAGTTGAGAGTTCGAAATAGATCATACGCTGCCCACAGCCAATTGGGCAGCGTTTATCAAGCTGTGTCCTTAAAACAAAAAGGCCCCCACCGTGAGGAAGAGGCTAATTAGTATGTAAAAATTTTTGCCAGCTTTGTGAAAATCACATGGTCTGGATTAGGTGCCACCCGTGCCAGATGTACCGGTTGTTCCTGTTGTACCCGTCGTTCCCGTGGTGCCGCCACCACCGCCGCCAGTCAAACCCAACAGAAGCAGAATGCCCAGAATTGGTCCGCCAGCCGTTGTGAGATCGCCGCTACTTGCATTGTTGATAAGCACACAATTTTCACCTGGATCGGCATTGGCCACGTCATCACAAAGTGGTTTACCTTGCGCGAATGCAGAAGTTGCGCTGACAAGAGCAGCGGCACATGTCAATGAAACCATGCGAGTAAACATATCGAAACTCCGAATTAAATTAGTCGTTATAATCAATTTACCACTGTTTAGGCGCAAAGACGTTTCAGAGTCAATCTTACAGCAACAATGCGCAAAATTTAGCTGGCACTTGTCACTTTCAAAACAACGTCGATTTAAAAACATCACTCCAATGGAAAACTGACAACGCATTCATTGCGCAAACTTGCTCGGTTAGGTTATTTTCTTGTAAAATATTTGATAATCAGTAGAAGAAGCCAAATTAAGTGATACGTAATTTATTGGGAACTGCAGTTATGAAATATCTCGCTTTGGTTGGAACATTGGTTCTAACGGCATGTGGTTCAATTTACACTTCACCTCAGGTTGCAAATGACGACAATGTTCGCGTTATTCGCATGACTGAACAAACAGCTTATGAAGCGAATTTAAGCCCATACACCCCGTCACGTTTACCAGCCGCATTCAACAGTGTTGCCGGTGCATCGCGCCCGAATGTGAATAGCCGCCTGCCAATTCCAAGCGCAGATAGCAATGTACGCCCTGCACAATCACAAACATTCCTGCCACCAAACCAAGATAGCGGCCCATATCGCATCGGTGTTGCCGATGTTATTTTATTGGCAACACGCGCAGGTGGTTCCACCGTGGAAGAATTGTCCGGCCTATTGGCGGCCACAAACCGTCGCCAAGGTTACACCGTTCAAGGTGATGGTTCGATCGCCATCCCCGATGTTGGGCGCATTCAATTGGCGGGTCTCACCTTAGAAGAAGCAGAAGCCGCCGTTTTTGATATTCTTGTTACCAAAAATATCGAACCTGCATTTTCGCTGGAAGTGGCAGAATTCAATTCCCAACGCGCATCAATCGGTGGCGCCGTTCGTAACCCAACCATCGCACCGATCACACCAAAACCATTGTATTTGGAAGAAGCCTTGCAAATGGCCGGTGGGATCAGCGCACCAGATTTGGATTACACCACCATCCGCATTTATCGCAATGGACGGTTATACCAAATCCCCGCACGTGATGTTTACACCAACGCAGGGCGGGTACGTCTGGATGACAAAGATTCCGTTTTTGTTGATACAGAATATGAGCTGACACAAGCGCGCACATATTTCGAAGAACAAATCCAATTGACTAGCCAACGACGCGCGGATCGAGCACAGGCATTGGATGAATTGAACACACAGTTTAACATCCGCCAACGCCAAATTGACGCGCAACAAGACAATTTCAAGGATCGTTTGGAACTGGGTGCGGTGAAACGTCAATACGCCTATTTGATCGGCGAAGTAAAAACACAGGTGCGTTTTGCCCTGCCGTTTGAACAAACCGCCACCCTTGCCGATGCATTGTATCACAAAGACGGCTTGGTAACGAAAGAAGCCGATCTGAGCCAGATTTACGTTTTGCGTCGTTCGAATGATCCGCGCGAATTTGGTGCGCGTACCGCCTATCATTTAAATGCGAAAAACGCCGCTGACATGTTAACAGCCACGGTTTTTGAACTGCGCCCGAACGATATGATTTTCGTATCTGAACAACCAGTTACCGTGTGGAACCGTGTGATTACACAGATCACGCCATCGCTTATCACCGCAACATTGGGCGCAAACAGCAATTAGCGCTGAATCGCCCAAATTTTCTTAATGGCTCAATTTTAACTAAATATTGAATAAATTTGTTACTCTATATCCTTAGACCCTTTTGGTGACGAAGGTTTAATATTGTGAAGTAGGTTTGGAACCGTATGTATAAAACACTGACCAGTTTACCGCGATTTCAAAAAACGCTGATCTTGCTGTTGGTTGATACCGCAATTGTTCCAATCGCGCTTTACATGGCCTATGCGCTACGGCTGAGCGATTTTACCCCGTTTGAAAAACTGATGGAGGCAGGCCCAACGTTGCTTGCATTTATTTGCGTTGCACCGATGGTGATTATTGCCAACCGATTGCATCGATTTAAACTGGGCACTTTTGAAAGTAGTGCGATTATCCGCACCGCTAAATGCACATTATATTTGGCCGCTGTGTGTACTGCGCTAAATATGATGACCGATTATACGATGCCGCGCACGATCCCAATTTTGTTTGGAATTTTGTTTTTTGTTGGCAGTATTGGCACCCGCATCTTTGCGCAAAACTATCTTTCTTTTGCCAATGATCGCGACTCTGACACCAAACGCGTGTTGATTTATGGTGCTGGCAGCGCGGGGACGCAACTTGCATTTGCGATGCGCCAACAAAACAAACATCGCATTGTTGGTTTTGCAGATGACAATGTTGCAATCCATGGCATCATTATTGCAGGGCAATATGTCTATCCAGCAAATGATATGCCTGGATTGATCAAGAAAATGAGTGTCGATCGCATTGTTGTCGCCCTGCCATCGGTACAGGGCAAACCACGTAGTGAGCTTTTAAAATCGCTCAATACGTTGGATTGTGAGGTGCGTGTTTTACCTTCATTTGATGAAATGATTGATGGTGACGGGTTGTTGGAAAAACTGCGCCCTGTGTCACCTAATGATTTATTGGGTCGCGAAAAGGTTGATTTGAATCTGCCAGTTGTGGCCGACACATATGCTGGCAAAAACGTTCTGATCACAGGGGCAGGGGGTTCTATTGGATCCGAGCTATGCCGCCAGTTGATCGCCTGTGATATCAAATCCTTGATCTTGATGGATCATGCAGAATTTAATCTATATGCGATCGAGGCAGAGCTTCATGCAATTGCACATGAAAAAGGTATTCCTTTGATCCCAGTCTTGGGTTCGGTGCTGGATGAAAACCAAGCCATCAGCACATTGCAAAAGCATAACGTGGATATCGTGATGCATGCAGCAGCTTACAAACATGTGCCTATGGTCGAGGCGAATGAAATCTCTGGTTTGATGAACAATGTCATGGGTACGCGCGTCATGGCGACCGCCGCGCTGCGTGCCAAAATTGATCGGTTTGTTTTGATTTCCACAGACAAGGCCGTGCGCCCAACCAATATTATGGGTGCATCAAAACGCATGGCTGAATTGGTTGTGCAAGACATTGCAGAACGTTCCAAAACAACGCTGTTTTCGATGGTGCGGTTTGGCAATGTTCTGGGATCGTCTGGTTCTGTGATCCCGCTGTTTCGCAAACAAATCGAGGCCGGCGGACCCGTCACAGTAACACATAGCGATGTGACCAGATTTTTCATGACCATTAGCGAAGCGGCGCGTTTGGTGTTGCTTTGTGGGTGTTTTGCGCGCGGGGGCGATGTATTTGTCTTGGACATGGGCAAGCCTATGAAAATCATCGATATGGCCCGCATGATGATTGAATTATCTGGCCGTAGCGTGCGTGACGAAGACACGCCCAATGGCGATATCGAAATCGCCGTGGTTGGATTGCGCCCTGGTGAAAAACTGTACGAAGAGTTGTTGATCGGCAATGATATGTTGACCACACCGCATCCCAAAATTTTGCGGGCACAAGAGGGTCAACTTTCTGAAATCGAAGTTGCCAATATGATCAAAGACCTTAACAGCGCGTTTGAGACCGAAGATAGCATCGCAGCGCGCGAATTGGTGACGCGCTGGGTTGATGGTTATCAAGCGCCAATCGCGAGTAATAATTAGTCATTTCCAACCAATTGAGCGTTTGAATTTTGTAAAAAGGCGTGTGCGTTTTTCACCATCAAGCAAGTTGCGCGCCAAACGCGCGCGTTCGTCTTTGCGCCAAATACCATAGCGAAAGAAACGCCAGATAAAATGCCCGCAATAAACCAATGCGTTATAGCTTGAGCTTTGGTTAAAATGCCGATGAAACCAGTATTTAACGCGCTGTGCTCTGGGTGGTTTTTCTTGGAATTCAGGTGCTTGAAAATACACTTGGCACAAATAAGTCCAAAAAATCCAATCGCGTTTGCGGCCGATATTTTCAAAATGCGCAACCAATGCACGGCGATCTTCGTTGCAAAGACGTTGAAACAACAAATAGCCTTCTAAGACATTGCGCAAACGAAAGCTGCTGTAATCGGTGTAAAGATCACCGTATTGGCTATGCAAAATATTTAGGATCACCTGATCAATCGGGGCAGGGGTTCGGATGGCCTTTAGTCCTTCGATATTTTCTGCGTCCAATGCCGTTTCTTTACGGCAATATTGTACCGCACGCAGATGCAACCATGATTGATGCAATTCGACATGCACCGGCTGTGACGGTGACATGACCGGGGGTAAATGGTGATTGCGGGTTTTTTGCGCCGCCAAATATTCGTGATCATTTGCCGAAAGTTCAAACCGTGGTTCCAGTGGGGACTTGTAATCAAGTGCTGCAAATTCTGGTAATGCGGCGTTATCCTCAAAATACAAATCAATATCCGCCATAAAGCGATGTGCCAATGTCGGATACAGGTTATCAAATAGCCGCACACCACCCTTGATCATGTACAAGGTCGGTTTGGCGGGCGCATCAAATTGATCCGCGATCTGATTTATTTGAGAGACAATGCGTTTATTCTGTGCCCAGTTATCAAAATAGGCCAGTTTGATTTCTTGTTTTTGAGCATCAGGAAGCGTGGCAAACAAGGTTGGATTTTCGACCAAAACCGAAATTAAATTGGTCCAAACGCGATTTTGAATGGCAAGATCAGATAGATTTTCCCAATGTTCAACAATCACATCAAGAGCCGCGCGTTGTTTGGCGTGGTTTGGTTCGGTGCGATACCCTTCGATTAGCACCTGAGCCAGCTGGAGAAGTAAATTAAATTTATTCATTTTGCGCCGTCTAATTTTTCCAACCGAGCTGCGCCAATTCAATGCCTGCGCGTGTCATAAACCTTTTAAAATCGTTTGAATATGTATAGTAAGCCGTTGGATAGGTTCTATAGCTATTTATTAACGACCCCAAGTATTATTCGCCAAGCAAGCGGCAAATTGAAGAGTGACGATCAAATATGCAAAAAGCAGTTAATATTTCGAATGCATCGCAAGACGATGAAATAGATCTTTTTGCCATTTTTTCCGTGTTATGGCGCGGGAAATTCTGGATCGGTTTGGCGGCGACAATCGGATTTTTCTTGGGTGGTTGGTATGCGTTTCGCGTGGCTGAACCGATTTACCCTGCAACCGCTACGCTCAAGATGGAAACATCCCAAGAAAACATCGTTGATATTCAAAGCGTGGTTGCAGACAGTATTCTGTCTGGTGGTTGGGGCGATGAAAGCCAGATCAACACAGAGATGGAAGTCATTCAATCGCGCAATATGATTGCCAAATTGGTTGATAAACTAAACCTGTTAGAAGACCCAAATTACAATTCCTATCTGGCAGAAGAATTGGCGGAAATGGAACCAGATGAATCTTGGTTGCCACAAATAAACATCCGATCCATGATCCGATCCATCTTTGTTTCGAATGAAGATGACGAAGGGGATGAAGAACCCGTGAGTGATGTTGAAATCATGAACAAAGTGATCGACAATGCACTGGATGTATTTCGCGTATCAAACATTTCAGAAACTTATATTTTTGAAATCGGCGCGGACACAAGTGATCCTGCTGAATCTGTGCGCATGGCCAATGCTTTGGCAGATATTTATATCCAAGATGCGGTTGATGAAAAATTCGAAGTCACCGAAAAAGCCAGCAAATGGCTAAGCCAAAAAGCCGCTGAATTAAAAGTAGAGCTTGAATCATCAGAGGTGCGCATCAAGGAATTCAACGATGGTACACAATTGGTAAGCCCTGAAAACCTTGCCGTTTTAACCCGCCAGTTAAAGGACATGCGCCAGCGTATTTCCGATTTACAAGAAACCCATGATGCAACACGTGCCAGAGTGCAAAGCATCGAGTTGCTGTCTGGATCGGATGATTTTACCACAATCGCAAATGTGGCGGGCGATTCACGCCTGACCCGATTGGCAGATATGATTGCCAGCAACCAAGTAGCACCCGATGCGTTTCAAATTCGCCTTGATCAGGTTGTCGCACAGGCAAAAACTGATATGGCTCGTCTGACGCAACAAATGAATGCGCTGTCGGAATCTGAAAATACGTTCAAACTGCAAGTCGAAGAACAATCCGATGATTTGGTGCAATTACAACAATTGCGCCGCGAAGCAGAGGCAAACAGCCTTCTTTACGAAAGCTTTTTATCCCGCCTCAAAGAGATTACTGTTCAGCAAGGCTTGTTGTCGCCCACGGCACGGTTATTGTCACCTGCCACGCCACAGCGTGCTTCTGCTCCGCGCAAGGCATCAATCATGATGATGGCGCTGATCCTTGGCGGATTGGCAGGAATCGGCGCGATGTTGCTGCGCGAATTGTTGAACAACACCTTTCGCTCGCCAGAGGTTTTGGAAAACTTTACCGCGCACAACGTTTTGGGAACCCTGCCACAGATCAAAGCAAAAACACGGCGCAAGGTGTTGAACTATGCCGCCACAAATCCGACATCAAATTTTGCTGAAGCGGTGCGAAATTTGCGAACGTCAATTTTGCTGTCTGATGTCGATAACCCGCCACAGGTGATTATGGCCACGTCCTCAACCCCCGCAGAGGGAAAGACGACCGTTTCATTGACCCTTGCGCAAAATATGGCCGGGCTTGGCAAACGGGTGTTGGTGTTGGAAGGCGATATTCGCAAACGCGTTTTCGCAGAGTATTTTGACATCGAAAAATCCGTTGGATTTATCGCTGTGATGATGGGCGAGGCAACGTTGCAAGACGCCGTCATTCACCCCGAGGGCATGGGCGTTGATATTTTGTTGGGTGAACGTTCCACCGCCAATGCCGCCGATATTTTTTCATCACAAAAATTCATTGATCTGTTGGCACAGCTGCGCAACGAATATGACTATATCATCATCGATACACCACCTGTTTTAGCCGTGCCTGATGCCCGTGTGATTGGCCAGCACGCAGATTCCATTCTGTATTCTGTTCGTTGGGATAAAACATCCAAGACCGAGGTAAAAACCGGCCTGTCGATGTTTAGCAGCGTTGGTTTGGAAGTCGACGGATTGGTGATGACCATGCTGGATTTGAAAAAGATCCGTCAATATGGCTATGCTGGCGGATATGGTTACGCATATGGATATGGTGATTCATATCATTCTAACTAACCAGAACCTGCGAATACGATGTCATTCCTAAAAAAACGTTTCGGGCAAAAATCGGCACCCAACGTACAGCCGCCGTTTGATGCTATATTGGATCCTGATGAACCCTTGTTCGTAATCGGCGATGTGCACGGGTGTGATGTTTTGCTGTCTCAACTATTGGACAAGCGCCCCGATGATGCACGGATAATATTTGTTGGCGATCTGGTTGATCGCGGCCCCAATAGCGCCACGGTTTTGGACATGGTGCAAAGCGAATGTCAAAACGGGGCCATTTGTTTGATGGGCAATCATGAAAAAATGATGCTCGATTTTTTGGATCGCCCAACAGAACGCGGGCCGCGTTGGTTGACGTTTGGCGGGCTGCAAACTCTGGAAAGTTATGGCATTCGTGGCATTAGCGAACGTGCCACTGAACACGTGCTGTTGACCGTGCGCGACAAATTGATTTCAGCTATGCCAGCGGGACAAGAAAGCTGGATACGTGATCTGCCCAACATTCATCATTCTGGCAATGTTCATGTTGTTCATGCCGCGGCTGATCCTAATCGCGATCCGGATGATCAAAGCTCACGGGTTTTGTTGTGGGGCATGGATAAATTTCATCAGAAAACCCGCCGTGATGGGCAATGGTTCGTTTATGGCCATACAATCCTGAATGAGCCAAAAATTGAAAATGGACGGATTGGAATTGATACTGGGGCCTATGCCACAGGACATTTAACCGCCGTTTCCATCCGCAACGATCAGGCACAGTTTTTCAGTGCCAAGTATTAATCAAGCGGTGCGATAACCCCATGCGCGGCCAGCACTGGCGCCCAATGCTCAGTCCATATTTTGACGATACGCTTTGCCTTCTTTTTCTTTAAATTCGGGATCAGTTTTTTTAAACGATCTGGCCATTCGGTTTGCGGCACGCCTTCGAAATTTGACAAAATTGCGTAAATAGAGCGGGGCGCAATCAACAATAATGCGGTTTCAGGAACCACAATTGCACATTTGTGCCAAGCGATATTTTCATCAAGCGTAAATTGGCGCTTTACGCTTGGATGGATCACGCGAAATTCTGTGGCACAAGGGATCGGTGCAACATCCGTATTGGTTAACAAGTTTCCAGACTTGTTAAAGGCCATAAAGAACAGCCCCTTTGCATCACCATCCAGTCCCGCAGGTAAAAGTCTGTTGAGCGGTTTTGTCGCCAAGCTTGGCGAAAACGCATTTTGCACAATGCGCGATTTATCTTTTTCACCAATTGATATCGGAAAGGGGAGGCGGAATACTCCTGTTTCTTGGTCAACAGAAGGTCGCGGAGCATTCACATTGGCCGCCATTTTAGCAAACAGATCCGTGCGCCCACCTGATCCATCACGACACGTGACAAAATCTTCGATAAATAAATGATCAGTATGAGCATTTGAGGACTGCAGTTTATTGATTAAAACTTGCTGCCCTTCAAACGGACCACAAAGCCCCATCCCCACCTTGCCAAAATCATTTGTCATTTCTGAAGGATAAACTGGGGTCCAGTGTGCCGATACAAATTCATGGCAAAGATAGCGTAAGCGGTCTTGGTTTTTGTTATCTTCCTTGGGGTCGTATTTTGGCGCATCTTTAAAGTTTTCAGATATTAGATGAAACGCGGTTTTTGGGCTATCGCCGCGCGCCAACATTTCACCTAAAATTTTGCGAAATCCGGTTTCGCTTAATGCGCCTGGCTTGGTTTGATATTCAATTGAAACGATGCCTGTGTCACACAGGCACCGCGAAATCGCTGCGATCAATTGATTGCGCACAACATCGGACACCCAGCTGATCACGCCACGCGAAATGGCAAAATCAAGCGGTGGAACATCATCACTACTTATTTGATCGAATGGTTTATTGACAAAGGTAACATTGGTTAAACCCAACTCAGTAGCCAATTGGCGGGCGACATCAATGTGTTCGTCATTCATATCAAACCCGAAAAATTGCCCATGCGGCAGAGCATAGGCCAACATGATTATATCCGTACCCAAACCACATCCAAAATCACCATAGGTAAATGGTGCCAATGTTGACGCAGAGTCATATCCAAAAAACCGCGCTTTGGATGAAATCAGCCGTGGATCAACGCTGGCACTAAACGTGGGTACGTAGATATCACTGGTAAAATAGCCATGGGAATTTTCGGTCATTCTTGCGTCTCGTCTATTTTGAATTCTTGTGGGATTGCGGCATCTGGATTTTTTGACAACTCTGCCCATGTTCCAACCGCATTCACGCGCCCATCGTGCAAAACAACCACTTGGTCTGCGTTTTCCAAGGTGGGCAAACGATGCCCGATCACGATAATTGTCATGTCGCCATGAATTTGATCCAGCGATTGACGAATAAGCATTTCGTTTTTGGTGTCCAAGGCGCTGGTCGCTTCGTCCAAAATTAACACCGATGGGTTTTGCAACATTGCACGAGCAAGCGCGATACGCTGGCGTTCTCCACCAGAAAGGCGCAACCCAGCATCACCCACCACCGTATCCAATCCATCATCAAGGTCGAACACGAATTGTGCCGCAGAACGTTGCAATGCCTGTTCCAAGGCGGCATCATCCGCGCCCCTATTGGCCCAAAGCAAATTGTTGCGAATGGTATCATGGAACAAAAATACATCTTGTGGAACATAGGCGAGTGAATGGCGCCAATTCACCCGCTGTTCATCGCCGATCAATTGGCCATCGACAAGCATTTCACCCTGATCAGGGGCCAATAACCCCATAACAATATCTGCAAGCGTTGATTTTCCTGCCCCCGAGGCCCCAATAATCGCGGTGGTTTTACGTGCAGGAAAGCGCAGCGATATATCGCGAAGCGCCGCTGATTTTCGCGACTGATATTTGAACCCGATATTATCAAGGGTAATGCCATCTTTGAGATCGAATTTTTGCAAAATATTTGGTGCGATATCATTATGATCCTTTGCAAGCTTTGTAATTTCGTCCAAATTGCGTAACGCTGGCCATGCATGTAAAATCTGGTTCAATTGATTTTGCATGTTGCGCAACATTGGCGCAAGCCGCGCCAGGATCAACACCAAGATCATCAAACTGGGCAATGGTAGTTCCAAAATTTTCACCCCCACCCACAAAAAGCCAACCAAAACCAATGCAATAACAATTTGAAAAATTGCGCCTGCGGCAGCATTGGTTTTTGCAAATGCGAACTGTTGTGAACGTAGCCGCGCCAAAATCTTGGCCATCAAATTGCGATGCCGATCTTCGTTCCCCAATATTTTGGTTAATTTGATGCTGGATAATCCTTCTTCGACCACCTGTTGCATGTCTTCGTAAGCATCACCCAAATTTTCGCCCAAATCACGCGCATGGCGATGTTGTGCACGCATGGAAAACATCACAGCCGCCCCAACCAGCAGGGCAATCACCGCCATTTGAAATGACAGGCTTGCCGCCACAACAACATAGGCCAACACCGCCGCCAACCCCGTGCAAAAATCCATTGTATAGGTAACGCCTTCGTCAATCCGATCGACCTCGTTTATTAAAAAGTTGGAATGATCTGATTTTTTTAAATTGGAAATCCAATTCCAATTGGCGTGGAGCAGGGCATTAAAACTGTTCACACGAATGGTATCAATCAGGTTCAGCTGAAAATCCTGCCAAACCAATGTGCGCACATAACTGATCATGCTGCGCACCACGACCAATGCAAAAAACAATGCCAATAATCCAGAAAGAGATTGTGGCAAACCAAGGGTTTCAAGCCAGCCTGAAATGCCACCCGATGTTGGCTGATCCTTTTGGAGATGCGCCAAAAGAGGAACCAACAAGAATAACCCGATACCTTCGGTCACACTTGAAATCAAATTAAGTGCAAAGAGGGTTATTGTTTTTGCGCGTGAATGGCGCCAGATAAGTTGGATAAAGCCGAGCATCTGTTTCATGGCGTTACCGCCCGCCACGATTGAGCGCCGTAGCATCCAACAACCGTGTATTCATCAAATGAATCATCGCCCCCAGATACCGCGCAAATCCCCGAACAAACCCAAGCATGCGCCAGCAATTCACGCGATGTTCCTTCCCGTTTCACCCCAAAATAGAGCGCGTATGGAATGCGATAAATTCCAAGCATCATTCGCGCGACCAATGCTTGTGGAAAGCAATTAGATTCCCATGGGGTATTGCGCGCTGTTGTTGATACAAGTTTGGCAATTTGAAATGCGCGACGTTCTTGATTTTTGCTTAACATAGGAACCACAGGATCAACGCCATGCAATGTGCCAAAAAACCGCGATAGGCTGCGAAATGTCACCGTTATAATTGCCACGCGAGACAGCCCCATCAAAACCCATGCAAATGGAAACCACACCAGCACGAATGGTGTCAGCCGAAACACAGACCGCAATTTTCGCGCTGCATTTCGAAGGGGTTTCACGGCTATGCCTCTTGTTCCACGAGTTTTTGTTTTTGCAGCGATTTCAACAGGTCGCGCACATCCGATTCGCATTCTTTTGTGGTGACTTCAAAATCCTGTTGTATTGCTGCAACCAATTCGCCAATTGATTTGGGGGTTTCCAACAATTCCCAAACCAATGCGCCAACGCCGCTTGAAAGGCTAAAATAGGTGCCATCATCAACGCTCATCATGACAACTTCACCATCCATAGTGGTTGCCAGAATGTCTTGGTTGCGAAAAAATCGTTTATTTTCAATCGTCATTATCGGTAATCCGTTATTCACATTAAATATCTTGATCATACGCTATACTATTGGCTCGGACTATTAAACTGTGATCAATCAGTCAATTATCAAAGCCCAATAAAACAAGAACTCCGCCTCTGGTTGAAACGGCGGGTTATCACCGGTGTGGTTGCCTGTCGTGTTGACAATACAGCCTGGCAACACATATATGTTTAATCAAATTTTAATAAATTATTGCGCGATAACAATTCGCATGCCTTGGAGAATATTTATGAAAACACCATATACAAAACCAGTTTTGACCAACCTGTCAGCACAAAAAACAGCGCAAGACAAAGGCATGGCAGCAAAGGAAATGAAAGGCATGCGCAACGTAGGGATTGCCAGCTAATATCACATTCCACTGTGATTGAATTGACAGAGCCATCATGGCTCTGTTTTTGTTTGTAGGGTCGGATTGCGGCATCCATCAAAGGAATAACAATGTTCGCTGGTCACATTTCATTTCACACGCCAGTGACGCAAGATTCATCAAACCATGATGCGATCATCGCAACCTTGTCGCCATTCGCGGACCCTGCCAATTCTGGGGTGGCCCAATTTACAAATGGTTTCGTGGTTGAACAAACCCATCTGCCCGATGGGCGCGAAACCTTGCCATTTGTGTGTTCCACCACCGGCATCGTTGTTTGTTTTTGGGGACGCATTGATAATCGCGATGCGTTGTTACAAAAACTTGCCATCAACACGAACCCGCATGATGGTGCGATTGTTTTAGAGGCCTATCATAAATGGGGTGCTAAATTTGCGCAAAATATTCAAGGCGATTTTGCCATCGCCATTTATGATCCGCGCGAAAATCATCTGATCTTTGCAAGGGATATATTTGGTACAAAACCAATTTATTACGCGCGCTATGATGATAACATATTTTTTGCCAACAGTATTCCAACCCTGCGCAAACTGGTGCCATATCGATTGCAACGCAGCCACGAATGGATGGCCAAATTTATCCTAAGCCCGTTCGCCGCAATGCATCACGAAAAAACCGCCTATGAAAAAGT
Organism: Paramylibacter kogurei; assembly: GCF_002742285.1. Lineage (GTDB taxonomy): Bacteria > Pseudomonadota > Alphaproteobacteria > Rhodobacterales > Rhodobacteraceae > Amylibacter > Amylibacter kogurei. The sequence continues at coordinate 84,781 of NZ_MDGM01000001.1, forward strand.
TGTCAAAGTTGCACCTGGGCATGTGGTTGTCGTCAACGCCGATCAAACAATCGAAAAAATCGACCTGCGTGATTGGGATGATGCGACCACGGTGGCCACAAAACGCGATCCAAAATATGTCACGGCACATCGCAATGCATTAGAGGCCGCAATCGCCAGCCGCATCGACAACACCCATCCGATGGGCGTTGAAAACAGCGGCGGGTTGGATTCAACAAGTATTATCGCGCTGTTGGCAAAACAGATGACCAAACCCGTTGGCGATGGGATAGTCAGTTTCAGCAGAATATCCGCCAGTCGCGAAGAACAATGCATTCAAGACATGAACGCATTGGTGGGCATTCAAAACGCCCATATGAAATCGCCCACAAACGATGATCCGATTGATATCATCACACAGGATTTGGCCGTGCTTGGGTTTCCCGCATGTTATGGCTGCGAAATTTCATTGTCCTTGCTCGCAACCGCCACGCAAAAATTCGATGTTAAAACCATGTTCACGGGGTTTGGCGGGGACGAGGTTGCCACCAACTATGGCGAATTAATCAGCGTTGAATACATTCGTCGCCGCGATTATCGCGGGTTATGGCAGTTCATTCCGGGGCATTTTCTAAAAAAGCCGTTTCGATTTGTCGCGCTGATATTGCGACATGGGCGCGACAAAAATCAGCAAACAAATATCGAGGCGGATGCGCAATATGAAAATGATACCCATCTGCTCGATCAAGATATCGTTGATCAATACGATCTGAAAACCACGCAACGAGCCGAATGGTTTGATGTGTTGAACCATCATTCAATCAACGGCGAGATTGTGAATGGCACATTAACCCAACCTTTTATTGATGCACGGATGCATGACCATACACTTTTTGGAAATGCCTATGGGATTGAATATCGCTGGCCGCTTTGGGATGTAAGGATCGTTGAAAACTATTTGCGCACACCGAGCATTGAAAAAGTGGGGCCCAAACGGGTTTGGCGATACTTACATCGCCGCGCAGTCGATGATATTGTGCCCGCCAGTATTGTTTGGCAAAATTCCAAGCATATGGGGCAACCCATCATGACCCGTGATATTCGCAATGCAAAAACACAGTATTACAATGAAATGGCGCGCGCATTAATGGATGATTTACACCCAGATCTGGTGGCGCTGGTAAATGTTAAACGCCTGTGCCATCAAATGGATTCCGCAAGCAAACGCATGAATGGTGAAGTTGACGAAGAGGATACGTTTTATTGGGAACGGGTGCATAACCTCTATAGTCTTAATCTTTGGTGCCATCAGGATTAATCGGCCAATAACCCACCATTTTGCATTTGTTGTGTATCCAAGCCAAACCCAGAGTTGCCCTCTAACAACAACGGGCCGCTGTCGGTTATCACCCAATCCCAAGCAACTGCATAGAGATCGAATTTTTGCTGATGGCCGCGCATGGAATGGGACGTAATTTCATCCCAAAAGGGCACAACAGGCGGGCATTTCGCAAAGATATCGTCGATCAATGTGTCAAATGCTTCGCCATATATTCCGCGTTTTGGTGATTGTTCCAATGCACCGGTATCTAAATTTATCGGGAATAAAACATAGCTAATCTGGCCATCCATTTCCAAATCCCAAACGGGGATTTCTAATCGCGCAGCATTGGGCACGGGACCGTGTTCACCAAATTTCGTCACAAGTCGCAACGTGATCGTCGTTTTGGTATTACTCAACGCTGCAAGTGCCGAGTGATTTGTGATGAACGGCTGAACAATGACATCGCCAATCGATAAAATATGTTTCCAAGCGCGTTTTACATCCTCATCACTTTGTAAATAAGAACCTTGATAATCCTGCCCCGTTAACTGGTTTTTTGTTTTTGTAGCGCTGAACGCAGCAAATCCAGCATTTGCACGGCGCAGCTTTACAAAAATGCGATCTGTTTGTTCAGGAAACACATCCAGCAAGTTTTTTTGCACCCCTTGTTCAACGGCGATTGTTTTGGGCACAGGGATATTCATCTTGCGCATTTCATCGCCAAAACGCGCCTTATCTGCAAGCAAGTCTCGGGCAGATTTTGCGTCACGGTAATCGCGATTTTGCAACCAATGGTATCCTTGGGTTTCTGTACTAAACACATAAGCCAACACGGGTGCATTTGGTTTCATCAGCCCGTTTTCATACAATTCCGATGCAGGGATCGCATGGCCCAATGTATATTTGAATAAACGCCAAAACTGTGCCGAGCGTGTCATTTCACAATGATTGGCATAATCATTCAACGCGCGATAAATACTGAACCACGCATCGCACAATACCCACCGCAAACCATACCAAATCTGAAGCACCCACAATGCACAACTAACTGTTGGTGAAAATCTTGCGCGAAACATCCGTGCGATTTCAACATGGAGATGGAAATTTTTCTGCGCTGAACAGTGCAAAATTCTTGAAAAATCAATTAATCCATCGGGGTGGTTTTGCAGCAGTTTTTTGCGCAATTGTCGCCAGCGTTTTTGAACCTGTAATCGGTTCATTCAGGCGCCCCATCATCAAAATGGCGCGCCAAAATCCCTGCGCTTTCTTTGATGCGCGCCAAATCATCTGGGCGCTTAAACGCGAATACCTGTAACTTGCTGGCAAGGGTTGAAACCAGATCAAATGTTTTGCGCGGTTCTTGCAAAAAATGAAGCCATTCTTCGCGATAAATTGCGCGGCGCAATTCGGCGTGTTTTTCCGCCCCTTTCAATTCGTGAACTGAAAATTCTGATGCAATATCATTGTCCAAAATATAGATGCGATTGAACAATAATCCTCCTGCATGATCGGCGCGATCCACACTGACATAGGATTTATGAAAATCTGGGTCGGCCGACACTCGCGTTCCTTGTGCAATATTAAGCTGTGCAGCCGCATCATCCCAAAGCTTTAGCCCCTTTGGCATCGGTTGAACCTGCATGGGAGTGAGCGTGGGGTTTGCAATACACACATCATCGCACACATGCCCATAGCCAAGCTGTGACAGCGCCGCTGCAAGTGTTGATTTTCCAACTCCAGATTCACCGCTAAAGGCAACCGCGTGGCCATTATGTTCAACAGCGGAACAATGAAACGGGATCAAATCACGTTGTAAACACAATACGCCAAAACCTGTCCCAACCAGATAAAGATTCACATCCGCGTTGGATACATGTTTCCCCCGCGCGATTAGAATTTCGGAACCGCCGATGACCCGATATGCCAATTCATCTGATGCACAAAACCAAACATCACCTGCGGCGGCGGTTACAATGTCATCACTATAAATGGGATTTGATGGTTTTTCCAAATCCTGAACAAATCGAATTGTGACATCTGGCAACCCGTCAAATGCTTCGCAATCCGCGATGGTAAATTTGAATTCGGACGACACCCGTAAGCCAGAAAAAACGTATTGATACATGGACTCTGCTTTGCTTGGACGGTTTAAAACAGTTTAAGAATCCGCCACCATTGACGCAAGCCTATTGTGGATCCTTTGGTTTGAAATCTTTGGGTCGAAGATCGTATCGTGCCAGACGATCATAAAATGTTTTGCGCGGCAAACCCAATGATTTGGCCGTATCAACCGCCTTGCCTTTGTTACGCTTTAGCGTCTCGGACAAAACCATTTTTTCAAACGCATCCATTTGTTGTGCAAGCGTCAATTCCTGTGGTGTGTGTTTGCGTACACTTAAACCCAAAACAATCGTGCGGGCATAGTTGCGCAATTCTGGCAAATTCCCGTTCCAATCCTTTGCCATTACGTTTGCATAAACACTTTGGGGCACTTGGGGCATGTCTGTGTTTAATGCACGGGCGGTGTGGCGGGCAAACCCTTCAAACAACACCGGCAAATCATCGCGACGACGTTTCAAGGTTGGCACGTTTATTTCCACCAGATTAAGGATGGAAAACAATTCTTCGCTAAATCCGCGTTTCAATAAATAATCCATTGAATGAATGCTGGATAAAATCACGCGTAAATTTGGATGTGCTTTGATCAACGCGAGCAAATCCGCCTGTTGCGCTGCACCCGCCAATTCGACATTTTTCAGTGACAAATCACAAGGTACATCGGGTACTTTCAATGTGGCAATTTCATCTGATCCTGCATCTTGCAAATTGATCGCCAGATTTACATCCCTGTCTTGGGACAGATTATGAATGGTGTAGGCCGCCAGTTTTTTTCCAACCCCACGCGGCCCAAACAAATGCACATGAACGGGCAGGGGGGCAACGCGGCGCAGGTTTGATCGCAAATTTTTGGACGCAGGTGTTTTACCTGGAAAATTTACAGATGCCGCGTCGCTATGACGAATTTTTTGTTCAAGCTGGCGCGTTTGCGTGATCAAGCTGCGATGTGAAAGCGCACGATGCAAAACCTTTAATAAGGTTTCAGTTGCACATGGTTTTTCCAAAAAATCATATGCACCTTCTTTCATTGCGCGCAATGCCATGGGTACGTCTGCCTCGCCCGTTAATAACACCACTGGCAAATCTGGATCGGTGTCTTTCACATGCGCCAATACGTCAAACCCATCGTGATGTGGCATGCGAATATCAGACAAAATGACACCTGCAAAATTTGCACGAATGGCACGTTTCGCTTGGACGAGACCGTCTGCTTGGATCACGCTTATCCCTTCGATATCCAGTGTCTGTGCAAGTGACAGGCGCAACGCATCATCGTCTTCGATCAATATCACCTGTGGTTTCATGTTGTTGACCCTTGCAAAGAGCGGTTCAATTTCACGCAAAATTCCGCGCCACCATCCGCGCCATTTTTGCAGGTGAGTTCACCGCCAAAGCTCCCGATAATGCCATATGATATGGACAGGCCCAGCCCCATACCCTTGCTCGCGCCAATGTCTTTGGTGGAATAAAACGGTTCAAACACACGGGTTTCATCCACGAAACCTTTGCCAGAATCCGCGACAATTATTTGAACATTTTCTGGCGTCATATTTATCTTGATCCACACCTGTTTGTTTGGCTGATCAATCACCGCGTCATATGCGTTATTCAATAGGTTGATAAAAACCTGTTGCAAACGCACATGCCCCCCCATCACCATGACAGGCGTTGAAGAGGGGGTGAAATGCAACGTGATGTTTTCATCGTCACAGCGTTGCGATAACAATTCAATGGTTTCTTGGATCACCAATTGAACATCAACAGGTGCAATCGTTTCTTTTTCTTTTCGCGCAAATGCGCGCAGGCTTTTGATGATGCGGCTCATCCGATCAACCTGTCCTTTGATATGATCAAAGTTTTGTGCAGCATCCGTGGCGCGATCCATTTTCAAAAGCTTGGTTCCGTTTTGCGCAAAATTTTGAATGGCCGCCATTGGTTGGTTCAACTCGTGGCTAATACTTGCCGACATCTGACCCAATGCGGTGAGCTTGCCCGCCTGTATCAACTGTGCTTGCGTTTCACGAAGCTGTTTTGTGCGATCCTCAACGCGCGCTTCTAATCTTGCATTTGCGGCTTCTTCGATCGCCAAACGATCGGCCAATCGTTTGCGGCGTTGGGATAATGCCCAAAACCCCAAACCAATCATCGCCAACATTGCCGCTACCAATTGCGTTTGCAACAGCGCCGCAGCTTTGGCATTTTGTGTTTTCATAAAAACACGAAGCGTAAGATCAATTTGAGGTACAAAGCGCGAAACCGTTAATTTTTCAGATGCAGATCCGCTGTCATCATCAAACCACCACAAGTCATGGCCAAATTTTTGCCGTACCGAATATTCAAAAAACGGTCGGACTGCCGATTGCGGATAGTATTCCCCACGTAACAACGGAGATGTCACAGGTGACAATCGTCGCATCGCCACATTTTGCCGATTGGTTACAAATGCGACCTCGTTTTCATCAAAGAATGCAATCACGTCTTCATCGATTTGCCAGTCAAATTCCAAGCTCGCAATATCGACCTGAACCACAATAACCCCACGCCCATAAGCACCATCAAAATCTATCCGCCGCGCAAAAAAGAAATCGCGCGATTGATCAACAGGATCAATCGCATGGAAAAACCCAAGACGCCCATTGAATGCCGCACGCACATCGGCGCGATTATGAAACATCGCAGTATCATAATGATCCGCCTCGGTTATGTTGGATGTGATAATGATCTGACCTTGGTCATCCAACAGATAGATATCCTCCACCCCTGTTGACAGGCTGGTGTTTAACAAAAACGAGCGCGCCTCTGTTAGGTTTTCACGGGTTTTCACCGCTGCGATCAATTGTGGATGTTTTGCCAAAACATTGGGAAGTTGGCGAAAGCTGGACAATTGCCCCAGCAAGCGATCACGTGATTGTTCCAACCGGACCGCACCCGTTTTCGCCAGTTGGTTCAGCCCATTGCGTGTTTCAAACCAATATGTTCCCAACACAATCGCCACGGCAAGCGCCGCGTAGATTATCAAATATTTACGGCGAAAAATATGGAACATTACGGGTGCGAATCTCGCTATATTGGTACATTTCGACCATATGGTAATCTCTATCAATCGGATATTAAAATGTGCGGTTGTTCGCACATTTTTAATCTTCGGCGAACATGGCAACAGTAATACATTGAAATAAAACAATAATATTAAATATCATTTTTTTGTTTGCCTATAGATTTAAACAAGCATTTAGTTTTAACCCTACACGGATCATCCGTAAAAGCTTTGGGAGGCTACAATGAAAACTTTTTTGAAAGCTGCATGCGTTGCAGCGGTTGCTTTGGTTCCAGGTGTGGCATTTGCCGCATGTGACGAAGGCGAAGTGGTAATTAAATTCAGCCACGTTACAAACACTGACAAACACCCAAAAGGGATTGCTGCGTCTTTGTTGGAACAGCGCGTGAATGATGAAATGAACGGCAAAGCCTGTATGGAGGTTTTCCCAAATTCAACATTGTATAACGATGACAAAGTTTTGGAAGCAATGCTGCAAGGTGATGTGCAACTGGCCGCGCCTTCATTGTCAAAATTTGAAAAATTCACCAAACAGTTCCGAATTTTCGACCTGCCGTTCATGTTCAAAGACATCCACGCGGTTGAAGCATTCCAAGCATCTGATGCGGGTCAAGCGATGCTCGACAGCATGCAAAAACGTGGTTTGCAAGGATTGGGTTACTGGCACAATGGCATGAAGCAAATGTCAGCAAACAAACCTTTGTTGGTTCCAACAGATGCAAACGGTTTGAAATTCCGCGTTCAATCATCTGATGTTTTGGTTGCCCAAATGGAAGCCATGGGTGCAAGCCCACAGAAAATGGCATTTTCTGAGGTATACGGCGGTTTGCAACAGGGTGTTGTAGATGGCCAAGAAAATACATGGTCAAACATCTATGGTAAAAAATTCTTCGAGGTTCAGGACGGTACAACCGAAACGGATCACGGAATTTTGGATTACCTGCTGGTGACAAACATTGATTGGTTGAATGGTTTGGACGCTGATGTGCGTGATCAATTCCTGACAATCGTGCACGAAGTGACCGAAGCGCGTAACAAAGAATCCACCGCTGTAAACCAAGCGGCAAAGGAATCTGTGATTGCTGCGGGTGGTGTTGTGCGTGAATTGACACCTGAACAACGCCAAGCATGGGTTGATGCGATGAAACCTGTTTGGGCGAAATTCGAGGCAGATGTTGGCACAGCAAACATCGAAGCCGCACAAAAAATCAATATGATGTCTAACTAAACATCAACTCGCCGCCGTTCCAATTGGGACGGCGGCATTTCTTTATCCAAAATTGGGGAGGCGGCAATGACATTTGCCAATCGCTGGACTGATCGTCTGGAAGAAAACCTGATTGCGTTTTTGCTGGGCATGATGACGTTGATGACATTTGCAAATGTCGTTGCACGTTATGTTTTCAATTCCAATATTTTTTACGCGCTCGAATTAACGGTATTCATGTTCGCATGGTTGGTTTTGCTGGGCGCATCTTACGCAGTTAAAAAATCAGCACATCTGGGTGTGGATGCCATCATCAATATGGCTGGCTCGCGCACAAGACGTATTTTGGCGATGATTTCTGCGCTCGCATGTATCGCATATGCCTTTTTCCTTTTGAAAGGCGCATGGGATTATTGGGCACCTTTTGCAAATCTTTACCCAACAGAAGGACGCTGGTTCCCAACTGGGTTTGATGAATCAACGCGTGGTCGCGGTTGGTATGAAACCCAAGATATCCCCGTACCATTTTTCCTAAATTGGTTGTCCGCCGCTTTCAATGACGGTGACGCCTATGAAAAGTTACCAAAGGTCGTGCCGTATTTGGTACTGCCAGTGTCCATGGCATTGTTATTGTTTCGCTTTTTGCAAGCGGGATGGGCCGTGTGGACAGGCAAAATTGACATGCTGATTGTAAGCCACGAGGCAGAAGACGACGTAGAAGAGGCGGCGAAACGTCTTAAAGAACAAGAAGAGGCAATGTAATCATGGAAATTCTAATTCTTTTTGTGATGGTGATTGGCTTGATGCTGATCGGGGTGCCGATTGCGGTGTCTCTTGGCCTGTCATCTATCCTATTTTTGCTAAGCTTTTCAGATAGTTCCACCGCATCCATAGCGCAAACGTTGTTCGAGGCATTCGAAGGCCATTCGACCTTGCTCGCCATTCCGTTTTTCATTCTGGCATCGTCCTTTATGTCCACAGGTGGGGTGGCAAAGCGGATCATTCGTTTTTCAATCGCTCTGGTTGGCCATTTTCGCGGCGGGCTGGCGATTGCATCTGTACTTGCTTGTATGATCTTTGCTGCTCTTTCGGGTTCTTCCCCTGCAACCGTGGTTGCCATTGGCTCGATCGTGATCGCGGCCATGCGCCAAGTGGGTTACACCAAAGAATTTGCCGCTGGCGTTATTTGTAATGCGGGCACACTTGGCATTTTGATCCCACCGTCCATCGTGATGGTGGTTTACGCCGCCGCCGTAGAGGTTTCAGTTGGCCGCATGTTCTTGGCCGGTGTGATCCCGGGGTTATTAGCGGGTGTGATGTTAATGGTCGGCATTTATGTCATGGCGCGTGTAAAAAACATGCCCGCGGGTAATTGGGCTGGCTGGGGCGAGGTTTTTCAATCCTTGCGCGAAGCATTCTGGGGCCTGATGTTGATCGCGATTATTATGATCGGGATTTACGGTATCCCTGGTGTGACATCTGCGATTTTCACCCCAACAGAGGCCGCAGCCGTTGCATCCGTTTATGCGTTTATTGTTGCTTGTTTTATCTATCGCGATATGGGGCCGTTGGCCGCGCGTGATGGACAAGACCGCCGTAACATTTTGCAAAAACCACAAAGTTTGATCACCGCGTTCTGGCACGAAGACACACGCAGAACACTGTTTGATGCGGGTCGTCTTGTGGTGACATTGATGTTCGTGATTGCAAATGCGTTGATCCTTAAACACGTAATTACGGATGAACAAATCCCACAACAAATCACCAGCACCATGTTGGATTATGGATTTGGACCAGTGATGTTCCTGATCGTCGTTAATGTGATTTTGTTGATCGGTGGTCAGTTTATGGAGCCATCTGGTTTGTTGGTGATTGTTGCACCCTTGGTGTTTCCAATTGCAATTGAACTGGGCATTGATCCGATCCATCTGGGCATCATTATGGTGGTAAATATGGAAATCGGGATGATTACACCCCCCGTTGGTTTGAACCTGTTTGTGACCGCAGGTGTTGCGGGGATGTCAATGATGGGTGTGGTTCGTGCCGCTTTGCCTTTCTTGGCCATCATGTTCTTGTTCTTGATCATGATCACATATATCCCGTGGATATCAACTGTATTGCCAAACGCCGTTATGGGGCCCGAGGTGATCAATAACTAACTGACAGGCCGTGGCGCGAAACTATGTTTGATCTCAATTCAATCATTGTCATTTTGACAATTCCCGCCACGGCCGTCATGGCCGCATCCGCCGCGATCCAAGCGGTGCGTTTTGATTTCGATCTGTTTGGCGCCACGTTTTTGGCCGTGATCACCGCGGTTGGCGGGGGCACAATTCGTGACATTTTGATCGGGGCGACCCCTGTTTTTTGGCTCCGTGATATTACGTTTTTAATCACGGCTGTGCCCGTAGGTATCATCACCTATTTTATTGTGGCACGCATGCAAGGCGGGCAGGGGCAACGATTTCGATTACTATCCTATTTCGATGCAGTTGGTTTGGCGCTGTTCACACTTGTCGGTGTCAAAGTTGCGATTAACGCCGGGATCAGCCCCGTTATGGCCGCTATTTTGGGTGGGATTACAGGTGTTGGTGGCGGAATGCTCCGCGACGTATTATGCGGTGTCACGCCAACGATTTTGAAATCAGATTTTTATGCGACTTTATCGCTTATCGGGGCTGCACTTTACCTGTTCAGCGTTCCATATCTTGGCGAAGAAATCAGCCTTGCCAGTTCTTTTGCATTGATTACCGTGGTGCGGATTGCGATTGTTGCGCGAAACGCAACCTAAGGATTTCAACATGGATATCGTTTTGGTTCATGGCGCTTGGCATGGTGGCTGGTGCTGGCAACGTGTGGAGCCTCAACTACGTGCGGCAGGGCATCGTGTTATTGCGCCCACCCTCACTGGATTGGGTGCGCGACAGCATTTGACCCATCCTGACATCAACGTTGATTCACATGTCGCTGATATTGTTCAAGAAATACGCTTTGCAGAAATGGACAACATCATGCTTGTTGGTCATTCCTATGGTGGATTTGTAATCACTGGGGTTGCAGACCAATTGGGTGAAAACGTAAGCGCTATGATCTATCTGGATGCTTTTGTTCCAACTAAAAACGGGCAATCCCCGATTGAATTGGGATCAAAGGTCCGCCCAGAGGATGTTGCCGCAACAACGCGCGAAAATTTCACCATTCCACCAACCGCATTTGCGAAATGGTCGAATGATGCAAGTGATATTGCATGGTTGAAGAAAATGACAACACCACATCCGATCCGCTGTTTCGCCGATGGGATTTCGTTGTCAGAAAAACCGATTAACGCGCGCAAAATGTATCTGTTGTTCAAACAAAACGCACCATCTGCATTTCACGGGTTTTACGAAACTTATCGCGATCAAATGGGTTGGGAAACTGACGTATTCGATTGCTTACATGATGCCATGATCGAAAAACCCGAATACGTCATCCAAAAAATACTACAGTTTGCTGACTAAAGACTGTCACCCAATTGAACTTGCGGCGATAATTCAACCACTTTGGGGCCATCGTAACCATCCGGCGCGTTACATTCCAAAATCATTTCCGCAGCTTTTTGTCCAATTTCAAAACGCATTGAATTGGTCGTGGCAAGTCGTTGGGGTAGGCCATGCGCAAGGGTCAGATCATTGAAACCAGCCAGAGACAATTGATCAGGGATTGAAATGTTATTCTCCCAACAATGCATAAATGCCCCCACGGCGGTGACATCGGTGGAACAATAGATGCAATCCAATGCCGGGCTGCGTTCCAGCAATGCCTTGGTGAATTCTTTGCCTTTTTGAACGGATGATCCCGAACGGTACAGTTCTTGATCCATCAACGTGATATTGTTTTCAGCCAAACAGGTGACAAACCCGTTCAATCGTTTTTCGGCGCGAAAATCTGATTCCATTTTGGTGCCGATGAACCCAATGTTTTTATGGCCACGCTCAACGATGGTTTGTGCCATTTGATATCCCGCTTTATAATGCGAAATACCAACGCACATATCGATGGCATCACCATCCACATCCATGATTTCAACAACGGGTGTATCTGTGTTTTGCAAAATTTTGCGTGCAGTTTCGTTATGTTCCAATCCTGCCACGATCAAACCACTGGGGCGCCACGATAACATTTCGCTGATCACTTCTTGTTCGGATTTCAAATCATAATTGGATAATCCAAACACAGGACGTAATTTTGTCGGGGCGAGGGCGGATGAAATACCATCCAGCACTTCGGAAAAAACGTAGCTTTTGACAGATGGAATGACCACGCCCACCAAATCCACTTTGTTTGATGCCAATGCACCGGCAATTTTATTGCGCACATAACCCAGTTCTGCGGCGGCTGCTTCCACGCGCTCACGTGTTTTCTGGGACACATCCGCGGCATTTCTCAACGCGCGTGATGCGGTCATTTCGCTGACACCCGCAGCGGCGGCAATGTCTTTTAGTGTTAGTTTCTGTGTCATCGCGCAAACACTATCAGTTTTGTCATCTTTGTCACCCGCGAAGATAAAGGTTGATTTTGAATTGGTTTCGTTTTATTTCCAAAGCCGTTAGCGCTAACGGCTATAAGCCTTTTAAAACACGGTGGATGGAAAAATGACAGTGAAAATTGCAATTAATGGTTTTGGTCGTATTGGACGATCAGTTCTACGTTCAGCCTTTGAATCTGGTATGAAAGACATGCAAATCGTTGCAATTAACGATCTGTCTCCAAATGAAACTATGGCACATTTGTTACGCTTTGATTCTGTACATGGCCGTTTTGGTTTTGATGTCGAAGTTGTTGATGGTGGCATCAAGGTTGATGGCCAGTTCATTCGCGTAACCGAAATTCGCAACCCTGCTGAATTGCCGTGGGGTGATATTGATATCGCCATGGAATGTACGGGCATTTTCACCGCACGTGACAAAGCCGCTGAGATTTTAAAAACAGGCGCTAAACGTGTATTGATTTCAGCCCCAGGTAAAGACGCCGATAAAACCATCGTTTTTGGTGTGAACGAAGATACCCTTACAGCGGATGATGTGATTGTTTCTAACGCGTCTTGTACAACCAACTGCTTGGCGCCCATCGCGAAAGTATTGAACGATCTTTGCGGCATCAAAACTGGTTATATGACAACAGTTCACGCATTCACTGGCGATCAGCCAACCCATGACACAGATCACAAGGATCTTTATCGTGCGCGTGCCGCCAGCGTTTCCATGATCCCAACATCAACGGGTGCCGCCAAGGCAATTTCATTGGTGTTGCCAGAACTTGCAGGTAAATTAGAAGGAAGCGCTATTCGCGTGCCAACACCAAATGTATCGCTGGTTGATTTGGCCTTCGTTCCAAATAATGACGTCACCGTCGAACAAATCGATGCGGCAATGAAAGCAGCGTCAGAGGGTTCGATGAAAGGCATTCTTTCATACGAAACGCAGCCCAAAGTTTCGATCGACTACAACACAACAACGACTTCATCCAATTATGCCGCGCCGCAAACATCTGTGACTGCTGATGGTTTGGTGCGTGTGGTGTCTTGGTATGACAACGAATGGGGATTTTCCAACCGCATGATCGACACTGCTCGCGCGATGTCGAAACTGCTGTAGGGGACAACGGGAATGGTTTCCTCCATCATCCCTGTTGATCCTTTTGATCTGGTGATTTTTGGTGCGACAGGTGATCTGGCGCGCCGCAAAATCCTCCCCGCTCTGTTCCGCCGCGTTATGGCGGGACAGGCGCCGAATGGTTCGCGGATCATCGGCGCATCGCGTAGCGATCTGGATAATGCTGCGTTTCAAAAACTCACCAAAGAAGCCATTCACGAATTTGTGCCAAAATCGGATTATAAATCCGCTGATCTTGATGGGTTTTTGGCAATGCTATCCTATCAAACGATTGATGCGTTTTCCGATGCTGGTTGGGGTGAATTGGCAAGCGCATTACAAAAGGGTGCCAATCCGGTACGCGCGTTTTACCTGTCGGTAAGCCCGTCTTTGATCACATCAACCACCCAACATATGAAAGCGTTTGATCTGATCACGCCTGAAACACGTGTGGTTGTTGAAAAACCGTTGGGTACTGATCTGGCAAGTGCGAAGGCATTGAATGAAACGCTTCGCGACGCGTTTGACGAAAGCCAAATTTATCGTATCGACCATTATCTGGGCAAAGAAACCGTGCAAAACCTGATGGCGCTGCGCTTTGCCAATATATTCTTAGAGCCGCTCTGGAACGCAAAATATGTGGACCACGTGCAAATCACAGTTGCTGAATCGGTAACGGTTGAAGGCCGCGGCGAATATTACGATACATCAGGTGCAATGCGCGATATGATCCAAAACCATTTGATGCAATTGCTGTGCCTTGTGGCGATGGAACCCCCCGCACATTTCGAAGCGGATTCTGTTCGCAATGAAAAGCTAAAGGTTATTCACGCACTTTCACCTGTCGATATTCGCGACACCGTGCGTGCGCAATATCGCGCATCAGATAAAACAGGGTCATATCTTGATCATGTCAACGATCCGCATTCGCGCACAGAAAGCTATGTCGCGATCAAAACCGAAGTGTCAAACTGGCGTTGGGCGGGTGTGCCGTTTTATTTGCGAACTGGCAAGGCGTTGAAAAAACGCGTGTCGGAAATTACGCTGATTTTCAAACAGGTTCCCCATTCAATTTTCCCTGATCTGGCAGATGATTACCAAAACAAATTGGTTATCCGCCTGCAACCAGAAGAGGGAATTACCCTGCATATGACGGTCAAGGAACCAGGCCCTGGTGGGATGCGCTTAACAGAAGTACCTCTTGATATGAGCTTTGCCGAAATTATCCCTGATAATGTGGCAATTGATGCATATGAGCGCCTGATCATGGATGCCATTCGCGGCAACCAAACCCTGTTTATGCGCGGTGACGAAGTCGAGGCCGCTTGGGGTTGGACCGACCATATCATTGAACAATGGAATGCAAGTTCCAGCAAGCCCGTCACATATGACCAAGGCAGCACCGGCCCAGAAGATGCAATCGCATTGATGGCGCGTGATAATCGTCGTTGGCAGCGGCTGGACGCAGTTTAACCCGAGAACCAAAGGAATAAGGACCCAAACATGGCACTGAATTCTGTACTCGCAAACGTTACCGATCGCATTACCAAGCGATCTGAAAAAACCCGCACCGCATATCTTGAACGTATGGACAACATGCGTTCAGACGGCCCACAGCGTGCGCATTTATCTTGTGGCAACCAAGCCCATGCATACGCACCAATGGGCGATGATAAAGCCGCATTGGCCGAAGGAACAAATGGAAACCTTGGGATTATCACGGCATATAATGATATGCTTTCGGCGCACCAGCCATTCCAATTTTACCCCGATATTATCAAAGAAACCGCACGAGCGGCGGGAGGTACTGCTCAGGTGGCGGCGGGTGTTCCTGCGATGTGTGATGGAATTACACAGGGTCAAACAGGCATGGAATTGTCGCTGTTTTCGCGCGATGCAATTGCCATGTCCACGGGCATTGGTCTATCCCATAATGTATTCGATTCAACGGTTTATCTGGGTGTTTGCGATAAAATCGTACCCGGATTGGTCATTGCGGCGGCCACGTTTGGACATTTGCCAGCGGTGTTTTTGCCCGCAGGTCCAATGACCACGGGCATGTCGAATGACGATAAAACCAAAGTGCGCAAAGATTTCGCCGAGGGCAAAGTTGACCGCGCCGCATTGATGAAGGCCGAAATGGCCAGCTATCACGGGCCGGGAACATGTACGTTTTATGGCACCGCCAACACAAACCAAATGTTGATGGAATTCATGGGGCTACATTTGCCAGGTTCCAGCTTTGTGAACCCAAATACGCCGCTTCGCGATGCATTGACCAAGGCAGGCACCCGCCAAGCCATGTCCATCAGCGCACTTGGTAATCAATATACCCCGGTTTCGCAGGTTTTGGACGAACGCGCATATGTAAACGGGATTATAGGATTGATGGCCACGGGTGGTTCAACCAATCTGTTGATCCATTTGCTGGCGATGGCGCGTGCGTCTGGCATCATTCTTGACTGGTCAGATTTCGCAGAAATTTCGCACACAATTCCATTATTGACCCGTGTTTATCCAAACGGGTTGGCGGATGTGAACCATTTCCACGCTGCGGGTGGTTTGGGCTTGGTCATGTCTGAATTGCTAAACGATGGGTTGTTGCATGATGATACAACAACCATTATGGGCAAAGGTTTAGAAGAATACACCAAAGACCCAAAATTGATTGATGATGAATTGATTTGGACCGATGGAATCAAAACCTCGCTCAATGATAAAATTATCGCCTCGGCTGCGAAACCATTTCAAGCAACGGGTGGTTTATCCGATCTCAAGGGCAACCTTGGCAGTGGTGTGATGAAAGTATCCGCCGTTTCCGAAGATCGCCGCCAGATCACCGCACCTGTGCGCGTGTTTCATGATCAGCATTCCGTTCTGAACGCTTTTCGAAATAACGAATTCACCGATGACCTCATTGTTGTTGTGCGCTATCAAGGGCCAAAGGCCAACGGCATGCCGGAACTGCACGGGCTGACACCATGTTTAACCGTATTGCAGGATCGTGGGATTAAGGTTGCGTTGGTATCCGATGGGCGCATGTCTGGCGCATCGGGCAAAGTACCCGCCGCTATTCATGTCAGCCCAGAGGCATTGGATAACGGTCCGCTGGCCTATCTCAAAGATGGAGATATCGTAACGGTTGACGCGATCAACGGCACGTTGGATGCGCAGGATTCCGCTATCTTTAGCCGCGAAATTACCCATCCTGATATGACAGATAATAAATTCGGGCTTGGCCGGGAATTATTTGATATATTCCGTAATAATGTTGGCCCTGCGCAATCAGGCGCAACCATATTCAATTTCTAAAGGACACCACAAATGGCACGTATTTCCGCAACCGATGCAAGCAAACGCACAATCGAAATTTGTGAACTTGCCCCTGTGGTTCCCGTTCTTATCGTTGAGGACATCAACACTGCGGCCGATTTGGGAACAGCATTGATTGCGGGTGGTTTACCTGTGTTAGAGGTCACATTGCGTAGCGACTGCGCGCTTGATGCAATCAAAGCAATGTCTGAATTGGATGGTGGCGTTGTCGGGGCAGGGACGTTGATCACCCCCCAAGATGTGAAAAACGCCGTTGCTGCGGGTGCAAAATTTGGCGTGTCTCCCGGTGCAACAGATGCGTTGATTGATGCCTGCGAGGCCGAAGGGCTTCCGCTGTTGGCAGGTGCCGCATCTGCAAGCGAAGCCATGCGTTTGTTGGAACGTGGATACACCATGCAAAAGTTTTTCCCAGCAGAGGCCGCAGGTGGCACACCATTGTTGAAATCACTGGCATCACCTTTGCCCCAAATTTCATTTTGCCCAACCGGTGGTGTGTCATTGAAGAATGCGCAAACCTATTTGGATTTGCCAAATGTGCGTTGTGTTGGCGGTTCTTGGGTGGCACCAGGCGATGCGATCAAAGCCAGAGATTGGGCCAAGGTACAAGAAATTGCATCAGCCGCGGCAACTCAATTGCACGCCTAAACTGTTTCCCAATCCCCTGATTTAGCTGCGCGATAAATTGCGTCAATGAAGGCTTGGTTTTTGCGGCTGTTTTCCAATGTGAAATGCGGCAGTGTGCGATCATGCACGGCATTTACAAATGCTTCTACTTCGGTGACGTATTGGCGAACGGCAGAAAATTTGAAACTGGTTTCGGAATCTGTTTCGTTATCAAACACATTCACCCGCGCCAAATCATATAGCCCCGCATTAAACGGTGCCTGTAAATGTATGCGCCCCTTGTCACCGTGAAATGTCATTTCTTGGCGCATGGCCAGTTGCGTTGACACATAAAATGACATGGAAAAATCAGGGAACTCCGCCGTTACATTTGCAAAAGTATCCGTACCGAATTCTTTTGAAAAATCAATTTCTGCGCGCAATCGCACAGGTTCTTGTTCCGTTACAAATCGCGTGGTCACAGTTGGATAAACCCCAATATCCGGCAAGGCACCGCCGCCCAAGTTTGCGACATTGCGCATATTATTCGGATCCATATTAAAATATGAAAATGCGCCTTGAACATGGCGCAGCTTGCCGATAGCGCCATCTTTCAACAATGCGCGCACTTTCAACCATTGTGGGTGATATGTCACCATGAATGCTTCGGATACTAATACACCAGATTGATCACGGGCTTGGATAATATCATCAATTTCTTTGGCATTTAGCGCGATCGGTTTTTCACATAAAACATGTTTACCTGCACGCGCAGCTTTGATTGCCCATTCGCTGTGTTGTGATGTAGGCAATGGAATATACACACCATCAATATCTGCACTGGTAATCAGATCGTCATAAGTTTCAAAAACCGTAGGAACGGCAAAGCGCGATGCCAATTCTTTTGCACGTTCTGTTGATCTGCTGGCAATGCCCGCGACGATTCCATTTGTCGATTCTTGCATTGCTGGAATCAAATGTTCCCGTGCAATTTTTGCGGTTGATAACACGCCCCAACGAAACATTTTATGATCCTCCCAACAGTCTCCCAGCAAATCTAACGTTTTTTATTTCGAGACAAAAGAAAAATCTTGAAACGATGGTTTTTTTCTGTGATTGAAGTGGGGGAGGAATAAAAATGTATCTTGGATTGGATTTAGGCACGTCGGGGCTTAAGGCGCTTATTGTTGATCAAAATGGCGCACCTGTTGCAACAGCGCATGCTCAATATGATGTTAGCCAACCACATCCCAATTGGTCAGAACAAGACCCAGACGAATGGGTAAAAGCGTGTGGGGCAGTCTTTGACCAATTACGTAAAAACCATCCTACAGAATTTACCAATATCCGTGCGATCAGCTTATCAGGCCATATGCATGGCGCAGTTGTGGTTGATATCTACGGCAAACCAATTCGTCCCTGTATTTTGTGGAACGACATGCGTAGCGAAACAGAAGCAGCGCAATTGGACAAAGACCCAGATTTTCGCGCAATATCTGGGAATATTGTATTCCCAGGATTTACCGCTCCAAAATTAATGTGGATGAAAAAGCATGAACCAGATTTATTTGATCACGTTCATAAAGTATTGTTACCAAAAGATTATTTATTGTACTGGCTCACAAATCGGTATGTTACAGATATGTCCGATGCTGCGGGGTCAAGCTGGTTAGACGTGGGGAAACGGGCGTGGTCTGAAACGTTACTTACTGCCAGTGGAATGCGCATTGATCAAATGCCCGATCTGATCGAAGGATCGCAAATCGCAGGTATTCTAAATTCAAAAATCGCGCAAAAATTCGGCCTGCAAAACGATATTAAAATAATCGCAGGGGGCGCTGATAATGCTGTGGCCGCATGCGGTGTTGGCGCGGCACAAGAGGGGCAAGGTTTCGTATCCTTGGGAACCTCAGGCGTATTGCTCGCGGCGAAAAACGGATACCATCCAGCGCCAGAAACGGCTGTTCATACGTTTTGTCACGCCATTCCCGAACGCTGGTATCAAATGGGGGTTATGTTATCTGCCACCAACAGTTTGAACTGGCTGGCGAACAGTTTGAACACAACGCCAGAAGAATTATCCAAGCTTTGCGCAGGCCCGATAACCGGCCCCAGCAAGGTCATGTTTTTACCTTATCTCAGCGGCGAACGAACACCCCATAATGACGCCGATATCGGTGGCGCGTTTATTGGTCTAAAATCCGACACAACATCCAGCGATTTATGCCAAGCGGTCATGGAAGGGGTTTCATTTGCGCTGCGTGATTGTTTGGAAGCGCTGAAATCCACTGGTACTGAACTGAACGAAGTTTTGGCCATTGGCGGTGGTACAAAATCTGAATTTTGGCTTGATACGCTATCGACAATATTGGGTCTGCGTTTGGCATTGCCAGACAAAGGTGATTTTGGTGCAGCTCTCGGCGCCGCGCGTTTGGCCATGATCGGGGATGGGGCAGATATTGAAACAACACTTGTTGCCCCAACAATCGCCAAACGCATTTCCCCAAACACACAATTGCAATCAAAATACGAAGCCGCCTATCAGCGGTTCCGCAAATTATACCCCCTGATAAAGGAAGCATCATGACGAAATTTTTTAGCATCGACAAAATCCCATTTAAGGGCAAAGACAATACAGATCCGCTCGCGTTTAGCCATTACGACCCAAACGAAATCGTTATGGGCAAACGCATGGAAGACCATCTTCGCTTTGCGATTGCCTATTGGCACAGCTTTGCCTGGCCAGGTGGCGATCCTTTTGGCGGGCAAACCTTTGATCGCCCTTGGTTTCCAGACCGCATTTCAAATGCGATGGATGCGGCCAAGATAAAGGCCGATATTGCATTTGAAATGTTTACCGCGCTTGGTGCCCCATATTTTTGTTTTCACGATGCGGATGTACGCCCAGAGGGTCGAAATTTTGCAGAGAACACGGATAATTTGAACGCCATCGTAGATGTGTTTGAACAAAAGATGGACGAAACAGGTATGAAATTATTGTGGGGAACCGCAAACCTGTTTTCAGACCGTCGTTTCATGGGTGGGGCGGCAACAAACCCTGATCCCGATGTGTTTGCATTTTCTGCTGCAACGATCAAAACATGTATGGATGCAACCCAACGCCTAAACGGTGAAAACTACGTTTTGTGGGGTGGGCGCGAGGGGTATGAAACCTTGCTCAATACCGATTTAACACGCGAATTGGATCAATTGGGACGCATGTTAAATTTGGTTGTCGAATATAAACACAAAATCGGGTTTAAAGGTGCCATTCTGGTGGAACCAAAACCACAAGAGCCAACCAAACACCAATATGATTATGACGTTGGCACGGTTTACGGTTTCCTCAAAAAACATGGGCTGGAAGGCGAGGTTCAAATGAATCTTGAACAGGGCCATGCGATTTTGGCGGGGCATAGTTTTGAACATGAAATCGCATTGGCGCAATCACTGGGAATCTTTGGATCAATTGACATGAACCGCAATGATTACCAATCTGGTTGGGATACGGATCAGTTCCCAAATAATGTGCCAGAGGTCGCGCTCGCCTATTACCATATCCTCAAGGGTGGTGGCTTCACATCAGGTGGTACAAATTTTGATGCAAAACTACGCCGCCAATCCATTGATGCAGATGATCTTTTGGTTTCCCACATCGGTGGCATGGATGTTTGTGCGCGTGGATTAAAGGCTGCTGTCGCAATGATCGAGGATGGCACATTGGACGCCGAACTTCAAAATCGATATGCTGGTTGGGAAACGAAACAGGGCAAAGATCTAAAATCTGGCGCGCTTTCACTGGAACAAATCGAAACATTGGTTCGTGACAAAGATATCAACCCAACCCCACGTTCAGGACGCCAAGAATATTTGGAAAACATCGTCAATCGCTTTGTATGACAATTGAAATAAAAAAATTTGGAGAATTTGACGGCGCGCCAATTTGGTGCGCCGCCTTGTGTTCTAATGAAATGACGGTCGAGGTTATTAACTTTGGCGCGATAACGAAATCAATTCGGTTTGGACAACAAAACTTCATTTTAAGCTACGATGATTTGCAAGGATATATCGCGGACAAAAATCATTTAGGAGTGATTGCCGGACGCGTTGCAAATCGCACGGCAAATGGCAAGTTTTCGTTAAACGGTGAAACCTATCAATTGGAATGCAATGACGGAGAAAATCATTTGCATGGTGGTTCAAACGGCTTTGGTCGAAGCGTATGGAACTTGGAAAAAGATAGCGAAAACAACGCAATATTGTTACATCATCATTCACCAAATATGGATGCTGGATACCCAGAAAGCGTTAATGTGACGCTGAAACTTTCGCTAAACAATTCAACTCTCACGTATGATTTTTTTGCAAAGCCAAGCGGTGAAACGCCGATAAATTTGGCGCAACACAATTATTATAATCTTGGCGGAAACTTGTCTGATCATCACTTACAACTACAAGCCACTGGTTTGTGTGAGGTTACAGATACATTGATCCCAACCGGTGAAATTTCACCAATATCAAAAAACATGTTTACGAATTTGGGGCAGACCAACATTGATCATAATTTTGTTCTAAAACAAAACGATCAACCCAGTGCGATATTGTATGGAAAACATGCAACGATGGAACTGCATACCGATCAACCTGGCTTGCAGGTTTATACAGGCCATGGACTAAGCGAACCTTTTTCACCAAACGATGGGATATGCTTGGAGCCACAATATTTTCCCGATTGTCTGAACCAGCCGAATTTTCAAACTTGTATCCACTCACCAGATTTGCCTTATAGTCAGAAAACAACGCTGGCTTTTTCACAGCCAAAATAACAGGTAAAGAACATGAGCTGGGATTTAATCGCGGATATTGGTGGAACGAACGCGCGTTTTGCGATGGTGAGGGATGGTGAAATCACCCGCGAAAAAACCTTTCCTACCAAAGGCGATCATGGGTTATTAGACGCGATCAGCATGTATTTGGATGGCGTCAATTCAACACCTGATCGTGTCATTCTTGCCGCTGCTGGCACAGTTTCGCAAGGGCATGTAAAACTAACCAATGCAGATCAACAGATCGACATCACGTCGGTTCAAGAGCTTTGTAAAACCAAAGACGTCGCATTCATCAATGATTTTGCTGCTGCTGCTTGGTCTTTGGCAACAGTGACGCAAAGCGACGTTTCAACGATACAAGGCATGGATGAAATTCCAACGGGCAATCGGCTGATTATCGGTCCTGGAACGGGGCTTGGTGTTGGAATGTTAATCTTAACTGGTCAGGGTTATTTTGCAGTTCCGGGCGAAGGTGGGCATGTCCGTATCGCACCCACCGATGCGTTTGAAACCAAGGTCTTTGACGCATTCAAATCAATTTGGCCAGAAACACTAATGGCCAAAGATGGGCTACATTTTGAAGCAGAGGCATTTTTAAGCGGAACCGGTTTACCCCAGCTGTATCGCGCGGTTTGTTTCGCATTAAACTGCAAACCCACATTAAATACACCCAAAGACATTTTGGTTGCCGCAGAGCAAAATACCGAACAGGCCGCGATAAAAACCGCGGAAATATTTCAAAAACATTTGGGATTTGTTGCAGGGGATTTATCACTTGCTATGTCAGCATCAGGGGGAGTTTTCATCGCCGGTGGCGTTGTTGCAGCAAACCCGTGGTTGTTGAATCAATCATTTATCGATGCGTTCAATGCAGGCGGGCGATTCAGTGCTGCGCGCAAAAACACACCTGTTTATCTGTATCAAAACACGCGGTTTGGATTGATTGGTGCGGCCAACGCATTGGGAAAAACAGGTTAGGGCGGGAAATTCCCGCCCATCTTTTTTATGCTTCTTGCATGGCACCTGGCCCTGGGATCGCGCCATCTGGGCATTTGCCAAGAATGATCATGCCCAAAACCTCATCTTTTGTGACATCCGTTGTTTTCGCATAACCAACCATTTTGCCGTTTTTCATCACCGCAACACGATCTGCCAGATCGAATACGTCATGAATGTCGTGGCTGATCAAAAATATGCCGATGCCATCTTTTTTCAATTGATGGATCAATTGACCAACCTGTTCAGTTTCTTGGGGCCCAAGCGCGGCAGTGGGTTCATCCATGATCAATATTTTT
>NZ_MDGM01000002.1 GCF_002742285.1 Paramylibacter kogurei
GCAAACGTAGCGACGCCTAAACAAAACAAAATATGTGAAAATTGGGCCCGATCTGGGCCCTTTTTTATGCGCGATCACTTGTAATCGTAGTCATATCCATATGCGCCCGTGTGATAACGGCTTTTGTTTAAAACCACACCCATAACATTGGTTAATTCCGCCAATTGGCGCTCGGCCACATCAATTTGTGCAATCGTGGTTTTTTCCGCCTCGGCAATCAAAATCGCGCAATCCACATTTGGCAAAAAACCATAGTTATCATCCGTGGACATCAATGGCGGCATATCAAACAAAACGATATCAGGGCGAAGCTGATTTTCGATGTTTTCCAGCACAGATTTGGTGCGCATATTTTGCAAAATTTCCGATGCATCATGCACGCTGGTTTGGTTCAGCCCCAGCGCGACATTTTCATTCAAAACCATACCGTGATCCAAAAAATCGGTATTGGCCTGTAACACATCGGCCATATTGGCATTGCGTGGTTGGCCCAAAATACGGCTAAGCCCAACGCGGCGCAGATCCAAATCCAAAACCATGGTACGCAAATCACGTTGGCGCGAAAAACTGAATGCAAGATTGGCACATGTGGTTGATTTTCCGCATCCCGAATGGGGCGAAACCACCGCAACGCGGCGCCATTTATTTGCGCTGGCTTGTTGCAAAATACGCGTGCGCAACATGTCATATGGTGCGGCATCCCTGCCCCCGCCAATGGATGACAATCGATTCATCGCCGATTGTTTTGGATCCATCACAACCGGTGCAAGACGTTCCCAATTTTCAACCAGCTTTTTATCGGTGGTTTTGCTTTGCACATGTTCGGTCGCGGCAACGCCGGTTTTGCGTTGTGCGCGTGCCTTGTTAATGGCGGCTTGTAAACGTTCCATAAACTCATGCCCTCCTTGGGCAAAAAATGATCAAAGCCCCAATTTCGACAGCAATGTTTCCATCAATAAATCAAGCGGTAAATAATATGTATGAACCGCATAGATCAGTGACGGCACGCCAATCAAAATTGCCAGAATAACAATAATTTTCCAGCTTCGCTGTGCGATCATTTGTTGACGCGAACGAATGTAAGGGATCGTCGCAAGCGGTGTAATTCCCAATTTCGCCACCAAATCTTCGGGGCGGCGGATGGATCGGTTTAACATTTCCAACGCCACCACCAATACGATGCCCGCCATGATTCCAACAAATGTCCCCCCACCCGCAATTAACATCCGGTTTGGTTTGGTTGGTTCATCAGGCAATGCAGGGGGTTCGATGACGGAAATTTTTTGACCTTGGGATAATAATTCGATGCGCTCGCCGGTGCTTGCGCTGCCAAATCGATTGACGGCTGCGGTATATTGGGTTTGCAAATTGCCCAAATCCAATTCCAATTCATCCAAACGAATGGCGTTGGCTGGAGTTTTGGACAAGGTTTTTACGATGTCGTCTAACAATTCTTCGGTGGCATCGCGTTGATCTTCCAGGATTGCCAGCCGCGTATCCATTTCGGACAGTTGAATATCCAACATCATATTCCCGGTGGAATCCACATTGGTATTTGCGGTTGGATTTTCCGCTGCCTTTTGGCGCGAAATTGCCTTTTCGGTTTGGGCGATGCGGGCCTCTAACACCTTTACGTTGGGGTTGTCGGGCGCATAAACCGCCAATGCCTGTGCCAGATCAGCACGTAATTTTTCCAACCATTCTTCGTCGCGTGATAATTCTTTGGGGGTGACATCGGTCACCTCGCCGGTTTGGGCAAAAATCATCATCAGCTTTTCGCGTTGCTGATTAAATTGTGACATATCGCGATTGATTTGCGCCAATCGTTCTTGGGCGCGGGTTTGTTGGCCAAGGCGAAAATCCAAACTGTCTGGTAGCGCGTCTGAATTATCCAATTTAAATTTCAAAATTTCGGCTGATTTGGCCGCCAGCTCTTGCGACAGACGGGTGACCTCTTGTTCAAAAAATTCAAGCGTTTGGGTTGCGCGCCCTGTCCGGCTTTCGACGTCTTCTTTTTGAATCAGGGTCAAATATTCGTTCACAACACTGGCGGCCTGTTCGGGGGTTGCGGCTTCGAATGCGATGGTCATCAATGCCGCCTCGTTGTGATTGGCGGATTTGCGAATTGTTGTGCGTTTCAGCATAGATTCAACCGTGCGATCCGGCGTCATTTCATCATCCGCATCAAACAATTTGAACCGCGCGGCAATATCCAGCAAATTGTTACGTGTCATCAGACGTTGTTCAACGATTTGAAGCTGTTCCATCGCAGGTGTTGAAATTGTAGGTGTCGCCAATTCCGTGGGAATTTGTGGCGATTCCACGATCAATTTCATTTGTGATTCATATGCGGGGGGCAATGCCTTGGCGATGATGATCGAAATCGCAGAAATCAGACAGGACACCAACAGGAAATATGGCAACCTGCGCAAAAATATAGAGGCAAAGTATTTTAAATCCATCACAACATTCCATCGTTATCTTGTAACGCGTTACCACCAAAAAATACGCCATCGGACAAAACCTTGCGCACCGTGCGGATGCCCACGAATTTTTCCTCTTTGCCCCAGGCGTATAACAAACATAGTTCACAAAGCTGGTTCACCAACCGTGGCACGCCATTGGTTGATTCATAAATAATCTTGGCCGCGGATTTGGTGATTTCACCACCCGATCCACCAGATTTTTTCAATCGGTGTTCGATATATTCGCCCACCGTTTTTTGATCCATCTCATTTAAATGATAACTGCCTGCAACACGTTGCGCGAGCTGTTTCATTTTGGGGCTAAGAACCAAATCTTTTAGTTCTGGCTGACCAACCAGGATCAGTTGAATCAATTCATCCTTGTTTGAATTGATATTGGTCAACATGCGCAATTCTTCCAATCCTTCGATCGACAGGTTCTGCGCTTCGTCAATAATCAACACCACACGACGGTTGGCGGCGTATTCATCAATGATGAATTCTTGCAGTTTTTGGAACATTTCAACATAGCTTGCGTTCGATCCAAACCGAATGCCAAGCGCATTTAAAACCCATTGCAACAATTCACCCCGCCCGCCTTGGGCGTTGGACACCAAACCAACGGTGACATCATCGCGCAATGATGCCAGCAACTTTTGAATCAAGGTGGTTTTCCCAGACCCAATTTCACCCGTTAACAATGTAATCGGTGCGCGCGACATAATCCCAAATTCCAGCACCGCATAGGCGCCGCTGTGTTGTTTTGACCAAAACAAAAAATCTGGATCAGGAACCAGATTAAAAGGCCGCTCGGAAAACCCGAAAAAGCCTGCGTATAAATTTTCTGTAACCATTATTTTTAACCTAAACCCTGACCGAAATTATCCAAAATGTTTATTTATGATCGTGATGAAAAATTGAAAGATTCGTGATGCGTACAACTTTTGATTGTTTGGTAAAAAATTTACCTGCTTATGTGGTGTGTGCCGTTGAAAATTCGCGCCGAATCCCTAAATTGTAATAAATGTTTACTGTACCTAAATAACTGATATCTCGATTGGAATTTTACAATATGACGTAATAGTGGCATTTTTTTGTTGGTAAAGTGATGTATATCACTATTACGGTTTCGAATTTAGTGGCAAGATGCATTTGCAATCAATATGCTTATGAACATTACATCAATGCCTTTTTATTTTTGTTACTTTTTTAAGCTATAAGAGCGCCAATAAAAAAAACGAAATTGGAGATTTTTTTAACGCCCGCCAGATTTGGGCAAAACTTATATGGAAGTACTGCAATGTCCCTGCATACTGATGATTTTAACACCCAAATGAAACGGCAACATGCTGTTTACATTTATACTGATACTTCGCTTTACGAAGCATTTCTGAAACGCTTGTTTGATATTGCATTCATCGTTTTGGCTGCCCCTATTATTTTAACCATCGTTGGCATTTCCGCCTTGTTGGTTTGGCTGGATGGCGGGCAACCGTTTTACAGCCAAATGCGTATTGGTTTGAACGGCAAAGAATTTCGCATGTGGAAAATCCGCACCATGGTGCGCGATGCTGATCAGGTTTTGGAACAATACCTGTCAGAAAACCCTGCTGCACGTATTGAATGGGATCGTGACCAAAAATTGAAACACGATCCGCGCATTACCAAGGTTGGTAATTTCCTGCGCCGCAGTTCAATTGATGAAATGCCACAGTTCTGGAATGTTTTGATGGGTTCAATGTCTGTTGTTGGGCCGCGCCCAATGATGACCGATCAACGAAGCCTGTATAGCGGAACCGAATATTTCCGCTTTCGCCCTGGTTTGACTGGGTTGTGGCAGGTATCAGATCGCAACGAAACCACCTTTGCGGCGCGTGTTCAATTTGACAATGACTATGCTGATTGTGTTTCATTCACACAAGATGTGTCGATCATTTCACAAACCCTAAGCGTGGTACTACGCTGCACGGGGCGCTAACGGCGCCCCTATCGCCAAAGAAAGCAAATGCTAAATTCAAAATTACTGGGCTGTTTGGCCGTTGTTTGTCTGCTATTTTTGGCGGGGTGTGAATCCGCCGAAACCCGTGCAGAAAAACACTACCAAGCGGCCCTTTCCTATTTAGCCGAGGGCGACGAAGAACGCGCCATCATTGAATTTCGCAATGTGTTTCAATTAAACGGTCTGCACAAAGATGCACGTCTGGCCTATGCACGTTTGTTAAATGTGCGCGGCCCACGGACCGAGGCTTATGGCCAATATTTGCGACTGGTTGAACAATTCCCCGATAATTTCGAAGGGCTGCGTGCCGTTGGTGAAATTGCACTGGAAACCAAAAACTGGAATTCTCTGCGCCGTCATGCATCGCGTGCGGCCGCGATCAATGGCGATGATTTGATCGTCAAATCCTTGATGGCGAATTTGCAATATTACGATGCTTTGGTCGCAAAGGATGAATCGGGGGTCAATGCGGCGGTGAAAATCGGCCAAGATTTGACAACACAGCAACCCGATCTGGTGCATGCACATCGTTTGGTGATCGGGGATCACCTGCGCCAACAGAACTGGGAACTTGCACTTGGCGCGATTGACGAAGCCTTGGCGCATAATCCCGATATGACCGATCTGTTTTCCCTGCGCCTTGGGGTTCTGATCCAACTTGATCGCAAAGATGATGTTGAACAGCAGCTTAAAAATATTATTGCGCGATATCCAAATGATCCAGAATCAAAGCTGCGCTTGATCCGCTGGTACATCGCACAACAAGATTTGCAAGCCGCGGAATCCTATTTCCGAACGGTGATTGCAGGTGATCCAGAAAATCACAATTTACAGGTGGATTTGATCAGCTTTATTTCCCAAACCCGTGGCGATGCCGCGGCCTTGGATGAAATTAATACGGTGCTGGCGCAAAACCCCAACAATCCCAAATTGTTTCAATCGCTCAAGGCGTCATTGCAATTTGAATCGGGCGACCACCAAGATGCAATCGATCAAATGCGTGACATTTTGCAAGATGCCCCAAACACCGCCGACACCAATACCTATCGTTTGATTTTGACGGATATGTTGATTGCAACGGGGCAAACCGATGCCGCACGCATTTTGGTGAACGAGGTTTTGAGCCTTGATAAATACAATGCCAGCGCCACCAAGCACAAAGCCCGCTGGCAAATTGATGCAGATGAAACTGCACAGGCCATCGTGAATTTGCGCGGCGCGGTTGGTCAACACCCCAATGATGCAGAATTGTTAACCCTGATCGCACGCGCCCATGATCGCGAAGGGAGCCATGAGCTTAAATCCGAAATGTTGTCTTTGGCGGTAAAGGCATCAAATAACGCACCCGATGAATCGCTGCGTTATGCGGGGGTGTTAATGGCCAGCGACAAGGCAATCGCCGCCGAGGATACATTGTTAAACGCCCATCGCCAAAACCCCGAACATGCGCAATTGTTGATCACGCTTGGCAATCTTTACGTCTCCACGCAAAACTGGCGCCGATTAGAAGACATCATTCCAAAATTGAATGCATTGCAAAATCCAAATGCACGATTGGCGGCGAACAATTTAACCACCACCATGTTACGCGCCCAAGATCGATCCGCCGAACTTGCGCAATTTATGCAACAGCTTGCCGCCACCACGGATGACACCAGCGCACAAGCAAATGCAACGATTATTGATACATTTATCCGCCAAGAAAACTTTGCCGGGGCGCTGGAACATGCGCAAAAACTGGAACAGATTTCCGATGACCCTGCGTTTTGGCAATATGTGCAGGCGGGGATTTACGGTGCATCTGGTGATGTGGACGCAGCCCTTGCAATTTACAACGCCATTTTGGCCAAGGACCCCAGCCAAGAACGGGTCTGGGTTGCAAAATATCAGCTTCAATTGGCGCATAATCTGGATGCGAGCGCGACATTGACTGCGGCGCTTTCGGCGGTTCCAAACAGCGCCTATTTGCAATGGATCAATGCATCCAATTTGGAACATGCGGGTGATTTTGACGGGGCGATTGCGGTTTATGAAAAGCTCTATGAGCAAAATTCGCAATCCGTGATGTTGGCAAATAACTTGGCCAGTCTTTTGTCCAATCACCGCGCTGACGAAGAAAGCCTGCAACGTGCCTATACCATTGCGCGGCGTTTGCGTGATACAAAATCGGCCCCTGCCCAAGATACCTATGGCTGGATCGCATATCTGCGCGGAGACTACCAAGAGGCATACCGCTATCTTTTCGCCGCCGCCCATGATTTGCCCGATGAATTGGCGGTTCAATACCATTTGGCAAAAACGCTCGCGGCATTGGCACGCGACACAGAAGCATTGGCCCAATTCAAAAATGTCGAAAAAATGCTAGACGCGGATTCGCCCCAAGCGTTCAATGATGATATAAAGAAAGAGATTTTGCGACTTTCTGCAAAAAATTAAGCGGTAAATATCGCGCAATATAGAGCGCGACAAATCTATCGCACACGCCGCATATTTGTTCGAAAAAGTTTTACAAACGCCATACTTGGCGTAAACTTAACCTAATTTAAGATCGCGAGGTAAGATCATGTTACGTTTCATAAGTTGTTTTTTAATCTCTGTTTTCATCACCACATCTGCATTTGCGCAGGCCGGTTACCGTGTGAAAGCGGGCGATACGCTGCGTATTGAAATCCTAGAGGATGCCAACCTAAACCGCACGGTTTTGGTATTGCCCGATGGGTCAATCAATTTTCCTGCCGTTGGCACCATGCGTGCATCTGGGCGCACGGTTGATGCCATCACCTCAACCTTGACCAACGCATTGGCACCCAATTACGCATCCACGCCAAACATTTATGTTTCTGTTGATAAATTGGCACCTGTTCCGGCACCACGCCCACGCGTTGCCGCCACACCAAAGCCACCCGTTATGACCAATATTTTTGTCATGGGCGAGGTTAACACACCCGGATCGCTAGAGGTGAAACCAGGGATCACATTGTTGCAAGCGATTGCGGCATCTGGTGGGCTTACACGTTTTGCCGCGGAAAAACGTATTGAATTGCGCCGCACCGATCCAAAATCAAAATCCGAAGTAATCTATAAATTCAACTACAAAAACCCACGCGACACCAACAGCATCGCGGGCAATACCGTATTGGGACGTGGGGATGTTGTGGTTGTTCCAACAAGGCGTCTATTTGAATAAAACATAAAAAATCGGGGAACGATTGATGAGCAGTCGAAAAAATATCGCCAGTATGCTGGCCGCCCTTGTGGCGACCAGCGCACCAGTATTTGCCCAAGACGCGCCAGAAGGCGGCGTGACCTTGACCTTTGGTGTCACCAGCAGGATCAGCGCAAACGATAATTTTTCGCTGGATGTTCCATCGCCGGGCACGTTGTATTTATGGGATAATATATTGGATTTTCGCGCCGAAAACGTGAGCCAAAACCAACGTATCGCCCTGACATTCGAAGGCATCATGCGCGCATCAAAGGCGCCAAATGAATCAAACGATATTTCTTTTGACGATCCCGATTATGGTTTTGAATACGAACGCAACGGTGCATTTGCCAATCTGGAAATCACCGCCGATGTATCCAATGATGATCTGCGATTTTCCGATCCGTTGTTGAACAATGACAATCTGGGCGAAGATTCCATAAACACCAGTTCGGGTAATTTGGAAATGAAACAGGCGGTGATCGTTTATGAAACGGGCATCGACAAACCCATCGGTTTTCGCGCCGAATTACAACATCAGAAAAACATGTATACCGATGTTACGGATCCCGATCTGAACGACAGCGAAACCAACAACGCGTTTTTCACCGCAAACCTGCGATTTTCACCCGTGTTGCAAGGGCGCGTTACATTTGATGCCTGGGATTACAAATCCACAGAGGATGGCGACCCCTATCAACGCACCCAAGAAGATGTCGGATTCGAATTGGATTACAAAGTATCACCAATTTGGACAATCAACAGCCGCATCGAATACACCGATGTCGAAGAATTGGACACAGGTGTGCGCGTGGATGGCGAACGCGGATTGGCGGGGCGTTTGGGGGCAACACGTGAATTTGCCGATGGTAGCTTTGGGATCGAGGCAGAAACCGCGCTTTCTGTGAACGGGCGGCGCAATACGTTCAAACTGACCCGTGAAATCAACGCAAAACTTTATGATTTGAACGCAAGTTTTGGTCTGACCAAGGGCCCCATGGGTGGCACCGAATGGGTCGGCGGGCTTTCTGTGGTGCGTGATCTGAAATCTGGTTTGTTCAGCGCGCTTGTCAATCGCAGCTTTTCAACATCAGACGCGGGTTCAGACATTCAAACCACATGGGTTGATGTTGCTTATCGCCATTTAATATCAAACGAAAGCTCGGTTGTTTTTGGGTATCAATATGCCCAAGTGGCCGATACAGGTTTTGACGATGTGGATGAAAAATCCACCAGCGAAATTCGCTTGGCCTATAACCGTGCGTTGACCCGTGATTGGGATATGCAAATCGGCGTTGCCCATCGCACTTTGGACGAGGCAACAGCAAGTGAAAAAGCCAAATCAAACGAAGTGTTTTTCCAGATCAGCCGCGAATTCACCATGCGCCCCTAACCGCTGGGTTTTTTGATGCACACTGGCACGAACCACATTGAAAACGGGTCTTTTCTTGCGGCGATGAATCGCCGTGGGGTGGCGATGTTTGTGGTGTTGATCCTTGCCTCTGTCCCGCTGTTTTGGATTGGGTTGAAATCGCTGGGGGCGGCATGGTCCACGGCGGAATACAGCCACGGTCCGTTGATCCCGATTGTATCGCTTTACCTGTTTTTGCGCGAATTGCGCCAATCCCCCCTGCCCGATCAAAACCCGCCCGATCGCTGGCCCGGTGTTTTGGTGATCATCTTGTCCCTGATTATCGCGGTGTTTGGCAATATCGCCCATATCGCCGATATCGTGACCTATGCCATGATTATCTGGGTTGCGGGTGTGGTGTTGGTGGTGTTTGGCTGGCAACGCGGGCGCCAACATCAATTGCCCGTGCTGCATTTGATTTTCATGCTGCCCCTGCCCCAGATTTTATACTGGAAACTCACCATTGTTTTACAGCTTATTTCATCCATCATCGGTGTTTGGCTGATTAAACTCGCGGGCGTTTCGGTGTTTTTAGAGGGCAACGTCATTGACCTTGGCGTCATGAAACTACAGGTTGCAGAGGCTTGTTCGGGTCTGCGCTACTTGTTCCCGATCCTAAGCTTTTCTTATCTGTTTGCGATCCTTTATCGCGGGCCCTTTTGGCATAAAATTGTCCTGCTTTTGGCCGCGGCACCCTTGACGGTATTGATCAATTCCCTGCGCATCGGGGTGATTGGAATCTTGGTAAATTCATACGGGATCGAACAGGCCGAGGGTTTTTTACATTTCTTTGAAGGTTGGGTCATTTTTGTGCTGTGCATTGCCATCCTGTTTTTGATGGCGGTGGCCCTGCAACGGCTTACCCCAAATCCAAAACCATTGTCAGAGGCGATTGATTTGGACACAAACGGTTTTGCAACAATATTAAACCGCATCTGGGGCATCCGCCCATCGCGCGCATTGGGTGTTGCCGCGCTTATCACGCTCATCGCGTCAAGCGCTTGGGTCATTGGGCGCGGGGGTGAAACCCGCGCAATGGATCGCGAGCCATTTGCATTATTCCCGCGTGATCTGAACGGCTGGTCTGGGGTGACAAGCCTGCTTGACCCAGAAATCGAAACCGTGTTGGGCGCAAGCGATTATTTGAACGTCAATTACACCAGCGCCGCCGCGCAAAGCCATATCAACATGTTTGTTGCCTTTTATGAAAACCAGACCGACGGGTCGGGCATCCATTCGCCAGAGGTTTGTTTACCCGTGGGGGGCTGGGAAATTTTCACGCTGGAACCATATCGCGTTGAAACCGCGCTGCCGGTGTTTGGCGGGTTTCATGTGAACCGTGCGATCATTCAAAAAGGATTGTCGCAACAATTGGTATATTATTGGTTTGAACAACGCGGCGAGCGCATGACAAATGATATCAAGGCGAAATTTCGCGTCGTAATTGATGGCGTGCGCACGGGACGCACAGATGGTGCATTGGTACGCTATGCCACCCCGATTGTTGCGGGTGAAACGGTTGACGATGCGGATGCGCGATTGCAGGGTTTTTTACAAAACAGCCTGCCCGCCCTGCCCCGATTTGTGCCGTTATAAATCTGAACCCAGAACGGATTTCTGCGCTGCGGTGATAAACGGGCGTGCCGCTTTGAATCCATCTGTGTTTGATCGCAGCTCTGGGAAAAGTTCAAAAATTTCGTCCCGCGCTGCCGCGCCCAATGCATCCATCGCGGATGCACCGGGGTAAAAGCTTTCTGTCCAGCACCCGTCGGATTTTACGATTTCATGTTGATCAAACATGATATGGTAATATGTGATTTCTTCGCGTTCCTGAATGCGGATGGTATCGTCATTCACCAAATGTTTGGCCGCGATCAACACCTCTGATTCCGCGCAATATAATTGGGCGCGCCAATCATCGATCAAAATGCGATGTTGTTGTGAAACAACCAATTCACGTGCATTGCCGATGGCGCCCTTGCGAAACACCACTGGCGCAAATGCGCCCGTGCCAGCAACGCATCGTTTTCCAATCCAACGAATGGCACGCGCCCCATGATCCTTGGTTTCCACCAAATCACCAACGCACAAATCCGCCACCGCGCGCCCACCCGTTGGGGTGCGCAATCGCGTTTGGGCCGCAAAACACACGATGGCAACATTTTCCACCCCGATATAGGTAAACGTGGTTCCCCCTGGCGTGGTGACATTGCCGCCATCGGGTGCAAATGGATTGATTGTGGAACCTTCGGGGACAAACAACGTATCAATGCCATCACCGCCCAATACGAACGATGTGTTATCCCCCGCATACATGACATCGTCGCCGCTGCCACCTTCAAGGTTACCAGACCCGTTGCCGCCAAATAAAATATCTTCGCCAGCGCCGCCATACAGGTTGTTGTTGCCTGAATCATCGGACAGGATATCGTTGCCATCACCACCCGAAATATTGTTATTTCCTGATCCACCCGTAAGCGTGTCATCACCGCC
Source organism: Paramylibacter kogurei (assembly GCF_002742285.1). Lineage (GTDB taxonomy): Bacteria > Pseudomonadota > Alphaproteobacteria > Rhodobacterales > Rhodobacteraceae > Amylibacter > Amylibacter kogurei. The sequence goes on from NZ_MDGM01000002.1 coordinate 11,574, forward strand.
CCCGCCCGTAAGCGCACCGCCCAAATTCCCATCATCGGTCAAGGTATCATTGCCCGAACCACCGGTATATCCGCTACTGTTCAGACCACTTGCGCCGCTGATGTCGCTGTCGGCGTCATTGCCGCGATATTCAACGATATTGGCAAATGTCCCCCCGCCCAAATCCGCATCGGAATAGGAATAAACCGTACCGGTATCTGTATCCGTGATGGTAATCCCGCTGCCCGTCATGGTGATTTGAAAATTATCACTGACACCCGTTGCATTCAGCGTGCTGTTAGCATTCAAATCCTGTCCTGCCCAGAAGGCTGGATTGGCGACATCTGCATCGGTTAGGGTTATAAAGGCCATATTACTTTTCCAACTTACATACTCATTGATCTGGGTTTATAGACCAATTGATATAAAGAGGGTAAAAATCAACCAAACTCTTTAAAAAGTGATGTTTTTTGCTCAAAATACGTTGGTATCGCTAAAGTTGCACAAATTTTGCGCAGCATGGTTCTTGGTCTGTTCGTCCACTGTCGCATTCATCCCATCATCTGGATGATAACCACATTGATACCCAGCCCTAAAAACCCTAGGGTTCGGACACCAAATAAAAGCAATTAAAAGGGGGCGCAAATGCCAATCGAAAAAACACCCGCCGATGCCGTTTACGCCCGTCTTGCTGGCAACAAAGAGCGCGTCTACCCCCGCCCTGCACGTGGGGGCGAACGCTTGCACCCCTATGCACAGCCCGCGGTTAAGGCTGGGTTTCAATTCGACAAAAATGCGAAAATTTTTGCATCCGGTTCTTGTTTTGCCCGCAATATTGAAAAATCGCTTAAATTTATTAACGCGAATGTTGTTTCCAGCGATCCCGCGGCGCTGGCACATCATCCCGAAAAAACGGCGTTTCAGCTTTATAATAAATACACCATTCATTCGATCTTGAACGAATTTAAATGGGCGCTTTCGGATGCGGGTAAAACCCAAACCGAAACATTGGTGGAAATTGCCCCTGACAAATATATTGATCTGCAAATTTCCCCTTCTTACGATGTATCGGGAACATTTGATGAAATGGCCGCACAGCGTCTTGCCTATAATCAAAGCTTTGGCGCAGCCGCCAATGCAGATGTCATCATCATCACCTTGGGTCTGGTCGAGGCATGGTATGATTGCGAAACAGGTGTTTATCTAAATTTGGCGCCCCCAAAACCATTGATTCAAAAATACCCCAATCGGTTCGAATTTCATTTGCTAGATTATGATGACATCATGAACGCGCTTTGTGAAACCTATGATTTGTTGCGCAAAGGGCGCAAAGACAATCCGCCAAAAATGTTGTTTACGGTATCGCCTGTTGGGTTGGCTTCGACATTTCGGGAACAGGATGTCTTGATCGCAAATTGTTATTCCAAATCGGTGCAACGCGCCGCGATTGATGCCTTTGTCGCCACCCATGACGCCAGCTATTTCCCAAGCTATGAATATGTTACGCTCACCGATCGCAAATTCGCATGGGGGCAACAGGATTATCGCCATGTGCGCCAAGAAACCGTTGATCGCATTATGGCGGATGTTTTGCTGGCCTATGTCGGCCCATCGCAACAACAGGCTTTGTTATACACGCGCGGCCATGCACAGGCGTTATTTGATCATGGTGATTATGACGGCGCGATAAATTTGATCGAGTCCTATCAAAATGAACATGGCGAAGAGGTCGAAATGTTCTGGCTTTATGCACAGGCACTGAACCGTGCCAAACGCCCGCTGGAAGCGGCCCATATCTGTACGAAAATTACCGCCGCGAATGCACAGGCCACGCGCCCTGCCGCACGCACAGCAATCAATATTTACAAGGCTCAGAAAATGCCCGACGAATTAAAATCCATGTTGGATTTTTATGCCAAAACCTTTCCCGAAGATGTGGATTTTTTGGCCCGTTACCCATCTCAAAATTGATTTGGCACATCCATTGATTGATGCAAAATACGATGGATAATCACATCACCGTTTTTATGGTAAAACACCACATGGCGGCCGATTAAACAGCGGCGATAATTTTTGCGAATATGCGCGCTATCCAACCCGCGCCGCACACCCGTTGATAATTCAACGCAACATTGATGCAATGCGTGCAAATAGGTTTCACCCTGCGCATGGCCCCAGCGATCAACCGTGTAATCCCAAATTGAATCCAAATCATCCAAGGCCGTTTGGCGAAATTTCAAAGCCACAAATTAACCCTTGCGTGCGATGAAATCATCAATGTCAAAATCATCAACAATCGGTGCTGTCTCGGATGCGATCAATGCATTGCGCAGGTTTTGAATTTTCAAATCCTGTTGTTCCAATAATCGCAGCCCTGCGCGAATAACTTCGCTGGTGGAATGAAACCGCCCAGTTTTGACCTGATCAGAAATGAACTGGTCAAAATGATCGCCAATGGTGATGGATGTATTTTTTGCCATGGGATGCGCTCCTTATACCAATTATTGGTATCATACGATACACCACTATTTCAAACAAATTATTGCACCTCTGTTCCCATTATGTTCTATGTCATACAGGAGGATCAGATGGGCCAAGGTACAAAACTCAATTCAACATTACGCAAATTCATCACACGTCAGGTGATGTTTTTTGTTGCAACCGCCGATAAAACGGGACGGGTGAATGTATCACCCAAAGGCTTGGATAGTTTGCGCATCATCGATGATAATCGCATTATCTGGCTGAATTTAAGCGGGAGCGGCAATGAAACCGCGGCCCATGTCGCCGCGACGGGGCGCATGACATTGATGTTTTGCGCCTTTGATGGTGATCCAATGATCCTGCGCACCTATGGCACGGCGCGGGTTTTTCACCCTCGTGATCCTGAATGGAATGATTTGGCGCAAGATTTCCCAAAAATGGCGGGCAGTCGGCAAATTTTCGATCTGTCGATTGATATGGTGCAAACATCCTGTGGCACGGGCGTTCCGGTCATGGAATTTCAACGTTCACGCGGTGAAACCGAACTTGTTCCCTATTTTGATGATCTGGGCGATGATGGGGTCACTGATTTTTGGAAACGCAAAAATTCAACAACTGTTGATGGTAAGCCAACGGGGATTTTCGCCACAAAACCCTAGCCCCGCACAAATTTGCAATCTGGTGAGCATTGCCACTGTTTTAACTTTGGGAATGGCCCAAGCTCTTTGAACCCCGAAAAGGTGTTCAAAATGATGCTTACATTTCAAAACCCTGTATTTTTGATTGCATTATCTGCGCTTGGATATGCGTTGGCGACACTTGCGATGAAACATATGGCGGATACCCCATCCATCTGGCCATTGATATTCATCATCGGATTTTTCGCACTGGCGATCTTGTTCGAGGTCATCGTTTTGCGACAAGAAAACCTTGCATTCACCTATGTCGCCATTTTGGCGCTCGAAGCAATGCTGGTTGTCGTCATCTCTGTCTTTATCGGCGAAACCTTGAGCATGCGCGAAATCACCGGCGGTGTGATCGTATTGATCGGCGCTGCGATTTTATGGGGGTAAGACATAATTTTCACATCAATTTTTGAAAGGAAAAATAATGTTCAAAGCAATTTTATTAACGACATTGATCACCCTGCCCCTTGGTGCATTTGCACAAGATGAACCGTTAACGCCAATCGGGTTTTGCCGTATTGATGGTGTAGATGGTGGAATAACTGATCAGACTCGCACCCGTTTTGCCTGTATCGGTAGCCCACAATCCGCCGCAACAAGTGCCGCCGCAAATGCTGGCCAAGCGGCTTTGGACTGCCCCGCACTTGATGTGGCGCGCGCGCAAGCACGATGCGAAGCATCTGGAAATGAATTCATGCCAGCCGCAACATTACACATCGATGTTCAGCGCCTAGATGGCACCAACAATCGCGAACGCGCAGCCGTTTCCGTGAAGCGTGTTGGTTCGGGTGGCATTTGCACATTTTCACGCGTGGTTAATGTGCGCAATGATACCAGTGGACAATGCCTGTTTTGGCCGCGTGCGCGATCACGTGTGACCACGCGAAACTATTGCGGCTATATTTGTCGCTAGAAAAACCGCACGGCGCCTTATGACGCCGTGCGGGCACCTTTTTAGCGTTTTGGCGGTGGTGGTAATCCACCACACAATACCTGTTTGTTGGGTATCAGCATTCGGTAACCTTGCTAAAAACAATCCCTGTTCTACGCGGCTAATGCCGATATGACGTTTAACCGTCGCACAGGTAAAATTTTGACCATAAGGTAAATTCTTTATCGTTAGCTCTATTAATTACAATGAAAAGCACCACGATTTTCGTTGCAATTCACACAAAAGTATCATCCTTTGATGCAAAAATATCCCCAAGTGCGGCGCGCCGTTACATTTTCAATTCATCGGATCGCAAATGCCCGCAAAAACCCCACAAAACGCCAACCTGATCGGAAGCCTATGGATGATCGCTGCCATGTTTGGCTTTGCGGTGGAGGATGCTTTGATCAAGGCCACTTTTGCCACGCTGCCGATCTGGCAAATCTTGGTGATGTTTGGGTTGGGTGGCGCGATTGCCTTTGTCATTGTGGCGCGGCGTGCGGGGGAAAATCTGTTTCCAAAAACCGTGCTCTCACCCCCTATGCGCATTCGCATGTTGTTTGAAATTTTCGGGCGGTTGTTTTTCACATTGGCAATCACACTCACGCCATTATCCACCACCACGGTGATATTGCAGGCAACCCCAATTGTGGTGGTTGCAGCGGCGGCAATTTTATTTGGTGAAACGGTTGGCTGGCGGCGTTGGCTGGCGATTTGCATTGGCTTGCTTGGCGTGTTGGTAATTTTGCAACCAACCCCTGCCAGCTTTACGCCGATGTCATTGCTAGCGGTGTTTGGCATGATCGGCTTTGCGGGGCGCGATTTGGCCAGCCGCGCGGCCCCTGCCAGCCTTAGCACCGCAATATTGGGAATATACGGGTTTTTCGCCCTTGCCATTGCGGGGGGAATTTATGCGTTTTTCGAACATGCCGCCCCTGTGATGCCAGATGCAAAAACCGGTGCGATTGTGATGGCGATTATTGCTGTTGGCACCCTGTCCTATGCCAGCCTGATGAAAGCCATGCGCACAGGCGAAGTCGCCGCCGTCGCCCCGTTTCGCTATTCCCGCCTGTTGATTGGCATCGCCTTTGGCGTGGTGTTTTTTGGCGAAAGTCTTGATACGCGAATGCTGGTTGGATCGGCGCTGATCGTGGCGGCAGGTGTGTTTTTGTTGATCCGTGGTAAAAAGTGATCCGCGTCACAGACCAAAACCCCATTTCATGCTAGGCTGATCGCCATCCAACCCCAAAGGAATGATCATGCCGTGGTATTCACCAAAACCCGTGATTTGTTTATTTGCCATCACATTGGTGGCAAGCTGTGATCCACGCGCAGGCGTGGAACAGGTTGATCTGGTGCCTGAACGCGCCCCAGGCAGCCAAGGCGCAAACGGATTTTGCAAACGTGATGATTTGGGACTTTATGTGATGGTGCGCAATCAATCCAATATTGATGCGCTGCAATCCACCATCACGCGCGTGACTTTTGGCAACACATCACAGGATCTTTCCACACCGCCCATCGCGGCGGGATCAATGGCCACTGTTGGGCCCTATCCCATCCCGTCTGGCTGTTTTAACGCCGATTGTGATTTCACCATCCACGTCAACCAAACCCGCCTGTTGATTGACGAGTTTGGCGATAATAATTCCGCCGATGGGATATGCATCGGCTAGCGTGGCTACAGGATCAAAACCTGTGTACCCACAGGCGTGATCGCGAAAAGCTCTTCGATTTTTTCGTTATACAACCCGATACAGCCACTGGACGATGGTCGCCCGATTTTGCGCGTATCATGCGTGCCGTGAATCAAATACGCAGGCCATGACAGATACATCGCATGTGTGCCCAACGGATTGCCCGGGCCGGGGGGCATGTATTTCAATTCTGGATTCCGTTTCAACATATCTTGCGTTGGTGTCCAATCGGGGCCAACACGTTTGCGCACCACTTCGGTATAACCGCGCTTTGTCAATTCTTCGGACATTGGCACGGATGTTGGATACACGCGATAATCGCTTGCATCGCTGTTCCAATAATGAAGTGCCCGCGACGCCGTATCGGCAATAATCGCACCAACCCCGAGCGTATCAAAATGATCGCGCCAGTCTTGTTTGCGCCAACCAGACAGGTTGCGCCGCACAGGTTCACCACCTGTTGCCGCCACTGCGATATGAGGTGTTGCAAGTGATGCAACCACCCCTGCCCCTGCGATCAGGGCTGCGCGCCGTGTGAATGTATTTTTTGACATGTCAGTCTCCGAAAATTTCCCAATCGGTAGCAGACCGTTATTGCCCCGACAAGAAACGGAAAAACACAGTTCTGTGAGCGTTACGCGCCCGTCACATCAATCACCAGATTGCCCCGCTTGCGCCCTGTATCCACATGGGTATGCGCCGCCACGATGTCATCCAATGGATATGTCTTTTCAATCACGGTTTTGATCACACCCGTTTCAAAAATCGGCTTGAGCCTGTGCAAAATTGCGATGATCTGATCATGGGGCAACATGCCAACGGCTGCGAATTTTGCACGTTTGCCGCGCGACTTTGATCGCATCAATTGTTGCGCCAATAACCCAATCGATAACACAGGGCACATATAAATCCCATCTTTGCGCAGCGCGGTTTTGGCGGCGGCAAAGCTGCTCTTGCCAATGGTATCAAAAATCACGTCATAGGCATTGTGCGTTTTGGTGAAATCCTGTGATTTTCGATCAATCACCACATCCGCGCCCAATGCCAGCACAAGCGCATGATTATCCGCACTGCTCACCGCCGTCACATGCGCCCCCAGATGTTTGGCAATCTGCACCGCTGCGGTGCCAAGCCCCCCTGACGCCCCATTGATCAACACCCGATCCCCTGCGCGAACATTGCCTACGGATTTCAGGAAATGATATGATGTCACCGCACCGTCACTGATCGGTGCCGCCTCTTGCATGGATAACCCATCGGGCAAATGCATCATCGCGGCGGTTTCGGGAACCACCACGTATTGGGCATATGCGGAAAATAACATTCCTGTTTCACCACAGATCCGATCGCCAATTTGAAACCGTGTGACACCCGCGCCAACACCGCGCACCACCCCTGCAAATGCCGTGCCGGGGATTGGGCGTTTGGGCCGGCGCAGCCCAAGGAAAATCCGCGCAAAACGTGGCACACCTTGGCGCATCATCGTATCCGCACGCGTGGCCGCCGTTGCGTGAATTTCAATTTGCACTTCGCCCGCCTTGGGCGTGGGTGTGGGCATATCGACCAGCTTCAAAACCTCTGGCCCGCCATAATTGGTAGAAATAATCGCTTTCATGATCAAACTCCTGTGGTTTGTTTGATCGCTCTATGCCAATGCAAATACGCATTTAAAATTGACCAAAACCACAGTTTTGATATGCATATACGCATGGAATGGCGAAACATCACATTTGACTGGAACCGCGCGCGCGCGTTTCTTGTCACTGCAGAGGAAGGATCATATTCCGCCGCTGCGCGTGCATTGAACATGGCACAACCCACATTAGGGCGACAGGTGGATGCGTTGGAACGCGAATTGGGCGTTGTGTTATTTCAACGCATCGGACGTGGTTTGGCGCTTACGGATGCGGGATTGGATTTATTGGAACATGCGCGGCACATGGGCGATCACGCCAACGCATTGGCGCTGGCCGCGGCGGGGCAATCCCAAACCATCGCGGGCACGGTACGTATATCTGCAAGCGATGTTTATGCGGCCCACCTGTTGCCCGCAATCATTGCCAAGCTGCGCAAAACCCATCCTGCGATCAACCTTGAAATCATCGCATCCACGAACACCAGCGATCTGCGTCGGCGCGAAGCAGACATTGCCCTGCGCAATTTTCGCCCCAGCGAACCCGATCTGATTGCCAAAAAAATCCGCGATGTTCCCGCCCGCCTTTATGCAACACCCAAATATCTAGCCACAATTGGTGATCCCAAAACCCCCGCCGATTTATCACGCGCCGATTTTATCAGCATCGATGCATCGGGCATGTTTATGCGGGTTTTGAATGACCAAGGGCTGTCCCTAACCAATCACAATTTCCCGCTGTTATGCGAAAATTATTTGGTGATGTGGGAAATGGTGAAACAGGGTTTGGGCATTGGAGTACTGGATGGAAATATCGGGGATAGTGATCCAACCGTCACCCGCGCCCTGCCCGATTTCCCCCCGCTGATGTTTCCCATCTGGCTGGTCGCGCATCGCGAATTGGCCAGCAGCAAACGTATCCGCGTGGTCTTTGATTTGCTGGCCGATGAATTGGCGTTATGACAACAACATCCAAACCGCCACCACCGCCAAGATAATCCCAAATACCATATTCAATTTTCGCGCCGTGGCGGGCGTGCGAAACCGCGCCGCAATTTGATCGCCAATCATCGTCCAAACGACAAAGGCAATCAAGTTATTGATCGTAAACACGGTGGCAATGACCCCAACCAACCAACGCGGATCGCCATGATCCAAAAATTGCGTAAACATCAGCACAATAATGACATAGGCCTTGGGGTTCAAAATCAACAACACCACCCCGTCAAAAAATGATGCTGGCTTGGCCACCTCTTGCCCTGTCAAAGCCCCCGATCGAAACAATTTCCACGCCAGCCAAAAAACATAAACAGATCCGGCAACCTTCAACACCGCAAAAACCTGTGGCTGGCTATTCACCGCACGCGCAAAGCCAAGCCCGATGAACAGCGTCACAATCCATGTCGCCACATGATATCCGATATTGGCAGGTATGGTTGCACGAAACCCAAACCGCGCACCATTGGCCGCAAAAAACATATTGCCCGGCCCAGGGCTATAGGCGAGAGGAAACAAAAATACGAAAAGGGCGACAACGGTTTGAAACATGGATTTGGCTTTCATTTGAAAACCTATCTAATGACACCCATCACAAATTAACCACCCGTTTCTTGCGTATTGATCGCAACAGATCACGCTATCCCTGCATCCCATCCCAGAATGCAAAAATTGCGCGGGCATTTAGTGCGGATCGCCAGCCGTGGCGCATGAAATCTTCGCGTTCCAGATCGTCTTTTAGTTCGGACAAGAACAATCGTTTATCCGCGTCGCGCTGTGTTGGGTTTCGCGCAGCGACCAACCCCGCCACCCATTCGAATTTTTCGCGCATCTTGGCACGTTCGGCGGCGCGTTCATCTTGGGCGGCTTCGTCTGCGGCCATTTGAGCACGCCGAGCCTCTGCCAATTTTTTCGCCTCTGGGCTGGGTGGGATTTCCACCGCCTCTGGAACAGTTTTATAATCATCCTTGATCGCGGCGGACAGATAGCCCACGGATGATTTCACCCGCCCCTTGGTTGCGACATATTTCAATTTATCCGCGATATATTCATCGCCATGTTCCGCAATCCATTGGCGCGCCAAACGATCGGACACGCCTTGGGCAATCAGCGCGTTATAAACGGCAGAGCTGCGCAATCCATCGCTGTCATCAATGTTAAACATCGCAAGCTGTGGGTTTTCCTTGATCGCAAATCGGATTTCGGTCACCGCCCTGCCCTTTTTGCGAAATTCGGGTGTGATGGAAATATCAGATGTTTTATTCACCTCGGCCACGGCGGGTTTGATGATTTTCGCATTCAGGTGTTTGAAACTTTCGTAATAGCTACTGCCTTCAACCCCCATCAATTTGCGAAACGTATCCAGCGCCCACCAGCCCGTCGAACCCGTGCGCACAAAGCGATAACAATTTTCATAAAGTGCGAGACCATGACCCGATGAAAAATTGCGCTGAATATTCACATTGATCAACGCATAAACCTTGGGGTCGTGCAATTTTTGCGCCAAGACCGGGGAATAGGCATATTCGCAAACGCCCCCTTTCAGCTTGGCATAGGATAACAGCGATGAAACGCCCCATTCCTGTTTCCCATCCTCGCCCAGCATATCCCATTCCGCCACGGTTTCCGCCAGCGATTTAAGTGCTGCGCGCAGCGTGTCCATATCGTTGGAATTATACCCAACAATCATCGCCAGCGTTTTTGCATCAATCGCATGGGATTGGCTGGTTTGCAGCGTGTCATATGCATTGAGCAATAACACATTAGACAGCTTGCGTTGCAATAACGATAGCTTGCCCGAAATGTGAATTGCCGCCACATGTTTTTTCACGGTCTCGCGTTTTAACGCGCCGGTTAATTGCTGTTTTTCGACTGTTGCCTGTGCCATGTTTTTATCGTTTTTGCTTTTCCTCAGAGCATGGCACAAAAGGTACCCGCGATCAAATATTTTAGGGTTCTTAACAGATTCAAACCCCAATCCCGTAGACGGGTACCCTAAGACTCTATGTATTAAAAACCCGAGTCCACAGCGTGCGCAGGGGTAAGAATTGATTCACTTTTGGGCTAAAAACACCCTCAAACGGGTGAATTTGACCCGAAAATCACGGTCCTGCGAATCGGAACCTGTAATCCTGCAATTGGGTACCTTTGGCCCCGTAAATGGGTTCCCTTCATCCTGTGAATCAGTACCCTTTGGCCTGTATTCGGGTTCCCAAACACCGCTAACCTATTGAAAAAAAATATTTTTCTGCGCATAAACATATTAAATATCTTAAAGATATTAAACAGTTTAGCGTGCTTTCTTTCTTTGGGTATTCATGGGGGTTTCGCTGCGAAACCTATGCTTTGATTGCAAAATGGCGCGGATATGATTTGCTGTTTTTTCCATGTGCGCTATTATCCACAATATCAACGAAAATATAGAACATCTGTAAGGATGCGACCATTGAGCAAAACACCGTCACCCACCCTGCCCCCATACCTCAATCTTGATCCAGAGGCCGCAGCGGCAAAGTTACCCGATCCTATCGACACCGCCCGATTCGCAAAAGCGGCATCTTTTTGTGCCAAAGGACGCGAAGATTTGGCGCAACGTGGATATGCGCCCGATGGCAAAAAACGGCTGCGCAAATTTTCGACTTGGGAAGTGACGAAATACTTGATCCCCGTTGCCCCCGCCCATCTGCGCCGCGTGCTCAAGGCCAATCCGGACCTGCCCCAGGGTGATGGCGAAGGTGGTTCAAAATGGTTCACATTGGAAGAGGTGCTTTCGCTGCGAAACCATTTTGCATCAGAGGGTGTCAGCACCAAAGAATACCTTCCCTATCGCCCCAAAGGATTGCCAGCCAAGGTCACAGCCGTGGCCAATTTCAAAGGTGGTGTTGGCAAGACATCCACGGCGGCGCATCTGGCAATGTCGGCCGCGCTGGATGGGTACAAGGTTTTGGTGATCGATCTGGATTCTCAAGGATCGATGACATCCATTTTGGGCGGCGATGTACCCGATGAATGGTCCACCGTTTTTCCGCTGATTGCCAAAGATTATGCATCTGCGGTGCAGCGCGAAAATGATGTGCGCCGCGCAGCGGGCAATCCTGAAATTCCACTGGATGAAACATTGACCGAGGCGTTGAATGTGAACGCAGCCGATGTGATCCAAAACACCCATTGGCCCAACATCGATTTGATCGGTGCACAGCTCAATCTGTATTGGGCGGAATTTCAAATTCCGGTCTGGCGCATGGGGCTGCGCAATTGGCAGCTTTGGGATGGGCTGACGAATTTTTTGGAAAACGAAGGTATCTTGGACGATTACGATGTGGTGATTTTGGACACGCCACCCGCACTTGGGTATTTGACCATCAACGCCTTGGCGGCGGCGGATATTTTGCTGGTGCCCCTTGGCGCGTCATTTCTGGAGTTTGACAGCACAGGGCGGTTCTTTGATATGTTATTTACCACTTTCGCGTCTATTGAAGAGGGCGAAAATGCAGCGCGGCGTGCGGCGAACCTGCCCGAAATGAAATTTGAATGGGATGTGGTGCGTGCGATTGTCACGCGATTTGATGCCAGCCAGCAAACCGATATGGCAAATGTGATCCAAGCGTATTTTGGCGATTTCATGAATGCCTATCGTCAGGATTACACCGCATTGGTCGGGCAGGCAGGCGAACAGGTGAACGGGATCTACGAAGCAGATTACCGCGATTTTAACCGCGATACCTATGTGCGCGGACGCGAAGCATTTGATCGCACCTATGCCGAATTCAAGGAACTGTTAATCGGATCGTGGTGGCGCGATCTGTCGATGGAGGATGATACATAATGGCCAAAAGACGCAGATTAACCGCACCCGACGCTGATGCGTTGAAAGAATTGGAAACAGGTTTCGCTGCGAAACCTACCAGCGGATTGGAAACAAAATCCATGGCGCCCATCGCACAGGTCGCGGGAGAAGCGGCGGCTATGGCTGCGGTTGCCGAACAGGGCGATCGGGTGGAGGCCGCCAAAAACAAGGCGGATGCAGAACGATTGGCCGCGGCGGAACATGCCGGGCTTTTGGCCGCCGAAATTTTGATCAGCGAAATTGATGCGGATTATCTGAACCGTGATCGTGTGGTGCAAGATATCGACGCGATGGAAGAATTGAAATCGTCATTGTCATCGCAAGGCCAGCGCACACCGCTGGAGGTAATCAAAACCGATGAAGGTTACGGTTTGATTTCTGGCTGGCGTCGCTTGGCGGCGATGCGGGCATTGGGGGTTGAACGCGCCAAGGTGTTTGTGCGCGCGGCAGGTGACAGCGCGCAAACCTATTTGAACATGGTCGAAGAAAACGAAATTCGCGCAGACCTGAGTCATTATGAACGCGGGCGCATTGCGGTTGTTGCCACAGGGCAGGGGGTGTTCGCATCGGTTGAAGATGCGGTGAATCATCTGTTCCAAGCCGCGTCCAAGGCAAAACGATCCAAGGTGCGTAGCTTTGCCCTGATCCACGAAGAACTGGGCGATTTGTTGCGTTTTCCTGCGGAAATGTCCGAACGTTTCGGATTAAAGCTCGCTTCTGCGCTGCGTAGCGGCGAAATAAGCCGTTTTCGCGGGGTTTTGGCCGATTCAGAGCCGCAATCAGCGCCAGAGGAGCTTCGGGCGCTAGAGCGCGCGATTTCAGCCTCTGCGCCTGCACCCAAGGATGCCAGCAAGGGTGGACGCCCGACCAGCACCAAAATGGACCCGCTGACGCTCAAGGATGGCAGCACCGTTAATGCACATTACAGCGCAGATGGCGCAACATTTGTGGTGAAGGGCAGGGGGCTTGATAAACATCAGACAAAACGGTTGATGAATGATATCACGCGGTTTTTGAACCAAAACGGATATACACCAGACTAGGTTTCGCTGCGAAACCTCTCGGATATTTGCGTGTTATGAGATGTGTCGAGGCGAAACCCAGCGGGGAGGAAAGGTTATCCTGCGGAAACTGATGTTTGATCGCGACAGATATAAGATTTCAGGAAAAGATAGCTGCAAGCGGCGATTGCACCCAGAATGCTTGCGGTAACGTAGATTGCCAGAGCAAAGAGGATCGGATAGCCAATCACAAGTGATGATACGCTTGCCGTAAGGCCAAAGAGAATGCCAATCCCAATAATCGCAAGTATCATTTTAATCTCCCGTGATGCGCCAATCGCACCGTTACCGTTCTGTCCACCCTTAAAGTTGAGCGGATGTTTAAGGCAAAACTAAGACACAATCAGCGTATTTTTCTGCTTACGCTGCGTTCAGTTTCACCATTTGAATTTTGGTTACGCCGGTATTTTTCACTAAGTACTTAAAATGACAGGGAAATTAGTACATGGATTCCCTACTCAGTACCCTATACTCAAAGTTGCAGAAAATCGTTACTAGACTCTTAACAAGGGCGAAAATAAGCGAAAATTTGCGCAAAAACCTATCTATTTAGACAGGTTTCTATCCCAAAAGACAGCAATATTCAACCTAAAGTTGTGTAAATGATTCGCTTACAACTGTTGGTTAAAGGCACGATCCCGCGCCTCTGGCGCGATGCGGTCATGGATATGTTGGGGGGGTGACATGTTGTTCAAACCAAACCAAGCACCCTGCGCATTTTCGCGCCCGTCCTTTAACCTGATTTTTACCACTTTGAGCAAAGTATAGATATAGGCAATTGGTAGTGCTGGTTTGTTAAACCGCGCCATAAACCACATCCGATTGCGAAAATTGAAATAATTGGAAAACCCAGATGCTGCCGTGTCGTGACCACCCGAACCAATGGCCGTGCCGCCATGATGATGCACCAAGGCCCCATCACACCAGGTGAGGGGCAGATCACCACGGCGCATGGCCCAATCGACCTCTTCGTAATACAAAAAATAATCTTCGCGCATCAATCCAACGGTTTCGATAAATTTGCGCGATGCCACCAGATTGGCACCTGATATGAAATCAAGCGAGTCGATATGGGGGCGAATGGCAGTATCTGCGCTGGCACCTTGGTTCAAATTGGAACACACCCCTGTCCAGCGGTTCACCCCCCCCCCGTCCGATTGAATGGCGCGATCGGCGCGGTTGTATAACACCCGTGATCCCATCAGCGAAAAATCCCCTGCACGCGCCGCATGGGCGGCAAAATCGCTGGCGGTGGTGCTTTCGACTTCGCAATCGGGGTTAAGTACCCAGAACAATCCCACATCGGGGTCCTGTTGCAGATAGGCAAGACATTGGTTCACCCCGCCTGCATATCCCAGATTGACATCGGCGTTGATCATTGTGACGTGGGCGTCAATTTTGCTGATCTTGGTATCTTGGCCGACCTCTTGAAATGACACACCTGCATTTGCGGCCCATGTGCGGATCAATGCGCGGCTGTTGTCAGGGGATGCATTATCGCAGACCACGATTTTTAAATCGGTATAGTCGGATGTGAGCAAGCTGTTCAAACAATCCTCGATCACATCGGATGATGCAAAGCTGACGATTGCAACGCCAATGGTTTTCTGTGTCATGCGGCCACCTTTGTCGTTGTGTGATCGCCAAGTTTGCGCAGGAAGATTTCCAACGACATCAGCGACCAGAGCTGTTTTTCGTGATTGTGTTTTTGGCTTTGATGTTCGATCCAGATTTTGTGCAAAACCGCGCGATCATAATATGCGCCCGATTTGGAATTGTTGGAAAACAGCAATTCATGTGCGTAATCTTTCAACTGTCCGCGCAGCCATTTTTGAATCGGCACCTTGAACCCCGATTTGGGGCGATCAAGCACGGCCTGTGGCACGGCATCTTTCATCGCCAAGCGCAGGATATTTTTGCCCACGCGCCCATCCAAAAATGCGGTTGGGGGCAGGGTGGCCACAAATTCACACAGCTTGGTATCCATAAAGGGCATGCGCCCCTCGATCGAAGCGGCCATTGTCATGCGATCACCGCGTTCCAATAATGTGCCGGGCAACCAAACCGATTTATCAAAACGCAACACCCGTGAAAGATTGGATTCGCCATTGTCGCGTTCATCATCCCACACAAACGGTTGGTAATTCGCAAACAAATCAGGCGCCAGCGTTGCGGCGTCTTTGGGGGTGAGCAGACCAAACCAAGACGCCTGACGATCCAGAAAATCCCGTTGTCCCGCGGCGCGAAGCATCACGCCAAGGCGGCGCATTTTATAGGGCAGGTTTTTATGGATCATCCCAATGGCGCCATCCAGCGGGGCAGGGGTGAAACGCTGGTAATTGTGAATATAATTATCGCCCCAATATTTTGGATAACCTGCCAAAAGTTCATCCGATCCTTCGCCAGATAACACGACCTTGACGTGTTTTGCCGCCAAATGCGACAGGTAGTGCAACGGCACATCCGCCATTTCGGACAAGGGCGCACCGCGTTGCCATGTGATGGGTTCGATTTGCGACAAGTAATCATCAGGGGTGATGTTTAATTCGTGATGGTCCGAATTGTATTTTTCCGCCACCAACCGTGCTGCCCATGTTTCGGAATATTCGGCGTCTTCAAAACCAATGGAAAATGTTTTCACAGGCTTGCCTGAAATTTCCGTCATCAATGCCACAAGTGCCGAGCTGTCCAAGCCACCTGACAGGAACGCACCAAGGGGTACATCGGATCGCAGGCGTAAACGCACGGCCTCTGACAATTCTTCGCGAAATTCAGCGACGGTATCATCGTTCATGTCGCGCAAAGATTCCTGATCGGGGATGGTGTAATATTTGTGGATGGTAAAACCGCGTTCCGACCAAATGGCGAAATGACCAGGGGGGATTTCGGCGACCCCATCCACCAGCGTATTTTCCCCTGGCACATATTTCCAAATCAAATATTGCGCCAATGCGTTTTCATTGAGGCTATTTTCAAAATCGGGATGTTCAACAAGGCTGGCAAATTCAGAGCCAAAGACAATGTGTTGATCGGTGCGAAAATACAGCAGTGGTTTTTTGCCAAACGGATCACGCGCCATAAACAATTCTTGTTTTTGTTTGTCCCAAATGGCGAATGAAAACATGCCGCGCAGCCGGTTCAAACAATCCGCACCCCAATGGGCGAATGCCCGCAGCAGAACTTCTGTGTCGGATTGGGTTTCGAAATGTTCACCCAACATCCGCAGATCTTCGCGCAGTTCCACATAGTTATAAATTTCGCCGTTATAGGTGATCGAATAGCGTTCATCGTCGATATGAAACGGCTGTGCGCCCGCGGCCAGATCAATGATCGACAAGCGGCGATGGCCAAGCGCGATGGTGGAATTTTCGCTGTCGGTATCGGTGAAAAAATGCCCCTGCCCATCGGGGCCGCGATGCGCGATGGCATCGGTCATGCGTTGCAAAATATTGCGACACTCGCTTGTTGAACGCGGCGATGTAAAACCCGCAATTCCGCACATGGGAATACTCCTGAATTAGGGCGGCAACAAAATCGCCACAAACAAATGCTTTGATCAAAATAAATATTGGTTAAGCTATGTAAAATAAAATTAAGGCTAGTTTAAGAAATGAAATCGCTTGCGTCTATCTCTATTGTTGTGCCCACGTATCGGCGTGCGGATATGCTGACCGAATTGTCCCATGCATTGGTGCCACAATTGCGCGATGGGGTTGAGGTGTTGATCGTTGACAATTGCCCCGATGGATCGGCGCGAGATACCGTGGCGGGGTTTGTCGCGGATCATGCACATTTTTATTATTTGCATGAACCAAAATCGGGTGTTGTCCATGCGCGTAATGCGGGTGTGGCGGCGGCGCGTGGGGAATATATTTTGTTTTTGGATGATGACGAAGTGCCGTCAAAAAACTGGGTCGCGGCATTTTCCAAATTGGCAAAACAGGATGTGATGGCCGCGTTTGGCCGCATAGTGCCGCGATACGAAGACGAGCCAAGCATTGAATTGCACACGATGTTGAACCGCTGTTTCAGCCGCGAATTTGATCACCCGATGGGGCATGATCTGACGCCCAATTTTGTTGATCTGGGCACGGGCAATGCGATGTTTCACAAAAAGCGCTGTTTTGGAAATGGCGTGCCCTTTGATGCGCGGTTCAATCACAGCGGGGGCGAGGATACGCATTTAATCAAAACACTGGTTAATCGCGGCGCGGTATTATCATGGTGCCCCGCTGGTCTAGTCGAAGAATTGGTGCCAGCAGCGCGGATGCGTGCGCAATATCTGCGCGAACGTCGATTTGCGCAGGGGCAGTTGCGCTGTCAAATTCTGGCGCGCAGTCCGCGCATTTCGGATCGGATCAAAGTGCCGATTTGGATGGGGGTTGGTGCGCTGCAAATGGCGATTTACGGGATCAAGATGATGTTGGGCAAAGACGTGGTTGCCAATCGTATTCGGTATCAAGGTGGTTTGGGAAAATTGATGTGGTGGCACAGCAAAGGCGTGGGAGAATACGCCAATGCTGGCTAGCCATCATTATAATCCGAAATACAGGGACGATCCGAAAACCGCCCCTGTGGTCGGCATCTTCATTCACTCATTATGATTTTCGCTGTCGGCCAAGACTTATTTCGAAAACCTTTACAATAGTAGCGTTGTTCCGCGCTAGTTATTCATTGCGTATGCAACGCGGCCTAATATGAATGGCCTGAAACCTATATGACGCGGGATACAGGCGGGAGTTTGCTTGCAATATGGTCATGTTAAGGCAAAATTCGTGAAAAAGGGTCGCATTCGCCCTGTTTTCACGTCAAAGTTGTGATTTTTGGTACTGTGTCACTGTTTGTCATAAGTGTTGATATGCATCAAAATGAAGTTATGATTGCGCCATAGTTTTTATATTTATCGAACGTAATATTTGAAAGAAAACCCGTATTATGCAGGTTGAAGAAACAGAAATTGACGGCGTGGTGGCCTTGACCCCGCGCCGATTTGCCGATGATCGCGGCTGGTTTAGCGAAACGTGGAATCAACGCACCTTGATGGATGCAGGGCTGGATATTGAATTTGTCCAAGACAACCATTCGTTTTCTGCGCCCAAACACACGGTGCGCGGTTTGCATTATCAATCACCCCCCGCCGCACAAGGAAAATTGGTGCGCGTGTTGCGCGGTGAAATTTTTGATGTTGCGGTGGATGTGCGCAAATCATCGCCCACATTTGGGAAATGGGTTGGGGTGAACCTGTCTGCGGAAAACGGTAAACAGCTTTATATTCCAACGGGTTTTTTACATGGGTTTGTAACCTTGGTTGAAAACACCGAAGTGGCATATAAATGCACCGATTTTTACACGCCTGAATGCGATGGCGGGGTGGCGTTTGATGATCCTGATCTGGCGATTGATTGGGGCATTCCCAAAAACAGCGCCGTGTTATCCACCAAAGACGCCGCCGCGCCACGCTTTGCCGATTTCAACAGCCCGTTTGCATAAAGGTAAGTCATGAAAATATTAATCACAGGCGGGGCAGGGTTTATCGGATCTGCCGTTGCACGCCAAGCGGTGCGCGATGGCCATGATGTGGTGGTTGTTGATGCGCTGACCTATGCTGCCTGTTTGGATAATTTGGAACCGATTTCAAACGCGCCAAATTATGTGTTTGAACAGGCCAATATTTGCGATGGCCCTGCGATCAACGATCTGTTCACGCGCCATGCCCCCGATGTGGTGATGCATCTGGCCGCCGAGAGCCATGTTGATCGATCCATTGATGGCCCTGCCGATTTTATGCAAACCAATATCATGGGCACATTTCAAATGTTGGAATCTGCGCGGGCCTATTGGTTGGCGAATGATCGCCCTGCCAATTTCCGTTTCCATCATATTTCCACGGACGAGGTTTATGGCACATTGGGCGAAACGGGTTTGTTTACCGAAGACACGCCATATGCACCCAATTCACCCTATTCCGCATCAAAGGCCGCATCGGATCATTTGGTGCGCGCATGGGCGGAAACCTATGGCTTGCCCGTGGTGCTGACCAATTGTTCAAATAATTACGGGCCGTATCATTTCCCTGAAAAGCTGATCCCTGTGGTGATTATCAAGGCCTTGGCCGGTGATGCGATCCCTGTTTATGGCAAGGGTGAAAATGTGCGTGATTGGCTTTACGTCGAAGATCACGCCGATGCGTTGTTGACCGTGGTGCAAAAGGGCGCATTGGGCCGCACCTATAACATTGGCGGTGAAAACGAGGCGACGAATATTGATCTGGTGCGCATGATTTGTGCGCTGTTGGATGAACTGCGCCCTGCCAAAAAACCCTATGCCGATTTGATTACGTTCGTTTCGGATCGCCCGGGGCATGATTTACGCTATGCGATTGATCCAAGCCGTATCCGCGATGAACTGGGCTGGCGCCCATCGGTCACACTGGAACAGGGATTGCGTAAAACGGTGCAATGGTATTTGGACAATGAACAATGGTGGCGTAACCTGCAAAACCGAGACGGTGTTGGTAAACGGTTGGGGGCAGGATGATGCGCGTATTGGTTTTTGGAAAGTCGGGACAGGTCGCAACCGAGCTGGATAAATACGATGAAACCACATGTCTTGATCGCGCTGCTGCCGATTTAGCCAGCCCCGCCGCCTGTGCAGAGGTTGTCGCAAATTGCGAGGCGGATGTGATTATCAACGCCGCCGCCTACACGGCCGTTGATGACGCCGAAAGTGATGAAATCACCGCGACCATGGTTAATGCCACATCCGTACGTATGATGGCAGAGGCGGCCGCACATCGTGATATTCCATTCATCCATATTTCCACCGATTACGTGTTTGATGGCAGCGGCACAGACCCTTGGACAACCGAAGATTTCCCCGCACCCCTTGGGGCCTATGGCCGTACCAAATACAAGGGTGAACAGGGCATTGTGGATGCAGGTGGGCGATATGGCATTTTGCGCACGTCTTGGGTGTTTTCCGCGCATGGCAATAATTTCGTTAAAACCATGCTGCGCCTTGGTGGTGAACGCGATGCGTTATCGATTGTGGATGATCAAATCGGTGGGCCAACAGCAGCGCATGATATTGCATCCGCGTTAATGGTGATGGCACAGGCCTATTATGAGGGCATGGGGCCAAATGGTGTGTATCATTTTTCAGGGGAACCCGACGCAAGCTGGGCAGATTTCGCCACTGAAATTTTTGACCAATCCGATTTGAATGTGAATATTACCCGCATCCCCAGTGAAAAATTCCCAACCCCTGCGCCGCGCCCATTAAATTCGCGAATGGATTGCGAAACCACGCGCCAGACATTTGGTATCTATCGCCCCAATTGGCGCGACAGTTTGAAAATCGTACTTGATGAATTAAACGCCGATAAAGGATAACACCATGAAACCACGCAAGGGTATTTTATTGGCAGGGGGCACGGGTACGCGGCTTTATCCGATTACCAAAGGTGTATCGAAACAGTTGTTGCCCGTTTATGATAAACCGATGGTTTATTACCCGTTATCGGTGTTGATGTATGCGGGCATTCGCGACATTGCGATCATCACCACCCCCGAAGACCAACATCAATTTCAACGCCTGATGGGCGATGGTTCGCAATGGGGCGTGTCCCTGACATATATCGAACAACCCACGCCCGATGGCTTGGCCCAAGCATTCATTCTGGCCGAAGAATTTTTAGATGGCGCACCTAGTGCGATGGTCTTGGGCGATAATATCTTTTTCGGGCATGGCATGGATCGCCTGTTGGCCGATGCCAATGCGGATCGCGTGGGGGGCACGGTATTTGGATATCAAGTGTCAGATCCCGAACGTTACGGCGTGGTGGAATTTGATGCCGATTATCGCGCAGTGTCCATTGTGGAAAAACCCGAAAAGCCTGCATCAAATTATGCGGTGACGGGGTTATATTTTCTGGATGAAACCGCGCCAAAACGTGCGCGTCTGGTGAAACCATCCGCGCGCGGTGAATTGGAAATTACCACGTTGTTGGAAATGTATCTGCAAGATGGATCGTTGAATGTGCAACGTATGGGGCGGGGTTATGCTTGGCTTGATACGGGCACACATGCGAGCATGTTGGATGCGGCAAATTTTGTGCGCACCATTCAAACCCGACAAGGGTTGCAAACCGGTTGCCCCGAAGAAATTGCCTTTGGCAAGGGTTGGATCAACGCCGATCAATTGCGCGAAATGGCGCAACCTTTGGCGAAAAATGAATACGGCAAGTATCTTTTGGGTCTTATCACGTAACGCACCTGTTGTGCACATCGACAATTTAAACGATATCAACCGTTTGTGTTGATAATGAGGTTGGCTGCGTGAAATTCATTGGCAGATATTTTTTGGATCGTCCCGCATGGGTTGGGGCGATGGCGTTTTTGGCGTTGATATTATTGCCCGTTGCGGTTTTCATGGATTTGCGCAGCATTTCGGATCAAAACCTTCAAAGCCAAGCAACCACATTGAACCGCGTGATTTCGGTTTTCCGATCCTATTATGCATCCAATGTTGTGGGGCGCATTTTGGCGGCGGATGGACAGGCACAGCCATTGCATACCTATTTGGATACCAATGGTGGGATTCCGATTCCCGCAACGCTTTCGATTGAGCTGGGCGAAGAAATCGGGGCCCGACAGGGCGATGTAACCTATCGCTTTGTGTCGAAATTCCCATTTCGCAACCGCGCGGAATATGCGTTGACGCCATTTGAAATTGAAGCCTTGGAAAAATTCACCGCCAATGGTTCGCCAAACGATAGTGCCACCGATGTTTCGGGCAGTTTGCTCAGCCGTGAATTCACCGTTGCCACACCCGTTGTGATGGGCAGCGCCTGTGTCGCCTGTCATAATAACCATATCGAAAGCCCGAAAAAAGATTGGCGCGTGGGTGATATTCGCGGCATTCAAACCATTACGGTGCGACAGCCGCTGACGCTGAACCTGTGGTCGTTCAAATATTTGCTGGCCTATTTAACCACCGCTGGGGGCATTGGGTTTTTGTTTGCGCTGATGCAATTTGGCTTGGCCCGCGAATTTGGCGGGCTGAACAATGAATTGGAAGCAAAGAACGAATTCTTGGTGAAAATATCAACCAAGCTGTCGAAATATCTGCCACCACAGATATATGAATCCATCTTTACCGGTGAAAAAGAGGTGGAAATTTCAACGGAACGTAAAAAGCTGACGGTGTTCTTTTCCGATATCAAAGATTTCACCGCCACAACCGAACGGCTACAGCCCGAAGAATTGACCAATCTATTGAATGAATATTTTTCCGAAATGTCGGCGATTGCGGAACGTCATGGTGCAACGATTGATAAATTCATCGGCGATGCCATCGTGGCCTTTTTCGGTGATCCTGTCACACGCGGCGCGGCCGAAGATGCGCGCGCCTGTTTGAAAATGGCGGTGGAAATGCAGGCACGTTTGACCGAGCTGAACTTGGAATGGTTGGAACGCGGATATGAACATCCGTTCAAGGCACGCATCGGGATCAACACGGGATATTGTAATGTGGGCAATTTTGGATCTGAATCGCGGATGAATTACACCATCATCGGGGCAGAGGCGAATTTGGCCGCCCGTTTGGAAAGCATCGCAAAACCAGGTGGGATTGTCATGAGCTATGAAACCTGGGCGCTGGTGCGTAACCAAGTTTCCGCACGCCCCATGCGCCCAACACGGTTCAAGGGCATTTCGCGTGAGGTTGTGCCATATGAGGTGAACATGCCCAACAGTAGCCAAAGCACGGGACATATCGTCAAAGAAAGCACAACGGGGATGGAATTATTCCTTAACACCACCAATCTGGATCCAGATGCCCGCGAAGCGGCGCGTCAGGTGTTGTTGCGTGGCATTGCCGCGATTGATGAAACAGATAGCTAGGGCAGAGATGTTATTCGCGGGCGAAAATCCATGCCCAAACCCAGCCTGCGATAAACCCGCCCAAATGGGTTTCCCACGCAAGCGCGCCCTGTAACATCAACCAGAATAACAGGTTCAGGATCACCAAATTGACCATCATCCGATAAAACGGCGTCAGCGCCAATCCGCGGCGGCGTAAATTGGCAAATTCCCAATACTGCCACGCCCCGACCAGCCCAAATATCGCACCCGATGCGCCGATCATGGGGATGGCGCTGTCGGATAGGGCGGCGAACATCACCGCACCGCCCAACATGCCCGACAGATAAAGTTGCAAAAATTTCCACTGATTCATGCGTTGCAATGCAATCGCACCCAGTGAGCCCAGCGTCACTACATTCCCGATCAGATGAAACAGCCCGCCGTGCAAAAACGCATAGGTGAAAAACATCGTCCATGGCTGTGCCGCATAAATCGGGCGCCAATCATCGGTGAGCTTGCTCCAGAAAGCGCCGTATTTATAGGCAAGCCCGCGCAGCTCGCCCCCAGCGATCCAGCCGCGATCGGAAATTTGCAACACCAATTCAATCAGCGTGATCGAAATCATGATGGTGTAAATTACGGTCTTGGGCGTGTCGGCCCAAGACAGGATTCTGCGCGGTGGATTATTTGGCGTCATACCCGCCATCTATGCAATAAATCAGTGCGCGTCCAACCCTTCCAGATGTGCATTGATCAAATCTGCGACAATTTTAGCCGATTCACCTTTGAACATGTCCAGATGGCTGGAATCCAGTTTGATAATATCCACAGTGCCACGGGTGACATCCTGCCAACCAAAACTGACATCGCGCCGCCCGATTTCCAAATCCGACAGGGTTTCTGGTGGGTTGTGGAATAATACGACATCGGCGTCGATCTGGCCTGCGTGATATTTATCCGCAACCGCCCACCAATGGCGTGACAGGCGCAGATAGCTTTGCAATTCATCATCCTCTTGGCTGGGTGTTAGCCCCGATTTAGCCAGCGCATTTCGCGCCTTGGTCGACGCACGTCGCCACAGGTTTTTTGCACCACCTATGGATAACAATTCCGCCTCTGCACGCAATTTTTGGGTAATGCTCATATCCAAATCAACGCGCACATTGGGGGCGTGCATGTCCAACATGCCAACGTATTTCATGGTATGGCCTGCCGCTTCGAGCTGTTTTGCGATTTCAAATGCGATAATCGCACCCCCACTATACCCGGCCAAATAATAAGGGCCTGTGGGTTGATATTGGCGCATGTTGTTGATGTGGTCGGTGGCCATTGCTTCGACGCTATCATGGGGTTTGTGATGCAAAATACCACGGGTTTGCAGGCCAATCACCGTGCGGTGCTGTCCGATCAATTGGGCAAATTCGTACATATTGTTCAAATTGCCACCAACACCGCCCACCACGAACAGCGGTTTTTTGGTGCTGTTTGGTGCTTCGGCCACGATCACGGATGTGTCCCATGCATCATTCACGCCATCATCGGAATGTGTGGCGGGTGCGCTGGTTGTGTCATCAATCGTGGTTGCCAATTTGCGCAATGTTGGGTTTGCAAACAGCGTGGAAATGGGCAGTGCCTGACCAAATTCTTCTTGGACGTTTGAAAACAGTTTCACCGCCAGCAATGAATGCCCGCCAAGTTCAAAGAAATTATCATCAAGGCTGATATTTTTGCGCCCCAACACATCGGCCCAGATATCATGCAGACGTTTTTCAACGTCACTGTCAGGGCGGGCATCGGCGGTTGTGGCGGGCTTGGCCAAGGCCATTTCCGCCAGTTTTGGTCGATCCAATTTGCCATTTGGGTTGAGTGGGAAAATATCCAACACATGAAACAGGCTTGGTACCATGTAATCGGGCAGGGTGGCGGATAATGCGCGGCGCACAATGCTTTCATCAAATACGGCGTCATCGCTGGTGGTGACATATGCCTCCATGCGGTTTTCACCGTTGATATCGCTACCAAGGATCACGGCGGCCTGTGCGATATCATCCAGATCGGCCAAGGCTTGTTCAACCTCGCCCATTTCAATGCGATAGCCGCGAATTTTCACCTGATCATCGCGCCGCCCTTCATAGAGCAATCGCCCATCTGACAGGTATCGCACCAAATCACCCGTGGCGAACATCATTCCATCACCATCCACAAATGGATCGGGGATAAACCGCTCGTCGGTTAATTCTGGCTGATGGATATATCCCGCGGCCAGAACATCACCGCCCACGTATAATTCACCCATTTCACCAATTTGCACCGGTGTTTGGTTTTTGCCCAAGACATAAAGGCGTGCATTATCAATGGGGCGCCCGATGGGCACATCGTGATCGCCCAGTTCTGTAATGATTTCACAGGTTACATCGGCGGCGACCTCGGAACTTCCATACAGGTTCACAAGCGTGATATTGGGTGCGGCGTCCAAGAAACGACGCGCCAAATCAGTGCCAAGCCGTTCGCCAGATGTGAATAACAAACGCATATTGGGACATGTCGCGGACATATCAATTTTGCTGTTCAAAATGGCACGTAGCAATGATGGAACCACCAACAGGCGGGTGACATTTTGCGCACCAAGCAATGCGAATAATGCGGCGGGGTCTTTGACGGTGTCGTCATCAATGATCGCCTGTGGCACACCCGCCAACAGCGGGCCAAAGATTTCCCAGATGCTATCCACAAATGAAATTGCGGTTTTCTGGCACATGACTTCGCCGTCTTCAAACGGGAAGGTATTCCACATCCAATTGAAACGGTTGATCGTGGCGCGATGAGTGCCCATCACCCCCTTGGGCCGCCCTGTGGAACCAGAGGTATAGGCAACATAGGCCGTATCGGTCGCGGAAATTTTCGCTTGTTTGATCGGCTTGGCCTTGGACATATCCACATCATCAACAAATAGCGTTGTGTCAAACGGCAAGGATTTTGCCAGCGCATGTGTGGATACAACCAATGCACATCGCGCATCGGATGCCATATAATCCAAACGATCCTTGGGATTATTTGGCGCCAACGGAACATAGGCCGCGCCCAAACGGAATGCGGCCAACATGGATGCGACCAGATCAAACGAGCGGTGCAAACAAATGCCAACCGTATCGCCCTGTTTCACGCCCATGTCGCGCATTTGTCCCGCAATGGCGTTCACCATCTTGTCCAAATCGCTGTATGATTTCATTTTGCCATCATGCGCCAGCGCAATCATCCCCGATGATTTGGCGACGATTTTATCAAACATCGCGCCCAGATTGGTATCACGCGGATAATCCACCACAGCACCCTGCCAATCGTTCAACAAGGTTTTGCGATCCGCATCCGATTGCGTATCAAATGAATTCAGCGCCTGATCAGGATGATCACAAAGCTGATCCAACAGCGCGATGAAATTGGTGATATGGCGTTCAATCGTTGCCGCATCAAACAGATCGGCGGCATAGCTCCATTCGGTATAAACCGTGTCGCGGTTGTCCGTCACATTCAGATAGATTTCAAAATGTTCATAGCTGCGCGGATTGGTGACAAATTCCGTATCCACATCGCCAAATGACATGGACGATAAATCAATCCCGTTATCAATGTTGAAAATCGCAGGCACCAGCATCACGCGGCTGGGATCGCGTTTGATTTTCAATTCCTTGATCAATGACCCAAAGGTATAGTTTTGATGTTCAAACCCATCCAACAATGTGGTGCGCACATGTTTAAGATAGGTTTCAAAGCTGTCATCCCAATCAATTTGCGTGCGGATCGGCAACAGGTTCACACAGTGGCCCACAACCGTATCCATGCCCCGCGCCGCCTGACCCGATGCAGGCAAACCAATGGTGATGTCATCCACATCCGCCAATTTCGCGATATAGATTTTATACGCCGCCAACAGGGTGTTAACGAATGTACTGTTTTGGGACGCTGCCAATTTGCGCAAACGCGCGGTAAGTGCGGCATCAATTTCACGATCAGCACGCGCACCGCGCACGGATTTTTGCGCACCGCGGGGTTTATCCGTTGGGATATCCAAAACAGGTGGCGTTTGTTCAAATTGGTTGAGCCAATACGCACGCGATTGCGCCGCTTCTTCTGTGCGGTTCCATTCTTCTTCGGCGCGGGAATATGAAATGATGCTTTGTGCCGGGGGCAGGGTTGGGTTTTCGCCCAACATCAACGCAGAATAAACCGCACCAATATCGCGCATGATCACATCAATCGACCAACCATCGCACACGATGTGATGCGCGGTGATGATCAGATTATGATCGGTTTTTGAATTGCTGATCAATTGGGCGCGCACAAAGGGCCCTGATTGCATATCAAAGGGTTCGTTCACCTCGTCCAAGATGATTTGATCAAATCGGTTTTTGCGCTGTGCAGGGGTCAGATCCTGCATATCCACCATCAAGACCTGTACGTCACTGGTCGGGGAAATTTGCATGAACATGCCGTCAGGCGAAAATGTGGTGCGCAAGGCATCATGGCGGGCAAATACGGTTTCGGTTGCGTCGCGTAGCTTTTGCGCATCCACAACGCCGTGCATTTTTAACGTGACACTTTCGTTATATGCGGGTGTGACCTCTGGCGTGACAATCATCGCCGCCCAGATTTCACGCTGTGCCTCTGTTGTGGGAACACGGAGCGTTTTTGGCGGGTTCGCCATTTGATGCGCAATGCGTTCTGCGCCATCTGGCAATGCCAATCGGGCAGGGGGTGCGGACACGCGCGGGCCGTCATATTCAACCGCTTCGCGCCCCACCAATAAACCAGCCGCGCGCAGTTCAAGTGCGGAATCCTTGATCGCATCAACCACATATTCGATGTCTTCGTCATCATGTGCCGCCGTCATATAGGAAGGGAAACCTTCAAGGAAAAACACCCCACGTTCGCGCATATTTGCGCCAAGCAATCCACCGTATTTCTGATCTTCGCCAATGCGCAGATACATCAATGACCCACAATTGGGCATTTGAAATGGCATGTCATTATCGGCAAACCATTTATCCACGCTTCCTGCCAATTTATCACCTTTGGCATTCACCGTTTTCCAGAAAAAATCGGGCTGGGATTTGAAAAATTGCAACATTGCCTTAACGCTGGCCATGGCAAGCGGATGGCGGACGAACGTACCGGCAAAAAATGTAACGGGGGCGTTGGGGAAACTATCATCCCCATATTGCCATTCGCCACCATCGAATGTGTCCATATATTCGGCCTTGCCCGATACAACGCCTAGTGGCATGCCCCCACCAATGACCTTGCCATAGGTGACCAGATCGGCGGTGATGCCGTAATATCCTTGGGCACCGCGTGGGCCAAAGCGGAAACCTGTGACAACCTCGTCAAAAATAAACAATGCGCCGGCATCGCTGGTTAATTTGCGCACGCTGCGGATGAAATCATGGGGGCGGAATTCTGGGCGGCGGCTTTGCACAGGTTCCACCATCACAGCGGCCAGTTCATGGGCGTGTGCCTTGATGTAATCCAGCGCCTCGGGGCTTCCGTATGGTAAAACAACCACGTTTTTCACGGCATCGCGTGGGATACCAGGGGCCAGTGGCATGGTTTTGGGGCCAGATTTGGTGTTCACACCGCGAACCAGAACCTCGTCAAAATTGCCGTGGTAATCGCGGGCAAACATCACAACCTTGTCGCGCCCTGTGCATGTGCGCGCCAAACGCATGGCGGCATATACGGCCTCTGACCCAGTACAGACAAAGCTGGTGCGATCATTGCCGGTGACTTCGCAGAATAATTCCGCCGCTTCCATCGCGGCCAAACTTTGTGGGCCGACCTCGAAACCTTCGTGCAATTGGTGTTGCACGGCCTCGACGATATTATCAGCGCCATGCCCCAAAAATCCGGGGCCAAAGCCGTTGAGGATGTCGATATATTCATTGCCATCCACATCCAACAGGCGCGAACCTTTGGATTTCACGGTGACGATTTGATAAACGATTTCTTTCCACAGACGATTGAAACCCGATGCCGTGCGCGGATCGGCATGGGCAAAACGGTGTTTCGCGGTCAGATCCTTGGATTTTTGCGTTTTCGCGACAAAGCGTTTGGTTAACGCCGCGATATGTGCGCGTTGTTGTTTGTTCAGCTCATCCGCATGATCTTCGCGATCAATATTGGTGGTGGGGGCAGAGCTTGGCGTGGCGGATTCTTCTTCGCCCTTGTCGATCTGGGTCATTTCCGCCAGCGGGGTTTTATCCGCAGGCGCACCAGACCCAAGATTGCCATGTTCGCGCACATATTCCACCAACAGATCAAGGCGTGCCAGATCATCCATCAATTGGCGCAGGGTCACCGTGACGCTAAACTGATCAGACAATTCTTTGGTTGCTTGGGTCAACAACAGTGAATCAAACCCAAGTTCAAGGTAGGACGCCGTATCGTCGATTTCATCAACATCCAGCCCCGATAATTCGGATAACATTTCCTTGACCGCGAGATTTGCATCGCGTTCCACAGGGGCGGATTCCACCACGGGTTCATCCGCTGTCAATGCGGTGGTTGAAACGGCCGTTGCATCAACAATAACGGGATCAATCCAGAATTCTTTGCGTTGGAACGGATAGCTTGGCAATGTCACCGATGATTTCATAATCGGCCAGCCCGCCATATCGGGGTAAATCCGTGTCCAATCCACGCTGTAACCCACCGCCCACAGATTGCCGAAACTTTCCAACATGGTGGTGTGCGAATTGGCATTGGTGGATTGCGCATGGGGCAGGGATGATAACGCGGGTTGTTTTGACCCACGATCGGGGTTTTGCCCCGCCAATGTTGCCAGCGTGCGTCCCGGACCAGATTCCAGCATCACATGTGTGCCTTCGGCCCAGAAACGTTGCATCGCATCGAAAAACCGCACGGGGCGGCGCATATGCATGGCCCAATAATCGGGATCGGTTGCCTCGATTTCTGTCAACCAATCGCCCGTGACCGTGGACATGATCGGGATGCGCGGTGCATTCAATTCCATTTTGGAAACAACCGCGCGGAAATCATCCAGCGCGGGGTCCATCATATGGGAATGGAACGCATGGCTTGTGTGAAGTTCGGAACAAACGAACCCCGCATCCTCTAGCTTTTTCGTGGCCGCCTTGCCCGCGCTCTTCGGGCCAGAAATCACACACAGTTGTGCGCCATTGACGGCGGCCAGATCAATATCGTCGCCCAAATAGGGCAGAATGTCATTTTCCGATGCACGCACCGAAATCATCACACCACGGGGCAAATCGGCCATAAGCCGACCGCGTAGCGCAATCAATTTAATCGCATCAGGCAGGGCAAAAACCCCCGCAATAGTGGCGGCAGCAAATTCACCGATTGAATGCCCCATCATCGCATCGGGATTCACCCCCCAATGCGCCCATTGTTTTGCCAATGCATAGCTGATGGAAAAAATCGCAGGTTGCGCAATCGCGGTATCCTTTAATTTTTCCGTCATTTTTTCCGCGTCTTTTGCGGGGGCGTGAATGATTTTTAACAGATCAATGCCTGTTTCGTCTTTCAACAGGGTGGCACAGATGTCCAAGGCTTCGCGAAACACGGTTTCGTTTTCATATAGATCCTTGGCCATGCCCACATGTTGCGCTCCTTGCCCTGGGAACATCATCGCGATTTTGTCCCAGCGACCAGCGCCGTGGGATACGCCTGAAAAATTATCCGCCGCATCGGACAGCCCGTTCATGCCATCAGCCACCAAAACCGCGCGTTGATTGTAATCATGGCGATTGTTCAACAATTGTTGAATAATGGCGGCAGGGGCAGCTTTTCCGTTTTCCTTGGCAAATGCGCCCAGATTGGCGATTGTCGCCTTGAGCGCGTCTTTGGAGCTGGCGGAAACGGGGAAAATCTGTGGCCCCGTTAATTTTGGCGGTTTTACCGATTTCATCACAGGGGGCTGTTCTAAAATCATATGGATATTGGTGCCACCCACGCCAAAGGCGCTGATGCCCGCGCGGCGCGGGGTTTTTGCATCCGTTTTCCAATCAATACGTTTGGTCACGGGATAAAATGCGGAATCATCAAAATTGATGTTCTTGTTTGGCGATTTGTAATGCAACAGCGGCGGGATTTGCCCCGTTTTCAATGTCATTGCGGTTTTGATCAACCCTGTGACGCCTGCTGCGATATCCAAATGGCCGACATTGGTTTTGGCCGATCCGATGGCGCAAAAACCTTTGTCCGATGTGCTGGCGCTGAACGCTTGGTTTAGGGCGGCAAATTCGATGGGATCGCCAAGCGGTGTGCCTGTGCCGTGGGCTTCGATATAGCCGATGGAACGCGCATCAACGCCAGCGGCGGCTTGGGCGTCTTTGATGACCTCGGCCTGTGCCTTGATCGATGGGGCGGCATAGCCAACCTTTTCCGAACCATCGTTATTGACGGAAAATCCACGGATCACGGCGGCAATATCATCGCCATCGTCAATCGCATCTTGCAAACGGCGCACAACAACCAAGCCCGCGCCATCGCCAAAAACCGTACCAGATGCATCTGCATCAAACGTGCGGCAATGCCCATCGGATGATGCCATGCCATCGGGCAAATATTGATAGGGGCGTTTGGAGGGCAGGGTGATCGAAACACCCCCCGCCAGCGCCATATCAGATGTGCCATTGCGCAAACTTTCACAAGCTTGCGCCACTGCGACCAATGACGTGGAACAGGCGCATAAAACCGTGGCGGCGGGGCCGCGCAGATTTAATTTATAGGCGATGCGTGTTGCGATGAAATCTTTGTCATTGCCAAACAGCACACCGAAATTTTCAACCGGATAGGTGGATGCATATTTGCGCGTCGCACCCGGTGCCGACATCAGATTGTTCAACAGATATGAATTTTGCGACGAGCCACAGAAAATGCCGATCTTGCCGTCGAATTTATCGGGGTCAACTTTGGCGTCTTCAAGTGCGGTTTGCGCAACCTCTAGCAATATCCGATGCTGTGGGTCCATTTGTTCCGCTTCGCGCGGGGGAATCCCAAAATGGCGCGCATCGAACATTTTCACATCGGGCATCATGCCGCGTGAATTCACATATGGTGCATTTGGGTTTTCGGCGCGTGGGTTGATTTCCAATTCATCATCGGAAAAATGCGAAATCAACTCGCGTCCATCCAGCAATGCATTCCAATATTCGTCTACACTGTTCGCACCAGGGTAACGCCCCGCCATGCCAACGATGGCAAAAAGATTATCATCAACATTTGCGCGTTTGGGTTTCGCCGCCACGGCCACGGGATCGGCGGCCAGATGTGTGGCCAGCGCGGTGATGGTGGAATGAAGGAAAAAATCCGTGATCGCAAATTGACGATCCAAATTGGTTTCGATGCGTTCATGCGCACGCGCGATATGAAGCGAGCTTGCCCCCAGATCAAAGAAATTCGCATGGCGATCTGGATTTGGCTGTTGCAAAATCTCTGCAAAAACATCGGCGATCAAATTTTCCACCTGATGCGCGTCGCCACCGGATTTTTTGGGTGCGGGTGGGGTCGCTGCGGGAATTTCCATGGCGGCCAGCCCTTTGCGATCCAATTTACCATTTGGGTTCAAGGGCAGTTCGTCCATCGCAACAAAGCGTGATGGGATCGCATAATCGGGCACAATGCCAGCAATGTGTTTTTGCAAATCTTGCGCGGTGATTGATTTATCGCCGACATAAAATGCAATGATGGTTTTATCGGCACTATCCGCGCCCGATTTGGCGATGACACAGGCCAGATTGACACCTTCATAAGCCTCTAGCCCCGCTTCGATTTCACCAAGTTCCACGCGGTATCCGCGCACCTTGACCTGTGTATCAATGCGCCCTTCGAAATATACATTTCCAGTTTCATCCATATGCGCCATGTCACCAGTGCGATATAATGTGATGGATTTATTCCACGGTGCGGGAACAAATGCGGCATTGGTTAAATCGGAACGTCCCAAATAACCTTTTGCCAGCCCGACACCCGCACAAACCAATTCGCCGCTTTGACCTGAGGGAAGTTGGTTTTGATTTTCATCAACAATGTAAACGGCGCTTCCGTTAATTGCCTTGCCAAGGGTAAGCGGTTGCCCCGATTCCAAGTCGCTGCGCTGGACGGTGTGACAGGTTGTGAATGTGGTGTTTTCCGTCGGGCCGTAACAATGGATCAGCGTTAAATCCGGACAATGATCCAACACACGGGCAAATTTCGCTGGTGAAACAACATCGCCACCCGTCAACACATGGCGCAAATGCGGGGTGTTAAAATCGCCGGGGCGTTCATCGGCAATGGCATGAAACAGCCCAATCGTGATGAAAATGGATGTAATGCGTTTTTCAGCAAGTATTTCACCCAATCCTCGTAGCGATAAATTGTCGGTTTGGGGCAAAACCAACACGCCGCCGTTTAACAACGCACCCCAAATTTCAAAAGTGGCGGCATCAAATGCAACGGGTGAATATTGTAAAATACGTTGATCGGGGCCAAGGGGCGTGTAATCCAGTTCAAGAACCAAACGCAAAATTGCGTTATGAGGCACAACAACACCCTTGGGTGTGCCCGTGGACCCTGATGTGAACATGACATAGGCCGTATCATCGGGCGCCACGGTTGCAGGGTTTAATTTTTTGGCGCGCGCTGGGATTTTATCCGCTGCCAAAAACGGCAGCATATTTACATCGGTTTTTGCCAATGCATCAATTGAACCCAGCGCATGTGTCATGCCCGTGGCATCCACAATGGCCGCGATTCTGTCGGCGGGGTAATAATCGGGCAGGGGAACATACCCCGCACCCAGTTTCAGAATCGCCAGAATCGCAATGACGGTTTCGGGGGATTTCGCACAAGACAATCCAATTAAATCACCCTGTTTTGCGCCCGCATCCAAAAGCTGTTGTGCAACGATGTTTGAGGCGCGATCAAGCTGCGCATAATTGACGGATAAATCACCGCTTTCAAGCGCTGTACGCTTGGGCGATTTTTTCGCAACCTTTTGAAAACACGTGATAACATCAGCGTTGTAAGCGCTGTTTTTGGTTTTGTCTTGGATGTTCATTTTAAATCAATTTCGCTCATAGGCCAGAAAAGGCGTGGTATTCAAACAGTGATATAATTTGGCAAAATAGCCGAGGTTATAAAGGCGGTAATAGGCATATAAAAATTTAGTGCAACTTTGACAGAGTGACCCATCGTAATGTTGGATTCAGTGACATTTCGCACAGTCTTACAATTATCTTAACCTTGGGTTTGGGCATCCGTAAACCCCTTTGCATCAGTTCGCGCAAATACACATGACCCAACGAATATCATCGGTGCGGGTTTGTTCGTTGAACAAAACCGAAAGCCCAACCTGTTTGGCGAGCCATGCATGATTATGCGAAAATGAATCGTCGGGACCAAAAATATATGACCTTGGTTGTTGTGCCAGATTGTGATCATCCGCGATGGGTTCCACAAACGCAATCACGCTATTTTTATGGGCGAGCATTTGGCGAAACAGGGTTTGCACCGCATCTTGGGAAAAATATTCCAAGACACCGCCATAAACAAACACCAATGTGTTGTCCTGAGAGACCAGATCATAATGATCTTCGGCATTGCCTGCGATAAATTTGATTTTTTCGATATCTGCATATTTTTGGCGATTTTGTTCCAAAACAGCGGCATTTATATCAATGCCGATCAATTCATCCAAACCATCAAGGTTTTGCGCAAAATAATTTAAAACCTGCCCATCGCCGCATCCAATTTCAACAACGCGTTTAAACGGCAATGCGTGGTGCAATTGGTGGATTTTATCAACAATGGGTTTATGCGCACCCAAAAACCACAGCCCAAATCGATTGGTGGCCTTGTCAAAATAATCTGCGGTGGTGATATTGTTCCAAAATGAAAAATGTGCATCTTGGGTGGCCGATGTATCATGGGCACGGATCGTGTGTTGCAGGCGCGAAAATAACACGGCTTTGATCACGTTTAACCGCCATCCAGTGGGCGCGGTATGGGTGTGGTTTTCAACAAAATGTGGCGCGACATAATCGGTTGCAGTGCCAAGTGCGAGTTTTAATTTCCCTTTCGTATTCATGATGACCTCCCATGATTAACGGGAAAAATAGTTTTGAAGGATATGAGAATAGCGGTAAGTATTTGGTAATACAGTGATGAATCACATCATTTTTGATTGATTCTTATGTTTATTATTATCGAGATTTTATAAAATCAAAGTAACAAAAAGTTGTGGAATTAGAGAAATGCAATTTATTCGAAAAAACGAAGTTTGGGTGTTTTTACTGCTCATTCCGATTTTAAACTGGGCCTTTGTTGAATGGGTTGCCGCGGGCATTGAAAGTGCGGGTGGCGAAGAAAACTATCCCATGAGCATTTATCGTCACGGGCGGTTTTTCCTGTTGGGTGGTGCGTTGTTTGTTCTGGTGATGATCACGCGCGGATTTGGCGGTATCACGGAATTATTGCGCCCGATGTTAAATTGGCGCGTCAACATATTGTGGTATGTCTTTGCACTGGGCTGGGCGGCATTTGTGTGCTGTCTGGTGTTGTTGGGCAAAGGCATTTTGAACGGCAACGGATTGTCTGAAATTACCATTAGCTTTGATGTGATGAACAGCGCCTGGATGTGGTTCACGTTATTGATCTGGGCCTTTATCGGCGAAATCGTTTGGGTCAGCTATGCCGTGCGCCAATTGCAAAAAGACATGTCGATTTTTAATGCCGCAATGATCGTTGGTATTTTCTGGTCGCTTTGGTGGTTCCCAATTGTGTTTATTGGTATTTCGATCATTCCCGGGCTGCCATTGGGCGCGTTAACGTTAAACATGATGGCCGCGGCGGGGATGTGTGCATTTGTTTATGCCCATACCAAAAGCGGGATCTGTGTTTGGTTGTTACAGTTCATGTTAAACTCGATGTTGTTGGTATTCCCTGTGTCACCGACATCGGGGGGGATTCCAACCTATTGGGCCTATGCGATTGTGTATTTCATTTTGATGCTGGTATTGTTTTATCTGTTTGGTCCAACCAAGCGTAAACCGGTTAATCAAACTGTGCCACACAGCATTGGCAATCGAATGCATCAATTGCAAGATAGTTAAATGTAACATCCCCTTGCGCCAAATGCGCCCCTGTGGGGCGTTGATTATCAAGCAAGAGTGAAATTGATTTGGGGGGCAGGGACATGCCTTGCCCCGTTAATTTCATCGCCGCTTCTTTGGCTGTCCAAAAATCAAAGAAACACTGGCGCTGTGCGGATTCATCCAGTTGATCCAGCACATCACATTCTGATTGCGTGAATACATTGCGCGCAAGCTCTGCTGGTTTCACGCGCCGATCCAACAATTCAACATCCACCCCAATTGGCGCCGTGTCGGATATGGCCAAAACGGCGGCATGTTTTGAATGGCTGAGGTTGAATTCAACACCCCCACCGCGCAGGGTGGGTTTGTCGTTTTCACCGTAATCAAAAACAACGGATTGGGGTGCATCACCCGTGATCGCACCAATATGTTGGCGCAGAATTGCACGGCCAATAACAAACCGATCACGGTGGCGATCAAAATGAAAACGATTGGCGCGCGCGGTTTCGGTTTTATCCAGCATCGCAAATGCGCCATCATAAATTGCCGCATCCGATTTATACGCATCCAAATCAAACACCAAGGCCCGCACTCCATTTCCATGTGTGATCGTTTGAAGTGGCGCTAATCGTTGCATTGCGTAATCCCCAAGTCCCAAATCATTGAAAACACAGATACCCGCGAAAACAAAGTTTAAATTTTAGTGACCAATATCACTTAATTTCGAATTTCTGGTGACAGGTGGTGGGAATCGTCCTAGGCTGTGATCGAGCATTTTGAAAAAATTTACAGATTGATTTTATTGTGGAAAAACTTCACGACAAAAAGGTCATGGCGATTGCGTCAGGGGGTGGCCATTGGGTTCAGCTCTTGCGACTGCGCCCTGCCTATATCGACAGCAATGTCTTTTTCGTAAGCCTTGATCCAACATCGGCCAGCGATGTGCCCGATCATCGTTATTACGTCATCAGCGAAGCATCACGTAAACAAAAGCTGCAATTCATTCGCGTGATTTTGCAACTGTTGCGCATCCTGTGGAAAGAACGCCCAGATGTGATTATCACCACGGGGTCGGCGCCGGCACTAATGGCGCTTGGGCTTGGGAAAAAGCTTTTCCGATGCAAAACCATTTGGATCGATTCCATTGCCAATGCCGAACGCCTGTCCACATCAGGATCACAGGCGGGGCGCGTGGCCGATGTGTGGTTGACCCAATGGGAACATCTGGCAGATGACGAAAAAGGCCCGCATTATTGGGGGGCGGTTTTATGATATTTGTCACCATCGGCACCATGTTTCCGTTTGATCGTTTGATCCAAACAATGGATGCATGGGCCAAAGACCATCCCGAACAACAGGTGAAATGCCAGATCGGCACCGGCAGCTATATTCCCGAACATATGGAATATGTGCGCAAATATAGCCAAGCAGAATTTAGCGAAACCGTGCGAACCGCCGATTTGGTGGTGTCCCATGCGGGCATGGGTTCGGTGATTACAGCGGGGCGTTTTGGCGTGCCGATTGTGATGATCCCAAGGATTAAATCCAAGGGCGAACATACCACCGATCATCAGGTGGCAACGGCAAATTGGCTGCGCAAAAAACCCGGTGTTTTCATCGCCGATCATCACGCCGAATTGGGTGGAATGGTGGATTATGCGCTGATCAACGGTGAAAAGGGTAATGAATTATTCACGCAATACGCCGATTCCGCATTCACGGATCGGTTGCGCGATGCAATTTTAAAATAGGATTTGAAATGACCAAAATCGGACTCGTCGGATTGGGCAAAATGGGCATATCGCATTTTTCGATTGCCAATGCTGATCCACGCGCAGAAATCATTATTTGTGATGCGTCTGGCTATATGCTGGATACGATCAAAAAATACACGGGCTGTACCGCGTATAAATCATTCGACACGATGTTGGAAAAAGAGGATTTAGCCGCCGTCATCATCGCCACCCCATCGCGATTGCATGCACCAATGGTGCGCGCAGCGCTTGAAAAAGGGTTGCATGTGTTTTGCGAAAAACCGTTTTGTCTGGACCCAGCGGAATCCGCCGCATTGGCGAAATTGGCCGCGGACAAGGGTTTGATCACACAGGTGGGTTATCATTATCGCTATGTGGGTGCGTTTCAGGAAATGAAACGCATCATCGACAGCGGCGCAATTGGCACCGTGACCCATATTCTGGCAGAGGCTTATGGCCCTGTGATCCTAAAACCCAAGGGTAAAACTTGGCGCACAGATCGGGCAGAGGGTGGAGGCTGTTTATACGATTACGCAGCACATCCGATCAATTTGTTGAACTGGTATTTTGGCGAACCTGATCGCGCAGATGGCACAATCCTTGCCCCGATTTTTTCTGCCGATACGGATGACGAGGTTTATTCAACGCTGACATGGAATGATGGAACATCCGCGCATGTTTCGGTGAACTGGTCCGATGAATCCTATCGCAAGATGAGCACCAAGATTTCGATCACGGG
The DNA here is from genome assembly GCF_002742285.1 of Paramylibacter kogurei. Lineage (GTDB taxonomy): Bacteria > Pseudomonadota > Alphaproteobacteria > Rhodobacterales > Rhodobacteraceae > Amylibacter > Amylibacter kogurei. Next base: position 50,356 of record NZ_MDGM01000002.1, read on the forward strand.
CACCAAGGGGCGCATCAATGCCGATCGCCAAGAATGCCAAACATATCTGCGCGAAACCACCGATGCATTGCCCGAATACGAACAGGGTTGGAATGTGCGCTACACCACCGATTTAACCCAAGAGGTGGCGTTTTATTTGCGCGGCGAAGAATATTCCGCACAGATGTACGATTTTATATCGGCCGTGGTGGGCGATGGTGGCAATCCTGTGAATGATTTTGCATCCGCCACGCAAACTGATCGCACAATGGCGATGATGATCACCGATCACCAATCCGCCCCAACAACAAAACGCGCCGCACCGCTGGTGGCCAAGAAAAAACGCAGCTGGTTGGGGAGATAGAGACATGGATAAACTTCTGTTCGGCGATAATCAGTTTTTTGGCATCAACCACATGTCCGAAGAAAAAGCACGCGCGCAATCCATGCGGTTTCAAAATATTGAAAACGTGATTTCGGTGTTGGATGCGGCCTATGACGAAGGGGTGAAAACATTCATGTGCACCACGCATGATCGCATCGCGCTGGTTTGTGATCACGTACGCGCCAATCCCGATAAATACCCCGATTTCAAATTTTTCCCCTGCATGCCCTATGCCCATAAATACGCGAATGCGGTGACGGATCATGGGATGATGGGGGCGCTGACGCATTTCATGCCCGATGATGGTTTGTTGAAAACTGCACTGCGTGGCAGCATGTCATTGGCGACCAAGGATATCGAGGGCATCATCAAAATCTTGGTCGATGTAGAAATGAAAATGTTCCAAGGCGTAGAAACGCCGGTGATTTTCCTCCAGAATGTCATCGTTGATTTGTTGCTGGGCATGGGAATGAAAGATGCGTTTAAAATCTTTCACGATCATGTTTTGGAAAACTATGACGCGGAACCAGGGTTTATCACCATGAACATGCCGATGCTGTTTGAAACGCTGGATGGGCTGGGCATTGAAAACCCGATTATTTGTTCAAATATCAATAAAATCGGGTTTCGCACATGCGGTGGTTTTGATCGTTACAAGGAAATCCTTGAAAACGAAAAACTGCGCGCCATTGCCATGTCGGTTTACGCATCAGGCGCGATTGCGCCGCGCGAAGCAATTGAATGGCTGTCACAGGTTCCCAACATTGAATCCATGGTGTTTGGCGCATCCAGCCGCACAAATATTCGATCAACTCGTGAACTGGTGGATGAATATTTTGCCTAAATCACAACGGTAAATCAACGCAAGCATCCATTATGGGTGTTTGCGTGAACGCATGGGTGCATGTGGCGGTTGTTGCTGGCATATCGGGCACAATCCATGTGCGCAGACCCAACGTATCGGTCATTTCTCCACCACCGGAATTTTTCGCGCCATATCCGCTGATCCCGCTGCCGGGCAGGGGGGTGTATTTATGCGGTGCACCTGATTTCAGGGATTGTTGCGTGAAATATTTGCCATAACCGTTGGGTGAAATGGTGATGTTATTATCAAATCGCCAACCCGATTGCCCCTTGAACCCTTGCACATCATTGGCAAGGTTTCCTGTTACCGTCACGTTTTTTGACCCATCGTAAACAAGGATAATCGGCACGGTCACATCGCCTTGTTGTTCTGCGTTGCCTTCGGCGCGTGGGTTGCCATTGGCGCGTAACACCGTGTTGTTGCGAATGGTTAAACCATTGGTTGGCCCCACCGTAATGCCGTGCAGGTGATAGTTATAAATCACGTTATCTTCGATCACGAAATTCTTGTAAAACATGTTCGCGCCCGCGCCATCATTGCTGACCCGTTCGTTGTAGATAAACAGGCTTTGCGTCCATGAACCGTTGCCGATGTCAAATGTGTTGCCCTTGATGGTGACATTTGCACTTGGTTTTGTGGTGTTGGTTGTCCAAAACTGAATCATATCGCGGTGATCGTCTGTGTTTCGCTCTGCCGCGAAATCGTGGAAATAGTTTTGCGTAATCAGCGTATTTTGCACCTGTGCAAAATCCATACCGTCGGATCGGATCGCATGCACATTGTTGCCTTTGACCGTGACGTTATCGCTGTTCAATGTCACCATTCCGCGGAAAAATTTGGATATCTGATTGTTGGCAATCACCAACCCATCGTTATTTTCCAGCTGAAGCCCGTGCCCCGTGCCAACACCTGTGCGCGGGTCGGTATCACCGTCAACGATGCTATTATAAAGCGATACGTTCTTGCTGTTTCGCACGGTGAAAGGTTGAATGTAATAATCATCGCCCGATGAATGATCATAATCAAAAATCAGGCTTTGCAAGCTGATACCGCTGACACCATCCAGCACCATTTCGGAAAATTTTGCGGGGGATTTCACATTGGCGGATTTTATGGTGATCGGTTGTGAAAATTTCGCGCCATTTAAATACAGCCCGCCATAATCGCCACCAGACAGCGCAATAGTATCGCCAGATTTTGCGCCACTGAGCGCAGATTTTAATTCATTTGGGTTTGAAACGTTGAAATTGGTCATGTGACACCTTCAATAATGTTGAAGCTGTGCACAGGATACACCAACTGGTGAAAACACCTAGGCGTTTTTAATGGATTATGTGACGCAGCACCGTAAATGCCGCGTCACATATGTGTTATCAGAAAAAGTCGTGAACGCTGGTGATTACTGTACCATCTTCGAAGATGAATTCTTCGATATTATTATAAGATGTCACGGTTAAACGCCCGTCTTGGCCATGCGCGTTTTCAAAATTGAATTGCAGACGGTTGTTATTGTCGATCCAGATCCGCGTCATATCATCCAGATTGAAATCCTGGAACAAGATCACATCATGCCCACCGCGATTGGCGCTTGATTCACCAGAAATATAGGGGCGGAAATCGTCTTGGGTGATGATATATGTGTCATCACCATCCAAGCCGCGTAAATATTCGCTGCCTGTGCGCCCGTCGGTGTTACCACCCGCGGATAAAATATCGTTCCCGTTGCCACCATGCAGGTTATCGCGACCATCGCCACCAATCAGCAAATCATCGCCATTATGCCCGCGCAGCGTATCACCATCGTTTGTACCGAACAGGAAATTATCGCCATTGTTGTCATTCAACGTATTCCCGTTGGTCAACACAGTGCCATCGGCAAAGACCAGCTCTTCTATATTATTGAAATTGCGCACTGTGATTTTCGCGCTGTCATCAGCCTCGTTCGTGAACTCGAAAACCATGTTTTCTGCACTGTTGACGCTGATTTCGTTGAAACCATCAAGATTGAAATCGCTAAACACGATGCGGTCGTATCCGCTGTCTTCGGTTTCATCCAAAATCGTGGTGTGGTTATCGCTTTTGGTGATCATATAAGTGTCGTCACCATCACGACCACGCAGATATTCCGCGCTGTTATTCACGGTGTTCGCACCAGCGTACAGCATATCATCGCCATCACCGCCATCCAGACGATCGCGGCCTTCGCCACCATATAAAATGTCATCACCGTCATTGCCACGAATGCGATCCGCACCCACATCACCGGTCAAAACGTTATCGCGTGAATTGCCTTCGATGTTCAAATTGCCGTTTTCATCAGGTTCGCCCGGATCAACAACAGGTTCTTCGACTGTTGCGCCAACGCCATCAACCGCACTTCCTGTGATAGGAACAAAGCTGTGGGGGGAACCAGCGTTCAATGAACCGGCGGTGAAATAATCATCGTAATTGCGTGGATCAATGATCACATTGCCCGATACATTATGCCCGTTCAATCCGTAATCCGCCGTAATACCATTGGTGACGTTGCCTGTGATTGTCACGTTTATTGGACGATCAATCAGGTGGATATGTGGCACGGTCACGCCCGGGTCACGCCCAGGGTTGCCTGTGGCATTTGGGTCACCCACGGCTTGTAATACGGTGTTGTTGCGGATGGTCAAACCATCCGTCGCACCAACCGTAATGCCGTGATAATGCGCATTATAGATTGTGTTATTTTCGATCAAAAAGTTCTGGTAATACATTGATTGACCAGCACCTTCATTGGTGACGCGTTCGTTATGGATGAAAATGGATTCTGTCCAAGACCCGTCGCCAATATCGAAATTATTGCCACGAATAATCACATTTTCACTGGGTGCGGTTGTGTTTGTTGTCCAGAATTGGATCATATCGCGGTGATCGGCGGTGTTTTGTTCCGCGTCAAAATCGTGGAAATAGTTTCCTTCGATCAAAACATTTGTCACTTGCGCGTAATCCATACCGTCGGAACGGATGCTGTGCACATCGTTTTCGATCACGTTCAGATTATCAACACGTTCAAAAACCGCACCACGGAAGAATGTGTGAATTTCTGTGTCTTCTACGGTGATGTTATCTGAATCATTCACAACCAAACCATAGGCCGTGCCAACACCCGAACCAGGCGCTGTGTCGCCGCTGATTTCGGAATTAACGATTTCGACATTGCTACTATTTGTAATGCGAAACGGTTGTTGATGAAGCTGATGCCCGCTTGAATATGTGTAATCCAACAACACGTTATCAAGCGTAAGCCCGTCAACATTGTTGATTGTTAAGCCCGAAAAATTCGCGGGGTTATTGTTGCTGGCAGAGGTGATTGTGACACCTGAACCAAAGTTATGATTGTTAATATTAACGTTACCATAATTGCCCGCTGCGAGGACAATCGTATCACCACTATTCGCACTAGATAAAGCCGCATTCAGCTGCGACGCATTCGAAACATCAATCCTAGCCATTCCCGTAAGCACCTTGTTTGTTGTTGCGTGTATTTGCGTGTGTTATTGCGAAAGTTATCTACACAAGGACTGTTTCAGAAACACCCCTCAATCAAAGGCTGCATTTAGTTGGGGCAAGAAAATGCCTAAATTGTGTTTATGAATCTTCTTAGAAATACTTTATCCGCCGTTGGTTTTGGCATTAATCAATCAAAGTGACTTAAAGTAACTTTGATTTAATTCAATGATTTTAAGGGGTTACAAGTCGCCATATTTGCGTGCGCGGTTTTGAACAAACCCCGAACAAAGCATGACATTCTAAGCGGCAAGTTGCTTAGCATAATCTGAAAATACTGGCTTTTAGGGTATAAATGGCACAAATGCGCGAAATTGCGCGCCCATTCGCAAACCGCGCTTACCCCAATAATTGCAAATAGATCACAGTTATTCCAAGTAAAAAGTGATGGATATCACAGTTGTGAAAAATAAAGAATCATACGCTAACGGCGTTTTCGGGTGGTTTTTTGCAGATTTTTGCGCGCAAACGGCGTTTCACTGGCACGATCATGGGCTGGTTTATCGGGCGCTTTATTCCCGCTATGGCGCGAATATCCGTATTCGGCGCGATGGGTTTCAACCTGTTGCGCGGATGTGCGGTGGTATTCGCTGGTGTCGCGCAACGGTTTATCAACGCTTCCTTTTGGTTTGGCCGTCATCATCCACATGCCCGCCCCAAATAAAAGGAACGTAAACGAATAAACCGTTTCCCAGATATGCACCGTACAAAGCGCAAATGTCATTCCCGCAAAGCTGATGACCCAACCACGGCGCAGGTTCCACAATTCCTCGTCACCATCAAAATTGCGCAGCCCAACGCGAAACAGGGCATAAAAATACGGCACAGAAACCAAGATCAGCCCCGGAAACCCATAGCGCATCGCATTCAGCAGCCAGAAATTATCAACGCTATCGTCATGCATCCACGGCGGGCGCACCCAATCATTCAGCCCAATCCCAAAAATCGGGTTATCCATCACATTCACAACACCCCATTCAAAGATCAGCACGCGCCAATACCCCGAATGGGCGGAAAATGTCAGATAGCTGATCAATACTTTGATCGGTGTGCGGTTCGATAACAAATCAACAACAATATAACAGACCACAAACAATGTGGTCAGGATCAACCATTTGCGCGGCACATCGCGAAAAATCATCGCCCAAACGATCAAACCGCATTGAAACGCAATCCCAAGTAGGGGCGCACTGGATACCGCCAAAACCACACCCAGCCCGATTGCACAGCAAATTAACAACCGCTTTGTGTCGGAATAAATCCCTTTGGTCCCCACATAGGCCAGCGAAAACACCGTGGAACAGAACAACCCATAATGAATAGGGTGTTGAAATATCACCTGTGTGCGCATGATCCCCATGCGTTTTTCATTGATGATATTCCAAAAATCAGGGTGGCTTTTGAATCCGGGGATTTTGTTAATCATTTCGGTAATCGGGGCGGTGGCGGTGATCGCCTCGAATATCGCAAAGGGCACGGTACACACCACGATCACAATCAACATGCGTTGAAATGCAATATAATCTTCGCGGTTGCGAATATAGGCGCGGGTCAACATATACCCGCCCAGAAAATCCAGCGCATTGGATCCCAAAAATTCAACCGCACGATCGGGATTGTTGATCTGCAAACAAACCCCCGCCCATACTATATAGAGAAAAAACAGCACATCGACCAAATTGATCGCACCATATTTCCCAAGCGCTAAACGAATATACAACGGGATGATCATCACAATCAGGATCAGCCGCAAAAACGTCATCGACAACGAGCCAAGATCAAACATGAATGGCAATGCGATGAATAACAGATACAGAAAAACCGGCAGCGCAGGCCATTTTTTACCTGAACGGACAGCGTCTTCACCCTGTGGCAATTCCACGGGTTTGGTGCGTGTGCGTGTAAAAATGACATCTGTCATCGGTGCAATCCGTTATTCCTGATAACTTACGATATTGCGCGCCGCCAAATACCCGCGCAAATCTTTGGACACAAAAACAAGTGCCACAATGATACACGCCATTGCCAGTACGGGCAGTGACAAAATATTGTGATAATCCGATATATCGGTTTGTTGCAGCGCGAAAACCATGGCCATACCCATGGCAAAAAACATCAATCCCATCGGCACCCAAATCGGGCGCATCGAAATTTTAACCTGTCGATGCATAAGATAAAGCGACGTGATCATGCTCAGAATTTCGCCAATAATCCCGATCCATAACACGGTAACAACTTCGCCCGTAATGGTTGCGTAATACCACGCAAAGGGCAGGGCAATCACGCGCACCACATTGGCCCACATGCCGTTGCCGGTGAATGCACGCGCAATGGAAATTTGCGTGCTGGCAATTTTCACCATCGCAATCCCTTGCAATAACGCCAGCCAGATAAACAGCGGGATCAGCTCTGCGTATTTGTCGCCAAATAACAGCACCAACATAAACGGCCCGACAACCACAACACCCAAAACAAAACAGGTGGCCAGAATAAACTGGCACTGAAAAAACGCCATCGACATATGGGAAAATTCATCGTCTTGGTTTTTGCGCGATGATAATTGGGGCACAAAAAATGAAGTCACGGTTTTCGATAATAACTGTGTTGGGGCCTGTGTTAATGTGTAACCCAATGCAATGAGCGCGAAACTGGCAATCCCAAATTCGCCCACCACAATGATTTTTTCACCGTGAAACACCCCAATCATCAAGATATTGTTAATCAACAAAGGCCATCCAAACAGCAACGCGCGTTTGATCAAAGCCTTGTCCAGCGTGATGCGATAGGGGCGTTCGGCCAAATAATGTGACGCGGCCACCATCACAATATCCTGCAATAAAATCGAAAACAGCATCACGCGAAAATCGCCGAACATATAATAGAGTGGCAAAATCACGATCACGGCGAAAAAGGCAGATGACGTATGGCTCAGGATCTCTGGCACATAATTCATCCGCCGCTGCATGCGATAGACATCGAAATGATAAAATCCATAAATCAGCGGCAACAAGGCCAACACGCGATAGGCCCAGGCGATTTCAGGCACCTCTAGGTAATTGGCGATAAATCCCGCGCTGAAAAACAGAACAAGAGCAGACAGGACGCTGCGCAGTAAATGAAACCCTTGCAAACCGGCCTGAACATCGGGATCGCCACCGTCTTCGGCTTGGACCACCAACAGATGAAGCCCGATCGTGGTCAGCATTTCAATCACGGCCATTGTCACCGCAAACGTTGCCGCCACACCATAATCTTCGACGCTGATCAAGCGGGCAATCAACAAATTGCGCACCAGCAACATCACCGAGCCAAAGGCATTGCCCGAAAAAATCAAAAGAATTGAGCGCAGCATCTCTGGCTTTCGTCAATAAGTTCTATTCGCATCACCATGTCATACTGTCATGATTTGCCAAATGGTTAAAAAAATATACGTCTTTAATATGTCTTTATAATATGCTTTGCGCGAACCATAGGAATATTGACGATACGGGGCAATGAAAATTCGCACCCAATATGGTTAACATAATCTAAATTAGCCGCCATATGGAATTGCAGCCCAAAGGGGTGTTGGTCTTTGTTATTAAAGACAGCTTTGATTGTGTCGGGGTTTTGGGGGCTAATGATACGCCTTGGTTGACTGTCTGCTAAGTTGAGACATGTGGGCTTGGCTCTTCGCCACACAAGAACGACTTCAAACTATTTTTGAAAAAGTGGTTCCAGCCATCAAGGCAAATCCCCCAACAATTCAGCGCCGGCGTTAGTCCGTCATGTATCATTTTGATCTCGGTTTTGTTTCCAACCGTTTTGAATTCCCAAATGATGGTTGTTCCAAGCCACTCTTGATCAATCTCCTTCGGTTGTCCTTCGACTTTGTGGTGCGCGTCAGTGCAAATCATCTCGATGCGGTTGGGACTTTTGAAAGATGTGACCTCAAACATCCAAAACCCATAGTCGGGCGGGAATCGCACAATCACTATGTCACCAACCCCGTTGAGGCCTCCTTCAGTGGATTGGGTCCACCACTTATCCATCTGTGTCGCGACAGCTTGGAAACAGGCCTCCTGAGATGCAGACACTTGGATGGATTCTTCATAGTTTTTTGACAGTTCAATCAAGACAAGCTCCATATAGGTGGTTTGATCTAAACATACTTAAGACATTCAGTTTGAAAAGTAGGCAGTATTTTGTTACTTAGTATAAAAACGATACTATTGGAGTTTTAATTGCAAGACGATACCAGTTCGAACCTTTGCCCCGCACCACTTGTCTTTGCGATGATCGGTGGGAAATGGAAACTGTCGATACTGCAAATACTCATCTTTGATGGGACAAAGAGATTTGGGGAACTTCGAAAAGCAATCCCTGAAATCACGCAGACGATGCTGACAAAACAACTACGGGATCTGGAATGCGATGGTCTTGTCCAAAGAGTGGTCTATGCCGAAGTGCCTCCAAAAGTTGAATACAGCGCCACCGAAGACGGCGTCGGGCTTATGCCCGCTTTCAAGGAAATGCACTCCTGGTGGGAAACACGAAAGCGTTCGTCAAATGCACAATAAATGCCTCGATGTCGCTGCGTAATATGGCTGGAAATTGAAGAAATCCAAAGGAAAACAGACCTTGCCGAAGCAATCATAAATGACAGCAATATCCGCAAAGCCACCATTCAAACACCCTACTCTCAATCCCAAGTTTTTGAATTTGTTTTCGATGGGATTTCACGAATTACACTTCCGACCAAGGACAACCTCAGGTCGAAAAGGCTCATTTCGGCACATTTTTGCCATTTTTCCTTGAACATCGGCGAGAATCTGCTAGTTTGAAGGGAATATTTTATTAAATTTTTTCGGGGGTATTATGATTATCCGTAACTTTATAGCCGCAACAGCGCTTTCTTTGGCTGGTATTGCTGGCACCGCTTTCGCAACAACCTATACATTTGATGCAAGCTCTTCGAGCATTACGTTCGACGAACGCCGCAACGCCTGTGATTGCACAGTTAGTGCTGAATTTGTGGGCGATATTCCAATCGTTGGCCGCACCAGCGCCGACACGATCCCAACGGTTTTGATCGATTGGACAGCAACGGCAGCCGCCGATGCAACACCAGAGGTTGCCGTTTTCCGCGTTGCGATTGATCTGACATATGAATCAGACACTGGTGAATCCGTTACAGGTGGAACACGTGGACGTGTTCGCATCGTTGCGCGTGAAAATAGCCATGTGCACGCAACCGTAACATTTGTCGACGACCCTGTGTTGAGCTTTGCAAATGGTGATACATTGACGGTTAATCTGGAAGAAACATTTTTCTGGGCGTTTTATAACACAACATCTGGCACCAGCGGTTCAACCATTACTGTGACCGAAGGCCAACAGCCATCACCGGTTCCGGTTCCTGCTGCGGGTCTGTTATTGCTAACAGCACTTGGTGGTTTGGGATTTGTTGGACGCCGTC
>NZ_MDGM01000003.1 GCF_002742285.1 Paramylibacter kogurei
CAGATCAATCCGAATAACATTGGAAATTGCAGCGCCAAAATTCATCTTGGCAAATTTACCAGGCGTCAGACGCATCACACGCGGATTTTCCGTGGTCATACGATACCCGCTTGGCAAACTACGCTCGTCAAGTTTCAATATAAAGTTCGAACCATGCTTGTCAGGCAAAGCAGCACAAGGAACATGATAACGACCAAACTCATCCGTCGTAATCAATACACCACCAACCGTAACAATCCGAACGCCAGCCAAGCCTGGCTCGCCTTGGTTTGTTGCGGGCAGATCGCCGTATTTCCCCGATGGGTCGTAATCTTGGTTGGTTACGCCGCCACTTGGGCCATCTTGATAACCATTGCCGTTTCGATCATCGAACACTTTGCCGATAACATCGGAACAATCAAACACATGTTCTGGTGTGCGTTTTACGGTGGCACGCGCCACATTCGACAACACATTGCCATTCGCATCGGCGAACCAGGCGCGGTTCGTCATTTCACCCAGTGGCGCGTTTGGCGACACCACACCTTGATAAACAATCGTGATCGTTTGATTTGGTGCAAGGTATAGGCCCGACCACGTCAACGATTGCCCCGATTGTTCAGGTTCCGTCGCTGTGCCATTCAACGTTGCGGTGTTCGGGCGATAGATAATGCCAGTTGGCAAAATATCACGTGCCTGACCATCTGTCACCGAACCACCGTTGGCACCACCTGCGAACGTCAATGTATATGTCACCGTATCGCCAATTTTCACATCACCCGGTGTTGCCGATTTTGTAGCGACAACTGCATCGGGATCTTGCAATGGAATGGCGGCAATTGTCGGGTCATCTTCACCTGGTTGGTTAGGATCATCCGAACTATCATTTACACCAACACCGGATGCATCTGTACCATTTGCATCCGCTTTGTTGGAAACGGATGTGCTGTCGATATCGGCCTGTGTTAATTCATAAACCGCGCTAAATGTTGCGGATTGTTCGGGTTCCAGATCGGTTAAATCTGCGTCGCCATCCAGATCGTCGCCACCAGAAACATAGGCAGGAACAGGAAGCGTTCCTGTACCGCTAAAGTTTGCACTGTTTTCCAAGATAGACAGATCGAAAACTGTTGCATTACCGGTGTTTGTAACCACGTAAGTATAGGTGATCGTATCACCGACTTGGTAAATTCCATCGCCACCATCATCAAGCACGGCCGCTTTTGATAATTCCAATGCAGGTGCGCGTTCCAACGGAACAACTGTTGCATCATCGGTGGTGTTACCATCGGTATCATCACCATCATCAGAAACATCCGAAACGCTCACGCCATTTGGCGCTTCGCCTTGTGCGGTGGCACTGTTGGAAATACCCCCCGCGTCAATATCGGCAAGTTGCAGTGTGTATTGCGCGGTATATGTTGCGATTTCGCCCACCGCCAACGTGCCGTTGGGTGAATCTTGCGTTGCTGAAACAAACGCAGGCGTGGCATCAAGCGCAAGTGGTGTGCCATCTGCACGGGTTAAATTATCCGTCAGCACAATGTTTGAAAGTGTCACGTTACCTGTGTTCTCAAGTGTGAATTCAAATTCTACCAGTTCGCCCGCAGCCCCGCCAACACTTGTCGCAACTTTATCAAGCTCCATCGACGGAACGGCATCGATCACCAATAGTGTTGGATCATCATTGGGATTACCATCACCATCATCGCCATTATCTGACACATCGGAAACGGTCGTGCCATTTGGATCGGTACCTGATGCGGTGGCTGTATTTGAAATACCGCCCGCATCAATATCATCTTGGGTTAATTCATATGTCGCGGAATAGACCCAAGTTTCGGTCACATCCAAAACCCCAGCATTGTCCACATCACCGCTGTCCAAAACAGGGCCAGTGGTAAGTGTTAACGCATCACCATCACTGTTGGTTAATGTATCAACCAATGTGATCGTATCCAGATCCACATTGCCCACGTTATTCACAGTAAAGCCAAAGGTCACAATGTCACCAGCCGCACCACCCGTTACATTCGTTACGGTTTTTTCGATGTTTATCGCGGGTCCTGCGGGGATCACAAATTCAGTTGGATCATCCGTTGTATTGCCATCGGAATCATCACCGTTATCTGATTCATCGCTCACCGGTGCACCGTTGGGATCATCCGCTGTTGCGGTGGCTTTGTTGGAAATACCCCCCGCATTCAGATCATCCTGCGTCAGCGTGTAATTCGCGCTAAACGTCCATGTTTCACCGACGTCTATCGCATCTGGCGTATCGCTATCACCCGAAACATATTGCAACCCAGGCGCATCAAGCGCGGTAGAGCTCCCGTCGCTACGTGTCATCACATCTGACATGACAACGTTATCAAGCGTGACGTTGCCTGTATTTTCCACCGTGATGGAATAGGTCAAAACATCACCTACTGATGCACCAGTGGATGACAGTGTTTTTGTCACCTCTAATGCAGGTTCCTGTTCTGGCCCGTCGGTTGTGATGCTGTCGGTTGCATTCACGGGCGTGTCAAACGGATCGGTGGCGTCAACGTCGGCGGTGTTGGTTAATTCACCTGCATCAACATCGTCTTGGGTGACTGCGTATGGGGTTGAACATGTCACCGTATCTGTTGCACCAACCGCGAGGGTTGGGATCACACAGTTAAACGTTGGGATTAACGGGTCGGTCACGGTTACATCTGTCAACGTCACATTACCTGTGTTTTCCACACTGAACGAATAGGTGATCGTGCTGCCAACCGCGCCAAACGGGCTTGGGCTCGCTGTTTTGATCAGCTCCATTGATGGATCAGCATCGGGCATATCCGTTGCGATCGTGTCAGTATCATCAATCGTGGCACCCGTTGGATCAGACCCCGCGGCATCGGCGGTGTTGTTGATCACGCCAGCGTCGATATCATCCTGCGTGATGGCGTATGTATCGCTACAGCTTGTATCCGTGGTTTCCACGGGCAGCGTTGCAATGGTACAGCTAAACCCAGCGATCAACGGATCGGTCACGGTCACATTTGTGATCGTTTGGTTGCCTGTGTTTTCCACGCTAAATGTATATGTGATCAAATCACCCACAACCAAATCGGCGGTTGCCTTACCCGCTGGCAATGCCGCAGATTTCACCAAATCAAGCGACGGGTCAGCATCGGCATCGATGGTCAGATCTACCACGGGAGACACAACATCCGTTGGGTTGTTTGGATCACCATATGTGGTTTGTGAATAGGCTTCGTTGGTCACAAACCCCGCATCCAAATCATCCTGTGTCACTGTGTATGGCGCGGTACAGGTAATTGTATCGGCTGGAATTGATCCATCAGACGAAGCTGCGCGGAAATCAGGATCATCGTCGGTTGCTGTCCAACATGTGATCGTTCCAATCTTGTTGTCCACAATGACGATATCATTCACGAATGCCGCGTTACCCGTATTCGTAATCGTGAATTCATAATTCAGTACATCACCAGCGGATGCGAATGTTGTATCTGGTGAAATCTTTTCTGTGGTCAACGCAGGCGCGGCACCCGATGGTACTGTTGCGCTGTCTGACGGGCTGTCGGTTGTGCCATCGCTTGCACCTGCGACGTTTGTCGCGGAACCCAATTCCACATCATCAGATGTAACGGTATAGATACCCACACAGGCATATGTTTGCGTTGGGGCAACACCATCCGTTGGGAATGCATCACACGTGATACCGCTTGGGTCAATCAAGTTATCGCTGATCGTGATCGGTTCTGTAATGGTGACATTACCGTCATTCGTAACCAAGTAATCATATGTTACCGTCGCGCCCACAACGAAATCCTCTGGCGCAATTTCACGGGCCGTTTTTTCAAACGCCATAGATGGGTTTTGAATGGCAGGCACGGATTCTGTATCCGTATCATCGGCATCTTCGGTTACGGTTGGCTCTGACGCGGTGGCGGAATTATCCACCGAACCTGCATCCAGATCATCCTGTGTTACGGCATATGTGCCCGTACAAATAACGCTGGCATCGGGTGCCACATCACCCGCTGGGCAAACAACGCTGATTGCGCCACCCGCACCAGATGTGATCGTATCCGCCACACTGAACGGCCCCACCAATGTCACATTACCCGTGTTGGTAATTTCAAATTCGTAGTTCAGCTCATCAGCCACGGCAGTGAAAGATGAAGCACCGCCCGTTACCTCGATAAACCGTTTATCAAGGCTAATCGATGGCTCTGCAGGAATAACCAATACCGTTGGGTCATCATCGCCCAAACCATCGCCATCATCAGACACATCTGAAACCGGGCTTCCTAATGGTGGGCTTGCAGTTGCGGTTGCTGTGTTCGCAATCCCACCTGCGTCAACATCATCCTGAGTCAGAATATATGACGCGGCATATGTTGCGGTTTCACCGACCTGTATAGTTCCAGGTCCCGAACCAGCATCAGCGGAAACAAAGTTTGGCCCGCTATTGAGTGTTAAAACAGTCCCATCCGCGCGGGTTAACGTATCGGTTAAACTCGCCCCAGAAAGCGTCACGTTGCCTGTATTTTCAACAGTGATTTCAAAAGTAACTGTTTCGCCAACTGCAACGGTTGAAGATGTGATGGTTTTTTGCGCTTCCAAACTTGGGTTCGATGGCAATGCGGTTGTGTCACTTCCCGCTGCATCGTCCAAATCGCCACCGGCAGGTGTACCAGATGCGGTCACATCATTTTCCACAACGCCTGCGTCTGCTTCGGCTTGGGTCACCGGAATCGACGTACATGTATAGGTCCAGATTTCTTCAGGTGACAAAATACCATCGGCATTTACATCGGTGCTGTTGGTCAAAACTGGTGGTGCCGCACATTTTACGTCTGTCAAATTTACGGCAGTAATGGAAACATTACCCGTGTTTTCAACATCAAATGAATAATCAAGCGTATCACCCGCAGCCATCGGTGTTGATGTGGATGATTTATCAACCGTCCATGATGGATCGGCAACAACTTCTGTCGAATTCGTACCGATTGCATCGTCCAAAGTTCCACCAGCAGGTGTACCAGATGCCGTGGCGCTATTGTCCACTTGGCCTGCATCGACCTCTGCTTGAGTAACGGGAATAGATGTACATGTGTAATTCCAAACTTCATTGGGTGATAAAACCCCGTCACCATCAATGTCACTGCTTGGGATCAAATTGGGCCCAGTTGAACATTTGGCATCTGTCAGGCTCACCGTTGAAATCGAAACATTGCCCGTATTTTCAACATCGAATGTGTAATCAAGTGTATCACCCTCTGCCGTTGGAACCGAGCTGGTTGCCTTATCAACTGTCCAAGAAGGCGTCTGTTCCGGCCCATCGGTTGTGATGCTGTCTGTTGCATTAACGGGCGTGTCAAACGGATCGATGGCGTCAACATCGGCGGTGTTGGTTAATTCACCTGCATCAACATCGTCTTGGGTGACTGTGTATGGGGTTGAACATGTCACCGTATCTGTTGCACCAACCGCAAGGGTTGGGATCACACAGCTAAACGTTGGGATCAACGGGTCGGTCACGGTCACATCTGTCAGCGTCACATTACCTGTGTTTTCCACGCTGAACGAATAGGTGATCGTGCTGCCAACTGCACCAAACGGGCTTGGGCTCGCTGTTTTGATCAGATCCATTGATGGATTTGCATCGGGCATATCCGTTGCGATGGTATCCGTGTCATCAATCGTGGCACCCGTTGGATCAGATCCCGCCGCATCGGCGGTGTTGTTGATCACGCCAGCGTCGATATCATCCTGCGTGATGGCGTATGTATCGCTACAACTTGTATCCGTGGCTTCCACGGGCAGCGTTGCAATGGTACAGCTGAACCCAGCGATCAACGGATCGGTCACGGTCACATTTGTGATCGTTTGGTTGCCTGTGTTTTCCACGCTAAATGTATATGTGATCAAATCACCTACAACCAAATCGGCGGTTGCCTTACCCGCTGGTAATGCTGCAGATTTCACCAAATCAAGCGATGGGTCAGCATCGGCATCGATGGTCAGATCAACCACGGGAGACACAACATCCGTTGGATTGTTGGGATCGCCATATGTGGTTTGTGAATAGGCTTCGTTGGTGACAGAACCCGCGTCCAGATCATCCTGTGTTACCGTGTATGGGGCGGTACAGGTCACGAATTCCGCAGGAATCGTTCCATCAGAAGATTCAGGGCGCAGATCAGGATCGGATGCGGTCGGTGTCCAGCATGTAATCGTTCCGATTTTGTCATCAACGATTTCAATTTCCCTGCCAAATGTCGCATTGCCCGAATTGGTCACCGTAAATTCGTAGTTCAGAACATCGCCTTCTTGTGCGAATGTTGTATCAGGTGATGATTTTTCTGTAGTCAATGCAGGCTCAGCACCAGAAGGCACGGTTGCGCTGTCTGACGGGCTATCGGTTGTGCCATCGCTTGCGCTTGCAATATTTGTAACCGATCCAATAATCGCATCGTCAGACGTAACAATGTAATCTGCGGTACAAGTGTAAGTTTGTGTTGGTGCAATTCCTGTGGCTGGGAATGGGTCACAATTCATATCCGCAGGATCAATACGATTATCAGTAACAATAATTGGATCGACGATGGTTTGGTTGCCATCGTTGGTAACGACATAATCATAGGTCACCGTTGCTCCAACCACGAAATCCGCAGGGTCGATAAATTGTGCCGTTTTTTCAAACGCCATTGATGGGTTTTGAATGGCAGGCACGGATTCTGTATCCGTATCATCGGCATCTTCGGTTACGGTTGGCTCTGACGCGGTGGCGGAATTATCCACCGAACCTGCATCCAGATCATCCTGCGTTACCGCATATGTGCCCGTACAAATAACGCTAGCATCGGGCGCCACATCACCCGCAGGACAAACAACGCTGATCGCGCCACCCGCACCAGATGTGATCGTGTCCGCCACACTGAACGGCCCAGCCAAGGTCACATTACCCGTGTTGGTAATTTCAAATTCATAGTTCAGCTCATCGCCCACAGCGGTAAACGATGATGCACCGCCCGTTACTTCAATAAACCGTTTATCAAGACTAATGGATGGCTCTGCCGTTAATGTGGTGGATGCATTAGCGGATGCTGCGGGCGTTTGATCCGTGGTGATTGTCGCCGTATTCACAACATCACTGGCGGCATCAAATTCCACAAGCGTCAGATTAAACGTCGCGGTATATTCCCATGTTTCACCAACATCGATCACGCCATCATTATTCGTGTCACCACCGGATAAAGTTGGGCCACTGGATAATGTAAGCCCATTGCCACCTTGCGTAAGGTCATCTGCAAGGATCGGATTTGTAAGTGATGTATTCCCCGTGTTTTCAATGGTGATAGTATAGGTCAGCGTTTCCTGATTAGCAGTTGCAGTAACATCAACCACTTTGTCGATAGTCAAATCAGGTGATTGGGAAATTGTTGTCGTTGCATCATTCGAAATTTCCGCGGTGTCGCGGCTGGAAAAAGTCGCGTTATTAATAATGTCAGCACCATTATCAATTTCGTCTTGGGTCACGGCATAGGTAACGCTGTATTCCCATGTTTCATTCACATCAATTTCATTGTCAGAATCATCATCACCAGAGGTTAGCGTTGGACCACTCGTAAGTGTCAGCGCATTGCCATCCTGCACCAAATCATCCCCAATTGTGGGGTCAATCAACGAGACATTCCCCGTATTTTCAATCGTGATGGTATAGGTCAGCGTACCGGGTGCCGATATGCTGGCAATATCAACAGCTTTATCAATCATTGCATCCGCGTTTTGCGTAATCGTTGTCGTCGCCGCATCAGAAATTGTTGGCAATTGGTCGCTGTCAAATGATGCAAGGTTGCTGATATTGCCACCGTCATCAATATTGTCCTGCGTCACCACATAGGTCGCGGTGTATTCCCACGTTTCATCGATATCAATGTCACCGTTGCCATCATCACCCGACACCAATGTCGGACCAGAAGCCAACGCATAGGTCGTGGCAGATTGTGTCAATGTGTCAGACAGCACTGGCGTTGTCAGTGTGACGTTACCTGTGTTTTCAACCGTAATGGTGTAGGTCAGTGTTCCTTCGGCATCAATGCTCGCGCTATCCACATCTTTGGTGACAACCGCATTGGGGGTTTGATCGATTGTGGTCGTGGCATCGTCGGACAGTGTCGGCAATTGATCACTATCAAAATCAGCGACGTTGACGATATCGCCACCGTCATCAATGTTATCCTGCGTCACCACATAGGTCGCGGTGTATTCCCATGTTTCACTTGGGTCGATATCACCATTGCCATCATCACCCGACACTAATGTCGGACCAGAAGCCAACGCATATGTCGTGGCGGATTGGGTCAATGTGTCTGACAATACAGGCGTTGTCAGTGTTACGTTACCTGTGTTTTCAACCGTGATGGTGTAGGTTAACGTTCCTTCGGCATCAATGCTCGCGCTATCCACATCTTTGGTGACAACCGCATTGGGCGTTTGATCAATTGTGGTCGTGGCATCGTCGGACAGTGTCGGCAATTGGTCACTATCAAAATCAACAGCGTTGACGATATCGCCACCGTCATCAATGTTATCCTGCGTCACCACATAGGTTGCTGTGTATTCCCATGTTTCACTTGGGTCGATGTCGCCGTTACCATCATCGCCTGACACCAATGTCGGGCCAGATGACAATGCAAATGTGCCAGCAGATTGTGACACTGTGTCGGTGAGCCTGGGTGATGTCAGCGTTACATCGCCAGTATTTTCGACAATAATCGTATAGGTAAGCGTACCAGTTGCATCAATGCTCGCGCTATCCACGTCTTTGGTAATGGTGGCGCTTGGTGTTGCTTGGATTTCGGTGGTTGCATCATCAGACTGCGTCGGCAATTGGTCGCTATCGAAATCCACTGTGTTTACGATATCACCGCCATCATCAATATTGGCCGCGGTGACATTATACGTCGCCGTATATTCCCACGTTTCATTGGGATCAATTTCACCGTCTCCATCATCACCTGACACCAATGTTGGGCCAGATGTCAGTGACAGGGTGTTCGCAGATTGTGTAACGACATCCGTTAAACTTGGCGAGGTTAACGATACATTACCGGTGTTCTCCACTGTGATGGTATAGGTTAACAAACCTGTTGCTGACACTAACCCGATATCAACCTCTTTGGTCAAAACTGCTTGTGGATCGGCCGCGATGGGTACGGATACGGTATCTTCAACAGGAGGAAGCAATCCACCTGTTGGTGTACCAATCAAACTGGCGGTATTATCAACCTGTCCCGCGTCTACTTCGTCTTGTGTGACAGGGATCGATTCACAGGTAAATGTATGCGTATCGTTCAACAACAAAATCGCATCACCCGTGATCTGATCAGGTGGTGCCGCACATTTGTCATCGCTCAAAAGCAACGATGTAATGACCGTGTCACCGATGTTTTCAACCACGAAATCATAAGTAAGCGTTTCACCCGCAACGGTGGGAGTTGATGCCGTTGACTTCACCAGTGTCATTTGCGGCGCATAGGTATCAACGGTCATCGAAGGAATATAATTCCAACGCATATTACCGCCGCCAGAGTTAAATACATAAAGCTGTACAGATGAAAGCGGTCCCGTAAACGCGTATGTCGCATTATGCCCGTTGGAACTTCCGCGCATATTTAGCAAAACGTCACCAGCATCAGCCGGCAAAAGCGTAAATTGGCCAATATTACCAATAGTATTGTTTCCGTTTGGATCCGTACTTATGAAATTTCCAACATCATCAGGCGCAGAGCGATCAATCGACACCACAGCCCCAACTGGCGAACCTGTCAGTGTCCAAGTCCCTGGCGCCCCCCACGAATATGCATCGCGAACGGCGTTCGGGCCCCCACCAGGGGTCAAACTATTGATATCGGCAATGCTAACAGCATCAAATGAAAACGGTGTTGGGGAGTTTGCTGTATCGTAATCTAAGATAATCAGCTCATCATTTTGAACACTATTAATATCCCCAATGCGCGGCGCTGTTGTATATCGAACAACTTCGTCACTTGCAGGATTAGTCGTAATATCCAAACAGTACAGCCCAGTAATATCACACAGCCGTATCCCATCTGTTATCAGGCTTGGTTGATTCAGGGTAACTGGCGTTTGCGCGCGCACCTGATTTGTTGAAGACACCGCCAACAAGAATAAAAATGTCGCGAAAAATTTTGATAAAACCATCCAAAAATGTCGGTGTTCGCACCGTGATGAACTTATCAACAAAACGCCAAACGCAATCAAACAAACTGCTAAAAACACATCAATCCCCTTGATACATTGCACAATGCTCCGGTTCCCCTCGAAGCAATGCACATTACAACCCTACCGATAGTAACTGACTACTACAAATTTGAATCAATTGTGGCATTTTTTGGTTACTCACAAAAATATTAATAAACCGTATGACATTTTTACGATTATTGATCGTAGGCATGGTCGGTAATGACGCGTGTTTCAAAAACTCTATCGGTCGAGCACTTTTACACAATATTTAACACCAATTCCGTTCGCCAAATTGTTCTGGGAATCGGGGTGATATTGGGGTGTTTCTGAATAATATGACATACTGAGGGCTACCAATTTACAGTAGATTTTAGAGGCCAGAAAAAAGCCTCCCAGTCCGCTTTGATTGCAAGAACCTGTTGGGTAGAATGTTCGCCCAAAATTGTCAATTTGTTACAGGTTCTCATGAGGTGATGGCGGAGACGAAGTCCGCCAAACTATCTATATAAAATACTGTTATTATTAAACTAAATTTTTAAAAATTATTTCTATACCACTATTTATACCTCACAAGATTGATTACTTGCCTAGTCGATTTCAGCAAGCCTGGTCGATCTAAGGTTTTCAATAATTGAAAGCGTTACTTTCGTAGCATTTCGACCTGCAACGCGGCGAACTTGTTTTCCAGTGCCTCTATGATATTTTCCACGAGGTTATTTTGGAATGGGCTGCAACGCTAACAGATTTAGGGTTTAAAGATGATGATGTGTCATTCCCGAGCAATAGACACATGGTGAATAAGAAGGCGTTTCGAGAAAATGTTGGTGTCTCAATCCCAGTTATGGCCACCACGCATGCAGTGACCAAAGCTTTTGCAATGGCATGTCGCAATAGCCCAGAAAAAATCACACCGCATTCCGCCAAGCATTCAATCGCCGCCGAGCGCGACCGGCGTCGGTTAAGCCACGAACAACGCAAAGCCTGGTCTGAAAATATTGGACATGATAACGAAACGATCACGGAGCAATATTACGGAAAACTATCAGATGACCGCCGCTTTGAGCTACTTGAAGAGGTGCAGGAAGACCAAATCAGTCCACCGTTGAATTTGTCTGATGAAGCGAAAATTGAGATGGCAAACGAATTTTTGAAATAGATGAATGAGAAATTTGGGTAACATTGCGGCATTATGCGAAGCTTCGAATGACAAGTTAATGGCGAATTTGGGCGGGAAGCGGTCATTCGCGGCAAGGGAGTATGACACCTTATAGGCAGAGAGCGGACTTTGGGCATTTCTAAAACATAGTCAGAGTGGCTTCAAAAGAGTAAAGTTTGAATGAAGATTCTTTGGCATGCCAGATATCGAATGGCAGGGTGCTTGCATTCGAAGCTTCTTAATTTTCAAATTACTTTGATTTTTCTGTCGAGAATTACTCCAATTCGTGAGCTGCTAATTCCATCAGAAATGTGTTTCCTGCTTTACCGCGAGACCAAAGGGTCGCTTCAACCAATCACAGCCATACCTACATTCTTCAATATCATACTCGCAACAACATTTTTCATTTCGTGATCAAGGAAATAGCCTTGCGGATCAAAAACAATTGAGTCACTTTCAGGATATGGCTTAAAAATTTAAAGTCCATTTGAACCAGAATTATTATTTGAACCAGAATTATTAAAAGTGGGCAGAATCCATCTCCCAAAAAATCATAAGTTGGCTTCCAAGTTGTATATCACAATCGTGGATGCCGCAAAAAAGAGAAGTCTCAAATGAAAAATGCAATTGTAAACAATGCAGATGAACCCGACCCACTTGAGTCCTCAGAACGAGAACGCTCAAACTTCGTGCGCGATATTGTGCAGCGGCACGAACTCTCAACAGATGCTTCGTCGGCGTGGCCAGCCTCTACACCAAAACATATTGTGCAATTTTGGGACGACATGCAGCAATTACCTGACGATGTAAAAGCTTGTATGAACTCTTGGAGGCAACTCGAGCAAGAGGGATTTGAAATTGAAATATTCGATAGAAACGCTGCAAGCACTTTTATCCGAACGCACCTTGGGGCGCGTCATGTAGACGCTTTCAACCAGTGCTACCACCCTTCGATGATGTCAGACTACTTTCGATATTCGTACGTGCTCGTCAAAGGAGGCTTTTATATTGATGCAGACGATGTGTACCACGGTAAGCCAATTGACAATCTTTTTGAAGACGGACGCCTGAAGCTCCAACCCTTCTGCTACGATTTAATAAAGGCTCAGATGGTTCCAGCAACGGTTTTTACAGAACCAGGAGCTAATCGGCCAGAATGGATATTCTATTTCAATACGACGCCACTTATCGCGCCTCCAAATCATCCTATAGTTGAAAGAGCGCTTTTGAACGCGACTGTATCTTTGGAAGCCGATAAATCGGATGGCTTACCTGAAGTTCAAGCTGCAACTGGACCGGGAAACCTAACTAGATCGATTTTCGAAGTGATTGGTGCAGGTTGCCCATCTGATACTCTAATGGTTTTGCATGATTGGGAACAAATATCTACAAGTCAGTGGCCACTTAGTTACCGCAACGACTCGAGGAATTGGAGGCTCTCCAATCAGCAGGTGTATAAGGCATCCTCACCGACCGACGCGCAATGAATCTTGCACGCAAACAGCTGGCTATCCTACGCTTGGCAATTCGCTTAGGACACGGCTTTCGTAAATTTTTACCTAAGCAAAGGGCAAGAGCTTTCGGACACCAGCGGTCTTTGGCGGTAAAGACTGTTGAAAAAATCTACATAATCAATCTTAATAGAGAGCCAGGTCGATGGTCTCGCATGAAGAAAGAGCTTCGGCGAATTCAAGATGCCTTCGGCTACGATCTTTTAAGTCTTTCGGAAAGATGTACTGCTGTCGATGCGAGGGACTTCCTGCAAGATCCGACCAAAAGTGGGGATGTTGACCCTTTTTACACGTTGGCAGAGCAACTTTTTGTCGAGCCTCAGCCTATGACACTACCAACAAATTTTGAGCTTGAAGCGCCTATCCGAATGAGCCGTGCAGAGGTAGCTGTTGCCAGATCACACATCGACGTTTGGAGACGAATTGCGCAAGGCGAGGAAGAGCATGTTCTCATCCTGGAGGACGACGTATGGTTTCACACAAGTTTCGCCCGTCATTTTGATCAAGCTTGGAATGACATTCTTACCAATAGCGAAAGATACAACGGCTTCGACATACTTTATGTTTCATACATGGAAGCGACGAATGGTGCTCCAAAGTCCTTTGTTTCGGAAAACGTTTTCAAGCCTGAGCGCGGACTTTGGTACTTGTCAGGGTATGTTCTCTCTCGGCAAGGGGCAAAAAAACTTCTTGGATTACTACCTTGTCGTGGTCCAGTCGATCTTTGGATAAATCACCAGTTCGGTGAGATGAAGGTATACGCTACAAAATGCCCCATTGTTCGCCAACGAACAGATACTGCTTCAACTAATTCATACTCTGTCCTTCCGTCCCTCACTAAGATCGGCGCGATCAACAGCGAGGGCGCAGCCTTATTTAGTGCGTTTCCTAGTCAAGTGCCTGTTTTTTCATTTGGCCCAGCCAACTCTGGCATTTCGTCCTTGGCAATGGCTTTGTCAATGCTTGGGTATCGATGTTGTAGCGATCTCGACGCGCTTCCAAACGAAGAGATGAAACAACTTTGTAGTGGGAGTTCGGATCGAGTATTTGACGCGTACGTCAACATTGGGTGCCTCGAACCAATGGTCGGGGATCTCCGCATGAAGTATCCCGACGCCAAGTTCATAATAACGGTCTGTCGCAACAGCCGTAGTGGGCGAAGCATACAAGACATTTTAGCTAATCTCGATGGCGCGGACGTGATCGAGTTTGACACCGAAAACGTCAATGCATGGCGGATTCTCTGTGAGCACCTCAGGTGTGTCCCACCATTTTGTGCATTCCCAAGATTGGAAGATCTGGGCAAAAGGCACTTAGTTGAAGCAGGAAATGAACCATCTGTCTCTCATGAACAAGCACTACCCAAGTGGGATTCATCGCCCTGGGTTGTTGAAAATGATTCCCGCAGATGGTCAGGTATTCAGATCGATCCACAGACCGAAACAGGCAAAAAAGACAACGCTTCTATTGATGATAGTTCTGATCAGTTCAACCTGACAACTTGGTCACCGCGGTCAGACACATTTACCGGAAATTTGGCCTTGTTCCGCCCTGAAAACGTTACCCGCCTTGGTGTCGAAGGCGTAACGTTACAAGTCAAACGAGAAGAGTTGCGTGTTCGAGAATACAGTGCAGGAGCGATAACCAGTGATGCTGAATATCTTTATGGGAAGTTCGAAGCAACTTTTCAGGCTTCTGACGTTCCGGGAGTAATCACAGGGTTCTTTCTTCACCGTAACTCGCCACATCAAGAAATTGACATCGAAATTGCTGGCAATGCGCCCAATCGCCTTATTGTCAATGTCTTTTACAATCCAGGAGATGACGGTGCCAAGTTTGATTACGGATACCGGGGTTCTCCAAGGCATATCGAACTTGGGTTCGACGCTTCCAAAGGGATGCACCATTATGCTATCGAATGGACCCCGCATGAGATTCTGTGGACGGTTGATGATCGGCTAGTACATCGACGTGTGCTTTGGAATCCAACCCCGATTCCCCATTTGCCTATGAAATTACATTGCAACACTTGGCCTACTCGGTCGCCTAAACTTGCAGGACAGCTCGCCCTACAACGGCTTCCTACCAAGACCTCGGTACTCTCGATCCAAGTCCACCAGTGCCGGCAAATATTATTAAAAAAAGAGACCGAGACTCTCAAAAACTCTACTCTTTCAGCTAACTGTGGAGCCTCAAAATGAAAATCTTATCTTACAACCCAGGCCACGATGGCGCATTTGCATACATCAAAAACGGCTGCTTGATCTTCTCGATCGAAGCTGAAAAAAACTCCAAATACCGTCATTCGATAGTATCTGTGCCAGATGCTTTCGACGCCCTTGCCGAGCTTGAAGAAGCTCCTGACGTTCTTTGTCAAGGAGGCTGGTGGCCTAGTGACTCTCTACGAGAAAAGGAGGTTGTCGCAGGCTATCGAGAAAGCGATTACGGGACAGTAAGTTTGAGTAAAAAACGTTTTTTGGGAAAGACCATCGACTTCTTTTCTTCGTCCCATGAGCGATCACATCTCTTATGCGCGTTTGGGATGTCCGACCTACCCAAAGGAACACCGTGTTATGCCTTGCTTTGGGAAGGCGTAATCGGAGCATTCTATGAGATCGATGCCGAACTTAATATTACAAAGATATCAGAAGTGTTACCAGAGCCTGGCCATCGCTATGCGCTGCTTTATGCATTAGCGGACCCAACTTTCGACAAGAGCACCGCTGAGTACTCCCGCTTGTCCGACGCAGGAAAACTGATGGCGCTTGCTTCCTTTTCGAAGAGAAATCGACCGACGAGCGAGGAAGAGAGAATTTTGTCGTTCTTGTTTCAGGACTGTGAGCATCTAAAGGTCCGGGACTGTGAAGCTCTGAAAACACTGCGTCACTATAATGTAGGGTTGGAGGATCAAGAGTTTCGAAGTTTTGCGGGCATATTCAGTGATCGTCTGTTCGACCGTTTTGCACAGTTCGCAGAGAACAATTTGAAGAGAGGAATGCCGTTGTTAATCGTGGGAGGTTGTGGGCTTAACTGCGATTGGAACACCAAGTGGAAAGACTCAGGACTTTTTAGCCATATTTTCGTCCCTCCGGTCGCCAATGATGCGGGTTCTGCAATTGGCACCGCCATTGACGCCCAGTTCCACCTCACCGGTGAACCAAAGATTGAGTGGGACGTATACTCTGGACAACATTTTGTTTTGGAAGATGGAGCGGATAGTGCTGAATTTGATGTATTGGAGCCGAATGTTGCGACGGTTGCTGAGCTATTGGCCAATGATTTGATTCTGGGATGGGTAAACGGTCGTTACGAAATTGGTCCACGCGCTCTTGGCAACCGGTCCATCTTAGCAGCACCATTTAGCGCCAGTACGAAAGAGAGACTGAACGTTATTAAGCAGAGGGAGCAGTTTCGACCGATTGCTCCCATTTGCTTGGAAGACGATGCTAAAAAATGGTTTGGTTGTTCTCAGCCGAGTCCT
Source organism: Paramylibacter kogurei (assembly GCF_002742285.1). Taxonomy (GTDB): domain Bacteria; phylum Pseudomonadota; class Alphaproteobacteria; order Rhodobacterales; family Rhodobacteraceae; genus Amylibacter; species Amylibacter kogurei. Next base: position 16,397 of record NZ_MDGM01000003.1, read on the forward strand.
TTCATGCTTTTTACCTACCGGTCCTCAACAACTGAGCTTTCAGCGGTTACTCACGTGAATCAGACTGCTCGAATTCAAACGGTATCAAAGCGATGTAACGTTCGTATGTACGAGTTACTGACTGCGTTTAAAGACCTAACGGGATATGGAGTGCTGTGTAACACTTCTTTGAATTTCAAAACTAAAGGTTTCATCAACACGATGTCAGATCTTTCGACATACACATTACAGCATCAACTTGATGGGTTCGTGATCGATGGGCGGATACACTTGCGGAAAAAGTCATCGCGATACCAGACATACTTACGTGAACACTGTCGACAACGTTGAAGTCGCTCTCGGTAGGTTGGCTTCTGCGCTCCCACGCAACAATTTCAAAACTGCTCTCGAACTTCGAGTATGGTGTCCAGGCTCGTTGATTGAGAAGAAAGGGTGAGAAGTTGCCGTTCTTAATGTCAGCTAATGGGATTTTCCGAATGTCCAGTTTCGGGCAATTGGCAAGACACGAAGGTCGTGCCCGGAACGGCAGGTAAGGGCCGTTCGCTGCGGCTGACACAAAGGGCGGAAAGCGGAAGTTCGCTGCACTCGCAAGCTATCGAGCGGCCACCAGCGCAAGCGGACATTGGCTTCGGGCATGTACCCTCACACAAGGGCTTTATGTGCATTTAGTAATTTCAACAGCTAACAGATGAAAAAGCTTCCGTTATTAACCCGATACTTGTAGCCTATCAATTTTGGAAACCATATTTGCAAGAGAGATTAACACTGTGATGTCGGACAGCGCGAGTATAGAAAGCAGCGACGATACTGTCCCTAAACGTATCTTAGCTTGGTCAGAGAGCCGTCCGCTATGGCAACGCGATGCGCTGCGCGGCATTGTCCAGAACGGTTATCCGGACGAAGAGGCGATAGCGGAGTTACTGGCGCTCTGCAAAAAAGAGCATGGCGATCCGATGGTTGTGCAGGTGGCTAACCCACTTACGAAGGAGCATCTGCCGGTTGATCCCGGTGCGGGCGAGTCTATTTCTTTGTCCAGCATCTCAGGTGTTTCGGGTGTAAACCAGCTTGCAACCGGCCAGACGCTGAATTTTGAGGAGGCTGGCCTGACCATTCTTTACGGACAGAACGGCACTGGAAAATCCGGCTATACGAGGATTCTCAAGAATGCTTGCCGCTCACGCCATGCTGGGGCGATCATGCCCGATGTTTACAGCTCTTCCCCAATGGGAACAGCAAAAGCCGCACTGAAAATCACTCGTACCGATGGCTCATTGGAAACCCTCGCGTGGGAAGATGGCTACGAAGCTGCCGAGGCGCTTTCGGCCATCACTGTCTTTGACCGCGAGGCGGCTTCGGTACATGTTCAGAAGAAGAATGAGGTTTGGTTTCGACCCTTCGGCCTCGATATTCCGGATGACCTAGCCGGTGTGTGTCAGGAAATCAGAGCACGCCTGACGACCGAAAAAGAAACATTGGAAAAAAAGCGCAACTCCGTTTTCGCCAATCCAATCTGGTCGAGCCGCTCTGCGCTCGGCAAAGCCCTTTCTTCGCTTCGTCATGATACCGATATCGCGGCCATAAAGCCCAAGACACCCTTTTCGGATGCGGACGAAGCGCGCCTGACTAAGCTCCAAGCCGATCTCGCTCAAGACCCCGCTGTGGCGGCTAAAGCTCAGCGCGACTACGCGATCCAGCTCGATCAACTAAAATCCTATTTGAAGCGGATCGAGCAGACGCTAAATGACGAGGCCATTCAGGCGCTTCATTCTACAAAGAAGAGTGCTGACGACATGCGGACGGCCGCCAACACGGCAGCGCATGAGGCGTTTTCCGGGTTGGCGTGTGAGGGCGTTGGTGAAACCGTCTGGCGGACCCTCTGGGAATCCGCAAGGTCATATTCGCGAGTGGCGAAGGAAGCTGGGGCGGCGTTTCCACCACCGCAAGGGGATATCTGTGTTCTGTGCCATCAAGAGATCGACGAGCCCACCGCCGCGCGGATGCTTGGCTTTGAAGACTTCATCAAGAAGGACACAGAAACCAAGGCGGCAGAGGCCGAACGCGTCTTCAAGGAAGTAGAGCAAAAAATCCGCGCTGTTGCTATCCACGTCAACAAGGTCTCTGCCGCCTATCGGAGTTTGAAAGCTGGTAACTTTACGCTCGCTAGGCAAGTGCTGAGATTCATCGCGCTCGCGCGCGGTGTGCAGGTACAGACGCTTGCACAGCTCTCCGGCCAAGAGGTTCCAAACTTGTTGGCTTTGCCTGAATCTGTCGCGGAGGCCGTAAACACCGAAGCCGCGCAGACCCGCGCATATGCGGCTTCTCTCGATGATGCATCCGGCGGCGAAGCACGGGAAGCCGTGCTGAACGAACAGGCCGATTTGCAGGATCGGAAACAAAGTCACGAGCTGCTGGATATTGCGAAAACAGAGATCGCGAGGCTCGCAGAGCTAAAGCTCATTGAAGACTGCTTGCGCGACACCGCCACCACGGCGATCACGCGTCTCGGGAACGAAATTGCCGACAATCTGATCACGCCTCGTATGCGCGACCGGTTTCAACAAGAGATCGTCGCGCTGGCTGGTAATCGCGTTCGGGTCGAGGTCGTGCGCTCGGGGGGCAAATTCGGTTCACCGCAATACGAGGTGAAGCTCTATGCCAACCCCAAGGCCAAGGTCCATGATGTGCTCAGCGAGGGCGAGCAGACGTGTGTGGCGTTGGCCTCATACCTTACCGAACTAGCAAATGCATCGCATACATCGGCGCTTGTGTTCGATGATCCGGTTTCATCACTCGATCATCGCTGGCGCTCAAAAGTAGCCAAGCGCCTGGCAAAGGAAGCCGGCGTGCGGCAGGTTATCGTGTTCACGCATGACATGATCTTCGTAAACGATCTGGCACAGCTGGCTGCGGAGCGAAATACGCCGACTACGCTGGCGCATCTCACACGCGGACAGGATGTCGTCGGCATCGTTAACAAGGATTTGCCGTGGACTGCCTCTAGTATTCGAGACCGGATTGACAAACTTGAAAAAGAAGCCCGTGCCGCAAAGCGCTTGTTCGAGGAGAATGACGACGAGGGCTACAAAATCGCAGTATCATCGCTCTACAGTCGATTGCGGGCGACTTGGGAACGGGCGCTAGAGGACACCGTATTTGCCAATGTTGTAATGCGTCATCGCGATTACATTGACACCAAAAATTTGAAACGTGTCACAGCTTTAGAAAAGTCCGATGTGCAAACTTTCCAAAATGGGTTCAAAAAGTGCTGTGACTTCGTCGATGCACATGATCCTTCCCGTGGCCATGATCCCGAACCACCGGAGCCATTCGAAGTCATGGCCGACATTATGTTGTTGAAAGACTGGTCTGCAGAATTAAGGAGTAAGATGAATGGGGCCACTTGAAACCACACTTGCAAGTACTGTCGGGAAGACGACTACGGTATTTGGTTGCCGCACATTCGATTTTATACCGAAAGTATGCTGTGGGATGAGCGAATGGCCGGTTGTGTAAATCCGCGCCGAGGAGTGGCGACAAGCAGACCAGGTCGGGTCCGGGACGTACATTATGCGAATACCCGCAAGCGCCTAAGATATGCGTCGACAAAATTGAGGTATGTTTTTCGACGACGGGTTACTAGTGACCATGATAAGTAGAATTAGGCCCTAAAGAATTTTTATCAACGAGAACTGAGACACACGATTGCAACACGAACAGCGAAAGACTGGCTTTCATCTGATTTCCTTTCAGACAAAGTCCACCCACATACCGTTATTTACAAACGAAGATTTCGAGCCTGGAGCAAAGGCGTCGGTAATAATTGGGCCAAACGGATCGGGTAAAAGCCATGCCCTTGCCGCCCTCGCAAACGAGTTGACCAATATTCATCGCATCTACAGAAACAAGTACCGCGAACCCGACGGGCCAAAGCCATCAAAACGGTTGCGTATTCTGGAAACTCAGGACGAGCTGCCCGGTCTTTTCCCGCATGAAAATAAAGAGGCGCTTAACGAGGCTGATGTCGATGCGCGCATTATGTACGCATTGGACGGCGATGTTTGGGAAGTGAGCAGATATGGCCGAGAGATCAAAGTCCGTTTGAACGAACGCTCGGTTGGGCTTGAGAACCTACAGTTTGCCGACCGTGTGTTGGCACTCGCCCATTTGCCATTAGACAAGTTCAGATTTGCTCAAAGAGCAGACGAACAATTCTACAGATATCTCGGTCTTCGCCAATCTAACAACATGACAACGACCGGTGCCCTCTCTACGCAAGCGCTGATAAGTTTTCTTGAGGCCATGGATAGGCCAAGCTGGAACAGTTTCAGAGTTGATTGGCTGGAACGCCTTGAACTGGCTTCGCCGTTTTACATAGGCCTTGATTTTCGAATGTCAGAACTTCTTAAAGCGAGCCAAGAAGGGGAATTCCTCAAAATTGGTCTCGATTATCTGGAACGACGGCAAGGTTCAGCGCGGTTTAGGGTTACTAGTGCGAATCAAGATTGGCATGATCAGCTGGTTGAACTCTGGCCCTTTGTAAAAGCTATTAGACCCATCCTTCAGTTTGGAGAAACGACGAGAGGGCGCAAGGGAGAGCATCTTGTTCCGATCACGCCGCCAGTTCTTGGCATGGATGTGTCTTATTCAGAAATTGCGCGATATTTGCTCCTTGGACGAAAGCTACAGCTGTTCGGACAAATGCGCCTTCTTTTTACCAAAGGTGATGAGATCGTGGCTTTCGATGATTTGAGTTCTGGGGAGCAACATATCTTGAGCACCACATCGCAATTGCTTGCCAATTTGGGCGAACGCTCCGTTGTCCTCATTGATGAGCCGGAGATAAGTCTGCACCCTGATTGGCAACGCCAATACATTCCCTCGCTCCTCAACACGTTCACGGAAAGCCCAGAAACTCACGCTGTCATCGCCACGCATTCCCACTTTCTGGTTTCAGATGTTGAGGAAACAACCGGGTCGCTGACAGTTGCGAATGCAAATATGGGTCACTTCGATTCGTTTGATGGAGATGTTTTTGGTCGATCTGCAGACAATATTCTCTACAGGGTGTTTGGCCTAGGATCAGCCGGCAACCGCTACGTTGAACATGATCTCGCAACAGCCCTGAAGATGATCTCCGGAACAGAAGATGCGGACTTGGATAGACTCCGAGAGATCAACGAACGGCTTCGACCATTGGCTTCACACGATAATGCGGCGCTTCGCGAAATTTTGGGTTCAATCAAGGTCTATCTTGAAAGGGAAACTGATGCTTAACCTTCAAGCTTGCGCAACAGTAGATTTGAATGTCCTGGATGAACTACAGGCCGTTGATGACGACGCTAAGAAAGCTGAATGGTCCCGGCAAACCAATTCCGTAAAAGCATTCAAAAAAGCGGTCATGGATCATGGAATGGCTGAACAGGACAGCAAGTGCGTGTGGTGCGAGTCAAAGCTTGGTTTGGAGGCGAGGCGTAGCGCACATCGAGATCATATCGCGCCCAAAGAACACTATAGGAAGTGGACCTTTCTGCCCGCCAACATTGCGGTCGCTTGTGAGGCTTGCAATGGTTTCACGGTCAAATCCGATCTCGACACTATTGCGGTCGAAGCACCCAACTATGAGGAATGTGATTTTCGGGTTGTTCACCCTTATTTAGACAATCCTGTAGAACACATTGAATTTGTTCAAGAGGAAAAGAAAGTTGTAATGGTCGGTCTTTCGGTTAAGGGTTGTTGGACCATAAAAAACCTTCAACTTGATGGTACGGCCGCCACGGCGCGTAGAGCGTTTGATAGAATATTGGAAGACAATGGCTTATCGAATGATCAACGAGAACTAATTAACCAAGCGATGGCGAGTCTACTTTAGCAACTTGAGAATGTGTAGTCCGACTTCTGCTCACTAGCGGATTGTACCTTCCGTGATTTAGCCCCACGCCGAGTGCTCGTTCACCCACGTATGCCTGGATTAACGTTGCCATGATGGTCTGCGCGCACGAAGTTCCTGCCCTGATTATAGTGCGTAGCCATAACCGAGCTAAAGCCTTTGCTCGAGCTTGTGAAATGGTTCTGTTAACGAGTAGTTAAAAGCTAAGGACGCGCTGCAATGTCTGCTATGCAGGTCACAACTGCAGAATTTGAACACTCCAACGAGTGTCCGGTTTGGGCCGTTATCACCCTTCAAGCTCATGAAGAATTTTCTTTAGTTTTTCATTAAGCTTTTCGCCATTCTCGCCAAAATGAATTTCTCTATGAACACTAGGACATATTGCACCTACCCACCTAGGATGGTCAGGCCCATTATCAGACATTTGTCTGGTATGATGTGCTTCGAGATATGGTGAGCCATCTTTGCGTTTGAAGGGAGCAGGTTTGCCGGTGAGTTCACATACGCCATTTGCTCTAGCAAAAACGTAATCCTTAACGGCCTTACTACGTTTTCTGTACTCCTTTGGAGCTGATTTCCATGAACTTTTATTGGTGGCTTTACCCGCCTGAATAGCTTTCTGTTTCAACTCCTCCAGAGTTTTCCCTTTGGGAGGCACATACTCAACAGCACCAAATTCTGAAACATGTGCGTTCTCTTTCGGAACCAAATGAAACCGTACAATTTTCCGAGTGGCTCCGTCCCGATCCGGACCTTCAACCTCATCCCAAGATTGGCAAGCTAGCTTTCCACGAAATATATAGGGCTTACCTTTTCCAGTAGCTTCAAAAAGTAAAATCTCTTTGCCTTGTTCGGTGTGCTCAAGAATAGCCTTATTACCACCGGACATTTCCATATCGCCCACCTGCCCTTCACCAGTATACAGAAAAACACCATTGTCTTGCCACCCATCCTCGTAACCAAACTCAGCGCCCGATTTGCCTGTAAAAATGAAAACATAAGGCTGGTTTGCCGGGGTCGATATCCCGCCCTGTTGCTGTCCTCCGAATATTCGGTGAATGTCATCCTGGCGGGAGTAATTCTGACCGATTTCGAAATTAGCCAACTTATTGATATGCACAATTTCATATCCAAAATGCTCCATCGCAGGAGCAAAAGTAAGTGATTTGGGATTAAAGTTCGAGATGCCAGCTCTAATTTGAGCCATTCTCGCTACTGCCTTCATTGGTAAATGCTCATCGCCTACCTTGATAAAATAGCTTCGCGCCCCTTTCGTACCCTCACCGGTTTTGGCTTGAAGAATTCGGTTAGCATAGGCCGGGTACTTTTTTGGTGTTATCTCAAAATACGATTCTATCTCATCTTCAAGACTACCTTTAGTTAAAGTTGCAATCAGCTTTTCAAGGTTCGTTTGTATCGTCGACATAAATCAGTGCTTTCAATAGAATAAGTCAATAACCACCAGCAAACATGTTGCTTCACAAGCTGTCAATAAATGATCGAATTTGAACCAATCAGCCTGATATAATACTGCTTAGCTTCGCTTCTGCCGCCAACTTCTGCCTTTGGCATACCAGCCATGCGTTACGAGATGTGTGCCGTCAGCACTATGAGACAACAGGTAATGTTTTGCTAAGCTAGAGTTTTTGGTTCATCGTAATCCAAGGAAGGATATAAGATGAGAACGAGAACAGGGCCGAATGGATCGGCTGATAAACATGTTAAAGAGATTAAGCGCAAAACCCGCACTATCGACAAACTAATATGTGCACAAATATCATAGGCACCATTAAAAACAGCACTTTGCGCGCGCGTTATTTATTACTGAAGACATTATCAGATTCGACCCCGAATTAAGCCCCACTTTGTTCCCTTGCTGTGCAACCAAAGAGGTCTTAAGCTCGGGACAAATAATAGTAAAAGACAGTGTTTATGGCGCTTTTCAACCCCTTAAGATCAAAGAACGAAAACATAAGACCTCTGCTTGAAAGATGTCTCTCCGTTGATCTCGAAGTGAATCCCAAAACCTCAGAAATCTTTGACATGGCTGCGGTGCGGTTTGGCGACGACACTGCTGTCGTAACCCCGAAGGGCGTACTTAAGCAATCACTTGACCAACTCGAGAAAGAGTTGGGGAAAACGCTCCACGTCATAGGCCATAATATTCTGCGACATGATATCGAACACCTGTTAGCCGCGCGCCCGCGCCTAGCTGCGAAAATGGTCGCACCCATCGATACGCTCTGGCTCAATCCGCTGGCTTTCCCCCGCAACCCTTACCATCACCTCGTAAAGCACTACCATGATGGGCGCTTGCAGTCAGGGCATGTGAACGATCCCGAGCTTGATGCAAGGCTGGTGTTTCAGATCCTAGAAAACCAAATCGAAGCGCTGACTGAACTAAATGTGCAATCACCTGATATGCTCCTTGCATATCATTATCTAGGGACCCGAATAGATCGAGCAGATGGATTTGATGCCGTGTTCAGAGAAGTTCGCCAAGCAACCAATCCCAGTCGCGTTGATGCATTCGCTGCAATCACATCGCTTTTGAAAGGGCAAGCTTGCGAAAAGCAGGTACCAGGGGTTCTCGATAAGCTAACTGATCCGCGGATGGCTTGGCCGCTGGCCTACGCGATTTCCTGGATTTCGGTGTCGGGTGGAGAGTCCGTGATGCCACCGTGGGTTCGAACATCCTTCCCAGAATCTGCCATGCTCGTACGTGAACTGCGAGACACCAAATGCGGTAACAGCGCCTGCAATTGGTGTGCCAATATGAATAACCCAGTCAGCGCTCTTAAGAAATGGTTCGGCTTTGAAAGTTTCCGTCCCCAACCGGTCAACAGCGACGGTAACTCGCTGCAAGAGGTCATCGTTTCTGAGGCGATGAACCACGCAAATGTGTTGGGTATTTTGCCCACTGGCACAGGAAAGTCCGTTTGTTATCAAATTCCGGCGCTGAGCCTTTATGAGAAGACTGGAGCACTTACGGTGGTTATTTCCCCTTTAGTGGCGCTCATGGCCGACCAGGTCCAAGGGATGGAACGTGCAGGAATTTCCTCTGCTGTAACGATCAATGGAATGCTCTCAATGCCGGAACGACAAGAGGCCCTAAATCGGGTTCGGATGGGGCAAGCGGCCATTCTTTTGATCTCCCCTGAGCAGTTACGCAGCCTTTCCATCCGATCAGTTTTGGCGCAGCGCGAAGTTGGGATTTGGGTATTGGACGAGGCGCACTGTGTCTCGAAATGGGGGCACGATTTTCGTCCTGACTATCGCTACATAGGGCGCTTTATCCGTGAATTTTCGGGCAATATAGCACCTGCGCCAGTGATGTGCTTAACAGCCACGGCCAAGCCCGAAGTCGTGCATGACATCACGAAGCATTTCCGTGAACGACTGGGGGTAGAGCTTGGCCTGTTCGATGGTGGGGCAACGAGAACTAACCTGACATTTACCGTGCAACCAACAGGCAAGGAAAGCAAGCTTGCGGACATTCTGACAGCGATTCAAGAGCACCTTCCTGCGGGTGACACGTCTGGGGCTGTAATTTACTGCGCGACCCGAAAGGAAACCGAACGTGTCGCCGTATTTCTGAAACACCAGGGGCTCGCGGCAGAACATTTCCATGCTGGATTAACGGCAGATGACAAGCACATTGTGCAAGAACGGTTTCGTGTCGGAGAGCTAAGGGTAATTGCGGCCACCAACGCCTTTGGAATGGGCATAGACAAGCCTGATATTCGACTGGTTATTCATGCGGACATTCCTGGCTCGTTGGAAAACTACTTACAAGAAGCAGGGCGAGCTGGTCGTGATCGGGCACCCGCTGAATGTGTGTTGCTGTATCACACTGACGACGTAGAACGCCAGTTCAACCTCTGTGCACGCTCCCGTCTCGATCGCCACGAAATAGGAGCTATCTTAAAAGCGCTTAGACGCATGGACGAACACACGCGAAACAGCGGAACAGTAGTCGCAACGCCGGGCGAGATTGTGCTCGAAGAGAAAGACCGTGAGTTTGTTCGAGACAGCGCGACCGACGACACACGTGTAAAAACGGCAGTATCATGGCTAGAGGAGGCAACCCTCGTCTCGCGTGAAGAAAATCGCGTTCAGGTGTTCCCGTCATCGCTCATGGTGCGCACCATTGACGACGCCGCACAACGCTTGAACGGGGCGGAGATAACACAAACACGACGCAATCAGCTTTTGAATATTGTGCGTCATATCATGAACACACAGCCCGATCAGGGCATTTCTACTGACGAGTTGACCGGCATAAGTGGGCTATCGCATCGCGAGCTTAGCAAAGCGATGGCGGACCTTGAGACATTTAATGTTGCGCGAAACGACATTGCCATAACGGTTTCCGTGCACATCGGTGTGGAAAACCAATCGCGCGATCGCATCAAGCGCGCTATACAACTTGAAAAGGCACTCATTGCCAAGCTGCGTGAATTCGCCCCAGAAGCAGAAATCGGTGATGCTGCTTCATTGGATTTGTCAGCCGCTAGCCAAGTGTTGCGCGACGAAGGTCATGGAGATGCAATCCCCCATGTCCTTGATCGTGTTTTACGCAGCATCGAAAGGGATGGGCGCGACAGTGATGGTGGCAGGGGCAATATTCGCCTACGAAAACTATCGAACAAAACGCTTGAAGTAGTACTGCAGCGTTCGTGGCGGATTGTAGAGCATACTGCCTCTATTCGTTGGTTGGCGGCTGAAAAGCTTCTCGAAGTATTGATCGACAACGCACCCTCTGGCGCCCGCGGTAAAGACATTCAGGTCGACACAACTGTTGGCGAACTCTTGGCTGTGCTGAGGGGCGATACAATTATAAAATCATCCGGCGTGAAAGACATGACAAAACTCATGGAACGCTCGCTTTTGTGGCTTCATGAACAAAAAGTGGTAACACTGGGGAAGGGTTTATCCGTATTCCGCTCGGCTATGACCATCTATCTGAAATCTGGCCGTAGTGGATTTACTAAAAAAGATTTCTTACCTTTAGAGGAACACTACCGCGAGCAAACGATCCAAACTCATGTGATGTCAGCCTATGCCGAAAGAGGTCTTGAGCATATCGAAGAGGCAAAGCGCCTTTCTGAGGACTACTTCACGCTGGATCAAGATCGGTTTTTGCAACGTTGGATGCCCGGACGCAGCGTTGAAATGCGCCGCCAAACCACAGGAAAAGCTTGGAAAAAGATTGTAGAGGATTTGGGTAACCCCGTTCAACAAGAGATCGTTGCAGATGAGCGCGAAGAGACCAATGTTCTCGTTCTTGCGGGGCCAGGTTCTGGAAAAACACGGATCCTTGTGCACCGTATAGCCTACCTACTGCGCGTAAAACGTGAGGATCCTCGCGACATCCTCGTCCTCACTTATAATCGCCATGCCGCGGCAGAGATCCGTGCCCGTCTGCGTCATCTTGTCGGTGAGGATGCATCTCGCGTGACCGTCTCAACTTGTCATGCCCTAGCGATGCGCTTAGTCGGCGCGAGTTTTTCTGGTGCCGTGTCCGAAGAACGCGACTTTGATGGCATTATCATGGATGCAGTCCACCAGATTAACGGCGACGGCTTAAGCCGTTCTGAGGCGGAGGCGCAGCGTGAAGCTCTCATTCAGGGATACCGCTGGATTCTTGTAGATGAATACCAAGACATTGGCCCTGAGGAATACGCATTGATCGCAGCGGTGGCGGGACGCTCGTTAGATGATCCGGACCAACGGCTAAGCCTTTTTGCGGTGGGCGACGATGACCAGAACATCTATGCCTTTGCGGGCGCTTCGATCTCTTTCATTCGCCAGTTTGAAGCAGACTACCGCGCTAAGCCTAAGTTTCTGGTCGAGAACTATCGTTCGACCCGCTTCATTATTGATGCATCCAATCAAGTCATCGAAGCTTCTAAAGGCCGCATGAAAGCAGGGCATGAGATCACCGTGGACAAACTGCGTAGTCTCGATCCTGGTGGTGGTGCAATGGCGCAATATGATCCGGTTGGCCAAGGGCGCGTACAGTTTCTTGACGGCCCAGATGACGAGGTAGCGCAAGCTGTAATCGCTGTTGATGAGCTCGTAAGGATGTCGCGACTAGATCCCAATTTTTCATGGTCTCGTACAGCAATCATTTCACGTGATTGGCGCAGACTTAGCGCTGTGCGTGCCTACGCCGAAGAGCTTGAGCTTCCAGTTGAAATGGCTAACGAGAAACTCCCTAGTGTCTGGCGCTTACGTGAGATGCAACAACTTGTTGCAGGCTTACGCAAACGCCCCGTTGCGATGCTAACAATCCAAGACATTCTGGATGTTCTCAATGAACAAAACTCTAGCCGTTGGGTAGATATTCTTGCCGAGGGGATTGCTGACCTTGCAAGAGATTTAGGGAAAAAATCTATTCCAGCGCTCGACGCCATAGAGTGGCTTGCGGAATGGTCGAAAGATGTGCGACGCGTGCAAAGGGGGCTACTTCTGCTCACTGCGCACCGCTCCAAGGGGCTCGAGTTTGACCATGTGGTGATCCTTGATGGAGGTTGGGAAGCCCTTTCGGAGGGTGAGGACGGCGAAGCGCCACGTCGCCTCTTCTATGTCGCAATGACACGTGCGCGCCTGAGCCTATCGGTGGTCACGAGAGGCGAACACGCATTCGTACTTGCTGACTCTGAAAGCGAAATGCTGCGAAAGGTCGAAATGCCCAGCCGCATGGATCTGCCTAACCCCGATTGGTATCAAGTGCCCGACTTGGCGACGGTCGACCTGTCCTACGCTGGCCGTTTGCCTGCGGATAATCCAACTCATGCTGCCATATCCAATGCTAAAATCGATGATCCTGTAACGCTAGAACGACGTGACGGGAAATGGTTGGTCATGGATCAAAACCGTCGCCCCCTTTGTCGCATGGCTAAAAACTGGAGTCCCCCCGATAGCTCATCATTGGTATCGGGTAAGATTGGCGCAATTGTTAGGTGGAGAAAGACCGATAATGACGAGCGTTACCATCGCTATATCAAACGAGACGAATGGGAAACGATCCTGCCCGAACTTGTATTCCGTAAGCACGGGCTGTGCTAATGTCACACTGACGGGATTGTAACATCTACACAGTTCTGGCTCTCTTCGTTGTCATATAAATTATAAATTTATTTGTCGAAGGTAGGAGAATCTAAAAGAGGCCAAGCTTTCACTTGGCCTCTTTGTTGCAACGAAATTGCCATTTCGTTTATTTAGCAGCAATCGCAGCATTCATAATTTCTGTTGCTTCTTCAAGCCATTCTGCACCACCAATATCGGCTGCAAAACTTGGCCACAGGGCTTTTGCCGCTTCTTGCCATTTTGCTTCATCTTCTGGAGCACCGCTTAGCGTCATGCCAAGCTCGACAAGTTTTACTTTGGCAGCCTCTGTTTCTGCTGCTGAAACTTCGCGTTCATACATCGCAGCCTCTTCACCAGCTTTGTTCAAGGCGGCTTGCAAGTCTTCTGGCAAGCCTTGATAAAACCGCTCGGACACAATGATTGGGCCAGACCAAATCAGGTAGTGTACTTCTGTAATGTATTTCTGAACTTCGTAGAACTTAGAAGAAATAGCGGTCGTATATGGGTTTTCCTGACCATCAATAACGCCTTGCTGTAACGCAGGAAACACCTCAGCCCAAGCCATTGGGATAGGATCTAAACCCCAAGATTTAAACGTCTCGATAGCAATGTTGTTCTTGGAGACACGAACCTTCAAGCCTTGCAGATCTTCTAGTGTTTTTACTTCACGCTCACCATTGGTAAGTACGCGAAAGCCTTTCTCAAAATAACCCAAAACACGCACGCCAGCCTCACCTGGAAGACGTTCGTTCAACGGCTCTTTCAATGCATCCATCGCAGCGTGTGCATCTTCGTTTGACGTAAATGCATAAGGGAGCATCATTACACCAACCGAAGGCGCAAGAGGCACAAGGTTACCTGTATATAGAATTTCAGATTCAATTGAACCCATGCGCAACGATTGTGCAACTTCTTGTTCAGAACCCAGCTGGTTCGATGGGAAAATCTGAACATCGATACGGCCATCAGAGTATTTTTCAACGAGCTCTTCAAATTTTAGCGCACCCTTGTGTGTTGGGTTATTTTCATTGTCACCGTGGCTTAGGCGCATTGTGAAATCCGCCGCTGCGACCGGCAATGCGACGCTCAATGCGATCGCTGCAGTGGTAAGTGTTTTCGTGAATAGTTTCATAGTGGTTTCCTCCGATTAAAACTAATTGATGAAGCCCATCATTCTGGGCAACCAAAGCGTGAGCGCGGGTACAAAGGCGACAAGCACCATCACCGCAATCTCAGCACAAAGAAATGGGATCGAGGCCTTGGAAACCTTTTCGACGGTGGTTTCTCCGATCTCTGAAGCAACAAATAGATTGACCCCGAGCGGTGGCGTTGAATAGCCAATCTCGCAGGCAATAACAAAAATAATGCCGAACTGAATGGGATCGATCCCAACATTTACAACAACAGGCAAAAGAAGCGGTGTCAGAATAATAATCTGCGTCAACGTCTCCATCCACATGCCAATAAAAACCAACATTAACAGGACCAGCAAGATCAACATTGTTGGATCTGAAATAGCATCGATCAGATAACCCGACACGGCTTGTGGTATCTGAAACATCGATAACATACGTCCAATGATACGCCCCGTAACAAGAACAAGCATAACTGTACCTGTGATACGAACGGCATAGACAACCGCATCAATGAATAACCCAACGCGAATTTCGCGATAGATGAATATTCCAACAAACAGCGCATAAAGAACGGCTACTACTGACGCTTCAGTCACTGTAAATACGCCCGTATAGATACCGCCAAGGATAATGATGGGCGCAGCGAGTGCCCATTTGGCTTCCCATGCGGCTTTTTTGATATGTGTAAGGTTGCGTTCCTTCACATCGCCAGATGTGTAGCCTCGGCGCACCGAAATTAAACGACTTGTCCCCCACAAAGCAACCGCTAACAAAAGCCCCGGAATAACACCGGCTACGAACAAAGCACTAATCGATGTTTCAGACGTAATACCATAAATAATCATCGGAATTGATGGCGGGATAACCACCCCAATGCCACCCGCAGACGAAGTGATGGCTGCGCCAAATCCCTTGTCGTAACCATCTTTAATCATGGCAGGAATCATGATTGACCCAATCGCCGCAGTGGTCGCAGGCCCTGAGCCTGAAATTGCCGCGAAAAACGTACATGCCACAATTGTCACAGTTGCAAGGCCACCAGGCGCCGGGCCCACAATCGCGCGGCTGAATCCAATCAAGCGATGGGTAAGCCCGCCTTTTTCCATCAACGTGCCGGCCAAAATAAACATTGGGACGGCAATAATTGTGAATTCATCGACTGCTGAATAAGCAGTTTGGACAAGATAGGACATTGGCATATTTGCAGCAGTCATCGACAATACTGCAGCCAATCCAATGGAAATACCAACTGGTACTCCAATTAGAAGCAAGACCACAAAAGATAGCGCCATTAATAGTGTTGGATCCATTTGGTATTACTCCCCGATCCGAGTGTCGACGGGGCCTTCGCCCGTTTGCCAACGGCGCACCATTACTTGGATAATCCGAAATGACATAAACGCGAAACCCAGAGGCACAATCATTTGCACCCAAACCAAATTGATACCTGTCGTTTGCGAAATGTATGGGAATTCAAACATCGATACGGTGAAATGGTAGCCATGCCAGATCACCACAGCATTGAAGACAAGCCATAAAAAATCGGCAAGCGTCAGCATTAACAATCGTGCTTTTTTGGGAAGGAGATCCAAATGAAGAGACACGCGTATGTGGCGATCGCTTTCTGCGGCAATGATAAAACCAAAGTACACAGCCCAAACAAAAGCAAAGCGGCTCACCTCTTCGAGCCAGCTGAAAGAGCGCCCCATTCCAAAACGCGCAATCACTTGAAATCCAAGTAATGCGACCACAATTGTCATAAGGATTGCACCAAGCCATTCTTCTGGCGTGCGACCTCCTAGATATTTACGCATTTACATGCTCCTTTGAGAATTTTCGGATCTGCGCCAAGCGCTCTACCGCTGTCGCACCAGAAAAGATATTTACCCATTTTGTCGTCAAGGCAGCGAAATTAGCATCTTCGCGTACGCGCTCAGGCCAAATCGGCAATGCAAGAAATGCATTTGCGAGATCAGAGTGACTGGATTCGTGGCGCTTTCGCAGCATCGCTAGTTGGCTTGCCATCGGGTCGGTCGTTACGACGCCGTTTTCATCGGCAGACGTATCACCCGCCATAATAGCCCACCCCGCGATGACCATTGCTTGGGCTTCCGCATTGTGACCGCTGTTCAACAAATCCGCTGCAGGTGCACCAATTCGTTGTGGCAGCTTAAAACTCGCGTCACTTGCGATTTGGTTGAGAGGATGATGGATGGTTGGATTTTGCAAACGCTTCAAACTAATGCGTCCGTATTTTTCAAGGTTTTCACCATTCGGACATATCAATGTCGACGCCTGTGATTCCAAAAATACATCAGCCCAAATTTGCAGATCTTTGTTATTCGATGCACCGTCAGAACTATTAAATCCACATAAGCGGCCAAGCTCCGCATAGGCAGACTGAAGTCCGTTTAACATGCGGTGTTTCATATGTTCGTATGGCGCTAAATTATCCACGATCTGCGCACCTGCTAGCTCAAAACCTGGTCGGTTCGACGCAAACTTGTTTTCCATCACCCATTGGCGAAATGGCTCAGCCACGACGCCCAGCGCGTCTTTGCCTCCACAAGCCTTTTCAAGTTTCACACGGCTCGTATCTGACATTGCAGGAACAATACGATCCACCATCGACGTTGGAAATGTAACGCTGTCATCAAGCCAAGCCAATGAATCTGGAAATACTTGTTCCATATAGGCGCGCACAACAGAACCGAGCAAAATACCATTGTCCGCAACGTTGTCGCAGCTCGCGAGGGTTATGGGATTTCCATATGCCCGACGCCGCTGATCCAACATTAAGGCAAGATATCCAATCGCTGTTTTTGGGTTGGTTGGGAATGCGATGTCTGCACTTACTTTGTCAGGGTCTAATTCTGTGCTTCCTGCGCGATGACAGTACCCTTTTTCGGTTATCGTCAATGTTGCAAAGTCAATGTCCGACCAATCAAAACCTGCGGCACTATCTGCATCAAGAACACGCATCAACGTCCCAACTTCTCGACAAGATGCCAGATTTCCATCATCCGTCAGTACAGAATAACTTGCGCCTTGTGCTTCATGTAATTCTGAAATGTTAGGCGGCGTTAAGTTGATGCCAACAACACCCCAATTTTTACTGTCTTCAGAGTTTAATCGTGCCAGATCATCATAATATACCTGTTGGTGTGCGCGATGAAACGCGCCTACCCCGATATGGGCGGCGCGTAGCTCAAGTTGGGCGCGATCATATGAAATCTTCGAATTCATTCGAAATGCACCATGACCTTCAACGTTTCGGATTTTTCTAACGCACGGGCAAAAACAGCGTCTGGATCTGCAATATTCATATCCGCAGAGATCATAGGGCGCAGGTCAACTTCACCTGTCGTAATTTGACGAACTGCCTCCGCAAACTCATCGATAAACCGATAAGTTCCGTGCAAGGTGATTTCGCGTGTTAAAAGCTTATTCAAATCAACAGGAGCTTGAGGAGGTAAAAAACCAACCTGCACGACAGTCCCACGAGGTTTAGTCGCCGCAATCGCTGAATTTAAAGCGGACGGTGCACCGGATGCTTCGAATACAACATCGCAAATAGGGGTATCGGTTAATTTGCGCATCTCATCGATGTCTGCAGCATTGTAAACCGCGTCAGCACCAAGACCCTTGGATCGTTCAAGTGCCTCAGGTGCAATATCAGAAATGAATATCCGCTCTGCTCCCGCTGCACGAGCCGCAACTGCACACATTTGACCAATCACACCGGCACCAGTGACAAGAACTGTGGCGCCCTTCACTTCACCTGCCATTGCCACAGCATGAAGAGCAACGGCGTATGGTTCAGCCATCGCGACATGGCGCAAATCTGCATCGCTTGGAAGCTTGATACATTGCCGCGCCTCGACAACGAGCTCACTCGCAAACCCACCGTTGCAATGAGGGAAATGTGCAGCGCTGCCCATGAATGACATATCGGTACATAAATTGGTTAGATCACGCTGACAGTATTCGCATTCAAGGCATGGCAATGCCGGTGTCACGGCAACCTTATCACCAAGCGCAAAACCCTCAACACCATCACCCAAACCTGCAATCGCCGCAGAAAATTCATGTCCCAAAATCATCGGTTCGCGTAGGATCGAATCCCCCACGCGCCCATGTTGAAAATAATGAATGTCGGAACCGCACACGCCACCATAGGCGAACGATAACGCTACTTGACCCGCCTGCGGAACAGGCGTTTCAACGTCTTCAACACGGACTTGTCCAGCCCCATGAATAACACATGCTTTCAAGTTACATCCTCCCGTAGTGCATGAACTTAACACTTGATGTTTGTCGTTTTAGAACATACATTTCAAGATGCAGTCAAGATGGAATATTAATTCTAAATCAGATTGCACCGATGAAAGGGAGGTTCATAAGTGGAAAACGAGAAAGAAATTTCTGCGCCTGCAGCTGACTTCGCGGCATTGCGCGAAGAGATTGCCACGTCGTACAACGATTTAAGCAATCGGTTGGAACTTATCGCCGACTTTGCACTTCGCGATCCTTCAAGTTTCGCCCTTCGCACCACTGCTGAATTAGGGGAAGACATTGGCGTCGCTCCTTCTGCAATTATTCGTTTCGCAAAACATTTTCGCTTTTCTGGTTTCTCAGAAATGCAGGCTATTTTTCGCGCAGAGCTGCAAGCAAGCTCATCGTCGTATCAAGATCGAATTAAAAACCTTGAGAAACACGGAGCCGCATGTGGAACCTCAGAAATGACCGAGAGATTCGTTGACGCAGGCATCGCGTCACTTCGCGAATTGCAACATTCCGCCCCGGTAGAGAAAATAGAAAAAGCTGCTCAGTTACTTGCGGATGCGCGCATCGTGCATGTGCTGGCGCAAAAACGAACATTCACAGCGGCTACCTATCTTACGTATAATCTCTCGCGCCTGGATGTTCCTGCTAACCTTCTTGACGGCGCGGGTGGCACGCTTGAACAACAAATGACGCTCGTTGGTCCAGAAGATACAGTGGTCGCGATTTCATTCAATCCCAGCGCCGAAGAGACAATAACCGCTTTTGAACGCGCGCGCGCAACGGGTGCAAGAACCATTGCAATTACTGATCTTGCGCGTGCGCCGTTTACCAACGCCGACAGTTGGTTTCAAATTTCAGAAGCAAGCGTCGATGGCTTTCGCTCACTCAACGCAACAATTTCGCTTGCGCTCATTCTCGCAATTCGTGCGGGAACAATTTGCGCAGAAAATACACAAAACTAGACTGAGACAATAAATGACAAACCAACAAAACCCCAAAAAATACGACATTATTACCATCGGACGGACCTGTGCGGACCTTTACGCTGACCAAGTTGGTTGTCGCATGGAAGATGCGCGTAGTTTTTCCAAATATATTGGTGGGTGCCCGACAAATATCGCCGTAGGAGGAGCACGCCTTGGTCTTAAAACTGCGCTTCTCAGTCGTGTTGGAGACGATCAAATTGGGCGCTTTGTCACCGAAACGCTGATAGCTGAAGGTGTTGAGACTAAAGGCCTTGCAATTGACCCCGATCGACTGACCGCGCTCGCATTTTTGGGAATAGAAGATGATCGAAACTTCCCTTTGCTGTTTGTGCGTACGGACTGCGCAGATTCCGCACTTAGTGAAGACGACATCAATCCAGAATTTATCAAATCTGCAAAAGCTATTGTTGTCACTGGCACACATTTTTCCCAACCTCATCTCGAAGCAGCAAGCTTCAAAGCAATTA
Organism: Paramylibacter kogurei; assembly: GCF_002742285.1. GTDB lineage: Bacteria > Pseudomonadota > Alphaproteobacteria > Rhodobacterales > Rhodobacteraceae > Amylibacter > Amylibacter kogurei. Next base: position 36,255 of record NZ_MDGM01000003.1, read on the forward strand.
ACATTGGGAAAGATGCTGGCTCCAAAATCGTTTTTGATATCGATTATCGCCCCAATCTTTGGGGTTTGTTAGGCGCGGGAGAAGGCGATGTAAGATTTGTCGCGAATGAAGCCGTCACCAAACGCGTCCAAACAATCCTTCCGCACTGTGATGTCATCGTGGGAACTGATGAAGAAGTGCATATCGCCGGTGGCTCAACTGACACACGTGAGGCCTTGGTAAACATTCGAAAAGTTTCCGACGCCATGATCGTTTTGAAAACAGGTCCCAAAGGTTGTCTTGTGTTCCCAAGTGAAATTCCAGAAAATTTGGACGATGGTATTTCCTCTCAAGGATTCCCAGTAGAAGTGTTCAACGTTCTCGGTGCGGGTGACGGTTTCATGGCGGGGTTTCTACGCGGTTATGTACGGGACCTACCACTCGAAGAATGCTGTCGAATCGCCAATGCTTGCGGTGCCCTGGCGGTATCACGCCATGGCTGCGCTCCCGCATATCCAAGTTGGGAAGAATTAGAGTTCTTCCTTGAACGTGGAGTAGTCAATCCACGGCTTCGTGAAGATGCAGATCTCGAACACGTTCATTGGGCGACCAATCGTCGAGGTCACTGGGATAACGTCTGCGCCTTCGCGATCGATCACAGAATGCAACTTGAAGCAATGGCGAGCGACGCGGGTGCTGACCCATCTCGTATAGAAGAATTCAAAAACCTCGCGCTGGACACAATGATTTCGTCACGCAGCGAAGGTATGATGCTCGGCACGCTCCTTGATACGACATATGGACGCCAGGCATTATTTCGCGCGGAAAAAGAAGGGCTTTGGATTGGGCGGCCGGTTGAAAAACCTGGTTCCCTCCCACTCGTGTTCGAAGGTGCGGCATCACTCGGTGCAGAGGTTAATTCTTGGCCAGATGATCATGTCATCAAGTGTCTGGTATTTTACAACCCAGACGATCCGCTCGATTTACGCCGCACACAGCTTGACCAATTGCACCGCCTTGCATCAGCGGCGCGCCTGTCTCGCCACGAGTATTTGATTGAAATAATCCACACTGAGACTGGAAAAATGGGAGACACTGCAACTTCGATAGCTATGCAGCAAATGTACGATGACGGCTTGCGCCCAGATTGGTGGAAACTACCAGATCAAACAAATTCTGGCTGGGAAGACGTCGGGAAAGTAATTCGAGACAACGACCAGTGGTGTCGTGGTGTTCTAATGTTAGGCCTTGATGCACCAATAGATACGGTAGTCGATAGCATCTCACGTGCCAGCCAGCAGCCTTTCGTACGTGGGTTTGCAGTTGGTCGGACTATTTTTGGCGAGGCTGCGCGTGCTTGGCTGGCGAATGAAATTGATGACCTTGCCGCCCAAGCGTTGATGAAGAAAAATTTCGATATACTAATCCAAAGCTGGGTACAGGCCCGTCAAACACTAGCAGCGTAATAATTGCACCAAACAAGCACCTATCAAACGAAGGTCATCGAGATCACTTTGATAGGTGTAAAATGATCGACGACCAAGCGCTTCTCGAACAAATGGCTTTAGCTTTCAAAAGCACAAATTTTTCATTTGCTTGCTACAAACCGATCAAAGCCCGTATACTTGCTTAGCGGTTTTATAGAACAGTTGATCTCTGTCGCCTTCAGCGTCAGCAGATGTCACATCCATAAAACCAGAGTAAATAGTATCAAAAGAACCGCAAAGACCATCTACAGGGAAATTTGACGCAAACATCGCGCGCTCAGGGCCAAATGTATTTATGCAAAACCGAATAATGTCTTTATTGTCGGCGATGGACCACGCACGCTCGGGTAATCCAAGTCCTGATATCTTCACATAGGTTTGGGGTAACGCAGCAAACTCAGTCATGGCGGCACGCCAACCAGCAAGACCCTCTGCGGAACGATCAGACGGTAATCCCGCATGATTTAAAACGATTTTGGTTTCGGGTGCGAGTTGTGCCATATCAATGGCTTCGTTCAGATGCCACCAAGGTGTCTGCAGGTCAAAAATCAATCCGCTATCCGCGAGACGACAAAAACCTTCGCGAAACGCCTTGTCCATCATACCGCCCACAGCACCACCCGGCCTGTCATTAAACCTTGGCTTGTGCCTCACCGAACGCACGATAGGCAGGGCTTGATAGGCTGCTAACAACTCAACAATATTGTCGCTATCCAACCAAGCTTGTGCAACATGCGCCGCTGGTCGCCCAGTCTCGTCATGTTGTCGTTGCATCCAAATTGCCTCACCCGTTGGATCCGCTGGATCCCATTCACCTTCCATGGTCACTGTCGCGACAACGTCCCAATCTTGGGTAACGACGTCATATTCAGAATTCATAAACTTATCGCAAATGGATGAATAGTCGCCATAGCGAAAAGGGATCATCGGCTTATCCCTTAACCACGGATGATAATTTGCGCTCGGATCCCAGTAATGATGATGTGCATCAATAATTTTCATGTTCGCACCCCTTTAATTTTACGACGTCGCCAAACACCAAACACCGGAAATATCCAAACAAACAAAACGCATACTCCCAGAAAAGCTGCGACGGGGCGAGAGAAAAATATCGCAATATCTCCTTGCGATTTCAGCATTGATGTCACAAAATTAAATTCTAACATCCCTCCCAAAACTAAGCCTAAAATTGCTGGGGCTATTGGGATTTCGTTTTCTTCAAACAGCCAACCAACAATACCGAACACAAGCATCGTGAGCACTCCGAACGCAGTGTTATTGATCGCATAACTTCCCACAATACAGCAGGCCAAGACAACAGGGGCGAAATAGGCTGGTGGAATACGTAACAAGTGACGAGATGCCTTGATGATTGCCCAACCGAATGGGATTAACAATAAATTAGCCATCAAAAATGCGAAGAAGATTGCATAAACCAACTCAGGCGTTTTAACAAAAATGATTGGACCAGGCTCAAGACCTTTGAGATACAAGACACCGATCACTATAGCCGTGATACTATCACCCGGAATTCCAAATACTAATGTTGGAACCCAAGCTCCCGATAACGCTCCATTGTTCGCAGCGCCCGCCTCTATCAATCCTTCATCATGTCCTTTTCCAAATTTTTCTGGCGTTTTCGAGCGTCGCTTCGCGATCGCGTAGGCAACCCAAGCTGCAATGTCAGCTCCTGCGCCGGGTAGAGCGCCAATCACCGAGCCGGTTAAACCACCTCGCAAGAGATTGCGCCAACGCTTACGCATTGCAGTCCCAAGTCCGCGAAACACAGGCCCCATGGTTGGGGGCTCTTGCTTTGTAGCGCGCGCAGTGATGTTTCGCAAAACCTCAGGTAAAGCGAACATACCGATCATCGCCGGGATAAAACTGACGCCACCTGTCAGCTCGATTGATCCAAATGTAAATCGTGGTTGCCCCGCGACCGCATCGATTCCAATAGTGGCAACCCAGAGACCGAACAAGAGCGACAAGACGCCTTTGATCTTCGAGCCCGCTGAAATGATCGCCGCGCAACTCAGCCCTAATAAAGCCAACCAAAAATACTCAACTGAAGAGAAGTTAGTGGCAAACCGCGCTAAAATTGGCGCAGCTGTCATCAACAGCAAAACACCGATTACGCCCCCGACACACGCCGATATCATACTTAGTCCCAATGCATACTCAGGGCGACCAGACTTGGATATAGCATGCCCATCATCCACATAAGCGGCAGACGCAGGGGTACCTGGTATGCGCAAAAGTGTGCCGGGTATGTCACCAGAAAATATCGCCATGGCAGCCAGAGCCGCGATCGCAGATATAGCGGGAACTGGATCCATAAAAAACGTAATCGGAACCAAAAGAGCCACCCCCATAACAGCGGTGAGCCCTGGGATCGCGCCAATGATAATTCCCAGAAAGCTAGCAACAACGATTGTTACGATCACCTCTGGTTGCGTTACGAGTACGAACGCTTCGGCTATCGCGCTCATGTCAGTACACTTTCAATAAGACCATAGGAAAGAGGCACGCGCAAAAGCTTGCCAAATACAAAGAACAAGATGAACGACATCACGACCCCAGTGGCAATAGAAGGCCAGAGTCGCCCTTCGGCGAGCATTGCCAGCGCCGCGATTAAACATGCTGTTGTCAAGATAAAGCCGAGTGCTGGTGATATAATCACCCAAATTACGATGGCTGCTAATGCCGCAAGTACCTGCAAACCAGAACGACCCTTTAAAATTTCATTCACTTGAAACAATGCACCATTGGCCCCAGTCACCGTTTGTACGAACCCTGTCAAAATCAACGCGACGCCGAGAATGCGCGGAAAGAAAGCAGAGCCAAACTGTTGCCCGGGAATTTCTCGAAATTCAAGAGTTCCGGCAATCACGCCTAGCCCACCTAGGATGGTAAGCCCACCAATAATGCGGTCATTTATTTTCATAAGAATAATGAGCGCCAAACCATAATGATATACTTTGGCACCCCTCCCTTTACTTTGCCAAACCAAGATCAGTCAGAAGCGATTTGGCCTCAGATGCAAACCCCTTGGCAAAAGTGGTGAAGTTTTCTGAACCATCAAAAACTGGGGTAATGCCTCTTTGCGCCAGCGCTTCTTGCACAGCCGTTGATGCATGAGCTTTTTTGGCAGCGGTTTCAATTTTAACTTTGATGTCTTCGGGCAGACCAGCAGGTGCACACAAAGAGAACCAATTGCTCATAGACCAATCAACCCCACTTTCTTTTAATGTTGGCAAATCTGGAAACGCCGGCGAGCGTTCATCGGCCATAATTGCGAGCATTTTGACCTCGCCTGCGCTTGCTAGCGCGCGCGCCTCGATCGGTGATCCACTGAATATCGAAATGCCATCAGCAACAAGATCCTGAAGTGCAGGAGCACCCCCTTGTGACGGGATAAACTGCACTGTATTTACATCACCACCAGCGGATTTCATCATGCCCGCAATCGCCATATGCCATGGCCCACCGAGACCTGAACCAGAAGCACTTAACCCCCCTTTTTTCGCCGCATCAACGACTTCTTGAACGGAATTATATGGACTATCCGCAGAAACAGTTACACCTGCTGGAATTTCCGCAAGCCGTGATACCAAATCAAAGCTTTCAGGTGTGATCGGAGCAAGGCCAATCGTGTCAAAATAGGTTATTTCAGAAGTACACGCTCCCAACGTATAACCATCAGCACGTGAATGTGTAATCGCTGAATGCCCCACAACACCAGAGCCACCTGTACGATTAACCACGTTTATCGGTTGCCCCAAAGCCTCCTCAAAACCAACTGCGAATATACGTATAATAGTATCGGTACCGCCACCTGCCCCCCACGGCACAATGACCGTGACAGGACGTTCGGGGTATTCAGCCAATACAGGGTTTGTCCCAAATGCTGCAAACGCAGCGACAGCGGAAAGTGTTAGCGTTGATAGTTTCATGATTTCCTCCTCCAAGGTAAATTTTTTGCGACGCAAAGATTTCCCCTGCGTCGCCATTTGTTAAGTCGTGCTAGGCATCAAAGCATTTGGAATGTTTTGAAAACAGACTGGACGTAAAAACCGTCTGATCGCCATCGTCCCAACTGATGTTGCACCAAAGTTTGTTGATGCTGGATACGGTCCGCCATGAACCATCGTGTCACAAACCTCGACACCCGTTGGGAAATTATTGGCCAATATGCGTCCTGCTTTTCGCTCAAGTATAGGCATCAGACATCGACCAAGGTCAGCATCTGCGTCATCGAGGTGCAGCGTACAGGTCAATTGCCCCTCAAGGCTTTTTGCGACGGCTATCATTTCATCTTCATCTGCGACGCGAACTACTAGTCCAAGTGGGCCGAAAACCTCTTCGCCAAGCTCTGTATTTGCTAACCACGCCTTACCTGTTGTTGCATAAAGATTTGGTTTAGCACTACGCTTAGCTGACGCGGTGCTCAACAGCGTTTGCACTTCTGACGATCCCGCGACACGGTCCCTACCCTTTTCGTATGCGACCGCGATCCCGTCGGTGAGCATGGTCTGCGCATCAACACCGTTTAGCGCGGACACAGATTCAGAAATGAAAGAGTCAGCACCATCGCTATCAATCACAACAGCTATCCCGGGGTTAGTGCAAAATTGACCCGCTCCCATTGTTAGCGATCCAGCCCAACCTTTTGCCAGCGCTTCGCCACGGGTGGACAACGCCATTGGCAACAAGAACATTGGATTAACAGAACCAAGCTCACCGAAAAATGGAATAGGTTCTGGACGCTGTGCACAAAGATCAAACAACGCACGCCCACCTGCCAATGATCCTGTAAATCCAACAGCTTTGATAAGCGGGTGCTGAACCAAAGCTTGACCTGCTTCAAGTGTGCCGCCTTGAACCAGTGAAAACGTACCTGGATGCAAATCGCATGATTTGATTGCTGCGTGAATTGCCTCTGCGATGATTTCGCCCGTACCAGGATGTGCACCATGCCCCTTTACAACCACAGGGCAACCGGCCGCAAAAGCGGCCGCTGTATCGCCACCAGCAGTGGAAAACGCTAATGGAAAGTTCGACGCACCAAACACCGCGACAGGACCAATCGGCCGCTGGATCATTTTCATATCGGGACGTGGCATTGGTTGACGATCAGGTAGTGCCACATCGTGACGTTGATCAAGGTAATCGCCTTTTAAAATGTGTTCGGCGAACATTCGCAACTGACCAGTCGTACGCCCGCGCTCACCTTGCAAGCGACCCTCTGGTAGACCTGTTTCTCGTGTGCCAATTTCAGTAATTTCATTGGCGCGCTTCTCGATTTCATCTGCAATCGCATTCAAAAATGCAGCACGTTCGACACGGCTTGAATAACCGAAGGTCCAAAACGCCTCCTCTGCCGCGACACACGCACTTTCAATATGTTCTGGAGTACCTACAGAAAAAGAATGCGCTTCACCATGTGCGGGCTCCGATAAAAACATGGCCTCTCCAGCTACCCATTCGCCTGCAATCAGATGTTTTCCGTGGGGTTTGAATGATGTGCCTTTCCCAGTCAAAGTCATATTATTTTCCCCATTTCAAGACAAGTGGATCAAGTGGTTGTAAAAGGGTTATCAACCGTGAGCGCGTATCAGGATGAAGCGGTTCCATTGGGTGGCGACAGAATTCGGATTTAATCACGCCACCTTCGACCATTGCCGCCTTGCAGGAACGCCACAGGCATTGGCGGTTTTCGTGATTGATCGCCATGGCAACGCGCCCATAAGCCGCCGTTGCACCCTGCATATCACCCGCGCGGTGCAAATCGATCACTGGTTTGATTTGATCAACGATCATCCCAGATGTCATCGCACCCGTAGCACCTGCATCCAAATCGGCCAGCAATGTAATGCCTTCTTCACCGTCAAATGGGCCCTCGATTGCATCACCACCTTCTGCGATGAGTGCACGCAATTTATTGGCCGCAAATGGGCATTCGATTTTGAACAGTTTCACCATTTCAATTTCGCGCGCCATTTTCACCAATAACGGCACAGGCAGATCAACGCCAGACATTGGCGCATCTTGGATCATGATCGGAATACCAACAGCCCCCACCGCAGCGAACTGTTCATAGGTTTGGGTTGGATTGCCGCGCAATGTTGCCCCATGATAGGGAGGCATAATCATCACGATATCCGCGCCCAGATCCTTGGCCAGTTGCGCGCGTTCCACGGCGATTTGTGTGGCGAAATGGCTGACCGTGACAATCATTTTCACGCGTCCAGCAACATGTTCAAGACACAAACGTGTCAAGATTTCGCGCTCCGCATCAGAGATCAAAAACTGTTCGGAAAAATTGGCCAGAATACAGATACCATCTGCACCCTGATCAATCAAACAATCCAGAACACGTTTCATCCCATCCAGATCAAGCGTGCCATCGGGGTTAAATGGCGTTGGCGCAACGGGCCAAATACCTTGGTACATTGGATTCATGATCTATTCCTCGATGTCAAAGTTATGGAGGTGTTTATCGCTGATGGTGATGCCCAAACCTGGGATGTTGTCATCCAGATCAAGGAAGCCATCCACGGCCTCTGGGTCGCCTTCAAAGATATAGTAGAACAGCTCGTTACCGACCTCGACATCGAACACAGGGAAATATTCGCTGATTGGGCAATTCGCATTCGCCATGGTCAGATGGTAATTGTGCATCTGGCCTGCGTGGGGAATGACGGGGATTTGATGCGCCTCTGCAATCGCATTGATTTTTTGTGCCGCAGTAATGCCGCCAACACGATTGGTGTCATATTGCAAAACGCTGACAGCTTTTTTCTCGATCAGCTCTTTGCAACCGATGATCGAAAATTCATGTTCGCCACCCGAAATTGGTACGCTGCCCATCGCGTTCAATTCGGCGTAACCTGCAACATCATCGGCGATCACGGGCTCTTCTAACCAGCGCGGTTCGAATTTTTCCAATTTGGGCAACATGCGTTTGGTGTAATCCAAATTCCAACCCATGTAGCATTCAAGCATCAGATCAACATCATAGCCCAACACTTCGCGCATCGCTTCGACACGCTTGAGGTTTTCGCGCATGCCTTTCATGCCATCCTTGGGGCCATAACCAAAACGCGTTTTATACCCTTGGTAACCGTTTTTCTTGGCTTCTTCTGCTTCGGCTTGCATGGATTCAATCGAACCTGCGTAAAGCTTAGAATAATAGACAGGGATTTTTTCTTTGGTACGCCCACCCAGCAATTTGAACACGGGTTTATCAACCAGTTTGCCCATCAAATCCCAGATCGCCAGATCAATGGCGGAAATGGCGGTCATGCCAATCCCTTTGCGCCCCCAAGCGTGGGTACGACGATACATTTTTTCCCAAAGATAGGCATAATCAAACGGGTCTTCGCCAATCACAAGGGGCGCATACCAATCATCAATCGCCTTTTTCACAACGGATGGCGCAAGGGCGGCATTACCGATCCCAATTGTGCCATCATCGGTTTCAATTTCAACGGTCAACCATTGGTGAAACCGAAATGATGACATCGCATCGCCCTTGGTCCAAAGCGTATCAGACGCATTTGTGCAAAAATTCCCCGTAGGCGGAACCGTTGGCCCCTTCCAATTCCAAACGCGCGTGCGTACCGATTTAATCTTGGTCATTCATTTATTCCTTTTTTAATTTGCAGCACGTTCAGCGCGATGATTTTGAGCCATACGGACAAGAAGATTAAACGCTTGTAATGTGGCGCCCACGTTGGCTTTGTTAAGTCCCGCAATGTCGAAAGCAGTGCCATGCGCTGGTGTGGCTACGGGGATCGGGAGGCCACCAGCAACCGTAACGCCACGATCAAAACCCATGAGTTTAATCGCAATCTGTCCTTGGTCATGGTACATTGTGACAACAGCATCCACTTCTCCGCGCTGCGCCTTTAAAAAAACTGTGTCAGAAGGCCAAGGACCGGAGACATTTTTTTGTTTTGCGCGCACGGACTCGATAACAGGTTGTAGAATATCAATTTCTTCGCGCCCGAATTTACCGTTGTCTCCTGCATGTGGATTAAGTGCGGCAACAGCAATATGTGGTCGCATTTTACCAGCCCGTTTAAGCGTTTCTTCGGCAAGCCCTATAGCCCGCTCCACGCCTTCCCCAGTGATTTTTTCTGCTACATCACGTAGACCAATATGACTGGTCACGCGCGTGGTCATAAGGTCATCCAAAACATTAATTTCGCTATGATAACCTTCGAAGTTCAAATAGCGCGCCATATAGCGATGTTCATCTTCGGCATTCAATCCAGCGCTGGTCAAGGCAGCCTTGTTGAACGGTCCAAACAACACACCATCAACGTCACCAGCCATCGCAAGATCAAGCGCTTTATCTAAGCAGCGTAAACTCGATGTTCCACCTGCGACGGTAACCTCGGATATTTTAACATCTATGGGATCAATCGTGTCCATCGAAAGCCACGACAGACCAGATGACTTGCCCACGTCGGCCTCTTCAATTTGTGAAAGATCAACATTCAAGTCAGCCTGACTTGCGCCTTGTTCCCATATATGTGCATCTCCGATCAAAACGATATCAGCAGCTTCACAAACACCTTCTTCGTTTAACAACTTAGCAATTAACTCTGGTCCAATCCCCGATGGATCCCCTGGAATAATTGCGATGCGTGGTTTCAATTTTGTCATTGGAAGTACCCTGTTAGTGCGAGTGAAACTTGAGGTACGTAGGTAACCAGCAAGAGAATAAAAGCGAGAACACCGATGAATGGCAAGTTGGTGCGAGACGTTTCCCAAATGCCAGCTTTAGCAATCGAGCAAGATGTGATCAGAACCGATGCAACCGGCGGTGTTTGTTGGCCAATCGCAAGGTTGAGCGTAACCATAATGCCAAAATGGATTGGATCGATCCCAACTGCATTTACCAACGGCATCACGACAGGTACGACCAAGATGATTGCAGCTGCCCCATGAAGGAACATCCCCAAAACCAACAAAAGCAAATTCAAAAGTGCGAGTACAATTAATGGGTTTGTAGTTAGTTCAGTGATTTGCTGCGCCAACTGCTGTGGCACCTGTGCCTGAGTAAGGAATAAGCCCAGCGCGGCAGATGTCGCCACAAGCAACATGACGACACCCGTTTGGCTGACACCTTCCAACATTACCTTGCGCAGTCGCGATACATCGAGGTCGCGATAGATGAATATACCGATAACGAGTGCAGCAAGCACAGCCAAACCAGCACCTTCAGTCGCGGTAACAACACCAGAAAAAATACCACCAAGAATGATAACTGGCATCATTAACGCCCAGATAGCTTCCTTGAAAGAACGCCAAATATGGCAAAGATCAAAACCTTCAGCACGCGGCAGATCATAGCGAACAGCAAGCATGTAGGTGACCGCCATAAGCAACACGCCCCCCAACACGCCAGGTACAATACCCGCGATGAACAGCTTGAGCACAGAAACTTCGGCAATCGCACCATAAAGGATCATAGGGATAGATGGCGGTATAATAATTGCAAGTGACGCCGATGAAGAAGTAATCGCGGCCGCCAGTGTGCGTGAATATCCACGCTTCTTCATCTCAGGAATTAAAACGGTACCTGTCGCAGCAACATCCGCCACTGCAGAGCCGGAAATTTCGGCAAAAACCATAGAAACACCGATATTTACCATACCAAGCCCACCGCGTACAAAACCGATCAGCGCAGTAACAAAATTAATCAGGCGCACAGATATACCCGATGTATTCATCAGATTACCTGCAAGAATAAACAGCGGAATTGCGATCAGTGGAAACGAGGTTGATCCAGAATATAAAGCAATCGCCATATCATAGAGCGTCGCACCGCCTGGTGTGAGCAAAAGGCCACCCATGGCAACGATCCCGATTGCAACTGCGATGGGCACGTTGATCAAAATTAATCCTATCAAAGCCAAAGTCGTAAATAGTAATATCATTTTGGTTCGTCCTTTGACGTCGCGGCTACGTTTTCACGTTCAGCATCTGCGATGGCTTGTTCAATCTCCGCATGATCGACATCTATCCCCGCAGCTGCGTTGCGCAATGCGCGGGGCATAGTCAGAAAGGTACCGATAATCATGAGCACTGCAGTTATTGGAATAACGGATTGGACGATGTCCAAGCTCATCCAACGAATGCTTAACAGAGAGTCCCATTTGGCCACTGCCAGCACCGCGTTTCCATACCATGCAACAACTGCCAGAAAAGCGATGACCAAAAATTCAGAAAATATAGCTAACGCAACTGCAGCACGTTTGGGGAGCGCAGTTACAATGCCACCAAAGCTCATATGCTGGCGCAAGAAAAGCGCATAAGTTGCACCAAAATAAGTCAGCCATGCAAGCAATACGCTCGCGATTTCATCATACCATGACGGTGACGCCCCCAAATAACGCATGGTCGTTGCGTAAACGACAGACAGCGCCAATGCGATCAGAAGTGCAAGACATATCGTCTCTATGAACCACAACAGCCCTTTTTCAATTTTCGCAATCACTGCAAAACCTCCCTACTATTGGAAAATGCGGCCGGCGTTAGCCGGCCAACACATCTACGATGACCTATTCGGCCAACTCTTGGGCGCGTTTCACTAAGGCTTCGCTACCCTCAACTGCTTCGGCAAATGCCGCATAGATGGGCGCGGATGCTTCGATGAAGGCCTTTTTGTCAGCCTGGTTAACTTCAACACCTGCGGCCTTGACCTTCTCTACAAGATCATTGTCAGCAGCTTCACCCTGAGCCAGAGACCAATCTTGAATAGAGGCCGCGACATCGATCGCAGAAGATTGAACATCCTCTGGTAGTTCATTCCAGTCATTCAAACCGCTCGTCAAATAGGTCGGCGAATAAACATGTCCTGTTAAGCTGAGGTATTTCTGCACTTCTTGAAAGTTTGCCCCCGTAATGTTGGTCAACGGATTTTCCTGTCCGTCCATTGTACCTGTCTGCAAAGCAACAAAAACTTCTGAAAATGACATCGGCGTCGGGTTAGCACCCCACTCCTTAAACATAGACACACGCCACTCAGAAGACGGCGTTCGGATTTTCAGCCCCTCCAAATCAGCAGGCGTATTGATCGGCCGCGTGTTGTTGGTAATTTGACGAAATCCATTTTCCCACGTCGATAAAACTTTCAAACCAGCAGTTTCAGCTTTTGGCGCAAGATCGCTTTGTACGATTTCAGCGTCGATCGCCTTAAGATGTTTGCGATCTTGCACAAGGAACGGCATGTCAAACAACGCAAATTCTGGCGCTACATTTGTCATGATCGATGAAACCAAAGTAAACTGCACAGTACCAAGGCGCAGCTTTTGCAGCAGTTCCTTTTCATCACCCAACTGCCCGTCTGCATAAAACTCCACGGTGTGCGCATCACCAAGCTTGGCCTGGAGATCTTCTGCGAACTTGGAAGCACTGCGTCCCTGAAGGCTGTTTGAAGCAGCCCCAACAGCAACAATATAAGTTTCTGCGGCCACTGGCGCAGCGGCAAGCACAAGTGTCGACAGACTAGCGAAGACGCCATTGCGAATAGTTTTCATAATATTTTCCTCTCTCCCTTTTGCAAATAACATTTTGTATATTTGCATCATGTATTTTGTATACACAGCAAAATATCGACTATCAAGAAAATTTTGGATATTGTATTCAAAAGCCAAACTGACTACCTAAAAGTCCGAAAAACAAAGAGAGTTATCAATGGGATCATCTATCGCGATTATTAACCGCTCACTGCACGACCAAGTGGCGAGCCGTATACGCGACCTCATTATTGAGGGAAGTTTAGAGCCGGGGAGCCGAATCGACGAATTGCAAATGCTCGAAGAATTAGGTGTATCGCGCACCCCCTTCCGAGAAGCGCTTCGCACTCTTGCCGCGGAAGGCTTGGTAATCGTTAGACCCTCGAAAGGAAGCATTGTTCGAAAGCTTACCCAAGAAGACGTATTTTCAATGCTTGAGGTACTTGGAAGCCTTGAAAAACTTGCGGGCGAACTCGCTTGTGAGCGAGCAAGTGACAAAGAAGTCGAAGCTATGGTTCAGTTGCACGAGAGCATGATGGAGTGTTACCGCACCCAAGATCGAATGCCTTACTACAAAATGAATCAGGAATTTCACTCTCGGTTAGCGGAGCTTTCAAAAAATGAAACTCTTCAAGAAATGCAGTCTAACATTCAGGCTAGGCTGAAACGCATTCGCTATATTGGAAGTCAGACACCCGAATCTTGGGCTGGCGCAGTCGCTGACCACGAAGAGATGATCCTTGCGCTAAAAGGTAGAGATGCCACACGATTGGGCAAAGCAATGGTCGCCCATCTGAAGAAGACATGGGATCGCGTAAAAGACGGTATATAGAAAATGGCTGCAAAGTTATACGTACACAAATCTAAATTTTCCATTTTACAGTCTAGTTCAGTTCTTCTTTTTCCGCCCTATCTCATGCACTAATTGAATTTGCTGCTCTGGCGTTAAGTGAAGGTACGAACTTGTTGTGGTCTTTATTTCTGTATGACCTAAATTAAGAGATGCTGCCTTTAACTGGTCTTGTCGTTGCGTATTCTCGGCAACCCATTTTGTGATTGTACGGCGAATACTATGTGGGCCATGGCTCTCACCAATTGCCAATGTAAACGCGTTGGAAATTACCCGACTAGGTTGCCCAGGCCCTTTGTAGAACTCGTTTGAAATAATTTCCCATTTACCTTTAGAGAAATACTTCGATGCTTTGGTTGTCGGGAAAAGCGGATCCGCGTCATTAAATTCTTTTTCCCGTAATAGGTATTTCCGCCATGCCTTGATTTCTTTCTCATAAATTTTGTCGATTGGAAAAAAACCAGATATGAAAGTTTTCGAATTTTTAGTTCTGCTGTCTGAACCGCATTGCATAACAAAGCCACCCGCCAAGTTTAAATGCCGAATTTGCAATGTGACAAGTGCATCGATGCGCGCACCTGTAAGCATCAGCATCGCAAACATTGCACGATCACGCATCTGTGCTTCTGTTTCCTTTGGCATGCGATCAAAAGCAACGCGACACTCAATGATCGATGGCTGACCCTTTTTAAGCTTTGCCCGCGCTGCGCGTAGATCTTTTCGGTTCACGCTCAGATACTGAATATCTGTTATGCGAATACGGCTCTTATATCCTGGCTGAGAATGAAGCCAGATCAGGAATTTTTTCAGATGGTTTAATTCACTTACAACCGTGGTTAATGCTCGTTGCTTTCCCGTTCGCGCATTTTTGTAAGCCAATGCTTGATCAACATATTTGATCGCAACGGATGCCGAGAAGGTCTTAATGGAAGCCTTCCCGAGGAAATCGGCTAGCTTGTCAATGTTCGCCAAGCGACGATCAATCGTTGTAGTGCTGAGGCCTTGTGCACGGCGCAGGTGGCATTCATATTTGCGCTTTAATTGATGTATTTCGACAAAGCTTGTCGAGGCCGGTGGCGTATTGTTTGAAATTCGCGGATAAGATGCCATTCTTAGTTCCTTCTAGGTAAGTAAATGTTAGTTCGTTTGATTCAACGGATTCTAACCATCGGCATTAAAAGCCGTAGTCTTTCATCAGCTGTGCGTTCAGGCTTTTTCGAAGTTCCCCACCGCAGCTCGAGCAGTTTGCATGCAGGAGTTTCACACCAGTCTTGGTGTCATGGAGCGAGAGAGAGCCTTCAACGGGTTTCACCGCGCATTTACACCTTAGACAATACACGTAGCCTTTTGGGACATGCACACGTTTCTTTGCGCGTTTTTCAATAAGGAATCTCTTTAGATCTGCGCCAAGAATCAAATGCTGCGGTTCTTTGGTTATAAGCGGGAGGCCATCTTCTGCCACCCAGCGACGAACCGAATTTTTGTTCGCTTGAATGACACGGCTCGCCTCTTCATAAGTATATGAGTGCCGCTCTTTGATTTGACGGATTTTGAAATTTTTGGTCATTTCACGCCTCCCAAGTGTTTGGTTGGCGAAATTTCGGACACGTCGGATTGGGTTGATACTTTTTGCGATGCAGCACTTCTTGCACCAAACTCTTCCAGATTTTGACGTTCTGGATCAATACGGCAAGCATTCGCCCAAGCGTTCAGATCGGTTCCACGATATATGATTTTGCGCCCAAGTTTATAAAATGCCGGGCCCATATTTTTGTGGCGCCATTGCGCAAGCTTGTCGCGATCGCCGATTAATTCAAGCTCGGGATCACCCAGCACATAGTTTCGATTGTCTTCAAATAGATTGGTCATTCTGCGATGCCTCCACGTTCATTTCGGTGAGTGGAGGTTCAATCAGAATTTTAAGTCAGCACCAGACTGGCAAAACGGTCAAAACCCAAATTGGGAGTTTTGACCGAAGAAATATCGTCTAAATCACCCCTTAAGAATGATTTTTTGCAACTGAAGCGCACGTCTTATGGTGCGATCTGAGTAGTTGTTCCCAGTCACTTTTTCAATTTCGCTAAGAACGGTTTTCCAGCCAGCATCCTCGCGCCCGTTTGGAAAAACAATGTTAAAATCGCGCAATGCACTCTCAATCTTAGAGGGACGACCCATCTTAAGTTTTTCGCCCTTAACTTTATGAATGAACGTACTATCTTTTAGCACACGCCCGCGCCATACATCCGCATCTTCCTCCGAAAGGCAAAGCGAACGGCCGCCAAATGTTTCAACAATCTTGGACAAATAATGTTCATCCATTACATCTATATGCCAAGGTGGGAGCGTATCCGGAATAATATAGCGACCACGTTCGAACGCAAAAGGAAGCGTGTGATATGCATATGAAGCGGCGGCAAAATTGTTCCCTTTTGGATATTTTCGCTCCCAAATACCTTCATTCCAAGCCTTTGAATCAAGCGGATCAATCTTAACAAAATTATTTGAACCCATTTTGTGCAACCAGTACCCATCTTCACCCGCTTCAGTGGGATCCATAGCAACAAAGTAACTTTCAATTGCACTCATTTTTGTAAAAATGTTTGAATGTCCCTGATCAACTTCGATCAACAGGTTTGCAACCTGTCCGTTTGTATCCGCGACACTTGCAGAAAAAGACTTAAACGATGCAAGGAAAACATCTTCGCAATAGTCATCAGGCGAACCATAGACTTCTGCGATCGTGAGTCTTCCTGTTTGCGCTTCATCAAGTATAAATTGAATAAGCGTCGCACGATGTTTTTGAGAAAATTCATTCCAAAGCTCTGCAATCGTAACATAACCAACGGGACAAAACATCTGCTCTTTATTCCTTCTTTGATTTGCAATCAGATGAGACGAACTGCGACCATTCTCCCATCAACACCCTGCGCCGTTCCAAAAGATCAGATCGGGCATAGGCACGTTCAACATCTGAGCCTACTTTATGCGCCAATGACATTTCCGCAACCTCTCTGGGTGCATTTGCAACCTCTGACGCCCAATCACGGAATGTGGAACGGAACCCGTGGACGGTGACGCCCTCGATCTTCATGCGCCGTAACAGCATCAACATAGACATGTTTGATAACGGCTTGTTTCGCTTCTGCCCCTCAAACACATATTCCGACTGCATCGCTTGCAACGGTTCAATGATTTTCAGCATTTCATCTGTGAGCGGAACGCGGTGTTCTTCGCCTGTTTTCATCCGTTCAGCGGGGCAAGTCCAAAGCTTTGCCTCTAAATCAATCTCTGCCCAGCGCATCCCCAAAACCTCTGACGTGCGCGACCCTGTGAGGCAAGTAAACATCAACGCGTTGGCTGCCATAGCGCTGCGACTTCTTAGATCGGCATAAAACGCGGGTACGTCCTGCCATGCCATTGCCTTGTGATGTTTGGGCTTGGCTTTTACCTTGGGCAAGACTTGTGCGTCTTTAATTGCTGTGATCGGATTTTCCCCATCGCGGAACCCTTTGGATTTTGCCACATCCAAAACAACCTTCATACGCTGGGCTAATCGTTTGGCGGTTTCGTGTTTCTCTGTCCAGATTGGGGCAAGGCACATCAACACCTCTGGCTGTCCAATGCTATCAACAGGCATCCTCCCGATCTTGGGAAAGGCATAATCGCGCAAGGTGTTAATCCATTGCTGCCCGTGTTTGGGGTTTTTCCATGTTGGCAAACGGTCAATATGCACTTGCTGGGCGATTTCTGCGAATGTCGGTATTTCGCGTTTGGCATTGAAACGTGGGTTTAACCCCTGCTTTGCCATGCGCCGATATTCCAATGCGCGTTCTCTGGCTTGATTCAGCGTGACAATATCCGCACCACCCAAACCAAAATCCGTGCGAAGCGGTGCACCTGTCTTGCCCTTTTGCCCCTTTACGACAACACGCACAATCCAGCGCCGCGCCCCAGAGGCATCAACCACAAGATAAAGCCCATTGCCATCACCATGACGCCCAGCGCCAAGATTCTCCACCAGCTTCTTTGTAAGTTTTCCTGATATCGCCATTCAAAACATACCACATTCTATACCACCCAAGGTAACGATATGAGCATAACTGAACAAAAGCCAGTAAAAAGATAAATTGCAATAATAGCTATATTTTAAAGGGCCCAAAGCCACCCAAAGCAATGTTTCGAAACTGATGAAAAAGGTATGGTGGCGGAGACGAAGGGATTCGAACCCTCGAGACAGCTACAAACCGCCTACTCCCTTAGCAGGGGAGCGCCTTCGACCACTCGGCCACGTCTCCGCTGGTGGGTTTATCGGCCTGTGTGTGGGAAAACAAGGGCAAAATCGAGGGGTGTCAAAAAACTTTGACGCGCAGTTGGCCTTGAAAATTTCATCGCAAAAAATAAAAAACGGCGCAGAAGGTTCCTACGCCGTTTTCCAAATTTAATATACTGGCAACAAACTATTTTTGCGGCCGCATATCTGCAGCATCGATGCCAGCCACAACAACCGGCGCTTTCATCGCATCGCGACGGAATGGTTCACCAAGCTCTTTATTCAATAGCACTTCGATAAATGTGGTTTTACCTGCCTTTTGATCTTTGATGGCTTGATCCAATTTATCCGTTAGATCATCCATTGATGATGCCTGCACACCAACCAATCCGCATGCCTGAGCGATGGCGGCATATGACACGCTTTCGTCCAGCTCGGTACCAACGAAGTTATCTGCGTACCACAAGGTCGTGTTGCGTTTTTCCGCGCCCCATTGATAATTGCGGAAAATGACCATGGTGATTGCAGGCCAATCACCGCGACCCACGGCCGTCATTTCATTCATTGAAATGCCAAATGCGCCATCGCCTGCGAACCCAACAACGGGCGTATCTGGGCAAGCAATTTTTGCACCCGCAATAGCAGGAAATCCATATCCACAAGGGCCAAACAATCCTGGGGCCAGATATTTACGCCCTTCTTCGAATGAAGGATAGGCATTACCGATCGCACAGTTGTTGCCAATGTCGGATGAAATGATCGCATCCTTTGGCAGCGCTTTTTGGATTGCACGCCACGCCATGCGCGGGGACATGTGATCAGGTTTATCGGCGCGCGCGCGCTCGTTCCATGTGGTGCCTGGATCATCGTCTTCGTGATCCATTGATGTCAGCTCTTGCGCCCAGGCTGATTTCGTTTTTGCAATTGTTGCTTTGCGCTCATCGCGCCCTGCGTCGCCGGCATCATCCGAAAGCTGTGCCAAGATATCTTGGGCAACCTTTTTCGCATCACCAACAATACCAACTGTGACGGGTTTGGTCAGGCCAATGCGATCAGGATTCAAATCAACCTGAATGATTTTCGCCTTTGTTGGCCAGTAATCAATCCCATAACCCGGCAGCGTTGAAAACGGGTTCAAACGTGTGCCCAGCGCCAAAACAACATCAGCCTGTGAAATCAATTCCATACCCGCCTTTGAACCATTGTAACCCAATGGCCCTGCGAACAACGGGTGTGAGCCTGGGAACGCATCATTGTGTTGATAACCACAACATACCGGCGCATCGAGCCGTTCTGCCAATGCCATTGAATCAGGAATAGCACCAGCCAACACAACCCCCGCCCCATTTAGGATCACAGGGTTTTTAGCACCAGAGAGCAAATTTGCCGCTTCGGCCACTGCCGCAGCACCCCCAGCAGGGCGTTCAAATTCAACGATAGCAGGTAGATCAATATCGATAACTTGCGTCCAATAATCACGTGGCACGTTAATTTGCGCGGGTGCGGATGCACGTTTCGCTTGCAAGATCACACGGTTCAACACCTCTGCGATACGTGTTGGATCGCGCACTTCTTCTTGATAGGCAACCATGTCTTCGAACAGTTTCATTTGCTCGACCTCTTGGAAACCACCTTGCCCGATCGTTTTATTCGCTGCTTGCGGTGTGACCAACAACAATGGGGTGTGGTTCCAATATGCGGTTTTCACGGGTGTCACAAAATTGGTGATACCTGGGCCGTTTTGCGCAACCATCATCGACATTTTGCCAGATGCGCGCGTGTAACCATCCGCCATCATGCCGCCGTTACATTCATGCGCCACATCCCAAAATTTAATCCCTGCCTTTGGGAACAA
Source organism: Paramylibacter kogurei (assembly GCF_002742285.1). Taxonomy (GTDB): domain Bacteria; phylum Pseudomonadota; class Alphaproteobacteria; order Rhodobacterales; family Rhodobacteraceae; genus Amylibacter; species Amylibacter kogurei. Next base: position 56,227 of record NZ_MDGM01000003.1, read on the forward strand.
ATCCGAAATTGGCATCATTGCAGAACCAATAATCCCAAAAGCATTATCGATGCCGTGCATTTGCAGAACCTTAACAAAGGCTTCTTCTGTGGTCATTTTCATGTGGCGACTCCCTTTGGCCATGAATAGCGTTGCGCATAGATAATCGCGCAGATGGCACGGCGTCTAGCGCGACGTGCATCGTTTCAATTTGTCGAAGACAGATTTTGGAAATGTGAACGGGCTACTGGGCGAACATTGCGCGAGAATATCCTTGGACATATAATAACCCCGTCAGATCCGCGAAATTGAGGCGCGTGTTGCATTGTGCAGCAACGGCAGGCTTTGCATGAAGTGCCACACCGCGCCCTGCCAATTTCAACATGCCCAAATCATTGGCACCATCGCCCACGGCGATCACATCATCTGGAGTTAATCCAAGGCGTTTGGTGATATCATTTAACGCATCCACCTTTGCCTCGCGCCCTAATATTGGCGTCCCCGTTTCACCCGTCAACTTGCCATCCTTTTGGATCAGCGTATTCGCACGGTTTTCATCAAAGCCAAGCGTTTGTGCAACCGCAGATGTGAAATCGGTAAACCCACCTGATACCAGCGCGGCATACCCCCCATTGGCACGCATGGTTGCGAGCAATTCATGCCCACCGGATGTCAATGTAATGCGTTCCTTCAAAACCTGTTGAATGACCGTTGCATCCAAACCCTTGAGCAATCCAACACGTTCACGAAGCGCATCTTCGAAATCCAATTCGCCGTTCATTGCGCGGGCAGTTATTTCAACCACCCGTTCACCGACGCCCGCAACATCGGCGAGTTCATCGATACATTCCTGTTCGATCATGGTGCTGTCCATATCCGCCAACAAAACCTTTTTGCGCCGTCCTGTTGCTGGTTGGATCACCAGATCGGCGCGATTGCTCTGCGCCAATTCCCAAGCATCATCAAAATCATCTGGTTCTGCGTTCAATGGGATATCGGCGGCAATACCAGCGGCCAACCATTCAAAGTGTTCGCCACCCAATGCATGCGCAATATCTGCGGCGATTCCACCCGTTAGATGTTTATCCTCTGGATGAGCGATCAGCGTGGCAACAAACGTCATTTAAATTTCCTATCGTAAACATGATGCACAGAATTCAGCATTGTTATGCGGAATTTTCAGCAAAACGCCAGAGTTGATGATTGCATAGCGGCAGTTTTCCCCATATTTCCGACAGCGGGACACCCTTCCCCAACGAAGGGCATTTTATCTGTAAGGATACACATAATGACAAATACAAAACCGGACATCCGTCCGAACAATCCCCAATTTTCTTCTGGTCCATGCACCAAACCGTCCACTTGGACCTTGGATGCGCTATCTGATGCGGCACTTGGCCGATCACATCGCGCCGCCGTTGGCAAAGACAAATTGTTAGCCGCCATCGAAACCACACGCGAAGTATTAAACATTCCTACCGATTATAAAATCGGTATCGTTCCTGCATCTGATACAGGTGCGGTTGAAATGGCGATGTGGAACCTGTTGGGTGCGCGCGGTGTTGATATGCTATCATGGGAAAGCTTTGGTTCTGGTTGGGTTACAGATGTTGTAAAACAGCTTAAACTCGACAATGTGAACCATCTGCATGCGGATTACGGTCAACTTCCCGATCTAAACACCATCAATTTTGACAATGATGTTGTATTCACATGGAACGGCACAACATCAGGTGTGCGTGTGCCAAACGGTGATTTCATACCAGCCAATCGTGATGGCCTTACAATCTGCGATGCAACCTCCGCTGCATTCGCCCAAGAATTGCCTTGGGATAAATTGGACGTAACAACTTTTAGCTGGCAAAAGGTTCTGGGCGGCGAAGCGGCGCATGGAATGATTATCCTGTCTCCACGCGCAGTTGTACGTCTGGAAACATATGCGCCCGCTTGGCCATTGCCAAAAATTTTCCGCCTGACCAAAGCTGGTAAATTGATCGATGGTATTTTCAAAGGTGCCACAATCAACACGCCATCAATGCTGGCGGTAGAGGATTATTTATTCGCACTTGATTGGGCAAAATCCATTGGTGGTAACGCTGGCCTGATCAAACGCGCGGATGCGAATTTGCAAGTGCTTGCCGATTTCGTCGCCAAAAATGATTGGATTGATTTTTTGGCAGATGATGCAGACACGGTTTCAAACACGTCTGTTTGTTTGAAAATCACCGATCCACGCGTTGCTGCGTTGGACGCTGATGCACAGGCCGCATTTGCCAAAGGTTTGGCAAAACTTTTGGAAACCGAAGGTGTTGCATATGACATTGGTTCATACCGCGATGCGCCGGCTGGTTTGCGTATCTGGACAGGTGGCACCGTGGAAAATTCCGATCTTGTCGCGCTGACACCTTGGTTGAACTGGGCGTTTGAAACGCAAATCGCAACTCTTTAATTCTTTTGCTGGCCGAATTGGCCAGCTTCCCGATATATCATTCAAAGGAGGCTGAAATGCCTAAAGTACTCGTATCTGACAAACTGTCTGAAACCGCCGTTCAAATTTTCCGTGACAATGGAATCGAAGTTGATTTCGAACCGGCACTGGGCAAAGACAAAGACGCCCTCTTGGCCAAAATCGGCGAATATGATGGTCTTGCCATTCGTTCCGCAACCAAAGTAACCGACAAATTATTGGCCGCTGCAACAAACCTAAAGGTCATTGGTCGCGCTGGTATTGGTGTGGACAATGTTGATTTGAAAGCTGCATCGCAAAAAGGTGTGATCGTGATGAACACGCCATTTGGTAACATGATCACAACCGCAGAACACGCCATCGCGATGATGTTCGCCGTTGCACGTCAAATCCCAGAAGCATCCGCATCAACACATGCTGGTAAATGGGAAAAGTCTAAATTTATGGGTGTTGAGCTGACCAATAAAACCTTGGGTCTTGTTGGTGCGGGTAACATTGGTTCAATCGTTGCATCACGTGCGCTTGGCCTCAAGATGAAAGTCTTGGCATATGATCCGTTTTTGTCAGAAGATCGCGCCAAAGAAATGGGCGTGACCAAGGTTGAATTGGATGAATTGCTGGGCAAGGCGGATTTTATCACGCTACACGTTCCAAAAACCGAACAAACCGCAAATATGATCACCGCCGAAGCGATCGCAAAAATGAAACCAGGTGTGCGCATCATTAACTGTGCGCGTGGTGGTTTGGTTGACGAGGACGCCTTGGCAGAAGCGTTGAAATCAGGCCACGTTGCTGGCGCTGCGTTTGACGTGTTTGCCGTTGAACCCGCAACCGAAAGCCCATTGTTCAACCTGCCAAACGTTGTAGTCACGCCGCATTTGGGTGCCGCCACAACAGAGGCACAGGAAAACGTGGCCTTGCAAGTCGCCGAACAGATCAGCGATTATTTGAACAATGGCGCAGTGACCAATGCGATAAACATGCCATCAATCACTGCGGAAGAGGCACCAATCTTGGGCCCATTCGTGAAATTGGCAAGCCATCTTGGTGCATTCGTTGGTCAAATGACAACCGATCCAATTGAATCCATCAACATCACCTATGATGGTAAAGTTGCAGAGATGAACACCAAGGCGCTTGGCTCTGCTGCAATCGCCGGTGTGATGAGCGCACAAAACCCAGATGTGAACATGGTGTCCGCACCCGTGATCGCAGCTGATCGCGGCATTCAGGTGTCATCCACCACACAAGAAAAATCTGGTGTTTTTGACAGCTATATCAAACTGACCGTGAAAACCGCAGATCGCGAGCGTTCAATCGCGGGTACTGTGTTCAGCGACGGCAAACCACGTTTCATTCAGATCAAAGGCATCAATATCGACGCCGAAGTTGGTTCGCACATGCTTTACACAACCAACAAAGACGTACCGGGCATCATCGGGACATTGGGTCAAACAATGGGTGAAAATGGGGTGAATATCGCAAACTTTACTCTTGGCCGTTCAAACGTTGGCGAAGATGCCATTGCGTTGCTTTATTTGGACGAAGCACCAAATGAAACAGCCTTGGCCAAGTTAAAGGCAACTGGTCTATTCCAATCCATCAGCCCGCTGAAATTCGATATCTAAACGATACATATAAATAAACAAAAGGCAGCCAATTGGCTGCCTTTTTCGTTTCTTACAATTTATTGAATTATTCAGAAACACCCATAAGTTCAAACGCGATTTCGGGAATTTCTTCTGGATGGCCTGCCAGCATATCAGCCTCTGCCATATGCAATTCGCCCTCTTCACCGTAACCCCACAATGCGCCGATTACAGGTATGTCATTGTTTTTTGCACCAAACACATCGTGGCGCCGATCGCCAACCATGACACAACGCGCAGGATCTGCACCGGTTTCATCCAGCGCATATTGCAATAGTTGCGTTTTATCGGACATCGACCCGTCAAGCTCTGATCCAAACAAACGTTCGATATGTGCGTGAATTCCAAAATGTTCGATGATCTCTTGGGCAAACACATGTGGTTTGGATGTCGCCATATGAATGGTCACATCAACGCGGTGCAGCGCATCAAACATTTCGCCAATGCCATCATAAGGTTCCGCATCATACATGCCATCGGCGGTATATTTTTCGCGGTATAATTCCATCGCATGGCCAACATTGCCACCTTCACCCAGCAACAAATGGAAACTTTCGTGTAATGGCGGGCCGATGCACCATTCCAGTTCATCGGCTGTTGGTACCTCAGCACCGACTTCGGTCAGGGCGTATTGGATGGAACTGGTAATCCCAACCTTGGGATCAATCAACGTGCCGTCCAAATCAAAGAACATTGTGAACATGTCATTTCCTCTGCCCGTGGGCGATCAGTGGGTCACGGTATCCATGGACTGACCTTCAAAAAATGGGGTCAGTTGATAAACAACAACCGAATTTTGATCCAATGCCTGTTGCATCAATTCGCGTTCTTCGTCGTTAATATCGTGCCCCATTTCAAGGCGTTCATCCAATGTGCCATAACCCGTCACATCAAGTGGTGCCAGATCTGCCTGTTTCAAAACAGCCACGGTTTCACGTACAGCCTCTGCTTCGTCCACACCAGAGGCAAAGCACATCAACGCACCGCCCGTCGCGCCCTTGGGCAGGCCATCGTTTTCGTTGCGCCCAACCTCAACCAGCAAGGTAAAAACCAGTTGGGGGCGTTTCGCTTTTTTGGGTTTTTTATCTGTCATATTGCTCGGTATAGCCAAGCAATCAAACAGTGTGAAGTGCTATGATGTTGCGGCGGCTAATCCTGCATCCATCAAAGCCTTGATCATACGATGCGATGCAGCGGCAACCACGCGGCCAAGTTCATCATCACCCTTCAATACGATCAATGTTGAACGACGCGGAATACCACGATCCGTGGAAACAGGGGCATTTGCAAATTGATCATAATCCACCCGCACAAACATAATGTGTTTATCATATTCGGGGTTTTCCGAGCGAATACGTTCAATCATTCGCTCTTGGGCGGCACAGGTTGAACACCAATCTGTCGCATAATCCACGAATACGGTTTTTCCGTCCGCCAATGCCTGTTTTATCAATCCATCTTGATAGGCAATAAACTCGCTGGCGAACCCCGCCAAAGGTAGTGCTGTTACGGCGGCAGTTGTCACAAGAAAATGTCGGCGATTCATGATAATCCCTTTCGGTGGTTATAGAGCAATAGATAAATCCTGGAGCCAATATGGCAAGACATTGAGCGCCCAACGCTCAATAATGTGATGAATTTTGAAAAATAACATCAGGCCAACAAGGATGAAAACCACACCCAAAATCGGTTTGGATTTTTCGGCCAGTCCGCGCAATGATTGCGCACGCTTGCGCATCAGGTTTTGCCCACCAATGCCAATTCCAATGATTAATGTTGAAACACCCAAGGCGAAAAACACCATTATCAAAAAGGCCCAAAATAGGCTCTCACCTTGGCTGGCCAGCGCAATTGCCCCACCAAGCGTTGGCCCGATACAAGGTGACCAAACCGCACCCAGCAACAAGCCCCCGATAAACTGTCCACGCAATCCAGCGCTCCCAACAGTGTCAATCGCATGATCCGCACCAGTGGAAACACCCGCCATGGCGCGTTCAAATCGTAAATTCAATGCAGGGGTTAAAATTATCAAACCAAACAAGACCATCATCACGGCGCCAATTTGCGCCAAACGATCTGGTGTTAATCCAACGCTACGCCCAAGGGTTGCGACAAACATTCCAAACCCGACAAACGCAAGCGACATGCCAAGGGCAAGCGCAAGCGGCCCACGCTTGTCCGCATTCAATGCCGTCGCCAAAACAATGGGAAGCACGGGCAAAACACATGGGTTAATCAGGGTGAGCATCCCTGCGATGTATGCGAAAATCAATTCCATATCATATGATTACGATTTGCAACGGCGCGAAACAATTAACGATTTTAATTTCTAAAATCACTTGCCCGTCAGCAATGTTTCAAGAATTAGCGCATGCGCCGCACGGTTGGGGTTGGATCGGTCGGTTTCTTATTTTTGCGCTGCGTTTTATTAATCGATACCCGCAACGCGGTTTTTGCGTTTTTTTCATCCCGAATGGGGCGTTTTTCAAGTTCAGATTTTGTTGAAATCTTTATCGTGGTTCGGGGTATTTTCGCCGCTCGATTTTTACGATGTTCACGTTGAACTTTTGCCAAAGCTTGATTGGTTTCGCGATTTTCACGAGACGAAAAAAACCAAGTTAGAAAAAACATAATCGGCAAAATCGGTGTAAATAGTGCGAAAAAGAATGGGGCAAATACGCCTTTGGTTCGATATTGTTTTGTCACTGTGGCCAAAACCATCCAGAGTGCGAATGGAACAAAAAATAACAACCCCATGGAGGCCATTGCAATCACTTCTGATTGTTGGCCAGACCCAACAGCAATCAGCGCAACAGGTGCCACCAACACCATTACCAAAGTAACGAGCCGAGAAATAAATTCACCGTTCGTTATAACGCCAAATGGCGACATCCATTCAAGGAGGCCGCCACCGTTAATATTTGATTGGTTTTTATCTTGCATCAAGATCAATCACGCAGCAATTCATTAATGCTGGTTTTTGATCGTGTTTTTGCATCTACTTTTTTCACAATCACGGCACAGTACAAATGCACGCCACCTTTTGATGGCATTGAACCGGCAACCACAACGGAACCTGCGGGAACTTCGCCATAGGTGACTTCGCCTGTTTCACGATCAAGGATTTTTGTTGATTGGCCGATGAACACACCCATGCCCAAAACCGAACCTTCGCGCACGATACAACCCTCAACAACCTCGGAACGCGCACCGATGAAACAGTTGTCTTCGATAATGGTTGGCCCAGCTTGCATTGGTTCCAATACGCCACCAATTCCAACGCCACCAGACAGGTGAACATTCTTGCCGATTTGTGCGCATGATCCAACTGTTGCCCATGTATCAACCATTGTGCCGCTGTCGACATATGCGCCCAAATTCACAAAAGATGGCATCAATACCACACCTGGCGCGATATAGGCCGAGCGGCGCACAACGCAATTTGGCACAGCGCGAAAACCAGCGCTGGTAAATTCATCAGCGCCCCAGCCTTTGAATTTTGAATCAACCTTATCCCACCATGTGCCATCCTGTGGGCCACCGTTTTGGATTTCCATGTCTTTAACGCGAAAGCCAAGCAATACTGCCTTTTTGGCCCATTGGTTCACATGCCATTTACCGCTTTCGGTTGGTTCCGCAACGCGCAGTGAACCGCTGTCCAATGCATTCAGTGTTTCTTCAATCGCATCGCGTGCTTCACCCTTTGTTGCGGGTGTGATTGTGTCGCGAATTTCCCATGCTGCTTCGAGGGCGGTTTCCAATTGTGCGTTAGACATGAGTTTCTCCATTTCAAGTCTGGATAGATTTATCACAGCAACCTATAGTTTGAACATAAGACAGGTGCAACAAAGACCCCTTCTTTTGTCTGTATCAGAAATAGTGGTGAGGAATAAATCATATGGCGCGTAAACAAGAAGCATTTCCAAATGCAGAAACCGATATTGAAATTACATCAAAAATCGCAGACACGGCGCAAACCCGCGCCCCCGCGTATCGGTTGGCATTTGCCGATGATGAATTTTTGTGTCGCGATGAATTGCGTGGGATGCGAATGCATCTTGAAATGTTAAAACCCGAAATGGTCATGGCCGAACGCGGTATCGAAAGCACAGTTGTAATGTTTGGCGGTGCACGCATCCCTGACCCTGTCAACAAAGACAAAGCGCGTACTGAAACGCTTTCAAACCTATCAAAATATTATACCGAGGCGCGCAAATTCGCCCGTCTTGTGACCGCCAAAAGCATGGAAAGCTATGGCCACCATGATGTCATCGTCACTGGTGGTGGCCCCGGTGTCATGGAGGCTGGCAACCGCGGCGCAGCAGAAGCAGGTGGTTCATCCATCGCGTTGAACATCGTGTTGCCATTTGAACAAGCACCAAACGAATATTGCACACCTGAGCTGTGTTTCAATTTCCACTATTTCGCAACGCGCAAAATTCATTTTCTGATCCGCGCCAAAGCAATCACAGCATTCCCTGGTGGATTCGGAACATTCGATGAATTGTTCGAGGCTTTAACATTAATCCAAACCAAACGCATGAAACGCGTTCCGATCTTGCTATTCGGCGAAGAGTTCTGGCGTTCTGTTATCAATTGGGAGGTTTTGGCAGATGCGGGAACCATTGGTGCCGACGATCTGGAATTGTTTCAGTTTGTTGAAACCGCAGATCAGGCGATGAAAATTTTGAATGAATGGGACGAAAGTTAATTATCATCCGCGACCACATATTCCACCAATTCAGTGCGCTGGAAAATCTGAAAATTATCATCGGAAATCATCGTGATGCGGATACGATCCGCCGCATCACGCCAAACGCTTATTCCTTCTAAATTATCATGAACACCGGGTGTTGTTTCAACCAAGGTGAGCTCATCCTCAAATCCATCTGTGCCAATGCGAAAACTGCGCACACGGGTTGAAAACCCGCCCAGCCACGTAAATGCACGTTCCAACAAATAAAACCGCCCATCAGGGCCGACATCCGCGCCAACGGCCAAAAATTCACCGCTGCGTGGCAAATGGCCAAAAATGGTCCATTCACCATTTTTAAATCGATACACGGGAAATGGCCTGTCAATCACACCTGATCGTTCGGGCATGGTATAAAGCGCACCAGTGTCATCAATTGCCAATGCCTCTAATGACGAATTATTCTGCATGAATTTAAAATCAGGATGCGGTGGGATATGCGTTGCACGGCTGCTTAAAGTGGCATGTGCGCGAACACGGTGAAATCCCTCAAAAGAAAAATAGTATACGCCGTTTTTCCCAACGGCCATTCCTTCTGAATTTGAATTGCGTCCTGAAACGGGTTTGCCATCAATTTGGCGAAGCCGCGAAATCGAGGTGACCGTGACGGCGGATAATCGATCCACACCGCGTGTAATGTCGCCCGTCATTAAATAACCACGATCTGAAACCGAAACCAAACCTTTGCCATCGTCGGTGATATATAATCCAGACCATCCGCCAAAACGCGCATCATCCAGATCAAAACCGATTGATGCAACCAAACGCACATCTTGTGCGAATGACGGAAACGCCAAGAACAATATTAACGTCAAAAAACGTATCATCTAGATTTCAAAACGCCTGTGCATTGTTGCGGTAAATCCGCCATTGTGTATTCGCGTGGATGGCGCCGTTTGGGCGGCTTTGGCGCGTTTGGATCCGCAGGTTTTAGCGCATCAGTCACCCACCAATTCAACGTTTCATCACAACCATTCCCACCCTTTGACAACTGAGCAACCGTTGGTGTTTGGGTTTTACAGTTTGTTGAACCTTTTGGGCATTTTAAGCGCACATGAAAATGATAATGGTGTCCCCAGAACGGGCGGATTTTTTGCAACCAATCTTTGTTTCCTTTGGCGCGGTTACACATCCAAATCTTTACTGGTGCCGTCACAAAAATACGATCAACTGCGGGATCACTGGCTGCAATTTTCATCACTTGCATATGGCTTTCACGCCAATTTTTGCTGACACTGCGTTGATCTTTGGACCGCACGGAAATTGAAGAAAGGCTTTCACGTTCGCTGCGCGACAAATTCAATCGTTTTGGTGGATACATCCATATATCTGCATCCAATCCCATCTGGTGCGACGCATGGCCAGATGTCATCGGGCCACCGCGAGGTTGTGAAATATCGCCTATATATAAGCCCTTCCAATCCGAAAGCTGTGCCACCTTGGCCGACACCCGTTTCAGATAGGCAATCATATCAGGATGTCCCCAGTTACGATTACGGCTTAGTCGCATCGCCTGCCAAGTTGGACCCGTTTGCGCAAGCTGTTCCGCTCCCGCCACACAGCCCTTGGAATAAAATCCGTGTGCTTGGGGTGTTTGTAAAGATGCTTTGGATTTTGCCCCCAGCAATTGATTTGCCTTTGGCTGTGCATGAACCTGTGACGACAAACCAACGCTTATCGCCACAGCAACCAGTGATACAAACCAAGAAATGCGCACGAGATTATTCCTCTCTTGTTTCAACCCAGAACAACAAACACAATCCGATCAAAAACAGGATCACAACTGGTACCATGCCCAAACGCTGGTTTTGCGTGATATGCGTCACCAACCCAATTGATGACGGGGCGATGAATGACGTGGCTTTGCCTGCTAAACCGTACAAACCAAATGCTTCGGTCATACGCTCTGGTGATGCCTGATGAACCATCATATGGCGCGATGATGCCTGAATCACACCGCCAAAACCACCCAGAATTGCCCCACAAAACATAAACACTTTGTCAGGAAGCGTTGAACCTTCGGCCAATGGAACACCAAAAAATGAATCACGCCCGATGCCAATAATGACGGTACACACCGTGATTAACACAACAATCGACAGCGCAATCGTGCGTTTTGGGCCGATGCGTTTATCGATAAATCCACCCAAATAAGTGAATACCATCGCGCCAAACGCAGCAACAATTCCAAAAATTCCGATTTGAATGATGGACCAGCCCAACACGCCTTCGGCGTAGATACCACCAAATGCAAAAACACCAACCAACGCATCGCGATAAAACATTGATGACGCCAGATAGGCAGACAAACTAATGTTATTGGGCAGTGTTTTAATGGTTTCCCACAAACTGCTTAACCCCGCAGCAATGCCACCTGTTACGTTTTGACGACGTACCCGATCGGGCACCCACATAAAGAACGGGATCATAAATACCGCATACCAAATCGCGGTTAGCGGTCCAACCATACGTGTGCCTTGGCGGGTTTCGGTATCCAATCCGAACAATGGTGCACGACCCAGCAAAGTTTTGCCTTCTTCGTTTTCGGCCAACAGCAATAACATTATGACCAGCGAAATAATTCCACCTGCATAACCCCACGCCCAACCGTTGCCAGAAATACGGCCAAGCTCTTCTGCATCACCCATTTCAGGCAACATTGAATTTGCAAATACTTGCGACCATTCCATGCCCAAAACACCAATCCCAAACAGGATTAAAATCATAGTCACACTGTCCATGTTCGGCACCGCCCACCACAATCCGAACGATCCAACAACATAAAGCAAGGAAAAGAATAACAACCACGGGCGCCGTGGGCCGATATGATCTGAAATCGCGCCCAATATTGGTGCACCTAGCGCCAAACAAACGCCAACAATCCCCATCATCAAACCCCAAAGAGCCTGACCTTGGACTGGATCGCCCACAACTGCACCTGTAAAATAAGGAGCAAAAATAAATGTAATTAACAATGTATTATAGGGCTGTGCGGCCCAATCATACATCATCCAGCCCCAAATTTTCTTTGATTTATCTGTCATTTTTATATTTCTCGCCTGTTTTGGAATAATTGAACACTTTGCCAACCAGCAAGCAAGAAAAAACGCCGTTTGTGACGTTTAGTATTCTGGCGGCCAGATGCGTGTGCTTTCCGCTTCGATCCAATTTCGCACCCATCCTGGCAATGGAGGGTTCCAATCGGAACGATCAAAATAGTCTGCCAACTTTTGCGTTGGCACGATCCCGTTTTTATCTGTCAGTGCACTTCGGTAAAGCGCGGATGACGTTGCCTCGCCACCCCGCCACATGCTCTGTTGCAGATAGATGAAACGATCATCGCGCCCGATTACACGTGTGCGCATTTCGTAACGCTGAAACATGTGAACGCGGCGGCGGTAACGAATACTGGTCCCTGCAATGGCAAGCGCCCATTTGTTTTTGCGCAACGCTTTGACCAAACCTGTACGTTTGGCAAATGGTATGCGGCCTAAATCATACAGGCTGAGCGTGATACCATTGTTCATTTCCATCCAAATGTCCAAATCCCAAGGCCAACAAATATGTTTGCTGACGTGAACATCATCAATCGCGAGCGGTTTTTGAAAACTCGCCAATGCCATCACTTTGGTAAAGCGTATGAACGGATACATTTGGTGCCTCTTTTTGTAAATTTATTGAACACCAAAATGAATTCATCAAGGTGAACGTAGGGTCATATGCACACCTTGTAGGATTTGAAAAGAGCGATTAGGTATAACCAAACAAGAAAAGGTTTGAATAATGGACTCTCTTCGCCAAATTTTATTGATGGCACTCGACATCGCGTATTTTATTGTGATTGCACATGTGATCATGAGCTTTCTAATCAACTTTCAGGTTCTCAATCTGCGCCAACCCATTGTTGCGCAAATTTGGTTTGGTTTGAATCGATTGCTTGAACCTATTTACGCGCCGATCCGTCGGTTTTTGCCACCGATGGGCGGTATTGATTTCACGCCCATTGTTTTGTTTTTTGCAATTCAAGCCTTGCGGATCGTTGTTTCAAATAACGTTTACTAAAACAAAAAGCCTGCGCGAACGCAGGCTTTCGTCTGTTTAGGTTAGATAGGGGAAATCTAACCGCCAACAAATGCAGCATCTGAACCCCAAAGCTGTTTCACACGTTCATCACGCCCACAGCCTTTGCGGTATTTTTTATACGCAGATGCTTTTGTAATACGGCCAAAGCGGGTTAATACCTTGCTTGTTTGTTTGTAATAATCTTGGTGGTAATCTTCGGCATCGTAAAATTTGGATGCATTACGCACAGGTGTTACAACTTTTTTAGGAAGCTTTCCTGATGCGTTGATCGCCGCGATTGCCTTTTCTGCAATCGCACGTTCTGATGCCCCGTTTGCAAAAATTGCGGTTGTATAACTATTGCCACGATCACAAAATTGACCACCGGCATCAGTTGGATCAACTGATCGGAAAAATTTATCGACCAATGTTTCATAGCTGATCACACTTGGGTCATAAAAAATTTTCACAGCCTCAATATGTGATCCAATTGTTTTATATGTAGGGTTGGCGTTTTTACCGCCAGTGTAACCTGAAACAACTTCCTTCACGCCTTTAAGCGATTCAAAATCAGATTCAACGCACCAAAAACACCCGCCTGCAAATACAGCCGTTTTGGTGCCAGCGGCGTATGCACCGATTGTCGATGCAGCAAAAACCACGGCAGATAGTAAAAGTTTTTTCATGTTCTCTCCCCTTTTCATGCAACCTTTCAACGACGAATGAACTTCACTTGCAATTAACAATGAAGTGAGAAAATGTAGCATTTGGACGACGCAGATCGTCAATTGTATCTAAGGGAAATGAACATGCGTATCGCGATGTGGTCTGGGCCGCGAAATCTTTCGACGGCAATGTTGTATTCATTTGGTGCGCGTTCCGATTGCGCAGTTTGGGATGAACCCTATTACGGCGCATATTTGCACGAAACGGGATTGGAACACCCGATGGGCGCGGAAATCATGGCACAATGGTCGCTGGACTCAAATGATATTTCCACACGGTGTTTGGGTGAAATTCCCGATCACAAATCCGTCTTTTATCAAAAACACATGTGCCATCACATGATTCCGAAATTTGATCGCACTTGGATTGCGGGCATGACCAATGTATTTTTGATCCGCCATCCAGCGCGTGTATTGGCAAGCTATGCAGCCAAACGCGAAAACCCCAGTTTGGATGATATCGGGTTTCGCCAACAGGGCGAATTATTCAAACAGCTTTGTGATACCCAAGACACGCCACCAGTCGTGATCGACAGTTTTGATATCCGCGAAAATCCTGAAAAAATGTTACGCAAATTATGCGACGCGATCGGATTAAATTTTGAACCTGCCATGCTGTCCTGGCCCAAAGGTGGACACAAAGACGATGGACCTTGGGCACCACATTGGTATCCCGCCGTCCATAATTCCACAGGCTTTGCAGGGGTCGAAGGGCCGCTTCCATCATTAAGCGATGAATTGGCCACGGTATGCGAACAGGCCATGCCCTATTATGAAGACATGGCCAAATTCAAAATTTAGCTTTTGCGTTTGTTGCGCATCGCCAAAAGACGCAAACGCAAGGCGTTGATTTTGATGAAACCAGCCGCATCTTTTTGATCATATGCACCTTGGTCATCTTCGAATGTGACGTGCTCTTCTGAATAAAGACTGTCGTCTGACCAGCGGCCAACGGTGGTTACGGCACCTTTATACAATTTCACGCGCACTGTTCCGTTCACAAATTTTTGGCTCTCATCGATCAATGCTTGCAGCATTTCACGTTCGGGGCTGTACCAGAAACCGTTGTAAATCAGCTCGGCATATTTTGGCATAAGTTCATCTTTTAGATGTGCCGCACCACGATCAAGCGTGATGCTTTCGATGCCGCGGTGTGCCTCTAACATGATTGTACCACCTGGGGTTTCATAAATCCCACGCGATTTCATACCGACAAAGCGACCTTCAACCAGATCCAAACGGCCAACACCGTGCTTGCCACCTAATTCGTTCAATGCTGTCAACATTTCCGCAGGCGTCAATTCTTTGCCATTCAAGGCAACGGGATCGCCCTTGGCATATGTGATCTCAACAAATTCTGGTGTATTTGGCGCATCTTCTGGATTCACTGTACGCTGGTAAACGTAATCTGGTGCTTCGACCGCGGGATCTTCCAAAACTTTGCCTTCTGAAGATGTGTGCAACAGGTTCGCATCAACAGAAAACGGTGCTTCGCCGCGTTTATCTTTGGCGATCGGAATCTGATTTTCCTCGGCAAATGCCAACAATTTTGTCCGCGATGACAAATCCCATTCGCGCCACGGTGCAACAACCTTGATATCTGGGTTCAACGCATATGCGGACAATTCAAACCGTACCTGATCGTTTCCCTTGCCTGTGGCACCATGTGCCACCGCATCCGCACCACATTCCGCGGCAATTTCAACGAGACGTTTTGAAATCAATGGGCGCGCAATGGATGTGCCCAACAAATACAACCCTTCGTAAACCGCATTCGCGCGGAACATTGGGAAAACGAAATCGCGCACGAATTCTTCGCGCACATCTTCGATATGAATGTTTTCTGGTTTGATCCCCAAAAGCTCTGCTTTTTTGCGCGCTGGTTCCAGCTCTTCGCCCTGTCCCAAATCGGCGGTAAAGGTGACAACCTCACAGCCATATTCAGTTTGCAGCCACTTCAAAATGATAGATGTGTCAAGACCGCCAGAATAGGCAAGAACAACTTTTTTAGGTGCAGACATAACGAAACGCTCCGAAAGATTAGGGATTCTATTTCTGGCGGTTTATTGCGTTTCGCTGCGATGGGCAAGCCGTGCGTTATTGATAGTCCGAACCAAACCAATTGCGCACCAAAGTGCTGTAGGCTCCGGTTTCTTTCAAACGCAAAATTTCCTGATTGACACGTTCGGTTTGTGATGAGCGTTGTGGAAACGCAAAACCATATTTTTCAGGATTAAATACGTTGCCCTGTGTTTGGAAAACACCATTTCCCTGCGTTTTGGCGTAGTAGGCTAAAATTGGTGCATCATGAACCAACGCGTCAACTTTGCCCTCTTGCAATGCGTCAAACATTTCGTCCAGCGATACAAATGTTTCATGATTGATCGCTTGATTGGTCAAGAAACGCGAAGATGTAGATGCTTGTGTTGTTCCCACACGTTTGTCGCGAATATCGTTTATGCCAGAAATTTGCGTCCGCAATCCCTCCACCGTAAGTGATGCCGTGATTTGGGCAACAAAGGCCGACACGACAAACAAACCAGCAAGGATCAACGCATAGGATATGCCGCGACCAATTTTGGAATGTGGAGTGAAAATTGTAAAACTTGCATTGGTTACAACGCTGACAGCCCACCAGATACCTTCGCGCCAAGTGTCCAATTTATCGCGACCCTTGAAATGTTCGTGCCCGCGTTCCGCGATTGCAATCAACAGGCCCGCAAACAAGAAAAGCAAAATCGCACCGACCAGCCAAATCCACAATTCAGGGTTCATAAATGCGGTAAATACTGATGGCGTTTGATCTGATTTTGCCAATACCAACAATCCAGAATCAAAAATGGGTCGCGAAAAATCCATCACTTCTTCGCGTGCAGCGGTCACTGAAATATTTGCAGCGGCAAGATCGACCTTGGCCTCTTCGACCATTTGGAGCATCTCGGAAAACGATGTGGTTTCGATGATTTCAGTTTTCGCACCCAAATTTTCCGCAATTTGTTGCCAAAGCTGAATCGAAAATCCAGTCCACTCACCGTTTTCTTTGAACGCGAATGGTTTACGCTCAATCGTTGCGATTTTTAGATTCAATTCAGGTTGCGCAGTTAAGGGCGCAAGCGAAACAACCAACCACAACACAACACAGGCAAACCCCCGCGCAAAACGCAAAACCCACATTAAAGACACTCCCCAGCTCTTTTCTTGGTCGCTGTTGTACATTTCAATGCACGACAAATAAAGCCAAATAACACTTGCATTCATGTGACGTTTGGGAAAAGCAGAAGCATGGATGATTTTTGCAAAGCAGCAGAACAGGCAACGCTGGTAATGCGCGACCTGTTTGCACAAACTCCGCTTCAAAATAATGCGTATCTTTCGCATAAATTTGGTGCCGAAATATATCTGAAACGCGAAGATCTGTCGCCCGTCAGAAGCTATAAAATTCGCGGTGCAATGAACGCGATGCAAAAGGCGCTGGAAACAGATACCAACATGCGATTATTTGCATGTGCATCTGCTGGCAATCACGCACAGGGTGTTGCATTTGCCTGTAAACATTTTGGCGTTCAAGGCAAAATATTCATGCCCGTCACAACACCAAAACAAAAGATTTTGAAAACCCAAGTATTTGGTGGTGACGCAATCGAAATTGTTTTGGAGGGCGACTATTTCGACGAAACACTTATCGCCGCCCAAAATTTCGCGACACAAAATGGTGCGAAGTTTTTGCCACCCTTTGACGACGTTGACGTGATCGAAGGACAGGCATCCGTTGGCGTGGAATTGTTGGAACAATTAGGACGTATTCCACCCGATATTATTATCACACCAGTTGGCGGCGGCGGATTATCCTCTGCATTGGTGAAATATTTTTCACAGCTCAATGCAAAAACTGAATTTTGGTTTGCGGAACCCTGTGGCGCTCGCAGTTTACACAGCGCTTTGAACTCCGGAAAACTTGTCACGCTGGATCGTGTAGATAATTTTGTTGATGGCGCGGCGGTGGCACGCATTGGTGATGCAAATTTTGAAACGCTACAACACATCGATCCTATGCGTGTTTTGGGAATCCCCGAAGATAGACTTTGCACCAGCATTCAAGAGTTGTTGAATATCGAGGGCATCGTTTTGGAACCTGCTGGTGCACTTGCAATTGATGCGTTGAAGGATTTGAAAAATGAAATCAAAGGCAAGCGCGTGGTTTGCATTGCCTCTGGTGGAAATTTTGATTTCGAACGTTTGCCTGATATCAAAGAACGCGCATTGCGTTTTGAGGGATTGAAAAAATATTTCATTTTGCGCATGCCACAACGCCCAGGTGCACTCAAAGATTTCTTGGCACTCCTTGGTCCCAATGATGACATCGCTCGATTTGAATACCTGAAAAAATCGGCACGCAATTTTGGATCAGTTTTACTGGGGATCGAAACGCGTTCCAGCGACGGATTTGATGCGTTATGCAAACGTATGGATGATGAAGGTTTCACCTACCAAGACATCACCAACGACGAAATTTTGGCACAGTTTTTAATCTGAGGGCACATGTTACATTTCCAAGAATTTGGCGAAGCCAGTGACAAACCAACATTGTTAATTGTCCATGGTCTGTTTGGGTCTGGTCGGAATTGGCGCGCAATTGCAAAACGCTTGTCCGCAGATCGTCGTGTCATCACCGTGGACATGCGCAATCATGGCGATAGTTTTTGGGATGACAGCCATACCTATTTTGACATGGCCGAAGATTTGGCAACCGTCATACAAACGCTCGATTCACCTGTTGATATCATTGGTCATTCGATGGGCGGAAAAGCGGCGATGCTTACCGCGTTACAGCATCCCAAGCTGGTCAACAAACTCATCGTCGTTGATATTGCACCGGTAACATATGACCACTCGCAAATTTCAAACGTGCAGGTCATGCAATCAATTCCGCTGGATCAAATATCCAGACGTTCAGATGCCGATAAATTCATGGCCGATTACATTTCAGAGGATATGGTACGCGCGTTTTTATTGCAAAGTCTGACCATTGGTGAAACCCAAAATAGTTGGGTTTTGAACCTTGCCGCACTCGCAACAAATATGAATGATATTGTTGGGTTTCCCAAAATTGACGCTCAATTTACGCCACCCTGTTTGTTTATTCGCGGTGCGTTATCTGCGTATATTTTGCCTCAACACCACGAAGCATTATTTCATCATTTTCCAAATGCAAAAATCCACACCATCGATGGGGCCGGTCATTGGGTACATGCAGAAGCACAACGCGCATTCATTGGTGTGGTTTCAGATTATTTGAAATCCAATCCACAATGATTTGATGCTTGGCTTATGAATTGATGCTTTGATTGATCATATGTCGCGATGATCTCTTCCAGTTTCACCGCATCACTGGCACCGTTATTCGCCAATTGTTCGCCATCTGAACACAGGTTCGCAAATTGCACAAAGCCAAGATTTGCAGCACTACCTTTTAGAAAATGTAGCGCCGATGCCATGTCTGAATTTGGCAAGCTTGCAACCCCGCGCAGTGCATCAATTGCTTGGTCAACCTCCTCAAGAAAAACCTCCGTCACTTCTGCGAGATCTTCTGTACCAACATCTTGTTCCAACTGTTGAATTTGTGCCCAATCTATCATGATGATCCTTGCTTCAAGTACGATTGCGTTAACAGCGGCCCAAATTGTTTGTAATAAATCGCCTGCAAAATGATCGCATTGGTGTTTGCGGTCGCAATTTTATTTACCGTTCCATCGTTTTCGTAAACACCAGAATACCAACCAATGTTTTGATCTCTGGTTTGATCAACATGTTTCACCAGCGCATTGGTGTAAGTTGTATTATATAATACATCCCATCCAATCGCCGCCTTTGTGCTAACGGTTCGAAGATGTTGGAATTGATCACCATTTTCGGCCAATGTATTCCATGCCACGCCATTTGCAAAAACGGTATTATATAAAAAATACGGTTCCTGATCGATGTTATCTTCGCTCACCGCGGTCAAAATTCCATGTTCTTTGTATCGGTTTTCCTGAGCGGAATAAATGCGATGCGCTAACTCTTGGCTTTCACTATCAAACCCGAATTCAAGTGCGGTTAAAATATAAGGCTCGCTGACCACATAGTTATGTGCGTCAAATTCTGCGAATGATCGACTATCCACTGCGATCAACTGTTTGGATACTTTTTCAAACCTTAAATAGTCATCAAATTTTGCGGCGCGAAGCGCATCCAATCCAATCAAAGAAATCGCGCGCGCGGCATATTCTTCGTAACCAAGCCGCCCTTCTTGCACAATTTCGGTGGTATTATTGGTTGTGACACGCGCACCATGTAAAACGCCGCCATCAATCATTTTGGAAAAATCCCATTGTTGCAATATTTCGAACGCGTCATTCGCATGGGTTGGATAGTTTTGCATGATGAATGTCAGGGGAACAATCATTCGCGCCACATCAAGCGCGGACCAACCCACGCCGCGCGCAACGGGATCATTTTTGTAATTTGTCATGGTTAAGTATCGCGTGTCATACACCTTATTTGGTAATTGAGAATCAAATAACGGCAATTCACGCAGCGACGTTAAAGCCGATGCCAATCGTGCATCAAATTTGGCATCAGAAACGACACCCATTTTATGCGCAGAAATAAGCCCCAATAAATATGATGCCTGATCCCAAATTGTCGTGGATGGAAAATTATCAGCAGCATTAACCAAACCCGTTTCCTGAGTGTTGCGTTCAAAATAGCGCCACGCCGCCTTTGCCATGATCAAATCATCGTTGTTGAGCGTCACCGGTTTCGCCAAAACAGTCTGACGATCACTAATTTCGATCAATGCGAATTTAGTGCTTCCATGTAGCGTTTTCGAAACACCGGTTTCCACGGAATAGGCAATCGCAGCGGCAATACATAGACCGAAAATAAATGCGATATGGCTACGCGCCTTTATGATGTTGTCGATTGTCGACATCATGCTCTCCTAAACCAACGACGGTTTTTTACATCGATTCTGATTAATGAATCATTGCTGGGTTTCCATAATGCAGCACCAATCAAAACTGTCATTGCATATGCATTTGTCGCGGCCCAAAAACCATTCACCACCAATGCCGCAGTTTGGCGTGGATCAGGGCTAATAACTTGTAAAGTTATCGCCCAAAACATCGCGATAATCGTCAAGACCACCACACATATTTGTGGCCAAACGAGATATAAAAAATTCCCCGATCGCCGCTGTTTTGGCGTGACATGAAATTGTATTTCTCGCCCACACAAAACGGCCCAGATCGCGCGAAGATTAAACGAAAAAAACGCAAGATTCAGCGTTCTCCCTTTGCGATTATCAATCCCCCAAGTCCCAAATGCACTGGCACATTCATGCATCACCAAAAACGGGATAAGGTGCAAAAAGAATTCTTTGGAATATGACGATATCGGCGAAATTCCTGTGAACAACGCCATCAATGGTGCGGCGATAAAAATGCAATTCCAAAGCGGTGCCAAATATGACCAAAAGGTCATGGCGTACATCAGTTTTTGTTGAAATGTCATACCCGATCGAAACAACGGATTGTCATTGCGCAAAATGTCCAATGTGCCACCGGCATATTTATAGCGTTGCATGGCCCAGCTATGCATATCCAGTGGTGACAACATTTTGCTTTCGACATGTGGATGTAAAACCGATTTCCAGTTTCGTTCGGTATCTGATTGCAAAATAATTGATGTGTAAATGTCCTCTGATACATGGAACTTGTACGGTGTGATTTCTGTCGAAACGCTAAATTCGCGCTTTAATGTGTTTGAAATGCTGTGATCCGTTTCATTGCAACTATATGCAGTCACAGTCTGTTGAATCTGTGTTGCATAAGCCTTGAGCGCTGCCTCCATAACCGCATCGCGGCGGTGGATCGATCCAGCGCCACAACAAAACGAAGCATTCGCACGATTTCGGCGGCGCAAAATCACGTCATAAAACAGCTTGGGGTCACTTACAAACGGGTCTTTTCCAATCGAAACAGGCCCCAAAAAGATTTGAACAAACCGCCCAACAGATTTCCCAATCAATCCGATGCGTTGTTCCAGATAAATGTCCAGCGTGATCCCCTCGGGCACGTCATAAAACCACTGCGGGGTTTGGACCCAAGCAACATCTTTGTCTTTAAAATAGCCCAAGGTATTTTCTAAAATTGTTGGAAATGGCCGGGTATCTGAATCAAGAATCACTACAAAATCACCTGATGAATGTTCCAACGCGTTGCGCAAATTACCCGCCTTGTATCCAATATTGGATTCTCGCGTAATGTAATGTACGTTTTCTTGTGCTGCGATTTTACGCATTCGTGCGCGATTGCCGTCATCCAATACATAAATATTGATATCAATCGCATAAGGATACGTAATCTTTTTTGCGTCTTGTATGGAATAACGCGTTAACTCCGGATCTTCGGTATAGGTTGGGATAAAGATATCAACACTAATTGGTTGATCACCCCCATCAACGATGACTTCGCTCAATGTTATTGGTGCAGACTGCGGTGCAACATCACGCATTGACCACAAGTTATTAAAAAACAAAACCATCCCAAGAAACGCACAGCTTTCCGCGCACACCACCGGAATTGCAAACCAAAGCGCATCGTAATTCAAGGACTCCGTCCAACGCCAAAACAAATACCAGCCACCCAATGTCACCGCTGCCACGGCCGTTATTTGCCACAAGAATTCTATCCAAACATTATGCGGGACAGGGGGGTCAGGTTTTCGATTTTCATATTGTGAAAAATAGAATTCTTTGTTGCGATTCATTTTTTGCCTTGGTCATAAAATTTCCTCGACCTTGGCAATGATCTCTAAATTTTTCGTTACATTGCGGTGGTTTAATTTTCCGTTGCTTCACTGAAAATTAAAACATTCGCCGCAGGTTGCGACGAGGATTTTATATTTGGCGGAATCAACATTGGAATTGAGCGCAACTGAATTGAACATTGGAAGCCAATCCAACACCCCGACACGGGTGTTGGTGGTTGATGACAGTAAAATGCAACGCAAACTTGTGATCGCGCTGTTAAAGAAATGGGGATTTGAAATTTTCGAGGCGGATTCAGGAAAATCTGCGCTTGAAATTTGTGCTCAACAAACCATTGATCTGGTGATCAGTGACTGGGTCATGCCTGAAATGTCTGGTTTAGCATTTTGTGAAAAGTTTAGGGCACTCCCGCGCGAGCGATACGGGTATTTTATCCTCCTGACTTCTAAATCTGAAAAAGATGATATTGCCCAAGGGTTGGATGTCGGTGCGGATGATTTTTTGTCAAAACCAGTGAATTCAACCGAATTGCGTTCCCGTATTCAGGCGGGTCAACGTGTCTTGGATATGGAAAAACAGGTGCACGCGCAAAACGCCAAAACGACAGAGGCACTGGCAGAATTGCAACGGGTTTACGGCGAATTGAACAAGGATTTGTTAGAGGCAGAAAAGCTTCAACGATCCCTTATCCCTGAAAATTATACCCAGCTCGACAATGTGGAACTTTCCAACATCTTCAAATCCAGCGGTCATGTGGGTGGTGATTTGGTCGGACATTTTAAAATCGACCAAGATCGTATTGGAATCTATTCGCTTGATGTGTCTGGTCACGGTGTATCATCCGCGCTTTTAACCATTCGATTGGCGGGATACCTTAGCCCATTTAACAAAGAGCAGAATATCGCATTTTACAAATCAAATGCGGGTGAATTTCTTGTCCGAGAACCCGCAGAAATTGCACTTCATCTGAATGAACTTATGCTACGCGACATGTCAACGGAGCTGTACTTTACCCTTGCCTATGCGGATGTGAATTTGCGCAACGGTGAATGCGCAATCGTGCAAGCGGGGCATCCCCACCCACTGATTTTTAACGCCTCGAATGGCATTACTTTTTTGGGGTCTGGTGGTCCACCAATTGGTATGATTGACGGGATGGTTTACGAAACATTTTACCATCGATTGGTTCCCAATGATAAATTGTTATTGCACTCTGATGGGCTTACCGAATGCGAAAATCCAGATGGTGCGCTGTTGGACGAAGATGGTTTGTCCAAAATTCTGATGCGCCATGCAAAATCAAATGGGCCCGAGTTATTGAACGATATCTTGTGGGATTTGGCAGATCACGCGCACGGCGAAAATTTTGGTGATGACGTCTCCGCAATCATGTTGGAATTTTCACGGGATACAAAATGATATTGCGCATTCAAAGGTTCATTTTGCAGGTAAGGTTTCGGTGGTGTCTCTTCACATTGATCGGTGCGCTGATCTTGTCTGCTTGTGCCAATATTTCACCCACGCTTGCCCCGCGAATTGCACTGCCAAATACGCCAGTCGCGCGAAATTTCACATCGTTTTCAACATCGCTGCGCTGTATGGATCAACTGTTCGCAACACCCAAGCGACGATCAATCTTGGTTTCATCATCGGGTATTCCTGACCTCACCGGAGGAATAAAGGTCGGCGCAGATGATATGCTGGTCAACGCAATCAATCATATGAATTTAAAAAGCCAAGCGTATGTTTTTGTCGATCAATCTTTGGAAAAGGATGGCGGACAGCTTGCCATCCGCACACATGAATACAAAAAAGAAAAACTTGCGCTAGACCCGCAATATTATATCCGCGGGTCGATTTCACAATTGGACAAGGCGGTCTTAAACGATTCTGTATCGGGATCGATTGATCTTTTAAACGCGCCAAACCCGCCGACGATCAATGGTGGAAATTTGCGCAAATCAAATGGCGGGAACAGTAAAACATTATCAGTTGTGACCGTAGATTTGCATTTGGTTGCATACCCCTCACGGCGCGTCATTCCAGGTGCGTCAGTGTCCAATTCAATGGTGGTCACAGGGCGGGGTTATGGTGCAGGCGCGAGCGGGTTAATCAAGCTAACAGGTTTTGATGTGTCCATACAAATGAACCGCATCGAAAGCCAAGGGCAAGCCGTGCGAAACTTGATCGAATTGGGCGTGTTGGAATTGTTGGGCCGGCATGCAAAGGTTCCCTATTGGGATTGCTTAAATTTGCGCACAACACATCAAAAACGAACGAACCTGCATGAATCGGGATTTCACGCCAAACCCCGCCCTGTATTAATGAACCAAGTTCAAGATTATCTACGGCGCCTTGGATATTATGCTGGTAAAAACACTGGCATGTTGGATCGCAAAACGCGCATTGCTGTTTCCAAATTCCAAGCGGATCAAAAATTAATCGCAACTGGCGAAGTTGATTTCGATTTGTTCGAGCGCCTGAAGGAACGCGCAGAAGGTTACCCAACTTTAGCAGAGGCGGGAGTTGGGAAACTTGGAAAAATTTCGCCCAACACGAAAACCACGACCAAGGAAAAAGTGCAAACTGTTCAATATCTATTCCTGAAAAAAGGTCATTCACAAAACAAGCGTGGTGGTGCATTTGCTGTGCGTGCAAATTCCCACACGACCGGATATTTGATTTGTTATCATCAGCAAAATCAGGGGGAAATTACGCAGATTTTCCCAATAAAATCGGGGCAAACCGCACGTATGATTCCGTCAGCAGAACTCTTCATTCCGGCTAAAAATTCACCAGTTCAAATTATATTTGAAACCAAAGGTGATATTGAAAAAATTGGATGCGTCTTTGATGTATCTCCGCTTGATCCAAATATCGATCAAACGCAAAATGAAAATGGGCTAATGATTGCAAATGTCACAGGATTCGATGCGTTATTGCGAGCATATCAGCGAAAGAACCCTCGTGCCGAGCTTCGGATTATATCCGCTCAATCACCCTAGGGTTAAAATCGGCGCAACAATTGTTGAACAAAATCGGCATCGCCCGTATTGCTCAGCATATTTGCGGCATCATTGCGATGAATCCATATCGAACTGTGATGTGGCTCAATCGGTTCGCAAATTTGGCGGCTAGGGCGGCACAAGTAAATATGGCAAACTTTACGCGCCCAAATATCGTAATCGGGCATGAAAGTGTAACGTTGATACGCGCCCAAACGGCGAAACACATCAATGCGCCAACCGGTTTCCTCGATCACTTCACGATGCAATGCTTGCACCGCGGTTTCACCAGGATCAATACCACCGCCGGGTAACTGAATTTCAGAAAACGGTTTTGCTTGATGGGTCAACAATACATCATCATCACGGATCAATATCCCATATGCGCCCGGTCGGGTCACATATTCAATTCCTGGAATTTTTGGTTCACCATAACGTCTCATATGTTTCGCATATCAAGTTTTCTTGAAAAACACAGCAGAGAATTGCGCTTTGCGCAAAGAACCACTATCTGACCCGAAACCCAAAGGATGAGTCGTATGGATTTGATGGACAAAATTGAAAACTGGGATGAACTGGTTTTACCTTTTCAATTGGATGATGCCAACATTCGTGGGCGTATCGCACGGTTGGATTCAGTGTTAGAGGATGTCTTGCGCCAACACGACTATCCGTTAGAGGTCGCATCTTTGGTGGCAGAGGCCGCGACCTTAACTGCGCTCATCGGGCAAACAATAAAATTGCGTTGGAAACTGTCGTTGCAAATTCGTGGCGATGGTCCAATTCGTATTATCGCAACTGATTATTATGGCCCAACAGCCGAAGGCGAGCCTGCAAAAATTCGCGCATATGCTAGTTTTGACCAAGATCGATTGGACGAAACAAATGCGACACCGTTCGAAAAAATTGGATCGGGCATGTTTGCGGTTTTGATTGATCAGGGTTCTGATATGGCTCCGTTTCAGGGCATCACACCGTTAACAGGTGGGTCGCTCACCAAATGTGCAGAAACATATTTCGCACAATCTGAACAGCTCCCTACACGATTTGAAATCACAGTTGGCCAATCAACAACCGCCGATGAAGGCAACGCATGGCGTGCAGGTGGGGTAATGGTGCAACACATTCCCGATGCATCACCCTTGATGGCGAAACCAGACCAAGATCCAAGCGGACAAGACGACCTGACATCTGCAAAAGATTTGTTGAGTGATGATGCCTCGGACAATTGGAACCGTATTAATATTTTGCTGGACACGGTTGAAGAAACTGAATTGGTGGGGCCCTTGGTTTCACCACCTACCTTGTTGCACCGTTTGTTTCACGAAGAAAAACCACGTGTTTTTGATCCACAGCGGGTGAAATTCGGCTGTACCTGTGGTTCTGAAAAGGTCGTGCAGGCCATGTCGATCTATTCCGCGAAAGACATCAAAACGATGACAACGGATGACGGTGTGGTCACAGCCGATTGTCAGTTTTGCGGCGCGCATTATGAGTTGGACCCAGAAACTTTGGGGTTCGAAGCAACCAAAAAGTAACGATTCAGGCTTGCGTGCGGCGCAACGCTGCGCCATGAATTTTGGGTAATGGATCACTTGCAAACAACCGAAATGAAATTGCGCGCTGCTTTGGGAAAAGCTGCGCCAATCGCGTTGACTACTGATTTTGATTTACATCCAGAATTGCGCCCATCAAATCCCAAGCTGCGCGATGCCGCTGTTCTGGTTCCCATCCAACGCGAAAATGATGGCTGGTCGGTGATATTGACCAAACGGTCATCCGCGCTCAAACATCACCCGGGACAAATTGCATTTCCAGGCGGCAAAGTGGATAAATCCGACGGCACCACGTTAAATGCCGCCTTGCGCGAAGCGAACGAAGAAATCGGCCTACCCCTTGGGTCCGTTGAAATTCTCGGCGCGTTGCCACAACATCAAACCATCACCTCGTTTATGGTTACGCCTTATGTTGGGCTGATCACTGATCCATTTGAACCCCGCCGAGAAATCGGCGAAGTTGCTGAAATATTCACGGTTCCATTGAAACATTTGCTTGATACCAACAGCTTTCAAATTCAAGGGCGTCGTTGGAACGGACAAGATCGAAAATATTTTACGGTTCCATACGGCCCCTATTACATTTGGGGTGCAACGGCGCGAATGTTGCGGATGTTGGCCCATGTGATGGAGCAATCCGATGCAAATTGAATCCGAATGGTTGCAACATGATAACACACAGGCCGTGATGTCGCTGTTAAACGATGCGGGGTATGAAGCCTATTTTGTTGGTGGCTGTGTGCGCAATGCATTGTTGAAGGAATCTGCAACCGACATCGATATTTCCACAAATGCCCATCCCGAAACGGTCATGAAAATTGCCAAGCACGCGGGGATGAAATCCATCCCAACAGGGATAGATCATGGCACCGTCACCATTGTGATTGCAGGGGATGCATACGAAATCACCACGTTTCGCAAAGACATCGCAACCGATGGGCGTCGTGCAACAATCGCATTTGCCGACAACATTATCGACGATGCAAAGCGGCGCGATTTTACAATGAATGCAATCTATGCAGATCGGTTTGGAAAAATTTTCGACCCTCTTGATGGATTGCCAGATTTACTGGCACGCCGTGTGCGATTTATTGACGACCCTAATCAACGCATCGCAGAGGATTATCTACGCATTTTGCGATTTTTCCGATTCACCGCATGGTATGGCGATACCCAAAACGGAATTGATGCTGATGGGTTGGCTGCGTGCGCACGTGGAATGGATGGATTGAAAACCCTGTCTCGCGAACGCGTTGGTAGCGAAGTTTCAAAATTGCTCAGCGCAGCAAATCCCGCACCTGTGATTGGCGCAATGGCGCAAACTGGCATTTTGGCGCAAACGCTTTTGGGGGCACAGCATCAATTTTTGGCGCCATTCGTGCATTTGGAACAACAGTTTGACGTTGCCCCAAATTGGATTGCGCGGCTGGTGTGTTTAACGCGCGAACCCCAAGATTTGCGTCTTGCGCGCAAAGATGAAAACCTGCGCGTTAACTTGGTAAAGTTGTTGGATGATAATCCGCCTGCACATGTGGCCGCATACCGCTATGGCGCCAATCTTGCGTATTATGCTGCACTTATTCTTGCAGCGTCTTTGGAAACCACACCGCCCTCTGATTTGTCTAACAATATTGCCTTGGCCGATGGGGTGGAATTTCCTGTGAAATCCGTTGATTTATCAGATCAACTTCAAGGGAAATCATTAGGCAATGCGCTTCGCAAATTGGAAAGCAGATGGATTCAGTCGCAATTCACAATGACCAAACAGGAATTGTTAAATGAGCTTTGAATCATTGGTATCATTATTCACCATCGCAATGGTTGCGGGCTGGACACCTGGGCCCAACAATACATTGGTTGCAAATTCCGCTGCACGATTTGGATTTGCAAAAACCATGCCTCATATCGCGGGTATTGGTATCGGTTTCCCGTTCATGGTGTTTTGCATCGCTTTTGGGTTGGGCGCGTTGTTTCAGCAAAGCGCGGTGTTGCGCGAAGGTCTGCGTGCCATTGGTATTATCGTTTTATTGTGGTTTGCGTACAAAGTCGCAACCGCGGGCAAACCTGATCCAACCAAATCCGCAGATAAACCATTCACGTTTTTTCAAAGCGCAGCATTTCAATGGATCAACCCCAAAGGTTGGGTCATGGCGATTAGCATCACCAGCCAATTTATCGCACCCCAAAACTCATTGATCAGCGCATTCACAATCGCCAGCGTTTTTGTGTTTGTTGGTTTCACATCAGCAAGCGGGTGGACATTATTTGGCACCGCCATGCAACGCTGGTTAACCAATGATACACGTGTGAATATTTTCAATTACACAATGGCGGCACTGTTGGTGTTTTCGGTCATTTTGATCGCCAAGGCAAAGCTTGGATCATGACCGCGCTATTCATATTCATCTTTTTGGGTTTGTTTAGCCCAGGGCCAAATGTGATCATGCTTACCGCATCGGGTGCAAATTTTGGGATGCGCAAAACCTTGCCGCATCTGTTTGGTGTGGTGTTGGGTGTTGGCATAATTGGTGGCGTCACGGGGCTTGGCTTGGGCACAATTTTGCAAGCGGCGCCGCAATTGGAATTTGCACTGAAACTCATCGCATCTGGCTGGATCTTGTGGATGGCCTTTGCGTTGTTGCGCAGCGCCAAACATCACACACCTGAATCCGAAAAACCATTTACCTTTGCGCAGGCGGTTTTGTTCCAATGGGTCAACCCCAAGGTTTGGGCGGTTGCCATCGCAGGGGCGGCATACGTCACCCATCTGGCACCCAATTCACAGGCAATCACTCTTGGCTTGGCATTTTCGGGGATCAATCTGGGTGTGTGTTTATTCTGGACATATTCGGGCGATCTTTTATCGCGCCTGTTGAAAACCGACGAAGCGTGGTTTGTATTTCGCATCGTCATGGCCGTGCTTTTGGCGGCAACAATTTTGTTAATATTGGGCTGAACATGGTACAGACTTTGCGCATTGAAAAACTTGGCCACCAAGGAAACGGTGTTTCCAGCCTGCATGGTATGGACATTTTTGTACCATACAGCCTGCCCGGTGAATTGGTCGAAGGTGAAATTGACGGCGATGAAATTGCCAAAGCGCGCATATTGGAACCCGTTGAAACACGCGTCAAAGCCCCCTGTCGCCACTTCAAAACCTGTGGTGGCTGTGCGTTGCAACATGCCAGTGATGCATTCGTCGCAAAATGGAAACAGCAACAAGTGCAAACCGTTCTGGAATTAGAAGGCTTATCACCAGATTTTCGCCCCATCGCAACCTCCCCCACCGCCAGTCGCCGCCGCGCGACATTCACAGGTCGGCGCGGGAAAAAGGGGGCAATGATCGGTTTTTATGCGCGGGGTTCAGACACATTAATTGAAATAACCGAATGCCATTTGGTCGAACCTGCATTGCTGGCTGGATTTGCGGGCATGAAAGAATTGGTGATGATTGGTGCGTCGCGTAAAATCCCATTACGCATTGCCACAACCAACACCAAAAACGGGTTGGACATTGATGTAACCGAGGGCAAAGATTTAACCGTTGAACAATCTGCCGCATTGGGCGGCATCGCTGACACCCACGGCTTTGCCCGTATCACATGGAATGGCGAGGTCGTGGTACAATCCGCACCACCCGTACAAACATTTGGCGCTGCCACAGTGATCCCGCCCAGTGATGCGTTTTTACAGGCAACTCATCACGGTGAAAAAACACTGGTGGATGCCGCGCTTTTGGCAATTGGCCCCGCAAAACGGGTTATTGATTTGTTTTCTGGTTGTGGCACATTCGCGCTCAACGCCGCAAAAATCGCAGAGGTTCACGCCGTCGAAGGTTCTGCCAGCATGATCCACGCTTTAGATGCTGGATGGCGCGGCGCGGCGGGTTTAAAAACCGTCACTTCAGAGGTGCGTGATTTATATGCGCGCCCCTATTTACCAGACGAATTGAACAAGTTTGACGCCGCAATCATTGATCCTCCACGTGCGGGTGCACTTTCGCAAACCCAAGAATTGGCGAAATCAAACATCAACCATGTGGCATTCGTTTCGTGTAATCCCGCCACATTTTCACGCGACGCAAAATTATTGTGCCGCGCTGGGTTTCGATTGGATTGGGTGCAAGTGGTGGATCAATTCCGCTGGTCATCGCATGTGGAATTGGTGGCCCAGTTTACACGTTCCTGATGCGATACAGACCTTTGGCAATCAACCAGCAAAGACCAACCAACACAATCGCAGAAATCGTGTTGGTTACATAAAATCCCATGCGATCCGCCAATTCCATATCGTTTAAAAACCGATATGGCAGACCAGATGTAACACTGCCCGCAGGTTCCGCGTTCATCGGCGAAACAATCCATTCGATCCATGCGATATACAAAATATTTACAGTCACAGATAATGCCAAAATTCGTTTCAACGGGCGAAATGCGCCGAGGATAAAGAACGCATCAATCCATTGCAAAATTGGCCCCAAGAGATGCAGATAGTATTCTTTCCAAAGTGGAATTGTACGCACACCATCGACATAAAACTGGCTTGGGTCTTCGAAATAAATTTTCCAATACAAAAACACCACCATGATGTTCAGAACAACCGTTGCCGATGCCCAAACATCGTGACGTTTTGTGGTTTGCTCAAGAGAGCGACGCAACATAAACGCGGCTGAAATCAGGCTCATCACCAGTGCCCATTCGGTTAAAAACCGATATTGCCAGCCAAATTCGGATGGAATGGCATCGTCAAATGCAATCAAGAAATAAAACCCAGCAAGCGCGAAAATGATCCAGCGATAGCTGATGACAAATTTACTCTTTTCCAAGATCTCTCCCCTTTTTTGCGCAAATGCTATTCATTCGCGATTCAAAAGAAAGACAAACCCTGCGTCACCCGCGTTTGGCGATTTGGCTGATGCCAAGCGTTTCCAACACTTTGGTTTCGATTTGCGGGGCGCACATGCCAGCGGATGCATACATTTTTTCGGGCGTATCTTGGTCGATAAACGTATCTGGAAAAACCATGGATCGGATTTTCAGCCCGCGATCCAATGCGCCCTCATCCGCCAAAAATTGCATGACATGGCTGCCAAATCCGCCAACGGAACCTTCTTCGATTGTGATCAAGGCTTCGTGGTTTGCAGCCAAATCCAAAATCATATCGCGGTCCAATGGTTTGGCAAAACGTGCATCGGCAATGGTGGGGCGAAGCCCGCGTGATTCCAATTTTTCCGCCGCTTTTTGCACCTCTTGCAGACGTGCACCAAAGGACAGGATTGCAACGCGTGCACCCGACTGCACAATGCGGCCTTTGCCGATTTCCAAAACTTCACCCGTTTCAGGTAAATCGATACCAACACCGGCACCGCGTGGGAAACGAAACGCCGATGGGCGATCATTGATTGACAGGGATGTTGCCACCATATGCACCAATTCCGCCTCGTCCGCGGCGGCCATCACCACCATATCGGGCAGGTTGGCAAGGAATGCAATATCAAAGCTGCCCGCATGGGTTGCACCATCGGCACCCACCAATCCAGCGCGATCAATTGCAAAACGCACGGGCAAACGTTGCAGCGCCACATCATGCACAACCTGATCGTAACCACGTTGCAAAAATGTGGAATATAATGCGCAAACAGGTTTCAATCCGCCCGCGGCCATGCCCGCACAAAACGTCACCGCATGTTGTTCGGCAATGCCCACATCAAAAGTGCGCGAAGGAAACCGTTCAGCGAATAAATCTAGGCCTGTTCCATCGGGCATCGCGGCGGTAACCGCGACGACCTTGTCGTCTTGTTCGGCGTGTTTAATCAAACTTTGCGCAAACACT
This sequence comes from Paramylibacter kogurei, assembly GCF_002742285.1. Taxonomy (GTDB): domain Bacteria; phylum Pseudomonadota; class Alphaproteobacteria; order Rhodobacterales; family Rhodobacteraceae; genus Amylibacter; species Amylibacter kogurei. Next base: position 89,067 of record NZ_MDGM01000003.1, read on the forward strand.
TTGGTGTAGCTTGGCGCATTCGATGGTGTTTTTTTCTGTTTGCCAGAAATCACATCAAATTTTGCGACACCGTGATATTTATCATCCGATGCTTCGGCAGGGGCGTAACCCTTGCCCTTTTGCGTTATTGCATGGATCAACATCGGGCCAGTTGCGCGGTCTTTGACCGTTCGCAAGACATTCAACAGCTGATCCATGTCATGCCCATCAATCGGCCCAACATAAGAAAAGCCAAGCTGTTCAAACAACGTGCCGCCAACGGTCATGTGTTTCAACATATCTTTGGCACGTTTGGCACCATCTTGGAATGGATGGGGCAACAGTGAAACCGCACCTTTGGCCGCCGCTTTCAATTCTTGAAACGGTTCACCAGCATATAGTTTAGACAAATAGGACGACATCGCCCCAACGGGTGGCGCAATCGACATTTCATTATCGTTCAAAATCACGATCAAACGTTTGCCCAAATGCCCCGCGTTATTCATCGCCTCATAGGCCATGCCAGCGGATAGTGCACCATCACCAATTACAGCAATCGCATCACCCAACCCATGTTCAGGCGCACCGCCCAAATCACGCGCCACCGAAAACCCAAGTGCTGCGGAAATTGATGTTGAACTATGCGCCGCGCCAAATGGATCAAACGCGCTTTCGCTGCGTTTTGTAAAACCTGATAGCCCGCCGGCCTGACGCAAGGTTAACATCAGATCACGTCGCCCTGTCAGAATTTTATGAGGATAGCATTGATGGCTAACATCCCAGATCAATCGATCCTTGGGCGTATCAAACACCGCATGAATTGCCGTGGTTAATTCAACCACCCCCAGCCCAGCGCCCAAATGCCCACCTGTTTGCGACACAACAGAAATGGTTTCTTGGCGCAATTCATCTGCCAATTGGCGCAGCTGTGCGTCCGAAAACTTTTTCATGTCTTCGGGCGTATTCACCTGATCAAGCAGAGGTGTATTCAATCCGTTTGCGGTCATACGGTTACCTTTGGTTTTGCGGATACTATCACATGTCGCGATGTAAAACGAATTGGGCGACGTGACGCAGCGGATCTGCAGATGCACCATATGGGGCAAGTGCACCGTTCGCCGTTTCAATCAATTCGGCGGCGCGGGATTTGGCGCCGTCCAGCCCCAACAGTGACACGAACGTGGCTTTGCCCGCGGCGGCGTCTTTTTTCAATCGCTTGCCTGCGGTGCTTGCATCACCCTCAACATCCAAAATATCATCAACAATTTGAAATGCCTGCCCCAATGCGGCAGCATATTCAACCAACGGGCCAATATATTGGCGCCCGATCATCGCACCCGCGGTGGCCGACCATTCGATCAATGCACCGGTTTTATTGGCTTGCAATTGTGCAATTTGCTCAAGGTTCAATTTTTTACGTGCGGTTTCTGCGGCGATGTCCTGAACCTGTCCCAAGACCATGCCATTTGCGCCTGCGGCCTTGGCCAAGGTAGTCATCAAGGTTACGCGCACCTCGGCGCTGGTGTTCAAACCACCCAGAATTTCAAATGCGAATGTTTGTAATGCATCGCCCACCAAAACGGCGGTTGCCTGATCCCATTTCACGTGAACGGTGGGTTGTCCACGGCGCAGATCATCATCATCCATACAGGGCAAATCATCATGCACCAATGAATAGGCATGCATGCATTCAATCGCAGATGCGACGGCGACCGCCTTTTTATTATCCACGCCAAACATTTTGGCACTTTCCATCACCAAATAGGCACGCAATCGTTTACCACCATTCAAAACCGCATGGCGCATGGGTTCACCCAATGGATTGCCATCAGGCGTTGGCAGGATACGATCCAATTCCAATTCAACTTGTTGCGCGGTTTCTTTTAACTTGGCGATGAATTCTTCTGACACGTTGATTACTCGTCCGCGGCGGTAAGGCCGTTTGGTTTACCATCCGCACCAAAGGTGATTTTTGCGACTTTTTCCTCGGCGGATTTAAGTTTTTCTTCACAATGTTTTTTCAATTCCGCACCGCGTTCATACAGTTTGATAGAATCGTCCAGTGCGACTTGGCTGCCTTCAAGCTGTGTCACCAATGTTTCCAGTTCTTGCATCGCCTGTTCAAACGACATTTCTGCGACGGGTGTTTGTGTCATTTACTGTACTCCATCAAAACACGAATATGTGCGGCACAAGACTGTGCCAATGCGCGCAGATCATACCCGCCTTCCAATGTTGATACAAGGCGACCCGAACAGTGATCGCGTGCAAAATCACACAGGCTTCCCGTTGCAATGGCAAAGTCTTCTGTTTCAAAGTTTAAACCCGCCAATGGATCATCGCGATGCGCATCAAACCCAGCCGAAATGAACAAGATTTCTGGTTGATGCGCGATCAATGCAGGCAATATCTGATCGTTCATTGCCCCAAGAAGCGCCGCACCCGTTGCACCCGTATCAATTGGAATATTCAGCACATTTCCATGCGCACCTGTTTCATGGGCATAACCCGTACCGGGGTAGAGCGGCATTTGATGGGTTGATACAAACAAAATGCGTTCGTCATCCCAGATCAAATCCTGTGTGCCATTGCCGTGATGCACATCAAAATCGACAATTGCCACGCGCTTCAAGCCGTAGTTTTCCAACGCATATTTTGCGCCAATTGCAACATTGCCAAATAAGCAAAACCCCATTGGCGTTGTTTTTTCTGCATGGTGCCCTGGTGGGCGCATGGCGCAAAATGCATTGCCAGCATCACCTGACATGACCATATCCACAGCTTGGCAAATCCCACCGACACCGCGCATGGCGGCGGTCAAGCTTCCCGCGGACATATGCGTATCCGCATCAAGCGAAATCGTACCTGTTTGTGGCGACGCAGATTTGATCGCATTCAAATGCGTGGAAGGATGCGCCAACAACACCTGTTCATCCGTTCCCATTTCAGCGTCACATCGCAACAGCCCATCAAATTCTGCCGCACCCAGCGTATCAAAAATCGCTTGCAACCGCGCCACCTGTTCGGGATGACCCTGTGGCGTTTCATGTTTCAATCCATCAGGATGGGTGATCAATGCCGTTGTCATGATTTAATCGGGTGCTAGCATATAACCGGCCCCACGCACGGTTTGCAGATATCGCGGCGCTTTTGGATCGGCCTCTATTTTACGGCGCAGACGTGTGATTTGTACGTCCACCGCGCGCTCTTGGCTGGTGACGCCATCGCGCGCCAAATCTTCGACCAATTTGTTGCGGCTGACAGGGCTGTGAGGCATAGCGGAAAAAATCCGCATTAACGCACCCTCTGTTGCAGTCAGGCGTACAAGCGTTTCACCCTGCCACAATTCACCGCGCGAAATATCATAACGAATTTCACCCATATGAAGCGTCTTTGGCGGTTCATCGCGTTGTTCATCTGCGGGCATTCGGCGCAAGATTGCGTTGATCCGTAACACCAATTCCTTGGGTTCAAACGGTTTGGTCAAATAATCATCTGCCCCTGCTTCCAATCCCATGATCCGTTCACTTGTTTCACCTTTGGCAGTCAGCAACAAAATTGGAGTGGTCAGCGTTTCGCGCAGGCTTCGCGTCAGGGTTACACCATCCTCGCCTGGCATCATGACATCCATCACGATCAGATCAAATTCCAACCCTTCCAGTAATCGACGCGCATGTGCTGCGTCGCGCGCCGCACTGACCCAATATCCATGTCGCGCCAAGAATTTTTGCAATAACCCACGAATGCGTTCGTCATCGTCAACAATCAAAATATGTGCATCTGGTTGATCCATCATTATCCTTTCAAACCTTGCACACGTTTGCGCATTTCAGGGTCTATCATATTTTCCAACACAGCGCGAAACCCGCGCACCGCATCAGGGCCAGCATCACGAAATGCCGCACGCATACGCACGCGCTGCGCATCGGACAATTCTTGTTCCAAATCCTTACCCTTTTGGGTCAGGTATAAATTACGTTGGCGTCGATCGTTTGTACCAACACGGCTTTCTACCAGACCATCATCTACGAGTTGGCGCAAGACCCTGTTCAATGACTGTTTCGTGACGCCCAAAATATCCAGCAAATTATTCACGGTGATACCGCGCTTGCGGTTAATAAAATGTACCGCACGATGATGTGCGCGACCATAAGTATAATTTTGTAAAATTCGATCAGGATCGGATGTAAAACCCTTGTATGCGAAAAACATCAGCTCGATCCCCTGCAACAGATTATCATCCGTAAGGAACAAAAGATCCTCGCCGTGGTTGCCGCTGGTAACATTGCCATCTTGCATCGTTTTCATCCTGCCCTGTTTTTCATCACTTTATGTCAGTATTGTTGACATTCCAAGAATCAAATGCTAGCTGATTCTTGATTTTGCGCAATATTATGACCGAAGCGGCCCTAATTGCGAAATATTTATAAAGTTATCTTGTTAGGAGGATACCATGGCCGGTGCTTATGATGATCGTGACGGTAAAATTTGGATGGACGGAAAACTGGTGAATTGGCGCGATGCAAATGTGCACTTGCTGACCCATGCGATGCACTATGCATCATCTGTGTTTGAGGGTGAACGTGCGTATAACGGTAAAATCTTTAAAAGCCGTCTTCATTCCGAACGCCTGTTGAAATCTGGCGAATATATTGATGTGCCAATTCCATACACTGTTGATGAAATCGAAGCCGCAAAATACGAAGTGATGCAGGCCAATGGTTTAACCGATGCATATGTGCGCGTTTTGGCCTGGCGTGGATCAGGTAACGATATGGGTGTCGCATCCCAAGCAAACCCTGTGCGCATGGCCGTGGCCGCGTGGGAATGGGGCGCATATTATGGTGATGCAAAAATGAAGGGTGCGAAGCTGGATATTTCCAAATGGAAACGCCCAAGCCCCGAAACAATTCCTTGTTTTGCAAAGGCTTCCGGCCTTTATATGATCTGTACCATGGCCAAACATCAGGCCGAGGCAAAGGGTTGTTCTGATGCCATGATGTTCGATCATCGCGGTTACGTCGCAGAGGCAACGGGTGCAAACCTTTTCTTTGTGAAAAACGGCGAGGTCCACACGCCTGACCCCGATTGTTTCCTGAACGGATTAACGCGCCAAACGGTGATTGATATGCTGAAAGAAAAAGGCATCAAAACCCATGTGCGCCACATCATGCCCGAAGAATTAGAAGGGTTTGAACAATGCTGGCTGACAGGGACAGCCGCCGAAGTCACCCCTGTTGGGCAAATCGGTGATTACAATTTTGAAGTCGGCGCAATGGCGCGTGACATCGCAGAATCCTATGAAAAACTCGTGCGCACATAACGCATTTTTTCAGGATGACGGACAAGAAGCGGCGCAAAATTTGCGCCGTTTTTTTATGCGAATCTCAGTGTATGACATCCGTGTGGCACGCGTGGGACAAATGGCGGACATTCGTCGGGCATGTATTTTGCATAAAATTTGAGCGGAAGTTTTTTGTAATTCCCCGAATTTGGAACATGCGTGTTCAATTCAGCAAAAGTTAAAACCGTCACTTACAAAAGACGCATACAGGTTTGAATGACGCAAAACGGGCAACAAAATCATATCACCAGCCACGGTTTTTATGAGCCTGACCCACGGATTTTTTGTGTTGAATTTATCAGTATTTTACATTCAGAAATTAACGCCTATATTACCTTTGGCAGTCAAAACAATGCTAATAATCTGCCCGACCAGCGAGAGGTGAATTGAGTGAAAAAGCGTGTTTTTGATTTGGCGGTATCCGTGCCGCTGTTTTTGATCGCTTTACCAATCATTGTTTTGATTTGCATCGCGGTTTCATTGGAATCGCGTGGTGCTCCGATTTTTCGTCAAACGCGTTTGGGCAAAAATGAAAAACCGTTTTCGCTCTATAAAATTCGTACGATGTATGTGGGAACGGGTGATCATCCAACCCATGTTGTTGGTGGTGAGAATATCACCAAAATTGGCAAGGTGTTGCGGCGAACCAAATTTGATGAAATACCCCAGCTTGGAAATGTTATTCGCGGCGAAATGTCATTGGTTGGGCCGCGCCCCGGATTGCCGAGCCAAAATACATTGGCGGCGGTGCGACGCGAAAATCACATATTTGATGTGGCACCTGGCATAACCGGTCTGGCACAGGTCAATGGCATTGATATGTCAACGCATGAAAAACTGGCCATCGCTGATCAAGAATATATTCAACGCCGCGATGCTCTGTTAGATCTTCAAATCATTTTTTCAACTTTTGTGCGCACCAAAGCCCCGACGATAAACGCGTTCTCTGACAAATGAGCAATTCCGTTCCAATCGCATTTTCTGGTGCAAACGGCATGGTTGGAATTGGGCTTTCACAAGCATTGGAACAACACAAAGACGCGACACCACTTGCGTTGTCGCGCGTTGGCGCAGATGGAGAACGGCAATGCCCAGATTTGATGAATTGCACCGATGCCGATTGGCATCATGCCCTAAAGGGTGCGCAGGTTTACATTCACTTAGCGGCCTATTTACCATTTGGTAACCAAACACAATCATACTCTGACGATGAATATAATATTGCAAACTGTGCGGCGGCGGTGTCTGCGCTGAACGGGTTTGCCATTGCGGGCGGTCAAAAAATGATCTTTGTTTCAACACTTGGGATCAATGGCATTACATCAGGTCAATCGCCATTTTCATGGGATGATAAACCAAACCCTGCAAGCGCATATGCAACGTCGAAATACAACGCTGAAACTGCGCTGCGCGCCCGTGCAAAACAGCTAGGTATTCAATTGATAATCGTGCGGCCTCCGATTATTTACGGGCAAAACGTGGGTGGCAAATTTCGCCAATTGGTGGACCACATTAAATCGCAAAGGCCATTGCCATTTGGCACCATAACCAACATGCGCGATATGATTGGTCTGCGAAATTTTTGCGATGTGCTTGTTGCCTTGGCGTTGAATACTAAACAGTGGCACAATCCTGTTCTGGTCTGTGATCGTGAACCTGTTTCAACACCCGATCTTGTTAAAAAAATCGCAAATGCCTATGGGGTTGCGCCGCGATTGATCAATGTTCCAAGGCCAGTGTTTCAGATTGCTGCAAAACTTCCGATTATTGGAAAGGCAGTGCAGCGTCTTTGTGATGATCTTCGCATTAATGATCAATATTTGCGTGACAATTGTGATTGGACACCCCGGTTCAGCGTTCAGGACGAATTGGATTTGATGGCCGCAAGCGAAACCCATCAACAAAATCCATAGATGTTTGCACGATTTGTAATTCTTGCCGCGTTACTACCCTATATTCAAACAAGTCCGCTTGGTTCGGATATTCAGCCACATTTTTATATCGCATTGGCGGGGTATATCGCGTTTAAAATTTTGGATGACGGGGTAATGCCGTTTTCTGGTAGCGTGCTCTTCGTTGCGATAATCACTGGCGGTGCAGGTATCGCGCTTGGTGCAGGGGTAAACACCTTGGCATTGTTTACATTTCCAATTGCGATCGCATTCTTTGCCCGACAGGATCGTGGCTCGTTTCTGTGGGCTATCAAATGTGCCATCATCATTTATCTGATTGGTTTGTGTTTGGAAATCATCGTCCCAAACACGCTTCACAATATTGTTTCCAACCAGCGCAGCAGCTTTGCGCGTGGGATGACATCGTTTACGTCTGAACCCTCGTATCTTGGCTTGATTGCTTTGGCTTTTGTCGTTGCGTTGCTGCATTTTCATCAGTCATATTTCTGGGTGATATTGTCGTGTTTACTGGCACTTGCTTCGGGGTCATTAACCGCAATTGCACCGCTTGTGGTGATCTTGGTATTGGCAAATTTGCGCCAAGATCAAATCCATATTGTGGCGATTACCCTGTTGGGCGTAGCTGTTTTTTATTTTGCGATTATTCAAACAGACACACGCATGGGCGTGTTGTTGCGCGATGTATCACGTGATTTCGATTTAATTTGGCAGGACCAAAGTTTTTCAAACCGAATTGCGCGCGCCTTGGCTCCGATTGCCAGCGCTTGGCAATCAGGTTTCTTACCCCACGCATTCCCCACACCTGGTGACATAGATGTAAATTTCGAATTTCTATCGGCAACAGCAGACACAGAAATCGAACGACTATCCAGCCTTGCAACGGTAATGATTTATGTCTTTGGGGTTACAAGTTTTCCACTTATCGCTGCGTATATATTAATCGCAAAGGCTCGCTTGTTTTTGATTGCCGCAATTGCGTATTTCGCAGTGACAAATATTTCGATCAGCACGCCATATCTATATCTGCTGCTCAGCTTGCCCTTGATGCACCGGTTCGTAACTGTGCCAGCGTACGAATTGTCCACTCAAAATACAAAAGGCGCCTCGCAAATCGCGGGCGCCTTTTAAGCGTTAAAGCAATTCAATTTATTAATAACGATAATGTTCTGGCTTGAATGGGCCAACAGGTGTGACACCGATGTAATCGGCCTGTTCTTTGGACAGCTCGGTCAGCTTCACACCAATGCGATCCAGATGCAGGCGTGCAACTTTTTCGTCCAGATGTTTGGGCAAAATATACACTTCGTTTTTATATTCATCGCCTTTAGTCCACAATTCGATCTGTGCCAAAACTTGGTTCGTAAATGATGCAGACATCACAAAAGACGGATGACCCGTCGCATTGCCAAGGTTTAACAAACGCCCCTGCGACAACAGGATCATACGGTTGCCAGATGGCATTTCGATCATATCGACCTGATCTTTGATATTGGTCCATTTGTGATTTTTCAACGCAGCCACTTGGATTTCATTGTCAAAATGGCCGATGTTGCCCACGATCGCCATATCCTTCATTTCGCGCATATGCTCGATACGAATGACATCTTTATTGCCAGTGGTGGTGATGAAAATATCGGCGGTGGATACGGCGTCTTCCAATGTGACCACCTCGAAACCATCCATTGCCGCTTGTAGCGCGCAGATTGGATCAACCTCTGTCACCTTGACGCGTGCACCTGCACCGCGCAAAGATGCGGCCGAACCTTTGCCCACATCACCGTACCCGCACACCACAGCAGTTTTACCCGCCATCATCGTATCGGTTGCGCGGCGAATGCCATCAACCAGCGATTCCTTACAACCGTATTTGTTATCAAATTTCGACTTGGTCACGGAATCATTCACGTTAATTGCAGGGAACGGCAATTGACCCTTTTTGAAAAGATCATACAGACGGTGAACGCCTGTTGTTGTTTCCTCTGAAACACCTTGGATCGCGTCGCGTGTTTTGGTGAACCAACCGGGGCTGGCCGCCATACGTTTCTTGATTTGCGCAAAAATTGCTTCTTCTTCTTCGGATGTTGGGACCTCGATCAAATCATTTTCGCCTGCTTCCACACGTGCGCCAAGCAGCACATATAATGTCGCATCACCACCATCATCTAGGATCAAATTCGCACCATCTGGGAACATGAATGAACGATCCAAATAATCCCAATGTTCAACCAATGTTTGCCCTTTGATTGCAAACACAGGAATACCAGCCGCCGCAATGGATGCCGCTGCGTGGTCTTGGGTTGAAAAGATATTACAAGATGCCCAGCGCACATCCGCGCCCAGTGCCACCAGCGTTTCAATCAACACTGCGGTTTGAATTGTCATGTGCAATGAGCCAACAATGCGCGCACCTTTTAATGGTTTGCTTTCGCCGTATTCATCACGCAACGCCATCAAGCCTGGCATTTCTGTTTCTGCGATATCCAATTCTTTGCGGCCAAATTCCGCCAAAGAAATATCTTTTACAATGTAATCTTGTGTCATGGTCTCTACCGTATATGGGGATTAACAATCTTGCTTGCTGCCTATCACTAGGATAGTCAATCGGCAAGTAGGGCAAGAATTATCGACAAAGGCTTGAAGCGCGAAACATGGAATTTAAACGGCAAAAACAAGTTCAAGCGGCGCTTAAATCATCGTTTCGAAATGCCCAGCGGAGCATTTGTCCAAATTTAAAGAAACACTTTAACGACTACGAGACATTTGATTATGACAAGTAAACGCGCATGGCAGCGCATGTTATCTGGGCGGCGTTTGGATTTATTGCATCCATCCCCGCTGGATATTGAAATCGAAGATATCGCGCATGGGCTTTCGTTTGTGGCGCGTTGGAATGGGCAAACACACGGCGATTATCCATATTCGGTTGCAGAGCATTCGGTTTTTGTGACCGAGTTATTCACCCGATTGAATCCACGTATAGACCGCAAATGGCGATTGGCTGCGTTGCTGCACGATGCGCCAGAATATGTTATCGGCGATATGATCAGCCCCGTCAAAAGCGCGGTTGGCCCCGCCTATAAAGAGATGGATGATCGCCTCACCGCCGCCATCCATCAAAAATTTGGGCTGCCTGCAAAAATTCCTGATTTGATCAAGCGCCAAATCAAACGCGCGGATACGCTTTCGGCATGGCTTGAAGCCGTGCAATTGGCAGGGTTTAGCAGCGATGAGGCCGACAAATTATTCGGCAAACCCGTGCTGAAAGATTTACCCAATCGCAATTTGCGCCCCCACCCCCCGATGGAGGTGAAGGGACAATTTTTAGAAGTATTTCATGATTTAATCGACAGCGTTTAAGCGCCCGGCGATTTTACCAGAATGTTTGCAAATATGCGCGATCCAACCGGCGGCGTGCCTGATCGCGTTCCGCCTTTTCTGCGTTTCGGTAACGACGCATTTGTGAATAGTAGTCTTCGGTTTTATTTTGCGAATTTTGTGGTTCTGTGCGGCTTGCAATTCTGAACGCGTTTGAAAAAATTCCTAACATTTTATTTTCCTTTCCTTGTTTCGTTGAATCATTTGTGACACGATTTAAGGGTTGGATCGAGTTTATAAGATTTTCAATATGTAAGGAAAACTAACATATGGATTGGGCAACGATACCATCGTTATCTTGGTTGCGCGCATTTGAAGCCACTGCAAGGCTCGGCAGTTTTTCAAGCGCTGCACAAGAGCTTAACGTGACCCATGCAGCGATTGCGCAAAATGTGCGTGCCTTAGAAAACTATTTCGCGCAAACATTGGTGATGCGGCGCGGACGGGGCATGGTGGCAACCGCAGAGGGGCGCGCGCTTGCCGATAGTTTGGCAAATGGCTTTTCGCTTATCGCGGATGGGGTGGAAACATTGCACAGCCATAATACACAGCGCCCGCTGAATATCTCGATCACACCTGCCTTTGCCGCAAGTTGGCTTATGCCGCGCATCGGGGAATTTTGGGCGGCGCATCCAGACATTACGGTGAATCTCAGCCCGACAACGCAATTGGTGGATTTGGCAAAAGATGGTTTTGATATGGGTATTCGATTTGGCAATGGCGATTGGGCAGGGTTGGAATCCGAACATTTAACCAGTGGCAATATCATCGTTGTCGCCCGTGCCGATCTGGTGGCGGGGCGAAAAATCAAAACCTTGCATGATGTCTGTGATCTGACCTGGTTATTTGAAAGCCATATGTTAGAGCGCAAAGCCTTGGTCGAAAACGAAGGGATCGATTTGCGTGACTGTAAGGTCAGCATGTTGAACACAAGCGAACTTGTACTCGCTGCAACGCGTTCTGGTTTGGGGATGTCGCTTCAACCTCAAGCGTTGGTTACACCCGCAATTCAATCGGGTGAGCTGGCAAAAATATGTGCCCTGCGTGATGATGGGTTGGGATATTATATGGTCACGCGTTCTGGGCGGGAAACGCCGGCGCTACGTGTGTTTCAAAAATGGCTGCGCCGCGCGGCGGTGGAATCTAACCGCGATTAACGCGGGCTACGCTTGGCCAAGATACGTTGCAGTGTTCGCCGATGCATATTCAAACGACGCGCCGTTTCCGAAACATTGCGATCACAAAGTTCAAACACACGTTGAATATGTTCCCAGCGCACCCGATCCGCAGACATCGGATTTTCAGGTGGCGGCGGGCGGTCCCCTGGAGTGGCCAGCAATGCATTTGTTACATCATTGGCATCGGCAGGTTTTGAAAGATAATCCGTCGCCCCGATTTTCACTGCCGCAACCGCGGTGGCAATCGCACCATATCCCGTAAGCACAATGACCTTTGCCTCCGGTCGTTTTTCACGCAACACTTCGACCACATCCAAGCCATTGCCATCTTCGAGTCGCAGATCAACAACCGCATAGGCAGGTGGCGTTGCAGTGCAAAACGCACGCCCAGCGGCGACGCTTTCAAGTGCGGTTGGAGTAAAACCTCGTTTTTCCATGGCGCGTGCCAAACGGCGGCGAAACGGTTCGTCATCATCCAAAATGAGCAGGGATGTATCAGGCCCAATATCTGTCAATTCACGATCCGTCATTGCTATGTCCTAATGTGGCTGTCGCACCTTTTTAAGTGCAAGCATCACATTGGTCAAATAGATCATCGCTATCCTTTGGTATAGCATGCAATCTTGTCTGCCATGTCTTCGGGTGTTGCCTCGCGACGGAAAAAGTCAACAAAACCAGATGGCGACATTAAATACGTAAATGTTGAATGATCCATCAGATAATCCGCATCACCTTCGCCATTTTTGGCGCGATAGGTTTTATAGGTTTTGGACGCTGCGGAAATTTGTTCCTCTGACCCTGTTAAGGCAATCAAACGTGGGTGCATGATTTCGGCATAGTCTGCCAGAACCTGTGGCGTGTCACGCGCGGGATCAATGGTAATGAACACAGGGTCGATTTTAATCCCCCGTGCATCCAATATATCCACGGCCTCCAAATTGCGTGCCGTGTCCAACGGACAAATATCAGGGCAATATGTGTAGCCAAAATAGATCAGGCTATAATCTTTGATGACATCTTTTTCTGTGACCTGTTCACCGGCCTGATTTACCAATGTAAACGGCCCGCCAATCGCAGCCGCACCCCCCGCAATTGCAGAGTCGGAACATTGATCACCAGATTTACCGAGCAACACAAACCCAGCCCCCGCCGCCAAACCAATGGTGACAACCGATGCGGCCAATATCGCATAATTCTTTGACATAACGTCTCTCTCTTTCTGGCAAATCCTGTGAATTTGATCTAGCGTTTGACGACAAAGCGCAAGCGGCCATATCGTCACAATCGCGTTAGGGGACATGATGCCAGTTAAACAACCTGATTTGTTCAATCGTTCCGCCAGAAGCGAATGGGTGCGATTGCGCACATTGATCATTTTACGTTGGCTGGCAATTACGGGTCAAACACTGGCAATGATCGTTGCTGTGTTTTTGTTAGATCTATCGTTGAATGTCGGGCTTTGCGCATTGGCGATTGGGTCATCTGTTTTGTTGAACCTGATTTCGTTATTCGTTCTGCCTGCGAATAAACGGCTTTCAGAACGCGAAACCCTGCTGACCCTGGTTTTTGACCTGTGTCAGCTTGTGATATTGTTGTACCTCACGGGCGGGATCAACAATCCGTTTGCCCTGCTCATTTTGGCACCCGTAACCATTTCCGCCACTGCGCTTTCGTTACGAGCCACGATTGCCATTGGCACATTGGCGGTATTGTCGATTACAACCATAACAATTGCATATGTTCCATTAATGACCAACAGCGGCGAATTTGTTACCTTGCCCGATTTGTTCCACTGGGGAAATTGGACAGCACTTGTGATTGGTATCGTGTTTTTGGCGGCATATGCGCGGCGCGTGACAATGGAAACATTTTCCATGTCACAAGCGTTGGCCGCAACGCAAATGGCGCTGGATCGCGAATATAAATTGTCGATGCTTGGTGGTGTTGTGGCCGCAGCGGCACATGAAATGGGCACACCCCTTGCAACAATCAAATTGGTGTCATCCGAATTGCAATCCGAGCTGTCAGATTCACCTGATATGCTAGAAGATATGCAACTCATTCATAGCCAAGCAGATCGGCTCAGCACAATCCTAAAGGACATGGGTCGCACGGGTAAGGATGATTTGCATCTTAAATCAGCCCCCGTCACCAGCATATTGCGCGAAGCCGCAGAACCACACGAAGGCCGCGGCAAAGAGATTATTTATCTGTCCAATGGCACAATTGAACAAGGAAATTTGTTCGGCGTTCCCTTGGTACAACGCCATCCAGAGGTGATTCACGGCCTGCGGAATTTGGTGCAAAACGCCGTGGATTTTGCACAATCCAAGGTTTGGGTACACACCATATGGACCGAAAATTCCATTCGCATTTTGGTCGGTGATGATGGCAAAGGTTATTCAGCCGAACTGATCCACCGTATCGGTGATCCATTTTTGGGATCACGTTCACGTAAAAAACAAAATGCACAAAAACGCCCGGAATACGAAGGCATGGGATTGGGATTGTTCATTGCAAAAACACTCTTGGAACGATCGGGTGCGGAACTTACGTTTTCGAATGCGCGTAACGAAACAAATAACACCCCCGAAACACCGCCAAATTTGGCTTTGATGAAAGACGCCGTAGGTGCAATCGTGACCGTCCGATGGGCACGTGCCAATATTGAAACACAATCCAAGGTTTTGGGTGAAAATCAACGGTTTGAGATATAAGGTTAACTGTTCGTTAATATTTCATCAGTTAATGAATGAAAAACGCACAGAGGACCTAAAATTCTTTCCGATCTGACAATTTCCAATCTTTCGTTGTTGGCGACACTGGCACTTATTGCGAGTATGTGTGCGATTCTAATTCGTCAAAATCAATCAACGCAGTCTGACAATATTACCAAACTTGCGGATAAATTGCCCATTTCCATTTGGTGCGAGCTGGATGGTAAAGTTTTTTGGGCGAACGAAAATCATCTGTCTCTGTGGAAACAGTCGGGCAAGGATCAATTCACCATTGATGCGTTCAATTTACATGCGCCGATTGTTCTGAACGGGCCAAGTGTTGGCGCAACTCTCTCGATTCCCACACAACCAGATGCGCGGGACTATGAAATTTGTCTATTTGAATACGAAGGGCGAGAATTTTATTTTGCGCTCACCGCAGATTCAGTACAAAATGCCAGGATCGAGCGTCAACGATTTGTTGAAAACATCTCTGAAAGTTTTGCAAATTCACCCACTGGAATTGCCGTATTCGACCAACAACACGGGTTATCAATGTTTAACCCCGCTTTGACAAAGCTGTTGGATATCCCGCCCAGTTGGCTTGCCAGTTCGCCCAGTATTGAAGATTTTTTAAGCAAACTTCGTTATCACGGCGCAATGCCAGAACCGCGCGATTTCAACAAATGGCGCACCGAATTTATCAGCGATCTCAACGATCCAGATTTCCAATATCAAGATGATTGGAACATGCCCAATGGTTCCATTTACAATGTTTCCGCCTATCCCAATTCCAATGGTGCCGTGACTTTCTATTTTGAAGATATATCGGGGCGGGTCTTGGTCGAACGTGAATATCGATCACATCTTGATAATCTTTATAACGCGTTTGATGCACTTGATTGTGCGGTGATTATGTTTGAACGCTCTGGCGAAATGGCATTCGCTAATCAAGAATTTGATAAATTATGGGGCAAGGAATTTTCCCGCTCTGTGGTTGTCCCAGATATCATCGCCGTAAGCCGATTTTGGTCCGAACAATGTATGCCATCGCCAACCTTTGGCGATTTGCGTGATTTTGTTTTTCAACTGGATGACAAAGAAACTTGGACTGCTGATTTAACATTGAAAACCGGCGAGGCGTTAGAGGCAACATTTACCCCGTTGATCAATGGCCAAACCTTTTGCGTATTTCAACGCAAGGCTTATGGCGCACAGCCCCCTGTTTTCGAAACGCATGAAAAATCTATTGCCAAAGCGTGATTGCACGTCGCATTGCACACAGTTATCGTAACCCCAAAGGGTAACGAGGCAGTCACATTGCAAATTAAGCTATTTTTGGATTCTGTTGATGCGACAACTGCGCTTGCGCAAAAATTGGCGAGCCGATTGCAAAATGGCGATACGATTTTGTTATATGGCGATGTTGGTGCGGGCAAAACGCATTTCGCACGACAAATAATTTCCACGCGACTGGCCGTTGATGGAATAAACGAAGATATTCCCTCGCCTACTTTCACTTTGGTACAAACATATGAAACGACACAGGGCGAAATTTGGCATGCCGATCTTTATCGCCTGACATCAATTGATGAAATTGACGAGCTTGGTCTTGAAGACTCCATCGGTGATGCAATTTGTTTGATCGAATGGCCCGAAAAAATCCAAGAAAATTTGGCAGCGCATGCATTGCAAGTTCATCTTGAAACCTGTGATGAAAATACGCGAAATGTTGTTCTGGAATGGCAACATCAAAAATGGGATGACATGTTACACGATGTAATAAAAACACTGGAAAACCCAATTGATGCATAATCGTGAAACCGAAATTATCGCATTTTTGAAATCAAATGGAATGGGTGCTGCGACACGCACATCATTGGTGGCTGATGCATCCTTTCGCAGGTATGAGCGGATCGAAAATAATGCTGACATTTCTATATTAATGGATGCACCGCCTGAAACAAATCTGCCGGTTAAAATTTTCGCTGATGTCACCACGCTTTTGCACAATGCGGGTGTTTCGGTTCCCAAAATTTTTAAGGCAAATTTTGATCGTGGCTTTTTATTGATCGAAGATTTCGGAAATGACTTATTTGCAAATTTGTGCCGCACAAATCCGGAAATGGAAATGGATCTGTACCGCGCCGCAATTGACGTATTGCTTCAGGTTCAAAAAAACGCGTCCTGTGAATCATTGCCACCTTATGATCTGGCTACATATCAACGCGAATCCGATCTTGCGCTGGAATGGTATTATCCCGCGACAATAGGAAACCAACCACTAGACGCTCAATTTTCAACGCTGCGCGCATTGATCAAAGATACAACAGATGCACTCGAACCTTTCGACAGATGTACAATTTTGCGCGACTTTCACGCGGAAAATTTGCTTTGGTTGCCACAACGAAGCGGCGTAAAACGTGTCGGTTTGCTTGATTACCAAGACGCGCTTGCAGGTCATCCTGCATACGATGTGGTGTCATTGCTCGAAGATGCGCGGCGCGATACATCACCCGAATTACAAAACGAAATGAAGTCTTATTTCATTGCTCAATCAGGGATCAATGAATCCACGTTTAACCAAGCGTATCACACGCTTGGCGCCCAACGAAATTTGAAAATCATTGGCTTGTTTACCCGGCTTGCCGCGCGTGATGGCAAGGTGCAATATCTTGAACTCATCGAACGCGTTTGGAACCATT
This sequence comes from Paramylibacter kogurei, assembly GCF_002742285.1. GTDB lineage: Bacteria > Pseudomonadota > Alphaproteobacteria > Rhodobacterales > Rhodobacteraceae > Amylibacter > Amylibacter kogurei. The sequence continues at coordinate 106,278 of NZ_MDGM01000003.1, forward strand.
TAATGCATGATCTTTCCCATCCAGCATTGCACGATTTGGCAAATTGGGTCGCAGAAAATTTGCCCCAGCCAAATGAATCTGTAATGAAAAAACTTGTGGATTACCATCATGAAGCCTGATGCCGCGATGATATTTGCAGCGGGTTTTGGCACGCGTATGGGCGCGCTTACGAAATCAACGCCCAAGCCGTTGATAAAAATATCCAACAAACCACTAATTGATTACGCCTTGGATTTGGTGAACGCGGCAGATGTGAAAACAACCGTGGTTAATCTTCACTATTTACCGGAACAAATTGAACGTCATTTGGAAAATACGCAGGTAAAAACGCTTCGTGAAGCTCCTGATATCTTGGAAACAGGCGGAGGATTGAAAAACGCATTGCCAATATTGGGAAATGATCCAGTTTTCACACTTAATTCCGATGCGGTTTGGACTGGGGCAAACCCATTAACGCTTTTGCGTGATCATTGGAATCCCGAAACGATGGATGGTCTTTTGGCGCTGATCCCATTGGAAAACGCCCAAGAATACGCTGGTGCCGGTGATTTTTTCCTTGATCAACACGGGTCCTTACGCCGCCGTGGAACATCAAAAACCGCCCCATTTGTTTTTTCTGGCGCACAAATTATCAAAACAGATATGTTGCAATCCATCAATAAGACAAGCTTTTCATTGAATATCCTTTGGGATGAAATGTTAAAAAACAATCGCTTACATGGCGTTGTTCATCATGGTGGATGGGTGGATGTCGGCCATCCCAACGGCATCATCACCGCAGAAAACGAATTGGCAAAACATGTTTAAGCCAACAAAAACCCCAAGAGTATTTTCCCAATCAATTGGAGTAGACTTTTTTAACGCTTTTGTTGCGGGACTTCTTGAAAGAACATCGGATAAGCCGCCCGAATATTTGGCGACAATCGAAATATTCGTGAACACAACCCGCGCGGCGCGCAGATTAAAACAGCTTTTCATCGAATCTGGTGCCTGTTTATTGCCCCGCATTCGATTGATCACCGATTTGGCGAATGATCCGCTTGCGCCGATCTCGCTTCCAAAACCAGTGCCAGCGTTGCGCAGGCGTTTACAATTGGGTCAGCTGGTTCAGGCATTGATCAAATCGGACCCATCGCTTGCGCCGCAATCGGCGGCTTATGATTTGGCCGATGCATTGGCCGCGTTGATGGATGAATTCCAAGGCGAAGCGGTGCCGCTTTCCGCTCTTGAAGGTATTGTTCTGGAAAACCAATCAGAACATTGGAATCGTTCGTTAAAGTTTTTGCAAATTATCGCAACACATTGGACAGAAAACGCCCGTACCGACCCCAATGACCGACAACATCATGTTGCACAAGCATACGCAGATTATTGGCGCGAAAATCCACCAAACCACCCCATTATCGTTGCGGGTTCTACCGGTTCGCGTGGGCACACAGCGTTGTTCATGGAAGCGGTTGCCAATTTGCCATTAGGTGCAATTGTATTACCTGGTTTTGACAAGGATATGCCAACTGGCGTTTGGCAAACCCTATGCAAATCCAACTCTGCCCTTGATCACCCACAGGCCGGTTTTGCAAAACTACTTACCCGATTGAAAGTGAACCCAGCCGATATTGATCATTGGCATGACAAAGCGCCATTTAATATTGATCGAAATGAACTTGTTTCGCTCGCCCTGCGGCCCGCACCGGTTACCGATCAATGGCGAAAAGAGGGTAAAAAACTTTCGCCAAATATTTATAATTCAACAATAAATATTGATTTTATAGAGGCAAAATCACCCAAAGAGGAAGCATTGGCAATCGCGGTACGTTTGCGAAAGGCCGCCGAAGACGGCGTGCAATCCGTTCTGATTACACCCGATCGTAATCTTACACGTCGTGTTGAAACTGCGCTTGGGCGTTGGGGAATTATCCCTGATGATAGCGCTGGTCAGCCGCTTGATCTGTCGCCACCGGGTGTGTTTTTGCGTTTGGCCGCCGATGTGATGGGACAAAAACTTTCACCTCAGCGTCTGCTTGCAATTTTGAAACACCCGCTAACCCATAGCGGTGGTGACCGCGGCGAACACCAGCGTCGGATCAGTGAAATCGAGCTTAAAATTTTACGCGGTGGCGATCCGGAGGTGAATTTCGACACCATGCGTAATTGGGCGCAAAAACTTAACGATCCTGCGAGCATCCAATGGGTTGCATGGCTGGAATCAGCATTCAAAACGGTTGAAAATGCCGCCCCACGTGATTTGACGCAGTGGATTCATGATCACCAAACGCTAGCGCAGACATTATCAAGGGGTGCGGATAAAGACGCCACAGGTGCGTTATGGGACAAAGAGGCAGGGATCGAAGCCGGCAAAATTTGGCAAGAGTTCAGTGCAGAATCCAAATATGGCGGCATATTAAACATCACCGAATATCGCGCATTGCTACGCTTGGTATTATCCAAAGGTGAAATTCGCGGCGCAACCCAAGCGCACCCGCTCATTTCCATATGGGGAACGATGGAGGCGCGCGTTCAAGGCAGCGAGCTTGTCATTCTCGGTGGCTTGAACGAGGGAATTTGGCCCAAAACACCATCGCCCGACCCTTGGCTAAATCGCAATATGCGCGGGCAAATTGGGCTCGCGCTTCCTGATCGGCAAATCGGGTTGTCGGCACATGATTTTCAACTGGCGATCGGATCACCCAATGTGGTGTTATCCCGTGCAATACGGGACAATGAATCCCCGACTGTTGCGTCGCGCTGGATGATAAGGTTATCAAACCTTATCAAAGGCATAGATGATGAAAGTAATGCGCAATTCCAATCAATGCAATCGCGTGGCAACCATTGGATCGCGATTGCCAATGCGATTGATCGGGTTGAAAACACCGAACCGCGTGCAACACGACCTTCGCCAATGCCACCAGCATCCGCGCGCCCAGACAGGCTATCCGTAACTGAAATCAAAAATCTGGTGCGCGATCCATATGCAATTTATGCAAAACATGTTCTTGGTTTACGCAAATTGGATGATGTTGGACGCGAACCAGATGCATTGGTACGCGGTATTTCCATACACACATTTCTGGAGAACTACGTTTCAGAAGCAATTGAAAACAAAGAAAAATTAAATTCAGAATATTTCATAAATCTTGCCGAATCCGTTTTGGCGAAAGAGGTCCCATGGCCCGCGATGCAGCGTCTTTGGTTGGCGCGATTGCAACGTGTCGCGCAATGGTTTGTAGAGGGCGAGGTTGATCGACAAAAATTTGGCACCGTGATCGCACAGGAACGCCGTGGTAAATTTTATGATGCTGAACTGGATTTTACGCTTTCGGTTCAAGCGGACCGTATCGACATGAACGACGCAGGAAATTATGCGATTTACGATTACAAAGCGGGCAAACCACCCACAGCGAAATCGATTGCCGATTTTGACAAACAGTTACAGTTAGAAGCGGCAATCGCGGGCAAAGGTAAATTTGATGACCTTGGTTCAGCAAAGGTTGTTCATCTTGAATATATTGGCATGCATCAAGATCAAGAAACCCGTGAAATCCCCATAGATAGCCCGCCGATCGATCAGGTGTGGGAAGAATTTCGCCAATTGATTTCAAACTACAAACTGACCAAAACAGGTTTCACTGCGCGTGATAAGCTATTATCAGAAAACGATTTTTCTGATTATGATCACTTATCGCGCAAGGGTGAATGGGAACTTACCGATGACCCTGATCCAAAGGAAGTGCCATGATCGCATTTGATGATGCAACGCTCGCCCAAATTCGCGCGGCTGATCCTGCAAAATCCACGTGGGTATCTGCAAATGCGGGATCTGGGAAAACGCGTGTATTAACCGATCGCGTTGCCAGACTACTATTACACGGTACAGATCCGCAAAAAATCCTCTGTCTGACCTATACAAAAGCGGCCGCCGCTGAAATGCAAATTCGATTGTTTCAACGCCTTGGCGAATGGGCGATGATGGAAGAATCCGACCTTCGCGACGCGTTGTTAAAACTGGGTGAACCGAAAGAAGTTTTGACGGATGACAAGCTTCGTCTTGCACGGACTTTGTTTGCCAGTGCGCTGGAAACGCCTGGTGGGCTAAAAATTCAAACAATTCACAGTTTTTGCGACGCGTTGTTGCGACGATTCCCCGTTGAATCCGGCGTTTCACCCCAATTTGAAATGATGAATGATCGCCAAAAAGCACAGATTTGCGCAGATATTTTAGAAAATATGGCATCAGGCGAATTTCAAAACGTTTTTGACGAATTCGCCCAATTTTTTACAGGCGCGGATAGTGATGAACTTCTAGCGGAAATTGTTAAAAATCGAGATGATTTTAATCGCAAGCCGAAACCCCATGATTTTGGTCTGTCTGGCGATGAAACATTAGAAATGATATCTGCGGCCGTTTTCACAGATCAAAACCGCGCAATCCTTTCGAAGTTGGCTGAATTGATGGAAAGTGGTGGAGTCACAGACATAAAAAATGCCCCAACGATCCTAGCCGCGCTGAGCACAAGCGATACCAACAACGCCTTACAAAAACTTGAAAGCGTATTGCTTACCGGTGCTGGGGCAAAGACAACTGGACCATTTAGTGCAAAAATTGACAAGGTTCCAGGACAAGCAGCGCTTAAAAAAGGTGATCCATTCAGGAATGAAATCAATGATTTAATGCGCATGGTTGAAGCAGTTCGTGATCAACGCTTATCTCTTTTGTCCTTTCAACGCACCAAGGCGCTTCATCGGTTTGCGGGCATTTTCTTGGAACAGTTTGATGCATATAAAATGCAAACCGGCCTGTTGGATTATGATGATCTCATCAACCGAGCACGACAATTGTTAACACAATCAAGCATGGCATCTTGGGTGTTATATCGTCTGGATGGCGGTATTGATCACATATTGGTCGACGAAGCACAGGACACCAGTGCCCAACAATGGGATGTGGTTCAACAGTTGCATGCAGAATTTACCAGCGGAGAATCTGCAAATGATGCGCAGCGCACGTTGTTTATTGTCGGCGATGAAAAGCAATCCATCTATTCATTTCAGGGCGCTGATCCGCGCATATTTGGCGATATCAAAAACCATTTTTCTACTCAGCTTGCGCAGGTAAACAATCCGCTCGCATCCCAAGATTTGCTGTATTCATTCCGATCCGCCGCACCGATTATGCGATTGGTTGATAATGTGTTTCAAAACTTGCCGGAAAATCGATTTCAAAACGATGTGCAACATATTGCTTTTAAATCAGAAATGGCAGGGCGTATCGATTTATGGCCGGTGATTGAAAAGGGTGAAAAACCTGCGGAAAATCCGTGGTATCAGCCTAATAATTCACCTGCACCTGATGATCCGCGCATTTTGTTGGCGCGCCAAATTGCCGACGAAATATCCACCATCATCAAAAGCGGTCAGTTGATCGAAGTTGATAATAAAATCCGCCCCGTCAAAGCAGGCGATTTTCTCATTCTTGTGCGTAGTCGTGGCGCGTTATTCAAAGCAATTATCAAAGAGTTAAAATCTGCAATGGTGCCGGTTGCAGGCGCGGATCGCTTTGAGGTCGGCGCAGAATTAGCAGTACAAGACATCATGTCATTGCTGAAATTCGCTGCGACCGCAGAGGATGATTTATCTTTGGCAGAATCGCTCCGATCACCCATCATTGGGATCAGCGAGGGCGAATTATTTTCGCTGGCACACGGGCGTAAAGGATATCTCTGGCAAGAATTGCGTACCAAATCAGATCAATTCGCAAACGCGCATAAAATTGTCAGCGATATTCGCAACAAAGCAGATTTTGAACGCCCTTATGATTTAATCGAACGCATATTGATCGATCACAACGGACGTCAAAACCTGATCGCGCGTCTTGGCCCAGAGGCCGAAGATGGGATTGATGAGCTTTTGTACCAAGCGATGCAATACGAACAAACAGAAGCGCCCACACTTACAGGATTTTTGCACTGGTTTGCGTCTGATGAAATGCAAATCAAACGCCAAATGGACAGCGCGGGAAATACTGTGCGGGTGATGACAGTTCACGGCGCCAAAGGTTTGGAAGCGCCGATCGTGATTTTGCCAGATACGGCGCAAGAAAAACAACGCGATCGCAATCAGCTTATCACACTGGAAAACGGCTTGATCAGCTGGAAGACACTGAGCAATGACGCAAACAAAGCACAAATGGCGGCGAGCCAAACACAAAAATCGCTGGATACACGCGAACGGATGCGCCTGTTGTATGTGGCGCTGACCCGCGCTGAAAGTTGGCTGATCATTTGTGGTGCTGGTGATTTGGGAAAATCAGGTGAAACTTGGTATGAACTTATCTCTAGCGGGATGGAACATATGCCTGTGGAAACGATTGCGCATCCAGTGCTTGGCGATATTAAATCTGTTTGCAATGAAGCGTGGCACGGCGTTGGCACAGCGGATGAAAACAGCGACGATCAACAGATTGATCCGCCAATCTGGGCAAAAACCACTGCCAAAAAATTACCCCGCCCCGCACAACCCATCAGCCCAAGCAGCCTGCCGGGTGCAAAGGCGCTATCGGGTGAAAATGACGGTTTAAGCGTTGAACAGGCCATGGAACGTGGCACTCAAATTCATTTATTATTGGAACATTTGCCTCGTGTTCCACGCGGAGAGCAATTTGCATTTGGCGAAAATTTGTTACGTACGCGTTATGACGATTTGCATGAACGTGAGATTACCAAACTTTGCCAAGAGGCCATCGCGGTGACATCCGCACAAGAGCTGGAATTTTTATTTGCTCCCAATTCTTTGGCAGAGGTAAATATCACCGCACCATTGATGGGGGCCCACGGGTTGATAATGGATGGGATTATTGACCGCCTTGTTGTGACGCCCGAAAAACTTTGGGTGATTGACTATAAAACCAATGCCATTGTGCCCGCGCATCCCGAACAAACGCCTGCTGGGATACTCGCGCAAATGGGTGCGTATTTGGTGGCGATCAAACAGATTTATCCACAACATGAAATTGAATTGGCGATTTTGTGGACACGAAACGCGAAACTGATGAATTTACACCACGATATCGTGATGAATGCGCTGAACGACGCACAACATCTTGACCCTGTCGGTACGCGTTCTTAGATTGATAGAGATAGAAAGATTCTTGAGGTCAGGAGGCAGACCAAATGTCAGAAACAGTTAAAGTAACAGACGACACATTCGAAGAAGAAGTTACCAACAGCACAATTCCTGTATTGGTGGATTTTTGGGCCGAATGGTGTGGTCCATGTAAACAAATCGGCCCATCTTTGGAAGAATTGGCCGCAGAATATGACGGCAAAGTTAAGATCGTAAAAGTGAACGTGGACGAAAACCCACAATCACCAGCACAGCTTGGTGTGCGCGGCATTCCAGCGTTGTTCATGTTCAAAGACGGTCAAATCGTATCAAACAAAACAGGTGCCGCACCAAAAGCCGCACTTGCCGATTGGATCAAAGAAAGCGTTAGCGTTTAAACTTATCCAAATTTGATTTCGAAAGGGCGGCATTTGTCGCCCTTTTTTGTGCCGATGGCACAGGCTTTTGCCGACAATTGCATTTTGGATATTTGAACAAAATGGAGATGGGCCTTGGTTAAAAATCAAGACCCAAGTCTAGGTTTGTTACCGTATGCGTGAGCGCCCCAACCGAAATATAATCAACGCCTGTCGCCGCAACCGATGCAATACGATCAAGCTGCATGCCCCCCGATGCCTCGACAGTGAGGGCACCATTGACCATATCAACCGCGGTTTTCATATCCGCGTTGGACATATTATCAAGCAGTACGACATTTGCACCGCCAACCTTAAGCACCGTTTCAAGCTGTTTCAGGTTATCAACTTCGATTTCAATCATGCGCATATGTGATGCAAATTCACGTGCGCGTTCAAGCACATCTTTGATGCTACCAGCGGCGGCGATGTGGTTATCCTTGATCATGATCGCATCGTTAAGACCAAAACGATGGTTTGAACCACCACCGTGACGTACGGCCTCTTTTTCAACCAGGCGTAGGCCAGGTGTTGTTTTGCGTGTGCATGTGATTTTTGCTTTGTGACCTTTGGTTTCGGCGACAAATGCCGCAGTCATCGTGGCAATTCCGGACAGACGACCCGCAAGGTTCAGCGCTACACGTTCACCCATCAGGATCGATTTTGCATCGCCATCAATGGTCATGCAAACGTCACCTTTTTTGGCAACCTGTCCATCAGCGATAAAGGTTTTAACCTCAAGATCACGATTCACTGTGTGAAAAGCAATGCGCGCCAGTTGCATGCCGCTGATCACACCTGGATCGCGGGCATTTAATCGCGCCGAATATTGTGTGCCATCGGGAATGACCGCACGGCTGGTGACATCACCCGCACCGCCAAGATCTTCGTCCAAAGCGCGCTTAATCAAGTCTTCCAGCAAAAAATCAGGGACGGCGGGATGTTCCATTTATCTAATCCTTACAGGCTATTACGCAGCGCAATTGCATCAGTTAGCGTGATTTCTGTGCGATGGCGCAACGTGTCATTTTTTTCGGGATAGTCCGTGCGATAATGACCACCGCGTGATTCTTTGCGATTATACGCGGCCGCAGCGATCAACGTGGCCGCGGCCAGCATATTATCGAAATTGGTGGATTTATGACCATATTGCGCATCCAGCTCTTTAAATTTGCGCAACGCAGCGGCCAAACCCTGTTCATCACGCATAACACCAACATGGGCCGACATAGTTTCACGTAGCTTTAGCACCGCGTCCTCATCAACCAAAGCATGCCCAATTTCTGGAATTTTAAGGTTAGAGTGATATTGCATGCCCTTGTTATCATTAAGTTTATTCAACATACCCGTTGCACATGTCGCGGCGTAAACCAACGCTTCCAGCAAACCGTTAGATGCGAGGCGGTTAGCACCGTGCAGACCCGTTGACGAGGCTTCGCCAGCAACCCAAAGACCATCAATTGACGACATACCAGTTTGATCCGTGAAAACGCCGCCCATATGATAATGCGCGGCAGGAACGATTGGGATCGGCTGTTTTGTCGGGTCAATTCCCGCTTTCAAACATGCGCCCGAAACGGATGGGAATTCGTCAATGATATGATCACCAATGGCCGCCCGCGTATCCAACATGGGCACGTTGCCAATTTGGTGTTGGTGAAAATTTGCGCGCGCAACGATATCACGTGGCGCCAATTCAGCATCTTCGTGCACGGCCAACATGTAACGTTCACCATGTTTGTTAATCAATATCGCGCCTTCACCGCGCAATGCTTCTGTTGCCAATGGTGCCGGATCAAGGTTCAGGTCAATCGCCGTTGGATGGAATTGCACAAATTCAGCATCTGCAATTTTTGCACCCGCACGCGCCGCCATGCCAAGCGCAAGACCGCGCACCGATGGGGGATTGGTTGTTTTAAGATACAAGCTCCCTGCGCCACCTGCAGCAAGCAGATATGATTTGGCCTGAATAATTTCAGGCTCTTTGCCATTCTTTGATACAACAACGCCTTGCATCTCATTGTTTTCACACAAAAGATCAAGTGCGGTGTAACCTTCAAGAACGGTAATGGATTTGGTGCGTTGAACCTCTTCCACCAGGGTTTTCATGATCGCAGCACCGGCCTGATCGCCCTTGACGCGCACGACGCGGGCGAAACCATGTGCAGCCTCTTTTGACATCACAAACCCGCCTTGGGGTGTGCGATCAAATGGTGTTCCAACCTCTGCCAATTCCAAAACGTGTTCTTTGGCAGCGGCGGTGACGAATTTGGCGATATCTGCATCAACAATCCCATCGCCCGCATTTACCGTATCCAATGCGTGTGCTTCTGGCGTATCGTTTTCATCCATCGCGGCGGCAACGCCACCCTGAGCCCATGCGGATGACGCGCCAAAGCCCAATGGCTCTGGCGATAAAACTGTGACCTTTTGCGGGGCAAGCGTAAGTGCGGCGTATAGACCAGCCAAACCTGCCCCGATAATCAAGATATTGTGTTGGTCATCGGACACGTATTATTTCCGATCAATCATGCGCTGAACAGCAAGGCGTGCCTTAACAGCCATGTCAGGGTCAACGATGACCTCTTCTGTCATTGTATGCAGCGACCAAAGGATTTTTTCCAAGGTGATTTTTTGCATATGTGGGCAAAGATTACATGGGCCGAGGAAGTGCACCTCTGGTACTTCGTCCGCGATGTTGGACCCCATGGAACATTCGGTTACCAACAATACCTTTTCTGGTTTGTTCTCTTTGACATAATTGATCATGCCAGCGGTCGATCCGCTAAAGTCGGCCTCTGCCACAACATCAACTGGGCATTCAGGATGCGCGATAATCACGGCGTCTGGTTCGTATTTGCGATATTCGCGCAATTCATCCGCCTTGAATTCGATATGCACCATGCATTCGCCTTCCCAATAGACGATTTTCTTTTTGGTTTCTTTGGCAACGTTTTGTGCCAAATGCCCATCAGGGGTCATGATCACCAAATCGCTGTCCATGGAATTTACGATGTCCACGGCATTTGATGATGTACAGCAAATGTCCGATGCGGCCTTCACCTCTGCTGTTGTGTTCACATATGACACAACGGGTGCGCCTGGGTATTTTGCACGCATCCCTTCGATATCTTTGGCGGTGATGCTTTCGGCCAGCGAACAGCCAGCCTTACTATCTGGGATGAGAACCGTTTTTTCAGGCGAGAGGATTTTGGACGTTTCCGCCATGAAATGCACACCGCATTGCACGATGACTTGTTCTTTGACTTTGGTTGCCTCGATCGCCAATTGCAAACTGTCGCCAACGAAATCCGCAACACCGTGGAAAATTTGTGGCGTCATATAGTTATGCGCCAGAATTACCGCGTCTTTTTCTTTTTTCAATTCATTGATCGCTTTGACATATGGCGCATAGCGTAGCCAGTCTGCCTCTGGGATAACACGATCCGCACGATCATAGATTTTTTGCGTTTCTTTGAAAATCGCCGCGGAGGGCTCCAGATCAAAATGGGATGCCAGTTGCGATTTCATTTCAGTGCTGCCAGGCAGTATCATAGCGCGTTCCTTTTTCAAGCTGCGTTCAAAGGTATATGTAAGCCCAAACGCCCGAATTAGAAGATTAAACTATTCTAAAAGTATATCCAGCAAAAGGGGCAAGTTATACTGTGTTTATGTTGGCACATAGGTTTCATGAATTGAGTTTTGGTGCAAGCCATCCTAAATAACACACAAAGATCGCGAAAAGGTGCAGATTGACCAAGGTATTATTAACAGGTGGCGCGGGTTTTATTGGGTCACATACATATGTTGCGCTGGTTGAGGCGGGATTTGATGTGGTGATCGTTGATAATTTCGTCAATGCCAATACCAGCGTGATTGATCGCCTTGGAATGATTACCAAGCAAGATGTAATTTTCGAAACCGCAGATTTGCGTGAAATATCCCAATTGGATGCGGTGTTTGACAAACACAAGCCCGATGCCGTTGTCCATTTCGCCGCGTTCAAGGCCGTGGGCGAAAGTGTTGAAAATCCGCTGATGTATTTTGAAAATAACATCAAAGGGTTTTTGAACCTTCTGCGTGCAATGGAAAATCATAATGCGCGCCATTTGGTTTTTTCATCATCTGCCACAATTTATGGCGATCAGGCTGTGCAGCCTATACCAGAAACAGCAACCCGCGGATACACCAGCCCCTATGCGTTTACAAAATTGATCGGCGAACAGATTTTGGAACAAATGGCGGATGCCGATGCGAATTGGAAATTTGGCATTTTGCGCTATTTCAACCCCGCAGGTGCGCATGACAGCGGGTTAATCGGTGAAGATCCCACGGGTATTCCCGATAATCTAATGCCCTATATCGCCAAGGTGGCATTGGGTGAAATGGAACATCTGAATGTGTTTGGCAATGATTATGACACCAAGGATGGCACAGGCATTCGCGATTATATCCATGTTTGCGATTTGGCATTGGCGCATGTGAAATCATTGCAAAAACTGATCGCAGATCAGGCTGGCCATACGGTGAATATCGGCACGGGTGCGGGACAAACAGTGATGGATATGTTGGCGGCATATGGCACTGTTGTTGGGCGCGAATTGCCACATAAGTTAGCTGATCGCCGTGCCGGCGATGTGCGTGAATTAACCGCGCGTGCAGATTTGGCAAAACAGATTTTGGGTTTTCGCGCCGAACGTGATTTGGCGAATATGTGTGAAACCAGTTGGCGATGGGTGCAAAATGCCCAACGCATGAATTCCAAATAAAAACGCCAAGCCGTTTCGGGCTTGGCGCAAGTTCAATGATATTTCGGCGATTATTCCATCACAGGGATTGAAAATTCGCCGCCCTCTTTGATGCCTGATGGCCAACGGGCGGTCACTGTTTTTGTGCGTGTGTAGAATTTGAACGCATCTGGCCCGTGTTGATTCAAATCACCAAACACGGATTTTTTCCAGCCGCCAAATGTGTGATATGCCAATGGCACAGGGATCGGCACGTTGATACCAACCATGCCCACATTTACACGGTTTGCAAAATCACGCGCGGTGTCACCATCGCGGGTGTAAATCGCGGTACCATTGCCATATTCATGATCCATCGCCAAACCCAATGCGTCTTCGTAGGATTGCGCACGCACCACTGACAATACGGGGCCAAAGATTTCTTTTTGATAGATTTCCATATCCGATGTCACATGGTCAAACAAATGCGCACCAACAAAGAAACCGTCTTCGTAGCCTTGCAAATTGAAATCACGGCCATCAACCACAAGTTTCGCACCCGCCTCGACACCTGATTCAACCAGCTTCAGAATGTTTTCTTTGGCAGCACCCGTGACAACAGGGCCAAAATCAACATCGTTGCCAGATGTGTATGGGCCAACTTTCAATGCCTCGACACGTGGTGCAAGTTTTTCAACCAAGCGATCGGCTGTGTCTTCGCCCACGGGAACGGCAACCGAAATCGCCATACAACGTTCGCCCGCCGCACCATAACCGGCGCCAACCAATGCGTCTGCTGCTTGATCCATATCCGCATCGGGCATGATGATCATGTGGTTTTTCGCGCCACCAAAACATTGAACGCGTTTGCCATTCGCACAACCGCGTGCATAGATATATTCCGCAATCGGTGTTGAACCCACAAATCCGATGGATTGAATCACGTCGTGATCAAGGATAGCATCGACCGCCTCTTTATCACCATTCACAACTTGCAAAATGCCATCGGGAAGACCTGCTTCTTGTAACAGCTCGGCCAACATGATTGGCACAGATGGATCGCGTTCGGATGGTTTAAGGATAAACGCGTTGCCACATGCGATGGCGGGGGCGAACATCCACATCGGGATCATCGCAGGGAAGTTAAACGGCGTGATACCCGCCGTAACGCCCAAAGCTTGGCGCATAGAATACATATCAATGCCAGGGCCCGCGCTATCGGTGAAATCACCCTTAAGCAATTGCGGCGCGCCGATACAGTATTCGACCACTTCCAAGCCACGCTGAACATCACCCGCGGCGTCTGGCAAGGTTTTGCCGTGTTCACGGCTCAACGCTTCGGCCAATTTGTCCATGTCACGATTCATCAATGCAACGAATTTCATCAACACGCGTGCGCGGCGTTGTGGGTTTGTGGCTGCCCATGCAGGTTGCGCGGCGGCGGCGCCGGCAACGGCGGCCTCTAATTCAGCCGCATTGGCCAATGGCGTTTGCGCCTGAACTTCGCCCGTTGCTGGGTTATAGACATCGCTAAACCGGCCAGATGTGCCTGCAACGCGTTTACCGTTAATAAAATGTGTCAGTTGTTCCATGATGGAATCCTCCCGTAAAAGATATGACACCCTTTTAAACTGCAAAAATTCAAGATAAACACGAAAGATAGCAAATTCATCTTGCAAAAATGCAAAGAGGTGCCATGCGCAATTGGGATGATTACCGTGTTTTTTTAGAGGTTGCCCGCACGGGGAGCCTGAGCGCCGCATCGGTTATCTTAAAAATGGACCCCGCCACGGTGGGGCGGCGTGTGCAGCGTCTGGAACATAGTTTGGGTGTTGGATTGTTCACCAAAATGCCGCGTGGGTATGTTTTGACCTCTGCTGGGCAGGATTTGCAAAAACATATTGAACAAATCGAAAGCCATGAACGCATCGCGCGTGGCGTTGTGCAAGACACGGATGAAACGCTAACAGGAACGGTCCGTATTGGTGCCACCGATGGTTTGTCAAATTTTGTGTTACCACAGGTTTGCACAGTAATCACCAAAACCTATCCCGCGTTGAACATCCAAATTTTGACACTGCCGCCTGTGTTTAACCTGACCAAGCGCGAGGCCGATATGGCAATCATGGTGACACCCCCCAAAATGGGGCGGCTCTTGTCGGAAAAGATTACTGATTATCATCTGCATCTGGCGGCGCATCGCGATTATTTACAAACCCACGGCGCAATCACAGATGTGAAAGAATTGAAAAATCACCACACGGTTGGATATATTCCCGATCTGGTTTTTGACTCAAGTGTTGATTATCACAGCGAAATTTTCCCCGAACGCGCGCCGAACCTGTCATCAAACAGCGTTGCGGTACAAATGCAATTGGTGCGCCAAGGCGGTGGGATCAGCGTTATTCATGATTTTGTGCTGCCGTTTTTCCAAGATTTCGAACGCTTTCTTGTCGATCAAATATCGTTAACACGATCGTTTTATATGGTGCGTTTGCGCGATGATCAAAGCAATGATCGCCTAAACCGTATTGCCACATTGTTAATGGATGGGATCCGTTCAGAAGTGGAAAGATTAGAATCGTCAATCTTGTAAAAATCACTTGTCATAGTTTTTACAAATTTACAGGTATCCTTTTACAAACTCTCCACAGCGTAACACGATATCACACGCGAAATTGGCGAAATGGCGTGAATGTATACCGTTGTATGCTAACTAAAGGTCAGTCATTTTAACCAAATGGAGGCTGACATGCCCTTTGACAAAGACATCGAATCAATCACTGGCCTGCGCGACACTGCAGGTGGTTCTTGGAATGCAATCGATCCAAGCAACGTTGCACGCATGCGTTTGCAAAACCGATTCAAAACCGGTTTGGACATTGCCCAATACACGGCCGACGTTATGCGCGCTGATATGGATGCATATGACGCTGATTCATCTCAGTACACACAATCACTGGGTTGCTGGCATGGTTTCATCGGTCAGCAAAAAATGATCGCGATCAAAAAACATTTTGGCACGACCAAGCGTAAATATCTGTACCTGTCTGGCTGGATGATCGCCGCGTTGCGTTCTGAATTTGGCCCATTGCCAGATCAATCCATGCACGAAAAAACATCTGTTCCTGCCTTGATCGAAGAATTGTACACATTCTTGCGCCAAGCGGATGCACGTGAATTGGGTGGTTTGTTCCGTGAATTAGACGCTGCACCAGATGCCGCTGCACGCGCAGAAGTACAATCAAAAATCGACAATTTCCAAACACATGTTGTGCCAATCATCGCCGACATCGACGCTGGTTTTGGTAACGCCGAAGCAACATATTTGTTGGCCAAGAAAATGATCGAAGCAGGCGCATGTGCATTGCAAATCGAAAACCAAGTTTCCGATGAAAAACAATGTGGCCACCAAGACGGCAAAGTAACCGTTCCACACGAAGATTTCTTGCAAAAAATCCGCGCATGTCGTCACGCGTTTTTGGAGCTTGGCATCGACAATGGTATCATCGTTGCACGTACAGACAGCCTGGGCGCCGGCCTGACCAAACAAATCGCTTATTCCAAAGAAGCGGGTGATTTGGGCGATCAATACAACAGCTTCCTTGATTGTGAAGAAGTGACCGTAGACACAATGGGCGACAACGACGTTGTTATCAAACGCGACGGCAAATTGATGCGTCCAAAGCGTTTGCCTTCAAACCTGTTCCAATTCAAAGCGGGCACAGGCGAAGCACGTTGTGTTCTGGATTCAATCACATCATTGCAAAATGGTGCGGACATGATCTGGATCGAAACCGAAAAACCACATATCGCGCAAATCGGTGGCATGGTGAGCGAAATTCGCAAAACCGTTCCAAATGCAAAATTGGTTTACAATAACTCACCATCATTCAACTGGACTCTGAACTTCCGTCAGCAAGTATTTGACGCATGGACAGAAGAGGGCCGCGATGTTTCTGCATATGATCGTGCGAACCTGATGTCATCTGCATATGACGAATCTGAATTGTCGGTAGAAGCGGACAAACGCATTCAAACATTCCAAGCGGATTCATCACGCGAAGCGGGTATTTTCCACCACTTGATCACATTGCCAACGTACCACACCGCGGCATTGTCCACGGATAACTTGGCCAAAGAATACTTTGGTGAAGCAGGCATGCTTGGTTATGTTGCAGGTGTTCAGCGTAAAGAAATCCGCCAAGGTATCGCATGTGTGAAACACCAAAATATGTCTGGTTCAGATATGGGTGACGATCACAAAGAATACTTTGCTGGTGAAGCGGCGCTGAAAGCTGCTGGTAAAGACAACACAATGAACCAATTTGGCTAATCCTAACATTGGCTGATTGACATGGGCTCGCGGGGAAACCTGCGAGCCTTTTTCTTGGCGAATTGTCGCCGCTTAAAATCGCCCTCCCTTGCGGCGCACTGCGCTTTGGTTAGTGTTTTGTAAAAACAACCAAAGGAAATTCAATGCAGTCCTTTTCACGCCGCACAACACTTGCGCTTTGCCTTGCGGCACTTGCTAGTTGTGGGGGTTCCAAACCCAAGGCCCGGCCACCCGTGGTGGATAACATTCCACTTTACCCAAACGAAACGCCAGAGCTACGCCGCTTGATTAACAAATACGCCGAAATTTATGATGTGCCCGTTGCGTTGGTGCACCGTGTTGTCAAACGTGAAAGCACCCATAACCCCGCCGCGATCAATCGCCCGTATTATGGATTGATGCAAATCCTGCCAGCCACCGCGAAATCCATGGGATATTCGGGTTCCCCGCAAGGATTGCTGGATGCAGAAACCAACCTGAAATATTCCGTGAAATATTTGCGCGGCGCATGGTTATTATCAGACGGAAGTTTTGATACCGCCGTTAAATGGTATTCACGCGGATATTATTACGAGGCAAAGCGCCGTGGCATGTTGGTGGAAACAGGTTTGCGTTCGCAATAATCATTATTGAAAATCAAACACGCTTAACCCCGTCACCATTTCATCCAATCCCAATGGACGGGTGATTGGTGGTTCGGCGCGCGATAAACATGCGCTGCGTTCACATAAACGACACGCGGGG
The DNA here is from genome assembly GCF_002742285.1 of Paramylibacter kogurei. Taxonomy (GTDB): domain Bacteria; phylum Pseudomonadota; class Alphaproteobacteria; order Rhodobacterales; family Rhodobacteraceae; genus Amylibacter; species Amylibacter kogurei. Next base: position 123,602 of record NZ_MDGM01000003.1, read on the forward strand.
CCGACCAGCACCTTATTCCCCGAACCAAACACGGTTTGATCCTGAAATTCCGCATCAAGCCCAAGCAAGAATGCAGTGAACCTTGGTCGCTCGCTTAACCCCAATTTGGGGCCTTTGATCGCCTTGCTCAGAGTGATGTATTGCTGGCCGTTTGGCATTTCAACATTGTCTTTGATGGTCATGCGCGTTTGTGCGAATGCTGCGTAAACGCCCAGTTTCGGACAGGCGCCACCAAATTCCGTATGGGGATATCCCATCGCACCGCCGCGGCGCAACACGTTGCCCGCATGATCGGTTTCCATGAAAAAGAATGGCAAACCTTCCATGTCTTTGCGCTGCAATGTCGTGGCGCGATGTGCAGCTTGTGAAAATGAAACAGCAAAGCGGCTAGCGAGTTGATCAATTTCATATTTCCCGCGCAGTGCTACGCGCCAAAACGCTTGATAAGGCATCATGATCGCTTGCGCCCCGTAACGCGCCAAATGGAATCGCGCCAAACGCTGTGCCTCGGCACTTTTGAGGTTTAGGCGTTTCATATCTTCGTCAATTGCATCGCGCAGGACAATCATCGCCGCTTCCATGGCGACCTGTTCAACCTGATCAAAACTGCTGAGCCGATCGGCGATGAACAATCGCATGGTGTGTTTGTCAAAACGGCGGAGCAGATTTGGCATCACTTCGGATGGGACAAATTGCACGGCGATCCCATGTTCGCGTTTGAACCAGTTCACCAAGTTTGCGAGCAACAAGGGGCCGTGACCCAATTCTTTGGCAAAAATTTCCGCCGCTTCGTCGGTGAAGGGATAATAGTTTGCACGTGTTTCCACAGCCTCGTGAAATTCATCTGATGGCAGGCGCGCCTGATCAAGGCTGGTTAATTTACCCTCTTGCGCCAACAGATCCTTAAGGTCGGTTAGCCGTTCTTGGGATTCACGATATGCACGGTAAAGCTTTATCACACCATTGGCGGCATTTGGCGCAGCCTCTGCAACCTCAAACAATTCTTCGGTTCCAGGGAGTTCACCTGCCAGCAATGCATCTGCGAAAACTTCTTTTAATTCGGGGACTGCGCCGCCCGCATCGGTTTTCAATTCTTCAAGATTCAGATCATATTGGCCGCTGAGTTTCAGCAACAATTGCACCGTCAAAGGGCGCTGGTTACGTTCGATCAGGTTCAAATAGCTGGGTGAAATCCCAATTTCCTTGGCCATTGCCGTTTGGCTCAGCCCCAATGAATTACGCAAGCGGCGAATACGGGGGCCAGCAAAGACCTTTTGTTCGGCCATAACAGAATCCTTTTACAGATTTACAAAAATGATTTTTACAATCTTTTACAATATTACACGAAAAAGGCCATATAAAACATTGTTTTAGTCGCGAGAAGTTGTGATTCGTGTAAATCTTGTCACAGAAACCAGAAAGGACGAAGCCATGTCTGCAGAAGTGAAAGAAACACCAGCGGAAAACACCGACCAAACAGATCAAGCCATCCGTATGCTTGCAAATGATCTCCACCGATTGAACCAATCGGTTGTGCGCGCGGTTGAGGCTGGCGTGTCCGTGGAATTGATCCGTTCATCACGCCACCACAATGGCGATGGGAACTGGGGCGATCTGTTGATCCCAGTGATTACCCGCAAAGAATAAGAATACTTCGGACCGGAATCGGAAACTGTTGTTCGAAGCAATTGACCCCAGTGGAAACGCTGGGGTCTTTTATTGGTTGTGATCAGATGTTTGCCTTACACATCATTTCAACCTTGTTGATCACGTTGCGAATAACCCCTTCAAAATGCCACGCATCAGGAATACGCGAAAGCCAAAGACGTTTACCATCAGCATAGATTAGCAGAGATTTTCTCCCACCCCTAAAATGCTTAATTTTGGTCAAATCAATCGCATCAACCAAACCGCTTGGTTCATGGATTAAGACCCGCTTGGTGGTAATCACATATATGATCGGTCGAAAAAGATTGTGAATTATCAGCATTGGTGCAATGACCAAAGCTGGTGCAAATATCAAAATCATTATTATATCGGACAGAGTGGGAAAAATTCGCCCATCAACCGCGTGCACCACCTGTTCATTATCAATCAGCGGTATGGTCAACAATTTTTCTTGTATTGGTGTTACGCTCACTGAGCTCACCCGTTTTCACGCAACACGCCACCCGCAAGATATAGCGAGCCACAGATCAATATACGTGCGGCTGGGTCTTTGGCGGTGATATCTTTCACGGCTGATAAAACATCGTCTGCAACGACTGCGTCAAATTCCGCATCCTTGGCGGCCTTAACTGTTTCTTCGGCGCTGAGCGTTGCTGCTTCGCCTGGGATTGAAACGCCGTGCAAGCTTTCAGATATTTCCGCCAAGGGGCGTAGGTATCCTGCGATATCTTTGGTGTTCAACATGCCAACAATTAGGTGCAATGGGCGTTTGGGCAATCGACCCAATGCTTCTGCCAGCGCCAATCCCGCCGCTGCGTTATGTCCGCCATCCAGCCATAAATCCGCATCCGCCGCCGCATCAACCAACGGACCTGTGCGCAGTTTTTGCATCCGCGCGGGCCATACGGCATTTATCATCGCCGCCTCGCAAGCATCGCCGTCTTTTCCAAGCAATCGTAATGCAGCAATCGCAATCCCTGCGTTCATCACCTGATGCGCACCGATTAATGCGGGCATGGGAAGATCGAGCAATCCATATTCATCTTGAAAAATCAGACGACCGTTTTCTTCCCATACATGCCAATGTTGGCCGTGAATTTTCAGGGTCGCGCCAACCTTGGCCGCCGTGGCTTCGATCACCTCGAGCGCTTCGTCGGGTTGGGGGCCAACCACGCCAAAACAATTGCGTTTCAGGATACCAGCCTTTTCGCCCGCAATCGCGGCCAGCGTGTTCCCTAGATATTGCTCATGATCCATGGACACCGGCGTGATGATCGCCATTTCAGGTGTATCAATCACGTTGGTCGCATCAAGACGCCCGCCCAATCCAACCTCTAGCAACGTGTAATCCGCTGGCGTGCGGGAAAATGCCAAAAACGCAGCACAGGTTGTGATTTCGAAATAGGTGATTGGCACACCGCCATTTTTCAATTCACATTCGGCCAACATTTCCGACAGGGCAGTTTCCGAAATCAATTCACCCGCAAGACGAATACGCTCATGAAATCGCGCAAGATGTGGCGAGGTATATGCATGAACAGAATGTCCCGCGCCCTCTAACCCCGCGCGTAACATTGCTTGGGTTGAACCCTTGCCATTTGTTCCTGCGATATGAATAACGGGTGGGATATCATTTTCAGGATTGCCCAGCGCATCAAGCAATCGATGCATCCGATCAAGTGTCAGATCAATGATTTTGGGATGCAGCGACATCAACCGTTCAAGGATGACATCGCTTTTGTCGGTGGTCACTTTTTGGCAACCTCGGATTTTTTGGTTTTATCTTCGATCTTTGCCGGTGGTTCCAAATCGGCGGCAATCGCTGGGGGCAGTTTCATCAACATCCGCACAATCGAAATCAATTCATCGCGCATATCTTGGCGTTTGGTCACACGATCAAGCATCCCGTGATCCAAAAGATATTCGGCACGCTGAAAACCTTCGGGCAATTTTTCACGAATGGTTTGTTCGATCACACGCGCCCCCGCAAAACCGATCAATGCGTTTGGCTCGGCAATATGTACATCGCCCAACATCGCGTATGATGCGGTCACACCACCCGTGGTTGGATGCGTGAGCACAACGATGAATGGCAGGTTTTTCTCTTTCAACATTTGCAACGCAACGGTTGTGCGCGGCATTTGCATCAGGGATAAAATCCCCTCTTGCATACGCGCACCACCAGCCGCGGAAAACAGGATCAGCGGGCATTTCATATTCACCGCATGTTCACAGGCCGCAATAATCGCATTGCCCACGGCCATGCCCATGGAGCCGCCCATAAATCCAAAATCCTGCGCCGCCATAACAACCTTGGTTCGGCCCAAATCACCGTAACCCAGCAACATCGCATCTTTTTCCCCAGTTTTTTTCTGGGCGGCTTTCAAGCGATCTGGATATTTTTTCTGATCGCGAAATTTCAGCGGGTCGGCAATTGGCGCTTTGGCTTCAAATTCGGCAAATGTTCCACCATCAAACAAGCTGGCAAATCGTTCGCGCGGCGTAATGTTCATGTGGTGCCCACAATTCACACATACGTTCAAATTGTCTGCCAATTCTCTGTGAAATAGCATCGTGGAACATTCGTCGCATTTCGTCCATAAATTATCCGGTGTTTCGCGGCGCGAAAACAAAGAGTTAATTTTGGGTCTGACGTAGTTGGAAATCCAGTTCATATTTACGCTCTGTCGCCTGTATTAATGTTTCTTTGCTTTTAACTTTGCCCGCGATGGATTGCAATCAATAGCGATACCAGCGTTGTGCAGCCAAAAAATAGATCAAGACAATAAACGCAGTGAACCCCACCTGTGACATCAACAATGGGCGCATTTGTTCGACATTCCCCAAATCAATGGGTGAAACATAAAGAGAAAGACCGCTCATGTATCCTTTGGTGGCAACAATACACATGCCCATGAAATTATTAGCAAAGTGCACACCAATTGCGGCACCTAGATTCCCCGTGCGCATGGTCATATCCGCCGCCAATACACCAATTAAAAACGTTTGCACAACAACCAGCCATGCGTTCGAACCAAAAGTGGCGGGTTGATAATGGCCAAGTGCGAATACGAGTGATGGTAAAATCATCCAAACGGCAAAATGATCAAAGCGAACAGCAAGCTGTTGCTGGATATAACCGCGAAAAACCAACTCTTCTGCGCTGACTTGCATCAAGATTAATGGAATCGCGATGGGCAGCCACGACAACCAAATATCATAGCTCAGGTTCGCTTCTGGCAATAAATCGCTTGGTTCCAGCAATCCTGAACCCACAAAAAATACTATTACCGCGAGTATGCCCAACACAAAATTGCGCAAAAACGATTTCGCATTTCCACCAAGTAATGTGAAAACACTGCGCCGATGAAACAAAAATAACATGATAATAATTGCGACAATCCAACCACCAAAGGTGGTTAAAACAGTGATTACCATCTTGGGTGTGGTGAATTTTAATTCTGTCGTCATTTTCAAAAATTCATCGGAGCTCATGAATTGTCCCGCCACAACAAAAATGACCGCAGTGATCAATTGCAACACAACAAATCCCAACACCAAAACCGCAACAATGCGCCATATTTCGTTTCGCTGTTTTGCAGGGGATAAAAAGGATGCTTTGTTACGGCTGGCCGGGGATTGCTCGGAAATGTGCATATTTTCGCCTATTGATACGGTGTTTCAACATAACAAAGGGTGTCGGGGCTTGCTAGTATGGAACAAGTTCACTAACACCTTGGCCTTAATTGTGGCAGAAAGACAACGGCAATTTTATTGCTGGTAGGGGACGAAATTGCGCATATATATGTCTATTCTGGTGGCGATACTTTTTGGTATAAGCGCCTGTTCAACGTCCATCCCTTCGGACGTGGATGCAAATCAATATGCATCCCACGGCGGCAATCAACCAGAGGGCGATTTTGATCTTGCCATCCCAGATGGATATTGCTTCAGCACAAAACACAGCGTGCGCACATCCGATACCACAGTTGTGCTGCTCCATAGCTGTAACGCCAAAGCAAAGATGGGGTTTTATTCTGTATCCGCGTTAAAAACAGAATCAGAAATTTATCCCAAAGAGTTCCAGCAATATTTTCAAACACCCCAAGGTCGCCAAAGCTTGGGCATTCCTGCGAACACAAATGTTGCAAAAATTACAGGAACCAAGACCCGAAACGGGATTTTTTATGTTGAGGTGTTGAATGCTGGATCACCAGAAATTCCGTTGACTGCCCCCAAAACTTGGCGTGGATTTTTCACCAAAGACGGGCGTTTGTTTTCAATCACCTTTCATCCGCTCGCCGATCAAAAAATTAGCTCTGAGCAAAGTTTCAGCGCATTGCAACGTTATGCGGTCAAATTGAAAAACGCGCACTGATATCATTTTGCCAAGCGTTGATACAATCTTAAATTGTTTGGACCAAAAGCTGGTATATGCCAAATCAGTATATATATCCTTTTCAATCGTCCTTTCGTGAATATCAGAGCAATATGTTTTCCAACCTGAATACCATGTTTCGCCAATTGCAATTGCGGATCAGCCAATTCATTTGGCGCCGCAAGCTGCGCTATGCGACCAGGTTCAAAACAAACGACATTCAGGATATCCAACGCAGGTTACGCCGCATCGCGTTTGAGCGATCCAAAATGAATGCGGATGCGGTTGAACAAATTTCAACAACATTGGCCGATCAAATTTCACTAAATGCACCCAACAAAACCGATTGGTGCAAGCGCCCAAAAGCTTGGTCGGTTACACAATCAACCCTTCCTGCAAGCGCGTCGGGTTCACCGCAAAAAATTTGCAGCTCTGTCATTTTGTTTCACGACTGTCCGTTGGGCAATATCCAAATTGAACAAACAAAATCATCTCATCAAGATACCACCGCGAATTTTGATCTGTCGATTAAAGTGGGCAAATTCGAGGGGTCATATTTATCGTTGGTTGTAACATTGCCAAATGATGCGATTATTGATTTGTCTCACAATCACATATTGCAGTCGAACCTGTTGGTTGATTGTGAGCCATCAATGGATATTTACGCGCGTTTAAATCTGAAATCCAAATCAGGAACGCAACAAATTATCCGCACTTTTGAGCCAACGGATATTAGCCGTGTGGTGAATTTTGATTTGCAGGGCCATGTCACGCGGGATCGTATTATCGACAAATCATGGATTGATGTCAGCTTTGATAATCCTGAAAACCAATCCATTATTTTGCATGATCTAACATGTTTTCGCCGGCGACGCGCTGCAATTTGACGTTGCGTTTTAAGTGACATGCCTTAGCTTTGCACTACAAGTTCAGCAAAGTTTTGGAGGAAACATGGCACACGCACATTACCCACATTTGTTTGAACCCCTTGATCTTGGCTTTGTCACATTGCCCAATCGCGTTTTGATGGGGTCAATGCACACAGGCCTAGAAGAAACCGGCGATTGGAATCGCGCTGCGAAATATTATGCTGATCGCGCCGCAGGCGGTGCTGCTCTGATCGTTACAGGTGGTATGGCCCCGAATGAGGAGGGTGCGGTTTTGCCAGGTGCGGCGGGTCTGTATAATGACACAGACATTGCCAATCACAAAATCATGACAGATGCGGTACACGACGCGGGCGGTCGCATCGCGATGCAAATCCTGCATGCTGGGCGTTATGCCTATTCCCCAAAATGCGTGGCACCATCTGCCATTAAATCACCCATTTCGCCTTTCCCTCCGGCCGAGCTGGACAGTGATGGTGTCGAAAAGCAAATTGCAGACATGGTCACCGCCGCAACCCAAGCCCAAAAAGCAGGATACGATGGTGTCGAAGTCATGGGTTCAGAGGGTTATTTCCTAAACCAATTCTTGGTGACACGCACCAACAAGCGCACAGATGAATGGGGCGGCTCATACGAAAACCGTATGCGTTTACCAATCGAAGTCGTGCGCCGCGTGCGCGAAGCGGTTGGCCCGAATTTCATCGTCATCTATCGCCTGTCCATGATCGATTTGGTTCCCGAAGGATCCACATGGGAAGAGGTTGTTCAATTGGCCAAGGCCATTGAAGACGCAGGCGCCACCATCCTGAACACCGGTATTGGTTGGCACGAGGCACGCATCCCAACAATTGCAACATCCGTACCGCGACGTGCATTTACTTGGGTAACCAAAAAATTGATGGGCGAGGTGAATATTCCAATCATCACCTCCAATCGTATCAACACACCAGAAGTTGCCGAAAACGTTTTGGCAGATGGTTGTGCAAACATGGTTTCAATGGCGCGCCCATTTTTGGCAGATGCGGATTTTGTGGCAAAGGCCGATAAAGGCATTTCCAAACAAATCACACCTTGCATTGCATGTAACCAAGCCTGTCTTGATCACACATTTAAAATGAAACTGACATCTTGTTTGGTAAACCCACGTGCATGTGCCGAAACAGAATTGGTGTACACACCAACCGACACCCCAAAATCCATCGCGATTATTGGTGCGGGCCCTGCTGGGCTATCAACTGCGTTGGTTGCAACCGAACGTGGGCACAAGGTAACCATTTTCGATAAATCACCGGAAATTGGCGGCCAGTTGAACATGGCAAAAACCATCCCTGGAAAAGAAGAATTCAAAGGTTTGGTTGAATATTACAAACACCAACTTGAACTGCACCAGATCAAAGTAAATCTGAACACAGAGGCCAATGTCGATAACCTGTCTGGTTTTGATGAGGTCATCGTTGCAACGGGCGTAACCCCGCGCGACCCTCAAATCGACGGCCAAGACAACCCCAAAGTTCTTAGCTATATCGATGTATTGCGTGGCAAGGCAGAGGTTGGAAAACGTGTGGCATTGATTGGTGCGGGTGGCATTGGGTTTGATGTTGCCGAATATTTGTCACACCAAGGTGTCAGCCCAACCGAAGATTTGGAAGCATGGAAACGTGAATGGGGCGTTGGCGATCCAGAAGATGATCGCGGTGGTCTGGCATCAGAGGGTGCACAACCCGAACCTTCCCCACGCACGATTTATTTGTTGCAACGTAAGGCGCAAAAACTGGGTAAAAATCTGGGGCCAACTACAGGTTGGATTCACCGTTCCGCATTGCGCATGAAACAGGTCGAAATGTTGTCTGGTGTGAACTATGACGCGATTTCAGACAAAGGTTTGCACATCAGTTTTGGCGAAGAAAAAACCGATCCTAAAATTTTGGATGTGGATACAATCGTTCTTTGTGCTGGGCAGGTTCCAAATCGCACATTGGCCGATCAACTGATTGAACAGGGTATCAATTGCCATGTTATTGGTGGTGCGGATGTTGCCGCCGAGCTGGACGCAAAACGTGCCATTAAACAAGGTGCTGAACTGGCCGCCGCGATCTAGGCCAGTTCATCCATTATCGACACAAGCGCCGATGTAATACCTGGTTCTGACAGCGAATGACCCGCTGTTGGAACCATAACCAAACGCGACGCTGGCCAAGAATCCGATAGGTTTACCGCCGAAACAGGCGGGCAAATCATATCATATCGCCCCTGCACAATCGTTCCGGGAATATGTGCAATGCGGTCCATGTCGCGCATGATTTTATCATCCGCATCCAAAAAACCTTTGTTGATGAAATAATGGTTTTCAATGCGTGCAAATGTTTTTGCATATGCCGCTGGGGTCGTGCCCGAAATTGTTCGCGGGTTTAAACAGGCCAACGCCGTTTCCCATTCTGTCCATGCACGGGCAAATTTGATTTGTTCGGATTCATCATCCCCAAACAATCGATCATGGAATCCTTGCATGATATTGCCATGCTCTGATTCAGGCAGTGGTGTTAAAAATTGTTTCCATTCCTCTGGAAAAAATCGCGCTGCACCGCCTGCGTAAAACCAATCAAGCTCTGTCTGCGTCATCAAAAATACGCCGCGCAATACCAAGTGACGCACCCGATCTGGATGTGTTTGTGCATAAACCAATGATAGTGTCGCGCCCCACGACCCGCCAAAAACAATCCATTGATCAATGTTCAATTTTTCACGGATCAATTCAATGTCACGCACCAAATGCCATGTTGTATTCGCTTCAACCGATGCGGTTGGGCGCGAACGGCCACACCCGCGTTGATCAAACAAAATTATGCGATATTGGTCAGGATGAAAAAACCGCCGCATTCCAGGGGAACATCCGCCACCTGGACCGCCATGCAACACCACCACAGGAATACCATCAGGATTGCCGCATTCTTCCATATAGATGGTGTGGCCATCGCCCACGTCTATCATTTCGTAATGATAGGGCTGTATTACGGGGTATGGTCGGCGGGCTGCGCCAATTTGACCTTCGGCATTTCGCATGTAGAACCTATATATGTATCGCAACGCCCATCGTGGGGCATTTCAAAAGGCAATGCAATGGCTGTAAACACAACAATCGACCCTGATGAAGTTGCGAAATTCGAAGCAATGGCCGCCGAATGGTGGGACACCGAGGGGAAATTTAAACCGTTGCACATGTTGAATCCAACGCGGCTGGATTACATCGTCGATCAAATCTGTGCCGAATTTGATCGCGATCCAACACAGCCAAAACCGTTTGATGGTTTGCGATTGCTGGATATCGGTTGTGGCGGTGGACTGTTATCCGAACCCATGGCACGCCTTGGCGCCACGGTGGTTGGCGCAGATGCAGCGGCGGGTAATATTCCCGTGGCTCAAATTCACGCAGAACAATCAGGGCTCAAAATTGATTATCGCAATTGCACGGCTGAATCGCTCGCCGCTGATGGCGAAAAATTTGATATCGTTTTGAATATGGAGGTCGTTGAACACGTGGCCGATCCACTGGCATATCTGACGGCCTGTCAGCAATTGTTGAAATCAAATGGGTTGATGATTTGTTCAACCATCAACCGCAATCCAAAATCGTTTTTGATGACGATCATTGGTGCAGAATACATCATGCGCTGGCTGCCAAAGGGCACGCATGAATATGACAAGTTCATTACACCAGATGAATTGGTATCGCTGATTACCAATGCGGGTTTGCAAAACGTTGATCGCAAGGGGTTTGTATTCAATCCGCTGACATGGGGTTGGTCGATTTCTGATCGTGATTTATCGGTGAACTACGTCACCGCGAGCGTTAAGGCGGGTTAATCCAGCGCGCTGCGCAGATCACGCAAAAATGGTAGTGCTGCACGCACTTTTTCGTGCCCAACCTCGTTCATCACCTTATCAAACACAGGGCGCACAGCGCGTATTGCATCAAGTCGTGCAAGCAACCCCGCATCGGATATCGCAACACGTTTGCGCCGCGCATCATCCCAATCAGGGCGCACGTGGATATGCCCGTAATTTTCCAATTTGGTCAGCGTGTTTGTCATCGCGCCTTTGGTCAAATGTAAAACCCGCGCCAATTGCGCAGGTGATTTTTCGCTCGATTGATTGGCCAAAAAATTCAATACCGTAAAATGCGACAGCTCCATCCCCTTGGGCAGCGCTTTGGACAATCGCGCGCGCATCATTTGTTCAGCCATCAAAATTTCAGAAAATAGCGCGATGGCAATGGGGTCGGCTTCGGATGGATCAGACATTTTTTGGTTTCTTATACTCGCGATCATGTTGCAATGCGGGGATGCGTTGACGCGCCTTTTCTACCAAAGTCAGGTCTAAATCCAAAACACTAATCCCTTGTGATACACCCGCATCCAACAAAACTTGCCCCCAAGGATCAATCACCATCGAATGACCATAGGTATTTCGCACTTTTGCGGTTTGTGTTGGATGCGTTCCCGTTTGACAGGGTGCAACAATGAAACAGCCTGTTTCAATTGCACGCGCACGCAACAAAACTTGTAAATGATCCGCGCCAGTTTGTTGCGTAAATGCGGATGGCACAAAAATAATCTGTGCTCCCGCCTGTGCCAAATCGCGATACAATTGGGGGAAACGGATATCGTAACAAATTGACAACCCCACAGTGCCAAAATCAGTTTGTGTAACAACTGCGCGATCACCTGGCTGATATCCACTGCTTTCGGCATAGGATTCAGTGTCGGAAATCATCGCATCAAACATATGAATTTTATCATAGGTTGCGGCGATCTCCCCCGTTGGGTTGATCAGAAAACTACGGTTTAAAAATCGTCCATTCGAACCACCCAAAAGCGCCAAAGACCCAATTAATACCCAGACCTCTAAATTCTTTGCCTGTGCACAAATTGCGCGAAGCGTGATATCGTTCTCTTGGGTTTGCAACGTGATGGATTGATGGGCGCGATCGCCCGAAACAATATTTGTCACCTCTGGTGTGACAATAAATTCTGCGCCGTCCAACGCCGCCTTTTCGATCAAATCTTGGGTAGTTTGCAAATTTGCTTTGGGGTTATCCGAACTGTTTAGTTGAACAACCCCGATACGCATTATGCGGACAACAACGCGTCAAGCTTTCCTGCGCGTTCCAGCATGTGTAAATCATCCGATCCGCCCACATGCAAATCATCAATAAATATTTGTGGTACTGTACGTCCACCGTTGGAACGTTGCATCATTTCCGCACGTTTTTCAGGGTTTGAATGCACATTAATTTCTGTGAAATTCACACCCTTGTTGGATAACAAGTTTTTCGCAGCGGTGCAAAATCCGCACAGATTACCCGTATAAATTACAACGTTTTTCATAAAGACTACTCCAATGTTTCATCACGAATATAATCTTTTATTCGTCACGTGCAACGCGTGCAAAAACAAGCGTATTCACAGTTGCGGCACCCGCTGAAATACATTCATTTGCACATGTCGACATGGTTGCACCTGTCGTCATGACATCATCAATTAGCAAAACATTTTTATCGACGATCATTTGCACAAAGCGTGGGTTCACTTGTATTGCATCGCTTTGATTTTCCAATCGCTCATTTCGCGACATGCCCTTTTGCATTTTTGTCCTTTTTGTTCTGATTAACAAATCTGGAACCGTTTGAATGTTGGTACGCTTTGCAATCTGATTTCCCAATGCCGCTGCTTGGTTATATTTTCGGGTGAATAGCCGTGAGCGATGCAATGGCACGGGGATAATAACATCTGTTTTTCGTAACAGATCCGCACCTGATTTAATCATCCATTCCGCCAGTGGAATAACCACGTCCAACCGATCACCATGTTTCAAGGCCAAAATAATTCGCCGCCCGCCGCCATCATAAACCACACTAGCGCGTCCCTGTATCCACGCAGGTGGTGCATGCGTACATGAATCACAAATCAATTCATCACCCATATCTTCGCCAATTAGCGGTGTGCCACAGGAATCGCATATGGCGCCGTCGATGAAATATGTATCGCCCCAACAATCTGAACACAGGCCATTTTCGGCCTCCGTTTCCACACCACATGAAACGCAAAGCGGTGGGTATGCGGCGCGGACCAGCCCGTTGAACATGTTTGCCAACATGCTCTTTTCCTTTGGGGCGAGGGGCGTTAAATCGTTGCTAAGGGAGTCGTTCATGCAATCACCACCGAAAATTTTTGATACCGAAGCGCTGGCCATGCACCGCCAACGCGCCACGTGTGGCGATCAAGGTGATTGGTTTTTGCATGACTACGCCATCGATGTGGTTCAAGAAAGACTGCAGGAGGTTAACAGAACCTTTACTGATCCAACAATTATCGGCTGGCAGGGTGCGCAGTGGAACAAAAAGCTGGGTCTTTCTGCGACTGTTATTCCAGATACAGATACGCTCGATCTGATGCCAAACAGTTGTGATTTGATCATACACGCACTATCGCTGCATTGGTCAAACGATCCCGTTGGACAATTGGTGCAAATGAACCGCGCATTGCGCCCCGATGGTTTGATGATCGCGGTGATGTTTGGTGGGCAAACATTACAAGAATTGCGCATTGCCTTTGCTCAGGCTGAAAGCCGCGTTTTGGGTGGGATAAGCCCCCATATCGCCCCGATGGGGGAAATTCGTGATCTGGGTGGATTATTGCAACGCGCAGGATACGCATTGCCCGTGGCCGATGCGATAGATGTGAATCTTAGCTATCAAACACCTATGCATTTGATGCGCGAATTGCGCGGTATGGGTGAAACGAACGCCCTGATGCAACGCCAAAAAAGCCCGATGCGTCGGGATGTTTTGTCTGCAATGATCGATGAATATCAATCCACATTTGCCACACCCGATGGGCGTGTTAATGCGACAATGGAGTTTGTGTTCTTAACTGGTTGGGCGCCATCGGACACGCAACAAAAACCGCTTCGCCCCGGTTCTGCACAATCACGTTTGGCACAGGCCTTGGGTGTGGCAGAACGCGACCTTGAATCCGAGTGATAATTTCTATTTGGTCAATGAAACACAAACGATCAGCGAAAACATGATGCCAATCGACAAAAACAAAGACAGGCTTGCATTTGCAGGCAAAGATCACCCCGCCATTAAACCCGCCAAAATTGGTGTGGTGCTGGCCAATCTCGGCACGCCCGATGCCACCGATTATTGGTCCATGCGCCGATATCTGGGTCAGTTTTTGTCCGACAAGCGTGTTGTCGATATACCAAACTGGAAATGGCAACCTATTTTGCAGCTGATCATTTTGTCCAAGCGTCCGTTCAGCGCTGGCAAAGCATATCAAAGCATCTGGAACACTGATCGCGATGAAAGCCCGCTGTTAACCATCACGCGGGATCAATGTGATGCCGTTGCCGCGCAGATGGCCAAAATTTATGGCGAAGATGTCATCGTTGATTTCGCCATGCGATATGGCAATCCATCGGTTGAATCGGTGATCAACAAGATGCGCGATCAAGGTGTTGAAAAAATCGTATTTTTCCCGCTGTATCCACAATATGCGGCCCCCACCACCGCCACGGCAAATGACGAAGCGTTTCGCGCATTGATGAAGCTAAACTGGCAACCAGCCGTTCGCACGGTGCCTGCATATTATGATCATCCAAAATATATCAATGCGTTAAAAAATTCGGTGCAGATGGCATATGAAACCCTTGCGGTGAAGCCCGATTTATTGGTCGCATCATATCACGGCATGCCAAAACGTTACTTGATGGAAGGCGATCCGTATCATTGCCAATGTCAGAAAACCACGCGTCTGTTGAAAGAGGCGCTGGACTGGAGCGATGATGACATCACCACAACATTCCAATCTGTGTTCGGACGCGAAGAATGGCTTCGCCCATATACGGTGGAACATGTGGCCGAATTGGCGCGCCAAGGTAAGAAAAACATCGCGGTGATATCACCTGCATTTTCCGCCGATTGCATCGAGACGCTCGAGGAAATTCAAGAAGAAATTCAAGATGCATTCAAAGAGGCAGGTGGTGAAACATTCACCTATATTCCATGCCTTAATGACAATGCCGATCATTTGGACATGATGACCGATATTATCCAAAACGAATTGTCAGGCTGGATTTAAATCAAAGCCAATCGCGCATCACGGCAATCAATGGAATATCCGCCGCTGGCATTGGATAATCCTTTAGCGCGTTTGGTTTCACCCATGCCAATTTCTGACCCTCTTGCGGGGTTACAATTCCATCCCATTTGCGACAGGCAAACACGGGCATCAGCAAGTGAAAATCATCGTATGAATGGCTGGCAAAAGTAAGCGGCGCCAAACACGACGCCCATGTATCAATACCCAGTTCTTCTTTTAATTCGCGGATCAGTGCATCCTCTGGCTTTTCACCGGGTTCAACCTTGCCCCCTGGAAATTCCCACAAACCCGCCATTGATTTGCCCTCGGGGCGCTGTGCCAACAGAACGCGCCCGTCGGTGTCAATCAATGCAACCGCAACAACCAGAACCGTTTTCATGAACGATAATCAGCGTTGATTGAAATATATTGATGCGTCAAATCACATGTCCAAACGGTGGCGCGGCCATCACCAACACCGATATCAGCGGTGATCGAAAGCTCGGGGTTTTTCATGTAATCAGAACCTGCTTGTTCAGTGTAACTTTGCGCAACCCAGCCTTTTTCGGCAACCAGAATATCGCCAAACCAAATCGCCAGTTTATCGCGATCCGCAGGTTCACCCGATTTACCAACCGCCATCACAACACGACCCCAGTTTGGATCCTGTCCTGCAATCGCAGTTTTGACCAATGGTGAATTTGCAATCGCAAGACCAATCTTTTTGGCCGATGCATCACTGTCTGCACCTGTCACATTTACGGTCACGAACTTGGTCGCACCTTCGCCGTCTTTGACCACCAAATGCGCCAGTTCCAGCATCACATCATTCAACGCCGCTGAAAAAGTTTTGGCATCTTCACTGGTTAAATCTGTGATACGCGGCGCTCCGCTTTGGCCGGTTGCGGCAATCATCAAGCTATCAGATGTTGATGTGTCGCTATCAACCGTAATGGCGTTAAACGATTTGTCGTTGATGCCCGAAACCATTGCTTGCAATACCGCTTGGTCGATATTTGCATCGGTAAAAATATACACCAACATCGTCGCCATGTCCGGTGCAATCATTCCCGAACCTTTGGCAAAGCCAGCGATGTGAACAGGCTTATCACCCAGCGTGATTTCTGCGCTGGCACCTTTGGCAAATGTGTCTGTTGTCATAATCGCCTTGGCCGCGGCCTTGGCGCTATCCTTGGACAAGGTATCGCGAAGCGTTTCGATTTTCGAAATGATACGATCATGTGGCAATGGTTGCCCGATTACGCCCGTTGATGCGGTAAACACACATTCAGGAACCGTATCCAAAATTTCCGCAGTTGCCGTTGTTATCGCATTCACGGAATTGCGCCCAGCGCCACCCGTAAACGCATTTGAATTGCCAGAATTCACCAAAATCGCAATCGGTTTGTCCGCAGGCAACGGTTTCGCCAATTTTTCCTGACAATCCAAAACAGGGGCAGAGCGCGTGGATGATCGTGTGAACACCCCTGCGATTGCGCTGCCCGCTGTGATTTCTGCAAGCATCACATCATCGCGGTTTTGATATTTCACACCCGCGGCGGCGGCGCTGAAACGCACACCTGCGATAACGGGCAAATCAGGAAATCCACCAACAGGGGCAAGGGGTGAAACCAAAGGTGCGGAACCCTTTTGTGCCGCGACCTCTTTTTTCAATTTCTTGATTTTCTTTTTCAGCTTGGCAGCTTTGTTTTTTGCTTTTTGTGATGCCATTTGCGTTAAACCTTAATCATCCAAAAAGGTGGTGTTGCGAATAAAGGAATAATCGTCCGACACTTCCAATTTATCAATTTCGCCTTCGGCTTCCAATCGGGTGATTTCCGCTTCAACCGCTTTGCCGCGCAATGAATCTTCGAGTGATTCTTTCACTTCTTCCATTGTTGGGGCGGGTTTGTTGCGTTTTTCATTCAACTTAATCACGTGCCAGCCAAATTGCGTTTTAACAGGTGCTGATACGCCGCCCACTTCCATTGCGGCCACGGCTTCTTCAAATTCAGGAACCATTTGACCCTGACCGAACCAGCCCAGATCGCCACCATTTGGGCCACTTGGACCTGTTGATTTTTCCTTGGCCAATTCACCAAATTCGGCACCACCCTCAAGAGCGGCGATTAATTCTTTTGCTGTTTCTTCGGTTTCAACCAAGATATGCGCGGCCTTGAATTCAGGCTCTTCTGGCAGATCGCCAAATTCGGCTTCGTATTCTTTTGCAAGCGCTTCTTCTGTGATGGCTGTGTCACCCAATGCGTCCAATGCCACCGTTGCCAACAATGCACGTTCTTCGTTTTCGCGTGCTAATTTTACGCGTTTGCTATCTGTGTTGGCAGTATCAGCCAAAAGCGTTTGCTGAATCAATTGATCCAAAATTCCGTCAAACAGAACCTTATCATCCAATGCAGCGTAATTTGGGGGCAAACGATCAACCAACGTCACCACATGTGCAGCTGTGATTTTGGTGCCATTCACGGTTGCCAACACGGTATCACCGTTGATGTCCTCGGCGAATGATGGCGCGGCCATGCCCGCGATCACACCAAATGTGGCGGCTGTCTTTTGAATAAAGTTCATGCGTAATCTCCAATTATGCGTATTTCTGTCACGCAACTGTTAACCAAATATGTTGCGCACCAGATGGGGCGAAGTTGACAGCACCGATTTCCCTGCTTACATGCCTTAATCGGCGTATTCGCGTATGGATCAAATGCTTTTGCATCTTCTTATGACCAATGGTCACGACGGGCAAGTGATAGCAATCAATATCCCTTCACGCTTGCGTTAAATTTTCAGGCTGGAAAACCAGCACTTGACGAAAAACGGAGCAGATATGCTTGGCATTAGCACATTGTCGAAAAAGATTTTTGGCACACATAATGATCGCACGATTAAATCGGTTCGCCCATTGGTGGACAAAATCAACGCCCTAGAGGATGATTTTGCGAAGCTAACCGATGCTGGCATTGCTGCCAAAACCGAAGAATTCAAAACCCGCCTTGCAGGTGGTGAAAAACTTGATGCGCTGTTGCCAGAGGCATTTGCAAACGCAAGAGAGGCCGCAAAACGCGCGCTTGGTCTGCGTGCCTATGATACCCAACTTATGGGCGGTATCTTTCTGCACCAAGGTAATATCGCCGAAATGAAAACAGGCGAGGGTAAAACCCTTGTGGGTGTGTTCCCCGTTTACCTGAACGCATTGACGGGTCGTGGTGTTCACGTTGTGACCGTAAACGATTATCTGGCCACGCGTGATGCGGAATGGATGGGCAAGGTTTATTCTGCACTTGGCATGACAACAGGTGTTGTGGTTCCAAACATGGTCGAAGCAGACAAAATCGCGGCCTATGCTGCCGATGTCACCTACGCCACAAATAACGAACTTGGCTTTGATTATCTGCGCGACAATATGAAATCTGATCTGTCTCAAATGGCACAACGCGATCACTATTTCGCGATTGTTGATGAGGTGGACAGTATCCTGATCGACGAGGCGCGAACACCGCTTATCATTTCTGGCCCATCTGAAGATAATTCAGAGCTTTACGTTCAAATGGATAAATTGGTTCCCGAATTGACCGAGGAACATTACACCATTGATGAAAAATCCCGCGCATCCAACCTGACAGATGAAGGTAATGATTTTGTCGAACAGCGCTTGTTGGGTATGGGTATTTTGCCAGAGGGGCAAACATTGTATGACCCCGAAAGCACAACAGTTGTTCACCACATCAACAACGCCCTGCGTGCACATGTTTTGTTTAAGAAAGACAAAGATTACATTGTGCGCGACAACAAGGTTGTGTTGATCGACGAATTCACCGGCCGCATGATGGCGGGCCGTCGCCTGTCCGAAGGATTGCATCAAGCGATCGAAGCCAAAGAAGGCGTCAAAATCGAACCTGAAAACGTGACATTGGCGTCGGTGACGTTCCAAAACTATTTCCGCCTGTATGACAAATTGGCGGGCATGACAGGTACGGCACAAACAGAGGCCGAAGAATTTGCGCAAATTTATGGACTGGGTGTGGTCGAAGTTCCAACAAACCGCCCCATCGCGCGTATTGACGAACACGATGCAATTTATCGCACAGCAATTGAAAAATACCGCGCGATTGTATCAGAAATCGCCATTGCGCATGCCAAAGGTCAGCCAACATTGGTTGGTACAACATCAATCGAAAAGTCCGAATATTTGTCGGAAATGTTGTCAAACCCAAAAACACTAACTGAAATCGCATCGCGACTTCGCCAAACCGCTAATAACTTCAAAAAGGATTCAGAAAAGGAATCTTTTTTGAACGGTGCCGAAGCGCTAGAAAAATTTGCCAAAAACAAAGACGGCATTCCCCACAACGTATTGAACGCACGTTTCCACGAACAAGAGGCACAGATCGTCGCCGATGCGGGTAAACCAGGTGCGGTGACAATTGCCACCAATATGGCGGGTCGTGGTACAGATATTCAGTTGGGTGGCAATGTCGATATGGTCGTGAATGCCAAATTGACCGAACTTGGTGATGATGCCGACCCCGTGCAATTGCGCAAAGACGTGCAAGCCGAAATCGCCAAAGACAAAGAAGCCGCGCTTACTGCTGGTGGCTTGTTCGTTCTGGCAACAGAACGTCACGAAAGCCGTCGCATCGACAATCAGCTCCGCGGCCGTTCTGGGCGCCAAGGTGATCCGGGGCGTTCGGCGTTTTACCTGTCCCTAGAAGATGATTTGATGCGTATCTTTGGATCAGAACGGCTTGATTCTGTACTGGGCAAACTTGGCATGGCAGAGGGCGAAGCCATCATTCACCCGTGGGTCAACAAATCGCTAGAAAAAGCACAAGCCAAGGTCGAAGGCCACAACTTTGACATTCGTAAACAATTGTTAAAATTCGACGACGTCATGAATGATCAACGTAAGGCGATTTTTGAACAACGCCTTGAAATCATGAAGGCCGAAGATCTGTCCGAAATCGTCAAAGACATGCGCGACGAGGTCATCGACGATCTGGTTGACGAACATATCCCCGCCAAAACATATGCCGATCAATGGAATGTTGAAGGATTATATGGCAAGGTTTTGGAAATTCTTGGTCTTGATTTACCCGTTGTCAAATGGGCCGCCGAAGAAGGCATTGATGACGAAGATATCCGCGAACGTTTGTCTGAAAAAGCTGACGAAGCGATGGCCGCCAAAACGCGTGACATTGGCGGCGATCAAATGCGCCAAGCGGAAAAGCATTTCTTGTTGCAAATCATTGATGGCAAATGGCGCGAACATTTGGTCACGTTGGAACATTTGCGTTCCGTGGTTGGCATGCGCGGATATGCCCAACGTGATCCACTAAGCGAATACAAAACCGAGGCATTCGCCCTATTTGAATCCATGCTTGATTCATTGCGAAGCGACGTGACCCGCACCTTGGCCATGATCCGCAAACCCACCGAAGAAGAGCAACAGCAAATGATCATGGAACAAATGGCCGCTGCTGGTGTTGTTCCAAACGGAGCGGACACATCCGATGACGTGGATCAATCGGAATGGCCCGCGGTTGCGCGAAACGACGCGTGCCCATGTGGGTCAGGCAAAAAATATAAACATTGCCACGGCAAACTGTAACAAAGGCACCTTCGGGTGCCTTTTAATTTTTAAACAACATCACTTTGTAAAATACAGGATTGGTACAGGTTTTTGTTGATCAAACAAAAAACCTTGTAAATACCTGCACCCATGGTTTGTTTGATATTCAAATTTCTGCGCGTTTTCAGCGTTTTTATGGCCACGATTTTTTTCGGTGCTGTGGTTGCGAGTGCACAGGACGTGACAATTTCCACCAAAGATAAGGCACTGTCGATCACAGGCCAAATTCTGTTTTTCAACGATGAATATATTCGCCTGCAAACTCCGCAAGGGCCGATCACATTACATGCGGATGGGCTTTCATGTGATGGACACAATTGCCCAAAACCAGAACAGCGCCTTGCGCGTATCGGCTTTGCTGGACCTGGTGGTTTGATATCCAATTTTATCCCAGAACTTGCAAACCGTTCCACATCATTTGGTGATGGGAATATTCACGTTACCACGTCCAACGATCCGTCACCACATCAGGCACATTCGCCAACGCTTGAAATCAGCCTGACCAATCGCACCCTGACACCAGAGCAACAAACAACTGTTCGCCAACCAACATTATTTATCGGGCAAACACCAAATGCGATGGATCAACATCGCCGTTCCGTCATTGCATTTGATGGTCTGGTTCCGATCGTCAATCCCTCAAACACCATCCAATCAATTAGCGTCACCATGATCCGTAAAATTTTGCGTGGTGATGTGGTCAATTGGAAACAATTGGGGGGTGAAGATCGTCCAATTTCTTTGCATCTTCCCAAACAGATTCTGCAATCCAAAACGGATTGGCCAAAACGTTTGGCAAATGCGTGGCCTGATAAATCAAATGCCCATATTTTGATAAGCAATAATACTAAACAGGTCGAAGATTTGGTCGATCGCAACCCTGACGCCATTGGGTTTATTCCATTTTCAGCGGTGAAAAATGCCACCGCCATACCGGTAACAACACCATGTAATTTGATGTTTCATGCCGATTTTTTCACCATAAAATCAGGGGAATATCCGCTCGCGTATCAATACCATATGTTTCGCCCAACGAAACGTTTGCCACGCTCTGCCCGCGCATTTTTGGCCGAAATTTATTCCCCGATAAGTCAAAGCATATTGGAAAAACAAGGGTATCTAAGCCTTTGGCCTGATACGCGATCCTTTTCTTATCAAGGGGATCGGCTGGCCTATGCGTTGCAAAATATTTCTACCCAAGAAGGTTTGGAATATTTGCAAGACATGGTTGGCACACTTTCAAATGCTCGCCGCATGTCCATCACATTTCGCTTTGATTCAACGGGGCAAAGACTGGATCTGGCATCCGCCGCCCAAGCACGCGTCTTACGACATGCAATTGAATCAGGTGTTTATGATGACCAACAACTGATATTTGCTGGCTTTGCCGATAATCGGGGCGATCATGCCAGCAACCAAAAGTTATCACTCGCACGCGCCAACCAAGTACTTCGCCAAGTTTTCAAAGATACATTGATTGATGACCTTGATCCAAAACGCGTTATCGAAAAAGCATTTGGTGAAATTGCCCCCGTTGCATGCAATGATGTCGCCTATGGACAGGCATTAAATCGCCGTGTGGAATTATGGGTGCGCGATCAGCCTGAATGATCAAAGCAATCCTAACGAATGAAAGCTTGCATCGGTTTCTTTGCCAATCACGATATGATCGTGAAGCGTAATATTCAGCGCCAGCAATGCATTTTCAATACGCCGTGTCATATCAATGTCTGCCTGGCTTGGTGATGGATCGCCCGATGGATGGTTGTGCACCAAAATGATTGCGCTTGCGTTTAATTCCAATGCGCGTTTGGCAACCTCTCGCGGATAAACGGGGACATGATCAACAGTGCCACGTTGTTGTTCCTCATCCGCAATCAACGTGTTTTTGCGATCCAAAAACAAAATCCGAAATTGTTCGGTATCACGATGCGCCATGACCGTTTTACAATATACCATTAAGGCATCCCATGATGATAAAACATCCTGTCCCAATACCCGCGCCTGTGCCATGCGATGGCCCGCGGCCTCGATGATTTTTAATTCTTGCGCAACAGCGGGGCCGATCCCTTTGATTTCAGCAAGCCGCCCAATCGGTGCAGCCAGCACGCGATTAAAATCACCAAATTCCTTGATCAATTTATGCGCTAATGGTTTCACATCACGCCGTGGAATGGCGCGAAACAGGATCAATTCCAAGATTTCATAATCGGGCATTGCCGCAGCACCGCCCTTAAAAAATCGATCTCGCAGGCGCGCGCGATGGTTTTTGCGAAAATCTTCCACAACCACAGGTTTGCCCGTGAAAAGATCGGGGAGAGGCGATTCTTGAAAGCTACTACGTTTACTGTCCATATGTTGACAGTGGCGCGACTTGGTTAACGAATGTTAAATCAATCCCAAGTCGGGTGAAATTTTCCGGCAGGTGACAGAGTGAAAATTTCAACACCATCGGATGTTACACCAACAGAATGTTCAAATTGTGCGGATAGCGATTTATCACGCGTTACCGCTGTCCAATCATCGGCCAAGATTTTGGTTTCTGGGCGGCCAAGGTTCAACATTGGTTCAATGGTGAAAAACATGCCTTCTTCCAATACAGGGCCAGAACCCCAACGGCCATAATGCAAAACATTTGGCGCGGAATGAAACACGCGCCCCAAACCATGCCCGCAAAAATCGCGCACAACCGAACAACGCTGTGCCTCTGCATAGGTTTGGATTGCGGCGCCAATGTCACCAAATGTATTGCCAGGTTTCACCTGATCAATACCCAGCATCAACGCGGTATGTGTTACATCAATCAAGCGCTCTGCTTTGCGGCTCCGCTTGCCTGCCACATACATGCGGGAATTATCGCCAAACCATCCGTCCAAAATAACAGTCACATCGATATTTAGAATATCACCATCGCGCAGTTTTTTATCGGACGGAATGCCATGGCACACAACGTGGTTTATGGAAATACAGGTGGCATGTTGATATCCGCGATACCCAATTGTTGCGGATTTTGCACCCGCGTCATTCACCATTTTTTCAACAGCCTTATCAAGCGCGGCGGTGGTGACACCAACCTCGATCATCGGGGCGATGTTGTCCAAAATTTCGGCAGCCAAACGCCCAGCGCGGCGCATGCCTTCGAATTCTTCGGGGGAATGAATGGTAATGCCATCGGCATTAATTCTGGGTTTGCTGATCACGTGATATGCCTGTTTTAATACTGATTGCATCCTTAGACCGAAAAGCGGCCCGATGCCAAGGGTAGTCTTTTGCCAATAAATACTTCGTTAGGGGACAGAACGGTATCGTAAACCAGCAAGTCCACCCCCGCCGATAGCGCTTGTTCATAGGCGGCAAAATAAGTTGGGTCAATATCACCCGCCACGCGAAACGATGCCGCATCATCACGTTGCACCAGATATAAGATCGTTGCACGATGCCCGTTGGCCACCATATTCGCAAGCTCGCCCATGTGTTTTGCCCCACGTGCGGTCACGCTATCTGGGAATTCTGCGATACCTGATTTGCGCGAAAGAGTGACGCTTTTGACCTCTAAATAATGATCCGGTTCACCATCCGTTGTTAGCAGTAAATCCACACGTGAATTTTCGCCGTATTTTACCTCTGCTTTGACGTGATCAAAAACAAGTTCTGGTATCGCCTTGTTCGCCAAGGCTTCTTTTATAATTTTATTTGGCATGGCTGTATCAACGCCAATTAATGTCCCATTTTCAAGCTCGGCTAATTTCCAAGAATAATTCAACTTTCGTTTTGGATCATCATTTGGCTCGACCCAAACCTTGAGTCCGCGCGCATTCATCCCTAGCATGGAACCAGGATTGGCAACATGCGCTGTGACAGCGCTGCCATCTTGCAATATTATGTCTGCCAAAAATCGCTTATATCTTCGCTCTAATATTGCGGGAACTAGGGGTCTGGTAAATTTCATGCTAGCAGATTTACGAATATGTTGAATAAAGGACAATACCAATGAAAAACCCAACCGCGGCGATGCTGGTGATCGGCGATGAAATACTGTCGGGGCGCACGCGCGATGCGAATATGCACCACTTGGCGGGTGAGCTGACCAAGATTGGGATTACCCTGACAGAGGTACGCGTTGTTGCCGACGAGGCAGATGATATCGTGCGTGCCGTAAATGAATTACGTGCACGGGTTACATATGTTTTCACCAGCGGTGGCATTGGGCCAACACATGATGACATCACGGCCGATTGCATTGCCGCGGCATTTGGGGTGGGCATTGATGTCCGTGCCGATGCGCGCGCCGTATTGGCGATGAATTACGAAAATGGCGAGGCGGATTTAAACCCTGCGCGGTTGCGCATGGCGCGTATTCCAGATGGCGCAACCTTGATTGAAAATTCCGTGTCTCGCGCACCGGGATTTAGCATTGAAAATGTCCATGTCATGGCCGGTGTGCCAAGCGTTTTCACCGCGATGGTTGCTTGGTTATTGCCACAGCTACAACATGGCGCTGCGGTTGTTTCAGATAGTTACCGCGTCGACCTTCCTGAAAGCGTGATCGCTGGGCCTTTGGGTGAAATCGCGGATGCATTTCGTGAATTATCCGTTGGTTCATATCCGTTTTTCGAAGACGGTAAACATGGCGCAAATCTGGTTGTGCGCGGCACTGATGCGTCACTGGTTGCACAGGCAATGGATCGTATCAAATCCGCATTTTCAGGACGCATCGCATGAGCTGGATCAAACCCGATATTGAAACGCTTTATGATACCATTGATGCAACATGGGCACCGTTTGAAATTCAAACACTAAACGGTTGGCAAATTCGAGAAGGTCGTGGTGGTGGAAAACGTGTAAGCGCCGCGACGCAAACCGAATCCAATGCCATTATCGAAGAAGCTGAAAGCGCCATGACCGCATTGGGGCAACAGCATATTTTCATGATCCGCGCCGGATTTCCGACATTGGAAATTCAACTGGCACGGCGTCAATATTCAATTATGGATGCGACATTGATCATGGCATGTGAAACATCCAAAATTGCCGCAAAGCATCCTGTTGATGTTTCACAAGATCCATCTAAAACACAGGCTGAAATTTGGGGCGCTGGCGGGATCGGTCAAGAAAGGCTTGATGTGATGCGCCGCGTTCGTGTTCCAAAGACGTGCATATCAATCCAAAACAAAGCCGCAGCATTTGCGGCCATACACCAGGGTATTTGCATGGTGCATTGCGTGGAGGTAATTGAATCAATGCGCCGCCAAGGTTTAGGAAAACAAATCATGCAAGCAGTGGCCGAATGGGCCGCGCAAAACAAAGCCCATACGGTTTGTATCCTTGTTGTCGCTGCAAATCATGGCGCTAAAACCATGTATGAAAAAATGGGATTGGTTGAAGTTGGCAAATACCATTATCGCATCAAGCGTTAAACCAACGGTTTTTCACTTATGTCATTGGTAGCTAAACTTGCTATGGGAAAACCAACCATTTTTCCCAATTCTTCATCCCACAATTTCCAGCGGATACAGGATAATCCCTCAACCCAGCCAACTTTGACTGGGTTCAACATATGCGCAATTTCATCCTGACATTCCTTTAACCGATATGACGGGATGCGCGCATTCAAATGGTGTAAATCATGATAGGCAATATTCGCGGTCGCCAAATCAAATAGCCGTCCAAAATCCAAAATTGTCGTTCCTGTTAGTGCCGCGGTTTCAAAATCCAAATTTGGATGGCGCTCCCAATATGTATTTTCGAAATTGTGCTGCACATATGGAATGATTGATCCCGCGGTTGCGCCAAATATCGACGCCCACAACAGGATATAGATCCCCTCAAATCCCATCAATGCGTAAACGCCGATCCAAAAAACCAACAACAACAGATTTGTTGTCATTGCATCCAGAACACCTGTGCGCTTGATATTTTTTGGCCAACGGTAGCGAAAGAAAAATATTATTATGGGGCCGACAAAAAACAACGTGAATGCGCTTCGATAAATTCGATATCCCAAACGACGTGCAGGTGTCGTGGCATCATATTCCGCCACGGTCATGGTATATATTTCGGATGCATCCCGTTCATCGAGATTTCCAATATGCGCATGATGCAACCCATGATTATACCGCAGTGATCGAAATGGGGTCCATGTGATCCCTGACAACAATGTACCAACCATATTATTCATGCGCGATGTGCAAAAAAATGAATAATGTCCGCAATCATGTTGCAACATATAAAGCCGGATAATGCCGATACCTGTAAGAAGCACAAAGATGCTGCTTAACAACCAATGATCATAGAAAATATAGGCGAGCGAAAATGATCCAAGGTAAAATGCGATGGTCAACGTTAAATCCCGCGCCGCTAACCCGTTGTTGGCTTGCGCGTATTTCTTGGTGAAATCTTTGATCTTCATCCGTACCTCAAATGTGTATCTTCAATAACCCCCACATGAAATCAAAATAATAATTAATGTAATAAATAACTTACGCCCAATCTGTCGCATCGCTATCTTTAAAATACGTGGCGAGAAAATCAATACATGCACGTAATTTTGGCTGTGTATATGTTGCAGGTTGGTATACAGCGTAAATTCCCGCTTCCAGTACAGGAAGTTGTTTTAACACCTGAACCAATGATCCATCCTTGAGCGCAGGGGATACCAAAAAGTTAGGTAATATCGTTAAACCTATGCCTTCTTTGGCGGCTGTCATCAATGACAAGCCATCATTAACGGTAAAATTCCCCGGTGTGCGAATTTGGCGTTCTTCTCCACTTGTCGCGGTAAGATTCCAAACCTGATTTACCGAACCTTGCGAATAATGCATCAAGCGATGCTCGGTTAAATCATCAATTGTGCGCGGCTCGCCGAATTTTTTAATATATTCAGGCGAAGCAACAATATAAAAACGTGCCGTTGCCAATTTGCGCGCCTTTAGCGAACTATCAACCAACTTTCCGATGCGAATGGCCAAATCGATGTTGTCTTGGGTTAGGTCAACAAACCGATTTGTCAGCTCCATATTCACCCGAATTTCCGGATATTGCGCCAAAAATGCACCCATCGCGCGGGAAATTTGATTACCGCCAAAATCCGTACTGGCAGAGATTTTTAACGTACCCTTTGGCGCGGCTTGCATCGATTGTACTTGTTCATCTGCAAAACGCACGTCTTCCAAAATTTTCGATACTTTGTCGTAATACGACTGTCCGATTTCCGTAGGGCTTACACGTCGTGTCGTGCGGTTTAACAGCGTTACACCCAATCGGGATTCAAGTGCGGAAATATGTTTGGAAATCGCAGATTTTGAAATTTTTAGCTTTCGCGCCGCCTCTGTAAAGCCGCCGTTTTCAACAATGCTGGTAAAGGCTTGCATTTCGCTCAGATGGTCCACATTCGATCTTTCTGTTGGTAATCACACAGGTTGCAACGCTAAATTTTTCGCACATCGGACACAACCAATTCTTTGGCTTAATTTCCCGTAATACGCCAATAGGGGCCAAGAGGTGTTTCGACGCGCTCTAACCCTTTGCGTATGTCCACCGGTTCGTTCAATTCAAATAGGTTTTTCATATCTGAAAGGATGGATTTGTTATCACCAAAATACGTGTGCCCGAAAAAATCTGATTTCACATTGGACGCATCAATCAAATCAATACCCTCCACAGGATTAAGCCCGTTTGATGCATCACCAATGCGGATCAACCCATTCACCGTTTCGGACATACGCAACGCTGTATCGTTGTCAGACGCATAAAGTGTGACCGGGCGCGAAAGCGTGCGAAACTTTGGCGCTAACCGTTCTTTGAAAACCTTAGCATCAATGTCGGGTGCTGCCAAAACCACCGTTGTGATTTTCGCGGCCGCGTCGGGGTCTTCGGCGATTAAATCGGCCAGCCCTTGGGATAAAATCCGTGTCCCCATCGAATGCGCGATCACGATCACACGCTCTGCATCTTGTGCTGTCAGTTCGCGTAAAAACGCGGTCATATCGGTGTAGGTGATTTCCGCGACTTGGCTGTCGTGGGTATAGGCGCTCCCCAATGCTTTGGATGGCCAGCTAAAGAAAAAAGTGGGCCCTTCAAATCCCAAATCATATTTTAGCTGTCCAGTGCGCCGCGCTGCTTTGTCAAAGCTGGTGTTGAATCCATGCACAAATGCTAAAATGGCTCGATCATCCAATTGGCTCAGATCATCACGCACGCCTGCCATAACTGCCTCTTTGCCATCCTCGGCAATCCATTGCAGAACAACATGCTTTTCTTCGTCAAAGCCAAATATTTTTTCGATAAACCAATTCGGCGATTCCAGTTCGCCCATTTCGTGATCGCGTGGGATTGATACCTCTGCCACGCCATAGCGTAATTCACCGTCAAAATTTCCGTATTGGCTTGTTTGATCGTCTTCGTCACGTTGATCCTCTGGCACCAAATTCCGATTTGTTGCGTAATATAGCTGAACAATTGAACTGGTTTCTTCGGGATCAAGATTTGCTTCGACACTTGGTTCCACAACGACTTCGGGCATGACAACAATGGGTGGCTCTAGCGTCACAACTGGATCAGACATCGGTTCTGATGGTGCGCTCATTGGGAAATCATTCTTTGGCACAGGTGCAGGCGCTGGGGGCGGAGGTGGCGGTGGCGGTGACATACCACCAGTGTTTGGTTCCGACGATATGTTTTCCGAAAGTTCCGGCGCACTTAGCTCTGACACAATCATCCACACACCAGCGAAAATCACCGCAAGGATTGGAATTACTAAAATCAACTTCAATCTGTTCATCATATGCCCAGCTTGTTTGTTTGAAATACCTTACCCTAACCCCAACATCTTAAATCTGTCTAGAACTCAACGGTTTTCGAATCCGCTTGCAGTTTATGAACAATCGCCCTATATGCACATCAACAGCGGCAAGTTTGGCTTCCAACCCCAAGCTTCCATCGAAAATATCCGACGGGCCGCGCGCCCGTTTTTTTGTGCCCAGAATTTGGGAATGGTAGAATAATGTCAGATTTGATTGCAAAAGCAGCGATAGACAAACGCATGGCATCCATCGTGCAACCCGTTGTCGAGGACATGGGTTACGAATTGGTGCGCATCCGCTTGATGTCGGGTAAATCAACAACGTTGCAAGTGATGGCCGAACGCCCAGATGGCGGGATCGAAGTTGACGATTGCGCCAAGATCAGCACCGAACTCGGCGCGATTTTGGATGTCGAAGACCCGATCGAAGCCGATTACGCGCTCGAAGTTTCAAGCCCAGGCATTGATCGCCCGCTTACACGGCTTAAAGATTTTGAAATGTGGCAAGGCCACGAGGCCAAAATCGAAACAACAGAATTGATCGACGGACAACGTCGTTTCAAGGGTATCCTGCGCGGTATTGAGGGCAACGAAGTACTGATTGAAATCCAACAGGGTACAATTGGTTTAGATTTTGAATGGCTGTCAGATGCCAAATTGGTTCTGACAGATGAATTGGTTGCGCAAACCCTGAAGGGGCGCAAAGACATTGTCGAAAGCGATTTCGATACGATTGAGACAGAAGAGGATTAATCCCATGGCTATCACCAGTGCAAACCGTTTGGAGCTGCTGCAAATCGCAGATTCAGTTGCCCGCGAAAAAATGATCGACCCTGATCTTGTTTTGCAAGCAATGGAAGAATCTTATGCCAAGGCTGCAAAATCAAAATACGGTGCCGATCTTGATATTCGTGCCAATATTGATCGCAAATCTGGCGAGCTTCAAATGACACGCGTGCGCGAAGTTGTGCAAGAAGTCGAAGATTATTCAACACAAATGACCGTCGAAGAGGCCAAAGCCCATATCGACAACCCAGAAGTGGGCAGCCTGATCATCGACGAATTGCCACCAATGGATTTCGGTCGTATCGCGGCGCAATCTGCAAAACAAGTTATCTTGCAAAAAGTACGCGAAGCAGAACGCGATCGCCAATACGAAGAATTCAAAGACCGCCAGGGCGAAATCATCAATGGTTTGGTCAAGCGTGTTGAATACGGCAATGTCATCGTTGACGTTGGCCGCGGAGAGGCAGTGTGCCGCCGCGATCAATTGATCAACCGCGAAATGTTCCGCAATGGCGACCGTATCCGTGCCTATATCAAAGAGGTACGTTCAGAAACACGCGGGCCACAAATCTTCCTTTCACGTACAGCGCCTGAATTCATGGCCGAGCTGTTCAAAATGGAAGTGCCTGAAATTTACGACGGTATCATCGAAATCAAGGCGGTTGCCCGCGATCCAGGTTCGCGCGCCAAAATCGGTGTTATTTCATATGACAATTCCATCGATCCTGTGGGTGCCTGCGTGGGTATGCGCGGCTCTCGCGTACAAGCCGTTGTAAACGAATTGCAGGGCGAAAAAATCGACATCATTCCGTGGAATGAAGATGCGCCAACATTCTTGGTCAACGCATTGCAACCTGCCGAAGTAACCAAAGTTGTTCTGGACGATGACGCAGAACGTATCGAAGTTGTGGTTCCTGATGAACAATTGTCATTGGCAATTGGTCGTCGCGGTCAAAACGTGCGCCTAGCTTCACAGCTGACAGGTTTGGATATCGACATCCTGACCGAAGCGGATGAATCAGAGCGCCGTCAAAAAGAATTCGAAGTACGTTCCAAATTGTTCATGGACACAATGAATGTCGACGAAGTCGTCGCACAATTGTTGGTATCCGAAGGCTTCGCATCACTTGAAGAAGTTGCATATGTTGAAATCGACGAATTGTTGGTGATCGAAGGGTTCGACCAAGACACCGCAGAAGAATTGCAAGCACGTGCACGCGAAAGCCTTGATGAACTTAACGCCAAGGCAATTGCCGAAGCCCGTGAAATGGGTGTGGAACAATCCTTGATCGATTTCGAAGGTCTGTCACCACAAATGTTGGTCGCGCTTGGCAAAGACGATGTGAAAACAATCGAAGATTTCGCAACCTGTGCTGACTGGGAGTTGGCCGGTGGTTACACAACTGTAAACGGCGAACGTCACAAAGATGACGGTATCTTGGAACAGTTGGATGTAAACTTGGAAGAAGCCCAAGAATTGATCATGGCCGCGCGTTTGCAGCTTGGTTGGGTTACAGAGGAACAACTGGCCGAAGATGCCGCCACCGAAGAAGACGGCGAAGGCGAAACATCACAGGAGACTGAAGCCTGATTTTTCAGGCTTCGGTAACGCCCTATGGGACGTGGTGCTCGGACACAAAAAACAGTCGAACAGACGCGGCGCTGTATCAGCACCGCGGCTGATTTGCCAAAATCGGAAATGATCCGATTTGTGCTTTCTCCCGATGGCGTGGTCACGCCTGATCTGGCGGAACGTCTGCCTGGGCGTGGCATTTGGGTATCGGCAACACGCGACGCACTGCAAAAAGCAATTGACAAAAAATTGTTCTCGCGCGGCGCAAAAGCACAAGCAACAGTTCCGGAAAATCTGCTATCATTGGTGGATCAACTGTTGGCAAAGCGTATTGCCGATCTTATATCTTTGGCACGGCGCAGCGGTGATGCAATGATGGGTTTTGAAACCGTCAAAGGTGCGTTGGTATCGGGCAAAGCGCGGGTTTTAATCCAAGCATTTGACGGCTCTGTCGGCCAGAAACAGAAATTACGCCCGCCAGAAGGGCGATATACTTACATCTCTTGTCTGACTTCTCCCGAATTGGGTTTGGCATTTGGACGAGACTATGCGATACACGCGGCGCTAACAGGCAGAGGACTCAGTAAACGGGTTGTCGCCGATGCAGTTCGCCTCGCAGGTATCCGCGCTAGCGATAAATCAGGTGAAAGCTGAATTTTTTCAGCATTGAAAGGTTAAAGTACGAATGAGCGACGATAAAAAACCATTGGGCCTTGGCGGTGGACGCCCGTCTTCGGGCCGCGTAAAGCAAAGCTTTTCCCACGGCCGCAGCAAATCTGTGGTTGTCGAGAAAAAACGTAAACGCGTAATCGTACCTGGCAAAGGTGGCCCTGCGGGTGCACAAGCACAGAAAGCCGCGGGCATTTCTGATGGCGAAATGGAACGTCGTCGCAAGGCACTAGAAGCCGCGCAAGCCCAAGAGGCAGAACGCGCCGCCAAAGAGGCAGCCGAAACCAAAGAACGCGAAGAAGAACGCGCCGCCCGTCGCCGTGAACGCGATGAAAAAGCGCGCGAAGAAGAAGAAATCGCACGCAAATTACGCGAACGCGAAGAAGAGAATAACGCACCAAAACCAGAACCCAAAGCAGAAGAAAAACCTGCTGCGAAAAAGGCTGTTGCGAAAAAGGATGAACCCGTTGCCGCCGATCCCGCAGCCGCACAAGCGGCAGAGGCACGCGGCCCAGCACGCGGTCCCGCAGCAAAACGCGAAACACCCCGTGACGATAAAAAACAACAACGCCCGTCCAAAGGTGGCGAAGATCGTCGTCGTTCAGGCAAACTGACAATTAACCAAGCATTGCGCGGTGGTGACGGTGGGCGTCAACGTTCATTGGCATCGATCAAACGCAAACAAGAACGCCAACGCCGTGAAATGGCAGGCGGTCAGCAAGAGCGCGAAAAGGTTGTTCGCGACGTGCAATTGCCACCAGCGATTACCGTCCAAGAATTGGCAAACCGCATGGCGGAAAAAACCAATGCTGTGGTCAAGGCTTTGATGACCAACGGTATCATGGCAACACAAAACGAAACGATTGATGCGGATACCGCGGAATTGATCGTCGAAGAATTCGGCCACAAAGTTGTGCGCGTTTCAGACGCCGATGTTGAAGATGCGATTCAAGCAATTGAAGATGCGCCTGAAACATTGCAACCACGCGCACCTGTGATCACGATCATGGGTCACGTTGACCACGGTAAAACATCTGTATTGGATGCTTTGCGTAAAACCAACGTTGTTTCAGGCGAAGCAGGCGGCATTACCCAACACATCGGTGCGTATCAAATTACCACTGATGATGGGACGTTGTTGTCATTCCTTGATACACCTGGTCACGCGGCATTTACATCTATGCGTGCGCGTGGTGCACAAGTGACAGACATTGTTGTTCTGGTTGTTGCCGCAAACGATGGTGTTATGCCCCAAACAATCGAAGCGATTGCGCACTCCAAGGCCGCTGGCGTTCCAATGATCGTTGCGATCAACAAAATGGACGTGGTCGGCGCCGATCCAAACCGTGTGCGCACAGAATTGTTGCAACACGAAGTGATCGTAGAAGGCATGTCAGGTGAAGTTCAAGATGTGGAAATTTCCGCATTGAACGGCACTGGTCTGGATAAACTGCTTGAGGCAATCGCGCTTCAAGCGGAAATTCTGGAATTGAAAGCCAACCCAGATCGCGACGCACAAGGTGCCGTGATCGAGGCGAAACTGGACACAGGCCGCGGCCCCGTTGCAACCGTATTGGTACAAGCGGGTACATTACGCAAAGGTGACATTTTCGTTGTTGGTGAACAATTCGGACGCGTTCGCGCATTGATCAATGATCAAGGTGATATTGTTGACGAAGCTGGCCCATCTGTACCAGTAGAGGTTTTAGGCCTAAACGGCACACCAGAAGCTGGCGATGTTTTGAACGTCGTTGAATCAGAAGCCAAAGCACGCGAAATCGCCGATTACCGTATTGGTGTTGCCAAAGACAACCGCGCTGCGGTTGGTGCAGGTACAACACTTGATCAATTGATGGCCAAGGCAAAAGAAGACGAAAACGTTTCCGAATTGCCAATCGTTATCAAGGCAGATGTTCAAGGTTCAACCGAAGCAATCGTTCAAGCGATGGAAAAAGTCGGCAACGACGAAGTCCGCGTACGCGTATTGCATTCTGGTGTTGGCGCAATCACAGAGTCCGATGTCACATTGGCAGAGGCATCTGGCGCACCAATCATCGGATTTAACGTACGTGCAAACGCACCTGCGCGAAATGCTGCAAACCAAAAAGGTGTGGAAATCCGTTATTATTCCATCATCTATAACCTTGTTGATGATATCAAAGCGGCGGCATCTGGTCTGTTGTCAGCGGAAATCAAAGAAACATTCATTGGTTATGCGACAATCAAAGAAGTATTCAAAATCACAGGTGTTGGCAAAATCGGTGGCTGTGAAGTTACCGAAGGCGTTGCACGCCGTTCCGCAGGTGTTCGCCTGTTGCGCGACAACGTGGTGATCCACGAAGGCAAGCTGAAAACTCTGAAACGTTTCAAAGACGAAGTGAAAGAGGTTCAAGGCGGCCAAGAATGTGGTATGGCATTTGAAAACTACGAAGACATTCGCGAAGGCGACGTGATCGAGATTTTCGAAACCGAAGAAATCGAACGTTCACTGTAACGCTGGGCATCAACCAAGCGTACGACAACGATCCAAAATGGCCCGCAGAATCTGTGGGTCATTTTCATTTGTCAGATGTTCATGACACAGCCAATAAATATATTTTTGAAATTCGGGGCGATCACGCCGTGCACGATTATACGTTTTGCGTAATCGTTCGTCTTCGTACACTTTGCGGCTAATGTGGTGAAACGCCGAACGCGCATATTGCACCGTATGTTTTCCATGAAACATCGCCTGTAAATTCACCGTTTGGTTTTGTGTAACCACATACCGACAAGAATCCAAAAGCCGATCAATCGCAGCGTTGGAAAAGCTCACCCGATCATTCAAATCAAACGGGCGAATGGTTGCGTATTTTTCGTGATGCAAATCACTACCCGTTGCTCCGTGAATGACCACTTGGCGTTCAGGTTCCATTTCCAAAACATCCGAAATAATGCGCGTGGTATCAACGGCGGCACCGCTGTCAATCAGACCCAGATTTTCACCCAAAACCACCAACACAAAATCATCAAATCCAAATGGGTGATTGAATGGTTTGATCGCTTCTGCGCATTGCATTTCATAAAACTTTGACGCCGTTTCAAAATCAACCGAATGATGATCAAATGCGGTGTTTGACAATGTGGTTTCGCCATGGGGTAAACAACGATCAATCAACCAAAACCCACCAAAAGCGTGACCAATTTTTAGGTTAAGCCCATCATCAACAACCCCATCAGACACCAAAACGTGAAGCCCCGCATCGCGCAACACATCCCCACAGGACTTGAGAAATGGCACGGCATCCATATCTGTGTTAGGTGGCAATAAAAGGTTTACCTGATCCACGTGATGATGACCCTTTGCAACAAGCGTTGTTTTCGCTTGTAAGGATTCGTATAACTTGGCCAAACGAAAGGCAATCTTATGAGCGAAGAAACAAAATTTCCCGGATGGCACGGCACCACAATTGTTGGTGTGAAAAAGGGAAACGAGGTCGTGTTGGCAGGCGATGGTCAGGTCAGCCTTGGACCAACCGTGATCAAAGGCTCCGCCCGCAAGGTGCGTCGCATTTCACCCGGTGGGTTTGATGTGGTTTGTGGTTTTGCTGGTTCAACAGCCGATGCATTCACCCTGTTGGAACGCCTAGAGGCAAAACTAGAGACATCGCCCGGTCAATTGGCAAAGGCATCCGTTGAATTGGCCAAAGATTGGCGCATGGATAAATATCTGCGCAATTTAGAGGCCATGCTCATCGTGACCGACGGTTCCGATTTATTCGTGATCACCGGTGCGGGCGATGTGTTGGAACCCGAAAATGATATCGCAGCAATCGGATCTGGTGGCAATTTTGCATTGGCCGCCGCACGCGCCCAAATGGACAGCGACAAAGACGCCGAAACAATCGCCCGTCGTGCGCTCGAAATCGCAGCAGAAATCTGTGTTTACACCAACGGCAATATGACAGTGGAAAAAATAAGCAAATGACCGACCTAACACCACGTGAAATCGTATCTGAACTTGACCGTTTTATCATCGGACAAAACGATGCCAAACGCGCCGTTGCCGTGGCACTGCGCAACCGCTGGCGCCGCAAATTGTTGGATGACGATCTGCGCGACGAGGTTTACCCAAAAAACATCCTGATGATCGGGCCAACAGGCGTTGGTAAAACCGAAATCAGCCGCCGTTTGGCAAAACTGGCCAAGGCACCATTTCTGAAAGTCGAAGCGACCAAATTTACAGAAGTTGGATATGTTGGCCGCGACGTGGAACAAATCGTGCGCGATCTGGTTGATGCCGCCATCATCATGATCCGCGAAGACAAACGTGAAACGGTAAAAGCCAACGCCCATAGCAATGCCGAAGAACGTGTATTGGATGCGATTTGTGGCGAAGATTCTGGCGATAAAACCCGCGATATGTTTCGCAAAAAATTGCGCGATGGCATGTTGGATGACAAAGAAATCGAACTGGACCTTGCGGATAATAGCAACCCCATGTCGATGTTTGAAATTCCAGGGCAACCGGGCGCCAATATGGGCATGATGAATCTTGGTGATATGCTTGGTAAAATTGGTGGCGGGCGCACACAGCGGCGCAAAATGACTGTCGCTGAATCATACAAGCTCTTGATCACAGAAGAGGCCGATAAATTGGTCGATCAAGAAACCGTCACCAAAGAGGCAGTAGATGCCGTTGAACAAAACGGTATCGTATTCTTGGATGAAATCGACAAGGTCTGTGCACGTGCAGATGCGCGTGGTGCGGATGTTTCACGCGAAGGCGTGCAGCGCGATCTGCTCCCCTTGATCGAGGGCACAACCGTTTCCACCAAACATGGCCCCGTGAAAACCGACCATATTCTGTTCATCGCATCGGGTGCGTTTCACATTGCAAAACCATCTGATCTGTTACCAGAGCTACAGGGGCGTTTGCCCATTCGTGTGGAACTGCGCGCATTAACCGAACAAGATTTCGTGCGCATCTTAACCGAAACCGACAACGCGCTTACACGTCAATACGAAGCCTTGATGAAAACCGAAGGCGTTGATGTGAAATTCGACGACAGCGGTATTGCCGCGATCGCCAAAATTGCCGCCGATGTGAACCAATCCGTTGAAAATATCGGTGCGCGTCGTTTGTATACCATCATCGAACGCGTGTTCGAAGAATTGGGTTTCTCTGCACCTGATCGTTCAGGCGAAACCGTCACCGTTGATAAGGCATATGTCGAAGATCATTTGGGCGAACTGGCCAAGGCCACCGATGTTTCACGATATGTTTTGTAACGCTGCGTCAAACGCGTTCTTGCCAATCTGAATTCATTGCGTAAGCTTCCCCAAAATTCATTGGGAGAGGTTAACATGAAAATCGGGTTTATCGGGCTTGGCAATATGGGCGGGCCTATGGCGCATAATCTGGCGGTGGCTGGGCATGATGTATCTGGCTTTGACACTGCAGGCGTTAAAATTGACGGTGTAACATCTGTTGATACTGCGCAAGCGGCGGTGGTGGGTGCGGATGTGGTGATCACGATGTTACCCAACGGTGCAATTTTGCGTGCGGTTGCGGATCAAATCATTCCTGAAATGAAAACAGGTGCTGTATTTGTCGATTGTTCCACAGTGGATGTTGATTCCGCACGTGCCGTTGCAGAACAGGCAAATGCCGCAGGGCTTGGTGCGATTGACGCTCCCGTGTCAGGTGGCATTGGTGGTGCAACAAATGGCACCCTTACATTTATGGCTGGTGGTGGCGCGGATGCATTCGCCACAGCCGCGCCCTTGTTGGAAATCATGGGGCAGAAATCCGTGCATTGCGGCGAAAGCGGCGCCGGACAAGCAGCAAAGATTTGCAACAATATGATCCTTGGCATCACCATGATCGGAACCTGCGAAGCATTTGCCTTGGCGGATAAACTTGGGCTTGATCGTCAAAAAATGTTTGATGTTGTTTCCACATCATCTGGCTATTCATGGTCAATGAATGCCTACTGCCCCGCACCAGGTGTTGGCCCAGATAGCCCCGCTGACAATGATTACAAACCAGGGTTTGCTGCCGAGTTGATGTTAAAAGATTTGCGTCTGTCACAACAGGCGGCAGAAAGCGCGGATGCCGCAACGCCACTGGGCCAAGCAGCAACCGATTTATATGCGCAATTTGTTGAAAACGAAGATGGGCTTG
This sequence comes from Paramylibacter kogurei, assembly GCF_002742285.1. Lineage (GTDB taxonomy): Bacteria > Pseudomonadota > Alphaproteobacteria > Rhodobacterales > Rhodobacteraceae > Amylibacter > Amylibacter kogurei. The sequence goes on from NZ_MDGM01000003.1 coordinate 162,314, forward strand.
GCATGGATTTTTCCGCCATGTTGCCACGGTTTTCAAAACTTGGCCGAGGCTAGATTATTCTACCGTTCATAAAGTCTAACGCGCGCTGGTTATCCGCCGGCGCGTTGTTAACCTTTGCCTCTTGCTTTGGGCAAACTTTTTTCATCTCTATCTTCGCCAAAGATATCATGGCGCATTACACCCTGAGCAATGGCGAATGGGGTGGGATTTATGCAATGGGAACGATGGCCAGTGGATTTTTGATGATCTGGGTTGGTGGTTTAACCGACTTTTTCCGGGCGCGAACATTGGCCGTCTTTTTTCTGGTCGCAATTTCAGCAAGCTGTTTGGCGATGGCCTTTAACAATGCGGTGTGGTTATTGCCTGTCATCATTTTCGCTCTGCGCTTTTGTGGACAAGGCATGTTATCCCACATCAGCGCGGTCGCCATGTCACGTTGGTTCACCCAAAACCGTGGCAAGGCATTATCCATCGCAACACTTGGATTTTCCGCAGCAGAGGCAACATTACCCATTTTATTTGTGGCTTTGTTGGCGATCACCGCTTGGCAAAACCTATGGATATTGGCCAGTTTTTTTGCATTACTATTCATCCCCGTATTATTGGTGTTGTTGGCACAAGAACGCACACCACAATCGGATGCGCAAACGAATGAATCCAGCGTTGGATTGCGTGCACGCCAATGGACGCGACCACAGGTTTTGAAACACTGGTTGTTTTGGATGATTCTGCCCAGCGCAATGGCCCCGCCCACATTTGGCACAGCGCTATTTTTTCAACAGGTTCATTTGGCAGAGGTAAAAGGCTGGGGTCATGTAAATTTTGTAGCACTTTTCCCGATTTACACCATCAGCACAATTTGTGTGATGTTGGTATATGGCTGGGCGGTTGATCGCTGGGGTGCTGCTAAATTATTACCATTATACCAACTCCCCATGGCGGCGGCTTTTTTTGTGTTTGGCTACTTTGACGGGTATATTTTCGCACTGATCGGATTGTTGTTGATGGCCTTGATGCAAGGGGGGCAATCCACAATTTTGGCGGCTGTCTGGGCGGAATATTATGGCACACGTCATCTTGGATCAATCAAAGCGCTCGCCGCGGCCTTCACCGTTTTTGGATCTGCCATTGGGCCGTTTGTAACGGGGTATTTTATTGATGCCGGATATTCTATGCCCCAACAAATGCCATTTTATGCGGTCATGATAATTGGTGCATGTGCATTGGCACATCTAGCCAGCAAACGCGCATTTAACGAATCCGTCTAAGATAAACATACCAAGCACCTGTGCCACCGTGGCGTTGTTGCGCGGGCGTTACCTGTAACACAAGATGGTTGAGCGCTGGGCTGCGCAACCAATCTGGCAGGCTTTGGCGCAATACGCCGCCCTTGGGGCGATTAAATTCATCAACGCCATGCGTGCGCCCCTTACCCGTAATCACCAAAATCATTCTCAGGCCCGCAACGTGGCTTTGGCGAATGAACATTGTGATACGTTTTTGCGCCTGATCATATGTCATACCATGCAGATCAAGCGTTGCCTCGATTTCCATTTTGCCTTTCATCAGGCGTTGGAAATTGCGTTTATCCATATTCGGGGATGTTTTTGCTGGGGCTTCACGAAAATCTGGGCCCGACCCTTTGATAGATTCAACAACTTTTTCACCAATATGAAATGGCTGAATTGGCGGCTGTGTGATTGGTGTTGTTGCGCGCAAATTCTTGGTCGTTTTTATCGGTTTTGGAATAATCTTGCGTGGTGATAGGGGTTTCACACCATCTGCAACCTGTTTCCAAATTGCGATGTCATCGCTACTGAGCCCTTTGTTTTTTTTCCGCACCATTTTTCAACCTTCTGGAAAAATGCGGCGCACCGCCTCGAGCGGTAATAAAACAAACATACGCCCTGATGATCGTGTGCGCCCCGCAATTTTACCCGCGGATTTACCAGTGCCGTAATATATATCGGCGCGTTGCAATCCCTTGATCGCGGAACCAACATCTTGGGCAATCATCAAACGGCGCATCGGATCGCGCCCTCGTTTGTCAATCCAAACGGGTGCACCAAGCGGGGTATAAATCGGGTCAACGGCGATGGATCGTTCCGGTGTGATTGACACCTGCATCGCACCAATCGGACCATCATTTTTGTTTAGCGATTTGATTTCACGAAAAAACACAAACCCTGGATTATGCGCCAATAACTCGTTGCCTGCAGCTGGATTTTTCCGCACCCAGTTTTTTATTTTTTGTGCGGATACTTGATGCAGATTCATCGTACCGCGCCGCACCAATTCTTTGCCAATCGATTTATATTTATGTCCGTTAAACCCTGCGTATCCAACACGAATACCTGTTCCGTTTGGAAACTTGATCCGGCCCGATCCCTGAATTTGTAAAAAGAATGCTTCGACTGGATCATCAAGATACGCAATTTCCAATCCGCGCCCATCCAATATTCCCGTTTGTATTTCCGCGCGTGTTTTCCATACCTCGCCCTGTTTTATTTCAGGTGGCATACGATAGATTGGATATTGGTATTTTCCCCCGCGCATTCGTGACCCGGCAATTTCAGGTTCGTAATAACCAGTGAATTTTGCGCTGGTTTCTTCGCCAACAAGAACGGGGTGAAACAAGGTTTCGAAAAACTGTTTCGCATCAGGGTTGGATTTTGCGATATGGCAAATCGGTTTCCAAACATCAGCATCAAAAAAATGTGCTGTGCGTGCCTTGGAACAGGTTTTTTGAAATGCCCTTAGCGCCGCTGCATGATCATCCGTTTCCCACCCTTTCAGCGCAGAAAACGGAACCTTTCGCAATGACGCCCCGTTGGCGGGCGTTTCCGCGTGAACATTTGCTGGCGCAATAATCAGCGCCAAGCCAAGGATCAGGCGTGCAACAATCATCCGCCCGTTTCAACCAATTCCCAGTTGGGATCATCGCTGCCCATGGTGCGTGCAAATGTCCATTCGTCGCGCTGGCGTTTGATTGCGGTTTTATCGCCTTCGATAATTTCATCGGCTTCGTTTTTCACAACGGATGTCAATTCACATTCAAAGAATACCGTGATTTCACCCGTTTTCGTGGCGCCATCAAAGCTTGCGTCTTTAAGCTCCATTTGGCGAATACCAACGAATTGTGCGTCAACCTTCAGACCTTGTTCTTGGCGCGCGTCGATCACGGATTTAAAGCTGTCATATGCATCTTCGGACAAGAACATTTGCAATGTTTCCAAATCGTCGCCTTCAAATGCCATCAGGATCATTTCATAGGCTTGGCGCGAACCTGCTAAAAATTCATCCACTGTAAACGATGGCTCTGCGCGTTTCATTGCGGCCAATGCCTTGCCCGCCATGGATTTTACATCAACGTGATCAGCGATATCGGCATCAACTCCACCATCCAAAACGGTTAAATCTGGCCCTTTGCGATTGCTTGCGGCGGATTTTGCAGTTGGATCGTTTTTGGGTTCAAACCCATCACGCGTGCCCAAAACACTGCGCAGTTTCAGAATAAGAAACACTGCGATAATCGCCAATACAATCAGTTGTGTACTTGCAGAGCCCATTTTAACCTCTTCACATTTGCGCAATCACCCTGTTGCATCGCGCCCTTTGCTCCTATCTAAGTCACATGGCGGGCTTAGTCCACTAAACTGACGTAAAATTGAGGTGTCCCATGTGGCTATTTTTAATTCTTGTGCTGGTTCCAATCATTGAAATCGCCCTGTTTATTCAGGTTGGTGGGATATTGGGGCTGTGGCCGACCCTTGCGATTGTCATTTTAACGGCATTTGCAGGCACGGTATTATTGCGCAGCCAAGGTTTTGCTGTGATGGGTCAATTACAAAACAGCATGGCGCGCGGCGAAAGCCCTGTGAACCCCATGGTCAATGGTGCGCTAATATTGGTGGCGGGCGTTGTGTTGCTAACACCTGGGTTTTTCACCGATGCGGTTGGCATCTTGTTGTTGATCCCGCCTGTTCGCGCCGCGATCATTAAATGGGGTGGTGCCAAAATGTTAAACTCGGCCAATGTGCACGTCTATTCAAACCAACCCGAACAACGGCCGCGAAATCAACCCAATGATACGGTTGAGGGTGATTTTAGTGTGATCGACGAAGACAAAGACCCAGGAAATTCAGGTTGGACGAAACACTGATTGTCCATTGATTGAATAGTTGTTAGACACAGGCTGAATTTTTAAAACGGAGCTTATCTGATGGCTAAAAAAGAAGAAGCGGCGGCGCCACAAGCCCCGTCCATGCAATGCGTTAACCAATACATTCGCGATATGTCTTTTGAAAATATCGCAGCACAGAAAAACATTGGTAAATCTGTTCAACCTGAAATCAGCGTTCAGGTGAATCTTGATGCGCGCAAAGGTGGCGATGATCAATATGAAGTTATTCAAAAACTAACCGTTTCTGCAAAAACAGATGAAGAAACCGTATTCTTGATGGAATTGGATTATGCGGGCCTGTTTGTGATCCAAAACGTTCCCGAAGATCAGCTCCATCCGTTTTTGATGATCGAATGCCCACGCATGTTGTTCCCATTCATGCGCCGCATCGTTCGCGATGTCACAGCGGATGGCGGATACCCTCCGTTGAATGTTGACAATATCGATTATCTTGCACTTTACCGCGCTGAACTTCAACGCCGCGCGGCAGAAGAAGCACCAAAAAACTAATCATCAAATCTTGATGTTAAGAGCGGTCAATTTGGCCGCTCTTTTTATTTGGAAAATTTGTTCCAGATTGCTTCGTCGCCCAATTTGGCAATGAATTCCGAATGTGCCGCATTTTCGGCATCGGTTAATTTGCTGGGCAATGGTGTTTGGCGCGGGCTTGCAACCCAATCCGATTGGGTAACTTGTGTATCTGTACCCGCAACAACATTCAGCGAAAAATCAGGCTGGCGCCCGCCGATCAGCTCTAGATACACTTCTGCCAGAATTTCGGAATCGAGCAACGCGCCGTGTTTTTCACGTGCTGAATTATCCACGCCAAATCGGCGACACAATGCATCCAATGAATTTTGGGCACCTGGATATTTTTTACGCGCTAATTCCAAGCTATCCAACGATTGCGACATTGGGATCGTTGGCAAATTTGCCCAGCCCAATTCCGCATTGATGAATTTCATGTCAAATGTCGCGTTATGCGCAATCAAAATTCCATCGCCAACGAAATCCAAAAAACCCTGACCGATTTCTTTGAATGTTGGGTAATCCTTGAGAAAATCAATTGAAAGCCCGTGCACCTGAAACGCGCCGTCGGGCATATCGCGTTCTGGGTTGATATATTGGTGATACACCCGCCCCGTGGGCAAATGTTTATCCAATTCAACCGCGCCAATTTCGACCAAGCGATCGCCAGAGGCCGGATCAAAACCAGTTGTTTCCGTATCCCAAACGATTTCGCGCATCAATGTTCCTTGGTCAGTTGTTCGATCAATTTATGCACCTCTGTGCGCACATGTTCCAGTGAATTCGTTTCGATGACAAAATCCGCACGTGCACGTTTTTCCGCATCTGGCGTTTGACGAAACAAGATCATTTCAAATGATTTTTCATCCATGCCACGTTTCAGAACGCGCGCTCGCTGGTTGTCAGCACTTGTTGACACGACCAATACGCCATCCACCCATTCATCCGCACCGGTTTCAAAGAGCAATGGAATGTCCACCACAGCGAGCGACAAACTCAATTCGCGACACTTGGTCAAAAACGCATCGCGATGCATGCGAATTGCAGGGTGCACAATTTGTTCAAGTTTTGCGAATAACGATTTATCCGCCTGTAACACATTGCGAAGACGGTCGCGGTTTACCCCATCACCATCAACAGCAATGGGTGCAAGTTCAGCAATTTTTTCAATCGTATCGGTGTGCGTAGTATATAATTCATGTACCGCGGCATCGGCATCCCAAACGGCGATTTGTGCATCACGAAACATATTCGCCGTGGTGGTTTTTCCCATCCCAATGGAACCTGTCAAACCCAAAACATAAAGTTTGCTCATAATGCTTCCAATACACGTTCGCGCAAAATTTCATCGACAACGGGGCGCGTTCCAAACCATTGCTCAAAACCGGGAACGGCTTGGTGCAAAAGCATTCCCAAACCATCAACCGTTGCGCAACCCTTTTGCGCTGCGTTTTTCAATAGATCCGTTTCAAGCGGGTTATAAACGATATCGGTGACCAGAATTGACGGGTTTAAGTTTTCACATGAAAATTCCAATGGATCACAACCCAACATGCCAAGTGATGTGGTATTCACAATTGTTGAAACCGCACCTGATGCAGGCACCGCATCCACCCAATTGGCAACAACAACACGCCGACCAAAATGTGTGGCCAAGTTTTCGGCCCGTGCACGTGTGCGATTCACCAAAATTAATTCAGGAACACCTGCATCAATCAGCGCCGATATAACAGCGCGTGCAGCACCCCCCGCACCCAATACCAATGCTGGCCCGGCACCCACATTCCAATCTGGTGCACGTTGGATAACATTATTTAAAAACCCTTCGCCATCGGTGTTATCGGCATGAATTTCGCCATCTTTGAAAACCAAGGTATTTGCCGCACCAATCATTTTCGCACGATCCGAACTATGATCCGCCAGTGACAAGGCCGCCTCTTTGTGTGGGGCGGTGACATTCACACCCGCATACCCATCATCGCGCAATTTTTTCACGCCATCGTCAAATTCATCAACAGAAAATGCGATTTTTTCATAGCTTCCTTTGATGCCGTATTTGTTTAACCAATACCCATGAATGATTGGCGATTTGCTCTGTGAAATCGGCCAACCAATAACGCCCGCTTTGATCATGTTTCAATCACTCCTCTCGTGCGCAGAAAATCGACAACCTCTAACAATGGGAAACCAAGCACGGTGAAATAGTCCCCTTGAATGCGTGAGAAAAGCTGTACCCCCTCTGATTCAAGAAAATAGCATCCCACCGATTGCAACAAATCCGTTCCACCGCGTTCAAGATAGCCATCCAAAAATTCATCCGAAAAATCGCGCATAAAAAGTTGTGCACGACCAATGGTGCGCCACACTGGTTTCCCATTTTCAAAAATGACTGCTGCGGATAATAATTGATGTGGCTTACCACGAAGAGCCAACAGCTTATCTCGTGCGCCATCCATGGTGTTAGCCTTATCATAAATCTGTTTTTCACAGACCAATATCTGATCAGATCCAATCACCAAACCAGATGGATTTTTTCCAACCACACGTAATGCTTTGTACTCTGCGAGCGCATCGACAATATCATTTGGTTTTGCACCCTCGGCCAACAAAGATGCCTTTATTGCGGCTTCGTCAATTTTTGCAGGAATGACATCGCACACAACGCCAGCAGATCGCAAAAGATCAGCACGTGTTTTAGAGCCAGATGCCAGAATAACGTTATGTTTCATGGCGCTGTTATAGACAGGCAACGCACCAAGATGAAGTGGCGTTTTATCCTCAGATCGCTGTGGATAAAACGTGTATTAATTTAGAGTTTAATTTGAACAACGGGAATAGAATGGCTTGATTCAAAACTGTTCACGAACTGTTACCCAAAATTCATAATTCTACACACAGTGAATAACGTTGAACTGATTGAATATGTTTTGTGTGAGCAAAGAAATTTTGAAAGTTTATCCAAAAGTTATCCACAGAATTGTTAAGTGGTTTGACCGTTGAAAATTTGGTCTTTTGGATATTTATACAAAATGGAGACTAAGATTTAGTCACATTATAGCCGTTTAAAAAATATGTGAGCAATTCTGTGAATAAAGTTTGATCCACGATATTCATAGGTATCTACATAAACAACAATCTTTCTTTCTTTCTTATTTATTATAGATAGGAAGAAACGATCCTTTTAATCTGGAACCCCAATATGGATATTCTTTCATCACTTTATCCTTGGATAAAATCATTGCATGTCATTGCAGTGATTTCCTGGATGGCTGGGATGCTCTACTTACCACGCCTATTTGTTTATCACGTTGAAACAGATCCAAAGCATATCAATTTTGATGAAACGCTGGTGCGCTGGGAATATTTATTGATGAAACGTATTATAAATCCCGCCATGGCGGTCACGTGGATTTGTGGGATATTGATGCTTGTCACCCCTGGAATCATAGATTGGGGACAGGGGTGGATTTGGGTTAAACTGATTTCGGTAATTTTGATGTCTGGTTTTCACGGTTTTCTGAGCAAACAAAGAAAACTGTTGGCGGCAGGTGAACGCCCCTATTCTGGCAAAGCCTATCGGATGTTAAACGAGGTGCCGACCGTATTCATGATCATAATTGTGATTATGGTCATCGCGCGCCCATTCTAATGGTTTGACTCTTCCATGTGAATTCACGTATGGATTGGGAAACACGGTTTGGTGTCTCCCACCGCAAATATAAACCGTTCCTCAAAAACGAAATTTTTCCATGTGCTGAAATGGCATGTGATGATCTGTTTGGAATACAATCTATGGAAAACGAAAAAATTAATTTGTCAGAGCTTAAGGCGTTGTCTGCGGCAAATCTGTTAAAACAAGCAGAAGAGCTGGAAATTGAAAACGCAAGCACGATGCGCAAAGGCGAAATGATGTTCGCCATTCTGAAAGAAATGTCAGAAGAAGGCGCAGAGGTTTCAGGCGACGGTGTTTTAGAAGTGATGCAAGACGGGTTTGGTTTTTTGCGTTCACCACAGGCGAACTATCTCGCAGGACCAGAGGATATTTATGTATCCCCTGAAATGATCCGTAGCCATTCATTGCGTACAGGTGACACTGTTGAAGGTTGGATCAGTTCACCCAAAGATGCCGAACGTTACTTTGCGATGACAAAGGTAACGTCGATCAATTTCTCCGATCCAGAAGAAGTGAAACACAAAGTTCACTTTGACAACCTGACACCGCTTTATCCTGATGAACGCCTGAAAATGGAAATCGAAGATCCCACGATCAAGGATAAATCAGCACGCGTGATTGATCTGGTATCACCAATTGGTAAAGGTCAGCGTTCGCTGATTGTTGCACCACCGCGCACTGGTAAAACGGTTATCTTGCAAAATATCGCCGCAAGCATCGAAAAGAACCACCCTGAATGCTATCTGATTGTTTTGCTGATCGACGAGCGGCCAGAAGAAGTGACCGACATGCAGCGTTCTGTGAAGGGCGAGGTTGTATCATCCACATTTGATGAACCAGCAACGCGCCACGTGGCCGTTTCCGAAATGGTGATCGAAAAGGCAAAGCGTTTGGTCGAACATAAACGCGATGTTGTGATCTTGCTTGATTCCATCACCCGTTTGGGCCGTGCGTTTAATACTGTGGTGCCATCATCGGGCAAGGTTTTGACCGGTGGTGTGGACGCCAATGCATTGCAACGCCCAAAACGTTTCTTTGGTGCGGCACGTAACATCGAAGAAGGCGGTTCGCTCACAATCATCGCCACCGCATTGATCGACACAGGTTCGCGCATGGACGAAGTTATCTTTGAGGAATTCAAAGGGACTGGTAACTCTGAAATCGTTCTGGATCGTAAGATTGCAGATAAGCGCGTGTTCCCAGCGATTGATATTCTGAAATCTGGTACACGGAAAGAGGACCTGTTGGTTGATCCTGCCGATCTGGCCAAAACCTTCGTTCTCCGTCGTATTCTGAACCCAATGGGCACAACAGATGCGATTGAATTCTTGCTTGGTAAGTTGAAACAAACAAAATCCAACAGCGAATTTTTCGACTCTATGAATACATAATTTCGTTTTAAAACAACGGTTTAATCTTATGTCAGATGTCATTTTTGCACTCGCCAGCGCCAAGGGTCGCGCTGGTGTGGCCGTGCTGCGGCTATCTGGCCGTGGCGCCGTTGCATTGATCGAAGAATATGTTGGCACAGGGCTGACAACCCCCGATCGATCATTGCGCAAATTTAAATCTGGTGGTGAACTTATTGACGAGGTTTTGATTTTAACTTTTGCCAAAGGTGCGAGCTTTACCGGTGAAGAGGTTGTTGAAATCCATTGTCATGGATCAACTGCGGTGGTTTCTGCCTTGTTGCGAATTCTTGGCGATCATCCAAATGCACGTATGGCCGAACCAGGAGAGTTCACACGCAAAGCTTTGGAAAACGGATGTCTCGATTTGGTTCAGGTCGAAGGGCTGGCCGATCTGATTGATGCGGAAACCGAGGCACAGCGAAAGCTTGCATCAAATGTAATGACAGGCGCCCTATCGGACAAGGTTAACGGCTGGCGGCGAGATCTTATTCGTGCTGTGTCATTGATCGAGGCAACAATTGATTTTGCAGACGAAGATATCCCAACCGATGTGAGCCCAGAAGTTTTGACGCTGATTGATAACGTGACCCGCGATCTCGAATCCGAAATCAAAGGAAGCTTTGCCGCCGAACGGATTCGTGATGGATTCGAGGTCGCCATCGTTGGAAAACCAAATGTTGGCAAATCCACCTTGCTCAACGCGCTTGCGGGTCGCGAAGCAGCAATCACATCTGAAATTGCCGGAACCACGCGTGATGTGATCGAGGTACGGATGGATATCAACGGGCTCGCCGTTACTCTTTTGGATACCGCGGGCATTCGCGAAACCGACAATCAGATTGAAAAGCTTGGCGTAGGCTTGGCGCGTCAACGGGCAGAGGCTGCCGATCTTCGGGTATTTTTGACAGAAAATGGTGAAATCGAGGGTCTGAAAATGACGCCTCTCGTCGATGATATCGTAGCCATAGGCAAGTCTGATATCTCAGCAAGCTCTGAGGGATTGAAAATTTCAGGAAAATCTGGCCAAGGTATTGATAAACTTATAGAAATTATTGATTCGTCACTTTCAAACAAAGCCGCATTTGCACAGACCGCGACGCGGGAACGCCATCGAATTGGTATGGAACAGGCTCTGCACTCCCTTAACACTGGACGAGCACTCGTTTTGGACGGGCCGGAAGTTTCGGAAATTGCTGCGGCAGAACTTCACCAAGGTATCGCATCCTTGAACGGTGTTATCGGCAAGGTTGATGTTGAAGACCTGCTTGACGAAATTTTTGCCAGCTTCTGTCTCGGCAAATAATTGCGATTGTTTCACGTGAAACAATTTTCACCCCTTCCCTTGCTATCCTGATTCGACGTATAGACGAGGCAACCACAACAATAGGATTGTTTCACGTGAAACATTTTGATGTCATCGTTATCGGAGGCGGTCACGCAGGTGCAGATGCTGCGCAGGCCGCATGGCGAAGCGGTGCGCGGACGGCACTTATCACGCATCGCTTTGACCGCATTGGCGAAATGTCTTGTAACCCGGCGATCGGCGGATTGGGTAAAGGTCATTTGGTGCGCGAAATTGATGCGCTAGATGGCGTTATGGGGCGCGTCGCGGATCAGGCGGGAATTCAGTTTCGCCTGTTAAATCGCCGCAAGGGCCCTGCTGTTCAGGGTCCGCGAACGCAGGCAGATCGTGCACTTTACCGTGCCGCGATGCAGAAAGAATTCGTTCATCGCGAAGGTTTAGATGTTATCGAGGCCGAAGTCGCCGATTTGATCATGGAATCTAACACCTGTAAGGGTGTTATTCTGCGTGATGGGACCCAAATCAACGCCCAAGCCGTTGTTTTAACAACAGGTACGTTTTTGCGTGGGTTGATTCATATCGGTGATGTAAGCCATTCTGGCGGTCGCATGGGTGATGATGCGTCCATTAAACTTGCGGAGCGGATGGATAGTTTCAATCTTCCTATGGGGCGATTGAAAACCGGCACACCGCCGCGTTTGGATGGGCGAACCATTAATTGGGATATTTTGGAAACCCAAGGACCGGACGAAGATCCGGCGCTATTCTCGTTTTTGGCGAAAAAGGGTGAACACCCCGCGCAAATTTCATGCGGTATTACGCATACAAACGCCAAGACTCACGCGATTATTGAAAAAAACCTGTCACGCAGCGCGATGTATGGGGGGCATATTGATGGCGTTGGTCCGCGTTATTGCCCATCAATCGAAGATAAAATTGTCCGCTTTGCTGATAAAGATAGCCATCAGGTGTTTTTGGAGCCAGAAGGCTTGAACGATCACACGGTTTACCCAAACGGAATTTCAACCAGCCTGCCCGAAGATGTACAGCGTGATTACGTTCATTCGATGGTTGGGTTGGAAAGTGTGACGATCCTTCAACCTGGATATGCTATCGAATATGATTATGTCGATCCCCGCGCTCTTCGCCCAACATTGGAACTAAAAGACGTTTCAGGTCTATATCTAGCGGGTCAAATCAACGGAACCACAGGATATGAGGAAGCAGCGGCTCAAGGTTTGGTTGCTGGATTAAACGCGGCCCGCCGCGCACAAGGTTTGGAATCCGTAATCTTTAGCCGAGCAGAAAGCTATATCGGGGTGATGATTGACGATCTGACGACGCGCGGTGTGTCTGAACCATATCGTATGTTTACGAGCCGGGCGGAATATCGTTTGAGTTTGCGTGCAGATAACGCGGATCAGCGATTAACGCCGATTGGGATCGAGCTTGGCTGTGTTTCTGAAACGCGTAAAGCCGCCTTTGATTCAAAGATGGACAAATTATCAAACGCCAAAGAGCTGTTGGGCTCTTGCGTGATGACGCCTACAGAGGCCAAGAAAAATGGCATTGCGATTAATCAGGACGGCATTCGTCGAAATGGTAATGATTTCCTTGCTTACAAAGATGTAACGCTGCAATCCTTGTCCAAGGTTTGGCCAGAACTTGCAAAAATTGATCATGATATTGCGGTTCAAGTGGAGCGTGACGCAATATATGCCCAATATATTGATCGCCAAAAGGCGGATGTTGCCGCCCTGCGCAAGGATGAAAATATGGCGATTCCTGATAAGTTTGAATATTCAGGCATTGCCGGATTGTCGATAGAGTTGCAAACCAAACTTTCAAATGTGCGCCCCACTACGATTGGCCAAGCTGGGCGTATTGATGGCATGACGCCAGCTGCGCTTGTTTTGATCCTTGCACGTTTGCGCCGAGGAAATCTGGAGAAGCGTGCATGAGCGAAGCAGATGCACAAGCACAATTGGTATCCCTTACCAATGTTTCACGTGAAACAATGGAAAAATTGGAAACCTATGCTGCATTGCTTGAAAAATGGAACCCGACAATCAACTTGGTTTCCAAAACAACGCTCGATGAAAAATGGCAGCGACACTTTTTGGACTCAGCACAAATATGGCTCCATGTGCCCGAAACCACAACATCTTGGGTTGATATCGGATCAGGTGCGGGATTTCCCGGTTTGGTTCTGGCCATTATCGCGCATGAAAAGCGACCCGATTTAAATATCACATTGGTGGAAAGCGATGCACGTAAATGTGCATTTCTGCGCAACACAGCCAGAGCGGTGGGAGTGAATGTGCAAATATTGACGCAGCGCATTGAAACAATCGAAAACCAAAAATTTGACGTGGTATCGGCGCGTGCTCTGGCTTCTATTTCCCAGCTTTTGACCTTTTGCGATAAAATCTTAGCTTCAAACGGTAATTGTTTGTTTTTGAAAGGTCAGGGCTGTGATAGAGAATTGGAAGAGGCACAGCAGAGTCATTCATTCACTGCTGAGACTTTTCAAAGCGTGACCCAACAAGAGGCACGGATCGTCAAAATTACAGGGATTGCCCAAAAATGAAGATTATTTCTGTCGCAAACCAAAAAGGTGGCGTGGGAAAAACCACTACCACTATCAATCTTGCCGTCGCATTGGCTGATTTGGGGAAAAAGGTTCTTATTCTTGATCTTGATCCGCAAGGTAACGCATCGACCGGTTTGGGGCATTTGGCGCCTGATCGTAAATTGACGCTGTATGATGTGTTGGTGGATGGCGAGCCGCTTTCAAAAGCGACGGTGATGACACAGGTGAACAACCTGTGTTTGGTGCCATCGACCACTGATTTAAGCTCTGCCGATATCGAAATGATCGAGGACAAGGCGCGTGTTATGCGTTTGAAAAAAGCGTTACAGGACCCAATCCTTGCCAAAGAAAACTTTGATTATGTTTTCATCGATTGCCCTCCGTCATTATCGTTGCTGACGGTAAATGCGTTTGTGGCCAGTGATACGGTCTTGGTGCCGCTGCAATCCGAATTTTTCGCATTGGAAGGGTTGTCTCAGCTATTGTTAACAATCAAAGATGTGCGCGAAAGCCTTGGATCAACCTTGCGGGTTGAGGGTGTTTTGCTGACAATGTTTGATCGTCGTAACAAGCTTTCGCAGCAGGTTGAAAAAGATGCGCGCGAAAATCTTGGCGGTTTGGTTTACGAGGCAATCATCCCAAGAAATGTTCGCATTTCAGAAGCGCCCTCTTATGGTCAGGCGGCGGTTCATTATGATCAGTATGGAAAAGGTGCGCGTGCATATGTTGCGCTGGCACATGAGTTTTTAGCAGGGCAAAATTAGCGCTAACCCATTGGAAAGGTTGAATAAATGTCAAAAAAACCAGAAAAAAGAGGCCTTGGCCGTGGGTTGAGCGCGTTGATGGCTGATATCGAACCTTCGCCAACGCCAAACGCGGGTGAATCAGCGCCGCGTCGCGAGGGTGAAATGCGTATTGCGATTGAAAAGATTCACCCAAACCCGGACCAGCCACGTCGGGATTTTGATCCAGAAGAGCTGGAAAACCTTGCTGCATCAATCGCGGAACGCGGTGTGATCCAACCAATTATTGTGCGCGAAGATCCGTTACACCAGGGCGATTATCAAATCGTTGCGGGCGAGCGTCGTTGGCGTGCATCGCAAAAAGCGCAGCTTCATGAAATTCCGGTACTTTTGCGCAAGATGTCCGATCGCGAAGTGTTGGAAGTTGCGATTATCGAAAACGTACAGCGTGCAGATTTAAACGCAGTTGAAGAGGCGCTTGGTTATCGCGCATTGATGGATTCATTTGGCCATACGCAAGAACAGGTATCAACAGCGCTTGGTAAAAGCAGAAGCCATATCGCAAATGTGTTGCGGTTATTAAACCTGCCTGCGGATGTGCTGACATATTTACGCCAAGGGAAACTTACGGCTGGTCATGCGCGTGCTCTTGTTGGCAATGATGATGCAAGCGCGATGGCACGCGAAATCATCAAGAAAAGCATGTCCGTGCGTCAGGCCGAAACATTGGCAAAAAACGGGTTGAAGCCGAAAAACGCGCTTAAACTTTCTGCACCTGCGAAGGATAGCGATACACGCGCACTTGAAACCGATCTGTCGGTGAATCTGGGGATGAAGACATCCATTGATCATAAGGCTGGTGGTGAAACGGGTTCGGTGACGATCAGCTATAAAAACCTTGATGAACTAGATCGGTTATGCGCAATTCTTTCGTCCCAGCGGCGTTAATGATTTGGGCGCGTCCAAATAAAGATTAAAACGCATGTTAAAATCCCAGCCTGTAAGATTAGGATTGGGAGATTTACATTCATAAGTACAGATACCAAAAACACCGCAATAATCGACAAGGTCGCAATGCGTTTTGATTTTGGAGCAATCGCACCGTTGCGTTGCCAGTCTTTGATCGCTTGGCCAAATATTTTGTGATTCATCAGCCATGCATGTGCGCGATCCGAACCTTTGGCAAAACAAAAGGCGGCCATGATCATGAATACCGTGGTGGGCAGCAACGGCAATATCGCGCCAATCGCACCTAATGCGACCATCACAAACCCCGCCATTGTCCAAAGATTTTTCATGATCCCTGTCTAAACTAAAAGATCACGAAGCAAAGCGTTAAGAATGATCCGCCCCTTTTGCGTTGCGATGATGTGGCTGTTGGTTTGGCGGAGCAACCCATCGGTGCAAAGTGTGGTGATGACATCATTGGGCAAATATTGCCCAGACAGGTTTTTGAACCGCGCAACATCGCTTCCTTCTGACAGGCGCAACGACATCATCAAATATTCGGCTGCTTGATCCGTGTTTGATATGATTTCCACGTCTTTGGTTTTTTGATCTGCGTTTAACCAAGCCTCTGGATTGCGGATGGATTCGGTTGCGATGCGTTTACCACCGACAGTGATACGACCATGTGCGCCCGGCCCAACACCAACGTAATCTCCGTATCGCCAATAAATTAAATTGTGCTGAGATTCCTGCCCCGCGGCGGCGTGATTTGAAACCTCGTAGGCTGGCATGCCTGCATCGGTGCAAATCTGTTGCGTGATATCATACATATCCGCAGCGGTATCATCGGCCGGAAGCCCGTGTAATTTTCCGCGCTCAAACAAATTCCCAAACGCGGTTTGGGGTTCAATTGTGAGCTGGTACAAAGACAAATGATCCACCGCCATATCCAATGCGCGGCGCAATTCGGATTCCCAATCTGTAAGGGTTTGATCTTGGCGAGCGTAGATAAGATCAAAGCTCACCCGTTTGAAATGTGTCTTTGCAATATCAAAAGCGGATTGTGCCTCTGCCACCGAATGCATCCGCCCTAGTCGTTTTAAATCAGGATCATTTAATGCCTGAACACCCATTGAAACGCGATTGACACCTGCGTGCGCAAAATCGAAAAATTTACCAGCCTCAACAGATGTTGGATTTGCCTCTAGCGTAATTTCAACATTGGGGGAAAGCCCCCACAGATTGTCGATGGTTTCAATAAGCTTTTGAACAACCCTTGGCTGCATAAGGCTCGGCGTGCCGCCACCGAAAAAAACCGTATTCACGACACGGTTTTTTGTACGTTCGGATGCGATTTGGAGTTCATCAATCAACGCTGCCAACCATTGATCGTGGTCAACGCTGTTGCGTACATGTGAATTGAAATCGCAATATGGGCATTTGGCTGCGCAAAACGGCCAATGGATATAAATGCCAAAACCAGCGTTTTGCCAATCTTGTGTGATTACGCGCTCAGACATTGTGAAACGAGTTTTGCAAAAGCATCGGCGCGATGGCTCATCTTGTGTTTTTGGGCGGGATCCATTTCACCAAAGGTTTCGCTAAACCCATCAGGAACAAATATCGGATCATACCCAAACCCAAGCTCACCGCGCATGGGCCAAGTGAGCGAACCATCAACGGTGCCCTCGAATATTTCGTCATGTCCGTCTGGCCATGCGATACACAAGGTGCAGCAAAATTGTGCTGCGCGTGGCAGGGGCGCCTCTGCCTTTTCCAACAGATCCCAGGTTTTTGTCATCGCCATGACAAAGTCGCGCCCATTTGGGGTTTCGGCCCAATCCGCGGTGTAAACACCAGGAGCGCCAGCCAATGCCGCAACCGCAATGCCGCTGTCATCGGATAATGCAGGAAGTCCGGATTTATTGGCGGCATAATGTGCCTTTATCCGTGCGTTGCCTGCGAATGTGTCTTCGGTTTCTTCGGGTTCATCAAGCCCCAGATCACCAGCCGATACGACATCAATGCCAAATGGTTCCAGCAACGCCGCGATTTCGCGAAGCTTGCCCGCGTTATGCGATGCGAGAACGATTTTTTTTTCGGTAAGCTTGCGCATTATGCAATCGCTGCCTTTTGCGCGGCAACCAATTCAGCAACACCTTTTTCAGCCAAATCCATCAATTGATCGAATTCAGCGCGGCTAAAGGTGGCGCCTTCGGCGGAGCCTTGGATTTCAATCATGCCACCTGCCCCAGTCATCACGAAATTTGCATCTGTGCCTGCTTCGGAATCTTCGGCGTAATCCAAATCCAATACGGGTTGACCGCCATAGATGCCACATGACACCGCCGCCACGTGATCGGTAAGCGGGTTTTCTTTGATATCACCCGCTTTCATCAACGCATCCACCGCAAGGCGAAGCGCAATCCAACCACCAGTGATGGATGCACAGCGTGTGCCTCCATCGGCTTGGATAACATCACAATCAACGGTGATTTGGCGTTCACCCAATGCAACACGATCAACACCTGCACGCAGTGATCGCCCGATAAGACGCTGAATCTCTTGTGTGCGGCCAGATTGTTTACCAGCGGCGGCCTCTCTGCGATTTCGTGAACCAGTGGCGCGGGGCAACATGCCGTATTCCGCTGTTACCCAACCCAGACCAGAATTGCGCAACCACGGTGGCAAGCGATCTTCGACAGATGCGGTGCATAACACATGCGTATCACCGCATTTGATGAAACACGAACCTTCGGCGTGTTTGGTGATCCCTGTTTCAACGCTGATGGCGCGCATTTCGTCTATTTTTCGGCCTGATGGGCGCATGATGTATTCCTATTTTTGTTTCGCTGCCAGCCTTGCAAGTTTTTCTTCTAAGCGGCGTTTTTTGTTTTCTTTGCGGAGCTGTTTTTGTTTTGGATCAACGCGGCTTCTTCTTTCGCCCGCTTGTTCCATATTTTTGTGGTGCAAGTCTAGGGCGTCTTGGACATCTTCGAAATATGTAATTTTCCCATCTTTCAATACCGCACCAGAATCACAAAGCTCTGATATTTGACGTGTGGAGTGTGAAACGATAACGGCACCGCTATCTTGAAGGCGCTCTTTCATGACCAGCCGACATTTGTTTTTAAACCGCGCGTCACCCACGGCCATAACTTCGTCCACAAGATAGGTGTCAAATTTTACACCCATTGAAACACCGAACGACAGACGCGATCGCATTCCAGAAGAATATGAATCAAGCGGAAGGTTAAAGTGTTTGCCAAGCTCGGCGAAATCGCGCACGAAATCGATTAAATCATCGGTATCAACGCCGTAAACACGCGCCAGAAACCGAACATTCTGAACGCCAGTTAATTCTTTGTGGAAACTTCCCGCATAGCCCACTGGCCAAGATATTGCGCCGGTTTTTCTGATTGTCCCTGAATCGTAATGAACCGAACCGGAGATCATGTTTAACAGGCTGGATTTGCCCGCACCGTTTGCCCCAAGCAACGCAACACTTTTGTTTGACGGAAACGTCACAGACAGATTGTCGGCAACTTTGTGTGATGTACCGTTCAAACGATAAACTTTGGTCAGATTGCGGATTTCAATCATGTTACGCTTGGCGGTCGCGGACGCTATAAAATACCAACGTCCCGATGGACCATATGAGGAATAGGAAAAACGTGATCATTCCCGTGATTGTACCACGTTTTGGGAATTGTGACGTTTCAGCTTGGGTTGGCTCGATATATGCCGCTAGATATCTGCTCTTGCGGCGTGCATCGGATAGCGCGCTATCATAAGTGGCCAATGCGCTGACATATGACGTCTGTGCAAATTCCAAATCCACACGCATTTCTTCGTAGGTTGTCAGCAGATCGGTAAAACGCACATTTTCTGATCCGCTCCCACCAAGCTTTGCGCGTTCTTGTGCGATACGTGCTTCAATCGCGGAAATTTTTCGTGAAATTTGATCTTTACGCGCGTCTTGGCGGCTGGCGGTTTTGTCCAACAAATCTTGTTCGATCAAGGCCTCCGCCAATTGTTGTTGTAGGGATGACAGAATGCCCATTTGGCTTTGTAGATCTACGTTGGGATCGACGATCAAATTATCAGAGCGGAATTTGGAAATTATTTGTCGCACGGATTTAAGCCGATCAACGGCATTGTCGAGCTCTAATTTCGCAAAGCGCGTTGCATCGGATTGTGCGATTGCACTCAGGCGATTGATCAACAGGCTGGATTCATTAAAAATCTCTTGTGCGATGCGTGTTGCGTCATCCGCACTAAACGCCAAAACTTGCAATTCAATAAGTTGGGTTGAAGAATCATAATAAATTTTGACCATGCGCGACCAATAACGCACCAAATCCTCTATCGGGTCATCGGGATCAAAAGAGAAAATGGGATCATTTTCTGGTTTGCTATACAGCGCTTTGAGGTTGAGCGATTTATTGAGCTTTGCGACCAGCTCCTGGCTTTGAATATATTCAAACAAAATATCGGTATCAGATGTTCCCGATGATCCCAGTGACGCAACACCACCCAGAATATCAAGACCTGATGACGTTTCCTCTTGGCGAACGGTAAAGCCAACAGTTGATGAAAATTGATCTGCGGCGCGTGCGTTAAAATACCAAACGCATACCGCCGTTGGAGCAGCAACAAAAAGAATGAATGAGAGCAGAACAACAAAGTGGCGAAGTTTGAATCGAGACTTTCCCGAAGGGATCGGCATCGACGAATAATCGGCCTCTTGTTTCGAGCTGTTTTTAACCTGCATGTTTTCACTCGTCATTTTGTTTTTTGATGTGGTTTGTCTGTTTGAATCTGACATAACGCCTTCATATTTACTGCACGGAGTTTAGGTTGTTAAACGCTGTTTTAGGGAATAAAGTTGACCAATGTAAGAGAAAAGACCCCATTTTGACCGAAATGAAACCACAGGCACTTGGAATCCAAAAGCAACGCTTCGCATCCGCACGAACGATATTGTCGTTGATGCTTCGCGAAATGGCGACCAGCTATGGAAAATCGCCAAGCGATTTTTTCTGGGCGGTTGCTGAACCGGTGTTAAGCATCGCGTTGTTGACGTTTGTGTTTTCATTGGCGCTTAAATCACCCTCTTTGGGGTCAAATTTTGCGATATTTTACGCCTCGGGCTATTTGCCGTTTTATGTATATTCCCAGGTTCAACTTAAAATCGCCAACTCTTTGTCATTTTCGAAACGGCTTTTGTCTTATTCACGCGTGAAGTTTACCGATGCGATTTTTGCGCGGTTGTTTGTAAATTTGGCGATATTGGTCACTGTGTTCTACTTTTTGGTGACCGCAATTGAATGGTTGTACGTGACACACACCGTTCATCAATATGAATATATGATTCTTGGTGTTTTGATGGCGACCATTATGGGGCTTGGCGTTGGAACGTTGAATATATTTCTGTTTGTATATGTGCCCAATTGGGAAAACCTTTGGCGTATTGTGACCCGCCCATTGGTGTTTTTGTCGGCAGTTTTGTATATTGTCGAAGATGTGCCAACGGAGTATCAAAAATATCTTTTGATCAATCCGCTTACCCATGTGACAGGTATGGTACGCAAGGGTTTTTACCCAACCTACACAGCCGATCATATATCTGTTTCATATGTGATGGGTTTTGGTTTGACATGTTTTGCCGTTGGTTTGTTTTTCTTGTTTTTATTCCGAAAACAAATGCGCAGTTAATCCATTTGACCAACGCACACAGAGTTTTTAGGAATGAATGGGACATAACAACGTGGTATTTGTGAATTGAACGCACCAAACCCAACCAATGATATGACGGATCGTAGCCGCGAGGTTTTTCGCCTGTTGGTGGAATCTTATCTGGAAACGGGTGATCCGGTTGGATCGCGTACGCTAACACGTAGCTTATCTGAAAAAGTTTCCGCCGCCACAATCCGCAATGTGATGCAGGATTTGGAACATCTCGGCCTGTTAAATAGCCCGCATGTGAGCGCGGGTCGAATCCCAACACAACTTGGCCTGCGGCTGTTCGTTGATGGATTCATGGAGGTTGGCGATCTGGGTGGTGCGCAGCGGCGCGAAATTGATAAACAGATGTCGGATGAAAGCGAAATTTCAACCCTGTTGGATCATGCGGGATCGTTGTTGTCGGGGTTGACCCATACCGCATCTGTGGTGATGGCGCCAAAAACGGAATCTCCGATTAAACACATTGAATTTGTTAGCCTTTCACCCGATCGGGCATTGGTTGTTTTGGTAACAGAGGATGGTCATGTGGAAAATCGCGTGTTCACACCGCCTGTTGGCCAAACGCCATCTGCAATGCGCGAGGCGGCGAATTTTTTGAATGCAATGGTTGCAGGTCATACCGTGCGCGAGCTGAAATCAATCGTTGAACGTGAAATATCGGCGCGCCGATCAGAATTGGATGCGCTGGCGCAAAATTTGATAACCGCTGGTGTTGCGGTCTGGAGCAAGGATGCAAATAACGAAGAACGATTGATCGTTCGGGGCCGTTCAAATCTGTTAAATGATGCTGGCAGCGAAGAGGACATGGCGCGTATTCGCCAACTGTTTGACGATCTGGAAGCCAAGAAAGATATCGCTCAGTTTTTGGATCTGACAGATGCGGGTGACGGTGTGAAAATATTTATTGGCTCTGAAAACAAACTCTTTTCACTTTCGGGGTCGTCATTGGTGGTTTCACCGTATATGGATGCTGATCGAAAAGTGATCGGTGCGGTCGGTGTTATTGGGCCCACGCGGTTGAACTATGGGCGGATCGTGCCCATTGTGGATTATACGGCCCAATTGGTTGGGCGCATGTTAAGAGGCTGAAACATGGCGGATACAAACGGCAAACCAAAGATTGATTTGGACGAAGAAATGAAAGATTTGGAACGGTTTTTGGACGAAGAAGCCGAACCGATTGCGGAACCAGAAGAAGAAACCGATGACGATGCGGTTGTTGCATTACAGGCAGAGAACGAAGACCTTAAGGATCGTTTGATGCGCGCAATGGCAGAGGCGGAAAACCAACGCAAACGCGGCGAACGTGATCGTCGTGACGCGGAAATTTATGGTGGGCGTAAGTTGGGCCGCGATTTATTGACAGTTTATGACAATATGAAACGTGCATTGGAACACGCAACGGACGAACAACGCGAAGCAAACAAAGGTTTGTTTGAGGGTATTGAATTAACTCAGCGTGAATTGATTAGCGTGTTTGCAAAACATCAAATCGTGCCAATCGTTCCAGAAATCGGCGCAAAATTTAACCCAGAAATTCATGAAGCAATGTACGAAGCCCCTGTTCCCGGTGTGGACAAAGGCTGTGTTGCACAGGTGATGAACGAGGGTTTCATGATTGCAGAAAAACTTTTGCGCCCTGCGCAAGTTGGCGTATCATCAGGATCACCAACATAAGAAAGCGAAACCATGTCCCAAGGCCAAAGATCAATGCCAATACTGTCCGTGAAGGACGTTTTGAAATCTGCTGATTTTTTCGCTGCAATGGGGTTTGAGATTGCGGGACATTGGAACAATGACGATGGCAGTGTAAATTTTGCCATCGTTCACTTGGATACCGTAACCGTTGGATTGATGCGTGATTTGGATGCACGCGGGTCTGGTGAAAACTGGGTTTCATATTTTTATCTCAATGATATCAATGCTTTTGCCGACCATATTCAAGGAAACGGCATTGAATTGGCGCGTGAAATTGTGGATCAAGTATATGGCTGTCGCGATTTAGAAGTCATCGATTTGGACGGAAACCGGATGTGTTTCGGCCAAGATTTGACACCGGGCTCTGCTGGGCCTGGGTTGTGAATTTTGGATATTTGAGCAAAATGGAGACTGGGGTTTAGTCCAGTTTACTCCGTAGCTCATAGATCAGAGCAAGCGCATCTTTGGGTGTTAGCTCATCTGGCAAAACCTCGCGTAATGCATTTTCGATCTCAGATTCTTTTGGTGCTGACTGTGCGGGTGTCGGGTTTGCATTGAACAGTGGCAATTCATCCAAAAGCGTTTGGGTTTTGCCGCCACCAGATGCAGCACCGTCTTCGAGTTTTTCCAATACTGATCGCGCGCGTTCAATTACCGCGACCGGCAGACCAGCAAGTTTGGCAACTTGAACACCATATGATCGATCCGCAGCACCGCGTTTAACCTCGTGAAGGAAAATGATGTCACCTTCCCATTCGCGGACCGTCACTGTTGCGTTCACAAGACCAGAAAGCTGTGAAGTAAGCCCTGTAAGTTCATGATAATGTGTCGCAAATAGCGTTCGGCATTTGTTAACATCATGCAAGTGTTCCAAGGTAGCCCATGCAATTGATAACCCGTCATAGGTGGCTGTACCGCGGCCGATTTCGTCCAAAATAACCAGCGCACCTTCGTTCGCTTGGTTTAAGATCGCGGCGGTTTCGACCATTTCAACCATGAATGTTGAACGCCCGCGTGCCAGATCATCGGATGCGCCGACGCGGCTGAACAACTGAGTGACGACTCCGATTTCAGCACTTTGGGCGGGTACAAAGCTGCCCATTTGGGCAAGGAGCGCGATCAATGCATTTTGGCGCAAAAATGTCGATTTACCCGCCATGTTTGGACCGGTTAATAGCCAAGCGGGTTTTGCATCCTCGCCATCTGCGCTGAGATCACAATCATTGGCCACGAACGCATGGTTACCATCACGCCGCAGCGCGGATTCAACAACGGGATGGCGGCCAGCAATGATATTGAATGTGCGATCATTAGAAAGCTTTGGGCGCACCCAATCGTCACCATTTGCAAGGTCGGCAAGTGCTGAAGAAAGGTCAATTTCCGCAAGTGCCTTGGCCGCGACAGATATGGCATCTGATCGTTCTAAAATGAATGAACAAAGTTGCGTAAATATTTGTTTTTCAATTTCTAATGCCCGGCTACCTGCATTTAAAATTTTGGTTTCAAGTTCCGATAATTCAACGGTGGTAAAGCGAACGGCGTTTGCTGTTGTTTGACGATGAATGAATTTATCAGAATATTCTTCGCTCAACATTTTTTGTGCATGGGTTGCGGGCGTTTCGATGAAATAGCCCAGCACATTATTGTGCTTTATTTTCAGCGCATTGATGCCGGTTAATGTACTGTATTCCGCCTGAAATGCAGAAATAATCTTGCGCCCATCGTCACGAAGTTTGCGTGATTCATCAAGTTCATCATTATACCCGTCGGCAACAAACCCACCGTCACGTGATAACAGTGGGGGTTCAGCAATTAACGCGTCGCCAAGTGCATTGAACAATTCGTCGTGGCCTTGCAAATCTTTGGACGCAGTGATCAACACTTGTGGTAATTCATCGGCATGTAAATCGGTGGCCAATTGTGCGCCTTGGGCTAATCCTTTTTGAATGGCTGATAGGTCACGCGGGCCAGCACGATCAAGCGATATGCGTGATAACGCACGATCCATATCGGGGGTTTGTTTTAACGCATCGCGAGCCTGATCTTTGGCGGATGAATTTTGTGTGAAATATCCAACGGCATCAAGGCGTTCATTGATTGTGCTGATGTTGGTGGATGGTGCGGTTAATCGACGTTCAAGCAAACGCGCACCGCCACCCGTGACCGTGCGATCAATTGTGCGCAACAACGTTGAATCGCGACCACCGGACAAATTATGCGTAATTTCAAGATTGCGCCGTGTTGCGGCGTCAATTTGCATCGCGGTGTTTGCGCTTTCTTTGATCGGGGGGCGCAACATCGGCAGTTTGCCTTTTTGTGTAATGGCAAGGTAGTCAACAATTGCACCAAGTGCGCCCAATTCAACGCGGGCAAATTGGCCAAATCCGTCCAAGGATTTAACGCCAAATTGTTTTTGCAAACGATCCGTTCCCGCCGCGCTATCAAAGCTTGCAGGTGAAAGTTCGGTGATTGCGGCACCTGAATCCGATATAACTTCGCGTAACTCTTGGCCAAGAGATTCTGTAATCAACACTTCTTTTGGGGCAAGACGCGCAAGCAATGGACCAAGGGCAATCCGCGGACAGTTTTGCACCAAAAAGTCACCCGTTGAAACATCCGCCCAAGCCAGCGCAAATTCCCCACGCACCTCTGAACAGGCGCAAAGGTAATTATGATGGCGGGCATTCAAAAGGCTATCTTCGGTTAAGGTTCCAGGCGTGACAAGCCGCACAACCCCGCGTTTGACAACGGATTTATAACCGCGTTTTTTCGCCTCTTCCGGTGATTCAAGTTGTTCGCAGACGGCAACGCGAAAACCCTTGCGGATCAGAGTTAAAAAATATCCTTCTGCGGCATGATGTGGAACACCGCACATGGGAATATCATCGCCGTTGTGTTTGCCGCGTTTTGTAAGCGCAATATCCAATGCCTCTGCCGCGTGAACGGCATCATCGAAAAACATTTCGTAAAAATCACCCATGCGATAAAATAATAACGCATCTGGATATTCAGATTTGATTTCCAAAAATTGCGCCATCATTGGTGTGACGGTTGATTTCGATGCAGACACAAACATTCCCCAACTGTGTTTCGCGTGACGATACCCAAACAGCCGCGCCACGAAAAGCGGTTTTTCGGGGGCGACAATGCATTCATGCTAAACGAAATTTTCGACGGACAAGTGGATATGTTTCGTATAATGCTTATGTATCGCGAAACATTGGGAGTGATGGTTTTGCAAATTGATGAACTGGCTGCAATTCGTTTTGGATTTGGTTTGTCTCCAATTCAGGCAAACCCACAGGATGCAAACTCTGTTCTGGCACAGCTAGACGGGGCGGATAGATTTGCCACAAAATTCCCATTATATTCTACCGATCAAGGATTGAGCGCGCTGTCCGATTTTGCAGCGGCGCGCAAAGTTGAAAAAACCGGAACGGCCGAAGGTGCCGCGATGGTTAAAACCCAGAAAAAGGTTTTCCGCCAACTTTCACAACAAGTACATCGCAATCTGTTTGCACGCGCTGTGGATAGCACGGATGGATTTCGCGAACGTCTTGCTTGGTTTTGGACAGACCATTTTTCAGTGTCGGCACGGGGTCGTAAGCTTGGCGTTATGATGCCAACGATGATTGATTCCGCAATTCGTCCAAATCTGGCGGGGAAGTTTAGCGATATGCTGATCGGGGTAAATTTACATCCCGCGATGTTGGAATATTTAGATCAAACAAGCTCGATCGGACCCAATAGCAATTTTGCCCTTAAACGTAAAAGTAAGGGGCTCAATGAAAATTTGGCACGGGAAATGTTAGAGCTTCACACCTTGGGTGTGGGTGGTGGCTATTCGCAAACGGATGTGCGCGAATTGGCGGAATTGCTGACAGGATTGCGGGTTAATGCCAAGGGCGTGCGATATAACCCTGTGTTTGCGGAACCTGGATCGGAATATATTCTGGGTAAATCATATGGCGGGAATGAAGAAGAACTTCGCCATATTAAACAGTTTATGCATGATATTTCGCTAAACCCAAATACAGCCAAGCATTTGGCGCAAAAATTGGCTGTGCATTTTATTTCCGATACACCACCCAAAGATTTGATCGATCAAATGGCCGAACGTTATTTGGCAAGCGATGGGAGCCTTTATGAAATGTACAGCGCCATGTTATCCCATCATGCGGCGTGGGAATCCCCACGCGCCAAGGTGAAACAGCCGTTTGATTTTGTGGTATCGGTTCATCGTGCGATGGGCGCAACCGGCCAAGATATCTTGGCGCTGAAACGTGGACAGTTTAATTCCCGAACCCATGTGCCGATGAATCTTATGGGGCAACGTTTTTTGCAGCCAGACGGCCCAGATGGATGGCCAGAAGATGGCGAACATTGGATTACCCCTGCGGGATTGGCAGGGCGTGTGCAGTTTGCGATGCAAATGGCCGATACAATTGATGATCGCGTCGATCCACGCGCGTTTGTGGTGCAGGCGGTTGGACATGATGCCAGCAATGATATCCATGTGGCCGCCGCGCGCGCGGAATCCAAAATCGAAGGACTGGCACTAATTCTTGCCTCTCCTGATTTTAACAGGAGATAAGCGATGATTGATCAATCTCGCCGCAAGTTTTTGATAAATACTGCTGCGCTGGGCTGTTCTGCTGCGGCAAGCCCGTTGATAACACCTGTTACATTCGCATCCGCACCGTGGGACAACCGACTGGTTGTCATTGTGTTGCGTGGGGCGATGGATGGGTTGGATGTTGTGCGCCCCTATGGGGATAAAATGTTTGCGCAACATCGACCTGATTTGGCAAAAACAGATGCAATTGATTTGGATGGTTTTTATGGAATGCACAGCGGGCTAAGCGATCTTGCCCCGCTGTGGGATCAGGGACAGTTGGCCTTTGCGCATGCGGTATCAACACCTTATCGCAATAAGCGAAGTCATTTCGACGGGCAAGATTTGCTAGAGGCCGGTTACGCCAGTTTGGATGAGCGTCGCCAATTGGGATCAAGTGGTTGGTTGAACCGTATGCTAACCTTGGTGCCCAATGTGGAAACCGAAACGGCCTATGCGGTTGGTCAGGATGATTTGTTGTTATTGCAAGGCGATGCACCGCACGCGTCTTGGGCACCAGGGCGAAGCTTGTTGATGTCCGCCCAAGGTCAATTATTGTTAAACCGCATGTATGAATCCGATCCGTTGTTCCACGCCTCCGCAGAGGTGGCGATTGAATTGACCGAAGATTTGATGGCCATTGGTGACATGGATGGCATGATGGAAGAAATGGACAGCATGCAAGACCAGATGAAAGCCAATAATCAGGCGATTAAACTGGCAAAACGCGCAGGTGCATTGGCGGAATTTGCGGCCGATCGGTTGAACGAAGATAGCCGCATCGCTGCGTTTTCAATTGGTGGATGGGATACGCATCGCAACCAAAAAGTGGTTATTCAAAAACCCCTGTCGCAACTGAGCACCGCGATTTTAACCCTACGCGAAAAACTGGGCGCGAATTGGGATAAAACGGCGGTGTTATGCATGACCGAATTTGGCCGCACGGTGCGCCAAAACGGAACACAGGGAACCGATCACGGCACGGGTGGTGCGATGTTAATGGCGGGTGGGGCCATTCGCGGTGGTCAGGTTTATGGCAATTGGCCGGGGCTTGCGGATGAAAACCTGTTTAACAATCGTGATTTATTGCCCACAGCGGATGTGCGTAGCTATGGCGCGATTGCGATGCGCCATTTATTTGGCATTTCACCAAATGATTTGGAGCGTGTGGTGTTTCCAGGTCTCGATATTGTGGATGATCCACGGTTTATTCTATAACCTTTTGCAAAGGCCGCTGCGTAATTGTTTCTTTTTAAATCGCGCTGACGGATAAATGTGCAAATTTGAATGACCCCAAAGGAATAAACCATGTACGATCCATCCGAAAATGATCTTCGATTTGCTATTCAGCACACTATTGGGCTGGATCAAATCAGCCATCTTGATGCCTTTGCTGATGTTTCCCCCGATTTGGTGGATGCGGTGTTGAGCGAAGCTGCAAAAATCGCACGCGAAGAATTGGCACCCTGCAACAACACAGGCGATACTCAAGGATCAAAATGGAATTCTGATTTTACCGTGACTACACCAGATGGGTTTAAGAAAGCGCATGATGCGCTATCCGCAGGGGGGTGGTATGGCATCGAAATTGCAGAAGAATTCGGTGGCCAAGCCTTGCCGCATTTGATCTCTGCCGCTGTTGGCGAAATGTTCCATTCGGCGAATATGGGGTTTTCGCTGTGTCATTTGTTAACGCAGGGATTGACCCATGCGTTGACAGTATCCGCAAGCCAAGAACAAAAAGAAAAATTCCTTCCGCCAATGGCAGAGGGTCGATGGACAGGCACCATGAACCTGACTGAACCACAGGCAGGTACGGATTTGGCCGCGATTAAATCCACCGCAGTAAAAGAAGGCGATCATTATCGCATCAAGGGTCAGAAAATTTTCATCACTTATGGTGAACATGACATGGCCGAAAACATTGTGCATTTGGTATTGGCACGTGCGGAGGGTGCGCCCGAAGGCGTTAACGGCATTTCCGTATTCATCGTTCCCAAGTTTTTGGTCAATGATGACGGGAGCCTTGGCGAACGCAATGATGTGAAATGTGTTTCCATCGAACATAAACTGGGCATCAATGGATCCCCAACCGCAGTGTTGCAATTTGGCGAAGAAAAAGGCGCAATCGGGTATTTGGTTGGCGAAGAAAACCAAGGTTTGAAAATCATGTTTGGCATGATGAATCACGCCCGTTTTGGCGTGGGTATCCAAGGGTTGTCCATTTCCAACCGTGCATTTTATCAGGCGAAAGAATACGCAAGCGAACGTGTGCAGGGCCGCCCGTTGGATCGCAATGAAAAAGACACGATTGATCACCATCCAGATGTGATGCGTTTGTTGGCAACAATGCGCGCCGAAATCGAAGGCCAACGCGGCATGTCACTATACGGTGCGGCGGCATTGGATCGTGCGCATTATGAATCTGGCGATGACAAGGCATTCTGGACAGAACGCTCATCATTGATGGTGCCAATTATCAAAGGCTGGTTAACCGAACGTTCGTTGAATCTGACGTCTGATGCGGTACAGGTGCATGGCGGCATGGGCTTTATCGAAGAAACGGGTGCGGCACAGCATTATCGTGATGCGCGTATTTTGCCAATTTACGAAGGTACGACCGCGATTCAGGCCAATGATTTGATGTTCCGCAAAACGCTGCGCGACGGTGGTAAGGCGGTCAACGCATTGCTGGCAGAAATCAAAACCGATGCGGAAACCGCGAGCAAATCTGATGATGCGAATATCGCCAATGCGGCGGCGGATGTATTGCGCGGCACAGAAACAGCCATACGCGCGGTTGAATTTATCCTGTCAAATACTCTGTCTCAACGCGAAGCGGCGGCAATTTCTGTGCCATATCTGATGATGATGGGAACATTAACGGGTGGCTGGATGAGCGTGAAATCCGCATTGGCCGCCAAGGGTGCAATGAATGAAGGTACGTGGGATCAAACATTCCTAGACGCCAAAATTTCGCTGGCACAGGTATTTGCAAAACATACCCTGCCAGAGGTTGAGAAATACGCCAAAATCGTATTGGACGGCGGCGCGTCAATCGAAGCAATGGCACCTGAAATTCTATAATAATTTTTTATAACCACTAAAATGGCGCGATGTTTTCGCGCCATTTTTTTTGGCCTAATCACGCCATAATTGTATGGAATGCTTGCCCCAAGCAAAGTTATTAACAATAGTAACCCACGTGAATGCCAACAAACGGGAAAATTGAATATGATTACTGAATGGACGCCGATCGAAGTTGCAGAGTTTATTATTGATGAAGGTTGGGACAGTGCGGCAACGCCTGTTCGATGGAACGTCAGTGCTGGCGATTCCATTAGCGTTCATATTTCTGGAATGAGCAATGAATCACAACAAGTGGCAATGTTGGCATTGGGGGCTTGGACAAGTGTGACGGGGATTGAATTTACGTTTGTAAATTCTGCTAGCGCGGCGCAACTGGATTTTTCGGATACTTCGGGCGGGCCAGTTGGCGGATGGTCATCATCGGGCGGTTATATCATATCGGGATTTGTGCATGTTGATCAATCTTGGATCAATACATATGGCAGCGGTATCGGTGATTATGGGTTTCAAACGTATATCCATGAAATTGGACATGCATTGGGTATTGCGCATCCAGGGCATTATGAAAGTGGTGGTACCACATATGAAACACATGCAGAGTTTTTGAACGACAGTTGGCAGATGACGGTCATGTCGTATTTTTCGCAGACCCAAAATACATATATCGACGCCACGCGCGCATTTGTTGTAACGCCGATGATCGCGGATATTCACGCAGCACAATTGTTATACGGCGACAGCAACACAATCCGTACTGGTAACACCACATATGGTGAAAATGGGAATGCTGGAAATTATTATGACGACATCATTGATGCCAGCGGCCCAGTTACATTTACCATTATTGATGACGGTGGCATTGATACATTGCGTTTGATCAATACGGCGGCAGATCAATATATTGATATGCGTGGTGGTGGTATCTCGGATGTTTATGGTTTGGTTGGCAATATGGTGATTTACACCGATACGGTGATTGAAAATCTCTATCTTGGGCGCGGCAATGATACGGTCACTGGCAACGAGGCCGATAATTATATTCGGGCCAATACAGGCTATGACACGATTTATAGCCTTGAAGGAAATGATACCATCTACGCACAAGATGGCCATGACGCTGTATACGCAGGGGATGGTGATGACATCATTTTTGGCGGTTCAGGAGCTGACATCGCCGATGGCGGTGATGGCGATGATATTATCGAAACAGCGGCGGGTGGCGATGAAATTTATGGTGGTGCCGGGAACGATTATTTAAACGGTAATTCACGAAGTGATAGCATTTATGGTGGAACCGGAAACGACACCTTGTGGGGTGAAGGTGGGCGTGATGATATTCGTGGCGGCCATGATGATGATACCATTTATGGTGGGAACGGTGCAGATATCCTAGATGGTGAATTGGGAAACAACACCATTTACGGCGGTTCTGGGCGTGATGTTTTATACGGCGGATCTGGTGATGACATAATATATGGTGGGGCTGGTGGGCGTGACCAATATTTTGGCGGATCTGGCGCTGACGAATTTATTTATCAAGTCGGTGATAATAATGATCAGATTTATGATTTCCAAAATGATATCGATTTGCTTGATCTTAGCGATTTTTCGGTCGGCAATGTATGGGATTACGCCACTGAAATTGACGGGGATGTGGTTTTTAATTTTGGAAACAGAGACATCTTAACGGTAGAATTTATCACCATTGCGGAACTATCCGACGATGTGTTGATCGCCAGTCCGTAAGGTTAGTTGTGTGAATAACCCAAAGTAGAAGGAATGGTGCTTTTCTTTTTGGTACGAGATCGTTTAAATCTGGATTTAAGTAATTAACTAAGTCAGCATCCAGATAGGAAGCATTATGAACCCGTATCAAAACCTAGATCAAAGGGCGTTTTGGGCGCCTGCAGTTGGCAAACGTGACATGCTCGAAATATCCGAGCTTTGGTCTCCAAAATTCCCGATTAAGCCAAGCAGCAAAGTTGCAACATTTGGCTCGTGCTTTGCGCAACACTTTAGCAAAGCGCTCACTAAAAATGGGTTTCGCTGGAACAATACAGAACCGACACCTGACGGTTTGTCCGATGAAAATGCGCTATTGTATAATTATGGTGTTTTTACCTGTCGTACAGGCAATATTTATACGACTTCGCTTTTGCTACAGTGGACAAAATGGGCGCTGGGCAAGGAAAAACCACCAGCGGAATATTGGGAAAAAGACGGGCGCATTTATGACCCGTTCCGCCCACGTGTAGAGCCAAACGGTTTTGCCAGCGTTGAAGAGATGATTGCGTCGCGTGACATGTGCATCGAGGCATTCAAAGCCGCGATTGTTGATTCAAAAATATTTGTGTTCACATTGGGCTTAACCGAAAGCTGGATCAACAAATCAGGTGGATATGAATATCCAATGTGCCCAGGTACGGTTGCTGGCGATTTTGATGAAAAGGAACATATTTTTGTGAATCAGGATTACAAGTTGATCCACAAAAATTTGACGGATGCGCTGAAACTGATGAAAGAAGCAAATCGTGCGTTGCGGTTCTTGTTGACAGTGTCACCTGTTCCGTTGACCGCAACCATGTCTGGAAATCATGTTCTGGTCGCAACGATGCAATCAAAATCAATACTACGCGCGGTTGCGGGTGACATTGCCACCAACCGTCGCAACGTTGATTATTTCCCGTCTTATGAAATTATCAGTAGCTTTCCGTTTCGCGGCGAATTTTTTGCGCAAAACCTTCGCAGCGTAGAACAACGTGGCGTTGATCATGTGATGGCAAATTTCTTTGCTGGGCTTGGTATTGATGTTGAAAAAATCAAAGCAGACAAAGCCGAACGTACTCAGCGCGCCGCAAAACGCAAAGAAGAAGCAAACGAATTGGTTTGCGAAGAAGAACTACTGGCCGCTTTCGGAGACAAAAAATGAAGATCGCCGCAATTGGTAATAGCCATATTGGTGCATTGAAATTGGGTTGGGATTCAATTTCAAAAAAACACAAAAACGTTGAAATTACATTTTTTGCTGCGGCACGCGAAGCGTTGCGGGACATGGAATTGAAAGATGGAAAATTGGTTCCAACCAATGACGTGTTGGCGCGTCGATTGGAACAATTTTCAAACGGCGTATCGGAAATTGACCCTGAACAATATGATGCATTTTTCATCGTTGGGGGCTGGAAAATTTTTCCGGTGGATAAGCGTACATCATCTGCCGTGCAATCAACCATCGCTTCGGATAGTTTTGAAAACACTGTTGGCGGAAACTTGGCAAAGCTGTTGCGCTCCGCAACCGATAAACCAATTTATTTGGGCCACAATCCATTGCGCGCACAGACCAAAGCATTCGTCAAAGAATTTAAATCAATGTCGCTTAGTTATGCCCAACGTATTGAGGCCGTTCAAAAGATTGCGCAGGAACATTCGGTAACTGTGGTCGCACAGCCCGATAAAACGCGAAGCTCTGAATTTTCGACAGTTGAAAAATATGCGAAATCTTCGGCGCGATTGCGTTCAACGCAACTCAATGATGCAATTGAGGAAAAGAAAAAGCGCAATGAAAAGCGAATTGCGATGGGTAAAAAACCACTCAAAATCGCGAGCCCAAAAAACCTAAGCCATGGTAAAAATGAGAAAAGCCATATGAACGGTGATTATGGTGCATTATATATGTCCGCTTTGTTAAGCACGATGAAATAACGATCCGTGATGGTGTTTAGCTGGAGAATATCGTGAAAAAAATTGCGTTGATCGGGAATAGCCACGCTGGCGCGCTCAAACAAGGTTGGGACGTTATCCGCGGAGAGTTTCCAGATGTGTCGGTTACGTTTTTCAGCTCTGCACGCAGAACACTTGGCCAGCTAGAGGTCAGCGGAGACAAGTTAATTGCAAATAATGATGAGCTAAAATCAAAACTTGCGTTGTCTTCGAACGGATTGGATAGCATTGATTCCAATGCGTATGATGCATTTTTTGTAATCGGTGGCCAAAAAATCTTTGCAGAAGATAATCGCCTGTCAGGTGCTGTTAAAAAACTGCTTATGGAAGATGGTTTTAAAACAAGCGTGGGTGCGGTTGTTGTGTTGCGGTTGCGTCAAATAACACAAAAACCGATTTGGTTTTCACCCAATCCGTTAAAAGCGCATTTTGAAGATTACATTCAACACTGGCACAACAAAGCCATCGCATTTGACGATCGCATTAATCTGTTATCAGAAGTGTTGTCCGAAATAGACGTATCGGTATTTGCCCAACCAAAAGAAACGCGTAATTCCGAATTTTCCACATCAGAAGATTTTGCGCGTCAGCAACCCTCGTCCACACAGGGTAAACGAAATGGTGGCGATCGGGCACATATGAACGAAGCTTACGGCGTGATTTATATGCGTGCATTGGCCCAACATTTGTCGGCGCAATTATCCTAGGCTACTTTAGAATTGATTTGATCATCTCAAAGTTTTCAGCACCAAATCCTTGATTAAGAGCAAAATCAAAAAAGTTTTGCTTTATTTGCGCTGAACGCTCTTTCTTGATCAACTTTTTCAATTTTCTTTCGGCAAGGTTTTTATGTGGTTCAAACCCAGATTTGCGGGCATGTTCGACAATGCGAAGATTGGAATCCGTTTGGTTTTTGGTCAACTCACGAAAATCGATTTTCAAGACTTTGTCTTGGTTCGCGTTCAAAATGGACTGTAAATTTCGCATATGATTAATCACAATTGGCACCTCGCGCCAGATCGCAAAATTTAACAGATCATCGTCTATTTCAGTTTGAGCATATGGATCGGATGCCCCATCACCTTGTGGCAAATGATACATGCCAGTCGTTTTTGCCATCGCGCGCGATATTGATTGATCCAAAATAGATGGGCGCACAACGGAAACCAAATTAACGGCGTCGTATGTGCGATAAGCCCAATCAATTACATTTTGCGCCGCTTGCACGGGGTGGGTTTCTTTTTCACCACCCAACATCCAATTTACGTGATCTGCGTATGAAACCATGAGTTTTAACCCATAGACGTCAGGCGAATTATCGTCCCCGCCCTTTTTCGCGATCAAATCGATGACATCCTGTTCGCTGACCGTTAAATCACCGCCTTGTTTGAATGCTTTCTTATCTTTGCGGATCAGTGGCATCAGATGCTCACCAGGTACACCCATTCCACCCATATCTTGGATGTCTGATCTTAAGAGCGTGCTTCCAGATCTTTGGGTTGCGATTAACAGGGTAAGTTTGGCCATTATAAATTCTCTGTATTGGGAGCTTTGCTTAAGAATTATGAGCAAATTATTTATATTGTTACTACTTTGCAATGGCGACGCTTACCAGTAAAACGGACTAAATTTGAGGGATTATTATGACGAACCATCCGTTGTCTGGGATTGCAATAACGTTAACCCATGCTGGTGTTATGGATCAGTTGGTAAACGTCGTAAATTGGCACTTAAATCAAGGGGTTGAACACGTTTTCATCTATCTTGATCGTCCCTTAAACGATTATTCAGAATTGTTTTCGTCTGATCCGCGGGTTTCCATTACGCATTGCACAATGGATTATTGGAAAACACGGATCAAAGGGCGCGTCATAAGTGTCGAGGCAAAACAAATGTTTGCTTTGAAAACCAGCCTTGATTTGGCCAAAGAAATGGGCATTCGATATGTTGCATCGATTGATAGTGACGAGCTTGTCTATGCGCCCCAACCGCTTGCTGACTTGTTGGATCAACAGCACGAAAATTTTGGGTCATTCATGTTAAGCGTGGTCGAGGCGCGCCATTCCCCAACCAGCGATGTGACGAACCCCTTTGGGGCAGATATCTTTTTGAAACGCAATATTGCCACCACTTGGTTTGGTGCACGAAAGGGCAAGTATTCATCGCTGCAACGCAAAGGCTTTTTTGGATACACGACTGGGAAAACGATTTACAAAATCCCTGCGAACTATGAATCAATTGGCGTGCATCGCCCCAGCCCCAAGAACGATGAATTAAAAGTGTCTAAACTTGAACCCTCGTTTGGTCATATTCTTCATTTTGATTGCGGAAATATTGAAACCTGGCGGGCAAAGTGGACGCAGCGCTTAATCGGTACAACGCTTGCGCGGGGAATGCGTGAAAAGCGTCGTCAACAATTGACGCTGTTTGCCGATGCATACACTGAAGGTTTGATCGCGCTGGAACGATTGTATCGCGCGTTGTTTGTCTTGCCTCAGAGCCAAATTCAGCAACTTGAAAGTAAGGGAAATTTGTTTTCGCCAAACTTGGCGGACACTGATTTTGATCAGCCGTATTCAGCAACAAAAGTCAAAGGGTTTAGCAGTTTTGATATTTGCCCTGAATATCCCGTCTTGCCCAGAAACCCGGTCAAATATCAATTTGCAATGGCTTGTGATCGCAACTTTGTAAAACCTGCGTATGCCTGTATTTTGTCGGTGATGGATAAAATGGACCCAAACCAACCGGTACGGGTATTTTTGCTGGTCGATAGTTTGCTCCCTGAAGATTTTGCACATTTGAATTCGCTCTCAAATGTGTTCAAAAACCTACAGCTACATATTTGTGACGAAACACTTAAGCTGGATCGCGATGTCGGTATCAAAGACAAAAAACGCGCAACATTTTCGCGACTATATTTGCCAGAACACATTCAATCCGGGCGGGTGATCTATATCGATAGTGATATGTTGGTCATGAAAGATATTTCGTATCTGTTCGATATGGATATGGAAAATAACATCGTCGCAGGCGTAAGCGATAGTGCGGCGTTACGGATCAAATATGCCCCCAATCGCATTTCAGCCGAGAAAACGGAACGATTGTCCGACATTGTTGGAGGGCAGGAAAATGTTCTGGATTACCTTAACGCCGGATTGTTGGTTTTGGACATGGATCATCCAGAATACCTAGAGCGCGCATTAAGGGGTTTGGATTTGTTGAAAACAGATGCACGCGCGTTGACCCAGCGTGATCAGGATGCGGTCAATATCGTGTTCAAAGACAAAAAATTGCGATTAACCAGCAAGGTTAATTATATGATTCAGTTTTTCGAAGCGCGATATCGCGATGCTCCTGAAATTTTAGAAATGAAAGAAGAACATAAAGACGCTGAAATTTTTCATTATTCTGGAAGCAAGAAACCCTGGCACACGCATAAATCTCCGTCTAACAAATATATCCAATTGTATCGTGGGACGATTAAAGCCTTGGAACAGAAATGGAATGCGGATTGCGAATTTACGTATACGACAAAGCCTAAAATCAATAAGCCAAATTTGGCACATCGTGCCTATCGTAAGATTTTTCGTTTACCGAATTGATATCAACCGTTTAAACGGCGCCACACTGAAACCATAACCTTTTTGAATTTACGAGTAATGTCGGCGACAAGATAACGTTTTGAACTGTTTGAAAGCCGTGCTTGCAAAATTTTACGTGCACGGCGCAAATCGTCATTAACACCCATTAATCGCTGAGAAATATTTTTATCTGATCCGTTCGTGGTGATGATTTTGTCCAGATTTCTGAATGCAAGTGCGCGTGCACTTGGCCCGCAATGGCGTTCGATTGAATCTGCTAGTACATTCAATTTAACAACAAGATTTGCGTCTTGGGCATTTGGAACAGGCGTGTCGGTATAATGGAGAGTTTTCCATTCTGAAAATTCGGATGCATCAGATTGCATCCAATTTTTGGCAATCCATTCATTTGATGCTTGGTATCTCATGCGTAATTTTTCGGCGGTCTTTTTTGGTAACAAATCAAAATTGTTGTCTTCGCCAGCGTCGTATAATTCGCGTACGATTTTGGTGCGCGTTTCTTTGTTGGTGATGACCAAGCTGTTTAAAATACGTAACGCAAAGCTATTTAACCCGCTTGTGCTTGGGTATTTTGCTGCGTTTTGATTGGACAAGAATGTTTGGGTTTCTGGTGTTAATCCAAGCTCTGCACATAACCAATTCATTAATCCTAAATTGGCAACGATTTCATCATATGATCCAACCCGAAAATTTTTGGAACCAACGATTTCGCGCCACGGTTGGAACCGCGCCTTGTAATCGAAAAGTTGTTCGTCGAGGTCGTTGCAAAATTGTTCAATGCTTCTGATTTCGAAATCAATAAAACCATCCAGCAATTGTTTGTAATAACTTTCAATCCAGCGATCTTGGCGGCGCAATACAAGTATCACGACAATTTTTTCAAAATATTGAAACCGCGCCAAATATTGTTTTGCGGTTACACGGCGGCGCCAAATGGTAAAATTTTCAGACGAAATCAAAACGGATTTTGGCTTTAACCGTTCACAATCCTCGATTAATCGCTGGTGAATGCTTTTTTGTTCGCGGCGATGCGTAAACGCGCCGTGACCAGAATTGGCGCCCGAACGCGTTGTGAGTTGCCCATTTTGCACACCTGCATAATCTGGAAAAAACAAACCCTCGTTTTCCAAAAGATATTCTTGATTTTCGCGCAGAATATTTTGCAGATAAGTTGTCCCTGTTTTGTGCATTCCGATGTGCAGATACAATGTTGGCTTGTTGGTTTTTTCCATCTGTTAATTCACCTTTTTGCGCAAAACGGTGCGATAGAAAAATGCAAGTATTGGGCGTGTCAGTGGAATCCGCAATGGCGCACGAATAAGAAATGATGCAATCGCTGGAAAGACACCAAGCCCCATGAAACGCGGTGCATTGAGAACGAACAAACGGAATTCTGCACGAAAGTAATCTATCCCGCTTCTGCGATGCGCGATGCGATCTGCGTTTGCGTGCAATAGCACCTCGTCTACATTAAAAAGCGTATTTCCTTTGCGCAACATGGTGACCCAAAGTTTGAAATCTTCCATGCGCCCACCGCGATACCCGCCAGCGGCAAGCACGGCGGACTTTGAATAACAACAGTTGTTGTGATTGATAGGGCTGCGAAAAAAGGATGAAAAATTTCGTTTGGTGACATGGCCACGCGGCAGGTTTCGAATTTGTTTGGCCCCATTTGATTGGAACTCTTGTATCGGGCCAGAACATACGGATGCATGGTTTTGATCAAATGCGGTTACCAGCGTTTCAAACCGTTTTGGCAGATTTTGATCATCCGTATCGCACCGCATCACAAGATCAAATTTGCAATGTTGCAACCCTGTGTTCAAGCTTTCGCCAAGCGATGATTTTTCTGTTGCGATTTGGCGCAGAGGTAGCCCGTTTGACAATTTTGCAAGCAATTGATCACGCGCTGCACTGATTGGCCCGTCGATCACCAAAACAATTTCAGTCGCGTGCAATGTTTGCGCGCGAAGTGAATCAAAAAATCGTTTTAGATTTTCATCCGTTTCACCCGCGAAAGTCACCGCAAGCACGCTAAACGGCGGAGCAATATTATGCTGTTGCTCCGCCATTGCGTTATTTCAACAGATTTTTGTAATAGTTGAAGGTCTGTTCCAAACCACTGGAAAGGCTTGTGATGTTTTGCCCAAGCAAAACTTCAACATCAGATTTACGTGCGCTGACTTCGCGCGGTTCTGTTGCCAACAATTCTTTGGCCTCGTCGCGTTGATATTTTAGTGGCTTGTTTGCCGCGGCTTCTAATGCGGCGACCACATCATTAAGCGATACGGTTTCGCCACTTCCGATCATGTTCACTTTGTCGAACGGTTCGCCATTGGTCATACGTTTTGCAAGCGTCGCAACACCGTTACCTACATCGCCAGAAAATACAAAATCGCGACGCTGTTCACCGTCGCCATTTATGGTCACAGTTGTGTCTTGTAATAATGCGCGGGTAAACGCGTGGATCGCGCTTTTCTTTAATTCTGAATGCGTGCCGTACACATTGGTAAAGCGAACAATCGAAAATTCTGCGCCGCGTAGACCAACCAGTTTTTCAAGAACCATTTCTTCGGCCGCTTTGGATGCGCCATAGAAATTTTTCGGGCAATAAACGCTATCGGTATTGATTTCAAATGTACCATCAAACAACGCGCCCGCAGTGGAAATCAGAATAAACCGATCACCCTCGCGTACAGATTCCATCACAAACTGTGCCGGGTCTTTGATATTGGCGTCGATGAAATCAAGCGGGCGATCCTTGGATTCCGCCACACGTGTTTCACCCGCCAGAAAAATAAACGTGCGCGGTGCATCCGCATGTTTGTCCAAAAATGATTTTACGGATTCATCGTTATAATGTGCGATGCATTGTTGTAATCCCAGCTGCTCGTACCCAGAACATGCATTGCTCAGGTTATCAATAACGAGCGGTTTGAATTGAGAAAATTCGGGATTTTGCGCAACCGCGTCCAAAATATTACGCCCCACAAACCCATAACCGCCAACCAAAATCAAAGGATTATCTTGCACCATTTATACACCAATATTTTTGCGCATACCGCGCAGTTACGTTTAGCGCCTTTTCGCACAGCCCCGAAAAGGTTTCAACATTCAAGTGTTGTTGGGTTTTTTTGAAAAAAACACGCATAAGATGTTGTGTAAATCTTTAAATTCGATGGGTTACCTACTATATCGGCGACAACGATGAATCGTGATGTATTTTTAATTTTAGGGGCGATATCAGTAATGACAAAAACTGTACAAGACAAAAAAGCTGCGCAGAAAAAGCTTGTGGAAGATTTGCACAACAAAGTAGAGATTAACGAGCTTCGAAATCGCGATGCTGTGGCGCGTATGGGCATGATGGAGGCGGAGCTTCGCATTTTGCAAATTCGCAAAGAGATTGCGCAATTGGAAGCAACAAAATAAGCTGCTCTGAAAACGAAGATATAGGTTGAGACTTGTCTGATACATCTAAAATTTCTACGGAAATAAAACTTGGGTCTCGATTGCTAGAAGAAGCAATTTCAGACGTGAATATGAAACCCGATCTTCGTGATCTTGTTGGTCCCGCGACGGATTCGTGGGAATTACAGTTCAACGATTTAACATCGTTGAAATTGTTAAAATCCAAAACAGATAAACCCAAAATCTGTATCGCCACCGAAGATATCGTTGGGCCTGTGCGAAATGGCGGTATCGGAACAACCTATTCATTTCTGGCGCGCACCTTGGCCGAACAAGGATTCGATGTCACGATCTTGTTCTTGCGAGGCGTTTATTGCGAAACAGGAACGATTGATGAATGGATACAATACTATGCTGAATTTGGCGTAAAATTTGTACCGATCAAAGATTACTATACCGAAGAAAAATGCAAAGGTGCATCCGATCGCTGGACCGCACCGATGTTCAATATGTTTCGATATTTACAAGAGCATCATTTTGACATGGTGCATGTATCGGAATGGCGCGGGTCTGGTTATTTGGCCATGTTGGCGAAATCACAAGGCTTGGCATTTCAAGACACGCATTTCGCAGTAAAATGTTCATCACCATGGTTGTGGAACCGATTGTATGGTTCGCATTCATTGCGCACGTTGGATGATCTGGACAAGATTTTCATCGAACAAAAATCAGTAGAGCTTGGCGATCATATTATCGGTGGCTCTGCGCATTTGTTGCGCTGGATGGCAAGCCAAGGTTACGCATTGAAGCGCGATGCAACATTTGTGCAGCCAAACATCATTTCGATTGAGCATCTGAAAAAAATTATTGGTGATCGAAATGTTTCGCCTGGCACACGCGTGCCAGTTGATGAAATCGTTTTCTTTGGTCGCCTAGAGGCGCGCAAAGGTTTGGCCGTTTTCTGCGAAGCGATCAGCAATTTGGTGCAACAAGGTGTCAAGCTTCCGCCTAAAATTTCCTTTATGGGAAAACCGGGTGCGCGTATTCAAAGCCGCCCAGATATCGATGTATTGGATTTCATCAAAGAGGTTTCACAAGACTGGCCTTGTGAAATTGAATTGCTGACAGAATTTCAACAAGAACCCGCGCTGCGTTATCTGCTCGCAGGAAATCGGTTGGCGGTTATGCCGAGCATTATCGAAAATTCGTCCCTTGCGGTTTACGAAGCAGCCATTTGCCAAATCCCGTTTGTCGCATCAAATTCAGGCGGCAGCCCAGAATTGGTAAAAGAAGAATATCACGACGATGTTTTGT
Organism: Paramylibacter kogurei; assembly: GCF_002742285.1. Classification (GTDB taxonomy): domain Bacteria; phylum Pseudomonadota; class Alphaproteobacteria; order Rhodobacterales; family Rhodobacteraceae; genus Amylibacter; species Amylibacter kogurei. The sequence goes on from NZ_MDGM01000003.1 coordinate 204,892, forward strand.
GTGATCCTCACCCCGTTCCATTGGCACGCCAAATTGCGCGCTCGCTGGAAAACGGTGGTGTCGTTGCAGAATGTTCGTTTGATAATGACAAGAATATTGAAACATGGATTCAATATCATCATTCGCTTTCAAAATTTAAAACCAAACCAGTTGCGTTAGAAAATCCAACGCCCAAGGTTTCGGTTATTGTTACGCATTGCGATGATATCGCCGGGTTAAAACACAGCCTGAAAGCGTTGGAAAAGCAAGACTACAGCAATTTTGATGTCTATTTGGTTGACGATGGAAGTATCGCCAAAAAGGCCAAAGCAGATCTTAAAAAAATCACCAGCCGTTTTGCTGCGCTGAATTGGAAATATATTGAATCACCGGGGCTGGATTATGGTGTGTGTGCGAATGATGCGATTGCACGATCAGATGCGGAATTGATCTATCTTACCCGTTCAGGAAACGTGCTGTTTGATGGCGCGTTGAGCAAATTGGTAAAGGTTGCCCAAACACGAAACCTCGGTGTTGTGACGGGTTTTTGTTATGACTTTAAGTCCAAGGTTCCAACACAGCCATCCAACGCAGAATTCATGCGTATGCCAATTTTGGGGAATCTGAACTACACATTCTTTGATGCAGATTCTGAACCATTGGATATGATGGTGCGTCGTACTGACTTTGATCGCGTTGGTGGATTCACCGGCGATTTCAGAATTTTGGGTGATGAAAAAGAACTGTATCATGCCATCGCATTGAATGGCGGTGTTTGTGAATCCATTCCACAACCGCTGTATTGGCGCCGCAAGTTGAACGATAAACTTTTGGCGTTGCGATTGTATAATCGCCAAGCCGAAAATATCCGCCAAGTGCGCCCGTTTTATCGTTATGGGCCAACAGTGTTTCGTAACCTGTTATTGTTTTCCTATGGCATGTACGAAGAACATGCGCGGTTGACGGCACAGGTGGATAAGCTTCGTAAAGATCGCGATTCACAGCGTGATATGAAATTTGCGCGCGCCCAAGAACGCGACGAATTGCGAATGCAATTTAACGCCATGAAATCACAAATGCTGGCCGCGAATAAAGGTGCAAAGATTCCAGTTGCGATCCCAAAAACGCCGCTGGATCGATACGAAGATAACCCGATCTATGCGGAGTATGACAAATCATTTGCGATAAACAAAAAGGGATTTGTGACCGGTGGAATGCCTGACACGTCCAAATACAATGATTTGCCAGAGAATGAGCTGGCTACACGGTTGGATTTAAAAACAAGAGAATTGGAAGCGCTTCGGTCACAGCTTCACCGTGTCAAAGATCGGCATGAACGGTTGCGCAATCAGGTTGAATGGGTATTGTGCGGGGGTGGATTATTGCCCAAACGCGCAGCACAAGCGTTAAGACGGTTGGCTAAAAAAATCGTCAATAATAAAGTTTAACGCAACCGCTTGTGGGTTTGGTAGGGACATTTTGAAAAAACTTATTCTTATTTTGGCGACTCAACGCTCTGGTTCGACACTCTTGTGTCGAGACATCGAAGGATTGGGTGGTGTTGGCGTTCCGCGAGAGCATCTCTTGCCGATGGTGCGTGCGGATCGCCCTGCATTCAATGCTGGGCGCAAGATGAAGGCAAATAATGAAACCGTCATGGAAAGTTTGCAGTTGGGCTTGGGAAGTGAAAACCAAACCGATGTAGGATCGGTGAAGTTAATGGTTTCCTATGCCCCGCAGGTTTATCAAAATATCAGCGGGAAATTGATCGAAGATCGCGCAGAAGCAATGCAAGAAATTATCAATTGGACGCGGAATCAATTTGAACACGTTGCATTGGTTTCCATTGTGCGTAAATCCATAATGGACCAAGCGATTTCGCGATCAATGGCGCGTGTGACAGATGTGTTTCACCATCGTTCACCCAAGGGTAAACAGGAAACGGATCCATATGCCAAAACCAAGATTGACCGCGCTTTGTTGAACCGGAACATCCTTGATAATTTGACGCTTGTGCGCGAATTACAATCCGATCTGTTATCGGTGATTAAGAACAACAAATCCGATATCTTGAATATCAATTATGATACTCTGTCTCGCAACGCAGATTACTGTCAAAAAAAGCTGTATGACCATCTGGTCAGCAATAACATCACACCCGAAAACAAACGCGCAAAACGATATTTGCGAAAACTTATCGACACCGATCGATCAGAAAAAATCAAATCGGACTTTTTCGAATATCTTTTGGGTGAAATGCTAAATAAAGAAGATTATGCCGTGTTACGCGATGTTTTGGATAATCCAAAATACGCCGATTGAAACACGTTTTTGAAAAAGGTTTCGAAATGAACAAATTAACTTTGGTTCTGGCAACACAACGTTCTGGTTCAACATTGTTGTGCAAGGATATGATTGGATTGGGTGGCTTGGGATTACCCAAAGAGCATTTTAAACGCCTGTTCGGTGAACACAAAAAAGCCGAAGCAAAGGGTAATCCGCTACCGCGAAGTGAAAAGGACATCGTTGATTTCCTGCGTGAAAATGGTTGTTCGGATGACAATCCAGATGTTGCAGGTGTGAAACTGATGGTTGGTCAATCGCCCATGTTGTGTAATTTTTTGGGACTACCGACCAGCAAAGACAAAAGCGTAACGATGCAATCCGTTATTGATTGGGCTTATGCAAATTTTGATGCGGTTAATTTGGTTGTCATCATCCGTGAATCCGTTTTGGATCAATGCATTTCACGCGCTGTGGCGCGCAGCACCTCCGTTTATCATCACCGTGACACAAAACGGATGAAAGACGTTGATCCATACGAAGGGAAAGAGCTGGACCTAGACGCGCTTAATCAAATGATCATTGATCTTATTCCGCGCGTGGCAAAGGATAATGAAGTGCTTCATCAGATTGCTAAAAACAATGCTGGGCGGGCGTTGCTTGTTGATTATGACTATCTTGCTCAACATCCCAATGAGGCACAGCAAAAACTGTTTGATCATGCGGTCGCCAACGGGTTCACACCGAAAAAAAACCAGTTCGACCGCATCTTGCGAAAACTGATTGATAAATCAAAATCGCAAGAGATTAGAGCGTCATTTGAAAAATTCGCAAGCGAAGGCAATCACAATCGCAAAGTGAAAAAGCTGCTTGAAACAATCAAATAAAAAAGGGGCCACGCGGCCCCTTTTGTTTGAACAATTGTCGATGCTTACCATTTGGGTGAGCTCAGAACATTTGCCTTATCAAAATTGTGCTTTGTTTCGTTGCCGATGAATTTCACATCTTCGATCAGATCGGTATTCAACAACACTGGTTCAAAACCAAGCGAACGTAGACCGTCGTTTGCAACTTCCAATTCATTTTCCGCCAACTCTTTGCGTGGGTTGTCAACGAATTGAACTTCTGCACCTGTTTGATCAGCCAATATTTGTGCCAAACCTTTGACGCTTTGCACTTCTGATACTTGGTTGAAAATACGAACGCGCTCACCGTCAGCAGGTGGATTTTCCACAGCCAGTTGCAAGCAACGCGCAGAATCAGAAATGTGGATAAACGCACGTTCCTGGCCGCCGATACCATATACGGTCAGTGGCACATCATTCGCTGCTTGGCTAATGAAACGGTTCAACACGGTGCCATAAACGCCATCATAATCGAAACGGTTTACCAATGCTGGGTCCAATTTGGTTTCAGCAGTTTCAACACCCCAAACGATACCTTGGTGAAGGTCGGTAACCTTTAGGCCCCAGTTTTTGTGGTAGAATTGGAAAATCAACTGATCCAAGCATTTGGTCATGTGATAAACACTACCAGGGTTTGCAGGGTACAGGATTTGTGTGTCCTGAGCAGTGGATTTAATTTCGATGTCCAAATAGCCTTCGGGGATTTTACCGAATTCTTTGGAATAACCGTAAACACCCATTGTGCCCAAGTGGATCAGGTGGATTGATGGGTCAACTTCGACGATTGCAGAACAAACGTTATGCGTGCCAACAATGTTGTTATCCACGGTGTAACGACGCTCACTATCACCGATCATTGAATATGGTGCTGCGCGTTGTTCCGCAAATTGAATGATTGAATCAGGTTTCACATCAGCGATCAAATTGCGCAAACCTGCGAAATCTTTTGCGATGTCGATGTTATGGAAATCAATCTTGCCAATCTTTTCATTCGCAACTTTGATACGATCACGGATTGATGCGATATTGGTCAAGCTGCCAGAAGACAGTTCCAGATCAATTGCGCGGCGCGACAGGTTATCAACGATTGTTACTTCATGGCCTTCTTTTGCCAATTTCAAGCTGGTTGGCCAACCGCAAAAACCATCGCCACCAAGTACTATTACCTTCATATTTGTCCCCTAGAATCCATAGGCTGTTTATGTCTGGCTACAAGTAGTCAAACCAAGTGAAATATACAAGTCTAGCGGTCATTTCTTTGGGTTTTCGTCGGTTATATGCCTAATATTGTGGGTCATACTGGATATTAGACTGCAAACAACTGTGATTGGGCATGATGGATCATGTTGCGCCGCACAAGGTTGTTAATTTTGCACAAAGGAAGTATGAATAACAAATCGGCATTAGTTTAATATTAAACTATCATTTAGATGGAAAAGCAAATGAGCGGAAAATCACGTGTAACTGACGAAGAAGCGTTGCAATATCACCTTGAACCAACACCTGGTAAAATCGAAGTAATTGCATCAACCCCAATGAGCACACAGCGCGATCTGTCGCTTGCCTATTCACCTGGTGTTGCCGTTCCCGTCGAAGCAATTGGTAAAAATCCAGAGCTTGCTTATGATTACACATCCAAGGGAAATATGGTTGCGGTCATTTCAAATGGTACCGCAATTTTGGGACTTGGAAATTTGGGTGCGCTGGCATCCAAACCCGTGATGGAAGGCAAGGCGGTTTTGTTCAAACGTTTTGCCGATGTAAATTCGATTGATATCGAATTGGACACCGAAGATGCAGATGAATTCATTAACGCGGTGAAATTGATGGGGCCAAGTTTTGGTGGCATCAATTTAGAGGACATCAAAGCGCCTGAATGTTTCATCATCGAACAACAGCTCAAAGAGCTGATGGATATTCCCGTTTTCCATGATGATCAACACGGAACAGCGGTGATTTGTGCCGCTGGTTTGTTAAACGCGTTGCACATCAGCGGTAAAAAAATCGAAGACGTGAAGGTCGTTTTGAACGGGGCTGGTGCCGCTGGAATTGCCTGTTTGGAATTGATCAAACGTATGGGTGCAAAGAATGAAAATTGCATCATTTGCGATACCAAAGGCGTCATTTACCAAGGCCGCACCGAGGGTATGAACCAATGGAAATCTGCCCATGCGATCAAAACAGAAATGCGCACATTGGAAGAGGCGATGAAAGATGCCGATGTTTTCCTTGGTGTATCTGCCAAAGGTGCGGTGACGCAGGATATGGTGAAATCTATGGCCAAGAGCCCTGTGATTTTTGCGATGGCAAACCCTGATCCAGAAATCACACCAGAGGATGCACACGCTGTGCGCCCTGATGCGATTGTGGCCACTGGGCGTTCGGATTACCCAAATCAGGTGAACAACGTTTTGTGTTTCCCATATTTGTTCCGTGGCGCGTTGGATGTGCATGCGCGTTCAATCAATGACGAAATGAAAATCGCCTGTGCACAAGCCTTGGCCGCACTTGCACGTGAAGACGTGCCAGATGAGGTCGGCCTTGCTTATGGCAAAAAACTTCAATTTGGGCCGGAATATATTATCCCAACACCATTTGATCCGCGCCTTATTCACATCATCCCACCAGCGGTTGCAAAGGCGGGAATGGACACAGGCGTGGCACGCCGTCCGATCATTGATATGGATCGATATACGCTTGATCTGAAATCACGTTTGGATCCATCTGCACAATTCTTGCAAGCGATGTTCCAACGTGCGCGTAACACGCAGGCAACAATGGTTTTTGCCGAAGGCGACGATCCACGGGTATTGCGTGCGGCGGTTGCTTATGTGCGCTCAGGGCTTGGTCGTGCGATTGTTGTTGGCCGTGATGCGGATGTGAAAGAAAAACTTGAACAAGCAGGCATGGGAGAAGCGTTTGAAGATATCGAAGTTTTAAACGCTGCTACCACCGATCACCTGCGAACATACAAAGATTTCTTGTATAATCGTTTGCAGCGCGATGGTTACGATTTATCCGATATTCACAAACTTGCATCGCGTGACCGCCATGTGTTCGCAGCACTTGTTGTGGCGCATGGTCATGCGGATGGCATGGTCACGGGTGCAACGCGCAAATCAGCGCTATGTTTGAATCAGATTAACCACGTGTTTGATGCTAAACCGGGTGATGGTGCAATCGGTGTGAATGCGATGTTGCACAAAGGGCGTATGGTTTTGATCGCTGACAGTTTGGTGCACGAATGGCCAGAGGCCGAAGATTTGGCAGATATCGCCGAACGCGCATCCGAAGTGGCACGCAAAATGGGTATGGATCCGCGCGTCGCATTTGTCAGCTTTTCCAATTTTGGTTATCCAAAATCAGAACGCGCAGAAAAAATGTCAATGGCACCTGATGTGTTGGACAAACGCGGCGTGAACTTTGAATACGAAGGCGAAATGACCGTTGATGTCGCGCTTAATGATGCATTGCGCAAAAAGTATTATCCGTTTGCACGTCTGTCGGCACCTGCAAATATTTTGGTGATGCCAGCACGCCATTCAGCATCGATTTCAACCAAATTGATGCAGGAAATGGGTGGGGCGACCATGATCGGGCCGATCCTGACGGGTATTGATAAACCTGTTCAGCTTTGCTCTGTGAATGCGACAGTGAACGACATTTTGAATATGGCCGTGATGGCCGCATGTGACGTTGGATAAAAAAGAAGGGCCCAAAAGGCCCTTCGAATTTTTTGAATTGGCGATGAAGGTTTAACCCTTCATCCCATCCCAAAATGATTTAACCTTGCCAAAGAAATTCGAACTTTCTGGATTGTTATCCACAGAGAGTTCATCGAATTCTTTCAACAGCTCTTTTTGTTTTGCGGTCAGGTTCACGGGTGTTTCAACCGCGATTTCCAGATACAAATCACCGCTGCCGTGGCCTCGCAACGCTGGCATACCTTTGCCTTTCAGGCGCATTTGTTTGCCTGATTGGGCACCTGCGGGAACCTTGACGCGTGATTTCCCACCATCAATGTTTGGCACTTCTATTTCGCCACCCAATGCGGCGGTGCGCATGCTGACCGGGACACGACAGAACAAATTTGAACCTTCGCGTTCGAACAATTCATGATCGGCCACATTGATGAAAATATACAAATCACCAGATGGCCCACCACGCGTGCCCGCCTCGCCTTCATTCGCTAGACGGATGCGCGTGCCTGTTTCTACACCGGCGGGGATATTCACGCTGAGTGAACGTTCACGCTGTGTTTGGCCTGTACCTGAACACGTTTTACATGGGTTGGTTACAATTTCGCCGCGCCCTGAACAGGTTGGACAAGTGCGTTCAACGGTAAAGAAACCTTGTTGTGCACGCACCTTACCCATGCCAGAACATGTCGGGCATCCAGATGGTTCCGAACCATTGGCGGCACCTGTTCCCGAACATGTGTCACAGGATGCGGATGCGTTTACCGAAATGGTTTGCTGTTTGCCTGTAAATGCTTCTTCTAAAGATACATTCAGGTTATATCGCAAATCGGAGCCGCGCGTTGCACGCCGCCCGCCACCGCCACGGTTTCCACCCATGAAATCGCCGAACAGATCGTCGAATACATCGGAAAAGGCCGATCCAAAATCGCCCTGCCCGCGGAAACCGCCGCCGCCGCCCATGCCACCCTCGAACGCGGCATGACCATAGTTGTCATATGCTGCTTTTTTTTCGGGGTCCTTGAGAACGTCGTAAGCCTCATTGGCTTCTTTGAATTGTGCTTCTGCTTCTGGGTTGTCTTGGTTGCGATCGGGGTGAAGTTCCATCGCTTTTTTGCGATAGGCTTTTTTCAGCTCTGATTCAGATGCGCCTTTGGCCACACCCAGAATTTCGTAATAGTCACGTTTTGACATATCGCCTCCACTATGGCGTTGGTCGGCCAAACGAATTGGCCAACCAACATGTGGTTACGTTCACTGTGATCTTAGCGGTCTTCTTTGCCAAGGTCTTCGAAGTCGGCATCAACGATATCGTCGTCAACTGGCTTTGGCTCGTCTTCGTCGCCTTCACCTGCTTGCGCGTTATAGATCGCTTCGCCCAGTTTCATTGCTGCTTCTTGCAGGTCTTGAATCTGTGCTTTGATCTTGCCAGCGTCGTCTGTTTCAAGTGCATCTTTCAGATTTGCCATGGACATTTCGATCACTTCGACAGTGCTTGGATCAACTTTGTCTGAATGCTCTTCCAAAGATTTTTCAGTGGCGTGCAACAAACCTTCGCCGCTGTTTTTGGCTTCGATCAATTCGCGCTTTTCTTTATCCGCTTCGGCATTTTCCTCGGCGTCGCGAACCATTTGTTCGATATCGTCATCAGACAGACCACCAGATGCCTGGATGGTGATTTTCTGCTCTTTGTTCGTGCCTTTATCTTTGGCTGAAACAGAAACGATACCATTGGCGTCGATGTCAAAGGTCACTTCGATCTGTGGGATACCACGTGGTGCTGGCGGAATTTGTTCCAGATTGAACTGACCCAAAATTTTGTTATCCGCAGCCATTTCGCGTTCACCTTGGAACACGCGGATGGTCACAGCATTTTGGTTGTCTTCCGCAGTAGAGAACACCTGTGATTTCTTGGTCGGGATCGTTGTGTTGCGATCTATCAGGCGTGTGAATACGCCGCCCAATGTTTCGATACCCAATGACAATGGGGTCACGTCCAACAATACAACGTCTTTCACGTCGCCTTGCAAAACACCCGCCTGAATTGCAGCACCCATGGCCACAACTTCGTCAGGGTTCACACCTTTGTTTGGTTCTTTGCCAAAGAATTTTGTTACCTCTTCGATAACCTTTGGCATACGTGTCATACCACCGACCAAAACGATTTCGTCGATTTCACCTTTGGAAACACCAGCATCTTTCAATGCGGCCTGACAAGGTTTCATCGAACGCGCGATAAGATCAGCAACAAGGCTTTCCAATTTTGCACGTGTCAATTTCAATACCAAGTGCAACGGCTGACCGCCTTTTGGATCCATTGAAATGAACGGTTGGTTGATTTCTGTTTGTTGGCTGGAAGACAGCTCGATCTTTGCTTTTTCGGCGGCTTCTTTCAAACGTTGCAACGCCATTTTGTCCTTGGACAAATCAACGCCGTTTTCTTTTTTGAATTCGTCGGCCAAATATTCAACGATACGCATGTCGAAATCTTCACCACCAAGGGCAGTGTCACCATTGGTTGATTTCACTTCGAACAAACCATCATCGATTTCCAAGATGGATACGTCGAATGTACCACCACCAAGGTCATATACCGCGATGGTTTTTCCACCTTCTTTGTCCAAACCATATGCAAGTGCCGCGGCTGTTGGCTCGTTGATGATACGCAAAACTTCCAAGCCAGCGATTTTACCAGCATCTTTGGTTGCTTGACGCTGAGCATCGTTGAAATACGCAGGAACAGTGATAACGGCTTGCGTTACTGTTTCACCAAGATAGCTTTCTGCGGTTTCTTTCATTTTACCAAGGATGAATGCGGATACTTGTGATGGTGAATATTTTTCACCTTTCACTTCAACCCATGCATCACCATTGCCGCCATCAACAACATTGTATGGCAGGTGCTTGAGGTCTTTTTTAACGGAGGGATCATTCACGGAACGGCCAATCAGGCGTTTCACTGCGAATAATGTGTTTTCTGGGTTTGTTACCGCTTGGCGTTTCGCGGCCTGTCCAACCAGACGTTCATCATCGGTAAAACCAACGATAGATGGGGTTGTGCGCGCGCCTTCGGCGTTTTCAACAACTTTTGGCTGTGATCCATCCATGATCGCAACACAGGAGTTTGTCGTTCCTAGGTCAATACCAATAACTTTAGCCATGATCGTTTCCTTCTTTTGGCGATTTGTGGACGCTGAGCCCTGTTGCGGCACCCAGCCTCTATCCCTTTTCAGCCCCTAAATGGGCAAAATGTTATATAGGCGACACAACCTATGTCTGCAAGCCGTGAAAGCCCACGTTTTTGTCAACTTGTGAATATTTTCACCTTTATTCGTCGTGCCGCGCGGAATGAAAGCTGATATTGGTTAAATTGTAATAAATTTGGGCAATATTTTACGAATTTGAGGATGCAACAATGCCATTTTTGGATCTAGCAGGATTTCAGGTTTATAAATCTTACTTGTCCAGCGCGGATCAACAACAATTGGCAACAGATTTACGCCAAGTTGTCAGCGCCGCGCCGATGTTTTCGCCCAGTGTAAAAACCGGTGCACAAATGTCTGTGCGTATGAGCGCTGCGGGAAAATATGGTTGGCATTCTGATGCAAGCGGATACCGTTACATTGACCACCATCCAAATGGAACGGCATGGCCAGACATTCCAGATAGTGTGCTTTCGATTTGGCAAAACTTGGTATCAACATCACGCGAACCAGATTGTTGTTTGATTAATTTTTACGGCGAAGGTGCAAAAATGGGATTGCACCAAGATAATGACGAAGCGGATTATTCATATCCCGTGTTATCCATTTCACTGGGCGATAGCGCGCTGTTTCGTGTTGGTGGAACGCAACGAGGCGGCAAGACGCAATCGATCTGGTTGGATTCGGGTGACGTTGTTGTCATGGGGGGTGATGCGCGTTTGGCATATCACGGGGTCGATCGGATTAAATTTGCTAGCTCGCGTTTGTTCAATGCACATGGGCGATTAAACTTGACTTTGCGTGTGGTTGATTAACGCCGTGCATTCCAGCTTTGTGATGCGTATTTTCGTGCCCAATGATCAATCATGAATCCAAGTACAAGCGCGATCAAAAGCACCACCCAAACATAGGTCAAATTGGTATTGCGCGGAACATAGTTGATAAACGCATTCCCACGCGCCTGATCAATGATGTGAAACAGGGGATTCCATGTAAACCAAGGCAGAAGTGCGGGTCTTATGCTATTTGCGAGCATCATCTTACCGCTGAAAATCATGTTCATGCGCGTATATGCTGTGGTGATAATCGTCATTGGTTTGGGAAAGAATATCCCAATAGACGAAAACAGCACCCCCATCGCGATACCAAATAACCACGCAAGGAAAAAGCAAAGCACCACACCCTTTAGACTATAGAATGTCACGGGCTCCAACCACACATGCGTGGCAAATAATAGAACTGCCATCGAAAGTATTTGGATATAAAGCGCAGAAAAAGAAGCAGAAATCACATTAAGCAACATGGTGACAGGTGCGTGTTTCAACATTGTATCGGTTGGGCTGGCCGCCGTTCGCACCGCGCCCATCACCTTTACATGGCTCAGATACAAAAACACCCCAGTCATTACATAAAGGATAAAGTTCCCGCGCACGGCAACACTTCGCATGCCAAGAATGCTAATGAACAGGGCAAAGAACACAACCAACAACAGGTTTTGCAGCACGTCCATAATCAAACCTTGAACCGCATTTGAATGGCCCTTGCGTACATTGCGGACAATCGAATGATAGCACAGTTCGAAAAACGAAATCGTTTTCGACAGTTTCGATTTTTTTTGGTTTGTTGGTAACATCATGCTCATTATCTAATGCAAGTTACTGAAATTTGCCAATGGCGACTTGCTGTTTAGGTGTCATGTGATCATATGTCATGGTAATTCAACTGCGGTTAACATTTGACGAAAGAAAGATATCTTTGATGGACATGCAACAAACCACGCAAATAATCCGTAAACTCGCGATCGAGGCTGGGGCCTTGATCATGGATGTTTACAACAGCGACGATTTTGAAGTGAAATCGAAATCAGACGAAAGCCCTGTCACAATCGCAGATGAAACAGCGGACAAACATATATTTGCAGGCCTGCGCAATGCATTCCCAGATGTCGCGATTGTAACCGAAGAGCAATCCAACACACATAACGAAACCGCAAACACTTTTTTTATTGTTGATCCACTGGATGGAACCAAGGAATTCATCCACCGTCGCGGTGATTTCACGGTGAACATTGCCTATGTTGTGGATGGTAAACCTGTGGCTGGTGTGGTTTATGCACCTGCAAAACAACGGTTGTTTTATACTGATGCAACCGGCCAATCCGTGGAAGAATTCGGCGATCACGATGCCAACAAAATCGGTGAAACGAAACCCATTTCTGTATCCACACCCGACAATGGAAATTTGATCATTGTTGCCTCTAAATCGCACCGCGATCAAGCAACCGAGGATTACATCAATAAATATTCTGTTAAAGATAGTGCCGCTGCGGGCTCGTCTTTGAAATTCTGTTTGGTCGCAACTGGCGAGGCGGATTTGTACCCTCGAGTTGGGCGCACAATGGAATGGGATACGGCGGCGGGTCACGCGGTTTTGTTGGGCGCAGGTGGCGATGTTGTGCGATTTGATAATCACGAACCACTAACCTACGGCAAACCCATTTTTGAAAATCCGTTCTTCATTGCCTATGCGCCAGGTGTGGCGTTGCAAACGGCGTAACATGTCTGTTCTTGTCGTTGTTCCCGCGCGTTATGGTTCCAGTCGGTTTAATGGAAAACCGCTGGCCATGTTGCGCGGTGCAACTGGCATTGAAAAACCTCTGATTCAACGCAGTTGGGAAGCTGCGTTAAAGGTACCAAACGCACGTGTTGTGATTGCAACCGATGATGATCGCATCAAAGATGTGGCAACGGGATTTGGTGCAGATGTTGTTATGACATCAACATCTGCGAAAAACGGCTCTGAACGGTGCGCAGAGGCTTATGAAACATTGGGTGAAGAATTCGAAATTGTGGTGAATCTGCAAGGCGATTCACCCCTGACCCCGTCATGGTTTATTCCCGCATTGATTGATGGATTGCATGATGCGCCCTTGGCCGATGTTGCAACCCCGGTTTTGCGCTGTGATGCACAAATGGTGGCCGAGTTGAAAAATGATCGTATGAATGGGCTTGTGGGTGGTACAACTGCTGCGTTTGATAAAACCAACCGTGCACTTTATTTTTCCAAAGAGGTCATTCCATATGCGGAAAACCCCGACGCAGAGGTATATCACCACTGTGGAATTTATGCCTATCGTCCACAAAGTTTACGCGCATATGCCAATTGGCCGGAATCCCAGTTAGAACGCCAAGAAGGTTTGGAACAAATGCGCTTCTTGGCCGAAGGTCGCCATATTCAATGTGTCGAAGTTGATGCAAAAGGTTGCGTATTTTGGGAGGTTAACAATCCAGAAGATGTGCCGCGTGTTGAATCAATTTTGTTGGCGCTGGGCATCGAATGAAATTCACCCCGCCCGCCAGCATCATAATTGTAAGCCATGGGCGCCCCGATGGATTGGCGCGGATTCTTTCCGCATTACGATTTCAATCATATGCAAATTTTGAAATTATCGTTGTCGCGGATCATGAGCCAACATCGAAGAATATCAAATTTGTGAAATTTGATGAGGCGAACATTTCAAAGGCACGGAATTTGGGCATCGCAGTTGCCGCAGGTGACATCATCGCGTTTTGTGATGACGATGCAATTCCAGAGCCGCGCTGGCTGGAACGTTTGATCGCACCTTTTGAAAACCCTGATATTGGTGTTGCGGGTGGATATGTGCGCGGACGAAACGGGATTTCATTTCAATGGCGCGCACTTGAAACCGATATGAATGGAAATGATTATCCGTTGGAACGAGAAGAGTGCAGCGATATCAGTATCCATTCATGTGGTGAGCGATTTGCCAAAGTTCAGGGAACAAATTGTGCATTTCGAAAGACTGGTGTCGTCGATCTCGGTGGTTTTGATGAAAACTTTGCGTTTTATTTGGATGAAACAGAATTAACCTTGCGAATGGGGCGTGCTGGTTGGAAAACCGCGATTGTTCCCCTGGCAGAGGTGCAACATGGTTATGCCGCGAGCCTTATGCGCGGTGTAAACCGTGCCCCGAAAACCTTGTTTCAAATTGGGTTTAGCAAAGCATATTTTTTAAAAAAATACGGTGATTTGGACACAATACAATTGTTTCGTGATGAACAAGAGCGCCGATTAACCACATTTGTTTCTGGCACGAAAATTACCAATGCAGAAAAGATTAAACTGCTTCAAACGTTGGATGATGGTATTTCACAAGGTACACAAATTGGTGATGCGAAATGCAATTTGTCTGTGCAAAACACGCCCGAATTTTTACCAGCAACAAATACAAACGAAACCAATGGCGTTGCAATTGTTGGATCGTTGCTACGTTGGAACAGCTTGGTAAAGCGGGCTAAAATTTTGGCGGAGCAAGGCATTCCCACAATGGTTTTTTGTTTTACCCATACAACGTTATTCCATCATCGGTATTTTGATGTGCGGGGGTTTTGGGTGCAAACCGGTGGCGTGTATGGTCGATCTGATCGGAACGATCCGATTTTTTGCCCATATTCAATTGCATCGCGTGCGAAACGCGAACAAAAACTGCTGACTGATCAGCGCGATTTTTCGAAAATTTTAGACAGTTCGCACAGATAATATTTTGATCGAAAACCGATCCTTAAAAAAATGATTCTATTCCTTGGCGTAACTGTCAAAAGGATGATCACAATGCCCAAAATTACCAAAGCTGTTTTTCCCGTTGCTGGAATGGGAACACGTTTTTTGCCAGCGACCAAATCCATTCCAAAAGAAATATTAACGTTGGTTGATCGCCCCTTAATTCAATACGCAATTGATGAGGCACGCGATGCCGGCATCGAAGAATTTATTTTCGTGACATCACGCGGAAAATCCGCCCTAGAAGACTATTTTGATGCGGCCCCAGAATTGGAGAATTCTCTTAAATCCCGTGGAAAATGGGATTTATTGGAGGAATGTTATAAATCGTCGATGAATTGCGGCGAAATTTCATATGTGCGCCAAACACAGCCATTGGGACTGGGCCATGCGGTTTTATGTGCGCGGCGCATAATTGGAAATGAACCGTTTGCAGTGATCTTGCCAGATGATGTTATTGCATCTGAAAAACCATGCATTAAGGAAATGATGGACGCACATGAACAAACGGGCGGCAACATTATCGCCGCAATGGAAGTCCCGATGAACCGCACCAATGCATATGGCATATTGGATGTGAAACACGACGATGGAAAACTGATATCTGTAAAAGGTTTGGTTGAAAAACCGGATGTGGATAAGGCACCATCGAATTTGGCGGTGATTGGCCGTTACATCCTCACGCCTCAAATTTTGGATCACTTGGCAATTACGCGTGAAGGTGCGGGAAATGAAATTCAGCTGACCGATGCAATCGCATCCGAATTGCGTGAACGCGGAAACGTTTATGGTTTTCGATTTGACGGCGAACGGTTTGATTGTGGATCAAAGGCTGGATTTTTACAGGCAAGTATTTCATTTGGGCTATCCCGTGATGATTTGCGTGATGAATTAATGGACTATCTCGTGCAAATGGTTGAAACACCGCGCGCCGCACAATAGATTTACATAATTGTACGCTTGGCGATGAAATGGAGCGCTGTTGACAGTTTTATTGGACATTACGCGCACCGTTTCAAGGATGAGCCAAGGATTGGTTACTGGCGTTGATCGGGTAGAGCTGGCCTATATTGACGAAGTTGGTCAAAGGTTTCCCGATGCGTTGTTTATGACCGAGATGGGGCGAAATTTTGCGCTAATTACACCCACTGAATTTGCCGCGTTGAAAGACAAGGTATCGCAAAGGATGTTGCCCAATCCAAAAGGCATCGATCGCATACGATTTCGATTGGATCATGACCAACGAAAATTGCGAAGCGAAATTCGACATGTGGCCAAATCTTTTGGCACATGGCGCCAGCTTGCAAACGTTTTGCGAAATTCTTTTCCCAATGGATTTGAGTATTACAATACAGCGCATTCGAACCTGTCCCAGCGTTGTTTTCAGCAAATTCAGGACGCAGGATGTACAGATATTCACGTATTTATTCACGACACGATCCCACTTGATTATCCCCAATATTGCCGTGCAGATACGCCGGCGTTATTCAAGACAAAGATGCAAGTCGCTCAAAAATTTGCCAACAGGATCATTGTCAATTCACATCACACCAAGGAAACTGTGAACAATCATTTTTCCAAATGGGGCGCGGTTCCGCAAATTTGTGTCGCGAAACTTGGCATCAATAAAAACAATGATCAGGGTGCGGAAATCTTTGGAAATGACCGTCCGTATTTTGTGATTTTGGGTACAATTGAACCCCGCAAAAACCACAAGGTGTTATTCGATGTTTGGCAAAAGCTAAACACAGCGCTGGCGCCCGACAAAATGCCCGATCTATTCGTTATTGGTCGTCGCGGTTGGAATAACCACGACACTTTTGGTTTTTTGGATAACTCACCACAAATCGAGGTGAACATTTTTGAAAAATCAGGGTTGCCCGATACAACAGCTATGGCGGCAATTAGTGGTGCGCATGCACTGTTATTTCCAAGCTTTGCCGAAGGATATGGATTACCCGCAATCGAAGCAATGGCGCAAAACACCCCTGTTATCTGTAGCGATCTTGGGGTGTTTCGTGAGTGCGTTGGCGAATATCCAACTTATGTATCTGCAACAGATGTTGACCAATGGTGTGCGGCAATCAAAACACGCTTGGAAATTGGTAAAAAACAAGCAAAACTAACGGCCAATGAATTGAAATTAATTGATGAATCAACTTGGCGGGCACATTTTAATACGGTGTTCGCCGCAGAAATTCCATAATCAGTATCCAATTTAGGGTCATCATGAAGTTTTGGGATCAATATAGATTGCGATTAGAGCGCAAACGCCGACGGGCCAGATCACTGCGTAAACGCAGAGAGCTGACGCCTGCTGCGTTGAATGTTTCCAAGATTCGTGAAGACGATGTGATTTTGTTTTCCACTGTGCGAAACGAAAAAATCAGGCTCCCTTTCTTTTTTGAATATTATCGCAAACTTGGCGTGAACCACTTTTGTTTTGTCGATAATGGTTCCGACGATGGTACGCTTGAATATTTGATAAGCCAGCCAGACGTTTCCGTGTGGCACACCACGCGAAGCTATAAACGCGCTGGATTTGGAATGGATTGGTTGAACGGTTTGTTGGGTGCCTATGCGGTGGGGCATTGGTGCTTGGTTGTCGATGTCGATGAATTTTTTGTATATCCTCATTGTGATACCCGACCCATTCAGGCGTTGACCCATTGGCTGGATCAATCCTCCACCCGTAGTTTTGGGACGCAATTGGTGGACACCTACCCCAAAGGAAAAATATCAGAGGCGCATTACCGCCCCGGTGATAATCCGATGACTGTTTCTGACCATTTCGATACGGGAAATTATTATTATGAACGCAACCGTAAATATGGAAACCTGTGGATCCAAGGGGGTGCGCGACAGCGTGGATTTTTTGCTGGACGTCCAGCATTTGCGCCTGCTTTAAATAAAATTCCATTGGTGAAATGGAAACGAGGAAATGTTTTTGTCAGTTCGACACATAACCTGTTACCGCGCAGCTTGAATTTGGTTTACGCCCATAACGGGGGACAGCGTGCGTCTGGTTGTTTGGTGCATACGAAATTTCTGGAAATGTTCAGCACTAAAACCAAAGAAGAATTGGCCAGAAAACAACATTATGCGGCCAGCCGTGAATACAATTCCTATTCAAAACACCGTGGGGGCAAAAACGATTTATGGAATGGGCAATCTGTTAAATACAAGGATTGGCGCCAATTGGAATCCCTTGGTTTGATGTCCTCTGGAGATTGGGCGTAATGGAGCTTGGCTTTGTCATACTCGCGCATGAAAATTTACACCGTGTTGGTGCGCTTGTGGAATATTTGGCAAAGCAAAACTGTGCAATCAGTTTACATATCGATGCACATACCCCCGCAAAAGAATCCAATGCGCTCCGCGATCAGTTCAAGACCAATAAACATGTCATGTTCACGGATTCAATTCATTGCGAATGGGGTCGTTTTTCGTTGGTTCAGGCAAGCCTGAGCGCCGCAGAATTGTTATTACAAAAGCATCCAAACATTGGGCATGTCGCGTTAATTTCTGGTTCTTGTTTGCCGATCAGGCCGATCAAACAATTCAAACATTTCTTGTCACGTCACAAAGCGACGGATTTTATTCAATCGGTATCGGTTGAAAAGGACAAATGGGTTCAAGACGGTTTGAACGAAGAACGGTTCACATTGTATTTTCCAGTGTCATGGAAACGAAACCGGTTTACATTTGACAAATTGGTTCAGGCACAGCGGATTCTTGGTGTTAACCGGCAAATCCCAACACATATTGAACCCCATACCGGATCTCAGTGGTGGTGTTTAACTGGGAAAACGTTGCAATTGATTGTGAATGATCCAAATCGCGCCGTGAATGATTCATATTTCAAACATTGCTGGATACCAGATGAATCCTATTTTCAAACACTGGTGCGCAACCATTCTGAACGCATTGAATCGCGCAGCCTGACATTTGCGAAATTCGACGCACAGGGAAAACCATTTATTTTGTATGACGACCACCTTGATGCCATTTCAAAATCCGATGCATTTTTTGTGCGCAAAGTGTGGGTTGGCGCGGATAAAATGTATGCGCAATTGCTAGCGTCCGATCGTGACAAAGTACCAATGTCAAAGGTGGGCGCAAAATCAATCGATGAACATTTTGAAGCGGCCCTTGCACAACGCACATCGGGGGGTGTTGGGTATTTTAACGCAGGACGGTTTCCAGGTGGTTACGCTGGTTCACGCGGGCAAACGGTGGCGCCATTTGCCGTGTATTATGGGTTGAACGATTTATATCCTGATATCGTGAATTGGCTTTGCAAATCATCCGATATGGTCTGCCACGGGCATTTATTTCACCGTCAAAGAGTTGAATTCGCAACTGGTGCGAAAAATTTCTTGGGCGGGTTGGATGGCAATGTGAAAATCCGAAATCGCAACCCCTATGGTTTTTTGCAAAATCTTTTGTGGAATGATCGCGAAAACAAACATTGTTTTCAATTTGATCTACGTGATCATCAAGCGGTGCGAACACGTCTTACACAGGATGAAAATGCGCATATCATTGTCATTCGCGAAGGTTGGATTTTGAAATACCTTGCCGCGAAAAAGGTGGGTAAAGATGTGCCATCTTATGCACGACAGCTTCAAGATATGGAACGTGCATTTCTGCTTGAACTGGAACAATCCAGCACAAGTGCAAGTGTAAGTACGTTTGATCTGCAGGATGTGTTGGAAAATCCGCAACAAATTTTGAATGCAGCGACTGAAATATTGGGCGATGCACCAAAACACGCTTTGCTTGATATGCCAAAAATGGTTGATTTGAATGGCGTGAACAAAGCGCTTCGTGATTTAAAAAATGCAGGACTTACGTTGGAAACTGTGCCATTGGCGAAACCAGCGGCGGAAAAACAAGCGGATAAACAACCACGCAGCACACCAAAGTTGGTTCAATAATGTCAGATGGAAAATTCAAATATTTTATTCTGTTGGCGGAAATGCGCACAGGATCAAATTTGTTTGAAAGCCATATCAACGGGTTTGATGAACTGTCGTGCCACGGCGAATTGTTCAATCCGGGTTTTGTGGGTTATCCGTTAAAAGAATCTGTTGTTGAAATGGATTTAAAAACCCGCGAACGCGATCCGTTTTTGCTGCTTCGAAACTTGGTTGAAACCGTGAGTGACACATTGCCAGGGTTTCGATTGTTTTCTGAACATGATCAACGGGTTTTGGATTTTTGTTTGGAAGACGACGAATGTGCCAAAATTATTTTAACCCGCAATCCGGTGGACAGTTTTGTGTCGCAAAAAATTGCAGAACAAACCGATCAATGGAAAATGGGGGATCTGCATAAACGCAAAAAAGCGGTGGTAGAATTTGATGCAGACGAATTTAAAAGCTTTGTCGCCAAACGCGATGCCAATACGGACCATATCGAAAAAACGCTGCAAACATCTGGGCAATCAGCGTTTCGTTTGAAATACGAAGATTTGAATGATTTGGATGTGATGAACGGTGTTGCGCGATTTATTGGTGCGCGCAAAATGCAAAAAACCCTTTCGCAAAAAATGGCGCGTCAAAATCCGGAACCGTTATCGCAAAAAGTATCTAATTTTGACGAGATGATGCAATCAATCGCGACAATGGATTTCGCCAGCTTGCGCGAAGCATCCCTGTCTGGTGCGAAATATCAATTGGATGTGAAACAATTTTATTGTGGTGACACATCGCCATTATTGTATTTTCCCATTGGGAATTGTCAACGCGATCAGGTTTTGAAATGGATGAAGATGCATGATGCATCCGTATCCAATAATCAAAACAAAGCAGTTTTGAACGAGTGGTTGAAATCGCGCAATATCCGATCAGTGTTTAGCGTTTTGGATCACCCTGTCGATCGCGCATATAAGGCATTTTACGATCACATTTTTTTAAACGGCGCGTCGGTGTTTCCCTGGATTCGCAAAAACCTTATTCAATATTATGATGCGCCATTGCCATCGGATGAACAGATGGAAAATGCTTCACGCGAAACGCTTCTTGGGGATGGATATTCGGCTGATCAACACGCCAAAGCGTTCGCATGTTTTTTGAAATATCTTAAGGGTAATTTGAATGGACAAACCCGTGCGCGGATTGATCCTTGCTGGGCAAGCCAGTTTTCGGTGCTTGCGGGTCTGTCGGAATGGGTACAGCCAGATGTGATCGTCACACCAGATCAACTTGCAATTTCGATGGCGTTCATTGAATCCAAACTGGGATTGAAACCAATTGGATTGCCAGATCCAGATCAGCCAGATCAAATGTTTACGCTTGCTGAAATTTACGACGCGAAAATTGAAAAGCTAACGCGCGCTGCGTATCAAATTGATTATAATCGATTTGGATTTAAGGATTGGGCCTAACCAAAGGTTAGGCCGCTTGATGAGTCATCACTTCTGTCAGAAGGCTATACAGGGTGTTCGCATCGCTATTTGCGCGCAGTTTGGCACAAATGTTTTCCGAACGTAATGTGCGCGATACCAATGCCAACGCTTTCAGATGCTCTGCACCTTCTTTTTGGGGCGCTAAAATGGTGAAGATAAGATCAACAGGCTGACTGTCCATTGAATCATAATCCACTGGTTTTTCTAAACGTGTGAAAAGACCAAAAACTCGGTCAATTTCATCAAAACGCGCGTGTGGAATCGCCACGCCACGTCCAACGCCTGTTGAGCCAAGCTTTTCACGTTCCAGCAAAGCAGCCAAAACAACCTCGGCACTGATGCCATAGTTTGATTCCGCCTGCTCGCTGATATCCTGTAACAGTCGCTTTTTGCTGCTTGTCGATTGAACAAACCGCACTGCGTCTTTTTCCAGAATGTCTTTCAGTTCCATTTTATGCCTCTATTCGTTAGGCCGCCCCTATTTCATATTTTCGGGGTCAATCCAACCAATATTCCCATCTTTACGCCGAAACACCACATTCAAACCATTGTGGCCTTCGTTTTTAAAAAACAATACCTGTTCGTCGGCTAGTTCCATTTGCATGACAGCCTCCCCAACGGACAGCGATTTAATCTTCGTTTCCATTTCCGCGACAATTATGGGTTGCAGTGATTCAGGTTCGCTCGCCTCTGCAATATCTCCCTCGCTGGCGAGGATATACGACGAAGCGCCCATAAACTCAACTGGTGTTGTGCGTGTATTGTGGTGATCCTTCAATCTGCGCTTGTATCTGCGAAGCTGTTTTTCCATTTTTTCGGCGCAAATATCAAAAGATTCATATATCTCATTGGCGCGCGAATGTGCATTAACCGTAAGTCCCGTGGACAAATGAATGGTCGATTCACATAGAAATTCATGTCTGTCTTTGGAAAAAGTAATTACCGCGTCGGTAGGTCTTTCGGCATATTTTTCAATAACTTCGCCCAATTCTGATTTCACATGGGTTTGAAGTGATTCGCCAATGTCGAGTTTTTTTCCACTGATTTGATATCGCATGAATTCTCCTGTTTTTATGGTAGCGATGGGGTGTCTATCGTGATTTTTATCCTCCTTTTTTGTTGTTTCATCACGCACTCCCCCCAGATGACATCGGTCAAATGAACGGGTAATCGTGTGTTTTTTGGATAGACATGTCACTAATCTAGGACTCAAACAGTTACCAAACAATATTGATTTTCAAAATTTTATGGCAGATAGTTGCGTTGCAAAATGTAGAAATTGACACTGATTCCAAGTTAACGAAATCTAAATTTTGAAATCTTCACCCAGATAGACACGCCGCACATCCTTGTTTGCGACCACTTCTTTTGGGGTACCGCTCATTAAAACGACGCCATCGTGCAAAATATACGCGCGATCCACGATTTCGAGTGTTTCGCGCACATTGTGATCGGTGATCAATACACCAATGTCGCGTTGTTTAAGCTGTGAAACAAGTGCGCGAATATCGCCCACGGCAATTGGATCTACACCCGCAAATGGTTCATCAAGCAGGACATAATTCGGGTTGCTGGCCAAACACCGCGCAATTTCCACGCGCCGCCGCTCACCGCCAGATAATGCGACCGCGGGTGATTTTCGGATGTGGTTGATGGAAAATTCATCCAGTAATTGTTCCAATCGTGCACGACGTTTACGGCGATTTGGTTCCCAAAGTTCGATGACAGAACTAATATTTTTTTCGACCGACAAGCCGCGAAAAATGCTGGCCTCTTGCGGAAGATAGCCAAGCCCAAGGTTTGCACGACGATACATTGGTAAATGCGTGGCATCCTTGCCATCAACAATGACGGTACCCAAATCTGGTGCGACCAATCCAGCGATGGCATAAAAACAGGTTGTTTTACCTGCACCATTTGGACCCAGCAAAGCAACAACTTCGCCACGGTTTAATGACAGGTTAACATCACGTAGCACAATTTTTTCTTTGTACGACTTACCCAAACTGGCAACTGTTAAGCCACCTGAAAGACTATCGTGATGTTGCGCGTCATTTTCCATTTCAGTTGGGCGAAATTACGGTTTTTACATTTCCAGAAACCGTCGCCTGGTTGGTTGTTAGGTTCAAGCGTAACGTATCGCCAGAAATTGCGTTGGACCCTTGCAACAACAATACATTCCCTGTCAAAATGACCATATTAGAATTCACATTGAAATTGGCGTTCTGTGCTTCTGCTGATTCAGCGCCATTAGTAAAAACCACCGCACCATTTGCAACAATATCGGACACTGTTTTACCAGTTGCATCATAATGCACGGTAATTTTGTCAGCGCCAAATCGCACAACGCCCTGTGCGACCTTGGCGTTTCCTTCGAAAATCGCAGAATTACTGGCCTGTTGGACGGTTAAATTATCGGCAGTAACCTGAACGGGTTGCTGAGTGTCGTGGGTTGGTCCAGATAATGAAACGCCAGTTTGCGCCGCGATGGGCGATGAAAAAAGGACAAGCGATGTCATTGATGCGATCAATATGTGTTTCATTATCTACTCGGCACTGTTGGTTTCTGTGGGCGTATATATCAGCTTTACCCCCCCTTTGAACAGCAGAACTGCTTGTCCGCCTTGCGGCGCAATATCAAGGTTTTGAATTGCCTCGAGTGAGCCTGCTTCGATTGATCCGATTGGGCCTTGTGCAATCACCTTATTCGGGCTTTGTGCATTGCCGGTTTTGAAATCAAATACCAAATGTTGCGTGCGTGCGGAATATCCGTTTGATGTATCCATGCTGACGTCACCGCTTAAGGTCGCGGATTTATTTTTGATGTTGATCACACCGTCCGTTGCCTTGGAAATAATGTTTAACCCTTTTTTGGTATTGATTTCGGCATTGGGGAAAATCAAATCAATGCGCTCGGGGCTGGGCGCATCTGGTAACGCTTCTTTGGCGGACACGGTAAATGCTTCGCCCGACTGGGTGACGCCTGCAAAATGGGGTTTGGTGATTTTTTGTCCCGTTGCCAATTCTGCCATTTCAGCATTGGTAAAAATCAATCCTTCGCGGATTGCATCAGATTTTGTGAACAAAAAGATACTGCCAAATAATCCAACGGCGACAACCGGCAAAACGAATTTCGCCATCGCGACAAATTTGGAATATGTATCTTTCTGTGCCACGATTACATATGTGCGAAAATATCGGTTTCCGGCCAACCAGCCAGATCCAATGTTGCCCGTGTCGGCAGAAAATCAAAACAAGCCTGTGCGATTTCGCTGCGATGTTCGCGTTTCAGGCGAATGTTTAGCTCATCCATTAAACCATGCAGATACAACACATCACTTGCGGCGTATTCAATTTGCGCCTCGGTTAAATCATCCGCTCCCCAATCAGAGCTTTGTTGTTGTTTGGATACATCCACCTTTAGCAATTCTTGCAACAGGTTTTTAAGACCATGTCGATCCGTATATGTCCGCACCAGTTTTGATGCGATCTTTGTGCAATAGACGGGCGCGGTACGCACACCGAAATGGTTTTCAATTGCCGCGATATCAAAACGGGCAAAATGGAACAGTTTGATCTGATCTGGATTGGCAAACAATTTGCACAGGTTTGGTGCCTCTGTTTGACCTTGGGCGATTTGGACCACATGCGCGTCGCCATTTCCTGCGGATAATTGCACCACGCACAATCGATCGCGATGTGGGTTCAACCCCATGGTTTCAGTATCGATCGCCACCACTGGGCCAAGATCCAAATCATCAGGCAAATCGCCCTTGTGCAAATAGTTCGTCATTTTCGCTCTTTTAATGTCGCCGCGTTAAATTAATCGCAAGGCTCTATATTTACGGTGTTTTTCGGTATAATCAACTCGCCATTGTCGTGTTGTTTAGGTTTCATGTGCGTTATGAGGATTTTTTCGATGGCTAGACGCTGAAATTTATCAATCTATACCTAACTAATAAATGACAACCAAAGGCAAATTCAACGTGAGCACACCTGACCAGATCGAAGTAAGCTTTTTTCTCGGCGCACATCGGGTGGCGTTGCATTATCTTAATCGTTGTATGTTGCAAAATGCTGAACTTTTGGCGGGCGAAAACATCGTTGTGCCAACGGCCAAGGCCGGTGCATCCGCAGTGTCGCAAATGATTGTAAACACCAACAAAGGCCAACCATTATCAGAGGCACGCGAAGAGTTTATTCAAAAGCTTGCCGGTGATGTCGAAAACCCAAAACGATTGGTTGTGATGACCAATAGCATTGCAGGGTCCATTCGCGCCCCAATTGTTAATGCACAGGCATATGCGCCGTTAACATCACGATGCATTCGCCTGCGCGAGATTTTCGAAAACGATTCACTGCGGATATTTTTTGGAATTCGCAATCCTGCCAAATTTGTCATTTCCGCCTATAGCGAAATCGCAAGGTTTGAAAAATCTATGCCGTTTCAAAAATACATCGAGCGCATGGATATTGATCGATTTCGCTGGTCATCAACATTTGAAAAATTGTTTACTGCCGTGCCTGATGTCAATTTTACCGTGTGGAAATACGAAGAGCTTCACGATATTTCACGCCGGTTGATTGGTGAAATGACCGGGTTTTCAGAGCCCGAAAAGCTTAGCATCGAAACACGCCCGATAAACACTGGCTTGTCACTGGAAGGTGGCGAATTGTTGCACGAATATCTGGCAAATTCACCCGATATCGCAGACGATGATATGAACAAGATCATGCATGAATATACCGAAAACTACCCAAGCAGTGAAATGCCACGCCACCACGATGTGATGACGCCAGAACGCATTCAACAATTAACCTATGGGTATGACGATGATTGGTATTATATTCAGCGCATGGAAGGTTTAAACACAATTACAACGCCAGATAATCTGGCTGACTAGGGGATATTCGTGCGCATTTTATTAACTGGCGGAAGCGGCATGTTGGGGCAAAGTTTGCGTGCCATTGCTGTTCGCGAATTTCCTCAACACGAAATCATTGCGCCAACCCGTTCTCAATTGATGTTAACCAATCGCGATGCTGTTGCAGAGTTTATGCAAAATGGCGAATTCGATGCGGTTATTCACGGCGCGGCGCGCGTTGGTGGTATTCAGGCGAATATCGCCCATCCGGTGGCGTTTTTGGCAGAAAATCTGCAAATTAATGATGCTGTGATCATGGGCGCCTACAAAGCAAAAATAGAACGTCTGTTTTTTCTGGGCTCGTCTTGCATGTATCCCAAGGATTACAAACAACCGTTGAAAGAAGAGTATATTCTTCAAGCGCCGCTTGAACCCACAAACGAGGGGTATGCCCTGTCAAAAATCACGGGTGCGCGTTTATGTGAATATATTTCCACGCAAAGTGGTTATGCCTACAAAACACTGATCCCGTGTAATTTATTTGGCGAGAATGACCATTTTGGGTCAGATGCCAGCCATTTGATTGCCGCAATTGTAACCAAGATATCTGAAGCGGTGAATGATAATAAGGATACGGTTGAAATATGGGGATCTGGAAACGCGCGGCGCGAATTTTTACTGGTTGATGATTTGGCGCGTTTTATCTTGCAAAATATCGACAAGGGCCATGAATTGCCCGCATATTTGAATACTGGATACGGTCAAGATCATTCAGTTTTCGAATATTATCAAATGATTGCAGAGCTTTTTTCATTTAAAGGTACATTTACCTTTGATACCAGCAAACCAGAAGGCATGATGGCCAAACAAATGGATAGTAGCATCGCCGCAAAACACGGATGGGGACCCGTCACACCTATTAACCAAGCTTTAGAACGCATTGTTCAAAAATTTCAAATGCAGACACAGGACCAATAAATGTTTTACCCGCTCGCGAATACCACATGGGATGACGCCGAACATTCCGCGCTACAAGATGTGATTGCATCTGATCGGTTTACCATGGGCGCGAAAGTGCGCGAATTCGAAGAAAAGTTCGCGGACAAATTTGGTAAAAAATACGCGATAATGACATCAAGCGGTTCAACCGCCAACCTGCTAGCGATTTCATCGGCGTTTCATCATCCAGATTTAGGCTTGCGCCCAGGGGATGAGGTGTTGGTGCCTGCGGTCAGCTGGTCAACAACCTACTTCCCAATTACGCAATCGAGCTTGATGCTGCGTTTTGTCGATATTGATCCAGAAACGCTGAATATTGATCTGAACAAAATTGAACAGGCGATCACCCCACGCACCAAGGCTGTGTTTGCGGTGAACCTGCTGGGGAACCCAGTAGAGGCGGATAAATTACGCGCATTATGTAAATCACATAACTTGTTGTTAATGGAAGATAATTGTGAATCAATGGGTGCGAAATATGATGGCGAACAGGCGGGCGCATTTGGATTTTGCGGCACGTTTTCGACGTTCTTTTCACATCACATTTGCACCATGGAAGGTGGCGTGGTTATCACCGATGATCGCAAAATGTATGATACGATGTTGTCTATGCGTGCGCATGGTTGGGTGCGGGATTTGCCATCTGATACACATTTACCGCTCGACCCTGATCCATTCGTGCGTCAGTTTCGATTTGTGCTGCCTGGATACAATCTGCGACCCATCGAAATGGAGGGTGCGCTGGGCATTCCGCAATTGGCGAAATTGGATGGTTTTGTGAGCGAGCGGCGCAAAAACGGTAAACAATTTCAGGACATGTTCAACGACCTTGATTTTCTTGATATCCAACAAGAGCGCGGCGAGAGTAGCTGGTTTGGCTTTGCCATGATCCTAAAAGGAAAAATGAAAGGGAAGCGTTCATTGTTGGTTGATGCTTTCAAAGCTGCCGAAATTGAATGCCGCCCGATTGTGACCGGTAATTTTTTAAATAACCCCGTGATTGAAAAGCTGCCCCATTCGGTCGGGAGCACCATCACCGCGGCACAGGATGTGGATGTTGATGGTCTGTTCGTGGGTAATCACCATCACCCCATTCCCGAACAATTGGCGCGCCTGCGCCAAGTTGTGCAAGATGTCGCGGATAAACAGTAGGATATTTCATGGCACATAAACTCTATCCTGTAATTTTATGCGGCGGTTCTGGCACACGCTTGTGGCCGATGTCGCGCAAATCTTATCCAAAACAATTCGTGTCAATGTTTGGCAAGGAAAGCTTGCTGCAATCAACGGTGCGTCGTTTTGCGGGCGCTGGGTTTGAACCCCCCTTGATGTTATCAAACAACGCGTTTCGTTTTTTGGTCGGGGATCAATTGGCGCAGCTGGATGCGGGCCCTTCCAAAATTGTTATTGAACCATCAATGCGCAACACCGCACCCGCAATCGCGGCAGCGGCAGTGATTCTGGCAAAACAAGACCCAGATGCATTGATCCTTGTCGCACCATCAGATCACGTGATCGAAGATGAAGCCGCATTTCAAACAGCGGTGAACGTTGCCGCCGATGCCGCCGCCAAAGGTGCGTTTGTGACCTTTGGCATACGTCCAACGCGACCCGAAACAGGGTTTGGATATATAGAGTTGGACGCGGCACCTGATGGAAATGTGCCAACTGCATTACCATTTGAAAAATTCGTTGAAAAACCAGATGAAAAAGCGGCGGAAAAAATGGTCGCCTCTGGTCGCTATCTTTGGAATTCAGGCATGTTTATGTTTTCTGCTAATGCGGTGTTGGCCGCATTCGAAAAACATGCCCCCGCAGTGTTAAGTGCCGTGAAAAAAGGTGTTGAAAACGGCGCAGAGGATCTCGATTTTTTCAGAATGTCATCGGATTATGACAAGGCTGATAACATTAGTTTCGATTATGCCATCATGGAAAATGTTTCGGGTGTAACCGTTCCGCTGGATTCAGGTTGGAACGATTTAGGAAGCTGGAAGACCGTATGGCAAGAGGCTGACAAAGACGACGACGGTGTTGCCTTGGGCGATACGGCCACAGCGATTGATTGTGAAAATACATTGCTGCAATCACGCGGTGATCAGGTTCAAATTGTGGGCATTGGTTTGAAAAACATCGTGGCCATCGCCATGCGAGATGCAGTGTTGGTGGCGGACATGGATCAGGTGCAATCGGTGAAACAAGCCGTGGAACATTTGAAATCCATTAATGCGCCACAGGCCGAAGAATTCCCAAAATGCCACCGCCCGTGGGGATGGTATGAAACGCTCGCGCTTGGTGATCGGTTTCAGGTGAAAAACATCATGGTAAAACCAGGTGCACAGCTAAGCTTGCAATCACATGTGCATCGTTCGGAACATTGGGTTGTTGTCGCAGGAACGGCGAATGTTACGGTGGATGATCGCGTGGAATTGCTGACAGAAAATCAATCGGTATACATCCCCCTTGGTGCGGTGCATCGGCTTGAAAACCCTGGCAAAGTTGATTTGCACCTGATCGAAGTGCAAACCGGAAGCTATCTTGGCGAAGATGATATCATCCGTTACGAAGACATTTATGCGCGGGTCTGACCGCACAAAGGAGAAACAATGACTAAAACCGCCCTAATCACAGGTGTAACAGGCCAAGATGGCGCGTATCTGTCTGAACTTTTGCTGGAA
Source organism: Paramylibacter kogurei (assembly GCF_002742285.1). Taxonomy (GTDB): domain Bacteria; phylum Pseudomonadota; class Alphaproteobacteria; order Rhodobacterales; family Rhodobacteraceae; genus Amylibacter; species Amylibacter kogurei. The sequence continues at coordinate 234,492 of NZ_MDGM01000003.1, forward strand.
AAAGGTTATGAAGTTCATGGCGTTAAACGCCGTTCTTCGTCTTTTAATACGGGTCGTATCGACCACTTGCAAATCGACAGCCACAAGAATTCAAACTTTAACCTGCACTATTCCGATATGGTTGATAGCGCGTCTTTGATTTCATTGGTTCAGGATATTCAACCAGATGAAATTTATAACCTTGCCGCGCAAAGCCACGTAAAGGTTTCGTTTGAAATGCCGGAATATACCGCGAATGCGGATGGTATTGGCACGCTACGTTTGTTAGAGGCAATTCGTTTGCTAAAGCTGACGGAAAAAACCAAATTTTATCAAGCGTCTACGTCAGAGCTTTATGGTAAAGTGCAAGAAATCCCGCAAAGCGAAACAACGCCGTTTTATCCACGATCACCTTATGCAGCGGCGAAACTATATGCCTATTGGATCACAGTGAATTACCGCGAAGGGTATAATATGTTTGCTACTAACGGGATTTTGTTTAACCACGAAAGCCCCATTCGCGGGGAGACGTTTGTAACGCGTAAAATCACCCGTGCGGTTGCTGCGATCGAATTGGGTTTGCAAGAAAAATTGATGTTGGGCAATTTATCAGCGCAACGCGATTGGGGCCATGCACGTGACTATGTCGAGGGTATGTGGCGCATTTTGCAACATGACACGCCTGATGATTTCGTTTTGGCAACGGGCGAAATGCATTCCGTGCGCGAATTTTGTGAAATCGCATTTTCCCATGTTGGCATTGAAATTCGCTGGGAAGGCGAAGGTGAAAATGAAAAAGGCTTTGATGCGAAAACCAACAAATGCTTGATCGAAGTTGACCCACGTTATTTCCGCCCTACAGAAGTGGAACAATTATTGGGTGATCCAACAAAAGCCCGCGAAAAACTTGGATGGAGCCACACAACGCCATTTCAAAAACTGGTCGAGGAAATGGTTACCGAAGATCGCCAATTGTTGAAAACGGAACGTCTGGCGCGGCGTACATATGGTGCGACCTAGTTAAGCGGATTTACGATTAAAATCGGCGGTTAGCTTGTCATGAATTTTTCGAAAGGCCGGGCGCAACGTTCCCACATCTTGTAAAACGGTCAGGATTGCCAAGAGCTCATTTTTTGAACCACAGCGTTTTAAAATTGTGGCATAGGCATTCAATACTCGCGCGGAACCTTGGCTGTTTTCCAATGCGATCAATCCCAGTTTTCGGGCTTGTTCGCGGTGCTTTTTCTTACGCGATAATGCAAGTGCGGCCTTCAACACCACTTCTGGATAGTTTTGCGCTTGCGCAACAATAGAACGATAGCTTTCAATTCCTGCATCCACTTGTTTGTTTTGAATTTGTGCTTCGGCCAGATGGGCCGTGTATAAAATTTGTTCAGGCTCAATTTTCGCCGCAAGTGTTAATGCGGTTATTCCGTTGCCGATTTGACCATCTGCGATCAGCGCATCACCAAATCGTTTTTGATAAAGCGCATTGTTAGGGACAGCATCAGTCGCTGCGCGATGTTGTTTTAATGCGCGTTTCACATCACCCATTTCAAGTGCATATAATCCTGTCATGCTGCTATGCGCATGTTCGGGTGAACAGCGTTCGCACACGGCTGTGATCCGTGAATACAGCATTTCAATCCGATCTTTGTGATGAAATAAACGATGGCGACGTTTTCCCAAAAACAAAGACCAATCGCGGCTGATCATGTCGATAGATACGAATGGTATTTCAATTGGCTTTTTCCCGATAAATCCACCAACCCGATTTCCACCCGCAGCCGGTGAACCAGGCAGCGCAAACCGCGTAAGCATTTTATCAAAAGGGAAAAAATTGTCTGGTGTCAGAAGCTTGTTCAAAACCATTTGCAGCATGGTTTTTTCCGCACCTTGAATATTTGGAAATGACCAAAGCGAGAGGCAGAGCGATTGAATCGCACCCTCTTTATCATTTTGCGCAAGATGCGCACGCACGCACATCAAATTCAACGTGGCCATCGCAATATCAAATTGCAATTCTTGTTTTTGTGCTAACGCACGAATATCCAATGCCGCCTGTGCATCATCATGCCCAAGGTATAATTCGCACAAAATAACATAGATATATGCCCGGTTCAGACCCATATCCAAATATTTTCGCGTGATCGCAGCACCTTGTTTCGACTTGTTATTCTTTAACCAATATTCGGTTGCAAATGGTAACGTTTGCCCAACATCGGCAAGCCCAAGGAAATGTTCCGGACCGCTATCTAGGTGCGAGACAAGCAATGCCAATGCTTGATCGTGATCTTCTGGTGACAGGGTTTCCTGAACATCGGTGACGGTGGCATTGCCAAACAATGCTGCAGTTTCTGAAAAACCACTGCCCGGCGGGCCGATAATTTCGTGGCATCGCGACATGGCATATAAGCTTAGGAAATCATATTGCGCATCGTTAAGCGCAGCGGTGTCAATCATATCATCAAGCGCAAGCACATTTGATGACATGGTTTTTAGGCGTTCAACCTCTCGTGGTTCATCCGAAAATACCAATATTTTACCGTTGGAATTTTCACTGTGGCGTTGCAGATGGATATGATAAAATTCTCGGGGGGTGTATTTTTTCGGCCATACCTTTTTAGCGGCATTGCTTTCTGGATCGATAATATCGCCACGGCGGATGTGATATGCGATGGGTGGTGCATCGTCTAAGGCTGTGTTGATCTTGTCGATCATTGTTGCGACGACTGGATTGAATTCCAATCGATCAAATGCGGCCGCAACGCTTGCGCGAACCACGGCTTCGTCTTCGTGAGGAAATGTTGCGACACTTGCAAATGCGTGTGACAGCAAAAGATTTTTTCCCTTGGCAATTTCGGATGCCAACCTGTCCGCATCCCATCCAGGGTTACGATATGCGACCTCGAACATGTCAGGTTGAAGAGATTCAAAGCTGTCTTTGGTTACGAAATATTTGTCGATAAAATTTTGCGAAAAAATTTGGCTTGGGTCTCTGATTTCATCGCTCATTGTATCGGTGATTAACCAATACATTTTGAAATCAATGTCGTAATCGGTGGCCACACGCAATGCGTTTAGCATCGCGATTAAACGCGACCCCATGCGATCAACGCGAAAGGCATATGCAGCAGATTTTGTTTTCGACATCATTTCATCTTTGTTCTGAATACCTTGTGTAATCATTGATTGTGGCAATTACTAGAATGCGGGTAACGTTTCGTTAAAAACTGTTCTGTTCATTCCAATTGAAATAGTTCAATATTTTGAAAAATCGAAAAAAATGGGAAATTATTATGGCACAAAACACCCCCGAATTGGCCCGCGCGAAACCGCCTGCGATGATCTGGGAAGATGCGTTTTTGATCGAAGATCAATTGACCGAAGAAGAGCGCATGATCCGCGATGCCGCACGCGCATATTGCCAAGATAAATTGCAACCCCGCGTGACCGAGGCGAACCGAAACGAAGTGTTCCACCGCGAAATCATGACGGAAATGGGTGCGCTTGGTTTGCTTGGGTCCACCATCCCAGAAGAACTAGGCGGTGTTGGTGCGAATTACGTTTCCTATGGATTGGTCGCACGCGAAGTTGAACGTGTTGATAGCGGTTATCGTTCTGCCATGTCTGTGCAAAGCTCATTGGTGATGCACCCGATTTTTGCATATGGCACGGACGAACAACGCCAAAAATATTTGCCAAAATTGGCAAGTGGCGAATGGGTTGGATGCTTTGGTTTAACAGAACCCGACCACGGTTCAGATCCTGGTGGGATGTTAACCCGTGCAAAACAAGTTGATGGCGGATATTCAATTTCAGGTGCTAAAAACTGGATCACCAATTCACCGATTGCGGATGTTTTTGTTGTCTGGGCAAAATCTGATGCGCATGACGGTGCGATCAAAGGGTTCGTTTTGGAAAAAGGCATAAAAGGTTTGAATGCCCCCAAGATCGAGGGCAAATTTTCCCTGCGCGCATCGACAACAGGTATGATTCAAATGGACGAGGTTTTTGTACCAGAGGAAAACTTGTTGCCAAATGTTTCGGGGCTTGCGGGGCCGTTTGGATGTTTGAATCGTGCGCGATATGGTATCGCATGGGGTGCGATGGGTGCGGCTGAATTTTGTTGGCATGCGGCGCGGGATTACACGCTGGAACGCAAACAATTTGGCAAACCTTTGGCGCAAACGCAGCTTATTCAGAAAAAACTTGCAGATATGCAGACCGAAATTTCGCTTGGGCTTCAGGGTTGTTTGCGACTTGGGCGATTGTTTGATGAACATCGTGCGCCTGCCGAATTGATCAGCCTGATGAAACGTAACAATTGTGGCAAAGCATTGGATATCGCGCGTGTGTCGCGTGATATGCATGGGGGCAATGGCGTATCCGATGAATATGGTGTGATCCGCCATGTTATGAATCTAGAGGCGGTTAATACTTACGAAGGTACGCATGATGTTCATGCCCTGATCCTTGGCCGTGCACAAACAGGTTTGCAGGCCTTTATGTAGGCTAACTTGCACTGCGCAAAATCATTTGCGCACCTTTTTCCGCGATCATAATGGTTGGCGAATTGGTGTTGCCCGAAATAATTTTGGGCATCACCGATGCATCAATTACCCGCAGCCCATCAATTCCACGCACACGCAATTCAGGATCGACAACCGATTGATCATCCATTCCCATGCGTGCGGTGCCTACTGGGTGAAAAATGGTGGATCCAACCATGCCCGCGGCCGTATGCAAATCTGTTTCAGAAATTTTATCCGCACCTGGTAAAAATTCATCAGGTTCAAATTGGGCCAATTTGCTTTGCGCCATGATGTTTCGCGCTTGGCGAATGGCATTTGCGGCAACACGTAAATCGGCAGGTTCTGACAGATAGTTTGGCGCAATTTTTGGATGTGTACGTGCATCAGGCGACGTTATCGTCACCTGTCCACGAGATTGCGGGCGCAAATTACATACGCTGATCGTGACCGCGTCAAAATTATGTAGATCTTCACCAAATGCACCCAGTGAAAGTGGCTGAATGTGATATTCTAAATCAGGGGTATCCATTTCAGGTGATGATTTGGTGAATGCGCCCAACTGGCTTGGTGCCATCGACATTGGGCCACTGCGTTTTAATGCATATTCTAAGCCAATCCGCGCCTTGCCCATCAATGTGTTGGCAATTGTGTTGAGGGTTTTTGTGTTTTTAACCTTCCACACGCAACGCAATTGCAAATGGTCTTGGAGGTTTCTACCAACATCGGGTGCATGGTGAACAACATCGATTCCAAGGGATTGCAATGCATCGCCGTCACCGATGCCAGATAGTTGCAAAATTTGCGGCGAACCGATTGCGCCCGCGCTTAAAATAATTTCGCCTTTGGTGAAAAATTTTGAACCATCCAACAGGTTCACGCTAGTGGCACGTTTGTTTTCAAAGATGATATTTTGCACTTGGCTGTTGGTGCGCACGGTTAAGTTCGGGCGGTTTTTTGCGGGGCGTAAAAACCCCTTGGACGTATTCCAACGCCAGCCAGACTTTTGGTTTACTTTGAAATAGCCGACACCAAAATTATCGCCAGTGTTAAAATCATCGCTGATTGGAACACCTGTCTGGACAAAGGCATCTTGGATTGAATCAAGCACATCCCAGCGAAGCCGCTGTTCTTCGACACGCCATTCACCGCCTGCACCGTGAAATTGGGATTTGCCCGCGAATGAATCCTCTGATTTTTGGAAAAGGGGTAAAACGTCATCCCAACCCCAACCCGTGCAACCCATTTGTGCCCAGCCGTCGTAATCTGCGGACTGTCCGCGGATATACAACATGCCGTTGATCGAGGATGAACCACCCAAGACCCGCCCACGAGGGTAAAGCAAGCTGCGGTCATTTAATCCTTTTTCGGGTTCGGTTTTAAATTGCCAATCGGTACGCGGATTGCCGATGCAATAGAGATACCCAACAGGGATGTGAATCCAATGGTAATTGTCTTTGCCACCGGCCTCTAACAAAAGGACACGATTTTTGGGATTTTCGGACAGACGGTTGGCCAAAACACAGCCAGCAGAGCCAGCGCCAACGATAATATAATCGTATTGATTTTCGTTGTTAATTGCCTGCACCAATCTATCCACCCCATTCAATTACATGGGATAGCTTTCCACGATTTGACCATTCAAACAACCTTTTTAACGCGCCATCTCAACTGCGATTTTGCTGGCCAGTTTTGCGTTGTTCAACACCAATGCAATATTAGCAGTAAGCGATTTACCATCAGTCAGTTCAAATATACGTTGCAACAAAAATGGGGTTACGGATTTGGCAGCAATGTTTTGCTCTTCGGCCTCGGCCAAGGCTTTTTCGATAACAGGCGCCAAATCACTGGCAGCAATTTCATCCTCTGCTGGAATTGGATTGGCGATGAGCTGACCACCAGGCAATCCCATTTTTTCACGCATTATATGTGCATTGGCGATATCACGTGCTGTATCCATTTGCAGTGGTGCTGCAATGCCCGAAGATCGCGACCAGAACGCAGGGATTTCGGATTGACCATAGGCAATAACCGGCACACCAAGTGTTTCCAAAACCTCTAGCGTTTTTGGGATGTCCAAAATGGCCTTTGGTCCCGCCGCAACAACGGATACGGATGTCTGCGCCAATTCTTGTAAATCGGCGGAAATATCAAAGGTCAATTCCGCACCGCGATGAACGCCACCAATACCACCCGTTGCAAATACTTTGATATCTGCCAGCGCTGCGCCAATCATCGTGGCGGCGACTGTTGTGGCACCCGTGCCACCCATGGCGATACAGGCTGCCAGATCAGCGCGTGAAAGTTTGGCAACGTCTTTCGCTTGTGCCAATGCAGCCAATTGCGTTTCTTCTAGCCCAACACATAATTTGCCATCAATTACAGCGATTGTTGCCGGTACGGCACCGTTGTCGCGCACGACTTGTTCAACACGCTGTGCGGTTTCCATGTTCTGCGGATAAGGCATACCATGCGTAATGATGGTCGATTCCAACGCAACAATCGGTGCGCCGTTTTCGCGCGCAGCAGAAACGGCACTGGAATAGGTGATAGGGATCATAGGTTGGTGTCTCCTGAAACGTAGTCTGCCGCAGCCTTGAGCGCGGAATTTAAAGCTTGGGCACGCGATTCATTGCGTGTTTCAGCGGCGATATGCGCCGCCATGAACGTGTCACCCGCACCCGTGACGCGGGTTACCAACACAGGCGGCGGTGTGGCGGAATATAGTCCATCTGCGCACCCTTCGGTGGCCATGTTACCACCATCGGTTACCAGCACACGATGCGCACCATTTGATATCAAACCATTGGCTGCTTCTTCTGAATTTTTAAATTCCTTGTGGCAGAGCAATGAAGCCTCTTCCAGATTTACATAAAGCGTTGCGCCCTGATGGCCGAGCACGGGTAATAGCCGTTCTGCCTTGCCTGGGCTTGCGGGTGCGATCCGAAGGTCGGCCGATTTGAACAATGGGCTTTTGGCGATATCGGACAACAATGCCTGTGTAAGATTTCCATCAAGCGCGATAATCCCAGCATAGGGATTTTCAACACTCCCCAAGCTGCCGTCTGATAAAGGGGTCAAGATTTTATCGCCCGCGGCCTCTAGCGAATGTGCATCGGCGATTGCTGCGATCAATCCGTTTGCACCCTCTACCGCCATATAGCGGTCGGTGGGCAAATCAATGGATGCATAGACGTGATCTGTGATCATACCCATACGCATACATGCGGTCAGCAATTCGCGGCCTTCGTCGTCTTGTCCAATCGCGGTGAGCAACGCTGGCGTTAACCCAAAGCGGCGCAATGTCATTGCGATATTCATCGCCACACCACCTGGAATACGCGTAATGCGCCCAGGCACATCCGACCCAACCCGAAGATGGCTACTTGATCGACCGATAATGTCCCACAGAACAGAACCGACACATAAAATTTTTGGTGTTGTTGTCATAAGCGCACCTTGTGAACATTCTGTTCACAGTTGGCAAGCCGCTTATTGTTTGTTGAACTCAACCGATTTGAATACGCCTGTTGCGTTACGTGTTGTTATGGCTGCTTTGCCCAAGAATTGACGCGATCCATCATTTGGATTCACAAACCACAGCCCAAGATGGTTTGATTCAATCGCAACCACACCGCCTGTTTGGTAATTTGTAAAATAGGTCATAAGATTTTCCGCCATATCAGCGGTAAATTTTATCACGGTGTTTTCGTTTGTTACCGTTTGCATATTTTCCCCACAATCTCTGTGCAACTGAATGCGACACGTTTGATCCAGAACGCAGCTTAACGTAAAAACAGCCGCATTTCAAACCACCCGATGTTCACATTTCACAACAGTGAAGCATATCGGGTATTTTATAACAATTTCGTTACTGATAAAAGTATTTCATTCGTTGAAAGTTTTATTGTTATGCTAGCTAGTATCATACCTGAATTTGAAAAAAAAGTCACAGCCATTGAGAAGCTGGGAAAATCTGGATTTGTCTTGGCCATCAATCTGACAGTTCGTGGCCCAAATTTTTGGTACACAACCTATCCCAAAAAATGGCAAACAAAGTATCAGCGCAGCAATTATTTCGCGCTGGATCCGATATTTATGTGGAGCGTGACCAACGAAGGAATGAAGCGTTGGTCCGAAATTCAGTTGCCCGATATGCGCGGTATTTTAAAGGAAGCAAACCAAGATTTCGGCATGAAATATGGTGCCGTTATTTCACGAAAAATTCAGTACAAACGATCATTTTTGGCCGCCGCACGCTCTGATCGTGATTTTACGGATGGGGAGCTTGCGCAACTAAATCAAACGTTTGAAGAGATACTGAATGGGGTAAATGACAACCCCAATTTATCCGCCGGCGAAATACAGGTTTTGCGATGCTTGCGCGATGGAATGGGACAGCGCGAAATCGCCGAAACCATTGGAATTTCAGAATCAGCGGTAAAGCAAAGATGCAGCAAAGCGTTACACAAATTGGGTGCTAAAACACGAACCCAAGCCGTCGCCATTTCGGTCGGCAGACAGCTGATTTAGTGCCAAAACTGTCCGAAAAGACAGCAAAAAGCAGGCTTTATTTGAAATAATTTGTACTCTTGTTAAAGTTTAACATGATAACAATTACTCACTTTTAAATACTTTTAAATAATGGTCCAAGAATGCTGGATAAATACAAACAACAAGAAAAAATTGCGACAAACGCAAATTCAAATGTGCACTGCTGTGAATGTAACAAAGTTTTAGCAGCGAAAGATCAAGCAGGTGTTGAAAACGAATACTGCGAGGATTGTCAGCGAAAATACCAACAAATTTTAGACACAGATATCCAACGTAAGGCGGCATCATAGGATCAGATTGATTTGGTCCAATCCAAAACCACCTTGCCGCTGGTACCACTTTTCATTGCTGCGAAACCTTGTTCAAAATCATTGAAGTCAAAATGATGTGTGATCACTTTGCTCACGTCCAATCCGTTTTGTAACATGGCGATCATTTTGTACCATGTTTCAAAAATTTCACGACCATAAACACCTTTTATTGTGATGGCCTTGAAAACGATGCGCGACCAATCAACCGGTGATTTGCCCGGTGGAATACCCAGCATTGCGATACGCCCACCCATCACCATTGCTTCGATCATTTGATCAAGTGCGACCTGATTGCCTGACATTTCCATACCAACATCAAACCCCTGTTTCATTTTCAGGCGTGGGATCACATCGGCCAGTTCTTCGTTTGCAACATTTACGGGCACCAGATCAGTTACCTGTTCGGCCAATGCCAAACGCGCAGGGTTTATATCTGTGATCACCACGTTTCGTGCACCGGCATGGCGTGCCACGGCGGCGGCCATTATTCCAATCGGCCCCGCACCCGTGATCAAAACATCCTCGCCGATTAAATCAAATGACAATGCGGTGTGAACGGCATTGCCCAATGGATCCAAAATTGCGCCAATATCGTCTGAAATTTCATCGGGCAGCGGCACCACGTTAAACGCAGGAAGGCGCAGGTATTGCGCAAATGCACCCTGTTCATTCACACCAATTCCGCGCGTATCTGGATCCAGATGAAAATGCCCGGCGCGTGATTGGCGGCTGTTTTTTCCAATAAGATGCCCTTCACCAGAACAGCGTTGACCAAGGGTCAGATCGGTTACGTTTTTACCAAGCTCAACAATTTCGCCTGCGAATTCATGTCCTGTAATCATTGGCACAGGCACTGTTTTTTGCGCCCAATCATCCCAATTCCAAATATGAATATCTGTTCCGCAAATGCCCGTTTTATTGATGCGAATCAACACATCGTCTGGTCCGATTTCAGGCACTGGGCTTTGTTGCATCCACAGACCCTGTTCGGGTTTCGCCTTGACCAGAGATTTCATTTCATTGCTCATGACAATACCCCTGTTTTGCGCCCTGCTTTGGCAAATGCATCAAGTGCAAAATCAAGATCGTCGCGAGTGAGGGCTGCGTTCATTTGCGTGCGAATGCGTGCCTGTCCTTTGGGGACGACGGGGAAAAAGAAACCGGCAACATAGACACCGCGATTATATAAATCCGCCGCCATATCTTGGGCCAATCGCGCATCGCCAAGCATGACAGGAATAATTGGATGTTCGCCCTCTAATAAATCAAACCCCAGTGCGGTTAACCCTTTGCGCCAATAGCTTGCATTTGCAAATAATTGTTCGCGCAAATCATCGCCTTGCTCGATCAAATCCAGCGCGGCCATTCCCGCCATAACAATCGCGGGCGGTAGAGAATTTGAAAACAAATATGGTCGTGCGCGTTGGCGCAGCAGGTCAATCACCGCTTGTGGTCCTGCGATGTAACCCCCGATTGCGCCGCCCAATGCTTTGCCTAATGTGCCGGTCAATATGTCAACATCCACGCCAAAATGTGCGGGTGTTCCCTTGCCCTTTGGCCCCATGAAACCGGTTGAATGACAGTCGTCCACCATTACCAATGCATTATATTTTTCGGCCAAGGCGTTGATCGCGGGCAAGTTTGCCAAATATCCATCCATGGAAAAAACACCATCGGTTGCGATCATGATAAACCGTGCACCGTTTTCACGCGCTGTGATTAATTGTGTTTCCAAATCCGCCATATCCGAATTGGCATAACGATAACGTTTTGCTTTGCACAGGCGGATGCCATCGATGATGGATGCGTGGTTCAAGCTATCGGAGATAATGGCATCTTCGGGTCCAAGCAAGGGTTCGAACAAACCGCCATTTGCATCAAAGCAAGCAGCAAACAGGATTGCATCATCTTTGTTTAAAAACGTGGCCAAGCGTTGTTCCAGCTGGCGGTGAATATCTTGGGTTCCACAAATAAATCGCACCGATGCCATGCCAAAACCGTGTTCATTCAACGCATTCTTGGCAGCCGCGATAAGTGCAGGATGATCAGCAAGACCCAGATAATTATTCGCACAAAGGTTCACCATTTCCGCGCGTCCGTTGATTGGGTGGTCAACCGTAATTCGCCCCGATTGCGGCGAAACAATCATGCGTTCGCGTTTGTACAATCCATCGGCATCAATGTTGCGAAGTGTATTTTCAATATGATCTAAGAAATCTGTCGGCATGGATTGGCCTCCTTTATAACGGAGGATTAGCCAATAAATTGGCATGCGTCAAGATAAAGGATGACATGCCATTATATTGGATATTGTCCGTTATGCATTTTTTACAATGAGCAATGCGCGGGCGGGTTTATCCGCCTGAATCGCGTGGTTTTTATCTGCTTCGTATCGGGCAGTGTCACCCGTCGCTAATTGCACGCTATGACCATCGCTTGTGATCTTTAGTGTCCCTTCCAATACAGTGATTGATTCAACACAACCCCGTTTATGCGGTGCGCTATCCATCATAGCGTTTGAATCAAAAGTAATATCGTAAACTTCGGTTTCGCCAACGTCACTTGGGGCGCTTAATATCCGAATAGTACAACCCGTGTCTTTTTGTGAAATGACCGGCGTTTCATCGGCGCTTACATATTCTTTGATCGGGCTGCTATCGTTTTGATCATCATCTAGCAAACCCGCGAAATCGACATTCAATGCCTGTGTCAAATTCCAAAGACTGGCCACAGTCGGGCTGGAACCGCCGCGTTCAATTTGTGACAGCATGGATCGCGATACACCAGACAATTTCGCCAGCGCATCAAGGCTTAGCCCTTTGGCATTGCGCGCCTCTTTCAGGCGGTTCGCTAATCTTATGGTGATTTCGGGTTTTGGCGACACGCGAAAGGTTCCTTTTAATCATCTGCATATTTGCGAAAATTTAGGTGGTGAGGTGCAGCCCCAAATTGCCAAAATAAGAATGGCGCAAATCGCTGCGTTTCATTGTAATGACCAAGTCTCTATTTTCGGCCCAAACCCAGCCCATCATCGCGCTGCTTGGAAGTTCAAGCAATACAACATCATCGCTATCTTGGCCAATGAACAAATCAATGTTGCCCCGTGGAATATTACCAAGCGCTCCGATTTCACGCCGCGCATCATATGCCCAAAGCGATTCATAATAGGGTCGATGTGTATCTGGCAGGCTGTTGGGTGCTTGGGTGTATAAATGTTTGCAATATTCATACATCGCACGAAGATAATCGTGCTGGTTATCTTGGAAAAATGACTCCCCAAAAAAGAAACTGATCAATCCAAAACTTGCTTCTAGCTCGGTATCGGTAAAGGGTTTGGATTGTGCCTGATTATGCGCAGTGTCCAACAACATTTGGAATTTAGATAATTGGCTGTCCATCTGCGTAACGGTTTGATTGTATTGCGCCAGCTGTTCTGGATTCATCGTATTTGATTTCAACTTCATCGCATTGCGATCAACGAACGCGGTGCGTTGAGCCTGTTTTTGCGTTTTGATGAATTTCAAAATGTGCAGGGTTGATGCCCAATCAAATGGGCGAAAATGCGGTTGCGAAATATCAAACGGTATCGCTGTGCGTGGGTCAGGGCGTGCAAGGCCGGTGATGGCATTGTCCTGTTGCCAATCAAATGGATCATCCATACCCATCGTGTGGACACCAAATTGAACGGGCCAGCGTGGTGAAACGGGCTGATAAACCAATCCTGTTTCCATCTTGGGTTCAAACCATTGTTGCAATTTGTCCGATGGGGTTGGCGCAGAACGCGGTTTTCCCAAAGTTTGCGTATAAATTATCAGAGGTTTTGGCGGCCAGGATTCACTTAAAAACACCACAAGCCAACCTTTGCGCGGGCCCGCGCCACCCCAGACATGCGGGTGAATGTCAGCACAATTAATTTGTGCCAAGAAATGCATATGATCGTTGGGTGCAACGGGCCAGTTGGCCTCTTCTGGTAAATAGGGATGTCCGCCAAACCAGCTATTGTATGCAACGTCCGTTCGGATCGGAACCTGAGGAATAATCCGAAGCGAGGTTGGCGGGTTTTCACGCTCCTTTGCTTCGCGCTGTTCCAAATCGTTGCTACCTGATCCCGCCTTCATCATATCGGCGATCAATCCACCTTCGGTACCATATTCATGGGTTTCTACATCGCTCACGTTGGTCGACTTGCGCTGGTTGAGAAGCCACACAACCCCATAATGGATGGTTAACAACGCCAGCGTAATGGCGGCGATGATCGGTGCCGCTTGAATATGTTGTGAAATGGTTTCAATCGGGTCCATGTATAAAGCTCTGCAATGTTACCTTAAAATTACGATTCTGGGTGGGTGTAGGCACAATAATGCACCTATAATCATATCGTTAGCAATGTATTGCGTCGAATTTTGGGCAATATTTTCACAGGTGTGTTGCCGTATGCGCTGAACAAAAACCTATGTTCCGCAAAATGTTTTATATGGTCCAAAATCAGCGGGTGCAGGTTGGGCGTATTTTTCTGCGTTTGAACGAGGTGTGAATGGTTGTTTTAACACTGCCAGTAAATCGTCAAACGGGGTCATATCACCTTCGTTCACCGTAGCGTTTAGTGCTGCTTCCACCAAATGGTTGCGTGGAATATACAACGGATTCATCGCATTCATTGCGGCAATGCGATCAGATGGATTGATGGATTCCTGTGCAAGGCGGGTTTGCCAACGGGCAATCCATAATTTGAAATCATCAGAATGCGAAACCAAATCAAAAACTTCACTGGGTTCATCCGTTGCAGCACCTGCCAGAGCACGAAACAGTTGCGTAAAATCGACCTGTTGATTTTCAATTGATGTGAAAAGCTGATGTATTAAATCGACATCGTCGTCTTGCACAGTGGACAATCCGATTTTTTTGCGCATCCCATCGACCCAATGATGGGTGTAGATATCATCGAATTTATTTATTTCCACAGTTGCAATTTCAATTGCGCGATCTGTGTCTTGATCAATAAGCGGTAACAAAGATTCCGCCAAACGCGCCAAATTCCATTTGGCCATTTTGGGTTGATTGCCATATGCATATCGCCCGTTTGCATCGATCGAACTGTATACCGTATTACTTGCGTAATAATCCATAAACGCACAGGGACCGTAATCGATGGTTTCCCCGCTGATGGTCATATTGTCTGTGTTCATAACCCCGTGGATGAATCCAACCAACATCCATTTTGCAATCAGTTGAGCCTGTGCCCCACAAACAGATTGCAGCAACGCGACATAGGGGTTTTCGGCATTTTGCAAGTTTGGATAGTGGCGATGAATTGCGTAATCTGCCAATTGGCGTAGCTTTTCATTTTCTTGACGCGCCGCAAAAAATTGAAAGGTTCCCACACGAAGATGGCTTTCGGCGATGCGCGCCAAAACAGCACCGGGTTGGTACCCATCGCGCAAGATTTCTTCGCCAGTTGTAACCGCGGCCAAGGCACGCGTGGTGGGTATGGCTAACGCATGCATTGCCTCGCCCATCAAGTATTCGCGTAAAACTGGGCCAAGCACGGCCTTACCATCGCCGCCACGTGAAAATGGGGTGCGGCCCGATCCCTTTAAATGCAAGTCGTGATGTTGGCCTTTTGCATCAACGATTTCACCCAATAAAATGGCACGCCCATCGCCAAGTTGTGGGGAAAACCCCCCGAATTGATGCCCTGCATATGCTTGTGCCAAAGGGTTTGAACCCGTTGGCGCAACGCTTCCAGCAAAGATCGCTGCGCCTTGTTTTGAGTTTAATGCATCCGCATCAAGCCCAAGTACATTCGCAAGTTCATGATTGAATTTAATGATCTTTGCATCTGGCGCAGTATCGCCCTGCCATTGAACATAGAAACCATCCAGTTCGCGTGCATAGGTGTTATCAAAATGAAAATCGATGGGCATCTGCGGCTTTCATTTGTTATTCGGCGGCGTCACTGCGCGGTAAAACCCAATCGGGGCGGATAAAATGACAGGTATATCCATTTGGAATGCGTTCCAAATAATCCTGATGTTCAGGTTCCGCTTCCCAAAACGCACTGACAGGTTCAACCTCTGTCACTACGGGTGCTGGCCAAATACCAGATGCGTTTACATCGGCAATTGTGCGCAATGCTTCGCTGTGCTGTTCATCATTCGTATAGTAAATCGCAGAACGATATGATGCGCCAACATCGTTGCCTTGACGGTTCGCGGTTGTTGGGTCGTGAATTTGGAAAAAGAATTCTAAAAGTTTGCGATAGCTGATGATGCTATCATCGAAAATAATTTCGATCCCTTCGGCATGAGTTCCGTGGTTGCGATAGGTTGCGTTTTCAACATCACCACCCGTGTACCCCACGCGCGTTGAAATAACGCCATCCATTTTACGGATTAAATCCTGCATTCCCCAGAAACAGCCGCCAGCCAAGACAGCGCGTGATTGTGCCATGTTAAAATTCCTCTACTTGGTCGATGTAATCGCCGTATCCTTCATCCTCCATCGCATCGCGATGAACGAAACGCAAGGATGCAGAATTTATGCAATATCGCAATCCACCGTGATCGGGTGGGCCATCTGGAAACACATGCCCAAGATGGCTGTCGCCGTGCGTTGAGCGAATTTCAACGCGCACCATTCCATGCGTTTCATCGCGCAGCTCGGTCAGATTTGTAGGCTCAATCGGTTTGGTGAAACTCGGCCAACCGCACCCAGATTCGTATTTATCAGATGAGGCAAACAAAGGTTCACCCGTGATCAGATCAACATAAATACCCGGCTCTTTATTGTTCAGATATTCCCCTGTGCCTGGGCGTTCTGTTCCATTTTGTTGTGTGACGCGAAATTGTTCTGGCGTTAAATTGGCCAGCGCATCTTTGGATTTTTCATAGGTTTTCACGGCATTGCTCCAACTATTTTTGTTGATGCTAATGTGGCGTGTTTATTGGGAAATACCAAATTGAATTCGCGATTTGTGAACAATTTTCACGTAAAAATGAGCCACGGGTTATTCATCCGTGGCTCAGATAGCCAATAGAGATTTTATCGGCTTTCCTAGAGCATTTTCAATTTTTGCAATTTTGCGTGACTATTCCTGTGCCAAACGGGAATTTGCCCAATTGTGTTGGCTTGGTATGGAATTACTGTTTGCAACTGGCGTTTCAAAATGCCGATCAGCCTCTGCGTACAGTTTGTTGATCAATCTAATCTGTTGCACCTTTTTAGATTGCTTTTCGTCGCTTTTCGTCGTGTTACCCATAAAAATACTCTATCGTTAATAGTTATATTCAACCTATAGCTGCTTTAGTTGCTAGTAGCAAACTATTTATTGTTGTAACTCTTTCTTGGCTACTTTGATAGAGGTTTGTGTTGATAGTGTGGCGAAGATTGCGTTTAACAGATCAGCAAATTCAAAAGGTTTTTGTAATACATTTCCAACTGCACCTGTAATGGGTGAAGAGAGATCGGCATCACCGGTGTAGCCTGACATCAACAACGTTTTCGCATTTGGATGAAGTTTCAATATTTCCTGACATGCAACATTCCCGTTCATCCCATTCGGTAAAATGAAATCCGAAAGAACAAGATCAATATGCGGCATGGATGATGCCAAGGTTACGGCCGTTGGGCCATCGGATGCAGATCGAACCATGCACCCTGTGTTGGACAATTGCTTGGCGTAGATTTCGCGCAAAACATTATCGTCTTCGATCAATAAAATGCACTTATCTACCAAAAAATCGTGAGGTATATTTTTGAATGTATCCAACTGTTTAATGTCGACGCTGAAATCACGTGGCAGATACAAACGCACACATGTTCCTTTGCCAATTTTTGAATTGATTTGCAGATGGCCATTGGATTGTTTTGCAAAACCAAATGCCATGGACAGACCAAGTCCCGTACCTGATCCAAGCGGTTTGGTGGTAAAGAACGGGTCGATCACTTTGTTCAGGATTTCTTCGTTCATTCCCATTCCGTTGTCAGAGACACAGATGCAGACGAAATCACCTGGGATTAAGTCCGTATCAGTTTTGGTGAATTCTTCGTCCAATGTCACATTTGAAACTGCTATCGAAAGTTTACCGCCATATGGCATGGCATCGCGTGCGTTTGATACTAAGTTTAAAATCACTGCTTGAAGCTGTGCTTCATCGGCAGTGCAGCGCCAAATATCATCATTGGTTTCCGCTGTGATGGAAATATGTTCACCAATTGTTGTGCGGATCAGCTCTTTTGATTCTTGGATCAGTTCGCTGGGATTTATCGCCTTTGGCAACAATGGCTGTTGTCGTGCAAAGGCAAGCAATTGGCGCGTTAATCCCGCGCCGCGCTGCGTTGCGGTCAAAGCAACAGACAAATATTCATCAATTTTTTCGTTGCTGTTCAAAATCTGTGACAGCTCGATATTTCCAGAAATGATTGCCAAAATGTTATTTACATCATGTGCAACACCGCCCGTAAGTTTGCCAATGGCTTGGACTTTTTGCGATTGAAGCAGGCTGTTTTGCATTTCATAAATTTCGGTAATATCCTGTGCGATCATATTCACCAAGCGTGTGCCATCGGGTTCGGTTGGCAATGGCACAAACAGATGTCGGATTACTTTGCGTTTTCCAGAAGGCAGGGAAAGTTCCATCACGTTTTCCACGGATTCAAAGCGTAATAAACGTGCCAAAATTTCTGGAACATCGGATAGATATGGTTCGGTTAACCTGCTGGGCGCCAATTCATTGATCAAATCAATGGAGTGCATCGTTTCAGGGTCAAGTTCAATCAATTCAATAAATGCTTCGTCCGCTTCGATCAGACGAAATGTGTGGAGATCTACCGTACAATGGGCAAGTGCGGCAAATTTTGATGCCCCTTGAAATCTACCCTCGGTTTGTTCGCTGGTGGCGCGTGTGGTGATCAATTGGTGGTGCATGTGATGAATGGATTCAACCAGTTCGTCCAGCTCATCGGGTTTGGAATTCTTGCGATTGAGCGCGATATTAAATCCCAGTGGAAATTCGGGTGAGGATTTAAGCTTTTGTGCGATGGCATTAAGATGTGACAACAGGTTGTTCTTGAGATGAAGATAAATCACCAAACTTGCGATCATGATGGTGGCAAAAAATATGACGACTTCAAACACCGCGAGCAAAATTGAATCTCTGATCAAATGGCGGGTGTCGACGCCAAGTTGCAAAGTACCAAGTTCGATTTGCCTGCCACGAAAATTGCGCTCGATGGTATATTCGCGGGTGAACATGTTTGTGGGCTGTAGCGTACCCGTTTGATAGTTTTCGCCAAAATTATCTTCGATTTTGGCAAATGTGATGAAATTAAATTCTATCGCATCATCGATATGTTGTTTGGTCAAAGGGTCGTCAAACAGCCAAAGCGATTGTTCCAATGCGGTCACGAGCGTGCGACCATGGTGATCTAATTCATCCATCAGCCGATTTTGTTCGGTGCGATAAACCCAATTGACCAACACAGTACAGCTAACCACACTGGCGATAATCAAAGGCAGCAAAATTGACTGCGCGGTGGCCAAGCCAATTCGGGACAATCGCGGTCGATTGGACGCCATTTATTTATTTTCCTTGATATATGGCCCCATGATTTCGTGATATGTTCCATCGCGCTTCATTTCACGAAGACTTTCGCTCAGCGGTTCAATCAGGTCTGCGTGGCGTTGATTTAAATACATGTACATTTTGCGTTCTTGGCGAATATCGGAAAAGTAATAGTTTTCGAAATTCAAGTTTTTCGCCATGATCTTTGCGGGCAGAATCGTAAACAATGCCACATCGATGCGCCCCGTTTGCAACATCTGAAGCAATGTTTCGGGATCAGAAACCTCGGTCAATTTTTGATGGCCATCAAAAATACGAAGCGCCTCTTGCCAGCCACGAATATAACCAACGTTATACTGGTTGAAATCTGACCAACTCGTAAGATTAATTTTTGGATCGGTATACATGCCCGCAAGGGTGATGGAATAGGTGGATTCAGGCACTTGTAACAGATCAGGATGTGAAACCTTCACAACTTGGCTTCTGCTCATGTCGCCATCTGTTAAACCACGGTTTGCCATATCAAGCCCACGTGCTGGTGCAACATATTCTTTATCAAGCAACAGATTATTGCGCCTGAACATTTCCATAACAACGCGATCAAGATATCCGTCGCATTCAGGTGTCGAAATGGGTGACAGCACCGAATATGATAAGAATAGGCTTTTGGTTTGTGTCTGTGCATAAGCAGCGGTTGCGCAAATAATGCTTACTGTGACGATAGAAATAAACTTTATAAAACGATGTCCCAAATCAACCTCACACCTAAATGAATAGCGTTCATTTATCTAATCAGACAAACCTTGAGACCGATATTCAATCAATAAGGTGGCGATACTGTGGTAAATTATCGCTTAAGATGTGTCAATTTTTAACAAGCTGGTTAATTTCAACAGAGTTTGCGCCAATGCGTCTTGGTCACTTGGGTCCAGCTCTGCGATGTTTTGAGCAAGGGCGAGCATTGGATCTTGTACCAATTTCGCCTTTCCCTGGGGGGTGAGGCAAAATAATGTGCTTCGCTTGTCTTCTGGATTTACGCGCGCTTCTAATAATCCGCGTTGTTCTAATGCATGTGCTGCGCGGCTCGCGGGGCCTGCAGTAACTCCCAAAAATTTAGAAAGCTCAGATACCGTACCACCCTCGGGATAGGTGCGTTTAAAATAACGCAATGCTGACCACTGTGCAGGTTGTAATTCCTGTGGCCCAAGCCGGACGTAGGTTTTGCGCAAAACTTGTTCAAGCAGAACCGCCGTGGCCAATTGTGTACGATTAGTATCAGGCACTGAATCCAACCATTTGAATCCGAAAAATCGAAAATTTCGGTTTGCAAATATTCAAACTCAGCTCCCTAAACAAATTTTGTTCAACTACTTTGCCACGTTGACCAAGGATTGCGCAATTCTAAATCGTTGTTGTACTTAGCTTTCTTTGGTTTTTTAGTAAATTGTCGCCTTTTGGTGGTTTGCAATTGGCGATTAACAGCCAAAAGTGGTATGCAATTTACCGAGGGTCAGAATTTATACCCGTTTGTCTTGGTAATGGTTGAACATGGCTGTTGTATATATTCTTGATGATAATGCTGAATTCGCAAAGACACTTGGTGCCATGTGCGAAGTGTTTGGTCACCAAGCAACAAGCATTACCACAGCAGAAGAATTTATCGCTCAGATGAAAAAATCACAGCCCGATTTGGTGCTGTTGGATATGTGGCTTGGTGATACCACTGGGATTGAATTGTATAAATCCAACCAAGATATTTTCACGAATGTTCCAATTGTGATGATTTCGGGTGGTGGGCATCAAATACCATTGGAAGCAGTCACCGCAATGGGGGAAATTTCTGGATTTGAAGATGTGCTTTATAAACCAGTTTCAACGGCACAGCTTAAAGAGCTTCTTGAAAAAGTAATTCCGACTAAATAACTCTGATTTGACATAACTGATTATTTTTGTCAGATAAAGATAACCGCGGTTCGCGGATTCGAATTTATCTGTTCAGAAAGACCTCCATTATGAAATCATTCGTCGTTGCAACCACCGCTGCATTGATCGCCTCGCCCGTTTTGGCCGACAAGGCAAGTGTGGTTGAAAACTATGCCAATATTGCCCAAGCAAAATATGAAGACAGCCTTAGCACTGCGAAATTATTGCAAGCGGCGGTATCGGAGTTGATTGCAAATCCAACGGATGAAACGCTTGCGAATGCAAAATCAGCGTGGTTGGCATCGCGTGTTCCGTATCAACAAACCGAAGTCTATCGTTTTGGCAATGCCATCGTTGATGATTGGGAAGGCAAGGTAAACGCTTGGCCATTGGACGAGGGTTTGATTGATTACGTTGACGCATCTTATGGCGGGGCAACAGATGAAAACGCATTGGCAGTTCTAAATGTTATTGCTAATCCAAAGCTGACCGTTGCTGGTCAGGAAATTGATGCATCAAATATTACCCCTGAATTATTGTCGGGTGAATTGCACGAAGCCGACGAAATCGAAAGCAATGTAGCAACCGGTTATCATGCAATTGAATTTTTGCTTTGGGGACAAGATTTGAATGGTCATGGAACAGGAGCAGGCGCACGCCCTGCGACGGATTATGCCACGGGTGATGATTGTACAGGCGGAAATTGTGATCGTCGTGGTGATTATTTGAAAGCAGCGACAGATTTATTGGTTTCCGATTTGGAATGGATGGTTGCGCAATGGCAAACAGGTGGCGACGCACGTGGCGAAGTGACAGGTAATGCTGATGCGGGGCTTCTTGCGATGCTTACAGGTATGGGTTCATTGTCATATGGCGAACAGGCGGGTGAACGGATGAAGCTTGGTCTGATGCTAAATGATCCAGAGGAAGAACATGATTGTTTTTCCGATAACACGCACAACAGCCATTTTTACGATGGGTTGGGCGTACAAAACATATTCTTGGGCACCTACAAACGCGTTGATGGTTCTGTTGTAACGGGCGATTCATTGTTTGGATTGGTTGCAGAAAAAGATGCAGCCATTGCAGCGGCATTAACCGATGATTTAGCACAAACCATGCAGGATCTTGGCGCGTTGAAATCTGCTGCGGATGCCGGATTTGCATATGACCAAATGTTGGAGCGTGGAAATGAAAAAGGCGAGATGTTGATCATGAATGCCGTCAACGGGTTAGTTAAACAGACCAAATCAATTGAACGTGCAACAACTGCGCTGGGCCTTGACTTGATTGAATTTGAAGGTTCCGACAGTCTTGATAATCCAGATGCTGTTTTTCAGTAAATCCAATATCAACTTTTCTAACGGCGTCTTTTAGGCGCCGTTTTTTCGTGGTAGTGACGCGAAAATGAACAAGAGATTGCCCATGAAATGGATAGCTATCTGCCTGTGTTTATACGCAGGTATCGTCAACGCCCAACCAAATGAACCGTTCAATCTTGTTGTCGTGCCGCGCACAGATGCCGAAATTGAACGCGTGGCAAATATCACCGCGCTCACGCATGATTTCACGCAATCTGAACAATTTGAATCTCGCCCTGCAGGTGCGGCCAGTGTGCGGGTGCGCAGCGATAGCAATGCATTTTCCGATTTTTCAGCAAACCTTAGCTTTGAAGATGAATTGGATTTTAAACTGGGCAATGCCTTGTTTCGTAAACTGTGGGTGTCATCCCCATCCAGTACGCTTGCGTCTGATGGGCTTGGCCCATTGTATAATGCGCGATCTTGTCAGCGCTGCCACCTAAAAGATGGGCGTGGGCATCCTCCGGTGGGTGAAAATGACAGCCATGTTTCGATGCTGATGAATTTGTCACGTTCATCGCCGATGACGCCAGATACCGATGCAATCAAAGATTACGTGGCATCCCTGCCTGATCCAATTTACGGGTCACAATTGCAAGATTTCGCAATCCCTGGCCTTGCGGCGGAAGGTCAATTCGAAATCACCACTTCCGACATTGATATTACGCTATCTGATGGTGTTGTTGTGACGCTTCAATTTCCAACCTATTCCGTGAAAAACTTGGCTTATGGCGATTTGCATCCGGATACGATTGTGGCGCCACGCATCGCACCTCAAATGATCGGGTTGGGATTGTTAGAGGCGATACCAGCCGCTGATATTCTTGCACATGCAGATCCAGAAGATTCCAACGGTGATGGAATATCTGGGCGTCCCAATTGGGTGTTGTCCGCAATGACGCGCAATGTTGAATTGGGCCGCTTTGGACTCAAGGCAACCAGCCCATCAATTTTGGAACAATCGGCAACTGCGTTCAAAAATGACATTGGAATTTCCAGCACTTTGTTTCCAGATGGATGGGGTGACTGCACCGAATTTCAAAACACCTGTCGCACAGCCCCAGACGGCAGCACCGAAGAACACGGGAATGTCGAAATATCCGATGAGGCAATGGATTTGGTGAATTTTTATGCGCGCAATTTGGGCGTGCCTATGCGACGCGACGTGGATGATCCAGTGGTGTTGCGGGGGAAACAAGTTTTCTATGAATCTGGCTGTGCTGCTTGTCATCGTCCAAAATTTGTAACCAACCGATTGGTCGATCAAGATGCGCAAAGCTTTCAATTGATCTGGCCCTATACGGATATGTTGTTACATGACATGGGGAACGGTCTGGCGGATGGTTCAATTTCTGGTGAGGCATCGGGCAACGAGTGGCGCACTCCACCGCTTTGGGGTATTGGATTAACGCAACAAGTCAGCGGACACACACGGTTTTTACACGATGGGCGCGCGCGAAATTTGCTCGAAGCCATTCTTTGGCATGGCGGTGAAGGCGAACATGCCAAACAGCGTGTGATTGATTTATCAACCAGTGATCGTGACGCGCTTCTTAAATTTATTGAGAGCCTATGATGCGTAAATTTTTGTCGGTAATTTTGTTGATGGCAACGCCCGTATACGGCGGGGTTGATCACGGTGTTGATGTAACATTGGAATTTTACCAACGCTTTGATGATGCCGCGCAAACCTTGGCGCAATCCTCCTGTCAGGGGGACGATATCATTGCGAATTATCACCGTGCATATGATGCATGGAATGGCGCTAGCATCGTGTCATTTGGCCCGTTGGAACAACAGGGCGGCGCTTTGGCTTTGGCATTTTGGCCTGATAAAAAAGGTTTCACCACCAAGGCATTGTCGCGCCTGATTACAGATCAGGACAAGGCCATAGAAAATGGCGAAGATTTCGCAACAGTATCAATTGCCGCGCATGGGTTTTTGGCATTGGAAATGATGTTGTTTGATCCAGATTTCATTCAATTTTCAGAAGGGTCCTATTCTTGTAAACTGGTCGATCGCATTACCCAAGATATTGCAGGCAAAGCAGCGACCATGAACGCGGCTTGGAAGAGCGAATTTGCAAAAATAGTGCGCGATGCAGGTGATGCAACAAATCCCGTTTACCTCACCCAACAAGAGGCTGCACAGGCATATCTAACATCTTTGTCGGGCGCGTTGGAATTTATTGAAACATCTCGGATTGCCCGCCCTCTTGGCACGATTCAACGCCCACGGCCAAAACGTGCCGAGGCTTGGCGATCGGCGCGAGCACTGCCAAATATTCAAGCAACATTAATTGCCTTGGACGAAATGATCCGCGCTTTGGGTGATGATGCTACTCCTGAAACGAACGAAGCAATGGCGGCATTGTTACGGTTTTTGCCAACAATCAACGATCCCGCATTCGCAAGCGTTTCTGAATTAGGGGTACGGTTCCAAATTGAGACAGTGCAAACCATGGTTCATAACGTTAACGAAGCCATGCGCGTGGAGCTTGGCACATATCTTGGTGTGAATCTTGGCTTTAATGCGTTGGATGGGGATTGATATGACCAATCGTCGTTTGTTTTTGGCAGGGTTGATCAGCGCGAGCACCACACCGCGATTGACATGGGCCGATGCAGGCAACCCAACATTGCTGGCCGCCGCGAAAGAGCCAAGCGGAACATTTGCGCTTTTTGGATTGGATGATAATGGTGGCGAGGTTTTTCGTATCCCGCTGCCTGATCGTGGCCACGCCGCCTGCGCACATCCCACCGCGCCAGAGGCTGTTGGTTTTGCCCGCCGCCCAGGCAATTTTGCCTTGGTCATTGATTGCACCAATGGTGATCTGATCAAAAAATTAGAGGCCCCCGCAGGGCGACATTTTTATGGGCATGGCACATTTGTGGAAAATGGCGCCTATCTATGTACCACCGAAAATGATTATGAGCATGGGCAGGGTGTGATCGGAGTTTGGTCGCGTGCACAAAATTACCGCCGTATTGGTGAAATTACATCGGGTGGAATTGGGCCACATGAAATTTGCACGATGCCCGATGATCAAACACTAGTTGTTGCCAATGGCGGATTGAAAACGCACCCTGACCATGGCCGAGAGATTTTAAATCTGGACGATATGCAACCCAATATCAGCTATCTTAAACGCGATGGTCATTTAATCGCGCAGATGCAATTGGATGATGATTTTCGCAAAAATTCCATCCGTCATATGGATGTGCGCGCTGATGGTTTGGTTGCATTTGGGATGCAGTGGCAAGGTGATGAAACAGAAACACCACCGCTGGTTGGAACCCATCAAATTGGCAAAGAGGCAACGTTGTTCGACGCGCCGTTTGCACAATTGCGTCAGATGAAAAACTATATCGGCAGCGTTGCGTTTTCAGGGGATGGAACACAGATCGGCGCGACATCGCCCCGTGGTAATAAGGTGCAAATCTATGATGTCGAAGTGGGATTGCGCGCCATGCTGCATCGATCCGATGCATGTGGGATCGCAACCGATCGCGCTGGATTCAAAATCACCGATGGCGGGGGTGGCGTGTATACCTGTACCGGTGGAGATTTGGTCGCGAAAAAACGTCATGCGCTGGCGTGGGATAATCATTTGGTGAATTGCCAGCGATCTTGAAGTTTACCCCGTTTTGCGATACCTTATGCGCAACCAAAGGATCAGTCAGATGAACAATTCAGTACGCTAAAATCGAATTCTACTGTTTGCCGCGGATGCGGTTTCTCTGATCATTGGGGTTTTCATGAAACGTCTATCACATAAAACATGCGTCATTACCGGCGCGGGTCGCGGTATTGGTGCGGCCATTTCACATGCGTTTGCCGCCGAGGGCGCAAAGGTCATTGTCACAGATATTGATTTGCAATCGGCCACGGATGTTGCCACCAAAATTGGTGGTACTGCTTATCAGTTGGATGTCGCATCCGAAGATGGCTGGGCGCAATTATCCAGACACCATCCACAGATTGACGTGTTGGTGAATAACGCGGGTATCACAGGATTTGAACAGGGCATGGTGCCCCACGATCCAGAACACGCAAGCCTTGCAGATTGGCGTGCCGTTCATGCGGTGAATAGTGATGGTACATTTTTGGGTTGCCGATATGCGATTGGCGCCATGCGTAAATCTGGCGCGGGTTCGATCATTAACATATCGTCACGCTCTGGAATGATCGGGATACCAGCCGCTGCTGCCTATGCGGCATCAAAGGCGGCGGTGCGCAATCACACGAAAACAGTGGCGCTTTATTGTGCGCAAGAGGGGTTGAATATCCGATGTAATTCCATTCACCCCGCTGCCGTTCTCACCCCAATGTGGGAACCGATGTTGGGCGATGGCCCTGATCGCGAAAAACGGACGGAAGCAATTGTGGCCGACACACCGATGCGCCGATTTGGTGATCCGTCCGAGGTTGCTGCAATCGCTGTCATGCTTGCCAGCGACGAGGCGGCATATATGACCGGCGCTGAACTGACCATTGATGGTGGGATTTTGGCGGGTTCCGCCGCTAGCCCAAGCCGTGAATGATGTTATGTAAAATGACAGGCAACCAAATGGGTTTCCTGATCTGATTGTGGGTCAAGTGCGGGCGGTGTGGTTGCACATATCGCCTGTGCCTTGGGGCAGCGTGTGCGAAAAACACAACCCGAAGGCGGTGCAAGCGGGCTTGGCAAATCGCCATCAATCAGAATGATTTCCTTGTTGCGTTCAATCTCGGGGTCGGGAATTGGCACAGCGGAAATCAATGCCTGTGTGTAAGGGTGGCGCGGATTATCATAGAGATCATTGCGATCCGCCACTTCCATCACCTTGCCCAGATATAAAACCATCACACGGTTTGAAATGTGTTTGACCACAGATAAATCATGCGCAATGAAAATAAGCGATAGCCCCATTTTACGCTGCAATTCCATCAACAAGTTTATCACCTGTGCTTGAATGGAAACGTCCAACGCCGAAACCGGTTCATCGCAAATGATCAACTTTGGTTCCACGATCAATGCGCGCGCGATGCCGATGCGTTGGCATTGCCCGCCTGAAAATTCATGTGGGTATCGGTTGATTTGGTTTGGCAACAGGCTGACCTGTTGCATCATTTTTTTCACACGTTCCTTTACCTCTGCATTGCCTAAATTTGGCTGATGTGTGCGCAAAGGTTCGGCGATGATTTGTCCCACGGTCATGCGCGGGTTTAGCGATGCAAGCGGATCTTGGAACACCATCTGAATTTCAGAGCGGTAATTCATCATTTTGGATTTGCTGACATTCAACAAATTATCGCCACCCATCCAAACCACGTTGCCAGAACCGGGAACCATACGAATTAATGCGCGTGCCAATGTGGATTTCCCACACCCCGATTCACCAACGATGCCCAGCGTTTCACCCTGTTTCAATTCAAAATCAACACCGCCAACGGCGTGCAATTCACGCGGTTTTGTCCACGGCATATCGCCTTCGGATTTGATATGAAATGAAACGCGGAGATTTTCGACCTTTAGCAATGGATCGCTCATACCAATTCCTCCAATTCACGATTACAGGCGCGTTTGCGCGCAGGGGCAAATTCGGTCAATGGGCGCAGGGATTGCACGCAATCCTCTTGGGCATATTGGCAACGCGGTTCGAACGGGCACCCTTTAGGTGCTTGCAACATGTTCGGCGGGCTTCCAGGAATTGTATCAAGTTCGGCGTTCAGTTGATCGACACGCGGGATCGCCTTGAGCAAACCACGAGTGTAAGGATGGCTTGGCGTTGCGAAAATTGGATCGGTTGGCCCTTGTTCCATCACGCGCCCACCGTATAAAACCATCACCTCTTCGCAAAAACCTGCAACCACACCCAGATCATGGGTAATCAAAATAACACCCATGCCAAATTCGGATTGAAGCTCTGAAAACAAGGTCATCGTTTGTGCCTGAACCGTTACATCCAAGGCAGTTGTGGGTTCATCCGCAATCAACAGTTTTGGTTTGCACAACAACGACATTGCGATCATTACACGTTGGCGCATCCCGCCCGAAAATTCATGGGGGTAAAGCCGTACGCGTGCCGCCGCATCGGGAATTTTGACCGCATCCAACATTTTCACAGATTCAGCAATCGCCTCGGTTTTTGACATGCCTTTGTGGTGAATCAAGACTTCTGCCATTTGATCGGATACGCGCATATATGGATTGAGCGATGTCATTGGATCTTGGAACACCATGGCGATATCGGCGGCGCGGATTTTGTTTAACTTTTCCAGCGGTGCGTTCAAGATTTCTTTGCCTTGAAATTTAACCGATCCCGATGACATGCCATTTTGCGCCAATAAACCAAGTATCGCGAATGCGGTTTGGCTTTTGCCCGAACCACTTTCGCCGACAATGGCCAAGGTTTGGCCCGCGTCCATGGCAAAGCTCACATCGTTGACCGCATTCACAACACCATCATTGGTATTGAATGACACAGACAGATTTTGAACATCAAGAAGTGCCATTTTAACGATCCTTTGGGTCGAGCGCATCGCGCAGACCATCACCAACAAAATAAAAGCCAAACAGGGTTATCACAAAGAAAAATAATGGAAACGCCAGTTGCCACAACGTGCCATATTGCATTGTTCCAGCACCCTCGGAAATCAATGCACCCCATGAAGTTAGCGGTTCTTGTACGCCAAGCCCAAGGAATGAAATGAAGCTTTCTGTCAGGATCATCAGGGGAACCAGCAAGGTTGCATAAACCGCAACCACGCCCAACAGATTGGGCACGATATGGCGGGTGATGATTTTGAAGCTGGACACACCCGTGGCTTGCGCCGCCTCAATGAATTCTTTGTTTTTAAGGGTCAGGGTTTGGCCGCGCACAATGCGTGACATTTCCAGCCAAGACAACAACCCAATACCGACGAACAGCATGGAAATCGAGCGCCCAAAAATCACCAGAAGCAAGATCAACACGAACATATATGGGATCGCCATCAAGATATCGACGATGCGCATCATGATATTATCAATCCGCCCGCCAACATATCCCGCCGTTGCACCATAAAGTGTACCCGCAATCACCGCGATTGCCGCGCCAACAACACCAACCATCAGGGAAATTTGTGTACCTTGCACCACGCGGGCAAACATATCGCGGCCCAAATCATCGGTGCCAAAATAATGCCCCGATGAAATGGATGGCCCGCCCAATTGGGCGACCTGTCCGATGACCATAAAGTCAATTTCATCATTGCTAAATTTTGCGAAATATCCGCCCAGAAATGCAAACAACCCAACACATATCAGCACGATCAATCCCGCCACGGCGGCCTTGTTGTTGAAAAATCGTTTGCGTGCATCCACCCATGGTGATCGCCCCTTAACTTCTGCGGCAACCAATGCATCGGCGAGATTTTCCATTTTATCTTGTTCGATCAACATATGTTTAATACCGAATTTTCGGATCGATCCATGCATAGATGATATCGACCACAAGGTTGAAAAGAATGGTGAGAACCCCGATCAAAATCGTGATCCCCATCATCACGGAATAATCACGGTTTAATGCCGCATTCACAAAGAACAGACCAATGCCACCTGTGGAAAAGAACATATCAATCACCACGGAACCCGTGATCATGCTGACAAATGCAGGGCCCAGATATGACACAACGGGTAACATCGCAGGTTTTAGTGCATGGCGAAAAATGATTTGGCGTGTTGGCAACCCTTTGGCACGTGCGGTGCGGATGTGATTGGCGTTCATCACTTCTAACATTGATGATCGCATGATACGCGCGATTGACGCCATAAAGCTGGTCGAAAGAGCGATCACAGGCATGATGAGGAATTTAACCTCGCCGTTTTCCCAGCCACCACCAGGCAACCAACCAAGCCAAAGCGTAAAGATCAATACCAAGATCGG
The DNA here is from genome assembly GCF_002742285.1 of Paramylibacter kogurei. GTDB lineage: Bacteria > Pseudomonadota > Alphaproteobacteria > Rhodobacterales > Rhodobacteraceae > Amylibacter > Amylibacter kogurei. The sequence goes on from NZ_MDGM01000003.1 coordinate 264,625, forward strand.
CGCCATAACAAAGTTGGGCAATACCTGTGCGCCAATGGAAATACCCACGGCCAAATAATCAAGCCAGCTATTGTGGTAAATCGCCGCCGCCACGCCAAGCGATACGCCAACGATCACGGCGAAAACGAATGCAACAGAACCATAGGTGAGCGTGATTGGAAAACCTTGGGCAATGATTTCATTCACCGTGCGGTCTTTGTATGTAAATGACGGACCAAAATCGAAATGGAACACAACGTTTTTAATATAGGTCCAGATTTGCATATAAAGCGGCTGATCGAGGCCGTATTTTGCCTCTAGATTAGCCAAAATTTCAGGGGGAACGGCGCGTTCTGATGTGAATGGTCCACCAGGCGCGGCATGCATCAACAAAAACGAAAATACGATCAATACGAGGATCGTGGGAACGGCAATCGCCAGCCGTTTGATAATATAGTTCAACATGGAGTGTACCTATCGCAGAAATGATGGGGCGCCGCGTTTGCGCCGCCCCACATATGATTATTTTTCTACGATGTACAGTTCACGCGAATACCAGTTTTGCATCAGGTTATCGATTGGGAAACCTTTTACTTCTGGCTTGAGCATAATGATGCCCGTGTATTGATAGATTGGCGCAAACACCATGTTATCGGCCAACAGTTGTTCACCGGCGGCATAGTTCGGATTTGGATCCGCCATGGTTTTGGAATCTTTCATCAACTTGTCATATTCTGGATCGCTCCAGCCAGAAACGTTATGGCCTGAATATGATGTCATCAGATCAAGATATGTCGATGCTTCGTTATAATCACCACACCATGCGTAACGCGCGATTTCATAATCGCCATTTTGCATATTGGTTGTGTGAACTTTCCATTCTGAATTTGCCAGTTCCGTATTCACACCCAGTTTTTGTTTCCAAAACTGTGACACAGCGATAGCGATTTTTTTATGCGCTTCGTCTGTGTTATAGGAAATTTTCACGCTGAGCGGATTATCAGGGCCATATCCTGCCTCTGCCAATAATTCTTTGGCTTTTGCATCGCGTTCGGCTTGTGTCCAGCTTGCATAATCAATTTCTGGCAATTCGAACCCAGCGGTTTTTTGATGGGTAAAGTTATATGATTGATATTGGCCACCTTGAAGGATGCGATCAACGACGACTTCGCGATCAATTGTGTATGACAACGCTTTGCGTACGCGCGCGTCTTTCAAGGCTGGGTTGCCTTTTTCGCCTTGGTTGAACCAATAGATATACGAACACGAGCGTGGATATGAATATGTATCATCTGGAAGTTCCGCTTTCAGGCGTGGATATTGACCGGCGGGAATATCCGTTTGATCCATTTCACCTGCCAAATAACGTGTGAGCGCGATGTTTTCATCATTCACAATCAAGCCAACAGTTTTTTCGATGATCGTGTTTGCATCATCCCAATACATTGGATTGCGTTCACGCACCACGCGTTCTCCTGAACGGTATTCGGTTAATACATATGCACCATTACCCACCAGATTGCCCGGTTTTGTCCATTCGGAACCATGTGTTTCCACAACCTTTTGGTTTACTGGAAATGTTGAACCGTGAACTGTCATGGCGGCAAAATAAGGTAATGCCGTGTCGATTGTGACTTCGAATGTTTTGTCATCAACTGCGCGTACGCCAAGCTGATCTGGGGCAACTTCGCCTTTCACAACTTTGCTGGCGTTTTTCACACCCATCAATTCCATATACCATGCATATTCAGATGCGGTTGCAGGATCGACTAAACGACGCCATGCATAAACGAAATCATTGGCCGTAACGGGATCGCCATTTGACCATTTCGCATCGCGCAAATTGAATGTGTAGGTCAGTTTGTCATCGCTTACGGTATAGCTTTCAGCGGCACCTGGAACCAAACCACCTGTTGCGTCTTCGTTCATCAGACCCTCAAACAGGTCACGCATGATTTCAGATCCTTCAACATCGGTGTTGATCTGCGGATCGAAAGATTTGATATCGTCAAGCAGGCGGTATGTGTAAACTTGTTCTGCAGCGAGCTTTTCGCCCTCCATTGGCGTTGCCGCCATCGTGGGCATCGCCAAAAGCGCACAGGCCGCGGCGGATATAAATAAGTTGGTTTTCATCTTAAGTCTCCCTTCATTCATGTTGGATTGCAGCTAAGATTGAATTTTTCATTCTGGTTTGATCGTACACTGCTTTTGGTGGTTTGCACTATTTTTCATGCGGTGGATACGACGACCCTAGAACAGAAATTACAATCATAACGTGTTTTGGCTTTCTGTTGCATCATCAATCCAGCGTATTTTAAATTGACACCAAGTATTATATTGCAATACTTTGTGTCAAATTACAGTACAAACTGTATCCAGAAGATTTAGATTTGCAAACGGAATTTCGAATTATTTCGTGCGGGGGGATGATAGTGATGACAAATGCGGCGGAATTGCTCACACATAATGGAAAAAAACCCAGTGCCGAAGATAACCGTAGCTCGCTGTTTGTTGGATCGGTTGAAAAGTGCTTCTTTGTATTGCACGCCTTTCATCAATCAAAAAAACCGCTGAGCCTGACCGAAGTTGCATTGAAAACAGGGCTGGGCAAAAGCGCGGCACAACGGTTTTGTTATACCTTGGTTGAAATGGGATATCTCGAACGCGAAGAGGGTAGCCGTCGTATGTTTCCTTCTGCAAAATTACTGGAATTTTCCTATACGTTTTTACGGTCTGATCCGACGAACACACTGGCGGCACCTTATTTGTTGCGTGCACGTGAAATCTGTGGACAGGCGGTGAACCTTGCGCTTCCAATGGAACAAGATGTGATTTACGTCTCTCGCCTGCCCAGCTTTCATTCCCCCATTGTGAACCCGATCATCGGCGGGCGTGCACCGATGTTTTGCACGGCGAGTGGGCGCGCATATTTATCAACTCTACCCGACAAAGATCGTGCCAAAATTTTAAAAGAATCTGATATTCGTAATCTCACGCCCCATACCGTGACTGACCCTGCGGAAATATTGCGTCGGATCAACGAAGTGTCGGACAAAGGATATACCATCGCTGTTCAGGAATGCATTATCGGTGAAATATCTGTCGGCGCACCGATTTATGGCCCGGGACGGCAAGGTGTCGGGGCAATCAACATTTGCGTAACCATGCCAAACTGGACGGTAGAGCGCGTCGAAGAAGAGCTTGCGCCAATTATTTGCCAGACGGCGCATGATATTACGATTGCTTTGGCGAACTAGTCATCGTTTCGAAGTTAACAAAAATTTAATTAAAATCGTAAATGGTTTGGCCAGCGAATTCGAAACTGGTCGAACCATGAAAGATCAATAAATTGCAGAATGGATTGTTAACCGCACCGCAAAATGGTGTGCCCATGTCGCGTGATATAAATATATTTCATCTTGCTGCAATATTGTGGCGGGCCAAAATGTTTTTGGCTGCGCTTGGTTTGATCGCCGGCGTTATGGCCGCGATTTATTTCACTTATTTTTCGCCAAATTGGTATCAGGCGAAATCTGCGATTGTTATTTCACTGGGCCAAAATGATGGCGGTGAAACTGTGGCGACGGGTGCGGCGGCGTCTTTGGAATATGCGGCGAATACACAGCTGGCGGTACTGACATCGCGTGATTTGCTTGCTGAATTGGCAAAACGTTTGCATGTCGCATCATTTACGGAATATGCGAAAATCGAAGATCCTGAAAAAATTGTCGATCATTTGGCGCGCAAAATCAGTGTTAAAAATATTCGCCATTCCTATATTATCGAGGTTTCAGCATCGGCGCGTGATGCAGAAAACGCGATTAATTTGGCGAATGAACTTGTGAAAATATACACCGAACGCCAGATGGAGCATCGCAATTTTGTTGCTGAAACACGAATGCAACATTTGTCACAACGCGTCGCGCAGAGCAAAAACCGCCTGAACGTTTCATTGGAAAATTTGCGCAAATTTAAACAAAATACCCATGCATCATTGCCCCAAGAATTGGATCGTTTGTATTTACAAATGACACAAACGCGCCAACGCATCGCGCAGATTACTCAGGCGTCTGGGGAATTCAAGATTGTGAATTTCAAAGGGTTTCCTGCGGATGATGGCGCCACATTTCATACTGCAAAAACCGCAACTGATCTTGGGGATGACGAAGCGCTGCGCTTGAAATTGAAAGAAGTGAAATCATTACAGGATAATGCACTAACCAAAGATCAGATGCGCAACAAACAGCAACGCGATTCATTGATATTTGCGGAAAACCAATTAGCGCAGAAAATCAAAAAATATGCATCCGATTTGGAAACGCTGCAAGAATTGAACAGACAAGTCGACACAGATTCACTGTTGCATGATCAGGCGTTGTTACAGTTTCGACAAATGTCAGATGTTTACGATCGCAACTTGAACGAAAGCCGTATTTTGTCCGTTGCTAATCACGGTGCAAAACTTGGATATGGGGTTTTGATGAAAACGGGGATCGCGATGTTGATCACCCTTTTGTTTGGCGCAGCTATTGTTGCGCTACGGGATGCTTATGCTTGGCAAAAGCAGCAACACGTATTGTAACGCTTAACCGCTCACAATTTATCGGACAACGATTTAACTTTCGCTTTTGGTGATGCTATTGTTATAACCAACAAAAGATCGCGAAAGTGAAGGGGCAGTTCAGTGGGCAGAGCCAGTAAATTCCAACATCGTTTGCGGTGTATTTCAACGTTGATGCTAACTGTCAGCGCATCGGCCATTTCGGCGCAGTCCCTGTCATTTGGACCGTCGATGAATATGTTTGGAACCTCTGGCTTGATTGATATGCCATCGGCAGAGAGCCAGCCAGATGCTGAATTTTCCACCACAATTTCCAGTTTTGCAGGATCTGTTCGCGGTACCTTCACATTTCAGGTGACGCCACGATTATCGGGCACCTTTCGATACACCAAAATTGATAACTGGGTGTTTGATAACGAAACATATGATCGTAGCTTTGATTTCCAATATCGCTTGCTTGATGAAACTGAATTTCGCCCTGCTCTCGCCATTGGTTTGCGCGATTTTATGGGAACAGGAATTTATTCTGGTCAGTATATCGTCGCCACAAAAAACATCACGCCCAAGCTAAAGGTCACAGGCGGTGTTGGTTGGGGGCGCTTTTCCAATAGCGATGACATCCAAGTTTATCGCGAAGGAAACTTGGGCGGGAAACCATCCATCGACGATTGGTTTAGCGGACCCGCTGGTTTTTTTGGCGGTGTTGAGTGGCAAACTCCTGTAAAGGGGCTGCGTGCGAAGGTTGAATATTCGTCTGACAAATATGCGATTGAAAACACGCTTGATCGCGACGAAAATTTTCCAAATCGTCGATCTGAAATTACCTTTGATCGCAAATCGCCACTCAATTTTGGTTTGGAATATTCGCGCAATAGCTCCTACAGCGTTGGCCTGTATTACATGTACGGATCCGAAGTTGGCTTGCGATTTACCACATCACTTAACCCCAAAACGGGTGGTCGTGGCATTCGTGATTCCGCACCACTTCCAATAACACCGCGTGCGCGACCTGTGGATCGATCTACAGATTGGCAAAGCGTTGACAATATCAATGCCAAGGGGCGCAAACAGTTAAACACTTTGCTAAACAAAGAGGGTTTGGTTGTAGAGTCACTGGCGCTCAGCGCAAATCGTGCAGAATTGCGCGTACGTAATGAACGCTATATTACAACCGCACAGGCGTATGGCCGTGCGGCACGCGCCATGGCATTTGTCATGCCAGATTCCGTTGATACGTTTGTTATCACACCTGTTGAACAAGGCTTGCCTGTGGCCTCAATGACGATCAATCGCGATCAGTTGGAAAAATTTGAAAACGATCCAAATGGTATTGTCAAAAGCGCGCGCGCATTTGATTTAAGCGATGCGCGAAAGCTGCCGTCAATTGGTGAGTTGGATCCCGAACTATACCCAGATTTTACTTGGTCGCTTGCACCATATGTTTCGATCAAGGTTTTTGATTCTGACGACCCATTTGCAATTACTGGTGGTTTGCGTCTGCGAGGCGATTTGGACATATCACCGGGGTTTTCTATCAGCGGGTCTATTTCCAAAAAGCTCATTAAAAACGATTTTGAACCTTCTCCAAGTGAAAGCAATCTGCCCGCCGTGCGTACGGATATCGGCCAATACAATCGTCAGGGTGATCCATCTTTGGATCGTTTAACGGCGGATTATTTGTTCAAACTATCCCCAGCGGTTTATGGCCGTGTTTCGGCCGGTTATTTGGAAAAAATGTACGGCGGCGTCTCGGCAGAGGTTTTGTATAAACCTGTTGAACAAAACTGGGGGCTGGGCGCCGAAATCAATTATGTCAAACAGCGTGATTTTGATATGCGCTTGGGTTTTCGCGATTATTCGGTCGTGACTGGGCATGTCTCTGGCTATTTGGACATGAATAACGGATTTGCGTTGCAATTGGATGCGGGGCGCTATTTGGCGGGTGATGTTGGCGCAACATTCTCAATTGATCGCACCTTTGACAATGGCTGGAAAGTCGGTGCCTATGCGACCCTGACAGATGTTCCAGCAGAAGATTTTGGCGAAGGCAGTTTTGACAAAGGTGTGCGTATGGAAATTCCGCTTTCATGGGCGATTGGTACATCAAGCAAGAAAACTGTGAACAACACGCTGACATCATTAACGCGTGATGGTGGTGCGCGGCTTAATGTGGAGAACCGATTATATCCGATTGTGAAAGACTATCACACAAATGCAGTATCAGGTTCTTGGGGAAGGTTTTGGCGATGAAATTAATCGGCCTATCAATTGGGGTTGCCATTGTATTAAGCCTTGGCGCATGTAGCAGCGAAAATAACGTGGCTGGTGGCGGATTGATGAGCGACACCGCGAAACAAATGATTGCCGAGCGTAAGGCGAAACGATCAGGCGTCAAACCAAAACCGCTTAGCCGTGCAAGCATTGCAAATGTAAAACAAAGTATTGCTCAGATTTCGGTGCCCAAAGCGGGTGTGAAATCTTTGTTTACGATGGTATCGCAAAATGGCTCCAATCGAACATTTTTGAACAAAGGTGGGAAAACCTTTACCATCAGAAACAATAAACTGGTTGCGACCCGTGGGTTGGAATATGATCTCATGGCAATGGGAACGTCTGGTCAAAAAATGCGGACCTATCGTTATCTCACTCCTGAAAATCATCTGGCAGAAATTCAATTTAGCTGTGAATTTGAAGGGCAAACCAGCGACACGATTACGATTGTAGAGAAAAACTATACGCTCACACGTGTTGAAGAATTCTGCAAAAGCCCAACACACGCGTTTAAAAACCGCTATTGGATCAGCCAAGCATCTGGAAAAGTTTGGAAATCTCAACAATGGATCAGCCCACAAATGGGGCATGCAATCATAGAGATATTAAATAACTAACCAAAGAAAAGATGTTTCTGCATCTTGCCTCTTTTTTTGGGCTGCAACATACCCTATCTTTAACCCACGGGAGGTGGCAGAGTTCGATTATCTGTTGCTGAAATTAATAACCTGCTTTGAAAACAAGGAGCAATTTCATGGGCAAAAGAGACGATTTGATCGCGGTATACGCAGACGATTTGAAAAATAAATGTGGCATGTCACCAGATATGGATCTGTTGACAAAAGTAACCATCGGTTGTGGGCCAGCAATTTACAACAAAGATGCATCCACTGTTGCGGCTACTCAAGAAGCCGAACTTGAAACAGTGAAAAACAATTTTTTGATCAAAAAATTGGGTTTGGCTGACAGTCCTGCATTGATGGATGCGATCAATCAAGCCATGGATACATATGGCCGTTCAGAACGTTCAAAATACCGCGCAGTTGTCTATTACATGCTGACAAAACATTTTGGCAAAGAATCTGTTTACGGTTGATTTGACCAAAAATATCAGTTTCGAAAAGGGGTGCATGTGCGCCCCTTTTATTTTTGAAGTGATGGTTAAGAAGCTGAATTATCTTAATTTATTCACAAACAAAATTTGCAATGTTAAAACAATCATATCTATATCCCATCATGCAAAATTGGTGAGCACCCGTTTTGGGCTGTGGGGTAAGGGAGGTTCCGCTATGGAGCTTCCCTTTTCTTTGGCATTGAATATTCTTTCAAATGGATGTTCGGTGCAGCGTCAAATTTAGGCAGGTCAAATGCGGTTTTTGCGATGGTTGAATGGGGTGGTGATATCACTTTGCCTGTTGTGGGGCGGGGTGATTGCCGGCTTGATTTATCTGCCCAATTCCCCACTGCCAGATGAATGGAACCCGGTTAGCCCATTTGACCCGATGGCCAAACATACGCGGTTTACAGATTATAAATTGCGCCGCGCGCTAAAAAACCCCGCACAATGTAGCACTTTGTTGGCGCAATTGGATGTAAATTTTCGCAATATGAATGATCGCATTGATGAACAAAATTGCCACATTAAAAACCGTGTTGAATTGCGCGAAGTTGGACAATCATCAATCGCGCCAATGGAAACAAAATGTGAAATTGCGTTGCGATTGGCGTTGTGGGAACGCCATGCGCTACAATCCGCCGCTTTTGAACATTTGGGGCAATCGGTGGCGCGTGTAGAACATTTTTCCAGTTATTCATGCCGCCCTATACGCACAACAAATGGTCAGCGCCGCCGCATGAGCGAACACGCCAGCGCGAATGCGGTGGATATCGCAGGGTTTGTTTTGGCGGATGGTCAGAAAGTTTCTGTTTTATCTGATTGGGATGATCAATCGAACAAAGCGATATTTTTACGCTCCATTCGTGATGGCGCTTGTGATTGGTTTAATGTGACCCTGAGCCCAGATTATAATGCCCTTCACAAAGATCATTTTCATTTTGATCAAGGACGCTGGAACAGTTGTCGTTAAAACAGCCCCAGAATTAATCCCATGATAGCGCTGCCAAATGTGATGTAACCTGTATCAATTGCGATTAATTTTCTGGAACGCATTCCGAATGAATAACAGGTTGCCAGCCATGGTGATGCCATAAACAACCCAATGCCAAGCCCGCTTATCAATCCTTTGCCACCCGTGTCGATGCCGCTGCTAGCGAAAATATGGCGCATCATGCCAGCAACCAAAATGGCGCTGATAAACGCGATGATATAGGGCGCTGGCCCCGCACCGGCCTTAACCTGTTCTTCGCTAACACCGGCGGCGGCCATCCACGGTTTGGCAAGGCTCATGTACCAGATCGCTCCGAACCCAAAACTAGCGATAGCGGCGATTATAACGGCGATGAATTGCATGATATCCTCCCTAAATGTGAAAATTATGCAGTGAGAAAAGCGAAAAATCTAGGGCTTTGTAATTTTGCGCGTTATCTAAAATTCTGATTTTAGCGGACGAGACATCAATGATGTCAACGCAGTTGGTACATCCAATTGCCCGTCTAAAATATCTGCAACGGTTTGTGCGATGGGCATTTCGACGTTGAATTGTTGCGCTAGTTTTAAACAAGCCTTTGCCGTTGCAACACCTTCGTATGTTTTACCCGTGGAAAACGCTCCGGTGCGCCCCAGCGTATGACCAAACGAAAAATTGCGCGATTGTTTGGACGTACAGGTTAAAACCAAATCCCCAAATCCAGATAGCCCAGAAAGCGTTTCAATTTTCGCCCCCATGGCAAGCCCCAACCGCGAGGTTTCTGCAAATCCACGTGTCATCAAGGCGGCCTGTGCGCTCTGGCCAAGGCCGCTGCCCGCGACAATTCCACATGCAATTGCCAACACGTTTTTCAAAGCACCACCCAGTTGTGCACCACGCATATCGTTGGATAAATATAATCGCAAACTTGGGGTGGATAACATTTCTTGCAATCGTTCACCAAGCACGGGATTATCGCTGGCGATGGTGAGCGCGGTTGGTTTTCCACCCGCGATTTCTTGTGCAAATCCAGGCCCTGTGATCACTGCAATATCGTGATCTGGTAAAAACGCGTTGCCGATTTCGGTTTGTAATTTTCCGCTTTCAGATTCAATGCCCTTGGCGCAAAAAATGATCGGACAGGGTATTTTTGTAAAATCTAATTGTGCCAATAAACCGCGTAAATGTTGGGCTGGTACAACCATCAAAATGGCATCCATATCCAGTAGGCGCGAAAAATCCGATGTGGGTAATAAACCGTTTGGCAGTGGTAAATCTGGCAGGTAATCCGAATTCACACCCAACTGGGCCATTGCATTCATTTTGGCCTGATCGCGCCCCCACAAGGTGACGTGATTGCCCCCGTTGGCAAACACGCATGCCAATGCTGTGCCAAATGCGCCTGCACCGATCACACCGATATTATTCATGCCTTTGCCCCCTTTTTGCCCGATCCCAGCATTGGTGCGGCTGATTGATCTAACGGCCAGCGGGGACGTGCGGCAAGGGTCATGTCATCGCTATATCCAGCATTGAATCTTTCCAATCCTGCCCATGCGATCATCGCGGCATTATCGGTGCAATATTTCATCGGTGGTGCGAGAAAATCGAACCCTGCATCTTTTGCGACTTGTTCCAGTTTGCCGCGAATAACTCCATTTGCGGCAACACCGCCGGCAACGGCAATTGTTGGTGAATGGGCTTTGGACAAATCCAAAAATGCCAAACAGGCACGTCGTGTTTTTTCCGCCAATGTATCAGCAGCCGCCATTTGAAAACTGGCACAAAGATCGGATCGATCTTGTTTGCTGATCCCACCTTTTTCCGAAACGATTTGATCGCGTGCTCGGCGCAATGCGGTTTTTAAACCCGAAAAAGACATGTCGCAGCCCGCGCGATCCAACAATGGGCGTGGAAATTTGAATCTGGCGGGATCACCTGCAAGTGCGGCCTTTTCCACCAACGGCCCACCGGGATAACCAAGCGCCAATAGCTTGGCCGTTTTGTCGAATGCTTCGCCAGGTGCATCATCAATTGTGCCACCCAAGCGCGTGAATTTTTCGACACTTTGCACTGCCAAAAATTGGCAATGTCCGCCGCTGACCAATAGCATTAAATATGGGTATGCGATGCCATCTGTCATGCGTGGTGTTAATGCGTGCCCAGCCAAGTGGTTCACCCCGATCAGGGGTTTGTTTAACCCCGCTGCCAATCCCTTGGCGCACATGACGCCGCTGATGACTCCACCGATTAACCCCGGCCCTGCCGTCACCGCGATTGCGTCAATTTCTGATAGCGAAATTTGGGCATCGGCAATTGCCTTTTCAACGCATAAATCCAAACGTTCCACATGTGCACGCGCGGCGATTTCGGGAACCACACCACCAAATGCGGCATGCAGGTCTTCTTGGCCAGAAACAACAGATGATAAAATAACGCCCTTGCCATTGCTTTGTTGCAATATCGCAGCGGCTGTATCGTCACAGCTGCTTTCGATTCCAAGGATGGTGGTGTTCTGTTCCATTGCCAATTGGCCCATTGCATGTTCATATTCCATAACGGGGTATCACCCCAGAACGATCCATTCAACGTAAAGCAACCATGAAGTCACCAAAACCAGTTTTGATCATGACGCGCCCGATGGGACAGGCACGCGATTTCATAGATGCGTTACGCGAAATTTGTGATGATGTAGCGGTGGAATATGCACCACTTGTGGAAATTGCGTTTTTACCAGTTACTCTCCCGCCGCCCGAGAATCGCATTTTTTCGTTCACATCAGCCAACGGTGTTGACGCTTATCTGCGTGCACATCGTGTTTCTGGCAATCACGCATATTGCGTGAATGACGCAACTGCAACGCGCGCACGTGCTGCTGGTTTTTTTGTCACCCAAGGATCGGGTGATGGCGCGGCGATGGCGGAAATGATTACGGATGGGCCTGTTTGTTATGTTCATGGCGAACAAATATCGTTTGATTTATGCGCAAATCTAGAGCGCCGTGGAATTGCCTGTGATGCATATGCTTCCTATCGTCAAATTCCGGTGGATTTTTTAAGCGGTGTTCGCAATATTATACATTCTGAACAATGCGTTATTCCTGTTTTTTCAACCAATGGCGCGAACATATTGCGTGCGCAATTACAGCAAATCAAACCGCGAAATTTGATTTTACCATGCATCAGCGATCAGGTCGCAGCGCTATTATCTGATATGCCCAATTGCTATGTTCAAATTGCCAAATCACCCAATCGCGCAGGCATGTTATCATTGGTGTCAGGCGCATATACCGCAGGTAAATGACGTAATCTCTGCTTGTCGACTCATAGAATTCACTGCAAACCTTTTATAGGGGGTAAAAGCGCCCTATATTAAATGAACAGACGATCAAGGGGATATCGAGCGTGGCGAATAAAGATTCCAAAACAACCGACACAACTACGGATGAAACTTCCGTAGATTCATCTGTTGAAGATACCCTAACTGTTGAAGATGACGTTATTGAAACGCCGTCAGACGAAATGGAAGCTGAATTCGAAGACGATCATATCGATGACGGCGAAGAATTGGCGCATGGCTCGTCCCTGTCATCTATGGTGCTGACAGGGTTGGTATTGTTGACGATTGGTGGCGGTATCGCGCTTTGGGGTGGTCCAAAAATTGCGCCACATTTGCCCGCTGGCCTGTCACCTGTTGCTGAATTTTTGGCACCCGGACAATCAGGAGCAGCGCAACAGATCGCCGATCTGCGCGATGAGTTGAATTTAAAATTTGACGATCTTGCCAATGCAGATGACACACAAGCAACGATTGATGCGGCGTTTGCACAATATGACGCCAAAAATTCGGCAACGATCCAGGAATTTGCCGACAAACTTGCCGCGGCGGACAGTGCGAATATTGAATCGCGACTGTCATCGATTGAAACCCGCATGGAAGGTGTCGCAGCACAGCTTACATCATTGACCGATCAATTGGCGGATGTTGATCTGAACAGTGGAACCGTTGATGACGCCACCGCCGCCAAAATCGCAAGCTATGCCGCCACGATCGAAGGGTTGAAAGCAGAGCTTAACGATGTGTCATCCAAGCAAGGATCGTTAAGCCAGAAAATTGACGAGGTATCCGTAAGCTCTGAGCGAAAGGTACAAGAAGCGGAAACCAAAATTGCCGCTGTGACCGAAACAGCAAATGCGCGTGTGGCCAATGCAGAGGTTAAGAAAGCGATTAGCGATCTTTCAACCGCGCTTGAATCAGGGGCAAGTTTTGAAAGCGTTTTGACGCATCTGGGAAATAATGGCGTGGAAATACCAGCCACACTTTCTGATAGTGCACAATCTGGCGTCATGCCAATGGCAGAGCTGAAATCAAGTTTTTCACCAGCGGCACATGCGGCACTCAAGGCATCAATTGCATCAGAGCAAGCGGATAGTGTGGGCGGAAAAATCTCATCGTTTTTCAAATCCCAAGTCACCGTGCGTTCATTAAAACCAAAAGCGGGCGATGATACCGACGCGATCTTATCACGCGTACAAGGTGCGCTGGATGAAAATAATTTGTCAGGCGCATTGGCCGAGCTATCCGCGCTGAATGATGGTGCAAAATCTGCTATGTCTGAATGGACAGGGAATGCAACGGCGCGTGCGGATGCGCAAACTGCGTTGCAATCCATTGCTGCCTCATTTGATCGTTAATCGAAAAGGAATTTTTTATGCTTTGGTCTCTTATTAAAATCGTCCTTTTCGTTGTTGTCATCGCGGCAATTACATTTGGTGCAGGTCAAATTATTGACACGGGCGGATCTGTGAATATCCAATTTGGTGATCAAGAAATTAGCATTTCACCGATGCAGGCTGTTTTGGCGATTGTGTTGTTTATCGCGGCATTATGGGTCACTGAATTTTTGGTGGGTTTGGCAATTTCGATCTTCAAATTTTTCAATGGCGACGAAACTGCGATCACACGATATTTTGGTCGAAACAAAGAAAAACGCGGGTTTGATGCCCTGACCGATGGCATGGTTGCAATGGCCGCTGGCGAAGGACGCACAGCCATTAAACAAATTGCCACCGCAGAACGGTATTTGGATAAACCAGAGCTTACAAATTTAATCAGCGCCCAAGCCGCCGAATTGAACGGCGATACGGATCGCGCGATGAAATATTATAAACAATTGTTGGATAATGATCGCACGCGCTTTGTTGGTGTGCATGGGATTATGAAACAAAAATTGGCAGATGGCGATACGGATACCGCGTTAAAATTGGCAGAAAAAGCATTTGCGCTGCGCCCTAATCACGGGGCGACATTGCAAACATTGTTTGATTTGCAAACGGAAAAATCCGAATGGCAAGGTGCGCAAAAAACGATCGAGGCCAAGGTGCGGACAAACAACCTGCCCAAAGATGTTGGTAAACGCCGCGAGGCTGTTGTTGCCCTTGCCGATGCGCGTCAAATGCTGGACGCTGGTGATATCGAGGCGGGTAAAGATGCAGCGCTTAATGCGAACAAGCTTTCGCCCGCATTGGTGCCTGCGGCCGTATTGGCATCGGAAATGCACATGCTTAACAACAACAATCGTGCGGCAACGGCGGTGTTGAAAAAGGCGTGGGGCGCAAACCCACATCCCGATCTTGCGGCTGCATTGGCAGAGGTTGAACCAAACGAAACACCAACTGCGCGATTGAAACGTTTCGCGGTGTTAACCAAACAGCATCCTGAAAATAGCGAAACAAAACTGCTCAAGGCAGAGCTCGCCCTTGCAGACGAAGATTTCCCCGCCGCACGTCGCGCAGCGCGTGAACTGGCACAGTCAGAACCAACCACACGTTCGCTGACAATCATGGCCGCGATTGAAAAAGGCGAAGGAGCATCCGAACAAGTTGTTCGCGGTTGGCTGAACAAGGCGCTTGATGCACCACGTGGGCCACAGTGGGTATGTGGAAACTGTTCCAACATCCACGCCGCATGGACACCGCGCTGCGAAAATTGTGCTGGGTTTGACACTTTGGAATGGAAGGTTCCCCCAACCAGCGCTGACTTGCAAAGCAGCACGGCGATGCTCGGCTTTACCGCGGGTATGTTAACGGGCGAGGCTGAAAAACAGCCAGATACAGACGTACCAGATGCAGAGATTATCACTCCTGATGAATCTGCCCAGCCGCATTAATGTTTTGCCAAAGCGCGATAATCGCTTTGGCAATCATCAAATCCATATGCGCACCACCCCCGTTTTTGAAAAGGGTGATTTCATCATCTGAATTGCGTGCAAATTTACCCATGGGAATATCGTAATAATCGGCGATGATGTCATTCGCGGTGATTACGCCTTGGGAAATTGGAATTTTCAACTCGCCAATATGATCAATCGTTGTGTCGCGAGAATCCACAAAAATGCGGGCGCGAGTTAGGGCGGCATCATCAACTTCGCGCATATCGCCGCGATAGGCGCCGATCAGATCAATATGCTGTCCAGCTTGCAGCCAATCCCCAGAAACAACAGGTTCCGTCGCCATCGTGGCACAGCTTATGATATCCGCATCTATTGCGGCCGATTCCAAATCCGTAATGGGCGTTGTATTTGTTTTCGCCGCCAATTTTTGCGCAGATTTTTCGGTGCGGCTCCAAACGGAAATATGATCAAGATCGAAAAACGATTGATAGGCGCTGATAAGATTTTCTGCGACCGTTCCGGCACCCACAACCAACAAACGTTTGCTTTTAGGCCGCGCCAACAGGCTTGCCCCTAACATGCTGTCGGCGACGGTTTTCCATTTGGTGACAAGTTTGAAATCTACAACCGCTTGCAATGCGCCGGAGTC
Source organism: Paramylibacter kogurei (assembly GCF_002742285.1). Classification (GTDB taxonomy): domain Bacteria; phylum Pseudomonadota; class Alphaproteobacteria; order Rhodobacterales; family Rhodobacteraceae; genus Amylibacter; species Amylibacter kogurei. The sequence continues at coordinate 280,344 of NZ_MDGM01000003.1, forward strand.
ATCATCAAACACCAACATACCACCATCCACAGATGGATCAGATTTGGGAAATACGGTTGCGGCCTTAACTGCAACGCCTAATCCATCGACCCATGCGCTACGATTCAAAAGCGTGTCAGAATCACGGCGAATAAACACATCCTGCAACTGTGCCTTGGGCAAATCGTGACCTGCACGAATGGCCTCTGCCATGGCTTTCCACGACAGGTGTTTGTCCATTTCATCGAATGATATCAATGGAATATGTGTCATCGTTAAACTGTTGCCTCGGCCTTGGTTAACAGCCCGTGTTCAACCAAACAATCCGCCCAGCCCTGCGGTGATGTGAAAAGATGCGTATTCCATCCGCGTGATGATGCCATTTCGATATTGTCCGCGCGATCATCTGTGAACAACAGATTTTCGGGTGGGTGCCCACATCGTTCTTCGACCATTTCATAGATTAACGCATCTGGCTTAATTACGCCCATATGACCCGATACATATCGTTGGTCAAATTCGCCTAAAATATCGTACACTGTTTCAGCGTAATCAAAGCTTTGAATGCCAAAATTTGTCAATGCAAACACAGGGATATCCTTTGACCTTAACGTGCGAAGCAAGCTGATGGATTGGGGGATAACGGGTGCTGCCATTTCAATCCAACGGTCATGCCACATGCGAATTTCATCGCGCCATTTTGGGTTTTTATCGGCGAAATCATAAATGGTTTCCTTAAAGGGTGCGCCACGATCAATGCTATCGTTCATGCCATGCAGATCGACTTCGGCGAACATTTCTTTGCGGCGATCAGATCCAATCACTGCATCATAGAGCCGTTCTGGCTGCCACTCGATCAGAACATTTCCGATATCAAATATTACGGCCGTAATCATGGGGTTGCCTCCTTTTGGGCGGCGCGAATTTCGCGCTCTAGGCTGTTGAGAAAATTGGAACGATCGGTCTTGGAAAACGGTTTTCCACCGCCGCGATGAAATGGATCTGCGGCGCGTACATCTGCCATTAAATCACGTGTTGCCAATTGGTTACCGATGTTTGCTGATGTAAACATATCACCATTATGACGAATGGTTCGCGCACCACTGGCCACTGTTTTTGCCGCTAATGGAATATCACCTGTGATCACCACATCGCCCAATTTTGCGCGATCTGCAATCCACATATCGGCAATATCGGGACCATCGGGAACGATAATATTTTCCACCAACGGATGTGGGTTGGGGCGCAAACCGCCGTTTGATACGATGAACACTTTGCATTTGTGTCGTTCCGCCACGCGCACGACCTCGTCTTTCACGGGGCAAGCATCCGCATCGACATAAACACTGGTCATGATTTCATTTCGGGTTTCGGCATACGTTGCCAGGCGTCAAAACCAGCGGCTTTGTAGGCCTCTGCCAAGGTGGGATAGTTAAATGTGTTTTCGATGAAATAATCCACCGTCCCTGAATGGTTCATCACCGCCTGGCCAATATGAATTAGCTCTGTCGCGCCTTCGCCCATGATTTGCACACCTAAAATGCGCCGTGTTTTCAAACTGACCAGCATTTTTAACACGCCATGTTCAATCCCCATGATGTTGCCCCGCGATGTTTCGCGAAACTTGCCGATACCAACCTCATATGGAATGCCACGTTCCTGAAGTTCCTCTTCGGACATGCCGCAGGTTGAAATTTCGGGCACCGAATAAATGCCATAGGGAAACCAAGGCGATTCAGGCAAGGTTTTTTCGCCAAACGCATGACAGGATGCAATCCGTCCCTGCGAAAGCGATGTTGATGCAAGGCTTGGAAAGCCGATCACATCACCAGTGGCGTAAATATGGGGTTGTTTGGTTTGATAGGTTTTTTCGGCGACCTCGATGCGGCCACGATGGTCTGTTTCCAATTCACATGCAGCCAAATTCAAGCTTTGCGTGGCACCCATACGCCCCGCGGCAAACAACAGCATTTCCGCACAGGCACGGCGGCCATTATCGGTTTGAACCACAATTTGATCGCCTTCATCGACCACGGATGTGACCTTGCACCCCAGACGAAGGTCAAGCCCCATATCCCTGATTTCATGAGAAAAATCTTGGATAAGGGTGGAGTCGATGAAATCCAGAAAAGTCTTTCGCGGCTCGATCAAAGTTACTTTAACGTCCAAGGCCTGCATCATGGTGGCGTATTCCACACCAATCACGCCTGCACCGATAACAATCATGCTCCGTGGAAGGCGTTTCAGCTCGATTACATCGTCGCTGTCTAAAACGGTGCTGCCGTTGAATGGGATATAATCGGGGCGAAATGGTACCGTGCCAGTGGCGATTAAAAACCGATCTGCAGTGAATGTAATGCGTTCTTCATCTTCGCCGATAACTTCGATTGATGATTTGGATGTAAAATGGGCCTCGCCATGCATGATGTCCACGTGATTGCGGGCGAACATATTTTCAAGGTTATCAACCTCATAGTTCAATGTCTTAACCAATCTTTGGCGCAGATCATCCGCTTTGATTACATCCTTGGCGCGGTGTGCACGGCCATAAAAGCTACGCTCGCGGTAACCCGATAGATTCATGATCGTTTCACGAAGCGTCTTTGATGGGATCGTACCCGAATGTACGGAAACACCCCCGACTTTGCGTCCGCGCTCCACAACCAACACTTTGCGTTTTAATTTTCCCGCTTGCATTGCAGCGGCGCGCCCCGATGGCCCGCTGCCAATAATAATCAAGTCATAATGAGACATGCTTTGTTCCCGTGTTTCAAAATCAGGATATTTGCACGGGTTTTTTCGTGCAAGGTTTATTCACCCAATTTGCGATACATTATTAATGCATCAACCATACCGTTTTGTGGGTGGTTAAATGCATCGGGAATGCGCCCGATGGTGTCAAATCCGTTACGTTGCCAAATCGCAATGGCACGTGTGTTTGCCGCAACCACGAAATTAAATTGCATGGCCTTAAAGCCCATCGTTGTGGCGGTTGTAAGCGCGTGATCCAACATTGTGCGCGCCACGCCTTTGCCTTGTGCTGTTTTACCGGTGGCAAAACCACAATTGCAAATGTGATCACCATTACCGCCTTGATTTGGGCAGATGTAATAAGTGCCGAAAACGGTATCGTCGTCATGGCAAATAAATGCGCGATGATTGCCATCCATCCAATATGCCAGCGCGTTGTCGCGGCTGATATCCGGATCGATGGCATATGTATCGCCTGCACGAAACACAGGTTTCAAGATTGCCCAAATTGCATCTTGATCAGTGTTCGTGGCAGGCGAGATTTGGATCATGTTTCGAACTTAAAACTCAACAACCGCGCGGATCGATTTACCTTGGTGCATCAATTCGAAACCTTCGTTGATTTCATCAAGCGAGAGTTTATGGGTGATCATCGGGTCGATTTCGATTTTCCCATCCATGTACCAATCAACAATTTTTGGAACATCTGTGCGCCCAGATGCGCCACCAAATGCGGTGCCGCGCCAAACACGCCCGGTTACCAATTGGAATGGACGCGTGGAAATTTCTGCACCCGCAGGGGCCACGCCGATGATCACGCTTTCGCCCCAACCTTTGTGCGCGGATTCCAATGCGGTGCGCATCACATTCACATTGCCTGTAGCATCAAATGTGTAATCCGCGCCACCACCCGTGACGTTAACCAGATGTTCGACCAGATCCCCATCAACATCATTGGGGTTTACAAAATCAGTCATGCCAAATTTGGTTGCCATTTCCACCTTGGAATCATTCAAATCAACACCAACGATTTGATCGGCCCCAGCAAGGCGCAAGCCTTGAACCACATTCAAACCAATGCCGCCCAAACCAAACACAATCGCGGTTGATCCAATTTCAACCTTGGCCGTATTGATCACCGCGCCAATACCCGTTGTGACACCACAACCGATATAACAGATTTTATCAAATGGCGCGTCTTTGCGCACCTTGGCCAATGCGATTTCAGGCATCACCGTGTGATTGGCAAATGTGGAACAGCCCATATAATGCAGGATCGGCGTGCCATCCATCATCGAAAATCGCGTGGTACCATCGGGCATAACGCCTGCACCTTGGGTAGCACGAATTTTTTGACACAGATTTGTTTTTGGGTTCAAACAATATTCGCATTCGCGACATTCAGGTGTGTAAAGCGGGATCACGTGATCGCCAACTTCTAGCGAAGTGACGCCTTCGCCAACCTCGATCACAATGCCGGCACCTTCGTGGCCTAGGATGGCGGGGAATGCGCCCTCTGGATCGTCTCCCGAACGGGTGAATTCATCTGTGTGGCACAGGCCTGTGGCCTTAACCTCGATTAACACTTCGCCTGCTTTGGGGCCTTCTAGGTTTACATCCATAACGACAAGTGGTTTGCCTGCTTCCAAGGCGACGGCGGCGCGTGTTATCATGTTTCATCTCCAAGCTGATTTTCAGCCAGAGTGTAGGCAATTTTGCCCCGTAAGGAAAAGAGATTTATGTTTGGTACAAAAACTTTGTTTATCTGTGGTGCAATGCTTGGCGTTGTGGCTTGCGAAACGCAAATGCCAGTAGAAGTAATCGATACGCCCAAGGAATGCGCGGCGGCGTCTTATCAACATTTATTGTGGCAGCCCCAATCGTTTTTAGATGGCGTAACGCTGCCCAAAAATACGCGCGTCATTGGGCCAGATATGGCGGTGACAATGGATTACCGCAGCGATCGTATGAATATCACCATCGGAAAATTAGGTCGCATTGAACGTATTTATTGCGGCTAATTTTCTGCGCGTTTAGAAATTCGCAATTCTTGGCCATGACAATGGTCATATGAAAAAAATTGCTGCTCTTTTGATGATTCTTGCGCCCCACGCGGTGAATGCCACACCTAAATCAAGTAGCGTGTTTTCTGGCGCTGTGGTCTTTCCAAACTCTGCTTTGCCTGCGGATGATGACAATCTCAACGCGGAAACCACATTAACGCATAGTGTGAATTACGGCCCCGTTTTGGTCCCAGGTGAATTCATTTTATATAGCGCGCTTTTTGGTGCGCGCGATTCCCAAGATAATGGTTTTGCATCCAAACAACGACTGAGCATTGGTGCAAAACTGCGCTATGAATTGTTCGCTGGATCAAAGATCGCGTTTGGTGCGCGATACGATATGGACAATCGCGACCTTTCGCAGACACGGCACAAACGTTGGATTGCAACAGTGGATTTTGATCTTTGGAAACGGTTGAAACCGGCCAAGGATGGCGATCAAATTGTGTTGAGCGGGTGGGCCAATCTGCGCAATTCTGCGGGGCGTGATGGTCCGCGGGCGGATAATTGGGTAGGACAAGGGCGATTTGAACTGGCGCGTGAAATCACGCAACTTCGCCGTATCAACCCAGCGCCAAAAATGGGTGTATTTCTGGGCGCTGGATTTGTCAGCGATCATGACGGGCTGGATTACAATAACAAACTCAAACTTGATGCAGGCCTGCGGTTGAAATGGCCGATCTATGAGCGGGGGAATTTGAATTTAAACCTGCGCTACACCGCTGATCGGCGTTACATTTCGGATGAAACACATCACGGCCCATCGATTAGCATGTCTTGGTATGTGCCGTTTAATTTTTGATACGATATTGGCTGTGACAGGCTTTGCAGGTTTCGCCAATTGCCCCCATTGCGGATTTCAATTCATCTGCATTTTGCGCATTCGCGGCGATCTGGGCTGCGGATTCTAATGCGGCTGCAAGCTTGTTAAATGCATCCATTTCTTCCCAGATTTCCGCTTTGGCCTCTGTGGGCATCGATAAATCCTTTTCTGCGAAAACGGCGGGTATTTCGTTTGCATGATGCATGATATCAGTGGCCGCAGCATTCACAGCAGAAAAATCAAATGCATCATTGGTGCCAGCCTGTTTTCCCAATAATTTCATTGCGGCCTGAATGGATTTCATTCCTTCCATGCGTTCCAAAACCGCCCCCGTTGCATTGCCATGCGCAAAGGCAGATGCGCCAAACGCAAGAGCCGTGAAAAATACATAAATTGGTTTCATGAAGCCCCCCTAAGAATTAGCGATACGTGCCACCAAGTTTTTCAATCTGCGCATTCGAACATTTATTGTTTCGAAAACAGGACTTTAGAATGCTTTGCTCTTGTGAGGTTGGTGATGCTTTGTAATTTCCACCACAGGGCCCCATGTTTAACACATATCCAGATTTGGTTTTCTGAAAAAATGCGATGGCGTCTTGTTTGCCGGAAGGAAAACCACCACACCAGATCGACAAACATTGAACCTCTACACGCACAGGCAGCGTTTTTGGTTCACCCCATCCGCTTTTGCCCATGAAACGGCCGCTAAAACTTGCCTGAACGGAATAGGATTCATGTTTTGCAACACCGTCTTTGCCCTTGTTTGGGTCGATGATTTTTTGCGTTGGGGTTATCTTGCCAAATCCCAATACATATATGTCGTCACTTTGGGCAAATTCGTTAAATGAACGTGCAATATTTGGGCGCATACAAGACAGCGCATGGGCGGATTGGGCAAACATAATGCTCGCACATGTCAGTAACATAAACTGTTTCATATCAAATCCTCTCGCCTATTCAGGTAATAACGATTGAACGGATTTCAAACTGGGGCTAGGCCAACTGTGATTGAAATTCGCGTAATACCTGTTCATAGGTCGCGCGTTTGAACGGCACGATACTGTCCAACAATTGATCGGCAGGCATCCAACACCATTGCGAAAATTCAGGGTGTTCAGTTTGAATATTCACCAGATCATCATCGCCCAAAAACCGCATTAAAAACCATTGCTGTTTTTGGCCGCGATATTTGCCCTTCCATAATTTTGGAACCAAGGCATGTGGTAAATCATAGGGAATCCAATCGTCCGTCTGTGCGATGATTTCAACCGCATTGGCGGGGATTCCTGTTTCTTCTTCCAATTCACGAAGTGCGGCATTGCGCGGATCTTCGTTTTTTTCCACACCACCTTGTGGCATCTGCCATGCGGCGGTGGGGTTATCCAAACGTTGGCCTGCGAAAATTCCGCCATGTCGATTGCACAACATTATCCCCACGCAAGGACGATATGGCAGCGCGTAAATTTCTTCTTCGGTCATGTGAATACCTTGGGGTAAAATGTGTGGGGGCGGCTATGCCCCCACGGATTAGTTACCGTTTTTCAAGACGGACAAACCTTTTAGAACATCCAATGCATAGGCCAGTTGATAATCCTGATCGCGCAGCTTGGCCGTTTCGATTTGCGCGTTGCGCTCTTCTTCCAATTGTTTGCGCTCATCGTCGGTCAGGCTGTCATTTTCCAGCGACCCACGCAGGTCTGCCTCAAATCGTTGTGCTTGTGAATCTTCTTCCAGCACATCATCCAGCGGTGGGCGTTGTTCAACCAAAATATCGGGTGCAACACCCAACGATTGGATGGATCGCCCAGATGGCGTGTAATACCGCGCCGTTGTCAAACGGATTGCGCCATCGCCTTGAAGTGGCATGATGGTTTGAACCGAACCTTTACCAAAACTGGTGGTGCCAATCACGATTGCGCGGTGATGATCTTGCAATGCACCGGCCACAATTTCAGATGCAGATGCAGAACCGCCGTTGATCAAAACCACGATGGGTTTATCTTGCGCCAAATCGCCTTCGGTTGCGTTGAACCGTTCGCTATCATTGCTGTCGCGCCCACGTGTTGAAACGATTTCACCTTTGTTTAAAAACGCGTCTGAAACCAAGATCGCTTGTTTCAATAACCCACCAGGGTTATTGCGCAAATCCACGACGAACCCGTTTACATTGCCAATTCCGCCCAACTCGCTCACTTGATTTGTCAGGCTATCTTCTAGGTTTTCATATGTTTGATCGGTGAATGATGACACGCGCAAAATGACGGTTTCACCTTCGGTGCGTGCGCGCACGGCTTTGATTTTGATAATGTCGCGAACAATTGACACATCAAATGGTTCTTCTACACCTTCGCGTGCGATGGTGATGACAATTTCTGATCCAACTGGCCCGCGCATTTTTTCAACGGATTCATCCAGCGATAAACCCATCGTGCTGTCGCCATCGACCTTGGTGATAAAATCGCCCGCTTCGATGCCGGCATTTGCAGCTGGTGTATCGTCAATCGGTGAAACAACTTTGATAAAGCCGTTTTCTTGTGTCACCTCGATGCCAAGGCCTCCAAATTCGCCGCGCGTTTGTACCTGCATGGAATCAAAATCGCTTGGCGGCATATAGCTACTGTGCGGGTCAAGGGATGTAAGCATTCCATTGATCGCGCTTTCGATCAATTTGCCCTCATCAACCTCTTCAACATATGCCGAACGGATACGCTCAAAGATATCTCCGAACAAATCCAATTGTTCATAGGTCGATTTCACCTTTGCCGTTTCTTGTGCAATCAACGGGCCGGTAAATTGCGATGTCATTACAACCCCCGCAAGCGTGCCACCCAAAGCTGCCATAAACAATTTGTTCATCAGATATCCTAATTCTGTTCCAATCCGAACCAATCCAAAGGATTCGTCGGGTTTCCGTTTTCTCGTACTTCTATATAGAGCGTTTCTTGCCCCAGAGTACCACTCCCTTGTGATGCGTCGACCAGAAAATCGCCAAGTTTCGCTTCTTTTCCACCCAAAAGCCCCACAGGATCGCCTTTTTCAACCACTTCGCCAACCGCGCCATACGCTTGGCTCATGCCTGCCAATACAATAAGATAACCTGCATCGGGTTCAAGAATAATAACATTTGCGTAATCAAGGAATGGCCCAGCGTATCGAATTGTTGCTGAAACAGGTGCAGAAACCAATGCCAGACTGGATGTTGCCAGCAATATTCCAGGTCGCTTTAACCCGGCCGCATCTGTCTCGTTAAATTTACGCAACAAGGTCCCTGTGGTCGGAAACGCCAATTTTCCGCGCAATTCTTCGAATGGAATCGGCTGTTCATCCAATTCATCAAATGGAATTTGCGTTAACGCATCTGCGAAAAAATCCAATGTCGCGCTATTGTCAGCCAAAATTTGAATGCGAATGGGGTCTTCGCTAAATCGTTTTGGTAATTCTTCGCGCTGACTGATTGCTTGGGAAAGTTTCACGCGCGCCTCTTGCACCCCTGCAAGGCTCAGCTGTAAATCTTCTTCTGCGATTTGTTGCATGGAACGAATTTCTTCCAATTCGGCCAGTTGCACACGTAAGTTTTCTGCCTCTTGTTGTAATCCTGGTGTCACCTCTGACACCATCATGCCAGATCGTGCTGTCCCAACCGCGCCTTCGGGATGGATTAATAATAGCGGCGTTGTCGCCCGTTCCAACGTTAACAGCACACCCAAAAGCTGGCTAATCTGATCACGCCGATTTTCAAATTCTAACTTGATCACGCGTTCACGAATGGCGGCATTGCGCAATCCATCACGCATGGCCAATAATCCTGCTTCGAATGCACGAATGGTTTGCGTAAGTGCCGCAATGCGATCATCAGCGGATTCCGCCGCGATCAGCTTGGCACTTGCATCGCGCAACGATTGCGATGCATCGCGTGCCATTTTGGTTGAACTCGCCGCGCCATATGCGCCTGATGCCAAACACATCGCGGCAATCACTCCGATCATGGGGCGCACAGGTTTCATTGAATAATCAAACTTTCGCCTGTCATCTCTGCGGGTTGTTCCAAACCCATCAATACCAACAGGCTGGGTGCAAGATCCGCCAATCGCCCGCCATTGCGCAACATCGCCCCTTTGGGGCCACCCACCAATGCCACGGGCACGGGGTTGGTTGTATGTGCGGTGTGCGGTCCACCCGTTTTGGGATCAATCATGGTTTCACAATTGCCATGATCGGCGCATAAAATCATCGCACCACCCTGCGCATCCAGCGCCATCATCACGGCCGCCAACCCACGATCAACCGATTCACATGCGGCAATACCGGCATCTAAATCACCCGTATGTCCAACCATATCGGGATTGGCATAATTTACGACGATCAAATCATAACCGCCCTGTGTGATAGCCTCGATCAAATGTTCGGTGACTTCGCCCGATGACATTTCAGGTTGCAAATCATATGTGGCCACTTTGGGGCTCGGCGCTAAATATCGATGCTCTTCCAGTGCGGGTGTCTCTACCCCACCGTTCAGGAAAAACGTCACATGCGGGTATTTCTCAGTCTCGGCAATGCGAAACTGTTTGCGCCCATGTTTTGAAACCCATTCGCCCAACGTGTTCTTAATATCCTCATTTGGAAATACCGCATCCATATAAGCATTATGCGCATCTGAATATTCACCAAACCCGCTGATAATCTCAAGCGATGGCCGCGCTCCAGTATCAAACGCCTCAAAGGCTGGATCACCGATCGCCGCCATAATTTCACGCGCACGATCGGCGCGAAAATTCAAACACAAGATACCATCGCCATCACGCATCCCCGCATAATCGCCCAACACGGTTGGCGGGATAAATTCATCCGTCACGCCATTGGCGTAGGCCGCTTCAATCACCGCACGCGCATTATCCCCGCGTGTGCCATCCCCATGCACCATCACGCCAAAGGCCTGCGCCACACGCTCCCAGCGATTATCACGATCCATCGCGAAATACCGCCCAGATATGCTCGCGATTTCAACCCTATCGCCAAGCTCACGCTCCAAATGTTCCAAATATCCAATCGCCGACTTTGGCGCCACATCGCGCCCGTCGCCAAACAGGTGCAACTTTACGTCTAAACCCGCCGCAACCGCGGCCTTGGTCGTTGCGATCATATGATCCACATGGCTATGCACGCCACCATCGGATAGCACGCCACATAAATGCGCAACACCGCCGCTGTTCTTGACCGCCTCAATAAACCGCGTGATCCCGGGCAGGCTGTCAAACTCCCCCCGCTCAATCGCGCCTTCAATCTTGCGCAGATCCATTTCCACAACACGCCCAGCGCCAATGTTCATATGGCCCACTTCGGAATTGCCCATCTGCCCTTTGGGCAAACCAACATCCGTGCCATAAGTGATCAATGTCGATGATGGGTAATCGGCCATGATCCGATCAAACGTTGGGGTTTTCGCCAGCGCCACGGCATTGCCAGTGGTTACATCGCTCAATCCCCAGCCATCGAGGATACACAGAATAACAGGTTTGGGGGTCGTCATGGATAATGTCCTTTGCTTATCAGCGTTTTACTGTGCAAAGGCCGCGTAATCAACCGTTCAACGTGTTAAGATGTCGCTCACCTTTAACGCGCGCGTGTTTGAGCCATCCACCTTTAACTTGCCCTTCATCACGGCCATCATTGGGTTTTGGCTCCCATCCAAAATCGCGGCAAAAACTTCGGGTGCGGCACTCAATGTCACATCGGCGTCTGCATCACCCAATGTGGCCCCGTCTTCGGTCAAGATTATGGTGGCAAGATCGGTAAAAACCAATTTTGCACTGCCGCGAATGTTCCCGCGTGCTTTGCTATCCAACAGGGCGACGATGTCTTCTATGGTATGTGTCATGTAATTCTTTCCAAAGTTTTTAATCCGCTAACTCAAATGACCCAACCAAACAATTCTTTCGTGACGACATTAAACGCGGTGATAGGGGCTGTTATTTAAAATGCTGGCCGCGCGGTATAACTGTTCTGCAATCATTACGCGTACCAACATATGTGGCCAAACCATTTTGCCAAAACTGATGCTGAAATCCGCTTCTTTGCGCAGATCGGGTGCAATGCCATCTGCGCCCCCAATAACAATGGCAATATCACCACGCCCTTGGTCGCGATAATTGGCCAGTTGATCTGCAAAATCGGGGCTGGAAATCACCTTGCCGCGCTCATCCAGCGTGATCAAAACCGCACCTTTGGGAATGGCACGGCGCAACAGCGTGGCTTCCTCAGCCATGCCGCTTTTCTTGGCTTCCATTTCATGCACAACAACAGGGCCAAGGCCTATGCCCCGTCCCGCTTTGTTAAATCTATCAAGATAGTCGTCGATCAATATGCGTTCGGGCCCATTTCGCAATCGGCCAATCACGCATAGTTGCACGCGCATTTATGCGTCCGCTGGTTCGGCTTCGTCAGGCAACCACATCTTTTCGATCTGGTAAAATTCGCGCACTTCTGGACGGAACACATGAACGATAATATCGCCCGCATCCACCAAAACCCAGTCGCCCGTGCCTTTGCCTTCCAGCTTTGCGATGATCCCTGTGGTTTCTTTGATCCGCTGCAATAACTTTTCAGAAATTGCGGCCACTTGGCGTGATGAACGGCCAGATGCCACAACCATATGATCCGCCATGGAAGATTTTCCAGACAGGTCGATGGGAATGATATCCTCTGCTTTGTCATCTTGAAGTGAATTCAAAACCAAATCGAGCAAAGACATGCTCGGGATGTTTGTCGCATTTGCAGCCTCTGCTGCATCAACAGTTCTAGCCAGAACCGTATCCTCCGTATAACGCACCGATCCTTGGTGCTAAGGTATCTCCAAACTAACAGAGCAACGATCTATCGACAAGGCGAAACACACGGACGTGATCCAGCCCCATCCATAAGGTTATTTCTCCAAATGTTAAAAATATCCGCGCCGCAGGCAAAATCCATTTGAAGGTGACGAGATTAAGGAAACAAAGTAGATCTGATAGTCTTCTTAGAGCCTAAACCTACGTGGCACCCAGCCGCTTCGCAATCTCTCGCAAATCATCCGTAATCGCAAATTTTTCTAGATTTCTTTCATCTGGTGGCCAGTCCATCCAAGCCTTGGTTGAATCGCGAAATGCGCTCAATGCGCGATCATAAAAAGCGTCAAATTGGCTCTCTGGCAACATCCGACGAATGTCATCGCGAAGCGTGCCAAAGACTTGTCTTGGGCCATGTTGACCGTCCACAGAAACCCTTTGGACCAACAAATCGGCCATGGGTGCAATCAAGCCGTATTTGTTAAAAAGGGCGTTGATGCTACTACGCGTGTGCACTTCGTGACCCAGATCCCATACGTTCATAAGACGGCTGTATAGGGGAAGCCATTTTTTATCACGCATGGCCAAACAAAGAACTGCACTTTCGCCAAGGGCAACGCCGCCTTCATTTTCCCAAATCCCTGGTTTGTTACCCCAAGTATCAGTGTTTTTTTGAGAGATATTTTCAATGATGCTGACCCATCTTTCAACAACATCCCATCCTGCGTCCAACGAACCAACATGTAGCCAAAACCAACCAGGTTGAAATGCACTTAGCAATTGTTTCTGTTCAACTTCAGATGCCGTAGGCTCGATCGCCAGAATGTTCCAATCTTGCAAAGGCAAACCATTTGATTTGATATCATCGATGATCACCGCGTGCTGAAAGATCAGATTTGCGTATTCGACGGAACACTTAGAAAGACTTTGTTCAAAAATATCAACAACCGCATTTGCTTGTTCTATGCTCTGAACCGATGGTGCCGAAATGCAAAAATAAGGAAAACCAGAGCGCTCGCTAACTTCAACTGTTGTCATGAACATCTCCACAAATAGTTACGCTTAAAAACAACAATCAGTTTTACAAAACAAATATATTATACACCAACAAACCATATCAAAAACCACAGAAACGTGGGTTTTTTGAATATATGTTTGTGGGTTTTTGTGAATACAGACACTTGGTGCCCAGGAGAGGAGCTCGATGGTACAACATAGTCCCTATGTTTCAAAGGGACTTTAAAGTCCCTAATTTGATTTTGTGTAACTAATTGTGGTACTATCAACTGTGAGACTTCTTGAGGCTTTTGAAAATTAGTACTTTAGGTTCGTACAATCTCCATTAGCGGTTCAAATGCATACATTGCGGCTCTCCTTCCTGACGCTGGAATGATTTCTATTAAGAGTCCTCTATCTACAAGTGAGCGAGTAAATTTGGCGGCAGTTGCTTTCGGAATACCACTTTGCCTTGTGAATCTATTGTTTCTAAAGATTGGCTGACTGAAAATGAAGTCTTGAGCTACTGTCGCCCATTGTGAAGCTAGTACCTCACGAAATTCATCCTTCATTTCTTCATATAGCTGACTAATTGCGCTTGCTGTTTGGAGGTTTCTATTCGCCTGCTCGCAAATCGCTTCTAACATAAAGACACACCAGCCCGTCCAATCGCCTTCCGTAGATACGGCTCGCATTCTTTCAATGTATTCTTCTTTTTGCTCTTCAAGATAGGCGCTGATGTAAAAATGCGGTTGGCTTATTACACCCTTTTCCCAGAGGCTAAGTGTTATTAGCAGTCGCCCGATGCGCCCATTGCCATCATTGAAAGGGTGGAGTGCCTCGAACTCTACGTGTGCGATAGCGGATATTAGCAGTGGTAGAAAATCGTCACTATTCATAAAGGTCACTAATTTTTCGATTGAGGGGGCTAACTGTTCGGGAGAAATCGGTACAAATAATACTTTACGTGTTCGATCATCGCCTATGTAGTTTTGATCTTTTTTGTAAAGCCCAGGGGATTTTGCCGCCCCACGACCAAAGCTTAATAGGGTTCGGTGCGCTTGTTTGATAAGTGATTCTGAAAGTGGTTGCCCATCATTCATCGCTTTTTGCGCGGCCTTAATTGCGGCACCAAAAAGAGCGACTTCGAAGGCCTCGTAGCGTGTCTCTGAACCTAATGGTTCGTCTACCTCGTCATGGTCAGCTTCGTACCTCATCACCTCGTCCAATGTGGATATGGTGCCCTCCATCCTAGATGATACTAGCGCTTCTTGACTGCGTAATGGCGCAAGCAAAAACTCACTATTATGCAAACTTTTAAGCATTTGGTCATAACGTGCGAGGGCATCTGTGGCCTTTGCTACTGGTTCGATTAACTTGGAGTAATCAAGCTCTGTCGGCGGAAACTTATTGTAATGGTATTTTACGGCGTCTGTGAAATCGTATTCTGCAATAGGTCTGCGCATTTGGGCCTCTTTAGTTTGTGTCTTCAATTCTAAGCGATTTGATTCACAAAGTTGATTGAGTTGCATATATACACGTCAAATCGACTTGTGTCTCTAAAAATGTTAAAATAGATACACAAAAACTCTTGTGTCTCCAAAAGGGCCATCAAAGGGTGTTGGGTCTCCAAAGAATCCAATAAACATACACAAAGTCGCAATTTAGGTGTTTTCTACTAGATGAGTACTAAATGTGGTGTGTGGTGCCTTGGCCTAAAAAGGCATCTAACAATGATTGAAAATCCACGGCTAAAACGGCAATGCTCTTCAGCATGGTTCGCATTAAAATCAGCTTGGCTATGTCTTTGTCGTCTCGTTCGTGTGTATTTTTAGCACCTTCTATGGGTTAATCATTTTGCCAACCAATAAATATGCCTGCAAGCTTTGATACTTCGTCTGACGCCATGTCTGCGACGTTCTCAAACTCACAACCAATAGCAGTGTAAAATTCGCCAATTGTTATATTGTGGTCACGAATTAACTTGGCGACATCCAATAGTATGCGCTCATTGTTTTCTGTCATGTTATTCTCCTTATTTGGACTATTTTATCAAACAGCTCATAAACGTGAGACTGTCCCACGCTGTAAATTATTCTTCTAGCCATGTTGAGCCACACGGAATTGTAAGTATGCCGTATACTTGTACAATTGACCTAAAAAGAGTCAAACTACTACAGTCCACATAAGGAGAATACATTGCCGAAAGATGTTGCAAATTCAGTACCAGAAGTTTTTGAGGGGCAGGACTTTAAGATCATTGTACATGATAGGTGCTGGAATTTCGATTATGACAGCTACTATATTATGGAACCAAGTGAATCAAATAGTGGCGGTTGGGAAGTTTGGGAAGCAGAGTGGTTGGATGCCGAGATGAAGAAAGCTGACTTGAAACATGTATTACTTGAGGCCCATGGAAAAGCGTTTGCCAAAATTAAAGACTTACATCTGGCTTTATCATTTTTACCTATAGGGTTTGGTTGCGGTTACAAAGACGGCCTGAAGACAATGAAGCAAGCCAATAAGTTTGCCTTTCAATCACTGTCTGGTGAAATAGATTGTGCCGATCTTATTGAGGCGGCGGGTCAGTGGCATCACCCCAAAGACAAATCAAAATAAATGGCCACCCAAGACACACTTGGATTGCATCTCAGGTGATTACAGGGGACCTCAAAACTACTCGCGCAGCCTATCAAGCGTTCCCTATGGTTTAGGTATTTACTATATGATGTTGTGAGCCGTTGGTGCCTTAACTTTCAATCGCTCTATAATGAAGAGCAGGCCGAAGCTCCTCAATGCATTTAGCTAGAAACTTTGGTAGCACCCTGCTCCCACACAAGGCGAGGCGCTCCCTTTAAACGGGGAGATTGTTGCATGTTGATGACTGTGTTGAAGATTTTCATTTTGGTTTCCCTTTATTGATTTAAAGGGGGAGCGAGACCTACCCGCAAGTGGATAGAATAGCACCCTCCCACCTTAAAATCTAAATGCTGAATCCTGTCAAGTGGAAGGGGTGATTGGTATACAAAATGTACACTTATGTTAAGGATACCCTAAAAGCTCCCTTTCAAGTGTCTTCGCAGGTATCCAGCTCCTCATTAAAGACACCATGATCCTCTAGGACACGCTCAACGAGTAACTCTAGTAGTCGTGGAGAATACTCGCCTACCCCTAGCAAGAAAGTATCAAGATCACTCAAAAGGCTTTTCCCGAAAGTACGACCCAAAGCCTTTCCAATCTCGATGGCTTTCAGCTTCTGTTCGTCTGGCGTAAAGTCCCCAACCGCTTTGCCTCCATTTGCTGTTTCCAATGCTTCTGCCCAACTCAAGTCTATTGGGCTGGATAAACTGATCACTTCATCGTTGGTAAAGCGCTTCAATTCCATCTCAGACAAAGCACGGTAAGTCTTCCGCATGTTCCCTACTTGCGAGGCACTTGCAGTAACCAGTTTAGTCAACTCTCTCTTTGACAACACCCACTTCCCATCTTCAGCCGCATCAAGACAAACTCTTCTCCAAGCCCCATTGCTTCGGGCGGTGGCGGTGAGTGGTTCTGACACCTTTTTATTAGCCTGAATAGTAACGTCAAAGGCCTCTTCAAAAGTACCCTCAAAGACCTCTACTGGCACTTCAAAGTTATCTTCTGTCTCGCCCACCTCATCAATGTATTTGAGATAGGCGGCGTGGCGATGGTGTCCGTCGAGAATGAGCCACCGTTGGCCTGAGAACCAAACTGTAATTGGGTCTAACCTATTGTCTGGTTCCCCCCTCAAGTTTCTTAAAAGGTTATCGACATGGTAAGGGATAGTGCCATTGTGATTGCTGTAATCCAGCTCCCTTTGTTGGAATACCTGATCCTCGATTTCAAGTTTAGATAGGGGTAACTTTCGGGGTCTCTGCTTTCGTATCGTTTGTGTGTTGATCTCTGATTTAACACGGGCAACGACCTCAGTTCTGTTTTGAGGGCTCCAATCATTATCGTCTTCAAAGAGTGGGATAGAGGCATCAAGTTCATCAGACATAGCTTCATACCCCACAGAATGTTTGACGATCTACGCATGTTGTCTAGCCCCATTTTTCTGTACCACTAATTTTGGCTTTCTCTAATAAGGTTTCTGGAACTGGCGGGCGCATATTCAATGCCTGGTGTGGCCTGATGTGGTTATATTCTCTGAGCCACAGATTTATAGCCACCTGTGCTTGCCTGACACTGTGGAACCATTCGGCGTTTAGCAC
>NZ_MDGM01000004.1 GCF_002742285.1 Paramylibacter kogurei
GTGCTAAACGCCGAATGGTTCCACAGTGTCAGGCAAGCACAGGTGGCTATAAATCTGTGGCTCAGAGAATATAACCACATCAGGCCACACCAGGCATTGAATATGCGCCCGCCAGTTCCAGAAACCTTATTAGAGAAAGCCAAAATTAGTGGTACAGAAAAATGGGGCTAGACAGCTGTCCGCTCAATGTTCGCTCCTCCTATAAAAACTAGTGAGAAGTTCACGCATCCCATTCTAGGAGATTTTGGCGATACGGATCTATTTGATATGGTTGGGTATCGTATACATTTCCAATATAATTTTGCTACGGATAATATTAAGCAAATTACTCTTATGAAAATATAATATGGGTGCCAACTTCCGATCGGTATGACCTACACAGAGGGTGTGAAGGCATGTTCTACACGTGAAACACGAAGGCCATTCGGGCACTCTCATACGATATCGGTTAGCAATCGGGGGATGGGTGTAAACCCACTGCAAAAACACCCTGCACGCCACATGAACAATACGTCATCCAATACATGAAATGCCTGGCTCTACAAAACGGCAAAGAGAAATACAGGAACAAAGAGAAATGAATAAGGAAGGTGGAATAGAGAAGCTTGACAATAAACGGAATTCTGTAGCTGAATCTAAATGGGATGAAAACGATATTGACCCACCCAACTAACAAAGTAGACGTATGGAAAACAAGAAATTATTTGAACTTCTTGCGGATTTTGAAACCTATGATACTGAAACCTTTCTGTCTAGCCCCATTTTTCTGTACCACTAATTTTGGCTTTCTCTAATAAGGTTTCTGGAACTGGCGGGCGCATATTCAATGCCTGGTGTGGCCTGATGTGGTTATATTCTCTGAGCCACAGATTTATAGCCACCTGTGCTTGCCTGACACTGTGGAACCATTCGGCGTTTAGCA
>NZ_MDGM01000005.1 GCF_002742285.1 Paramylibacter kogurei
CTTAATCGCCAGTGATCATTCACCTGAACTTCGCCGCCAAATCCAACGCGGTTGTTTTTATCAAGCCCACCTTCATGGCGCAGGCTGGCCTGTGCAAAACCATAAACCTTGTAACGATCATTTGGCTCATAGGTCAGGCGCACACCGATATCCGTGCGCTCGCCGGTTTCATCAGGATCGGTTGGCGTGTTTTTTTCCACATGTTCCACACCAAATTCCCATAACACCGCATCGGTTTTTTGAAATGCCAATGTCGCGCCACCCTCGCGCAGGGTTTTACCCGTGCTATCATGATAATCATCATATTCAAGACGCACACGCGCACGTTCCGATACAGCAAAATCAGCGTGAATGCCCCACAGGCGTTCATCATTATCCGTGCGATAATTCAGCGTGGAAAACCCAGCACTGCGATCTTCGAAATAGCCGCCAATCAAACCGTCATAATCCGCATTGATATCTGCCAAATCCAGCTGGCCCTTGAACCGAATGGCACGCCCTTCGCCATCAACGCCGACAATATCGCCAAAGGTTAAGCCGCCATCAACCGAACGGTTTTCACCCGAACCAACACCGCTGGTTTTGGCATATTCCAATTCCGCATATGTTTGTTCCGAATGGCGATATAACATATCCACGCCATATGCCGTTTGCTCAGACGTGCCCAAATCCTCGTCCTGTGCGGTAACGCCAACGCGCAATTTGTCATTCACCCAAAATTGCCCGCGCCCACCATAAGAATAGCTGTCCACATCCACCGATGTTGGTGTGTGTTCATAATTCACAATCAGATGCACATTATTATCGCCATTGGGGTTGTTCACGATCAGATCGCTATTTCCCGCACTGCCCGAAAGCGGCGATTTCAAAATCACCAAACCTTGGACATAGTTAATGTCATAATCAATGCCATAAACCAGTGTGCGTCGTTCGATCACCTGACCGGTTGTGCTGTTTTGCACTTCGATCAAAATGGTTTCCGACCCTTGGCTGATATCCTGGAATTTTAGGAAATAGGTCGATCCACCCGTCCCCAAAAATGAATCGCGTTGGGGTAAGGTTTCGGGCTGGGCTGCGTGCAATTGCACACTGACCCGCGCATCGCCATTATTGGTTTGCGCATTACTGTTATACACACCCTGTGCACCATATAATGTGCGCTCATTGCGCAGATATTCCGTGCCCTCAATCGCAGATTTAAAATTGCCCCACATGGCGTGGCTCGTGTCTTTTTCCAGCTTGATGTAAAACTTACCAGACGTGGGCGCATCAATTTCAGATGTGGAATCGTCGCCATACACGGGGTAATATTCATTTGGATCGATACGATCGAGCAAACTTGTCGGGTCTTTTTCATCAAAATTGCGCAACAGGTTTTTCAATTCATCCTCACCCGTATCAGCCGCCGCCGTTAACAGGTAATCCCCCTTGATCTTACCTTTAAGGTAAAACGCAATCCGCCCTTTGTTGTAAAACTTGTCGTAATCATCGCCTGTTGCATCTTCCAAATCATTGGACAGCGTTTTGCCAAGCGTGACATCAATCAAACCGATGTAAAACAAATCTGATGCCGGCACATCAATATCACGGCTCAGGTTCGGGCCACCAGCCACATCCACATCAACCATATGATCGCCCGTTGGCAAAATCCGTTGGATCACAAACGTACCATTGGGATCCGCGCGCAGCGTTTCACCAAGGGTAGAGACATTCGCACCACCACGCAAATCACGCCCCGATACCGTTACAGCACCGCCAAAAACAGGGATGTTGCGCAATGCGGCACTATCCGTGCCCTGTTCCACATCCGATGCATCACCACGGCGTGCAGGTGCATCCAATGACGCAGGTGCGGTTTCATCAAACCGCCCACGCGCATCATAAACACGATAAACATATTGCAAACCATCGCCCGAAGGGCGCGTTACACTGGTCTGTGCATTTGGCTTGAGCGGAATAATCGCCACGGTTTTTGCACCACCGCGCCCGCTTGTATCAATAATGCGCACTTCACCACGGCGCACAAAGGCGGGGTAATTCATCTGGTTTTGAAACCGCAACACATTGCCCGTTTGTTCCAAGTGTGCATCAAGACGTGGGCGCACATCCAGCCCGTCAAATTTCACCGCAACAGATGCCTGCGCCAGCGCGATATCTTGGCGGCGTTTTTTTGCACTGATGGTATTGCGCTGTTTTTGCACAACCCCATCCAATGACACAGGATCACCATCCACACTGATTTCAAAACCATCCACACCCAAATCTGGAATATCCTCTAATTCCACATTGGGCTGGGTTGGCATCGCAACCGTATGCCCAGCATTTGCATGGGTGCATTGTTCAGGAATTTCACCATTCACCAAGGCGCAGTCCTGTGCGCGGATCGGCATCAAACCACCCGCCGTGACGATCGCTGTCGTAAGACCCAACAGCGTCAGACGGTGCAAGTAAGGTTGTGGTGTGTTCATAACGTTTTTCATACTCTCTATCCCCTACTTCAACCGCTTAATCGTGCGCTCAATATTCAACTTGTAACGCCCCTGTTTGCGCCATTCTGCACGGATCATTTTTTCCACGGCCGCCAAACGTTTGCGCGCCAACGCCTTGCCCGCGCCATCGTTATACACATAGGTTAAACGCAGTACCGATGGTTTGGATTGCATCTTTTGCACCAAATTGCGTACCGCCAGCTTGAATTTCGGCTTGGGTGTCATGCCGCCCTCAAACGCCGTGCCGTT
>NZ_MDGM01000006.1 GCF_002742285.1 Paramylibacter kogurei
CTCCTGCCTTAAAGTTCCGTTGAACCTCTCATTATAACCGTTTTCCCATGGTGACCCAGGATAGATATGGATTGGTTTAATATCGACCTTTCTGAGCCAGTCTTGTAAGGCTGCCGCGATGAACTCTGGGCCGTTGTCCGAACGGATATATTCAGGCTTTCCATGCTTCATCAGTAAAGGATAAAGCGCGTCCAAAACATCGTTTGCATTCATTTTGGGTCGCACCGTTACGCACAGCGCTTGGCGGGTATATTCATCAAGCACTGTCAGCATCTTGTAGCTGCGCCCATTGCTGAGCTTGTCGTGAACAAAGTCAATCGCCCAAACATGATTGGAATGTGTGGGCCTTAGACGAATGATTGAGGTATCTTTATGATAAAGCCTTTTGCGCTTCCTGTGGCGTTCTGGGAGTTTCAGCCCTTCCTCACGCCACAAGCGTTCTATTTTCTTGTGATTGATACGCCACCCCTCCATCTGAAGCAGCTCTGTGATTTTACGGTAGCCATACCGCCCGTACTGTTTTGCCAAGCGGATCATAGCTAAACGCAGTGCATCATCGTTTTTAACTTTAGCTTTGTAGTGCAAGCTGGATCGCGCTACGCCCAGAACTGCACAGGTGCGCCGTTCGGATGTGCTTAACCTTTGACGGGTATGGATCACGGCCTGACGCAACCCATCAACCGTCAGACCTTTGGCTTTAAATAATCCAGGCTCTCCTTCAATATCAATTTGTCTAACTGCAATTCTGCGACAATCTTCTTTAGCCGTTCATTTTCTTTCTTGATCGCTTTCATCTCCGAAAGCTGGGGACGTCCAACGCCACCAAACTTCTTGCGCCAATAATAATATGTT
>NZ_MDGM01000007.1:0-427500 GCF_002742285.1 Paramylibacter kogurei
GTGGCGCGGGTAACGACGTGATCGATTCAACAGATGGCTCTGGCCCTGGTGTTCCTGATGGCACACCTGGTGAGGATCCAAATGATGATCTGGACACTGTAACCGGTGGTCTGGGCGATGACAGCATCTTTACTGGTGATGACGCCGATAGCATTGATGGTGGTGCTGGCAATGACACGATTGATGGTGGCATCGATGATGACACGATCAGCGGTGGTGCTGGCAATGACAGCATCATTGGTGGCGACGGCAATGATGAAATCGACGGTGGTTTGGGCGACGATACAATCGATGCAGGCGATAGCCTGAACCCAGCGACCGATGATGTTGATGCGGACCCATCTGATGATCTGGACACTGTCTTTGGCGGTGACGGCAATGACACAATCACAACAGGTGACGACGCTGACACGGTTTATGGCGGCGACGGCAATGATGTGATCGATGCGGGCATTGATGACGACAGCGTTGAAGGCGGCGCAGGTGATGACAGCATCATCGGTGGCCACGGCAATGACGTGATCGATGGCGGTCTGGGCGATGACACAATCGACGCAGGCGACAGCTTGAACCCAGCAACCGACGATGTTGATGCGGACCCATCCGATGATCTGGACACTGTTATTGGTGGTGCCGGTAACGACACAATCACAACCGGTGATGATGCAGATAGCATTGATGGTGGCACAGGCAACGATGTGATCGATGCGGGTATTGACGACGATATCGTGAATGCAGGCGACGGTGATGACAGCGTGATCGGTGGCCATGGTAATGACCTGATCGACGGTGGTGCTGGCAACGATACAATCGATGCAGGCGACAGCTTGAACCCAGCCACAGATGATGTCGACGCGGACCCATCTGATGATCTGGACACTGTCTTTGGTGGCACAGGTGATGATAGCATCGCAACCGGTGATGATGCCGATACAATCGATGGCGGCACAGGTAATGACACCATTGATGGTGGCATTGATGACGATAGCATCGCTGGTGGCGACGGTGACGACAATATCATCGGCGGCCATGGTAATGACCTGATCGAAGGCGGCGCTGGTGATGACATCATCAATTCCACAGGACCAGAGGCATCCAACCTACCCGACGCAACCGATCCAAATCCAAACGATGATCTGGACACAGTATTTGGCGGCGACGGCAACGATGTGATCTTTACCGGCGATGATGCAGATAGCATCGATGGCGGTGCAGGCTCTGACACAATCGACGGTGGCATCGACAATGACACCATCGATGGCGGTGCTGGCAACGACAGCCTGATCGGTGGCGCTGGCGAAGACACAATCGACGGTGGCGATGGTTCCGATACAATCGATGGCGGCGAAGGTGCCGATGTCTTGTTCGGCGGTGGCAATGACGATGATATCGTTGTTGGCGCGGGCGACACGGCCTTTGGTGGCGACGGCGATGATGTGTTCATTTTGGACACAAGCGATGCGGTTGATGGATCAACATTCGATATCTTCGGTGGCGAAGGCGACGAAGATGGGGTTGATCCAACCAATGGTGGTGACGGCGATACGCTTGATCTGTCCAGCTTTGGTGTGACCTCTGCCGATGTTGTCTTGTCAAATGATGATGATGCCAATGGCGGCTTCTCTGGTGTGGCAACGATCACTGATCCGGGCACTGGCGACGTTTACACGGTGAACTTTGATGCGATTGAAAACCTGATCCTGGCCCCCGACGGCACGGTACAGGGTACATCTGGCGATGATGTGATCGACAACACCTATGTTGATCCATTTGACGGCGAGCAAATCGACAATAACGATGGCACAGGCCCAACTGGCGACGAAGACATCGTCAATGCGGGTGACGGCGACGATAGCGTGCTGGCTGGCGATGAAAACGACACCATCTATGGTGGTGACGGCAATGATACGCTGGACGGTGGCGCGGGTAACGACGTGATCGATTCAACGGATGGCTCTGGCCCTGGTGTTCCTGATGGCACACCTGGAGAGGATCCAAATGATGATCTGGATACCGTAACCGGTGGTCTGGGCGACGACAGCATCTTTACTGGTGATGACGCCGATAGCATTGATGGCGGTGCAGGCAATGACACGATTGACGGTGGCATCGATGATGACACGATCAGCGGTGGTGCTGGCAATGACAGCATCATTGGTGGCGACGGCAATGATGAAATCGACGGTGGTTTGGGCGACGATACAATCGATGCAGGCGATAGCCTGAACCCAGCGACCGATGATGTTGATGCGGACCCATCTGATGATCTGGACACTGTCTTTGGCGGTGACGGCAATGACACAATCACAACAGGTGACGACGCTGACACGGTTTATGGTGGCGATGGCAATGATGTGATCGATGCGGGCATTGATGACGACAGCGTTGAAGGCGGCGCAGGTGATGACAGCATCATCGGTGGCCACGGCAATGACGTGATCGATGGTGGTCTGGGCGATGATACCATCGACGCAGGCGATAGCTTGAACCCAGCAACCGACGATGTTGATGCGGACCCATCTGATGATCTGGACACTGTTATTGGTGGTGCCGGTAACGACACAATCACAACGGGTGATGATGCAGATAGCATTGATGGTGGCACAGGCAACGATGTGATCGATGCGGGTATTGACGATGATATCGTGAATGCAGGCGACGGTGATGACAGCGTGATCGGTGGTCATGGTAATGACCTGATCGACGGTGGTGCTGGCAACGATACAATCGATGCAGGCGACAGCTTGAACCCAGCCACAGATGATGTCGACGCGGACCCATCTGATGATCTGGACACTGTCTTTGGTGGCACAGGTGATGATAGCATCGCAACCGGTGATGATGCCGATACAATCGATGGCGGCACAGGCAATGACACCATTGATGGTGGCATTGATGACGATAGCATCGCTGGTGGCGACGGTGACGACAATATCATCGGTGGCCATGGTAATGACCTGATCGAAGGCGGCGCTGGTGATGACATCATCAATTCCACAGGACCAGAGGCATCCAACCTGCCCGACGCAACCGATCCAAATCCAAATGATGATCTGGACACGGTGTTTGGCGGCGACGGCAACGATGTGATCTTTACCGGCGATGATGCAGATAGCATCGATGGTGGCGCAGGTTCCGACACAATCGACGGTGGCATCGACAATGACACAATCGACGGTGGTGCCGGCAACGACAGCCTGATCGGCGGCGCTGGCGAAGACACAATCGACGGTGGCGATGGCAATGATAACATTGACGGCGGCAACGACAACGATGTGATCAATGGCGGCGACGGTGCGGATACAATCACTGGTGATGATGGTGAAGACACCATCGACGCAGGCGGCGATGACGATACAATCGCAGTTGGCGGCGGTGACAGCGCAACAGGTAATGCTGGCGATGACATCTTTACCATTGATCCAAGCCAAACCGACAACACCCCTGGCGACGATGTAATCACCATCGTTGGCGGTGAAACAGGTGAAGAAGGTTCGGGCGATGGGCTGGACGGTGATACGACCAACGACAATGGCCTGAATGATCTGGGCACTGGCTCCGGTGATGTTCTTGATCTGCGTGATCTGTTCGCGGATGGCACGTTGACCCCTGGTGATATCAATTATGCCGGTGGTGACAATGAAGCGGGTTCATTCACATTCGTGGATGACGAAGGCGACAATGTTACGGTCAACTTCTCTGAGATTGAGAACGTTCTGGTCTGTTTCGCACGCGGCACAATGATCCGTACAGAAACAGGCGAGAAAGCAATCGAAGATTTGGTTGCTGGTGATCGTGTCATGACCCGTGACAACGGTGTTCAAGAGCTGCGCTGGATTGGATCACGCACAGTTTCCGCCACAGGAAACTTTGCTCCGATCATGATCAAAGCGGGTGCAATGGGCAACGATCGCGATCTGATGGTATCACCACAGCACCGCATGTTGATTGAAGGTTGGAAGGCAGAAATGCTCTATGGTGAAGCAGAAGTATTGGCCGCGGCCAAACATCTGGTGAACGGTGATAGCATTTACGCGCAAGAAGGCGGTGAAGTGGAATATTTCCACATGCTGTTCGATCAACACGAGCTGGTGATCGCCAATGGCGCGGTATCAGAAAGCTTCCACCCTGGTGAATTGGGTATGGGTTCAATGGCCGAAGAGGCCCGCGAAGAAATATTCGCATTGTTCCCAGAGCTGCGCACAGACGCCGAAAACTATGGCCCATCTGCACGCAGCAGCCTGAAATCATACGAGGCACAAATCTTGGGTGAAAACCCAGATTTCCTAAAGTAAGATTGGGTTAATAAAAATTATAAGGTCGCGATTAATTTCGCGGCCTTTTTTTATGCGTTGTTGATGATTATGCATGCATGTAGGAAATCAAAGAAAGCGGCCAATGAAAAAACTAAAATCTGCGCGACGATTTAGTGGCCCGACATTAATCGTTCCCTTGGCATTCATTACGTTTGGGTTGTTGAGCTATGCTTTGGGTTACGCTTTTTCGTTGCAACAGCGCAATTTTCGCGATGGCGCGATTGAACAACGCGTGCATGTGATGGAAATTGGGCGGCTCGCAACAGATAACAGCGCGGATATAATCTATACCTTTGGAACCAAAAACAGCGAAGGCGAACCGGTTTTTTATGAAAATTCAGAATGGCCGACACGCCAAATTATTCACAATAAAGGTGATGTTGTGCCTGGATTATATAATCAACTTACGGGCCAAATTACGAGCATTGCGGTTTTTGAACGCCCGCAAGGGATGGTTTACATCCCCAAAATATTTGGCGGTTTTTTCATATTTGCGGGCGTATTGATCGGATATTTTTTCTGGCGTGACCCAGTGTATGAATATTAGCGCCTATACGTGATTAGTGCACGCTCACAGGTGTGAATTCATATGTTCGTGCAACGGCAAATGCCGCACCGCGATCCGTGGCCAATGCAATACATTCGCCTGTTTCATCGTGAATGGCATATTTTGGTGCGTTTTCTTGTGTCCCTTCGAAAAATTCACGTGGAATTTCATCGGGATTGATGGCGCGCACATAAACCAGCCGCCCTGCATCCAGTGTTTCAGTTGCAAAATCGTCCATCAGGTTCGCCCTATTTTTTGTGTTTAATTTCGATGGTTTGCACAACCGTATTTGGAATCGTGCGTTGCAGATCGACATGAAGCAATCCATTTTCCATGGATGCGCCCGCGACCTCTACCCCATCGGCCAAGACAAAGCTACGCTGAAATTGGCGCGCAGCGATACCGCGATGCAGATAAACGCGGCCCTCTGAATCGTCTTCTTGGCGGCCACGGATCACCAGTTGGCTGTCTTCTAATGTGATCGACATATCCTGTTCACGAAACCCTGCAACCGCAAGTGTGATGCGATAAGATGTTTCAGAACTTTGTTCGATATTATACGGCGGGTAACCTTCGTTCCCCGATTTTGCGGATAATTCCACCAAACGATCCAACTGTTCAAACCCCAACAAAAACGGGTGTGACGCGAATGAAATTTTGCTCATGCGAAGCCCTTGTATAAGCGACTAATAATTCAGGCCCCAATTGGCGACCCAGTGTATAATATGGGGAAAACCAAATAATTTCTCAAGTAGTTTGAGAAATTCTTGTTTTAACTGTGTCAATTGCGGTATAGCGCAGGCTTAACCCATTCATCGCGAGAATGCTTGTGGACGATAAAAAACGAAAAATGGATCGTACCGCTGTGTTGCAGGTAGAATTGGCAACGATGCGTCAACAACACCGCGATTTGGATATGGCAATTGATGCCATTCACGAAACCGCAAATCCCGATATGTTGACCTTGCAACGATTGAAACGGCAAAAATTGGCGATCAAAGATGAAATTTCACGTCTTGAGGACGAGATTACGCCGGATATTATTGCCTAAGCGGGTAAAATTGGCTACATCCCGATTTTGCACAGCCAGATAGGGCAATGAATATGAACACCATCAAAGTTGGCATCATCATGGGCAGCCAATCTGATTGGCCAACAATGAAATTGGCGGCGGATATTTTGGATGAATTGGGCGTAGCCTATGAAACGAAAATCGTCTCGGCACATCGCACACCTGATCGTTTGTGGTCATATGGCAAAACGGCGGCGGAACGTGGATTACAGGTCATTATTGCTGGCGCTGGTGGGGCGGCACATTTGCCAGGAATGATGGCGTCAAAAACCCGTGTGCCAGTTTTGGGCGTTCCCATTCAAACCAAAGCGTTAAGCGGTGTTGATAGCCTTTATTCTATCGTGCAAATGCCCAAAGGTTTTCCCGTGGGCACAATGGCAATTGGTGCGGCGGGTGCTGCCAACGCAGGATTAATGGCCGCGGCAATCTTGGCCAATAGTGATGCGGATCTGGCGACCCGTTTGGATGATTGGCGCGCGGCATTATCAAATTCAATTGCGGATGAACCAACAGATGACTAAGCCACTAACGCAAGGCGCAACAATTGGCATTTTGGGTGGTGGGCAGCTTGGGCGTATGTTGTCCGTGGCGGCCTCGCGGCTGGGGTTTAAAACCCATATTTTTGAACCCGGTGCCAACCCACCCGCAGGCCATGTGGCGGATCAGGTCACAACTGCATCGTATGAGGATGAGGCTGCATTGCGCGGATTTGCCGATACTGTCGATGTGATTACGTTTGAATTTGAAAACATCCCCGCATCGGCGCTGGATATTTTGGAAACAATCCGACCAGTTTTACCTGCGCGAAACGCGCTTGCCACATCACAGGATCGCATCGTTGAAAAACAATTCCTCACCGACCTTGGATTGGACGTGGCGCCATTTGCCAATGTGGAAACGCCAGATGATCTGAACGCGGCGATTGAAACGGTTGGGGTGCCTTCCATTTTAAAAACGCGCCGTTTTGGATATGATGGCAAAGGTCAATCGCGTTTAAAATCCGTAGATCAGGCCGCAACGGCTTGGGCGGAATTGGGCAACACACCCTGTGTTCTGGAAGGTTTTGTTGATTTCAGCCACGAAGTGTCCGTGATCGGTGCACGTTCCCAATCTGGCGAAGTTGTCTGTTATGATCCCGGTGAAAATGTCCATCGCGATGGTATTTTGCATACCACCACCCTGCCTGCGAAATTGAATGTTTCCCAACGTATGGATGCGGTGATCCTGACCGGTAAAATCCTGAATGCATTAGAATATGTTGGCGTGATGGGTGTGGAATTGTTTGTCACCCCACAGGGATTGTTGGTGAACGAAATTGCCCCACGTGTGCATAATTCGGGTCACTGGACACAAAATGGCTGTGCCATTGATCAATTCGAACAGCATATCCGTGCGGTTGCCGGCTGGCCATTGGGCGATGGGCAACGCCATTCAAACGTGGTGATGACCAACCTGATTGGGGATGAGGTTTTGAATGTTGCGGAATTGTCTAAAGATGCATCCGTTGGATTGCACCTTTATGGCAAGTCTGAACCCAAGGCGGGGCGCAAGATGGGCCACGTCAATAAAATCAGTCCAAAATCTTAAGTCGTTATCGTATTTTACGAGCTTACCAATGGGACGCATTTTCCAAGCGCACCATCATAGGTTTGCCCAAGACCACATTGTGACGATTGTTGTCCGTGATCACGGCACCCTTCGGCAATTGCGGGTAGTGCAGTAAAGGTTGCAACGACGATAAACAGAAACGTTTTCATAGCATTCCTCTTTGTTGGTGTACAAAGGGTAACACAAAAACCGCTATTTTTCAACGTCGTGTTTAAATGCACCTGTGCGCAGGAACACCGCTACCTGTCGAAATACCGCGGGGCTATTCATCATGAATGTATGGGTGACGGGTAAAACGATGTGGTCTTTCATCCCTTCAACCTTGGTGCTTTCGACGGAAACCTTACCGTCATCTTTACCATCAATAATCGCGGAAAAGATCGGCGAAATGCTCTGATCGCCTGCGATAATACCCAGTTCAAAATTCACAGGGCCAAGCTGATTTGGAATGCTGTTTTTACCGGTTCCAAGCTGGTTACCAGCAACCCCATTCCAAAATTCAAAACCGGGTAAACTGCCCAATTCATCAACCACTGCACTGCCTTTGTTTGGTGGCGACAACATCACCACGCGCCCAAGGTTTTTGGGGCGGTTTTTGGTGTTTTCCAAATAATAACGCACCATGATGCCCCCCATCGAATGGGTCACAAAATGGATTTTCGGGGCGTCACCGCAAGCTTTGATCGCCTTTGGCATGGTAAATCTGGTCAAGGCTTCGATCTTGGCCTTGGTTGAAGGGTAATCCACGTTCACCACATCATATCCGATGCCATCAAGTGCGGTTTCCATCGCCAAAAACGAATTGGAGCTGCGCGCCAAGCCATGCATCAAAACCACACAATCAGCGGCGGCGCTGATGGGCGCTAAAGTGATCGCAATTGCAAATAGATGACGTTTCATGGCGATAATCTAGTATCGGATACTTTGAAATACTAGCGCCCTGCCCAAATCGAAAGCGCAATACCGCCCAAAACCAATACTGACGCTACGGCAAATTGAATTGTGAACGGCTCGGATAAAAACACCATGCCGCCCAGCATCGCAATGATTGGCACGCTCAGCTGTGCAACCGCTGCAGTAATTGTTGTAATTTGAGGCAACACCGAAAACCACAACAGATAACCAAGCCCTGAAAAAATCGCACCTGACAGGATCGCCAAAAAAACCCCATAGGGTGTGATCAATTCACCAGCGCTAAACATCCAAACCACAAGAGCGATAGGAATTGTAAACAGAAAGCTTTGCGCAGCAGCCAGATGTGCATTTCCCGCCCGTTGACCAACCAGCGTGTAAACACCCCATCCAAACGCCGCAAGCAACATGAAAAACGCGCCAAGCGGATCAATCACACTATTGGACGGGTTCAACAAATAGGCCAAACCGATAAAACCGATAAAGGCACCCAGCCATTGCAACGGCATCGGGGTTTTGCCCAAAATCGCAGCGCCGATAAACATGGTGAGCTGCACACCGCCAAATAGCAACAACGCCCCCAGTCCCGCATCAAGCGTCACATAGGCAAAAGAAAAACCAAGCGCATAGAGCGCCAACCCGAACACCGAAAGAATATTGGGGCGAAAGCTATGGCGCCCAACCTGTCCGCGCAGCGCCAAAATTCCCCACAAAATTCCAGCACCCGCAATTAGGCGGATCAAAGCAAAGCTAAACGGACCAATCTGTGGTTCCACAAGTGCCAATCGATTCAAAACAGAATTCGCGGCAAAAGCAATCATGGTAATGGAAATTAGGAAAAAAATGCGCATGGCTTGCCTGTGGTTCAAGCAAGGCTACTTGCTTCTGGGATAGGTAACTTTGTTATTCTCAATTGCGATATACCCTTGTTTTTCCAATGCGGAAATCACTTTGTCGGGAACAACGACGCGTTGCGCATTTTCAGGATACGTATATGCCATAAAAAAGGGCCGCCAAACGGCGACCCTTTGTAATTAGTAAGTTGGCAAAAGCCGACAGTTGTAAATCGTTTTAACCCCGATAGGGCCAAAGCCGACGATGCAGATCGTTTTGGCGCTAAAGCCAGCGCCAAAGCCGACTTCTACATCATGCCGCCCATGCCGCCCATGCCACCCATGTCTGGCATGCCGCCAGCAGGTGCGTCTTTTGCTGGTTTTTCTGCGACCATTGCTTCTGTTGTGATCAACAGGCCAGCGATTGATGCAGCGTCTTCCAGTGCAGTACGTGTTACTTTGGCGGGATCGATCACGCCGAATTTGAACATGTCGCCATATTCTTCGGTTTGAGCGTTAAAGCCAAATGACGCGTCTGCGCTTTCGCGGATTTTGCCGGCAACTACTGCACCGTCAACACCTGCGTTTTCAGCGATTTGACGAAGTGGTGCTTCCAAAGCGCGGCGAACGATTGCGATGCCTGCTTCTTGGTCAGAGTTATCACCTGTTAGCTTTTCAAGTACTTTTGCAGCTTGAACAAGTGCAACACCACCACCAACAACGATGCCTTCTTGAACAGCTGCGCGTGTCGCGTTCAACGCATCATCAACGCGGTCTTTGCGTTCTTTAACTTCAACTTCTGTTGCACCACCAACGCGGATCACAGCAACACCACCAGCCAATTTGGCCAGACGCTCTTGTAGTTTTTCACGGTCGTAGTCAGATGTTGTTTCTTCGATTTGTTGCTTGATTTGTGCAACACGTGCTTCGATTTCCGCTTTGGAACCAGCACCATCAACGATTGTTGTTTCGTCTTTGGTGATTGCGATTTTCTTCGCAGTGCCCAGCATGTCCATTGTTACGGATTCAAGCTTCATGCCCAAATCTTCGGAGATCACTTGACCACCTGTCAATACTGCGATGTCTTGCAACATTGCCTTGCGACGATCGCCAAAACCAGGTGCTTTAACCGCTGCGATTTTCAAACCGCCACGCAATTTGTTCACTACCAAGGTTGCAAGCGCTTCGCCTTCAACGTCTTCGGCGATGATCAACAATGGTTTGCCAGATTGGATAACTGTTTCCAACAACGGAACCATTGGCTGCAATGAAGACAATTTTTTCTCGTGCAACAGAACCAAGCAATCTTCTAGCTCTGCTGTCATTTTGTCTGGGTTTGTTACGAAATATGGTGACAGGTAACCGCGGTCAAACTGCATACCTTCAACAACGTCTGTTTCTGTTTCCAGACCTTTGTTTTCTTCAACAGTGATAACGCCTTCGTTGCCAACCTTTTGCATCGCGTCTGCGATTTGGTTACCAATTGATGCTTCGCCGTTTGCAGAGATTGTACCAACCTGTGCAACTTCGGAGCTATCTTTCACTTCGCGTGCAACAGATTTGATTGATTCAACAACTTTTGCAACCGCAGTGTCGATACCGCGTTTCAGATCCATTGGGTTCATGCCCGCAGCAACTGATTTCAGGCCTTCTTTGACGATGGCTTGGGCCAAAACTGTTGCGGTTGTTGTACCGTCACCAGCTGTGTCATTGGTTTTGGAAGCAACTTCCTTGACCATTTGCGCGCCCATGTTCTGGAATTTACCTTCCAGTTCGATTTCTTTTGCAACTGAAACACCATCTTTGGTGATGCGTGGCGCACCAAAAGATTTGTCCAAGATTACATTGCGGCCTTTCGGGCCAAGTGTCACTTTCACGGCGTCGGCCAGAATGTTAACACCTTCAAGCATCAGATTACGTGCATCTGTGCCAAATTTTACGTCTTTTGCTGGCATTATTAAATGCTCCTAAATTCGTGTGATAATTTAACGGGATTAAAGAATGCCGAAAATGTCGGATTCTTTCATCATCAACAGCTCTTCGCCGTTGAGGGTCACTTCTGTGCCGTTCCATTTGCCGAACAATACTTTGTCGCCAACTTTTACAGCCATCGGGATCAAATCACCGTTTTCTTTGCGCAGGCCTTCGCCAACTGCAATGATTTCGCCTTCAGCAGGTTTTTCTTTTGCTGATTCTGGGATGATCAGACCGCCAGCGGTTTTTTCTTCGCCTTCAAGACGACGAACCAGAACACGGTCGTGCAAAGGTGTAAATGCCATTCGGATTGCTCCTTAGAATGAATTCGGGTGGCTCCTCTCGAATGTTAGCACTCGCCACCGTTGAGTGATAACAGCGGGAAACTTAGGGATATTCGCACCCGAGTCAAGTGTCGTTTAAAATGATTTTTCTCAACAGGCATAGCCATTTTAGAAATGACCTGCTAACTCAGCCCCCATGATCCAAATTATCGAAAAACTTTCCGATGTTTCAGACCAATATGATGCAGTGTTCTGCGATCTTTGGGGCTGTTTGCACAACGGGATAACGCCCTTTCCCGCCGCCGTAAAGGCGTTAGAGGAATTTCGTGATGCGGGTAAAACCGTAATCTTGTTAACCAATTCACCGCGTCTTGGT
This sequence comes from Paramylibacter kogurei, assembly GCF_002742285.1. Taxonomy (GTDB): domain Bacteria; phylum Pseudomonadota; class Alphaproteobacteria; order Rhodobacterales; family Rhodobacteraceae; genus Amylibacter; species Amylibacter kogurei. The sequence continues at coordinate 11,923 of NZ_MDGM01000007.1, forward strand.
TCATCTGTGGTGACACAGCTTGATGAAATGGGTGTCGCACCTGATTTATATCACGCTGTTGTTGCAAGCGGGGATGCCGCACGCGCCGCGATGATGTCGGGTGCATTTGGGCAAAGGGTATATCATATCGGCCCTGCACGAGATGAAGGTTTTTTTACCGGTGTTGATGTCGAAGATTTTTATCAAGGCAGCGATGTTGTTCGCGTCCCTCTTGAAGATGCCGAAGGCATTGTTTGTACAGGCCTGTTTCACGATGAAACCGAAACGCCCGATGATTATCGCGCGATATTGCTAAACGCCAAGAACCGTGGGTTGGCATTGCTTTGCGCAAACCCTGATATCATCGTTGATCGTGGCGAGGATCGGATTTATTGCGCGGGCGCATTGGCACAGCTTTATACCGAAATGGGTGGTGAATCACATTATTTTGGCAAACCACACCCGCCGATTTATGCGCTTGCCCAACAACGGTTAACGGATATCACCGGACGGATTATCGACCCTAAACGTATTTTGTGTATCGGCGATGGGATCAACACCGACATTCGTGGTGCCTTGGGCGAAGACATGGATAGCCTGTTTATAACCGGTGGGCTGGCTGCATCCGATACTGCCACCACAGATCAACCCGATGCGCAAAAGCTGGAAAAATTTCTGACAGATGCGCAGTTATCCCCAACCTATAGCATTGGATACTTGCGCTAGCGCGGGTCATGTGCAAATCAATGCACAAATAGGACAGAATAAATGCGTATCATCCAAGACTACACTTTCGTTGAGCCCGAAAACAAAGGTGCCGCCGTTGCCATTGGCAATTTTGACGGTGTGCATTTGGGGCATCAGGCTGTGGTTGATATCGCACGTGACATCGCACAAAAAGATGGCTGTCCGTTGGGGGTTTTAACATTCGAACCCCACCCACGTGAATTTTTTGCACCAGACGCACCACCATTTCGTTTGATGAGCGCCGAGGCAAAGGCCAGTCAACTTTCAAAAATCGGCGTTGATATATTGTATCAACTTGCGTTCAACACGGTTTTATCCGCCCTCACCGCGGAAGAATTCGCACGTGATGTCATCAAGGATGGCCTTGGCCTCGCCCATGTGGTGGTTGGTGCTGATTTTTGCTTTGGCAAGGATCGTTCGGGCAATGCACAGGATTTGGTGGCGTTTGGTGAAAAATACGGCTTTGGCGTGACCATTGCCGAGTTGTTATCAGATCAGGACGAAGTCTTTTCATCCACTGCAATCCGCGAAGCATTGACCGATGGTCGCCCCGAAGATGCCGCAAAAATGCTGGGCCATTGGCATCGTATTGAAAGCGAAGTCATTCACGGCGAACAGCGTGGGCGCGAGCTTGGCTTTCCTACCGCCAATCTGTCCATTGATGGGCTTCACCCGCCAAAATATGGGGTTTATGCCACCGTTGTCGATATTTTGGATGGACCAAGCAAGGGGCGATATTATGGCGCGGCGTCCATTGGTGAGCGCCCAACATTTGGCGTATACAAAGCCAATCTAGAAGTTTTCATTTTCGATTTTTCCGCCGATATATATGGCTCTAGCCTTTCGGTCGCTTTGGTTGATTATCAGCGTCCAGAATTGAAATTTGATGATCTGGATGCATTGATCAAACAAATGGATGAAGATTGCGCACAAGCACGCGATACATTGCACACCATGTATGCAGATCACTGAGCCTTTGTGTTAAATTTTTCAATCGCTGCTGCATATTCAACCAATGCCGCCTGCCCCGCATCAGTTAAATCATACACCCCGCGTTCAACGCGAAAAAACCAACCGTAATAGTTTGCCTGCAATATTGACGGCACCTTGGGTGCGTTCAATGCATTGCGCATATCTTTTGGTCGTGATGGGCCCGCATTTCCCAAAAATTGCGCAACGCGCAAGGCATCTTGGCGATAGGCAGTCATAATTTTGCGCCCCACCTGCCCGCCCGTATTTTGATCGCCGATACGCGCATGAAATTCCTTTAACAACGCCGATGTGCGTTTTTTGAATTTTCGCGGGCGATATGGTGCGGGATCCGTATGAATTTGAACAAACCCATCAGTAAGGCGCACCGAAATTAACCCAAGCCCCAAACGGCGGCACAGCTTGGTTGCATCCTTCACCGCAGATAACCATCGCGCACCTTTGCCGACGGGACAGGCAACATAAACGGTGTCACTAATCCCTTGGCGATCCACCCCTTGCAACAATAATGCCAGTGAAAGCGACAGTTTCAGTTCGACAATAACGGGTGGTTCATCATCGCGTATCGCTACGATATCACACCCCTTGACCTCTGCCTTTACTGTGTAACCCTGATCCTCCAAAAACTCTTTGATCGGAGAATAAAGCGCGGTTTCTTTCATCTTTTGCTTTCAATTCGTCAATTTTCGCGCCAAGTAGAACCGATGAGCAACGCGAAAACAACACCAGACTTGCGCCCAAAATTTTGGGAACGCTTTGACCTTGCGGATTTAACCAAACCCGAATGGGAAGCATTATGCGACGGTTGCGGTAAATGCTGTGTGATCAAGCTGGAAGACGACGACACTGGCGAATTGCATTACACCGATGTCGCCTGTCGGTTATTCGATGTGGATACCTGCCGTTGCGGGAATTACGCATTGCGTAAACAAATGGTTTCTGGCTGTGTCGTGCTGACCCCTGAAAACATTGATCGCAATGGTTATTGGATGCCAAGCACCTGTGCCTATCGTTTACTAAACGAAGGTGACACTTTGCCAGACTGGCACCCGTTGATCACTGGAACACAACAAAGCGTTATAGATGCAAATATCAGTGTGGCGGGCAAGCTCGTTTCAGAATTTGATGTCGACGAGGATGATCTGGAAGATCACGTGATAGAAGGGTTTCAATAATGTTTTTTGCATCCGACAATGGTGGCCCTGCCGCACCACAAATCATTGACGCAATCGCCGCTGCAAACACAGGTTATGCCAGCGCGTATGGCAATGATGATTTGATGGAAAGCGTCACTCAAAAAATTCGAACAATGTTCGAAGCCCCAGAGGCAAAGGTTTATTTGGTTGCCACGGGAACGGCGGCGAATGCGCTTGGATTGGCCACCCTTACCCAACCATGGCAAACGATATATTGCCACCGCGTGGCCCATATCGAAGAAGACGAATGTGGCGCACCTGAATTTTATACCAATGGCGCCAAATTGGGTTTGGTGAATGGTGTCGATGGGCGCATGGATCCCGCCGCATTGGAATCTGCAATCAATTACACCGCACGCGCTGGGGTTCACAACGTGCAAAAAGGGCCACTGTCGATTACCAATACCACTGAAACAGGCACGGTTTACACGCTGGATCATATCCGTGCATTGACCAAAATTGCCAAATCCGCAGGGATTCCCGTGCATATGGATGGGGCCCGATTTGCCAATGCGCTGGTTTCACTGGGCTGTACCCCCGCCGAAATGACATGGAAATCTGGAATTGATGTGCTGAGCTTTGGCGGGACAAAAAACGGCTGTATCGGGGTTGAGGCCGTCGTGTTGTTCAACCCCGATCTTGCGTGGGAATTTGAACTTCGCCGCAAACGCGGTGGGCATTTGTTTTCTAAACACCGCTATTTATCTGCACAGATGGATGCGTATCTGACCAATGACTTGTGGTTAAAACTGGCGACACAAGCCAACGATATGAGTGCGTATTTGGCGCAAGAGATCGCCAATATTGATGGCACATCATTTGTTCACCCGACAGAGGCCAATATGATTTTCGCATCATGGGATCGCGCGGGACATCGCCGGGCGCAAAATGCGGGTGCCTATTATTATTTCTGGCCGTCGGATCATTCACTGGATGGGGATGACGATGAAAAATTGGCCGCCCGATTGGTGTGCAATTGGGCGACCACAAAAGATGACATTGATCAGTTAATTCATCACATCAAAGGTTAATCGAGGTTATTTCCCCGCCAAATAATCATCCAGATAGCTTAAGCGATCTTGTCCCCAAAACACTTGATCATCCACCAAATATGTTGGTGCGCCAAATACACCGCGTTGAACGGCCTCTTCTGTGTTGGATTCAAAAATTGTGGCGCCCGTTAACATGCCACTATCGGCCAATCCTTCGTCAAAACCATTTGCAGATAGACAGGCACGCACAACGTCGTCTTGGCTGATGTCTTTTTCTTCGGCCCAGCAGGCGCGCAATAAGCTTTGTACCAGTCCGCCAACATCGCCACCACCTGCTTCTTGGGCGGCGATAATTGCATAACATGATGGCGCTGGGTTTGTCGGCCAATGCGCCGGTTGAAAATTCATTTTCATATCCAGCTTTTTCGACACACGCACGAATTCTTGCATGCGATAATTTTTACGGCTTTCATGACGCTGTGCGGGCGGTGTGCCACCAGTTTGTTCAAAAACGCTCATCAATGCCATCGGTTTATAGGTAATGGTTGCACCGTGTTTTTCTGCAATTTTTTCCAAGCCATCGCCTGCTAAATAGGCAAAAGGTGACAAGGTAAATGTGAAATAATCGATATGCGCCATGCTGGACTCCGTTTTTTGCATTCGTCGCACCGTAACAAGCACCTTTGAACTAGGCAAAACCTAGTTTGAATGATATGCGACAGGCGACGTCACAAATGTGTCATCTTGCTGCTAAAAAACCTTGGGGAAACGAACATGGCGAGCCTTATTGATCCGAAACTGATCGCGGGGAATTCAAACAAAAAGCTGGCGAACGAAATTGCCAGACGAATGCCATTGCAAGACGGCAAACCAGTGTCATTGGTGGATACCCGCGTTGAACGATTTAACGACGGTGAGATTTTTGTTGAAGTATACGAAAACGTGCGCGGCGAAGACATGTTTTTGATCCAATCCACGTCTAATCCAGCGAATGATAACTTGATGGAATTGCTTATTATGGCCGACGCGTTGCGCCGTTCATCGGCCGCACGTATCACCGCCGTGATCCCCTATTTTGGATACGCACGCCAAGATCGCCGCACCAAGGCGCGTACACCCATTTCCGCAAAATTGGTGGCGAACTTGATTGCGCGCGCCGGCATCGAACGTGTTTTGACGCTTGATTTGCACGCGGCACAAATTCAGGGCTTTTTCGATATTCCCGTGGATAATCTTTATGCCGCACCCGTTTTTGCGCTGGATGTTCAGCACCACTTTGGTGATCTGTCCGATGTTACTGTGATTTCGCCTGATGTTGGCGGTGTGGCACGTGCACGTGAATTGGCCAAACGTATCGGTGCGCAATTGGCGATTGTTGACAAACGCCGCAACGCACCGGGTGAAGTTTCTGAAATGACAGTAATCGGTGATGTGACAGGACGAAAATGTATCATTGTCGATGACATATGCGATACCGCAGGCACATTGTGCAAGGCCGCCGATACATTGTTAGAGGCAGGTGCCAGCGAAGTACATTCCTATATCACCCACGGCGTTTTATCTGGCCCTGCGATTGAACGCATCACAAATTCCAGCATGAAACATCTGGTCATCACCGATTCCATCGAGCTAACTCCAGAAGCACGCAATTGCGAAAAAATCCGCGTTGTCCCGCTCGCGCCGATGTTATCCCAGGCGATCCTGAACATCGCGAACGGTACATCTGTGTCGTCACTGTTCGAAGAAGGTACGCTTGGTCCGATTTACGATCGGTACTACCAAAACGGTTAAACGTCCCAATCAGCCTCGTCGCGCATTTCGCCAATCGCCATCCATGTGGCAGAGGCGCGCGCGATTTTGGTATCTGCCCAGGTGCGGATCAACAAAACAAATCCCGTTTCGGTGATACTACCGACTTGTAAATCCATGCGGTAATTGTGGTCGTGCTTAATATCGATCATTTTAAGGCTGGCGTGAACCGCGGGAATTGTTTTGAACGCATTTGAAAACTGAACTTTTACGAAACGTTCGCGCGTACCTTCGCCCGACCACATGGGGCCTTCGTCTTCGAAATCCGAAAACAAATCGGCGACACCTTGATCAATTCCGACAATCGCTGAATTTAGTTTTTTCATATTTATTACCCTTGATCAGAGACAAAAAAAGGGCCCACAAAGGAGCCCTTTTATCATTACTTTGTGAATATCAAATGATATCAAGCAGTGCTTTTGTATCTGCCACGCGTTTATTCGCCATGTCGATTTCTTCGCTTGGCGCTGTTTCAGCTGCGGCGGCAGCCTCTGCAACCAAACCGTCGATGATTTCACGTGTTACTTCGCCTTTTGGCATTGCATTTTCGGCCAAAACGGACGCTGCAGTACCAGAGATTTCAACAAAACCACCAGTCACAACATATTCTGTCACGTCATTGCCAGCCTTTACGCGCAACACGCCAGGGCGCAGCGTTGTCAGGAATGGTGCATGATCAGCCATCGCAGTGAAATCGCCATCGGCGCCCGGAATTTGAATCTCGTTCGCGTCAAGTGACGCCAATTTGCGCTCTGGTGACACAAGGTCAAATTGAATAGTCGCCATTTATCAGGCTCCTGTTGTTTTGCGATTTGTTCGGGTTCCCCCAAACCAATCACCAGAAATTAAGATGTTACACCCGATTGATGAAAACCGGGTGCAAAATTCATTAGGCAGCGTCAGCAGCCAATTTTTCGGCCTTGGCGATAACGTCTTGGATACCACCAACCATGTAAAACGCAGCTTCTGGGAAGTGGTCATATTCACCAGCAACAACCGCTTTGAATGATGCGATTGTGTCTTCCAGTTGAACCTGAACACCGTCAGAACCTGTGAACACTTTGGCCACGTCAAACGGCTGAGACAAGAAACGTTCGATTTTACGCGCACGTGCCACGGCCAATTTGTCTTCTTCTGACAATTCGTCCATACCCAAAATCGCGATGATGTCTTGCAATGACTTGTAACGCTGCAAGATTTGTTGGACGTCTGTCGCAACTTTGTAATGCTCTTCACCGATGATCAATGGGTCAAGCAAACGCGATGTTGAACCCAGTGGGTCAACCGCAGGATAGATACCTTTTTCTGAAATCGCACGATCCAGAACGGTTGTCGCATCCAAGTGCGCAAATGATGTCGCAGGAGCAGGGTCAGTAAGGTCATCCGCAGGTACGTAAACCGCTTGCACGGATGTAATAGAACCAGATTTTGTTGACGCAATACGTTCCTGCATCGCACCCATGTCTGTTGCCAATGTTGGCTGGTAACCCACAGCAGATGGGATACGACCCAAAAGCGCGGAAACCTCGGCGCCCGCTTGTGTAAAGCGGAAGATGTTATCAACAAAGAACAAAACGTCTGAACCAGATTCATCGCGGAACTGCTCGGCCAGTGTCAAACCTGTCAAAGCAATACGCATACGTGCCCCGGGAGGCTCGTTCATTTGGCCGTAAACCAGCGCAATTTTGGATTCTTCCATGTTATCAGGAACGATAACACCAGATTCAATCATTTCGTGGTAAAGGTCGTTACCTTCACGTGTACGCTCGCCCACACCCGCAAACACGGACAGACCAGAGTGCACTTTCGCGATGTTGTTGATCAATTCCATGATCAAAACGGTTTTACCAACACCAGCACCACCGAACAGACCAATTTTACCACCCTTTGTGTAAGGGGCTAGCAAATCAACAACTTTAATTCCTGTTACCAAGATTTCAGTTTCTGTTGACTGTTCGTCAAATGTTGGCGCTTCGCCGTGAATTGGGCGTGATGTTTTTGTTTTAACAGGACCCAGTTCATCAACAGGTTGCCCTGTTACGTTCATGATGCGGCCCAATGTGCCTGTACCTGTTGGCACTTTGATTTGGTCAGCAGTGTCAACAACATCTTGTCCACGAACCAAACCTTCGGTTGAGTCCATCGCAATTGTACGAACAGTGTTTTCGCCCAAGTGCTGTGCAACTTCCAATGTCAGTTCGACGCCGTTGTTGTCTGTTGTAAGTGCGTTCAGAATTTCGGGCAGATTGCCGTCGAACTGCACGTCCACAACCGCACCGATCACCTGTGTGATCTTACCAGTTGCGCCCTTTGCTTTCGCTTTAGCCATTTTGGTTTCTCCAGTTCTTTACAGCGCTTCCGCGCCCGAGATAATCTCGATCAATTCGTTTGTAATCGCTGCTTGGCGTGAACGGTTGTACACGATTGTCAGCTTGTCGATCATTTCACCAGCGTTGCGCGTTGCGTTGTCCATTGCGGACATACGTGCACCCTGTTCTGATGCGCCATTTTCCAGCAATGCTGTGAAAACTTGTGTGCTCAACGCACGTGGCAACAGATCGGTAAGAATTTCTTCTTCGCTTGGTTCATATTCGTAAAACGGTGTTTCAGCGTTTTCATCAGCGTCGAATGAAGCAGGGATCAATTGTTGTGCTGTTGGCACTTGGTTGATCACTGATACAAACTTGTTAAAGAAAATCGTCGCCACATCGAATTCACCCGCATTAAAACGGTTTACGATATCAGTTGCGATTGTGTGTGCATTTACATAGCCCACTTTTTTCACTTCTGACAGATCAACATGGTCGATCATTAAATCGCTGAAATCGCGTTTCATTTGCTCGCGGCCTTTTTTGCCGACGGTCAAAATTTTCACGGTTTTACCAACAGAAATAAGTTCTTCTGCCTTGGCGCGCGCCAATTTCACGATGGATGAGTTGAAACCACCACAAAGTCCACGTTCAGCGGTTGCAACCACCAAAAGATGTACTTTGTCATCACCAGAGCCAGCCAACAGTTTCGGCGCAGAGTCTGACCCCGCTGCCGCAGCTGACAAATTGGCCATCACGGCATTCATGCGCTCTGCATAAGGGCGGCCAGCTTCGGCCGCCTCTTGTGCGCGACGCAATTTTGCCGCGGCAACCATCTGCATGGCCTTGGTGATCTTACGAGTGGACTTAACACTCTCGATCCGATTTTTTAGGTCCTTGAGGTTTGGCATGCCAAACTCCTTGTTCTAAAAAGGCCTACAGTTACGCGAAGTCTTTTGCAAAAGACTCCACAACGGCTTTGATCCGGTCTTCGGCTTCGCCTTTGACTTTTGGATCTTCTTTTGTGATCCATTCCAACAGATCGGCGTGGTTGTTGCGCACATTGCTCAACAAGTCCGCTTCGAAACGACCAACGTCGCTCACTGCGATTTTGTCCAAATATCCTTTGGTACCTGCATAAATCACAACAACCTGTTCAGCTGTTGTCAGTGGTGAATACTGTGGCTGTTTCAACAATTCTGTCAAACGCGCACCGCGGTTCAACAACTGTTGAGTTGACGCATCAAGATCGGAACCAAACTGTGCAAAGGCAGCCATCTCACGATAAGAAGCCAATTCCAATTTGATCGAACCCGCAACAGATTTCATCGCGTTTGTTTGCGCAGATGAACCCACACGAGAAACGGACAAACCAGTGTTCACCGCAGGGCGGATACCTTGGTTGAACAAATCGGTTTCCAAGAAGATCTGACCATCAGTAATTGAGATCACGTTGGTTGGAATAAACGCAGAAACGTCACCACCTTGAGTTTCAATGATCGGCAAAGCTGTCAATGAACCGTTACCAGCCGCATCGCCCAATTTCGCTGAACGCTCAAGCAAGCGAGAGTGAAGATAGAAAACGTCACCTGGGTACGCTTCACGTCCTGGTGGACGACGAAGCAACAATGACATCTGACGATAAGCAACCGCTTGTTTCGTCAAGTCATCATAGATCATCAAGCCGTGCATTCCGTTGTCACGGAAATATTCGCCCATAGATGTCGCCGCATATGGCGCCAAGAATTGCATCGGTGCCGGATCGGACGCAGTCGCCGCAACAACGATTGAATATTCAATCGCGCCAGACTCTTCCAATTTTTTCACCAACTGCGCAACGGTTGATCGTTTTTGACCAATCGCAACATAGATACAGAACAATTTCTTGGTGTCATCTTTGCCAGCAGCATCGTTATATGCTTTTTGGTTCAAGATTGTGTCCAACGCCACAGCAGTTTTACCTGTTTGACGGTCACCAATGATCAATTCGCGCTGACCACGGCCAATTGGGATCAAAGCATCAACAGATTTGATACCAGTCGCCATTGGTTCGTGAACAGATTTACGTGGGATAATGCCAGGCGCCTTAACGTCAGCGGTTGAACGCTTTTTCGTTTTGATCGGACCCTTGCCGTCGATTGGGTTACCCAAACCGTCTACAACGCGACCCAACAATTCTGGGCCAACTGGAACGTCCACAATCGCGTTTGTACGCTTAACTGTGTCGCCTTCTTTAATGTCACGGTCAGAACCGAAAATAACAACACCAACGTTGTCAGATTCAAGGTTCAAGGCCATCCCGCGGATACCACCTGGGAATTCAACCATTTCACCAGCTTGGACATTGTCCAAACCGTATACACGCGCGATACCGTCACCTACGGACAGAACGCGGCCTACTTCTGCGACTTCAGCCTCTTGACCAAAATTCTTGATCTGGTCCTTGAGGATCGCAGAGATTTCTGCAGCTTGGATACCCATTATCCGACCTCTTTCATTACATTTTGAAGATTGGAGAGTTTCGACTTGATCGAGCTATCAATCATTTTCGAACCCACTTTAACGATCAACCCACCGATAAGGCTTTCATCGACGGTTGCATTGATATTTACATCCTTACCAACAGTCGCTTTTAGCGTCTTGGCAAGTTTGTCTGATTGCGCCTTGGTCAGCGCCTTGGCGGATGTTACATCAGCTGTAACTTCGCCTTTTTCGTCTGCGATCATTGCTTTTACAGCCTTAACCAATGCAGGAACCACAAACAGGCGACGTTTTTGTGCCATCAAGGCCAACGTATTACCCACCAATGGTGATAATTTCATTTTCTTTGCCAGCGCTGCGATAGCCTGTGCCTGATCTTCGCGCGAATAGATCGGCGAATTGATCAAGTCTGTCAGATCTGCACTCTCTGTTAATGCAGCAGACAAGCTATCCAAGTCTTTTTCAACAGCGGGCAGTTTTTTGGCGTCTCTTGCCAATTCGAATAGTGCCGTCGCATAGCGCGCGGCCACCCCCGAAGATGTAGAAGCTGTTTCGGACACGTGTTCCCTTCCGATTATGCCTAGGTGGAGCCATTTGCATGACCCATATCAACTGCGCGGGTGATAACAAACCAATGTGCGTTGCGCAATACGCTTAACTATTCCGTTGAATAACTGATTTTTGTGGAAATTCAGTCGGTTAAGAACAAGTTGCGACAATCTGCGCACCAAATTGTAAAAAAATCTACGCAGAATCGAAGGATTTTCAGGATTCTTGCTCTTTGATTTGAATCTGTTCACCACGAATATGAATATTCTTCTAGTTCGCTTGCGCTGATTTCTGATCAACAATGGCGCGCACAAGTCCCGGTATGATTTCAGACACCCCGTAAACTGACAGATGATTATGATCAGCATATAACGGACGCCCATCTTTTATAACCAAACACTCGCCATCGTTTGCGCACAGTTGTTCCATCGGATTTACCAGCGTTGCCTTACCACTTGCTGCTTTGATCAACATGTCATTTGTCGGATCGATCAAATCTTTAAAATTGGAAACTGGATATCCCAATTCATCTATTTCTTTGCCTGAATTCCATAAACTACGCGCAGCAAATCTGGGGATATCAAACCACGGGCTGGGCGTTGGCTGTACCAAAACAACATGTTTACCTGCTTGTTTCAGGTCGGATATTAATTGTGATAACTCTTGAACAATCGCAATTTGTCGTTGCTCGTCGGACATATCGGGTTGACCAGATATTGGGAACAAGAACTGTTCGTTTTTGTGAAAGTGTCCGTTAGGTGCCACGACCTCTTTGTTAACAAAATAGTATTCCCAAACAGCATGTATGACTACGACATCATAGTCGTTCGATTTGGCGATAAAATCGCGCACCCTATGCGCATAATCGCTGCATGCTAGTGCGCGTTTTTGAGCGTTTGATTGCACATTTGGGATCGAAGTACATCCTGATAAAGTAAATTCTTGTATGCTCAGGCCACTTGATTGCAACGCTTCGCCCAGCGCGTTCGCAAGAGTCCCTGCATGACTATCGCCTAATAATGCGACTCTTGGAAAATTGTGATCCCCGTGGATGCATGTCTGCGAGGCCAAGTCACGTGTCCAAGATTCCGGACGCGATGGAAGGCATTTTTCGTATGTCGGGCTGAGCAGCCCCTTTTCATCCAATATTTCAAGCGCCGCTTGCGGGAGCCGTGATGGAAATCCTTTGGTGACATGTCCAGCAACGCTAAAAAGCAAAATTATCGCAGCTTGCCCAATAAGCAAAGTCGAAACCTTGCGTGTGTTCAATCCACCTTTGCGAAACGGTGTTTCAATCCAACGCCAACTTAACCACGCAAGACCTAATATCACTGCTGTAAGCAAGAGCATGGCCCAAATAGATTGTGGTTGCCGCCCCATGGTTGCGAAATAGGCAAGGACAGGTTGATGCCACAAATATGCAGAATAGCTGATTAATCCGATCAATATCATTGGCGGAAAAGTTAACACTTTGTTGGCAATCGATTTCCCACCCCCGAAGAAAAGCAACAGTGCCGTACCAAAAATGGGTGGAATTGTCCAAACGCTTGGCCACACGACGTGCTGTGGCGTCCAAATGAGGCTGGCGACCAAAACAATCAAACCAAATGTGGCTAAGTATGACGAAACAACACTGTTTGTTTGCCAACGGCTATCACGGGCGGCAATACATGCCAAAATGACACCAACCAATAATTCCCAAGCGCGCGTGTGAATTAAATAAAACGCCGCATCGGGTTGGTCTTCATTGGTTACGATCATGACCACAAAACTAACAAAGGCAAGCAACACCAAAACTGGTAATAGAAATTTCCGAGCAAACGCCCAGATCAAACTTAGCAGCAGCGGAAATATCAAATAAAACTGTTCTTCAATTCCCAAACTCCACGTATGAATTAGTGGGTCCTCAGTCGCCGCTGGGTTAAAGTAATCTAGAACGTTGAAATACCAAATATTTGACACCGACAATATTGCAGACAATGCCGCACCGCCGAAGTACCGCAATTCATTTGGCATGGAAAAAAACCATCCAATCCCAAATGAAGTAATAATAACAGCAAACAGTGCAGGTAGAATGCGGCGTGCGCGACGTGCATAAAACGCTCGGTACGAAAAATTCCCTGTTTGTTTTTCTCTTAATAATATCCCACCAATTAAGAACCCCGAAATCGTGAAAAAAACATCTACACCTGCGTAGCCAGCTTGGATGTGATGGAACCCAATGTGGTAAAAGATGACGCTCATTACTGCGATCGCACGCAATCCATCAATGTCGTTGCGATATTCTAACTTCGCCATTTAGCCAACCTTTACTCGACTTTTTCAAACAAATTACTGTTTGAATAATAATCGTTTCCAATAACTGTTTACCTAATATTCGTCGATGGATAATTTGCCCGATGCGGGCTTGTTTGCAGGCTTCGCAATCCCTTCCAGTGCTTCTAGTGGTTTGCGCACGGCCTCGCCCAACCCTGATTTTGGGCGGGCATAAACTTGTTTTGTTGCTTCGACCATGACGACCCCCGCAACCAGCGGCACGATACTGCGCAATCCGAACCCTTCCCAGAAACGTGCCATGCGCAACCAAAACGGTTTTTCGCTTGGTGTAAAAAACAGTGCTGAAAAATGGCGTTCAGGGACGAAATTATGTTGGCGCAGCTGATTATCCAATTGCGTCACGCTATAGGGTCGTCCAAATCCAAAAGGTGTCTTGTCCGATCGCGCCCACAGGCCCGATCGATTTGGAACAATAAACATCACCTGTCCACCTGGCCCTAATACGCGCCAAATTTCATCCAGTAGTTCCCCAGCGTTGTCACAGGTTTCCAACCCGTGCAACACAACCAACTTATCCACCTTGCCCGTGGCAATCGGCCATGCGGTTTCTTCAACCAAAACGGAATGGTTCGGCTCTCCTTCTGGCCAAGGCATGACGCCTTGCTGGCCGGGCATCAAACACATCACACGGCGAGAATTTGCAATGAACGGACGTAATAGTGGCGCGGCAAAGCCAAATCCAACCACGGTTTGCCCCTTGGTATCACCCCAATGTTTGATCAATTGCACACGCAACGCTCGTTGAACAATGCGCCCTAATTTGGTGCGGTAATAAAACCCGCGCAGATCAACCACATCTAAATGCATTGCATCGCCTTGAAAATTTCGTTTAGTTTGAAATTCAACCTATACATATTTTTCGGAAATACCATGCCACTTGATATTGTCACAATCCCTTGCCTTGCCGATAATTATGCATATTTGTTGCATTGCCGCGAAACGGGTCAGGTGGCCGTCGTTGATGTGCCAGAAGCCGCGCCAATTCTGGCCGCGCTCAAGGAACGCGATTGGCCGCTTCATATGATATTGGTCACGCATCACCATTCCGATCATATCCAAGGTGTGGATGAGCTTCGTGAAAAAACTGGGGCGGTGGTTTTAGGGGCCAAGGCCGATGAACACCGCCTGCCAAAATTGGACGTGGCTTTTAACGAGGATGATTCATTTGCTGTCGGAAGTGAAATCGGAGAAGTGATTGATGTTTCAGGCCATACCGTTGGACATATTGCATTTCATTTTCCAAACGCGGATATCGTATTTAGCGCAGATAGTTTGATGGCATTGGGATGCGGACGCATATTTGAAGGTACGCAACCAATGATGTGGAAATCGTTGCAAAAATTCATGGAAATGCGCCCTGAAACGCTGGTGTATTCTGGCCATGAATATACCGCCAGCAATGCCAAATTCGCACTAACCATTGAACCCGATAACCAAGCCTTACAAAAACGCGCAGCAGATATTGACGCGACACGTGCGGCGGGCGGTTTCACCGTTCCTGCCAGTATTGAATTGGAATTGGCAACAAATCCGTTTCTGCGTGCTGACCTGCCAGAGGTGAAAGAATTGCTAGGCATGGCTGATGCCAGCGACGCCGAAGTGTTTGGCGAAATTCGCACGCGAAAGGATAATTTTTAATGGCTTTAGCGGATTGGTTCAAAGACACAGAACAAACGCCCGCACGTGCTGGGACGATGCAGGTGGGCTGGATGCTAACCAATCCAACATCTGGTGTGGTATTTTATCCACCAGAACGGGTGCGATCGCCCGAAATGAATAAACAACACGCAAAATCCGCGTCACGTTGCCCTGCGATCATCAATATGGAAAGCCGCTATTTTCTGATCCGCGTGCCGTTTGATATGCATCTGCGACTGACCCGCGATAAAGATGGCAAAGTGGGGCTGCGCAACATGGCCAGTGACGCCAGCCCTGTTCGCCCCAAGTTTCTGAGCAAACATCTGTCGGTGACTGCAGAAAAGGAATGGCGTTACAAGGATCGCCCCACAATACAAGTATCGCTTCCGTATTTATTCATCGCTGATGAACCAACATATATGACGCAACTTGATGCGTTTATGCATTATCGCAAATCCCCCCTGCCCGGCACGATTTTTGGTGGGCGGTTTCCAATCCACGTTTGGCCCCGCCCATTGATGTGGGCTTTTGAATGGCACGATGTGCAACAGGATCTGGTATTAAAGCGTGGCGATCCGTGGTTTTGCGTACAATTTGAAACGACCCCCCAAGAACGCCCCGTATCCATGATCGAGGCAGAGGAAACTCCCGCTTTAAAAGAATACCTTGAACATATCTCGGCGGCGGTCAATTATGTGAACCAGACCTTTTCACTTTTCAAGCAGGCCGAGAAATCACGGCCCAAAGTTCTTTTGTCTCCAAAAAAGCGATAACCATCACAAATTTACTTTTTTGTGATTGGTTTTTGCAATTTTGTGACGAGAAAGTACATTTTTGCACTTGAAGCTCGGTGAAAATGCGCAAAACTATAGTTCAATGGGTGCTCTGACATTTTTTGACCCACTGGTTAAACAGACGACCCAAACAGAAAGGTGCAGTCCATGCCTTCATTTTCGAGCAGTCTAGAAATCGCAATCCACACATCTTTGGGTTACGCAAATCAACGCAAACATGAATTGGCCACGCTCGAGCATCTGTTGCTCGCGTTGATCGACGAAGACGAAGCCGCGCGCGTGATGCGTGCCTGTGGTGTTGATCTGGAAGGATTGCGCAAAAAATTGATCCTATTTTTAGATACTGAATTGGATTCACTTGTGAATGATGCCGAAGGGCTAGAGGCAACACCAACCACCAGTTTTCAACGCGTAATTCAACGCGCCGCTATTCATGTGCAAAGCTCTGGTCGCCAAGAGGTGACAGGCGCAAATGTGATTGTTGCTATTTTCGCCGAACGCGAAAGCCATGCGGCATATTTCCTGCAAGAACAGGATATGACCCGATATGATGCGGTCAACTTCATTTCACATGGTGTTGCCAAGGATGGCACATATTCCGAACCGCGCCCGCTGACAGGTGCAGAAGAGTTCGATGATATGGACGCAGGCGTGACCGAAGGTGAAAAAGCTGAATCAGCGCTTGATAAATATTGTGAAAATCTGAATGTCCGCGCACAAGCTGGCGAAATTGATCCACTCATCGGGCGTGATCACGAGGTGGAACGCTGTATTCAGGTTTTGTGCCGTCGTCGCAAAAACAATCCATTGTTGGTTGGCGATCCTGGTGTTGGTAAAACTGCCATCGCCGAAGGGCTGGCCGTGCGCATCGTTGCGGGTGAAACCACAGAAGTATTGTCAGAAACCACAATCTATTCTTTGGATATGGGCGCATTGTTGGCCGGCACACGTTACCGTGGTGATTTCGAAGAACGGCTCAAGGCGGTTATGACCGAACTGGAAGAACACCCTGATGCAGTGCTGTTCATCGACGAAATTCACACGGTGATTGGCGCAGGTGCAACAAGTGGTGGCGCAATGGACGCATCCAACTTGTTAAAACCCGCTTTGCAGGGTGGCAAGTTACGCTGCATGGGATCGACAACTTACAAGGAATTCCGTCAACATTTTGAAAAGGATCGCGCGTTGTCACGTCGTTTCCAAAAGATTGATGTGGTAGAACCCAGCGTGGAAGATGCGATTAAAATCCTCAAAGGTTTGAAACCTCATTTTGAAGACCATCACGATGTGAAATACACAATGGATGCCTTAAAAACGTCTGTGGAACTGTCTGCGCGTTACATTCATGATCGTAAGTTGCCCGACAAAGCGATTGATGTGATCGACGAAGCGGGTGCCGCGCAACGTCTTTTGCCTGCAAGCAAGCGACGTAAAACAATCGGAACCACGGAAATTGAAAATGTGGTTGCAAAAATTGCGCGTATCCCTGCGAAAAATGTATCCAAAGACGATGTAACATTGTTACGCGATCTAGAGGCATCATTGAAACGCGTTGTATTTGGCCAAGATACCGCGATCGAGGCATTATCCTCTGCCATCAAATTGGCGCGTGCGGGTTTGCGTGAACCTGAAAAACCAATTGGGAATTATTTGTTCGCAGGTCCAACAGGCGTTGGTAAAACCGAAGTGGCAAAACAGCTTGCTGATACGCTTGGTGTTGAATTGCTGCGGTTTGATATGTCCGAATACATGGAAAAACACGCGGTGAGCCGCCTGATCGGGGCGCCTCCTGGATACGTTGGATTTGATCAGGGTGGCATGCTCACCGACGGTGTCGATCAAAACCCACATTGTGTGTTGCTGCTGGATGAAATGGAAAAAGCGCATCCAGACGTTTACAACATCCTGTTGCAAGTTATGGATCACGGCAAATTAACCGATCACAACGGGCGAACTACGGATTTTCGCAATGTCATTATCATTATGACGTCCAACGCGGGCGCATCTGAACAAGCGAAAGAGGCTATCGGTTTCACCCGTGATCGTCGCGAAGGCGAGGACACTGCTGCAATTGAGCGGACATTCACACCAGAATTCCGCAACCGGTTAGATGCGGTTATCAGCTTTGGTGCATTGTCCAAAGACGTGATTTTGAAAGTGGTTGATAAGTTTGTGCTGCAACTCGAAGCGCAATTGATGGATCGCAATGTAACGTTTGAATTAACCACCGCCGCTGCGGAATGGCTGGCAGACAAAGGGTACGATGATCGCATGGGCGCACGTCCATTGGCGCGGGTCATCCAAGAGAACCTCAAAAAACCGCTGGCCGAAGAATTGCTGTTTGGCAAACTTGCCAAAGGCGGCTTGGTCAAAGTTGGATTGAAAAATGGCAAATTGGATTTAAAATTGGTTGCGCCAGAGGCACCCAAAATATCAAATAAAAAGCCGCCACTGCTCACCGCGGATTAAGGCAGCCAAAATTTTCTAAAATGTGAACCCGCGATCATATCCTTTTCGCGGGTTTTTCATTGCTGATATTCCCTTTTACATTTCCTTCCAGCCCATCCAATGCGCTTTGTCGGCTTTCCATTTTTGATGGCTTGTGCAATTCCGAGAAAAGCGTAATCTGACGTTACGTAATGGGGTGCAAAAATGGACTGGCTGAAACTTAGGCTGTTTCGATGGCTTGAGCTGGGGACCGAAGGTTATGCGGTACATACACGCCGCAGATTGATCGTAATAAATGTGTTGATTACGTTCGTTTCTGCGCTCTCAATCTTTTACGCAATTTTCTTTGCCATTTATGATATCAATACGTTCAAGCTCCCCATCATTTTCATGATTGTTATGGGTGCGTTGTTCTTGCGCACACCAATGTTGCACAATCAGGGGCGATACTATGGCGATTTGTATAATCTGAGCGTCTGGCTGATCTATGGCGGTATTCTGGTACATATATTTGGATCGGATTCCGGCATTCACTATTTCTTTCTTGGTGGCGCAGCGGGTGCGATCCTTATCTTTAATCTAAGCCGGAACGGCGTATCTGTTTTTTCGTTTTTCTCACAAATGATGATCTTTTTCTACGCCGAGGTGTATCGCATCCCACCACGTGATGCATATGCGTTGCCACAGAATTTTGAATACACGATGTTTGTGCTTAACATATTGTTTTTGCTGCTATTTCATTATTGTTTGATCAGCTATGCGGTTTATCTTTCAAAGACGGCGGAAACGTCGCTTACCAAAGAATGTGAGTATTCTGATCGTTTGTTGGAAAATATGATGCCGCGATTGATTTCAAATACGTTGAAAAGTGATCCGTGCAAAACAATTGCGAAACGGCACAACGATGCGACAATAATTTTTGCTAAAATTGCGGGTTTTGAACAAGTTTACGAAACCAAAAGCCCCAAAGAATCCGTCGAGCTTTTGACACGCATATTTTCCGAATTTGATCATTTGGCGCAGGAACATGGTTTGGAAAAAATCAAAACCGATGGATCAATCTTTATGGCGGCGGCTGGCTTTCCTGAGCCAACAAAAAAACACGCTGAAAACGTTGCTCTTGTAGCGCTAGAAATGCGCAAGGTCATCGCAAAATACGCTCAACAAGCAGATGTGGATATTACATTGCAGTGCGGCATTCATTCTGGGCCCGTGGTGGCCGGTGTAATCGGCACGCAAAAACCATTCTACGATGTTTGGGGGGATACGGTGAACCTTGCCGCGCGCCTGGAAACAAATGCCAAGCCAAATCATATCCAAATTTCTGATTCTACCAAGCAACTCCTGACAGGTGATTTTCAGTTTCAAAAACGCGGGCGCATAGCGTTAAAGGGAAAGGGAAAGGTTGAAATTTGGTATATCCTAGATCGGATATCTTAATTATGCCCAATATTATAACAGCCAACCCAACCCTTGATTGAATTACGACCTTTTCCCTCTTGTAAGAACTGTTTCTTTACCTAATGTATGGCAAAGTTAAGGGGAAATATCTTGGAAAAGCTTAAGGCTCGTTTTTTCAAATGGTTTGAAATCGGTACCGAAGGGTATGATATCGGTACACGCAGACGGTTGATTGTCACAAATGTGCTCATCACAGTGATCGCCGTACTGTCGGTTCTATACGCGGTCATTTTCTTTCTGTTTGATCCGGTCGAATATATTATTCCCGTATTGATGATGTTTTCGGTTGCAGGTCTGTTTCTGTTTACACCGTTTTTTCACAAACTTAACCCCTATGTCGGAAGTGTTTATAACCTGTCGATTTGGTTAATCTATGGGATGACGTTGGTTTACATTTTTGGCTCTGACTCTGGCATTCACTATTTCTTCTTGGGCGGCGCTACAGGTGCGATCCTTATCTACAACGTTAGCGCCAATCCAATTTCGATTTTTTCAATTATCGTACAAACATCCATTTTCCTATCTGCCGAATTTTTCTGGCCGCAATCAGCACATTGGTTGGAATTACCACAAATTCACCAATCCATTCTGGCCTTTGTCAATATTGTTTCAGTTCTTATGTTGCAGTTTTGTTTGGTCAGTTATGCCTTTTATCAAGCGCACACCGCAGAAGCATTGCTTGAAAAAGAATACCAATATTCCGAACAATTGCTTGCCAATATGATGCCAACATCCATCGCGGCACAATTGAAACGCGAGCCCGAAAAAACCATTGCGGATGGGCATGAACAAGCAACAATCTTGTTTGCGGATATTGTCGGATTTACTGAGCGCGCATCAAACCAACCCCCGGAAAAGGTAGTTGCGTTTTTAAACGAACTTTTCACCAAATTTGACGCGCTTGCGACCAAACATGGATTGGAAAAAATCAAAACCCTTGGTGATGCATTCATGGTCGCCGGCGGTATGCCATCTGCGCAGGATGATCATTGTGAACGCGTCGCTGATATGGCGCTGGAAATGCTCGATATTGCCAAAAGCATGCCAGAAAATTTCGGGAAAAAGGTTCAGTTGCGCATCGGTATTCATTCGGGTCCCGTGGTTGCAGGTGTGATTGGAACCAAAAAGCCATTTTACGATGTTTGGGGCGACACTGTGAATTTGGCGGCCCGTTTGGAAACCAATGGCCATATCAACCGTATTCAGGTCACCACATCCACCAAAGAGCTTCTTGAACATGCATTCACATTTGAATTGCGTGGACAGGTTGAAATCAAAGGCAAGGGCAAGATCGACGTGTGGTATCTGATCGGTCGCAAATAGTCGTTACTTTTCTGTGAATTTCAATTCAATCCGTCGGTTTAATGCATACGCATTTGCATTTCTCGCTGGATCTATGGGTTGAAATTCCCCAAATCCATTTGCCGCTAATCGATTAGCGGGAATCCCTAACGGGTTGATCAAGTATTTCACAACTGAAAGTGCGCGTGCTTGGCTAAGCTCCCAATTGTCTTTGAATTGCCCGTTGCCCGAAATCGGGATGACATCTGTATGTCCATCAACGCGCAAAATCCAATCGATTTCGCTTGGAATTTCATCGGCGATTTCGCTCAAGATACCTGCCACTTTTTGCAATTCTTGCTGACCACCAGCGCCCAAATCGGCAGATCCGACATCGAACAACACTTCTGATGAGAAAACAAATCGATCACCGACCATGCGCACGCCTTCTTGGCCTTCTAACAAATCACGCACGCGGCCAAAAAACTCTGATCTAAATTTTTCCAAATCTTTGGCTTCGGCTTCCAGACGTTCGCGCTCTTTCTTTTCCAATGCTGCCAGTTTTTTCTGTTCCGCTGCGGTGCGCGCTAATGCGGCATTCAGATTGCTACCAAGTGTTTGGATTTGCACCTGCGCTTCGATATCTTTGGCCTGTGCATCATCAAGCAAGGCTTGCAGTTGGTTCAACTGTTGGCGCAATTCAAGCGTTTGTTGATTAAGCAATGCCAGCTCTCTTTGCCCTTCTGCATTGATCTCTTTTTGTGTGGCAAGCAAGCTGTTCGCCTGCGCCAACAATGCAGCTTGTTTTTGTTTTTCGCTTAATGTTTGGCCAGCTGCGTTTTCCAACTCTTCTTGTGCGGCTTTGGCTGCGGCAAGCAAGGTTAAGGATTCCTCTGCCTCTTTGCGTTTTGCTTCAAGTGCAAGCGTCATCGCACTTAACTCTGCATCACTTTCGCTCAATCGTTTGCGCAATGCTTCAGCGGCGGCCATTTCGGTCAATTTGTCTTTCTCTGCCTCTGACAAGGCGGTTGCTTGATTTTCGGATTTCTCGTTTAAATCAGCTATCAACGCTTCCATTGCGTCGCGCTTGGCGGCTGCTAAACGCGCCTCTTCTGCGGATTTGTCCAATTCACTGCGTGCCTGCGCAAGCGCCAATTGAACCGCTTCCTTTTCGCTGATTTCTGTGGCGTTTTGTGCAGCCAGTTGTTGATTATCCAATTCCAATTGGCTTTTCTGGGCAAGCAATCCTGCCACCTGTTGTTCAAAACTTGCAACCTGACCTTCTAGATTATCAATGGTATCCTCAGCGCTACGAAGCGAATTTTGAAACGCATTTACGCTGCCTTGTAGGCGCAATGATTTTTGCTCTTCCAATCCCAATGCCGTGGCGAGCCCAGCAATCTGGGCATTCAGGCTATCCAATTCTTCGCCCTGCCCTGTGATTGTTTCGCGCAGCACAAATTGAACGATCATAAAAATCGACAAAACAAATGTTAAAACCAACAATAATGCGGTCATGGCATCGACAAAGCCTGGCCAGATATTGGCGTTAAATCGATTTGCTGTGCGTCGGGACAGGGCCATAGCGGTTATCGTTTACCCAACTGTGCAATGTTTTTATTCAAAAGGCTCAGGTCGCTTCGCAATTCGGATAAACCTTGGGCACGCCCTGCGGCCATTTCCTCGAGCATACGGGATAATTGACCGTCCATGCTGCGCAATCGCATTCGCGTTTCGGCGTCTAAAATGCCATCACCTTCGGCTTGCATTCGCGCGATTGCATCAACGATTTGCGATTGTCCACGGGCAATTTCCGATAATGATTGCGCATTGTTTGATTGGGCAAGGTTGGCATGTTCGATCATCTGTTCAACGGCATTTGCCATCTGATCCATACGACCGGCCGTTTGTGCCAAAATTACTTGCAACCCTTCCATTTGAATACTGGCACTTTCAAACAGGCCCGCGGACATGATTGCGTCGCCACCATCACTGGTAGAGCCAAGTTTGGTGATGGACGAAAGCCATTCTTCTAGTTCACCATAAAATCGATTTTGACCGCGCCCAGAAAACAGATCAAGCAATCCAACAATCAATGAACCTGCCAAACCCAAAAGCGATGATCCAAACGCGGTGCCCATTCCACCCAACTGCGCCTCAAGCCCCGTCATCAGATTGTCAAACACACCCATCGCTGAATCGCCCTCTTGCGGGGCGAGCGATCGGATCGTGTCCACCACCGCAGGAATGGTCGTGGCAAGCCCGTAAAACGTGCCCAAAAGCCCAAGAAAAATCAGTAAGTTAATGATATATCGGGTTATTTCACGCCCTTCATCCAATCGCGTGGCGACAGAATCCAAGATTGAACGTGTGGACGTTGACGTTAACGCAAACCGCGCAGCACGTTCGGATAACATCGCCGCCAATGATGCCAGAATATTTGGCGCCTTCACAAAATCATGGCCCGGACGATCAAATGCAAAACCTTCGATCCAGTTAACCGATTTTATCAATGTGAATACCTGCCAAAAGCACGAAATCAAGCCTGCAAGAAACACCAAGATAATAACGCCATTTAAATATGGGGACGCCAAGAAAATTGGTGAAACTGCGGGATATGCGAAATAAGTGCCAACGGAAACCAACCCAACCAAAATCATCATTGTGATGATTTGGTTCACGGGTTGCGTGAATCGCACATGTATTTGCCTGTCTAAACTTGTCATTTTTAACTTTTCGCTCGTTTTATCGTGTGTAGCCTAACGCGAAGTTCGATTCATTCCAAACAGTAAGTTTTGGACATATTCACGCCCCATTCATGGTGAATTCAGTTGTAAATCACACTAAAAATACCCACATAGGTAGAAACAATTAACAAAAGGAATAGCTATGGAATTTTTCGGTCCCTCAACAATTGCGATCCTCGTTTTCGCAATCATATTGGTATATTTGTCAGTCAAAGTCGTATCACAAGGCGAGCAATGGACCGTTGAACGTTTCGGTCGTTACACGCGAACACTTACACCTGGCTTGGCTTTCTTGATCCCATTCATCGACAAAGTCGGTGCAAAAATCAATATGATGGAAACTGTTTTGGATATTGATAGCCAAGAGGTTATCACCAAAGACAACGCAATGGTTATGACCGATGCGGTTACATTTTACCAAGTGATTGACGCTGCAAGTGCCGCATACGAGGTGCGCGATTTACAACGTGCCCTGTCCAATTTGACCATGACCAACATTCGTGCGGTGATTGGTAATATGGATCTGGACGAAAGCCTATCAAACCGTGATTTCATCAATTCCAAATTGCTCAGCGTGATTGACGAAGCAGCAACACCTTGGGGTATCAAGGTAACGCGCGTTGAAATCAAAGATTTGGCTCCCCCACCAGACATTAACGAAGCGATGGCACGCCAAATGAAGGCGGAACGTGGTAAGCGTGCGGATATTTTGACCGCTGAAGGTCACAAACAATCTGCAATTCTAAAAGCCGAAGGTGAAAAAGAAGCGCAAGTGCGCGAGGCAGAAGGCCGCCGCGAAGCAGCATTCCTTGACGCCGAAGCACGCGAACGCGCAGCCGAGGCCGAAGCAAAAGCAACCGCAATGGTTTCAGAGGCGATTGCCAAAGGTGACATTCAGGCCGTGAACTATTTTGTGGCGCAAAAATATACAGAAGCGTTACGTGATATCGCGGCAGGCCCAAGCTCGAAAACGGTTATGATCCCGCTAGAGGCTGCGAACCTATTGGGTAGCATTGGCGGCATCGCCGACATCGCCAAGGCTGTATCGGGTGATGATGGTCCACTCAAGCTGAATAAATAAAGAAAGGACAGATTTACATGGAAATGTTTTCTCAAAGTTTCGGATTCCTTGAAGGAATGTCACCTTGGTGGTGGGTTGCCTTGGCCTTTGGCTTGGCAGCTTTGGAAATGGCGACTTTCTCATTTTTCTTAATCTGGCCTGCTTTGGCAGCACTGTGCATGGCCGCATTGACGGCGGCCAGCCCAACGTTATCTGCGGGTGTTCAGGTGATTACCTTTTCCGCGATATCCATCGCACTAACCTATATCGGACGCTTGTTATTCCTGAAATACGGTGATGGCGGCGGCGAAGGTGATGCAACACTGAATCAACGCGGCGCTCGTTTTATCGGACGTGTTGGTAAGGTATTGGAATTTGCCAACGGCGAAGGTGTGATCGAATTAGAAGGCATGCGCTGGCGCGCAAAATGGGCCGATGGGCAAACCAGCAAAGTTGGAAATTCGGCACGTGTCACACAAGCCAACGGCATGGTATTGGATGTCGAAGCAGTAGATTAACCCGCCAGTTGCTTCACCCGTTGGGTTAACCAATCAAGCTCTGGGTCATGCAGACCCAGAGCATTCAAACAATCAGTCGTATTATATAAATACTCTGTATTCGGGCCGCGCCCCCCAACAGCCGTTGAAATCATTTGCGCCTGTTCTTCCAATTCCAAATGGCAATATTGCACGTGATGAGGATCAATCACATATGTAAGTGCCAAAACCTCGCCGCCCTCTTGAAATTTTATCGGCAGAATTTTTTCAACATAAGCAGATGAAATCAATTCTCGTTCACGCAGATAGGTAATGGTTTGATCGGCATGTTCTCGGGCGACATTGAACGCAACACCCTGACAATGCGCACCATCTTGTTCATCAAGCGCCAATACCAAACCATTATGATCTTGCGTCCCGCGATGATGAATGGATCGCATACAAAAGCTACGCATATATCCATCAAGTGTTGCGATTTTTTGAGTGGCGACCTTGAAACCAGGGTTCCATATCAAAGACCCGTAGCCAAACACCCAAAGATCATTCGTATTCATCAGTCTTGGTTCCCGTTTGAACACGCGTTATAGAGACGCCAAAGAATTTAGGAAATAACAAATATGCGTATCCTTGTCATTGCTATACTCGTCGCTGCTTTGGGTTGGGCGGCCTATTGGTTTATCGGGTCTAGCGCCCAAGAAAGATCAGTGAAAAATTGGCTAGGACAACAACAAAATGCAGGCTGGGTTGCAGATACCAGCAATGTGAATGTACGTGGTTTTCCAAATCGGTTTGATACAATTATTTCGGATCTAAATATTGCGGACCCCAATTCAGGTTGGGCGTGGTCAGCACCCCAAATGCAATTTTTGATGCTCAGCTATAAGCCAAATCACATCATCGCTCAGTGGCCGCAAACGCAAACCGTTTCAACACCAAACCAAAATATCACAGTGAATAGCGATGAAATCAGCGCAAGCTTGGTATTTCGTGCAAATACTGCATTGGCGTTGGATCGATTCACCGCAAGTTTGGACAATGTAAAACTGAACAGCAATCAGGGCTGGGATAGCCAAATTCAATCGGCGATCTTGGCGACGCGGCGCACAGATGCCTCCGAATTTTCATATGACATCGCATTCGATGCACTTGGTTTTACACCCGCCAGCGAAATCAAAGCACAGTTTGATAAATCGGGCGTGTTACCAGCAACCTTTGAAACCTTCAGCATCAGCACAACAGCGCATTACGATGCGCAATGGGATCGGTTAAGTGTTGAGGGAAACTTACCAGAACTAACCAAGCTGGATATCAATGAAGCCAACGCGATTTGGGGCGGTCTGGAGGTTCAGGCCAAAGGATCAGTTACGCTCGATAATCAGGGCTATCCGACGGGTAAGCTTACAGTACGTGCGAAAAACTGGAAAGATATGATCAAATTGGCCCAAGAAAATGGTGCAATTGATGCTGGTTTGGCGCGTAAATTGGAAACCGGTATGGGGCTTATCGCCATGCTTTCGGGCAATCAAAATACGCTGGATGTTCCGCTGTCATTTGCCAATCGCATCACAAGTATCGGCCCCATCCCCGTTGGGCCTGCGCCACAAATTCGCTCACCTCGGGTGCAAAATTAACGGCAATACGGCCCGCTGCGATAACGTGCAGTATCAAAATGAAAATGATCGCGATGATACACGTCTGAATTGGGGCCAAGTACCGTACCAAAAATTCCACAGGCATTCGCATGAACCCTTTTCAACGGCTTGCGATATTTGCCTTTGCCCCAATCATTCAAAACCGAAACGTGTTCACCGTTTTTTAGGGTGAAACCAGCGATATCGATGGCATGACCCAATGAATGTTCGGACATTTTCGCACCTGGTTTATTGTTGCGAGTTCGACATGAATAGCTGGCAACCACCTGTAATTGGGCCAGTTTACCTTTGCGTTTAAACGCAGGTTTTGCTGATTTTTTAACCCAAGCTTTCAACGCCTTTGCTGTTGTGCAATCAATCAGTGCTGGTGTTGAAAGTGCTACATCATCAACGCTTGTCACACGCACGGGGCTGACGATTCCACAGCCGCTATTTTTTGACATGATGGGGGCCGCAATTTCACCGCGTATTTTGCGATCGCCACAGATTTTTGCATCTTGTGCAATTGTTGGAAATGCAACGAAACTTGCAATTACAGCGATTGTTATTCGATCAATCATCATGGGGCATGTTCCGTCCAAAGTTTGGCACATCCATATCTTGACCCGCATCCAGAATACCGCGACGTATTGCACGTGTTCGGGTAAAATAGTCGTGCAATTGTTCACCATCACCGCGGCGAATGGCGCGTTGTAAATCAAACAGCTCTTCGGTGAAGCGGCCCAAAATTTCTAATGTGGCCTCTTTGTTATTCAAAAATACATCGCGCCACATTGTCGGATCAGATGCCGCGATCCGTGTGAAATCGCGAAACCCAGCAGCGGAATAATTTACAACTTCTTCGTCGGTAACGCGCCCTAAATCATCGGCGACGCCAACCATTGTATATGCAATCAAATGTGGCACATGTGATGTGACAGCAAGTACCAAATCATGATGCGCTGGATCCATCGTTTCCACATTTGCACCAAGCGCGCGCCAAAATGATTTTAAATCTGAAACCTCTTTCACATGCGGCATGCCGTTTGGTGTCAAAATGCACCAACGGTTATCAAATAATTCAGCAAATCCAGATCGCGGCCCCGATTGTTCGGTCCCCGCCAACGGGTGCGCTGGAATAAATGACACATCTTCTGGTAAATTTGGGGCGACAGCGTTGATCACAGATTCTTTAACCGATCCGACATCGGATATTGTTGCACCTGATTTCAGGTTTGGTGCGATTTCGATTGCCACATCCGCCATCGCACCGACAGGTACGCATAATACAACCAAATCAGCGTCAACCACCGCCTTTGCGGCGCTGTCTTCTACACGATCACAAAATCCAATTTCCAATGCGATATCGCGGGTTTCTTTGGAACGGGCGTATCCGATGACTTCGCCCGCAACGCCTGCGCGTTTCATCGCATGCCCCATGGATGACGCTATCAAACCTAAACCGATAAGTGCAACTTTTTCGTAAATCACTGTCATTTTGATCGCCCTTGTTTAAAGGCAATCAAAACGCTTGCCACGCGTTTGCAATCAACGCCTTTGCCGATGGTAATACGCAAACAATCCGGCAGGTTATAACCTTTGACCGCACGCACCAACAAACCGTTTTGTTGTAATGCTTCGTTTGCACTGTCGGCCTCGGCTTCATCAGCAAAACGCACGAGGATAAAGTTTGCAAATGATACATCAGACGACATACCTGCATTTGCAAGTTCATCCGCCAACCAATCACGCCATTTGGCATTTTCTGTGCGACAGTTATTAACATATTCCTGATCGTTCATCGCTGCTAACCCCGCGGTCAGCGCCGCAGAATTCACGTTGAACGGACCACGCAGTCGTCCCAAAATATCAATGATATTTTGTGGGGCATATGCCCAACCCAAACGCAACCCGCCAAGCCCGTAAATTTTGGAAAATGTGCGGGTCATGATGATATTGTCGCGTTGATCAATCAACGATGCACCACCATCAAACCCATCAACAAATTCTGCATATGCGCCATCCAGAACAAGCAAAGTTTGCGATGGCAAACCATCGGCCAGACGTTCAACCTCTGCCGCATCAATCATTGTGCCCGTGGGATTATTCGGATTGGCAATAAACACCAATTTGGTGTTTTCATTGCACGCAGCCAAGATCGCATCAACATCGGTGGTGCGGTTGGTTTCTGACACGACAACAGGTGTGGCCCCCGCCGCCAATGTGCAAACCTTGTACATCAAAAAACCATGTTCGGTGAATACCACCTCGTCGCCCTCCCCCGCAAACGCTTGGGTTAAGAATGTGATGATTTCATCTGAACCATTGCCGCAAATAATACGCTTTGCATCCAGCCCGTGCACATGCGCAATCGCATCACGCAAATTCGAATGATCGGATGAGGGATAGATATTAAGATATTTTGACTCTTCGCGATACGCAGCAATCGCCTTGGGGCTTGGCCCCAATGGGTTTTCGTTTGAGCTAAGCTTAACCACGTTTTCAACGCCATCAAGATGCCCCTTGCCACCGACATACAGTTCAATATCCATGATGCCCGGGCGCGGTATAATTTTCGAAGTCATAGTAATATCCACTTGATTGTCATGCCTTTTAACGCGGTGCTGATGCTTTTGCCAGTTAGTAAAAGCTCTGCGGATCAATATCGATATTCATACGAACATTATTGGGCAGGCGAACGGCATTGCGCCACGCGGCCAATGCGGGTTGCAACATCACGCCCTTTGGTGCCTTGACCAACAAGCGAATACGGTGTTTGCCACGTACCCGTGCAATTGGTGCTGGGGCTGGTCCATAAACCTCTGCCCCGATTTGGCGCAACCCGTTTGATGTGCGCACCAATTGTTGCGCGACGTTTGATACCACGGACAATTCAGGCCCCGTAATCACAATTCCTGCCATGCGCCCATATGGCGGTACGCCTGCCTGTTCGCGTGATAATGCTTCGGCTTGCCAAAACTGATCTTCCTCACCAGCGATAATCGCCTTGATCACAGGGTGTTCTGGTTGATGAGTTTGCAAGTAGGCCACACCTTTTTTCTCGGCACGTCCTGCGCGACCTGCGACTTGCCGGATCAATTGGAATGTACGTTCCGCAGCGCGTAGATCACCACCTTGTAGTCCCAAATCACAATCGATCACGCCAACACAGGTAAGTAGTGGAAAGTTGTGCCCCTTGGCCACCAATTGCGTGCCGATGATGATATCAGCGTCGCCATTGGCAATTTCGGCAATCCGCGATTTTAATGCACGCGCTGATAATGACATATCGGATGACAAAACAGAAATACGCGCATCGGGAAAACGATCGGCGGCCTCTTCTGCTAGGCGTTCTACACCTGGGCCCACGGCGGCCATGCGCCCATCGACACCACAAGATGGGCATTTATCTGGGATTGGTTTTGTTTCCCCACATTGATGGCACATCAGATGGGCGTGAAAACGATGTTCCACCATGCGCGCATCACAATGGTCACACCCCACCTGTTCGCCACATGCACGACACACGGTCAGTGGGGCATATCCACGACGGTTCAAAAACAACAAAGATTGTTCACCAAGTTCAAGTCGCGATTTGACCTGTTCCACAAGCGTTGATGAAATCCAGCGCCCAGTTTCCAATGCATCCTCGCGCAGATCAATCGCGCACATATCGGGCAATTCTGCCGCACCAAAACGTTTTTCCAGATCAATGCGCGTATATTTTCCAGCCTTCGCATTAACCCATGTTTCCAATGATGGTGTTGCAGATGCCAACACCACGGATGCACCACAAATTGATGCGCGCATCACTGCCATGTCACGCGCGGAATAAAACACGCCATCCTCTTGTTTATAGGATGTGTCGTGTTCTTCATCGACAATGATCAGGCCGAGATTTTGAAACGGAAGATACAGCGATGATCGTGCGCCAACGACCACCTGCGCATCGCCCTGCCCAACCATACGCCAACAGCGACGGCGTTCTGTCATGGTCACACCCGAATGCCATTCGGCGGGGCGCCGGCCGAACCGCGTTTCAAATCGATCCAAAAATTCAACGGTCAACGCAATTTCGGGCAGCAATACCAAGGCTTGTCGCCCTTGGCGTAAACATTCTGCAACTGCTTCTAGATAGACTTCGGTTTTGCCTGATCCGGTGACGCCTTTTAACAGTGTGGTTTGGTATTCACTTGTTTGCAAATGTGCTTGTAATTGACTTGCCGCTGTTGCCTGTGATGGCGTCAACGTTTTGCTGGGCAAAGATGGATCAAGCTTTGCATATGGCACATCGCGTGGCGTTTCCAATTCAACGATGACACCTTGTTTCACCAAGCCCTTGATCACCGATGGTGTCACGCCCGCCATTTGTGCCAATTCACCTGGCATGAAATGTTGGCCTTCTTGATCTTCTAGAACGGCCAAAACCTTCTCGCGTGCGGGTGTCAGGCGATCAGGTTCGCCGGAACCGAGTGCAACGACCCGTTGCATGCTGGGTGGATTTGTCAAACCCGGCGCACGCGTGGCAAGACGCAACATCGCCGTCATCGGGGTGAGCGTGTAATCCGCCACCTTTTGCAAGAAAACTTGCATTTCCTCGCGCATAGGTGCCACTTCCAGAACATTTGAAATCTTGCGAATTTTTGCGGGGTCAAATTTGCCCTCGCCCGTGCCCCAAACAACACCCAGCACCTTGCGCGGGCCAAGCGGCACTTCGACGTATGCGCCCTGCATGACGCCACCCTCTGGTGCTTTGTAATCCAAAAACCGATCAAGTGGTTGCGCCGTTAACACCGCGACCAGCTCTCCTTGGGCATAGAAATCACGTGTTTGGCCTGTTTCGTTCAATCTGGTATTTCCTAACGGGGTTTCATCATATAACATTCGCGTCGAGTGGACATCAAACCACATAACCACGAGGAAATACTATGAAATTTTTTGCAGATACAGCAGTTGTTGAAGAGATTGCTGAATTGAACGAACTAGGGATCGTGGATGGTGTCACAACGAACCCATCTTTGATCTTGAAATCTGGTCGCGACATTTTGGAAGTCACCAAAGAAATCTGCGATTTGGTTGATGGCCCAGTAAGCGCCGAGGTTGTTGCAACAACCGCCGATGAAATGATTGCCGAAGGTCGTAAATTGGCCAAAATCGCAGATAATATCGCGGTTAAGGTTCCATTGACATGGGATGGGCTAAAGGCCTGTAAAACGTTGTCTTCAGAGGGCAACATGGTCAACGTGACCTTGTGTTTTTCTGCCAACCAAGCATTGATCGCCGCCAAGGCAGGCGCCACATTTATTTCGCCATTCATTGGTCGTCTTGATGATATCAATCTGGATGGTTTGGATTTGATCGCGGACATTCGCACAATCTACGACAACTACAATTTCAAAACTGAAATTTTGGCCGCATCTATTCGCACCGTGAACCACGTAAGCGAATGTGCACGCATTGGCGCAGATGTCATGACTGCGCCACCATCTGTTATTAAAAAGTTGGCATCACACCCACTGACAGATAACGGTTTGGAAGCGTTCATGAAAGACTGGGCAAAAACTGGTCAAAACATCCTATAAGGGCTTTGCGCATGACTTCTGAGGTATCAATTTCCGATCTTCGCGAAACCATTCTGCGTGATCCCAATGCGATCCTAAATGACCGAGAGGTCATGCGCGCGCTCGTTTCGGCCGATGATGCGGCCAAGGGTGATAATATTGTTGATCTCAAAACCGCTGTTGTTCAACGCTTGGAAGAGCGTCTTGATCAATTGGAAGGGCATCACAAAACCATCCTTTCCGCAGCTTACGATAATATCGCATCCACAAACCATTTGCATCGTGCAGTGCTGGCCGCACTGGAACCAAACAGCTTTGCTGAATTTTTGGATTTTTTGGATGGTGGTCTGGCGGATGTGTTGAATGTGACCATGGCCAAGCTTTGCATGGAAACTGCGCATGTCACCGAACGCGATATTCCAGCGCTTCGCGAAGAATTTGGCAAAGGTGTTGTTTTCCTGCGCGAAGGCGAGGTAGATCATTACATCACGCTGGGGCGCGAGGTTGAACCACGTCTGATCACATTGCGCCAAATCAAACGTGGTATTACCAAAATTCATGATGAACATGCCGATCACATTCGATCCGAAGCATTGTTAAAATTGGATTTGGGCACGGGAAATCGTGTTGGCCTGTTGGCATTATCATCCCGTGATACCGATCAATTTTCACCTGCGATGGGCACTGATTTATTGGTGTTTTTTGGCGGAGTGTTTGAGCGGATCATTCAACGCTGGCTTGCGCATGAATGAACGATCTGGCGCGTATGATTTGATGGAACGCTGGTTAACCAGCATGACCGCATTGCGCGGAACAGCCGAAAAAACCATACACGCCTATCGCAATGACGTTTCTTCCTTTTTGGGATTTCTGACGAATTACAAAGGCGCGCAAACATCACAAGCGATGTTAGCGGATGTGAACACACGCGATATGCGTGCATGGTTATCATTCGAACGCCAGCGTGATTTATCGCCCCGTTCCATGGCGCGTGCCCTGTCCGCGGTTAAAAGTTTTTATGGCTGGTTGAGCGAAACCACTGGTATGAATGTTACCGCCGTACTTGCCACGCGTGCACCAAAATTTAAAAAACCACTCCCCCGCCCTGTGGAACGTACTGCTGCAAAACAACTGATCGACACCGTTGAAATTCAATCGATGGACGGATGGATTGGCGCACGTGATGTGGCCGTTGTTACGTTGTTATACGGCTGTGGCTTGCGCATATCAGAGGCATTGAGTTTACAATTCAAAGATGCGCCATTGCCTGATGTTCTTAAAATCCGCGGTAAGGGTGGCAAGGAACGTGTTGTGCCTGTGTTACCTGTCGCACGTAACGCCGTGCAAACATATGTTAACATGTGCCCTCATGCCCAAAACCCAAACGATGCGCTATTCCTTGGTAAACGCGGTGGGCCATTAAACCCACGCCTGATCCAAAAGGTTGTGGAACAGGCTCGAATGCAGCTTGGATTGCCTGCAAGTGCCACACCACACGCGCTTCGCCATTCATTCGCTACACATCTGTTAGAGGCAGGTGGAGATCTGCGCGCCATTCAGGAATTGCTGGGTCATGCATCGCTTTCAACCACGCAAGCATATACATCCGTTGATCAAGCGCGCCTTATGGAAGTTTATCGCAAGAGCCACCCAAAAGGCGCCTAATTGGTTGTAAATCCAAACCAATCAGATAAGACAGATATATGACATTACGTATCAAAGCGCTCTGCGTACATTATTTAACCGCATCTGGTGCCGTGTTCGCAATGCTTGCGATATTGGCCGCCGTCAATCTAAAATGGGATTTGATGTTCCTTTGGCTCGTGGTGGCATTTATCGTTGACGGTATCGACGGCCCACTTGCGCGTAAATACGATGTGAAAAAGAACGCATCCGAATATGACGGCGTTTTGTTGGATCTGATTATTGATTATCTCACATATGTATTTATCCCAGCATTCGCATTGTTCGAAAAAGGTTTGTTAAACGGCTGGTCAGGTTGGGTTTGCATCATTGTCATTGCCTTTACTTCCGCACTTTATTTTGCCGATACACGCATGAAGACAAAAGACAATAGCTTTGCCGGTTTTCCAGGATGCTGGAACATGTTCGTGTTGGTGATGTTTGCGACAGAACCACCATGGCAAATCATTTTGGTTCTAACGGTCATTTTGGCAGCGAGCCAATTCACACCATTAAAATTTATCCACCCTGTGCGCACCGAACGTTGGCGCAAGCTCAGTTTGCCAATTGCCGGATTGTGGACAGTGATGGCAGGCATCGCCGCATGGGAAAATTTCCATGCCGGCCCGATTGTGACCGGGGTATTGGTTATCACCAGCATATATTTGTTGTTGGTTGGGATTGTTCAACAAATAATCCCTGCTAAATCCGCGTAACGATCACACCCAACATAATGACAAGGGCCGCAATCATCTTGCCCTTGTCGATCTTTTCGCCCATCACCAAGAAACCTATCAGTATTGCAAACATCACGGAAGTTTCGCGCAATCCAGTGACCAATGCGATGGGTGCAACCGTCATCGCCCAAACCGCAATCCAATACGCCCCAACAGACATCGCACCCGCCGCAAGCCCCAAACCCAGCGTTTTTGGATTACTTGGGATCACCCCCAAACCACGCCGCCAAATACCCCAAACCGTGAATATAATCGCATCAAAAAAGAACAGCCAACCAACGTAACCAGACACATCCCCCGACAATCGCGCACCCATTCCATCAGACAACGAATACCCCGCTGTACCAATTGCGGAACCCAGCGCGAACGGTAGCAATGCACGTGATTCACCCATGGTGAACACACCGCGTGCCAACAACAAAATACCGCAGCCCACCAACAATACGCCTACGAACTGAATTGGTTGAATGTCATCTGGTAAAATGAAAAAGCCGATGACCAAAACGATCATTGGTGCAAGCCCACGCGCAATGGGATAAACCCGCGATAGATCCCCGCGCTCATACGCCGCGGTAAGGCAGAATTTGTAAATCAGATGAAACAGCACCG
This sequence comes from Paramylibacter kogurei, assembly GCF_002742285.1. Classification (GTDB taxonomy): domain Bacteria; phylum Pseudomonadota; class Alphaproteobacteria; order Rhodobacterales; family Rhodobacteraceae; genus Amylibacter; species Amylibacter kogurei. The sequence goes on from NZ_MDGM01000007.1 coordinate 47,459, forward strand.
ATATTGCCAGCAATCCCCAAGCTGCCTTTGCCGGTGGTGAAAATTGCCAAATCATAGCAAGCCCAATCAGTCCATGCGCAATCGACAGCAACACCATGCCTTGTAATTTATCCGCGCCGAATTTGACGGCACCGTTCCATGCAGCATGCAGGAATGCGGCAAAAATCACGGCCAAAAATACACTAATGCTCACAACATTCCCTTTACAGTTCGTCGCATGACAATAGTTTGGAATTTTAGGAATGAAAGTTGTTTCGCAAGAGTTGGTGAAATCAATTGAAAACTAAATCAATAATCCTGCTGCACCTTCAAAGTGGAGCAATTTCACCTTTGTTTCCACGCCCCCATTTCCCGAATACCCACCCAGGCTATTGGCGCCTAACACACGATGGCACGGGATGATTATTGGGATCGGGTTCGCGCCACATGCCTGTCCGATTGCCTGTGCGGGTGCATCAAGTGCGGTTGCGATATCGCCATATGTCACGGTTCCACCCTTGGGGATCTTTAACATTTGGCGAAAGACCAATTGTTGAAACATGCTTCCTTCTGGGTTTAATGGCAGATCAAAATCATCGCGTTCATTGTTGAAAAACTGTTCCAATTGAAACAATGCGGATTTGATCAATGTGGTGCGAACCCCGCTGTTTTCGCCACCCCAATTCAGTTGGGTAATTGCACCGTCTTGTTCAACGACTGATACAAAACCAACAGGGGTTTTTGTGACACCACAATTCATTCACAGCCTCTTTAAATCACTGAAATGATACTGCGCGAATGCGCCTTATGTTGTCTATGATATTCTTTGGGCGCTGGTGTTGCGCCCAAAGATATTATTATCAGCCTAAAGCATCGTTACAACGTGCACAGGTGCTCGCATGTTTGTGCGTGCCAACATCTGGTAGTGTTTTCCAACACCGCCCACATTTATCACCCGATGCTTTTGCAAAAACAACGGCAACGCCTTCGACTTCGTCCAATGTGAACGCACCATTTGGTGGGGTATCGCCGCTGATCGTGATACCGGATGTAATGCACACATCAGCAAAATCGATGTTTTCCAAATATCCGCGCACTGTGGCATCGGCCACATAAACGGTTGGTGCCGCCTCAAGGCTGGCGCCAATATTTTTGGCTGTGCGCTCAACTTCGATTGCACCGGTGACAACACGGCGCACACGACGAATTGCTGACCATTTTGCATCCAGATCAGGATTCAACCATGACTTTGGCGTATCAACGAAATCTTCTAGATGCACAGATGCGCCATCGCCATCCATACGTTCCAGCCAGACATCTTCCATTGTGAAACACAACATTGGTGCTAACCATTTTGTCAAACGGTGGAACAGGATATCCAGAACCGTACGCGCCGATCGGCGTGCGATACTGTCATCACCATCGCAATACAAAACATCCTTGCGTACATCGAAATATACAGATGACAAATCAACGGTGCAGAACTGAAATAACTGTTGGAACACGCCTTGGAAATCATAGGCGGCATAACCATCGCGCACCACATCATCCAATTCAGCAAGGCGATGCAGAACCCATTGTTCCAGCTCTGGCATATCGGATGGTTCAACCTTTTCCGCATCAGTGAAACCGTTCAGGTTCCCCAAGATAAAGCGCATTGAGTTGCGTAAACGGCGATAGCTGTCTGCAACACCTTTGAGGATTTCTGGCCCGATGCGCAAATCGGCGGTGTAATCGGCCTGTGCCACCCACAGACGCAAAATATCCGCACCATATTGTTTGATTACTTGTTCTGGTGCGATGGTATTGCCAACGGATTTAGACATTTTCATGCCCTTTTCATCCAGCGTGAATCCATGCGTTAACACGGCCTTATAAGGTGCACGACCATTGGTACCACATGATTGCAACATGGACGAATGGAACCAACCGCGGTGTTGATCTGTACCTTCAAGATAGAGATCCGCAATGCCATCCTCTGGCCCATCATCGCGATCACGCATAACGAACGCATGGGTCGAGCCACTGTCAAACCATACATCCAAAACATCGAATACCTGATCCCAATCATCTGGATTGTAATCATTGCCAAGGAAACGTTCCTTTGCACCATCCGCAAACCAGCAATCCGCACTTTCATCCTCAAACGCAGCAACGATACGTGCGTTCACCGCATCATCGCGCAAAACGAAATCAGGATCAGTTGGCAATGCGTCTTTCTTGGTGAAACAGGTCAGCGGAACACCCCATGCGCGTTGGCGCGACATCACCCAATCGGGGCGTGCCTCGATCATGGAATACAAACGGTTGCGCCCCGTTTGTGGTGTCCATTTCACGTTGTCAATTTCGGTCAATGCGCGTTCGCGGATCGTTTTTCCAAACGTGTCATTGCCACCAATTTCTTTGTCGATTGCAGTGAACCATTGGGGCGTGTTTCGAAAAATGATCGGCGCTTTGGAACGCCACGAATGGGGGTAGCTGTGTGTGACACGCCCACGTGCGATGATGCCGCCAACCTCGACCAGCTTTGCGATTACGGCGTTATTGGCCTTACCCTCTTTGCCCTTGCGATCAAACACTTCGAGTCCAGCAAAGAATGGCACATGTGGCAAGAATTCGGATGCTTCGCCAACATTGTGGGTCATGCGATCCAACCAGTTGCGTTTCATGAATACTTCGTAATCGTCTGCACCGTGGCTGGGCGCGGTGTGTACGAAACCTGTACCCGCCTCGTTGGTGACGTGATCACCGTGCAACATTGGCACCTCGTAATCCCAATACCCGTCACCCCCATCAGCACCCGCCAACGGATGCGCACAGGTCATTGATGCCAGTTCATCCGAACTCACATCGCGGATATATTTAAACCCGCTTTCTTCGACATTGGCCGCACCAAACGCTGCAAGCGCAAGCGTGTGTTCCATGATGTAACGCTCGCCGATTGCGGCCCAATTACCGTCATGAGCTTCGCTCACTTCATAAAGCGCATATTTCAAACCTTCATTGAAACAGATCGCTTTGTTTGACGGGATCGTCCACGGTGTGGTTGTCCAGATCACCACACGCGCCGCTGACAAATCATCGGCAACGGGCGATGTGATTTTAAACGGCACCCAGATCGTGTGCGATTTGTGATCGTGATATTCAATCTCGGCCTCGGCCAGTGCGGTTTTTTCCACAGGCGACCACATCACAGGTTTTGAACCTTGATACAATGCACCGTTCATCACAAATTTCATGAATTCATCCGCGATCACGGCCTCTGCATGATAATTCATTGTCAGGTATGGGTTGTCCCATTTGCCCGTGATGCCCAAGCGTTTGAATTCATCACGTTGAATATCGATCCAACCTTCGGCAAATTTGCGGCATTCTTGGCGCAATTCCACAACGGGCACGTCATCTTTGTTTTTGCCTTTTTTGCGGTATTGTTCCTCGATTTTCCATTCAATCGGCAAACCATGACAATCCCAACCTGGGACATAACGGCTATCTTTGCCCAGCATTTGCTGGCTGCGCACGATAAAGTCTTTGAGGATTTTATTCAGCGCGTGACCGATATGCAGATGCCCGTTCGCGTAAGGCGGACCATCGTGCAAAACAAAACTTTCGCGACCCGTTTTTTCACGCAAGCGATCATAGATTCCGATATCTTCCCAACGTTGCAACCATTCTGGTTCGCGTTTTGGCAACCCCGCACGCATCGGAAAATCGGTTACCGGCAGGTTTAATGTATCTTTGTATTCAGGTGTGTCAGCGCACATATCATTTCCAGTCTTGGAGAATTCTGTAAGGGAAAGTGCGGCGCGGTATTCCATACGCCTTATCCCGGCGGTTCTGAGTTCAGAGCGCCGGGCAAATAATTCGTATAATAATCGCGAATAATCGTTCCATGCCTTGGCTTATAGAATGCAACCAACCAGAGGTAAAGCCGTCACATCATCGAATTGAGATGACTGTTATTCATCAAAAAAGCTGTAGGTCCGGGCGTACAAGCATCAACCAAATGATAACCAACATCGCACCAAATGCAGGGAATCCAGCAATAAACCACAACCGAAACAGCCGATAATATTCATGCGTTAATCCAATATTTTTATAAACAGATTCTCTTGCGAAATTTCGCAATTGAATTTGAATCCAAACCACCGGAAGCCAAAAAATCCCCACGAATATATATAAAAAAATCGACAACAACAGCCAACCTTCGTTGAGAAACCATCCGGTTTCTTTGGCAAGTAAGTAACCGCTTATGGGTTGTACAATTGCAGCCGTTGCTGTGAAAATTGTATCTGCAATCACAACGATTGCCGCTGTATGTGCTATAAGTTTTGCATCATGCGTGCGGTGTGCCATCAACATGAAGAAGGCAATTCCTGCACCAGTTCCCATCAAAGTTATCGCACCCAATACATGGATGAAGCGCAGGATCATCGCATAGTCCATTAGCGTTCCTCCAACATAACGCGAACAATCATCGCCAAAACAATACTTGGGAGAACTTTGATCATTGGGCCAAGGGGATCTAACCACAAATGAGGTACGAAAATCGTTGTTGCCACGAGGTAAAACAAAGACAAGCAAACCATTCCAACACATGCTAATTTTGCAAACCGTCGAATCAATATTCCCGCCCCAAGCGCAATATCAAATATCGCCCAAAAGATAACGCTCGCACGCGCGAACCAACCTGTCCAACCAATATCCGTTAAAACGATCGCTGCTTGCTCTAAGCGCAGCATTCCTATGACACCAGAAATAAGCCAAAAAATGCTCAAGATCGCAACTGCGACTGGCATTAATATTGCCATTCGTGCAGCAAGCCTATCTTCGCTATATGCAGGGATTTCACCCAAAGTTTCGCGAAGTGATCTTGATTGAACCCCTTGAATATTGTGCGGCGTTGCAATGATCCCTTGTGATAAAACTTGAATTGCAGTGCTACGCAGCGGTGATCGCCACCCCAATCGGCTTAATGTATCTGCACCTTTCGCAACCCAAGATATGGCGCGGCTAGGAAGGTTCATCGTTAAAATTGCTGGCTTCAATCCAAGCCAAGCACGATGTTGCACTACAATATCTGCCAAAGTAAGCTTTTCATGCGCTACCAGATCGACTACCTGATTGGCTTGAACTTTTTCTTCCAACACGTGAATAACAAATTGCGATATATCGCGTACATTTGTTATTTGAATTCGGCTATCAGCCAATGCCATTGGCTGAACCCAAGGAACGCTCGCTAACATACGGATCAGTTGCGTGCCACCAAAAGCCGACTTAGCGATTACCAACCCAGGGCGTATAATCCAGTATCGTGTCGCTGATTGTTGAATAGCTATGTCGCCGCGCGCCTTGCTACGCATAAATTCCGTTGTTGCATCCAAATTTGCTCCAACAGCTGAAATTTGTATTAATCCAATGTCCATTTTTGCACAGACATCGGCCAAAGCCGTGATTGATTTCGCATGAATTAAATCTAAATCGGTGCTCGCTCCGTCCTGCAATGCACCCGCGCAATTCACTACATGCGTTATATCTTGGAGATATGTTTGCCAATCATCCGCTGTCAACAATTCTTGCAAATCACCAAAACGCCATTGAGCATATGGCAAAACACGATTTGCACTGAATTCATTCCTTCCAAAACCGATAGCCTGATACCCTGCACTAACAATCGCACGAAACACTTCTGCACCAATCAATCCATACGCTCCAAGAACCAGTACCTTTGTCATCGTGTGGCACCAAAAAACCCTGTCAGCGCATTTTTCATCAATGCCGTAACAGTTGGACGTTTGAGCGCAACAAATGGCATTGGGCGGCAAACTTCCATCGCGGCGATGCCAACGCGGGCGGTCAGCGCACCATTCACAACACCCTCGCCAAATCGGCGTGACAGCTTGGACAAAACACCACCACCTGCGATAGAGCCTATCATATCATCCCCAATCGCAACAGCACCTGTTGCAACCAAATGTGTGGCAACCGCCTTCATCAAACGCCATGCGCCAAATGTACCGGTTCGGCCCCCATAAACTTGCGCGATACGTCGGATCATACGCACATTTGCAGTGAGCGCGATAACAACATCCGCCAGTGCAAGAGGTATCATTGCGGTTGCTGTTGCCACTTGACGAGCGGCGGATTCGATTTCTTTTTGTGCAAGTTGATCCAACGGAAGCAACAATGTATTTTCAGCAAAATGCATTTGTGATGCGGTGTCGAATTGATCATCTGAATGTTCGCGATATTCCACCAGCGCCCAGCGAATTTCATCGCGCCCTTTCAAAAGCGTCACGATTTTTTCACTGTGTTTTTTCGCGGCCGCAAGATCGCCTTGTGCATATATTTGTTCGCTTTTCTCCCGCAAATCATCGATTTTACGTAAACGTGCCATTGCGCCTAATTCACGCAAAACAACCAAAACACAGGCCAAAATCATGGCCGCGATCAACCCTAACGCAATACGTCCAAGCCAAATATTGCGCGCCATTAAATTGGATGTGAAATCCCAAAATGCAATCGATATAACCAAACCAAGCAAAGTAAACGCCGCCCAGCCGAAAAAACGCAACAATCGTGATGGTCGACTTGTCGCGATTTGCGTAACTGCTTGCATCGCATCCCCGCTTATCGGTGCATCAATGATGGCGGGGGCGTCGGCGGGGGACATTGGGGCATCGCGTGTCACCGCTTTTGTTTTAGGCGTGGCACGCTTTGATTTCTTAGGGGCATCATCCAATTCGATGACAATCGGTTGTTTCTTACTCATATCAAACGATCCCCGACTAAAAATTCCGCTGCCTTATCCAGACGAATATGGGGTGGTCCATCGCCCGCTTTTAACGTTATATCCGCAGGTGCAAATCGCATAATTGCATAGTCATTATCCAGCCAATCGGTGGCACCTTGTTTTGCAATAGAAACAATGTCCATTGGATCTTCGGGCAATTCACCGGGATACATCACCGCTTGTTTTCCGGTGTCTAATAATGTGCCACGCACACAATCCAGTGTTTCGCCATCATGTTGAATGGTTTCTTCAACCGTTGTGCGCAAACTGGCAATTGCCATTGCAGCGGTGTTCACCGATTTAATCTCTGCGCGATCTTTGGCATCGCGCAACAATGCCTGCATGATATTGCTCAGCGCGTTATGTTGTTTGTGATGCAAGTGATCGGCCTTGGTCGCGGCAAACAGAATTTTCTCGACCTTTTTGCCAAACAATGGCGCAAACAATCCATTTTGCCCTAGACGATAACATGACAGGATATCCACCATTGCATTGCGCAAATCATTCACCGCCTGCGGCCCTGAATGGATTGCGCCCAATGCATCCACCAACACAACTTGGCGATCGATGCGGGCAAAGTGATCTTTGAAAAAGGGGCGTATGATTTTGGTTTTATATGCCTCAAAACGACGCGCAAATTCGCGATAAAGTGACCCGCGTTTTCCCGTTCCAATTGGCAATGGAGCGAATGTTAAAACCGGTGATCCCTGCAAATCACCTGGCATCAAAAAACGTCCTGGTGCACATGCTGAAAATCCTGCTTCGCGACTTGTTATCAAATAGCTTGTAAAACTCTTGGCCAGTTTTTGCGCCACGGTTTCGTCAAGCCGCGCATCCACATCAACATCTTTCATTTGCGCAAACCAATTCGCGGCAAGTTCAGCGCGTTTTCCCATGTTGGCCAGTGCGATGGCCTGTGCCGACCATTGCGCAAAATCTTGATCAAGAAGCGGCAAATCAAGCAGCCATTCACCGGGGTAATCAACAATATCGATATGCACTGTGCGTGGGCTGCGAAGACCTGAAATTATTCCCGATGGTTGCACGCGCAAAGACAGACGCAATTGACTAATCGAACGTGTGGATTTGGGCCAGTGTGGGTTTTTACCCGTCATCGCCGCCAAATGCGTTTCATAATCAAAACGTGGGATCGTATCATCAGGTTGAGGTTGCAAAAATGCGGCGATAATTTTTCCCTGCGCAGCGGCACCAAATTGTGGCATCCGCCCGCGATCCAACAAATTGGCAACCAGTGATGTGATAAACACTGTTTTCCCTGATCGCGACAAACCGGTTACGCCAAGACGAATAACCGGTTCGAAAAGCGTTTCATTCACCCCATCCGCCGCCGTTTCCGCCATGCGCGTAATATTATCAACGATATTTCCAATGACCAAAATTCAGGTTCCTTTGTATCTTGATTTATATCTAGTGTTCATGATCGCTTTTTCATAGGGGTATTGGCATTCGCGCAATTGCATTGTATCGCGGGGGCATGCCCAGATATGCCTTGAAAATTGAATACCACGGTGCACCGTTTGTTGGCTGGCAACGCCAGAAACAACATTTAGGTGTGCAACAAGTTATTGAGGAAGCCTTGCAAAAATTGGAACCCGATTGCGGCCCAATTTATGGCGCGGGGCGCACCGATGCGGGTGTTCATGCATCTGGTCAGGTGGCACATGTTGACCTGACAAAAAAGTGGGATGCGTTTCGTTTGTCAGAGGCATTGAATTACCACCTAAAACCAAATCCAATTGCGATTACAAATTGTGCAGCGGTTGACGACGAATTTCACGCACGGTTTAGCGCGATTGAACGGCGCTATCTGTTTCGCATCGTTGCACGTCGCGCACCCACGGTGTTTGATGCTGGATTGGTATGGCAAGTGAATAACCCACTTGATGCGGATGCGATGCAAAAGGGTGCAAATCATTTGATCGGGCAACATGATTTTACAACGTTTCGATCGGTGATGTGCCAAGCGCAAAGCCCCGTTAAAACGTTAGATCAATTGGATATCCAAGAAATCCAGCTTGATGGTGCAATTGAATATCGCTTTCATGTTCGTGCGCGCAGCTTTTTGCATAATCAAGTGCGCAGCTTTGTCGGAACATTGGAACGCGTGGGCGCTGGATCGTGGCACCCTGACGATGTGAAATCCGCTCTTAATGCCGCGGATCGCGCGGCCTGTGGCCCTGTTAGCCCACCACAGGGATTGTATCTGGCAGAAGTAGGATACCCCACGCCACCCTTTGGTTAACGATCTGTTTCCAATTCCGTATCGCGCAGACGATCGCATTCGCGAAACACATCGCGAATACAAGCCTTGCAAACCCGCAAATTAAAATCACGCATAGCGTCAGCTACGGCCTCGCCCTTGGAATGGAACAGATTTTTTGCACCCAATTCATCAATCACATGCAAGCGTTCCAAACTGTCAATCAAGGTTTGCACATTGGCAACGATGCGAAATGATCCACCCACAGATTTGATTTCACGAATGATGCTGATCAACAAATCTGCACCGGCCAAATCCACCTTGGCACCCCCCTTGAGGTACAGCACCATATTGATCTGGCGCGGATTGCGACGGCGAATACGTTTCAAACGTTTTTCAACATGTTCCACAGAACCAAAATAAAGCGGGCCATCAATGCTTAGGCTGACCAATTGTGGGCATTGTTCCAAATCATTTTTCACGGCATCGCGAAATTTGCGATCACCATTTGCCGCAACCATCGGTGCCGTGATTGTTAAATCGGGACGCGCTGATTCATAGACAAATACTGCCAATGACGCGATCACACCAACGTAGATCGCAAAATCCAGTTCAATCAACAATCCCGCACCAAGTGTGAGTAACAAGATCACTGTTTCCGCGCTTTTGGTTTCGATAATGTGTTTGATTTCATGCACGTCAATCAATTTCCACGCCACAAACAGGATCAAACCCGCCATCGCTGGGGTTGGAATAAACGCAACCAATTGGGCGGTGAACAATAAGATAAGTAACAAAAACACGCTGGCAAACACGCCCGACAACGGCGTCATCGCGCCAGCAGTTGCATTAACCCCACTTCGGGTGAATGAACCCGATCCCGCGTAACATTGAAAAAATCCGCCAATAAAATTGGACATGCCCTGACCAATCATTTCTTGGTTGGCATCAAAATTTTCTTTGCGCCGCACCGCAAATGCGCGACCAATTGAAATCGCTTCAAGCAAGCCAACCAATGCAATCGCGGCCGCACCTGGTGCCAAAACACCAATTTCTCCAATGACGCTGGTGGGTGGGTTCAGGCTTGGTACAATCGCAGGCAGCGCCCCAATCATATGAACGCCATGCGCCGCTGCATCCAGTGCATAGGCTGCAAATGATCCCGCCAATAATGCAATCAAAAAACCCGGTAGTTTAGGCGCGATTTTTTGGGACAAGATCGCAATCGTCAAAGTTCCCAACGAAATCAGCACCGCATAAGAATTGATCGTCCCAATATTTTCAAACAACCGATAAATGCGTTCTACAACATTGCCACCGCGCTCGACATGTACACCAAATGCCCCTGCAAGTTGGCTTACCCCGATTAACAGTGCGGCGGCGGCGGTGAACGCTGTCATCACCGAATGGGACACAAACGAAACCAACCCACCAAGCCGTCCAATACCCCCCGCAATTTGAAACAACCCAACAAGGATGGTCATCATCAATGCCAGTTCGATGTACCGCGCGGAACCTGGCGCTGCGATATCGCTGATCGTTGCGAACAGAACCGCAGAAATTGCCGTGGTTGGCCCTGAAATCATCACCATGGATGATCCAAACATGGCTGCAACCACTGCAGTTATCATGGCCGTGTACAACCCATATTCCGCTGGCAATCCAGCAATGGTGGCAAATGCAACACCTTGGGGCAAAACAATCGCGGCATTGGTAAAGCCAGCAAATGCATCTGCGCGCAGGGTTGCACCAGTCACTTGGCCAAGCCATTGACGTGCGGGAAACGGATCGGGGTATCGCATGGAACATACCAATCATATAGCAATAGGGGTTTTTTACGCCCTTACGCCCATGCGATAAAAATTACCACCCCAAGGTTGGATCAAAAGTAATATTCAATCTAAAACAATGGCTAAGGCAATTTTCCAAAGCCACCGCCACCGGGTGTTTTCATCTCAAACATGTCGCCAGAATTCAATTGCGCGATATCGTTGCCTTGTAATTCTTCGACTTCACCCGATGATCGAATCACACGGTTTTCGCCAATCCCACCGTTTTGCCCGCCATGTGCACCAAACGGTTGTTCAATGCGATGTGAACACAACGTGGTGACAGTTACATCGTCCAAGAAACGCAATCGCCGCGTTAGACCATTACCGCCATGCCAACGCCCATCACCACCAGAATTTTTGCGAATGGAAAATTCTTCGACGCGAACGGGGAACCGTGTTTCCAGTACCTCTGGATCGGTCATCAAGGTGTTGGTCATATGCGAATGCACCGCATCTGCACCATCAAACCCATTGCCAGCACCAGTGCCCCCCGCGATGGTTTCATAATTTTGAAATGCCTCATTTCCCCAGACAAAGTTGTTCATCGTTCCTTGGCTTCCCGCCAACACGCCAAGTGCACCATACATGCAATCGGCAATGGCTTGACTGACCTCTGTATTCCCTGAAATCACGGCGGCGGGGGAAACGGGGTTAATCATAGAACCCGATGGCGCAATAATGTCGATGGGCTTCAAGCAACCCTCGTTCATTGGGATATCTTTGCCGACCAATGTGCGAAAAACATATAAAACCACCGCATGACAAATAGACAAGGGCGCGTTGTAATTCCCGCTGTGTTGATCTGAAGTGCCGGTAAAATCGACGATTGCACGACCATTTTTTTGGTCAACTTTGATGGACACTTTTATATGCGCACCGTGATCCAGAGGATAGTCAAATGATCCGTCTTTCAATTCACCAATGACGCGACGCACGGATGCTTCGGCGTTATTTTGCACGTGTTTCATGTAGGCCAACACCGTATCTACACCAAAGTTATCAATCATACGATAGACTTCGTTGATACCCGTGGTATTCGCCGCGATCTGCGCCTCTAGATCCGCAATGTTTTGATCGATGTTACGGCAAGGATAGCGCCCAGATGCCAGAACAGCGCGTGTTTCATCAATCAACATCCGCCCATTTTCAACCAGCTTAAAATTGTCGATCACGACACCTTCTTCTTCGATATGGGTGCTGTCAGGTGGCGCAGATCCTGGGGTTCGCCCACCAATATCGGCGTGATGCCCACGTGATCCAACGTAAAACAGAATGTCATCGCCACCGCGATTGAACACGGGCGTGATCACGGTGACATCAGGCAAATGCGTGCCACCATTAAATGGCGCATTTAACATATAGCTATCGCCCGGTTTCATTTTGCCTGTGTTCAGACGAATAACTGTACGGACACTTTCCCCCATTGATCCCAAATGCACGGGGACGTGGGGCGCATTTGCCACCAGATCACCCGTTGCATCGAACAACGCACAGGAAAAATCTAACCGCTCGCGAATATTCACGGAATATGCTGTGTGCGCCAGTGTCGTTCCCATTTGTTCGGCGATGGACATAAACAGGTTATTAAATACCTCTAACATCACAGGATCAGCCGTGGTGCCAATGGCATGTTCACTTACGCGATCTTTGACGCGGGTGATAATTAAATTTCCCAGATCATCTTTTACGGCCTGCCAACCAGATACGATGAAATTTGTACCCGTTGGTTCGGTAATCACCGCAGGTCCAGATACCCGATCATCCTTTTGCAGAGCATTGCGATCAAACAGCGGTGCATCTTGTAATTTCTCATCACAAAACACGGGCACAAATTCAGGGTCTTGTGTGGATTTTGGTGTATCTTCGACCATTGCTTTGTCAGTCATTTCACCAATGGCTTCGACGGTGAGCATGTCAATTTTGATCAATCGATCCGGTGAAATAAAACCAAACCGTGCGTTATGTGCATCCTCGAACGTCGATTGAATTTCATCACGTGAACCAAACGGAACTTGCAAGGTTTGATGTGATCCATCGTATCGCACATGACAGGTGTCTTGGGTGATAATCTGTTCCTCGGGCACACCTTGTTTCTGAATTTCGGCAACTGCATGATCTTTCAATGCAGCAATGCGTTTTACGGCGGTTGGCAATTCATCCAAGGATAAATCGGCCTGTTCTTCGTGCAATGCACGCACATCGGCAAGCCCCATGCCCAGCGCGGATAAAACCCCAGCAAACGGATGGATAAACACACGGCGAATACCCAATGCGTCGGCAACCAAACAGGCATGCTGCCCCCCTGCACCACCAAATGACACAAGGGTATAGTCGGTCACATCATGGCCGCGTTCTACGCTGATTTTTTTCACCGCATGCGCCATATTTTCAATGGCGATTTTCAAGAAACCTTCGGCGGTTTCTTCGGGGGATTTTGGAGCCGATCCAGTATCGGCTGCAATTTCATTTGCCAATTGTTCAAATTTTTGACGAACGATTTTCGTATCCATCGCCTGATCACCATTTGGACCAAAAACTTTGGGGAAATACGCGGGGTTCAAACGCCCCAGCAACACGTTACAATCCGTCACCGTCAGCGGGCCACCACGGCGATAACACGCAGGACCAGGGTTCGCACCCGCGGATTCTGGCCCCACCTGATACCGCCCATCACGCCATGCCAAAATGGAACCACCACCGGCCGCAACTGTATGAATATCCATCATCGGTGCGCGCATACGCACGCCCGCAACCTCTGTTTCAAATGATCGTTCCAAATCACCCGCATAATGGCAGACATCGGTGGATGTGCCGCCCATGTCAAATCCGATAATTTTTTCAAACCCCGCATCGGCGGCCGTGGAAACCATGCCAATCACACCACCCGCAGGTCCTGATAAAATGGAATCTTTGCCTTGGAACAGGTTTGCTTGCGTTAATCCACCATCAGATTTCATAAAAAACAGACGATCACAGCCACCGTTTTCCACATCCAACGCATCGGAAACTTGTTCGACATAACGCCGCAAAATTGGTGATAGATAGGCATCAACAACGGTTGTGTCACCGCGCCCAACAATCTTGATCAATTTCGATGTTTCATGGCTTGCTGATATTTGCGTAAACCCGATTTCGCGCGCCAATTTGGCAACGGCCAATTCATGATCTGGGTTGAGGTAACTGTGCATGAGAGCAATCGCAACACTGCGCAATCCTGCGTCATACTGGGCTTGTAAATCTGCACGAGCGCGATCCAAATTTAAGGGTGTTAAAACCTTGCCACTGGCATCCACTCGTTCTTCGACCTCGCAAACAGATTTGTACAACAGCTCGGGTAATTGAATATGAAGATCAAACAAACGCGGGCGATTTTGATAGCCAATTCGCAACATGTCGCGAAACCCTGCGGTGATAAACAAACACAAATCTTCACCGTCGCGTTCCAGCAATGCGTTGGTCGCAACTGTTGTACCCATCTTAACCGCACTAATCATTCCCTTTGGCATATCGTCTGCGGGCAGAAGCCTCAGCATATCGCGAATGCCCTGCACGGCAGCATCTTTATAAAGCTCGGGATTTTCAGACAGCAATTTGTGCGAAACCAGTTTCCCATCAGGCTTTCGCGCAACAATATCTGTGAAGGTACCACCACGATCGACCCAAAACTGCCATTTTGAATTTGCTGTACCAGACATGTCATTTCCCCGAATCTAGAAAATTGTTGATTTATTTTCATTACGCTGACAAAATGACAACGTAATGTCAACGTAGAGATTCGCAAAAAGACGAAATCTTTCAAAAGGGAGCCTGATATGAACAAGTTTACAATCGTTGCAGCCAGCGCTGTTTTCGCCATGCCAGCATTCGCAGAAGACTGGGATATGCCAACGCCATATGGCGATTCAACATTTCACACGCAAAACATTTCGCAATTTGCAAAAGACGTAAGTGCCGCCACAAATGGTGATCTGAACATCACCATCCATTCCGCCGGATCATTGTTTCCACATGGCGAAATCAAAAACGCGGTGCGTTCACGCCAAGTACCACTGGGTGAATTTTTCCTCTCGACCCTGTCAAATGAAGATGCGGCATATGGCGTTGATAGCCAACCATTTGTGGCAACATCATATGAAGATGCGGCAAAACTATGGTCTGCGCAAAAACCAGTGATTACAGAGCTTTTGGCAGAACAAGGTTTGATGCCTTTGTTTTCCGTGCCATGGCCAGCACAAGGGCTTTACACAAAGAATGAAATCACGGCAGTTGAACAGCTAAACGGCCTGCGGTTTCGCGCATATAACGCTGCCCTCGAAGAATTCGCAGCCCTTGCAGGCGCCGCCCCAGTTCAAGTGGAAGCACCCGACATTCCACAAGCATTTAGCACAGGCCAAGTGGATGCGATGATCACATCACCATCGACGGGCGCCAATTCCAAGGCGTGGGATTTTGTCAGCAACTATAACGCCATCGACGCATGGGTTCCAAAAAACATTGTTGTTGTAAACAAACGTATGTTTGATGGGTTGTCTGCCGAAACTCAACAAGCGGTGCTGGATGCAGCACAAGCCGCCGAAACACGCGGTTGGGAAATGTCCGCCGAAGAAGCAACTGCAAAAACGGCAGTTATGGCCGACAATGGCATGACAATTTCTACACCAACAGATGCATTGAAATCCGGCCTTCAGGCGATTGGTGCCACCATGTTGGAAACATGGAATGCTAAGGCATCAGATGCCGCAAAATCCATCATTGCGACATATAACCAATAAACACTGCCGCCCCTTCGGGGGCGGTTATCAAAGGGGATGATATGCGTAAATTTTTGGATGGTTTATACCATATTTCAGGTGCGATTGCTGGTGTATTGATATTGGCAATTTGCGTATTGATCAGTTGTCAAATTTTATTAAATGGCTTGGGTCGGATGTTTGGTCAAATCTTGCCAACAACAATACCGTCATATGCAGATTTTTCGGGCTATATGTTGGCAGCGTCATCATTCCTTGCCTTGGCGCATACGTTGCGCAGTGGCGGACATATTCGTGTGAACCTCATCATGCAAACGATGTCCAAAAATTTGCAAGTTTTGTTTGAAACTATCAGCCTGATCATTTCAATATCATTGGTGGGCTATGCCACATGGTTTATGGCCAAACTGGTCCAAGAAAGCATTCATTACGGCGATAAATCATCTGGTATTATCCCTATCCCACTTGGCATTCCACAAAGCGTGGTTTTGATTGGTCTGATCATTTTATTGATCGCGCTGATCGATACATTTGTTGAGCTTTTGCGCAAACGCGAGCCGATTTTAACATCTGCGGACGAGGTGTAAGATGTCTGATCCAATTATCGCACTGACACTTCTTGGGTTATTGATTGGCCTTTTGGCAATGGGTGTTTGGGTGGCGGTGTCGCTTGCCATTGTCGGGCTGGTTGCCATCACATGTTTCTCCAATGCACCCTCTGGTTTGGTTTTGGCCACCACATTTTGGGGGCATAGCCATTCTTGGTCGCTGACCGCATTGCCATTATTCATCCTGATGGGTGAAATATTGCTCCGATCGCGGCTAAGCCAAGATATGTTTAGCGGGCTTGCCCCATGGCTTGGTGGGTTGCCGGGGCGATTGTTGCACGTCAACATTTTGGGTTGCGCAATTTTCGCCGCCGTATCGGGATCATCAGCTGCCACCGCCGCCACGATTGGGCGCATGTCCGTTCCGGAACTCAAAGAACGCGGATATCCAGAAGGCTTGATTTTGGGCACACTCGCAGGTTCCGCCACATTGGGGTTGCTGATCCCGCCATCGATTATCTTAATCGTTTACGGCGTGGCCACAGAACAATCCATTGCACGATTATTCGTGGCTGGCATCTTGCCTGGTATTTTGTTGATCAGCCTCTTCGCAGGCTACGTCGCCATTCGTGCGTTTTTAAATCCTGATCTGATCCCAAAAGATAACATCAAATTTAGCCTACGTGAAAAATTGCGCGCATCGCGCAACCTGATCCCCGTGGCGTTGTTGATCATCGGTGTGATCGGGTCAATTTATGCAGGGCTCGCTTCCCCCACAGATGCCGCAGCACTTGGCGTCGTTCTCTCAATCCTATTGGCATATCTAACCGGTTCGTTTTCCAAATCACTCATTTGGGATGCGGTTATGTCCGCCACGCGCACATCATGTATGATTGCGTTCATCCTTGTTGGTGCCGCGTTTTTATCAAGCGCGATGGGGTTCACCGGATTGCCGCGCAACCTTGCCGCGTGGATTGGCGACATGAATTTATCGCTTTATGCATTGCTCGCTGCTTTGACTGTGTTCTTCATCATATTAGGATGTTTTTTGGACGGGATCTCCGTTGTGGTTTTAACCACCTCTATCATCATGCCAATGGTTGCACAGGTTGGAATCGATCCGCTGTGGTTCGGAATCTATCTCGTGGTTGTGGTGGAAATGAGCCAAATCACACCACCCGTTGGATTTAACCTTTTCGTTATCCAAGGACTAACGGGGATCAACATTTTGCGCATCGCAAAGGCAGCATTCCCATTTTTCCTATTGTTGCTGTTGGGTGTGGCTTTGATCACCGCATTCCCATCCATTGTCACATTCTTACCAAATGCAATGTCTGGCTAACTAAAACGAAGCAGCGGCGCGGCTAGCTTGTTCATATTGTCCCGATAATGTGCGCAAATCAGCCGCAATTTTACGCATTTCATCCCCTGACATATTTAAGCTGCTTAAACCATCCAACAAACAACGTTCGCGGATTTCTCGGTATTTTTCGCACAAGCCCTGACCCGCATCAGACACGTTGTAAAAAACCTCTTTGCCGATTTTTTCGGATACCAAAAGTTCCATTTTTAACAACTTGCGCAATGCGTAATTAACGGTATGGGTATCCTCGATATTCAACAGGAAACAAATGTCATTCAAACGTTTGCCGCGCCCACGGTGATTGGTATTATGCAGCACCAAAATCTCGAGCGGCGTTAAATCCACACGCCCCGCCGCCGACATGCAACGCACCATCCAACGGCTAAACGCGTTATAGGCGATGATCATACCATATTCCAATTCAGATGTTTCCCATCCCTCGCCCTGTGCCAAATGGCGTGATGATACGATTGGGCGTTTGGGTTCGGTATTCTTGGACATGGTGCACCTCTTTGAATGAATAATGATCACATTATACATTCAAAACGTTTGCGATTTAATGCCAAAAATTCACCTATCGCTGAAAAAGTGTGCGAATTTCTTCGGGAACCTGTACCGACTTTATCCCATCACCATCATCAGCGCGTTTCACCAAAACGCGTTTTTCATACCCTTCAACCGCCAATTTATCACCCCGCAACAACCGGTGATGCACATCAAAACTTGATTTTCCAAATCCTGTTATGGTGGTTTCAATGGTAACTTCATCCCCGAATTTTGAGGGGGTGTAAAATTTGCCTTGTGTATCAACCATCGGAAAACCAACAACACCGTAACGCGCGATCAATTCTGGTTTTAGCAATCCTACACTGGCAAAATGATTGGCGGTGGACGCATCAAACCACGCAAAATATCGCGGATAAAACACGATGCCCGCAGGATCACAATCACCCCATTCGATTAAAACATTTCGTCGGCTAATGTGCATGAGCAGGCTTTCGGGCAAGGGTTGGCGGTTGAATTTCAATTTCGCCTGTTTGCATAAATTGATCAAACGATTTGTGGTTTTCATCGGCAAGAGCCGCCGCGATCGCCCCGCGAAGCGATGGCGTTTTTGATGATAAATCAGCATCCATCGCGGGCTTAACAATATCCGCCATGATCATATCAAACGCGCGCTTGCCGCGTTGTTGCGTGTCTGAATACCCTTTCAAAACGCGGGGCAATTGCGCCAAGGCGCCCGCAAAATCGGGGGCATCACGCAATGCTTGCGCCATCTTCGCAAGCCAATTTTCAATCGCTTCTTGTTCAACGTGATATCGCAATGATTTTCGACGGATATGTTTGAACGCCGCCATCGTGCGCAACAACCAATAACCCACAATCCCATTTGATCGGATATAAATCCCGCGACCAATAAACGGAAACCATCCACCGCGTGTTGCCCGTTTCATGATACGTTCACCAATCCATCGCGGCATCACATCTGCAATCTCTTCTGCGCGGGGTTTTAGGTATTCAGTAATACGAAAAACTTGCCCATCTTTAATTTCCGCTTCTTTGCGAATGGTTTCAAAACGCGATGCGCGGGTTTTTAAATCAGCAACGCGCGCCGTATCCTCATACGCCATCCACAGCGCCAATCGGCGGCATGCCTCGGTTAATGCATCCTGTGCGGTGTGATCGGATCGCGCAGCGTCGATCAACTGTTTACACCGTGTCAGGTATAACGCGCCGTATTCTGCATCCTGAAAATCGATTGTGCGTTCATAGCCAAGCGTGATCACCTCTCGCAAAGCTGGGGCGCAATCCTCAAAACCAGACAGGGATGTTATGGACGGTTGTTCTGTTTCGTCGTCAAACTCGTTTACAAGTGCATCCAATTGCAATGCTGCAAGCGTCGCATCAAACCCTGCAAGACTTGGCGATATTTTGCCCCCCGTTTCCAAAATCGCGCGGGATTTATCCGCAGGCCACGGCAAAACACCACTACCAGCCAATGCACCAAACATGGTCGCACTGATGAATGTTTTATGGTCATTCGCAAGCTGTTCCAAATCCAACGAATGGCACGTCTTGGCCAGAACTTGCGCCGCTTCTTTCACCGCGGATGCATCAAATCGGCCATCCCCCAAATTGATTTTTTCCGCCGTTGAAAACACGCGGCTCGATGATGTTATCAACGTCGTACGATTGGGTGAAACAAACCCTGCATCCATCATACGCGCCGTTTCGATCAGCTCGCTCGACAGCACAACATCCACACGCGCAGGCATCGGCACCAGTCCCAGCACTGTGTTTTTATCGGGCGAAATTTCGATGTAATAACTGGTTGAACCTGTGCGTTGAGCAACCCCTGGAACCGACGTTGCCTGAACATGAAAATCGTTTTGACGCGCCGCGCTTACGATCCAGTTCATCAACGTGCCACCACCCTGTCCACCAAGGGCTGCGATCAATATTCTCAATGTTTTATCCGAATTATTCATGCCGATTGCACCCCCGTCAAAACTCCGCGTATCTTTGCCAGAACGCGATCAAAAAGGTTTGGATTGCTGATCACCTCTGCACGCCAAAACGATGGACACAGGGTTGCGGCATGGGCCACTTCGCCACATAATCCACAACCAACACAGCCGTTGGTGACATGTGCCACGGGATCTGTTTTCAACGGATCGGATGATGTTTTCACCGTAAGCGTTGGACAGCCTGACAAACGGATACACGAATGATCACCGGTACAGGTTTCTTCATCAATGCCAAAACGTGTGCGCGATACACGCTCACCCTTGGCTAAGGCTTTGGCGCGAATGGGTTTAATGCGGCGTTGGCGCTCCAACTGGCATTCGCCTTCGGCGACGATCACTTTTAACCCGTTGAACGGCGTTTGAAATGCTTCGCGTAACGTATCGCGCATTTTTGCTACGCTATAGGTATGCACCGTGCGTTGCCATTTTACCCCAACCCCGCGCAATGCATCCTCGATCGTGGTTTCGCCATGGGTTGCGCTTTGTTCTGCGGCGGCCAATTTCATTGGTGCATCAGGTGATGAAATCACCTCTTGTGTGCCCGTGGCAGAGGTATAGCCATTTTTCATAATCACCAGAACGCCATCGCCATCGTTTAACAATCGCGACGTGACACCAGACAGCAACCCATTATGCCAAAACCCACCATCGCCCATCACCGCAAGAGATCGTTTTTGTTGAAAGCTACTGACGCTGGCATTGGACGCAAGGCTCATACCATAACCAAGGATCGAGTTGCCAAAATTAAACGGTGCAAATGTTGCAAATGCATGACAACCTATGTCGGCTGAATAATGTACCTTGCCAATTTCGCGTTCGGTTAATTTTAGTGCTGCGAAAAACGGGCGTTCTGGGCAGCCTGTGCAAAACCCAGGTGGGCGTGGCGGCACAGGTTCGCCTAACAGTTTTTTTGCATCCTTGCGAAGCTGTGCGACCTCATCCTCGTATTGTTGATCGATCAGTTGATTACCAACAGCCGGTAAATATTGGCGCAGAAATTTGGCAACACCGTCCATCAGTACCTCTGATGTGTATTCACCCGCCATCGGCAATACATCCTTGCCCGACAATTTTGTATTCACATCATGGCGGCGCAGGATCGATCCGATTTCATATTCGATATATTCTGGTTGGCCCTCTTCGATCACAACTACTGCGTCTTTGCCCATGGCAAATTCCACGATTTCATCGGGCACCAGCGGATAAACTACGTTCAACACCATGATCGGGATGTCACAATTGCCCTGATCATCGGATAATCTCATTTCACACAGTGCGCGGATCAATGCGTTATACAATCCGCCCTGCACGATCAGCCCGACATTTTCATGCCGACCCGACAGCACATCATTCAATTTATGTTTGCGGATATATTCACGCGCTGCGGGCATACGTTCGTCATATTTTCGTTTTTCATGGGCAAAAGTTACAGGAGGATGGGCTAATTGCGCATAATTATGTGGTGCGGGTTCTGCGAGCAGTTTTTCTGTCGAAATTTCGGGGGCGATATTATCCTTGGCGACAAAGCTGCCTTGGACATGGCAGGCACGAATGCGCATTTCCATCATCACAGGGGTGTTCGATGCCTCTGACAATTCAAACGCGTGCTCAACACAATTAACCATGCTTTCCAAATTAGGGCGCGGATCCATCAACCATAGGCCAGATTTCATCGCATATGAATGTGATCGCTCCTGAATAACGCTGGCACCTTCGCCGTAATCTTCGCCGATGATAATTAGCGCACCACCAATCACACCTGGGGATGCCAAATTGGACAATGCATCGGCGGCGACATTGGTGCCCACGATAGATTTCCATGTAACCGCCCCGCGTGCAGGATACATAATTGATGCACCCAGCATCGCCGCCGCCGATGCCTCGTTCGTGCAAGGTTCCACATGCACACCAAGCGCGGCCATTTCCGATTTTGCCTGAACCATCACGTCGATCAAATGAGATACGGGCGCACCTTGGTATCCGCCAACGTATGAAACGCCAGATTGCAACAACGCCTTGGTCACGGCAAGGATACCTTCGCCGTAAAATGTTTCCCCGTCGCCCAGTGTCAGGCTTTCAATTTCCTTGGCGAATGATCTTTCCACGTGCGAACCTTTTGCAGATTAATTCTTGCGCCGATGGTCGCGTGAAAGTAAATTAAAGTCAAAGTTAATTGCTGAATAAGGTACATTCACCATTTCAATAAATGTAAATCACATCGATCTGAATCTCTTGCGCTTGTTGCTCGCTATCGATCAACACGGTTCGGTATCAAATGCAGGTGCCGCTGTTGGGTTAAGCCAGCCCGCGTCCAGCAACGCATTGGCACGCCTGCGTGCATCTTTGGATGATCCGTTATTTTTACGAAGCCGCGATGGCATGATTCCAACAGTTTATTGCGAAAAAATACTTCCGATTATACGTCAAAATTTGAGTGGCATCGAAACCGCATTGCAACAACAGAATGATTTCGTTGCACAAGAAAGCAGCGAAGTTTTTCGACTATCGCTTTCTGATTTGGGGGAAATGATGTTTTTGCCACGCTTGGCGCATCACGTTTCAAACCTTGCGCCAAAACTGCGAATGTACAACATCGCCGCAACGCGCAACACTTTGCACATGGCACTGGAACAACGCCAATGTGACATCGCCATCGGGATATTAAATCCCTCTGGTCGAGGCATTCATTCGCAAACTTTGTTTCACGAAACATATTCAGCGGTCATTGGATGGCGGAGTGATCCACATAATTTCCCAACGCTTCGCAATGCACCCATTGCATTGACAGCGCCCAGCGCGACATATGCAAATGACATTGAAAATGTTTTGGCACAAAACGATCTGGCACATAACATCGTGCTACGGCTACGCCATTTTGGTGCCTTGCCCCAATTGTTAAATCAAATGGATGTTGTTGCGATTGTGCCAACACAATATGCGCATAGTTTGGAAGATGAACAACAGGCGCAAATCTTACCCGTCACTGTGCCCCTTGGCGAACATGCCGTGAAAATGATTTGGCATCAGGTCACCGATAATGATCCTGCGAATATTTGGTTTCGCGCACAAATTTTGGATGTCTTTGGTGCATAAGGGGCTGTGCAAATTGCACCACCCCTTGCATATAATTTACCCAATCACCTGATCGCCCAAATCCAAACCGATGATCAATGGATCATGATCCGATGCGGCAAACACATCATCGCTATAAAACGCCGGATTGTTAAAGCTGGTGTCATAATTCAACAAATCGGGTTCATCAGCATTGATATGCCATTCGGTAATTCCTGTGACCTGATCCGCCATAGTATTGGATGCGAATGCTTGATCCAGCGTTCCGCGTTGGCCGTCAAACACATAGCTATATGCGTCTTCTTGCCCAATGAATTGATCAATCAAATCGGCCAGCCCGGCTTGGTCACGCACAGCTTGAACGGGGTCTTCCATACCATAGGCGTTAAAATCACCCAGTATCAGGTAATCACCATCCGCACTGGTTCCAGCGTATGAATTTTCCATCCAATTCACAACTTCGTTGGCAGCATCCGTTCGCACCCCGTTCCAGAAACCTTGTCCATCCCCCTGATCAAAGTTTGGATCCGCATAAAGCGCGTTCAATGCATCTGTAACTGCGTCAATCTGATCTGCGGGAATTGTTCCCGCATCAAGTGCCGATTGAACCGCATCGGCCAAATCTTGCAGACCACTATCACCTTTGGATTTGAAATGTGTGCTGACAATTGTGAATGTTTCACCTGTTAGATTATCGGTGAATGTTGCTGCAACCGCGGGTCGGTTTCGTTGTAAATCATCCAGTTGATCCGACGGGGAAACGTATTGGTTCAAGAATTCGGCCAACGCGTATGTGGCAGCGGCAGAATCTTCGCTAAATTCCAGATAATCTGATGTGACCAGCGTCACCGCATTGCTGTCATAAACAATTCCTGTCGTGATTGCATCATCTCCAAGGAAACCGTCCACCGATCCATTGGTGGGATCAACAAATGCAAAAATGGCATCCGAGCCTGTTGCACTCGCTTCGATATTCAATTCATCAACCAAAGTTGAAATAGCCGAATTCGTATCGAACCCATTGTTTTCCAATTCTTGCAATGCAAACACTTCGGCACCTGTCGTGCTCATTGCATTCACAATATTCTCGGATTGGCGATCGAATTCTTCTTGGTTTGAAGCGCCACGCGGGGACAAGTTATTCGGCCCTGATCCGCCTTCGCCAGTGAATGTTGTGAAATAGTTCAACACATTGAAACTCGCCACTTGGATATTGCCGCCGACATCATCAGGGGTTTCTTGTCGTGCGCCCGTATTAGTATCCTCGTCAATGCTCAATGTGCCATTCACCAACATGCGATAATCACCAAAGCCGAACGTCATCACGCCTTCAACTGGTTCGTTGATTTCGGATCCTAATCGAATGGTGGAACTGCCAGCGTCGAATGTATCACCACTATCCAAATATCCATTTCCATTATCGCCAGTGGTATT
Organism: Paramylibacter kogurei; assembly: GCF_002742285.1. Taxonomy (GTDB): domain Bacteria; phylum Pseudomonadota; class Alphaproteobacteria; order Rhodobacterales; family Rhodobacteraceae; genus Amylibacter; species Amylibacter kogurei. The sequence goes on from NZ_MDGM01000007.1 coordinate 71,980, forward strand.
GGGAATATATGTAAACTCATCGGGATTTTGTCCCGATACACCATCGTCAATTAGCAATGAATTATTGGCATTTTCTTCCTGAAGCTGCGCAATTTCATCCGCTTGGGTTTGCGCATCATATATTTGCGTTGGCTGTGTTTGCACACCTGCGCTGATGGTGATTTCACCAAAGCGATCAAGGTTAAAGTTTTCGATAACCGTCAATGCTTCGCCATTGCCGCTGGTCACAGAAACATGCATGCCTTCGACCGCTTCGAAATTGGAAGCACTTCCCGACAATTGAATCTGTGCGGCGGTGGGGATTGTATTGTCACTTGAAAGCACGATTGTGCTGGTCACGTTAGTAAGTTCGGTCAGGCCGTTAAATTCAGTGACCGTACCAATGGTTTCCACCAAATCACCCGTTTCGACAAGTGGCGCGCCACCTGTGTAGATGAACAATCCTTCAGACGTATTTAAATCACCGTCTGCATCCGCATCTTCTTCTTGCACATAAAATCCGTCGCTGACGACATAGGTCACAACTGCCGAGACCAAAACATATTCCCCAACCATAAAGCTGGCGTCACCGGAACCCTGAATTGATGAAATAAGGGTTGCTTCTGTTGGTTCTGGGTTAATCACATCTCCCGCTGTTGGGGTATAGGTGGAGCTATCGGAAAAGCTGGTGATTTCAAATTCACCGATGCTTTCGGGATCGCGCACCGCACCTGCGGGTAAAAACGTGCCATCGGGGCCAACCACATTGTCGGAATAGACCAGATCGCCATCGCTTTCTACCAATGCAACGGAATCAACAATGTTGGTGAAAGGTTGACTATCCAGTGTACCATCATCATCCACATCCAAATCACCCGAATTGGTTACGCCATCATACCCTTCGACCAACAGAAAACTGGATGGTTCGTTGTTCAGCGTATTATTCGCAAATGTAATATTTCCCGTTACGCCAAATGTAGTTTCAGCCTGTTCGCTCGCCGCCAAGAAATATCCATTTTCACCAATGCTTTGCCCATCAAGGTTTATGACACTGATAATTTCACCTGATGCATCCAGTTGAAGCATTGCAAACCCATCAAGCGACAATCCCGCATCACCCGTTAATTCAACAAATTCCCAATCAGTGCCCGATGTACTGACGGCCAATTCATTAATCACCACAGCAGGTGCCGATGTGCCCGCATTATCGCCACCTTGGGTATTGGCGCGTGGTGCATCCCATGTACCGTCTTCATTGCGTTGCAGTGAATCACCAATGGCTGTGTCGCTTGGTTCTGATTGCCCAATATCGGTGGATGTCATGCCGTCAGCGGTGCCACCAACGGCCGTGAGCGTTCCCTCGTAACTGATAAATTCAATCACTTCGCCAGCATTTGACAATGCGATTCCATCGGGTGATCCATTTTGAATGCCACCCGCATCCCAAATATAATAATCGTATGTCCCATCTGTGATTATGGTCAGATCAGAAACCTGAACCGTTTGATATACCGTACCGTTTGATCCGTTGTACAATTCAACCACAAGGGCGGAAACATCATCCCCGGCATTGGTGCGAATTTCGAAAAATTCGCCCTCATCCGCACCCACATTGTCGTAATGGATTTCGTTAACGCGAGCATCCAGTGTTGGCGCAATAATCGCATCATTCGCACCACCTTGTGTATTGGCGCGTGGTGCTTCCCAGTTGCCGTTTTCATCACGTTGCAATGAATCGCCGATTGCAGTGTTGCCAGATTCTGAATGCCCGATATCGGTGGATGTCATGCCGTCAGCAATCCCCCCAACGGCCGTGAGCGTTCCCTCGTAACTGATAAATTCAATCACTTCGCCAGCATTTGACAATGCTATACCATCGGGTGATCCATTTTGTATGCTGCCGGCATCCCAAACATAATAATCGTATGGCCCATCTGTGGTCATGGTCAGATCAGAAACTTGAACCGTTTGATAAACCGTACCGTTTGATCCGTTGTATAATTCAACCACAAGGGCGGAAACATCATCACCTGCATTGGTACGAATTTCGAAAAATTCGCCCTCATCCGCACCCACGTTGTCGTAATGAATTTCGTTGATCCGTGCATCAACAACTGGGGTTTCATCAACGTCTGTTACGGTTGTGGTTATGTTTTGCGTTGTTATAGCACCCGCATCATCTGTTGCACTTACGGTTACTTCGTAAACGTTATCAAAATCTGCATCACTTGGGTTTTCATAATCTTGAGGGGTAAGAAAAATCAGCTCGCCGGTTTGTGCATCAATGGCAAAATGCGACGCATCCGCACCGCCAATAATGGCATAGGTAACGGTATCCCCATCCACATCAGTGGCCAAAACATTCGCAACTGTGCCTGATTGGTTTTCTTCGATGTCAAATGCATCAGCGCTGACGATTACAGGGCCGTCATTCACACCTGTTATCGTCACGGTTACGGTTGCAGTGTCCACACCCCCATGACCATCATCAACGCTGTAGGTAAATGTATCGGTTGCAACATCACCAGCGCCAAGAGCATCGAACAAATTACCTGCATCATATGACACCATTCCATTTGCAAATGTTACGGTTGCTCCTGCGGCACTGGTCGCAGATACGCCTGTAATTGCAATAGTGTCGCCATCAAATTCTTGGTCATTTGCCAGCAAATCATCCGCATCCAACGTCAATACTTCGTCTTCGGAAACAGATGCGGTATCATCACCCGCCAATACCGCATTATTTGTACCATCAAGGTGGTATGTATAATCATCACCCGCAAAATAGAGCGATTCAACGGAATGCAAACGCGTTACTGATTCCACATGTCCATTTTCATCGCGCGATACAATGCGTGTGATCGGGTTCCACCACCCACCGCGATTGATTATGTCATAGTCAGCAACAGATCCATCAAGCTGTACTGTATCCGAACCACGCCCGCCAAAAATACGATCATTTCCGCCGCCACCGATAAAAGTGTCATCCCCACCAAAGCCAAAAAAATGCTCCGATCGTTCGGTTCCAATTAATGTGTTTGATGAAGAATTTCCAAAAATGTGGCTGTGCCAGAAATGACGAAAATGCATGATGTGTCCCCAAGTTGCATAGATTCTGACCACAACCTAAGCATGTTTTTCTTCATTTTTGTGACATTTCTTCTGGCAACTCAGAAATCGGCGGAGAATTATTAATTATCTTAGTTTTTTAATCAGGTATTGCAAATGACTGTTCATTTGCTAAAAAGAATTCAATACCCGACTCTTTTACTTGGAAAAGGAAGCCCGATGTCTTACAACGCCCCAACGCCGCTAGAACCCACTCAATCCGTAGAGGTTAAAACCGGACCAACCTTTAATGTGGAACACTTGCTTGGTGAAAACAACACAGCCCAATTGGTTTTGGATCATCAAGTTTATACTCTGCGCAAAACGCGACAAAATAAATTGCTGCTGACAAAATAGACTGAAAAATTGAACAAAGATGTGATTATTGATTTCAAACTGTTGTGCTAGGCTTAAATTTCGGCCCACCCCAACAGGAGAAATAAAATGTACTCTCGCCGTCAATTTTTATCATCTGGTACGACCACGATTGGTGCGTCGCTTATATTACCCTATGCTGCCCATGCACAAACAGGGGGATCTGATATGTTCGAAACAAGTACTGGCACGATCACCGTTCACCCCGTTGCCCATGCATCATTTGTCATGGAAACACCTGGCATGGTTATTTACAACGATCCCGTTGGTGATCCTGCGAACTATGCGGGTAAACCAGATGCCGATCTAATATTACTAACCCATGAACATGGCGATCATTATGCGCCTGACACACTTGCGGTATTGGCCAAAGATAATACCAAGCTCCTTACGAACCCTGCGGTTTATGACATGCTGCCAGATCCGCTCAAATCAAAGGCGCAAAAAATCGGCAATGGCGAAGATACAACCATCGGTGATATCGCAATCGAAGCAATACCAGCGTATAATTTGACCGAAGATCGGTTGAAATATCACCCCAAAGGCCGTGATAACGGCTATGTGCTCACCATCGGCGGAAGCCGCATTTACATCGCGGGTGACACCGAAGATATCCCCGAAATGCGTGCGCTCACCGATATCGATCTGGCATTCGTTCCGATGAACCTTCCTTATACGATGGATGTAAATCAGGCCGCATCGGCAATTGCTGCGTTCAAACCAAAACACGTTTACCCATATCACTATGGTGAATCCAACGTTGATAGTTTTGGCGCAATGGTGGCCGAAGGGGACAGTGGCACTATCGTTCATTCTGGAAAGTGGTATTCATAAGTTAAGACAGAAATCTGTTATCGGTCCGCGATCTGTGGACCGATATTTTCTTTTACAAAAAGCAGCTTGCAACACCGCGCATAACTGGCTACCCCTAAGGAAACCGTTGGGGAGCCTGTGCACAGGCTGAGACTTGCAATCGCATAAACCCATCGTACCTGATCCGAGATAAACGGCGTAGGGAACGGTAAACATATGTAAATGTTGCACGCTCCTATTCCATTTTCTCACAAACGAAATGGAATATGTGATGACCCCAATCGCCCTTACAATTGCAGGTTCTGACAGCGGCGGCGGCGCAGGCATACAAGCCGACCTCAAAGCATTTAGCGCCCTTGGCGTTTATGGTGCCAGCGCAATCACCGCGATCACCGCGCAAAACACACAGGGCGTTACAGCGGTGCAAGATATCAATCTGGATATCCTTGGCGCACAGATCACCGCGGTGCTGGATGATCTGGCGGTGAACGCGATTAAAATCGGCATGTTGTCATCGCCCGAAATTATCGGTGTTGTTGCGAAAAAACTGAACGAATTTAAACACCCCATCGTCCTTGACCCGGTCATGGTCGCAAAGTCTGGCGACACATTATTGCAAGACAGCGCAATAGATGCTCTGAAATCTAAACTTTTGCCTATGGCGACTGTTCTAACGCCAAATCTGCCAGAGGCGGCAAAACTGTTGAACGCGACCGAAGCCGCAACCAAGGATGAAACCTTGGCACAAGGTCACGCATTATTGGCGATGGGTGCACAGGCGGTATTTATGAAGGGTGGTCATGCATCAGGTGCGATCTGTACCGATTATTTAGTCACCCAAGATGGCATCACTGAATTTAGCGCACCACGCGTGGATACCAAAAATACACATGGCACTGGCTGCACTTTGTCATCTGCAATTGCGGCTGAACTAGCCAAAGGGCAAAACCTTTCGAACGCTGTGCGCAATGCGCATCAATATTTGCAACGTGCAATATTACGCGCCGATGAATTGCAAATCGGATCAGGACACGGCCCTGTGCATCATTTTCACAACGTTTGGACAAGCTGATGGTTGATGTGTCCATCATTGGTGCTGGTGTTGCGGGGCTATGTCTTGCCACCGAAATCACTGCGCGTGGTGGCAATGTCGCAATTTATGATCGTGAACCCCAAATTGGTGAACATGCCTGTTCCTGGTGGGCGGGTGGCATGCTCGCCCCATTTTGCGAAGGTGAAAGCGCCGAAGAGCCTGTCGTACGCCACGGTCAAACCGCCGCCGCTTGGTGGGAAAAACACACATCATCGGTGACACGCAATGGGTCTCTTGTGCTCGCACTTGGGCGCGACACATCTGAACTCACCCGATTTTCACGCCGCACATCTGGCATGGAAACGGTCAATGCCGATGTGATCGATACATTGGAACCTGACCTTTCTGGCCGATTTTCAAAAGGTCTATTTTTCAAGTCAGAAGCACATCTATCACCCCGTGATGCATTGGCTCAACTAACCAAAAATTTACAATCCAATGGCGTAGCTGTGCAAACCGATATGCCCGACACCACGCCAAATCGGATTGATTGTCGCGGACTATCCGCCAAAGATGCCTTGCAGGATCTTCGCGGTGTAAAGGGCGAAATGCTCATCTTGCGTTGCCCTGACATTACGTTGTCGCGCCCAATCCGTTTGTTGCATCCGCGCATTCCGATCTACATCGTTCCGCGTGGTGATGGTGTATTTATGCTGGGTGCAACGATGATTGAATCCCAAGATCGCAACCGCATCACAGCACGATCAATGTTGGAATTGTTATCGGCGGCATACGCCCTGCTCCCTGCATTTGGTGAGGCGGAGATATTAGAAATTGGTGTCGATGCTCGCCCTGCATTTCCCGATAACTTGCCGCGCATACAACAACGCGATGGCGTTATTTACGCCAATGGATTGTATCGACATGGATTTTTATTAGCTCCTGCTTTGGCGCAAATGACGGCGGATTATCTTTTCACAGGAAACAAACCGGAGTTTTGGCATGAAAATTAATGTGAATGGCGAACTGCGCGAAATTACATCACCCAACCTTGCGGATGCGCTGGATGAGCTTGGCTATGGCGATGCAAAAATCGCAACGGCGGTGAATGAAAATTTCATCCCCGCTACATTGCGCCACGATACAGAACTTGTTCAAAATGATCGGCTCGAAATCCTTGCGCCGATGCAAGGAGGATAAATCATGCGATCATTTTATGGTGTGACCTTGGACAATCCGCTGATGCTTGGCACAGCACTTTATCCATCGCCCGCGATCATGGCCGATGCGTTTGCTACATCCAAGGCCGCTGTGGCGACGGTATCATTGCGCCGCGAAGGCAGCGTTGATCAAGCTGGACAAGATTTTTGGAATATTATCCGCGATCTCAGTGTGCACATTCTGCCCAATACCGCAGGGTGTCATAGCGTGAAAGAGGCCGTGACCACCGCCCATATGGCCCGCGAGATTTTTAACACCAATTGGATCAAGCTCGAAGTCATCGGCCACACCGACACATTGCAGCCCGATGTTTTTGGTCTGGTCGAAGCTGCGCGGATATTGTCCCAAGATGGGTTCCAAGTGTTCCCCTACACCACCGAAGATTTGGTCGTGGCCGAAAAATTGCTCCATGCGGGGTGCGAGGTTTTGATGCCGTGGGGTGCACCGATTGGATCGGGTCAAGGGTTGAACAATATCTTGGGTTTGCGATCGATGCGTGCCCATTTCGCCGATGTTCCTTTGGTCATTGATGCTGGGATTGGCCTGCCATCCCATGCGACGGCGGCGATGGAGCTTGGCTTTGATGCGGTATTGTTAAACACCGCTGTGGCCAAGGCTGGTGATCCCGTTGAAATGGCACGTGCCATGGCGCTTGCACTGGCGGCGGGACAAGCGGGTGCAAATGCCGACCCGATGGAACCACGCGATATGGCCGCCCCATCCACACCTGTGATTGGAAAGGCATTTTTGGAATGACCCTTGATCGTTTTTACCCAATTTTTGACAGCGCCGATTGGATTGCGCGTATGTTGCCCCTTGGTATCAAATTGGTGCAATTGCGCATGAAGAATCAACCAGATGATGTGTTGCGCAACCATGTCAGACGCGCGAAAAAAGAGTGCGCCAAATTTGGTTGTACACTGGTCGTGAATGATTATTGGCAAATCGCCATCGACGAAGGTTGCGATTTTATCCATCTTGGGCAAGAGGATTTGGACATCGCCGATATGGCGCAAATTCGCGCCGCAAATTTACGTGTGGGGCTCAGCACTCATGACGATGATGAACTGGAACGCGCATTATCTTTTGACCCTGCCTATGTCGCACTTGGCCCCGTTTATCCAACCATATTCAAAAAAATGAAATGGACCGAACAAGGTTTAGACCGTGTCACCGATTGGAAAAAACGTGTTGGTAAAACCCCATTGGTGGGGATTGGCGGCATGTCCGTTGAACGTGCGGCGGGTGTGTTTGATGCGGGCGCGGATATCGTATCCGCCGTCACCGACATTACATTGAACGCTGATCCAGAAGGGCGCGTGCAACAATGGCTGGACGCGACCCGATGAACCGATACGCACGCCAAATCATTCTGCCTGAATTGGGGCAAACGGGACAAGACAGTTTGTCCAACTCCCATGTATTGATCATTGGCGCAGGTGGGCTTGGCGTGCCGGTATTGCAATATTTGGTCGGGGCGGGCGTAGGCAAAATCACACTGGTTGATCCCGATATTGTGGAGCAATCCAACCTGCATCGTCAAACGCTCTATGGCACTAAATGGATCGGCCAGCCCAAGGTTTTGGCCGCGCAGAAAATATTGCACGATCTTAACCCCGAATGTGAAATCGATGCTCGACACACAACGCTTGATCCCGCAAATGCCCCTGCGTTGGTTGCATCCGTTGATCTGGTGCTGGATTGCGCCGATAGCTTTGCCGCATCTTACATCCTGTCAGATATTTGCTTGAACACACAAACCCCATTGATCAGCGCATCCGCACTTGGCCTGTCTGGATATGTTGGTGGGTTTTGCGCAAGCGCGCCAAGCCTGCGTGCAGTGTTTCCCGATCTGCCAGATAGCGCAGCCAGTTGTGCAACGGCAGGGGTGCTTGGACCAGTTGTTGGGACATTGGGCGCGATGCAGGCGCAAATGGCGCTATCCGTTTTGTTGAAGTTTGAGCCAAGCCCCCTTGGCCAAATGGTGCAACACGATGCAAAATCATTTCGCACCAGCAGTTTTCGATTTGATAATGCCCCTGAGCCAACGGGCGATCATTTCGCATTTGTTGCGCAATCACAATTCACCAAAGATGACATGATTGTCGAGCTTCGCGACGAGGTTGAATCCCCAACCCCCGCACATCCCGATGCTATTCGATCCAGCGTTGCAGATATTTCACGACTTGCCCCACCCGCACCCAATCAGCGCGTGGTGATGTGTTGTCGATCTGGGCTGCGATCATGGCAAGCGGCGACAAAATTCAAACAAAAATGGGACGGGCAAATTGTTGTGGCCGCTCTTGGCGATAACTAACGCAAAGGAACAGATATGCGTATTTTAACACTTGCAACACTTGCCATGATGGCAACCCCTGCGATGGCGCAGGATAAAATGACATTGCTTTTGGATTGGTTCATCAACCCCGATCACGGCCCGATTATTGTCGCCGAAGAATTGGGATATTTTGCCGATCAAGGCTTGGACGTTGAAATCATTGCGCCCGCCGATCCATCAGATCCACCAAAGTTGGTTGCCGCTGGCAAGGGTGATTTGGCCGTTTCATACCAACCATCATTGCACCTGCAAGTGGCCGAAGGTTTGCCGCTAAAACGCGTTGGTACATTGGTTGCGACACCGCTCAATTGTTTGCTGGTTCTGAAAGATGGGCCAATCAAAGAAATTAGCGACCTTAAGGGTGGCAAAGTCGGGTTTTCCGTTTCTGGTGTCGAAGAGGCCGTGCTTGGCACGATCTTGAAAAAGAACGGCTTGTCGATGGATGATGTTGAAATGGTCAATGTAAATTGGTCTTTGTCACCATCATTGATGTCAAAACAGGTTGATGCAGTTATTGGCGCATATCGTAATTTCGAACTAAACCAGATGGAAATTGAAGGCGTCGAGGGTAAATGTTTCTACGTCGAAGAAGAAGGCCTTCCCGCCTATGACGAGCTGATTTACGTTGCTAACAAAGACACAATGGACGTTGATAAAATCACCCGTTTCTTGGCCGCCACGGAAAAAGCGACGCAATATATTGTTAACCACCCCGATGAAAGCTGGGACATATTTTCCGCCACATCAAAAGAATTGCAAGATGAGCTGAACGCCAAAGCATGGGTTGATACCCTGCCCCGCTTTGCACTTCGCCCAAATGCATTGGATCATGGGCGTTACCATCGCTTTGAAACCTTTCTGTTAGAGGCAGGTTTGATCAGCGAGCGTCAATCCATCGACGATTTGGCAATCGATTTGAGCGTTGAAAAATGACCAATGCCCCTGATTATGGCCGTGCGTTCGCAGCATGGCGCAAGGCGAGTGAAACATCATGGCGCGATTACACCCGCCATGATTTTGTCAACGGATTGGGCGATGGTACATTGCCCCGTGCCAATTTCATCCACTATCTGATTCAAGATTACGTATACTTGATCCACTATTCCCGCGCATGGGCATTGGGCGTGGTTAAGGCTGAAACATTGGATGAAATGCAGCTTTGTTCGGCAACGGTTGATGCATTGGTGAACGGTGAAATGCAGCTTCATGTTCAAACATGTGCGCGTGATGGCATTTCCGAAGCGCAATTATTTAGTGCAGCCGAAGAACCCGAAAACATGGCCTATACACGCTATGTCCTAGAAGCGGGATTTTCGGGCGGGTTCCTTGATCTGATGGCTGCACTTGCCCCTTGTGTTTGGGGGTATGGTGAAATTGGCGCTATCTTGGCCAATGAAGGTTCCAGCGAAACCTACCGCAAATGGATCGACACCTATGCAGGGGATGATTATCAAACCGCATGTGTCAATGTTGGCAAATTGTTGGATCAAGCATTGATCGCGCGCCTTGGTGATGATTTCGAAAATTCGCCAAGCTGGCCCGCATTATGTAAGAAATTCGAAACTGCGACACGCCTTGAAATCGGATTTTGGGACATGGGAATGCGCGGCGCATGATTGCCGCCCCATCCATAACATTTAGCGGAGCAGCGGAATTTTCTGGTGCTCCGCTTTTTGATAACATCACCCTTGAAATCAAAGGTGGTGAATGGACATGCTTGCTTGGCCCATCAGGTGTGGGAAAAACCACAGTGTTGCGCATTATCGCAGGGCTGGACAGCGCCGTTAATTTTCGCGGTAAAATCATCAGCAGCGATGGGAAAACTCTGCAAAATCGAACGGCTTATATGGCACAAAACGATCTGTTGTTCCCTTGGCTCACACTTTTGGACAATGTCTGTATTGGTGCGACGTTGCGCGGGGATCACGTGGAAAAAACCCGTGCAATTGAAATGATTTCACGTGTGGGCCTGGCTGGTCATGAGGGTAAAAAACCATCACAACTATCAGGTGGTCAACGCCAACGTGGCGCATTGGCGCGTACATTGATGGAGGATCGCCCGGTGATCTTGCTCGATGAACCGTTTAGCGCATTGGATGCAAAAACCCGTGCCGATATGCAGGAACTGGCCGCCGAATTATTGACAGATCGCACTGTGTTATTGGTGACACATGACCCGGCAGAGGCCGCGCGATTATCGCATCAGGCCATCGTTATGCACAGCACAGGATTGCAACATATCGATATGCCAGCAACGCCCCCCGTGCGTGGCATCGACGATCCCCAAACGCTCGCCACCCAAGGCAAGATGTTGAAAATTCTGCGCGAGGGTCCGCAATGAATTGGAAACACGGGATCATATCCGCGATTGTTTTGATCGCCGTGTGGCAATTGACAGTCACACTGACGGGTGTTGCGTCTTTTATTCTGCCCTCTCCATTGCGTGTGGCAAATGCGCTTTGGCACAGCCGCGCATTGATTGCGGAACACGCATGGGTAACGTTGGCAGAGGTGATCCTTGGCCTTATTATCGGGTCAATCCTTGGGATAGTAACGGCGATAAATTTAGCGACATCATCCACCGCACGCGCAATTTTACGCCCCATATTGGTGTTTTCACAGGCCATCCCCGTGTTCGCGCTCGCACCACTGCTTACACTTTGGTTTGGGTATGGCATGGGGTCAAAAATCATTATGGCAGTCATGATTATCTATTTTCCTGTGGCATCAGCCTTTTTCGATGGATTGATGAAAACGCCCAGCGGATATTTGGACTTGGCGCAAACAATGGCTGCAACGCAATCGCGCGAGTTGTGGCATATTCGTATGCGTGCAGCGATGCCTTCGCTTGGTTCTGGGTTGCGCTTGGCCGCGGTTTACGCCCCCATTGGTGCGGTGATCGGTGAATGGGTTGGTGCATCAAAGGGATTGGGATATTTGATGTTGCTGGCCAATGGGCGGGTCAAAACCGACCTATTGTTCGCCACATTAATCGTTCTGGCCGTGCTCACCGTATGTTTGCATCTTTGCGTTGATATATTGGCGCGTAGATTGGCAAAAGATCATTGAGCATGGGCAAAGTCATAGATTAGCAACGCCCATTGCGTTTTTCATCTTGATTTATCCGTCGAATAATTGTCCGATAGTTTACCCACATCGCCACCAACCCAAGGCAATTTACGACGATGAGCAAAAATCAAACCCACAATCGTTGGCGCCAGTCAGAGGCCGCACAGGGTTTATTTTTAATCAGTCCAACATTTATTTTCTGCACAGTTTTGCTGGCGATTCCGCTTGGTCTTGTGCTCGCGTTGAGTTTTTGGACACAAAATTATCTGGAACTTGATAAAACCCTGACCCTTGCGAATTATCAAACCGCTTGGGGCGAGGAGATTTATCAAACCCTGATGGGGCGGTCATTGAAAATTTCGGCCTGCGTGACAATCCTGACGGTTTTATTGGCCTATCCCGTGGCCTATTTCGTGTCGTTTCACATCAAACCAAAACACAAGGCGATGTGGATTTTCCTGATCACCATACCTTTTTGGACAAGCTATCTGATGCGGATTTTCCTGTGGAAAGTTATCCTTGGGTATAATGGCGTGGTAAACGGATCGCTGATTGGTGCGGGATTGATTGAAAAACCGCTAAGCTTTATTTTGTATAATCAAAATGCGGTTGTGCTGACCCTTGGACATGCTTGGTTGCCTTTCGCAATCCTTCCCATTTTCGTGGCACTTGAAAAAATCGATCATTCACTGCTTGAGGCTGCCCAAGATTTAGGCGAAGGCCCCATCCGCCGATTTTTGCGTGTCACGCTACCCTTATCCATGCCAGGTGTATTGGCAGCGACGGTTATCGTATTCATCCCTACCATTGGTGATTACGTCACGCCGCGTTTGGTGGGTGGACCCAATGGTTTGATGATTTCAAACATGATTGAATTACAGTTCAAAAAGGCAAACAATGCCCCGCTTGGTGCGGCTCTTGCCGTGTCTGCGATGGTAATTGTGAGTGTGATTTCGTTGATCTTTGTCTGGCTCAATCGCAAATATTTAAAGGCGCGGTGATATGTTGAAATCTATTACCCCACTTAAAATATATATCCTGTTCTTTTTGGTGTTTTTATACGCTCCTGCGATCCTGTTACCGATTTTTGCGTTTAACGATAGCGCGATTGTTGCGTTTCCGCTCAAGGGTTTCACAACCGAATGGTTCGGCGTTCTCTGGGAAACAGAGGCGTTACATTCAGCGGCAAAAAACAGCTTTATCATTGCGATCACCACGGCAATTTTATCAACCCTGCTTGGCATGTTGGCCGCACGTGCGAATGCGCGATATAAATTTCCCATGCAACGCCCAATGATGGGGTTGATCATGTTGCCGATGGTGTTGCCCGAAATTATCGTGGGTGTTTCGTTGTTGGTGGTGATATTGCAGCTTGGCTTTGATCTATCACTTTGGACCATCATTTTGGGGCATGTTTTGATCTGCACCCCGTTTTGCATTGCAATTCTTTCATCCGCATTCATGAATTTGGATCAAAGCTTGGAAGAAGCATCATTTGATCTTGGACAAACGCGGCTTGCCACGTTTTGGCTGATCACTGTCCCATTGGTGATGCCCGGTCTTATTTCCAGCCTGTTGATTTCATTCACCATATCACTGGATGAATTTATCATCGCATTTTTCCTTGCGGGTACGGAACCAACGCTGCCCGTTTACATCTGGGGTCAGTTGCGCTTCCCGCAACGTCTACCCAGCCTAATGGCGCTTGGCACTTTGTTGCTCGCGGTGTCATTGGTGTTACTTATTTTGGCCGAATATTTCCGCCGTCGCGGCGCACGTAAAACCGGCACGACCGATACCGGAGGTTTCTTATGAGCGAACCCATTATTCGCCTAAATAACATCGATAAATTTTACGGCGACTTTCAGGCGCTTTATGACGTAAGCGTCGATATCAAACGCGGCGAGTTTTTCTCGCTGCTTGGTCCATCTGGTTGTGGCAAGACAACTTTGTTGCGCACCATCGCAGGGTTTGAACACCCGAGTAATGGCGAAGTGTTTATCGATGGAAAATCCATGCGCGGTGTGCCCGCGAATGAACGCCCCACAAATATGGTTTTTCAAAGCTATGCAATTTTCCCCCATATGAGCGTTGCGGAAAATGTCGCCTATGGGCTAAAGGCGCGCAAAACACCCAAGGCAGAAATTAAAACACAGGTTGCCCAAGCCTTGGAAATGGTTGGGCTGGGTGGATATGGTGCGCGTGCATCACATGCCCTGTCAGGTGGGCAACGCCAGCGTGTGGCGCTGGCGCGTGCGCTGGTCCTTAAACCCAAGGTTTTGTTGTTGGATGAACCGCTATCGGCGCTGGATAAAAAGCTGCGCGAACAAATGCAATCCGAATTGCGCAATTTACAACGTGCGGTTGGGATTACATTTATATTGGTAACACATGATCAGGAAGAGGCGTTAACAATGTCAGATCGGATCGCTGTGATTAATGATGGGCGCATTGCACAATTGGCAACACCCCACGATTTGTATCAACGCCCAATAAACCGATCTGTGGCGGATTTCATCGGGGTGATGAATTTTCTGAATGCAGGTGCAATCAATGAAACCAGCAAAGGGTATGAAACATCCGTGGCTGGTTTGGGAAAGGTTATCGTTCCAAAGGCGCAAGCGCCCGATGGGATTGCTGGGAATATAACGGTTGGTATCCGGCCCGAAATGCTCACCATTTTGATTGGTGATGAAAAAGCGGAACGTGAAACCAAGGCCAAAGTGTCCGAAGTTTTCTACTACGGCGACATGACATATTATGATGTCATGCTTGATGGGGTGGATACGCCAGTGACCATTTCCATGCGCAACACCGCAGGGCGCGGCGTGCTGGGCGTGGGTGATACCGCACGTGTTGGCTGGGGGGCGGAATCGATCTTGTTGCTAAAATAAAGGGCGCATAACGCGCCCCTTAAATTCAATGTATTTGCTTGGTTTAAAAACCAGCTTTGATCTTTTCAAACTCAGCAACCATTTTTTCGCGCAATGCTTGATCCATTGGGATTTGCGCCAACACAGGCACATCTACTGGGCCAAGACCCATTTCGTCCAGCAACTCGCCACCCAATGCCGCCATCGCGGTGGCGTTACCATTGCCATAGCCCCATTCATTCACGATATATTCAGCGGCCGATGGGTCCATCCATGCGTTGAGGAAATCATAAACTTTGTCTTCGCTGTTTTCACCGTTTTTCAGGTTCACATAACCACAAAACCACGATGACGATCCCTCTTTCGTGGAACGGTTCGCCGCGACAGCAATATCTTCGGCCTGAAGCGAAGTCGGTGTTTCATTCCATGCCCAAGATACGATCACTTCGCCACTGGTCAACAATTGCGCAAGCTCTGCGCCATCGGCCCAATAGGCACGCACATTTTGATGTGCCTGGCGCAACCAATCGGATGCACGCTTGAAATCATCGTCCGTCGCCTTTGACCAATCGGTCGTACCCGTCGCCAAATAGCCCAGCGCATAGGCATCATCCACATTATCAGGGATCGCAGTGCGCCCTGCATATTCTGGATCAAGGAACACTTCCAACGTGTTCATTTTGGCTTCGTCAACCATATCCGTGCGATATGTTAACGCTGTTGTTCCCCAATCAGCAGGCAAGAAATAATAAGAACCGTCGAATTTAAACGCTTCTTTCATATCTGCGTTCACTTCGTCCCAGCGTTCAATTTTGGAAATATCCAGCGGTTCGATCAAATCTGCAGCCAGCCATTTTTCCACGGATTGGCTACAGGGGTGGGAAACATCCGCCTTAAACCCTGCGCGTAACTTTTGAAATGCTTCTTCTTCTTCGCCAAAGAATGTGAATGTCGGGCTATCGCCATGTTTGTCGATATAGGTTTGGAAGAATCCGGTATCTTCGTAACCTGACCAATCAAAAACAATAAGCTCTTTATCTGCCGCGTTGGCAGCAATTGCACTGGCCACAATCGTTGTTGTGCCCAGAAACAATTTACGCAGTGAATGTTTCATGTTTTCTCCCTGAAAATACATTGCCTAGGACCGATAGATTAACCGTATATCGCACCTAAGCAAAGCATTGTTTCATGGGATGCGCGATGTCAAATCTTATCCAATGCTTTATCAAGCCAACGCAAAAAACCGGTGGGTTCTGATGCGACAGGCGCCAATAATGGGGCCAGAATATCAATTTCTTTGCCCGTATCCTTGGGGCGTGGTGGCAGATATTTATTGACGGGCTTTGTGCCCATCTCTGGCATCAAATCAAACCCGCCGCGATCAGCGACCAGTTTGCTTACATCACTTTCCACATCACCCAAATCGCCAAAATGACGTGCACCTGCTGGGCATGTTCGCACACATGCAGGCTGGCGGTCTTCTTCGGGTAGATTTTCATTGTAAATGCGATCAACACACAGTGTGCATTTTTTCATAACACCTGCGGCCTGATCCAATTCACGTGCACCATATGGGCATGCCCATGCACATAAACCACAACCGATACAGGCATCTTCGTTCACCAAAACAATGCCATCATCGCTGCGCTTGTAACTCGCTCCAGTTGGGCACACCGTGACACATGGTGCATCTTCACAGTGAAGGCAAGATTTTGGAAAATGGAATGTTTGTGCGGCACCCGTTTCAGGTTGAACTTCGTAAGTATGGACACGGTTTAAAAACGTACCAGACGGTTCTGCGCCATATGCGTCTTGGTCGGATAACGGCACGCCATAATTTTGCGTGTTCCACCCCTTACAAGACACCACACAGGCATGACAGCCAACGCATGTATCCAAATCAATCACCAATCCCATTTTACGGGTAGTTTCGTTTGGCAATTCAGTCATTTTCCAACCTCCCATGCGATATCTTTGGGTCCGCGATCCACGGGTGATTTTGCGGGGGCGAAATTGGGGGCGGTTTCGACCAATGGTTTCGTCTTTTCGATTTTCACTTTCAAATCAAACCACGCCGCCTGTCCCGTTATGGGATCGGAATTGGCCCAACGTAAACCATCCCCCTTGGGTGGCAATAACTCATGGATCAAATGGTTTAACAAAAACCCCTTGGTGGTTTCTTGTGCGTCGTTGGATAATGCCCATGCGCCTTTGCGTTTTCCAATCGCATTCCAAGTCCACACCGTGTTTTCGTTCAATGCCGCGTGATGCGCCACTGGCACGGTGATATCGCCATGGGGCGATGTTACCCGCGCCCAATCGCCATCGGAAAATCCATGTTCCTTCCAGATTTTTGTTGGCAAATACAACGGATTGCGACCATGAATTTGGCGCAACCACGCATTTTGCGTGCCCCAACTGTGATACATCGCCATCGGGCGCTGGGTGAGTGCATGAATGGGGTATTCAGCGCCTGAATTGGTTGAATTTGACCAAATGGGAAATGGTTCCATCGATGTTTTCACCAATTCACGCAGATGTTCCGGTGGTTGGCGTTCGCCATGCCCTTCGGCCGCCAACTGGAAACGGCGCATAGGTTCAACATACAACTGAAACAAATAGGGTTGTGGCGCATCGTAAATCCCCATGCCCACGGCCCAATCTTGGTATTCCACATTCCACGGTTTGTAATAAGTTGCACCGTCGGGAATATGTTCAACGAAGAAACCACCGTTTTTGATATATCGATCCAATTGATCTGGGTTCACATCGCCGCGCCCCACATCGTTTCCATCACCACGAAACCCTGCCAAAGGGCCAATGCCTGGGCGGCGTTCGTGATTCACAATATAATCGGCATAATCTTTGTATTTCGCCGAGCCATCGTCGTTGGTGAAATTGGGCAATCCCAATCGATGCCCCAAATCACACAGAACGGATTGAAACCCGCGCACATCGCGATCAGGTTCGATCACCGGCCAACGAATGGCGTCCGCTGCACCGTCTGCCTCGCAAATCGGACGATCCAACAGAGAAATACAATCATGGCGTTCTAAATATGTTGCATCTGGTAAAACGATATCCGCGAACGCCACCATTTCAGAAGAATATGCATCGGAATAGATGATATTAGGGATTACATAATCACCGTTTTCATCCGTATCGGTTAACATTTCCATCACACCCTTGGTGTTCATCGAACTGTTCCACGACATATTCGCCATATACATAAATAGCGTGTCGATTTTATATGGATCGCCCGCATGGGCATTGGAAATTACCATATGCATCAATCCATGGCTCGACATCGGGTTTTCCCAAGTGAACGCCTTGTCAATCCGTGCAGGCGTGCCATCAGGGCGAAGTGCTAGATCCTCTGGCCCATGCACAAATCCCAGATGCGGCCCATCCAGCGGTGCATCTGGGCAACTGGCCACGTGTGGTTTTGGGTGTGCCTCTGGTGGTTTTGGATATGGAGGTTTGAAACGAAACCCGCCTGGCACCTCAACGCTGCCCAACAAAATTTGCAAAATATGTAATGCGCGACAGGTTTGAAAACCATTGGCATGTGCGGAAATCCCACGCATGGCGTGAAATGAAACGGGGCGTCCGATCATTTCGCTATGTTTTTCACCGCGAAAATCTGTCCATTCGATGGGCAATGTGATTGCCTGATCAAACGCCACATGCGCCAATTCGGCGGCAATGCGTTGGATGGTTGCAACGCTGATCCCGCAACGATCGGCAATGGCGGCAGGTGCGTGTTCTGCGCCCAAATAGGTTTGCGCAATTTTATGGAAAACCGTTGTGTGGCTGATGCCAGCTTTGCGAAATTCTGCGTTCAGATCAGGGCGAATACCCTTGGTGTCAAATGCCACCATATCGCCAGTGTTGCGATCGATAACCAATGGCTTGTCATTGTCATCGCGCAAAAACAATCCATATGTTTCGCTTTTGGGATCGCTATCCAACAAAACCGGTGCGTTTGTATATTGCGCCAAATAGTGCAAATCAATTTTACCAGCGCGCAACAGCTCATGTATCAAAGCCGTGATAAACAGCCCATCTGTGCCAGGTGTAATACCAACCCATTCATCGGCAATCGCATTGTAACCCGAACGAATGGGGTTCACGCCTATCACCTTGGCACCGCGCGACTTTAACTTACCAAGCCCGATTTTAATGGGATTTGAATCATGATCTTCGGCAACGCCGAACAGCATGAACATTTTGGTGTGATCCCAATCAGGTTGGCCAAATTCCCAAAACGCACCCCCCATTGTGTAAATACCAGCCGCCGCCATATTCACCGAACAAAACCCACCATGTGCGGCGTAATTTGGGGTACCAAACGCCTGTGCCCAATATGACGTGAATGATTGCGATTGATCGCGCCCCGTAAAAAACGCAAGCTTATCTGGGTTATCTTTGCGGATTTTTCCCAGCCGTTTGGTGACGATGCCCAAGGCCTCGTCCCAACTGATTTCTTCAAATTCACCAGACCCACGCGGCCCAACACGTTTCAAAGGCGCGCGAAGCCGTGATGGCGCATTCACCTGCATAATCCCCGCAGAGCCTTTGGCGCAAAGCACACCCTTGTTCACAGGGTGATCTTTGTTTCCCTCGATATAGGCAACTTCGCCATCCTTAAGATGCACATTGATCCCACAGCGACAGGCGCACATGTAACAGGTGGTTTTGCGAATTTCATCAGATACATTTGGCGAAGTATTCAAATTAGGTGGCTGCGCCATATTGATATCCTTGTTGAAATTACATCACTTTTCATAAGATGAATTCCACAAATGGTAAAATCAATTTGCGACACGAAGTAGCAGAAAAATCTTGTTTTCGTTTTCCCGAAACTGCGTTTTTGAAAACGAAAGCCAAATCATCTGCAATCCGAATTGCATTAGCATTTTAACATGCTGGTGAATAACCCTGTTTAGCCCTAGCTATATTTTTTCCGGGGAACCTAGCCCTGAAAATCAAAGCAATTTCAAGAACAATGGTTATAGGATATGGTGCCCACACGGACTCGAACCGCGGACCTACTGATTACAAAGCTCAATTTGGCGTTTTTTAAGCAATTGAAATTTAACCAATTTTCGTGTTAACTGATTGTAATAAAACATTTAATCAGGACACCGAAAGACAGGTTGAGACAGCCAATGACACGGACATACAACGATTCTGCTGACACTACACGGACACGAAACGGCGCTGTCCGCCTCACTGATAATTTGGTAAAGGGTCTTAAACCTCCGCTTAAAGGGAACAAGATTACCTATGATGAACGCCTACGCGGGTTTGGTGTTCGGGTCATGGCTTCGGGTAAAAAATCATTCATCCTGAATTATCGCATCAATGGACGCGAGCGGCGCATGACGATTGGCGCGTATCCAGAATGGACATTGCTCGCAGCGCGTCGACGTGGCGAAGAATTGCGCCGCGATGTTGATCTCGATATCGACCCATTGCAACGGCGCACTGACAAGATGAACGCGCCAACGGTGCAAGACCTCTATGATCGTTACGTTACAGATCACCTCCCCAAGAAGTCCGAGTCATCGGTGGTGAGTGATTTGCAGATGTGGAAAAAGAACATCCTTCCCGTTCTAGCTCGGCGCAAGCTCTCAGATGTGAGTTTCGATGAGATTGACGCGCTCCATCGGAAAATCACGCGCCGCGCTCCCATTCAGGCGAACCGCAATATTTCTCTGTTGCGCAAAGCGTTCAATCTGGCGATGC
Source organism: Paramylibacter kogurei (assembly GCF_002742285.1). GTDB lineage: Bacteria > Pseudomonadota > Alphaproteobacteria > Rhodobacterales > Rhodobacteraceae > Amylibacter > Amylibacter kogurei. The sequence goes on from NZ_MDGM01000007.1 coordinate 92,540, forward strand.
GGTGGGGCTGGATGAAAGCGAACCCAGCTGTTGGCATCGAAGCAAATCCAGAGGTTAGCCGCACGCGCTACCTGAGCGACTCTGAATTGAAACGGTTGATCCATGCGCTAAAAACCAGCGCAAGCCGCACGTCCTGCGATGCAATCTTATTCATGCTGCTGACGGGCTGTCGGCGCGGCGAAGCATTTCAAGCAACTTGGGAACAGTTTAACGAGGAGTTACGCATCTGGACGAAACCAGCGGCAACAACCAAACAACGCAAGTTACACCGCGTGCCAGTATCGAGCGCCGTGACCGAATTACTTAAATCGCGCCAAGATCGCAGCACTTCACCTTTCATTTTTGCATCACATACAGGCAAGGCGCTGACTGATGTTAAAAAGACGTGGAACAGAATTTGTGAAACGGCTGAACTGGAAGACATGCGGCTACACGATCTGCGCCACACATTCGCAAGCCTTCTCGTTTCAAACGGTCAATCGCTGCCAACAATCGGGGCAATGTTAGGGCATACACAAACGCAAACCACGGCAAGATACGCACATTTATTCGATGAAACCTTGAGCGAAGCTGCGGAAATTGCGTCATCGGCAATATATAATTGAGACATTGAAAGACAAATTGAGACAAGCATTGCCAACACAAAATAAGTTGTTGACTCAAAAAACGCTTTGATCAATTTTATGACCAAGCCTCAGAGATATATATAAAATAAGCCAGCAACATATTTAGCGCATCCGAAATGATAGAGACCAGAAAAACTGGCTCAGATAGAAAATAAGCGCACAACAAACAAGCGGCACAAATCAAACTGAAAAGAGAGCTGACCATGAACCCCTCACATCAATAGTGTGGTGTCGAATGCCTTGGGTGTTTGATACCACCTTCACTCAAAGGTATTATTATGAACAACTCTCAAGAGTTGGACGAATTCATGTCCAAACCTCAAGCAGCCGCATATCTCAACCTGAGCACGCGCACCCTTGATCGCCGCCATGCAGAAGGTATCGGCCCAAGACGTATCAAGCACGGTAGCAAAATCGGCTACTTCAAAAGCTCTCTCAATGAATGGTTAAAAGGCTTTGAACAAGCTCCCGTTCGATATGGCTAAAATCGATTGGCGCGTGCGGCGATGCCCGCCAGGGCAATGCGCTGTGCGCGTCTGTCGCAATTAGCTTCCTACGGGGGGTCTTTGTAGCACCCCCCTCTACAAATACATAACAACACGACAAGGATAAAAAATGTTAGTAATTTATTCGGGTTTTGACGGATTAGATATATCCATCAAAGCACAAATCTCTGAAGAATTTGATGAACAACTCGCCGAGGCAAAAGCCCTAGCTAAAATATGGAATAGCGAAGCGTTATTACCCATCGGTAAAGAACGTTTACAAGTCTTTGAATCTGGATCGCGGGGCGGATATGCCTACACCTGTGATCTGAGTGGTAGTGGAACAAAGTGGTTTATCAAAAGCCCCAATAAAAATGATCCTTGGGGTATCCGTGTTTCTGTTGCCTCATCTCAACTGGCACTTCATGGCCTTGAAGGCACGCGAAAATATATTGAAGAAACATTGAAACTTTTCGGTGTTGAATTGGACGAAAATGCCATCAGCATAACACGGGTAGATTTTGCGGTGGATATTCTTGCACCTCATCTCGCTATTGATCGTCAAAATATTGTCACACATGCACGCAGCAATATTACAGAACGCGATGTGGCGACAAGTGGTCATTCTTCGCGTGTGACATCAATAACAGTCGGGAAAATGCCAAGCCGTCAATTTATCATCTATGACAAACGTGAAGAGGTGATGGTTAAGCATAAAGGACACTGGCTCAGAATTTGGAACAACAGCCTCGAAAAAATGGGATTGCCCCCTTTAGACTTTTCCAATCCAAAAGCATCCCGCATCTGGCGCATAGAAGCGCGGGCGGGAAAAAAACACCTCCAAGAAAAATGGGGTATTCGTAGTTGGAATTCGCTTTATGAAAAGCTTCCAGAACTGATGGCAGATGCGTTTGAAAAGGTTCGATATTGCGAGCAAACCACCGATACCAATCGCGCTCGCTGGCCTTCCCACCCGATTTGGGACTTGGCGAAAGGAACTGTGACAACCAGATTAACCGAATTTGAGCCATTAATCACGCAAAGTGAATTTCAAGAAATATCCAAGCATGAGCGCATTGGCATTCTGGAAAAACAAGCCCTAGGGCTGGCCGTCAGCTTGGCAGCCATACATCAGATTGAAAGCAGAGAGTTTCCCGATTTTTTATATGCGCTAGCTCGTCAGATGGACGCGAATTCGCAAGATCATTACGTGCCTATTGAAGATCGATTACAAAAGGCTCGTGATCGGTATGTGCAGTTTCAGATGTAATTTCGAGACTCGGCCCAAAGCCGCCGTTCGTGGATTACGCAGAGAATGTCAACTTTGAGCCCTTATGCGACGTACAGATTTCAAAACTGACGGCATAAAAAAGCCCTGAGCGGACTTTTCTTGCATTTGCAGATGCTGAAATTCCAGTCCTCTTCAAGCGGCCAGGTTTCAAACGAAGCTAAAGGACAAACGGAAGGCAATGCTTACCAAAAAATTAGGCGGCTTCAGCATCACGCATACTCCGAGTGTCTTGTAGGACTATGAAGCCGGTTGCTTTCTCCCAAAACCGTATGTGCGCATAGGAATGTGTTGCGCGAAACATGTCAATTGCGTACGAAAGCCTGAGAATCTTTGCGAGAGTTTCGTTGCCCTCTTTGCTATTGAATTCATTCGTGCTTCCTAATCTATTTCGTAGCGACTTAGATAAGACTGCCACACAGTCGTGCCCGTTCGAAAGCACCCAAGATGAGTATCTTTCAAGGTTCTCCGTTATCGCCTTTTTTGCTTGCGCTTCAGTTGGCGAAGATGCTTTCGAGGAACGAGAAAGCACGTGTTTTGACGTTTTGTCGGGGCATATTTCCGGAGAATTCGGTGCCACAAACTTGTAGGCCATTTCTGAGAAATACAACCCCCAACTGTTGACGGTTGATGCAAGACGCAGTGCACCCGTTGGTGCCGCCCAAGCGGCAATTGTTTCGTGAGGGTCAACACATGGATCACCCATTACCGAAGCCACTTTGCCCATACTTCCAAATTCATTTAAAATGTTGATTAAAACCTGAGAACTAAGAATCTGCGCTTCAAGATCATTTTCATCCGTAAATACAACATTGCCATGATATTCAGGGTAACCAATAAGGTCTGAAAAATCTCGATCAGCGAATGCCAGTACTCCGTCGACAAGGCTGGATTCGAGTTTGGAAATTGCACCAAAAAGCCTATCTTTTCCCAAACAAACAACAACTGAGCAGTCGGGTTCACTAGTAAAGCGTTTGAGAACTCGTGCGTCGGATGAGCCTTCAACCAACAAGAAAGACTTGCCAGACTCTGCTCGCAGCATTCTGATTTCATTGTATATTGTATCAATAGATACTTCCTTCTCGACGCTATTCATCTTAGTCTCGAGACAGTTCTTGCACCAAATCCCAGTTGTCATGGATGATCTGGGGCGAATGCGTGGCGATCACAACCGACAAATGACGCAAACTCTGAATTTTGAGAAGATCAGATATGAAACGCTTTTGCCAAGCTACATGAAGCGAGAGTTCCGGTTCATCAATTAAAATCAACGCACCTTCCTTGACCTTGAATAGCAACTCGTAAACTAGCACTAATTCATGTTGCTCACCTGATGAAAGCTCGGCAAGAGGAATCTGCTCACCAGTATCGCTATCTACAATTATGATACCATTCTCGGAACTTATCCTAACTTCTTTGAAAGTGAAATATTCGTCCAATATCTCTTTAAAAAGTCGAATCCTATCGTAAATATCTGAAAACACTGAAAGCTTCGTTTGGGTGTCATCGGCATAAATTGATAGAATTCTACGAACGTTGTCTTCTTCAAAGATCTGACTGGGTTGAATTGGCTCAGAAACTGCTTCATCAATTATCCCGACATCTACAAGAGACTGTCGACTTGCGCTCAGTTCCAGAAGACGTTCTCTGATGTCACTCTCTGTCGAGGCAGCGCTTCCATGGCTCTCGATAATCCTTTTAGGGAAGGTCTGATCTAGCTTTTGTGACTCATTTGCATATTGTTGCAGAACTCGATTGATCTTCTCGGCCAAATCCGATGCATCTTTTTCTACAACGGAGTCCGGCTTTACTGGACGACTATGTCGTGGTAAATGCCGGCTGTGGCTTTCTTCCAGCGCCAACAACCGCTGCGTTTCAATCAAACTTACTTGGTGCTCTTGCGTTATTTCTTGGAGCCATATTGGCATATCGATGCTTTTTGTTAATTCTTCCGGTAGTTGTTCGACGTATCTGGCCACCAATTCCGATGTGCTCAAAATTTCCTCTGATGGGAAGTCAATCCATCGATCAGCTCCCACGCGATCAACCGGAAGACTTCTTTCAAGGTAAGAGTAGCTAGAGCGAGGAATCTTTGGCTTCAGTGCGTATGGTTCCTCACAATTTTCGAACCCCTCACCTTTAACATAGACGATGCTGCTTTCAGTACTGTCGTCTTCAAAGAGGGTTCCAAATTCCTTGTAAATCGAAATACGTTGGCCATTTTCAAATTTGAATATTATTTCCGAAAACATTGTTCTCCAAAAGAAGCTAAACTTGCGATTGAAAAAAGCGTCGACGGCTCTCAGGACGGCGGTTTTGCCAAAACCGTTGGGAGCCGTGACTATCGTTAGTAAGTCATTTTTTTGGAGCACGATCTCGTGGTTAAACCGCTTGAATAGTCCTCTGATCTTCACACTCGAAATCTGGTTTGTTTGCATAGAGTCTGTCATTCTTAACTTTTCTATTAGTTATTCAGATCGTCTCAAAAAATGAGCATCGCGCTCAAAAATGAGAATGGGCGCCTTTAGATTTGTTGGTTCGCAAGTTGGCGTTTATTTGCCCCTTGGTCAACACACATATTAAATCGGTCGTGCGAACTTGCGTGAACGTATTCGTCGCTACGTTTGCTATTTTATAAACGTTGCGGCTCCTTTAGCACCCTCAACGAATGACCGCTACCCACCCCGTTCAGGTCATTCGTCAGTTTGGTCGAAACGGTCACTATATCTCTATAGCAGACCTCGGCGCAAATCGCAGCGAATGTCGGCAATCCGCCCATAGCCATTTGGCTAAGTACAAAATTGTTTATTTACTTAGTCGATCTCAGAATCAAACTGAGCGGGATTTATCTTTCGTGATCAACGAAAAACAACAAATTTAACAAAAATAAAGTTTTCGGACACTGCGCGGACACTGATTGAGCGCAACTCAAGAGGGAAATTTCACCTTACCTCAACTCATTGATATTTAAGTGAAAAATGGTGCCCCCACACGGACTCGAACCGCGGACCTACTGATTACAAATCGACTTTGGGCCATTTCTCTGCATTTCTCCACTTTGCGCCAAACGACCATAAATGACTGTTAATAAACATTTTTTCTTGACGATCAACACGCTTGTCTATCATCAGTGACGCTATGAAACGCTGCACGGTGCTTCCGATATGCTTCCGGATTTGCACCCCATACTGAGAAAATCGAATGTCAAAACTTACAAAACGCCTTGTTGATAGTCTAGTCGCCGAACCCAAAGAACGCATTTATTGGGACGACGAATTGGGCGGTTTTGGTATTCGGATTTATCCAACAGGGCGCAAAGTTTATATCGCTCAATATCGCGCCAACGGACGCACACGGCGCAAGAACATTGGGCAGCATGGTGTCATGACCGCCGAGGAAGCACGCAAAGAAGCCAAGTTTATTCATGCAGACGTTGCACGCGGTGCAGACCCCTCCGCCGATCGCAAGGCACGATTGCGTAGCCCAACGGTAATGGAACTTGGTGAACGTTTTATTACCGATCATGTGCAGCTACATTTAAAACCCACGACGCAAACCGATTACATCAACATGTTGCGCAAGAAAATTTACCCTGCTCTTGGTTCGATCAAAGTTTTTGAAATCACGTTTAATGACGTTGCCGCATTTCATCTGAAATTGCGAGATACGCCTTACCAAGCCAATCGTTGTGTCATGCTCATGTCCAAGATGTTTAATCTTGCCGAAGATTGGGGTTATCGCCCCATGAACACCAACCCGACAAAGCGGCTTAAGAAATATCCCGAAGCTGAAAAGAAGCGATACTTGGACGAAGTCGAACAAGAAAAACTTGGCGAAACAATGGCCCAGATGTTGACCGATGGAAAAATCAGTCGATACGTTTTTGCAGCTTTCTATTTACTACTTTTGACAGGTTGTCGATTGAGCGAAATTCAAAAACTGAAATGGGATTACGTCACGCGCACCCATTTGGAATTACCAGACAGTAAAACAGGCCGCCGCCGCATTCCCCTGCCCCGCGAAGCACGTCAATTGTTGGCGTCATTGGAACAGCGCGACGATAATCCCTATGTAATTATCGGCGATCATGCGACGGGATATTACAATGATCTGCAAAAACCTTGGCGCAAAATTAGATCACGCGCTGGGTTGGAAGATGTACGATTGCACGATCTGCGACACACCTATGCGTCAGTCGCGGTCATGAATGGAATTGACCCATTCATGTTGAAAGAAATCTTGGGGCATAAGAATTTGAGTACAACTTTGCGCTATGCGCATTTGTCAGATGATGCAGTGCAAAAAGCGGCGGGGCAGATTGCGAATAGGTTATCCAACACATTGGGAAGACTTAACTAAATCTAAAAAAGGCCGATGTAACGGTCTTGCTTTCTATAAGTATCGTATGTTTGCCTCGAACCAACTCAGATAGAATAACAAACTTTCTCTAACATTTCTTCGAATTTCGCAAACTTGTTTCGTTGAGTTGGTACATGCTATGCTGGATAAGATGAAAACTGCATATGTAATCAAATCGGCTGCCAAGGATGTAAGTTTTGACTGTGACCGCGTGAAGGGCTTAACTTTTATCACTTCGGTAATAGACGTGACCTATCTGAATAACGCTATTCTAGGATGCAATCTCAAATTATTAGTTCAACAAAAAATTGATGATGATAGAATTGAAAAACCGATTATTTGGTTTCTAATTTTTTCTGCGGAACCAATTTCTAATACGAATCTCGAAAAAGCGTGGAGATATGCAATTAAAGTTGGGGCAACTTTAAATCAGTATACCCAACTCGGCCACAGCTTTTCCTACGAGAATTTCTGGGGGATTTCCGGTATTCCTGATGAATGGAACCTAGCTGAAACACAGATAAAATTTTCAGACAACCAAGAATTTGAGGGCATATATTGGTACGATCCAAAAAAACCAACAAAGATTGAAAACGGTGAAGAATTTGCCGAAGTTGAAATCAGACACCGACAGCGCGAAGTGCGCTTCACTACTGTAAGCCCAGAAGGCCTCACTTACAACCATTTTGCCCATGCATCAATTCCAGGGAAGGTAAATGTTGGTTCAAAGTTTTCTCAACGCAAAAATGTATTGGAAAAACTTGGTAAGAAAGGTTTTTCGCTCAAATGTGAAACATCCTATTACCTATTATCACTCTACAATCGTGCAATCACGTCACATGATGTTTTTCATAGTAACAATACACTATTTCAGATGGTTGAAGTCATTATTGGCAGTGTAGATGGCACCAAAATTTCACCTGAGGCAAAATCCAAACTTGCGGCGTTAATAGATTCCGATCCTGACTTGCACCCATTTTCTGACCGCATTGTTAATGCTATTGGCGGTATCCCAATTGAGACGTCCAAAGAACTCCTAAAAAGTGGTCTAATAAAGTTAGTAGGAAAAGAAGCCGCCGAAAATTTGGATTTTTCTGATTTTGGAAAATGGCGGAAACTGAGGGGTGCATTGACACATCCTAAAAAGGCACAAGCTTTGACAGATGTGGAATTTGTAGCCACCTACAATTCACTGAGGAACTTTTGTACCGCTTTGACAAAATGCGTCAATGAACTCTAATTATCATCCAATAGCCCGATAACTGAAAACAATAACTTAGTTAACAACGCATTCGAAGTCCTACCCCTTTCATGCAAATGTTGGGATTAAAGAATTGTTTGCAATGCCAGATTACTCACTTTCAATTCCATTCGAATCACTCTCGTATTTTAATATTTTTGAACAGAAAGCTAACTTAAACCTCAACATTGCCATCCCAAGTTCATGCTTTTACACGAAATATCACGTTATTTCATATATCCAAACTTCGCGCCAAACTATATTTTAGACGGCATAAACTTCGATATAAGCCTCTGGAAACACAATGGAAAATAAACTTCATATTCAATCAAACGATAACAACAAACTGGTCAACGAGCGCGAAGCCGCGTCCATTCTTTGCTACTCTGTTCGCGCTTTGCAAAATTGGCGTCACCGTGGTGGCGGACCTGACTTTGTAAGAGTATCGGCCCGCTCAATTCGCTATCGCCGCGCCGATCTGGATGCTTGGGTTACGGCGCGAACCGTGTCGAACACTTCACAAACAAACTAATTCAGTTTTGCCTTTGCGGGCTTGGCAGCACCGCAAGGGATTTTGGGGCCGATTGGTTCTAAACAGGGCGCGAGATCACTTGCGAACTCGCGCCCTTTCTATGTCTGCCGTTAACTTTAATGGAAGGGAATTCCACATGACTAAAACACCAATATACAAGTTCCGACTGGGGCTTATCACAGCGACAATCTGGGAAAACGACAATTTCTATTCTGTCGATATGACCCGCTCTTACAAAAACAGTGAAGGCCAATGGCAAAACACCACAAGCTATTCCCATGCTGACCTTTTGAACTTGGCTAAATGCGCCGAACGCGCTGAAAACTGGATCGCGAGAAAATCAAATGTATCTTAATCAATCAACTTATTTGGCCCCTACTCGGCCCCAAAACATAAGCTGCCCTGCCAGCGGCACTTATGCGTTCAAATCTAACCCGACTGATACCGATAATTCGGTAAGGGGGGTGATTGTAGCACCCCCCTCTGGAAATACACCTGACATTCCAAACATGACAATATTACACCAAGGCTTTGATACACTCGCCCTTGCGATTGAAGCAAACATTGGGCCAGAACTTCACGCCTATCTTGAAACTGAAAAGACACGCGCCGACAAAGAGCGGCGCGATGTTTTGATCAATTACAATGGCGTTGAAATGCTGCTTAAGCCACATGGCGGCAATGGGTATAGCTATATCGCCAGCGGCGGCCCAGATGGTGCGACATGGTTTTTCAAGAAACCCAATGCCAAAGACAAATGGGGCATTCGTTTATCCTTTGGTTCTTTCTTTATGGCGCTGCATGGCATTCACGCGGCAAAGGCACATTGTGAGCATGTCATGGAAAGACTGGGCATTCGATATGCCCCGCATCAAGTCAGCATTTCACGCATCGATTTTTGCATAGATATTCTGGCAAAAAATTTCACTCTAATTCCCGAAAATTTCGTGATGCACAGTTCAACTGGTCGACGCGATCATATCACCGCCGACGATGTGTCTGTGAACGGAAAATCAGGACGGACAACATCCGTGACCGTTGGACAGAGTCGAAATCGACAAGTAATTATTTACGACAAAACGTCTGAGATTGCCGCGAAAGGCAAGTCACATTGGTGGCAAATCTGGCATCACAATTTATATGAAAATCCATCTAATTGTACGAAATATGATGATATTAAAAGAAATTTTAAGTTTATGAAATCATCTGAAATGTTACGAAATTACATGAAAAATCATAAAAGTTCACGTATTTGGCGCACAGAGTTTCGCGCAGGCAAAGACCTACTTAAAGATCGCTGGGGCATTCGCACTTGGGAACAACTGTTCGAAAAATTTGGCGATCTGTGTCGCGAGATGGGAGCTGTCATTCGTTACACCGAGCCACAAGAGAACGACCCGAACCGCGCACGTTGGCCCAACCATCTGCTCTGGGAAATCGCCTGCGCAGAGATTAATCGCGATCTAATTAACATGCGAAGCGGTGCTGATCCAAATCCATTGAAAGAGGTTCACCGCGAACAACACATAAGTCTGATATTTCGTAATATTCTTGGATCAAGCATTGCACTTGCAGCATTGAAAGATGCGAATTTTGAAAATTTACCAAAGTGCTTTGATGAATTGGCAAAGGAGATGAACGAAACGGTCAGCGCAAATGCTGAGAAAACTAAGAAGCAATTAAGGGAAGCTGGGGAAAGGTATTTGTTTATATCTAAGTCAAGTCAGCCTACGTATGAAAATTAGTTACGCGCACGGCCCAAAGCGGCCATTGAATCCAACATTTATTGCTGCGCAGCAGAAACGCTTTGGAATAGACTGTAAAAAAATTCGGCCATAGCGTAGCTAGGTTCATGTGTCGCATGCGTCCTGAAAAACGTGGAACACAGTATCAAAAGTGGTTATTGATACGACAAAATACAGAAGAAGAACCCGACTTTGACGGGACTGCGAGGCAACGATGCATTTTGAGACCGAGATTGTAGTAGACAAACCGACAGTAGCTCCACCAAAACTCACGATCTTCATGATTGGCGCTGACGAGTTCATGTTCTGCCCGGTTCGAGGCAAAATTTACAAGGTGAATGCGAAGCCTGAAGAAAAAGTCCGCCAATGGTGGATTTATCGCCTACGCGACACTTATGGGTATGGCTTCAATCAACTGTCAGTAGAGGTTTCTGTAAAAGTTGGTTCCTCAGAGGCAAAGAAAAAAGCGGATATTGTTGTCTACGCCGATAAAACTAAACGCGTACCTCGAATATTTGTTGAGGTTAAGAAGCCAGATCGAAAAGACGGGCTGGATCAACTTCAAGTATACATGAACGCAACCGGGTGCCGCCTTGGGCTATGGAGTAACGGGTCACCACCTCACGTTTATCTCCTCAGAATGGAGCCAAAGGGTGGGGTGGAAGAAGCCAGCTGGCGAGAACTCAGAAACATTCCCGCCAGCGGCGAAAAAATTTCTGATGTTGATAGCCCAATTACGCGAGATCAGCTGGTCCCAGTCAAAGATTTCCTCGCAATTCTAAAGGAGTGCGAGGATCATATTAAGGCGCACGAGGGCGTGAATGTCTTCGAGGAAGTCTTCAAACTCATCTTTGCTAAACTCTACGACGAACGACGAAACCTAAAAAATGATAAGTCGCCTGCACAGTTCAGAGTAGGTGCTCTTGAAGCAGCGTCAGATGCTCGCGAAAGGGTCGTAAAGCTATTCAAAGATGCTAAGTCACAGTGGCAAGGGGTGTTCACAGCCGGAGAAGAGATTTCACTAAAGGACGACACGCTGGCATTTTGCGTATCCGCGCTTCAAAAAGCGTACCTTTTAAAATCTGACGCTGATGTCCTTGGGTCTGCATTTGAGGTTATGATCAACCCAACCATGAAAGGTGATAAAGGACAGTACTTCACTCCGAGGCATGTCATTGATCTTTGCACAGCGGTTTTAAAGCCAAAAGACAACGAAACCATTTTCGACCCTGCATGCGGAAGCGGCGGATTTCTTGTTTCAGCCATGGATCATGTTTTTGCGTCCATAAGAGCAGAGCGTGACGATGAAAGTGAAATCCTTGAAAATCAGAAGGATTATGCTTCCAACAATGTATTTGGAATCGATTACGATCCGATTATTGCAAAAGTGGCCAAGGCCTACATGCTAATTTGGGGTGATGGCCGTTCAAACATATGTGTTGGAGACGGGTTGAACGAGGCAAACTGGAACGATGATATTCGTTCTAAGTTCTTAATCAAAATCGGGGGAAAACGTGTTCCTCGTAAGTTCGACATTATAGCGACTAACCCCCCATTTGCGGGCGATATTTCCGCAGAGGACACTTTGTCGAAGTACAGGGTAGCTTTCAAAACGGACAACAATGGTCGAACAAAGCGAAAAGGGAAGGTTGCACGTGACATCCTCTTTCTCGAACGCTGTTTAGATTTTTTGGAGCCGGGAGGCCGGATGGCGATTGTTGTACCGAGAGGCTTTCTCAAGAATTACAACGATGAGCCTGTCAGGCAGTTTGTTTTGAAGCAGGCTCGCATGAGAGCTGTCGTTAGTTTGACCGGGAACATGTTCAAGCCATTCACGAACACCAAGACTTGTGTTGTCTTCCTGGAAAAAAGAGCATCTGAGCTAAAAGCCGTTAGTGAGGCTGTAGATGATCCGGATGTTGTTTATGCGGTGTCGGAGAACCCAGGGAAGGATAGAAGCGGTCGGTTGATCCGTGACTTGAATGGGGACATCGTTTCGGACCTTGGTGAGATTGCGGAATACCTCAACAAGAATTTACAGTGGGGGGAAACCTGATGGCATTGCTGACGACGAGACCCTTTGCAGATGTTTTTCTTGATCTCGATGGTGACAAGGACGCCAACCACATATTTGAACCTGAGTTCCATCAGGACGTGTATGTAAACGCCTGTAAAGAAGCGGAGAAAACGCCAGGAAGCTTTCAGCTTGGCGACCTCAGCAAGCTAGTACGATATCCCAATCGAGGCAGCCAACCGACATACTGTGATGATGAAAGTGACCCTGAAAGCCTAATTTATAGAGGGATGGTAAAAACAGACGGTGCTTCGGTTTCTGACAAAGAAACATCTAACGTTTGTGCTTTGAAGTCAGTTGCTATCCGTTGGGGGTTCGTGGATTTTGGCGTGGCCCGAGCGGTCGATGAAGAATTCTTCAAGAAAAAGAAACTTCGCAACGAGGCACAAAGCGGTGACGTTCTGATAAACTCAACAGGAGATGGTACAATCGGTCGGGTGGCTGTTTACAACAGGTCGCACCCTGCTCTGGTTGATGGGCATGTTACAATCGTTCGCTTCAAAGATAAGAAACTTGCTTGGTATGCTGCTGCCTATCTTTTGAGTGACCAAGGACAGAAGCAGATCTACCGATATATCAACGGCTCTAGTGGTCAAGTTGAGATCTACCCTCAAGACATAGCACGCATATGGATACCGAATGGTGATGCTCAGAAGATTTCAGCTGTTGCTAAGCAATATGAGAGTGCAGCTCGAAAGTACGAGGAGTTTCAGGCTGAACTCAGTTCAGTGCTTTCAAAGGTTTAGTAATTTTTTGGATTCGAATGACTTGTCTTGGTGCTACCGCAGCGAAAGTCCGCTTCCCGCCCATTTGAGACATTTTCGATCTCACTCAGGCTCAGTATCCACTTATCAAATTTTGCAATTCGCCAATATTACCGCCAATGGCGAGCACTCGTTCGGTTTGTTGTGTTTGCCGACATTTAACAACCAAACGAAATCCACAATGGGAATATTTGGCAATCACATTGGAATTAGATAAAAAACGATTCTGTTCCCTTTCCACAACAGTACGATTTTAACATTTCACTGCTTCCGATATGCTTCCGAATCCAAAATCGCATATTTCGCCACGCAACGAAAATCTTGCAAGTTATTGATATTTAAGTGAAAAATGGTGCCCCCACACGGACTCGAACCGCGGACCTACTGATTACAAATCAGTTGCTCTACCAGCTGAGCTATAGGGGCACTGCGCGGGTATTTGGGCGATTTATGACAAAGATGCAAGAGGAATTTTGCACTTTTTTCGGGTTTTTTTAATTTTCACCCTTGCTCGCATTCGCCAGAATGAAAACTGCGATGATACTGACTAAAATTATGAGTAATGCGGCGACGGCTGCGCCTTTGATGTCTTCGAGAGATGCAAAATCATAGACATGCGTGGCAAGTGTATTGAACCCAAATGGGCGCAGCAATAATGTTGCAGGTAGCTCTTTCACACTATCCACGAAAACCAAGAGTATAGCGGTCAAAACACTTGTTTTAAGCAATGGCGCATGTACGTGGCGCAACACCGCCCCTGGTCGATATCCAAGCGAGCGTGCGGCCATGCCAAGGTTTGGAGATACCCGCCCAAACCCCGCATCAATACTGCCATAAGCAAGCGTGAAGAACCGCACGCAATAGGCAAAGATTACCGCACCAGATGTACCCGTAACCAAAAGGCCAATGTTGATCCCAAACAGCGCCTCCAACCCATCTGCAAGCCAATGATCGAACCGTGACATGACAATCAAAATGCCAAGCCCAAGCACAGCACCAGGCGCAACATAACCAATGGATGTTGCAGGCAACAACAAACGCGGCAATGCTGCGCGTGACAATCTGATGCCATAGACCAAGATGATAGCACCAATGACGGTTAGCAGTGCAGCCACGCCAGCGACCCAAAGAGTTGTAAATACCGCCCTTAACACCTCCGCGTCATGCCACTGATCAAAATTGCCCAATGCATGGTTTAGGATAATAAGAAATGGCATACAAAAACCGATCAGAACGGGTACACCACAGGTTATCACCGCTAATATCCGCGCCGTTCCAGATAATGTAACAGGTGTAGGTTTTTTGTTGTTATTCGCACCTTGATAGACGCGAATGTTGCGACGACTGAATCGTTCTAACAACAGCAGAGCTAAAATCAGCACGAACACCACACAGGCAATTTGAGCCGCCGCGCCTACGTTTGATCCTTCGAGCCAGGCGCTAAAAATTCCTGTGGTCAGTGTCTGCACCGCGAAATATTCAACAGTGCCAAAATCATTCAATGTTTCCATCATGACAACCACGGTGCCGGCGACAATTGCAGGACGCGCGAGCGGTAAACCAACGCGAAAAAAACTGGCCCATGGCCCGCAACCAAGGGCGCGTGAAACCTCGATCGCGTTATTGGATTGTTCACGATATGCCGCACGCGCCAACAAATAGACATATGGATAAAGCGAAAAGGCGATAATGATGATGGCTACCGCGCGCGAGCGAACCTCTGGAAACCAATAATCACGCGCAGAATTCCAACCAAATATATCGCGCAGCATTGTTTGAAATGGCCCCGCATATTCCCAAAAATCAACAAATGCATAGGCACCGATATAGGCTGGTATCGCCAAGGGCAGCAATAGCGCCCACTCCAAAACACGCTTTGCGGGGAAATCTTTCATAACCACAAGCCAAGCACAGGCAACACCAATTGTACCCGCAATCAGTGCAACACTTATCATCATCACAAAACTGTTGATGAAATAGCGTGGCAAAACCGTTGCCATCAAATGCGGCCAAATGTTTTCACTTGGAAAAAACGCAAGCCAAACAACCGCTCCGATTGGTAATAAAACAAGTGCCGCAATCGCAAACGCAGAAACAGACCACACATCAGGCAGCCTATTTTTAATGTATCGTTTACGCGTGTTTGTTAAATCAATCATTGATCCGCGCTTAAACCAAAGCTAATTCAGTGTCCAGAATTGCAATCGCTTTGTGTTGATGGGAAATGTCGTGCAACTAAATATCTATCTTGGCGCATTTCGCACGGGTGGTCAGCATTTGTTCGCAATGGCACGTGCAAATGAAGCAATGTTAAATGACCAAGGAATATTTTTGGTTCAAAAAAATATCTTTAACACCGCTTTTTCAGAAGCAACCAAAAGCGCCGAACAAGGGCATGATCGCGCCGAAATTCAAGACAAGTTGTTTGCCGCTCTTGCACAAGGGCAGGATGCAAAGACACTTTTGTATTTTGATCCACTTTTGTCGGGCAATATCACCCGCCCAATTGGCGCAGGGTTGATCTTTCCTCGTATCAAGAATTTCTCACGTCTCTTGGCAAATGTTATGGATCACGACAAAATCCGCCTTGCAATGTCTGTGCGCGAACCCTCGGCATTTTTGACATCATGCTATGGCCAAGCATTGATCAATGCCCATGTCGTGCCATTCGAAGAATATGTTAATGATGTGAAATTTGATGCCATCCGATGGTCAAACTGTATTGATCGCCTCACCGCACCATTTTTTGATGACTCAACGCAAACATATGGCGTTAAGCCGATCATTTGGCGTATCGAAGATTATCCCTATATCTGGCGACAAGCTTTAGGGGCAATTACTGGTGTTGAAAATCCACAGGATCTTGTGGGGAGTTCTGCGCCAAACAATGCTGGCTTGTCCCTATACGGGAGCCATCTCATGTATAAATATCTGCAAAAACATGCACCCAAAGCACGCGGTGATTTCAAAAAGGTGCGCGAAGCATTTTTGGAAAAATACCCAAATGATGCATCAAAACCAGATGATCCGTTTTGGAACGCTGATCAAATCAAAGAAATGCAATATGCTTATGATGATGATTGGTACTTTATCGAACGCATGGAAAATGTGCAGGCCTTGCGCCGACAAATCGTGAGCTAAACATTCTCCAAATGTTCAAAATATCCAAAATCTAAAAATCTCGCGCACGCCCTTGGGCGTGCACAATTTGATGACTTGGATATCACAGACCAAGCGCTTCTTTATACATTTCCAACACCGCTTCTTCTTCGGAACGTTCCGCTGGGTCTTTTTTGCGCAGCGCGATTAACTGGCGCAATGCTTTGGTATCATATCCACGTGATTTCGCCTCGGCCATCACTTCCTTTTGTTGATCCGCGATGTCTTTTTTTTCGGCATCTAAACGTTCAACCCGTTCTACGAATGCGCGCAACTCGTCCGCGGCAACACGGTAAGTATTTCCAATTTCGTCGTTCATTTTTTCACCTATCTGTCAAACTCGCCCCGTGATTAGCGAGCCACAACAAGCGGGGCAAGAGCAACCTTGCCCCAAGCCACAGTTTTCGTTAGTGACCCCCAAAGGAGAAATGACATGAGTGCACTTACAATCGCTGGAATCGCCTTAACCTTGATCGGCATTGCGGGCCTTACTTACTGTATCGTAAAGGCGTATCAGGCAAAAAAACTTGGCCTGACGGGCGAGGAGCTGACCAAACATCTCCAAGGGTTGGTCGCTGTAAACCTTGGTGCATTTTTCCTGTCTGCTATCGGGTTGGCTTTGGTGATTTTTGGGATTCTATTTTAATCCAAAAATCCAGTTAACCATGGCCTGCGTTGCGGTTTCATTTTGGCTTGGGCTTAAAATATCACCAGCAATGACATGGCTATATTCGTCATCCTCTGCATTAAGCGTTGGGTTGATTACTTGAACCGCCCCACCCCAT
The DNA here is from genome assembly GCF_002742285.1 of Paramylibacter kogurei. Taxonomy (GTDB): domain Bacteria; phylum Pseudomonadota; class Alphaproteobacteria; order Rhodobacterales; family Rhodobacteraceae; genus Amylibacter; species Amylibacter kogurei. Next base: position 109,597 of record NZ_MDGM01000007.1, read on the forward strand.
TTTTCGCTGATTTCACGTGATACGGTCGCGTTCACGACCGCATCGTCATCTGAAAAATAAAATAGTGCAGGGATTTTTGTCGCTGCGAAATCCTGATCATTCACAAAATCGATTAATCGCATCATCGGCACAACTGATTTCAAAGGATATGAGGTTGTCCAATTTTCTGCCTGACCTGGCTTTCGTGCCTCAAATGATCTTGTTTCACCCGCCACTATTGGCCCCCACTGGCGAAAAAACGGCAAATTCGCCAGATCGGCCGCGGCGCTGTGCACAGCAAAATTTGGCGAGACAAAAATTATCCCTGCAAGTTTTTCTTGGAACTGCGCATCCGACAATGCAGCGGCGGCCAATGTGCCACCTGTTGATGTGCTCATAATCACCACACGTTCACCCAATGCACGCCCGATGCTCATGGATTCTGCCAGATCGTTGATCCAGTCTTGTACAACCACATCCCCCATCGCCGCACCTGTGCGGCCATGTCCGGGTAATCGTGCGAAATAAAGGTTCGCCCCCAACTCTTTTGCCACCATATCTGGCACTGGGCGAATTTCCGTCGCACTTGCTGAAAATCCGTGCAGATATACAATCGCGGTTTCGGTTTTTACACCTGCCGCGCCTGCCCAGATAATCTGTTTTTGCTGGTTTGGTTTGATATCATTATATGCGGCTTCTTGCGCGACAAGATATGCATCTGCTCCGCTCACGGTCACATCATGCGCAGTATTTTCAATCTGCGCCAAATCCACATTTTCACGCGGGCCAAAAACCAATACCGCCACAAATGCTAAGACCAGCAACAAAATTACACCAAGGCTACGCATGAAAATCCGATACATTGTTATTCCTCCCCAGAAATAGCCGCCGTGATCGAATGAATTGATTTGTGGATCAGGCGCAAACATGTGTCATCAGAAAACCGATGGTCGGCGCCCTTGATGAATTGTAGCCGAATATCATCGCCATTTGCATGTTCAAGCAAGCGTAACGCCACGTCCATCGACACGTCCTCGTCCGCCGTGCCATGCAACAGACGCACAGGAAATGGTAGATCAAGCGCATCGCGCAACACCAATTGATCGCGCCCATCGTCGATCAGCTTTTTTGTAATGGCATAGGGCTCGCCGTAATCCGATGGCAGATAAATCACCCCATTTGCTTCCAAATCCGCGCGTTGTGCATCATCCATGCCTGCCCACATGCTATCTTGGGTGAAATCGGGTGCGGCGGCTATGCCAACCAATCCGGCCACACGTTCGGGCATGTGCTTTGCGACCAGCAATGAAATCCAACCACCCATAGATGAGCCCACTAAAATTTGTGGTCCCGACGTGAGGGTGGCAATGCTTTCGATCGCATCCGCCGCCCATTCACCAATACATCCATCGGTAAATTCACCGCTCGATTCCCCATGCCCTGAATAATCAAATCGCAAAAACGCGCGTCCGTTTTTTTGCGCCCATTCTTCCAAATACACGGCCTTGGTACCGCCCATGTCGGATTTAAAACCACCCAAAAACACCACCGCCGGCCCTGCCCCGTCGGTTTTGTGATACGCAATTTTACGCCCTTTGGAAGTTTCTAAAAACTGTGTTTGTTGCATTAAATTGCCTCGTTCAACATTCGCATTTGCACCAAACTAGATCAGCAATTTTTCCTGTGCAATCAATTCCCATCCCACTTGACAAATCAACCGCATGTGCCAAAACACCACAAAACTTCAACCGAGCGTTTCGTAGGCGCTAAAACGAAAGGACCTGACCAAATGTCAGAGATTTCCATTACCCTTCCCGATGGCAATTCACGCAACTATCCTGCTGGTGTAACTGGCATGGATGTAGCCAAGGATATTTCCACTTCATTAGCGAAAAAGGCGATTAGCTGTTCTGTAAACGGTGAACATCGCGATTTATCACGCGTTATTGAATCAGACGCAGAATTCGCCATTCACACCATGCAAGACGATGCGCATGCGTTGGAATTAATCCGCCACGATTGCGCCCATGTTATGGCGCGCGCTGTCCAAGAAATATGGCCAGATGTGAAGGTCACAATCGGCCCCGTTATCAATAATGGTTGGTATTACGATTTTGATCGCGCAGAGCCATTCACACCCGAAGATTTGACAACCATCGAAAAAAAGATGCGTGAAATCATCAATAAAAAAGACATGGTGCGCACCGAAACTTGGGATCGCGCGCGCGCGATCAAGTTTTACGAAGATAACAACGAACCCTACAAGGTTGAGCTGGTCAATATGATCCCAGAGGGTGAAGATTTGCGCATGTATTGGCATGGCGAATGGCAGGATCTGTGCCGTGGCCCACATTTGGTTCATACCGCACAAATTCCGGGTGACAGTTTCAAATTGATGTCGGTTGCGGGTGCCTATTGGCGTGGGGATTCCAACAATGCGATGTTGCAACGTATTTATGGTGTTGCGTTTAAAAACAAAAACGACCTGAAGGCGCATTTACATATGCTGGAACAGGCCGCATTGCGAGACCATCGCAAATTGGGGCGCGAAATGGATTTGTTCCATATGCAAGAAGAGGCCCCAGGCCAAGTATTTTGGCACCCCAACGGTTGGCGGATTTATACCACCTTGCAAGATTACATGCGCCGCAAACAAGATGCTGGTGGATATGTTGAGGTAAACACCCCTCAAGTTGTCGATCGCAAATTATGGGAAGCATCCGGCCACTGGGAAAAATACCAAGAGAACATGTTTATTGTCGAAGTTGACGAAGAACATGCCCGCGAAAAGGCCGTGAATGCGTTAAAGCCGATGAATTGTCCTTGTCATGTTCAAATTTTCAATCAAGGTTTGAAATCATACCGTGATTTACCGTTGCGCATGGCCGAATTTGGATCATGTAACCGTTATGAACCATCGGGTGCATTGCATGGCATTATGCGTGTGCGCGGGTTTACTCAGGATGATGGGCACATTTTCTGTCGCGAAGATCAGATCGAAGAAGAAACCAAAATTTATATTGATTTCTTGTCTGAAATTTACCGCGACCTTGGTTTTGAAAACTTCAAAGTGAAATTTTCCGATCGCCCAGAAACCCGTGCCGGTTCTGATGATGTCTGGGACAAAGCAGAACAAGCATTGTTATCCGCCACCCGCGCCGCAGGGATCGAACCAGAATTGAACCCAGGCGAAGGTGCATTTTATGGCCCCAAATTGGAATTTGTTTTAACCGATGCGATTGGGCGTGATTGGCAATGTGGTACACATCAGGTTGATTTTGTTCTGCCCGAACGTCTGGATGCATCATATGTCGGACAAGACGGCGCAAAACATCGCCCGGTAATGTTGCACCGCGCCACACTTGGCAGCTTTGAACGTTTCATCGGCATTTTAATCGAAAGCCATGCGGGCAAATTGCCATTCTGGTTGGCACCGCGTCAGGTAGTTGTGGCATCCATTGTATCGGATGCAAATGATTACGCTCAAAAGGTGGTGGACGACTTGCGCGCCGCAGGTGTGCGTGCCGAAACCGATTTGCGTAACGAAAAAATCAATTACAAAGTGCGCGAACATTCATTAGCCAAGGTTCCTGTAATCCTTGCCGTTGGGATGAAAGAAGTTGAACAAGGAACTGTATCCGTGCGCCGACTTGGCCAAAAACAAACCAGCGTTGATGCGTTTGAAACAGTTAAGTCAACGCTCGCCAAAGAGGCAATCGCCCCCGATTTGGCATAAAGAATACCCGCAATAACCAACTTGCCGCCAAAGTCGAATTAATCGATTTTTGGCGGTTTTTGGTTAAAAATCGCTCAAACGTGGCGTAAAGCTCGCATTTTGGGTTCAATTTCACTATGTATGACCAAACGAATACAATGTTGGTACATAGCAATGGCGACTTACACAATTACTGGTTACGACCTGTCCGATTTCACAGGAACAATCGCGACAGATAATACAACCACTCCGAACAATGGCATTGGGTCGTCCACCACATTTAATGGTGACGGTTCCAGCATTGATGTGGTTGTCGAAGATGACGATCTTAATCTGGAAGACGCCTATCTTGAGACAGGTAATCTCCAAGAATTGGCGCAAGCGGTTACGCTGAACGGTACGACCTATAATGTTGGTGCGTCGATTGAATTGGAATACACGCTTACAACTGACGATGTTCCACCAATTACATTTTATATTATCCGATTTGGCACAGGGACAAGCAACAGTGGTGAAAATTCGATGGTTATCACCAGTGAACCGCTGACACCCGGACAAACCTATAATTTTGTTGCTGGCGATGATGGTCAATCCGTGCCTTATGAAACGATTTGTTTTGCACGCGATACGCGGATTAAAACGCCAAACGGTGGTCGCGCAATCCAAGATTTGAAGCCGGGACAATCGGTGATCAATTTGGATGGTGAAGCGTGCAAAATCAAATGGATCAATTCGCGCAAAATTTCACCCGCTGAAATGGCGCTGAAACCTCGGCTTCGACCTGTTCGTATTCGCAAAGGTGCGTTGGGTGATGGACGCCCGAAACAAGATTTGATTGTGTCACAACAACACCGCATATATTTGCGTGATTGGCGTGCCCAAACCCATTTGGGCACCGATGGGTATTTGGTTCCTGCAAAGGCATTAATCAATGATCATTCGATCACACTAGAACCCGTCGATCAGGGCGTTGAATATTTTCATTTCATGTGTGACGAACATCAGATCGTGATGTCCAATAGACAACCAAGTGAAAGTTTTCTGCCCGGAAAACACGCATTAAATACGTTGGAAAAAGATGCTTACAATGAATTGTTGGAACTGTTTCCTGAATTAAACGAATTTAACAATTCGCGTGCGCGTGCCGCAACAACCTGCATTACACCAACTGAATTCGCCGCGTTGAATAAGCTGTGATCAACTGCCCATGCTTACGGGTGGGTTTGCCAATAATTCGTTAATCACCGCCAATGCATCGCTATAGTTTTGCGATGGCAGGTTGCTGTTCACCGCAATCCGCACTCCATTGGGGACGGGCATATTTTGCAACGCAAATTCATCGGCCGCACGCACAATAATATTTTCACGCTCGCAAGCCGCAGCAAATGATGACCCACGCCAACCTGACGGCAAGGATAACCAGATAAACGGCACGTCCTTGCGCCATGAAACATCCCATTTACCCAAAATATTAACTGTTTGTTGGACGTTTTTTTGAACCAGTTTCAAAACAGCCCCGCGCACCGCCGCCGCATCACCAGAAACAAATAATTCGCGGACAATATCCACAACCGCGCGTGATACACCAAAGCTATAACTTTGCATCAAGCGTTTTGTGTCATCAAAAAAAGCATCCGGGCAGAGCAAATAACCAAACCGAACACCAGATGAGATCGATTTTGAAATCGACGAAAGATACCAACCACGTTCAGGGCAGATTTGTGAAAAACTTGGCACGTCATTTGCGCCGATGCCCCAGCAATCATCCTCTACAATTTGCAGATCATATTTGCGTGCAATTTCTGCAATTTGCAATCGCCGTTCCAGTGGCATTTTGCCTGTTGTCGGGTTCAACACATTCGCGGATGTGAACAATGCTTTGATCTGTTTCGCGCGACACGCACGCACCAAGGCGTCTGGAATAATACCATCCGCATCGGTTTCGATCCCGATCAATTGTCCTCGCTGCGCCTGAACCGCAAAACGAATACCCGGATAGGTTAGCGCATCAATTGCGATCCCCCCTGTTTGTGTATTCAATATGGTTGCAACCGCCAACGAAACCGCGTTCTGTCCACCATTGGTAACGATCAATTTTTCTGGGCTGGTATAAACACCAGCATATTCCATCCACTCACAAAGGGGTTGGTAAATGTCAGATACATATTGTTGATCGGGGTAATAAATATATTGATCCGCCTTGGTTTCCGCCACTTTTATCATCGCACGGCGCAACGCAGCGCTTTGCCCAACATTGGTGGTATTGGTATTGCGCAAATTTATTTGACCATTCACAGGTAGCGGATAAATATCATCCATCGCCGATTGCATATAATGTTCTGCATCTTGCGATGGGCGCGGCGCGGAAACGAATGTTCCGCGTCCAACCTGTGCGGTTAATGTTCCTGCCTTAATGCCCTCTTGATAGGCACGCGCAACGGTTCCGGGTGTCACACCTAATTTCCACGCCAGATCGCGCACTGGTGGCAATTTATCCCCAGCAACCAAAACACCTGTATCAATGTCGCTTTGCAACGTATCCAGCAGTGCTTTGTACTTAGGTCCATCAGACGAAAGCGCCTTTGGCGCCCAAATTGTATCCATTACAATATTTTCCTAGCCATACAATCCGATTCTTTGTATCTATAAATACAGATACAATATAGATTGTATCAATACAATCAGAAAGTTAGGACAATGACACATTCACAAACCAAAACCGCATATTTCGCTCATGATTTGGCAACACGCTCAACGCTTCCTGCGTTTGCGACACTGGCCATCAATGTTGCCCATGTGATTGTCGTTTGGAATGACCGCGCCAAGGCTCGAAAGGTTTTGCGCAATATGTCACCCGAACGCCTCGCCGATATTGGCATCACCCCGTCGCAAGCGGGGCAAGAATGCCAGAAACGTTTCTGGCACGCTTAACCCAATACTATTGTTGCAAGTTGTAACAATAGGCGCGCGCTTTTGCTCCCCTTGGCGCGCGCATCAACTGCGTAGCTTTTCCCCTGTTGGGTCAAATGGTGGCTGATCCAATAATGTGGCGCGATGCGGCTGACCCAAAATCGCAACATCAAACTGTGCCCCAGCAACCACATGTTCAGCCTTGATAAAACAAAGCGCGAGCGATTTTTCAACGGTATAGCCATAAGCACCCGAACTAACCCGACCAACGGGCGCACCATCGGGTAAAAACACAGGCTCCCCCCCCGATGCATCGGCGTTTTTCACATTCACTTCCAATATTACCAGTTTCTCACGGGGCGAATTTTGCGCCAATTTCGCATAGGCCGATTTGCCCAAAAATTCAGGCTTTTCCATTTTGATTAAGCGATCAAGCCCCACTTCTTGTGGCCAATATTCAGGGCTATATTCACGCCCCCAAGAACCATACCCTTTTTCAATACGCAAACTGCCCAGCGCACGACTACCCACGGGGTGCACACCAAGATCAACACCCGTACCCAACAACGTGTTATAAAGCGAAAGCTGATCCTCAGATTTTATATAAAGCTCCCAACCCAAATCGCCCGTGAATGACACACGCATGGCAATCGCATCCAAACCCGCAATTGAAATTTGGCGCGAGCGCATGAATTTCCAATCATCATTGGACAGGTTTTCCTGGGTCAATCGCGATAATAATTCTCGCGATTGAGGACCCGCAACATTGAACCCGCAATATTCATCTGTTCGGCTGTTGAATGCCACGGTTTCAGGGCGCGGTATTTCATTAAAATAACGTTGATGATAGCGTTCCGCCATTCCAGAACCCACCATCCAATAATGATCTTCACCCAGCATTGTAATGGTGAAATCACCCGCAATACCACCACGCACCCCGATCAAGGGGGTTAGGCAAGATCGCCCTATTTCCGTTGGTACATAATTGGCGACAATACGGTTCAACCAATCACGTGCACCTGATCCGACAATCTCGTATTTGGCAAAATTGGAAATATCAATTACGCCAACACCATTGCGCAATGAACGACATTCTTCGCCCACAGGTTCAAACCAATTCTGGCGATCAAAACCATATTCTTCGCCATTTTCAGCGCCCTCTCCCGCAAACCAAAGCGGATGTTCCCAGCCATAATTCAACCCAAACACCGCCCCAAGTGATTTTTGTTTTTCATAAACGGGGCGCATTCGCATCGGGCGACCCGCCGTGCGCTCCTCATATGGAAAATGAATTTTAAAGCGGTTGGCATATTGATCCGCGACACGCGCGCGGGTGAAACCCTTGTCTGCCCAAGCGCCAAATCGCGCGACATCCCAAGGGAACATATCAAATTCTGGTTCACCCTCGACAATCCATTGTGCGGTCATCAACCCAAGCCCGCCCGATTGGCTAAACCCTGGAATGATACCATTGCAACAAAAGTATCCTTTTTTCTCTGGCACTGGACCATAAAGTGCTGCGCTGTCTGGCGACCAGATCATCGGGCCGTTAATGACGCGTTTTATGCCCACTTGTGCGGCTGCGGGCACGCGATCCATTGCGCGCATTACATTATCCATAATCCGATCCAAATCATCTGCGAATAATTCATGACCAAATCCCGCGGGCGTACCATTTTCGGCCCAGAACCGCATATCTTTTTCATAAGCACCGATCAGCAATCCGTTGCCCTCTTGTCGCATGTAATATTCGCCATCGCGATCTGCGACCGATGGTAATCGGCGCGACATTGCGGCGATCTCTGGGATGGTTTCGGTGACCAAATATTGGTGCTCTGTTGGTTGTAATGGCAAATTGATCCCCGCCATCGCGGCGACCTCGCGCCCCCACAATCCAGCGACATTCACCACCCATGGTGTGTGAATGGAACCCTTGGGCGTTACCACATCCCATGTCCCATCGCCACGTTGCGTTGTAGCGGTTACAGGGGTGAAGCGATGGATTTCAGCGCCCATATTACGCGCACCCGCGGCATATGCATGGGTGACACCGCTTGGATCCACATTGCCACCATCTGGTTCAAACATCACGCAACGCACACCGTCAAAATTCACCAAAGGGTTCTTTTGCTGTGCTTCGTCAATCGACAGTTCATAAAAATCAGCGTTGAAATACCGCGCCTTGGCGGCCTGAATACGCAATTGGTGTTCGCGTTGTTCGGTTTGCGCCAGATAAAGCGATCCGGGTTGGAACACTCCGCATCCCTGACCCGTTTCCAGTTCCAGCTCTTTATACAGGTTCATCGTGTAATATTGCAGCTTGGATATATTGTTATTGTCATGCAGCCCATGCAAATTGGCCGCTGCGTGCCATGTAGACCCAGAAGTCAATTCATCGCGTTCTAATAAAACAACATCCCGCCAACCCAATTTTGCCAGATGGTACAAAATGGAACATCCAACCAAACCGCCACCGATCACCACCGCCTGTGCATGTGTGCGCATTATTCTTCTCTTCCATATTTCTTTAGTATTGCGTGAATTTGGCCAAGCTCTTCGCAATTGGATTCCAACGCAAAAACATAGGCATGGGTAAAATAAAAACAGGCCGTGTCAACCTGCCCAGCCTCCAACGCATTTTCACCCGCTTGTTTGTAAATATGCGCGATTTTCGCACCATCCTTGGCCGCATGTGCAGCCAGCAATTCACGGTTCAATGCCACAAGATCAACCACGCCTAGGCTCGATTTTCGCGATGATTATCAACCTGTGTCGCCACCCATTCGTGGAACAAATGCGTGGGACCATCCATTGCTGGCGCGAATTTACCCCCATCAAAAAACCGCCCGTGGCGCCCTTTTTGCATCCCTTCAACGACAAAAATGTCTTCTTCAAATACTTCTTTCCAAAACGCGGTGTTTGTAGTGCGCAAATCCGCATAATCGTCGCCCGTGCATTCCGGTTTTGCGTAATAGATGGAAACATGTTCAACCGTGCGATCAAGACTGACAGGTTCCAAAATTATTGCATATGTGTGATCACGATGGACGCCGAATAAAACATTCGGGAAAAATGAAATATATTCAGAACCAGTGTCCCATTTGGCCGATAAATCGTCAAAATCTTTGAAACAACGTCCGTTATTATCCTTTAATTGGGTGTAAACAACGGAACCCTGCCCTGAAAATTTTTGGCGTTCTTCCAAGTGATAGTGATCTTCAAGTTTTGAAACCACATTCAATCCGGGGTGAACCCAAGGCAAATGATAGCTTTCGCAATAATTTTCGACGGCCAATTTCCAATTGCTTTTGACGGTCAGGTTAAAACAACTATCTTCACCCGCACTGTAAATCGGTTTGTCAAATTCCTGCCAGCGTTCCAATACGGCCGCATTCGCGATTTCAAACGGTTCGGCATTACCTGAAATATTCACAAAAACCACATCCATATAAACATGTGATGGAATTTCGATCAGACCCAATTCCTTGCGGTTTATATTGTCATGTAAATTTTGCCCCGGCCCGCCCACATGAGGCGTGGAACGCAATCGTCCATCAAGCGCATAACACCATGAATGATACGGACAGCGGATCGTGCCGCGAATGTTGGATTTTTCCGAAACAAGGATCATTCCGCGATGGCGACAGGTGTTTTGATACACACGTATTTGCCCCGCATGGTCGCGTAGGATCAACAAAGGCATGCCCAAAAAATCCACAGGGTTTGCATCCCCTTCGTTCGGGATATCTTTGCCAAATCCAATGGCGGACCAATTTGCGAATAAAACTGCGTCGCGTTCTTCTTCAAAAACGGATTGGTCGATGTAATGTTCATTGGGAAGACCGCGCGCCACTTGTACAGGTTGTTTTACGGCGGATAAATCCGATACGGTCATGGGCGTATCCTTTGCAAATTGACGATAAACGCAATTTAGCGCAGCATTTCAATTTCCCGCAAATGAGTTTTATTGCAGTAATAGTTGAGAAGGATTCAATTCAAATTGCGCAACAACCATTCGCGCACCAATGCGGTTTGAACGGTGTTTTCATCACCAGAGTGGATCAGGTAAAACCGCCCCGGTGCAGCGCTTTTATAACGACCAAGTACAACAAGTTCCCCCGCATCCAGTAACGGTGCAACCAAACGTTGCCAACCCAACACAACGCCTTGTCCATCCTTGGCCAATTGCAATGCAATGGTATAATTGTTTACGCGATGACGCGTTGATAGATCACCATCATATTGCAGGGAATCGAACCAATTTCGCCAACTTGTCCAATTGGTTTCTTTTGCATCCAAATGGATCAATGGCATCGCAGCGAGGTTATTTAATTGCGGTTCAGGCGAATGATTAAAGCCGGGCGAACAAAGCGGTAAAAGCACATCATTAAACAACACATCATGGGGTTCGTCGGGCGTTGAAACACGGTATTCGATGATCAAATCCAGTGAAACCGGGCGTGTGAACGGGCGATCGCGTACTTGTTGATTTATTGTGATTTCACCGTGGTCTCGCCAAAATTTGCTGATACGTGGGGTTAACCACAACGACGATACAGCAGTCGTTGCACCAATTGTGACGCTGTTGGGATCTGCGCGCAGTTGAACCGATTTAATGGCACGTGACATATCAAAAAAACCACGCGACAACGCGTCTTTTAACATCCAACCTTCGGGGGTGAGCTCGATCGCGCGGTGGCGACGGGTGAATAACTGCACGCCGAGTTCTTGTTCCAACGCTTTCACCTGATGGCTCACGGCACCTGGGGTGACGAACAATTCTGTCGCGGCATCCTTGATTGACCCACAACGCGCAGCGCATTCAAAACTTTTGAGCATTTTTAACGATGGTAAATCATATGGATTGCGCGACATATGGTATCCAAGTTAAGTTCAATTTAATTCAGTTTATTCGATTTTTTCGACTTGGTCTATTGAATCACAACTTGCATGAAAATCAGCCTTGCCCAATGGCGAAACTGCGGTATTCTCGCCGTATGAAATCATTATTCCATCTTGCCTATAACGTCACCGATCTGGAAGCCACGCGAAGATTTTATGGCGATGTTTTAGGATGCAAAGAAGGGCGCAGCACCGATAGCTGGGTCGATTTTGATTTCTTTGGTCATCAAATTTCGCTGCATCTAGGCAAGCCATTTGTCACAGAAAACACAGGGCACGTTGGGGAACACATGGTGCCGATGCCCCATATGGGTATCGTGCTTTCGCTTCAGGATTGGTTGGCGCTTTCAGCGCGATTGCAAAGCGCAAAAGTGAAATTTGAAATTCCTCCGCAAGTGCGGTTCGAGGGCCAAGCAGGCGAACAACGTATCATGTTTTTTCGCGATCCTTCTGGAAACCCGATCGAAGCAAAGGGTTTTGCCGATTTTGACAAGGTATTCGCAAGCTAGGGCTTGACCAACGCCGCGCCGCCCTGCATCTGTAATCCATGTTAATCTACAAAATTCTTCGCACGCCAGAATGGGCTGATTTGCAATCTAACGGCACCAGTAAGGGCGCACCCATCGACATTACTGATGGGTATATTCATTTTTCGACGGCAAAGCAGGCCAGTGAAACGGCAGCGAAACATTTTGCAGGCGAAGAAGAATTGTTATTGCTGGCCTTTGACAGCGATCAAATGGGCGATAAATTGAAATGGGAAACATCGCGCAACGATGATTTATTTCCACATTTATATGCGCCTTTGTCGCTGTCTGATGCGGTGTGGGTGAAACCATTGCGATTAACCGAAACTGGCCATGTCTTTCCAGAAGAAATGCGATGAATCTAATAGAAAAAATGGGGCTGGCGGCCCTTTACCAGCTTGATCCCGAATTGGGGCATGGCATTGCGATCAAAGCATTAAAAATGGGGCTTGCACCCACAGGTGGCGCCATAAGCAATGATCGACTTTCAACACGTATTGCGGGGTTGGAATTACCAAACCCCATTGGTTTGGCAGCGGGGTTTGACAAAAACGCAGAAGTAATCGCGCCTCTGTTAAAAACAGGTTTTGGCTTCATCGAAGTGGGGGCCGCAACACCATTGGCACAACCAGGCAATGCCAAACCACGCCTGTTTCGTCTGCGCGAAGATCAGGCATCGATCAATCGGTTCGGATTTAACAACGAGGGCATGCAAACAATCGCAACCCGTTTGGCCGAAAGACCAAAAAATGGTGTGGTTGGCATCAACCTTGGCGCAAATAAATCAAGCAGCCACCGTGCAATTGATTATGTGAAAGTGTTGGAACACTGCGGCCCATATGTTGATTTTGCCACTGTAAATGTGTCGTCGCCCAACACGGAAAAACTACGTGACCTACAAGGTGAACGTGCGTTGAATGCATTGTTATCAGGAGTGATGGAAACACGTGAAAATTTGGCACGGCCCATTCCCATTTTCCTAAAAATCGCACCCGATTTAAATGGTGAAGAAATCGCACAAATTGCCCAAGTGGCGAAACACAATCGTATTGATGCGATCATTGCAACCAACACCACGTTGGATCGTGAAGGATTGCAAAGCAAACATGCAAATGAAGGTGGCGGCCTGTCTGGTGCGCCATTGTTTGAAAAATCTACGCGGGTTTTGGCGCAATTGGCACGTGAAACCGAAGGGGCTATTCCCTTGATCGGGGTTGGCGGTGTATCATCCGCTGCGCAGGCATTTGCGAAAATTCAGGCGGGCGCATCGGCGGTACAGCTTTATACCGCGCTGGTTTACCATGGATTTTCGCTGGCGAATGAAATTGTCCAAGGTTTGGATCAATTGTTGCAAGAAAAGAATTACGCCAATGTCGCAGATGCGATTGGCACGGATATCGGAGCCTATTTATGAGCGCCACAATTTGGCATAACCCACGCTGTTCCAAATCTCGCCAAACATTGGCATTGATCGATGCACAACGCGTTCCTGTGAAGATTTTTCCTTACACAAAACAAATCCCAACAGCGGATCAAATCGCGGATGTGTTAAGGTTGTTGGATATTCCCGCGATTGAATTGATGCGTACAGGTGAACGATTATTCAAGGAATTGGGCCTGTCCAAAACCGATGCGGACGATGTATTGATCAAGGCGATGGTGGAAAACCCGATTTTAATCGAACGCCCAATTGTGATTGCCAATGGCAAGGCTGCGATTGGCCGCCCACCTGAAAACGTTTTGGATATCCTTTAATCAGGCCGTATCGGCTGATGCTTCGAGTGCGGGATATTTCCACGCCAATGTGATTGTGCGCACAATATTCAATATCATCAAACTGGCCCAAAGCCCGTGATTGCCATAGGCTGGCAACAAGATCAGAATGGAAACAACGTAAAACGCAAATGATATCAGCATCATATTGCGCATATCGGCCGTGCGTGTGGCACCGATAAATACCCCATCCAACATCCACGCACCCACACCGATCATCGGGGCAATCACCATCCACGGCAGATAATGTTGCGCTGCCATCTGCACGGGTTCAGATTTCGCCATTAATGCGATCAAGAAACCACCGCCAAACCAAAATGCAATGCTGAGCACGATACAAATCAAAACGCCCCAAATGCTGGTTAAATATACCGCGCGGCGCAATCGAGTGCGATTTCTTGCACCCAGTGCATTGCCAACCAATGCCTCGGCACTGAATGCAAAACCATCCAATGCATAGGCAGTGATATTCAGAAATTGCAAAAGCACCTGATTTGCCGCCAAGGTCACATCATCAAATGATGAACCCAAGAACAGAAAGCTGACAAATGCGATTTCTAATAAGATCGAACGGATCATAATATCCCCGTTAACCGACGCCATACGTGCCATTTTCACATGATCAAACACCCGCGCTTTGTCACGCCAATAACCACCCGAAAACCCAGCCCGAGCAAGCCATAGGCCAAGTGCCAAGCCAGACCATTCCGCGATGAAGGTTGCAAAGGCCACACCTTGAACGCCCCAATCAAATTGCAATACAAACAACAAATCCAACAGGATATTCAACCCGTTCATCCAGAGTTGAAGCACCAAGACAGACCGTGTTTGTTCCTTTGCGATTAACCAACCGGTAATCCCAAACAGTGCAATCGCGGCAGGTGCACTGAAAATACGGATGTGTAAATATTGCCTTGCGAGGTTTTCCACCTCTGGCGAGGCGGGTGCTGCCTTGAACGCGAGCCAAAACAGTGGCGCTTGTAAAACCACAAACACCAACCCTGCACCAATGCCGATGATCATTGCGCGTGTTAACATTGCGCTGACTTCGCCGTGGTCATCCGCACCAATTGCCTGTGCGGTGAGCCCAGTTGTACCCATGCGTAAAAATCCAAACACCCAATAAATTGCGGTTAGGATAATCGCACCAATGCCAACGGCGCCAATCGGTGCAGCCAACCCCATTTGCCCAACCACACCTGTATCAACGGCACCTAAAATCGGCACTGTTGCATTGGACAACACAATCGGAAGTGCAATTGTTAAAACACGTTTATGTGTCAAGGGTGTTGATCGCGTGGCAACCATAATCTTTCTTTCATTTACCAAAAACTGACCAAATTCCATGACTAGGGTAATTGTACCGCTTGAAAAATGGAAAAATAACCGTAAAATCGCGGGAATTAACGTGGAACCAGAAATGACGCAAAGTATTAAAACTCTTAAAGAAATGTGCGAAGAATTCGATGTCACGCCGCGCACGCTTCGTTATTACGAATACATTGAATTGTTGTCACCTGAAAAACAGGGGCGCACGCGTCTTTATGGTGCCAAGGAACGTGCACGCATGAAATTAATCATGCGCGGGCGTCGTTTTGGTTTTTCATTGGAAGAAGTGCGCCAATGGCTTGAACTATACGATCAAGACCCATCGCAACGGGTTCAAATGGAATCTTTGCTCGAACGCAGCAAGGTGCGCATGAAAGATCTTCGCAATCGCAAAAAAGAGCTGGAAGAAGCCATTTCAGAGCTGCAAGATCTTATTAAAATTGCGAGCGAAAGCTTGGACAAAGACTAATCCAGCACAATATGCGCAAAAAATAGCCATATTTCGTGACGCAAAGTCAAGCAAGTTGACGCGCCCAACACATATTGAAAATATAAACAAGCGTCTCCACATGACAATCACAACAACCACGGGGTGATTGATGTCTTATCCAATTCTTACAATACGTGAAATGTGTGAACGCTTTGAAGTAACGGCAAGAGCTTTGCGATTTTATGAAAGCAAAGGTTTGCTTAACCCATTGCGGGATGGATCGCGACGTTTGTATTCCAATACAGACTGCGCAAAGTTGAAATTAATACTACGTGCCAAATTTTATGGCTTCTCACTCGAAGAAATATCACAGCTGCTCGAAATTTATCACAGCGATAATCTTGAATATAATAAACTTACTGCCATTGCGGATATTGCACAAAAACAACTTGCTGCATTGGAAAAACAACAGACTGAATTAAATCGTGCGATTGAAAGTCTGCGCCACGAACTTGATACGGGGCTACGCGACTTGAAAAATTGTGCGGTGCTGAAACAAGCCGCCTAAATGGGTGCAACGGGGTGGAACCCGCGCGAAGGTGCAAATACTCGCGGTGTTCCACCCATTTTCCTTGACCATTCCTGACAATGTGTAACCATGTGTGCATACGCAAGGGGACCTGTCATGGCTGAATATCAACTTTATTGTTTTGGTGAATCTGGAAATGCTTACAAAGCCGCGCTGACACTTGAATTGTCAGGCTGTGATTGGGATCCAATTTTTGTGGATTATTTTAATGGCGAAGCGCGTAGCGAAGCCTTTCATCAAATCAATGAAATGG
The DNA here is from genome assembly GCF_002742285.1 of Paramylibacter kogurei. Taxonomy (GTDB): domain Bacteria; phylum Pseudomonadota; class Alphaproteobacteria; order Rhodobacterales; family Rhodobacteraceae; genus Amylibacter; species Amylibacter kogurei. The sequence goes on from NZ_MDGM01000007.1 coordinate 126,004, forward strand.
GCGAAGTTCCCGTCATGGTTCATGGCGATACCACCCTGTCGCAATCAGGTGTAATCCAAGATTATCTTATCGAACAAACCGGCAAGTTCGGGGGAACATCCCCCAAAGAGCGGCGCGAAATTTGGCGTTGGGTTTTATTTGATAACCACAAATTATCGTCACAAGCGGGAGTTACCCGTTTTTTGATGAACTTCATCCCCGAAGATAAACGCCCCACCGAAGCAATCGCATTTTTACAGGCACGTTTGCAGAGCGCATATAAAACGCTCAATAACCATTTGACGGGGCGTGAATGGATGGTTGGCGATGCACTTTCAGTGGCTGATATTTCCTGTTGCGGATATTTATACTACCCCGAAGAATTCGGATTTAACCGCGCGGATTGGCCCGAAATTGATGCATGGTTGGATCGTATCGCCGCTACACCAGGGTGGAAACACCCTTATGATTTGATGAAACCAGCGTATCCGCCTCAAAAATCCTGATCAATCTTTGTTGCGAAACGCGATGCAAATGCCAGCGATGGCAATCATCGCCATGCCAATCAAATCCCACAAGATGAGGTTTTCGCCCCATAACAACCATCCCCAAAACCCCGCGAATACCAACAAGCTATATTCAAAAACACTTACGATTGATGCATCCGCGATTTGATACGCACGGGTTTGTAATAAAATAGCGTAACCAGATCCGATTGATTGCACGATTATCCAACCAAAAACTGCGAGTGTTGGCCACACAAAAGGGCGGTTCAGAAAACTGGGTTCGCCCAATTGCCCAACATCAATCCCTTGAATCACGACCATGCCGATCACACCACATGTTCCAAGCGTCAGGAAATACCAAAACAACAACGACATCGATTGTTCTTGGGCGCAGTAGCGGCCAGTAAACATCATCGCAAGCGCATAGAACAACGCCCCCACCACAGGCAAAATTGCCATTGGATCAAGATGTTGACCAAACGGGCGCAAAATCACCAATACACCCGCAAACCCAAGGATAACCGCAAATATCCGATAGGGGCCAATGCGTGCCTTAAATAAAACCACGCTCAGGATCACAACAAAAATGGGTGCTAAAAACAAACCTGCTGCGGCGATGGACACTGGCACAGTTCCCAACGCGCCAAAATAGAACAACATCGCAACCGCATACATTATTGATCGTACAAATACATTGATTGATCGCAATGGGCGCAAAGGGATATTCATTTGACGCGCCGCAACCCAAGTACCCGAAGCGATCAAAATGCATTTCATCGCTTGGAATTGCCATAGCCCAATATCTTGTGCGATGAATTTTACGAAATTATCTATCACGCCAAGGATCAACATGCACAATGCGATCAACATCGCACCGCGTAGAATCGGATTTTGGGAATGCATTGGCCTGCCCTTGTATTAATGCTTGATTTGACATTGCAAAGATTTCGCAAATACGGCAAGCGTGATTGCGACGCAATTGCCATGACATACTGGAAATTCCGCTGCAAAATGATTATACTGTAATGAATAGAAGGCCAATAAAGGGCCCGTCGAGCAATGACTGCATTAAAAGAGTACGAACGATTAGAAAGCATTGGTCTGTGGCGCGAAACCCCAGATGGCCAACGCAAAGAAGTTGTCGTGGCATTCGGCGATGCATCATTGGTTTTACGCGATAGCAACGACCGCCCCTTAACCCACTGGTCTATGGCCGCGATTGAACGCACCAATTCCAACCAACGCCCTGCGATTTACACGGTTGATCCCGATGGGCACGAAACCTTGGAAATTGACGATAAAACGATGATCAAGGCGATTGAACGCGTGCGCAATCGTATTCAACGTGCGCGCCCAAAACCCGGGCGTTTGCGGGTGTGGATCAGCGCGATAACACTATGTGCGTTTGTAATTGCTGGCGTTGTTTGGTTGCCTGAGGCTACCGCGCGATACGCAACGGGTATTGTACCCGATGCAAAGTTAGAGGACATCGGACGCCGCGCATTGGCGCAAGTTAACAAGCTAACGGGTACACCCTGTTCGTCACCCTATGGTGAACGTGCACTGCGCCTGTTAGAGGATCGATTGATCGGCACCACATCCAATCGTATTTTGATTGTTGATATGGACCAACGCCAATCTGCATTGCTTCCAAATGGAAATATTCTGATCAACAAATCCTTGTTGTCGGATCAAAACGGGCCTGAACTCATGGCGGGTTATGTGTTGATGGAACGTGCAATGCAGGATGAACGGCCGCAACTTTATGATTTATTTCTGACCGCTGGTTTAAACACAACATTGCGTTTCTTGGCCACGGGAACGATTAACAAAGCAAAACTAGATCAATTCGCCGAAAGCAAAATCATGGGTAATCCATCCAATCCACGCCCTGATAATTTGCACGAATTATTCAATGTTGCTCAAATCACCAGCACGCCATTTGCCAAATCCGATTTACGCTATGGTGATTTGGCAGCAATCGACAATTACGCCAAACAATCTATACCGTTGTTGTCGGATGAGGATTGGTTAGCGCTTCAAGAGATTTGTGATTAAGACAGATGACCGCGTTCAAGCCGCACCATGCGATCCATACGTCCCGCCAAATCAATGTTATGCGTGGCGATCAATGCAGACAATCCCGTTTCCTTGACCAAATCCAAAAGTGCCGCAAACACCGTGTCCGATGTTTCGGGGTCAAGATTGCCCGTTGGTTCATCTGCCAATAACAATTTGGGGGCATTTGCCAGTGCACGACAAAACGCAACGCGTTGTTGTTCACCTCCCGACAATTCTGCGGGGCGATGTGTGCCACGTGGTTCCAACCCAACACGGTTCAACAAATCACGCGCACGATCGGTTGCCGCACCCTTGGCCACACCATTTGCCATTTGGGGCAGAATGATATTTTCAAGCGCTGAAAATTCGGGCAACAGGTGGTGGAATTGATAGATAAAACCAACGTCCTGGCGCCGTGTGCGTGTGCGTTTTCGTTCCGACAGTCCCGATTGATCAACGCCCGCAATGGCAATGTGCCCCGCATCCGCTGTGTCCAATAGACCCGCAATATGCAGCAATGTTGATTTACCCGCGCCCGACGGTGCGACCAGCCCTACCACCTCGCCCGTGGCAAGCGTGAAATCCAGATCATTCAGAATGGAAATCTCTGTTGGTTTACCCTTGTTATATGCCTTACTGACGCCCTGCAGTTCCAAAATATTATTCATATCGAAGCGCCTCGACAGGGTTCATTTTTGCTGCGCGGCGCGCTGGGAATATAGTGATGATGAATGACAACCCAAGCGAGAGGCAAACCGCCTTCATGACATCACGCAGGTTCAATTCCGCAGGTAATTGCGACAACAAGCGTTGGGATGGGTCCCATACGCCACCACCCATCAAACCATTAATGACGTTAAATATCGGATCGATATAAATCACGAACAAGCACCCCAAGATCACACCCGCAATGGTGCCAATCACACCGATAGATGATCCACAGATGAAAAAGATTCGCATGATCGACCCTTCGGACAATCCCATCGTACGCAAAATCCCGATATCGCGCCCCTTGTTTTTTACCAACATAATCAGGCCAGAAACGATATTCATCGATGCGACCAAAACCAAGATCGACATCAGGATGAACATCACGTTATCCTCCATTTGAAGCGCACGTAAAAATCCACCGCTTGCATTTTTCCAGGTCCATGTTGCACTGTTTGAATCGCTGGCGGCCAATAACATTGGGTCAAGCTGTTGCACATTATCAGGGTCATCAACCATGATTTCAAATTCATCAACCACGCCTTCGCGATTGAAATAAATCTGAGCCTCAGACAGGGGCATATATAAACGTGTGCGATCAATATCGTATCGCCCAACTTCGAATATATACACAACATCATAGGCATTGATGCGCGGACTGGTGCCAAATGCGGTTTGCAATCCATCAGGTGAAATCAAGGTTATTTTATCACCAACTGACAATCCCAATTCACGCGCCACACCCGTACCGATGGCGACACCTTTGTTGAAATTTTCAAGCTTGCCAATTTGGCGTTCTGGGTTTGCGATCAACGGCAAATTCTGCAAATCCGCCAATGTTTCACCGTAAACTTCGACACCGTTGTTGCGCCCATTTGCCGTGGCCATCACCTGACCTTTGACGATTGGAGCAACACGATTAACACCCTCTACTTGTAACAACCGCTGGGCGATGTCTTCGTAATTATCAAAGGTGCGCACAATGCGCCCATCAGCATCCTCGAACGGGGGTCGATAAACGGAAACATGTGCATTCGCACCAAGAATGGTCGCCGTGAAATCTGTGCGAAACCCAGATCGCACCGCAAGTGTTGCAATCAGCGCAAACACCGCCAGCGCAATCCCGATCAGCGAAATCCATGTCATCACGCTTACGCCACCCTCGGATTTGCGCGCGCGCAAATACCGCCAAGCAATCATCCATTCATGTGGGGCAAAGGGTGATGTTCTACCCGAATTAATCATGCGATTTTCCGTTTCTTACCGCCACGCAATCGGCGCAACATACGCCCGAAAATGGAAGTGCCGCCATAGCCTGCGCAATATCCGCCAAACAGTAACAGGAAAGATTCCAATGACAATGGAATTGCAGGTTGAAAATCGTTCCATGCACCTTGGCTAACTTTAGGATCAGCAAATTTGTGAATATAGCCAAGGCGCTGAAATGCACTTGCATCTTTCAGCGCTGCATAGCTTTGCGCTAAATCTTCTTGGCGTTTGATTGTTCGGGTCATGTCGGATTGGCGACGGTCTAAAAATTCCGTGCCAGTCATTACCGATAATGCCTGTGCGCGGGTTTGGTTTGTTTGGCTGGCTGAATTATCAAAATCCGCAACCACCACATTCAATTCCTCTACCGCGCCGCCAAGACGTTGCACATATTGTTGTGAATATTCAGGGAACTGGGACAGGCATACGCCAATCCCCAATCCACCCAAAATATTCACAACCTTTCCCATATCAACTTCCTGCGTAGATTTTGGTCAGTTTTTCCAGCGCCAATTCTGCGGTCATTTCTTCGCTTTCACCCGATTTACGGTTGGTTAATTCCACCACCCCATTTTTCAATCCGCGTGGTCCAACCGTAATGCGCCAAGGCAAACCGATCAAATCCATCGATGCGAATTTTGCACCGGCACGTTCGTTGCGATCATCATACAGCGGATCAAGGCCAAGCACCGTTGCAGATTTATACAATGCCTCGCATGCGCCATCTGTTCCCTCGTCACCCTGTTTTAGGTTCACAATGCCGACACCAAATGGCGTGACTGCCTCTGGCCAGATAATACCGTTGTCATCATGGCTTGCCTCGATAATCGCACCGATCAGGCGCGACACACCAATGCCGTGTGACCCCATGTGTACGGGCACTTCTTTGTTTTCGGAATTCACCACTTTGGCGTTCATTGCATCGGAATATTTGGTGCCAAAATAAAATATTTGCCCCACTTCAATCCCGCGCGATGACATGCGGCGATCCTCAGGGATTTCGTTAAATTTCGCTTCATCATGGGTTTCGTCGGTGCGTGCATATGGCGTTGTCCATTCTTTCATGATCCCAGCACATTGATCCCAATCATCATAGTCGATTTCGCGATCACCCAGATGCAGATCAAGAATGTTTTTGTCGTAAAACACCTCGCTTTCGCCCGTATCAGCAAGCACCAAAAATTCATGCGTGTCATCGCCACCAATCGGGCCACTGTCCGCACGCATTGGGATCGCCTTTAGCCCCATGCGTTCATATGTGCGCAGATAGCTTACCAAATGGCGGTTGTAAGCATGCATCGCAGATGGTTTATCCACGTCGAAATTATAACCATCCTTCATGAAAAATTCGCGCCCGCGCATCACGCCAAAACGTGGACGTACCTCGTCGCGAAACTTCCATTGGATGTGATAAAGTGTCAGCGGCAAATCTTTGTGTGATTGCACAGAGTCGCGGAAAATATCGGTGATCAATTCTTCGTTCGTTGGACCATAAAGCATATCACGACCATGACGATCTGTGATACGCAACATTTCCTTGCCATAATCATCGTAACGCCCCGATTCACGCCATAAGTCAGCGGATTGTAATGTGGGCATCAGCATTGGATTATGACCAGCACGAATTTGTTCTTCGTGCACAATATTTTCCAATTTACGCAGAACCTTGAACCCCATCGGCAACCACGAATAAATGCCCGATGCCGCTTGGCGGATCATGCCGGCGCGCAGCATCAAACGATGGCTGACGATTTGCGCGTCGGCAGGGTTTTCCTTGAGGGTTGGTAAAAAATATTTCGATAGGCGCATAATCTCGGCTCGCTTTGCACAAAGTGTTTCATTTGTGTCTAGGCGATTGCCCGCGCACGTGCAATATCGCTTGTGTTATTGTGCGTAGCTTACAACCTCTATTTCCAACCCATCGTCGTCTTCGAAATAAAACCGTCGCCCAGGTTCGTAGTCGCCATGGCTATGCGCGGTGTAACCCGCGTTTTGCACTCGTTTTTCGACCGCATCCAAATCGGACACAACCACCGCAATATGATTCAATCCTAACAGATATTTGTTGCGCGGCGTTGCAATGCGTTCTGGCGTGCCCAATTCGTACACCGCCACATATGAGTTTTCACCGCCCACATGAATGGTCTTGCCACCACTGAGTGAATCCCCTTCCCAGCGGATTTTCCAATCAAACAGATCACACAACAAGCGCGCGGTTTTCTTGCGATCACTTACGGTGATATTTGCATGTTCCAGATAATTTTCCATCGAGTTTCCTTTCATTTCCAATTGATATGGACATGTTATGCAACCTCAAGTTAACCTGAGCACAAGCTGAATTATTTAAGGAAAATCAATGATATTCAAAAAAGGTTTGCGCATTGGACGTATTGCACAGCGTACAGGGCTGTCCATTTCCGCCATTCGGTTTTACGAAGAACAGGGTTTGGTTCAATCCGAACGCAACGCAACGGGCCAGCGTGTTTTTCAACAATCGGACATTCGCAAATTATCATTTGTAATGATCGCTCAAAACCTTGGCTTTAGCTTGCGGGAAATTTCACATGCGTTATCTCGCTTGCCTGACAACCGCGCACCAACGTTGAAAGATTGGGAAAAATTAGCAGGGCAATTTGAAATAGTTTTAGATCAACGGATCAATGCGCTGCAAACTTTGCGCGAAAAACTAACAAGTTGTATCGGTTGTGGCTGTTTATCACTGGATCGCTGTGCACTTTATAATGCACAAGATCGCGCCGCACGTTTGGGAACAGGTCCGCGATATCTGTTGGGCGACCGCCCAGATCAACCGGATCAGGCGTAGGTAACCACACCTTTGCGCCCCAAGGAATCGGCCAATGCGTCAAAGCGTTTTTTGACAACTTCACCGAACACATCCGTACCGTTGCTGTCCAAAGACAATTCAATTGCAACCTTGGTTTTGCGAATTTTGCCCAGATCACTTATTTCCGCCCCTGTCATCATCGCACCCAGCCGCATTGCGCGGCCAACGGATTCCGCCAACTGGCGTTCCTCTGCCGATAACAAATCACGCAAACGGTGATATCCCAGCGACATCGCCTTGGTTTTGTATCGGTTCAACAGCGCCCATGCGATAAAGACACGGCCCTGATGACCAATACCACCGAAATTTGCATGTGTTGCACCATAAAAACAAATTTCCGAGCGATAGTCAGGGTGTGATGCCCAATAGACGTCATGCAAAATACAGGCCGCACGGATCAAGCGTTTACGCTCTTCGTTCTCTTCTGGAAACAATGGAAGCAGCCAATCACATAACTGATCGCCAAATCCTGGGAAACGCGCTTGTGCATCTTCGACGGATCGACACGCTTCCAATAACGGGTCTCGTGTTTGCAGGCCCGCTGGCATCCGTTCAAATAACAATCCTTCACGCAGTCCATAACTGGAAAATGTCACTTCTTCGGTTTTGAATTGGGTCAATATCTGTTTCAAAACGCGGATCGCAGTGGGTAACAATTCGATACGCGCAGGTGATGCGTTCACCATGCGAGTCAATTCATCTTGGTCACTATCGCCAATAATCGCGATGGTTTCCAGAACTTCGTCCACAGGCAAATGATAGTTATGCAATACGCGCAGAGGATAGTTATTCCGCTCCATGTGAAACTTCGCGATTGCTCGTAGTGATCCACCCACCAGATAAATGTTATCTTGACGTCGCTTAAAAAGCGGTGCGATTTCGGCCAGTTCGTTTTTGATCACACCGTCTTGCACTTTGATATCATCGGATACATCGATAATGCTCAGCGGCCCCAATGCCGTGGTCACGATATTGCCGATCTTACCATTGTTGATTTCAGCAAATTCAAGTGATGAACCACCCAAATCACACACCAACCCATTTGCATCTGGCCAACCAAGCAAGACTCCATTCGCGGATAATCGCGCCTCTTCTTCACCGGAAATGCTGACCAAATCGATGCCGATTTCGTCTTGAACCTGACGACAAAATGCGGGGCCATCTTCGGCCTCTCGTACAGCGGCGGTGGCAACGGCGCCAAGGCTATTTAATTCCATTTGATCGGCCAAAACCTTGAAACGGCGCAATGCGCTGAGCGCGCGGGTTTTGCCATCTGGGTTTAGTTTATGTGATCGTACCAAGCCCTTGCCAAGCCCACACAATACCTTTTCGTTGTAAAAATATGCGGGTGATCGCGCAGCGCCATCAAACACCACCATCCGAACAGAGTTTGATCCAACGTCAATTACACCGACGCGCCCAAGCTCTGAAATTTCAATATTGGTTTTATTCATCTTGATCATCATAAGAATGCGTTAATTTTGGTACGTCAACCACTCCTGCTTTGCCACGGCCCGAAAGCGACGGGTTTTCCATGAAAAACCTGTGGCAATTAAATTTACCCTCTTTAATCGGAGCATTATGGCGCAAATATGATCCATCCGATTGCATGACCCAAGAATTTTGCACATCTGCCATATTTGCCGCCATGATCTGGCTCATGATTTGGGCGTGCACTGTTTTATTTGTAATCGAAACCAGCGTTTCAACACGGCGATGCAAATTGCGCCCCATCCAATCCGCAGATGACATATATACCGACGCTTTTTTATGTGGCAGCCCATTGCCGTTGGCAAAACACACAATTCGCGAATGCTCCAAGAAACGCCCAACAATGGATTTGACACGGATATTTTCAGACAATCCTTTTACGTTGGCACGCAAACAACAAATGCCACGCACGACCAAATCAATCTGAACGCCATCATTGCTGGCCCGATAAAGCGCATCGATAATTTCGGGATCCACCAACGCATTCATCTTGGCCCAAATCGCACCCTTTTTGCCAGCGCGCGCATGTGCGGATTCTTGTTCGATCTTTTCCAACAAATCCGATTTCAAATCATCCGGTGAAATTGACAGTTTTTTTAACCGCTCAGGACGTGCGTAACCTGACAAATAATTGAACACTTTGGCGGCATCGCGCCCAAGTGTTTTTGAACAGGTAAAAAACGATAAATCTGTATAAATATTTGCCGTAATTGGATGGTAATTCCCTGTGCCAAAATGGGTATACGTTGCCAATGAATCGCCTTCACGACGTACAACGGTTGAAATTTTGGCGTGTGTTTTCAGATCGATAAACCCATAAACGACATGTGCGCCCGCGCGTTCCAAGCGACGCGATTGGCGGATATTTGCAGCCTCGTCAAATCGTGCCTTCAATTCCACCAGCGCAGTAACGGATTTACCGTTTTCCGCTGCTTCACATAATGCCTCGACAATGGGGGATTGGTTCGATGTGCGATACAATGTCTGTTTTATCGCCACAACATTTGGATCACGCGCTGCTTGTTGTAAAAATTGCACGACGATATCAAAGGATTCATAGGGATGATGGAGCAACATATCTTTTTGCTGAATCGCGGCAAAAATATTCCCCATATAATCTTGAACACGCTCTGGAACACGCGGCTTAAACTGTGGCCATTGCAAATCGGGGCGATCAGATACGATTAATTCCGATACATCCGACATGCCCAATAGGCCGGACAGCTCAAACACTTCGTTTTCATCCACATCCAATTCACGCAAAATCAATCGGCGCAAATCAGATGGCGCATCTGCAGACAGTTTCAGTCGCACCGCATGCCCTCGTCGCCGCCGTTTCAATGCTGTTTCAAATTCGCGTACTAAATCTTCGGCTTCGTCTTCGATTTCTAAGTCACTGTCACGCAACACACGAAATATGCAATCGCCCAGCAATTCATAGCCCGGGAATAAATCACCCAGAAATGACAAAATCACAGTTTCCAACAGCACCATTCGATGCCCATTGTCATCGCTGCGCGGCAATTCAATAAAGCGATCAACCTGATTAGGAATCGGCAATAGCGCGGTAAGCGGTCGTCCATCTTTTTTACGCGAAAGATTTAGCGCAAGTGCCAATCCTTCGCTTGGGATAAACGGGAATGGGTGTGCAGGGTCCACGGCCATTGGGCTAAGTACTGGAAAGATTTTAGATTTGAAAACATCGCGCAAAAACGACAAATCATCTTTGGACAGATCTTCACGCTCCAAAATGACAATGTTCGCCACCGCCAGTTCGTCGATCAAATCGCTCCAGATTTCTTGCTGGCGTTCCATCAAACGCGACGCATCCGCATCAATCAAATCAAGCTGTTGTTTGGGGGTTAATCCATCATATGACGGTGCATCAATCCCGCCACGATATAATTCGCGCAAACCCGCAACACGCACCGTGTAAAATTCATCCAAATTGGTGTTGGAAATGGATAACATGCGCACGCGTTCCAACAGCGGAATTTCATCATTCGCGGCCTCTCCCAGCACGCGCCAATTAAATGCAAGCCATGACATTTCACGGTTCACAAAACGTGCGTCGCTTTCCATTGAAACATCAGAATGTTCAACAGGTGCAGATGGGTGCGAATTCAAAAAATCCGCATCGACTTCGGGTGTTGTCAAAGGAATATTCATCAACAACAATTATGCCATCTAGTCAGCGAAAGAGTCTAGTACGATCCGCGCTAGTTTTCGTGAAATCGGTTTTCGCGCTGCGAGCGCTGTTTCATCAAGCGTGGCCACCAATTTTGCAACAAAATCAAATGATCGTTCCATACGAGGCATTAAATAATTCACCACCCCAGGATCAATTGCGATCTGGCGATCTTCGAACTGTTTGATCATCACCGCCATCAATAGCATATCATCAGGTGCATCAAGTTCGACACGCGACAACGCAGCGATACGGCTGTTCAAATCTGGCAACAACAATTGCCAATCTCTGGGTGTATCGCGCCCCGTAAACAATAACTTATTTCCCGTATCCAACATCACATTGTGCAAATGAAACAACGCCTCTTCGCCATCTGTTTGCGCTAAATCAGCGACGTCTTCGATACACACATTTTGTGTGGCCAAGGATGGAATATCCGCATCGATTAACTCATCTGCGGGGACAATTATCGCACCCGCATTTTGCGCCCAAATCTGTGCAAGATGGGATTTACCGGCACCTTTTGGCCCCAATAATATCAGCTTGTTTTGTGTCCAGTTTTGCCACGCATCCAATGCGTTCACCGCTGCTTGATTGCTGGGTGATACAAAAAAATCTTCGCGCCCCAATGCCTGACGCACGGGTAAATCCAATATTAGTTGTTCAGCCATTCGCGTCGGATTCTTCGCTCAAGATTACATCTTCGCCTTGATGCTCGACCTGTTTGCCAACCAAGCCAGTGTAAAGACGACCATCCAAATATTGGCTGATACCAAAGCGGAAAAACACACCCAAACAAGCGGCAACAGGAACAGCCACCAACATTCCGGTAAAGCCCATCAATGATCCAAATGCAGACAATGCGAACATCAACCAAACAGGGTGCAACCCCACAGAGCCACCGACCAGTTTTGGGGTTAATACATTACCCTCAACCATTTGGCCCGCCACGAATATTACCGCCACAACAATGATCCATTCGGGCGAACCCCAAAATTGGAATAGCGCCAGCCCAATCGCCAACACGCCCCCAATTACCGATCCGACATATGGAATAAACGTCAATAACCCCGCAATTAATCCAACTATCAGGCCAAATTGTAATCCCACCGCCATCAATGCGATTGCATAAAATGTTCCCAAAATTGCACATACCGTAAGTTGTCCGCGTACAAATCCCGCCAAGACACGATCAACGTCCCGCGCCAAACCGCGTAACGTTTCCAAATGATCACGGGGAAGCCAGCTGTCCACCGTTGCGACCATACGGTCCCAATCAAGAAGCATATAAAACGCAACCACCGGGGCAACCACGATGAATACCAGCGCGTCAACAATGCTGAATGCGGATGCTAAAATGGCACTGGCAAATTCACCTGCGCGCCCTTTAAACCCTTCGACAAAACTTTCAATTCCTTGGCGAATGACCGAACTTTCATCCATCAACGATGGGAACTTTCCGGTCAGAAATTTTTGTAGTTGTTGAATATATTCTGGTGCAGCCGTGGCAAGTGCCGCGGTTTGTTGCACCAGTTGTGGAATCAGGATCACCACCAGTAATGCACAAACAAACAAGGCAATCACAGTGATTGTCACCGTTGCCCAAATTCGAGAAAATCCCATTGCCTCTAATCGATCCGCCGTGGGGTCCAGAAAATAAGCGATGGCCATACCCGCAATAAAGGGCAACAAAACCCCACCCAAAAGCCAGAGCGCAAAAACGGCCACAACCATGCCGATGCCCCAGTATTTTGCCTGTTGTGATACGCTGAGCGCCATTTCAATTCCCTTTAGCTTTCCCCTTACTCCCAAAGCGAAGTTCAGATTGCAAGCATCAGTTAATATAAATACTGATATGATCAGGAAAGACGGGGATATCAAGATGGCGAAAAAACGTGTAGCGGTAGAATTTGGAATGGGCACATCATTGCGCCGCATGGATTATACCCAAGCGGCCTGTCGTGCGTTGCGCGATGCTTTGTGGCACAATTCGCTGACAATGGCGGATGCGTTTGGCTTTGATAAATCGGCAATGTTGGTTGATGTGGAAATTGCCGTACAACAACCCGATCAGGTTGATATTGGTGAATTGGCCAAAATCCTCCCTTATGGGCAGCCAAGTTTTCGCGTGGAACATGGGGGGTTAGACATCGCAAAACCCAATGGCGATCATACGGTGATCGCCAATGCCGCGGTCATTGTATCCTTTGATATGGAGGCAGCGCAATGAAACGTCTTATCTTGGAAATGGGGATGGGTGCGGATTTATATGGCTTGGATTATACCAAGGCTGCCAATCGCGCCGTTCAGGACGCATTGCGCCATTCGTCTTTGATTTTGTTTCGTAGCCTCGATCTTGATGTTGATAAAATGGAAGTCCGCGTCACCATCGGTGTGCAAGAACCCGAAAAGATAGACACAACCGCCATTGCCGCCACCCTGCCCCGTGGTCGGGCATCCGTTATCGCACAAAAAGGTGGGCAAAATGTAAGTGATGCTGAAAATGGCACCGAACATGCCATCGCAATCGCTGCGATTGAGGCGTATTATCCAATTTCCCCCGATGAATGGCGGTTAAGTCATCCAAAACAGGATTAAACGAATCCTAAAACTTGTTGCGCAAAGACTCGCCACCGCGTCCGAGGCGTATTTTTTGCGCGAATATTTGCGAAAATGACACCCATCGACCAGCGATAAATTGCGGGATTTAACAACATCACTTCAGGGTGATTTTTCGCGCAAATTATTGCTGATTCAAATCACCCAAAAAGGCAATTTAATGCTTGGTTTTCAAAGCTTTGATTTAGGTGATTGTGATCGTTCAAGTGGTTTCGTACCTGTAGTTCACGGCAAACAAGCCGTTTAACCATTAGGAGAATAAAATGATGAAAACGACACTTATCACAGCCGCAGTTATCACCAGCTTTGCTGGCGCTTCTTTCGCACAAGACACATTGGCGTGCGACGAAGAAACAATTGCAGCGGTTGCGTCAGCAGTCGAAGCATCACCAGAAGCCACGAAAGAGGCTGCCATGTCCGAATTGACCATGGCCAAAGAAAAAATGGCTGAAAATGATGCTGAAACATGTGCGCTGCACCTGACAAACGCAGCGTCTTTATCAACACAACAATAAAACTTCCCTAGACCAGCCATCCCCCTTACGCTGGTTGCCCCCTCGCAGAAATGCGGGGGGTCTTTTTGTACAAAAAAACGGTGGCTTGGATATCCAAACCACCGTTTAAATCAAACCGATAATCGGCGCTGTAATTATACAGCTTCCAGATTGATCGCAGATTGTTTGCCGTTACGACCATCTTCAAGCTCATAAGTCACTTTTTGATCGTCGTTCAAGCCTTGCAAACCAGCCGCTTGTACCGCTGTGATGTGTACAAACACGTCGTTTCCACCATCATCAGGTGCGATAAAGCCGTAGCCTTTAGTTGCGTTAAACCATTTTACTGTGCCGTTAGCCATCAGTATTCTCCTAAAATATCGCCATCCGCGTTATGCGATGGCTGTGGTGCAGTGCGATCTCAAGAAACAAACCGTCTGCATAGGCTTTCGGAGAATTTTTGTGAAAGAGTACTTCACAAAACCCATCTAGGCTTGCGCCAATAGAATTGCAAGGTTTCTTTGATATTCCCTTTTATTTAAGCGGTTTTAAGCGAACTGTTCGCGGATTAGTCTCTCTTCCAATCCATGGCCTGGATCGAACAAAATGCGATGTTCCACATCGGGGGCGCTGATGATTTCAACGGCCAATACATCGCGTGCTTCTGTGCTGTCGGCGGCGGCCGTGACGGGGCGCTTTTGGGGTTCCAAGACATCAAATCGCACCTTGGCACCAATGGGTAACAACGCACCGCGCCAACGGCGCGGGCGAAACGCGGACATCGCGGTTAACGCCAAAATCTCAGCACCAATCGGCAATATCGGCCCATGTGCAGAATAGTTATATGCGGTTGATCCCGCAGGTGTCGCCAATAATGCGCCATCACATACCAATTCGGACAATCGCACCTTATCATCGACGGAAATTTTCAATTTTGCGGCCTGCGGCCCAGCGCGTAACAATGATACCTCGTTGATTGCTAACGCTTTTTGCTCGCTGCCATCCGCACAATATGCGGTCATGGCCAGTGGATGGATCACCGCCATTTCTGCGTCTTTGATCCGCTTTTCCAAATTATCTTCGGCATATTCATTCATCAAAAAACCAACCGACCCGCGGTTAAGGCCAAAAACAGGTGTCGGTAAATGCTGTGTGCTATGTAGGGTTTCCAACATGAAACCATCTCCACCCAGTGCAATTATCGCATCAGCGGATTCGGCAGGTGCGTTGCCATACCGATCAACCATCATCCCCAATGATTTTTGCGCCACATCTGCGCGGCTGGCGACAAAATTCAATTTTAATGCCATGTGCAAATCACCTTTTCAATTTATCTGCTTGTACCATGCGATGTTCGCATCGGAAACACCATGCGCCTATCAGCGCAGAATAATATTGTTTATGAGATTTTTTCACGTGGTTGGCTATTTCATTGCCGCCTCGGTTTGGGTATTTCACCGCCTTAACGGGAATACATGTCGCATTTATGCTTTGACTGGCCCGATGTTTCCGATAGGAAACTTTTGACAATGCACGGCCAACAGGAGACGCGCCATGACAAAAGACAACGGATTTTTCACCCAAGATATCGCCGAGCGCGACGCAGAATTGTTTGGCGCGATCACAGCAGAGCTTGGCCGTCAACGTGATGAAATCGAACTGATCGCATCCGAAAACATCGTATCCAAGGCCGTGATGCAAGCACAGGGGTCGGTTTTAACCAACAAATACGCCGAAGGTTATCCAGGTCGCCGTTATTATGGCGGTTGCCAACACGTTGATGTTGCCGAAAACCTTGCCATTGATCGCGCGAAACAATTGTTTGGCTGTGACTTTGCCAATGTTCAGCCCAATTCGGGTTCACAGGCCAACCAAGGTGTGTTTCAGGCATTGCTACAACCAGGTGACACGATCCTTGGCATGTCATTGGATGCTGGTGGTCACTTGACCCACGGTGCAAAACCAAACCAATCTGGTAAATGGTTTAATGCCATTCAATATGGCGTGCGTAAACAAGACAGCCTGTTGGATTATGATCAAGTTCAGGCATTGGCAGATGAGCACAAACCAAAAATGATTATCGCGGGTGGTTCTGCGATTCCTCGCCAAGTTGATTTTGCAAAAATGCGCGAAATCGCTGATAGCGTTGGTGCTTATCTGTTTGTTGACATGGCGCATTTTGCGGGCTTGGTTGCCGCGGGTGAACACCCATCACCATTCCCATATGCAGATGTGGCAACAACAACCACGCATAAAACATTGCGCGGGCCCCGCGGTGGTATGATCCTAACAAACAATCCAGATATTGCGAAAAAGGTAAACTCTGCCATTTTCCCAGGTATTCAGGGCGGCCCGTTGATGCATGTGATCGCAGCCAAGGCGGTTGCATTTGGCGAAGCGTTGCAACCCGAATTCAAAGCCTATCAAAAACAGGTGCGCGCCAATGCCGTTGCACTTGCAGATCAATTGATGAAGGGCGGCTTGGACATTGTTTCTGGCGGTACCGATACACATTTGATGCTGGTCGATTTGCGCCCCAAAGGTGTGAAAGGCAACGCAACAGAGGCCGCATTGGGCCGTGCACATATTACCTGCAACAAAAACGGAATTCCGTTTGATCCTGAGAAACCAATGGTGACATCTGGTGTGCGTTTGGGAACGCCTGCGGGCACAACACGTGGGTTTGGCGAAGAAGAATTTCGCGCAATCGGCGATATGATCATCGAAGTTGTCGATGGTTTGGCCGCCAATGGCGAAGATGGCAACGCCGCCGTTGAACAAGCCGTCAAGGCCAAGGTCGAAGCACTCTGTGCAAAATTCCCGATCTATTCTGACCTTTAATCGCCATTTGATGCCGATTTAACATTCAAAGATCAGCGCCCTTGTGACAAGGCGCGCTGATCTTTACATTACTGCATATAATTGCGGGATATATGCAGATGAATTTCCAGACTGGGATAATGATAATTGCGATGGGTACATTGGGTGCCTGTTCCATTGAATCGCATGTGCCCGATTTGGAATATCTACCACAGGGTGATGTGCAAAATCAGACATGGCCCGAATTGGTACCCACGGATGATTTGGCGAGCAAATCCGTGCCAGTTGATCCTAAAAACATCCAAGCGTTAAACTCCGTAGCATCACGTGCATCTGCCTTGCGTCAACGCGCGGCTGGATTGCGGGCGGCACCTGTCACATCTGCTCGCGTTGCAAATTTGCGCGCGCGTGCCGCTGCTCTGCTTGCGGCCGAATTTTAAGCGAATCGACATTGCCCCAACCGCCCCTTTCCGATAACAGACAGTGGAAATAAACGAACGGAGCAATCGCATATGTCTCACCCTTTGCGTCTTGGTATCGCGGGTCTTGGCACCGTAGGTGTCGGTGTCATCAAAATCGTTATGCAACATGGGGATATGTTGCGTGCACGTTCTGGGCGCGACATTACGATCAGCGCTGTTTCCGCACGCTCCAAATCCAAGGATCGCGGCGTTGATCTCTCAAATTTCGATTGGGAAGATGATCCCGTTGCATTGGCCACACGCGATGATGTGGATGTTTACGTTGAATTGATGGGTGGCGAAGACGGCCCCGCGTTGGCATCCGTAAAGGCCGCATTAAACGCGGGCAAACATGTTGTTACTGCGAACAAAGCAATGCTGGCCATTCACGGTCAAGAATTGGCCGAACTGGCCGAATTCAAAGGTGTGAATTTACGATTCGAAGCCGCCGTTGCCGGTGGCATTCCGATTATAAAATCCCTGACCGAAAGCTTGGCTGGCAATAAAATCACCCGCGTTATGGGCGTGATGAACGGCACCTGCAACTATATCCTCACACGTATGGAAACCGCGGGTTTGCCATATGATGAGGTGTTTGAAGAGGCAAACCAGCTTGGCTATCTCGAAGCGGACCCAAATTTGGATGTGGGTGGCATTGATGCGGCACACAAATTGGTGCTGTTGTCATCCATCGCGTATGGCACACAAGTGGATTTTGCATCGGCGCAATTGCAAGGTATCCAACGCATTTCGATCGTGGATATCAAACACGCTGCCGAAATGGGCTATCGCATTAAATTGTTGGGCGTATCGCAAATGACGGATGCAGGTTTAATCCAAACCATGCGCCCCTGTTTGGTGCCTGCGTTATCACCGCTTGGCCTGTTGGAAGGTGGCACAAACATGGTAATTGTCGAAGGCGACAGCGTTGGGCAAATCGTATTGCGCGGTGCAGGTGCCGGTGAAGGCCCAACCGCGAGTGCGGTATTTGGCGATGTGATGGATATCGCGCGCGGCATCAATATCCCAGTGTTTGGTATTCCAGCGGCACAGCTTACAAAATCAACACCTGCTGATTCATCAGGTGAAAGTGCGTATTACATGCGCCTCAACTTGAAAGACAAAGCAGGCGCCATGGCCAGCGCATCCAGCGCTTTGGCCGATGCGGGCATTTCCATTGATAAAATGACCCAACACAGTAGCGATGACAATGTTGCACGCGTGTTGATCGTCACCCATCCAACAACAGGTGAAACCGCATCAAAGGCTGCGCAAGCAATCGAAAACACTGGTGTTTTGGAATTGCCCCCTGTCGTGCTAAAAATCGAAACCGTTTAATTAAATTTCACAAACCACGTATAAAATCGCCCAAAACCACATGGTGGTGCGCAAAGAATAGGACAATAAAATGGCTGATAAACAAGTATTTCAGGATCGCATGTTATCACTTGGTCTGGCACGCGTTTCCGAAGCCGCTGCAATCGCATCCGCAAAATGGGTTGGGCGCGGGGATGAAAAAGCGGCGGATCAGGCGGCGGTAAATGCTATGCGTGAACAGCTTAACTTGTTGGACATAAAAGGCGTTGTTGTCATTGGCGAAGGTGAACGCGACGAAGCCCCGATGTTATACATCGGTGAAGAAGTCGGTTCAGGTGATGGTCCAGGTGTGGATATCGCGCTTGACCCGCTAGAAGGTACAACATTAACCGCCAAGGATATGCCAAACGCATTGACCGTAATTGCGATGGCACCACGTGGTACCATGTTGCATGCACCCGACGTTTATATGGATAAATTGGCGATTGGTCCGGGTTATCCTGTGGATACCGTCACAATGGATATGTCGCCCAAAGAACGTGTTGAAGCATTGGCCAAGGCCAAAGATTGCAGAACGGAACAAATCACCGTTTGCGTTTTGGAACGCCCTCGCCACGAAGATATGATCGCAGAATTGCGCGACACGGGATGTGCGCTTCGCTTGATCACGGATGGTGATGTGGCGGGTGTGATGCACACCGCAGAGGCTGAAAAAACGGGTATCGACATGTATATGGGTTCAGGTGGCGCACCCGAGGGTGTTTTAGGTGCGGCCGCTTTGAAATGCATGGGCGGGCAAATGTATGGCCGCCTGACATTTCGCAATGATGACGAACGCGGTCGTGCGACCAAGGCTGGCATCACCGATTTTGATAAAATCTACACCCGTGATGAATTGGTCACCGATGATGTGATTTTTGCAGCAACTGGTGTAACAGATGGTTCCATCGTGTCAGGTGCACGACGTGATGGGGATTTCATGGAAACAGAAACCATTTTGATGCGCTCGCGTACTGGTTCTGTGCGTCGCATTCAATATCGCCAGAATAACAACTAATCCACATGGTACGCCGCGTAGGTTTCAGCGAACCAGATAAAGAGGCACGGCGAAAGCGCGGCGTATATAAAAACACCGCCAATGATCCGCCTAAACCTCAACACGAAAACGATGAGCCACAATCCAGTCGTCTGTTTACGCTGATATTCCTCAGCGTTTGGTTAATCGGTTGGTCGACAGCAATTTATTTTGTTTTCAATGTGATAATCCGTGGTGAAGGGGGTGTTTTCCTTTACGTTTGGCTTATTGCTGCTTTGATTGGCTGGTGCTTTGTGGTCTTCATATTATTCACGCTGATTTTCAACAAATCAAAGGATATCGACCCAAGCGGCGGCAACCGCTAGGTTACATATTGCGCTGTATCTGCCATGGGTTGTGATCGCCCAACCTTATGCGCCAAATCCGTACTGAAAAGCGCGATCAACGCATTGTTTAATGGCGCGGAACGGCGCATCATTTTACGAAGATCGGATACCTGCCAGTACACAAAAACAGCACCAGGTTGCGCCGTTACGGTTGCGGAAGCTGCGGATTGATTTAAAAATCCAACCTCACCAATGAAACTATTCAATGGAACATTATATTCCACGCCCCCTTTGTGCATCACCGCACGCCCAGCAACCAACAGATAAAGCCGTTCATTCAAATGTCCCGTTTCACACAGAACCGTATGGGCGGTAGCCGTGGTTGTTTCACTATCGCGCATTACTTTGCGAAATTGACCCGGTGTCAGGGTTGGAAAACAGCGGTAAATTGAACTTTGATCTGTGTTCATTGCAAATGTGGTGCGCTCC
The DNA here is from genome assembly GCF_002742285.1 of Paramylibacter kogurei. Taxonomy (GTDB): domain Bacteria; phylum Pseudomonadota; class Alphaproteobacteria; order Rhodobacterales; family Rhodobacteraceae; genus Amylibacter; species Amylibacter kogurei. Next base: position 146,613 of record NZ_MDGM01000007.1, read on the forward strand.
AAAATCAAACTGCAAATCATACAAAAATTAATCAACGCCATAGTACCAGATGCAAAAATCGCATCCCAAAGCGGTGTGTCGTTGATGTTAAAATAATACAGGATATAAAAAGCAGACCCGATCAACACCAACACGCGCAGGATCAATTGATCGCGTGCTAAAAAACCCAATGAAAAAAACAACAGTGCAAAATGCACTAAAATCGCAGCTGAAAAGATATAATCATACATGTTGTCCCACTCCCAGTATCGACGCGACATTAGCGGAACAAACCCTGTTAATCGGTGTATTATATCACTGTTTGGCATGCTAAGTTTGCCCAAAGAAAAGGCCACACATGACGCAAACTTCCAATGACACTGCATTTCTTGGTGTATCCCAATCCGCAACGGGGCGGCGCTGGTGTGGGCTTTCGGTTGAAACGGATCGCCAATCACAATTGATTGCTCAGCAAACGGGTTTGCCAAATGCGGTGGCGCGAACGTTGGCGCGATTGGGCGTGAATGAACAAGACGCGGTGAATTACCTTTCGCCAAGTCTGCGCGAATTGATGCCCGATCCGTCCAAGCTGCGCGATATGGAAACGGCAGCGGCGCGGATAGATTTGGCGGTTACAAAAAAACAACGGATCGCAATTTTTGCGGATTACGATGTGGATGGCGCAACATCCGCTGCACTACTCTTTAATTGGTTTGCAGCGCTTGGCCATGTGGCAACAATATACGTACCTGATCGCATCGACGAAGGTTACGGCCCAAATGATGCTGCGATGTTGGAACTGGCCGCCAATCATGATCTGATTATTTGCGTTGATTGTGGCACATTATCTCACGGTCCGATTGCGGCAGTGTCCGGCACGGATGTGATTGTGCTGGATCATCACTTGGGCGGTGAAACGCTGCCTGATGCTGTGGCGGTGGTAAATCCCAATCGCCAAGATGAAACGGGGGATCTGGGTTATCTTTGTGCCGCTGGTGTGGTGTTTTTAACCCTTGTTGCTATCAACCGCATTCGCCGCGGCGCTGGTGCACATTGTCCTGATTTGATGTCATTGTTGGATTTGGCCGCACTTGGCACAGTGGCCGATGTCGCACCTTTGATTGGGTTCAACCGTGCATTGGTGCGCCAAGGTTTAAAAATCATGGCCAAACGTGAACGCGTTGGCTTAGCAAAACTTGGCGATATTGCGGGGCTGAAATCCGCACCCACATCATATCATCTGGGGTTCATGTTGGGGCCGCGCATCAATGCCGGTGGGCGCATTGGCAAGGCGGATTTGGGTGCACGATTGCTCACCACCACCGATCCGCACGAAGCAGAGGCAATCGCCGATCGTTTACATCAGCTCAATGACGAACGCCGTGAAATAGAGGCCGAAGTCCAACTGAAAGCAATGGCGCAGGCAGAGGAACGCGGGCTTGATGCCCCCCTTGTTTGGGCAGCTGGCGAAGGTTGGCACCCCGGTGTTGTTGGCATTGTGGCATCGCGATTAAAAGAATCCACCAACCGCCCCAGCGTTGTTATCGGGCTTGACGGGGATGAAGGCAAAGGATCAGGGCGATCGGTAAGCGGTATTGATCTAGGTGCGGCCATTGCCACCTGCGCACGCGAAGGCGTTTTGATCAAAGGTGGGGGCCATAAAATGGCGGCGGGGCTTTCGGTTGCACGCGAACAATTGGATGTCGCAATGGCGCGATTGTCTCAATTATTGGAAAAACAGGGCGCGGGAAATATTGGTCCGCGTGATTTGCATCTTGATGGCGTTATCGCGCCCAGCGCAATAACACCTGAATTGATCGAACAGTTGGAAACCTGTGGCCCCTTTGGTGCTGGTGCACCTGCCCCGCGATTTGCGCTCCCATCTGTATCCATCGCATTTGCAAAACGTGCGGGCCAGAATCATTTGCGTCTTACGCTCGCCGATGAAAACGGTGGGCGCATCGATGCGATTGCATTTGGTGCATATGATTCTGAACTTGGGGCCCTGTTGGATGATCATCGTGGTCGAAAATTCCACTGTGCAGGCCGATTAGAGATCGACGATTGGGGCGGAAGGCGCCGCGCCAAGCTTCGATTGGACGATGCGGCACTGATCACATAAAAACATTTCAATAATGTGAAAAAAGCGCTTGCAAGGGATGCACGCTTTCCCTAAATACCCCTCACGAACAAGCGGTCCCTTCGTCTATCGGTTAGGACGCCAGGTTTTCAACCTGGAAAGAGGGGTTCGATTCCCCTAGGGACTGCCAGTTCGTCGATCCACCCAAAATCATTACCAATTGCAAATGTGTTTTCACATGGGCTAGGCTTGTGGCATTCCCACAGGATGGCTGGCATGGATTACAAAACCAAGATTGATGCGCAAACTTGGGCATTCATCGAAAAAACCGCACAATTTTATCCCCCCGAAACCGCTGGTTTTCCAATTGCTGAACAGCGCCGCATCTATGATGACATGTGCAAATCATTTTATGCAGGTCGTCCCGATGGGTTGGATGTTGAAACCACAAACATGAATGGCGTGCCCGTGCGCATATATACCGCTTGTGATTCTGCACATCATGAATCGGGCGTCACCATTGTTTACATCCACGGGGGTGGATTCGTTGTGGGCGGATTAGATAGCCACGATGACATTTGCGCCGAAATTTCACATCATACAAAACGACGCGTGTTGGCGATTGATTATCGTCTATCCCCCGAACATAAACACCCCGCAGCGTTCGATGATGTCGTCACCGCAATCAACAGCATCGCTGCACGATATCAAACACCGCTCGTCTTGATTGGTGATAGTGCGGGCGCAAATCTGGGTGCGGCGGCAAGTGGGGCTCTTCGCGGCGATGATATCGCAATCATCGGACAGGTTTTAATATATCCTGCATTGGGTGGTGATATGGATCAGGGATCATATTTGACCCATGCAAATGCACCGATGTTGTCACGCGAAGACGTGGAATTTTACCATAAAATCCGTGGTGCAACGCATGAAACTGACCCCACATTCGCACCCTTAAAGGCCGATAATTTTTCAAACTTACCGCCAAGTGTCGTTATCAGCGCCGAATGTGATCCACTGTGTGATGATGGGCGTAATTATTGCGACAAATTAAAATCGGATGGAAACAAGGCACATTGGATCTGTGAAGCCGGATTGGTACATGGATATTTACGTGCACGAAATAGTGTTGATCGCGCAAATGAAAGTTTTGAGCGCATCATTCACGCGGCACAATCATTGGCAAACCAAGAATGGCCATATGGCTAAACCAATTCGCGTTTTACCTTGTCGTCAAATTCACGCTCAAAGAAAAGCGTATCGTTTTCCCAAGCACACAGTTTTGCGGTGAAATAAAAATGCGTGGCATCGCAATGCATTTTCGCATCCACATATGTTCGCCACATTGCATCTTCACGTCCACCTGTCTGTTCCCATTCGATCGAAACACGTGCGGATAATGGATCATCGGGATGCACACGCCAATCTTCACGCATCCAGCCCCCCGAAATCAATCCGTGTTCCAAATCACGATTTTCTCCAAAGTCACAGAATATTTTCGTGCTGGTTTCACCTGTGGATTGTTCTGTCTCTAACTGACGTGAATATTGCGTGGGGCGTAAATTTTCTGCGCGCCATGGCGCTGCCGCTTCTGGTGGTTCGAATGTCCATTCACTATCAGTTGCGGTTTTTCGGATTGGCAATGAAATTTCGCCCGAATGAATGGTTATTTCTGCATCCACAGCGGCGGGCCATATCATAGGAAAGTAGTTGGTCGAAATCGCCACCCGCAATCGATGACCCGCTGGCAACCGATAGGCGATATGATCCAGATCAAACGCAAGATTAAATTCCTGCCCCGCCACCAGTGGTGCGGGTAATATATGACCATTCGCATGGGTTAGATTTAAAACACCATAACTGATCAATGCTGATGTGCCATCGGGGTGCAGATCACATAGCCGCACGGCTATTTGTCCTTCTGTCTGATCGGCAGACAGGGTTAACTTTATGCTTGGTGCACCAACGATATCCATGTCTGAAACGCTGACCGCACCATCAAAGCAAAGCGATTTTGCATCATCCTCATTTTGACGATCAGGCAATTCATCACCAAAGGCAAAGGGAAAATACTCACCGCCACTTGCCCCACAATCGGCTGGTGATTTGATACAAACATTTGGCGCACCATCCCCACCAAGTTGCCCACCCGCGCCAAGGTTTAACGTGATATTTGATATATCGCTGCTTGGCCAGTTTTGCTCTGCAATCCAGCGCCCCGCACGTTCATCAAGCCAACGTTTTGGCATAACGCTATCCATTAAATAGGCGCGGTATTCTGGATCATCCGCAACACCGGTATCGATAGCCTTTAACCATTGATCGAACCAACGCTTAGCCTCTTGTAAAAAGCCAATCGCAGGGGCAGGTCCTGCGTAATGGGGGTATTTATGGTTCCACGGACCAACGATTGCCTTGCACGGCGATGACAGGTTTTCAACCAAATGGGACGGTGTATTGCGATACCCGTCATGCCAACCACCAATCGCCAATACGGCTGCTTTTATCGCGCTGTAATCTTCGCAAACGGAACCATGCTGCCAATATTCATCGCGATGCTGATGGCGTAACCACGTTGAAAGGCTCACATCCATGTTTTCCAATCGATGTCGCCACATATCGCGCCAACGATCACCCACCAGAGCGGGATCAGGCGGGCGTGATGAATACGACAACATATTACAAGACCAGCCAAAATTCTCGCCCAACAAACACCCGCCCTTGTAATGGATATCGTCGGCATATCGATCTGTGGTGGAACAAATGGTTATCACCGCCTTAAGCGGTTTTGGCGCAAGCGCTGCAACCTGTAACCCGTTAAAACCACCCCATGAAATTCCCATCATACCAACATTGCCATTGCACCATTCCTGTGCGGCGGCCCAGTTGATTATATACTCCGCATCGGCCAATTCTTGGGCTGTGTATTCATCGTCCATCAATCCATCACTGTCACCATTGCCGCGCATGTCGGTGCGGATACAGACATACCCATGCCCCGCCAGCCATGGATGTGTATACTGATCGCGCACAATCGTGCCATCGCGTTTGCGATACGGCAGATGTTCCAAAATAACGGGTGCCGGTTGAAGCGGTGCATCAACGGGCATCCACACACGCGCGGACAATCGTGTACCGTCGGGCATTTCAATCCCCATATCGGGATATTCAACGACTGCGTGGGGGAAATCTGTCACTGTTTTCATCGCTCACCTCTGCGCATTAGGCTGCGCTGAATTAATTTACATGTCTAGGTCGAAATATCTGGTATGCCGATCATTTCTTTGAAACAGTCGCCCTATGAATCGCATATTTTCAAACCCGATTGCGCTGGGAATAACCTGTGCGCTGATCGCTGCTTTTTTCTTTACGCTCAACGATGTTGGCATCAAGTTTTTGAGCGGTGATTATCCACTCCACGAAGTGGTATTAATTCGCGCCCTGATCGCGCTTTCGATCACGCTTGCAATTTTCATGCCCCTTGAAGGGGGATATCACAATTTGCGCACAAAACGGCTTGGTCTTCATATGGTGCGCGGGGTGTTTGTGGTCATGGCGAATTTGTTGTTTTTTCTTGGCCTTGCATCCATTCCATTGTCAGAGGCAACAGCCATATTTTTTATCGCACCCGTGATAATCACAATATTCTCTGTCATATTCTTGGGCGAAACGGTGGGTGTATGGCGTTGGTTTGCGGTGGGTGCTGGATTGTTAGGTGCGCTTATCATGTTGCGCCCCAATCCTGCGAGCTTTCAAATCGCATCACTGTTGCCAATGTTTGCGGCTGTTTGTTACGCAACACTACATATTCTGTCGCGCAAGATGGGCGGCACTGAAAGCGCATCCACATTATCATTTTACATACAATTAACGTTTGTATTGGTGAGTGCAGCGATGGGATTAACATTTCACGATGGCGCCACCGCTGGCAGCGAAAATATCACAATTCAATTCTTGCTACGCGCATGGGTGATGCCAACTCCGTTTGATTTTGCGGTCATGGCAGGTGTCGGCGTTGCTAGCGCAGTAGGCGGATATTTCATAAGCCAAGCATATCGCACAAGCGAGGCGGCATTGGTTGCACCATTTGAATATGTTGGACTGTTACTCGCCATCATCTGGGGCATCGCCATATTTGATGAATGGCCAGACTATATCGCATGGCTTGGCATGGCGTTGATATTGTCTAGTGGTTTGTTGATGTTATGGCGTGAAAGCGTTCAGAAAAAGCGTGCGCGAATTCGCGACAAAGGATTGCACCGATTGCAATAATGCACTTAGCTCAGGGATTGTAATAACCCTTTGATCCCATCAATCACGCGGATCATGTCTTGGTCGGAAAGTGTGAGGCCAACACGGATAAATCCAGCGCTTTGTTTTCCAAATGCTTCACCAGGCATGACCGCGATATTGTGGTTTTCCAGCAATCGCCACGCAAATTCATCACCCGTCAATCCTGTGGGTCGAATATCAACCATGGCGAACATTCCCGCATCTGGCATTGCCACTTCCACATTTGGAACCACGCGCAATGCATTGACCAACATCGCCGCGCGACGTTTGTAGTTCTTGCGCATAATGTTTGCGGTTGGATTTGGTTCAATCAACGCCATCGCGGTGGCATCGGCAATAAAGGGTTGGTTGCCAAACAGAACTGTTTCCGAAATTGGCAGGGCCTTTTTGACAAACTCTTCTGGTGCGATGATCCAACCGCTACGCACACCTGGTGCTGCATGTGACTTTGAAACGGATGACACAACCACCGTGCGCTCCAATAGATCATCAAATTCCATTGGCGATGTGAAGTCCCCGTTAAAAACCAATTCTTCGTATACCTCGTCCGAAATAATCCACAGATCATGTTTTTTCGCAACATCACCAATAGCGCGGATATCGTCATGCGTTAACACCGCACCCGTTGGATTATGTGGTGTCGTCAATAATATTGCACGGGTTGCATCAGTCACGCGCGTTTCAATATCTGATGCACGCATGCGAAACCCATTTTCGGGTGACAATGGCACGGGGGTTAGCGTGCCACCCTGTGCCGCAATCAATCCATCATAGGTGGCATAATACGGATCACCAACCAAGACCTGATCCCCATGATCAACCAATGCAGCCATTGCAATAAATAGTGCGGTTTGCGTCCCTGGCACACACATGACATTTTTCGCAGAAATTGATTGCTTGCGTCTGCGCGAATAATGATTGGCGATTGCGACAAGCAAGTTCGCTTCGCCCTGGCCATTTGAATACGCAGTGCGCCCATCATTCAAAGATTTGACAATTCCATTGGTTAACACGCCACTCGCGGGTATTTCTGGCTCCCCTATTGACGCAATAACCACATCATGCCCCGCCGCGATCATTTCCTTGGCACGCAGATGCACCGCCCATTTATCCGAACCTAAACTTGCCAACCGCGTGGATGTATTACTGTAACGCATTTTATGCCTTTGTTTTGAATATTCGGTGCTAGATCACTGCGGTTTCAACAATGGGTTCGTTCGCTGTCACGCGATCAAAATGAAACGGAGACATATCCAATGTTTGATATGCCCCATGCACCATGATTTCGGAAATACCGCGCCCCATCGCAGGGGATTGTTGCAATCCATGCCCCGAAAATCCGTTCACGAAATAGAAATTAGAAACAATGGGATGTGGGCCCAAAATCGCATTTTGATCCAAGGTGTTATAGGCGTAATGCCCCACCCATTCGCTTTGTATTTTGATTGCATCAAATTGTGGAATACGCGTGGCAAGGATCGGCCAAACATGGTCTTGCCAAATATCGTGATCCATATCGAAGTCATCATAATCCACGGCTGGGTCAAATCCGCTATGCCCACCACATTGATAGGTGCCGCCGCCATTTTCGCGGACATGAACACCTGATGGATCAATCGTTAACGGCAAATCGCGATCCAGTGGTTTTTCTGCGCTAAAAACCCACGAAAACCGTTTGCGAGGTTCTACAGGCATGTCAATTCCAACCATTTGTGACGTGCGTACAGCGCGCGGACCAGATGCGTTTAACACTTTGCCACATGTGATTTTTTCACCCGATGCAAGTGTCACAGTTTCCACACGGTTTTTCGCCTCATTTTGGGACATCGCAACAACTTCGTTTTGAATATATTCAACACCTGCCTCTTGGGCTTTGCGGCGCCACCAATCAAATACGGTGGATCCATCCCAGTACCCCTCGTCCACCAAATTGATCGAGCCTAACAAAATATCGTCCACGTTATAAAACGGATATGCTTTTTTGATTGCCGCCGCATCCATTAATTGGGTTGCTGCACCTTCGGCAATTTGCAATTTTTGATTGCGTCGAAGCACCTGCGCAAACGCTTCGGTATCCGCAAGATACATGTAACCAAAACTGCGGATCGACAATTGAGGAATGCGTTCATCACCGCCCATATGTTCGCGCAGATTTTTCACATAATCCGCCGCAAATTGGGAAATGCGCACGTTCAATCTGGTTGAAAACTGTTGGCGCATGCAACTGTTTGTGTGAGTGGTTGATGCGAACTCATATGTGGTATCGCGTTCAACAACCAATACGCGCCCATCAAAGGATTTGTCCTGACTTAAAAACCACGCCGCAGACGAACCCATGATCCCACCGCCAATAATGACGATGTCATAGGATTGATGTTGGGGAATTTGCATTTGCTTGGCCATTATAAATCACCCCCATTTTTGATTTTTCTAACGATGTCATTTACATCTGCTTGGCTTAATCCATAATCATCCATGGCGGTTTGTGCGCTGATAAACCCGCGCAATAAATCCCGTTTCACCAATTCGACATCTCGTAAACGGGCATCGCCATAACCACCCCCACCCGGCAGCGCCAACATAACCTTGCGCCCGGATGCAACAAATTGTTTTCCTTTGCCGCGCATCGTGGTGCCGTCATCTTGGGCAATGGATGTCGGCGCACCAGCCCCACCACCGCGCCGCCCATTGGCGGGGTGATCCACACGATCAAACATTGCTTGAAAATCGAATTCATACCCTGCTTGCGCACCCACTTCCATATATTGACCAAGCCCACCACGCTGTTTGCCAATGCCACCTGAATCTGGGCGCAACTCTTTGCGCCATATGATAACAGGACCGGCATGTTCGGTGGCCTCGATCGGCATGGTCATCACACCTGATGGGAATGCTGTGGCGTTTAATCCATCATGATTTGGGCGCGCCCCTGCACCACCTGAATTAAATGTTAGCACTTCGGATCGTATATCACCTTGTAGTTTTGCGTGCCTACTTGGGCGCAATGAAACTTGGAAATTGCACAAACATCCAGCGCCCTCTGCGGGGACAACATCTGGCAAGATTTTATCCAACGCATTATAAACGGTATCGGGCACAAAATGCCCCACGATATGGCGCAGCGCCACGGGCGCGGGATGAACCGCATTCACAATCGTATCGACGGGGGCTTCCATTTCGAATGGTGCGAGTGATGCCGCATTATTGGGGATTTCAGGTGCGATTGCACATTTCAACGCATAACAAGCATATGCCTTGGCGTACACTTTGGGGCAATTAATGCCTTTTTGGTCTACGCCCGATGTACCCGTAAAATCGCAAACGATACGATCCTGTTCAATTGACAGCGTTACACACAGCTTGATGGGTTGATCAAACCCATCCACCGTCATTTCCCCAAACGCCGATTTCTTTGGAAGAGCGTTGATCCGTTCCAACGTGGCGCGACGTGAATTTTCCAAGATAAATTCAGCAATTCCCGAAAGATCATCCAGATCAAATTCACCCATCATTTCAATCAGCCGACGATGCCCAATTTCATTGCATGTTGATAATGCATATAGGTCGCCAATCAATTGATCGGGTTCACGCACATTGCCACGCACGATCCGCACCAAGGTTTCATCGACCTCACCACGCACCGCAAATTTCATGATGGGGATATATAATCCTTCTTCGTAAACGCTTGCCGCATCCGCACCAAAACCGCGCCCACCGACATCAACCACATGTGCGGTGCAGGCGAAAAACCCAACCAATTTACCATTATGAAACGAGGGCGTGACCATCGTGAAATCATGCAGATGCCCAGTACCCTCCCATGGGTCATTGGTTAGATAGACATCGCCTTCAAAAATATTCGCTGGCCCTATGCGACGGATGAAGTGAGCGACGGCATCAGCCATTGCATTAACATGCCCAGGTGTGCCCGTGATCGCCTGTGCCAACATGCGCCCATCGATATCATAAACTCCGGCGGATAAATCGCCTGCTTCGCGAACTGATGTGGAAAATGCAGTTCGCACCAACGCTTGCGCCTGTTCTTCGACCACCGAAATTAATCGGTTCCACATGACCTGATATGCGACATTGGAATGGGTCATTGCGCTGCTCCTTCGTCGATGCGGGTGATATCAATACAGCCATCGGATTGGCGTGTTGCCATACGGCTTGATGGAACGATAATTGACGTTTCCGTTTCAACAATTACCGCAGGGCCCGCAATGGATTGCCCATCCATCATGGTTTCGCGATCCACAATATGCGATGTCAGGAATTTTGATTGCGCCGGATCAAAAACATCACGCACCGTTGCGATTTTTGCTTCGCCCATATTTGACGTGAGTGTAACCGGTTCCACTGGTTCGGGTGGTGTTGTCGCATTTACTGCCCAAACCGTAATTTCCACATCCATACCGGCCACTGATCGTGCGAATAGCTTGATATATTCTGCCTCAAACAGCGCTAAAAATTCATCTGCGTTGGGGTTCATTGCTTGATCTTCGCTGATGACAATTGGAATTTCCCAACCCTGCCCCGCATAACGCATATAAACTTTGAACTCTGACAAAATCGGTGATGTTGAATCACAATTGCGCACAAAACCAGTTGCCTCTGATTGAAGCTCGCTCAACAACGTTTTAATTTTGTCGGGATCAAATTCCGAAAGTTTCATATAAACAGATCGATTTGCTTCAAAACTAAACGGTGCGCGCAAAAAACCTATTGCCGATCCAACACCAGCACCCGATGGCACCAGCAACCGATCGACACCTAATTTTTCACACAAACGACCAGCATGAAGCGGTGCCGCCCCACCAAATGCGATCATGGTATATTCAGACAGGTCTTCACCATTTTCCACCGCATGAACCCGCGCCGCATTTGCCATATTTTCATCGACCACTTCTGCCAAACCAAACGCGGCAGTGGGGGCATCCATGTCCAACGCATCGCCCAAAAATGATTGTAATGCTTTCACTGAGTTTTGGGTGTGTAATTTGATTGAACCGCCCGCAAAATTGTCTGGATCAAGTTTTCCCAAAACTAAATCCGCATCGGTAACCGCTGGGCGTTCACCACCCCGCCCATAACACGCAGGGCCCGGTTCTGATCCCGCACTTTCGGGGCCAACGCGGATTTGACGCATCGCGTCCACATGCGCAAGTGATCCACCGCCCGCGCCAATTTCCACCATATCAATAACGGGAATTGATATCGGCATGCCTGATCCCTTTTTGAAACGATAGGTTCGCGCAACCTCAAACACGCGGCTGGTTTTTGGGGTTTGATTTTTGATCAAACAAATCTTGGCAGTAGTCCCGCCCATGTCAAAGCTAAGCACCTTGTCCAGACCATAACGCGACGCGATATTCGCGGCAAAAACCGCGCCTCCGGCGGGGCCAGATTCAACCAATCGCACGGGAAATTCAGCGGCATTTTCAATGGATATAATTCCCCCACCAGAATGCATCAAAAAGATGTTGCATGAAACACCTTCACCCGCCAAACGATCCGCCAAGCGCCCTAGGTAAGATTTCATCAATGGCTTGATATATGCATTTGCAACAACGGTATTAAACCGTTCGTATTCACGCATTTGCGGGCTTACTTCGCACGACAATGACACCATGATATCAGGCGCCTTTTGCGCCAAAACATCACGCACCATTTGTTCATGCACTGGGTTTAAATACGAATGGATCAACCCCACCGCGACCGTTTCATAACCTGCGGTAATGATCTGATCGACAACGGCCTCTACTTCTGCTCGTTTCATTGGGACAAGAACCTGACCGCGTGCATCAATACGCCCAGCAACCGTATATCGCATTTGTCGCGGCAATAATGGTTCGGGCAGATTAAGGTTCAAGTCATATTGCTCGAACCGACTTTCGGTGCGCATTTCAATGACATCACGAAACCCTTCGGTCGTGATCAGTGCGGTTTTCGCGCCGCGCCGTTCGATCAATGCATTGGTTGCCAAGGTTGTGCCATGAATGATCTGGCTGATATCACTGGGGTTTAACTCTGCTTTGCGACAAACTTGATGCATACCATCAATAATCGCATTTTCAGGTGCGTCATTGGTTGTTAAAACCTTGGTTGAAAACCGACTATTTTGCGTTTCCAAAACCACATCGGTGAAAGTTCCACCAATATCGACGCCCAACCGTACAGAAGATTTCCCCATCACTCGCACCTTTGTTTTGCCAAAACTAATCAGCATCACAGCATTTAATCCATCATTATTTCAGTGTTTGCAAAAATTTCCCAAACCCATCATCTTTTCGCCTGAATTTTAGTGAAAATGGCCTTGATCACACAGCGCTTGCATTAAATGCAAATGAACACTTCACACTGAGAATGACGAAAAAGAACGGTATACCTTTGAAATGAAAAATTTATCTGCGTTATTTATTGTGATGTCCATGTGGGCCGTTTTTTGCATATGTGCTTTCATCTTTCTGTTTTTAGGATTGGGAGTGGCCGCTGGATGTGGTGCATTAGAAAACACAAATTTTTGCAATCCAAATTATTTGCCTTGGTTTTTCACCTTTCTTGGCATCAGCACATTCGCCTTTGGCGCAATCGCCGCTTGGGCCACATTACGCATTAAAGTTTACGATAAAAAATACACCAAATATTTTGGGATTACGGCGATCGTTTCGCTGATCATTCAATTTTTGCTACCATTCATGGTGCAATCTCAACCACAGTTTTTGACGCAACACATTGGCAACACCGCATACAAAGTGCCGCGTGTTTATACGCAAACAGGTGAAAATACTGCGCAAAACGATGCAAAAATGACCATCACATATTGCAAGAACACTCTGCGTGGCATTTATCAAGGTTCGCAATATTGTGACGAGCAAGAAACGATATTTGATCAACAACCGTTGACAAGCGCATTTCAACCTGCACGTTTTTTGCGTGAAGTGTTAAAACAATCCGCATCCGACAATCGCGTTGCCAATAAACGAGACTGGATTGAATTTTGCGAACAGACAATTATTGGCGACACCGTATCATGCATAAACTTTCGCACGATTTATCGACGCAAGGATATCAACCATTTTATTTTGGATAGCGATGATAATTTAATCTTGTTCGCGAGTTGTCCGCGCAGTGGAAAATCAGGCTGCGATATCGTTTCGCAAACGCAACTTGGCCGAATGTTCTATCGCTATGACGGCACCACGTTTTTTAACCCAGAGGCATGGCGTGCCCATGAAACCCGCGTCATTGATATGGTTAAATCTTGGCAGTAACTATTTGCGCAATTTGACTTGTGCCAATTTATCCAACAAATCGAGCAGTTGATTCATGTTTTCAGCGCCAAATTGATCCTCAATTTCGCGATAGGCAGCTTGTGTGGATTCCGCTGCCTTTGCAATTGCATCTCGTGATTTATCAGTCAGTGAAATCAATGTGCGGCGTTTGTCTTGGGCATCTTTGATCCGCGCGATTGCACCTTCTTCTTCTAAGGTTTGCAATATACGGGTCAGGCTTGGCAATAATAACGCTGATTTGTCGGCCAACTGACTTGCATCAATACTGCCAAATTCATCCAGAACGCGCATCACGCGCCATTGTTGTTCGGTATAACCGCGCGCTGCCAAAAGGGGGCGAAAATGGGCCATCACCGCTTCACGTGCGCGCAACAACGCGATCGGAACCGATTGTTTGATGGATCGCATCCCCGCATCAGACATGATTATATCACCTCTTTTGCAACGGTATTAGACAGGGTTCCAACACCTTCGACCGATACTTCAACCACATCACCCTCTCGTAGCCAAATCGGTGGATCAAACCTTGCACCAGAACCAGTTGGTGTCCCAGTCGCGATAATATCGCCCGGCAATAACGTGCCAAAATTGGATACATATTCAATAATCCGTTTAAATGGGAACGCCATGCTCGCGGTGGTATCTTTTTGGCGAATTTCACCATTCACACGGGTTTCAACCATCAAGTTTTCGATATCAATTTCAGACAAGTCTGTTTCGATCCAAGGTCCCATCCCCCCTGAACGATCCCAGTTTTTCCCGGGTGTTACGTTGAACTTGCCATGACGAATCCAATCGCGAATTGAACCCTCGTTCATAATCGTCAATCCAGCCACATGATCCATCGCAGCGTCTTGTGATATACGCCGGCCCTTTTTGCCAATCACCAAAACAATTTCCCCTTCGTAATCCAATTGTTCGGATTCTGGCGGGATCAAAATATCCCGTCCATGCGCGGAAAAAGACATCGGATTTCGCACAAATAAACTGGGATATTTGGGAGCATCGGAATTGTCTTTGTATTCGGCATTGCGATTCATATAGTTCACGCCAACACAATAAATTTTACGCGCGTTTGGCACGGGAATATCCAGATCAACATCATCAAGATCATAATCTGTTGCTGCCTGTGCAGCCGATTTTGAAACATCTTCCAGTGTTCCGATATCCAATAAATCACGCACAGATTTCACACCAAATTGCACGGTCAAATCGACAACACGATCATCAATAACTGCGCCTGCACGGCTTTCACCATTTTTGAAAAACGAAATTAGCCGCATCTATTGCTCCATCATATTTGGTATTTTCTCCATTTACTTAACATGTTAAATAAAATACAGTCAAGCCAGAATCAAACTATCAATGGTGATATCTTGCCTCATTTTTCGCTAGAATATTCCGCCAATCTAGAGAGCCGCATCAACCTGCAAGGCCTGTGCGAAATCACACGGATCGCCGCACTCGAAACTGATGTTTTTCCCCTTGGGGGCGTGCGAGTGCGCACACATCGTTGCGATCACTTCGCCATTGCCGATTTGCATCCTCAAAATGCATTTATCCATCTTACCGTCAGCGTGGGATCGGGGCGCGATACTGAAACCCGCAAACGCGCAGGCGATCATATTTTTGCGGCCGTGGAAAAATATCTAGCGATTGAAATCAACGAACCCTATTTCGCCCTGTCGATGGAAATGCGCGAAATCGATCCCACAACAACGTGGAAAAGAAACACAATTCATCCTCGTCTGAAATCCAAATAAAAGGTTCCGCTATGTCCGACTTGGCAACAAATCTTCAAAAGGCCGAAAAATACCTTCAGCGTTTTCGCGACACGGGTATCCAAAACCGTATCGGTGGCAAAGATATGGATGGCGGTGATGGCGAAACATTCGAAACCATTTCACCTGTTGATCTTAAACCGCTTTGCAATGTTGCACGCGGAACTGTTGGTGATATCGACTTGGCGGCGAAAACCGCAATGGCTGCGTTCAAAGAATGGGCGGATTTCCCCGCCAAAGATCGCGCAAAAATCCTTCATGAAATTGCAGATGGGATCGAGGCACGCGCCGAAGAAATTGCATTCATGGAATGTATCGACACCGGTCAATCATTGCGATTTATGTCCAAGGCCGCATTGCGCGGTGCGGCCAATTTTCGATTTTTCGCCGATAAATGTTTAACCGCTCGTGATGGGCAATCCCTTTATGCACCTGGGCAATTAAACGTCACCAACCGCAAACCCATAGGCCCCGTTGGAATTATTACGCCTTGGAATACACCGTTCATGTTGTCCACTTGGAAAATTGCACCTGCATTGGCCGCAGGGTGCACCGTGGTGCATAAACCCGCTGAATTTTCACCAATAACGGCACGTATCCTTCTTGAAATCGCCGAGGAATCCGGCCTGCCAGCAGGTGTTTGGAACCTTGTAAATGGGATGGGCGAAGATGCGGGTCGTGCGCTCACCGAACATCCCGATATCAAGGCCATCGGTTTTGTCGGCGAGAGCCGCACTGGCACATATATCATGCAACAAGCATCCGAAACGTTGAAACGGTTTCATTTTGAACTCGGCGGTAAAAACCCCGTTGTGGTGTTTGATGATGCCGATTTGGAACGCGCAGCGGATGCAGCCGTCTTTATGATTTATTCGCTAAATGGCGAGCGATGCACATCATCGTCACGCCTGCTGGTCCAAGATACAATCTATGACAAATTCACTCAGATGGTCGCAAAAAAGGCAAAAAACATCACCGTCGGTCATCCCCTTGATCCAAACACCACGGTTGGCCCGCTGATTCACCCAGAACACGAACAAAAGGTGCTGGAATATCTGCAAATCGGCAAGGACGAAGGCGCAACCGTTGCTGCAGGCGGTGGACGCCCCGATAATTACACCACTGGCTGTTATGTGGCGCCAACTCTATTTACCAATGCAAACAACAACATGCGCATCGCACGCGAAGAAATCTTTGGCCCCGTGCTTACAGCAATTCCCTTCAAAGACGAAGCAGAGGCATTGGAAATCGCCAATGACACGGAATACGGGCTGACAGGTTATTTGTGGACATCCGATGTTACACGCGCATTGCGTTTTTCAGATGCGCTCGAAGCAGGCATGATCTGGGTTAACTCTGAAAACACCCGCCACCTTCCGGCCCCGTTTGGTGGTACCAAGGCATCCGGCATTGGGCGCGATGGTGGCGATTGGTCGTTTGATTTTTACATGGAAACAAAAAATATTGCATTCGCAATGACAGAACATCGCATCCCTAAATTGGGCGGCTAAGGAGAAAACATGTCACTACCAGCACCCGTACTTTATCCCCCGTTCAATACAATCCGCCTCTCGCATATTGAATTGGTTGTCACTGACCTTGCTGCGTCTTCGGCGTTTTATGCTGATACTTTAGGATTGCAAATCACCCACCAAGACAGCACCCATATCTATCTGCGCGCAATGGAAGAACGCGGTCATCACTGTGTGATACTGATGAAAGGTGAAACACCTTGCGTGAATGTTTGCGGCTTCAAAGTATTCTCTGAATCCGATCTGGACGAGGCCGAAAAATATTTCCAAAAAATTGGTCATAAGGTTGAATGGATCACCCGCCCACATCAGGGCCGCACATTGCGCACCCATGATAACATGGGCATGCCAATCGAATTTTATCACCACATGGATCGCCTTGATCCAATCCATCAGAAATACAAACTCTATCACGGCGTAAAACCATTGCGCATTGATCATTTCAATTATTTTTCACCAGACGTGGATGCATCGGTGGATTGGTGGAATAACCTTGGCTTTCGCACCACGGAATACACAGCGGACGAAGAAACAGGGCGCAAATGGGCCGCATGGATGCATCGCAAAGGTGGCGTTCATGATGTGGCCTTTACCAATGGTACAGGGCCGCGCCTGCATCATCTGGCTTTCTGGGTTCCTACACCGCTTAACATCATCGATCTGCTCGATCTGATGTCAACAACGGGCTATGTGGCGAATATCGAGCGCGGCCCAGGTCGCCACGGAATTTCCAACGCGTTTTTCCTATATATTCTTTGCCCAGATGGGCATCGCACAGAAATCTATTGCTCTGATTATCAAACCGTTGATCCAGACCTTGAACCGATCAAATGGGATCTCAAGGATCCTCAACGCCAAACACTCTGGGGGGCTCCTGCCCCCAAAAGCTGGTTCAACCACGGATCAACGTTCAAAGACGTTCCCCTGAAAAAATCCACGTTGGCAGCGCAACCCATTATCGCACCATAACTTTGCTTGGGGGCATAACGCCCCCAACTCCAAATGTTTTAAATATCCAAATTACTACGCGCGCGGCTTGGCCAATTGCCATTCCAAATGCGCTTTTACCGTTGGCCATTCACTGTTGATGATGGAATAAACGGCCGTGTCGCGTAGCGTACCATTCGCCATCTTCATATGATTGCGCAAAATCCCATCTGGTTTTGCGCCCAATCGCTTAATCGCACGGCGGCTTTGCAAATTCACAACATGGGTGCGAAATTCAACCGCGATGCAGTCAAGCGTCTCGAATGCATGGGTCAACATTAACAGTTTACATTCCGTATTGATGCCTGATCGTTGCACCGCTTTGCGATACCATGTCGATCCGATTTCCACTCGTTTGTTCTGGGCGTCAATATTCATAAATGTCGTCATGCCAACGGCATGCCCGCTGGATTGATCAATGATCGCAAATGGTTGCATTGAACCCATTTTGCGCAATGCCCGCCTGCGATCAATTTCATCTGCGACGCCATCGGGGGCAGGCACCCATGTGTACCACAATTTATGTAACTCCCCATCCGCAGACGCTGCTTTCAAATCGTCACAATGCGCCATGCAAAGCGGCTCTAACTTTACAAGCTTACCCTCAAGCACCACATCATCTGGCCATACTGTCATTTGAAATTCTCCAATTGGTTACGCAAATTCAACCAAACCTGACGCCTATCATCCAGCATTTTTTCACAGATTTGGCAAAGTTAAAAATAGCTACGGTTTACAAACCAACCACTGTCACGTTAGGTCTGTGCCCAAGACAAACGAAATACACATTATCGGAGTCCCCCTTGACCAATCAAAAACCAGACAGCACGGAATTTTTCAACGAAGATGTCGCCACATTCGGTGATCGTCTCGAAGCGGCGCGCAATGCCAAGGGGCTGACCACCACTGCGCTGGCCGAAAAGTTGGGCGTGAAGAAGAAAACCGTGAAGGCATGGGAAAACGACACTGTCGAACCGCGTGCGAACCGTATTCAAATGCTGGCGGGTCTGTTGAACGTTTCCATTATTTGGCTGATCAATGGCGAAGCAAACGGAACCGAAAATGTCGCGCAAAGCTTTGATCGACCAGAAGGTGTGAATGATACGCTTGGTGAAATTGCCAGCCTAAAATCCACGCTAACCCATGCGCTTGAACGTTTAGATAACCTTGAAACACGGCTGCGCGATCTCAATTAACCGCGCGTGCCGATTATTTCGAAACAGGTAATTCAGAAACACCGCCATGTGCCGCTGACCATTCCAGCGGCGCATTCAAAAATGCCTCCACCTGATCCAATTTATCGGCACTGAATTTGCCCTGATCGCGCGCAACCTTCAAAACATCCCACCACGTAACCAAATAATGCAGCTTCAACCCATTTTCGGCCAGCATTTCATGGGTGTTCTTGAAAATATCGTAATAAAACACAACCAATGTATGGTCACATTTCGCACCCGCTTTGCGGATAGCCTCGGCAAACATTAATTTTGACCCGCCATCGGTGGTCAAGTCTTCCACCAACAATACACGCTGATCTTCGGAAATATCACCCTCAATCTGTGCATCGCGGCCATAACCTTTGGGTTTTTTGCGCACATATTGCATGGGCAACCCCATCCGCTCGGAAATCCACGCGGCAAAAGGAATACCCGCTGTTTCACCACCTGCGGCGGCATCAAATTGTTCAAATCCAACATCGCGATACAATGTTGCCACCGCAAAATCCATCAACGCGGACCGGATACGCGGATAGCTGATCAATTTGCGACAATCAATATAAACGGGTGATGCCAAACCAGAGGCAAATTTATAAGGCTCTTCTGGTCGAAACTTGACTGCATCAATTTCAAGCAACATCGATGCCGCCAATTCGGCCATTACGGTTTTTTCGGGGAACGTGTTTGGAAATGTCATCGGATTGTCCTGCTGTTTGCGCTCCACAGGGTTTAGCCAGATTCGCCCGCGCTGCCAAGGCTGTGATTGCACCTGATTGCCGCGCGGTTTAGACATTTATCACCATGACAATTAATTTGACCACAAAACCGATGCGATGGGCACAGAATATACCGCTTCAATCGGGGTATGCTTTGTGGGCGAATGCACTGGCGCGGGAAGTGTATGTGGTGATTTGCTTGCGCGATCCCATACATGCGATGGCTGCATTCTTTGGGGTTTTGTCCACTGGGCGTATGTGTGGCGTTGCCAGTGTTGAGATTGCGCAAAACCTATCCGATGAATTCGTGATATTGGATACGCCCTGTGCTCCCTCTTCTACTCCGCTGCCCGAACATGAATCAACGCATTTCATCACATTTAGCGGTGGTACTACAGGCACGCCCAAGGCCATTTTACGCCGCACCAAAAGCTGGATTTACAGCTTTGAACGCCAAGGTATCACAACATCGGATCGCGTGGCGGTATTGGGTGATCTTTCACATTCGCTTGCGTTTTATGGCGCGACAGAGGCTGCGAATATTGGCGCTCAAATCGCATTCCTGACACCGCGCAGCGATCTTTCAAAATACGATATCAACGTCATTTACGCCACCCCGACACAGCTTAAACTTCTGTGCAAACACATCGAAACACACCCCAATGTCACATCCATTTTCATTGGTGGTGGTGCGTTAAATGCAACCGGTCATGAATTGATCACCCGTCATTTTCCAAATGCGAAAATACGCGTTTTTTATGGCGCGGCGGAAACCAGTTTTATCACCATCAGTGACGCCAACACGCCCCTTGGATCGGTTGGCAAACCTTATGCTGGCGTCACGGTGCAAATCCGCGACGGTGGCATCTTCGTACACAGCCCGATGATCGGTGAACGTTATCTTTCATCAGATCAAATAATCGCTGGCAGTGATGGTTTTGTTGATGTTGGCGAGCTTGGCCATTTTGATGACGCGGGAAATTTGTTTATCACAGGGCGGCGTGATCGCGCCGTGAATATCGCAGATCAACTTGTACATCTTGATGACATTGAACGTGCCATTTTGGCGATTGGCAGCATCGAACATGTTGCTGTTGTCGCCCTGCCCGATGTGTTGCGTGGGCATCAACTTGCCTGTGCGATTATGGGGAATGGGCGGGTGCGGGGTGTAAAACATCTGTCTGCACGATGTATATTCACGCTGAACGATTGGCCAATCTTGCCATCGGGGAAAACCGATTATCGCCGCATCACTGCGATGATCAAGGATCGAATGACATGAGCAAAAACGCCTATATCATCGCGGCAAAGCGAAGCGCGGTTATGGCGCAAAATGGTGCCTTTGCCGATATCGCATTGCATGATTTGGCTGCACCAGTGATCCGTGCTTGTTTGCATGAAACGCCGATTGAATCCAACCAGATTGATGAAATCATTCTGTCCAATGCGCTTTATGGTGGGGGTAATCCTGCACGTATGGCGGCCCAAGCGGCCGGTTTGCCAAATGCGGTGGCCGGTTTAACAATTGATCGCCAATGCGTTGGTGGTTTGGATGCAATATTGCTCGCAGCCCGGATGATCCAATCGGGCCACGCCAACGCAATTATCGCCGGTGGCGCTGAAAGTGCATCCATGCGCCCCATTCGTATGGTACAAGGTAAAAACGGTGCGCCACCCATCCCATATGATCGCCCCGCGTTTAGCCCCTTTTCAGACCAGGACCCAGATCTGCATGTGGCAGCAAACGCATTGAATATTTCGCGTATGCGCCAAGATAACTGGGCAATGAACAGCCATGCAAAGGCAATGGCAAACCGCACAGAATTACGACGTGAAATTGTACCCATCGGACAAACGACCCAAATTGATGATGGGTTTACCCGCGCATTGTCCCAAACCCTGTGCCAACGTGCAAAACCGATCGTGGGTGATGTGACCGCCGCCAATACCGCAATCAATGCAGATGCAGCGGCGTTTGTTTTGGTTGTATCCGAACAGATGCTAAAATCGCTGGGCAATCCACGCGCATTGAACATCATTGGTGGTGTCACATTGGGCGGTGATTCATCCCAACCTGCACTGGTCCCCATTGATGCGATTAACGCAACGCTTGCATCCATTGGCCTATCGCCACAAGACATTACCCAATCTGAAATTATGGAGGCTTACGCCGCGCAAACAATTGCCTGTGTTGATGGCGCGGGATTAAACCCAGATACGGTAAATATCAAAGGGGGCGCATTGGCGCGTGGACATCCAATCGGGGCATCAGGCGCAATTTTGGCAGTGCGATTATTTCACGATTTGACACAAAAAAATAGCGGCACAGGATTGGCCGCCATTGCCGCCGCTGGCGGATTGGGTACCGCGTTGGTGTTAGGTTCTTGACATCACCGCATTCGGGCGTGCTTTGTATATCGCCTGTGTCGCAATGCCTGCCAGCAGTGCCTTCACCGCATCGCCTGGAATGAACGCTGTGACCAGAAGCAAAGCTTCTGCAAATGTTTTTTCCAGCTTCCATGCCAATCCCAAAACACCCAAAATATACAAAACAACCACGCCACCGATGATTGATCCAATCACACCAACGATCATGATATTCATATCTTTGGCGCGTTCGACGACCAGTCCTGTCACAAATGCCGCAATCGGAAAGCCAAGGAAAAATCCAACCGATGGTGATTGAATTGCTTCTAACCCATTGCGACCGCCTGCCAAAATTGGCAAGCCAACGATGGCAAGCCCGACAAATAACAACGCCGCCAAAAATCCACGTTTTGCACCCAAAACGGTACCCGCCAACATCACACCCAATGATTGCGCCGTGATTGGCACGCCAAATCCAAGCGTAAGTTTTGGTAACAAACCCAGCACCGCAATCAGTGCCGCGAATAGCGCAATAAAAGTAAGATTCCGTTCCATTTTTGTCCCTTAATGGTGCGATGTCACGCCGCCACGTGCGCGCAAAGCCTCTGATATATGTTCTGCGTCGTCAATTGCCACAAAACATAGCGGGAGCACAACCCGCCATCCAACACGTTTGGGGCTGCGTGCACGCCAAGACATGGCAATATCAGAACTTTTTTGAAATAAAACAGGGGTAAAGCGGATGACCATCGCAAAGGCCAACGCAATGGATCGCGTATTAATCCCCAGCATTTTTAGCGGCGACAACAACACCATCACAACCCCAATCATATCGTCCAGCCGCGTTGTCATGGTCACAAAATTTGCCAACCCGACCAGCGCAAACATTTTTAATGTGATGCGCACACCTTCGCCTGTTTGCCCCGTCAACACATGATAGATCAGCAAAATCGCCATCATCCACGCCAAAGGTTTTAGCATTTTTAAACCCTGCGCACAGGCCATCGCGCCAAGTGTAAGGTATAAAGAGCTTACGATGCCCACAATCGACAGCAATATCGTGATATCGCGCACAGGAAACATCGCAAACGAAATCACAACCAAAAACGCGAGCTTTATCCATGCAGGGATACGATGCGCCCAACTTATCACGGGTAAAGTCAGGCTAAGCATCCGTTTCCCCTGCACGCGTTGTCATCTCGGCGATATATTTGGGAATGATATCTGACGGTTTCCCATCACCTGCAATTTCGCCGTGATCCAACCAGATCACACGATCAAAATCCGCCAAAACATCCATATCATGGGTGATCAACACCACCTGCTGTTCCAACGCATCGATGCTGCGATGCAATTGGATGGATGTTGGCAAATCCAACCCGGCATAGGGTTCATCGAATACCAACAATTTAGGCTGCATCACCAAGACCGATAACAGGCACAGAAAATGGCGCTGACCTTGGGATAAATCATGGGTAGAACGGCTGGCCCAATCGGCGCGCCCAAATCGCGCTAAAATTTCAAGTGCTGCGCGGCGTGCTTTTTCCTTGGATTGGCCCAGTTGGGTTAACCCAAATGCAATTTCTTCTTCGCAGGTGGGGAAAATGATTTGGTGATCCGGGTTTTGAAACAACATCCCAACGGTTTTTAACGCCGCCTTGCGATCCTTCCAAATATCAACACCATGCACACGCAATTCACCCGAATTGATCTGCAACAGACCCAAAATCACCCGTGCAAGCGTGGATTTACCTGAACCATTCGCTCCGATCAGACCGATACGTTTTTCATCCGCGTGAAATGAAACATTATTCAATACCGCTTTGCCGTGCACCGACAAAACCACATTTTCAAGCGCTAGCCCACTCGTTTCCATTCTCGCACCCAAACCTTTTGTCTTTGCAATTATCACCATTGCATCGAAAATACAGTGCAAAAGTTTCGCGTATTTAAATCGTGTTAAGGTACTGACAACCCATTCAAAACAATCTAAAAGCGAAGTTAAGGCATTTAATATTCACAACACTGAAATTTTAAAACAAATTAACAAAAACCGCCTTTAAAAATGAAATTAAATTTCCATATGGAAACTACACAAGGGGTGATTTTATTATTTTAGGAGTAACAAGTATGGGTCGAATTTCATTCACCACAATCAGAGCACTTTTGCCGATTTTCGCCGCATCCGTTTTGATGGTTGTATTGGTGCCTTTCGTTGTTATTAATGACAATACCTTGGCCAGCATGATGGCAATTTCAGGGTTTATGGCGGTGGGGCTTGCATTAACATTAGTATATCATCAAATTCAGCACAGTGATTTGATTGCTCAAATCACCAAGGCTTCAAAGGATCGCGCGAAAGCGCAGAACAGTTAAGGTTCTTTCGCTCTTTCAACCGTTTACCCCCCCCAAACGGTTGTTCGCTCAAGAGCTGGGACCTGGCAACGCCCAGAGACTACGATATCCTAGTGTCGTTTCTCTGGGCGTTTCTTTTGGCAGGGATAAAATCAGCATTGGTCTTTGACGCGATTTCCCCTAGACCAGAATCATGAACCTAGCCGCATTACGACATTCTGATTTTCGCCTATATTTTTTGGGCGGCGCATGTGCGGTGAATGGCATGTGGATTTTGCGCGTGGTCATCGGCTGGCTTGCATGGGATCTGACCCATTCCGCTGGTTTTGTTGGTGTCATCGCCAGCCTATCCATGTTTCCAACATTGTTCAGCGGCCCATTTTTTGGCGTCTGGGTGGATCGCGCCAATATTAAGGTTGCAAATTACCTAACCAATATTGGCATGATGTGCTGTACCCTTGCGCTGTTATTGGCCAGCCTGTTTGGATTTGCCACACCAATATTGCTTGGCGCGGTGGCGCTTGCGGTTGGGATCGTGGCATCAGCGCATCATCCTGTGCGTTTGTCGATGGCGCCACGATTGGTGGAACGCCATGACGTAAGCTCTGTTGTGGCGCTGGCCGCAATTAATTTTAACGTCGCGCGGTTAATCGGCCCTGCCATTGGTGGTATTTTAATCGAACTGGTGGGCATTCCGATCACCCTTATGGTGACGCTGGTTCTATACCTACCAAGCCTTGCAATCATTCACCGACTACAACCGCGCAATGCTCCACAATCCGCACCAGAAAGTTTCTTCACCGCATTTCAAACAGGATTGAAATACATTGCAAACCGTCCCAGCATCATATCCGCGCTGGTATTGATTTCGGTTATGTCATTTTCTGTGCGCGGTACGATGGAACTGCTGCCCGTGATTGCCGATGGCATGTTTGCGCGCGGCGCGGTTGGTTTTGGACAGATGACATCCGCAATTGGTGCGGGGTCGCTGATCTCTGCTTTGCTCAAAGGGTTGGGAAACGCCAAGCCCATTACCGTTATCAATCCCATCACAATGGCCATCGCCCTTGTCGCAATGATATTTGTGGCCATTTTGGGCAATACCCAATCGTGGGGCGTTGCGATTATCGCGGTGTCGATCTTGGGGTTTTGCGCAACGCATATGGGTGTAACACTGCAAGCGTCAATTCAAACCGATCTGCCCGATAATATGCGTGGGCGCGTCATGAGCATTTGGGTCGTTGTTGCCATGTCTGTCACCGCATTGGGTGCGGTTGTTCTGGGCGCGATTGCAGAAATTTCATCACTTTCAACAACGGCAACAATAAACGGGGGATTTGGCATTTTCGCCTTAATTGCCATCGCGTTGTTTTATTATCGCGCAAAGCGCAAGAAAATCGCCTCATGAAAATGGTCACAGCAACAATTTTGATTGCACTATCAACCACGAAAGCGGCGATGGGCGATACGCTTTGTCAATTGATAGCCAACCATAATACGGGTGAGGTTATCCGCGAAACCGGTGGTTGTGATCAACGATATACGCCCGCATCCACATTCAAAATACCACTTGCCGTGATGGGGTTTGATGCCGGGTTTTTGATTGATGCACAAACGCCCAGCATCCCATATCGCGATGGATATGTTGCCTGGGGTGGTGCCAATTGGAAAACCAACACAACGCCTGCGCGTTGGTTGCAATATTCCGTGGTCTGGTATTCCCAGAAAATCGCTAAATCATTGGGACAAGCACGCATCGAACAATACGCCCGCGATTTTGGATTTGGCAACGCTGATCTGTCTGGCGACGTGGACAAAAACAACGGGTTGGAACGGGGTTGGATCAATTCATCATTGCAAATATCTCCGCGTGAACAGGTACAGTTTTTATCAAAACTGATTGCCTATGATCTCCCCGTGGATCGGGGCGCGATTGAAAAAACCTTGGCAATCGTCACTGAATTTCCCGCCAATCACGGCTGGCAGGTCTGGGGTAAAACTGGTTCTGCATATCCGCGCAAATCATCGGGTGGGTTTGATTATGATCGCGGCTGGGGCTGGTTTGTTGGCTGGGCAAAACGCGGTGAAACCACACTTGTCTTTGCGCATCTGACACAGGATGAAAAACGCCAAAACGTGTCCGTGGCCAAACGCACACGTGCGGCGATGATAAAAGCGATTGAATCGCTGCCCCGCTGACACCCAAAATTCAGACAAAAAAATAGGGGGATCGAAATCCCCCTAGTTAGATTTTCAGGCTCATCGTTGTACTGCTCGGTACCGATCTATGCCTGCGGCCTGAAAACGCTGGGGCGAGCGCACCCGCCCCGAACCTTGTTTCACGGTGATATTCACCGCGTATTCGTCGCATGCCCCGCCATTAGATCGGGGCATGCTGATGCTTAGCTACAACCGCTTGTCGCGCCGCAGGTGTTACACTTCATACAGGTGCCATTGCGCACCAAAGTGTAATTCCCACAATCGCCACATGCGTCCCCTTCATAGCCTTGCATTTTTGCTTTGGCACGTTCGTCCAATTTTGGCATGGCTGCTGTTTCCACAACGGCGGCGGCAACGGCTTCTGTTGCGACGGACTCGGTGGCAACGCCTGTGTCACCTGTGAACAATTGTGATTGTCCACCTTGCAGCACCATCAATTCTTGTGGCAAACGCTTGCGCAGATAACCCGATGATGACACTTGTTTGATCACTGCCAGGTTTTCTTCGGACGGGTTTTGCACATTTGATGCACCCTCTTCCACACCACGACCCAATGTGTCAAAGCTCTCGCCTTCTGGCTTCACATGCGCAAGGTCTGTGCGATCCAAATATGACACGGCCAATTCGCGGAAAATGTAATCCAAAACGGATGTCGCATTTTTGATGCTGTCGTTGCCCTGAACCATGCCAGCGGGATCGAAACGTGTGAATGTGAACGCATCAACGAATTCTTCCAATGGCACACCGTATTGAAGCCCAACAGAAACCGCGATGGCAAAGTTGTTCATCATGGCGCGGAAACCCGCACCCTCTTTGTGCATATCAATGAAAATCTCACCGATTTTGCCGTCTTCATATTCACCAGTGCGCAAGTAAACCTTGTGCCCACCAACGATGGCCTTTTGGGTGTAACCCTTGCGGCGCTCTGGCAGTTTTTCACGGCTGCGTTTTTGCACCTCTTTGATCACGATTTTCTCGACAATCTTTTCAGCCAAGATTTGTGCGCGATCCCCTGCAGGTGCGTCCATCAACGCTTCTTCGATGTCGTCATCATCATCTTCGATCAATGCACCAGACAATGGTTGTGACAATTTCGATCCATCACGATAAAGCGCGTTTGCCTTTACCCCCAATGACCAAGACAATTCATATGCCGCTTGGCATTCTTCGATTGTTGCATCATTTGGCATGTTGATGGTTTTTGAAATCGCACCAGAGATAAACGATTGGGCCGCTGCCATCATGGTGATGTGGCTGTCCACGGACAAATAGCGTGTCCCGATTTTGCCACATGCATTGGCGCAATCAAACACACCGTAATGCTCTTCTTTCAGATGCGGAGCACCTTCCAGTGTCATCGTACCACAAATGTGATTATTCGCGGCCTCAACTTGTTTTTTGCTAAACCCAAGATGTGTCAGCAAATCAAATGATGGGTCGTTCAACAATGCCGTTGGAATGCCCAATGTGCCTTTGCAGAAATCTTCGCCCAATGTCCATTGGTTGAACACGAAACGAATATCAAATGCTGTTGGCAATGCCGCTTCGATTTTATCCAATTCCGCCTTGCCAAAACCATGGCCTGTCAGCGTGGTGTGGTTAATGTCAGGCGCATTGCCCATGGAACCATGACCCACCGCATATGAAACGATTTCCTCGGAATGTGCCGTGCCATAGCCAAGTTTTGCCAATGCCGCAGGAACCGATTGGTTGATGATTTTGAAATAACCACCACCGGCCAATTTTTTGAATTTCACCAATGCAAAATCTGGCTCGATCCCTGTGGTGTCACAATCCATAACCAGACCGATTGTACCTGTTGGCGCGATAACAGACACCTGTGCGTTGCGATAGCCATGCTGTTCGCCCAGCGCGACTGCTTCCTCCCAGACGGTTTTGGATAATTCGGACAAGATTTTATCAGGACAGTTTTTGTGATCCAGTGCAACTGGTTTCACCTCCAACCCCTCGTAGCCTGCTTTTTTGCCAAATGCCGCACGTTTGTGGTTACGCATAACACGCAACATATGCTGTGCGTTTTTCGCATATCCTGGGAATGGCCCCAACTCTTTGGCCATTTCGGCGGATGTTGCATATGACACACCTGTCATGACAGCGGTCAACGCACCACATAATGCACGCCCTTCATCACTGTCGTATGAAAAGCCCATGTTCATCAACAAGCCACCGATATTGGCGTAACCCAGACCCAATGTACGGAATTTATATGAACGCTCTGCAATTTCAGGTGATGGGAATTGTGCCATCAAAACAGACACTTCCAATGTCATTGTCCACAAACGACAGGCGTGCATGTAATCGTCGGCCATGAACGTGTCGTTTTGATAGAATTTCAACAGGTTCATGGATGCAAGGTTACAGGCCGTATCATCAAGGAACATATATTCAGAACACGGGTTCGAACCACGGATCGCGCCGTCTTCTGGGCATGTGTGCCACGCGTTGATTGTGTCGTGATATTGCACACCCGGATCGGCACATGCCCATGCCGCGTGGCCAACTTCTTCCCACAGATCGCGTGCTTTGACCGTTTTGGCAACTTTGCCATCGGTGCGGCGGATCAATTCCCAATCGGCGTCTGCTTTGACTGCTTTCAAAAACGCATCTGTGACGCGCACAGAGTTGTTTGAATTTTGCCCAGCAACGGTCACGTATGCCTCTGAATCCCAATCGGTGTCATATGTTGGGAATTCAATGGATGAATAACCTTGGCGTGCGTATTGCAACACTCGGTTTACATATGTTTCCGGGATCATTGATTTTTTCGCGGATTTAATTGCCGCTTTCAATGCTGCGTTTGATTTAGGATCAAATGCGCCGTCCTCTGCACCATCCCATGTGCGGATCGCTTCAAAAATTTCGTTCAATTTCACTTCGTGCAATTTTGAACCGGCAACAAGGGATGCAACCTTTTGCTCTTCTTTCACTTTCCAGCTGATGAATTCTTCTACATCTGGGTGGTCCATATCACAGATCACCATTTTTGCAGCGCGGCGTGTTGTGCCACCCGACTTGATGGCGCCGGCGGCCCTGTCCCCAATTTTCAGGAAGGACATCAAGCCAGATGATTTACCGCCGCCGCCAAGCGACTCGTTCGCACCACGCAGGGAGGAAAAGTTGGTGCCAGTGCCCGAGCCGTATTTAAACAGACGTGCTTCGCGCACCCACAAATCCATGATGCCACCGTCGTTCACCAAATCATCACCAACAGATTGGATGAAACACGCGTGTGGCTGTGGATGTTCATAAGAGCTGGTCGATTTTGTCAGCTCGCCTGTTTTGTAGTCAACGTAATGGTGCCCTTGTGATGGGCCATCAATGCCATATGCCCAGTGCAAACCTGTGTTAAACCACTGTGGGCTGTTTGGTGCGGCCATTTGGTTGGCCAACATGAAACGCATTTCATCGTAATAGGCACGCGCATCTGATTCAGAATCAAACATGCCACCTTTCCAACCCCAATATGCCCAAGCACCTGCAAGACGATCGAACACTTGTTTGGATGATGTTTCACCAGAATACACATCGCCTGATTTAACTTGCTTGCCGTCCGCTGGTGCAGAGCGCCACAAAAATTCTGGAACGTCGTCTTCTTTGATTTTCACCAAATCCGCGGATACGCCCGCTTTGCGGAAATATTTCTGTGCAATCACATCAGCGGCGACCTGGCTCCATGATTCTGGAACTTCTACATCGTCCAAAGAAAAAACCACAGACCCGTCAGGGTTGCGGATTTCAGACGTAGTTTTGTGAAATGCGATATCTGCGTATGCGTCTTTGTTTTCTTGCGTAAAACGACGTTCAATTTTCATTGCTGCCCCTATTGGTCACTAATATTGCCCGCGACTCCAGCGTCGTTAACCGACGTCTTAGCCCCCTTGGCGGTTTCAAATAATTGCGCACCACTTGTTGTGATACACCAGATGTTGTGTTTGCGTTTGCTGCCTGCACAAAGTGTACGATCACGTTGAATCGGTCAACGGAAATATTCAGATTTTTTCAAGATTTTGTTATTGACAGAAACCTATCCACAAGATGCGGTGAACGAATTAGCAACGGGACGTAAACGTCAGTTAAAATTTAGTGAATGTTTTAGCAGGGATAGCAATTTGATGGGCAAAACCGACAACAGTTATCAACATGTTGTGGTTGAATCACAGTTTTTTAGAATATCCGCAAACCGTAACACTTTGATGACAATTCATTGGCGCAAAAGTCATTCCAAAAGCAAAAAATCACAGTGAACATATTGCGTGATGCAACGGTTCAACTGTGATTTTTGAAAATGGTCGGGACGGCTGGATTCGAACCAACGACCCCTTGTACCCAAAACAAGTGCGCTACCAGACTGCGCCACGCCCCGACTGATGCAGCGTTTACAAAACTCCTGCAGGATTGAAAAGCCCTAAAACGCGCCTTATTGCATTTCCTTGCATGGCCAGGCGGCAAATTCATTTAAAATTGACGGGTGCTGGATTTCTGCGCCCTCAGGAATACGTAATTTCGCCGCCATACCACCATTAATTTCCAAAACATATTGAATCGATTCACCTCCATAAATGCTGGTGCGATCCAATGGCACGGCATTTTCATGGATATGTTGCAAACGCCCTGCGGAATCAAAAAACAACATGTCGAGAGGGATCAATGTGTTTTCCATCCAAAATGCCACGGGTTGTGGGCGATCATATACAAATAACATACCAGAATATCGCGCCATCGATTCACGATGCATCAACCCTTGTGCGCGTTCTTCGACTGTATCCACCACTTCGGATTGAAAACGCACTGCGCCCCCATCCCAACGCAGGTTTACAACATCAACTGTACATGTTTTTGCAAATGCCGCGCTGGTTAAACACAGCGCGATAAAGATGCTAGCGAGGGGCGGCAAAATCCCAAGGGCGGACTTCGACAACCATTTTGCCCCGAGGGCCATCCGAAATTTTAATCGCAATTGCTTCACCTTGTTGTAACTCTGCCATGCCATAAGCGCGTAGCACTTCTACATGTAAGAATATATCATCAGATGAACCAAAGACATTCACAAATCCGAAACCTTTGGTTTTATCAAACCATTTTGCACGGGCGGCCAATAATGGCAGTGCGGAAAAATCACCTTGCGGGATTTGCATATCGCTCTGCACAGATTGCGCATCAGGCAAATCCAGCGAGATGATCTTGGTCACCTGTTGCCCACGTTCCGTTTCAACGGTCTGTGCAACAATCACCGAATTTTCTACAACCGAGCTTAACCCGAAATCACGCAGCACATTTGCGTGTAACAAGATGTCCGCCCCACCTTGGTCATCAACAACAAAGCCAAACCCTTTGGCGGTGTCGAACCACTTTATCTTACCAGTCTTCTGTATCATTTCACCGAAATCCCCTTGCGCCCGTTTTAAGACTAAAACCAGTCAAAGTGCACGGAATTTTTTTGAATTTACTTAAATTTATTAGAATATCAAAGAATTGACGCCTATGGGTTGAGGCGTTGAATGTTCCATTCGTCTTTGACATTGCCTCGTTTCCATAAAAAACGGTCATGCAAACGGTTCGCACCATCGGCCCAAAATTCAATTTCTTGCGGGGTAATACAATACCCACCCCAATGTGGTGGGCGTTTGGGGTCGCCACCATGTTCGCGGCGCATCGCATCGACACGTTTTTGCAATGTTTCGCGGCTTTCCAAGGGGCGCGATTGCGCGCTGGCCCAGGCGCCGATGCGGCTGGCCACGGATCGCGATTCATAATATGCATCCGCCGCTGCGTTATCAAATTTTTCAATTGTGCCACGCACGCGGATTTGGCGACGCAGTGATTTCCAGTGGATAACAAATGCAGCTTTGCCCGCTGATTCCAGCTCTTGCGCCTTTGCGCTTTCGTAATTTGTGTAAAATACGAATCCATCATCGGTGATGTCTTTCAACAAAACCACACGCACATTTGGCATGCCCGTGCTGTCCACCGTCGACAGCGCCATTGCGTTGGGATCGTTGGGCTCCACATCGCGCGCCTCTGCCAGCCAATCCTTGACCAATTCGAACGGATTTTCGCCCGCAAAAATCCCAGCTCTGTCCGACATGCATGATCTCCATCTTTTCGCGATTATAGCTTTAGGTTTGTTACCACAATGCGACAAGTGCAAAATTGACACTAGAATGCTTGATGCAGCGGGTCGCATGAATTAAACCAGTGCAAACACAAACGAAAAGGTCAAAATATGAGCAAAGGCATAATGGATGGCAAACGCGGCTTGATTATGGGCGTCGCCAACAAACAGTCCATCGCATGGGGCATTGCACAGGCTTGTCACGAACAAGGTGCCGAAATGGCGTTTTCATATCAGGGCGAAGCATTGGGCAAACGCGTACTGCCATTGGCAGAAAGCATCGGCTGTGACACCGTTTTAGAATGTGACGTTACCAATGCGGAATCCATCGACGCATTATTCGCCGCATTAGAGAAAAAATGGGGCAAGTTGGACTTTGTCGTTCACGCCATTGGCTTTTCCGACAAAAACGAATTGCGCGGGCGCTATGTCGACACCAGTGCGGAAAATTTCCGCATGACCATGGATATTTCTGTTTATTCATTCACCGCCATTGCCCAGCGCGCCGAAAAAATGATGCCTGATGGTGGCTCATTGCTCACCCTCACCTATTACGGTGCGGAAATGGTGATGCCGCATTATAATGTCATGGGCATTGCTAAGGCCGGATTGGAAGCATCCGTTAAATATATGGCGATGGATTTGGGTCCGAAAAACATTCGCGTGAATGCGCTGTCTGCGGGGCCGATTAAAACATTGGCTGCATCTGGCATTGGTGATTTCCGCTATATCCTGAAATGGAACGAATTGAATTCACCACTGCGCCGCAATGTATCCACCGCGGATGTTGGTAAATCTGCGATGTATCTGTTGTCAGATCTGTCATCTGGCGTGACGGGCGAAAACCTGCACGTTGATGCGGGTTATCACGTGGTGGGCATGAAGGCCGAAGATGCCCCCGACATTGACGTCGTTACAGGACGTAAAGAATGACAACACAGCTCCCCCATGAAAAAGGTTTCCACGTAAGCTGGGATCAACTTCACCGCGACAGCCGCGCATTGGCATGGCGACTGGATGGCAAAGGTCCCAATGATGGCGAATGGAAAGCAGTTGTTGCCATCACACGTGGTGGCATGGCCCCTGCAATGATTGTGGCGCGTGAATTGGATATCCGCACTGTTGATACCATCAGCGTGAAATCATACGACCACCAAGATCAATCATCCAAGGCAACCGTGTTAAAATCACCAGATGCCGAATTGGTTGGCGATGGTACAGGTGTGTTGGTGATCGACGATCTGGTCGACAGTGGCAAAACACTGGAAGTGGTGCGTGAAATGTTGCCAAACGCGCATTTCGCCACTGTTTACGCCAAACCAAAGGGACGCCCACAGGTGCAAAGCTTTATCACCGAAGTATCCCAAGATACGTGGATCTTCTTTCCTTGGGATATGGCATTGCAATATGTCGAACCTTATCGCGGACGTTAAACCAATATGAAAAAACGCAATGACCGCCTGTCACCCGAAACCATCGCGGCACAGGCCGCAGGGCAGATTGATCCTGTAACGGGCGCGGTCATTGCCCCCATTCACACCGCCGCCACCTATGCGCGTGATGATGATTATGAAACGCGCGGCTATATCTATTCGCGCTATGGCACGCCAACATGTTTACAATGTGAAACGGTTTTGGCCGAAATTGAACGTGCTGGTGATGCGATGCTGTTCAATTCTGGTCTGTCCGCCGCCTGTGCAGTTTTGGAATCATTGCCAGCGGGGGCACATATCGTGGTGCCCGAAAACATGTATTTTGGCGTATTGGTTTGGATGCAACGCCAAGAGGACAAAGGTTATTTAACCCTGTCGAAATACACACCCGCAGATTTGGATAGCCTGCGCGATGTGATGCGCGATGATACGGCAATGGTCTGGGTTGAAACGCCCACCAACCCGACATGGGCGGTAACAGACATCGCTGCTGTAGCGGGTATTGCACATACGCACGGTGCGATATTGGTGGTGGATTCCACAACCGCACCCCCACCCACAACACGCGCCTTGGAACTGGGCGCGGATATCGTTTTCCATTCGGCGACAAAATACCTCAATGGTCATTCGGATGTGACGGCGGGTGTATTATGCACCAACGATCAAAACCCACGTTGGGAAGACATGCGCGAGGTGCGCAAATTACAGGGCACCGCCCTGCCCGGTTTTGAATCATGGTTGTTGATGCGCGGTTTGCGCACATTATATGTGCGCTGGGATGCGGCCTGTGCCAATGCCCTGAAAATCGCCACACATTTTGAAAACCACCCACTGATCGAGGCTGTTCAATATCCCGGCCTGCCCAATGATCCAGGTCACGATGTTGCAAAACGCCAAATGACCCGTGGATTTGGCGGGATGTTATCAATTCGTGTGAATGGATCAGAGGACCAAGCCCGAAATGTTGCGGCCAGCACAAACCTATTCCTGCCCGCCACATCGCTTGGCGGGGTTGAAAGCTTGATCGAGCATCGCTTTACCGTTGAGGGCCCCGATTACGGCACGCCGCCCAACCTGTTGCGTCTGTCCGTTGGCATTGAAAACGCCGATGATTTGATTGCTGATCTGGAACAGGCGTTGAAATCAGCGTTGGCATAATCATGTTTACCGCCAATTTCATCTTTACCGAAACCAATTTGGACGATGAATTCTTTCGCCTTGATGCGCTGATCTTGCAAGCGGCAGAAGATACAGATGGGTATCTGGGCAAAGAAAATTGGGTCAGCCAAGATGGCAAAAAACGCAACTCGATTTATTATTGGGATAACATGGCCGCGCTGAAACAGTTTTCGCGCCACCCATCCCATATCGAGGCAAAGAAACGTTACATCGAATGGTATGGCGGTTTTCACGTTGTGATTACAGAAGTCGTCAAATCATATGGCGACGATGCGTTTGCGCATATCACACCCAATGCACGCAAACGCCAAACGCCTTAAACTGGCTGTGCGGTTTCCACCAAACGGGCAAAGAATGTCGCGCCATAGGGTGCCGCCTCGTCATTGAAATTGTATTTGGTGTGGTGAAGCCCGGCGCTTGGCCCATTTCCGACAAACAAATACGCACCCTTTGATTTTTGTAAAAAATAGGCGAAATCTTCTGCACCCATGCTGGGTGGCACATCTGATGTGACCTTATCATCGCCAACAATACCCGCCGCAACCGATGCGGCAAAATCCGCCTCTTCGGCGTGGTTCACCGTGGCAGGATAGCCATCATTGTATTTCATCGAAACGCTTGCGCCAAACGCATCGGCAGTATTGTGCATGATGGTTTCCATGCGCGATTTTATCATGTCCTTCACTTCGGATTTAAACGTGCGCACCGTGCCAACCAATCGCGCGGTTTCGGGGATCACATTTGTGGTTGTGCCTGCGTGGATCTGGGTGATGGTCAAAACGGCGGTGTCAATCGGATCAACATTTCGGCTGACAATGGATTGAAATGCTTGCACCATTTGGGTGGCCACGATGATCGGATCAATCGTGCCATGGGGGTACGCCGCATGCCCACCGCGCCCGCTTATTTCAATGGAAAAATCATCCGCCGCCGCCATAATCGGCCCACGTGTGGTTTCAAATTGCCCAATCGGCAAATTGGGCAGGTTATGCAACGCATAGGTCTGATCGATCTCGTATTTTTCAACCAACCCTTCATCGACCATCACACCTGCACCCCCGCCGCCTTCTTCTGCGGGTTGGAAAATCAACACAACGCGGCCTGAAAAATTACGGGTTTCCGCCAAATATTTCGCCGCACCCAATAACATGGTCGTATGCCCATCATGGCCACAGGCATGCATTTTCCCCGCGTTTTGCGATGCGTATTCCAGCCCCGTTTCTTCTGGCATTGGCAATGCGTCCATATCGGCGCGAAGCGCAATCGTGCCACCATCACCTTTGCCATTGATCACGGCCACCACACCGGTTTTTGCCCAGCCCGTCGAAATATCATCCACCCCAAATTCGCGCAAACGATCCGCCACGAATGCCGCCGTTTCATGGCATTCAAACCCGACCTCTGGATTGGTATGGATATGCTGGCGCCACCCTTTCATTTCGTCAAAATAATCTGCGATGCGGTTGATTACTGGCATGGGGTGTCGACTCCGTTCAAATTTGCGATACCATAGGGGCAAGCATTATCATTTGCAGAAAAGACATTCGATGACAAAAGATTATTCAGCCAGCCAAGAACTTTGTCTTAATCCCGATGGCGGCTTGCCCCGATTATTGGAAATCATGGCGCGATTGCGTGACCCTGAAAATGGCTGTCCATGGGATATTGAACAAACCTATGACACCATCGCCCCCTACACGATTGAAGAGGCTTACGAAGTTGCCGATGCAATCCAACAGGGCGATATGGATGATCTGGAAGGCGAGCTTGGCGATTTATTATTACAGGTCGTCTATTTCACCCAAATGGGGGCCGAGGACGGGCATTTTGATTTTGCCAGTGTGACCAAATCCATCGCCGATAAAATGATCCATCGCCACCCCCATGTGTTTGGCGATGAAAGCCGCGATAAATCCGCCGCCCAACAAACCGCCGATTGGGAAAAGATCAAGGCCGCAGAACGCGCGGCCAAAGGGGACGCACCCGCACGCACATTGGATGGTGTTGCGATCAACCTACCCGCATTAACCCGCGCCACGAAATTGCAAAAACGTGCTGCACGCGTTGGGTTTGATTGGCCCAGCACGACAGAAGTCTTGGATAAAATCACCGAAGAGGCGGGCGAATTGGTCGAGGCGGTGCAATCCCTGCCCCATGACAAACAGGTCGAAGAATTTGGTGATCTGATGTTTGTCATGGCCAATTTGGCGCGTCATTTGAAAATCGATCCCGAAGAGGCCTTGCGCAGCGCCAATGCAAAATTTACCCGTCGTTTCGAAGGTGTCGAAGATAAACTTGCCGCCCTTGGAAAAACGCCAGACCAATCTTATCTAGAGGAAATGGACGCAATGTGGGATGCGGTCAAAGCGGGGGAACGCAATGGATAAACGCACTATTATATTGGGGCTGATGGCAGTGGTCATTCTGTTTGGCCTGATGCCAAGCCAAAGCCAGTTCATCAACAGCATATCGGGTGAACGCGTCAGCATCATTCAATCGGTCATCGCATTTGGTGCGGATCTGTCTGTTGTCGCACCGCTTATTTCAATCCTGTTGTTACAAGTCACGCGGTTTCGTCTGCCTGATTTGTTATTTCAAACCTTGGCCGTGATGATTGTGGTCTTTGGCGGCTTGGCCGTTGCGCTGAGCGTGATGATAAATGGTCAAAATGCAGATACGATTTTGCGTATTACTGCACATATTTGCGCATTGCTTGGTGCGGTATTTTTATTGGGGCGTGAAACAACAACATTAAAAACCGCTGCATCATTTGGGGCGATACTGATTGCATTTGTCATTGCCGCGTGGTCGTTAATTGCAGCACCATCAAATGGCAAAGGCACCATCGCATCACAATATAACACCATTCAAACCGCAACGGAAAAAACCACAGGATAATCAAATGGCCCTTATGTTTCGCCTGTCATTGTCAATTTCATTGATCTTGGTCGGGGGGATATTTGGGTTTTTCTATGCCTATGTTGCCTCTGGCATCAATGGGTTAAATACGATGGCTGGTATTGATGCAATCAATGCAATGAACGCCATTAATGGCGCCATCCGAAACCCAATCTTTTTCCCGTTTTTCTTTCTGCCTCCGATTGCCTGTTTTATCGCTTGTGCCCTTGCGCGTGCCAATATGCGCCCAACCAGCGCGATTTGGCTGGCCGTTGCGGGGATGATTTATCTGGGCGGTGGGATTTTGATTACCATGCTGATCAATGTTCCAATGAACCAATCCTTGATGCTGGTGGATACCGCCACAATCAATGCCGCACAGGGTGATGAAATTTGGGGCGCTTATGCACGTGATTGGTATTTTTGGAATGTGGTGCGCACGATATGTTCTGGATTTGCGCTTTTGTGCGTTGGAAATGCGTTATTTCGCGCATAATTTTTTTCCGATTATTTTAATCAGGTATTGTCCAAGTGTTTTTGTCAGGTTAAAGAAGGGCAAATTTAACCACAAGGATTCGACATGTTCAAAACCCTGCGCAATGCTTTGCTCGCGACTGTGACCGCGACAATTTCCACCCCCCTGATCGCGGATGAAGTGAATGTTTATTCATATCGCCAACCTGAATTGGTTACACCATTGTTTGATGCCTTTACCAAAGAAACGGGCATCAAGGTCAACGTGGCCTTTTTGAACAAAGGTTTGGTTGAACGTCTTGTGGCAGAGGGCGAT
Organism: Paramylibacter kogurei; assembly: GCF_002742285.1. Taxonomy (GTDB): domain Bacteria; phylum Pseudomonadota; class Alphaproteobacteria; order Rhodobacterales; family Rhodobacteraceae; genus Amylibacter; species Amylibacter kogurei. The sequence goes on from NZ_MDGM01000007.1 coordinate 185,868, forward strand.
CGCTCTCCTGCTGATTTGGTGATGACCGTTGATATTTCCCGCCTGTCAGAAGTGGCAAATGCAGGTGTAACACAACCCGTTGTGTCAGAAACCATCAACGCAAACATCCCCGCGGAATTTCGTGATCCAAACGGCCATTGGTTTGGTCTGACATCACGCGCACGTATCGTTTACGCATCCAAAGATCGCGTTGCCGATGGCGAAGTGACAACATACGAAGACTTGGCCGATCCAAAATGGAAAGGGCGCATTTGTATCCGCTCTGGCTTGAATGCCTATAACCTTGCCCTGACATCTGCGGTAATTGCACATCACGGCGAAGAAGGTGCAAAAACTTGGCTTGAAGGTTTGAAATCAAACCTTGCACGCAAACCACAAGGGAATGATCGCGCACAGGTCAAGGCGATTTACGCCGGCGAATGTGATATCTCCGTAGGTAACACATATTACATGGCCAAAATGCTGGCGGACGAAGAACAAAAAGAATGGGCAAATTCTGTTCGCATTATCTATCCAACATTTGAAAACGCAGGCACACATATGAACCTGTCAGGCGTTGCGATGACAAAGGCGGCGCCAAACAAAGAATCCGCAATGAAATTGATCGAATTCTTGTCCTCTGCACCTGCCCAAGAGCTTTATGCAGAAGTGAACGGCGAATTCCCATTAAAGCCAGGTGCGAAACCATCTGAATTGGTGGCAAGCTGGGGTGAATTCACACCAGATGCGACCCCATTGATTGATATCGCAAATCTGCGCCCTGCATCTTTGAAACTCGTCGAGCAAGTTAATTTCGACGAATAGTATTGGGAACACACGCATTTACCCAATGCTGGCGTCACCTTTTTGGTGGCGCCTTTTTTATTTCTTCAACTGGCAATGATTGACGCTTGTCTGTTTACTTGAATCCCTGCGCGGTGTTAAACCCAAATCAAACAGATATAACGGATGCATTTCATGACCATTTTACAAGTCGCCTCTTTGTTGATCGTATTGGCAGGGGCGTTTGGCGCCATCAATTATCTTTTCCTGCGGCTCCCCTCATCTATCGGTATCTTGGTTGTGGCCTTGCTGGCATCACTTGTGGTGATGGGGCTTGATCTGGCATTTCCCGCCCTTGGCATGACCAGCGAAATTCGCAGCGTGGTCAATGAAATCGAATTTTCCGAAGCCCTGCTCGAGGGCATGCTTGGATTATTGCTTTTCGCGGGTGCATTGCATGTGAAAATGGGCGATCTGCGCCAACAGGGCTGGGTTGTGGCGCTGATGGCGACCATTGGCATCGGTATTTCCACCGTGATCGTTGGATATGGGTTTAGCTGGCTCATGGGCGCACCCATCTTGATTGCACTGGTGTTTGGCGCATTGATTTCACCAACTGATCCTGTGGCGGTTCTGGGTGTGCTACGCGAAGCAAACCTTCGCAAAGAACTGGAAACAAAAATCGCGGGCGAAAGCCTGTTTAACGATGGCGTTGGCTATGTCGTGTTTTTGGTGTTGGTTGGCATCGCATTCCCCACCGGTGATGCCCATGGCGAAGGTTTGGAAGGTGCCGCAAAATTATTTGTGCAAGAGGCCCTTGGCGGTGCCATTTTGGGTGCGGTACTTGGCTATCTCGTGTTCCAAGTGATGCGCCGCATTGATGATTACGCGCTAGAGGTTCTACTGTCGCTTGGCCTCGCCTTTGGTGGCTATCAACTGGCGGTATATCTTCATATGTCAGGGCCAATTATGGCCGTGGTCGCAGGGTTGTTCATTGGTGATGTTGGCGTCAAATACGGCATGACAGAACAAACACGGCGCTATCTTGATGGGTTCTGGGAATTGGTTGATGAAATCCTCAATGCAATCTTATTCCTGTTAATCGGGATCGAAGTCTTCGCAGTCGCATTCAGCATGGATGCAATGTTAAGCGGCGTGATCGTCATCGCACTGGCACTGTTTGCACGCCTGATGGCGGTGGCTGTGCCGATCATCATGCTCAAACCATTTCGCACATTCCCATCCGACGTGATCCCGATCATGACATGGGGTGGGTTAAAGGGTGGTATTTCGGTTGCGCTGGCACTGTCATTGCCCGACAGCGAATGGAAACCTGCGATCCTGACGGCAACATATGTTGTGGTGATTTTTTCGATCATCATTCAGGGCCTGACCATCGCACCATTGGCAAACAAATTGGGACGTGAACCTGATCTGTTGTGATGAACACAACAGATTTTGGTTTAACCTCATTGCTGGCATTGCTACGCTGGCAAAAATGTAAAGACGAGCATTCATATGGCTGACACCATCATCCAACGCTGCGAGGCATCGGGTCTGCGCATGACCGAACAGCGCCGCATCATCGCACGTGTGCTGGAAGATGCGCGCGATCACCCTGATGTGGATGAATTGTTTAACCGCGCCGTTGCAATTGATGCCGCTATTTCCATCGCAACCGTTTATCGCACCGTCAAACTCTTCGAAGAAGCGGGCATTTTGGAACGTCACGAATTTGGCGATGGCCGCGCCCGTTACGAGGATGCAACCCGCGATCATCACGATCATCTGATTGATATGCATTCGGGTGATGTGATCGAATTTGTCGATCCCGACATCGAAGCATTACAAGAAAAAATCGCCCAAAAACTTGGCTATGAATTACGCGGACATCGGCTTGAACTTTATGGTGTGCCAATCAAAAAATCGGATAAATCATGAATCCCAATACCCGCAAGGGTATCTTATTAATGATCCTGTCCATGCTGGGCTTTGCCCTGTCGGATGCATTTATCAAAGCATCCTCTGGCGTGATGACATCGGGGCAAATCGTTCTCGCACTTGGCATTGGTGGTACAATTTTATTTGCCACCATTTGTATCGCAAAGGGACAAAAACCATTTTCCAAATCATTCTTTGATCGTGCGGTGATTATCCGCAATCTGGGGGAATCTTTTGGGTCCATGGGGATTATCACATCCATCACCTTGATCCCGATTTCCACCGTTTCCGCCATTCAACAGGCCACGCCATTGGTGGTGACACTGGGCGCGGTTTTGTTTTTTAAAGAATCCGTGGGCTGGCGGCGTTGGCTTGCAATCACTGTTGGTTTTTTCTGTGTTTTGTTGATCATCCGCCCAGGGCTGGATGGGTTTAACCCCTACGCACTCTTTGCACTGTTGGGGATGTTTGGTCTGTCGATCCGCGATTTGGCAACCCGCCCTGTCAAAGACAGCGTTTCAACGATGCAGCTTTCTGTATACGGTTATCTGGTGTTGATCCCGACAGGCATCGCGGTCAGCTTGATCACTGGTGGTGCGATTTTGCCCCCGCTTCACACTTTGGGCCATGCGGCGGTGATCTTGCTCTTTTCCGCCATTGGTTACGTGACCGTCACCATGTCGATGCGCATCGCCCCCCTATCCGATGTGGCACCATTTCGCTATTCGCGGCTGTTGTTCGCGCTCTTCTTTGGGATTGTGTTTTTTGGCGAACGCCCCGATTGGCAAACCTATCTGGGGTCATTTGGCATCATCATGTCTGGTTTGGTGCTGTTATGGCGTGAAAAACGCTCTTAAACCTTCCCTAACGGCATTTCGCACGCTAAAGAATGCGTGAACGAAACTCTGCAAAGGAATCCCCCCCATGAGCACAATTATCGACATTATCGGCCGAGAAATCTTGGACAGCCGCGGCAACCCAACTGTCGAGGTTGACGTGATGCTAGAAGACGGCACATTGGGGCGTGCGGCCGTACCATCTGGTGCATCCACTGGCGCACACGAGGCGGTGGAACTGCGCGATGGCGATAAAAACCGTTACAAAGGCAAAGGCGTGCTCAAGGCCGTGGATGCCGTGAACGGCGAAATCGCAGAGGCCTTGGTTGGCTCTGATGTGATGGAACAGGTCGAAATCGACATGGCGATGATCGAACTGGACGGCACAGAAAACAAGGCGCGTTTGGGTGCAAACGCGATTTTGGGCGTATCATTGGCGGCGGCCAAGGCGGCGGCGGAATATTCCGCACAGCCACTTTATCGTTACGTGGGTGGCACATCTGCACGCATCCTGCCCGTGCCAATGATGAACATCATCAATGGCGGCGAACATGCCGACAACCCCATTGATATCCAAGAATTCATGATCATGCCTGTCGCCGCTGAAAACATCCGCGACGCCGTGCGCATTGGTGCGGAAATTTTTCACACGCTCAAGGGTGAATTATCCGCCGCTGGTCATAACACGGGTGTGGGCGATGAAGGTGGCTTTGCCCCCAATTTGAATAGCACAACAGATGCGCTTGATTTCATCATGCAGTCCATCGAAAAAGCAGGCTACAAACCCGGTGACGAGGTGCATTTGGCACTGGATTGCGCCGCGTCTGAATATTTCAAAGACGGTGTTTATAACCTCAAGGGTGAAGGCAAAAAATTGTCATCTGAAGATAACGCAAAATACCTTGCCAATCTGGTTGCCAACTATCCGATCATCAGCATTGAAGATGGCATGGACGAAGACGATTGGTTGGGCTGGGAAGCATTGACCGATCTGGTTGGCGACAAATGCCAATTGGTGGGTGACGATTTATTCGTAACCAACTCCAAACGACTGTCCACAGGTATTGAACGTGGCGCGGCCAATTCCATTTTGGTCAAGGTGAACCAAATCGGCACATTGACCGAAACATTGGAAGCCGTGGAAATGGCGCATCGTGCGGGATATACATCTGTGATGTCACACCGTTCTGGTGAAACCGAGGATGCAACCATTGCTGATCTGGCTGTTGCGACCAACTGTGGCCAAATCAAAACTGGTTCATTGGCACGTTCTGATCGGCTCGCAAAATACAACCAATTGATCCGTATCGAAGAATTGTTGGGCGCATCCGCACAATACGCTGGGCGTTCAATTCTGCGCAGCTAATCCAAACAAATCCAGTGAAACGCCCGTCTGTACCAACAGGCGGGCGTTTTTCGTTTATCTTTGACCAATGCGCACGGCACGTTTAAACCACGCACAAACAGTGAAAGAATTATCATGGCCGACCAAGACACACCGCAAATTTACCTGATCACACCGCCCAGTGTTGATCTGGAAACATACCCCAAACAATTGGCGGGCCTGTTGAACGAATTTGATATTGCATGTGTGCGCATTGCATTGGCCAGCAATGATGAATCCACCATCAGCCGTACCGCCGATGCCGTGCGCGAAACCTGTCACAAAAGCGAGGTCGCATGCGTGATCGACACGCATCACCGATTGGTGACACCTCTTGGGCTTGATGGTGTGCACCTGTCCGATGGTGGTCGTAACCTGCGCGATATTCGCAAGGATCTGGGCCAAGACGCCATCATCGGCGCGCATTGTGGCACATCAAAACATGCGGGCATGACCGCGGGCGAAATCGGTGCCGATTACGTCTGTTTTGGCCCTGTTGGCCAATCCGCACTTGGCAGCGGCGAATTGGCTGCGTTTGAAACATTTGAATGGTGGTCACAAATGGTCGAAATTCCCGTGGTTGCCGAAGGATCGCTTGATCTGGACACGGTGGAACGTCTAGCACCCGTGGTGGATTGGTTCGCCTTTGGTAGCGAGATTTGGGATGCACCCGATGGGGCCGCGGCACAGTTGGGCGCGTTTATCAAACGCCTTGGCTAAAATCCAAGCTGGATTTCACTGCCGCCTCGGCAACACGTGCCAGTTCTTTGCGATCATTAAACGCGTTTAAATGCAATGGGTCGTGAAAGGTCAGTGTGATCTGTCCCTGTCTCCAATGTGACAACACCATGCCAAAATGCGCGCCAAAGCTCATATCACCCCACCAGCCATAAAAATCTGCGCGTTCGCCATCTGGTGCATGATACATCACAGAAACGGGTTGTATCCACATATCCTGCGTTTGCGCCGCATCAAAAAACGCGGCAAACAGGGATGATCGAAATGGCAATACACGCCGCCCGTCGGTGCTTGTCCCTTCTGGAAAAAACAAAAGCTTGTGCCCCATCGCGATACGTTCATTGAACTGTGATTTATGACGATGTGCTTGGGTGGTTTTGCGTTCGATAAATACCGTGCCTGTGCTGCGTGCAATCGGCCCCAACACGGGCCAGCCTGATACATCGGCCTTGGATACAAAATAAACCCGTTGCGCGGCGTTTAGCGAAAAAATATCCAACCATGATGCATGATTTGCCACCACCCCGCCGTGATGTTTCATCGGTGTGCCATGCACATTCAAACGTATTCCCAAAATGCGCAAACTGATCCGACAGGCGCATTGCACAATCCGTTGCCCTGCGTGATGAAACCCAATCAGGCGCAATATTATCAGCGGCACCATCAACCCAAAAATCACAATCGCCAGCGCCGTTGTGCGCAGGATCACCAACACCCAGCCCACCATTGTAGGCCGCGTCAATGCGGGTTCCGGCAGGCCATGCCACAAAAACATGCTATGCCCCCTTTGCGTAGCGCAGACGTTGGGTCTGTGGCATTTTTTGCGTATCCATAATCATGCACACATCAATCGTATTGAACGCATGATCAACAAAGGCGCCCGCCCCAACAACACCACCCAAACGCAGGTATGATTTTATCAAACTGGGCATTTGGCGCATGGCGGCAAGGCGATCCACCTGATCACGTGGCAAAATATTCATGTCAACGACGCTGTTCCCACGCGCCACAGGGCGCATGCATTCAGGGGCCAGATGATTGTGATGCAAATGCGATAATGCATGGGCATAGATTTGCGCATCAATCCCGGCAAATGACGCCACACCAAACAAGATTTCAATCTGATTTTGTGCAACATAATCGCCCAAACCCTGCCATAACAAATGCAGTGCACCACCCCCGCGATGCCCTTGGGCCAAACATGACCGCCCCAATTCAACCGATCTGCGTTGGCTGTTTGTAAATGGTGAAAAATCATATTCACAGTCACCATAAAATCCCAAACCCTGTGCGGCGGTATCGCTGGGTAACAGACGATACACCCCGACAACATTTTCATCAGGATCATCAATTTCACGATCAATTAAAATCAGATGGTCGAAATAGGGATCAAAACGATCGTATTCGCGTTTTGCACGGTGGCATTCATCGCTAACCGTTGCCCCCATTTCCGTGACAAACACCCGATAACGCAAACGCTGTGCCGCCAAAATTTCGGAATCGGTTTGTGCGATTTTCACCAGATATTTTGATTCATCAATAATCATGGGCGTTCTATAATATCTTCGTCACCAAACTGCACCCAAAATCATAAAACCTCTCCCAACGACACTAAATCGCCTTTAAGTTGTCTAAAAATTCACCTATTGCTTTGGCTAATTAACTCTAGGGAAATCAAAGCGCCATTAATGACGACTTTTCCCGCTTGTTCAAAATTAACGGTGATTTTATGCCCAACCACAGATTGTACCTGTCCAACCCCCCAATCGCTTTGATCGGGGTGTTTTACCAATTGGCCAGGTGTCAAAAATTCATTCACAACATCGTCCTTATGATTCAGAGCTTTCGCTAATGTACAAAGATATTGAAACCATTTCATCCTTAATCAGTTCGCGCATCTGTCATGATATGGTCAGCCCCGTTGGCGCAATTCGCAACGGTTTGGAATTGCTTGAAATGTCTGGCATCGCGCCCAGCATTGAATTGGATTTAATCAATCAAAGCGCACTAAACGCCAACGCACGCCTGTCATTTTTACGCATCGCCTTTGGTGATGCGGGGGCTGGATCGATGTTATCGCAAACCGAAATCATCGCAATTATCGACAATTATTATAAAAACAAACGTGTGCAGGTTGATTGGCAAGTGGCGCGTGATCAACCCCGCCCACAGATTAAAATCTTGCTGTTGTTGTTGATGTGCTTTGAAACTGGCCTGCCTTATGGCGGGGAAATTTTGGTGCGCAAGGCGGATTCAAATTGGGCGGTAAGTGCCAACGATGAACGCGCCGCATTTGATTCCCCGCAATGGGACGGGATGATCACAGGACAGGATATCGCATTATCATCCGCAACGGTTCATTTCGAATTGGCGCGCATGGCGCTTGCGGTGAATGACATCACACCTGAATGGCGTCGCATGCCAAATTCCATGCGATTACAGTTTCAAACCAAAGTGGCCTAAATTCAATCAACCGCTTTCATACCGTCGCGAAAGCGGCGCATGTTTTCTTGATAGCTAAGTGCCGATGCCGTCAGCATCTGTATGGTTTGCGCATCCAATTGGCGCGCAACCTTGCCCGGCGCACCGATCACCAATGATCCATCGGGGATCACTTTGCCCTCCGTCACCATTGCGCCCGCACCGATCAAACAGTTTTTGCCGATCACCGCACCGTTCATCACCGATGCGCCCATGCCGATCAGGCTATTGTCGCCAATGGTGCAGCCGTGCAAAATCGCCTTATGCCCAATCGTGCAATTTTCACCGATGGTCAGGGGAAACCCCATGTCGGTGTGAAGAACAGAATTTTCCTGAATATTTGTACCCGTGCCAATGGTGATCATTTCATTGTCACCGCGTGCCACCGCGCCAAACCAAATTCCAACGCCACCATGAATGGTGACTTTGCCCATCACATGTGCGCCGGGCGCAATCCAATAATCGTCTTTGTCAACAACTGTTGGCATAATGCCATCAAGTGTATAAATCGTCATTTCAACGCCTCGAATTCTTCGTTTAATTTGGTGACGTGTTCCATCAAATCGTTGCGGCGAATGCGTTTTGTGCGTTCGGCGACCAGGATTGATTTAAGCGTTTCAAACGCCTTGTCCAAATCATCATTAACGATCAGATATTGATATTCTGCCCAATGGCTTATCTCGTCACGTGCCTTGGCCATGCGGTTCGCCACCACTTCGGCGCTGTCTTGGCCGCGGCTTTGCAATCGGCGTTCCAATTCAATGATCGACGGGGGCAGGATGAAAATGGAAACCACATCGTGGTTCATGGATGATGCACGGATTTGTTGACCACCCTGCCAATCGACATCAAACACCACATCATTGCCAACGGCAATCGCCTCTTCCACTGGTTTTTTCGGGGAACCATATCGGTTTCCAAAAACTTCGGCATGTTCCAACATGCCCCCATCATCCACGATTTGTTGGAATTCTTCGGGGGTTTTGAAATAATAATCGCGCCCGTTCTCCTCGCCTGGGCGTGGGGGGCGTGTGGTGGCGGATACGGAAAATCGCATGTTCGGATCCCAATCCAGCAACATATGCGACAAGGTCGATTTGCCCGCCCCAGATGGCGACGACAGGATCACCAATAAACCGCGTCGATGTGTTTGTGCCATCTGATTACTCCACGTTTTGAACTTGTTCACGCATCTGGTCTATGATCGTTTTCAGGTCAAGCCCTATGCGCGTTAATTCCGTGGAACCCGATTTGGAACATAACGTATTTGCCTCGCGGTTGAATTCTTGCATTAAAAAATCAAATTTGCGCCCGATGGCGCCTTTGGTTTTTAACAATGCTTTGGCCGCGTCCACATGTGCGCGGAGCCGATCCAATTCTTCGGTAATGTCATTTTTCACCGCGATGATCGCCAATTCTTGTTCCAAGCGGGTTTCATCCAAACCATCGCTTGCATCCAAGATTGCCGCCAGTTGCGATTGCAATCGCGCCTTGATGACGTCTTGGCGCAAATCGGCACTTGTGGCGGCGGCATCGGTCAATTTGGCGATGGATGCAATCTGAGATTGTAGCACCTTGGTTAACGCCGCACCTTCATCGGCGCGTGCCTCGGCAAATTTGTTAACCAATTCGTCCAACTGTGCCCCTGCCGCCGCGATCCAATCCGCATCGTTTTCACCCGCTTGCGATTGACGTTCCAGCACCATTGGCAAAGACAAAAGCGTTGAAACATCGGTTTCACGCACGCCCAGCCCCGCCATTTTTGCCGCATTCACGGCGATTTTTTCTGCGGCAACTACGGCGTCCAAAGCGGCCATATTCAACATTGGTGTCGCGCCCAGTTCATCTTGTTTCATTTTCAGTGATACAAAAATTGTGCCACGCGCACATTTTGCAGAAACCTTTGATTTCACGTCTTTTTCCAACACATCACAACCATCCGGCAATCGTTGGCGCAGATCAAAACCCTTGTTATTGACGGATCGAATTTCCCAAGCCCAACTGACGTGGTCATGCTGTCCTGTAACACTGGCAAAGCCAGTCATTGAATTAACCATACGTTAAATCCGCCCTTTTGAATTGATACAATTTTATGGCAATACGCAATAATTGCAAACAATACAGAACCAAGCAGCGAATGTTGCACCTGTGTTGTTGAGAAATGGTTAATGAGTATTGATAAAATGGTTAACAAATGACAGAATTTATTCCAAGTTTTAGCAATGCACGATTGGTGCAAGGGTCCTTGATGCAAGATGAAATCATACTTGATCTTTTGACATACTGGGAAAACCTGCGTGCGGGGCGCATTGTGCCTGCGCGATCCGATATTGATCCACGCGAAATCAAATCCGCATTGGATCACACATTCATTTTGGAACATTCAGATGACTGTGCCACGCGGTTTCGTTTGGCGGGTATAAAAATGTGCGATCTGTTGGGGATGGAATTGCGCGGGATGCCTGCGCATGCGGTGATTGCACCTGAATTTCGCGATCAATTCAACGCTGAACTGGCCGGGGTTTTAGCCGCCCCCAAGATCGTGGAATTATACCTCAGCGGTGAAATTTCAGGCGATCGCCAGATTAACGCACGTATGTTGTTATTGCCAATGCATGACAAAAACAACGCCATCACCCGCGTGTTGGGCTGTTTGTCATTGCAGGGAAATTTGAAACGCGCACCCATTCGGTTCGATATCACAGATGTAAAAACCACGCGGATCGTTGCGGGGCAATCGGCCGCCACCCAACAAGGGTTTAGCGAAACGTCCGTCGGGTTTGATCATGGCCCTTTGCGTGCATTTAAATGCATCAATGGCGATGGGAGTGAACGCAAAACGCCCAACCAATCGGCTGGGCGTTCGCATTTACGTTTGGTCAAAGACGACTGATCAGCCTGCCTTGCGTGCCGCACTGCGGCGATCTTCCAATTCTTCGGCAACCAAGAATGCCAATTCCAATGATTGTGATGCGTTCAAGCGCGGATCACATGCGGTGTGGTAACGATCGGACAAATCTTCGTCCGTTACGGCGCGCACGCCACCTGTGCATTCGGTAACGTCTTTGCCTGTCATTTCGAAATGCACACCACCTGGTACGGTGCCCTCTGCCGCGTGAACGCCAAAAAATTCGCGCACTTCACGCAGGATTGAATCGAACTGGCGGGTTTTATAACCCGTGGATGATTTGATTGTGTTGCCATGCATTGGATCACATGTCCAAACCACGTTGCGCCCTTCGGCCTGCACTGCCTTGACCAAGCGTGGCAGATGATCACCAACGCTGCCCGCACCAAAACGTGCGATCAAGGTTAGTCGGCCCGCTTCGTTTTGTGGGTTCAACTTGTCGATCAATTTCAACAGATCATCCGTTGTGATGGATGGACCACATTTCAAACCAATTGGGTTTTGCACACCTGAACAGAATTCAACATGTGCACCGTCTGGTTGACGTGTGCGATCACCGATCCAAATCATGTGACCAGACCCGGCCACAGGTAAACCTGATGTTGAATCAACGCGGCACAATGCTTCTTCGTATTCCAGCAACAATGCTTCGTGTGATGTGTAAAAATTCACGGTTTGTAATGCGTTTGAATTGTCGGCATTCACACCCGCTGCATTCATGAAATCCAACGCATCGGAAATGCGGTTGGCCATTTTGCGGTATTTGTCACCCGTCCCTGATGTTTTGGCGAACCCCTGGTTCCATTCATGCACGTGGTGAATATCTGCGAAACCACCTTGGCTGAACGCGCGGATCAGGTTTAGCGACGCCGCTGATTGGGTGTATGCGGTCAACATGTTGTTCGGGTTTGGAATCCGTGCCTCTGGCGTGAAATCCAATTCGTTGATGATATCACCGCGATAGCTTGGCAATTCCACACCATTTTGCGTTTCCGTATCGGCCGAACGTGGTTTTGCAAATTGTCCCGCAACGCGACCAATTTTTACCACTGGCACCTTGGCGCCATATGTCAGCACAACCGCCATTTGCAACATTACCTTGTAAGTGTCGCGAATAAGGTCTGCGTTGAATTCTGCAAAACTCTCGGCGCAATCGCCACCCTGAAGCAAAAATGCTTCGCCACGGGAAACCGCAGCCAGCTTTGCGCGGAGCTGGCGGGCCTCGCCTGCAAATACCAACGGCGGATAAGAGGCCAGACGGCTTTCAACTGCGTTCAACGCTGCTGCATCCGTATATTCTGGCATCTGGATCCGCGGTTTGTTGCGCCATCCTGATTTTTTCCAAGCCGTAGACATTTGTGTTCTCCATATTGTCTGTGAAACTGCGTAATAGCCCAGTCAAAAGCCGAAAACCAGACCCACAGGAAAAAAACGCGGATTTTGCGAAATCTTATTGCGCAAAGTATCACTTTTTTTGCATGGTGCACCAAGTCCGTTCCAAGCAAGGCACCCCAATGAACACAAACTCCAAGCCGCGCCATTTCGTATTTTTACTGCTCGGCGAATTTTCCCAAGCTTGTTTTACCTGCGCATTGGAAGCATTGCGCCAAGGCAATCGTGCGGTTGGTTATGATGCGTATACATGGGCCATCGCCGCCGAAGGGGGCGATATGATGTCTGGGTCAAACGGGATTGAGATGAAGCTTCATATGGGGTTGGACGAGGTGAACCGCGACGATACAATCGTGGTCTGTGGCGGGTTAAACATCGCACAAAACACCACCAAGCCGATTATCAACTGGCTGCGACGCGAATCGCGCAAGGGTGTTGCCATCGCGGGGATTTCTACGGGGTCTTACACACTTGCCAAGGCGGGATTGTTGGATGGGCGGCGATGCACAATCCATTGGGAAAACCACGATTCATTCGAAGAAGATTTCCCAGAAGTCGAATTATTAAAAACCGTTTATGTTATCGACGGTAACCGCATGAGCTGTGCCGGTGGCACATCATCCATTGATCTGTTTTTGAAAATCATTGCCGATGATCACGGCCAAGATGCGGCGAATTGGGTATCTGATCAATTGATCTATAATTCCCCGCGCACCGAAAAAGACGGACAGCGGTTGTCGATCCCCACACGTATTGGCGTGCGCCATCCCAAATTGGCCGAAGTGATCAAAATGATGGAGGAAAACATCGAAGAACCGATTTCCCCATCCATCCTTGCCAAGGATGTTGGCATGTCCACACGCCAATTGGAACGGCTGTTTCGTCGATATCTGGATCGATCCCCCAAACGATACTACATGGAATTGCGCCTACAAAAGGCACGCAATTTGTTGATGCAAACGGGTATGACCGTGATCAACGTCGCGCTTGCCTGTGGGTTTGCGTCACCATCGCATTTTTCAAAATGTTACCGTGCGCAATATAACACCACGCCTTATCGCGAACGTGGCTCGCAAATGTCAGGTGACAGTTAATTATCGCTGCTAATTATTGTGGCGTAATGCGATAGGCCGCGCCATCACCCACCGCCAAAAACCAGATTGAACCATCGGGGGCCTCGCGGATATCGCGGATACGCTCGAATTGGTTTTGAAACAGGCGTTCAACCTCTGTTGCTTTGGCGCCTGTTATGGTACTGCGTGAAATCATATCGAATTTCAATGATCCCACGAAAATCTGATCTTTCCATTTCGGGAACAGCTTGCCCGAATAAATCATCATTCCCGACGGTGCGATTGATGGGTCCCAGTATAATGCGGGTTGTTCCATCCCCGCTTTGGATTGGCCTTCGCCAATTTTCGTGCCCGAATAATTGCGCCCATAAGAAATGATCGGCCAGCCGTAATTTTTACCTGCAACGGGTTTGTTAATTTCATCACCACCCTTTGCACCATGTTCCACTGTCCACAAATTCCCCGTGTTATCCAATGCCGCCCCTTGTGGGTTGCGATGCCCATGTGAATGAATAACCGCCGTTCCATTTTGGGATATGCGCACCACTTTGCCATTAAAATGATCCAAGCTTTGCGCCAATTTGCCATTGCCGCGATCACCGATGGTTAAAAACAGATCGCCATTTGGTGCCTCGACCACGCGTGATCCAAAATGATGGGTGGATTTGCTGGTGTATTTTTGGCGAAACATAACCTGAAAATTGGTTAGCTGATCGCCATTTGGCGATAATTTCGCAACCGCCAATGCGGTGTGCCCACCCGCATCGCTTGGTTCGGAATAGGTGATATAAACCCTGCGCGTATTTGCAAAATTGCGGGAAACCACCACATCCAACAATCCGCCCTGCCCCTGTGCATAAACAGCGGGCACGCCGGAAACCTTTTGGCGTTTGCCATCATCAAAATAATATAAATCGCCATCGCGCTCTGTAATCAACTGATCCCCATTGGGCAAAAACGCAATTGCCCAAGGCGCATACAAATCATCGATCATTTTGGTGACTGTTACCGTGCCGATATCCGTTTTAAAATCCTTGGCATTTGCGCCAAAGGCCAAAACGCATGAAAATAAAATTGTGCAAAAAATACGCATCGGTGGAACCTTTCAGATTGATTATTGCCAGTATCCTTTAGATAGTCGCGATAACAAAATCACAATATTATCATGTTCATCAAAGGGTCGTTTCATGCTGACAGGAAAATCCGCGCTTATCACAGGTTCAACCAGCGGCATCGGGCGGGGCATTGCAATCAAACTGGCATCATTGGGATGCAAGGTCATGATCAACGGATTTGGCGATCAGGGCGATATTGAAACGCTACTTGGCGAATTGCGCACAGCCTCTGGTACGGATGCCATTCACCACGGCGCGGATATGACAAAACCAGAAGAGATCAGCGATATGGTGCAAACCTGTGGTGACAAATTTGGCAGTGTCGATATTTTGGTCAATAACGCTGGCATCCAATTCGTATCCCCCATTGATGAATTTCCTGTCGAAAAATGGGATCAGATCATCGCGATCAATCTTACGTCTAGCTTTCATACCATGCGATCGGCCCTACCATATATGAAACGCAATCAATGGGGGCGTGTGATCAACGTTGCCTCGGCGCATTCTTTGGTGGCATCACCCTATAAATCGGCCTATGTCGCGGCCAAACATGGGATTGCGGGGTTAACAAAAACCGTGGCACTAGAGGTTGCACAGCAAGGGATAACAGTGAATGCCATTTCACCTGGCTATGTGTTAACACCATTGGTTCAGGCGCAAATCCCCGATACGGCCGCGGCGCGTGGCATCAGCGAAGAACAGGTTGTGAATGATGTATTGCTGGGTGCACAGCCCACAAAACAATTCGTCGAAATTGATGATGTCGCTGCAAATGTTGCCCATCTTTGTTCGGATGCCGCCAAGGGCATCACGGGTGCAAACCTTTCCATTGATGGTGGTTGGACCGCACAATAGAAAATTGCAGCACGTCGATAACAATAAAATTGGTTTTGGAAAAATCGAAACAACGCCGATTTGATCGTATCGTATTGCAATTTCTTTGCAATGCTTCGGGGATTATTGCAGCATTTGACATGGATTCGTGGCAAACATGAACAACAAGATCCAAAACAGGATCAAACGATAGCTTGCAATCAATAGGGAGAACGCAAGATGAAACTAACCAAAACACTGACTGCAATGGCCGTGGCACTGGCGGCGACAACGGGTGGCGCACATGCGCTGGATGAATTGACCGTTGGATATTTCTTGGAATGGCCAACGCCAAACCAATATGCCCAAGCAAACAAAATGTATTCCGAGGCATTGGGAATCCCTGTGAATTGGGTTTCTTTTGATGCGGGTACGGCAATGTCTGCTGCGATGGCATCTGGCGATGTGCACATTTCATTTTCACAAGGTGTGACACCATTCTTGGTGGCAACTGCTGCTGGTCAAGATTTGCAAGTGGTTGATGTGGCTGTGTCTTATTCCGACAACGACAACTGTGTTGTGCGTTCTGAATTGGAAATTGATGCATCCAACGTGGCCGAGTTGAAGGGCAAAAAGGTTGCTGTGCCACTGGGCACTGCGGCTCATTCTGGTTTCTTGGCACAGATGAAACATTTTGGAATCGCCGAAGCAGACCTTACCATCGTTGACATGGCACCTTCAGATTCCGCCGCTGCGTTTTCACAACCAGATACCGATCTGGCAATGGCATGTGGCTGGGGTGGTTCATTGCGCACCATGAAAGAATACGGCAACGTATTGATGTCGGGCGCTGAAAAAGAAGCGGTTGTTGGCAAAGTGTTTGATGTCACATCAATCCCAACATCATTTGGCGAAGAAAACCCAGAACTCTTGGCGAAATTCTTGTCCGTTACGGCAAAAATGAACGCAATGTACGCCGCCGACCGCGCCCCAATGATGGAAGCAATCTCCAAAGAGGCCGGTATGGATCTTGAGGGCACAACAGCCGTTCTTGACGTGTTTGCATTCCCAACAATTGACGAACAATTGTCAGACGCATGGTTGGGTGGTTTTGTTGGTGAATACCTCACAAGCTCTGCCAAAACATTGGAAGAAGGCGGAAAAATCCAAGCGCTGGATGATTACAACGCTTTGATCAACACCAGCTATCTGGAAGCTGCATCAAAAATGTAATTCCCTTTGGGAAACTTGGCAAAGGCCACGCACGCGCTGGCCTTTGCCCCTTGATATCTAACAATTGGAACAACGATGACAGGTCTGGTAATCGACGATGTTTCCATGACTTTCGAATTGCCAAATGGCGGCAATGTCGAAGCGCTTAAAAACATCAATTTGAAAATTAAAGAAGGCGAACTGATGTCGGTTCTGGGTCCTTCTGGCTGTGGTAAAACCACATTTTTGAACATTCTGGCGGGTTTCTTGGCCCCCACTGCGGGTGTGATGACATTGAACGGCCATACCATCACTGGGCCACATCCCGAACGGGGAATGGTGTTTCAACATGGCGCGTTGTTTGAATGGATGAATGTTTCCAAAAACATCGGATTTGGCCCCAAGATGAAGGGCACGCCACAGGTCGAAATTGATGCCAAGGTAGATGAATTATTGAACATCGTTGGTCTACAAGATTTCGGCGAAAAAATGATTTACGAAATGTCAGGCGGCATGCAACAACGCGTTGCCCTTGCCCGTTGTTTGGCAAATGACCCTGACGTGATCTTGATGGATGAACCGCTGGGTGCGCTGGATGCGTTGACGCGCGAAAAAATGCAATCGCTGGTTTTGGATATTTGGAAAAAAACCGGCAAAACCATCATCTTGATTACCCACAGCGTGGAAGAGGCATTGTTATTGGGCGAACGCCTGTTGGTAATGGCCCCGCGCCCGGGCCGTGTGCACAAAGAATATCAATTGCCATTTGCCGAATTGGGTGTTGGTGCTGATCTGAGAGAGGTGAAACGCCACCCCGATTTTGGCCCCACACGTGATGAAATCCTCAATATGATTTGGGACATGGAAGAAGAAATCATGGGCCGAACGGAGAACGCATAATGGGCAAAGAAATTCTTGATGTTTTTGGCGTGACACTTTGGATGATCCTTGGGATCATCGCTATTTTTGCGCTTTATCTTGCAGTCAGCGGCCTGTGTTATCTGGTGCAACGCGCCTATTACAAAGGACGCGATCGTGCCAAAGGTTACACCAGCCTGAAAACCGTCACCTTTGGTGATGAAAGCGCGGTTACGGGCAATCGCATGGCTTCGATTGCTGCGGTAATAACGTTATTTGTTTTCTGGGGCATCGCCACTGGTTCCAAATTATTGCCCCCGATTTTACCCCAACCTTTCGTGGGTGAAACCTCGTTTGAATATACGGCTGAAAACGCGGCAGGTGAAACCGCTACGGGCACGGTTTTGGTTCAGGTGAACGCCGCCGATTCCGACGACAAATCCAAACCAGACCCCGCCAGCGTGGTTGGCGACAGCTTTGCCAAAACCGATGTTGTGGTGGTGGCAGAACGGCGTGCAAAGATCATCAAAGTGCAATCAAATGATGATGGCGGCGATCAGGATGGATACAAAATCACTGCAATCAACGGACAACCCATCGCACCTGAACAACTGGTGCCATTTGGCAATGGTGATGTGTTCATGACCGCCAAAGGCAGCCTGTCCGTGCGCCCCGCAACCGGCATGACGATGGAGGCATTATACCTGCCCCCACCCGAAAAGGTTTGGCAACGGTTCATACAACTGAACAAAGAGGGATATTTGGGCGTTGGCCTGTGGGAAAACGTGTTCTGGTCATTGATCCGCGTTGTGGTTGGTTTCGCGCTGGGCTGTTTGTTTGGCATTCCGCTTGGCTTTGCCATGGGGTTAAATTCATGGCTGCGCGGTTGGTTTGAACCGATTGTGGAATTCATGCGCCCCGTGCCACCCTTGGCATTGATCCCGTTGATCATTATCTGGTTTGGCATTGGCGAACAGGGCAAGATCAGCTTGCTGTTCTTGGCTGCACTTTGGATCATGACCATCGCAGCACGTTCGGGCGTATCGGGTGTGAATATTGCCAAGGTACACGCCGCCTACAGCCTTGGTGCCACCAAAAAGCAAATCTTGACCAAGGTGATTTTGCCAAACTCCTTGCCTGAAATATTCACCGGTGCGCGTGTTGCCATGGGTGTGTGTTGGGGCACGGTTGTTGCGGCCGAATTGGTTGCGGCGGAAAAAGGTGCAGGTAAAATGATTATCGCCGCATCGAAATTTTCGCTGACCGATATCGTGATCATCGGTATCATTATCATTGGTGTGATCGGATATCTGATTGATGTGTTGATGCGCATGGCCGAACGTCGTTTGGTTCCATGGAAAGGCAAAGCCTAAACCACACCCCTTTGGAAAATTGAAAACAGCGTTGCACGGTGAAACGTGCGGCGCTATTCTTTTTGCAGCCAAAGGGATATATTATGAAATCAGCATTAACGATCGGTACCATTTTACTGCTCTCGGCATGCGTTCCCACAACGACGCCGACAACAGAAACCAAACCAAGCACGAAACCAAAAACCACTGCCACTGCGCCAAAGGCACCCCAAGTGACCCGAAGCGCATCCAGCGGTGTCAGCGCATATAAACGCGTGGCACAACGCGTTGAACCCGTAGCAGAGGCCGCTTGCCGTAGCTTTAGCCGTGATATGCCCCGCACGTTCTGTGATTTCCGCATCACCGTTGACCAAGACACACGCAAAGCACCAAACGCATATCAATCCGTCGGCAGCGACGGACGCCCCGTGATCACATTCAACATCAACATGTTGCGCACAATCAAAAATGACGACGAGGTCGCGTTCATCATGGGCCATGAGGCAGGGCATCAAATCGCACGCCATTTGGTTAAAAAACGCAGCAACGCCAATGCGGGTGCGCTGTTGGGTGCGTTGGTCATGGCGGGGCTTGGCGGTGATCCAACCGATGGCGCCAATCTGGGCGGTGCCATTGGGGCGCAATCCTATTCCAAGAAATTCGAACTTCAGGCCGATCGCATCGGTGCGCATATCGCAACCCGCGCTGGCTTTGATGCCATCAAGGGAGCGCGATCATTTGAACGCACGGGTGGTTCCAATTCATTGTTGTCCACCCACCCACCAGGGGCGGATCGTTTTGCAACCGTGCAACAAACCGTGGCGCAAATCCGCGCTGCACGTGCACAGGGGCAAACCGCACCAATCAAATGGTAGAAAGCCAGCGCATTACTGGCGATGGTTCATCACTTTGAAACTACGTTCATCGGGCCCCATTGCGGGGCCCTGTGTTCTTGCAGCGTCAAGTTTACGCGCATCACTGATGGTTTTGCGTGCCAATATAAACGCCACAATCGCAACCAAAACACCGCCCAACATTTGCCCAATTAAAACGCCCTCTGCCCCCCAAATTTTTGCAGTGACATACACAACCGGCGCAATCCCCAATGTGTTACGCCCCCAATTGACCCATGTCGCATAATAAGGATGCCCAAGGTTGTTATAGGCCGCGTTTGATACAAATATGATGCCCGTGAATATCCACGCCAGCGACAGCGGCCCGCAAAACAGGTAAATCAAATCGCGCGTTGTTCCCACCGCGTTAAACGCATCGGCAATCGGGCTGCGCAGCAGGTATAACAATAACACCATCGCGCTGACGTAAATCGCGACCAGCATCACCGATTGGCGATATGCCATTTCCACACGGTCAAAATTACGCGCCCCGAAATTTTGACCGATGATCGGGCCAATTGCACCCGACATGGCAAAGATCAGCGCAAATGATATGGGTGTCAGGCGGGCAATAATCGCCATGCCCGCGACCGCCTCTTCACCGTAAATCGCGGAAATGCGGGTAACAAAAGCAATCCCCACGGGCATTGCAACATTGGCCAACATGGCGGGAAAGGCGATATTGGCAATCGGGCGAAAATCGTCGAACAAAGGTTTCAATTTCAGGCTTGATAACCCACCATAGCGGCGAAAAATCGGCCAAAGCGCGACAATCGTCATCGCCACACGCGATATCGCCGATGCCCATGCCGCCCCGTTTAACCCCATATCAAGCGTAAAGATGAATATCGGGTCCAACACCGCATTCACCACCCCGGCGGTTAATGTCGCCGCCATTGACAGCTTTGCCGCGCCGTGGCTGCGCAATGTGGCCGATGCCACAATCCCGCACATCAAAAACGGCATGGTGGGCACGATAATTTGCAAATATCCCACGGCCATATCTTGGGTATGGCCCGTAGCCCCCACCCATCCCGTGATGGTATGAAGGTTGAACCAGATCAGGCTGGATACCAGCACCGTAAAGGCAAAACCAAACATAAGCGCGTGGGTAAATGCCTCTTTCGCGCGTTCAGGGTTATTTTGGCCCAATGATTTGGCCACCAACGCACCCGCTGCAATCGACAATCCGATGCTCATCGAGCTGGAGAAAAAGATAATCGTACCAGCAAATCCAATGGCCGCGGCCAATTCGGAAATACCCAACATGGATATGAAAATCATATCCACCACATCGACGGCAAAAATTGCGAGCAATCCCACAGATGCGGTCAGTGACATGGAAATGATATGGCCGATCAGGCTACCCTGAAGGAATTTCGCCTGCTCGTTTGCCATACGGAATTATAATCCCGTTTTTTTCAACATCGGCATCAGCTTTGACATATCAGGCCCATGTTCCATTCCTGTCAGCGCCTTGCGCAGTGGCATGAACAGGGTTTTACCCTTGCGCCCTGTTGCGTCTTTGACGGCGGTTGTCCATGATTTCCAACTGTTTTCATCCCATGGTTGGGGCGGCAACAAATCCTTGGCGCTGGCAATAAAATCGGCATCTTCGGCGTCGATCAACGGGGTGGCACCATTGTTCACCAAATCCCACCATTTTGCGATATCTTTGCGTGTGGCGATGTTTTCGCGCGACAATGTCCAAAACGCATCGGCATCCGCGCTTGGAACGCCCAAGGCATCCAAATCGCCCTTCACCGCATCAACGGGCATCATCGCCAATGTTTTGGATGTCAGCGGGTTTAAATCCGCAACATCGTATTTTGTGGGTGCAGAGCCAAATTTTGACAGATCAAAACCCGCGATCAATTCATCCAGATTGGTCATCGGCTCCACTGGATCAGATGATCCAATGCGCGCCATATGTGCCAGCAGTGCCATGGGTTCAACACCCGCCGCACGCAGATCGCGCAATGACAATGTGCCAAGACGTTTTGACAATGCCTCTCCCGCAGGCCCAGTCAGCAATGAATGATGGGCAAAGCTGGGAACAACGCCGCCCAATGCCTCGATAATTTGGATTTGTGTGGCGGTGTTTGTCACGTGATCCGATCCGCGCACAACATGGGTGATGCCAAAATCAATATCATCGCAAACCGATGCCATTGTGTATAAAAACTGTCCATCGCCACGGATCAACACCGGATCAGATACGGATGCAGCGTCAATGGACAGATCACCCAAAATCCCATCGGTCCAATTGATGCGTTCTTGGTTCAATTTAAACCGCCAGTGCCCATCGCGGGTTTTGCGCAATTCATCGCGATCAACGTCTGATAACGCCAGTGCGGATCGGTCATAAACCGGTGGTTTCCCCATGTTCAGTTGTTTTTTACGCTTCAGGTCCAATTCAACAGGCGTTTCAAAACATTCGTAAAACCGACCCGCAGCGCGCAATTCATCCGCCGCCGCGTGATAACGATCCAAACGATCCGATTGTTTTTCAACCCGATCCCAATGCAGGCCCAGCCACTCCAAATCTTGCTTGATCGCATCGGCATATTCTTGTTTGGAACGTTCGGGATCCGTATCATCAAGACGGAGGATAAATTTCCCACCTGCCTGTTTTGCAATCATATAATTAAACAGCGCAGTGCGCAGATTGCCAACATGGATAAAGCCGGTCGGGCTGGGTGCAAAACGTGTGGTGGTGGTCATTGGAATCGAAACCTTGTAATGGATTTCATTCCTCTTACATTCCTGCGTCACAAAGGTGAAGGGCAGAGTATTTCACAACCGCGCCAGAACTAAAAAAGCGTGCCTGAAACAGACACGCTTGAACTCGCTAAAATAAACTTAGGTATAAAAATTAATGTGCGCGTGCACCGCCGCCAATGGCCGCGTTGAAATGCGTGTGTGTTTCGCGAACACCACGTTGCGCCAAATCGCGCCACGCCGGGTTTTCGCGTTCAACCAGATAAAACACCCAGTCACGGCGCAAATTCGCGATACGCTCTTCGCGTTCCAGTGCCGCATCCAATGTGTCGTGTTTTTCGTACCAAACAAGCCGAGACATTTTTTCATCCCACGCAGAAGCAGGACCGTTATCTTTGCCGAGTTTTAATGGACGGTTAACCAAATCTCTTGTCACACCAACAGCGCATAATCCGCGATGTCGGTTGGTGACGATATATGTATAATAACAATCTTTCATGAAGTCCCCCAAGACTTTGTGTACTCACTACTCCTGTACTCTTACTTATAATTATTAAAAAAATTTCAACGATTCTGAACTGAATTAATGTAACTTTTATCACTATTTTGCCCCAATTCAGCAATCTAGCCAAAACGACATGTCCTTTTGTACAGGTAAACTAGTTGCCCATGTTAATCATTTTTCAAATCCCGCGTTACGTAGCGGAATTTTGGCTGAAATTTCAATAATCTACTGATTCTCTTTTTAACCGTTGTCGCGCCAGCGATTGACGATGGGATAGCGTCGATCAAGCCAGAATGCCTTGTGAGTCAAGCGCGGGCCAGGGGCGGATTGGAACCGTTTGTATTCTGATATGTAAACCAGATGTTCCACCCGTTTCACCACATCACGATCAAATCCAGCGGCGACAATTTCGGCCACAGATTGATCCAGATCGACCAAACGTTCCAAAATCGCATCCAGAATTTCATAGGGTGGCAAGCTGTCGTCATCGCGCTGATCTTCGCGCAATTCGGCACTTGGGGGTTTGTCGATTATCGCCACGGGGATCACAGCGCCCTCCGGCCCCATCATCCAATCGCGGTGATTGGCATTGCGCCAACGACAGCTTTCAAACACCCGCATTTTATAAAGATCTTTCAACGGATTATACCCGCCCGACATATCCCCATAAATTGTGGCATAACCCACGGCGACCTCTGATTTATTGCCCGTGGTCAGTAACATTTCACCAAATTTGTTCGACATCGCCATCAGTAACAAACCGCGCAAGCGTGATTGGATATTTTCTTCGGTCAAACCTTCGTCCAGCCCTGCAAATAATGGCGCCAATGTTTGTGTAATCGCCGCGCGCCCCGCCGCAATGGGCACAGTGTCGTAATGACAACCCAAATTGGTTGCAATTTCGGCGGCATCATCCAGCGAGCTTTGCGATGTGTATTCCGATGGCAACATCACACAGCGCACGTTTTCTGCGCCCAGCGCATCCACCGCAATGGTGGCGACAATCGCGCTGTCCACACCGCCTGACAGACCCAACAGAACCTTTTTAAATCCGGTTTTACCCATGTAATCGCGCAAACCTTGCACCATCACGCGATAATCTTGTTCCCATTCATCGACATGGGCGATTTTTTCGCCCTCGCTTGCCTGCCAGCCGCCGTCATCGGTGCGGGTGAATTCAACATGTTGAATGGATTCATCAAACAGCGGCATTTGCATGGCCAAATGCCCACCACGGTTCAAAACGAATGAACCGCCGTCAAAAATCTGATCGTCCTGTCCACCAACCATATTCAGATAAACCAGCGGTAAATCATTTTCGATAACCCGCGCCACCATATGATTGATGCGTCGCTCAAATTTGCCACGATAATAGGGTGATCCATTGGGCACGATCAAAATTTCCGCACCACTTTCGGCCATGGTTTCACACACGGGCGCATGCCATGCATCCTCGCAAATTGGCAGACCAACACGGATACCATCCAGATTGATCGGCCCCGCCAAGGGGCCCTTGTCATAAATGCGCCGCTCATCAAATACATGGGTGTTGGGCAATTCATGTTTGCGCATGGTGGCAATGATTTTGCCCCCTTTCAGCACGAAATAAGCGTTGTAAAGCTGTCCATCATCCAACAATGGTCCGCCAATCCCAACGCTTGGCCCATCCGCCGCTGCAAGCGCCAGTTTTTCCACATGTGCCATGCAATCCAGCACAAAGGCATCTTTCAACGCTAAATCCTGAACCTGATAGCCACAGATAAACATTTCGGGCAGCACCACAAAATCAGCGTCATTTTGCGCAGCTTGGGCATGGGCATCCATTGCCTTGGCCATATTTCCCGCTAAATCACCTAACGTTGGGTTTAATTGCGCGAGCGTTAACCTGAATTTATTGTCCATTGTGGTTCCTTTGGGAAATTGACCCTTTGTTTGGATATTTAACAGATGTTTGAGGGTTTAAAAGGTAGAAGGGTAAAAAACGTTGTCAGGATTCTGGTCACGCTTTAATAATATGGGGAACCAACGCCGATTGGCGGGGAAAGGATTGCAAGCAATGTTGCTATTTTGGCCAAGGGGTCTGGCCCTGTGCGCAATGATCATCGCGCTGTCTGGTGAATTTGCATCTGCGCAATCGTCCGTGATGACCAAACAATACGAACAGGGCGGCATATACGAAGGCCCGTTTCGCGATGGCAAACAACATGGCAAGGGGCGCTATACCTTGCCCAATGGTTACGAATATTTTGGCGATTGGGTGGATGGTGTGATCACGGGCAAAGGTGTTGCCAAATTCCCCAATGGTTCGGTTTACGAGGGCGATTTTGTCGATGGCAAACCCCATGGCACGGGCACGATCACATTCGCCGATAGCGGCACATATTCCGGACAATGGCAAAACGGCAAAATGTCGGGACAAGGCACCGTGCGATATGCATCGGGCGGGGTTTATGCGGGCGGTTTTCGCGACGCAAAGCACCACGGCAACGGCACATTCGTATCAACCACAGGATACCGATACGAGGGCGCATGGGTGGATGGCGCCAAAACGGGCATGGCGCGCGTCACCTATACCGACAAGAGCAGCTATGAAGGTGAGATGTTAAACGGATTGCGCCACGGCCAAGGTGCCTTGGTTGCTGCATCGGGTTTGAAATACGATGGCGCGTGGGAAAAGGGCGAAATCACTGGGCTTGGCCGTATGATCGAACCTGATGGCACAATTTACGAGGGGCGATTGGAAAAAGGCCGACGTCATGGCAAGGGTAAATTGTGGCTAACGGACGGGAGCATTTATGACGGCGATTTCGTTGATCATAAACAAACCGGCCGTGCCCATTTCAAACGCGAAGACGGATTTGAATATATCGGTGATTGGGTCGATGGCCAAATCGTTGGGCAAGGCCGCGCACAATATTTAAACGGATCGGTATATGAGGGCAGCTTTGCCAAAGGTGTGCCAAATGGCCAAGGTACGTTAACCTATGCCGATGGCGGCACCTATAGCGGCAGCTGGATCAACGGTGCCGCCGTGGGCAAGGGCAGCGTGACATTTGCAAATGGCGCAACATATCAGGGTGAAACCCAAAGTGGATTGCACCACGGATTGGGCACAATCACCTATGCCGATGGGCATGTTTACACGGGCCAATGGGTCAAAGGATTAAAACACGGCAAAGGACGCTCGGTGTTCACCGATGGGTCAATTTTTGAAGGCGACTTTGCCAATGGGTTGCGCCATGGACAGGGCATTTTGCACCTGAACGGCGGGTTCCAATATGACGGTGAATGGCAGGATGATCAGATCCAAGGGCAAGGCATCGCAATTTATGCCAATGGTGATGAATATGATGGCGCATTCAAACGGGGCAAGCGCGATGGCAAGGGGCGCATGGTTTATCACGATGGCACCACCTTTTATGGCTATTGGAAAGACGGGAAAGAGGATTCCGCCCTGCCTGATCCGTTCCAATTTATCGGGAGCATGGACGCCGCCGCCGCATCGCAAAATTCAGGCATTTCAATGTTTCCAGATGGCGTCGAAGGCGTGCCGCGCGTGGTGCAGTCAACGCCAAGCATCGACGTTGATCCCCAGTTGGTGACACCACTATCAGGCATCGCACTGGATGCGCCCGCGCCGGTGATTGATGAACAATAGCGCAACAATTTAGCGGTTAAACAGGTTCCACATCCACCGCGCCGTAAATATCGGCCAGCGATCCGCCAGATTTAAGGGTGTCCAAAATCGCCTCTTCCTTGTGCAATACCTCCTGTGCGGAGGCAAGGCATGTTTCAACCTGTGCCAATGGCACAACGGTCACAACATCGGCGTCACCCAAGATCAAATCACCTGCATTGATCGCAACACCACCCACGGACACAGGGCCATCAATATAACCTGCGGGGTATTTACGTGGGCCACGAGGGCAGATGGCGCGGGCAAACATTGGCAATCCTGCTTCGATGATTTCATCGCTGTCGCGCACAGCACCGTCAATGACCAATCCAGCGACCCCGCGTTCGCGTGCATATAATGTCATCAACCCGCCAAATACGGCAGTGCTCTCGTATCCTTGGGCGTTGACCACGATCACCTGCCCTGCATCACACAGACCAATTGCCGCGCGGATGGCGGAATTGTCGCCTACGGGGCATTCGGCGGTGCGGGCTTGGGCACAAATCCGCATGCTGCGCGCAAGCGGTTTGATCGCGCCTTGCATGGTTTGCCCCCGCGCCAAACAATCAGACGCCACCGCCGATGGAATATCGGCATATGCCTTGAGCGTGGCGGCAGGAATGGTTTTAAAATTTACGGGGTATTGTTTGACGGACATCATGGCACCTGTTGTTGTTTGATGTCACCCTATGTTTGCAGGCCGCGACAAACAACGCAAAACGCCCCGCGCCCAGATCACACGGGGTGTAATCTGATCACGAGGGTCGCATATTGCGTAGAGCATAATGCAGTAATGATATGACGGCGCCGCCAAATGCGGGTTTTGCCAGACAGGGGTGAAAACCCTGCACCTTGGATGGTTTCCCATCGTGTTTCGCGATTTTGGTGATTCATTTATGGCTGCCATGCCAATGATGAACCCTGTAACCACTTTGTGTCGACACCACGGTTATACATGCAGAATAATTTCAATCCCGTAACCCTTGCGAACGCTGGTACATTTTTACGCTTTCATTCGAAACGAATCTGCGTATAAATGCGGCCATGACGAAAAACGCACATAGCATCGAATTGAACAGCTCTTTGGGGCTGAATTCTGCTGCGTTACTCCTACTTAGCCGCCTCTGAGCGTGTCGGGAACGGCGCGTGCGCTCAGGGGAGTATCATTCGCGCCATAACCCGAAAATGCTAAGTTAAAACAAGAGAATCCAAAATGACTGATATTTCCAAACAAGACCGCGTCTTGATTTTTGACACAACGTTGCGCGATGGCGAACAAAGCCCGGGCGCCACCATGAGCCATAACGAAAAGCTGGAAATCGCCACGCTGTTGGACGACATGGGTGTCGATATCATCGAAGCAGGCTTTCCCATCGCATCAGAGGGCGATTTCAAGGCCGTCAGCGAAATCGCACAGCGTTCGAAAAATTCCGTAATCTGCGGATTGTCGCGCGCTGTTTTCAAAGACATTGATCGCTGTTGGGAGGCCGTGAAACACGCAGCCCAACCGCGCATTCACACATTTATCGGCACATCGCCACAACACCGCGCCATCCCTGATTTGACCAAAGAACAGATGATCGAGCGCATCCACGAAACGGTCACACATGCGCGAAACCTGTGCGATAACATCCAATGGTCGCCCATGGATGCCACCCGCACAGAAGATGATTATCTGTGCCAAACCGTGGAAACCGCGATCAAAGCGGGTGCGACCACGATCAATATCCCCGACACGGTTGGATATACCGCACCACGCGAATCTGCCGATATTATCCGCATGTTGTTGGAACGTGTGCCAGGGGCAGATGAAATCATCTTTGCCACGCATTGTCACAATGATCTGGGCATGGCGACAGCAAATGCATTGGCCGCCGTCGAGGGTGGCGCGCGCCAAATTGAATGCACAATCAATGGTTTGGGCGAACGTGCGGGCAACACCGCATTGGAAGAGGTGGTGATGGCATTGCGCGTGCGCAACGATATCATGCCCTATCAAACCCGCATTGATACCACCAAAATCATGAACCTGTCGCGCCGCGTCGCCACGGTTTCTGGTTTTCAGGTGCAATATAACAAGGCGATTGTGGGCAAAAACGCATTCGCACATGAAAGCGGCATCCATCAGGATGGCATGTTGAAATCCGCTGATACATTCGAAATCATGCGCCCCGAAGACGTTGGCCTGTCTGAAACCAATATCGTCATGGGCAAACATTCGGGCCGTGCAGCGTTGCGTTCAAAATTGGCTGATCTGGGTTATGAATTGGCAGACAATCAGTTGAAAGACGTCTTTGTGCGGTTCAAAGAATTGGCGGATCGCAAAAAAGAGGTCTACGACGAAGATTTGTTGGCCTTGGTCAATGATGAGGGCACAAATGCCGCGAACGATCATATTCAGGTGAAATCGTTGCAAGTGATCTGTGGCACATCTGAGCCGCAAACCGCCGATCTGACGTTAAAAATTGGCGAGAGCGAACATCAATACAAGGCCACGGGTGATGGCCCTGTGGATGCCACGTTCAATGCAGTGAAACATCTGTTCCCACATGGCGCACATCTGCAATTGTACCAAGTACACGCGGTGACCGAGGGCACAGATGCCCAAGCAACCGTGACCGTGCGCATGGAAGAAAACGGAAAAATCGTGACAGGCCAATCGGCGGATACCGATACCGTTGTCGCCAGCGCGAAGGCCTATGTGAATGCGTTGAATAAACTGTTGGTACGGCGCGAAAAATCCGCACCAGAGTCGGCGGCCTGATCCCGCCAGTGATACAATTTAAAAGGGTGCCATGCGAATTGGCGCTCTTTTTTTGGTCAATATTCCGATTGATCGGCGAATTTGCGCTAAAAACAATCAAAAGGCCAATAAAATCCATTTACATGCCCTTTACGTCAGCCAGATCAACGCCCTATAACATCACGAAGATTCAATAGGCGCGTATATTGAACGCGCACAAAAGGAAATGCGGATGCTTGGGCAACTGACAAGTTTATTTTCGGCGGATATGGCGATTGATTTGGGTACAGCCAACACATTGGTTTACGTCAAAGGTAAAGGGATTGTTTTAAACGAACCCTCGGTTGTTGCGTATAGTATCAAAGACGGGCGCAAACAGGTTTTGGCCGTTGGCGAAGATGCCAAATTGATGCTGGGCCGCACACCTGGTTCCATCGAGGCCATTCGCCCGATGCGCGATGGTGTGATTGCCGATTTTGACGTGGCCGAAGAAATGATCAAACATTTCATTCGCAAGGTGCACAAACGCTCGCGCCTGTCAAAACCACGTGTAATTGTCTGTGTGCCCCACGGTGCGACACCTGTGGAAAAACGCGCCATTCGCCAATCTGTGCTGTCTGCGGGTGCGCGCAAGGCGGGTTTGATCGCCGAACCGATTGCCGCCGCAATTGGTGCAGGCATGCCGATCACCGATCCCACGGGCAACATGGTTGTCGATATTGGTGGTGGTACGACCGAGGTGGCCGTTTTGTCATTGGGTGACATTGTTTATGCATCATCTGTGCGCGTCGGCGGTGATCGCATGGATGAAGCGTTGATTTCATATCTGCGCCGTCAACAAAACCTGTTGGTGGGTGTTGCCACGGCAGAACGCATAAAAACCGAAATCGGCACCGCACGGATGCCTGACGATGGCAAAGGGCGTTCAATCACCATTCGCGGGCGCGATTTGTTAAATGGCGTTCCCAAAGAAATCGAAATCAATCAAGCCCATGTCGCCGATGCATTGGCCGAGCCTGTGCAACAAATTTGCGAGGCGGTGATGACCGCGTTGGAATCAACCCCGCCAGATTTGGCCGCCGATATCGTTGATCGCGGTGTGATGCTAACCGGTGGTGGTGCATTGCTGGGTGAATTGGATTTGGCATTGCGCGAACAAACGGGTCTGTCCATTTCCGTGGCCGAAGAAAGCCTCAACTGTGTGGCGCTGGGAACTGGCAAAGCATTGGAATTTGAAAAACAACTGGCGCATGTCATTGATTTTGACAGTTAAGTTGTTTTGCATCCTTGCGATACATTGGCTAAGCTGAGCAGCACAATCAAATCATCAGCGCAAGAGGATCACACTTGGCGCATAGGAATGACCAATCGGTAAATTTTGGCCGCACGCTGGGGCGGATCGGATTTGGCTTGTTTTTGGTTCTGCTCTTGGCGGTATTTTTGGTGTGGCGCATTGATAATTCACGCGCCGAACGGTTTCGCAGCGCCGTGATCGACAAGGTCGTGCCCAATATGGATTGGGCGATGACCCCGATTACCAAGGCCACGCAAATGGCCGAAGATTTCCAATCTTATGAACGTATTTACCAACAAAACCAAGAATTGCGCCGCCAGTTGCAACAAATGAAAGCGTGGCGCGAGGCGGCATTGCAATTGGAACAGGAAAACGCGCGCCTGTTGGATTTGAACAATGTGAAATTGAACCCACGCCGCACCTATTTGTCGGGTGAATTGATCACCGATTCAGGCAGCCCCTTTCGCCAATCATCCATCATCAATATTGGGCGGCGTGATGGCGTAAAAGAAGGCTGGGCGGCGATGGATGGGCTGGGGCTTGTTGGGCATATCGCGGGTTTGGGTGAAAATACCGCGCGGGTTATTTTTGTGACCGATACGGCCAGCAATATTCCCGTCATCATCAAGCCATCCGATCAAAAGGCGATTTTGACTGGCGACAATACATTGTTGCCCCAATTGCAATTCATCGAAAGCATCAATCAGGTGAAACCGGGGGATCGTGTATTCACATCGGGCGATGGCGGCGTGTTCCCATCGGGATTGTTGGTAGGACAAGTGGCGCTGGGTGCGGATGGGATTTTGCGCACCAAATTATCCGCCGATTACCGCCGTTTGAAATTCTTGCGCATCATCCGCCACACACCCGCAACACCGATTGCAGAACCCGACCGTTTGATCGGCCCTGTCTTGCCCGTACCCAAACCCACCGAAGTGATCCCCCCTGAGGAAACCGCCGATGGACGAGGTTAACCCATATAAATCACTGCGTAATCGCGCGATTTATTTTGGCGTTTGCATGGCCTTAATATTTTTGCGTCTGATCCCGCTGGATTTAGAACCCAATAAAATTGGCATGCCCGATTTTATGTTATGCATCACCACTGCGATTGTCATTCGCAAGGCAACAATCGCCCCTTATGTATTGGTAGGGGTGGTGTTTTTGATCGCTGATATCATGTTAAGCCGCCCATTGGGGCTGGGTGCATTAATCGCGGTGATTGGCATTGAAATTGTGCGCAACAATCGGTTCAGCTTTCGCGAAATGTTTTTCCTGTCAGAATGGTTTTTGATGGCGATATTATTCGCGTTTATGGCATTTGCTCAACAGGTGGCATTATCCTTGGTCTTGGCGGATCGCTTGCCGGTGCACAGTGTTTTGATCCAACTGGCGACAACAATTGCTTGTTACCCGATCGTGGTTTTCGTAATCTCGCAGATGTTACGCATCAGCAAACCCGCACCCGGTGAATTTAACGCATTTGGGCATAAATTATGATGGAATTTGACCACAAAGGTGACGTTAAACGCAGCCGTCTGTCGCGCCGCGCATTAATGCTGGGTGGCATTCAGGCATCTGTTGCGGCTGTGATCGGGTGGCGGATGCATCAGTTGGGTGTGAAAGAAGGCGATCAATATCGCCTTTTGGCCGAAGAAAATCGTATTAATATCCAACTGCTCCCGCCTGCGCGAGGGTTGATTTATGATCGTGATGGCGATTTGTTGACCATCAATGATCGTGTTTATGCCATTGAAATGGTGCGCGAACAATCGCGCGACCCTGAATTGATCCTTAATCGTTTGGCGCAGCTTTTGCCTCTAACACAAGAAGATATCGACAAGGCCTTGGCCGATATGAAAAAGCGGCGTGCATTTGTGCCCGTGACCGTTGCCACCGGTTTGGAATGGGAACATATCGCCGCCGTATCCGCCAATGCACCCGCCCTGCCCGGTGTGACACCAGTGTTGGGTTTGAACCGCCAATACCCTAAAGGCCCAGAGTTTAGCCATATCGTGGGTTACGTTGGATCGGTTAGCGATTACGATTTGAACGAAACAGATGACCATGATCCGCTGTTGCGTATCCCACGTTTTAAAATTGGCAAAACGGGGATCGAGGCCACATTGGAAAAACCCCTGCGCGGTGAAGCGGGGATTAAACGGATCGAGGTCAATTCTTTGGGCCGCGTGATCCGCGAGCTAGATCGCAAAGAGGGCGCATCGGGCGTTGATATTCAACTGACCGTTGGGCAGGAATTACAGACCTATACCCTGAACCGATTAAAGGGTCACAGCGCATCCGCCGTGGTGATGGATGTAACCAACGGTGATATTTTGGCGCTGGCATCGGGCCCCACGTTTGATTCCAATAAATTCCTCAAACCCATTTCACAGGCCGATTGGAAAGAAATGAACGATCCCCATTACCGCCCCTTGGTGAACAAGGCCGTGGCGGGGACATATCCACCCGGATCAACATTCAAAATGGTCGTCGCCCTTGCAGGGTTAGAAGCGGGATTAATCGATTCAAGCGAAGAGGTATATTGCCCCGGCCATATGGAAGTGGCCAATCGCAAGTTTCATTGCTGGAAACGCGGTGGGCATGGTCATGTGCATTTGCGCGAAGCATTGCGTTATTCTTGTGATGTGTATTTTTACGATCTCGCACTGCGCGTGGGCATCGAAAAAATCACCCAAATGGCGCATAAACTGGGATTGGGCGAACGCCCCAATATTCAATTGCCATCCATCAAAGAAGGTTTAATGCCGACCAAAGATTGGAAACGCAAGGTTAAGAAAAAAGACTGGGTTCTGGGCGATTCCATCAATGCGGGCATTGGTCAGGGTTTTGTTTTGGCATCACCCTTGCAATTGGCGGTAATGACGGCGCGCATTGCATCGGGGATGAAAATCGAACCGCGTCTGATCAATCTTTATAATAACGAGGTGTATCCAACCCGTGGTCTGGAACCGCTGGATATCAACCCAAATCATCTGGCCATTATTCGCAGCGGCATGTCAGAGGTTTCAAACCACCGCCGTGGCACGGCATATGGTGCGCGATTAAAACCGGAACAAGGCGGGCCAATGGCTGGCAAAACCGGAACCAGCCAAGTACGCCAAATCACCGCCGCCGAACGGCGCAAAGGTGTGGTGCGCAACGAAGATTTACCATGGAACCGGCGCGATCACGCATTGTTCGTCGCCTTTGCCCCCGTCCAAAATCCGCGTTATGCGATATCGGTTGTGGTTGAACATGGCGGCGGCGGGTCGGCGGTGGCCGCACCGATTGCACGCGATATCATGGCGCGCACGATCAAGCTGGGCGACAAGGGTTACGGCAATTTGCCAAACAACCGCACGCGCGAACAAACATGAGCTATCTTGAACGCAACCTAAAATCCACACCGCGTGGATTGGGCAAGGTTTTATATTTCCACTGGCCGCTGGCGATATTGATCGCAACGATTTCAGGCGTTGGTTTTTTGATGCTTTATTCCGTGGCGGGGGGGAATATCCTCGCGTGGGCACAGCCACAGATGTATCGCTTTGTGGTGGGGTTTGTGATGATGTTTATCATTGCGATGATCCCGATTGTGTTTTGGCAACGCATGGCAATATTTGCCTATCTATTTGCAATCGCGCTGTTGTTGGTTGTGGAATTTTTCGGCGATGTTGGCGGGGGTGCACAGCGCTGGATTGATCTGGGCTTTATTCGATTACAACCCTCTGAATTGATGAAAATCGCGCTCGTGATGGTTTTGGCCAGCTATTACGATTGGTTAGATGAATCACAAGTGTCCAAGCCGCAATGGTTATTGTTACCCCTTGCACTTATCGTGATCCCAACCGCGTTGGTTTTGAAACAACCCGATTTGGGCACGGCGATGTTGTTGGTTGCGGGTGGTGGCGTAGTGATTTTCGCAGCGGGCGTAAGCCTTTGGTATTTTGCCGCATTGCTTGCATCATTGGTGGGGCTGGTGGCGGCGGTGTTTTATACACGCGGCACCGAATTTGAATTGCTGAATGATTATCAATATCGGCGCATTGAAACATTCCTTGATCCATCCATTTCACCCTATGCCGATGGGTATCACATCACGCAATCCAAAATTTCGCTCGGCTCTGGTGGCTATGCAGGGCGTGGATTTATGGAAGGCACGCAAAGCCGTGGTAATTTCCTGCCTGAAAAACACACCGATTTTATCTTTGCCACATTGGGCGAAGAATTTGGTTTTCTGGGGGGGATTACGTTGTTGGGCATGTATATGTTGATCATTGCCTTTTGCATGATTTCCGCCATGCGCAATAAAAACCGATTTGCGTCATTGTTAACCATTGGCATTGCCGCGACATTCTTTTTCTACTTTTCGGTCAATATGTTGATGGTCATGGGCTTTGCCCCTGTGGTTGGTGTGCCATTGCCGCTTGTGTCTTATGGTGGGTCTGCCATGATGGTGTTGCTCGGGGCGTTCGGGTTGATTCAAAGTGCACATATTCACAGGCCAAGATAATGACCAAAATTCTTTATGCAGGTAATCCAGACGAATGGGATGAATATCGCATTCAAATGCAAACAGCATTGCGCAATGCGGGGCTAAATATGTTGATTAGCAATCAATATGAAGATCCCAAAAATGTGGAATATATGCTCTATGCGCCCAATGGGCCGGTACAGGATTTAACCCCGTTCACCAATTTGAAATTGGTGCAATCCCTTTGGGCGGGGGTCGAGGTGCCGCTGGCCAATGAAACCATAACACAGCCTTTGGCCCGGATGGTTGATATTGGCATGTCTATTGGCATGTCTGATTATGTAATGGGGCAAGTGTTACGCCATCATTTGCGCACCGACAAATTTAGCCATGCAGAGATTGGCGATTGGGATATGTCGCCACCGCCCCTATCCATTGATCGCACGGTTGCGTTTTTGGGGTTGGGCGCATTGGGCACTTATTGCGCACAAAAGGTTGCCGATTACGGTTTTCGCACCATCGGGTGGAGCCGTTCATTAAAATCCATCGATACCATTGCCAGTTTTTCAGGTGATGATGGGTTGCAAACCGTGTTGGAACAGGCCGATATTATCGTGCTGTTATTGCCAAATACGCCCCACACCACAAATATTATCAATGCCGATTTGATCGCACGTATGAAAGACGGCGTTGCCATTATCAACCCGGGTCGCGGCCCACTGATTGATGATGATGCTTTGCTCGCGGCCTTGGACAGCGGCAAGGTTTCAGGTGCTACGTTGGATGTATTTCGCACCGAACCCTTGCCCGTGGATCATCGGTATTGGACACATCCCAATGTTCTGGTCACACCACATGTGGCATCCAGCACACGTATTGATAGCGCATCAAAAATCGTGGTTGAAAACATTCGTCGCGGCGAACATGGCGAAGCGTTTTTGCATCTGGTTGATCGCAGCGCTGGGTATTAACGCAGCTTGGGCGGTTTGTCGGGGTTACGCCCCGGTGCACTGGGTTGAAACGGTTCGGCCATGATTGGTTCGGGCAGGTCAAAACGCAGCGCAACCTTGGCCAATGCCGCACATATCGGATCTGATTTTTTCAAGAAAATCACATCAAGTGATCCCGCCTCGATCCCGCTAAATGTTAATGCCTCTGATACGGCGCGTGCGATGGAATCTTGGGCGTCGGGCAAGGCATCAATAATTGCCAATGCATGGGCGCGTTCGCCGCTTTCATATTCAAATTCCGCCAGATAGGCCGATGTGGCCAAACCCTGCATCGTGGCCAATTTCGTATCAATGGATGTGATCAAAATTTCAGGCACATTGACAGGGGCATTGGCGGCGGTGGGTTTACCCTCGCCCGTTTGCAATTCCTTGGACACCGTATCACAGAGCCAATCAACCGCATCCGCAGGTAATAACATTGATGATGGTGCAACCATCAAATTGACGCCCAGCCCAATCCCCTGACCGCGCAGCATTTGCGCCACGATCCGCCCTGAAATGGCGACATAGGGTGTGATGCCTTCGCTAAATTCGACCATGCGTTCCTCGCGATCAAAGACCAGCGCAAAACGCCCACCATCGACATCGAAAATCACTGGGGAAATTTTATCGCCCTCTGGTTCGCGTTCCAGCACCAGAAACATTTCGCTATCGGCCAAGCGTTCGTAAAATTGCAGCCGCGCCGTGCTGTCATCTGGGGAGGCTTCCATTGCGGCGTGGGCGGTATCAAGTGGCGTCATGTCAATTCCTGTGCAACCCGTTGGCGCAGATATGGCAACAGGTCGGTTTCAAACCAAGGGTTTTTCTTGATCCACGAGGTATTGCGCCACGACGGATGGGGCAAGGGAATAATGGATGGCGCATGGTCGCGCCATGCCATCACCGTATCCGTTACATTGGTGGATTTCAGATGATATTTTTGGGCATAGCCCCCAATCAGCAGGGTTAAATTCACCTGCGCCATTTCATCCATCGCACGCGCGCGCCACGTTTTGGCACAGATCGCGGGGGGCGGTAAATCCGACCCTGCTGCGCTATAGCCTGGAAAACAAAACCCCATTGGCAGGATAGCAAATTTGGTATCGTCATAAAACGTGGTTTCATTCACGCCCAGCCAATCACGTAGCCGATCCCCCGATGGATCGGTGAACGGACGACCCGATTCATGCACCCGTGCCCCTGGTGCCTGACCTGCGATCAAGATACGTGCGGTTTTGGACATCACCACCACAGGGCGCGGTGTATGGGCCGTTTTGGTTTTGGCAAAACGATCGGCGCAAATGGTGCAAGCGCGGATTTCGGATAACAGCTGTTTCATAAGCGTCGTTTAACATATTTTCATAATTGTCGAAATAAAACTTGATTCATTTCTATATTTCTATAAATATCGAAATATGAAACATTTTGATGATACAACGCTCACCCTGACCCAAGCCGCCAGCGCATTTGCGGCCCTTGGTTCTGAACAACGTCTGATGATCCTGCAAACGCTGGTGCGTGCGGGGCCTGATGGGTTGTCGATGGGTGCATTGGGGGAACGTACCGATGTAACGGGGTCCACCCTGACGCATCATCTGAAATTTCTGACGGCGGCGGGGCTTGTGGAACAGGCCAAGCGCGGGCGCAGCATTGTTTGCGCCGCTGTTGCCTATGACATGATCAACGAATTATCGGAATATTTGCTGCGCAATTGTTGCGCCGATGCGGATTGCCACCACACAGATAGCGAGCACAGACATGGCTGAACATATTCATTCACACGCGCCAAAAAGCGGGATTTTCAATCGGATTGATGGTGCATGGGTTGCGTTTTTTGCCATCCTTGGCGCATTGGCGATTTTTGCGCCAGTGGATTTGATCCCGTCCATTAAATCAATGCTGGGGAACCTGAGCAGCACCGCGCCATTCATATTCTTTGCCGTATTCTTAATCGCATTTCTGCGTGCCACAGGGGCCGAGGCGATTGTTGGCAAAGCATTCCAAGGCAACCCTGTTCGCATGGTTATATTGGCCGCAATGGTTGGCGGGCTTGCCCCGTTTTGTAGCTGTGAAGTCATCCCGTTTATTGCGGCATTATTGGCCATGGGCACACCATTGGCCGCTGTGATGGCGTTTTGGCTGGCATCCCCCATCATGGACCCACCGATGTTTGTGATTACATCCAGCGCGCTTGGCATTGATTTTGCCATCGCCAAAACCATTGCAGGGGTTGGCATGGGCATGTTTGGCGGGTTCGTTGTGATGGCATTGTCGAAATCCACCCTATTCGCCGATCCGTTGCGCAACAGTTATAAATCCAGTTGCGGCTGTGGCGGCAGTGATCCGTTCAATGGCGAGGTGACTTGGGCATTTTGGCGCGATGGCGCGCGCCTGAAAACATTCCGCGACACCGCGATTGAAAACGCAGCATTCCTGTTCAAATGGCTGGCATTGGCATATCTGGTAGAGGCGGTGATGATCCGCTTTGTCCCTGCCGATTGGATTGCGGGGGTGTTGGGCGGCGAAGGTTTGCAACCCATCCTGTTGGGCACATTGCTGGGTGCGCCGGCCTATTTAAACGGATATGCCGCCGTGCCATTGATCAGCGGGTTGTTGGAACAGGGCATGAGCCAAGGTGCGGCGATGTCATTTATGATCGCAGGTTCGGTATCCTGTATCCCCGCCGCGATTGCGGTTTGGGCCTTGGTCAAACCCAAGGTGTTCGTTGCATATGTCACGTTTGGTTTCATCGGGGCATTCAGCGCAGGCATGATTTGGTCTGCGCTGAATACGATTAGCTGACGTAAATCACCAAAAGCGCAAAGCCAAGCAAGAGCGCGATGTTTAAAACCATCGCGCCTGTTGGCCAACTGGCGGCGCGGCTTCCGTCTGGGCCGTGAGAATGATGCAGCGCCTTGATAATTTTCACGGCGGATGAATTGATAAAACCAGTCACCCCATGGAAAATCGCAGAAACCACAATCGCCAGATACCCAATCAAACTTGGCAACCATTTGCGATAGGTCACATCAAAATCCAAATTCACAGATTTTAGCTCTGGCGGATAGATTTTGGTGCGCATCAACACAGTGAACGCCAATGCGGATGCAAACAACAATTGCAATTGTGTAATCACGTGGGTGGTTGTGTAAGCCTCGTAATCAACGGGATATGGCAACAGATCATAAAGCGGTTTTGGAAACACACCGACATAGATACAAACAAATGATGCCAGACCCATCGCGATCAACATATGCATTGGTGCCTCTTTCGGGCGCTTGCCGCTGTCATGAGCAAAGAATGCGAAATACGGGATTTTGATGCCGGAATGGTGAAACACACCCGCAGAGGCAAATAACAAAATACCCCACACAACATAGTAATGTTCATGGGATGCCGCCGACAGGATCAGCGATTTCGCAACAAACCCTGAAAACAGTGGGAATGCGGAAATGCTGGCCGCGCCGATGACACAGAAAATCATCGTCAATGGCATCGTTTTATACAGGCCACCCAATTCGGAACCTTTCGCCGTGCCAGTGCGGAACAACACCGCGCCGACAGACATGAACAACAATGCCTTATAAAGGATATGCGCAAATGCATGCGCGGCTGTGCCGTTTAGCGCCAATTCGGTGCCAACACCAATCCCCACAACCATGAACCCCAATTGGTTGTTCAAGCTATAGGCCAATACGCGTCGTAGATCATTTTCGATCACCGCATAAAAAATCGGGAACAGCGTCATAATCGCGCCGATATAAATCAAAAGCTCGGTGCCCGGGAACGTCCGCGCCAAGGCATAAACCGCCAATTTGGTGGTAAAGGCAGACAAGAAAACCGTGCCCGTAACGGTCGCCGCAGGATAGGCATCTTGGAGCCAGTTATGCAGCAACGGAAACGCACATTTGATGCCGAAGCTAAGGAATATCAACCAAAGTGCGATGTCACCAATGGATGAAATGCTCATCGGCAAGGTCATTTTATCAAAGGCGATTGAACCACTGGCGTGATAATGCATCGCAACGCCTGCAATCAAAATAACGCCTGAACCAATTTGGATAATCAAATAGCGCATGCCGGTGTGATACGCACCCTCTGTGCCACGCGCCCAAATCAGGAATACGGATGCGATTGCTGTGCCTTCCCAGAAAAAGAACAGCGAAATCATATCGCCCACAAACACCGCCCCAATGGCGGAACCTGCATAAAGCAATGCAGATGTTTGCTGCACCCAGTCGCGCAGATGCCAAGCATAGATCAGCCCGATAAAGGCCGCCAATGAAAACACCAGTCCGAAAATGCGGGACAATTTATCAACCCGCATCAATTCCAGATCAAAGCCGAAAAATGCCATCTGTGCATGTTCGCCGATGGGCGCATTCCAGATGATCCACGCCCCGATCAACGGGATCAACAATGAATATGCCGAGCGCAAATTCCCCGCCTTGATAAACGGCAGGATCAGCGCACCAATCAGATAGATAACAAAGGGTGGCAAGACATCAAACATCGTGAGACTCCCGATCTAGATCATGTTCGGGAAATTCTTCTGATTCCACATCGTAAGGTGCATAATAGGTTTCATCGCGCATCAAAACCTTGCGCATTGCCTTGGCACAGATCACCAAAAGCGCGCACATCACAAAGCCATAGATCGCATAAAAGCCCGGGATTTTTTCCACGGTGGTATAGACCTTTTTGTAATAGAAAAAGTCCAGCACCACCAAAAAGGCGCACAGCCCATACAACGCATAGCAAATGCGATCGACGTTGCGCGGATTATCCACGAACATCAACCAACGGCCCAATGCGGGGTATGATTGTGGATCGTCTTTGTGATTAGCCATGATGGACTCCTATTGGCCAATAATTGGGAGAAGGAAGGATTGCAAAGCCCCGCCATAAAAGAACAGCACAAAACAGCCCAACGCCGTCAACGCCGGTGGCAACCAGACCAGCACAGGACCCTCGTATCGTTTTGTCGGGGCGCCATCATCAAGCGGGCGGAAAAATCCGCGCCCGACAATGGGCAAAAGATAGGCCACGTTTAACAGGCTGGAGGCCATCAAAACCCCGATGATGATCAAATGCCCCGTGTCCGCAGCACCCAGCATCAACAAGAATTTTGGCCATGACCCACCCAATGGAGGCAGGCCAATAATGGACAAAGACCCGATCAGAAACGCACCAAATGTGATGGGCATCACACGGCCCAAACCTTGCATCTGGGAAATTTCGGTTTTGTGATAGGCGACGTAAATCGCACCTGCGCACATGAACAATGTAATCTTGCCCATTGCGTGCATCGCGATATGCATCCCACCACCCAGTGCACCCATGGATGTGGCAAGCGCCATGCCAAGGGTGATGTATGACAATTGTGAAACGGTGGAATAGGCCAGACGCTTTTTCAAATTAT
The DNA here is from genome assembly GCF_002742285.1 of Paramylibacter kogurei. Classification (GTDB taxonomy): domain Bacteria; phylum Pseudomonadota; class Alphaproteobacteria; order Rhodobacterales; family Rhodobacteraceae; genus Amylibacter; species Amylibacter kogurei. The sequence goes on from NZ_MDGM01000007.1 coordinate 227,453, forward strand.
CCTGCGTCATCGCAACGACAGACGCGGCAATAATCGAATAGGCCGCCAACCACATCAACCATTCAGACGCACCCGTTTCGGCCAGAAAATCAATCCCAAAAATATAGATGCCAACCTTGAGCATGGTGAAAACACCCGCTTTCACCACCGCAACCGCATGCAACAATGCAGATACGGGCGTGGGGGCAACCATGGCGGCGGGCAACCATTTGTGAAACGGCATCAAGGCCGCCTTACCAATGCCAAAGGCATAAAGGCCGAGCAATACGGGAACGACCCAGCCTGCAACTTTGCCCACCAGAATACCACCTTGGGTGAAATCAAGTGTGCCAGCCAATGCATATGTCCAGATCACGGCGGTCAATTGCAGCGCAATGGATGTACCGATTAGGATTGCAAGATATGTGCGCGCACCCTTGACCGCATCGGGCGTGCCTTTGTGGGCGACCAATGGGTATGTGGATACGGTGAGGATTTCATAAAACAGGAATAGCGTGAACATGTTGGATGAAAATGCGATTCCCATCACCGATGAAATCGCAATCGCAAAACAGGCAAAGAAACGCGCGTGATGTTTTTCATCATTCCCACGCATATAACCAACGCCATAAATATGGGTGATGATCCACAGACCCGATGCGATGATTGCAAACATCAAACCCAATGGTTCCACGTTAAACGCAATATCAATACCTGGGAAAACCTCGATCAAAGAAAATTCGGATGTGACGCTGTTGCCCTCATTAGCCAAAACCACCAGCACCGCGCCGAATGTCAAAACGGCGCATAAAAACGTAAACCCGTCACGCAGGTTTGGCATATTTTTAAATGCCATGTTCCCCGCCATTGCGGCCAATGGGATCAACATCGCCAAGATGATTGCGGTTGTTGTGTCAAAAATCATTGCGTTATTCCACCATCCCAAAAGAGCCGCTTAACAAAACCTCGGCTGCGGTGCTGGCCGCACCAAGGGGCAAATCGGTTGCCACGCCAAACCAGATACAGGCAATCGCCAAAATCCACATTGGGATAAGCATCGACATCGGGGCCTCTGCCATTTTGGTACCTTGTGCGGGTTCAGACAGGTATAACACCTCTATCGCGCGCCAAACGTACACCACCGCAAGCAGTGACGAGAGCACGATCAATATAGCGATAAACCACCAGCCGTTTTCAAATGCGGCTTGCACCAACATCCATTTCGACACGAAACCCGCGGTTCCAGGCACACCGATCAATGACAAGCCACCAATAACAATCGGTGCAACCGTCAATGGCATGACACGCCCCAACCCGTTGAGGTTATTGTAAAATGATGAACCGGTGCGCAAAACCAACGCACCCACACCCATGAACAAAACCGCCTTGGTGATGCCGTGGTTAAACATATGCACCATTGTTCCCGTCAAACCAGACAGGTTAAACATGGCGATACCCAGCAACATATATCCGATTTGCGCGATCGAGCTGTAGGCCAACATCCGTTTGAAATTCACCTGAAACACCGCAACAAATGACGCCGAGAACATCGCAATCAACGCCAGCGGCATGAACACAAGGAACATCACGTTCAACTCGAAAATAAATTCAGGATTATAAACCGAGAACAAAAAGCGCAGTAATACGTAAATCGCCATCTTGGTTGATGTCGCCGACAACAACACGGTGACGGCGGATGGCGCGAATGTATATGCCTTAGGCAGCCACAGATGAAGCGGATACATCGCAGCCTTTAATCCCATGCCGACAATGATAAAGGCAAAGCCCGCGCGAATGGTGCGATTTGTGCCCTCATTCGCGATACGATCCGCCAGATCCGCCATGTTCAATGTGCCCGTGGACATGAACAAAAAGCCAATCCCGATCACAAAGAACGTCGCCCCGATCGTGCCCATAATCAGGTAATCATAGGCCGCCGTAAGCGCACGTTTGTCACGCCCTGCCCCCTGTGCCACCAGCACATATGTTGAAAGGGATGAAATTTCCAAAAACACAAAGACGTTGAACGCATCGCCCGTGATTACAACGCCCATCAACCCTGTGTAACAGAGCATGAAACAGGCATAAAATAAGGTATGATCCTTAGCTTTAATTTCGTCTTTCACGCTTTCATACGCGAATGGCAATGTCAGCGTCGCAATCGCAGAAATAAGCAGCATCACCAATGCATTCGCTGCATCAACGCGATATTCAATGCCAAGTGGTGGTGCCCACCCCCCGAGTTGATAGCTGATGAAACCACCGCCATAAACCTGTGTTAACAGGACATAAGAAATCACCAACGAAATGACCGACGCCACAAAGGCCAGCAACCACGCCATATGGCGGTTGCCGATCAACACGATCAGTGGTGCAGTACAAAACGGCACCAGCACTTGTAAGATCGGCAATTGTTCGATTAACGTTTTTGCGTCATGTGGGGAAACTGTACCCGCCATTATGCCATACCACCCATTGCATCACCGTGTTCTTTGTTGTCAGCACTGGTGAGCTGTTGTTCAATTTTCACCAAATCATCGCTTTCGACCGTGTCAAATTCTTCGCGGATACGAATGATCAAAGCCAAACCAAGCGAGGTTGTTGCAACCCCAACCACAATCGCCGTTAGGATCAATACATGTGGCAACGGGTTGGAATAAACGATGCTGGGATCAATTTCCAAATAGCCTTTGCTGTTTGATGGAAAAATGGGTGCAGTGCCGCCCGTGATTTTACCAATCGAAATATAAAGCATGAAAACAGCCACCTGAAAAATATTCAGGCCGACAATTTTTTTCACCAAATTGCCGCTGGACACGACGATGTATAGCCCCGTCATCATCAACACGATGAACATCCAGTAATTCACATGCCCTGCGATAAAATCCCAATCCATCTTACCAATCCTCGTCCGAAATACGCGGCGCACGACCTGCGAATGCGTAATAAATCGCAACCATCACGCCCGTTACGGTGACACCAACGCCCAGTTCAACCGCCAAGATACCGTTATGTTGGCCATGGCTTGGGTGGCCCGGATCAAACGCACCGTAATCCAAGAATTCGTAACCCAACATCATCGCATAAATGCCCGTGCCTGCATAAATCAGAACACCAAGGGCAACGATTTTATGCACCAACCACGGCGGGAAAACGCGTTGCACGGCAACCAAACCGAACACGATGCCATACAGAATGAATGCAACGGCCATAATTACGCCCGCCTGAAATCCACCACCGGGTGAAAAATCCCCGTGAAATTGAACATAAAGCGCATAGAGAATGATTGTTCCTGCAAGTAGTTTTGTAACCACGCGCAGAATGAGATGATGGTGATGCATTAGATATCGCCCTCTTCTTCGTCATCGCGACGCCGCCGCGCCAAACTGCTGAGCAACAGCAAAACGCCAATCCCAGCGGCAAAAACCACAGCGGTTTCGCCCAGCGTGTCATAGCCACGATAGCTGGCCAAAATGGCGGTCACCACGTTTGGCACATCGATTTCTTCGATGCTACGTTCCAGATATTCAGGCGCCACATGCACCTGTGCAGGGGCATTTGGATCGCCAAAGTTTGGCATATCCAACGTGCCATAAATCAAGGCCGCACCTGTGACACAGACCACCAAAAACGGAATCGCATTTGATTGCGTTTGTGGCTTTGCATGACGCGCGGTTAGCGCCATCGTACCGAGCATCAACACTGTTGAAATGCCCGCGCCCACCGCGGCCTCTGTGAATGCCACATCAACCGCATCAAGCGTGACAAACAACAATGCGGTCAGCAAGCTAAACACGCTTGCGAGCATAATCACGGCAAACAGGCTAGTCATGCGCACGATGGCAAATGCCGTGCTGATCAGCATTGCAAAGAGGATAAAGTTGATAATTGTCTCGGTCATAATCACCCCTTATCCGTCTTTTTGTTGCCCGTCGGTTTCAATCCAGAAACGAATGCCGCATTGGCAACCGCATGGGTGGCGGTGGGACCTGTGATAAACAAGAAAACGCCGATCAGGATCAATTTCACCGTGATCAGACCAAGCCCCGCTTGCACACACATGCCCGCGAGCAACAAAATCATCCCACCTGAATCGGTGACGGATGCGGCGTGAAGGCGTGACCAAAAATCAGGAAAACGCAAACTGCCCAGCGCCCCGATGATCGAGAAAAAGCTGCCTGACAGGATCAAAATCCAGCTGATGATTTCCAAAACTGTTGTCATTTTTTCGCACCATTTCGTTGATGCATATCGCCAATCGCGCGATAGCGGAAAAATTTAAGAATGGCGATGGTGCCAACAAAGTTGATCAACGCATACAACAGCGCAATATCCAAAAAGTCGGGACGCCCGTTCAAAAACCCCAATACGCCGATGAACAACACCGTATGCGTACCAAACGAATTGCTCGCCAACACGCGATCATACAATGTTGGCCCCGCGTAAAGACGGATCAACACCAAAACCATTGCAATAAACAATGCAATTGCAGCAACCAGAAACATTATTTCACCGCCTCTGTTTTTGTAACACGCGCATCCATATCCCCAATCGCAACGGGATCATCATCGCTATATTGCAATGCATGGACGAGGAAACTGTTTTCATTCACCTCTACGGTGATGGTGCCAGGTGTTAACGTGATTGAATTGGCAAAAATAGTTTGCCCCAGATCCGTGGATTGGGTGAAGGGCACATCAAACATATGTTGATTTATCGGCATCGCAGGTGACAAAATCGTCTTTGTAACCGCCCAATTGGATTTGGCGATTTCCACCAAAAGCCACAGCAAATATTTCACCATTTGAAAGGGCTTGAGACGTATCGTCATGGTTTCGGCATCCGCCGCTTGATCCATGCGACGCATCACATAAACCGCAAAAACAGAGGAGAAAAAGCCCAACCAAACGACCAATGGTTTATAGATACCCGACATCAATAACCACAGAGCAAACAATGTAATGATAGTTAATATTGCGCGCACATTATCCCTCGTTTTTGTCTTTTTTTTCAACATATCTGATTTCCCAAAAAGGTAAAAGCCGATTCCATAATTCCTACGACAATTCGACACATCACGACCATATTTCACCACTAAATACTGTTTGCGCATCAATGGGATCGGCGATTATCCCACGTTACATAACGAAAACGTAAACAATATTGCCGATTAGGAATTAACTATTAGATGAATTGCTGTATGAAACAGATGATCGAATTTGGGACAAGTGAATGATCGAGTTTAAAAATGTCAGCAAGTCTTTCTGGACTGGCACGCAACGAAAGGTGATCCTTGATCAGGCTTCGTTTCGCGTGGAGTTGGGGCAGAGCATTGGCATTTTGGCCCCTAATGGCACGGGTAAAACCACGCTGATCAATATGATGTGTGGGCTGGAAAAACCCGACGAAGGCGAAATTATCCGATCATCACGCATTTCTTTTCCGCTGGGTTTTATGGGTGGGATCAACAGCAAACATAGTGCGGTTGAAAACTGTCGTTACATTGCGCGGTTATATGGGTTGGACCCTGATTATACCGAAGCATTCTGTCGCTATATCTGTGATCTGAAAGAATATTTTGATATGCCGCTGTCCACCTATTCATCGGGGATGCGCAATCGGTTTTCGCTTGCATTGCTTTTGTCGTTGGAATTTGACATTTATTTGATCGACGAAGGCATGCCAAACACAACGGACCCAGAATTCAATCGCAAGGCAGGAACTGTATTGCGTGATCGCTTGGAAAAAGGAACGGTTGTAATCGTCTCCCATCAGGCAAATGTGATCGAGAAATTCTGTAAAACCGCGGCCGTTTTACGTGATGGCAAGTTATTAATGTTTAACAGCCTAGAAGAGGCCAAGGCCGTTTATGACTATTCCAAACAAGGTATCTTTGACGCGAATGTCAGTTAGAATTCAGGATTTAGGGCAAAACAATGAGTGATGATAACAATGCAGACCAAAACGCAGCCGCTGCGGATGGCGCCGGTATTTTATCCGTTCGTGACGAAATCGAGTTGATTAAAAAAGAAGACCTGTCCGGCCAACAATTGCGCATGGCACGGCGTTTGGCGCAAAAACATAATATCGAGGCCACATCGGATTTGGATGCAGTACGCGTATTGCGCCGACAAGGGATTGATCCGTTTTCCAATGATGCGGCACTTACAGGTGCCCCTGCCCCCGAAAAATCCGCTGCTGGTCAAGCGATTGGTACGATCCAGCTTCCTGTCAAGGCGCAATCCCAAGAGGTTGGCGCACCCATGGAAATGGATGATACAAAACGGTTAAAAGAAATTCGCAAAATTCAGCGCGATTTGGTGAAACGCCGTCGTCGTCGCATGATGCAGATGGTTGCCAAATTATTTATGTTTGTGGGGCTACCCACAGCACTTGCTGCATACTATTTTTATGCGGTTGCAACACCGATGTATTCTACATTCAGCGTGTTTGAGATTCAAAACGCCGATGCATCGGCTGCGTCCAGCACCGCCCAAAGCGTGTTTGCGCGTGCAGGTATTTCCACCAGCACCGATTCCGTTGGAACGCAGGAATACATCACGTCACGTTCGGCGTTGGAGCGGCTTGACCAAGATCAAAATTTCCGCGCCACATTTGCAAATGAACAGGTGGACCCGCTGCAACGGCTTGAATCTGATTCAAGCAATGAAAAAGCATATCGAACATATAAAAAGCATGTCAAAGTTGGCTATGACCCAACCGAAGGTGTGCTGCGCATGGAGGTAATCGCCCCAACAGCACAAAAATCATACGATTTTACACAAGCGCTTGTGTCTTATGCGGAAGAACATGTGAACCAACAATCCGAACGCAAACGCAATGATTCCATGCGCGAGGCGGAAAAAAACTACAACGAACAAGAACAGGCATATTATGATGCTCAGGCCGAATTGCTGGCCATTCAGGAAAAATACAAAACCGTCAGTGGGGATTTGAAAATCCAGCAATTGACCTCGGAAATTTCTGCATTGCGTTCACAGTTGATCGAACGACGGTTGGTTCTGGTTCAACTTGAAAGCAACGAACGCCCCAGCAAACCAAAGGTGGACGCCCAGCGCGCATCCATCACAGAATTGGAACGTGTGATCGAAGAATTGAACCGTGAATTGACCGAAGGCCAAGGCGATGTTCAATCCATCGCACAGGTCACAGCGGAACTAAGCCTTGCACAGGGGCGCGTTGAAATGCGCCAAACCATGCTGGCATCATCACTGCAAGCACGCGAAGTCGCCACCGCAGAGGCCATTCGCCAAACGCGATACCTAACGCTAAGCGTGCCACCCGTTTTGCCAGACGAGCCAAGCTATCCCAAAAAATTCGAAAACACCGCATTATCGTTCTTGGTTTTTATGGGCATATTTTTGATGGTGTCATTGACGGGTTCGATTTTGCGTGAACAAGTCAGCAATTGATATGAAACGCATTTCGGTTGGACAGGTTACAATTGGCAATGATGAACCTTTTGTTCTGATTGCTGGGCCTTGCCAATTGGAAAGCGCGGATCACGGGGCGATGATCGCTGGTCGCTTGGCCGAGGCTTGCGCCAAACTCGGCGTTGGCTTTGTATTCAAAGCATCGTTTGATAAGGCAAACCGCACATCCCATGCCGGACAACGCGGTATGGGTATTGATGCGGGATTGGCGGCATTGGCCGCGATAAAATCCGATATCGGATGCCCGATTATCACCGATGTTCACCACCCCGAACAATGCGATCCCGTGGCAGAAGTAGCCGATATTTTGCAAATCCCTGCATTTTTGTGCCGCCAAACAGATTTGTTACAAGCCGCTGCTAAAACCAATGCGGTGATTAACATTAAAAAGGGACAGTTTTTGGCGCCTTGGGACATGGAACATGTCATCGATAAAGTTACGTATGCTGGCAATGATCGTGTGTTGCTGACCGAACGCGGCACCAGCTTTGGTTATAACACGCTGATCACTGATATGCGCGCCCTACCGCAAATGGCAAAAACTGGATATCCTGTCATTATGGATGCCACACATAGCGTACAGCAACCAGGTGGGTTGGGCGGTGCATCGGGTGGGCAACGCGAATTTGCCCCTGTCATGGCGCGCGCCGCAATCAGCCTAGGCATTGCGGGGGTTTTCATCGAAACCCATGATCAACCAGAAAAAGCGCCCTCTGATGGCCCAAATATGATAGCCTTGGATGAAATGCCAAATTTAATCGAATCTTTAAAATTATTTGACGAAATTGCCAAAACAAATCCAATTCGACTTTAACACTGTTTTAAGAATATTGCGGAGCATATGATGACCAAACCAAACGCAGATGTGCAACAAAACACATGGGAATTTTTGCGCGATCCGATGATTACGCCAACCGGGTTTCGCGAATATGATGCGCGTTGGAAATATCCCGATGATATCAATCTGCCGGGCATTACCGCACTTGGCATGGGGTTGGGCACACAAATGTTTAAGCGTGGCATTGAACCTGTGATTGCCGTAGGCAATGATTATCGCGATTATTCCCTGACCATCAAAAACGCGCTGATGTTGGGTTTGATGCGTGCGGGTATCCATGTAAAAGACATCGGTCCTGCGTTATCGCCAATGGCCTATTTTTCGCAATTCCATCTGGACGCCCCTGCGGTGGCGATGGTCACAGCCAGCCATAATCCAAACGGTTGGACAGGTGTGAAAATGGGATTTGAACGCCCGCTCACCCACGGCCCCGATGAAATGGCAGAATTGCGTGATATCGTTTTGAACGGTGAAACGGTTGCACGTGATGGCGGCAAATACGAATTTGTTGATGGCGTGCAAGAGGCATATATTGACGATCTGTGCGGTGATTTCAAAATGTCGCGCCCATTAAAAGTGGTTTGTGCCACTGGTAATGGCACGGCCAGCGCATTTGCACCTGAAATCCTGCGTCGTATTGGGGTGGAAGTTGTGCCATCACACAACGCATTGGATTATACATTCCCCCATTACAACCCAAATCCCGAAGCCATGGAAATGTTGCATGACATGTCCGCATCGGTAAAATTATCGGGCGCGGATCTGGCGCTTGGGTTTGATGGCGATGGCGATCGTTGTGGTGTTGTTGATGACGAAGGCGAAGAGATTTTCGCCGATAAGGTCGGCGTGATCATGGCGCGTGATCTGTCCAAGATTTATCCTGATTCAACATTTGTGGCGGATGTGAAATCAACAGGGTTATTTGCATCTGATCCTGAATTGCAAAAACATGGGGCCAAGGCGGATTATTGGAAAACCGGCCACAGCCATATGAAACGCCGCGTCAAAGAATTGGATGCGCTCGCAGGTTTTGAAAAATCAGGGCATTACTTTTTGGCGGAACCAGTGGGGCGCGGATATGATTGTGGCATGCGTGTTGCGGTTGAAATGTGCAAACTGTTGGATCGCAACCCTGATATGTCGATGTCTGATCTGCGCAAAGCATTGCCGGTAACATATGCCACACCAACCATGTCGCCCTATTGCGCCGATACCGAAAAATACGATGTGTTGGAACGTTTGGTGAAAAAACTGGTCGCCAAATCAGAGGCGGGCGAAACCATCGCGGGGCGCAAAATTACACAGGTCGTTACGGTGAATGGCGCCCGTGTGATTTTGGATAATGGCGCTTGGGGATTGGTGCGTGCATCATCCAACACACCCAATTTGGTTGTGGTCTGCGAAAGCCCTGAATCAGATGATGAAATGCGTGCAATTTTTGCCGATATCGATGCGGTGGTGCGAACAGAGCCATCCGTTGGCGATTACGACCAAACGATTTAACGCCATCATTGGCGCGTTTTCGCTGCGCCGATAAAATCCGCGTTATTGCGGCATCCTTTCCCATTGAATGGCGCGCGCGTTCGCGCCATATCACCGTGGACGAATATCAAATACAGGCACAGCGATCATGCGCGAAACTATCGCGAAAATACTTGACCGATCTTTCACCAAAAATTTCATCCTTGGCGTCATTATATTTAATGCCGCATTGATGGGGCTGGAAACCGTGGATTCGGTTATGGCGCGGTTTTCTGGAATGGTGCGCGTGCTTGATTTCGCTTGCCTGTCGATTTTTATCACCGAAATTGCTGCGAAGATTTACGCCCGTGGTTTGCGGTTTTTCCGCGATGGGTGGAACATTTTTGATTTTCTGATTGTGGCTATTGCTCTTGTCCCTGCGGGGCAGAGCCTGTCAGCACTACGTGCCTTGCGTGTGTTGCGCGTGTTTCGCGTGCTGTCCGCCGCCCCCCGTTTACGCCGTGTGGTCGAAGGGTTCGTTACCGCCCTGCCTGGCATGGCGTCGGTATTTTTGCTAATGGCCATTATTTTTTACATCAGCTCGGTCATTGCGACAAATTTGTTTGGCGATCAATTCCCCGAATGGTTTGGCAACCTGCCCCGATCGGCCTATTCATTATTCCAGATCATGACGCTTGAAAGCTGGTCTATGGGTATCGTGCGCCCCGTAATGGTGGTGTATCCGCTAGCATGGATGTTTTTCATCCCGTTCATTCTGGCCACCACATTTGCGGTTGTGAACCTGTTGGTGGGTTTGATCGTGAATTCCATGCAAGATGCCCATCACGAAGAAGAAGGTGTTCTGACCGAAAGTTATCGCGATGAAGTATTGGAACGTTTGGCGCAGATCGAACGCAAACTGGATGCGCAAAGCAAAGGTTAAACAACCTGTCCCGCGGCCCAGCCCGACGACCACGCCCATTGGAAATTATACCCACCAAGCCAGCCCGTGACATCCACAACCTCGCCAACAAAATAAAGCCCATCGACATCGCGTGCCTGCATGGTTTTGGCATCCAGATCGTCGGTATCCACCCCACCCAAAGTAACCTCTGCGGTGCGATACCCCTCTGATCCGACAGGTTTAATTTGCCATTGATGAACAGCGCGCCCCAGATGCGCCAATCGTTCATCGGATTGATCCGCCAAATTCCCTGTTAACCCAGCCTGTTGTGCCACATATGCCGCCAGTGTTCTGGGCAAATGTTTTGCCAGTGCGGTATGGGGTGCAACACGCCCAGCAGTGGCCCGTGCATCGCGAAGTTTTTCAACCACATCATATGCGGGCAATAGGTTCACCGATAACGCATCCCCCTCGCGCCAATAGGATGAGATTTGCAAAATCGACGGGCCAGATAACCCCCGATGTGTGAACAAAAAACCCTCGTCAAATGTGGTGTTGTTACATGTAACAGACGCAAACACGGATGTACCCGCCATCGCCTTGATCGGTTCCAAATCTTGTTGGGCAAAGGTTAGCGGGACAAGCGCAGGGCGGGTTTCAACGATATTCAACCCAAATTGTTCGGCGATTTTATAGCCAAGCCCACTGGCCCCCATTTTCGGAATCGATTTACCGCCACAAGCGACAACCAGCGATTGCGATTCGACGCGCCCTTGGCTGGTTTCAACAATAAAATTGTCGTCCTTTTCCACAGAAACCACCGAGGTTTCCAATTCAAGATAGACACCTACGGCGTCCATATCATTCAACAACATGTCGATAATGTCTTGTGCGGAGTTATCGCAAAACAATTGTCCCAGTGTTTTTTCATGATATGGAATATGCGCACGTGCCACGCGGTCAATAAAATCCCATTGCGTATAGCGTTTCAACGCTGACAGGGCAAATCGTTGATTTTGCGACAAAAAACGATCAGGTGCGATATTCATATTGGTGAAATTGCACCGTCCACCACCCGATATACGGATTTTTTCACCCGCTTTTTTCGCGTGATCCAAGACCAGAACCGAACGCCTACGACGACCTGCCTCGATCGCGCACATCATGCCAGCAGCGCCCGCACCAATAATGATCACATCTACCTTTTTCATAAGAAATGCGTTACGCTGTATCGCAATGACAAACAAGCATCAGATTTCTGCGTTTTAGGGGTTGCAGGACACCCCCGCTCGCAGTAAATAGCAGCGCAGTTGGGTCGTAGCATAATGGTAATGCACCGCTTTTTGGTAGCGTAGATTGTAGGTTCGAGTCCTACCGACCCAGCCAATACCTCAAAATCAGAACCAACGTCATATCTATCATTTGCTGAGGGTGCGGCACCTTCACACTCTGGCCATTTCACGCATGAAAAACACGTAGTAAAATACAGGTGCCGCAATCAGCGTCAGGATCGATGCAAAGGCAAGCCCACCCATGATGGTAATCGCCATGGATTGGAAAAACGCATCCCAGATCAGCGGGATCATCCCCAAGATTGTTGTGGCAGAAGCCAAAATAACCGGACGCAGACGCGATGTTGACGCCTCTATAATCGCGTCTTGCAATGTAAGATGGGATTTTTCGCGACGCACGATGTCGATTTCTTCGACCAGAACAATACCGTTTTTGATCAGCATCCCCGACAACGACAGCAACCCCAAGAGCGCGGTAAAGGTAAACGGCAATCCTGTTCCCAACAATGCCAAGCTGACGCCATTCACAGACATCGGAACCAACAACCAAACGATCAACGGTTGGCGCAAAGCATTAAACAAAAGGACCGAGATCAACACCATGATCAATGCGCTGATCGGTAATTGGCCGGCCAAGCTGGCTTGGGCGTCGCGCGAACTTTCGTATTCGCCCCCCCATTCCATTTTGTAACCATCTGGCAAGGGCATGGTATCAATGGTTTCTTGGACATCCGATTGCACCTGTGCCGCGGTCAAAGATTTTGAAACTTCGGCGCTGACGGTGATGGTGTAAACACGATCCCGTCTGTGAACCAATGTATTTTGGGATTCAAATCTCAGCCCATCAATCACCTGTTCAAAAGGGATTATTTCATTGCTGCTGGCTGAAAAGAGCAGATGATCCGTCAATGCCACGTTCGCATCGGGGTTTACGCGCAACAAGATCGGGATTTGACGTTCGCCTTCGCGATAGACACCCGCTTGCAATCCTTCTGTGGCAAATCGCAAAGTGGTGGTAATTTGATCGCGTGTGATACCCGCCTCTTGGGCGCGTTGCGTGGCATAGATTGGGCGCAGCACTTGTTCCATTTCGCGCCAATCCACACGCGGTTTCAACACATTTGACGAGGCGTCCGTAAGACGCAAAATTGCGGCATCTGCCAAGTCACGCAATACGGTTGGATCAGGCCCAGAAAAACGCACTTGGATTGGCGCACCGCCACCTGGACCAAAGGCCAAACGTTTGGCGCGGAACTCACCCTGTGGCACGGCCATTTCTGCGAATGTTTCCATGCGTGCGATGAGGGGCGCAATCATATCCACAGTTTGCGTGCGCACAATGATATGGCCATAGCTGGGATTTGGGTCTTCTGATTGATAGGTCAACATGAAACGTGCGGCACCTTCGCCAGCGTAACTTGTTGCGGCGACCACGTCGTCTTGTTCTGACAACCATTTTTCCAAGATGCGCAGATCGCGCGATGTTTCGTGAATTGATGCGCCCTGTTCCAATTTGTAATGCACAAAGAATAGCGGCGTATTACTGTCTGGGAAAAACTGTTGTTTGATTTGCCCAAACAGGCCGAAACATACCACCGTAATTGCCAACAGACCCGGTATCACAACCCACCAAAAGCGCAGACAAGCGCGCAACATGCGCCCATATATTTGGAACATCAGCCCGCCATAGGCATCGCCGTCATCCCCCGAACCTTGTTTGAAAAAGTAATGCCCCAACAATGGTGTCGCGGTCAGACCAAGGATCCAAGACAATAGCAGAGAAATCGAAATCACAGCAAACAGAGAAAACAAAAATTCGCCTGTTGCATCAGGGCTCAACCCGATACCGGCAAAGGCCATAATCCCGATTACCGTTGCACCCAACAAGGGAATTTGGGTTTTCTGTGCTGCGTCATCGGCGGCATCATGGGCATTTTGCCCGCGCTTCATACCAATTTGCATCCCTTCGGCAACAACGATGGCGTTATCCACCAACATCCCCATCGCAATAATCAATGCGCCAAGCGAAATGCGTTCCATTTCAATCGAAAAGATTGCCATGAACAACAACGTGCCCATCACCGTTAGCAATAGCGTTGATCCCACAACAATCGCTGCACGCCACCCCATGAACAGCGCCAGAACGATGACAACAATGGCAACGGACATGGCCAAGTTAACCAAAAATGCGTTGGACGCTTCTTCAACAACGCTATGTTGTTGATAAATCGGATGAAGCTCTACCCCCAATGGGATATCAGCGTCCAGTTCGGCGAGTTTCGCATCGGCACGTTTGCCAACATCCACGATATTTTCAGTTGCAATACCCGCAACACCGATTGTGAATGCCTCCGCGCCATTGTGGCGAATGATCAGATTTGGGTTTTGCTCGCGCCCACGAAATACATTTGAAAAATCGGAAAAATTTAAAACATTCCCTGCAACGCCAACCGAAAGACCCGCGATTTCGGAAACGCTATCATTGCCACTTGGCCCTTGGATCAAGGTGCGCCCTTCGACAGATTCAATTGCACCCCCATCAACAACATTGTCCGCACTGCTCAATGCCGATTGCAAAGTGGTAGGTGGCACGCCGAGATTAGAGCTGATCGTTAGATCAGGTTCGACATAGATCACCTCGTTTGGAACGCCAGAGGTCACAACATCTGCAACACCCTCAACGGTTAACAATTCACGGCGCAAAAATGTAGACAGTTCGTAGATTTCAGCATCGCTATACCCAGGTGCAGTAACCGCGTAATACATCCCAAACACGTCACCAAACCCATCGTTCACCACGGGCGTAGATGCGCCACTGGGCAGGTTGGATGCGTTGACCTTGTTGCGCAATTTCGTCCAGATTTCAGGCAGCTGATCACCGTCATATGTGTCTTTCATATCAACGGTAATCCATGACAGGCCCGGTTGGTTCATGGATTTAATATCCTTCACCTCGGACATTTTTTGGATTTCAGATTCCAATGGTTCGGAAATTTCACGCGCAACCTGTTCCGCATCGGCACCAGGATATTGTGTGATGACAATCGCGGTTTTAATTGTGAATGCGGGATCTTCCAATCGTCCCAGATTAAAGAAACCCCAAATGCCACCTAACAGGCAAATTAGGATCACCAACCAAGTTTGTAATGGTCGCTCAATCGACGCGCGTGCAATATTCATTTTTCAACTCAATTCGCAAAACCAGAGAAGCGTTTGATGCTGTCACCTGTGTTAAGGTTTGCACCACCGCTTGCGACAATTTCTTGCCCCGCTGTTAATCCGCTAATGACTTCGACCTTGCCAGTTGGGCTTGGTCTGATTTCAATCTCAACCTCGGTTACGGTTCCGTTGGGTTCATCTGTGGGATTAAATACCATCACAACGGGGGTGCCATCGTTTTTCGTGTGCACAGCTGATGATGGGATGGTTGGGAATGCTTGTTGTGATTTCAACGTCGCAAACACCGACGCCGATAATCCAGGAATAATCAGCATGTTTTTAGGTGGTTCCATCCCAAATGTCACCGTCAATGTTTGACCAATTGCAGATGCCTCGGCGTTAAATTCGCGAATTTCCAATGGAAATTTTTGATCGTTAAGATGAAATTTTGCCCATGCGTCCACTTTTGGGTTCAAACCTGCGCGTTGAAACAAAACCTCTGGTGCATCGATTTCGATGCGTACTTCTGACATATCATGTAAACGTGCGACCGCGGTGCCTGCATTTACGGATGAAAAATTGGCAACATTGCGGGATGCAACCAATGCATCAAACGGCGCAACAATTCTGGTTTCTTGCAAATCGCGTTCAGCGCGGCGCACCGCAAGTTCGGATAATTCAAATGCCGTGCGTGCATCGTCAACTGCCGTTTGGCTCACCGTATTGCCACGCAATTTATTCAACCGATCAAGTGTACGTTTGGATTGATCCATCTCTAGTCGCGCCTGATCCAACGCCAGTTCAAAAATCTCGCGATCCAATTCGGCGATCAAGTCACCCTTGGCAATAAATTCACCTTCGATCACTGGGAAATTTTCGATTTGCCCGCCAACACGAAAGGCCAGATCAACCGTTTCTTTGGCAACAACCTTGCCAAAAAACTGTCGTGTTGCGGTTGTTTCATTAGATGGAACGGTGAAAATTTTCGCTGCTTTTATTGCGTCTTGTGCAAATACCGATTGGGTTGAAAATAGCAGGGCAAGAATTGAAATGAACCGAAAAAGCGACATAACTGCGTTCCTTGAGATCACACAAACGAACACGACGGTCAGTTTCGTTTGCATTCATATAATTGATTGTAACATTCATATTATCCATGCTATCCGCGCGGATAGAAATGCGTTTAGCTGAATGAAAACAAATTGCAACAGGATATTCAAAATGGCGCGTGCGCGAAATGTAACACATCAACAAGCGATGGATGCGGCACAGGATTTATTCTGGCAAAACGGCTATAACGCGGTGAGTACAAGGCAAATCGAAGAACAAACCGGCCTGACTCGCTTCACGTTGCAACGCGAATACGGCGGTAAAAAATCTTTCTTTTTGGCGACACTTGATCATTATCTAAGCACCGACTTCACGATCTTTTTACCGCTGCCATCAGGACAGGTATTACCCGCAATCACGCAGTGGTTCGAAAACATCACGCAACGCGAGTATTTCAAAGAAGCGCAGGAAAAAGGTTGCCTGTTGCGCACGGCTGTTAACGAATTTCCGCGTGGCGACCAAGATGTTGATCATCGCATTGAACAATATTTCGAAAACTTGCGGCGCTGTTTCGTTGATGCGTTGGAACTGGGTAAAAATCGGGGGGAACTAAAGCCCGATTTGGACATTCAATCCAAGGTCGATATTTTGATCGCAACCCTGATCGGTGGGGCCGTATTACGCCAAGCTGGTAAAATTGACAGCGCCCATCGCACGCTGGAAACCGCAATTCCAAATATGATCCTTGAATGGGCAAATGATAAAGGCGTTTAAAACGACAGCCGCCTGATCACATAAAATGCTTTAATGCTTCGGATAGGAAAAACAGAACGCCACCAATAAGACCGCCGAGCAATGTTCCGTTCATACGGATGAATTGCAGATCGCTGCCCACTTGGCTTTCGAAAAGTTCGACCATCTCTGCCTCGTCCCACGTTTTAATTGTGCTGGCAATAAATTCTGATGCGCTGGCGGATAGGCGTTCAACAAATTCGCCCGCCCCGTTGGAAAGCTCTTGGTTCAATATGGCCAAATCATCTGGATTTGCGTCCAGTTTTTGCGCCACGGATAACAATGTGTTTTCGATGAAACCCGTGGTATGGCCAATGTCATTTTGCAAATCTTCATCAAGTGATCGTTTCAATCCTCGAATGAAAGTCGCAACAATTTCGTCAAATTCATCGCTATCCACCAATTGCAACAAAACGCCTTGTACTGTGCGCCCGATATTTGCGCTTTGTTTTGGGTCAGTTGTAAAACCCGTCATTGCATTGTCAAACTGGGCGCGTAATTCGGATTTATGATCCAATAATTCGTCGATCATTTTGATCATTTCATCAATCAACATTTGCGAAAAACGACGGTCCGCCGTGGATGCGATCCACCAGCGGCTTCGATCTTGGACCAATTTTGTGACGCTATCGCGGCTATCGTCGATCAAGGTTTTCACGGCAATAAGCCCATAATCAATCACATCATCGCGTAAATCTGACGCCATCAATTTGGTGATCATACGATTAAAAAACGCTTCGCGTTGTGGCCGCATGAGCAAGCTGCGCAACATTAATTTGAAAAATGCTGGTGGTTCCGATGGGCCCGTTTCGTGCAGGTTTGATTTCAAAACGATCGCCGCCTTTTGAGAAATCAATTGCGTATTGCTCGGCACCAGCAACCAATCTTTGACGGCCGCACCAACATTCATATCGAATAGTTTTTCACGGATCAGGTCTGGTTTCAAAAAATGTTTGGTGATGAAATCACCCACGTTTTTGGCAACGCGGTTTTTGCTTTTGGGGAGCAAGGCCGTGTGGGGAACGGGAATGCCCAAAGGATGGCGAAACAATGCTTCGACAGCGAACCAATCGGCCAAACCACCAATCATGCCCGCCTCTGCGACCGCTTGGATAAACAAAACCCAATTTGATGGTGACGGCACAAACAATGTTGCAACGAAGATTGCCGTTGTGATCAACAGCAACCCCGTTGCGATTGCCTTGTTACGCCTGAACTCTGTTGAAACGGATCGCGGCATTGGACATTTTCATTAGTGTTCTGCGTAGAAATCCCGCATGAGCTGCGTGGTTTCTTGTGGCTTTGTCATCATAAACAAATGCCCGCAATCCAGATATTCCAAACGACTGTTTGGCAAACGACTATTCAATATCCGCCCATTTGATGGGGGAACGATACGATCTGCATTGCCCATCAAAATCAAAGTTGGAACCTTGATTTGTGGCAGCCAAAGCCAGCTTGTCCAACCGTAACCCGCAAGCAATTGATACAGATAACCACGGGTTGACCCGCCCATCACCATTTTTGCGAATTCTTCCAGTTGTTCGATGTTTTCACCAATGGTTCCGCCGTAAATTTTTGGTGCCACTTCCAACATATAGTTGGGGTTAAAATACCGCTTGGGTGTAACCATTTTCAACATGGCGCTCAATTTCCCAGGAACCATCACCATCCCAGCGGATGTGGCGGCCAAGGTCATGGTGTTACAACGATCTTGGTGATCCTTGACGAATTGCTGCGCGATTGCACCGCCCCATGAAATGCCAAATACATCAACTTTGTCGATGCCCAATTTATCCAGCAAAATGGCGGCCATTTTTGACAAAAGAACGGGGCGATATGGTGCCTTTGGTGCTGGTGATTTACCAACGCCGGGGACATCAAATGTTACGATGCGGCATTCAGGCAAGAAATCAGCGAATTTTTCCGCTGCTTCAAGGCGTGCGCCGATCCCATTGAAAAACAGGATCGTGCGTTCGGAATCTTGTTTCCCAAATATACCAACGCGAATTTCAAGCCCGCAAATCGTTTTCGTCAAGGTTTCCATTCAGGTTGCTTTCTCCGGTTTTTTTGACACATATGTACCAGGTGAAGGGCACAATGGTTTATGTTTTGCGGACCCCAATTTTTTAGGCGCCTTGATTTTTTTACCAGAGCGTTGCTCGGTCCAATTCATCCAGTGTGGCCACCAGCTTCCTGAATGTTGCTCGGCACCTTCCAAGAATTCTTCGGTTGTGCTGTGCTTGCCAGAATTAGTCATAAACTTGGCGCGTGGATTGCCCGGAGGGTTAATCAACGATTGAATATGTCCCGCTTGTGACAGTACAAATTCAGTGTTGCCGCCCAACAGACCAGTTGTCAAATAACAACCATCCCACGGCGTGATATGATCGGTTTCGCCACCCACGATATATGTATCACAAGTCACGTTTTTCAAATCAATCGTTGTACCATTCACATCCCAATTTGGCCCATCACCAAAACCGCCATTTGATAGCAAATCAATCAAGTCACGGTGGAATGTCGCGGGCAAGTTGGTTGTATCTGCATTCCAGAACAAAATATCAAATGTTGGCGCGCTGTTGCCACATAGATAGTTATTCACCCAATATGCCCAAATCAAATCATTCGGGCGCAACCATGCGAATGCGCGTTCCAGATCTTTGCCCTCTAGCACGCCTTTGGATTTTGAAAACATCTTGGCAATTTCAAGGGTTTCGATATTGGCAAACAATCCCATGGATGTGTTTTTGCCACCTTCGATATCCAAAATCGCAACCAAAAGCGTGAATGTATTGGCACGATCAATTTTACGCGCACCCCAATAAGCCTGAAGCGCCGCCGCCGTCAAACCACCAGAACATGCGCCGATCATATTCAACTTGTCTGATTTGCTGATTTCACATGCGACCTCTGTTGCGCGATCCAATGCTTCGATATAGCTGTTCAAACCCCAATCGGATTGATCCGATGATGGGTTACGCCAGCTTACAATAAACACGCGATGTCCGCGTTCCGTCAGATATTCAACGATTGAACGCCCCTTTGCCAAATCCCAGACGTAAAATTTGTTGATTTGTGGTGGAACGATGAAAATTGGTGTTTCGAAAATCTCTTCGGTTTTTGGCGCATATTCGATCAGCTCTAGCTGTTCTTCGCGATAAATTACCTGACCTTCGCTGGTCGCAAGATTTTTGCCGACTTCAAATTTCGATTTATCAACGGTTGATGGCAGACCATTATTGTCTTTCATATCGCTCATAAAGTTTTTGAAACCCTGAACCAGATTTTTACCACCGTGATCCAGCGTGACCTTCATCGCGGTTGGATTGCCCGCCAATGTGTTGGTTGGCGAAACGGTATCGGTTAACAATGACAATGCCAATTTGGCACGCATTTCGCTTCGCTCGTCCAGACCAAGCCCTGACAACCATTTTTCCAATTCTTGGCACCACAACAGATAGCTTTGCATCATCATGCCGTAAAACGGGTTGGTGGCCCAAACAGGATCGCGCCAGCGTTTATCACCCTTTGGTGGCATGATCGGCGATTTACCTGTCATCATGTTAAAATACCCTGTGCCAAGCGCTTGCATTTGTGCTGCGGTCAACATCGGATTGGAAAATGCCTTGGTGTAAAACGAAAGCATCTCCATCATCATTTGGGTGCTTGATTCAAGTTTGTTGTCTGACATCGTATTTACCCCATAACCATTGCGAGAAATGTACCAACAAGTGCGGGTTTTTCGGCACCGGGCACACTTACGGTCGCATCAACATGAATTAGGTATTGGCCTTTGCCTTTTTCTACCACGTCCTTGAGCACAAAACTTGCGGTGACCTCAGAACCAGACAGAACAGGTGACAAGAAGCGTACACCCTCTACGCCGTAATTCAAAACACCTTTTGCTTCTTTGGGAACGATACCTGTTGATGCCATTGCACCTGCAACGAAGGACAATGATAAAAACCCATGCGCAACCGTGCCACCAAAGGGGCTATATTTTTTTGCCTTGGCAACGTCTGTATGAATCCATTGATAATCGCCCGTGGCATCGGCAAATGTATTGATCCGATGCTGTGTAATTTTCATTGGCTCGGAAGAGCCAAAATCGTGGTCGATGTGATCTTTTAATGTGGATAGTGCATAGCCTTTGGGTGCAGACATGTTAGTAATCCTTTCAGTTATCGCGCAACTCGCGTCGCAAGATTTTCCCTACATTTGATTTTGGTAATTCTGTTAAAAAATGAACGTGGCGTGGGATTTTGTACCCCGTTAATTCGGTGCGACAATGCGCGATCAATTGGTCTTCTGTGATTGTGGAATCGGCTGATTTTACGACGAAAATTTTGATGGCTTCGCCCGTTTTTTCATCGCTCACCCCAATACATGCGCATTCGGCAACACCATCAGCGGCGGTGACGATTGCTTCGATTTCATTTGGGAATACGTTGAAGCCAGACACGATGATCATGTCTTTCTTGCGATCAACGATTTTCAAATATCCAGCTTCGTCAAAAATACCGATATCACCTGTGCGAAAATATCCGTCTTTGGTGAATGCTTCGGCGTTGGCCGCATCATTATTCCAATAGCCCGACATAACCTGTGGGCCAGTGCAACAAATTTCACCACGCTCACCAATGGGGGCGATATTGTCGTTTTCATCCAGCAATTTCACATCAGATGATGAAACAGGCAAACCACATGTGCCCGAGAAAAATTCAACAGATGCGGGATTAATACATAACAACGGTGATGTTTCGGACAGGCCATAACCTTCTTTGATATGTTTGCCTGTAATGGATTTCCATTTTTCAGATGTTGCTTCGATCACAGCAGCCCCGCCACCGATCGAAATTTTTAGGTCTGAAAAATCGATCTCGTTCACACGTGGATGCATTGCCAATCCGGCGAACAGCGTATTCACACCTGGCATCACCGTGATTTTTGCGTTCTTGATGCTGTCGATAAAGCTGTCCATATCGCGTGGGTTGGGGATCAATACGATTTTCCCACCCAACGACAGATAGGCGATGGACAACATCAGCCCAAAAATATGATACATTGGCAGCGCGCCAACCATGATTTCAGAACCAACATTCGACGCTTGTGGTACCACCGCTTTGTATTGTTCTGCGTTCGCAACGATATTGCGATGGCTTAACACTGCACCCTTGGACAGACCTGTTGTGCCACCCGTGTATTGGAAAAATATCGTGTCGGCATTGGTTAAACCCGGATCACGCAATTCCATGCTTGCACCCATTTCCAATGCAGATGCTAGCGGCGTTGTATCGGTAAGACGTTCATCCAATGCAGGGCTTGGGATTGGCAATTGGGTGCCATCACCCAAATCCAAACCGATAACTTTGGTGATTGGTGTGTCGTCAATGATTTCGGCCAATGTCGCAGAGACCCCGCCAAAAACCACGATGGTTTCTGCACCTGCATCATTCAGCTGATGTTTCAATTCACGCGGCGTATACAGCGGATTTACATTCACCTGCACTGCACCTGCACGGATAATGCCAAACATCGCAATCACGAATGCCGGCACATTTGGGGCCATCAACGCGATACGATCACCGCGTTTGATGTTGAGCGAACCTTGAAGATAGGCTGCGAAATTTCGGGAAAGCGTTTCCAATGTTTCATAGCTGGTCGTGTGACCAAAACATTCCAACGCGGGTTTATCTGAAAACTTGATCGCAGCGTCTTGAAATAATGCGCTTACATCTTTGTATGCTTCTGCATTGATTTCTGCTGGAACGCCATCATCATAGCTATCTTGCCAATGTCGAGACATAGGTTCTCCCCTCCCTATATTATAAAAAAAGGGCAGCAAGAACGCTGCCCTTTCAAAAAATATTAAGCAGCTTTGCGATTGTTGACCAGCTCAGCAATCGGTGCATATACGTTTTTCACGCTTTCTGTCGTAACGTCAGCAACTGTTTTGAAGTGTACAGTTGATGATTCAACGCGGTGCTGTACGTAACCAGCTTGCATTTCAACAAGGCTGCGCATGCAGTTTGCTTTCATGCTCATCTTGCCGTGATCAACAGTTTCTTGTGCGATTTCTTTGCCGATACCAAAAACTGATTTGGTGATTGCAGTTACACCAGAAACGTAAGCAGAAGCAGCTTCGCTCACAGCAGATTTTGCATCTGTGAATGTGTTGTTTACGTCTTGAACTGTTTCAGCTGTTTTGTCTGCTGCAGTTTTTGCAGTTTTCTTTGTGTCAGTCATTTGTTTATTCCTTTTATGTATTAATCAGGCCGTGCCCTGGGTGGTGAAACGCATATAACACCGAAATGTTGCAGTGCACCATTTACGTTGCGACACTAATTTATTGGGATTTTGTGACGTCACGATATTAAAATACAAGTTTGGCGATAATCGCCACGCGGGTTTCAACCATAAACACAGGCACCCGCAGCAGGTTTTTTGTGCACTTGCGTTGTCTGCCTTAGGTTGGGTTGGGTTTATCGCCAACAAATTTAATGCAGCCCTTGCATGTTTGTGACGCTACGTTAAAACAGCATCAAATCACTACATTGGAATACTTATGCAAATTTCATTATTTCGCGCCGCTATTGTGTTGGGGCTTATGTCTACTGTTGGGCCGTTTGCAATTGATATGTATCTGCCTGCAATGCCAGCAATTGCTGATGACTTGGGCGTTGCGCAAACAACGGTTCAAGCAACAATCATAACCTATTTCGCCGCTTTTGGTTTGGCGCAATTGGTATATGGCCCATGGGCAGATCAATCAGGGCGCAAGCGCCCGATTTTGGTCGGATTGACCATCTTTATCATCGGCTCGTTTGGATGTGCCGTTGCAGCAAACGTAGAGGCATTGCTTGCTTGGCGATTTGTCCAAGGCTTGGGTGCGGCCGTCGTGATGGTGGTGCCACGCGCCATTATTCGCGATTTGCACACAGGGCCAGAGGCCGCGCGCCTGATGGCGTTAATTATGATGGTCATTAGTGTTTCACCAATGCTTGCCCCGTTGGCTGGAAGCGGTGTGATTGCAATTGGAAGCTGGCGTTTGATATTTTATTTCCTCTGCGCAGCTGCATTGATCAGCATTTTGTTAGCGATTTTTATCCTGCCAGAAACATTGCCCACTGAAAAACGGATTCCGATCAATTTTCGCGCCATGAAACGTGGCAGCAAAACATTGTTAAGCGATCCATATTTTATGATGCTCACCCTGATTGGGGCCTTTGGTATGGGAAGCTTTTTCGTATTCTTATCCAGCGCGGCATTCGTATACACTGGGGAATTTGGGCTTTCGCCTGTGCAGTTCAGCTTGGCATTCGCAGTCAATGCCATCGGATTTTTCAGCGCATCACAATTTGCAGGCCCATTGGGAGAGCGGATCACAATGGCGCGCGTTGTATTCTGGGGCACCAGCGTTTTCACATTCTTTGCGGTGTTGTTATGTCTCTTGGCGCTTTTGGGATTTGCCACATTGCCTGTAATTATTGTCTGCTTGTTCTGTGCCAACGCTGGGCTTGGGCTTGTGATCCCATCAACGATGGTAATGGCGCTTGATCCTCATGGTGAAATTGCTGGGCTTGCCTCATCTTTGGGTGGCGCAATTCAGATGGTCATGGGTGGCCTCATTATCGTTGCAACCGCACCATTTTTTGATGGCACGGCATTGCCGATGATTGGTGCGATTGCGTTATGCGCCATTGCCGCCTTTGTCTGTGCGCAACTGGTATTGCGCCGACAAAAGCGGATGCAATCCTTGTCAGTTGGCGGATAGCAACACGTCGCCATATTGTTCGCGCAGCTTATTTTTCAAAATTTTACCTGTCCCGCCAAGGGGCAGTTCATCAACAAAGATCACGCGATCGGGTACTTGCCATTTGGCAATTTTACCATCGTAAAATTCCAAAATCTCTTGTTCGCTTGGCGTGGTTCCCTCGACCCTTATCGCCAATAACACGGGGCGTTCATCCCATTTTTCATGACGCGCAGCAATCGCCGCCGCGTTGGCAATATCTGGATGTGCAATGGCGATGTTTTCCAGTTCCACCGTTGAAATCCATTCACCACCTGATTTGATGATGTCCTTTGATCGATCGCGGATGATTAAATAGCCATCGCCGTCAATCGTTGCCACATCACCTGTGTCAAACCAGCCATCATCGGTACATGCGGTTTTGTTTGATTCAAAATAAGTATCAACGATCCAGTGCCCGCGAATTTGCAAATCGCCCTGCGTGGTTCCATCATGTGGCAATATCGCCCCTGAATCATCAACCAGACGCAACTCCACACCATATGGCGGGCGTCCCTGACCGCGGCGTAACTCTGCCTGTTGGGCGTCGGACAGGGTAGAATGTTTTTGCAGCAAGTTATTCATGGTGCCAAGCGGGCTGGTTTCCGTCATGCCCCACGCATGAATTAATTCCACCCCGTATTTGTCACGGAAAATTGGGATCATCGATGGCGGCAAAGCAGAACCGCCAACAACGGTGCGTTTTAATGATTTTGCTTTGCTGCCAGAGGCTTCCAATGCACCAAGCAACCCCATCCAAATGGTCGGCACGCCAAGCGCGATACTGACGTTTTCACCGTCGATCAAACGCACCAAACTGTCCCCATCCATTCCAGGACCGGGCAACACCAATTTGCACCCAACACCCGCAGCGATATATGGCACACCCCATGCGTTCACATGAAACATCGGCACCACTGGTAGCACCGTATCGCGCGCCGAAATCGCCAACCCATCCGGCTGATTTCCCCCCAACGAATGTAAAACCGTTGAACGGTGCGAATATAAAACACCCTTTGGATTGCCGGTTGTGCCTGATGTGTAACACAGGCTGGATGGGCTATTCTCATCAATATCTGGCCATTTAAAATTGGCGTCAGCATCCGATAACAATTCATCGTAAAACAACAACCCATCCAACATCGCCGCCGCTTCGTCATCGCGCGGCCCCATCAAGATCACAGCCTTTAGTGATTTTAAATGTTCGCCCAGCTTAACCGCGATAGGCAAAAAGGTTTTATCAACGAATAAAACCTGATCTTGGGCGTGATTAATTATGTAAATTAACTGTTCGGGAAACAGACGCGGATTTATGGTGTGGCACACCATGCCACCACCGGCGACACCAAAATAGATTTCCAAATGACGGGCGTTATTCCACGCAATCGTTGCACAACGCGCACCTGATTGAATTCCAAGCTGATCAAGAGCATTTGCCAATTTGCGTGCGTTTTGCTCGATGGTTTTCCAATTTGTGCGCAACACAGAACCGTCGGTTTCAACCGAAACGACCTCTGTTGTGCCATGATAATTTGCGGCGTGTTCTGCCAGTGAACTGATCGTCAACTGGCGATGCATCATTTGGCCAAGCATGCGAAACCTCCCGAATGTTAAAATTGTCCTCTTGAAAGAAAGGCTAGTGTTGTGAATGGTTTGTTGCAACATGCTTTGGCTTGTCGCGTAAAACTATCTTCGATAACATCCGGTCAAAACAAAGGTATCCGTGATGAAATATGTAATTGAACCTGCCAAAACCTGTGGTGTTGATGTGGTGGGGACGGATGCAAAATTTCCTGTGCGGCGCATCTATTGCGTGGGGCGTAATTTTGCCGATCACGCTATTGAAATGGGGCATGATCCCGACCGCGAACCACCGTTTTTTTTCCAAAAAAATCCACAGAATGCCGATAATTCTGGTGTATTCCCTTATCCCGATCACAGCGATGATGTGCATTTTGAGATTGAATTGGTTGTGGCGTTGAAATCGGGCGGGCGTAACATTGCCTTTGACGATGCGCTAAGCCATGTTTTTGGCTACGGCGTTGGGTTAGATATGACGCGGCGCGATCTGCAAGGGCAGATGAAAAAAATGGGTCGCCCGTGGGAAATTGGCAAAGCATTTGAACATTCCGCACCGATGAGTGCGTTTGTACCAGCCAGTGATATTGGCCACCCAAACAGCGGGGAAATTTCGCTTTGGGTCAATGGTGATCAACGCCAGATTGGTGATCTTAACCAGATGATTTGGAAGCTGCCTGAAATGATCCAATACCTATCGCAATATTTCGAAATTGGCGCAGGGGATTTGATCATGTGCGGCACGCCTGCGGGCGTGGGTGCGATCAAACGTGGTGATAAAATGTTCGGCTTAATCGCTGGTGTTGGTGAATTGTCCGTGGATGTAATTTAAACGCGTTCCACCCAAACCACGTCCGCGGCATTAATTCTGACCCCGTCAAATTCGCAGGGCTCTGGTGCGTAATTGATATAAAATCGATGTGATGGTGTATCGCGCACACGCAAACCATCCGGCAAGTTAAGCGTTTCGATTTCAACCGCAGAACAAAGCGTTTTAACGATGTCCAAATATGTATCATCATCGGGCCAGCCCGCCATGTAATGTAAACCACCCGCACGCATGATCGCAGGTTTGCCATCACGCGTTTTGCGAACAACCTCGCCTTGCCCTTCGAGATGTTCAAACCAGTGCAAAAACTGTCCACCGCCATCAAGTGCAATCGCGCTGTTTGGCGGAATGCTTTCTAACAATGATACCGTGGCATCAAGCATTGGAACATTTGGCCCCATTGGAATGGGAATAGAAAGTTCGTCCGTTTTCAAACCTGTGCGCGGCCCCAACAAGGCCAAACCATCAAATTCTGCAAGCCGTTGGTGCAGATTATCATTTATGTGCATCAAACCGGGTGCGAGCACCAATTTATATCCGTCAATCGCATGATTGGGCGATATAATATCCACAGATAATCCCGCACGGCGCAGCGCGCGATAGCTGGCCAATGCCAAACGGAACATATCAAAATCCGCACCTTGAGGTTGAGATTCCCACGCCCAACAGGAATGATAATCAAATATCAGTGCAACATCTGCGCTCACCGTTCCCACATCAGACAGTTGCGCGATTTCATCCGCCACTTGTTTACATTCCGCCATTGCGGGTGCATCCACCCCATCGGGGCGTTTCAGGCCTGCGTGCATTTGTTCCTGGGCAAAGGGGGCTTGGCGCCAGCGAAAATAACATACGGTTTCCGCCCCGTGCGCAAATGCCTCCCACGCCCAAAGCCGCGCCATTCCATTGAGAGGCGCTGGATTATACGGCGCCCAATTCACAGGGCCTGGCTGTTGTTCCATAATCCACCATCGCCCCTTGCCCACAGCCCGATAAAGATCATGGTGAAAGGCTTGCATATCTGGATCACCTTGACGCAGATACCGCGCCTTGTGTTCATCGCTTGCCTCAAGCCGATCAGATAAAAATCCAATGGGATAGCTATCCCAACTGGCGATATCCAAATCCGCGCCCACCGCATAGTGATCAAAATCTGTCACCCGCCCCATATAATTATGGATGATTGGCGCATCAGAATGTGCACGAATTTCATCGACCTGAATGCGGTTAAAAACAACCACCTGATCCGAACTAAACCGGCGAAACGCCAACATATGTGGATGGTTCGGTTCTGTCACGGTCAGGTTGGGTAAATCCACCTGATCAAATGTATCATATTCCATCGACCAGAACACATTGCCCCACGCTCGGTTCATCGCATCGATTGATTGATACCGCTGCGCCAACCAATCCTGAAACGCAACACGCGCAGCATTCGAATAGCTTCGCGTTGTATCATGACAGCCGTATTCATTATCCGTCTGCCACGCAGCAATATGGGGATTTTTTCCGTATCGTTTTGCCAAAATACGCGTAATGCGCCGTGATTCAGATTTGTAACCTTCGTGACTAAAACAATAATGACGGCGTGAACCAAATTTGCGTGGTTGCCCCTGTTCATCAACAGCCAACATATCAGGGTGTTTTTCCAAAACCCATTTTGGCGGCGTTGCCGTAGGTGTGCCAAGGATAATTTTTAACCCTGCCCCACCCAGCGTTTCAATCGCCTGATCCAACCATTCAAATTGAAAATCGCCCTCTGATGGCTCCAAACGCGACCACGCAAATTCACCAATGCGCACCCATGACAGACCCGCCGCAACCATATCGCGGGCATCTTGCGCCCATTGATCCATCGGCCAATGTTCTGGGTAATAACATACGCCAAGCGTTCGTTTCATAATATAACCTGATGTTCCTGTTGCCCTTGGGCGATGTTCATATGAAGAAATGTTTTTCCGCTGTCAGGGTTTTTGGCAAGTTCTTCCGCACCCAATCCTTGGGTTGCTGATGTACAATAAAGATCGCGCAAATCTGCGCCACCAAAAGCGGGGCATGTGATTTGTTCCGCATCACATCGAACTTCGCGCAAAAAATTACCATCGGGTGCAAAACAAGCAACTCCGGCCCCACCCCATTTCGCCAGCCACATATTTCCATCCGCATCAATCACTGCACCATCTGGCGACCAATCTTGATCATGTAGATCAAGCCACACAATGGGTGCGCCAACTGGCCAACCATTATTTGCATCCAAATCTTGGCGCATGATCTTTTTGCTTGGTGTATCTGTAAAATAAGCAAAGCGTCGATCGGGGCTAAAACAGATCGCATTGGAAATGGTAATCGGCGCATAAAGTTGACGCAACTCACCACAATAATATCGATAGATCGCCCCCGCATCCGGTTCTGCATTGCGCCCCATGGTGCCAATCCAAAATCCACCCCATGGATCGGCGCGGCCATCATTTGATCTGGTGATCTTATTGTCCGCTTCCAGCGGGGCAATTTTCTGATGTTCACCCGTTTCGATATGAAATTTTAACAATGCAAATTGAGATGCAATCAACAGATGATCTTGGTCAATCCATCCCGCCGCAGAAACATGATCGTTGAATTGCCATTCGCGATCCGAGGTCAGCAATGTCTTGCGGTTGATATCAAACCAGAAAAATTGTTTGCGGATTGGATGCCACAATGGGCCTTCGCCCAATTTACAGGCACGATCATCAAATATCATTTCACCGCCTCGTCATAGGCGGCAACCATCGCGCGTGCGCGTTTTCCGACATCTTTTGCTGAACTATTGGGTGTATAAAGTGCTGTGCCAATACCAAACCCTGTCGCACCCGCGGCCAACCATTCGCCAAAATTATCAGCACCCGCACCACCAACCATATAGGTTTCCGTTTGCGCCGGCAAAACAGCGCGCAATGCTTTTAATCCAGACACGCCAAGCAACCCCGCTGGGAAAAATTTCAACCCATCGGCACCTGCGTGCAATGCGGCGAAACATTCGGTTGGGGTCAAAACACCTGGATAGCTTTGCATTCCCAGTGATTTGGTTTTTTTGATCACGTCAATATCGCAATTGGGCGAAACAATCATGCGACCACCCACATCAGCAACGCGTGCAACATCATCGACGGCTAACACTGTACCCGCCCCAATAGCGGCGACATCTCCAAATTTTTCAACCATCATCCCAATGCTATCAAACGGATTGGGAGAGTTCAGCGGCACTTCGACACGATCAAATCCCGCTTGAATCACAGCGGCACAAATTTCCACCGCTTCGGTCGGTTTTACACCACGCAAAATGGCGATTAAGGGGCGGCTCATGCTGTTTCCTTTAGCGATTGATAGGCAGCGTTTAAACCTGCCACTGTCATGTGATCGGCATCGGTACGCATGGCTGACACACCTTGTTCAAGCAAAGCAGCACTATATATTTTTGCCAGCTTCTCATCGCCCAAAATCGCGATTTGTTGCCCCAGCCAATATGGGCGTGCCGCTGCCAATTCTGCACCAACCAACAGGCCCGATAAACGGGCGCGTGCAACCTGTGCCGATTGCCCTGCCAGCAACCCATCTGCACGCAATGAAAACAAACGCCCTGCGATGCGTTCAGGTTTGGACATGCTGTCAGATACGGCATCGATGAATGCGTCGTCATCCCAACCTTCATTGGCAATCGAATGGCGAAGAACCGTGTTTTGAGACAGCGTATCGAACATTTCACCTGTCATGAATGTTTGAAACGAAACAACCTCGCCTGCGCTAATGTGCACCCATTTGGTATGGCTACCGGGTAAACAAATAACCCCATCCCAATCAGGATTGGTTGCGATGAAACCGGCGATCTGGGTTTCTTCTCCGCGCATCACATCGCTTGGGTTATCTTGTCGAATACCGGGTACGATATAAACCGATAAATCGTCCCCATTTACGGGTGCTTTGATCAGGCCATCTGGCAATGGTTTGCACGGTGCCTTTGTATATGGTGCTTCGATCCAGCCTTGGCGCGATCCAACCATGCCACAGGCGACAACGGTTGTTGATCCACCTAAATTCCAGCAAGCAATAGATTTACGCAACACTGTTTCAAATTGATCGCGTTCCAGCCCGCCCATCCCATCAGATGAACAAGCCATATCCAATGCACGCCCCGATTTTGAAACAGCCCAAGCACGTAGATTTGTTGTGCCCCAATCAACCGCGATCCAATCGGGTGAAATATTTTTGTCTTCGCTCATCCTGTTACCACAACACCGCCATCAATTACCAAGGCTTGGCCTGTCATCGCTTTGGATGATTTGGATGCCAAAAACAAGACGCCATCAACGATATCTTCTGGTGCCAGAGGGTCAGGCAAACATTGTCGTGCGATATGCGCGTTTAGCCCTTCTTCGGTGACCCACATATCTTTTTGTTTTTGGGTCAAAACCCAGCCGGGCGCCAATGCATTTACCCGAATATGATCAGAGCCAAATTCACGCGCCAATGAACGCGTCAGACCATTAATCCCTGAATTCGCCATGGTATAAAGAGGATATCCCGCATTCCCCATCATATAGCTGATGGAAGAAAAATTGATAATTGAACCACCACCGTGTTCGCGCATACCGTCAACCACAGCTTGGGCTGCGAAAAAATATGCCTTGAGATTCACATCCAACATAAATTCCCAAAATTTTTCGTCCACCTCATCGGCGGAGTGACGGGCATCGTTGGCCGCATTATTTACCAAAACGCTGATGGGGCCGTGGTGTTCGCCAGCTTGCGTGATGCATTTTTTCAATGCGGGAATATCGGTAATATCACATTGCATAAAATGGGGACGATTGCCGCCGTGTTTTTGTTCCATTTCATCGCAAAACGCGCTTGCATCGGATCGCCCGACGAATGCAACCTTGGCACCCTGTGCCAAGAACCCATCGGTGAGCGCGGCACCAATGCCCGATCCACCACCGGTGATAAACACCGATTTCCCTGCTAAATCGCGAAAGGTTACGTTATCTGTCATGCTGCCACCTGTGTACGTGCCCATTCGGGCAACCAATCGCCATGTTGCGCCAACAGATCATCCACCATGGCGCGGATCTGATCCAAATCCAATTCGGCGGCGGTGTGCGGATCCATCATTGCAGCGTGGTAAATATGTTCGCGATCTTGCGTCAGCAACGCTGCCACGGTCAGTTCCTGAACATTCACATTGCTCCGCATCAGTGCGATCAATTGAGGTGGTATATTATCCACCACTGTTGGGCTGATGCCATTGGCATCAACCAGACACGGCACCTCTACCGCCGCACCCACTGGCAATTGTGGAATAAATCCATGATTGGCGACATTGCCGTAAATCACGGCTGGCGTATTGGTAGACATCGCATTCATGATTGTAGCTGCGTATTCATGGCTTTTGGGGACTTCGATTTTATCGGCCTTTTTGAACGCCTCTGCCTGTGATTTCCAATCGGCGATTTGTTCTTCGCATCGGGTCGGGTATTCGTCCAAAGGGATTTGAAACCGCTTAATCAAATCATCGCGCCCAGATTTAATAAACCACGGCACATATTCAGCAAAATGTTCTGAGCTTTCCGTCACAAAATAACCAAGCTGTTTCATCATTTCATAGCGCACTAAATTTGGGCAACGTTCATTCGCACCTGTTGTACGCGGATAGGTTCCATTGCGATAACCATCAAACAGGCGTGGATAAACATCGGCATATGATCCATCTGCAAGTCGTTCTTCCAATTCCAGAAAAAATGCAACGTGGTTTATGCCCGCCACCTTGTAACGCAGTTTATCAACATCAACGCCCAGATCATGCGCCAGCTCTGCCGCCGTGCCCTGTACCGAATGGCACAGGCCCACCTGTTTGATATCGGGATAACGCGCCGCAATCGCCCAAGTATTAATTGCCATTGGATTTACATATTGCAACATCAATGCATCGGGGCAAACCGCACGCATGTCTTCGCAGATATTCCACAAATGTGGCACTGTGCGCAGCCCGCGCATGATACCGCCAATGCCCAATGTATCTGCAATCGTTTGGCGCAAACCATATTGTTTGGGGATTTCAAAATCTGTCACCGTGCAAGGTTTGTACCCACCGATTTGAAAAGCAACGACAACGAAATCTGCCCCCGTCAGCGCGGCGCGTTGATCGGTGTAGGTTTCAACAGTTGCACCAACATCCATAGACGCGATCATTTTTTTCGCAACCAATTCAGATTCATCCAAACGGGATTGGTCAATATCCATCAATGCAATTGTTGCATCAGAAAGCGCATTATAATGCAGCGCATCCCCCACAATATTTTTCATAAAAATTGTGGAGCCAGCACCGATAAAGGTAATTTTCTTTGGCATGGTTTTATCCTATTTCACAGCGCCCAAAGTCAGGCCAGCAATAAAGTGTTTCTGCATCAAGAAGAACATCGCAACAGGCGGAATAGCCGCCACGATTGATCCTGCACTCATCAAATGATAGGCGGCGCGATACTGTGCATTAAACGATGTAATTCCTGCGGTGACGGGTTGGCTTTCAACCCCTTGGGTCAGAACAACCGCCCAAAAATAATCGTTCCAAATAAAGGTAAAAATCAAAACCGCAAGTGCCGCGATGGCAGGTTTCATCAAGGGCAAAACCACATACCAGAAAATGCGCCATTCCGCGATACCTTCGACGCGCGCGGCCTCGATCAATTCAAACGGCAATGCGCGGATGAAATTGCGCATGAACAGTGTACAAAACCCAGTTTGAAAGGCGATGTGGAATAAAACCAAGCCCGTTTTCGTATTATACAAACCCATTTGTAATGTCAGATCACGCACAGGCACCATCAAGATTTGAAAGGGTACAAAGTTGCCTGCAACAAACAGGAAAAACACCGCCAAGTTCAGCTTGAACCGATAAATGCCAAGCGCAAATCCCGTCATCGCGCTCAGCGCAACTGCACCGATCACGGTGGGAATGGTGATGAACACGGAATTCAACAAATAGCGCGGCATGTCAGATTCCAAAAACACCCGCCCGTAATTTTCAAAGCCTGCAAATTGCGATGGTAAATTCCAGTAGTTCCCTGCAGAAAAATCACCCGCGGGTTTGATTGAAAACAATGCCACCGCAATAAGCGGTAAGAGCCACAAAACAAGCGCTACTGGCAGCAAGGATTGATATGTTAATTGCCACGTGCGTGACGATTTTTCGATAGGTGTTGGAAACATATCAATGCCCTCTTTCTTCTTTGTACATGGAGTACAAGAAATAGGTGATGAAACACAGCATGATCAGGAACAGAACCACCGCGATGGCGGCGCCATATCCCATGCGAAAACCGTATTCGGATAGTGCCACTTCGAACATGTAAAAGCTTAACACACGGCTCTCCCCAAAAGGGCCGCCATTGGTCATGATTGAAATCAAATCAAATGATCGCAGCGCCCCAATCACGGTCACAACAAATGCAATGAATGTAGCCGGTTTCAGTTGTGGAATAATCACATACCACAACATGCGCCAACCCTTGGCACCATCAAGGCGTGCTGCTTCTATCTGTTCTGGATCAACGGCGTTTAAACCTGTCAGATACAAAATCATGCAATAGGCTGTTTGCGGCCACAGACCCGCAGCGATAATGCCATATGTGACATATGTCGGATCGCCCAGCACATTGATTGGGCCAAAGCCAAACCAACCGATAAACGTATTTAACAATCCAAATGTCGGATCATAAAACCACGTAAACACCAAACCAACCACGACTTGTGAAATGACAAATGGGAAAAAGAATAGGGATTTGTATAACCGTATCCCCGTCACCGTTTGGTTCAAAAACAATGCAATGAACAGCCCCGCAGGGATCGCCAGCAAATACAAGGCCAGCCAGATCAGGTTGTTGCGCAAAGATATATAAAACGCCGGGTCATGCCACAATTCACGGTAATTTTCCAAACCGACCGATGTGCCCTGCCCCAATCCATCCCAATCAAGGGTGGAAATATAAAAGCTCTGGAATACGGGCAATATGACGTAGAAAAGAAACATCAAAATGCCTGGGATCAGGAACAACCAAGGTGTCAACGCAATTTCATTGCGTTTATACCACGAACGATTTGAATGATCGGCTTGCATGGACATAGCTACCCCCAAAAACAGACAAAAATGGCGGGCGCATAACACGCCCACCAGAGGTACATTTTATTATTTGTAGATACGCTTTGCCGCCGCATCCAAGCGCGTCAGGATGGCATCAAGATTATCAGGGCGAACCATGAATTCTTGGAAACCTTCCATGCCGACCTTGGCCATTTCCGCAGGCGCGTCACGGTCAAAGAATTGCGCAAGCGCATACGCGCCATTCAGCATTTCAAACCCTTGGGATACAAATTTATCATCTGCATTCACTGATGATTTATTGTTCACAGGCAACTGTCCCAATTTGGCGTTGATTTCTGTTTGAACATCCGCTGATGCAACATATTGCAAGAACGCTTTGGCGTTTGCCTTGTTTTTCGCATTCGATGGAATATGCAATGTGTCTGTTGGTGCTTCTTCGGCCATTGGCACACCTTCAACGATCATTGGGAATTGATAGAAATCCAATTGATCATCGGTGACACCTGCGTCTTTGATCGCATCAACAGCAAAGTTACCCATCAAATATGCCGCGGCTTCGCCTTTGGCCATGAATGGGATTGCTTCTTGCCAGCTGTATGCAGTGTGGTTGTCGATAAACGCACCCATGTCGATCAGCTCGCGCCAATTTGCGAATGTTTGCTTCACGCGATCATCTGTCCATGCAACACGTCCAGCGGTTAAATCCATGTGGAATTCATAACCATTTGTGCGCATGTTCAAATAATCAAACCAACCCGCAGCAGTCCAAAGGAATTTCGTGCCAATTGTGTAACATTTGCGACCAGAATCCAAAACCGCCTGACAGTTGGATTTCATTTCTTCAAATGTTTTTGGCTCTGTCAGACCCAATTCGTTGTAGATATCCGCACGGTAATAAACACCCCATTGGTAATATGAATAAGGTACACCCCATTGTTTGCCATCAATGGTCATCGCCGCCTTGGTTGATGCAAGGTTTTCACCCAATTCACCTTCCCAAAGATCAGATACATCTTCGAACAAACCCGGCTGCACATATGGCAACATACGATTGCCCGCATACCAAGTTGCAACGTCTGGCGCATTCGCGGTCAAGAAGTTGCGGATCTGCGTTTTATACGCTTCGCGATCGATAATGGTTGTTTCGATTTTCAGATCAGGATGCATACCCTGAAATTCAGCGATCATTGTTTCAAATGTTTCGCGCGGCGCAGGGTTTGATGTATCAAGGAAGATTTTCAAATCCCCTGACAGCCCGTCTGCAAACGCAAAAGAAGTGGTTGCCGTAACGGCAG
The DNA here is from genome assembly GCF_002742285.1 of Paramylibacter kogurei. GTDB lineage: Bacteria > Pseudomonadota > Alphaproteobacteria > Rhodobacterales > Rhodobacteraceae > Amylibacter > Amylibacter kogurei. The sequence continues at coordinate 264,010 of NZ_MDGM01000007.1, forward strand.
CGAGCGCCGCAATGGACGCCTTTGTGATGGAACGCATGTGAATCCTCCCTGGTGCTTCCAAATAAAACGAGTTCCACTATGTGAAACTTAGTTTTGATTATTGATACTTAAGCGCGACTCGCCTATGCTTGTCAAGAATTTAGATGAAATCTGTTCACGGCGAGGAGGCCAAACAGATAAAATTCTAAACGACGCGGGAGGATAAATATGGCGCAACGTGACGGCGACGGAACGATTGGCAAAGCCCTTAGTGTAATGGATCAAGTGGCCAATTTCGGCCGCCCTGTGAAATTTTCGGAATTGCTAGATGGGTCAGAATTCCCAAAGGCAACTTTGTTTCGTTATGTGCAGGCGCTGACGAATCAACGCATGTTGCGTTTTGATCCTGATCGCAACACATATGCACCCGGTGCACGTCTGATGCGTCTGGCACATGCGGCGTGGGAACAAAGCTCGCTCGCGCCCATTGCGCGCCCACATATTGATCGACTGAGCGAAATCGTCGGCGAAACTGTGCATCTGGCACAGCTTGATAATGCACAAGTGTTATACGTCGACAAGCGCAACGCCACCCAACCCATCGCCATGTTTTCAGAAGCAGGCAAGGTTGGCCCGGCCTATTGCACTGGCGTGGGCAAAGCGATGCTGGCCTTTTTGGACGAGGACACATTATCAAGCGTGATCGCTCAACAATCATTTCACCAATTTACGCCTTCTACATTGAAAAATGAAACGGAATTGCGTGCCGAACTGGCCGAAATTCGCGCCAATGGATATGGGTTCGATCGTGAAGAACACGAACCCAGCATCATCTGTGTCGCCATGCCAATTTTAACACCACGCGGGCGCATCTTGGGCGCATTGTCCGTGACCAGTTCAACCACCCGCACCAATTTGGCCGCGATGGAAAAGCTGGTTCCAGAATTATCAAAAACCAGCCAAGCCATTGCCGCAGAGGCACAGGATTGGCGTTTTCCAGATCTTAATAAATCACAAACGATGGGGGCATAGCATGTCAGGCGTCACACTGAATAAAGCGATTAAAAAATACGGCGATGTACAGGTTATCCACGGCATCGATCTTGAAATCGATCATGGCGAGTTTTGTGTATTCGTGGGGCCATCGGGCTGTGGTAAATCCACGCTGTTGCGAATGATAGCAGGGCTAGAGGACACAACCGATGGTCAAATCCATATTGGTGATCGTGATGTCACCACCATGGATCCATCACAGCGTGGAGTTGCGATGGTGTTTCAAACTTACGCGCTTTATCCGCATATGACGGTGAAACAAAATATGGGGTTTGGTTTGAAAATGAACGGCCACCCCAAGTCCGTTATCGAAGAAAAGGTCGCAGAAGCCAGCCGCATTTTGAAACTGGATGAATACCTGTCACGCAAACCCGCTGCCCTCTCAGGTGGTCAACGCCAACGTGTTTCCATTGGTCGCGCCATCGTTCGTGGGCCAGAAGTATTCTTGTTCGACGAACCGCTTTCAAATCTGGATGCCGAATTGCGTGTGGAAATGCGTGTGGAAATTGCGCGTTTGCACCGCGAAATTGGTGCCACCATGATTTATGTCACGCATGATCAGGTCGAGGCGATGACACTGGCCGATAAAATCGTGGTTCTGCGCGCAGGTGTAATTGAACAGGTTGGCGCACCAATGGAATTGTACCGTGACCCAGACAATAAATTCGTGGCAGGTTTCATTGGATCACCCGCTATGAATTTCATTTCTGGGCAGGTGCAAAAAACCAATGTGAAAATCGGCGCAACAGGCGATACGCTTAAACATAAATTGCCATCGCCCTATCATGGGCGCGTTGTCACGATTGGTCTTCGTCCCGAATTTATCACCATTGATCCAACCGGTGACACATTCAGCGTTGAAATATCTGAAAGTTTGGGTGGGGTTTCATATGTGCATCTACGCGCAGATAATGGTGAAAAGCTTATCGCGGAACAACGCGGGGATATTCGTTCCAACGAAGGCGACCGTGTTGGCATTTCCTTTGACCGAGACACAGTTATGTATTTCGACACAGACAGCGAAAAGCGTATTCGGATATAATTTTTAATATACGCCCGATTTTCGGCGCACCGCAGCGCTGAAATATGTACATTGGGCATATGTTATATGAACGCTTAAACCCAGATATACTTTATACAGCTCTTGTTGCGCGTGATCCATCATATGATGGGCGCGCCTTTGTCGGTGTTACATCAACTGGCATTTTTTGCCGTCTTACCTGCCCTGCACGAAAACCTTTGCGCAAAAACTGTCAATTTTTTGAAACCGTCAGCGATTGCGTGAACGCAGGGTTTCGCGCATGCAAACGATGCCACCCAATGACCCCGATGGCGGATGCGGATCCTGCGATTATTGCCCTGATGAATGCGTTGGAAAATCGTCCGCATTATCGCTGGACGGAAAACGATATCATCCAAATGGGGTTTGATCCATCCACGGTACGCCGTGCCTTTAAGCGTCATTTTGGGCAAACCTTTTTGGAAATGGCACGCCAAAGACGCCTAAGCGAAAGTTTCACCACCCTTTCTGATGGCGGGCGTATTATCGATGCGCAAATTGATGCTGGTTTTGAATCTGCCAGTGCATTTCGCACTGCATTTGCAAAACTTATGGGTAAATCGCCAGCAAATTTTGCCAAAGACGCGATGCTCAAGGCCGATTGGAACAACACCCCACTTGGCCCCATGATTGCAGTATCCTGTTCAAAGTTTCTGCATCTTTTGGAATTCATTGACCGCAAGGCACTGCCTAAAGAGCTGCAAAAACTTTCGCAACAGGTGCGCGGTGATATTGGGATTGGTACCATGCCACCAAGTGAGCAAATTCGTGAAGAGCTCACCGATTTTTTCGCTGGAAAGTCCGCCGAATTTCGCACCCCTGTCGCCATGCATGGCACACCATTTATGCGCTCAGTTTGGCGCACACTTCGTGAAATACCAGCGGGACAGACCCGCAGCTATTCCCAAATTGCACGCACAATTAATGCCCCAAATGCCGTCCGCGCTGTTGCGCGGGCAAATGGTGCCAACCAAATTGCGTTGCTGATACCATGTCACCGCGTGATCGGCGCAGACGGATCGCTCACAGGATATGGTGGCGGGTTGTGGCGTAAACAGCGACTAATTGAAATTGAAACGCTTTATAATGCTACAAAAGCCCCTGAAACCTAAGACAGCATCACAAAAATCTATAAAGTACTTAACCGCATTTACTGTGACCACAAGATGCGCATGTCATACAGCCTTCGATCATGCGCATTCCGGGTGTGCCACAACTTGGGCAGGATTTTCCGCCAGATTGACCCATTGCCACGACCTTGGCTTCGGGGTCGGATTTCAAATGCTCGCCTTCGCCGGCAATGAAACCTATTGCGATCATATGGGTTTCGATTACACCACCAATTGCGCCCAAAATGGACGGGATATATTTGCCCTGCACCCATGCACCACCGCGTGGGTCGAACACGGCCTTAAGCTCTTCGACCACAAAGGACACATCACCACCACGACGGAACACAGCGGAAATCATCCGTGTGAGCGCGAGCGTCCATGCATAATGTTCCATGTTTTTTGAATTTATGAACACCTCGAACGGGCGGCGCTGGCCGTTGGCGATCACATCATTGATGGTGATATACATCGCATGTTCGGATTCCGGCCATTTCAATTTATAGGTATGCCCTTCCAGCGATTCAGGGCGATCAAGCGGTTCCGCAAGGTAGACAACATCCGCACCTGTATCCACCTCTGGCGCTTTTTCAGTATCCTCGGACACGCTCAAAACCGAACCTGTTACATCATTGGGGCGATAGGTTGTGCACCCCTTACAGCCCTGATCCCACGCGGCCATATAAACCTCTTTGAAATCATCAAAACTGATGTCTTCTGGGCAATTAATGGTTTTGGAAATCGAGCTGTCGATCCATTTTTGCGCCGCTGCTTGCATGCGCACGTGATCCAATGGTGCGAGCGTTTGCGCATTCACAAAATGATCCGGCAATTCGGTATCGCCAAACTTGTCACGCCACATTTGAACGGCGTAATCCACGACCTCTTCTTCGGTGCGTGATCCGTCTTTTTGCAAAACTTTGCGGGTGTAGGCATAGGCGAACACTGGCTCGATGCCAGATGAAACATTGCCTGCATAAAGGCTGATCGTGCCCGTGGGCGCGATGGATGTCAAAAGCGCGTTGCGAATGCCGTTTTTGGCAATTGCGGCGCGCACATCATCGTCCATTTCCAACATGGTTTCTGATGCCAAGAACGCATCCTTGTCAAATAATGGGAACGCGCCCTTTTCCGCTGCCAAATCGGCGGATGCAAGGTATGCCGCTCGCGCAATCGCTTTCATCCATGTTTCGGTTTGTTGTGCAGCGGATTCTGATCCGTAACGCTCACCCACCATCAACAATGCATCGGCCAGCCCTGTTACACCCAAACCGATACGACGTTTTGCCTGTGCCTCGGCGCGTTGCGCATCCAACGGAAAACGCGATGCATCGACCACGTTATCCATCATCCGCACGGCGGTGCGCACCAAATCATCCAATGCGACCAAATCCAAATCGGCATTAGCCTCGAACGGGTTGGCCACAAGGCGTGCCATGTTGATCGACCCGAGCAAACACGCACCATATGGCGGCAACGGTTGTTCGCCACATGGGTTGGTTGCGGCAATCGTTTCAGCGTAATGCAGGTTGTTTTTCTGATTGATACGATCAATGAAAATCACACCTGGTTCGGCATAATCATACGTGCCTTGCATGATTTTGTTCCACAAATCTCGCGCTTGAACCGTTTGATAAACCTTGCCATCAAACACCAATTCCCACGGGGCATCGGCCTTGACCGCCTCCATAAACGGATCAGTCACCAGAACCGACAGGTTAAACATACGCAACCGCGCCGCGTCCTGTTTGGCAGAAATAAATTGTTCAATATCGGGATGATCACAACGCATGGTCGCCATCATTGCTCCACGGCGCGAACCAGCGGACATGATCGTACGACACATCGCATCCCACACATCCATAAATGACATTGGGCCAGATGCATCGGCGGCCACGCCTTTTACATCTGCGCCTTTGGGGCGAATGGTGGAAAAATCATACCCAATTCCGCCGCCTTGCTGCATGGTCAATGCGGCCTCTTTAAGCATTTCAAAAATACCGCCCATGTCATCGGGAATCGTGCCCATGACAAAACAATTGAACAATGTCACCGAACGCTTTGTCCCCGCACCCGCCAAAATACGCCCCGCTGGCAGAAATTTAAAATCCTCTAGCGCGGAATAAAATTTGTCTTCCCACGCGTCAGGCGTGGTTTCAACACGCGCCAAATCACGTGCAACACGGCGCCAGCTATCCTCCACGCTGCCATCAATGGGGGTTTGTTCCGCATCCTTGAAACGGTATTTCATATCCCAGATTTGTTCGGCGATAGGTGCGGAAAAGCGGCTCATATATTTGTCTTTCGGTTTTTGATTGGGCAGGAACATAACGTAAACGATTTACATCTGATTTTCTATGTTTATTTTGAACGAATGGATTCTACAATCAACCTTATCAAATTAAGTGTCGGCACCGAAACGCCCGAAACCTTGGCCGCGTGGCAGACATCGCCACAAGCCCAAGGAAGCGACGGTTTACCGCGCCATATCACCCGCATGTGGCCACGGCGCGAGGCCGAGATTTTAAATGGTGGTTCGATTTTTTGGGTGATCAAAGGGTTTATTCAAGCACGCCAAAAAATCATTCGCTTGGACGAAGTGATTGGCGATGATGGCATTCGCCGCTGTGCAATTGTGTTGGAGCCTGAAATCATCCGCACCAGTACCGTGCAAAAACGCCCGTTCCAAGGGTGGCGCTATTTAAACATCGCGGATTCCCCACCAGATTTACCAAAACAACGTGCAGATGATGATGAATTGCCACAGGAATTGGAAATCGCACTGGCCGATATTGGATTGATTTAATGCTAAACGACCAGATGATTATCAATCAGCCGTGCGCGCCCCAAATAGGCCGCGCCAAAAATACGACAGGATGTTAGATCCACTCGTTCCACGGTTTCCAAACTGATCGCATCGCGACATTCGATATAATCGATCTTTTCAAATCCCAACGACAATAATTTGTCGCCCGCCGCGGCGCAAATTTCCGATGCAAAACCACCCGTCGCAATATCATACGCCGCCTTTTTCAAAACCACATTGAATTGGCGTGCGATATCAATTTGCGCACCCGATAAATATCCATTGCGCGATGAGAGTGCCAATCCATATTCATCGCGCACCGTTGGAACACCTGCGATTTCTGTAGCGATATCCAAATCACGCGCCAAACGACGAATGACGGCCAATTGCTGCCAATCTTTTTCACCAAAAAATGCCATATCGGCACCTGCCTGATTCAACAGTTTGGTTACGACCTGGCTCACCCCGTCAAAATGACCGGGGCGCGATGCGCCACACAATACCGTCGTCAAACCATCCACCACAACGCGGGTTGAAAACCCTTCGGGGTACATTTCACGCACCGATGGAATAAACACCGCTTGTCCACCAACAGCGCCAATCATTTCGCTATCTTTAGCTTCGGTACGCGGATAGCTATCCAAATCTTCGCCAGCACCAAATTGGGTTGGATTGACAAAAATTGTGGTGATGACGCGATCTGTTTTCTCCAATGCATTACGTACCAGCGTCATATGCCCATCGTGCAAACCACCCATTGTGGGCACCAACCCAATACGCAATCCTTGCCCGCGCCAATCGGCAACTTGGTCACGCATTTCGGCGACGGTGCGAAAAATGGTGGGGCTGGTCATAACGTGATGTCATCCCATTTTACCAGCGCTTGCATTTGCGCCAATGACGCACGCGCATCATCGTTCCAATCTGCAAATCGCGATGCAAATAATGTGGCCTCTGATTTTAATATCAACCCATCGTTCAGAATTTTCAGATGGTTCGCTTCCAGCGTGGAACCGCTGGATGTGATATCAGCAATCGCCTCGGCGGTCAGGTTTTTCACCGTACCTTCGGTGGCACCTTGACTGTCGATCAGTTGATAATCGGCAACGCCCTTGGATTGCAAAAAACCGCGCACCAAATTGTGGTATTTGGTGGCGATGCGCAAACGAAACCCGTGAACTTTTCGAAACTGTGCCGCCACCGCATCCAGATCCTCCAGACATTCCACATCGACCCAACCCTTTGGCACCGCAATAATCAAATCGGCAAAACCAAATCCCATTTGCGCCAGTACCGCGACCTTTTCTTGCCATGGCAATAATTTTTCGCGGATCAAATCAAGCCCTGTGACACCCAGATGAATGCGACCTGCGGCCAATTCTTTGGGAATTTCACCTGCGGATAGCAACACCAATTGCACACCATCCACACCCGAAACCAGCCCCGCATATTCGCGATCGGAACCTGTGCGTTCCAAGGTAATGCCATGTTGTGCAAACCATGCAATTGTGTCGTCTTGCAGCCGCCCCTTTGACGGCACACCCAGTTTCAACATCACGCAACCCCCAGCAATAAATCAGGGCGGATCACACCACCCACAGCGGCAATGTCGCGCCCATTGCCCAACACGGATGTCAGCGCATCATATCGCCCACCGCTGGCGATCACCTGTTCGCCACGCTGGAACCCAAATACAAACCCGTCGTAATATTCCATACTGGTCAGGCCATAGCTGCCTTCAAACGCGAGCGTATTCACATCAACGCCGTGTTTTGACAATGCTGCCAGACGTGTTTCAAACACCGCTATCGCACCAGCGATTGCAGGTAAATCAGATTGCAATTCGCGCAGTTTTTCCACAGCCTGCGTTGCGGTGCAATCAAGGTTCAAAATGGCTTCTATCACAGCCAATTCACCGCTTGGTAAATTGGGCTCATCCACATCATTGATGAGGCTTTCGATACGTGTGTGAACCTCTGCCTTGCTACGCAGACCCAAAAATTTTCCGCTCGATTTTATCAGCGTATCAATTCCATCGGCCTTCGCCGCTTTGATCAACTCAACGCGCGATGCAATGGGCGTTGTTTTCCCGCCAAAACGATCCAGTAATTGACGAAACCGTGTGGGTCGCCATGAATGGCGTAACAATGCCGCGCGGCGTTTATCACTGGTGGTTAGCCCCGCAATTGCGGCACGCAAAATCCCGATATCACCCGTACCAACGGTTAAATCATCCGGCAAGATTTCACGAAACAATGCGAATACTTCGGCATCTGCCACGGCGGGATCGGTGCGATCAAACAATTCGAAACCGACCTGAATAAATTCGCTCGCCTTTTGTGACCCTGCATCCTGTTTGCGCCAGACCGAACCGTTGTAACAATATCGCGCAGGCTCGGCGCCCTCGGACATATGGCGTTCAACAATTGGAACGGTAAAATCGGGGCGCAACATGCGTTCGCCCAACACGGGGTCTTGGGTGACATAGGCACGTGCGCGAATATCTTCGCCGTATAAATCCAACAACGTATCCGCTGGCAACAATGCATCCGATTCCACATGCAACGCACCCGCATTGCGAAATGCGGTTTCTAATGTTGCGGCCTGTTCACGAATGGCTGCACGATTGTCATTTAACATCACACGGCCCCTTCGGCGCGAGCAATCATTTTACGCACCTCGTCAACCAGATCGCCGCGTTTGATTTCCATCTGCGCGGGCTGTGCTTTCCATTCTTCGGTGGTTTCGATTTCTGCAGATAATCGCGCACCCAGCGCCAGATCCTTGATCTGTACCACGCCGCGCTCTTTTTCATCGCCACCTTCGATCACGGCAACGGGGCTTTCGCGTTTGTCGGCATATTTCAATTGATTGCCGAAATTTTTTGGATTGCCCAAATACACTTCGGCGCGGATACCTGCGTTGCGCAATTCCGAAACCATCGCCTGATAATCGCCCATGCGATCACGATCCATGACCGTCACCACAACTGGCCCCTTGGATTGCGCATCAATACGACCCTTTTCGCGAAGCGCGGCAAGCAATCTGTCAACACCGATTGACACACCCGTTGCAGGCACCGCCTGTCCAGTGAAACGTTTGACCAAATCGTCATAACGCCCACCACCCGCAACCGAACCAAACTGGCGTTTGCGGCCTTTTTCATCCAAAATTTCAAAGGTCAGTTCAGCCTCGTAAACAGGCCCAGTGTAATACCCAAGCCCGCGCACAACGGATGGGTCGATGACAATGCGATCTTCGCCGTACCCTTGTGCGGCGCACAGGTTGGCGATTTCTTCAAGTTCATCGACACCTTTGCCACCTTCATCCGAACCCGCAATAGCGTCGCGCAAATTGGCAATGGTCTCAACGTTATTTGCACCCTTGGACAGCAAGATTTTCAAAACGATATTGGCCTGTTCTAATGTCAATCCAACGCCATCGATTTCAGCGCCCGATGCATCGGTGCGACCGGTGGTGAGCAATTGACGAACGCCTTCTTCGCCGACCTTGTCGTATTTATCGACCGTGCGCAAAATGTCATCGCTTGATACTGTCGCGCCCTCACCCGCAAGGCCAAGCGTTTCCAACAAACCGTTTAACACTTTGCGGTTATTCACACGCACGATGTAATCCCCGCGGGGAATGCCAACGGTTTCCAATGTATCGGATAATAGCGAACAAATTTCCGCATCTGCGGCCATGCTGGCCGTACCAACGGTATCCGCATCACATTGATAAAACTGGCGATACCGCCCAGGGCCTGGTTTTTCATTGCGCCACACTGGACCCGTTGCATAACGACGGTACGGCGTTGGTAGGTCATTTCGATTTTGCGCATAAACCCGCGCCAATGGTGCGGTCAGATCATAACGAAGCGCCATCCATGTGTCGTCTTCGTCTTGCCATGCAAACACACCCTCATTCGGGCGATCCACGTCTGGCAGGAACTTTCCAAGTGCCTCTACCGTTTCAACACCGCTGCTTTCAAGCGCGTCAAAACCATAGCGATGATAAACAGATGTGATCGCATTTAACATGTCATTTCGCTGTGCAACTTCGGCACCGAAATAATCACGAAACCCCTTGGGCGGGAGCGCCTTTGGGCGTTGTGGTTTCTTTTCTCTGTTTCTGGCCATGGTGGTGGTTCCTTATCTTGGCGCCACGTCTAACGGATTGCACAGAATGGGGCAAGTTGACTTGCGCATATCAACGCATCGGCGTATCAGATTTGCATGGAACCAACACAAGATATCATTGATTTGCAAATCAAACTGTCCGAAGCACAACGCATGATGGATGAATTGTCCGATATCGTCGCGGATCAGGCCAAGCGTTTGGAAATCGCGGAACAACGGATTCAGATGCTTATGGAACGCGCCGCCGATGCTGAAGCACAGGCAATGAATGGTGTGGCTCTTGGCGATGCAAAGCCACCCCATTGGTGATCAGATCGGTAATTCGGTCACATCTTTTTCCGATTTCATGACGAAATTCGACAATACGTTTTGCACAAAACCGCTGCGCAAAAAATTGTGGGTTAAGAATTCTTCGTATTCATCCATATCTTTGACACGGATTTTCAAAATGTAATCCGCCGACCCCGATGTTTTGTGACATTCCTGAATTTCGCCGTGTGCATTCACCAAACGCAAAAACCCATTCACGGTTTCCAAACTATGATCAGCCAGTGAAATATGCGCCAAAACGCAAAGCCCACAATCCAACAGCTTGGGGTTAAGGATCGACACCCGCCGCATGATCAACCCGCGTTTATCAAATTCCTGCAATTTACGCCAAAGCGTGCTTTGAGCAATACCCGTGCGTTCGCTCAACTGTGCCAGTGATAGCGTCGCATCGGATTGTAATTCTCGCAATACCTGCAAATCTTGATCTGAACACTTCATGGATTAACCTAATTTAAAAAATATTTCTCATTTTTTAGCAGAATAGGCGAAATTTTGGAAATTATTTTCCACAAAACGGCGTAAACTTTCCAATGGAGGAATACGTCATGAAAAAGAAACCATCGAAATATGCATCCAAGGAGCCGCTGGCCAATGGGCTGTATGACTACACGCCAGAAGAGGATGCGATTTGGGGTGAACTTTACATTCGCCAGATGGATTTTTTGCAAGACAAGGCATGCGCAGAATATTTTGATGGGGCAGCCCAACTTGGCCTAACCGCCGATCACGTGCCACAGGTTGGTGAAATTTCAGCGCGGTTGAATAAGGTAAGCGATTTTGGCGTCAAAGGTGTTGCCGCTATTATTCCCCCGTCCGAATTTTACGCATTGCTCGCGGATCGCCGATTTCCCGTGGCGACATTCCTGCGCACCCGCGAAGATATGGATTACATCGAAGAACCTGATATTTTCCACGAGGTATTTGGCCATTGCCCGCTGTTATGCAACAAACCCTACAGCGATTTTTTGGAAAAGATCGGCAAATTGGCGCAATCCTTGGGCAAAGGTTATTCTTGGCATCTATTTCGCCTGTTTTGGTTCACGGTGGAATTTGGCATGATCCGCACGAATGACGGTTTGCGCGGTTACGGCGCCGGGATCGTTTCAAGCCCATCAGAGGCAAAATTTGCCTGTTCGGGGGATGCCATTTACGCGAATGCGGATTTGCTTACCATGCTGCGCACCCCCTATCGGATTGACATTGTTCAACCCCAATATTTCGTGATCGATAGCTTTGAACAACTTAATGCTTTATTGGATCAAGATATCGCTGTGATGATTGATCGCGCCAAAGAATTGGGTGATCTGCCTGCATTGTTTGACAGCGCGGCATAAGCTTAAAATTCTTCGACGAATTGGACGCCGTTGATATGTTTTAACGCGCCCTTGATTTGCGGGTTCATGGGATATTCACCCTTTAGCGCCACTTCGACTTCGCCTGGTAAATCTGCGTGGCTCAATACTAAATGCACAGGACCACGGCCGCGGATGCTTTTATCTCTGGCCACTTCGTTCAACCGTGTTGCCACGCTAAATATTGCGGATTCTTCGTTAACAAAAACCTTAAGCCCCATGGCGGCGGCATCTTGCACAGATACGTCAACAGGTTGTGCCCCACGACATAACAATTTCAATTGATCCGCTTCTAACTTTGCCTCGACCGAGAGCACAACATTTTGCCCCGGCTCCAGATAATCGCGAAACTTTTCAAGCGTATCAGAAAACACCGTCACTTCATAAAGACCTGTTGGATCAGACAGTTGTACAAAGGCAAACCGATTGCCACGTGCAGATTTTCGTTCCTGTTTGGACGCAACAGAGCCCGCAATTTTTGCAACCACACCACCGGCCGTTGCGCGTTGTTCCAATTCCGCCAGTGTTAAAACCTTTTTGCGTTTTAATGCGGGCAAATAATCGTCAAGCGGATGCCCAGACAGATAAAAACCGATGGCCTTGTGTTCCTCTGCCAATCGTTCGGTGGGCAACCAATCATCGGGCATGGGCAGGCGGGGTGCGGGCAAATCTTCGCCTGCATCGCCAAATAATCCTGCTTGTGCGGAATTGCGATCTTCGTGCGTTGCGGCGGAATACCCGACCAACGCATCAATTGATGCCAAAACCTTGCGCCGATTGGAATCCAACATATCAAATCCGCCCGCACGCGCCAACATCTCCATCGGGCGTTTGCCAACACGTTTCAAATCAACACGACGCGCAAAATCAAACAAATCAAGGAATGGGCCGTCCGCGCGGGCATCGGTGATTAATTTCATCGCCTCCACACCCACATTTTTCAACCCGCCCAGCGCATAAGCAATGCGCCCCTCGGATACGGAAAATTTTGCCTCTGATCGGTTCACGCACGGTGGGATCACCTCGATCCCAAGGCGTTTAATTTCCTGATGGAACACATTCAATTTATCGGTCAGGTGCAAATCGCAATTGGCAACAGCGGCCATAAATTCAACGGGATAATTCGCCTTGAGCCATGCGGTTTGATACGACACCACCGCATAGGCCGCCGCGTGGGATTTGTTAAAACCATAGTTGGCGAATTTATCCAACAGATCCCAAACCTCTTTGGCTTTTTTGTCATCCACCCCGTTTTCAGCGGCCCCTTTCAGGAACTTGGGCTTTTCCTTGTCCATTTCCTCTTGGATTTTTTTACCCATCGCGCGGCGCAACAAATCCGCACCACCAAGAGAGTAGCCCGCCATTTCTTGGGCGATTTGCATCACCTGTTCCTGATAAACAATAATGCCTTGGGTTTCGTCCAACAGGTGATCAATGCTGGGATGCATTAAATCGCGCTCTGCCTTGCCGTTTTTCACGTCACAGAATTTCGGAATGTTTTCCATTGGCCCCGGACGATAAAGCGCCACAAGTGCCACGATATCCTCAACGCAAGTGGGCTTCATACGCCGAAGCGCATCCATCATCCCCGTTGATTCCACCTGAAAAACTGCAACCGTTTTCGCAGATGCATAAAGGTCGAATGTTTTCTGATCTTCCAGATCAATCGCACCGATATCAATTTCGATCCCGCGATCTTTCAACAAATCAACCGCACCCTGAATAACCGTCAGGGTTTTCAAACCTAAAAAGTCGAACTTTACCAAGCCTGCCTTTTCAACCCATTTCATATTGAACTGGGTTGCGGGCATATCGGAACGGGGATCCTGATACAGTGGGACCAATTCATCCAATGGTCGATCACCAATCACCACACCCGCCGCGTGGGTTGATGCGTTACGCAACAAGCCTTCGACCTGTTGAGCATAGGTGAGCAACCGATCAACGACTTCTTCTGCTTTGGCCTCTTCGCGCAAGCGTGGTTCGTCCGCCAATGCCTTGGCGATGCTCACGGGTTTTACACCCTCAACTGGGATCAGTTTAGACAACCGATCAACCTGTCCATAGGGCATTTGTAAAACACGCCCCACATCGCGCACGGCGGCCTTGGATAACAAGCCACCAAATGTGATGATCTGTGCCACCTTATCGCGACCATATTTTTCCTGCACATATTGAATCACCTCTTCGCGGCGATCCATGCAAAAATCGATGTCAAAGTCAGGCATGGACACACGTTCAGGATTCAAGAACCGCTCGAACAGCAATGAATAGCGCAGCGGATCAAGATCAGTAATCGTGAGTGCATAGGCCACAAGCGAACCCGCACCAGAACCACGACCGGGTCCCACAGGAATATGGTTATCTTTGGACCAAGCGATAAAATCGGCAACGATCAAAAAATATCCGGGAAATCCCATACCCTCGATAATGCCAAGCTCGAAATCCAGTCGTGCTTGGTATTCTTCAACCGATGCTGCATGGGGAATAACGGCAAGGCGCTTTTGCAATCCCTCATTGGCCTGACGGCGCAATTCTTGCACCTCATCCTCGGCAAATTTGGGCAGGATAGGATCGCGCTTATATGCCTTGAACGCACAACGTTTGGCAATTTCAACAGTGTTTTGCACGGCCTCTGGCAAATCGGAAAACAGACGTTCCATTTCCTCGGGCGTTTTGAGGTAATGTTCGGGTGTCAAAACACGCCGCCCGTCCTGTTGATCGACATAGGCGCCATCGGCGATACAGATCAACGCATCATGTGCCGCATACATATCGCGATTTGGAAAATACACGTCATTGGTCGCAACCAGTGGTAAATCCATGGCATAGGCCATTTCGATAAACCCACGTTCTGTTGCCGCCTCGGCGGGTGTGTGTTTACCGTTTTCATGGGGATGACGTTGCAATTCCACATACATGCGATCAGGGAACATTTCCGACAGACGCGTCATTAACGCACGTGCACGATCCGTATTCCCATCTTGTAACAATTGCCCAATGGGGCCAAGTGCACCGCCCGTTAAGCAAATCAACCCATCAGTATGACCCGACAATTCATCCAATGTCACATGCGGTAACGCATCGCCGCTGTGCAAAAACAGCGATGAATTAAGCTTCATCAAATTCATGTAGCCCGCTTCGTTCTGCGCCAAAAATACCATTGGCAATGCCTTTGGCGGTGGTGCGTCGGGGCGGGCCGCCGCGGCATAGGCGATGTCAACCTGACACCCAATAATCGGCTGTACGCCTGCACCCGCAGCGATATCGGAAAATTCCAACGCTGCGAACATATTATTCGTATCCGTCACAGCAATTGCTGGCATATTCATTTTCTTGCACAAATCAGGCAAGGTTTTGATATGCAGCGCCCCTTCCAGCAAGGAATAAGCAGAATGCAATCGGAGGTGGATGAATCGCGGATCGGTGTTTGACATTCTGTTAAACTAGCCAAGCATTTTGCAAAACGCCACGACGAAAAGTTTGATTTTGGCAACAAAACTGTTTGCAACAGAATGCGAACCTGCGTTAGCGTGGGTATCGCTGCTTAATCTGAATGAAAGTCCGATCTTGTCAAATCTGTTGCGCCTGAACGGTCTGACCAAAGCCTATCCTGGGGTCATCGCGAATAACGCGGTTAGCTTTGATATTGGTGTTGGTGAAATTCACGCGCTTTTGGGTGAAAACGGCGCTGGCAAATCAACCTTGGTGAAAATGATCTATGGTCTGGTCAAACCAGATAGCGGTGAAATGGAATTTTTGGGCCAGTCATTCGCGCCAAGCGAACCACGCGCCGCACGCCAATCGGGCGTGGCGATGGTATTCCAACATTTTTCCTTGTTCGAGGCATTAAACGTTGCCGAAAACATCGCATTGGGTATGGAAAACCCACCCCGCGCCAAGGTTTTATCCCAACAAATTCGCGAAGTATCCGCAAAATACGGTCTGACCATTGATCCTGATCGTTTGGTTGGTGATTTGTCCGCAGGCGAACGCCAACGCGTTGAAATCATCCGCTGTTTGCTCCAAGACCCAAAATTGTTGATCATGGATGAACCTACATCTGTTTTAACCCCACAAGAGGTTGAAACCCTGTTTGTGACCTTGCGAAAATTGCAATCAGAGGGCACATCGATCCTTTATATTTCGCACAAGCTTGATGAAATTCGCACACTTTGCGAACGCGCCACCGTTTTGCGCGGCGGCAAGGTGGTGGGCACCTGCACGCCATCACAAGAAACCGCCAAGAGCCTTGCGGAAATGATGGTGGGTGCAAAATTGCAAACACCTAAAAAGGCTGCGACCGAATTGGGGCAACCTTTGTTGAAACTGGAAAATCTGTCGCTACAATCCAAAGACCCGTTTGGCACCAGCTTGCGTGACATTTCCTTCATTCTCCGCGCTGGCGAAGTTTTGGGCATTGGCGGCGTTGCTGGCAATGGACAGGATGAATTGATGCTGGCGCTTTCTGGCGAAGAATTGGTCGATGCCAATGCCATTAGCCTTAAGGGTGAATTCATTGGCCAGCTTGGCCCCACACCACGACGATTGCGCGGATTGCTCGCCGCACCCGAAGAACGGCTTGGCCATGCGGCGGCACCTGATATGTCGTTGACGGAAAACAGCTTGCTGACTGCATTTTATCGCCAGCGTTTGGGGCGTCGGGGATTTGTGAACAAACAGGCCAGTGAAAATTTCACCAAAGCGATCATTCAGCAATTTGACGTGCGCACCCCGGGCATAACCAACACCGCAAAATCACTGTCTGGTGGTAATTTGCAAAAATTTGTGGTGGGGCGTGAGATTGTGCAAAACCCAACTGTGTTTGTGGTCAACCAACCGACATGGGGTGTTGACGCCGCAGCGGCAGCGGCCATTCGTCAAGCACTACTTGAATTGGCCAGCAATGGTGCGGGCGTTTTGGTCATCAGCCAAGACTTGGATGAATTGATGGAAGTATCGGACAATTTCGCCATCCTTGCCGAAGGACGTTTATCCAAACCACAAAGCGCCAAGGGCGTCACAATCGAGGAAATTGGCTTGATGATGGGAGGTAGCGAAATCGCATGATCCGCCTTGAACCCAGAACCGAACCATCACGCGCAATGATTGCGCTCACTCCGATCTTGGCGGTGCTCGCCACGATGATCGCGGGTGGTTTTTTGTTTTCCGCTCTTGGTAAAAATCCAATCGAAGCGATCCGCATGATTTTCTGGGATCCCGTTTTGGGTGAACATGCGTTTTATTATCGTGGGCAAATTTTGGTTAAGGCCGCGCCATTAATCATGATCGCGCTTGGCCTATCGTTTGGGTTTCGCGCTGGCATCTGGAATATCGGCGCTGAAGGCCAATTTATCATGGGTGGCGTGATCGGTGCGGCGGCAGGGCTCGCTCTTTATCCATCTGAATCGATATTCGTATTTCCGATCATGCTGATCGCGGGCACGCTTGGTGGATTGCTCTGGGCGTTGATCCCTGCCTATCTGAAAATCAAATTCAACGCGAATGAGATTTTGGTATCGCTGATGCTGGTTTATGTCGCGTTCAATTTCTTGGCCGGCATGGTTACGGGACCGTTGCGTGATCCAGATGGGTTTAACTTTCCCGAAAGCCGCAGTTTCCAACAATGGGATGCTGCCAGCAATCCAGAATTGATCGCGGGGTCTGGCATTCACTGGGGTGTTTTGGTGACGATGGGTTTGGTCATTGTGGCTTATATCTTGTTGACGCGACACATTTTTGGATTTCACATTCGCCTAGCAGGGCAATCCCCGCGTGCTGCTAAATTTGGCGGGGTGAACCCCAATAAAATGGTCGCGATTTGCCTTGGCCTGTCGGGTGCATTGGCCGGTATGGCTGGGTTATACGAGGTCACGGGCCCTGCAGGCAAGCTAACCACAACATTCCCGTTGGGATACGGATTTACCGCTATTATCGTTGCATTTCTGGGGCGACTGCATCCGATTGGCATTTTGCTCGCGGGGTTATTATTGGCGGTGACATATGTGGGGGGTGATGTCATTCAGGCGAACCTGTCCCTGCCCAAAGCATCGATTCAGGTGTTTCAGGGCATGTTATTGTTTTTCCTTCTTGCGGTGGATGTGCTGGTGCATTTCCGCATTCGTTTCAAACGGGGGTTGTGATGGATTTTTCTGCGATCTCTGTTGTATCATTGCTTGCAACCTTAATGGTTGCCGCCACCCCCATATTGTTGGCGGCGATTGGTGAACTGGTCACTGAAAAATCAGGTGTTCTAAACCTTGGGGTTGAGGGCATGATGATTTTCGGTGCGATCTGCGGATTTATCGCAGCCGTGGAAACAGGCAGCCCCCTGATCGGGTTTATTGCCGCGGCCGCTGGATCGGCGGCGTTATCATTCCTGTTTGCGATTTTGACGCAATATTTGCTGGCCAATCAGGTGGCATCTGGGTTGGCACTCACATTGTTTGGTCTTGGGCTTGCTGCATTGCTTGGCCACCAATACACTGGGATCAAACCACCATCATCACCCAAACTGGATTTACCGATCCTAAGCGATCTGCCCGTGGTTGGGCCGATCCTGTTCAATCATGACTACATGATCTATTTTTCGATCCTGCTGGTGGCCGGTGTTTGGTATTTCCTTAAATTCACGCGCAAAGGTTTGGTTTTGCGCGCCGTTGGTGAAAACCATGATGCGGCGCATGCATTGGGGTACAAAGTTATCCGCATTCGCATTCTTGCCATCATGTTTGGTGGTGCTTGTGCGGGGCTGGGTGGTGCATATCTGTCATTGATCCGCGTCCCCCAATGGACCGAGGGCATGACCGCAGGCGCAGGCTGGATTGCCCTTGCCATCGTGGTATTTGCATCATGGAAACCATGGCGGATTATTCTGGGTGCCTACCTTTTCGGCGGGGTCACAATTTTACAGCTTAATTTACAGGCAGTGGGCGTTGATATCCCCGTTTCATATCTTTCTATGGCGCCCTATCTTGTCACCATCATCGTTCTGGTTATCATGTCCGCCGACCGTAAACGCGCATCATTGAATGCGCCTGCCTCTTTGGGCCGGATATTCCATGCCTCAAACTAGGGGCGCAAATTCGGGGCAAACACCGCCCCACTAACAGGAGAGAAAAATGAAGCTGCTTAAAACACTTATGGCTGGCGCTGCGCTGGTTGTTGGACTGGGTGGAATGGCCCATGCCCAAGACAAAACCAAGGTTGGTTTTGTATACGTTGGCCCTGTGGGCGATTTTGGCTGGTCATACGAACATGACCAAGGCCGCAAAGCCGTGGAAGAGGCGTTCGGCGACAAGGTCGAAACAACATTCGTAGAAAGCGTGCCAGAGGGTGCGGATTCCGAACGTGTGATGACTCAAATGGCGCTCTCTGGTGCAAAACTTATTTTCACCACGTCATTTGGTTACATGGATCCAACAATCAACGTTGCGAAAAAATTCCCTGATGTGAAATTTGAACATGCAACGGGTTACAAACAGGCGGATAACGTATCCACATATTCCGCACGTTTTTATGAAGGTCGCTCTGTTATCGGCCATATCGCTGGTCACATGACCGAAACCGATACAATCGGTTACATCGCATCATTCCCAATCCCAGAAGTGATCCGCGGCATCAACGCATCATACCTTGCGGCCAAGGCCGTGAACCCCGATGTTAAGATGAAAATCGTATGGGTTTACACATGGTTTGATCCGGGCAAAGAGGCAGATGCCGCAACCGCATTGATCGAACAAGGTGCAGACATCATCATGCAGCACACAGATTCACCTGCGGCCATGACCATCGCCGAAGAAAAAGGCATCCTTGCCTTTGGCCAAGCGTCTGACATGAAACAATTTGGTCCAAATGCACGCCTATCATCAATCATTGATAACTGGGCGCCATATTACATCGCACGCACACAGGCCGTGATGGATGGCACTTGGGAATCTGGCAATACATGGGATGGCATCAAAGAAGGCATGGTTGAAATCGGTGAATTCTCCGACAAAATCCCTGCCGATGTTCAAGCATCAGCAACCGCATTGAAAGATGGTATCGTTGCAGGCACAACCCACAGCTTTACCGGCCCGATCAACAAACAAGACGGCACGCCTTGGCTCGCCGAAGGTGAAACTGCGGATGATGGCACATTGGCAACAATGAATTTCTATGTTGAAGGTATCGAAGGCGAAATTCCTCAATAAGCCGATCAAAATTCAATTGCGAAAGCCCGCGCAACCGCGCGGGCTTTTTTATGGGTGGTTGTTTAAAAGTCGAGCTGGAAACCGTAAGCGCTCTTGGCTACGCACCGCATCACTGACGTTGAACAGTGAATATTTTGTCAAAGAAGTAGAGGTTTGAATTGGAGTATCGAGACGAAGCAAGTTTAACATCCAGCCCACTTATCGCAGACAACGCTTCGAAATTTCATCAACCACCGCTAACCGCGCTCATCTCGATCAATTGGATAAGATTCCCACAAGTGTCATCGAACACTGCCATCCGCACGGGGCCTGCGTCCATCGGTGCTGTTACAAATTCGACGCCAAGACCAACCAACCGTTTGTGTTCCTGATCTAGGTTTTCTACCTGAAACGAATGTGCTGGGATGCCGTCAGATACCAATGCTTGCTTGTATGGTTTCACCGCGCGATGCGTGCTTGGTTCCAACAGCAATTCGGTACCCTCTGGGTCTTCTTGTGATACTACAGTTAACCAACGATCTTCGCCCATTGGAATATTATGTTTCACTTGAAACCCTAGGATATCCGTGTAAAATTTCTCGGCGATATCTTGATTATCTACAAAAACGCTCGTCACATATATCTTCATATCTTCCTCCGTTTTTTCTATTTCGCACGCACCACTTGCCCACGCATTGCAACCATAAACAACCCAAGCGCAATCAATTCCAACACCATCGCCAATGCAAATGGCGCGGATGGAAAATGGACAGGTGCATCGGGGCGAGTGAAGTAGCTAAAACTGCCCGTCATCATCAACGGGCTGATGATCGTGCCGATGGCACCAACGGCTGTCATCACGCCTTGCAATTCCCCTTGCGCATTATCGGGTGTTGCACGTGACATGATACCAGACAATGCAGGGGATGTTATCAACCCAATCGAACATAGCGGAATAATTGCATAAATCATCCAGCCCTGTGTTGCACTCCCAATCAAGATAAACGCAATGATCGACACAACCAATCCCATGATCACCGTATTCCATTCACCAATGCGCGGCACGATCAAGCGGATCAATCCCCCCTGCACCACTGCCATGCCAATACCAAAGGCCATCAAAGAAATGCCCACCTGCAACGCCTGCCAATCATATCGCAACTGCGTGTAATAGGCCCAAACCGTCGGATAGACGAAAAACGCCACCTGATGGAAAAAGAACATACCAAGCAACATGCCAAGCCCTGGAAAGCTACCCACATGTTTCAGTGCACGAAACGGATTCATGCGGCGTATTTCCAGCGGGCGTCGAATGGTATCGGTGACGGTTTCGTTTAATACGAAATAACCCATACACATGTTCAATGTCGCCAATGCGGCGGCGGCGAAAAACGGTGCGCGGCTTCCAAATTCGGATAACAACCCACCCAGCAATGGCCCCAAGATAAATCCGATCCCAAACGCAGCCCCGATCAGGCCGAAATTTTGCGCTTTTTCTTCAGGCTTGGATATATCGGCCATATAGGCACTGGCGGTGGATTGTGTTGCACTGGCGATGCCCCCAACAATACGTCCCAAAAACACAATCCAAATCGAATTGGTGAACCCCATGATGATGTAATCCACAGCAACCACGCCAAGGGATGCCAGCAAAATTGGTCGCCGCCCGTATCGATCGGACAGGTTCCCAACGGCAGCGCCGCATAAAAACTGCATCACGGCAAAGGATGAACTTAACACGCCCCCCCAAAGTGCCGCATCCGACAAATCAGCGCCACGCAATTCGCGGATCAAATCGGGCATCACGGGCATGATAATCCCGATCCCCATTGCATCAATCACGATGGTCATCAAAACAAAATAAACGGCCAACTTGCGTGACATTTGCATACTTTCATAAAGGAATGGAAATGATATAGGCCAATGCAGTAAAACCGCAAGCTATCCCATTACGTCACTTATTATGTCCCAAAAAAGTTTTGCGCCAATGGGGATCAATTCATCTGGGAAATCAAAATCTGGATTATGCAATTGCGGTTGATCAATTCCAGAGCCCAGAAAAAACATTCCCGCCTTGGCACCCGTTTTTGCAAATCGCCCGAAATCCTCTGACCAGCTCATCGGTTCAGGTAAATCGTGTGGTGTTATGCCATTGATCCGCGCCGCTTTTGAAATGTGCGCAACCGCGTCACCATGATTTTCGGTGGCATCAAACACGTCCTGATATTGCACATCAAATGCCAGCCCATTCGTGAAAGCTTCTGTTGCAACAAGACGTTCCATATCGTCAACCAATGCATCCATGCGCGATTGCGTTACCGTGCGCAATGTCACCCAAAGCGTTGCATCCGCAGGTGCCACCCCAAAATTGGGCACACCAACATTGGCATGCGTGATCGTTGTCAGCACGAAGTTTTCATCGCGACGCGCGCCCGTGCAAAACGTGGGAATGTCTTTCATCAACGTGGCCATGGCACCAACGGGTGAAACCCCGTCTTGGGGGGCGGCGGCATGGGATGTTTTTCCAATCAATGTGATTTTCATACCGCGCGATGCGCAACATACAACCCCCGTTCCCAATTGAACTTCTCCAAGAGGGAGCTTGGGCAAATTATGCAACGCAAATATATAATCGGGATAAAGCGGTTCAAACCGCGCATCATCCAACAAGGCTTGTGCACCTGCACCCGTTTCCTCGGCCCCTTGGAATAATAAAATCACCCGCCCGCGTTTCAACGGTTGATCGCGCAACAGAAATGCCAATGCGATGACTGTGGCCATATGCCCATCGTGCCCACACAGATGCGCAACGCCTTCATGGGATGAACGATGTGGAATCGCATTTTGTTCAACAATCGGCAGTGCATCCAATTCACAGCGGATCATCACCGTTGGCCCATCATCCGCGCCGATATATTCCAACGCCAATCCATGCCCACCCAAATCGTGGTGCATTGCATCGGGTCGTAAACCATTGCGATCTAGGAATGCCACCAAGCGTGCCGCGGTCTGCTCTTCTTGACCCGAAACTTCTGGATGTTGGTGCAATTCATGGCGCAGCGCCACCAGCTTTGCCAAATCGTCTTTGGATAAACCCATCACATCCCAACCTGCTAAAATTTCATGCAAACCGTCACCGAATGACCAATCGCAGCATATGCACAGGGCTTCGCCTTTGACAATTGCTGTTTCACCTTGTAGGGCGCGCATAACCACAATCATCAAGGCCAACCAATGACACGCACATTGCTTTCACAATTTTCCCGCCGTTTGCGCGTTGAACGTCGCATCGCCACGCGCAACGGGCCAAGCCTGTCAGAGGCGAAAACAGAAATTCTGTCCGGTTTAACCGTGGCACTGGCATTGGTTCCAGAAGCCGTCGCATTCGCATTTGTTGCGGGTGTAGAACCCCTTGTCGGTCTGTACGCCGCATTCATCGTTGGCCTTGTCACCGCGATCTTTGGTGGGCGTCCCGGAATGATCTCTGGTGCCACGGGTGCACTGGCTGTTGTGATGGTGGCATTGGTTGCCGATCACGGTGTGCAATACCTGTTTGCAACCGTTGTGTTGATGGGGATTTTGCAAATTTTAGCGGGTGTTTTCCGACTCGGTAAATTTATCCGCATGGTACCGCATACGGTGATGCTCGGCTTTGTAAACGGTTTGGCGATTGTGATTTTCCTTGCTCAAATGGAACAATTTCAAATTCGCGATGCATCAGGGCATGAAACATGGATGACTGGCAGCACGCTTTGGCTCACTCTTGGTTTGGTTGCGGCCACGATGGCAATCATCTGGGTGACACCAAAAATTACCAAGGCCTTCCCCGCTCCCTTGGCGGCAATCGGTCTGATCACTGTCGCCGTGGTGTTGTTTAATATTCCTGTGCCAAATGTCGGTGACATGGCCAGTGTGAAGGGTGGCTTGCCATCATTTGCAATCCCAAGCGTTCCGATGAACCTTGAAACGCTTCATATCATTCTCCCATATGCCGTGATCTTGGCCGCAATCGGTCTGATCGAAAGCTTGCTTACGTTAAACTTGGTTGGCGAAATCACGGGGCAACGTGGTGGCGCATCCAAGGAATGTGTCGCCCAAGGTGGCGCCAATGTGATCACGGGTTTCTTTGGCGGGATGGGTGGTTGTGCCATGATCGGGCAATCCATGATCAACGTTACATCTGGTGGTCGCCGCCGCCTGTCTGGTATTGCGGCTGCGCTGTTCCTTTTGATCTTTATCCTATTCGCATCTGGCATCATTGAAATGATCCCATTGGCCGCATTGGTTGGTGTGATGTTCATGGTGGTGATTGGCACATTCGCATGGCAATCATTTAACGTGATGCGCCGCGTTCCCTTTTCAGATGCATTGGTGATTGTGCTTGTCACCGCTGTTACGGTTTACAAAGACCTTGCCGTTGCGGTTGTGGTCGGTGTTATCGTATCTGCTCTGGTTTATGCATGGAATGCTGCATCTCAAATTACCGCGACACATCGCAAATCTCATTCGGAAAAAGGTGCGCGTGTTTATGATATCAAAGGCCCGCTTTTCTTTGGCTCTGCAGCGCGGTTTCAAGAAATCTTTGATCCCAAGAAAGATCCTGCAACCGTGATCTTGGATTTCAACCAATCCCGCCTTGTCGATGGAAGCGCGCTTCAGGCCGTAGAAGCCGTGGCACATAATTACAAATCCGCGGGCAAGACCCTGAAATTGCGTGGCCTGTCCAAGGATTGTCACGCATTGCTATCGGGCGCAGGGCAATTGATTGTCGATGAAGATCAAGATCCAGATTATTCAATGGCGATTGATTATGAAATCGCAACGGGGCGCATTGGCGGCGGGCACTAAGCGTGATTGGGGAACTCTCCCCCACCTCCATTTTGTTCAAATATCCAAAAAACGGGCTTTGCAACTCATTGCAAGGCCCGTAATATTTTTAATCTGCCGCGCCACCTTGAAACGCATTACCCTTTGCATAATCACACGGTGATTCTTGCATTTCTAAATGCAACCCTGCGCCCGTATATGGATTTGCACGCGCCAACTCTTCGTCAAATGAAATGCCCAAACCAGGTGCGGTTGGCGCCACAATGAACCCATCATCCAACGTGATGCTGTGTTTGATTAAATCACCCGCAAATCCACCCCCAGTTCCAATGGTTTCCACCATCAACAGGTTGGGAATATTCGTGGCCAGTTGAATATTCGCCGCCCATTCCACTGGCCCAGCATATAAATGCGGCGCGACCTGTGCGTTATACACTTCGGCCATCGCAGCGATTTTTTTGGTTTCCAAAATCCCACCAGAACGCCCTAGCGCGGGTTGCAAAACTGCCGCCGCCCCTTCGCGCAACACAGGTGCAAATTCGGCCTTGGTCGTTAACCGTTCACCCGTCGCCACAGGAATGCGCACCTTTCGCGCCACCTCTGCCATTGCGCCAACATTATCTGGTGGAATGGGCTCTTCATACCAAAGCGGATCATAGGGTTCCAACGCCCGCCCCAATCGCACCGCACCGCCCACGGAAAACTGTCCATGTGTGCCAAATAATAAATCCGCCTTGTTCCCAACCGCATCGCGAATGGCGGCACACATGCGTACCGATAAATCAATATCGCTCATCGCGGGCATATGCCCACCGCGCACGGTATATGGACCAGCGGGATCGAATTTCACCGCTGTAAAGCCCAGCTTTACCATTTCACTGGCGGATTCCGCCTGCATATCGGGGCTGGTCCAAAACGCAGATGCATCATGATGCGCTAATGGATACAGATAGGTATAGGCACGAATCCGGTCATTCATCAGCCCCCCCAGCATTGCATAAACAGGGCGGTCATGTGCCTTGCCCAGAATATCCCAACATGCAATTTCCAAACCTGAAAACGCGCCCATGACGGTTAAATCAGGGCGCTGCGTAAACCCAGATGAATAGGCACGGCGAAACATCAATTCGATATTTTCAGGGTTTTCACCCATCAAATGGCGTTCAAAAACATCTGTAATCACCGCCTTCATCGCGTCTGGACCAACAGATGCGGAATACACCTCGCCGTAACCCACAATGCCATTATCCGTGGTTACTTTCACCATGATGAAATAACGCCCACCCCAACCTGGGGGCGGATTTCCAATAACAAAAACCTCTAGCTCTTGTAATTTCATCTTGTCGCCTTTCGTTTAGGTGGCCTCTCGATTTACTGATCGAACAAGATCACATTGCGCCGTGATACGCCCTTGCGCGTGTCGGCAATCGCATCATTTATCTGATCTAAACTGTAGGTATTTGAAATCAATTCGTCCAATTTCAAACGCCCTTGACGATAAAGATCAATCAATTGTGGAATATCGCGTTGCAACACAGCCTCGCCCATTTTTGATCCACGCATGGATTGGCTCATGCCCGCCAAATTAACGGGTTCATATTCGGCCTTAACACCCACAGGTGGCATACCAACCATCACCACTTCGCCGCGCGGGGCCAATAAATCGGGGGCGGCGTTAAATGCCTGCACCGCACCAACGGTGACAAATACATAATCAACCCCGCGCCCATCGGTAAGTGCACGGATATTGTCGTTCAAATCCGCATCTGAAATCAACGCATCTGTTGCGCCAAATTCCATTGCTGCGTTAAGCTTTTCTTGGCCCAGATCAACCGCGATTACCTTGTTTGCACCACAAATCGCCGCCGCTTGAATGGTGTTGAGCCCAACACCCCCCGCGCCGATCACCGCCACATTTGCACCTGCTGGCATTTTTGCCGAATTGGTCACGGCGCCAAATCCCGTAATCACACCACAGGCCAACAGACTGGCCACTGCCATATCCATATCCTGGGGTAATTTCACAATCTGGCTTTGATCGACGACCACCTCTTGGGCAAATGCGCCTGTTGCCATACCGTGTTCCAATGCATCTCCCTTTGCATCAACAAGCGGGCTTTGGCCTAGGCGATCATAAGGTGTTTCACAAGATGTCGGATGCCCCGTCGCACAAGAACAACACGATCCACATGATCGGATCAAGGTCACAATAACCGGATCGCCCAATGCAAATTCCGAAACCCCATCACCAAGTTCGGCGATATGGCCCGATGCCTCGTGCCCGTATACCGCGGGCAAATGCCCACCAAATGTGCCATCCATAAATGCCAAATCAGAATGACATATCGCACAAGCGGCAAGTTTTACACGAACCTGTCCGGTGGTTGGCGCGGATAGGGTGATATCTTCGATACACAATGGGGCATTGAATTGGCGACAAACGGCTGCTTTCATATTCTATCTTTCTGCAATCAATTGGGGAAGTTTTGCCATATCGTCGAACACAATATGACACCAAGGTTCCATACGTTCGCGTGGCGTTTCGCGGATAAATCCATAACAGGGCATTCCCGCGCGTTTCGCGGCCTCTGCCCCGCTTGGGCTATCTTCAATCACCAAACAATCGGCAGGATCGACCCCAAATTGTAACGCAGCAGTGAGATACATCGTCGGGTCTGGTTTGCCCACGCCAATTTCATGCGCAGAATAAATATTCCCGTCAAAATAACGCATCAAATCCGTTCGCCCCAACGTGATCCCCATTTTTTCACGACTGCCATTAGATCCGACACAAAACGGAATACCTTTCGCCACCAGATCATCCAGAACCAGTTTGATACCCGGAATTTCTTCAACCGTATCGGCAAGTTTGGCATAGATTTCTGCGTAAATTTGCGCGACCCAATCATCGGGCAATTCCGCCCCCATATCCCGCAATGTCGTCTGAATAACAGACATGGTGCGCCCCAGAAATGTTTGGGTGCATTCTGCTTCGCTCATGTGAATACCATACCGCGCAATATTTTGTGACAGAACCGCAATTGTTGCGGGTTCACTATCAACCAACACGCCATCACAATCGAAAATCACCAATTTTGGTTGCATACCAATATCCTCGTCGTTTCATTAACCACGCATATTGGCACCATTGGCATCATACAGGGGCGGACCTTGGATCACCGCATCATAAAACGCGCCTAAAATTTCCACCTGTACTTTGTTACCCGCGACCGCCTCAACGCTGGGAACATATCCCATTGCCACGGACTGTTGCACATGATGGGCATAGCCACCAGACGATATATAACCAATCGCTGCACCATTTTTGATCACTGCTTCGTCGCCCGATACATCGATGCCGTCACAATCAATCACCATGCACACCAATTTACGCTTGGGCCCAGTTTTTCGTTCCGCCAATGCAGCATCTTTGCCGATAAAATCAGTGTCCCAATCAATGAATATATCCAGCCCAGATTCCGCAGGTGTGAAATCAGGGCGGTAATCCATCGTCCACACCCCCCATGATTTTTCCAATCGCATCGATAACAACGCGCGCGCACCATACCAACGATAGCCCAAATCGGCGCCGGCATCTTCTATAGCCTCGCTCAGGCGGATCAAATATTGCGGTTTGCAATAAATTTCATAGCCAAGCTCGCCACTAAACGAAATGCGTGACAGGATTACTGGCACATCGCCGACATAGGTTTCGCGAATGTCACGAAATTTGAACGCTGCATTGGATACATCATCGCGCGTTATACGTTGCAATAGTTCCCGCGATTTTGGTCCGCTGATCGCAATGCCGTGCCAATCATCGGATACATTTCGATATTGCACATCATCTGGCAAATGGCGTTCGAACCAACGGCGGTGCGCCTCTTGCATCGCACCCGATCCAAATAACATGAAATGATCCGCGCCCAAACAGGACACAGTTAAATCACCATATAATTTGCCCTTTGGTGTCAACATCGGCGTCAGAATAATCCTCCCCGCGCGTGGAATATTCCCCGCCAGCATTTTATCCAAAAACGCGCGCGCACCCGCGCCCTTAAATTCATGCTTGGCGAAATTGGCAATCTCGATCCCGCCAACGCCACTGCGTACCGCCGCCACTTCACGTGCGACATAATCATGGCTTCTGTTGCGCTTGAATGTCGGCTCTTCATGCGCATCATCGGGGCCGTCGCCAAACCAAAGCGCGTGTTCCAAGCCGAAACCTTGATCCATCCGCGCACCCTTGGCGATTAACCGATCATACAATGCCGTGGTTTTCTGTTTGCGCCCCTTTGGCAGGGTTTCATTGGGAAATGTCATCACGAACCGACGTTCATAATTTTCGCTCGATTTTATCGTGCCCCAATCGGGTGATGCCCAATCGCCAAATCGTGCAACATCCATCGCCCAGACATCAATCGATGGCTCGCCATCAATCATCCATTCCGCCATGGTCAACCCAACGCCGCCCCCCTGACAAAACCCCGCCATCACACCCACCGCGCACCAGTAATTGCGAATGCCCGGAACTGGGCCAATCATCGGGTTGCCATCAGGGCCAAACGTAAACGGGCCATTGATGATGTTTTTAATCCCCGCCGCACCAATCGCAGGGATGCGTTCAAACGATTTTTCAAGTCGATCCGCAATGCGATCCAAATCAGGGTTCAACAATTCATGGCCGAAATCCATCGGGGTGCCGTCCACCTTCCACGGGGTGGAAACGGGTTCATAAGTGCCAAGCAACATGCCCGTGCGTTCCTGGCGAAAATAAATATTCGCTTCATAATCAATGCCTGCGGGTAATCGTGTTTCACGCGCGGCCACCTCTGGGATTTCTTCGGTGATCAAATAATGATGTTCCATGGGTTGCACAGGCACGCGCAGTCCAGCCATGGCGCCAACCTCTCGTGCCCATAACCCACCACAATTCACAATCATTTCCGCATGAATGCTACCACGCGGTGTGGTCACATCCCATGTTCCATCCGCGCGTTGATTGGTTTCTACCACGGGCGTGTGCGTGAAATACTGTGCGCCGTGAACCCGCGCAGCCTTGGCAAATGCATATGTTGCACCCGATGGATCCAGATCGCCATCCTGATCATCCCATAACGCCGCCAAATAATGTTTGGGGTCAATCAACGGATGGCGCTCGGCCACCTCGGCGGGGGAAATGAATTCTTGGTTCAATCCCATATACCGCGCCTTGGATCGTTCGCGTTTCAGGTAATCATACCATTCAGGCGTGCTCGCCAAATAAAACCCGCCAGTGATATGTAACCCCACCGAATGGCCTGACAATTCCTCAATCTCTTTGTAAAGATCAATCGTGTAAGATTGCAGGCGGCTGATATTTGGATCAGAGCTAATCGTGTGAATTTGCCCCGCCGCGTGCCAACTTGACCCACTGGTCAATTCATCACGCTCCAACAAAACCACATCTTTCCAACCAAATTTCGCCAGATGAAACAGGATGGAACAGCCAACAACGCCGCCCCCAACAATAACAACCTTGGCATGGGTGGGCAGCGATTTATCAGACATGATTCAAACCTTTTGGTTTTGGTTCAGTGTCTATCAGACTGCAAAAACCAAACCGTGCTGCCCGTCTCAAATGCGACCAATCCTGTCGTATTTGTTAAAATTCGGAATACCGACGTCGATCCAGATACAAAAAGCGCAAACGTGAATCGATGGATAACAATCGACTGCGCAATGATGCATGGCGTGCAGCGGCGGTGCCATCATTGGGCAGGCTTGCCAATTCGTTCAACACTGCACGGCGCTCGCGCTCCAATGAATTGATGTCCCCCGTGACACGATGATACCAAAGCCCCTTTTTATGCGCCTTTTGCATGGCAGCCAAATCAGCATCGGGGCAAACATCACGCAACGATTGCCCGTTCGCGCCAACCTCATACGCACTTGATGGCGTGCAGTAGGTTTTCAACCCAATTTGCCGCCCCTCTTCCCATGCTTTTAAATCGGGACTAATCCCGTGTTTCGCACAGGATTCCGCATGGTTCGCAACAAATTCAGGCGACCGCCCCGCCGCACCATCACGCGCACCTATGCCACGCCAATCACCCTCGACACAGGCTTTTTCACTTAACCCACATCCCGTGATCAATAAAACCGCCGTCAGCGCAAAATACTTTTGCATTTGAAACAACCTTTCAATTGGTACGCGACACTTTCCTCCATTTTGCAAAAATATCCACAAAAACACAAGAAATCGTCAGGCGTCGCTATCCATCCAGATGGTGACGGGGCCGTCATTGATCAACGCCACTTTCATATCTGCGCCAAATTCGCCCGTTTCAACGGGCAGATCCAGCACACGCATTTGATCACAGAATTTGTCATATAACACACGCCCAACATCGGGCGCTGCCGCGCCTGAAAACCCTGGGCGATTACCCCGCGATGTGTCCGCAGCCAATGTAAATTGGCTGACAATCAAACAGCTTCCGCCAATATCACTCACTGATTTGTTCATGCGCCCATCGTCATCACGAAAAATACGCAGCTTGGATATTTTTGTGGCCAGCTTTTGCCCTGCCGCGGCATCATCCCCATCCATGGCGCACACCAGTATCAACAAGCCTTGCCCAATCTGCCCGATAATCGCGCCATCAACCGTAACACTTGCCTCTGAAACCCGCTGAATTAAACATCGCATATGTGCATTCTCCTTTGATCGCAGTCTTTTTCTGAAAAACTTGCAAAATCAAGCATCAATTCCCCTTGACGCCTGCAACGATGCACCGTAATTAGCCCCCACCTTTGGCGGGGTAGCTCAGGTGGTTAGAGCAGCGGAATCATAATCCGCGTGTCGGGGGTTCAAGTCCCTCTCCCGCTACCAAATTTCCCTTAAATAACAACAAGTTAACGAGATATGCAAATTGGCGTCTCTCCTACTTAGGGCACGGGACTGCAAAGAGACCGCAAATTCGCCCTTAAAGTACCTATAGGTACTCAATATTCAATTCGCAAAAAATACGATTCGACCTCTTCTGGTTAAAAGAACACCGGTAATTGGGGGATCCTGTATTTTGCACACAAAATCATCTTCACTAACCGAATACCTGCATTGGCAGCAATTGTTTAACCATCACGAATATCAGCTTTGCGAGACAAAGCCGCCGTTGAATTCATACTAATTTTTTGCTATCTTCGAGCTTTGATCCAAGGTGTCCGTCATCAAATAGTTTGAGACAGATGGCGTTTTGACTGTGCTGTTTCATTGATCATCTGGTTTCATTTGAGTAGCAGACCTAGCGGGCCGCAAGCGCCTTTGTTTCATGGTTCTCCTTTTCGTCTTTTCACATTCGAGTAAAATGGTTTGCCCATGCTCAGTGAAATGTCAGATGGTGTCAGATTATATAGGCTCTCATGGTATCGTTGTTTATTGTAATGGCCAACGAATGCGGTAATTTGATCCTTTAGGTCGTCTGGAAAGAAATAGTTTCCCAGCAGTACGCGGTTCTTCATCGGCTGATGCCCACGTTCCGTTGCTCGTAGGGTTTATATAGTAAATCCCGAGAGGGGATCTTGCCTTGAGGCTGCGGATGGCAAAGTGCGCCACGCGTGTGCGGCATGCCTTTACCTTCTAAGAATATAGCCAACTTGCCCGATGCAAAGCACGGGCCATTGTCTGACAGTAGGCGTGGACGCTTGACGTGTAGTATCGCCTGCCAGCCGCCTTATCCCAGCTTCCATGAAGTCCTTGACCAATTGTAATACAATCTTACCGACCATTTCGCCAAAAACCCTATATCATTTCTACCTTGCTCAGGCGATGCAAAGTGGCGTCAATCTTCTTGTGTTCCCACGAACATCCGATCTTTTGCGGCGGTGATGTGGTGGCGCATCGTTGCTTGCGCTACCTCGGGCTGCTTCAAGCGGATCGCGTCGAGCACGGCACGGTGTTCCGCCAATACTAGCTCTTGACGAACGGGAGAATCCAGTAGTGTCAGGGAACGCGACAGCTTAACCCCATTTGCAATTTGCTCGCTCAAGGATTCTAGCACTGAAGAGAAAAATGGGTTCTTTGCCGCACGAGCCACTGTTAAATGTAAGCGTTGATCGGCATCTACTCCAAGGGCGTTTTGCTGATAGGTTTGCTCCAACTCTTGATAAGCTGCATCCATCGCTTCCAGATCCTCGTCGTCGCGCCGCCGCGCAGCCCAAGCAGCAGCAGCGCCCTCAACATCAATGCGAAACTCATAACAACGCTGAACATCCGAGACTGATTCTAATGGTACGAAGCTAATCAACTCGCGGTCAGGACGGCACAGAACATAGCTTCCCGAACCACGGCGCGATTGGACGATGCCATCATCTCGCAGTCGGGACAGCGCCCCACGCACGACCGGTCGCGAGACGCCAAAATTTTCAGCGAGCATTTCTTCGGTGGGCAATCGACTATGCACTGGGAATTCTTCTTCGAGGATCTTGGTCAATAGCTGATCGTAAACTTGATCTGCCAATGAGTGTAGCCTTGTCTCTGACAACTTGGTCTCCTTGTTTGAGGGTTGGGCGTTCGCGTAAAGCTCTTTATAGACCGCATCAAAGTATAAAATACAGTAACAGCGCACGCGAGCCTAAAATACATGCGACCACCCCTTTGGAAAGGGATGGCCAGAGAGCTGAAACCTACTTGGTTTTGATAGCTGCAGGCTTCTGTGCAGGTTTGCGGATCACCAAAAAGTAGACGAACACCAACGTCAAGATGACAAAGAATAAGCTATCGGGGTTGGTAAAGAAGGTCGTTGGATCGCCATTTGACAATGCCAAAGACCGCCGCAAAAACTCTTCCAAGTTTGGCCCGAGGATATAACCGAGCAACATGGTGATCACCGGAAATCCATTGCGCCGCAAATAAAAGGCCAAAACTCCCATTCCAAGCGCCATGAACATTTGGAAAGTAGAATAAGTTGCAACGTAGCTGCCCACGACGGCCAGAAGCGCGATCACAGCATATAGCACATCTTTGCGCACCGATACGATCTTGATGAAATATGGCCCTATCAGCCAGAGCGTTAGGGGGATCAGCACCACCGCGCTGAACAAAAGCGTGGCCAGCATCGGGGCAATTAGCCCAGCTTGATCAGCCATCAGTTGCGGTCCTGGCTGAATGCCGTTGATCACCAGAACACCAAGCATGATCGCGGTGATCGGATCGCCAGGAATACCAAAGGTCAACATAGGCACCATCGCTCCACCACAGACAGCATTGTTCGCGCTTTCCGACGCGGCGATACCTTGAGGGTTACCCTTGCCAAACGTTTCCGGCTCGGAAGAGGTGCGCACGGCTTCGGTATAAGCGAGGAACGATCCCATCGAACCACCCGCACCTGGCAATGTGCCAACGAAATAGCCTATCAAGCAGGATTTGAAATAGCAGCCAAAGCCGATCTTTCGGATGTCTGACAATGGTGGCAAGAAATCGCGACGGCGGATTTTGACCTTATTGGCGGCAGCGGTCGCCGCACTGATATCTGTACGCGTACATGATTGCATCAATACCTCGGCAATGGCAAAAGTGCCTATAATCACCGGCATCAGGTCGATCCCAGCGGTCAGGCTGGAATAGCCATAAGTAAAGCGGGTAATAGGCTCCATTGCATCAAGCCCAACAGTGGCCAGCATCAGTCCGATACAGGCCGCCAGCCCGGCCTGCGGAATGCGACCGCGTTGCGCGATCACTACGACTATCAAAGCGAAGGCTAGAAGTGAAAACTTCCCAGTGGTCTTTACCAACAGCGATAATTCAGCCACGAAAGGTGCCACCGCAATCAACAATAACGCACCCACCGCACCGCCAAACATCGAGCCAAGCGCCGCATGCCCAAGCGCCAGTGCGCCTTTGCCTTGCTGCTGCATTGGATAGCCGTCAAGCGCGGTCATCATAGAGGACGGCGCGCCGGGAATGTTGATCGTTGTGGCCGTGATCGATCCGCCGCACATGCCGGCCATATAGATGCTCGCACAGGCCATCAGCGCGGTGTCGACGCTGAGCGAATAGGTCAGTGGCAAGAGTAATGCCATTGCTAACGTCGCAGTCAGGCCGGGAATGGCGGCAAATACTGTGCCGATCACAAAGCCAAGGATTACGTAAGTGAGGTTGAGTGGATCGGCCAGCAAAGACAAGCTGCTGAAAACGAGAAAGATGAAATCCATGACTTAACCCCACAAAGTCGGGAGTCGGACCCCGAACAATTGTTGAAACATGACAAAGGCAATCCCGACGATTGCCGCCGAGATAATGGCCTTGAGGATTAACTTCTCGAAGTTTGAAAACAGCAGTATGAGCGCAAAGACGAAAAGGCCGGACGACAGGAAATAGCCAAGCGGCTTGAACGCCACAATGTAGAAAAAGATAGCCACCACGACCCAAAAATGTGTGTAGCTTCGCGCGTCATCCGCAGGTGCGGTTTCTGGCTTGGCTTGCAGCGCCTGCACAATCAAGATGCTGCAAAAGACAATCGCCGCACCGCCTACAAGGGTTGGAAAGAAGGCGGGCGTCAACCCGCTCTCGGCAATCGGAGGGCCCAAACTCAGAGCCGTGACTAAATAACCAGCGGACACTGCGAGAGTGACATACAGAAATATCATTTGCCTATGTAAGAACATTGTCTTCTCCTAGGTTGGGTGTGATCGATCGCGTCAATGTAGGGCGGTCGTCGGTGCGGTCGGTTGCAACGGATGACCTCACATTTGCCCTTAGCGCGAAAAAATTGGCGTTTTGCCAGCGGCGCCGTCATCAGCGTCGCTGGCTCCACCAAAGCCATGTCTTTGGTGTGGAGGATTACAGCTCCAGTTCATCCATCAACGTGAACGTCTTGGTTTGCAGATTTTCGGTCCATGTGACAACTTCATCGGACCCCAACCAATCGGCGGTTACGCCAATCTGCGCTAACCATTCCTGGAATTCGGCGCTGTCATAGGCCGACTTGAAGGTGGTCTCCAGTGTTTCGACCGCATCATCTGGCGTGTTTGCCGGAGCGGCGAGCACGATGAAGCTACCCGTCTGTAAGTCGTGACCTTTGGATTTCAGTGTAGGCACGTCGGTGTAAGTGGCGTTTTGTACCGAAGTCAATTCGACCACGCCCTTGGCATCGCCAGAGGCTAAGATGCCGCTAAAGTCTCCGAGGCTTGAGATTGCCGCATCCAATTCGCCAGAAAGCAGCGCTTCAGCTTCTGCGCTGGACGAGCCAGCATAGGTGATGACATTAAAGTCCACGTCTAGCAGTTTTTCCAGCTGCATAACGGAGAGGTAGGGGCCAGAGCCCTTGGGGGCCACGCCGACACGTACTTGGCCGGGGTTTTCCTTGGCACGGGCAATCAGATCCTCGTAGCTTTCAATCCCCGAATGCTTAGAGACAACAATGGCGTCGGCCTCAGAAGTGATGCGCGCAATTAACTTCATGTTGTCGAGCGAATAGCCCGGTACCATTTCGCCGCGCGGCAGGGTGATGACACTGTCATAAGTGAGGACGCCAACGGTGTGTCCATCGGGACGCGCATTGGACATCTGGATCAGCCCAGTCGCAGTGACTGCACCGGCAATGTTTTCCACATAGATGGACTTTGGTAAACTTTGCTCGGCGATATTACTGATCTTGCGTGAAATTGCGTCTGCGCCGCCGCCTGCGGGCCAAGGCACGATCAGTCGAATATCGCGGGTCGGAAAATCCGCCGCGGCCAAAGATGTCCCAAGGTTGGCTGCACCAAGTGCAATGCCGAGTGTGGCTTTCAAGCTTTTGTAAAACATAATTCTGTTCCTCCTATACAGATGTCGTGCACCGATTATTCCAGAAAAGCTGTACTTTGCCGGCTCGGCGCCGTGAGTGTTCACTGCGTTAACGTAAGTGGGCTGTGCCTCCGATGTAGATGATACGATCCTCCTCTTTCGTCTCGGCGTATTGCTTGCTCGGACTTAACCCAATTGGGGCGAAGTCGTTGAAGCTGCAATTAGGTTAAGCGCCTAATTTTTACAAATCAAGACAAATTTTACATATTTTTAGACATATGACTCAAATATTGCTCAAATTTGTTCATAAATTATACAAATTATAACAAAAACTAATTCGTCACAGGTAATTTGCTCTACAATAGATTTCCGCTGTCAATACAACCATTCCATATAAGGCTGGCGTTGCCACACACCCTGCAATTGGTGCGGTGAGGGTCAGAAAGAGTAAAATGTTTGCTGAATAAAAAATACCTATGATGTGTGTCCTATCGCCAGCACACACATTCGTCAAAGTTAGCGTTACTGCTTCAGTTGCAAGCAAATCAGCAAACAAAACAGACGCTAAATTGGCCAACCTATATGTTCGCTCTTTGACAGCATACAATCATTTGGTCAGAACTCTTTACGGACAGTAAAAATTTAATCTTGGCACGGAATGAGACAAAAAGGCGGTGTATCCCGTTATTAAGGAGATGCTCCCCATGATTGATATTGTCGCGCGAGCATTTCACGTGCATGTTTTCCCGTGATCACAGCACACACCAATTCAACTGGCATTTGTGAAAGCTCGGGAAAGAGCGACAAAACCTCTTTTCGCCCATTCGCCCGTAAACTACGTAATGTCTGCTCTCCAAGGTATAACGACTCTGCTTCTAACCCATGAACTTTTAGCAGTTGATGCCCATCCAACAGCACATGAACATAAGTGATCTGGCGTTGTTCCGTTTTGATGCGCACGCCGTTCAAGCCAACTAAATCCTTAGCCGCAATCAAAACTTCGTTCGTTTCACAATATTCTCGAACAACGGCACCTTGAACCAAAATACGATGTTGTTGTGAAACCAAAAGCGTTTTACTGGGCTTATTAAACCCCAATGCGTGGCGCTTAATTTCAACGGGAAACTGGCGCAAATCACTTACTGAATCATTAAAAATCAAACGTTTTTTACCAATCCATAAAATGGGTAAATCACCATGATCCTTGGTTTTCACCAAATCGCCGACACGTAACGATCCGATACGTTTTGCCCCATCTGGTGTTTCCACCAAACTATGCCCAGCAAAACATACAAAATTCATTGCACCTGGGGTTGATGTCATATCGTTCACAAACGTATCGGAACCATCACCCGCACGCTGTATCGAAAAGCCGTCAATATCATTGCCAAAATTTTCGCTAGATCCAACCAAACTGGCTGTTGGTGAAAACCCAGTGTAATCTATTTCTGGGCTATCCAACGTATCACCGTTGAAGGTTGCCACAACATATTCATCACCCGCCGGATCGTATAGAACGATGTTGTCACCACCGTTATTAATAACGTTTTGCGTATAATTCGCATCAAAAGCTAAATCATTTGGCCCACCTGGCGCGGGCAATGAATCGGCGTTTCGAATAACAACGGCGCGCGCGTCGGGCTCAAGAATTGTTCCCTCGGGAAAGGTAAACCAGTTCCCTCGCCCAGAATCCCAGAGCTCCAGACCACTAATATCTATTGCGCTGCTTGATGTGTTATAAATTTCGACAAATTCGTCATTGCCATTGCTGTTACCGTTGCCATCAGTGTCCGTGCTTCCTGTTGATCCAGTTGGATCAGCCAGAAATTCATTGATAACAATACCACCTCGTATTGCGTCTGCCACTTTCACCCCTTACTTTTTACAAAGTTTAGCTCCAACGTAACTCACCGAACCAAATTATAGTTATGCACGAAACTATACCGTTCCCACTGGTTGACGCAAATTTTGAAATAACTGCAGCTATGTTAAATGTTTATTGAGCG
Organism: Paramylibacter kogurei; assembly: GCF_002742285.1. Lineage (GTDB taxonomy): Bacteria > Pseudomonadota > Alphaproteobacteria > Rhodobacterales > Rhodobacteraceae > Amylibacter > Amylibacter kogurei. Next base: position 302,609 of record NZ_MDGM01000007.1, read on the forward strand.
CAATTTTGTCGATATCAATAGTGACCTGCGCCAAGATTCTCGACCAACCTATTTGTGAGTTTTCCAGATATCGCCAATCAAAACCTACCTCATTCTATACCATTCAAGGTAATGAAATGAGCATATTTGAACAAAAGCCCGCAAAATCAGAAAATCTGATAAATTCCATATTTTACAAATGCTTAAGCGATTAAATCGCATTCATAGGAATTGCAAAAAGGGGGGAAATGGCGGACCGAGGAGGATTCGAACCCCCGACCCCTTGATTCGTAGTCAAGTACTCTATCCAGCTGAGCTATCGGTCCGTGAGGGGGGATTTACGCGGGCTGGCACGGGTTTGCAAGAGGCAAATGCAAGTTTTTGACAGGTATTTTATTGGGACACGGCATCGCTGGCGGTTAAATTGAACGCAGCCGCGATCAATGCACGGGTGTATTCGGTTTTGGGCGCGTTAAAAATTTCGCTGCCTGTGCCCGTTTCAACGATATCGCCTTGTTTCATCACCAACACTTGGTGGCTTAGTGCGCGCACCACGCGTAAATCGTGGCTGATGAACAAATATGCCAATCCGTATTTTTTCTGCAAATCCAACAACAATTCGACAATTTGCACCTGTACGGTCATATCAAGTGCGGATGTCGGTTCATCCAACACCACCAGCTTGGGTTTTAAAATCATTGCACGTGCAATGGCGATACGTTGGCGTTGACCGCCTGAAAATTCATGCGGATAGCGATGCGCCATATCGGGGGTTAACCCAACCTCAACCAATATATCCGACACCAGTTTTTCGCGATCTTGGCCTTGTTCCAAACCATGTACGCCCAAACCCTCGGCAATGATTTCGCCAACGGTCATGCGTGGTGACAGGCTTCCGAATGGGTCTTGGAACACCATTTGCATATCGCGGCGCAATGGGGTGAGCTCTTTGTTGCGCAGCCCTTGCACATCGCGCCCCTGAAACATGATTTCGCCGTTTGATGAAATAAGGCGCATCACCGCCAGCGCGAGTGTCGTTTTACCAGATCCACTTTCGCCGACAACACCCATGGTTTCGCCCGCACGAATGGTGAAATCGGCCCCATTCACGGCCTTAACATGCCCAACAGTTTTACGCAGCAATCCGCGTTTGATCGGAAACCAGACGCGCAAATCTTTGGCTGATAAAACCTCTGGCGCATCGTCAACAATGGTTTCGGGTGTGCCCGTTGGTTCGGCGTCGAGCAACATTTTGGTATATGGATGTTGCGGGTTGTCGAAAATTTCGCCCGTATTGCCCGATTCAACAATTTTGCCGTGCTGCATCACACAAACACGATCGGCGATTTTGCGCACCACACCCAAATCATGGGTGATGAACAACATGCCCATGCCCTCGCGTTTTTGAATATCGGCGAGCAGTTCCAGAACCTGTGCCTGAATGGTCACATCAAGTGCGGTTGTCGGTTCATCTGCGATCAACAGATCGGGTTTATTGGCCAGCGCCATAGCGATCATCACACGTTGGCGTTGCCCACCTGACAATTGATGCGGGTAGTCGTTCAATCGGCTTTCTGCATTGCGAATGCCAACCTGTTCCAGCAATTCAATAATGCGCGGACGGGCATCAGCGCCGCGCACCCCTTGATGCAACGCAAGGCTTTCGCCCAACTGTTTTTCAATCACATGCAACGGGTTAAGCGATGTCATCGGCTCTTGAAAAATAAAGCTGATGTCATTGCCGCGCACACGGCGCAATGTGGCCGCATCAGCGCCGATCATTTCCGTGCCGCGATATTGCACGCTGCCCGAAACATTCGCACTGTCGGGCAAGAGTTTCACCGATGATAATGCAGTGACAGATTTGCCAGACCCGCTTTCGCCCACCAATGCCACGGTTTCACCCGCGTTCACGTCAAAGCTGATGTTATCAACGGCAGGAGCGTCTTTGTTAAACGCGATAGTCAGATTTTTGACATCAAGAACTTTGGTCATTTGAATGTCTTTCGTGGATCAAACGCATCGCGCACACCTTCAAAGATGAACACCAAAAGCGAGAGCATAATCGCGAATGTGAAAAACGCGCTGAAACCCAGCCACGGCGCATGCAGATTGTTTTTCGCCTGCAATGCCAATTCACCCAACGATGGATATGACGCAGGCAATCCAAAGCCCAGAAAATCAAGCGAGGTCAGCGTGCCAATCGCACCCGTCACCAAAAACGGGAGGAATGTGAGTGTCGCCACCATCGCGTTTGGCAACAAATGGCGGAACATGATTTTCATGTCGGATACACCCAATGCACGCGCGGCGCGCACATATTCAAAATTGCGCGCGCGCAAAAATTCGGCGCGGATTAATCCCACCAATCCTGTCCAACTGAACAGGGTTATCAGGAACATTAGTATCCAAAAATTCATCGTGAAAATCGCCGAAAATATGATGATGATATAAAGTGACGGCGTTGAATCCCAGATTTCCACCAAACGTTGAAAGATCAGATCAACCCAGCCGCCAAAATATCCCATCACGGCACCTGCAAAAATCCCGATGCAGGACGACATGAACACAACCAGCAATCCAAAAATGGTGGATATGCGAAACCCGTAAATGATGCGGGCAACCACATCGCGGGTTTGATCATCTGTGCCCAACCAATGTTTTGAATCGGGCGCGGATGGTGCGGTGGCGACATCATAATTGATGGTGTTAAAACTGTATGGAATGGGCGGATTTAAAATCCAGCCTTTGTCGATTTTTTGCCCGTCCACAATCCCATCGGCGGCATCGGCATAAATGCCTTCTGGATCGTCCAAACAGGATTCTAATCCACCAGATCGGATTAAGCATTGCACCTCTGGTGCGGGGTATTCGGCCTCTGATTCAAATTCGCCGCCAAAATCGGCCTCGGAATAAAATTTGAATGCAGGGGCATATAAATCCCCTTTGTAGGAAACCAACAATGGTTTGTCATTTGCGACCAGTTCGGCAAACAAACAGATGATGAAAATCACCGAAAAAATCCACAATGACCAAAACGCGCGGCGGTTGGATTTGAAATTGTTCCAGCGGCGTTTGGCGATGGGTGATTTGAAAATACGGCTCATGTGTTGCGGCTCTCAAAATCAATACGCGGATCAATCCAGACATAGGTGAGATCCGAAATCAGCCGCACCAATAACCCGACCATCCCAAACAGGTATAGCGTGCCAAACAACACAGGATAATCGCGATCAACCGCGGCCTCGAACCCCAAACGGCCCAAGCCATCCAATGAGAATACCAATTCGATTAACAAGGATGAGCCAAAGAAAATGCCAATGAATGCACCTGGGAACCCCGCAATCACGATCAACATCGCATTGCGAAAAATATGGCCATAAAACACCTTGTTTTCCGACAACCCTTTGGCACGTGCGGTCATGACATAAAGCTTGTTTATTTCATCCAGAAACGAGTTTTTGGTCAACAATGTGAGCGTGGCAAACGCCGAAATCGATGCGGCGGTGACGGGCAGAACGATATGCCAGAGGTAATCTTTTACCTTGGCGAACCAGCCCAGATCGGCAAAGCCTTCGGATGTTAATCCGCGCAATGGAAAAATCTGCCAGTACGAACCACCTGCGAATAACACCAGCAATAAAATCGCAAACAGAAAACTGGGGATCGCGTAGGCGAAAATGATGATGCTGGATGTCCATGTATCGAAACGCGACCCTTCGCGGACCGCCTTTTTGATGCCAAGCGGGATGGATATCAAATAGGCAAGCAATGTTGACCACAGCCCAAGCGTGATCGACACGGGCATTTTTTCCAAGATCAGATCAATCACGCTGATGGATCGAAAATAGCTTTCGCCAAAATCAAAACGTAAATAATTCCCCATCATCAGGAAAAACCGTTGCAATGGTGGTTTGTCAAACCCGAATTGCTTTTCCAAATCTTCGACAAATCCATCGGGCAGACCACGCGCACCTTGATATCCGCCGTCACCTTGGCCACCCGACACCTCGCCGCCGCCACCGCTGATGCGATCGGATGCGCTGGATTCTTGTTCCAATTGGCTTAGGATACGTTCTACTGGGCCGCCGGGCAAAAATTGCACCAGCGTAAAGTTGATCACCATAATCCCAACCAAAGTCGGGATCATCAGCAATAACCTGCGTAAAATATAAGCGCCCATATCTGTTCTCTGCTGGCGGTTTAGGGTGCTATTTTATCGCACCCGCCGCTTGTAGTTTTTTGTATTTCTCAGCGTTGTACCACCAGAAATCCATTTCGCCCAGCGAATAGGGTGGTAAATTTTCGGGGTGGTCGTAAATATCAAGATATGCGACGAAATATTGACCGCTGTAAAATTGCGGCACCCAGATGTGCATGGCGCGCAACGCACGATCCAATGCTTTGACCGCAACGGTAAGATCATCACGTGTTTTGGCCTGTTCAACCTTTTCGATGATCGCATCAATCGCGGGGTTAGCAAGCCCAGTGCGATTTGCCGACCCTTCGGCATTTGCGGTGGCTGATCCAAAAATCTGGCGCAATTCAATGCCCGGTGACAATGACATCGCATAACGCACGGTTGTGATGTCATAATCAAAAACCTTTTCACGCTCGGCGGCCTGTGCGGCGTCAACGGAATCCATTGATGCCTGAATGCCCAGACGTTTCAGATTGGCAATGAACGGATTGGTGATGCGTTCGGATGATGGTGAATCGTTTAAAAAGTTCACGGTTAAATATTCGCCAGCTTCGTTTTGGCGCACACCGTCTTTGACCTTCCAACCTGCGTCATCCAACAATTTCCCTGCACGGCGCACCGCGGCGCGGTCAACTTGGCTTGGCTTGGATACGGGTGGGGTAAACGCATCTTCGGTGAATACGGATTCTGGCAGTTCATCGCGAAATGGTTCCAATATGGCCAGTTCTTCGGGTGTGATTGGACCCGATGCCTGCATATTTGAATTTTCCCAAAAACTGTCGGTGCGGTGATACAGATCGTAAAACAGCGTTTTATTTGACCATTCAAAATTGAACATCAAACCGATTGCTTCGCGCACGCGCGGGTCTTGGAATTTTTCGCGTCTAAGGTTGAAAAAATACCCCTGCGTACCCGTAGGATTACCATCGGGCAACGTTTCGGATTTTACCCAACCTTTTTCAAGCGATGGAAAATCATAAGATGTCGCCCAAAGCTTGGATAAATATTCTTGGCGATAATGATATGCGCCACCTTTAAATGCCTCGAACGCGGCGGTGTAATCGGTGAAATATTCAATTTGAATTTTGTCAAAGTTTTCACGCCCGATATTCACATTTAAATCTTTGCCCCAATAATCATCGCGGCGTTTGAATGTGATGCTCTTGCCTGCATCAACCTTGTCGATGATATATCGACCCGACCCAAGTGGGGGTTCAAGCGTGCTTTCGCTAAAATCACGATCGGCATAATATGCTTTGGAAAATATCGGTAACCCAGCGGCGGTCTGGGGTAATTCGCGGGTGTTGGACCCTTCTTTGAATGTGAATTTCACCTTTAGCTTATCCAAGGCTTCGACCGATTCAAAATCGCTGAATACGGCCTTAAAACTGGGTCGGCCTTTTTCGTATAAAACGTTATAGGAAAACACCACATCCTCTGCGGTGACTTCGGAACCATCGGAAAAACGTGCCTCTGGGCGGATGTTGAAAATCGCCCATTGGCGGTTTTCGGGGTATTCGATGCTTTCGGCCAACAAACCGTACATGGCATCTGGTTCGTCCGCACCGCCCGTCATCAATGATTCAAACGGAGCGGATGCAAGCGTTGCCGCTTGCCCTTTTAAAATATAGGGCGTCACACTGTTGAACGTGCCAAACCCCCATGTGGAAAATGTGCCGCCAATGGGCGCATCGGGATTTACATAATCAAAATGTTCAAAATCAGCGGGATATTTCAATTCGCCGAATGTGGAAATACCGTGGGATTTAATGATCGTTTCTGCGCTGGCGATATTTGTGCCAAGTGTCATTAACCCAACGCCCAGCGCCGCACCCCAGATTGACTTTGAAAATAAATTCACCCTGATACTCCCGTTTCTTCTTTGGATCAGAGTATCGGGCAAATTTGATCAACTGCAATACGCGTTTGTGTGAAAATTGGTGAATTTAACGTCATAAACCAAAAAAGCCGCCCATTGGGCGGCCCTTTGCGCAAAGATTTGCGATTTATTTGATTGTTGCCAAATAGGCGATCAGGTTTGCACGATCCGTTGCTTTTTTCAAACCAGCGAACGACATCTTTGTACCTGATGCGTATTGTTTTGGATTGGTCAAGAAACCATCCAGCGCCGCCGCATCCCAGTTGCCGCCCAAACCAGTGATTGCACCAGAGAATGCGAAACCGTCAACTGCGCCTTTGGGGCGATCAACGATGTTAAACAAATGTGGGCCAGTGCCGTTGGCACCGTCTTCCAATTTGTGACACGCCTTACATTTTGCGAAAACCTTGCCACCGCGTTCAACATCTGCGGCTGCTAGCAATTCGTCCAATGATGGGCCTTCTGATGCATTGGCAGCACCTGCACCAGCATCTTCGACTTGATAAATATCAGCGGGCGCCATTGCCACTTCTTCGCCGTGGCCATCGCCGTGATCGTCTGAACCAACGTGATAAATAATTTCACCAGCCCAATTGATCATCAGATAAATCAGTAATGCGCCGCACAGACCGCCGACGATTTTTGTTGTTTCCATTGTGTCCATGGCTTTGCTCACTTTAGCTATTGCATGTTTTCGAATCTTTGGCACCTTCTAGCCTCTTCCCATAGGGCGTTGCAAGCTGTAGAACCGCGACCAATCGCCCTTATTTCAAAGGTAGCCAAAAATGACGCGTGAAAAATTGACAATCGCATTCCAAGGCGCGCTGGGCGCATATTCGCACCAAGCCTGTGCCGAAGCCTATCCAAATGCAGATGCAATTCCGTTTCATTCGTTCGAAGATGCATTGAATGCGGTTAAGGATGGCAATGCCGATTTGGCAATGATGCCCGTGCAAAATTCGACCTATGGGCGTGTGCCCGATATTCACCGCCTGTTGCCCCAATCAGGATTGAAAATTATTGGCGAACATTACGTGCGCGTACGGATCAGCCTGATGGCGCAAAAAGGCGTGCCATTGGCACAGGTGAAAACTGCACTGAGCCATCCTGTATTGCTTGGCCAATGTGCGGCATTTTTAAATAAACACGGCATTAAACCAATCAAAGGTGGCGATACGGCAGGTTCTGCCGAAGATGTTTCAAAATCCGATGACCCATCCCAAGGTGCGCTGGCCTCTGAATTTGCCGCCAATCTTTATGGCTTGGATGTGTTGGCGCGCGATATCGAAGATGCGTCAAACAACACCACACGGTTTTTGATCGTATCGCGCGATTATCAACTCCCTGCCCTGAATGGCGAAGAAATGAAAACCACATTTGTGTTTCGTGTGCGCAATATTCCCGCCGCATTATACAAGGCGATGGGGGGATTTGCGACGAATGGTGTGAATATGGTGAAACTGGAATCTGCGATGGTCGATGGATCATTCACCGCAACACAGTTTTACGCCGATATCATTGGCCATCCAGACGAACCCGCAGTTGCGCGGGCGTTGGAAGAGCTGGAATATTTCACCACGCATTTGGAAATCTTGGGCGTGTATAAATCCAAACACCCTGGATAATTTAAACCAACACTAAACGCGTTTGTTATGATTTGGATGCGTATTTTTTCTCGATCGAGGCGCAGAAATCTTTCATGCGCGAAGAAATGCGTTTTTCAATCGTCTTTTGCGCAAGCTTAACCGATTGCAACATCAAACGTGCCGAAATGTTTTTGGCGGTGGGTGCAATAATGATTTTCACCTTGGTGCGTGCAGGGCCATCAGGGGTGAAACGAATATCGATTTGTGAATCAATTGCCTTGCTTTCACAACGAAAACCTGTGGCTCTTGGCGGGTTGTATTTGGTCACATTAATATCGACATCGCGTTGTTTTCCGCGAATACGACCAGACAAATGCCACGAAATGCCCTCTTGGACATCCAACAATGCATCTGTGCGTTCGATATCTAACCCACGCGATAACGCCACACTTTCAAACCATACAAAATTTGAAAATTCTTGAAACACCATTTCGACTGGTGCCTGAACGGTGCGTTTCGTTTTTAATTCCATTAATTTACCCTAATTCAAATGCGTCGTATCATTGTTCCATGTGGCACAGTTAATCATTCCAACGTATCTTTTAACCAGTTTTCAATCAAAAATGCGGCAATCGCGCCTTTTCTTGCAGGTTTAAGGCCAACATCCTTACCCGCATAGGCGCTCAGAACTGTTTCGCGTGACACCCATTTGGCGGTTTCAATTTCCAAAGGATCAATGGTGATGTCCCGGCTTGTGGCTTGCCCGTGGCATCCGATCATCAATGATGATGGAAACGCCCAAGGTTGGCTTGCCAAATAAGAAACATCGCCAACATTTACATTTGTTTCCTCAAGTGTTTCACGACGCACGGCCGCCTCGATCGTTTCACCCGGTTCCATAAAGCCTGCCAAACAGGAATACATGCCTTCGGGCCAATTGGGTGCGCGACCCAATAGCGTATCATTGCCATGTGTGATTAACATAATGACAACGGGATCGGTGCGCGGGAACTGGGGATGTTTACAATCGCTGCAATCCGCACGCCACCCGCCTGCGGTGAATGTATTTTCACCCCCGCAGCGTGGGCAATATTTATGCCCCTGTTGCCATGCAAATAATCCCCGTTTGGTGGCGGCCAATTCCGCATCGCGCGGCGTTAGCAACGACATTGTTCCGCGCAATTCACAGAACAATTGATGTTCTGGGAAATCTGGGTGGTGGTTTTGGGATTGATCCAAAAACGCTTTCATTTGATCCACATCCAGATTGGGATCTTGCCAATGTGAAATATCAATCGCAAACAGCGGGGATTTTTCATGTAATCCTAAAAACAGTGCAGTTTCGCGATGTTCTGCGACCATCGGATGACCCGCATCCAGATAAACCAAACTGTGATCTCGCGTATCAATCAATGGCTTTCCACGCCATATCAACGTAAAGCGTGCCGATGTTTCGCACAAAACCGTTGCGCTGGTTTCGCGCAGATGTGCCGCGCGATCAAAACCCGATCCACCAAATGTGACTGTTTCTGCATGTTTCATGCCCGTCTTGTGCCATGCAAAAATAACAAGTGCAATCGCGCCCTTGATGCCGCGCATGAGTTTCATTATATGACGAGTCGAGAGGTTGGCGCGGGCAGACGCCTCGCCAACCCGGTCAGATCCGGAAGGAAGCAGCCGCAACGAGCCCCGTTTGGGTCGCTGTCCAGCCTCTCACTTTTATTCTGATTGCGTGCGGTTTTTTGAAAAAGCTCATTTCATTTGTTTTTGGCACCTTTTGCGCCGCAGTGATTTTTTTCTGCATCTATTTGTTTGCGGAAATTGGTGTGCAACGTTTTTTGTTTCACCCAACACCTGTTCCCATCGGCACAAACAACACCCTCGAAATCAGCAACGATCAATCAGATGGTATTATCGCAGGGCGATTTTTTTATGAACAACGCGGTGATCTTACGCCCAAACCACCCAGCAACAGCGCCTATAGCCCGCGCATTTTTGGCGATCAGCGATTTTCAACACGCTTTGATGGAAAATCACGGGTCTGGCGCGGATTTGGAAAACGATCAAACACATTGAAACCTGCGATAGTGTTATTGCACGGGGCCAAACGCTCGGGCGCATCCATGTTAGACATGTGGCAAGGCGTATCGCGGCGCAATGATGTGGTGCTCATCGCTCCAGATTCATTTGGCGCCAGCTGGTCACGCGAAAATGACACCGAAGAATTCTTGGCCCATGTATTGGCCGAAGCGGATGAAAAATACGGGATCGATCCCGAACGCATTTACCTGTTTGGCCATTCATCGGGTGCAATCCACGCCCAAGAAATTGCCAATGGCGGTTCATTGAAATGGGTGGCGGTGGGGGCACATGCCGGCACGCCATATTGGCGTAATTTCACACCGCGCAAAGATGCACCAGCAGTGAAAATATTCCTTGGTTCACGCGATCACAATTTCCCTATGGGACAGGCATTGGCATCTGCGCAAAAGCTTGCGGAAAACGGGCATGATGTTTATTTCACCGAAATTCCAAACCACACGCATTGGTATTATATCATCGGTCAACGGCTCAGCGATGAAACATGGGAATTTTTCCAATCTCAAACAAATGGCTGAACGCGTAAAATTATTTTTACGTCAAATGGCGGGTAATCCCAAACTGTTCCTTGCCGTGACCGTGCCAAGGCTTTACGTTTGATTGTGAACTTTTAACGCATCGGACCTCATGTCAAACGAATCTGTCGAAAATCAAACTGCTTATCAGGTGTTGGCGCGTAAATACCGCCCCGCCACGTTCAAAGATTTGATTGGACAAGATGCGATGGTGCGCACGCTGAAAAACGCGTTTGAATCCGATCGTATCGCCCATGCATTTGTAATGACGGGTGTGCGCGGGGTGGGCAAAACCACTACGGCGCGGATCATCGCCAAGGGGATGAATTGTATCGGCCCTGATGGCAACGGTGGCCCGACAATTTCACCCTGTGATCAATGTGAACCATGCAAGGCGATTGCCGAAGGTCGCCATGTTGACGTGATGGAAATGGACGCCGCCAGCCGCACAGGTGTGGGCGACATTCGCGAAATCATCGACAGCGTGCATTACCGCGCTGCATCCGCACGTTACAAGATTTACATCATCGACGAGGTGCACATGTTATCGACCAGCGCGTTTAACGCGTTGCTCAAAACACTGGAAGAACCACCAGAACATGTGAAATTCATCTTTGCCACCACCGAAATTCGTAAAATTCCCGTGACCGTCCTGTCACGTTGTCAGCGCTTCGATCTTCGCAGGATCGAACCCGAAGTGATGATGTCACATCTGCGCAATATTGCGGATCAAGAATCCGCTCAAATCGCAGAGGATGCACTGGCACTCATCACACGCAGCGCCGAAGGTTCGGTGCGTGATGCGCTATCCTTGCTTGATCAGGCCATCGCGCATGGTGCGGGTGAAACCACCGCCATGCAGGTGCGTGCGATGTTGGGCTTGGCTGATCGCGGGCGCGTGCTTGATCTGTTTGATTTCATTATGCAGGGCGATGCCGCGGGTGCGTTGACCGAATTGTCTGGCCAATATGCCGAGGGCGCCGATCCAATGGCGGTGCTGCGCGATTTGGCGGAGATCACCCATTGGGTATCGGTCATTAAAATTTCACCAGAGGCCGCGGATGATCCCACGGTTGCGCCTGATGAACGCGAACGGGGCAAAGCGGCGGCAACGGATTTGCCGATGCGCGCATTGACCCGTATGTGGCAAATGCTGCTCAAAGCATTAGAAGAAGTCGGCAATGCGCCAAATGCAATGATGGCCGCCGAAATGGCAATTATCCGATTAACCCATGTCGCCGATTTGCCCAGCCCCGAAGAATTGATCCGCAAATTACAAGACGGCCCACAACCCACACCGCCAAATGGTGGCGGCGCACCTGCACCAAACGGTGGGGGTGATGTGAATATGGGCGCGGCGGGCAGCGTATCGGGTGGCTCTGCTGGTACAACAATGATCGCAGGCAGCAACGCCGCCGTTGCCATTGCCCAACCCGAAGAAGCATTGGCACGATATGCGCGGTTTGACCAAGTGGTCGAATTGATCCGCGCACGGCGCGATATGCGTTTGCTGGTGGAGGTTGAAACCTATTTCCGCCTTGCCAGTTACAAACCGGGGCGCATCGAATTTCAACCAACGGACGAGGCACCAAATGATCTGGCGCAACGTCTGGGGCAGCGTTTGCAGACATGGACAGGTGCACGTTGGGGCGTAACACTTGTAAATGATGGTGGTGGTGCCACAATCAACGAATTGCGCCTTGAAGAACGCGATAATCTTCAGGCAGAGGCCGAAGAACACCCCTTGGTCAAGGCCGCGCTCAGCACCTTTGAAGGTGCCGAAATACTAGAGGTACGCAAACCCGAAGATATCGACAGCGACGAATTTTTGGAAGAAATCCCAGAGGTTGACGATGATTGGGACCCGTTCGAGGATGACTAGCCCATCACACGGGATGTCTGGCATTTTGGACAATCTAATGCTACATATTAATCAAACACAAACGACGGAGAATTGTGATGCTTAAAGGCATGGGCGATATGGCCAAGTTGATGAAACAGGCTAAAGATATGCAATCCAAAATGGAAGATGCACAAAGCAAGCTAAACGACATAGAGGTCGAAGGCGAAGCAGGTGCTGGCATGGTCAAGGTGCGCGTTTCCGCCAAAGGCGAAGTGCGCGGATTGAACATTGATCCATCCATTTTCAACCCAGACGACAAAGAGGTCGTCGAAGATTTGATCGTGGCCGCCATCAAAGACGGCCAAGCCAAAGCAGCGGCAAAACAAGCCGAAGAAATGGGCAAAGTCACCGAAGGTTTGAACCTGCCTGCGGGAATGAAGCTCCCGTTTTAGGGTGTTCGGATCGCACGCGTGAACAGCAACAACAAAGACATCGATATTTTGATTCAGTTGATGGCCAAGCTCCCCGGGCTTGGCCCGCGATCAGCGCGGCGTGCGGTTCTGCATCTAATTAAAAAGCGCGATATTTTATTATCCCCCTTGGCCGACAGCCTGTTCACCGTGGCGCAAACCGCGCGTGAATGTGTGACCTGTGGCAATATCGGAACCATGGATCAATGTGATGTGTGTGCCGACCCACGCCGCGCCATTGGCCAGATTTGCGTGGTCGAAGACGTGTCTGATCTTTGGGCGATGGAACGCGCGGCGGTGTTCAAGGGGCGCTATCACGTCTTGGGCGGTGTGTTATCCGCGCTTGATGGTGTTGGCCCCGAAGAATTACGCATTCCAAATCTGGTGTCGCGTGTTGGCGATGAAAACATTACCGAGGTGATCCTTGCGCTGAACGCCACGGTCGATGGCCAGACCACGGCGCATTACATTGCCGATCAGCTAGAAGACATGGGGGTCAGCGTCACATCATTGGCCCAAGGTGTGCCCATTGGGGGCGAATTGGATTATCTGGACGATGGCACAATCACAGCGGCGCTAAATGCGCGAAAGGCCGTTTAGGGTTTCGTGCGCATCGCTTTTCGTTCGCGCTGTGTAATATAAAATGTGGCTGCGATAATCACGGCAGCTCCGATCAAAGTGAGTTGATCTGGCGTTTCATCAAACATCAGATATCCCGCAATCCCCAAGATCACCAATCGCAAATACGCAAACGGCGCAATCACCGCCGCATCGCCATAGCGATAGGCCTGAATATCCCCGATTTGGCGCACGATCCCAAACAAAACCAATGCCACCACCCAAGCCCAAGTCGTGGGCTGGCTTGGCAGTGATGGATCAGACCAAACAAATGGAACAGTTACAAATAATGTCATCACATTGGCGGAAAAGAATGTTGAAAATGGGCCGTCAGCCTCTGCCAGACCACGCGACATAACCAATACAGCGGCGAACATAAGCGAGCTAATCAACGCGGCAACCATACCCATGTTCAATTCCATTCCAGGGCGCAATATGATCACCGCCCCCAAAAAACCCAGCGCGATGGCAATGATGCGCCTTGGGCCAATTTGTTCTTTGAAAAAGATCACACTGAGCAATGTTGCAAATATCGGGGCGGTGAAAAACAAAACCGACACGGTTGCCAATGGAATTTTGGTAATCGAATAAAACCCAAGCAATGTGGAAAACCCGACCAGCACACCGCGAATGACATGGCGCCAAGGTTGTGAAAATTGCAATTGTTTCCGCAACGTGGGCAATAACCCCATGGCGATGAATACCAAAACCAAGGTGATCGAAAATCGCGCCATTGCGATCATGCTACTGCCCATTTCGGCGGCGGCACCGCGTATGGCAATGGTCATCACACTGGCGGTGATAACGGCAACCAACGCCCAAACCATGCCTTTGAAATTGTCGTGAACATGTGGGGCTGGCATTTCGAATCCTTTGAAATTGTGCGCCACGCTAACCAGCGCGACAATAAGTTGCAATCGCTGTTGCCCACTGGCGTGGAACAAAAACTTTCGCTAAAGCAAAGGCATGACAGATATTTTTGACACCCGCAAAACCCGCGCAAGCGATTGGTTCAAAACACTGCGCGATGACATTTGCACCGCGTTTGAAACGCTTGAGGATACGCAAACCACAGGCCCGCATGCGCAGCTGCCCGCTGGGCGGTTTGAGCGCACAAAAACCATGCGCGATGGTGGCGCTGGTGGGGGCGGTGAAATGTCAGTAATGCGCGGTGGGCGCGTGTTTGAAAAGGTGGGTGTGAACATTTCCACCGTGCATGGCACCCTGTCACCCATGGCGCAAAAATCCATGGCGGCGCGCAAGGATCTTGATTTTGGCGATGATCACCGGTTTTGGGCATCGGGCATTTCATTGGTCGCCCATATGAACAGCCCCAAATGCCCCGCCGTTCACATGAACACGCGCATGTTTTGGACACCCCACGCCGCATGGTTTGGCGGGGGTTCCGATCTGAACCCAATGATCGAAGTCCCAGAGGACACGGCGTTTTTCCACGATGTGCAAAAACAGGCCTGTGACAAACACGATCCCGCATATTACCCACGGTTCAAAGAATGGGCCGATGAATATTTCATGATCAAACATTGGAATGAACCCCGCGGCGTTGGCGGCATATTCTTTGATGATTTGGATACGGGCGATTGGGAGGCTGATTTTGCCTTTACCCAAGACGCAGGGCGTGCATTTTTAAACGCATTCCTGCCCATCACCGAAAAACGCCGCACCGAAGCGTGGACAGATGACGATCGCGAAATTCAATTACGCAAGCGCGGGCGATATGCGGAATTTAATCTGGTCTATGATCGTGGCACGCATTTTGGATTGCAAAGCGGACATGACCCAAGCGCGGTGTTAATGAGCCTGCCACCCGTGGCGAAATGGTATTGAGCACCACACCAAAACCCGCGTTTGAATTTGCCTTGTTGGGCGTGTTGGCGTTGTTGTGGGGCTCATCCTATTTATTTCTAAAACTTGCGGTTACCGAAATTCCGCCCATCACATTGATCGCCTGTCGCGTATCCATCGCGGCGGTGTTTTTGATGGGTGTCATGGCGTGGCGGCGCGATCAATTCCCCCGCGATGCGCAATCATGGCGCAAGTTGTTCATTCAATCCTTTTTCAACAGCTTTGGCGCATGGGTGGTCTTGGCTTGGGGACAGCAATTCGTGGACAGCGGATTGGCAAGTGTCCTGAATTCCACATCACCGATTTTCGTGTTTTTCATAACCCTTTTGATCACGCGCCACGAACCAACCAATCCGTTGCGTTTTATCGGCGCGGTGCTTGGCCTGTGCGGGGTGGTGTTAATTATCGGGGTCGATGTTTTGGCGGGGCTTGGCCAACAGGTGGCGGGGCAATTGGCGGCGTTGATGGGTGCGTTCCTTTATGGGATTGCGGCGATCTATGGCAAACGCCTGTCGCATTTATCCGCACCTGTGACAGCAACATGTACCATGATCTGGGCGGTGGTGGTGTTATGGCCACTGGCATTCATTTTGGAAAACCCAACAGAGCTGCGCCCACCACCGCAAGCGATTGGTGCCACATTGATGTTATCGGTGTTTTGCACAGGCTTTGCATTACTGATTTATTTTCGCCTGCTCAAAACTCTTGGATCAATGGGCGTCGCGAGCCAAGCGTATTTACGCGCGGGCGTTGGTGTCATGCTGGGTGTTATGTTTCTGGGAGAAACAATCACACCGATGGTGGGTGTTGGCCTGATCCTTGTGTTGCTGGGGATTATTGCGATTAACCTGCGCCCCAAACAGCGAACGCAACTGTAACGCAAACGCAATCCATTTCTGGCAATATCCAAGGCGTCGACAAAACGTGGTTTTGGCGCGGAGTAACGCCCGCGTCTTTCGCAATCACTGGTGAGCATGGCAATCCGTGGCAGGATCGCCATTGAAAACGGGGTTATCACCCCCGTAAACACAACCACAATGGTGGGCCCGCCTTATAACATTGAAACACGGTTCTACACATGTTTCCCCTCGCAGATCGTGCAGGTATTGCACGCGCTGCGGGGTCTTTGTGCTGGATTAACCGCGAATGGCCTTGATCATGATTTCAACATTCTTGGGGTCTGCATCGGGTGTAATCCCGTGGCCAAGGTTGAAAATATGCGGCCCCTGCGACAGGGTTTCCACAATCCGTTTGGTTTCTGAAACAAGCTTGTCACCACCCGAAACCAACAGCCGTTGATCAAGATTGCCCTGCACACAGGTTTCCGTTTGCAGATTATCCGCCGCCCATTGTGCATCAATTGATCCATCAATCGCAACGCAATCCATTTCTGTTTCACGCGCAAAATTCACATAACCATCGGCTGTGGCGCCACGGGGAAATCCGATCAGGCGCACATGGGGTTGTTCTTCGCGCAACACCGATGCGATGCGCGCCGCAGGGCGTGTGATATATTTGGGGAACTGAAATCCAGTCAGCGCACCAGCCCAGCTATCAAATAATTTAATCACCTCAGCACCTGCTTTGATTTGCTGAATCAGATATTCAATCGTTGCATCCGTGATTTTATCCATCAAGGCATCAAAAACCGCTGGTTGATCTTTCATCAACGCCAATGCGGGCGCCTGATCAGGGGTGCCGCGCCCTGCAATCATATATGTGGCAACCGTCCACGGTGCACCGGCAAAACCGATCAATGCGGTTTCTTTTGGCAATGCTTCGCGCAGGTTGCGAATGGTTTGATAAATCGGGGACAGGGTTTCGTGCACATCCTCTGCATTGCCCAATTTATTGAAATCGGCCTTTGATTGAATCGTTGATAAACGCGGGCCTTCGCCAGTTTCAAACCACAGATCCGCACCCAATGCTTGGGGCACCAAAAGGATATCGGCAAACAGAATCGCGGCATCAAACCCATATCGACGAATGGGCTGCAATGTGACCTCTGTCGCCAAATCAGAATTATAACACAGCGATAAAAAATCGCCCGCCTCTGCGCGTGTGGCCTTATATTCGGGCAAATATCGTCCCGCTTGGCGCATCATCCATACGGGTGGCGTGGTTAAAGTTTCACCCGCAAGGGCGCGCATCAGCAGTTTTTCATCAGTTTTCATGTCGCCCTTCTATCGCGGCAATACGTCCAGCGAAAGGGCGATCATTGTGATTGCACCCCTTTGCCGCGGGCGATAGTTTGCGCACATGAGATTTAGCCCAGATACACCGCTGAAAATTGGCACCCGCGGGTCGCCACTTGCACTGGCCCAGGCACATGAAACGCGCAGCCGTTTGATGGGTGCACTTGGCCTGCCCGAAACCGCATTTAACATTGTGGTCATTAAAACCACGGGGGATCGTGTACAGGATCGCCCGTTGGGTGAAATTGGCGGCAAGGGTTTGTTCACCAAAGAAATCGAAGATGCGATGTTATCCAACGATATCGACATTGCCGTGCATTCGATGAAAGACATGCCCGTGGCATTTCCCGATGGTTTGATGCTGGATTGTTATTTGCCCCGCGAAGATGTGCGCGATGCGTTTATTTCGCGCAAATACAAATCCATTTCCCAATTGCCCAAAGGTGCGGTGATGGGTTCAAGCAGCCTGCGCCGCCGTGCGCAATTGGCCGCTGTGCGCCCCGATCTGAAACTGGTGGAATTTCGCGGCAATGTGCAAACACGTTTGCGCAAATTGGATGACGGTGTGGCCGATGCCACGTTTTTGGCGATGGCGGGGTTGAATCGTTTGGGCAGTGCCGACATTGCAAACCCCATTGAAACCGATGAGATCCTGCCCGCAATTGCACAGGGCTGCATTGGGATTGAACGGCGCGTGGATGATGCGGATGCGGCGGCCGCACTTGCGCTTATTCATGATCAAGATTCAGGGCTTCGTTTGAATGCAGAACGCGCATTATTGGCGGGACTTGATGGATCGTGCCAAACACCGATTGCAGGGCTTGCCACACTGGATGGTGATACGATCACATTGCGCGGCGAAGTTTTGCGCCCCGATGGATCAGAAAGCATCAAACATATGATGACAGGCGCGGCCAAGGACGGTGCGAAAATCGGTACCGATATGGCAAAAATCCTACGTGATCAGATGGGCGAAAATTTCTTCGGCTAATCTTGTTTTCTGAACTTTACAAATGTCCCACAAATCGCCATGTTGCGCGAGCCTTTGGGCAGTAGTGCGGGCGTGGCGGAATGGTAGACGCTGCAGACTTAAAATCTGTTTCTCGTAAGGGAGTGGGGGTTCGAGTCCCCCCGCCCGCACCACGAAAATCTTTCTTTAAATCATTGCAAAATTTAGGTTTTTCCAAACAACCCTGTGATGCGTGACAGGATGTTTTGGGCGGGTTCGTCATTTTGTGATAATCTCAATTCCGCCTCTGCGATAATTTGTGCGGTGTCTTGCGCGATCTCTGCTGGCAATGGCTTCATTTGTTTTACTGCGCGTTTTGCCGCTGTCACATCATCCATTGAAATGTCATAGCCGCGCCAGCGCGCAAGATGGAGCAGTTTCATACAGGCCGCTGCGCGTAAATATGTTTGCTCTTGTGCGTTCAATTGATCGGCAAACAATGCCAACAAACCATCAATATGCGTTGCCGCCTGTTTGGATTGCGCCAGTGATTTGTCATAATCAATTTCGTCGCGATGTTGCGCGCGGCGTTTTGCGTTTAATGCGGCGAGTGCGGCGTAAAATGCCTGTACTCTGCCTGCGATCACATCCATCGCACTTACACTGTTCAGGTGCAGGCGATATTCCCCAAGAATTGCGTTTTGCACCGCCAAGCGATGGGTATCAAACAGACGCCAGCATAAATCTGCATCCTCGGATAAATGCGCATCGCGATATCCGGTTTGCGCCAGCACGTCCAAACGGCCAAACATAAACGGGTGGGATAGATAGGGTTCTTTGGGAGGCAACCATTCTGGATCGGGATCATACACATTACTGACCCCTGAAATCCCCAATGGATGGCCCAGCTCATCAATATGTACTGCCTTGCACGACACCACGTCAGCCTGCGTAAATTGCAAAAAATCAAGCTGGCGCGACAGGCGGTTAGGATAACAAATATCATCTGCATCAATGCGTGCCACATATTTGCAATCCAGCCGTGACAACCCGTTGTTAAGCGCAGCAACAAGCCCCGCGTTTTGTTGCGCATGATAATGAATTTTATCGCTGTGCAGATCGTTGATAATCTGTGCGCTTTCATCGGTTGAGCCATCGTCAATGATATGGATGTCATAATCATCAAAATCTTGGATCAGCAAACTGTCCAAGGTTTGGCGCAAAAATTCTGCACCATTAAAGACGGGCATCAAGAATGATATTTTAGCCATCAATCACCCCCGAAATACCGCGCAGACCCATCACAAACCAATCCCGCGCAGGCAACAGCAATGATAACCGCGCATTGGATAATGTTGTCACATTCGCCAAATCACACCAACGCGCACGCGAAAATCGCAAAGTGGCGTAATCGCTCGGTGCGGCCCGATCCGGTTCATCCAGCGCATGATCTTGGCCATTGGTTTGATAATAAATGCGCGGAAATATCCGCTCTGCGGGGGCGTATCGGAAATGAACATGAACCGAGTTCCAGTCATCGGGAATATCAATTTCCAATCCCAACCAATCATTTTCACGACGATTTTCGCCGCGTATGATAAGCGTATCAATATCATTGATGCGTTGGGTTTGGGCCGTTAATTCCATCGCCGAATTGGGATCGAATGCAAATCGCAGACCACTTGCCAGAAACGTATCTGGGGTTAACACCGCTGGTTTTTGAAACGCGTTAAAATCAATATCAATCGCTGGCACGGGGAACCTTTCCTTGGTATTTCACCAATAATTCCGCGTCCACTTCTGTGCCATCATAAAGGCCAAGCAGAACACCACGCCGCATTGACCGTCCGCGCATATTGCGAATGTCATCTTCGGATTTTGTCACACGCTGGGACATGCGCCGCGCCCATTTTCCCAAACGTTGATACATCATATCAATCACATCGCGATGCGCATCTGATGCACCCAAATCGTTTTGTTCCTTGGGGTCATTTTTCAAATCAAACAACATGGGGCGAAATCCGCCCTCTGCGTGCATCATTTTCCAATCTTTATCCGCCACCATAAACAAACGACAATCGCGCGGTTCCATTCCCAATTTGGCGGCAAGCGCCGTTGCGCCATAGTCATATTCACTGATCGCAAATTCACGCCAATCATCAGGTTTTTCACCATGTAAAAACGGCAATAATGATCGCCCCTCGACGATATGATCGGGCACAGTACCGCCTGCATATTCGATAAATGTTGCGCTGCAATCAATCGCCTCGACCAGTTCATCACATGTTGTGCCACGCGTGGAATCTGCGGCTGGTGATGGATCGTAAATGATTAACGGCACCTTGGCCGAGCAATCATGAAACAGATCCTTTTCACCCATCCAATGATCGCCCAGATAATCCCCATGATCGGATGTTATGACAATCATCGTATCCTTAAGCCGATCCGTATCTTCCAAGAAATTCAATAACCGCCCCAATTGATCATCACATTGTTTGATCAAACCCATATAGGCCGGGATCACGACGTCGCGCACCTCTTGGCGGTGAAATGCCTTGCCGATGCCATTGCTGGTGAACCCTTCATAAACGGGATGGGGATCATTCAATTCACCATCAGCGCGGTTCAGTGGTTGAATATCATCAACGCCATATTTGTTGTGATAAGGTGCTGGTACAATATAGGGCCAATGCGGCTTGATATAGGACACATGCGCCAACCACGGTTCATCGCGCGATTGTTCGGATATAAAATCAATCGTGCGCGACGTAAGCCAAGGCGTTTCGGAATCTTCTTCGCGGATATTGGCGGGCATATCGGCGTTTTGCATCAAAAATCCGCTGGCAATTTCGCCCGCGTCCGTCGCGCCCGAATTGGCAAAATGATGCCACGGGTTTTGCCCTTCGTAGCCTTTGGATTTGAGATATTCGTTGTAGGGTGATCGGCGTTCATCATAAAACCCATCGGGGCCTTGCGCCCATAACCCATCGTCGCGAATATAACTATCGAACCCACATTCAGATTGGCGCAGCCCAATTTCAGAACCTTCTGACATGCCCAAACGTTCCATGCCATCCTTATCGGCGCGCATATGGGTTTTACCAATCAAATGACACCCCATGCCCAATTTGCGCAGATGATCACCCAAAGTATGTTCACCCACACGCAACGGATGCCCGTTCCACTGTGCGCCGTGGCTGTGACAATACCGCCCTGTGTAAAAGCTCATCCGTGATGCGCCACATACGGGGGATTGCACGTAACAGCGCGTGAACCGCACACCCATTTGTGCCACACGATCAAAATTAGGGGTGTGCAGCGTTTTGTGCCCCGCACATGACAGATAATCAAACCGAAGCTGATCATACATAATAAACAGAATGTTTTTTTTCGCGTCGGTCATTTTGCGCCGTTTGATATGTGGCACGCATTGCTGCGCGCCACGACGGTTTTATTGCAATGCCGCTGGGATACGCACACCCAGTTGCTGATAATATTTCAACGCACCTTTGTGCAGTTTCACGTTATCCGCACTGAACGCAGTATCCAGATTGACCGCATTCATATAGGGCGCTGTTTTGCGAATTTCAGGCAGGCTTTCCCAAAATGATTTGGTGATTTCGTAAACTGCATCTTCGGACATATCGTTACGCGCAACCACGCCAACCAATGAGCCAACCGTATAAACATCCCCATCCGATTGCACAGAATTTCCATAAATTCCTGCTGGGATTACATCCATTGATCGCCCAAGCGCGGTTGTTGCGGCCTGAATGCCGCCACCGCTTACTGATGCGACATCTGCGTTTGCCTTGGTCAGGCCAAGAATACGCAGATTCGACGTTAACGCCAGTTGTTCAACCTGTGGGAATGGTGGGATGCCGCCATTGATGTAAACGTCAAATTGACGATCTTGGAACCCTTGCAATGCGGTTCCCCAAGACGCTTTGACTGCTTCGTAATCTGTGCCTGCTTCGAACCCTGTTGTTGCCTTGATCCACCCCGCAGCGGTGTTATACGCGCCACCACCAGGAGGGCCTAAAAACACGCGCTTTCCTTTGATATCTTGCAGTGAATTAATGCCGCTATCTGCGTAAACAATCGTGTGATACGCACCATATGGGAACCAAAACAACAGGCTGAGGTTTTCGCGCAATTCTGGGGCATTGGGCAGGCTACCATACATCGCGGTGCCATTTGCCATGAAATCCATGATCGCAGGTGACGCCATCACGATATCAAGCTTGCCTTGCGCGGCCTCGATCATATGTTTGGTGGCCGCCCCTGTCGCATCAACGGTGATATCATATTTATCCTGTGCGCCATTCACGCTCGATGCCATGGTTGTCATCACCAAATAGGCCGATGACCCGGGTGCAATCGTTGCCATGCGCACCTTTTCACCCGCAAATGACGCCGCCGCCATTCCAACAATTGCCACCCCTGTGACCGCTATTTTCGTTAATCGTTTCATCGACTTCTCCCACGTCATTATGATATTTTTGAATCTTGTTTTGCGCTTTGGCTATAGTGATACACGAAAACGCCCATCGCCAAAATAATTCCTGCGATATTCATCAACGGATTCACCCAAAAAATAAGAATTGCCGCGATAATACGCAAAACGGTTTCCCAATGCGCCAGATGTGCACGTTCAAATCGCGCCAATGCGGTTGCGATCAACCAAGTGCCGATCAAAAAACCAACCGTGGCGTATATCAGGGTGAAATATTGATCCGTGCTGGAAAAATCATTTTCGATCAGCAAAATCTCTGGGCGATAGACAAACAAAAAAGGGATCACAAACCCCGCAATTGCCAAACGCACAGCGGTAAATCCCGTTTCCATCGGACGTGCGCCCGCAATTGGTGCGGCGGCAAATGCCGCCAAGGCAACGGGGGGCGTTACCACCGACAACACACCAAAATATAACATGAACATATGCGCGGCAATTTTGGGCAAACCCAGTTGTTCCAACACAGGCCCCATCACCAGTGCCAAGATCAAATAGGCCGTCACCGATGGCACCCCCATCCCCATCACCAAACAGCCCAGCATCACAAGGATCAGGGCGAAAAACAGGCTGCCACCCGATGCGGCGCGAATGGCATCGGCAAAGGCCAATCCGATCCCCGTCATATTCACAATGCCAATGACCAGCCCAACAGATATGACAATCACAATCAAACTGGCCGATGTCATGCCCGCGCGCACCATCGCATCCCACCACGCGGCGGGATTGCGAAACTGTTTGAACAAAACCAGACACAGGATCAGCGCAACCAACATCGCATAAAACCCCGCGTTTTGTGCCGTGCGCCCTGTGGTTAACACGCCAATGATCACCATCAGTGGCACCCAAAACGCGATGGATTTCACCCAATCCATGCGTTCCAATTTTTCACGCAACTCAATTGGCGTGGCACCAATGCCTTGTTTGCGTGCCTCGACCAGAACCACCATGAACAAAGAGATGTAATAAAACACGGCGGGCAGAATTGCGGCCAGAACAATTTGCAAATAGGAAATATTCGTCACCTTGGCCATGATAAAGGCAACCACCCCCATCACAGGGGGCATGATTTGCCCACCCGTTGATGCGGCCGCCTCGACCGCACCTGCGAATTTTGGTTTAAATCCTGCGCGTTTGATAATTGGAATGGTGAACACACCGGTGGATACAACATTGGCCACCGCCGCGCCTGACATTGTGCCAAAAAGTGCCGATCCAACAATGGCGGCATGTGCAGGGCCACCCGCAAATCGCCCAGTGCCCGCGAATGCAATTTTCAACAGGGTTTCACCCGCCCCCGATGCCTGCAATATCGCACCAAAGACGATGAAAACCAGAACCACGCTGGATACGACCTGTAATGGGCCGCCATATACACCATCGGTGGAAAACCACATGCGATCAGCGATGCTGACCCAATCGCGCCCCGCACCACCCATCCAATCAGGCGCCAGCGCATAGAGCAAAACCGCGCCGTAAACCACAACCATTGGTGTGCCAAAAAACCGATAGGTCACATAACCGATCAAGCCAAACGCCAGCCAAGCCAGCGCCATATCGATATTGCCAATAAAGACAAAGCTGTCTTCTTGGGCCGCCATGATCACGATCCAACGCGCCGTGATTGCGATGAACAATGCCAACATCAACAGATGAATAAGAATATTTATAATGTTGTTATGCGGTAGATTTTTATCAGCACTCGACGCCTGTGCATGCCCTGTTGCCGCTAAATTTAACAACGCTGTGGCCATGCCCAAAACGGCGGTGGTGCCATAAACGATGACCGTGTCAAAAACGCCAAACCCTGCGACATAGATCGCAAACACCGTCAGAACCGCAGCAACGCATTTTGACAATTGATACATGGCATTGGTTGCCATCGTGATATTCATCTGCCCCTCCCGTTGCATGCGACAACCTTGACCTATGGCAAGTTGCGCTGCAAGCGGGAATTGGGCGTTTTGTGGATTATGGATCCAAGCGCACCGCACCTTGGGATGCGTTTGCAACCAATGATGCATATGCTTTTAATGCGCGTGAAACTTTGCGTTTGCGCGGCTCTGCCGGTTTCCAAGCGGCATCGCCTTTGGCTTCCATTTCGGCGCGGCGTGCGGCCAGTTCTTCGTCAGACAACGCCACATTGATCGTGCGATTGGGGATGTCGATTTCGATGATGTCACCCTCAACGATCAGGCCGATATTACCGCCCTCGCCCGCCTCTGGTGAAACGTGGCCGATGGACAGGCCAGATGTGCCACCTGAAAAACGACCATCTGTGATCAATGCACAGGCTTTGCCCAAGCGCATGGATTTCAGATATGATGTTGGATACAGCATTTCTTGCATGCCAGGGCCACCGCGTGGGCCCTCGTATCGGATGATCACCACGTCACCCGCGGCGACCTCTTTGTTCAAGATACGGTTCACTGCTTCGTCTTGGCTTTCGCAGACGATGGCGGGGCCGCTGAATTTCAGGATACTGTCATCCACACCTGCGGTTTTCACAACACAGCCTTCTTGGGCGATGTTGCCAAACAAAACGGCCAAACCGCCGTCTTGGCTAAACGCGTGGTCTTTGTCGCGGATCACACCGTTTTCGCGATCTGTATCCAATTCTTTGTACAGGCGCGATTGGCTGAATGCTTGTGTTGTGCGCACGCCACCGGGTGCGGCAAGGAACAAATCATGCGCCGCTGCATCATTGGAAATTTTCACATCCCATTTTGCAATGGCCTGCGCCAATGTTGGTGTGTGCACGGTGGACACAGATGTGTCCAACAAACCGCACCGATCCA
Source organism: Paramylibacter kogurei (assembly GCF_002742285.1). Taxonomy (GTDB): domain Bacteria; phylum Pseudomonadota; class Alphaproteobacteria; order Rhodobacterales; family Rhodobacteraceae; genus Amylibacter; species Amylibacter kogurei. The sequence continues at coordinate 328,121 of NZ_MDGM01000007.1, forward strand.
ATTCACCAAGCAGCGCAAAAATGCCACCCGCGCGATGCACGTCTTCCATGTGGACGTTGGCAACGGCTGGTGCAACCTTGCACAGACACGGGGTTGAACGGGATAGGCGATCAATATCGTCCACGGTGAAATCAACATGGCCTTCGCGTGCAATGGCGAGCAGGTGAAGGATTGTATTTGTGGAACCACCCATGGTGATATCCATGGTCATCGCATTTTCAAACGCCGCCTTTGTGGCGATGCCACGCGCCGAGCGGGATTTGTTACCGTTTTCGTAATAATCTTTGGTCAGATCAACGATCAAACGCCCCGCTTCGCGAAACAATGCCTCGCGTTTGGAATGCGTCGCCAATGTTGAACCATTCCCCGGAAGGGCAAGGCCCAGAGCCTCTGCCAGACAGTTCATGGAATTGGCGGTGAACATGCCCGAACATGACCCGCATGTTGGGCATGCAGCCTCTTCAATCGCTTGGACATTGGCATCGGACATTTCGGGGTTGGCCGCCTCAATCATGGCGTCAACCAAATCGACCTTGCGCAGATCACCATCGATATCGACTTTGCCAGCCTCCATCGGGCCACCAGACACGAATACCACGGGGATATCCAAACGCATCGCGGCCATCATCATACCGGGTGTGATTTTATCACAATTGGAAATACACACCATCGCATCGGCGCAATGTGCATTGACCATGTATTCCACACTATCGGCAATAATTTCGCGTGACGGCAGGGAATACAGCATCCCATCATGCCCCATCGCGATACCATCATCGACAGCGATCGTGTTAAATTCCTTGGCAACACCGCCTGCGGCCTCGATTTCGCCGGCAACCAATTGACCAAGATCTTTCAGGTGCACGTGACCGGGCACGAATTGCGTGAATGAATTCACCACAGCAATAATCGGTTTGCCAAAATCATCATCTGTCATGCCTGTTGCACGCCATAAACCGCGCGCACCGGCCATGTTGCGACCATGTGTAGTTGTTCTGGAACGATAAGGAATCATCTGGCTATCCTGCTGTGCTGTAAATTCGTTTCGCCCTTTTGCCAGCAACAGCGGCGGATTTCTAGCCCTGTACAGCCAAACGTGAACAATTACTCTGCTGGTGGTAATTTTTTCTTGGGGCGGAATGGATGCAGGAATTGTTTGAAATAGCCTTTAGGCATGTCTTCACCCGCGACACCGTATTTATCGGGCCAGCGATCCTCTGGCATGTGGTATGTGCCAAACAGCCAATCGAACAGCGGAAAGTGGATGGCGAAATTGATATCAATTGCCTCGCGTTCCGATCCGTGATGCCAATGATGAAACCGCGGTGTCACCAACCAGCGTTCAATAAACGACAGGTTAAACCCAAGGTTTGAATGCACCAGCGCGGAATAAAAATAGACGATAATCAAATAAACCTGAATCGCTGCAGGATCAAAGCCAAGCGTTAACATCGGCAATGCCGTCACCGAGCGCAGCACCGCAATTTCGAAAAAATGCATCCGCGCACCCGCGATCCAATCAAGCTGTTGTGTGGAATGGTGGATCGAATGAAACCGCCATAAAAACGGCACCTTGTGAAATGCATAATGCAACCAATATTGCATAAAATCCGTGGCCAGCATGATCAGGAACACCTGAATAAACAGCGGCAATGTGAAAATGTAATGGCGCATTTCGGTGATGTCGAAATTATTGTTCACCACCTCTGATGGGGCAAGGGTAAGGTAATTCAACGCCTGCACCAATAACGAGCTGACCGCGAAATAAAAGAAATCTTCGCGCCATGCGAAACGCAACACCGTTTGATCAGGGTCGTGTGGAAACATGCGTTCCAGCGGGAGGAATAAAATCCCCACCGTCAGAACCTTGAGCACGAAAAAATCGAGCCCGAAATACATGCTACTGCTTCCAGATTCTGCGGGGCCTTGGATCAATGACGCCGCAACCACCAGAAAAAATCCGACCGATGACAACATGAAACTGCGGCTTAAAATCAGGGATGTGAATGACAAAACATAGCCAAACACGATGAATATTTGAAAGGCCACGCGAAACGGGATGAATTCATGGATCACCGCCAAATCTGGCGTGGAAAACAAATGTGGGTATCGCAAAACGATGGCAAGTGACAATGCGGCGACGCCACAGATCAAGGACAATGTGCCCGATAACCAGCCACTTCCAAATGGGCGTTCGGCGCGTGGTTTTTCCAATGCCGCTACAAATTTTTTAATCAATGACATGGGCAATCCAACATCTGTTATGCAAATGAACGCACAGGTTGCATGATTGATTTGGCAAAATCAACTATACGCCACCACCCAGCCGTTTGAACCAGCCGCGCACGCGATCACCCATGCTATGCGTGGTTTCGGAAACGTCATCCCATGCATCCTCGACGCTATCAACCATTGGATCAATGCGGCGACGTTTGAACAGCTGCATCAAGCGATAAATGCCCAAACAGATCAGCGCCAAAAAGATGGTAAAGATGATGTTGAACCACGGGATCAATGTCACATCTGGCCCATCAACCTGTTTCATTGATGTGGCATTTGGGAACAAGGAAAACACCGTATTGCGCCAACCATAATGGCGCACGGCAACCCATTTTGGATTGTCGCGTGTGGACACAAGCTGTTTTGCCTTGGCACTTAAATCCGAGCTATCGAATTTAAAATAGGGCGGCCAACCAAACCCCGTATCTTCGTTGCGATAAACCATCACACTTCCGTCTGGCATTTCAGTGTCTATAAATCGCACGTCGCGTGTGTCTTGTCTGATTGTGCCAGCGTCTTGTTTGCCCCAGAACATGGAATTGCTGGAAACATCCATACGTTTTTCATAGGCATCCAACACCAAAACGATATCGCGTTGTGGCAATGTGTAATGCAAAAACCCAACCGCATAGGCCGCAATCATGGAATAGGCCACCAGTTTCACCAGCCAGATTTTGATGAATGACGGCATGATTTTGCGCAACATTATGATCAAAAGCAGCAGCCCCAAAAACAGAGGCGACCAAACAAACAGGGTATATGCGATTGTACTGAGCATCACGCGATCCTTTAACTGTGTTAGCCCCTATATAGGACGTCGTGGTGCAACCTACTAGGTGCAAGTTTTGCACAGCACGCGGATTGTTTTACAGCGGGTTGTTTTGCACGATGGAATTTTGCCAGTTGCGAATGAAGGTTTCGCGTTTCAAGCGATCCAAAAACACCAACAATCCAGGCCCCAAACGAATGGGGCGCAATCCTTTGGCGGCGGTGGTTTCTTGGCGTTGAACCGCTGGCAATCCAGATGCCGCGCTTAATTCAGGACGGGTTTCCATCATCGATAAAAAATCCACCATACGTTTTGCACCAGATGCATTTTGCGCATTTGTTGTGATGATGGATGTGCGCAACATCAATGATACAAAATCCTGCATCGGCACGATTTTCACACCGTCCAAGGTTTTCAACCGATTTTCCGCATAGCTCCCTAAAACATTATAGGCCATCGCCAAACGTCCAGCGGCAACATCATCAATCATTTCACCCGAACAACAATACAGCCGTGTGTTCAATCGCCCCATGACCTCGGTCAAGCGCCAGAATGAATCTGTGTTGCGTGAATTTTGCGTCGCCAACATATAACCAAACCCCGATGTGCGCACATCATACGTTCCAACACGGCCCCAAAATTTTTGGGGATTATCGCGCAACAGTTCAATCAATTCTTCGCGGGTGTTTGGGATGGGCAGATCACGAAATGCCTTTTCTGATACCACGAGAACGGCAGGTTCTTGGGTAAAGGCAAACACCTGATTGCGCCATTTCGCCCATGTTGGCAAACTGTCGGTTGTTGATGAAACATATGTCTGGGCAAAGCCGTCATTGGCCAGTTTCGTTTGTAAATCCATCGCTGATGAAATCACCAAATCAAATGGCGCTTGTTCGTCATAGATTGCTTGCATTGTTTGCGCACTGCTCGCCACGACATAATCAATATCAATGGTCGGGTTATCGGCCTGAAACGCCAATAAGATGGGTTCAAAGGATGAAATATCCGCCGTGGAAATGATGCGCAAAACGCTCGTTCCCGCGGAGGAATTATAAAATTTCTGTTGTTCCGTTTCAAACGCAATGGTCAATGAACCACAGGTTATGAACGCGATTAACCACGCGGCAAAATAAGGGATACGCATGCGCCTGCTCCTGTTTCATTGTTTTGAATTTCGACGCGGCCCAGATGTGCGGCGGCAACTTCTTGTACGATGGTTAATCCCAATCCAGACCCCACCACATCATCCACGTTTTCGCCGCGGGAAAACCGGTTCAGATAAGATTGCGCATCCCCGCCCTGAAATCCGCGACCCTGATCAAAAACGGCAATGCGATATTCATCATCGCTTGTCATATTGACGTCTATTGTGCTGTCGGCGGGGGAATATTTAATCGCGTTGTCAAAAATATTGCGCAACGCATTTTGCAACAAAATTGGATCACCCGAAAACGGAAAACTGGATTGATCGTGGGACACATTGATCAGGATGTCTTTTAACCCTGCGGTGGGCGATAATCGATCTGTGGTTTCTTGCACCAATTCAACCAAATCCAATAACGTTGTTTCAAATTGATCGGTGCGAAAATTCACCATCGCATGATCCAGCAATTGCCCCGCTGAACGCGAGCTTTCGTCAATGGCGCGGATCATTTCGCGCAATGCGGTTTTGTTTTGCGATTGGTTCAAACTGCGATGCACCACTTCGGCCTGTGTGCGCACAGTGGCCAGCGGAGTGCGCACGCGATGCGCGGCCTCTGCGATGAAATCTTCGGATCGGTTTAACGATGCCTTAAGGCGCAATATGAATGAGTTTAGCGCCTCCACCAGTGGTGCGAGTTCGGCGGGCGCCTTGGCCGTGACGGGGCGCAGATCACTTGGCCCACGGCGCGTCACGGCACCTGCCATGCGGGTTAATGGTGCCAATGCGGATTGCGCCGCCCAGAGGCTTAGCCCCGTGGCCAAAAGGAAAAATATCGCACCCGTTGCCATCGCCGTATTGGTGATACGCGATGAAATCGCCGCCAGCCCAAGGCGCGTTTGCGCAACCACAATTGTCACATCACGCGATTGATTACCGGTGCTGAAATTGCGTTTCAATGCCACCGCACGCACGGTTTCACCCTTGTAGCGATACGTATCAAATTGATTGGCATCAAGGGATGTGGGCAGTGGCAAATCATCATAACCCGTCAATGTTTCGCCCCCCACCGCGATGCGGTAAAACACGCGGTCTTCGCTGATCGAACCAAGCATTGAAAGCGCGGAGTAAGGCAATTCCAAACGCACCGCCCCGCGTTCAGAATAAAGCGCATCCGAAATGGATGTGGCAGAGGCCAGTAAAATATTATCCTGCGTATCTGCCGCCGCACGTTCCGCCACCGTGCGCACCACTAAAAACAAAACCAGTGATAACAGGGCCGCAATCAACGCCAGTTGTATCACCAACCGCCCCTGCATTGATCCAGATGCGAAACGCAGGGTCATGATTGATCAACCAATCGATATCCAAGCCCACGCACCGTTTCGATTTTGGCATGTGTGCCAGACAGTTTTTTGCGAATGCGCGCCACGTAAACCTCGATCGCATTTTCGGAAACATCTTCGGCAAATGAAAACAAGCGATCCATCAAATGGGGCTTTGCAAATATTTGACCGGGGGCCGCAAAAAATATTTCGATCAAGCGTAATTCACGATTGCGCAGGGTTTCAACACCCAACGGTGTGGTTAAAGTCCCCTCCAACGAATCAAGTGTGACACCTGCAAATTCGAATTTGTTATGCGCAACACCCCCTTGGCGGCGTAAAACGGCGCGACAGCGGGCCTCTAATTCGGAAAAATCAAACGGTTTGGTGACATAATCATCCGCGCCCAAATCCAGCAAGCTGACCCGATCCGACACTTGCGAACGCGCGGTCATCACGATCACGGGCGTGCCTTTTTCGCTGTTACGATGGCGGCGCAAAAAATCGCGCCCGTCACCATCTGGCAACATAATATCCAATAAAATCAATTCGTAATCCGTGGTTTCAATAAACGCCTGTGCATCCCCCAGATCAGCGGCGTGATCCACGGCATGCCCATCAAGGGCGAACCGATCCGAAACGGCCTTGGCCAATTGTGCGTTGTCTTCTACCAGTAAAAATCGCAAGTGCGGCCCCTAAAAATCTTTCGTGACAGGTTCCTGTCAGCTTTGTGTATTCTGCTAGCATAATGTTCGGGGATTTCCCCGCATGTCAAATGGGAGGAATATATGACAAAACGCTTTTTCAAGGCGCTCATTACGGGTGCCGCTCTGACTGTTGGCGCGACTGGCGCGGCATCTGCTGCGGAATGTATCGCACCTGCGAACCCTGGTGGTGGCTGGGATTTCACTTGCCGTCAAATCGGGAAAATCATGTTTGATATCGGTGCGGTTGATAAACCTGTGCAGGTCACAAATATGGCCGGTGCGGGTGGTGGGCTTGCCTATACCCACGTGGTGAATGAACGCAACACCGATGATGATTTGATCGTTGCGGCATCAACTGCCACATCAACACGTTTGGCACAAAACGCATATGCGGGCATGACCGCGGATCAAGTACGCTTTGTGGGTGCAATTGGTGCCGATCCAGGTGTGATTGTTGTTGGCAAAGACAGCAAATTCCAATCGTTGAACGATTTGGTTGATTCCATCAAATCAGACCCAGGTTCAGTTGCCTTTGCAGGTGGTTCCGCCGTGGGTGGGTTTGACCACATCAAACCATTGATGATCTTGCAACGTGCTGGTTTCACCGACATTACCAAAGTGAAATATATCGGTGTTGATGGTGGCGCAGATGCGATCACGCAAACCGTTGGTGGCTTTACCCAAGCAATGACGGGCGACATGTCCGAAGTTGTTGGATTTCTAAAAGCGGGTGAAGTGCGCATTTTGGCCGTGTTAACCGACGAACGCGTTCCAGGTTTTGACGATATCCCAACAGCCAAAGAACAAGGTTTTGATGTTGTGGCGGTGAACTGGCGCGGTATGTATATCCCGCGTGGTGTGAGCGATGACACATTCAATTCTTGGGCGGAAAAGCTACAAATGGTGGCAGATAGCGCAGAATGGAAAGAGGCCATGGCTGCAAACGGTTTGGCACCATTCACCAAAGTTGGCGCTGATTTCCAATCATATGTTGATGGTTTGGTTGCTGAAATCGCCCAAATGTCCAAAGACCTTGGGGTGATCCAATAATGGCCAGTGACCGGATCTTTGGTCTGGTCGTACTCATGGCGGCGCTTGCGTATATCGCAAGCGCCACACAGATACAGACCAGCTTTCTTGCGGACCCAGTAGGGCCAAAAACATTCCCCATTTTGGTTGGAACAGTCGCGGCAATCAGCAGCCTTGTGATGATTTTTCGCCCCGACCCCGATCCAGAATGGCCAGATAAATTCACATTTGGCGCATTGTTTTTCGCCATGTTGGTTTTGATTGCATATGCTTATGCGCTCAAACCGCTTGGGTTCATTATTCCAACTGCGATTACGGCAGGGATTTTAAGTTATCAAATCTCGCCACGGATAAAACCCGCTGCACTGTCGGGTGTTGGTCTGTCGATTGGTTTGTTTATCTTGTTCAAATTCGCGCTGGGTTTGGGATTGATTGCATTCCCAAAATTTTTGGTCGGTTAGGGTAAATCATGGAAATTCTTGAAAACCTCGCGCTGGGTTTCAGCGTGGCATTGTCACCCTATACATTGATGCTGGCGATTGTGGGCTGTTTCTTGGGCACAATTATCGGGGCATTACCCGGGCTTGGCCCATCAAATGGCGTGGCGATTTTGATCCCACTGACATTCACATTGGGATTGGATGCCACATCGGCATTGGTTCTGATGACAGCCGTGTATTACGGCGCCATGTATGGCGGGCGCATAAGTTCGATTTTGCTTAACATTCCCGGGGATGAGCCTGCGTTGATGACAACGCTTGATGGGTATCCAATGGCCAAATCTGGCCGTGCGGGTGATGCGCTGGTGATTTCTGGTGTTGCATCATTTGTCGGCGCGTTTTTGTCCACAATCGGATTAATGTTGCTGGCGCCGATGTTGGCACGTGTTGCGTATTTATTTGGGCCTGCGGAATATTTCGCATTGTACCTGTTGGCGTTTTGCACACTTGGCGGGATGGCATCCAATAACCAAGCCAAAGCCGCAATTGCATCATGTATCGGGCTTGGCATCGCCATGATCGGCGTTGATAACAATTCAGGCATGCCGCGTTTGACCGGGGGCAATTTGCACCTGATGGATGGGATTGATTTTCTGGTTGCCATCGTTGGTTTATTCGCCATTGCCGAAGTATTCTTTTTCATCGAGAGCCACGGCAAAGGATCGGCCATTGGTGTGAAATTGGGCAAGGTGAAAATTCCTTGGCCCGAAATCATGTCAACAAAATGGACCATGCTACGTGCCAGCGGCGTTGGCTTTATCGCAGGGATTTTACCCGGTGCAGGCGCATCTTTGGGCAGCTTTCTTGCTTATATGAGCGAAAAGTCATTTGCAGGTGACAAGGCAGGTTTTGGTACAGGTGTTGCCAAAGGGATCGCCGCACCAGAGGCGGGCAATAACGCCGCCGCCGGTGGTGCATTGGTGCCGATGTTGACATTGGGTGTTCCTGGATCAGGCACCACCGCAGTGTTGTTGGCATTGTTGATGACCCTGAATATCACCCCTGGCCCCACATTGTTCACTGACCGACCAGAGGTCGTCTGGGGTTTGATCGCATCCTTGTTGATCGCCAATATCGTGTTGTTGTTGATGAACGTACCGATGGTGAAAATTTTCGTGCGCGTGTTGCAAGTTCCCGCATGGGTTTTGTTGCCCGGTGTGACGATGATTTCCTTTGTCGGCATCTATTCGTTATCAGGCAGCTATTTCGATTTGCTGTTGATGGTGGCGTTTGGTGTGTTGGGATATGTGTTGCGCAAATTGGATGTTCCAACGGTTCCCGTGATCCTTGGCATTTTGCTGGGTGGCAATATGGAAGACGCGCTGCGCCGTGCAATGGTTTTGTCAGATGGCGATGCGACCTATCTGTTTTCAACGCCCATTGCGATCGGTTTGTGGCTGGCGGCAATCGCAGGCTTTGTTGCGCCGATGTTCCTGCGCAGTGTTTTGAAAAAACCGCAACGTGTAACGGATTAAAACCATGACCAAAGTGTTGGTACCTTCGGGTGCCCTTGGATTAAACTATGACCAATCCGCGCTGATGCGCGGGTTGGAAATGAAACCAGATATTATCGCCATTGATGGCGGTTCCACGGATTCTGGCCCTGCATATCTGGGCAAGGGCATGTCGAAATATTCGCGTTCATCAACCAAGGTGGAATGGCAGGGATTGATGGAAGCGCGCGCCAAAGCGGACGTGCCATTGGTGATTGGCACCGCAGGCACCTGTGGAACAGACAGCACCGTTGATTGGATGCTGGATATCACCCGCGAAATCGCGGCCGAGCTTGGCCAAACAATTAAAATCGCGGTTTTGCGATCATCCCAAGACAGCGCCAAAATCGCAGATGCATATGAAAACGGGCGCATCAGCCCATTGCAACATGCCCATGAAATATCACGTGAAACGATTGAAAACTGTTCAAATATTGTCGCTCTTGCAGGTGCTGAACAGATTCAAGCGGCGATCAATACAGGCGCCGATGTGATTATCGCGGGGCGCACCACAGACACCGCAATCATTGCGGCATTGCCATTGATGCAAGGTGCGAATGTTGGCGGTGCGTGGCATGGCGCCAAGATTGGTGAATGCGGTGCACTTTGTGCAACCAACCCACAATCAGGCGTGATCATGATCGATTTCGACGGTGACGGTTTCACCGTGACCCCGCTTGCCGATGGGGCCAAGGCATCGCCGCACACCGTTTCGGCACATATGTTATATGAAAACAGTGATCCCAATATTCTGTATGAACCAGGTGGGTATCTGGAAGTGACAGATGCAAAATATGTGGCGCTGGATGATACATCCGTGCGCGTCACGGGTTCCAAATGGACAACCGCACCCTATACCGTGAAATTGGAAGGGGCGTCATTGGCAGGATATCAATGCATATCATTGGTTTTGTTGCGCGATGCACGTTATGTGAAAAACGCACAAAAATGGGCCGATGACATTGTTGAAAAATGTAGCGCCAAGGTGGTTGATCGCCTGAAACTTTCGCCAGATGATTTTAACATTGAACTGCGGTTGATCGGTGAAAACGCCAGCTTTGGTGCCTTGGAAACCCGCATGATTGATGCGGTGGAAATTGGCGTGCTTGGCATTGTTACCGCAACAAGCGATGCATTGGCAAATGAGATTGGTAAAATCCTGAACCCCTATTTGTTGCATCATCCCCTGACCCAATCAGAGGAACAACCAACATTTGCATTCCCATTTTCACCCGCAGAAATCAGCCGTGGGGCGATTTATACGTTCAGCCTGAATCACGTCATGACATTGGATGATCCCATGGATGCATTCACATTGGAGGTACACGACATTGGCTAATCTTGGATCAATTGTTGGCAAAGTTCGTTCTAAAAATGCGGGGCCGTTTTGGTTGACGGTCGATATTTTTTGCGAAACACCAGATGCATATGAACAGGTGGTATCGGCACTTTCGACAAAAACAATTGCGGATATTTTTCGAATTGATGAACACGTGGTGAAACGGTTCGATCTGTCTGATCTGAATGTTGTGAAATTCAGCCTTCCGCGCCCTGAAATCCAAGGGTCCGCCGCAGATCGCGATATGCATGGCGCATCTTGGGCCGCATTAATTGGCGAAATTGACATCGGGGCGGCTGCTTAATTAATTGGCATTTTGTTTACGAATTAAGCTGATGCTGGCGCTTTAAGTGTCAAAACTTTGTGATATTGCCAAAAACATACACCAAATTTGGGAAAACTCCGCCCGATGGGGTGCATTTATGTTGCACCTGCTAACAGATTATGCCACCCCTTAGTCAATCCACGAAAACTAAACGCGAAAGGGCAGAGAAATGCTCGATCATACCGACTTGAAATCATTGATGAACGACCCAAGTTTGCTGAGCACAAAGGCCTTTGTGGCTGGTGAATGGGTTGATGCCAAAAATGGTGAAACATTCCCAGTGACCAATCCCGCGCGCGGTGATGTGTTGGTCAACCTTCCCGACCTTGATGTGGCCGATGCCACACGCGCAATTGATGCCGCATATGCTGTGCAAAAAGATTGGGCGGCGCATACAGGCAAAGAACGTGCCGCGATTTTGCGCAAATGGTACGACCTAATCGTTGAAAACAAAGACGATCTTGGCATGATTTTAACAGCGGAAATGGGCAAACCCATTACAGAGGCTGTTGGCGAAATTCTGTATTCCGCAAGCTTTATCGAATGGTTTGGCGAAGAGGCAAAACGCATTTACGGCGAAACCATACCCGGCCACCAACGCGACAAACGCATTACGGTTCTTAAAGAACCTGTTGGCGTGGTTGCATCAATCACACCGTGGAATTTCCCATCTGCAATGATCGCACGCAAAGTGGCACCGGCATTGGCCGCTGGCTGTACCTTTGTTGCGCGCCCTGCCAAAGAAACACCACTGTCTGCTTTGGCGCTGGCCGCATTGGCAGAACGCGCTGGCGTGCCAAAGGGTGTGTTTAGCGTTGTCACATCATCCAAAGCGCGCCCTATCGGCAAAGAATTTTGCGAAAACCCAAAGGTGCGCAAATTGACATTCACAGGCTCTACCGAAGTGGGCCGCATTTTGATGGCGCAATGTGCACCGCAGATCATGAAATTATCGCTGGAATTGGGTGGCAACGCACCGTTCATCGTGTTTGACGATGCCGATGTTGATGCCGCTGTTCAGGGCGCGTTGATCTCGAAATTCCGCAACAACGGTCAAACATGCGTATGTTCAAATCGCATCTATGTTCAAGAAGGCGTATATGAGGAATTTTCCAAAAAACTTGCCGCCGAAGTGAACAAAATGGTTGTTGGCGATGGCTTGATCGAAGGCGTCACCACAGGCCCGTTAATTGATATGGGCGGCTTGGAAAAAGTCGAAGAACATATCGAAGATGCCACATCCAAAGGTGCCCGCATCATCGCAGGTGGCAAACGCCACGCATTGGGCAGCACATTTTTCGAACCAACCGTTTTGGCAGATGTCACATCCCAAATGTTGGTCACAAACGAAGAAACCTTTGGCCCATTGGCGCCATTGTTCAAATTCAAAACCGAAGAAGAAGTCTTGGCCGCTGCGAATGACACGATTTACGGATTGGCCTCTTATTTCTATTCCAACGATTTGAACCGCGTTGTGCGCATGCAAGAGGGTTTGGAATACGGTATTGTGGGTGTGAACACTGGCCTGATTTCAACCGAGGTGGCACCATTTGGTGGTGTTAAACAATCGGGGCTGGGCCGCGAAGGTTCGCACCACGGCATCGAAGATTTCGTAGAGATGAAATATATCTGTACCAACATCACAGGTTAAACCAATTCATTGCCCCGCCATCGAGCGGGGCAATTTACATTTGTGACACATCAATTTCAAAAAACTGAATCCTTGGTTCATTAACCTGCAATGCAGATATGATCCAAGGATCCCATGATGTTAATCATTCTGGTGAAACTTGGTTCAACTCGTTGGAACAATGCCACAGCCGAACAAGGTTTCCCCTACCCCAAAACAACTGTTCGCTGACATTGGATATGCGCCCTTTTTAGGGCGCATATTTTTTGCGGGGGTGGAAATAAATAGCGCCACCCCACGGGGAACGTTCAGGGGTGGCGCGTCGGCCTGATCTTGGAAGGGGAGAACCAGATCAGGTGTTCGAAATTCTGTGGGGGATGACGGCCCAATTTTGGGCCGTCAAATGTTGGGCTTAAGCCTCTAACACTTTTTTCTTGCTTGGTTTTGCTTCGATCGTTTTCGCAGGATTTGCGATTTCGATACGACGTGGTTTCAACGCTTCGGGTACTTCGCGAACCAGATCAACGTGCAAAAGCCCGTTTTCAGATTCTGCACCTGTGGCACGCACATGGTCGGCCAATTGGAAACGTTTTTCAAACGCACGTGCTGCAATACCGCGATGCAAGTAGTTTATATTTTCATCGGTTTCCGTTTCCGCCTTTTTGGCAGAAATAACCAACTGACCATCGCGCATTTCAACGCTGATCTCATCTTCGGTAAATCCGGCGACAGCAACCGTAATGCGGTATTTGTCATCACCTGATTTTTCGATGTTATATGGGGGGTAACTGTTTGGTGTTACTTCGGCGCTAAGCGCGCGATCCAACATTGTTGCCAAACGGTCAAAGCCAACCGTAGAACGGTATAATGGCGCGAAATCATAAGTACGCATAAGGCATCCTCCTTTAGAAGCGATACGAATATAATGCTCCCCAAACTGGGCGAGCGGGTGAATTACCGAACCCCATCTGGGCATCCGGATAATTCAAATATGGGGAGTTTTTAAAAACGTTCAAGCAGAAATTGCGAAATTTCGTTTTGTACCATTCACAGTTTGGTGACTATCGCCCCAACTGTTCGGACAAAGATTTACCTGCCTTTTTGCCCTGAAACACGCTGCGATCAAATTGCAACTGACGGCGCAGTTGATCCAATGGTTCACCCAAAGCCACGCCAAATGACAACGGTTGCCCAAAATTCGTTTCACCCTTGGCCGAAACCACAGATGCGATTTTCGGCTCGCCATTATCCATGATAAAAATTGGCGCACCAGATGCGCCAAAATCAACGCTGCAAGTTGCCTGTAATACGCGATCATCCTTGCCCATCACATGGCAGCCTTCTTCGATGGATGGGGCATCGTTGCGCCCCTTGCCGTATGACACAACGGTTAATTCGGCGCCCACCTTTGGTTGTTCATGCACGGCAAAGGGTTTCACCGTATCCTTGCCGATGCTGCGATCCAATTCGATCAATGCCAAATCGGTGGCCACCAAATCGCGTCTGGTGCGGCCATCATATTCCATGTTGCGATAATCCTTGTGGATCACCACGCGCCGCGCCGTGCGATAGGAAACAGCACGCCCCAAACGCCAACCGGGCAAAAATTTTATCGCATTGGTTTCATAGCGTTTTTTTGTATCGTTCAAAAACATGCAATGCGCCGCTGTTAAAACCTGATTGGGGGCAATCAACGTACCCGTACAGGTGGCGTGCCCATCCATGATCAACAAACCAACGGCCTGCCATTTGGTGGCATCTGTCGGGCTGAGCAATTGGCGCAGCGGTGCGGCATCTTCGCTTTGGGCCGGTACGCCAGCAAGCGCCAGCCCAAGTATCATCAGTATTCGTTTTAACATGCTAGAATCTCTACAAATCAGGCGCTTAATGTCCAGAAAATGCGCCCAAACTATGACCCATGGGTAACTATTTTGTGTGCGCGTGCTGATTTTGCAGCTTTCGGGGCACAGGTCCACCCGTTGCCCAATCCAACAATTCCACCGTATGCACCACTGGAATATCCGTGCCCGAACCGATTTGCATCATGCAACCAATATTGCCCGCTGCGATAATTTCGGGGGAGAGGTCCGTTAATGTTGCCAGTTTGCGATCCTTAAGCTGTGTCGAAATTTCTGGCTGCATCAAATTATATGTGCCCGCCGAACCACAGCATAAATGCGAATCCGCAGGTTCCATCACCGTAAACCCAGCATTTTTCAACAGCGTTTTAGGATGAGTTTTGATTTGCTGGCCATGTTGCAATGAACATGCCGCATGATAGGCCACGCGTTTATTTTGCGCCACTTCCACGGTGAGATCGAGATCGATCAAAACCTCGCTAATGTCTTTGGCGATATTAGACACCCGCATGGCAGATTGCGCCAAATCTGTGTTACGCATCATATGGGCATAATCCTTAACGGTTGTGCCACAACCGCTTGTGTTAATCACAATGGCATCCAACCCATCGCCATCCATTTCAGAAATCCATGCGTTGATGTTTTTTCGCGCAGCGCTGTGGCTTTCATTTGTTTTGCCCATGTGATGGGTCAGCGCACCGCAACAACCCGCACCCTTGGCCACCACAACTTCGCAGCCATGACGGCGTAAAATACGGATGGTGGCATCGTTAATATCGATATCCAGCGCCTTTTGCGCGCAACCCGTCATCAGCGCCACACGTTTTTTTCGCACCCCATCAGCGGCAAAAACCTGTGGGCGGTCATTCAATGATGGTGGTGCGATTTTCTTGGGTGCAAATTCCACCATATTGCGTAGCTTTGATGGCAAAAGAAACGCAAACGGGCGCGCCAAATTTGCGCCGCGCATCGCCAAACGGAACCGATTGGGAAATGGCAAAATTCGTGCCAATAACCAACGCATGGCGCGATCACCCAGTGGGCGATCATAGTTTTGTTCGATATAGTCACGCGCATGATCAACAAGGTGCATGTAATGCACGCCCGATGGGCATGTGGACATACAGGCCAAGCATGACAGACAACGATCAATATGTTTGACCGTTTTTTCATCAGGCTTGCGGTTATTTTCCAACATATCCTTGATCAAATAGATACGCCCGCGTGGGCTGTCTAATTCATCGCCCAAAACTTGATATGTGGGACAGGTGGCGGTGCAAAAACCACAATGCACACAGGAACGCAGAATTTCATTGCTGCGTTGAATTGCGGGATCTTTTAATTGTGCTTCGCTAAATGTTGTTTGCATGTATCAGCCCATTATTCCCGTATTTAAAATTCCCACTGGATCAAATTTTTGACGCAAATTTTGCTCGACCTTTGCCAATACACTTGGCTGGGGTTGAAATGCCGCAAACCCATCGCCGCGAATAAGCGTGGCGTGCCCCGCCACGTTCAAACATTGGCGTAGATCAAAATCATTTGGCACCCGCGCCCAAATCAACCCACCGCCCCAATCCAGTTGGACGGCCGCATTGGGACAGTTTTTCGCGAGTGTTTCACAAAATTGCGGGGCATCGGATGGTTTCACCGAAACCCGCCAGATTGCATCGATTGTGCCGCTTAATCGCGTGACATTTTGAATATCCGTCCAAATATCATGATCGTCATATGATTGCGAAACCTCGCCAAAGCGCGACAGCTTTGCCGCCAATTTATCAGCGCGATATTTCACTGATTTTGCAAATCCCTCGATGCGGAGCAGCGTTTTTGATGGGGTATTTTCCAAGGCTGGTAAATGTGCAGCACCTGTCACATCAAAAGGAGAACCAAGCGCTGATGACATCGCCTGAACCGCCACATCCAAATCCACTTCGTGCAGTGTGATCGTGGTTTGTGTTTCTGGGATTGGTAACACTTTGAACGCCACCTCGGTCAAAATCCCAAGGCTACCAAAGCTGCCCGCCATGAGTTTCACCAAATCATAGCCCGTGACATTTTTCATCACGCGCCCACCGTTTTTAATCACATCCCCCTGTCCGTTTACGAACCGCACACCGATCAAGCTGTCGCGACATGCGCCTGCTTGGATACGCCGTGGGCCGGATATGTTACATGCGACCACACCGCCGATGGTTGGTTCACCCGTGCTGCTTAACAACGCGCAATGATCCATCGGCTCGAACGGCAATTGTTGACCAGATTTACGCAAAGTTTCGGTTATTTCGCGCAACGGCGTACCCGCGCCCGCAACCAAAGTTAACGCACCTGGTTCATAGAGCGATACACCACTGAACCCGTCCATTGAGACCATGTCATCATAAGACACCGCATTGCCCAGCGCCAAACGCGTGCCACCGCCGCGAATACGCAATTTACGCCCGTTCGCACCGGCATCTTTCACATATTGGGCAAGTTCTTGTTCATCCTTTGGCGTCATGACGCACGCCGTGATTTTGTCGTGGACAGTGGGAAAACCTTGGCTGCGTTTAATAACCACGCGGGGTCAAACACGTCTTTGACATGTAACTGTGTTTCGATATCCGCAGCATTATATTGCGTCATCATCAAGTCGCGTTTTTCAACGCCAACCCCATGTTCACCTGTCAGACATCCCCCGACCTCTACACAAAGTTTGAGTATTTCAGCACCCATTGATTCACATAATTCCAAATCGCCCGGTTTATTGGCATTAAACAGGATCAGCGGGTGCATATTGCCATCACCTGCGTGAAACACATTTGCAACCTTTAGCCCGTATTGTTTCGACAATTCACCAATGCGGCGCAATACCAATGGCAATTCGGAAACGGGGATCGTGCCATCCAAACACATGTAATCCGAAATACGCCCCATCGCACCAAACGCAGCCTTGCGCCCAGCCCAAATGGCGGCGGATTCTTCGCTTGATTTGCTTTCGCGCAATTCGATCGGGTTATGCTGTTTTGCAATCGCAGTGATTTTTTCCAACTGCTCGGCAATTTCTGCTTCGGACCCTTCGACCTCGATAATCAAAACTGCTTCTGCGTCTGGATACCCAGCTTTTGCAAAATCTTCGACGGCTTCGATACAGGGGCGATCCATGAATTCGATTGCCACGGGCAATACGCCCGCCTTGATGATGTCAGAAACACATGCACCCGCCACCTCGTTTGAATCAAATCCTATCAGAACAGGGCGCGCACCCTCTGGTTTGTGTAAAATGCGCAAGGTTGCCTCTGTCACAACGCCAAGTTGGCCCTCTGATCCACAAATAACGCCGAGCAAATCCAACCCCGCCGCATCCAGATGTGCACCACCAATTTCGACAATTTCACCATTCATCATTACCATGGTGACGCCCAATAAATTATTGGTGGTCACACCGTATTTCAAACAATGCGCACCACCCGAATTCATCGCAACATTACCTGCGATGGCACAGGCAAGTTGGCTACTTGGATCAGGGGCATAGAAAAAATCATTTTGTTCCACCGCGCCAGTTACGCTTAAATTTGTGCGCCCCGATTGTACGCGGATGTAGCGATCATCGTAATTCGTTTCCAAAACGCCGTTCATCCGCGCAACGCCCAATACGACACTATCGGCCGTGGGCAACGCCCCACCCGCAAGCGATGTACCAGACCCGCGCGGCACCACAGGGACGTTTAGTTCGAAACATATGCGCAAGACATCCGATACCTGTTGCGTGTTACGCGGCAACACAACCGCCATCGGTGCACAGCGATAGGCAGTGAGCGCATCGCATTCATATGCTTGGGTTTGGGATGGTTCAGATATAATCGCATCATCGGACAACACCGCCCGCAAGCGTGCAACGATATCGGATTTACGGCTGAGCACCATTTCGCTGGGGATCGGCATTTCCATGGGATTTTTCCTTGCGTTCAATTGGTAATAATAAATTACCAATTTACCAAAGGCAAGTTTTCATTGCCTAGCGCCCTTCGCGCCGCCATGCCCAAACAATCAAAGTTGCCGCCATCAACAACCACACCCAGCCGGGCAACATTGGCGTCTGGCGCACATCCAGCGTCAGATAAGCATTGCGCGGTGTTAACCCGAACCAATTTTCACCTGCACCGCTGCGCCCTGCACGGATCAATCGCAGGTTTGGCACAGGTATTTCTTGGGCGCGGATAACCCCCGCACCTGTTTCCAAAATAAGCGGTCGCAGCAGGCTTGCATCCGCAATGGTTTTTTCAAATTCGATCGGTGCGGCGGGACCCACGGCGAAAACTGTTTTTAATTCACCATCCGATAGTTCAAACAACCCGTTTTGTTCGGCATTCAATTGCGTCGCCCAACGCCCCGGTGAAGTTTCGCGAAGTTCAAGCGTTTCGGTGTGCCCATCAGGATATGTTATATCGGGTGCTTGTATGGTTTCGGATAGTGATCGGCGGGTGATAAATACCTGTTGGCCATCAACCTGTGCAGAAAGTTGTTCTTCTTCCAGTTCGGGTTCTTTCATCATCCAATGCGCCAGACGACGGAGCAGTTCAAGCTGTGGGCCACCACCCTCGAACCCACGTGACCAAAGCCATGCTTGATCTGACATCAACATTGCAACGCGCCCCTCGCCGACGCGATCAAGCACGAGCAATGGTTTATCATCAAACCCATGCATCACCATATGCCCACTGCGCACAGAGGTATCCAACAAACGAAACCAGCGCCCCCAGCTTGGATCATCATCAGGGGAAACATCGCCCGCCCATTGATCCAGCCCTTCGGTTACGGGATGGCGCCTGCCTGTTTCTGAAATTTCAGGCTTGTAACCTTGGTTAATCACATCAAAGCTTGGCACAGCGGGTAAAATTTCGGCGATATCAGATCGAAACAGGCTATTCACCCCCGCAAAATCGGGACCGGTTGCGAATAATACTGCGCCGCCATTTTTTGTGTATTCCACAACATTGCGTAAATACGCGGGCAACAACATGCCGCGCCGACGATATTTATCAAAGATAATCAAATCAAAATCATCAATTTTGTCCAAAAACAATTCGCGTGTGGGAAATGCAATCAATGACAATTCCCGCACAGGAACATTGTTGGATTTTTCAGCCGAGCGCAAAATCGTGAAATGCACCAGATCAACCGCGCTGTCGGATTTCAACAAATTGCGCCACGTGCGCCCACCGGCATATGGTTCACCCGACACCAACAAAACCCGAAGCCGATCACGCACACCATTGATCGTGACAACCGCGGAATTATTACGATCAGTTAATTCGGTTTCATCTGCGGTGATGGTAAATTGCAAAACATTCATCCCGCCATGGGACAATGTAATTGGCAAATCCAAATCGGCATCTGTGCGCACTTGAAACTGGCTTTGGACTTCGCCGTCAATGGTGATGGTCAGGTTGGCCAAATCGGATTTACCCGCAGGCACCGCACCATCATTTTCAATGCGAAGGTTCAGGGTGATTTCTTCGTCAACAATGGCAAAGGCCGGTGCGTTGGTCACAACGATACGACGATCCCAATCTGTTGATTTCCCCGTTTGCAGAACATGCACAGGCGCTGGGAAATCTGGTAAAACTTCGGCATCATGTATGCGCCCATCTGTGATGACAATTGCACCTGCAATCCGATTTTGCGCAACCTTGGACGCCGCATTGGCAAGCGCTGTTAAAACAAGTGAACCGGTTTCATCTTGGGTAATGTCATTTTCAACGCGAACTTCGCGCAGTTCAAAGTTTTCCAAATTCCCAATTTTTTCGCGCAACCCTGCAAGCGCGGTTGCAACCTGTTCAGGGCGGTCACTAATTTTTTGGCTTTCGCTGGCGTCTTCGATCAAAAACACAATGTCCGTTAACGGATCGCGTTCTTCGTGGCGGATCACAGGATTGGCCAAGGCGCAGAGGATCACGCCACCCGCAAGGGCGCGTAAAAACCAGCCAGACAATCCACGCCACGCCGCAAAACCTGTGGCGCAGATCAAAACAATCGCGCCAATCATAAGCATGAATTCTGGGATGAGTGGGGAAAAAACGATGCTGCTGTCCATGTTATTGTCCCAACCGATCCAGCAAAGCAGGCACATGTACCTGATCGCTTTTGTAATTACCGGTCATCACATACATCAAAACATTGACGCCAAAACGAATGGCAAATTCGCGTTGGCGTTCACCATTGGCACCGCGCCCCACAGGGTATTTGAAACGCCCCGTTTCCGTGATCGCCCATGATGCCGCCCAATCATTCGCACCGATCAACACAGGTGTAACCCCGTCATTTAGATTGCGAAATGGAATGCCTTCGATTTGTTCGGCGTTTTCGGGTGCGGCTTCGACCCAAACATTGGGACCGATATATCGCCCTGGAAAGACCTGTAACAAATAAAATGCCCGCGTCAGAACATGATCAGACGGGATCGGTTCAAGGCGGGGAATATCCAAACGGCGTGCAATTTGTTGCAATTTACGCCCATTTGGGGTGTTGCGCCCGATTGCGCCGCTTTGATTGCCATCACGGGTATCAAACATAATAAACCCGCCATTGCGCAGGTATTGATTTAGCGATGCCACCGCATCAATCGAAAGCGATTGATGTTTATCGGTAATCGGCCAATACAAAAATGGATAAAGCGACAGATCATCGTCCCCCAAGACCACCCCAACAGGTGGAACAGGTTCAATATTTGTGCGCAGATAAAGTTCGGCAGATAGACCATCAAGACCGGAATGTGACACCTCGTCCACACGCGCATCACCCGTGATAACGTATGCTAGAACGGTATTATTTGCCGCAAATAACGCGCCCTCTTCATCCGTTTGGGCAAATGATTTTGAATTTATTCCAATCAGGCAAAGCAACGCGAATAATGCAATTTGCCCACCCCGCGCCCCGCGCAACCGCCCAGATAAAACCAGCGTCGCAAAGACATCAATCAACAAAAGCACAAATGCAAATTGTAAGAATTCTGCCTTTAATGCGCGTTCGCTTGAGGGGGATAAGGACAACAATGTTGTGCCAATCGCCCAGTTTGCCGCACGGATGTGACGCTCGCCATCAATGACATTTAAGGCGATGGCGCGATCTGCGTTGGTATAAATCCCGGGCTGTAATTCGGAACCAAGCGCACCTGCCGCCAGCAATTCACCCGAAACACCACTGGCAGATTGTGTTTCACGCAGCACGCCATATGCATCCAATATATGAGTTGGCGTCCAGATCGTGCCCGCCACGTCTTGGCTATCCACGGCACTTGTTTTTGCGGTGATCGCCAGACGTTCCAGCATTTGAACAAACAGACCAGATAACGGAAGATTGGACCATTTGGTGCTGGCGGTGACGTGAAACAACACAACACGCCCCTGACCGATGTTCTGGCTTGTCACCAATGGAGTGCCATCGTCCAAGCTGGCAATCACACGCGCGGCCAGATCTGGATCAGGCTGGGCGACGACTTGGCTATTCACATCGACATCATCGGGGATTTTGAGGCCAAAGAACGGGCTTTCTTTGCTAAATTCCTGTAATTTGCGCGGCTCCCCCCAAGACATCGCGCCACCAACGCTTCGCCCACCTGAACGCAAACGAACAGGCAACAGCGGATGATTTTCCGATTGCCCGATGCCACTGGAAATCAAATTCGGCCCAGCAAAGCGCAACAATGTGCCGCCTTGTTCAATCCAAGTTTGAATTTCTTGGGTTTCAAGTTCATTCAATTCGCCAATATCGGCGAAAACGATCACCTCTGGGTTTACGACCAATGCTTCGGACAATTCGGTTTCGATCACTTCGGTTGTGGGTTGTAAGGCGTTGCGCAGATAATGAAGTTCCGACAAAAGCGCGCTTGCCTCTGATGCGCGATCATTGCCAAATAATGCAACCTTGCGACGGCGCAGTGAATCATCGCCCAACACCACGCTGCCCGCAGAATTCACATCATCGATGGACACTTGCGTCACGCGATTGCGCAATTCAATCGGCAGTTCAACAACGCCTGTTGATTGTGCATTGCCAGCATCAAACGTTACATCAACACTTCCTAATTTGCGCGTAATCCCCGTTGGATCGGGGCCAATGGCCGATAATCGAACATCGTCAATTGCATCTGTATGAATACGTGTGATCGTGGTGTTTAACGCGCCATCCTGTACCGTAATTGGAGACAGCGCCAAAACATTCGTTTCACTTTGTACGATGGAAACATCCGCCAAATCCGCAAGTTGATCTAAAAACGCGGCGCGATTTTCGCGTTCCAACCCATCGGAAAACCAAATGATCTGATTGGCATCCAAATTGGGAATTGCATCCATCCATTGCGCATATTCAGGTTCCCATGCATTGGGATGGAATGATTGCAAGCGATCCGTCCAATTGCTTGCCGCGCTAAACCCGTTTTCAAAATCTGATGTGGGTGTGTCTGTCCATTTGACAACCATGACGGGGCGATTGTCTTGTTCCGCCTCGTTCAACAGATTTTCCAACTTTTCTTTGCGCAGATTCCATGATTGCGCACTTGCCCATGATGCATCCATGCCAATCAACAGCGGCCCGCGCCCCGCCACGCGATCGCTTGGGTTCAATACGGGTTCTGCAAATGCCAAAATCGCTGCACCAATTGCCAGCGCACGTAACAAAAGCAACCACCAAGGGGTGCGATCAGGTGTGGTATCTTTGTCCCGTAACCCCAACAATAACGTAATGCCCGGAAACCGTTGGCGGATCGGAGCAGGCGGAATTGCACGCAACAACCAAATTAGGATCGGCAAAGCCAATCCCGCAATCAATAGCCAAGGCGACAAAAATGCAATCGCACCAAATGTCATCGCGCAGCCCCCTGTTCCGTTGCATTATAGAGCCACAAAAATGCAGATTGAACCGCGCTATCCGTATTATGTGTATAATACCGCCAGCCAGATTTACGCGCCAAGCTTCGCAGCGCATCCTGTCGTTCTGCCAGTTTTTGAATATATTCATCGCGCAGCGAATTTGCCCGCAGCGTTTCAAAATTCAACGATGATTTCATGCTTTCGAAAATCACCCGCCCTTTGAACGGGAATGAAAGCTCGCTTGGGTCTAGCACCTGAACCAAACAGCCCGATACATTTTGATCGGCAGTTTTGGAAATGGCCTGTACCAGCGGTTCCCATTCCCCCATAAAATCGGAAATTAAAATGGCGCGGCTGCCGTTTGGCAATGCCTTTTGCGGCGGATAGGCATAATCGTCTTTGTCCCCAATATTCGCCAATGTTTGGGCGATTTTTTGGATCTGGGATTCCCCTGATTTTGCGGGGCGTGGATCGGATAACAACCCAACGCGTTCACCTGCACGCGATAACAATATCGCCAAGGCCAAGGCCAAAACCGTTGCGCGTGATGATTTGGTTTCCAGATTTACATCGCTGGAAAAATCCATCGACGCCCCTGAATCCACCCAAAAATGCACGGTTTGTGCGGATTGCCATTCCATTTGACGGATAAATTGTGCATCGGTTCGCGCCGATCTGCGCCAATCAATTGCGCTGCGACTATCACCTGAAATTGCGGGGCGATATTGCCAAAATTCATCTCCAACACCCGCACGTTTGCGCCCATGTGATCCAATATTGAGCGACGCCACCAAATGTTGCGCACGCGCCAATAGGGCAGGAAAGCCCGCCGCAAGTTGCCCCGCGTCTGCCCGCAATTGTGCAGGCGTTATGATCGGTTCATCATTCACGCGGCATCTTTGGTTAATATCGCTTCGTTAACCATGTTTTGAATGACATCAGACAGCGCAATATTTTGCGCACGCGCAGCAAAACTAAGCGCCATGCGATGCACCAAAACAGGATGCGCCAGCGCAACCACATCATCAAGATCAGGGGTTAACCGCCCCTGTATCAACGCACGTGCACGCGTGGCCAGCATCAAAGCCTGTGCCGCGCGCGGGCCAGGGCCCCAGCTGATATTATTGCGCACCAAATCGGTTGCGGTTTCGTCTTCGGGGCGGCCTTGGCGTACCAGATCAAGGATTGCATCAACCACTGATGTACCCACTGGCATTTGACGCACGGCATTTTGTGCCTCGATCAACAGTGCAGCATCAAACACCTGTTTGGCCTGCACATCCATGACACCTGTTGTGGCCTCTAGGATCAGGCGTTCCGTATCGCGATCGGGGAAATTAACATCAATTTGCAACAGGAACCGATCAAGCTGTGCCTCTGGCAAGGGATAGGTGCCCTCTTGTTCAATCGGGTTTTGCGTGGCCAGCACGTGAAATGGTTCTGGCAAGGCACGGGTCTGCCCGGCAATGGATACCTCTTTTTCCTGCATCGCTTGTAACAATGCAGATTGTGTACGCGGTGATGCGCGGTTGATTTCATCTGCCATCAACAACTGGCTAAATATCGGGCCTTCGATAAATCGAAATTCACGTGCGCCTTGTTTGTTGGTTTCCAACACCTCAGAACCCAAAATATCCGCGGGCATCAAATCGGGTGTAAATTGAACGCGGCTCTCGCTTAACCCCATAACCGTGCCAAGCGTATCGACCAGACGCGTCTTTGCAAGACCCGGCGCACCGATCAGCAATCCATGACCACCTGATAATAAAACAACCAAACTTTGCTCAATCACCGTATGCTGGCCGATGATCCGCTTGCCAATTTCTGTCTTGGCTGTGTTTAACAACCCGCCGATCTTTTCAATTGATTCTGCCAGATTCTTTTCTTCGGCTGTCATTACACACCCTTTCAAGTTACCAATTGTTATCTTATGTTCATTAAACGAACAAAATGTGGCGATGACAAATGACAAATACGACAAATGGTGAAAAAACGCCTGCGCCCAGTGCAGATAGCATCGCACAAGCGGCCACAAAGGCGACAAAAAAGGGCCCGCCGCCCGTCCATTTGTGGAATCCCGATTTTTGCGGTGATCTTGATATGCGCATCGCACGCGATGGAACGTGGTTTTATCTAGGCACTCCAATTGGGCGAAAACCGCTGGTAAAGCTGTTTTCATCCATCATTCGCAAAGACGGTGATGATTATTTTCTGGTCACACCCGTCGAAAAGGTTGGCATTACCGTTGACGACGCCCCGTTTGTGGCAATTGATTTTCAGGTCACAGGAACTGGACGCGATCAAATCATCACGTTTCACACCCATGTGGATGACGAAGCGGTTGCCAGTGCAGATAACCCAATTCGTGTGGAACGCGATCCTGAAACAGGCGAGCCAAGCCCGTATGTGTTGATCCGCACAAATTTAGAGGCATTGATTGATCGTAAAAGTTTCTACCGATTGGTTGATTTGGGCGAGCAAGCCAAACACAATGGTGCGGATTGGTTCGGTGTTTGGTCATCGGGTACTTTTTTCCCGATTATACCCGTGTCCGAACTGGTTTAATTAATCATGCCACGGCCCATTCACAGCCGTGCCCAGATCATCAAGTCGTTCAAACGTATGTGCGCCAAAATAATCGCGCAATCCTTGGATCATGTTTGCGGTGGATTGACCCGTGCGTGACATGTTGTGAAAACTAAGCGCGGCAAACATTGCTGGGACATGCAAACCATGGGCAACCGCGGCCGCCGTGACCTGTTGCAATGCGGGAATGTGATCTTTTAGACGTTGCCCAAACACAGGGGATAACGCCAAATTGGATCGCCCGCCATTATCGTAAACATCTGAAATTTCATCCAAAAACACCGAACGGATGATACAACCCGCACGCCAAACACGCGCAATTGCCGCCAAATCCAAATTCCATTCAAATTCGTTTGATGCCGCATGTAAAATTTCAAACCCTTGGGTATATGCGCAAACCTTGGCGGCGATCATCGCCTGTTCCAATGAATTTATCGCATCATCCCGATCCCCCAACGCATTTCCCAACGCCGTTGGCGATGCACCAAATATCGTTTCCATCTCAAGGCGCATATCTTTTTGCGCGGATAAATTGCGTGCTTCGACAGCGGCGGCGATCAGGCTGTTTGGCTGACCCAAATGCAATGATTCCACCACGGACCAACGCCCCGTACCCTTTTGCCCTGCTTTATCAAGGATGATATCCAACATTGCTCCACCGGTTTTCGGATCGGTGGCGGCGGCAACTTCGCCTGCGATTTCAATCAGATAGGAATTTAGCGGCCCATTCATCCATGATTTATATACATCCGCGATTTCGCCCGCAGACATCCCCAAACCATCGCGCATAATGCCATAAGATTCTGCGATTTGTTGCATGTCGGCATATTCAATACCGTTGTGCAGCATCTTGATAAAATGCCCCGATCCTCCTGGCCCAAACCAATCACAACATGGGGTACCTTCGAATTTGGCGGCGGCGTCTTTAAGCGCGCCTTCTACTCGTGCCCAGCTTTCGCGTGATCCGCCCGCCATGATTGATGGGCCGTGGCGCGCGCCCTCGGCACCGCCTGAAATACCCATACCAAGAAAATACAGGCCGAGATTTTCCAATTCGGCCGTGCGTCGTTCGGTTTCTTTATAATATGAATTTCCCAGATCGGCGATCAAATCGCCCTTGTCCAACAAGGGCTTAACCATTTCAATCACGCTATCCAATGGTGCACCTGATGGAACAAGCACCAGAACCGTGCGCGGTGTGGGGAGCGATTTTATCAATGCTTCTGCGTCTTTGCAGATGATCAAGTCACCTTTGAGCGCTTTACCTGCATCCGCGACCGCTTGCATTTTTTCGATGCTGCGATCCAGCATGGAAACGGAGTGGCCCTCTTCTGCTAGGTTTTGCGCAAAAGATGCGCCCATTACACCGATACCAATCAACCCCACATGTGCCATTCACAACTCCGCTTTTATTTCAGACAGGAAACCCTTTGTGCAATCGGCATGCAAGCATTTAAAGGCGCAGCGGTGATTTTTTGGCTTGCCGTGAATTTTGCGAATGCTGTGGGGAGAGACATATTCGCAAAAGTGAAACGTGTTTCACGGCAAGCCAGTTAATCAGAACGAACTGCTAAATCGCGGTATATCGTTCAGATCATTCAAGCCCGCACCAGAAAAAGAATTCATTCCTGTATCAGCACAGGCGGTCAACATTCCCAACGCAGCAACGCCAAGAATGATTCTTGCGGTGGTAGAGAGTTTTAAAAAATGAGCCATTTCAACATCCTAACATGTTTTGTAAGCATCGCTTACTATTTGTAAGCAACGCTTATTTAGTATTGATTGACGCCGATGTAAACAGTGATTACAAAAAATTATGGAAAAAATTCAAAAATTGAAACGCGGCGACCTGAAAGAAGCATTGATTGATTATGCAATGGATGCCGCGTTGGACGGGCATGTTGAAACCATGTCGCTGCGACAGGCCGCACGTGATCTGGGTGTTTCATCGGGGGCAGTTTATCGTCACTTTCCAGACAAGGATTCATTGCTGGCAGAGGTGGCCCATCTTGGATTTTTGGAATTGCGCGAAATATTTTTAGCAATCCGTCCAGAAGGTTCACCTGCAACAGATGTGAAAACCGCAATTGAACGCACCCATGCGTTGGTTAAGGCTTATATCAGTTTTGCAATTGCCAAACCCGCGTTGTGGCACATGATGTTTGGGCGCATTGGCGTGTTATGCCGTGAACGTATGATGAAAGATTCAGAGCATATGCGTTACACCCCGCTGGATGCGACGGGTGAAAATTTGAACGATTTATATGAATTGGGCGCATTGGACCGTAAGCCAAATATTTCTGATGTGCGCTATATTTGGTCGGCGGTTCATGGCGCGGCCGATTTGGCACAATCAGGTGCACGGATGGATTCCGATCAATTAGACGCAGTAATCAACGATACGGTTATACGAAATCTTCGCGCGGTAAGGTACAAAGACGAAACTGATTAATGCGCTTCGGCCCAGTTGTTTCCAACGCCCGCATCCACGGTTAATGGCACGTCTAATTTCACCACTGGACTGGCCGCATTTTCCATGACTTTGCGTACCGTTTCGGTTGTTTCTTCGACCGCATCTTTTGGTACCTCGAACAGCAATTCATCATGTACTTGCAGTAACATTTTGGCGGGAAAATTCTTGATCGCATCGGGCATTTGAATCATGGCGCGGCGGATTACATCGGCGGCGGTGCCTTGGATTGGAGCGTTGATTGCAGCGCGTTTTGCAAATCCTGCATGGGGACCTTTGGCGTTAATTTCAGCGGTATGAATTTTGCGCCCAAAAAGCGTTTCAACATGGCCGTGTTCTTTGGCGAATGCCACCGTATCATCCATATATTTGCGAATACCGGGGAAGCGTTCGAAATAGGTGTCGATAAACGCCTGTGCCTCTTTGCGAGGAATACGCAAATTTCGTGCAAGCCCAAATCCGCTTATCCCATATATCACACCAAAGTTAATCGCCTTGGCTTGGCGGCGGATCATTGGGTCCATGCCCTCTATCGGGACATGGAACATTTCGGATGCGGTCATGGCATGAATGTCATGACCATCCAGAAACGCCTGCTTTAGATTATCAATTTTGGCGATATGCGCCAAAATGCGCAGCTCGATCTGGCTGTAATCAAGGGCAAGCAATACATTACCCTCTTCGGCGACAAATGCCTCGCGGATTTTGCGCCCCGCTTCGGAGCGGATCGGAATATTTTGCAGATTTGGATCGGTGGATGCCAACCGCCCCGTGGACGCCCCCGAAATCACATAGGATGTATGCACCCGCCCCGTATCAGGATTGATATGGGTTTGCAGCGCGTCGGTATAGGTGCTTTTAAGTTTTGACATTTGACGCCAATCCAACACGCGCGCAGGCAGATCGTGACCCTCTGCGGCCAAGTCTTCTAAAATATCAACACCTGTTGAATATGCGCCCGTTTTACCCTTTTTACCGCCCTCAAGCCCAAGTTCGTCAAACAGAATTTCACCAAGCTGTTTTGGCGAACCCACATTGAATGACCGCCCTGCCAGTTCGTGAATTTCAGATTCCAATCCCGCCATGGATTGCGCAAAACTATTGGACATGCGCGACAGGTGATCGCGATCAACCTTGATCCCGTTCATTTCCATTTTTGCAAGCACTGGGATCAGCGGGCGTTCAAGTGTTTCATAAACCTTTGTAACCTTGGCCGCGTGAAGCTGTGGTTTAAACATTTGCCAAAGGCGCAACGTGATGTCGGCATCTTCGGCGGCGTATTTCGTCGCCTCATCAATTGGAACCAAATCAAATGTGATCGCGGATTTTCCTGTGCCCAAAATCGATTTGATCGAAATCGGTTTGTGATCCAGATATCGTTCAGCCAACGCATCCATCCCGTGATTATGCAACCCACCGTGGAGTGCATATGACAGCAACATCGTGTCATCAATCGGGGCGATATCAATGCCATTGCGTTTGAAAATCTTGGCATCATATTTCATGTTTTGCCCGATTTTCAGAATGCTTTCATCTTGCAAAACGGGGCGTAGGATATCCAAGGCTTGATCAAGTGGAATTTGGTTGGGGGCAAGGTTGGAACCACCAAACAAATCGCCTTCGCCCTCTTTATGGATCAGCGGAATGTAACAAGCCTCGCCCGGTTCCACGCTTAAACAGATACCAACCAGATCAACGATCATTTCGTTTAAACCCGTGGTTTCGGTATCCACCGCGACATAACCGCGATCATAGATTTTTTGAACCCATGCGTTCAGACGATCAACATCGCGCACGGTTTCGTATTTTTCCGGATCAATTGGCAATTGCGCGGCGGGTGTGGCTGTGCCCGATGGGCCAGTATCGGAAACCGGTTCGGCAATCGCAGGCGCATCAACACCCAGCTTTGCCGCAATCCGTGCGGACATGGTGCGAAATTCCATTTCCGCCAAAAACGGCAACAATACATCTGGATCGGGGGCATTCACCGCCATGTCGTCGAATGACAAATCAATTGGTGTATCCAATTTCAATGTCACCAATTCGCGGCTTATGCGGATTTGATCAGCCTTTTCAATCAGGGTTTCGCGGCGTTTGGGTTGTTTAATTTCGCCGGCGCGTTCCAACAATGTATCCAGATCACCGTATTCGTTGATCAAGAGCGCGGCGGTTTTAATCCCGATGCCCGGTGCACCTGGGATATTATCCACACTGTCGCCCGCGAGTGATTGCACATCAATCACGCGATCTGGGCCAACACCGAATTTTTCTTCGACTTGTTCAACGCCGATGCGGCGGTTTTTCATCGCATCATACATTTCAACCCCGCCGCCAACCATTTGCATCAAATCCTTGTCTGATGAAACGATTGTGACGCGTGCACCCGCTGTACGCGCCTGATCGGCAAGCGTTGCGATGATATCGTCTGCTTCGAAACCTTCGGCTTCGATACAGGCCAAGTTGAACGCACGTGTTGCATCACGTGTGATCGGGAATTGCGGTGCAAGGTCCTCTGGTGCGGGGGGGCGATGAGCCTTGTATTCGGGATAGATATCGGATCGAAATGTTTTACCCTTGTGATCAAACACCACGGCCAGATGGGTTGGTGCATCTGATCCTTTTTGATCCTCGACCATTTTGAATAGCATATTGCAAAAGCCGCTGATCGCGCCCACGGGCAATCCATCGGATTTACGCGTGAGCGGGGGCAAGGCATGATAGGCGCGGAAAATAAATCCTGACCCATCAATCAGGTGTAAATGATGACCTTTACCAAACGTTGTTTGTGACATCCTGACACCCTCTTTGATTTTAATATTCTTTTAACCGACAGAAACCGCCAGTTTAATGCGCGTTATCTGCGTCTGGTTTGATAACATATTTGCAATCGCAATATGGGCATTCCACCCAACCTTGTTCAGCCGGAATTTGCAGCCATACGCGTGGATGCCCACCTTCGCCGCCATCACATGCGATGCGGTATTTTTCGACATAAACTGTTTCTGGTGCGTCTTGAGACATTCATTTGCTCCGAAATTCAACTGTTGAACTTGTTTAGCTAAGCATTGCGATTGCTGCAATGGGTTGCGCCGATTTTGCGCAAGTTTCAGGTGGCTGGTAACATCCGCCCCAACATGCGTCCTGCCAAAATATGCGCATGCAGATGGGGCACATCTTGGACACCGTGTTTGCCAGAATTTGCGATCAACCGATAGCCATCCGCATCATCAGGGCAAACCCCCAACATGGTACAGACCTTGCCAATGGTGCGTACCCAATCAAGGATTTCAACGTCGCTGGCATTATTCGCAAAGTGATCAAAATTCACATATGCGCCCTTTGGGATGATCAACACATGATCAGGTGCTTGGGGTGCGATATCGCGAAATGCCAAACAATGATCCGTTTCCAAAACCGTATCATTCGGAATTTCACCACGCAAAATTTTAGCAAAGATATTTTGATCGTCGTATTGATAAGCCATGAATGATCCTATTTCGTTTTCAGCGCTGCCAGTAATGGCGCGGCCTTCTTTTGAGATACTTCCAAAAATTCGGCCAATACTGCAACCTGTTTTTCAGACTTTGCATTGCGTGTAATGTGGAAAAAATCGTGATAACCAGCGGAACCGATTTCGTCATTTTTCTCCGCAATTTCCATTTTCATTGCACGCGCGATTTGATCGCTTTCAAAATCTGAATATGTTGCATCTTCGCCAAGCTTTTTGCGAAGTTCATGACGGATTTCGCTGTTTTCATCGCTTTCGATCAACAGCACCCGCGTTTCGCACGCATCATGATAAATATCATCAATCACGTATTTCGCACTGGGTGTCACACAAATCGTCAGACGTTCCGAATTGGTGGCGTCAAAAACCGTGCGCAAGAATGCGCGGCGGTGGCGGCCACGTTTTTCCACGTTTGATTGCAAACCGCCCAAATCCAAAATTTCCGCATCATCTTCTTCAAAGATATAACCACAGCTGGAAAGTGTGGTCATATGCGACACCATAGAAGAGAGCGCGCGACCAAGGCGGCGATCAAATGATACAATCACATAAACCGTTCGCCCCTTGCCGATGCTGTTGCCACGATCCCAAATACGCCCCGAAAATCGCCGCCCATGTCGCCCTGCTTGCACCAAATGGCCAAAAATGTTTTTGCCGTCATCCTTGACGATTTTCGGCATGGTTTCGGATTGATACAGATCCAGCAACTTGGTGCGAAACGGGCCCGCATTTGTGGATGCCTTGCGTGCGAAAAAGCGATCTTGGCGAGTAAGAAAATCCATATGATCGCTGTAAAACGTAACCGGCTTGCCATAATCAGAAAACATCAAAAACGTTGGTGGGGCATTTTTGATTTCTTCTTTTGGCACCAAATGCGACACCACAGTTTGAAAAAAGCATTCGTCGGGAATCCACACCGTTTTAAAAAACCGCACAACATCCGTGCGTTTTTTCACAAACGCGAGCACTGCATCCACCGTTGATCGGCGCAGGCAAAACCACTGTGACCCGATTTTCATCTCAAAACCCTTGGGGACATCACGTTTTAAGCCCAAGATTTGTTGTGCTTTGATCAGATGATAAAACAGATTTGGATATTTGCGTTCATTCAGGAAATGACGATAGTGAAGCCGTTCTTCCTTGATCCCAGTTTGAATCCAGCCTGCGTTCCAAAAATCATGATGTTCGATATGATCAGTATTTTCCGCATCAAGAGACTGATGAACATAGGCCGCAGATTTAATGGGCGAACAATCACCCGAAATCAAAAAACAATGCGTAAGGTCGGGAAAATGATCAATTGCGGTTTGCAACCCATTTAGCGTTGCCTGCACCAACGACCATTCACCCCAACCGCATTTCACCCGTTTGGCAAATGCCACATTTGGCATATCCGACAACAACGATTTGAGTTTTTGAAATTCACTTTTGGGTGCGGCACCATCAAAATGAATGGCAACACAATCGCCCGCATTCACCAACGCCGTGGCCTGTTGTGCGATTGCCTCTGCATTTGCGTGGCACAGTAAAATATACGCGATCTTTGCCAAATTCTTTTCCGTCTGGTTGCACAGCAGTGTTGCTATGGCTTGGATATTTCAAATTGTCCACTTTTATGTGGATTATTTTCAAAATGCCTTATAATTTCCTAATTCGAATTTTAGATGCATTTCATTGATATAATAGGTGAATAAAATATGGGTTTCCCAGGAACTTGGATGACACAAAGCAATAGCGTGGCCTATCGCGTCATTCCAAAATGTGCATGTTCGACAATCGGGCAAATTATGTATTATTCCGACCACGGCGAATTTTTCGACGGTGATGTACATGATGCGACCTCTGGTATTCACAAATGGGGCATCGAAGAATCCAAGCAAAACATCATTGATCGCATGCGCGCCCAAGATACCTATACCTTCACATGTGTGCGCAACCCGTACACGCGCATTCTGTCTTCGTTTTTTGATAAAATTTGCGGGATTCAACGCAACGGCAATTATTATCGCGGCAACATGGTGCCAAAGCTGATTGCGCAATATGGCATTGAAAACACAGGCGATTTTGATCAGATCAAATCATTTCGCCGTTTTTTACTGTTCGCACGTGATACCATTCGTTTTCGCCGCCCCATGGACCCAGATATTCATTGGTCATCAACATCTGGTCACGCATCAACGCTGATCGTGAATGGCGGTCGCTATAACAAAATCATCACCACCGAAAATTTCAAAGAAGGTATGAAAGACGTGATGAAAAACGTCGATGCCAAGCACGAGCTCGACATCGACACGATGCCACGTTTCAACGAAAGCGAAGGCCACGGACCAAAACGCGCCCATCCCGTGGCAGATTATTTTGACGATCTATCCATTCATTTGGTTTACGAAATCTACAAACGTGATTTCGATATGTTTGGCTATGACTGGCAAGATCCATCACGCAAAGAACCCATCAAAGAAATCGACCTAGATATGGTTCACGCCGTTTTGGGCGATTAAAGCGTAAAGTTATCTGCAAGAAGCTGTTTAATATCCGCCTCTGGGCGCGCACCGATATGGCCGATCACCTCGCCTGCAACGACACAGCCCATTTGACCACAGGTCAACATGTCATGCCCGTTTACCAATCCATACATGAACCCAGATGCGAATAAATCACCCGCACCTGTTGCATCTACGCGTGCAACGGGTGCCGCGTCTGCATGATGTGTTTTTCCATCCTTGATGATCAGCGCGCCTTTCTTACCGATGGTACAAGCCACCATTTCGGTATGCTGCCCCGCCAAGGCCAATGCATCATCAAGCGATGTATCACCATACATCGCCATCATTTCATGTTCGTTGCAAAACAATAAATCCACATGATCTGTGATCAATTGCTTGAATGCATCGCGGTGGCGTTCCACGCAAAACGGATCGGACAATGAAACCGCAACTTTGCCACCTGTGGATTTGCACGCTTCTATCGCCTTGGCGAATGCGGCATGGCTTTCGGGGCCATCAAAACGATATCCTTCCAGATATAACCATTCACAATCGGCCATTTGATCAACATCAATGTCATCAGGGCTAAGATGTTCAGAAACACCCAGATATGTATTCAATGAACGTTCGCCATCTGGTGTCACCAAAACCATGCAACGCCCCGTTTCCGCATCATCGCTTTTGGGGGCCAATGGTGTTTCATAAACCGCGCCCATTGCGCGAATGTCATGGGCAAAGATTGCACCCAATTGATCGTCTTTCACCTTGCCCACATATGCAGTGCGCACATCAAGTGCGGCCAAACCAGCAATTGTATTGGCACCCGACCCGCCAGAAATTTCGGTCGCTGGCCCCATATGTGAATAAAGCTCTGCGGCGCGATCCGTATTGATCAATTGCATAATGCCCTTTTCGATACCGTTATCGACCAAAAAGTTATCTTCACAATGCGCCAGCACATCGACAATGGCGTTGCCGATTCCAACAACCTGAAATTTCTTAGACATTCGTTTTTTCCTCATACTGGCACAAATCTTCAATGATGCAATTTGCACAAACTGGTTTTCGCGCTTTGCACGTGTAACGCCCATGCAGGATCATCCAGTGATGCGCATGGTGTTGAAATTCTGCTGGAATGTGATCTTCGATGGCGCGTTCCACCGCGACCACATCTTTGCCTTTGGCCACACCTGTTCGGTTTCCAAAACGTAAAATATGTGTGTCCACCGCCTGTGTTGGTTGATGGAACCACATATTTAAAACCACATTTGCCGTTTTGCGCCCCACGCCCGGCAAACTTTCGAGTGCTGCGCGTGATGATGGGACAATGGATTGATAATCGTCGACCAATATCTGGCTTAACTTCATCACGTTTTTTGCCTTTTGACGGAACAATCCAATGGTTTTGATATGCTCGGTTAATCCATCCAAACCAAGGGCGATCATTTTTTCAGGCGTATCGGCAATTTTAAACAATTCTTTCGTCGCCTTGTTCACGCCAACATCCGTGGCCTGTGCGGACAATGCCACTGCCACCACCAAAGTATAGGCGTTCACATGATCCAATTCGCCCTTGGGCTCGGCTTCATGCTCGCGAAAACGGCGAAAAATTTCGTATATGGTGTGATAATCAAGCTGTTGTGGCATGGACGGCCTTTTGCCACGCCCATAAACCAAAGCCAAGGATAAACCCGCATGTTTCGGGTGGAAACACGATGCGACTTGGGTCATTTTAACCGTATGAAACATGATCCATACCATTACGGCGTGATCGAACGCGCCATTGCCCATATCGAAAACACCGCCAATGCACAGCCACGCTTGGACGATGTCGCCGCGGCTGTGGGCCTCTCGCCTGCGCATTTCCAACGTGTGTTTAGCCAATGGGCAGGGGTAAGCCCGAAAAAATATTTGCAATACCTTACCTTGAACCACGCAAAATCCATGTTGAACGATCGCTTCACCGTGCTTGATACCGCGTTGCAATCTGGCCTGTCTGGCTCTGGTCGGCTTCATGATCTTTTCTTGTCATGGGAAGCCATGAGCCCAGGTGAATATAGCCGCAAGGGTGCAGGGCTCACCATATATTACGGCTGGTTTGAAACCCAATTTGGCCCCGCATTGGTGATGGGAACGACACGGGGTATCTGTGGTTTGGCCTTTGGCGCTGAATTTGGCGAACAGGCCACATTTGCGGATATGACATCACGCTGGCCCAATGCGGATTTTATGGAAAACGCGGAACGCTTGCGCCCATGGGTGGATAATATTCTGGCGATGCAAGGGCAAACAAATCTGCACCTGATCGGCGCTCCATTTCAGATCAAAGTCTGGGAGGCATTGTTAACCGTACCCTCTGGTCAGGTCACCACATATGGTGAAATTGCCAATCACATCGGTAACCCCAAGGCCGTGCGCGCCGTTGGCACCGCAGTTGGGCGCAATCCGATCTCTTGGCTTATCCCTTGTCATCGTGCGTTGCGAAAATCGGGTGGGCTTGGCGGATATCATTGGGGTTTGCCTGTAAAACGTGCCATGCTAGCGTGGGAATCCGCGCGCTTTGAAAGTGATAAAAACCTATAAAAACATGGCGATTTATTGCCGATTAAGCGCGATCTACGCGATTGTGACTTGATTAATAGGCCACAGTGAACACATCTGATCATGAGGCAAATTAAGGAATAAACATGAAAACTCTCATGAAAATCACTTCAATCAGTGGTATCGCAGCATTAACATTAACAGCATGTGCCAACGAAGATGGCAGCTTGGGCGAAAAAGGCCGCGAAGGCGCAATCGCTGGTGCGGTTCTTGGTGGCATTGTTGGCGCCATTGACGGCGGCAAACCCAAGAACGTTATCACAGGTGCGGTTGTTGGCGCGAGCGCTGGTGCGGTTATCGGTAACGAGCTGGACAAACAAGAACGCGATCTGCGCAATCAAATGGGCGGAAGTGGTGCAACCATCACCAACACTGGTTCCGAATTGATCGTGACCCTGCCAGAGGCAATCACATTTGAAACAGATAGCACATATGTGCGCCCAACATTGCAAGGGCATCTGAATTCATTGGCAA
Organism: Paramylibacter kogurei; assembly: GCF_002742285.1. GTDB lineage: Bacteria > Pseudomonadota > Alphaproteobacteria > Rhodobacterales > Rhodobacteraceae > Amylibacter > Amylibacter kogurei. The sequence goes on from NZ_MDGM01000007.1 coordinate 365,492, forward strand.
ACAACCTACAGCAATATCCAAACTCTATGGTTGATGTGATCGGTCACACCGATAACGTTGGCGACGCTGGATATAACCAAGGCCTGTCCGCACGTCGTGCGCAATCAGTTACGGGTGTTTTGGTTGGCGCTGGCGTGAATCCAAATCGCATCCGCTCTTATGGTCGCGGTGAAACTTCACCTGTGATGTCAAATGACACTCCAGCAGGGCGCGCTGCAAACCGCCGTGTTGAAATCATCATCACACCATCAAGCTAATCAACAATATCATATGTATTCGGGCGGCCTTTGTGCCGCCCTTTTCATAACTTGCACATGTTATTAACTGGTCATATTCTTTTACCAATTAGGAGAGCATATGCCATTTCAACCCATCACCCAAGAACGCGTCGCAAGCGCAGTTGTGCAACAGATCGAACAACTGATCCTGCGCGGCCTGTTGCGCCCAGGCGAACGATTACCCGCTGAACGTATCTTGGCCGAAAAACTGGGTGTATCCCGCCCATCCCTTCGCGAAGCAATTTCAACATTGCAAGATTCCGGTCTGCTCACCAGCAAGGCAAATTCAGGGATCTATGTCGCCGATATTTTGGGAAATGTGTTTTCACCCCCCCTGATCAATCTGTTTGCTTCTCACAAGGAAGCATTCTTTGACTATATCGCCTTGCGCCGTGATCTCGAAGGCATGGCCGCAGAACGAGCCGCATTGCATGGAACCAAAAACGATCATCTGGTGATCCAATCTATCTTTGAACAAATGCAAACTGCACATGATCAAAACGATCCCGAACGTGATGCTGAATTGGATGCAAATTTCCATATGTCCATCACAGAAGCATCGCATAATGTTATGCTCCTTCATATGATGCGATCCATGTTCGACATGCTAAAGACAGGTGTGTTCTATAATCGCAAGGTGATGTTTGAAATGGACACCACGCGCGTACATCTGTTGAACCAACATCGTGACATCATGCAAGAAATCGTCGATCGCAAACCAGATGCGGCGCGACGCGCGGTCGAGGCTCATCTGACCTATGTTCATGATTGCCTCAAACAAAACGAAACGATGCAATCCCATGACGACATCGCCAAATTGCGTTTGGAAACCACACGAACCCGAACTTAAGGCAAACCAACCTTAACCTCCATTTTGTCCAAATATCCTCGCCGAAGGCAAAAAAAAAGCCCCGCAATAAATTGCAGGGCTTTCAATTTTTTATGCGAAGGGTATTTAGTGAAGCTTTTCACCAACATCCTTGATCGCAGCGTCGATCAATCCACCAGCATCCTTGGCGGTCATGCCTTTGGCAATCACGTCATTCGCTGCTTGGATTGCAACGTTTACAGCTGAATCACGAACCTCTTTCACCGCAGATGCCTGCGCAGAAGCAATTTGATCTTCGGCGGCTTGCATGCGACGCGCAATTGAAGATTTCAAATCTTCTTTTGCTTTCGTTGCGGCTGCTTTGGCTTCTTCTTTGGCAGTTGCCACAATTTTATCAGCCTGCGTTTGCACTTCTTGTTGCTTGCGCTCGTAATCGGCCAAAATGCTTTGGGCTTCTTCACGCAATGAACGTGCTTCGTCCAATTCTGCACGGATACCGTCTGCACGGCTATCCAACATACCAGCCAGTTTACCTGGAACCTTAAGATATGTCAGCAATGCCAAGAACAATACAAATGCGATCGCAACCACAAAATCAGTGTTGTTCAGGCTGAAAAATGGACCACCAGCAGCAAGTGCAGGAAACGCCATCAGGGTAAAGGCAGATGTTAAAACTGTTTTCATCATCTTAACCTTTCAAACGTGCAGCAACCGCTGCTTTGATTGTTTTCGCATCACCTGAACCGGGCATCATCGCCTTGACGATATCCGCAGCGGTTGCGTTGGCAACTTCTTGAATGGATTTCGCTGAACTGTCGCGAATTTCTTTGATCGCTTTTTCAGATTCCGCGGCTTTCGCTGCGATTTCTGCGTCTGCTTTCACAATGGCTTTGTCCAGATCTTTTTGGATCTCTGCCTTGGCTTCGCCAACGATGTCTTGTGCTTGTGCACGCGCATCTGCCAACGCTTTGTTATAGGCTTCTTCGGCCTCTAACGCTTGGCGTTTCATTTGTTCCGCGCTGTCCAGATCACGTTGAATTGCGCCCTGGCGATCGGCCAAAACACTTGCGATCCGTGGCAAAGCCACACGGTTAAGGATGAAGTACAAAACAACCAACGTCACCAAAAGCCAGAAAATCTGGTTAGGAAATGTTGAGAAGTCTAGCTGTGGCATGCCCGGCGCTGATTCAACAGCGTGGTCTGCACCATGAGTAGTTTCAGCCATTATGCTCTCCAATGGGTATGCGAGCGTGGATAATCCGCCGCTCGCTATCTCTTTTGCGCGCACATATGCGCGCGCAGCTCAATCAATCGGTTTGCTTGTTTAAGCAAACAGTTTGCTTAAACAGCAAACATCAATAGCAATGCTACCAAGAATGAGAAGATACCCAAAGCCTCAGCAAACGCGATGCCGATGAACAATGTTGCAGTTTGCGCACCAGCTGCTGCTGGGTTGCGAAGAGCACCTGACAGGAAGTTCCCTGCAACTGTACCCACACCGATACCTGCGCCACCCATGCCGATACAAGCCAAGCCAGCACCGATGAATTGACCCATTTCTGCGATATTACCTTCCATTGAGATTCTCCTTTTGATGGAATACGTAAGATTAGTGTTCAAACTTTAGTGGCTCGGATGCAGCGCATCGTTGAGGTACACACAAGTTAGAATGGTGAAAACATATGCTTGGATCGCGGCAACAAGTACCTCCAACCCATACACAGCTGTAATTGAAATAATTGGGAAGATTGAAAACACTCCCAATGCGCCAGCAAAACCAGCAAACACTTTGATCACGGCGTGGCCGGCCATCACGTTACCTGCCAAACGAATGGAATGGCTTACGGGGCGCACGAAATATGAAATGATTTCGATCACGGCCAACACAGGGCGCAATGCCAATGGAGCGGATGAAACCCAGAACAGACCCAAGAATTTTGTACCGTTTTTCACAAAGCCCAAAATTGTTACGCCCAAAAACACGCCCAGCGCCAATACGGCAGTAACCGCGATATGTGATGTTGTTGTGAAAGAACCTGGGATCAAGCCCAAGAAGTTGGCCAACAAGATAAAGATAAACAGCGTAAAGATATAAGGGAAATATTTCAGTCCCTCTTTGCCCGTCACATCTTCAACCATTTTATAAACGAAACCATACATCATTTCCGCGATGGACTGGCTACGTGATGGGATAACGGCACGACCGCGTGTACCCAAAACCAACAAAACAGTTGCAACAACAACCGCAATCAACATCCACAATGTGACGTTTGTTGGCGTGTACCAGTGAATTTCACCCGCACCAAACAAAGGTTTGATTTGGAATTGATCCATTGGATGGATGTTGAAACCTGTGCTTGATTCTGCTTCGGCCACGCGTCTTTTCCTTTTGTTTGACAACAACGATTAATCGTCGTCGTACATCTCGTCTTTGCCAGCGGGGGCCACGGGGGCGTCCGACTGCATCTTCTTGTCTTGGATTTCTTGCGCGGTTCGCATCATTGTGCGCACACCGGCAATAAACCCCAGCATTGTAAATATGATCATCAACACAGGCAGAGTTCCAAACAGAACATCCAATCCGTATCCGATCCCGAAACCGAGCAACAAACCCGTTACCAGCTCCGTCACCATCCGCCAGCCTGCTTGCGCTTGGCTATAGTGGCTTTCTTCGCGCGGCTTTGGGGTCTTCCCTTCGCGTAACGTTTCAAGCCGACCTTCCAGTGCATCCAAACGCGATTTATCGGGGCCATCTGACATATGTCTGCCTCCTGATTCTGGCGTTAAGTTGCCCTTGGTGGACAGTTGCGCGGAAAATAGAAATTAACCCTGTCAGAGTCAATCATTCAATTTTGCCTTAATGGATTGTTTTTAAACAATAATTACAAACTGCGACATGTGCGCACCTAACGTCATCACAATTTCGTTCACGCATTTGTTTATTCAACCATTCGGTTGAAGATGACTTTGCGTTCCAAGGGGTGACAGTTTGATTTCTTCGTTCTAGGTTATCCAAAACAACGCAGGCAATTCACATGGTCAAACCAAACGCAGCACAACAAGCATTTACGCAAAACCTTCCTTTGTGTCAGGCATTGGGGATGGAGGTCACAGATGTGAACGATGGAGAGGCCACATTAACAATGCCCTATTCCAACGAATTGATTGGCGATCCAACAACTGGTGTTATCCACGGTGGCGCTGTTTCCGCATTGATGGACAGCGCCAGCGGGCTAGCCGTTTATATGCATCCCGAAAACAAGGGCCATACGGCAACAATTGATCTGCGCATTGATTACATGCGCCCAGCTGCCCCAAACAAAACAATCACCGCTCATGCAGAGGTATATCACGCAACCCGCAGCGTCGCGTTTTTGCGTGCCACCGCATGGACAGATGATCGCGAGCGCCCCATCGCCCAAGCGACAGGCGCATTTGTATTCACCAAGAAAAAGAAAACATCATGATTGAACAAATCGAACCCGTGCAAGATGTCAAACGCCGCCGCGATGCGGTGCTGAGTGGCTTTGTCGAACGCGTACCGTTTTTGAAATTCATGGGCATCACATTTGATCGGCGCGGCAATGAATTAACCGCCGTCATGAATTTTGACCCCAAGCTGATTGGCAACCCAGTGGTTCAACGATTACACGGCGGTGGCACTGCATCATTTTTGGAAAGTGCTGCGATCATCACCTTAGCATGGAAAAATATTTGGGACGCAATGGAGGCAAATGAACTCGATTTGGAAAACCTTGAAGGTGGCGCATTGCCCCCCTTGCCCAAGACCATTGACCTGACAATTGATTATCTGCGTCCAGGATTGCCGCGCGATGCCTATGCCCGCGCCACGGTTAACCGATCTGGGCGGCGTTATGCATCCGTTCATGTCGAAGCATGGCAGGATCGACGCGAAGTGTTATTCGCACAGGCCACAGGGCATTTTTTAATGCCCTACGAGACGCGATCATAGAGATAATCACGCGTGATCGGCAGACTGTTTAAATCCTTGCTCAGTTGGAATTGAAACACCACTTGGCGATCATTGCGAAAACTTGCCTCTGATATGGCCAGATAATAACGCCACATGCGGCAAAAATCGGCGTCATACATATGCGTTGCGGCATCTATATTTGCCTCGAACTGTTCGCGCCAATGGCGGATTGTTTCGGCATAATGCAAACGCCATATTTCAATATCTGTGGTGATCAGATTTTCGTTTTCGATGGCGGTTAACGCCTCTGACATGGCGGGGACATATCCACCCGGAAAGATATATTTCAAAATCCATTTGCTGGTCGCATTGGGCGGCCCTGCGCGCCCGATTGTATGCACCAATGCAATCCCGTCGCTGACCAACAACTTGCGAATTTTTGCAAAATATTCGCCATAATGGGGCACGCCCACATGTTCAAACATGCCCACCGAAACGATGCGATCAAATGGTTCATCTAAATCGCGATAATCCATCAGACGAAATTCTACCTGCCCGTCCAGCCCCATATCCTTGGCCCGCTGGCAAGCAACGCGATGCTGTTCACGTGACAAGGTTACACCAACAACATTCACCCCATAATCACGCGCCAGCGTTAATGCCATCCCACCCCAACCACAGCCGATATCCAACACCCGTTGTTCTGGGGATAAATCAAGCTTGGCTGCGATATGTGCTTTTTTCTGAACCTGCGCCATTTCCAAACTGTCATCTGGGGTTCTGAAATATCCGCATGAATATTGCAGATCTTCATCCAGAAACAGGCGATACAGATCCTCTGATAAATCATAATGATGTGCGACGTTTTCTTGGGCGCGGCCCAAAATATTACGCTGTTGCAAACGGCGCAATGATTTACGTATCCCAACCAACGGGCGTTGCCACCAAATCGTGCTATTGGCAAAGCGCCCCGAATTGCGCGCAATATTGCGAATGGCAAGCGCGACAAAACCATAAAGATCATCATTCGCGATGGTCAGACGCCCATCTGTATAGGCCTCACCCACCGCCAAATCGGGGTTTTGAATGATTTTGCGCGGCAATGCGGGATCGTGAAATGTCAATGACACAACTTCGCCAGACCCATCACCAAATGCGCATTTTTGTCCATCGGCCAGATTGATTTCCAACTGGCCACGCTGGATCATTTTACCCAGCATTTGTTTGAATAAAGCCGTCCACATATCACACCCGTTTGGGCGCGATGTTTAAATCCGCGCCTCTGCAAATCGCACCATACGGCGCGATTTTTCATCCCATAGATGTAGGTTTACACAAGAAAAGCTTTCCCACAATGTCAGACGTTTCATTTCCGCCAAAACGGGATGATCTTTAATCACTTCGGACAGGCGATAAAATGGAATACGCGCATATAAATGATGCACATGGTGCACACCGATATTGCCTGTCATCCAACGCAGCGGTCCTGGTAAAACGTAATGCGAGCTGCCGTAAAGGGCGGCGTCATGCACATCCCAATCTTCGGGTTGATCCCAATGGGTTTCTTCGAATTGATGCTGAACGTAAAACAGCCAAATACCCATTGCAGCGGCAAAAAATGTGGACAGACAGAACACAAATGCAAACGCCTTGAACCCCATGAAATAAATCAAAATGGCGGAAACGGCGACGATCCCTGCGTTGGTTCCCATTGCGCTGATCCAATATTTGATCCCATCTTTGAAATAACCAAACGGCAAACGGTTTTCGAAACCAAACACATAGATTGGTCCGATGAAAAACAACGTGATCGGGTGGCGATACAGGCGATACATTATTTTGCCCATTGTCGAACTTGCGCGGTATTCTTCGACCGTCATTGTATGAATGTCGCCGGTTCCGCGTTTTTCCAAATTGCCCGATGCGCCGTGGTGAATTGAATGGCTACGACGCCAAACGTCATAGGGTGTCAGGGTAAACACCCCAATCACGCGTCCAACCCAATCATTAGCAAGCTTGTTTGAAAATAACGATCCATGTCCGCAATCATGTTGCAACATGAACAAACGCACCAAAAACCCGCCCGCGACCAAACACACACCCGCAGTAAGCCATAGGCTATAAAACGTGGTCCACCACGCTAAAACCCAAAGCCCGACAAACGGAGCGAATGTGACGAAAACCTCGAAAATGCTTCGGGTCATGTTGGGTTGACGGTATTTCGCCAAAACCCGCATCCAATCCTTGGCCGACATGTCGCCAGTTTCTGGCAATACTGCCGAATCCATATCTTTCATTGTGACGCCCGTATTATTTTCGTTACGCCACGTCGTTAAACTATCGCGCCCCAACTGCCTAGCGTTTAGTGCACGCCACGCGCCATATCGGGCAAAAAACCTTTCTTTTGCCGCAATTGTACGCAGATTTGCAGGGTTTTCACACTATTGGCGGCGCTGCCAGCTGCGCAATTGAGTATCGACCTTGTCCAAATACGCTTGTTTTTCGCTGGGCGATTGAAACGATGCTTTGAATGAATTTTTCGCAAGGGTTACGATATCTTCGCCCGTTAACCCAACCGCATCCGCAACTTGTTTGTAGTTTTCATTCACATATCCGCCAAAATATGACGGGTCATCGGAATTCACCGTGGCCAACAATCCCGCATTCAATGCCTTTTTAATCGGATGCTCTTTTAAATCAGTAATCCCCTTTAGCCGTAAATTGGACAAAGGGCACATGGTCAGGGGCATTTGTTCCGCCGCCATTCGTGCCACAAGTGCGGGGTTTTCAAATGCGCGATTGCCGTGATCAACACGCGACACTTTCAAATCATCAAGTGCCGTTTCGATATAGGCCGCAGGGCCTTCTTCGCCAGCATGCGCCACGGCCTTGAACCCTTGTGCACGTGCCTTTGCAAATACGCGGCTGAATAATTCAGGGGGGCGGCCCGCCTCGGAACTATCCAAACCCACCGCGTAAATATGTTCCTTGTGCTTGCACGCACAATTCAGCGCACCAAACGCATCTTCTTCATCCAGATGGCGCAGAAAACACATGATCAATTTCGACGTCATATCCATTTCGCGCCCTGCTGTTTCCAGCGCAGATGAAATGCCACCCAGAACAGTTTCAAACGCAACACCGCGTTCCATATGCGCCTGCGGGTCGAAAAAGATTTCAACGTGACGCACACCTTGGCCGTGCACCTTTTCCAAATAGGCCATGGTCAGATCATAAAAATCACGCTCGTTTATCAGCACCGACATGCCCTGATAATAGACATCCAAAAAATCTTGCAGACAATCGAATTCATATGCGGCTTGAACCTCTGCCACTGAATTATACGGCAATTCCACACCATTTCGTTTCGCAAGCGCCAACATCATTTCAGGCTCTAACGTACCCTCGATATGCAAGTGTAATTCTGCCTTTGGCAATACGTCGATCAAGCTGTGAAGCGTCATATATCCATTCCTTTTTCCACACCCAAGGATGCGCCCGTTTGGCACGAAATTCAACCCAATGGTTGACCTTATCTGGCCTAAACCGCTAGGGAAAATTATGTCACATACACTTGATCATGTTTTTGCAGCCCTTGCCGATCCAACGCGGCGCGAAATCCTTGTGATGCTGCTGGAAGATGACATGGCCGTCACTGATGTGGCCGAACCGTTTGATATGTCGCTCGCCGCCATATCAAAACATCTGCAAATCCTGACCCGCGCAGGATTAATTGCCCAAGAAAAACGTGGGCGCGTGAAATGGTGCAAACTGGAGCCACTGGCGATGAAAGACGCCGCGATCTGGATGGAAAGTTTTGGTCAGTTTGAAAATGTGAACCTTGAATTTTTCGAGGCTTATTTGGAACAAACCATCAAATCGGACGCGAGTTAGTTCAAATTGAAACGCCAAAATTAACATCGTGCTAGCGATTTTGCGCTACATCCAGTGAAAATTCACATGGGGTTGCGGCATTTTCAGATTATTCGACATCGGCATTGCAATGCTTGCCATGTGCTGTGCCTTGGCGAAACAGGGCACTGCACAATCGGCATGGAACCCCATTCAAATTCCGTTATCATCGGAATTCAACCCAGTCCACAATTTGTATCGGGGCAGAAATTGCAAAACTATTTTGATATGCCAGCGCCCGATCCGCGCCAATATCGCCCGCACCCATTGAACAAAATTGAATTTGAATTTGCCCGCACCGCATGGCGGTTTTTTGAAAAAAACACTGACCCTGAAACGGGGTTGGTGCCATCGGTGCAAAAATTTCAATCCATGACGATGTGGGATCAGGGCGGGTATTTATTGGCAATTGCATCGGCACATCGATTGGGTGTGATTTCACGCACCGATGCCGAACAACGCATATTCAAGGTTTTGAACAGCCTCACAAAATTGCAATTGTTTCAATCCGCATTGCCCAACAAGGCCTATAATATTCAATCGCTCGCGATGACCGATTATGCCAACAAACCAACGCCAAATGGCATTGGCTATTCGGCCTTGGATATCATGCGTTTGATGTCGGGCTTGATGGTGATTACACAAAATTTTCCCGAATTTTTCCCATTGGCACAAAAAATCGTCGATCGTTGGGATTTAAAACGCCTAACTGCGCATGGGCGGTTTCAAGGCATGGCGATTTTACATCGCAAGCATAAACGCCATGTCCAGGAGGGGCGCATTGGTTATGAACAATATGCGGCGCATACAGGCATGTTACTGGGGCTGCCGGTGCAAAAGGCATATCAATTCGCGCCCATTTTGCGATGGCAACAATATTTCGATATACGCCTGCCCGCCGATGCGCGCACAAAATCCACCCATGGCGTTTCGGCCGTCACAACATCCGAACCGTTTTTATTGGAAGTGTTGGAATATGGCTGGCGCCCAGAAACATTAGATGTGGCATGGGCGGTGTTTCGCGCCCAGATGTTTCGTCATAAACAAACGGGGATTTTAACATCGCTCAGCGAAGATCATATCAAGGGGCCGCCTTATTTTGCCTATAACACCATCCTCACAGACCACGAACCATTTGTAAGTGTCACCGCGCGGCGCAAGGATGTTTCAGATAAACGCGGGTTATCAACCAAGGCCAGTTTTGGTTGGTGGGCAATCACGGATCACCCTTATACGATTGAATTGATCAATGCGGTGCAAGGTTTACAAACACCAAACGGTTGGTATGCAGGATTGTTTGAATCAACCATGCAACCCAATGAAATTTTAACGCTGAATACCAATGCCGTGATATTAGAGGCCCTGCATTACAGAGCGTTCGGGCCTCTTTATCAGCAAAAATAAACGAATTATTCTACGCGGCGCATGGTGCGCGTGACTGGTTTACGCTTTGAATAATCGATGCTGTTCAGATCAATCACCAAACCCGTTTCATCGGCGGTAAAAACGGTTTGCGACATCACAGAATATGAATGATACGGGAAACGTTCCTTGTCATGGCGCAGGGTTTGATACCACAAACCATTTTGATGCCCTGTTTGTACCAACACAGGTATATAGTCATCACCAACCTTGAGCGATGTTTTACATTGCCCCAATTTCATATGGCATTTGCCATTTTGCAACTGCACCAAAACCGGATCACCAAATGACAACGCGTCAACAGGTGTTGATGGAACGGGTGTTTCAGTTGTTGCGAAAAACGCGTTGAACAATGGCTTTGGCTTTTCTTCGCTGATCAAATACAGGTTTGTATTTGTTTCTGCGCGGCGCGGATTATGTGCATAAGTGGTGGATGTAACACCAGGCATCAAACCAGCCGTATCTGGCATGGCGCGCTCTTTTGGTCCAAACATACTACACCCTGTCAATGACACGGCGCTCAACACTGTAATTGTGATAAAACGGTTCATTTTGCCCCCATTTTTCTTGAGCCATAGCCCAAATTAATTGCTCGCACCACGAATTTAGCGGCGTAACAGCATAAATAACGCAACGATAGTTGCAAAAACGCCAATCAATACACCAATATCGGGTGTTGCCTTGGTGATATACAACTCCCACAATATTACCCAGCTTGGGGTTAAATATGTGTAAGCCATAACATTCGCCGATGGCAGTTGCAGCGATGCATATTGCAGCAACATAAATGTCATCGCACTGGCACATACCGCCAGATAAAACAGTCCCCCCCAAAAATATGTTGGCAATGCCGCCCATTGCGTGGACGCCAAATCAGGTGCGCCAATTGCGCCCAAAATAATCGCGGCTGCAACAATCATGCCAAATGTGAAAACAACCGTTGGCTCTCCACGGTTTAATTTGCGCACCAAGGGGGTATATGCGGCATGTGCGATACAGCCGATGAAATAAATCATTTCACCGCGCCCGATATCAAATCGTGCAATGGCCGCCAAGCTACCGCCAAAAATCACCCATAACGCGCCAATGCCACCGATCAGCAATGAAAGCCACATCCAACGCGTGGTGATTTGCCCCAAAAACAAAAAACCAAACCCCGCGCTCATGATCGGGGTTAATGTAAACACTGCTGATGCGGATACAGGTGCAGCGGTTTTCAATCCTTCGAACATCAGCGCGAAATAGATCGCAAACAGCCCCCCCAGCAAGATATAACGCCAAGGTGCCCGCCAATGGATACGCCGAAATCCCACCGTGAAATGCGCCAGCGCGCCCACTAATATGCCAGAAATCACAAACCGCACCGCCATCATCGCCGCGGGTTCCATCAGATGCGCAATTCGTGTGCCAAAGCTAAACGACCCGGCGACCAAAAACGAAAACAAAAGCATCGCCAAATGGCCGCGCGCAAATGGGGAGAAAGTCATTTGTGAAAAATGTCCCTAGAAAATTATTATTTCAATCGCGTCGCTGTATTTAATTCTTCGCCAGATTTTGTACGCCGCCAAATTTTACTGTCCTGCACAACGCCATATTTGTCGAGTGTGAAATATGTTTCCACTTCCAACTCGTCTTCGCCGGCCATTGGCCGAACCACCGTTTCAATGCGGTGCCAAATGCCGCCGTTTTCAGACAAAACCGAAACACGTTTTTCGCGTTTGTTTCCTTTGATGCGGGTGAATTTGCATTCGCCCAGTGTCGATGAACAATCGTGTGGTTCATATCTGACCTTGGTAATCCCAGATACATTCAGCCCTTGAAATCGTTCATCCAGTGCCACGTTAAAGGGCAGTTTTATTTTACCATCTTGCAAAAATTCGGTGGCTTGCATTTGCACCGCCATATTTTGCAAATCTTGCGGGTCGATATCCTCTGGTGGATCAACCAGAATAAAACCTGCGATGCGATGCCCGCCTTCGCGCGGATGATAGGTAAATTCATACAGGCCAGATTCCTCTGGCACGCTGGATTTAAAATCATAGGTCACGTGATATTTGTTGGGCACGCTTTGGCGCGTATCAAATTGCGCGGCCGTGATCCCCGGTTTCAATCCACTTGGCGAAAGCTGCAATTTTCGCGCCTCTGGCGTGGTACACCCCGCCAAAAGCATCAATCCCAATCCAAGTCCAACACATTTTCGCGCCATGAAATATCCAATCCTTTGCTGCCAAAACTACGCAAATCATGACCAAAGAGCCAGTGGTATTTACAACATTACACGCGGTTTTGTTTCCGTTTGCGCAACAGTGATTTTCCCAAGAATTGGTTTAATCCAAACGCGAACAATCATAGCTTTGTCCTAACCTGAAAGGATAATACAATGACCAAAACAATTCTGAATATTAGCGCATCAAGCCGCACCGAAACATCCGTATCACGCCAAATGGCCGATCGTCTGATTGGCAAAATTTCCGCCAATGGCGACACAATCGTGCAACGCGATACAACCAAAGACCTGTCAATCGTCAGCGAAGATTGGATCAACGCCAATTTCACACCTGCGGATGATCGCACAGATGAACAAAAACAAATCTTGGCGCAATCCGATACATTGGTTGGCGAATTGCAAGATGCCGATACCATCGTGATCAGCACGCCGATCTATAACTTTGGCATTCCTGCCGCGCTTAAAACTTGGATCGACCTGATCGCACGTGTTGGCAAAACATTCCAATACACCGAAAACGGGCCAGAGGGTTTGCTCACTGGTAAACGTGCGATCATCTTGGTTGCATCTGGTGGCGTGCCAATCGGTGCACCTGTTGATCATGCAACACCGTTATTGAAAACTGTTCTGGGCTTTGTGGGTATCACTGATGTTCAAATCATCGGCGCAACAGGTCTTGCAATGGATAGCGATGGCGCAATCGCCGCTGCCAACGCAGAAATCGACGCCGCTGCCTAGCGTCGCACATCAGGCCCGCATACCCCTTTGCGGGCCTGATATATTCCCATTTGCACGCCTTGACTCTGTGCAAATTCACCCCTAAACACCCCTCAAATTCAAAGAAGTGCCAATGCTTCTGGTCTTATGGGTCACTCCCAAAGATCGCCACCAGTCAGCGAGTATCGCCCACTGGTGCATTTTGCGTTTGGCCTTTGTGATGTTGAAACGGGGTGCGCCCCACGGCTGAAAGGGCCAGCGAGATGTTCGAGAATTTATCCGACCGCCTATCTGGCGTCTTTGATAAGCTAACAAAACAAGGCGCTTTGTCTGACGAAGATGTCTCTGTTGCCCTGCGCGAGGTGCGCGTTGCACTGCTCGAGGCGGACGTTTCACTGCCCGTTGCACGCGAATTTATTAAGGCCATCCAAGAAAAGGCCACTGGCCAAGCGGTGACAAAATCCGTGACACCGGGCCAACAGGTCGTGAAAATCGTTCACGACGAATTGGTGCATTTTCTGGCGGGCGACGATGCAAATGCGGGCGAATTAAAAATTGATTCCCCACCTGCACCGATTCTGATGGTCGGTTTGCAAGGATCTGGTAAAACCACGACCACCGCCAAATTGGCAAAACGCCTGAAAGAAAAGAACAAGAAAAAGGTTCTGATGGCGTCGCTTGACACCAACCGCCCCGCGGCGATGGAACAATTGGCGATTTTGGGTGGACAAATCGGCGTTGACACCCTGCCAATCATCAAGGGCGAAAACGCGGTCGCAATCGCAAAACGAGCAAAACAACAGGCAACCCTTGGCGGTTACGATGTTTACATGCTCGATACCGCTGGGCGTTTGTCGATAGATGATGAATTGATGGCAGAGGTCGAAGCCGTGCGCGATGTGGCGACACCGCGCGAAACCATGTTGGTGGTTGATGGCCTCACCGGTCAAGACGCCGTGCATACGGCGGAAAATTTTGACGAACGTATCGGTATTTCAGGCGTGGCCCTGACCCGTATGGATGGCGATGGTCGTGGCGGTGCGGCATTGTCCATGCGCTATGTCACAGGCAAACCCATTAAATTCGTCGGTCTTGGCGAAAAAATGGATGCACTGGAAGAATTCCACCCAGAACGTATCGCTGGGCGCATTTTGGGCATGGGCGATATCGTATCGCTGGTGGAAAAGGCCCAAGAAACAATCGAGGCTGAACAAGCCGAACGCATGATGAAACGGTTCAAAAAGGGCCAATTCAACATGAACGATTTGAAAAGCCAGCTTGAACAAATGCAAAAAATGGGCGGCATGGAAGGCGTCATGGGCATGATGCCGGGCATGAAAAAAATGGCTGGCAAAATCGAAGACGCGGGTTTTGACGACAAAATGATCAAACGCCAAATCGCGTTGATCCAATCCATGACCAAAATGGAACGCGCCAATCCCCAAATCATGCAGGCCAGCCGTAAAAAACGCGTGGCCAAGGGTGCGGGCCAAGACGTGTCCGATTTAAACCGTCTTTTGAAAATGCAGCGCCAAATGGGCGACATGATGAAAAAGATGGGTAAAATGGGCAAAGGCGGAATGATGAAACAGGCCATGAACGGCATGTTTGGCAAAGGCCCGCAAGTGCCCGGTGGCATGCCCGATATGGGCGACATCGACGAAAAACAATTGCAAGAAGCAGCGAAAAAAATGGGTGGTGGCTTGCCCGGTTTGGGCGGCGGTCTACAACTGCCCCCCGGCCTGTCTGGATTTGGTAAGAAAAAATGAGCCACGTCATCGAAACCGAACGCCTGATTTTGCGTGCACCCGTGGCCAAAGACTGGGATCAATTCCAGCCATTTGCCATGTCTGACCGTGCCGTTGGCATTGGCGGCCCACATGATCTGGGCAAAGCGTTTCGTACATTCGCCGCTGAAATCGGCCATTGGCAAATCCGTGGTTACGGTATGTTTGCCGTCACTGAACGTGGCAATGACACTGCACTTGGCCTGATCGGGCCATGGTATCCTGCCGATTGGCCGGAAACCGAATTGGCATGGATGGTTTGGGGTCAGTCAGAGGGTAAAGGCATCGCTTATGAGGCCGCCGCCGCAACCCGCGATTTTGCATTTGATGTGTTGGGCTGGGATACGGCTGTTTCATATGTTGGGCATGGCGTTGATCGTTCTGCCGCCTTGGCACGTCGCTTGGGCGCTGAAATTGATACGCTTGCAGCCACACCAAATGGCAAACCGTGTCAGGTTTTCCGCCATCCAAACCCAAAACAGGTGGCGGCATGATGTCCCCCGCTTGTCATACGGATGTCCGCCATGTGTCCGCCATGTGTCCGACACGCATTTTTCGTGTCTGTGGAGGGGTAAAATGACACCTGATCAAAAACGCGCCGCAGAGATTTTGGCAGGTCACCGCGAAAGCATCGACCGCCTTGATGCGATCCTGATTTACACATTGGGTGAACGTTTCAAACACACTCAGGCCGTGGGCAAGCTTAAGGCAGAACATGCCCTGCCCCCGTCCGATCCCGCGCGCGAAGCGCAACAAATCGATCGTTTGACAGATCTGGCAAATCGCGCCGATCTCGACCCGAAATTCGCCAAGGAATTTTTAAATTTCATTATCAGCGAAGTAATACAACACCACAAGAAACACCAAGAATAACAGGGGCTTGCCCCGTTAATAGCTTTTAGGAGAAAACATCATGGCTATGAAAATCAGACTCGCCCGCGGCGGTTCAAAAAAACGTCCTTTCTATCGCGTTGTTGCAGCAGACAGCCGCATGCCACGCGATGGTCGTTACATCGAAAAATTGGGCACATATAACCCATTGTTGCCAAAAGACAGCGAAGAGCGCGTGCAATTGAACATGGAACGCGTGAAATACTGGTTGGGCGAAGGCGCACAACCATCAGACCGCGTACGTCGCTTCCTAGAGGCCGCTGGCGATCTACCAAAAACAGAACGCAACAACCCAAACAAAGCGAAACCAGGCAAAAAAGCCCAAGAACGCCTTGACGAAAAAGCAGCAGCAGCCGAAGCCGCAGCAGAGGCCGCAAAGGCACCTACCGAAGCACCTGCTGAAGAAGCACCAGCAGAAGAATCCGCTGCTGAATAAATTGTTCATTTCGGGGGAATGTCATGCGTGAATTTTCAGCGGCATTTCAAACCGAATTGATGGAATTGTTGAAGTGGCGCCGCGATGTGCGCCACTTCAAAACCGACCCTATCCCCCTTGATTTATTACAAAAATGTTTGAACGCGTTTCAAACATCGCCTTCTGTTGGCCTGTCGGAACCGTGGCGCATTGTGCGCATCACATCCCCTGATTGCCGCGCAAAAGCGTTGGATAATTTCACCATCGCAAATGCCGATGCGCTTCGTGGATACAGCGACGAGCGGGCGCAAACCTATGCCTCGTTAAAACTGTCTGGCATGCGCGATGCGCCCGAACAACTCGCTATATTTTGTGATGAATCCACGCTCAAAGGTGCAGGATTAGGCGCGCAATCCATGCCCGAAATGCGCCGCTATTCTGTGGTTGCCGCGATCATGAATTTTTGGCTGGTCACGCGGGCAAACGGATTGGGGCTTGGCTGGGTTTCGATCCTTGATCCAGATCAGTTGCGCCGCGATTTGGACGTATCCGATGATTGGGCATTGGTTGCATATTTGTGTATCGGCTGGCCCGAATATGAAACGCTGACACCTGAATTGGAAACTGTTGGTTGGGAAACACGTGCACCCGAAATCACATTGATTGAAAAATAAATCACCATTTCATTCAGCCGCCAATCACAGTATGAAAAACCCAAATAGATTTAAAAGGCTATGACGACATGACCGCACAAGACCGTATTTGCATTGGCGCAATCCAAGGCGCGTTTGGCGTGAAAGGCGAAGTGCGCATCAAAAGTTTCTGCGCCGATCCCGCCGCAATTGGTGATTATGGTTTGCTCACGAACGAAGATGCCACCATGAGCTTTGATCTGCGCATCGTAGGGCCAATAAAAAATGGGTTTTCAGCACGGATCAAAGGCGTGCAATACAAAGATCAGGCCGATGCGTTGAACGGCACCACATTGTGGATCGCACGTGATGCATTACCTAATTTACCCGACGATGAATATTACCATTCGGATCTGATCGGGTTGGATGTGTTTGATACGGGCGGTGAAAAAATCGGGCGCGTGATTAGTGTGCATGATCATGGCGCCGGCGATATTTTGGAAATCAGCACCCCCAAAACAAAATCGAATGTGGCGCTTTTGCCGTTCACAAAGGCGGCCGTGCCGACCATTGATTTAGCAACCAAACGCATCATCGCCGACCCTCCCGAAGGCGTGTTTTAATTCATGGCCGATAAACCTAGCAAATCCCATGGCCGCCTTGCGGTGCGCCCAACGTTGAAACCGACCGAGCTGATGACAGAGCGCCCCGATCTTGCGGGGGCTTGGAAAGTGAAAATCGTAACCTTGTTCCCCGAAACTTTCCCAGGTGTTTTGGGCAGCTCGCTTACCGGCAAGGCATTGCAAGATGGTTTGTGGCAATTGGAAACGATTGAATTGCGCGGCTTTGGCATTGGCAAACACAAAGATGTGGATGCCAAACCGGCGGGCGGTGGTGCGGGTTTGGTTTTAAAACCCGATGTTGTTGGCCCCGCAATGGAACAGGCCCGTCGCGGAACACCCGTTAATCCCAAAGCTTGGCCAGTGATTTACATGTCGCCGCGCGGCAAACCATTCACCCAAGAAATGGCGCAAAATTTTGCCAAGGCCGAAGGCATGACCGTGTTGTGCGGGCGGTTTGAGGGTGTCGATGAACGCGTATTGGAAGAATACAATATCCAAGAAGTTTCCATCGGTGATTTCGTCCTCACGGGCGGTGAAATTGCAGCGCAGGCCATGATCGATGCCACCGTGCGTTTGTTGCCTAATGTGTTGGGCAACGCGGATTCCACAGTTGAAGAAAGCTTTTCAAACGGTTTGTTGGAACATCCGCAATATACCAAACCCACCGAATGGAAGGGGCGCAAAATCCCCGAAGTGCTGCAATCTGGTCATCATGGCAAGGTTGACGCATGGCGGCGCGAACAATCAGAAAAAATCACAAAAGAACGCCGCCCCGATTTATGGGCCGCACATTTGGACAAAGAGGATTAGCCATGCAAATCCGAAGCCCATGGCGCGCGGTTAGTGCGATGTTTATTTTAAACGGTGGGCTTTACGGCGTTTGGGCATCACGCATCCCAACACTGGCAAATCTGCATGAATTAAGCGCATCTGGGCTGGGTTTATTATTGCTAGTCATGGCCGCGGGCGGTCTGGTTTCGTTTTCTATTGCAGGGCGAGCGGCCGACCATTTTGGTGCAAAAGATGCAAGCATTTATGGCGGTGTTGGTTGTGTTCTTGGCCTGATCGCGGTGGCGATCAGCCCCAATATTTTCACGCTTTCAATCGCAGTGTTCTTATACGGTGGATTTTTGGGCGGCACAGATGTTGCCATGAATGCATGGGCGGCAGAGGTCGAACGCGGTGCAAAACGCCCCATGATGGCCAGTTTTCATGCGATGTTTAGCCTTGGTGCAGGTATTGGTGCCAGCACTGGTTTTTTCGCCGCCAAACATGGACTTGCGCTGGGTACACATTTTGCGATTGTCGGCATTTTATTAGGCGCAATCACATTGTGGTTTGCGATGATCGCGTGGCAACCAAGCAAACGGCGATTAGAAAGCAAACCAAGCATGATCGCATTCCCCAAAGGGGTTTTATTGATCGTAGCGCTGATCGCGTTTTGCTGTTCCATCGGCGAGGGTGGTGTCGCGGATTGGAGCGCTTATATTTTGGTGGAAATGACCAACGCCACCGAATCCGCCGCCGCATTAGGATACACTGCGTTTTCCATCACAATGGTGATTGTGCGCCTGATGGCCGATCGCATGGTGGTACAAATCGGTGCGGTAAATGCCGCGCGCGCGGCAGGGGTTTTTGCCATGATTGGCGTGATCTTTGTGGTCGCACCTGGTGCCTATATCCCCGCGCTCATCGGGTTTGCGTTGATGGGGGTTGGATACGCAGTGGTGATCCCATTAGCCTTTTCACGCGCGGCCAATGAACCGTCCATGAACCAAGGTGCGGCAATTGCCAGTGTGGCCACGCTTGGCTATGGCGGCATGTTGATCGGGCCACCCGTGATTGGGTTTCTGGCAGAGCTGACAAATATCCGCTTTAGTTTTGGGATATTGGCGATTTTGGCAGGTTTTATCGTCTATTTCGCGGGATTTTTAGAACAAGGCGAAACTTCGGCGTGAAACACTTGATTGATGGTGCGATTCACCATATAGAGCGCCCACTTGGTATGGAAGAATCGCATTCATCCACATCATAGGCCACTGAAATTTGAGGGGTCGTTTGCATTTGGGCTTTCTTCTGCCCCGATAACAAATGAATTTGCGCATCGCGTACCCGATAATAACAAAGGCCGAAAACACGAAACGTCGACCTGTATCTCTGGTGGGCTTACAGCAATGTAGGGACCCAAGCGAAGACCAAGAGCCCTGAGGACGGAAAATCACATCGCCATTCAGGCGGGCAAAAGGAAAACGTTATGAACTTGCTAGCACAGCTTGAAGCTGAACAAATCGCAAGCCTTGGCAAAGATATCCCTGATTTCAAAGCAGGTGATACAGTGCGCGTAGGCTACAAAGTGACCGAGGGCAGCCGCTCTCGTGTTCAAAACTACGAAGGTGTATGCATTGCGCGTCAAGGCGGCGAAACAATCGCAGCATCTTTTACAGTACGCAAAATTTCATTTGGTGAAGGCGTGGAACGTGTGTTCCCATTGTATTCAACAAATATCGACAATATCGAAGTTGTTCGCCGTGGCCGTGTGCGTCGTGCGAAACTTTACTACTTGCGTGATCGTCGTGGTAAATCTGCGCGTATCGCAGAACAAACCAACTACAAGCCTAAGAAATAAGGACCTGTTGATATGAAAAACGATCTGCACCCAGATTACCACACAATCACAGTAAAACTTACTGATGGTTCTACATACGAAACACGTTCAACATACGGCAAAGAAGGCGACGTTTTGGCGCTAGATATTGACCCGTCTGCACACCCAGCATGGACTGGTGGCAACCAGAAATTGATGGATGCCGGCGGCCGTGTTTCCAAGTTTAAGAAAAAATACGACGGTTTGGGCTTCTAAGCTTACACCACATCATTTTTCGAAACGCCGTCCCAATTCGGGGCGGCGTTTTTCGTTTCTGCGATGCGTTTGTCTGTTGATCTCGTGCAAAGGTTACATCATGAAGGCGCAAAAAGAAGTGCGAGGGAACAATGTCACGTATTTTGGTATTCGGTAACGAAAAAGGTGGTGCAGGCAAATCGACGATGGCGATGCATGTCACATCGGCGCTGCTTCATTCGGGTGCAAGTGTTGGCATTATGGATTTGGACATGCGCCAAATCAGCTTGAAACGATTTTTCGAAAACCGCGAAGCATTCGCAGCATCACACAAAGTCGATTTGCCCATGGCACGGATTGGTGAAATTGCTGCATTCGAAGACATCACCAGCCCCGGTTGGGAAAAACCAGCGTTTGAATCCGTGCTGAC
This sequence comes from Paramylibacter kogurei, assembly GCF_002742285.1. Taxonomy (GTDB): domain Bacteria; phylum Pseudomonadota; class Alphaproteobacteria; order Rhodobacterales; family Rhodobacteraceae; genus Amylibacter; species Amylibacter kogurei. The sequence continues at coordinate 386,428 of NZ_MDGM01000007.1, forward strand.
AGGTTTACAGGCGCAATGCGATTATGTTGTGGTTGATTGCCCAGGGGCGTTGACACCATTAAGCGCATTGGCACATGCTGCGGCGGATACATTGATTACACCGCTCAACGACAGTTACATCGATTTTGATTTGCTCGCCCGTGTTGATCCCGAAACCAACGCCGTGAAGGGCCCGTCGATTTATTCCGAAATGGTATGGGATGCACGCAAGAACCGCGCATTGGCAGGGGGCAAGCCGATAGACTGGATCGTGGCGCGTAACCGATTGTCGTCCCTAAACATGCACAACAAACGCAAATTGGGTGATGCGCTTACTGATTTGTCCAAACGTATTGGTTTTCGCTTTGCTGCGGGCCTGTCTGATCGCGTGGTGTTTCGTGAATTATTTCCACAGGGTTTAACCCTGTTGGATCATAAATTGGTCAGCGAAATTCCAACGAAAATGTCCAATGTCGCCGCACGCCAAGAAGTGCGCGATCTGGTTTTGGAATTGAAACTGCCCGATTTGGAATTGGCGTTTTAATCAGCCACCCGACAACACTGGCGTACAACGTTCAGATCGTGCATTCAAACGCGCACATGCCTTGCTGGCGCGATCTTTGCTGATGCCAACAAACTGTGCGCGGTACAAGCGTTGACCTTTGATAATCGTGGGTTCGATTTTGCGCAACGCGCCATCAAGTGATCGCAAATCCGCCAAAGCGGTGCGCAACAAAACCTTTTCCGCCTGATAGCGAGAACCATATGCGCCAAGCTGTACGGCCCATGCCTTGCTTCCAGCGGTTGATGCAACGCGTTCCACAACAACGGGGCCAGATTCCACATACACGGCGGGTTCGGGTTCGAACGCTTCTGGTTGGGTGATTGCCTTGACGATCATCGCTTCTTTTTCAACGATTGATGCGGCAGAAGCCACCTGAATTTCATCCACGGCTGCGGGTTCTGGTGTTGTTTTTTCCTGTAACGTGGCCAAATTCGCAGCGATAATCGCCGCTTCGATTTGCTGTTGTTCTTTTGCGCTGACAGGTGGTTCTAGTGATGCCAATTGCGTTGGACGGCTGCGTGGCAATGGGCTTGTTTTCACTGCGACACGGCTTGGTGCCTTTTTGATCAGATCGCTCGCGTCACCCACTTTGATAACCTTGGGCTTTACCTTGATTGTTTTCTTGGGTTCAGATTTGGCGACACGCGTCACCGCTGATGCTCGCCCAAATCCAAGGTCCAACAGATTCGCCACACGTGTGTAACGATCCGCAGAACTTTTGCCGCCAAACACAGTTGCAATCACGCGTTTGCCGTTTTGTTCCGCAGAAGCAACCAAGTTAAACCCAGCCGCAGACGTATATCCCGTTTTAATACCATCAGCACCGCGATACCCGTTCAACAAACGACGGTTGGTGTTTGAAACCTTTTTGATCCCTGCATCCGTGGTTTTGCGGGAAAACAGGTTATAATATTCTGGGAAGTCATCCATCAAACGTTGACCCAGAATTGTCATATCACGCGCAGTGGACATGTGCCCTGATTGGGTCAGACCATGTGCATTTTTAAACGTGGTGCGTTTCATGCCAAGCTTTCGCGCCTGACGTGTCATACGTTGTGCAAATGCTGCTTCGTTTCCTGAAATGGCCTCGGCCAATGCGGTTGCTGCGTCATTTGCAGATTTCACCGCGGTTGCACGAATCAAATGACGTACTTGCATGGTGGATCCCGCGCGCACGCCAAGTTTTGATGGTGGCTTTGATGCGGCATTTTTAGAAATTCTAACCTTGCTGTTGGCAGAAATTTCGCCGCGTTCGATCGCGCCAAACACCACATAAAGTGTCATCATTTTTGTTAATGATGCGGGATGCAATCGTGTGTCTGCATTGCGTGAATGCAATACCTTTCCCGATTTTGCATCAACAACCATCGCCGCATAGGGCGCAGCATGCGCAATTGTAGAAACAAATACTAAAATTAATGCGAGCACTGCCCCGCGGAACGCCTGATGACGCATCGGTTTCTCCGACGACTATTATTTAACTGCCTCTTGCCATCTCATTTTAACGGATGACTATTATGCGGACAGGCTAACATGCTTATCTTTTTGAGAAAACTGTTTATTTTCAAAGGGATTCATGGTGTCTTTCAGACAACACACCACAATATAGCGTGGAAAACCGCCCCAACGCACACTACACATGGTATGTTGTTGCGTATATTACCCCATAAATTGCGATTGTACCGCTCAATTTAATTTGACGCGCTATCCCTTTGATCTTCGTAAAATTTGGATATATATTGGTGTCTGATCTTTCAAAAACAGTCGAAAACACATGATCCAAATTTTGGCACAGAATGGCGATGAAAACCCAGATGGCGATTTGGGTCTGGCAACCAAAACGCGCCCAAAAACGGCAAAGCCGCCGATGTATAAAGTCATGTTGTTAAACGACGACTATACCCCAATGGAATTTGTGGTCATGGTTTTGGAACGCTATTTTGGCATTTCCAGCACACAAGCCTATGAATTAATGATGACCGTGCACAAAAAAGGCTTGGCGGTTGTGGGTGTGTTTAGCTTTGAAATCGCAGAAACCAAAGTGATGCAAGTCATGGATGCCGCGCGCAAGCACGAACACCCGTTACAATGCACAATGGAAAAGGAATAGGGTTTATACCCTGCCCCGATATGTCCCAAAAATCTCGTCTTTCGATTGCATTTGACGCTGGTCATCTTGAATTGCCAACTGGCAATGTTGTTGTCCTACGCGCCCATGCCGACCCTGTGTTAAAACGATTTGAAACCGTTGCAACGGTGCAATCATACAAACCTGAATATGACAGGCTGGAACAGATGGGCATATCCGTAAACAGCGAAATTCCAACCAATGCTGATTCTGCAATTGTTGAACTAACCCGATCAAAGGGTGAAAATTTGGCAATGATTTCCTTGGCATATCAAATGTTGCCAGACGGTGGTGCGTTGATCGTTGATGGTTCCAAAACCGATGGCATTGAAAGCATTTTGAAAACGCTGCGCAAATATTTACCCGTCGATGGCGTATTTTCAAAATCCCATGGCAAAACCATTTGGGTGACGAAATCCAAAGATACACCAGATGAAATGCGCAAATGGGCAAATGCGATTGAACCGCGCAAAAACCAAGATGGTTTTTTCACCGCCGATGGGATGTTTAGCGCCGATCATATTGATCCCGCTTCGCAATTATTGATCGAACAAATAACCAAACCCCTTGCGGGTATGGGCGCCGATTTAGGTGCGGGATGGGGCTGGTTATCGCGCCAAGCATTGAGCGCACATGAAAAGATCAGCAAAATGGAATTGATCGAGGCGGAAAAAACCGCGCTTGAATGTGCAAAACGTAACATTGATGATCCGCGTGCATCGTTCCAATGGCAAGATGTGACAACGCTATCGGGTAAATCTCGATTTGATTTTGTTCTTTGCAATCCGCCATTTCATCAATCCCGAAAAGCTGATCCAGAACTGGGCCGAAAATTCATCCGCAAAGCAAGTGAAATTTTGAACCCAAAGGGCACATTGTATTTGGTTGCCAATAAGCAGTTGGCATATGAAACCGTGTTGGATGAAACATTCCAATCCTGGGAATATATGGCGCAGACCGCCCAATACAAAACCATCCGCGCCGAACGCCCCAAAGCGTCTCGACGATAGCGAAATTCAAACAAGGAAACTGAAATGTCATTTTCTATTGAAGGTAAAACAGCGATTGTAACAGGCGCGGCCAACGGCATTGGTCTGGCAATTGCACAGTTATTCGCCAAAGAGGGCGCCAAGGTGATGCTGGCGGATATGGACGAAGAAAAGCTAACCGCCGAAACAGAAACCTTGGCGGCGAATTACGCCAATGTCCGTTATTTCGCGGGGGATTTGCGTGCAAAATTAACCACTGCAAATCTGTTATCCGCAACCGTAGATGCGTTTGATCGCGTCGATATTTTGGTCAATGCATCGCGCCAAGTTTTGCCATCAAACCCGCTGGAACCCAAAGAAGACAGCTTTGAAGCAATGTTTCAGCAAAATGTTTTGGCTAATCTGCGTTTGTCACAACTGATCGCAAAACGTTTCATCCAACAGGCAGAAGACGAAGATAACATATCAGACGCGAGCATCGGTGCGATTGTGAATTTAACATCTATTGCGGCGGATCGCACGCATCCTGAATTATTGGGATATTCCGTTGCCTGTGCCGCGCTTAATCAAATGACGCGCTCGCTTGCGGTGAGCTTTGCACAAAATCGCATTCGCGTGAACGCGGTCGCGATCGGTTCCGTTCACAGTGCCAATCTGGATGCCGCAATGATCGAAGACCCAGATCTGCGCGATGCCATCACCGCCGCAACGCCCATGCATCGCATCGCACAACCAAGCGAAGCAGCCGAGGTCGCACAGTTTTTGGCCAGCGATTCCGCAGGCTTTATGACCGGTCAGATTGTTACGGTTGATGGTGGTCGAACATTGATTGACCCTGTGCAAACTGCACAACACTAATTCCCACAAAAAAACCCGCGTCATTTAACGCGGGTTTTTCGAATGGCGGAAGCGTTGAATTATTTTTCGTCTTCATCCGTATCGGGCAAGTTGAACAAGCTGTCCGCGTCGATTTCAGGCTCTTTCTTTTCTTCTGGTGTGTCATCAGAAAGGCTAAATGTTTCCAAGCCGCTGATTGCTGCTGGAATTTTTGGTTCTGTTGACATGTGCAAGGATTGTTCCGTGCTCACCAATTTTGCGCGATCTTCATCGGACATTGTTGTGCCGTCTTTTGCCGCTTTCTTTGCGGCCTTTTGAACGGCGGTATCCAATTCTGTTTGCTTACACAGGCCCAATGCAACAGGGTCAATTGGAACGATATTGGCAATGTTCCAATGTGTACGTTCACGCAATGCCTGAATGGTGGGTTTCGTTGTGCCAACCAATTTGGAAATTTGACCGTCTGACAATTCAGGGTGAAATTTCACCAACCACAAAATACCCGCTGGGCGATCTTGGCGTTTTGACAACGGCGTGTAACGCGGGCCGCGGCGTTTTTCTTCGCCTTCGGCGGCCGCATTGAATTTCAATTTCAATTTGTGGCTTGGGGATTTTTCGCCCGCTTTGATTTCATCATCGGTCAACTGGTTATTTGCAATCGGGTCAAACCCTTTGATGCCAATCCCCACTTCGCCATCAGCGATGCCGTTGACTTCTAGCTCGTGCAGGCCACAGAAATCTGCGATCTGTTTGAATGTCAGTGTTGTGTTGTCAACCAGCCAAACGGCGGTCGCCTTTGCCATAATCGGTAGTGCCATTTTGCAGTCCTTTCAAATACATCTCTCCCGTGCCGAGAATCGGGTACCAGCCGCATTGGCCAGTGAATTTACCGTTTCAAGAGGGGAATTCCCCGCTTATATACTGTGCAAACATCAAAAGGAAAAGTCCTAATGTTACGGATCATATTTGCGCTTATTCTATGTGCATCGCCAGTTTTTGCCAAAGGTGAAAAATCGGGTGATTTCGATTATTACGTTTTGGCGCTGTCATGGACACCATCATGGTGCGAATATGAAGGTGATCGCCGCAAATCCCCGCAATGCGATGCAGGGCGCGAATTTGGTTTCACATTACATGGTTTATGGCCTCAATATAACGATGGAAGTTGGCCAAGCTATTGCAAATCAAGCCACCGCCCACCGTCAAAATCGCTTACGGCGAGCATGGGCGATATTATGGGAACATCTGGGTTAGCGTGGCATCAATGGAATAAACACGGGGTCTGTTCAGGATTATCACCTGCGCAATATTATGAATTGTCTCGCCGTGCATATGAATCCGTTCAACGACCCGCAATTTTTAGCAAAATCAAACAGACATTATCCCTGCCTGCTAGTGTTGTCGAAGACGCATTTCAGGAAACCAATGCACAATTGGATGACAATGAATTACAGCTCACGTGCAAGGCGGGCCGCATTCAAGAGGCACGCATTTGCCTGACCAAAGATTTGGAATTGCGTGCATGTTCATCGCGTATGCGCGATTGCACATTACAGGACGCGGAAATGGCACCAATCCGATAGTCGGACCCGAAACGGTTTCGTTATGCCACGTCTTCCGCTGCAAATTTGCTGTGCGAGAAATCGAAATATAATTCACGCGCACGCATCGCAATTGGGCAATCTGGCATGACGCGATCTTGGTATTTTGCAACGGGCATCACCTTGGCAATATTGCCGGTACAGAACATTTCATCCGCTTCGTCAAAATCCTTGAGCGTCAGTTTGGTTTCATGAACTGTAACGCCATCGGCACGTAACAGCTTGATCACACGCTGGCGGTTCAAACCATTTAGGAATGTACCATTTGGAATGGGTGTGAACACCTCACCATCGCGGATCATAAATACGTTTGTGCTGGCTGTTTCAGCAACGTTGTCTTGGGAATCAAGCGACAACGCATTGGAAAACCCGCGCGCACGCGCATCCGCCATGATGCGCCCGTTATTGGCATAAAGCGACCCCGCCTTTGCCTCTGTCATTGCCATATCTTGGCGAGGGCGGCGGAATTTTGACACGGTAAGTGAAAATGAACCAATCTCTGGCAATGGAAATTCTTCGATGCACACGGAAAAACCCGTGCTTTCGGGTGCGATGTCGATGATGCCCGTCGTGCCCTCTTGGGCCCACATCATTGGGCGGATGTATAACGGCGTTTCTGGTGCAAACATTTTGCACCCTTCTTCGACAATATCGAACACCTCTTGTGGGGTGACTGGTGAAATCATGCCCATAACTTCGGCGGAATAGACAATGCGCTGGCAATTCAAAAACAGATCAGGACGAACGCCATCAAATTGACGCGCGCCATCAAATACGGTGGAACCGAGCCACGATGCATGATCGGCAGCACCAATAATCGGAGTATTTCCTTCTTTCCATTCACCATTGTAATAGGTGACAATCTTTCCGCCCAAAGCCATTTTTCATCCTCCAAAGATTGCAAATGGGTAACGCGGTTGCGTGGCCATCTCAACCCTTGTGAACAGATTTTCAAAAGATAGTTTTAAAATTACCAAGTTGTGAAATCTTGGGTTTTTATGTTTTCGCAATCAATCCAAATTACGCAATGAATTATCGTCGAACATATCCGGGCAAATCGCTGGGCGGGGTTGTTGATGGCTTTTTAATTGATCCAAAAACCTGTGCTAACCCTTTACCGATCACACTGTCAGACAGGTTTGATTTCACCTTTTCAAATTGCATCACATTTTCAATGCGTCGATCCAAAAACGCCCAGGTATCGGTATTGTCTTCTGATGTATCGCCCAACCAGAATAAAACCGTTGCCGAATAAACCGCCGATAATGTTCCACGTTTTGTGTACCAATTCACATCATCGGACGTATCGCCCAAGGCGTTCCATATCGCATCAACGGTTCCCCATAATGCCTGTGCACCGTCACTTGTATTTTGTGGCAGGGCAAATAATGTCATGCCGCGGCGCACGGCCTCTTTATCACTCGCTTGCAATCGCAACTTAACCGCCAGTGCGATGCGATCGCGAAACCGCAAATCACTAAGGTCGCGCAATGCCAATTCATCTAACATCAGCTGATCACCTGCACGATGATAGGCCAATGCCATATCAATGGCCCCACGTGGAAACGTTTGATGGGCAAGCCCAATATCCACCCCTGAATCTGCAACAGCCATGTCAAAAGTTTGCGCAGACCAGCCATCAAAACAGACATGAGCCAGCGCCGCATCCAACATCGCAGCACGGGTTTGTGCGATGTGATCTTGTTCTGTTTTCTTGGCGTTTGGCATTTTTGCCTCCAGACTCGACAAATAAATTTATCCCGTGTATACGGCGGTTTCCTGCAATTCTGCAACTCTAACACTAGAAAGGTGGTGACACCATGCAGGTATCGGTTCGTGATAACAACGTTGACCAAGCACTTCGTGCGCTGAAGAAAAAATTGCAACGTGAAGGCGTTTTTCGTGAAATGAAGCTTAAGCAACATTTTGAAAAACCTTCAATCAAGAAAGCCCGTGAAAAGGCCGAAGCAATTCGTCGTTCTCGCAAGTTGGCGCGCAAAAAAGCGCAACGCGAAGGTATGATGTAAGATAACAATCGATAGGGTATTTATACTCAATCATGTGAACCCCCGACACACGTTCGGGGGTTTTGCATTTCTGGAATGTTGTTTTTTGTGCAATGATGCCTACCTGTCATTCATCAATTCAACAGGAGGAGAATATTATGAGCGTTGTAAAAGTAATCGAAGTCATGGCGGAATCAGACAAGTCATGGGAAGATGCAACACGCAAAGGCGTGGAACGCGCATCCAAATCTGTGGACGCGATTTCATCCGCTTGGGTCAAAGATCAATCGGTCAAGGTGGATGGTGACAAGGTCACGAAATTCCGCGTGACGCTGAAAATCGCATTCGAAGTAAAATAAACAAAAGGCGCCCTGATCGGCGCCTTTTTTAATTCTTACCCGTATCGTTTTCGTAATACTTGTCGGTTTTTACGCTGGGCAGTTTGGCAAAATTATTCATCAAACGTTTGGGTGACCATGTGTGACCAACCGCTTCAAACCCTGGCACCTTTGATAAAAGTGCACTGACGTTATTTGCGCACATCGCATCAGGTGATGCGCCCTGTTCCAATGCCGCCTTATAGGCAATTTCAGCAACTGCTTGTGAAACATAGACGCGCTGGCTCACTACGTGGTGGGTATCGCGCGCATGAAACGATTTATAGCGTTGCATCATTGCAGGGTTCAAACCAAACAACACATCATCGCGTTCTGGCAACAGTGAATTCCAATAACGCCCAGCTGGATCATACATGATCACCTGTGATCCGTTCACCACAAGCGAGCTATGCCCGCCAGCACCCGATTTATTGCTGATCATTGTCATCAATTGTAGGTATGGCGCGTCATCACTTACAAATGCACGTTTTTGCACCTCTGATGCGGGGGCATAAACCGATTTTGCACAGGCAGACAGCACGAGCAAAGCGCAAAGAATGGCAACCGAATGAAGACGTGCAAACATTAATGGCACCGCCAAATTACGAAGTGAAAAGTGCCATGAAAATCAGACAACCAATGGAAAAGCCACTGATGCGGATTGACCATTTGATAAACCCGTCAAAAGCAGCCTCTTGCGCAGATATATCCATAGAGCCATGTTTATGTTTTTCAGCCATGTTCATATTCCCTTATTTCTCGCGTGTTCTATCACATATTTTTTTGCATTTGCAAAGACCCTGCGGCCAATCGCGCATCAGCCTTTTTTGGCCTCTTCAAGGTCCTCTGCCAATTTAAACCCAATGCGTTGCGGGGCTGCTTCTGGCTCGCCCGTTTTTTGTTCGGCAACCAGCATAACGTTAAGCTGGCTAACATGTTGCACCAACTGCATCGCATTTCCCTCACCGTCTTCGCCATAAAACGTTACCATATCAGGCGCAAAAAACCCCATGCCCTGAATACGTAACGAACCAACGTGACCTGCGGCAAATCCCATGCCGACCTCTTCGTTGCTATTTAATGTTTCTTCAAATTTTTGGATATACATGACAATACGCTCATACGCCCATTCGGCGGGTGATTTTTCCGCGAGCGATTTTTTGGCGATGCCTTTGGCTTTGTCCGAAATCACATTGCCCTGTTTATCAACATGTACGGCATATGCCTCTGGCAATGCGGCGGCTTCGATTGCCTCTGCGGTTGTTTTTATTTCTTCGCTCATCATATCACCCTATTTGCGCTGCCATTGCCACACGCCGTTTTTATCTTTTGCTCGAGTGATCTTATCTGCCAAATACAAATGGTTCAAATGCGCAATTGCCTCGACCAGCGCCAAACCATATTCGCCCATGCCAATTTTACGTTTATAAAGCACGGGGAAACAGCCATGTGCGGTGTTCGGGGTTTCAAGGAATTCTTCCAAACGTTCCAGTGCGCTGTGATGGTTTTCGATTAATTGGCTCATGCGTCGTGGCAAACCCGTAAATGGCAATTTATGCCCGCCCATCACAAAATGGTCGTCGTTGGCAAGTGACTGAAATCGTTCACATGATGTTAACCACTCCGACAAAGGATCTGCCAAAGGTTCGGTTGGATACACCCCCACATTTGGGGAAATACCAGGTAAAATTTGATCCCCTGCGATCACAAGGTTTTCTGCATCACACCACAATGTCGCCTGTTCTGGAGAATGCCCATCACCTGTACGCACAACCCAATCACGCCCGCCAATTTGAATTGTTTCTTCATCGCGCACACGACGAAAACCAAGGGGCATTGGATACACAATGTCAGAAAAATTAAACGGACGATCTGCCTTGCGCGCTGCAAAAATTTCATCATCCATACCTGCTTCATAGAAAAATTGCAGGCTTTCTTTGGGCCAGATTTCTTGGGTATCCACCGTCAACATCCGTGAATACAGCCACGCAGTGCGCGTTGTCCAAAGTTCGGCACCTTTTTGAGATTGAAGCCAGCCAACCATGCCAACGTGATCGGGATGATGATGGGTTAAAAATACACGCGTGACAGGGTCTCCGCCCAATGCATGTTCCAAAATATCTTCCCAGATCGCGAGACCCTTTTTGGAATGATAACCCGTATCCACAACACACCAACCATCACCATCACGCAGTGCATAAATATTCACATGATCCAACGCCATCGGAAGCGGAAGGCGAAGCCATAAAATCCCATCTGCGATTTCGATCGCCTGGCCAATTTCAGGAGGAGTCTCAAACGGAAATTTTATCGGTTTCATCATGTGCCTATAGTTTGCAAGGTGGTGTTTATTTATTGAATACACTATGACCTGAAACATACCTATTGAACCGAAAAGAAACGCCGCGTCACTATGACCAATCTTGATACGCAATTTTTTGTCGCTGATGATGACACCATTCAAAAATCCGCACAGATTCTAGCCAATGGTGGGGTTGTGGCCTTTCCAACAGAAACTGTTTACGGGTTGGGTGCGGATGCGTGCAATGATCGCGCAGTTGCCAAAGTGTTCGCGGCCAAAGGTCGGCCAAGCTTCAATCCGTTGATCATTCATTTGGCCAATGTCAAAGACGTTTCCAAATACGCGATCATGAATGAACAGGCAAAATCGCTTGCCGCCTCTTTTTGGCCAGGTCCATTAAGCATGGTTTTGCCACTTTGCAAAAATTCCCCGCTATCCGATTTGGTTACTGCGGGTTTAGATACGGTCGCCATTCGCATTCCCAAACATCCCGTTGGGCATGCCTTGATCCAAACATTTGGGGGCGCAATCGCCGCCCCTTCTGCGAACCCGTCTGGACGGATTAGCCCGACCAAAGCATCACATGTTATCGATGGGCTGGATCAAAAAATTGATGCCGTTCTGGATGGTGGCGATTGTCAGGTGGGGTTAGAATCCACAATTGTTATGCCGCTGGATGATGGCAACGTTGCGCTGTTACGCGCTGGCGGTGTATCCATTGAATCAATCGAAGCTGTCATAAAGCAACCGCTACAACACGCAGAACAGCCCGATGTGCCCCAATCACCCGGACAGCTTTTGTCGCATTACGCACCCAATGCACATTTGCGCATGAATGTAGACAAACCCTTGAAAAACCATGCCCATCTGGGATTTGGCAATGTTGACTGTGACCTAAACCTGTCACCACAAGGGGATTTGATTGAGGCGGCGGCAAATTTATTTTCGATGTTGCGTGAAATTGATGATTTTGCGGCGCAAAACGCCCATGTAGGGATCAGTGTCGCGCCCATACCAGAACATGGATTGGGGCTTGCCATTAATGATCGATTGAAACGCGCTGCGGCTCCGCGCGATTAGGCATTGCCGCCTTCTGCGGATAACAAGCGTGGATCAATTCCCATGCTTTTGATCGCATCTTGCCATTTGTCTTGGTCGGTCTTGGCAAAAACAAGCGACGAATTTGCATCCGCAACCAGCCAACCATTAGCGCGTAATTCGTCCTCTAATTGCCCTGGCCCCCATCCCGCATAACCCAGCGCAAACAAACAATTCGCAGGGCCATCGCCATTTGAAATATCTTCTAGAATTTCAAGCGATGCGGTCATGCCAAATTCATCGTTGACCTCTAACGTTTCACTGGCGGCGGCGTAGTCTCTGGAATGGAGCACAAATCCCCGACCATGTTCCACAGGCCCACCAAAATGCACTTCTAATCCTTTGATCGGGCGGTTTGCTTTGATGTTTAACTGCTCCAACAAATCCGTAATGTTCAAATCCATCACGGGTTTATTCACAATCAGACCCATCGCACCTTCTGGTGAATGGGCACAGATATACACAACCGATTTTTCAAATCGCGGATCGCCCATGCCCGGCATCGCAATCAAAAGTTTGCCATCCAAGCTTTCTGTATCGTTTTCGTCTGACATAGGTTCAGCATGCGCCCGCATGACAAAACATGCAACAAGTCATTGCAGTTTATTAACCGCTGGGACGTTTGCGCCATAATGTTGAACCCGCAAAAAATCCAAAAGCAACCAAAGTTGTGACAATCACGGCAATCGTAGCCGCCAAAATGCTGGCAGCCAAAGGTGCGCTTTGTGAAAGTGTTGAAAATGCGCTGGCAACGATGGGAGAAACGGATTGTGATACGACCAACGGTAAAAACACAGCAAGGATTGCAGTGATGCAAATTGCGCTGGCAACCCACAATGGCCAACGTGCAGCGGTTTGAATACGTGGGTTTGACATCATCCGGCGATATGATGAAAACAGACCACCGATATCCGTTTGCACAACCAATAATGATGGCACCATCAACAACACCAACACCATCCCAAACCCAAGCCCGTAAACCAAGGTAATCACCGTGGGTTTTAAAAATTCCGCCTGAACCGATCCTTCGTTTAACAGCGGAAACAAACCCAAAACGGTTGTTAAAGTTGTCAGCAACACAGGGCGCAATCGATCGCCCGCGGCATCCACAATCGCTGGAAACAATCCTCTATTTTTGGAATATTCATCCACCGTTGTGACCAACACGATTGAATCATTAATAATAATTCCGCTCATGCCTATCAGCCCAACAATCGAAAAAATCGAAAGCGGAATATCATGCACATAATGACCAAAGATCGCGCCAATCATGCCAAAGGGTATGACCGCCATCACCACAATCGGGCGTGTCCAACTTGAAAATATCCACGTTAACGTCAGATAAATCCCAAGCAAACACAGCACATATCCAAAAAACGCATCAGATAAAAACTCTTCTTCCTGTTCTGCCAATCCAGACAGGCGCCAATCAACACCGTGGTTTGATGCAATCTGTGGAAGGATAACGTTTTCAAGTTCCGCCATAATTTCCTTGGCGCGCGCGGCGTCTTCTTGCGAAATGTCGCCTGTTACGGACATCAATCGCAATCCATTTTCGCGCAATATTGTGGAAAATCCAATTTGCGTTGTTGCACTCACAATATCAGATAACGGAACATAATTACCTTCATTGGTACGCAGCCGTGTTTTATCCAAAAAATCGGCGCTGATCTCGGATTCTGGAATTTGCACATATATTTCAGTGGTACGTGCCCCGACGGGAAAATCAGCGGCCTTGATCCCATTTAATCGATTGCGAAGCTCGGTTCCGATATCATCAATGGTGAAACCCAACGCTTGGCCTTGGGGGGTTAATTCCAAAACCATTTCTTCTTTGTCATAGGCCATATCGTCTTCGACGCCAGAAACCTCTGCAAATTGGGACACTTGCGTTTTCAATTCCTCTGCCGCGGCTTTTAATGTGATGCCGTCAGCACCAATAAATTGCACATCCAATGAATCACCACCCGGGCCAAATCGGAATCTGCGAAAGCTCATCACTTCTAGCAATGGATGTTCTTTGATTTCTTCTTGGATTGCGGCCGATATATCAAATGACGAATAGGGTCGTGCATCCGCATCGGTAAGCTCGATTGCAATTGAACCCAATAAATCAGCATCTTTGTTTTCAACGCCAGACAATCCGCGCCCCGTTGAACCACCAACCTCTGCCAAAATAAATGTGATTGGATTTTCACCGTGTTCTGCAGCGAATTTTTCACCCGCCGCGTTTGCTGCGCGTTGTAATTCGCGCACCATTTCAACGGTGTCATCACGTGTCGCCCCTGATAACATCGCGATATTTCCAGAAATCGAAGATTGTTCAGGTGCATTAAAGAAACGAAATCCGACCTTGCCGCTGACAAAGAGCGCGGCTTGGGTTGCCAACAAAACAATCACCAGCGCGATCACAGGATAGCGCAGCATCAAAACATAGGTGATAAATTTGCGAAAAATATTGTCGCGAAACCAGCTGAACCCGCGATTAAAATGATGGCTTGGATAATCATACCATTTAAGATTTCCCATATATCCCACAGAGTGGCTCAGATGGTTGGGTAAAATCACAAAACATTCCACCAATGACGCCATCAAAACTACAATCACGGTGAACGGAATATCGGCAATCAATTCCCCAAATCGCCCTCCCACCACGGTCAGGCCGAAAAACGCAATTATCGTTGTAATCGTTGCAGAAAACACCGGCGGAGCCATGCGCATCGCCGCATTTTCAGATGCCTCAACCGGATTTTCTTTGAGCCTGCGCGCACGAAAATCAGCATGTTCACCCACAACAATGGCGTCATCGACAACAATCCCAAGCGTGATAATCAAACCAAACAGCGATATCATATTGAGGGTTAGACCAAAGGCATACATCAACGCGATCGCGGCAAACATCGCCACTGGAATGCCCGCCGCAACCCAGAATGCCGTCCGCGCAGACAGGAACAAAAACAACAGCCCAACCACCAACAACAATCCATAAACCCCGTTTTCAATCAGGATATTCAAACGATCCGAAATGGCCTGTGCGCGGGTGCGGATCAATTCGATTTGAACACCTTGGGGCATGGTTAATTGCATATCATCGGCGACACGTTGTACCGATTGTTGCATTTCAATTGCATCACCTTGACTGGCACGATCAACCCGAACCGATACCGCCTGATTGTTTCCCACGAAATAGGTTCGCTTGGCGTCCACGCCACTGATGGTGACATTGGCCACATCGCCCACGCGCAATTTTGATCCATCCGCATTTGCGCGAATAACGATTTGTTCAATTTCTTCCACACTACGTTTTGCGGTGCCCGTGCGCACCCGTGTGGTGCCGCCCGATACGTCACCCGCGGGATCCGTTTCGGCCTCTTGCGCAATGGCTTCTGATATTTCGCGCAGCGTTACGTTATGTTTGATAAGATCAATTTCAGGGGCTTCAACGCTGATTTCTGGGGCGGAAACCCCGCGAATGGTGGTGCGCGTAATACCTTCGCGATATAAACGCGCGCTAAACTCATCGGCAAAACGGCTCAACTGATCTGGTGAAACAGGGCCGTGAATAATGACATCTGTCACGCGATCCCGCCAAGCGCCGCGCCGGATCACTGGGTCATCGGATCCATCAGGCAAGTTGGTTACGGAATCCACCGCAACCTTTACATCATCAGCAGCGCGCGCCATATCCCAATTTGCTTCGAATTCAAGTGTGATACGTGCCTGACCTTCGGTTGAACGTGACGATGTGTTTTCGACACCTTCAACCGCCAGCAACGCTGGTTCCAATAGCGCCACAATACCCCCGTCGATATCCTCAGGGCCCGCGCCGTCCCAATTTACGCGAACGCTTACGGAATCAACGACTACGTCTGGGAAAAATTGCGTGCGGGTTTGTGTGGCTGCAATCAATCCCAAAACCAGCATAACCACCAAGAGCAAATTTGATGCCGTGCGATGTCTGGTAAAATAGGATAAAATCCCAAATGCACCTTTCCCGATTTCGCGCATCGCCATGATTAACCCCCTGTACGCGCAGAAAGTCGATCATAGGTCTGTTTCGGGATTTCGGTACTTTGCAAATTGGCAAGAATGCGTTTTTTTGCAGCATCAGGCATGCGTTCATTGTCCGTTACAAATGCAATCAATTTCAGGCGTTCCTGTTCCGTAACCTTTACCACCTCTGGTTTGGGCAGTACGGCATTATTCTTGGCGCGAGGTTCAACCTTGATACCACCGCCAAGCTGTGGACCCCGTTCCAATATCAACAACCGCCCCGCAATGTCGCCAGCTGATATAATTACGTTGTTTCCCTGCTTTCGCAAAATCGGAACCAGCTTTGATTCAATGCGATTGTCGTTTGAGACCAGCAATATTTCACCCGCAGCACTGATTGCGCTGGCGGGAATGATGCTTACATTTTGCAATTCTTGTTCGCGAATGGATACGGTTACAAAATCGCCTGGGCGTAAAGACTCGATCATTTGATCATCAAAAGATGCAAACAGCTCTCGCCCCGTTAGCCCCGCGCCAACCGCCGCACTCACCCGATCGATTGTCGCAGATATTGGTGTTTCTGCACCCGTTGCTGTCACGCCAATTTTTGTGCCAATCACGCGCCCACCAAACATGGACAGGTTTGCAAATTCCTGTGTTGAAATGCGCAATGATACCTCTAGCGCTGTGGGGTCAATCAGGTTTGCCAACTGTTCATTGACGCTCACCAGCCCCCCCAAAACGCCAGTGACTTCGCTCAATGCGCCATCAAATTTTGCTGTAACTGTGGTTTCATCTAATTTGCGCGATGCTTCTTGTTGGTTAATGGTTGCGCGTGCCAATGCGTTTTCGGCCGAACTGATCCGCGCCTGTGCGTCTGCCAAAGCTTGACGTTTTGCCAGCAATGCTTGTTGTGCGGCAGATGTCGATAATTCAGCTGCTTCTAAATTTGCTTCTGTCCCCAATTTGCGTTCAATCAAAACACGTTGGCGATCCGATGCTTGGATACGAAGGCTAAATTGTACCTCAGCGGCGGCAAGCTCATCTTGGGCCAAAAGCAACGCATTATTTGCCTGTTCCAATTCCGCCTTTGCATCGGCAAGCTCTGCATTTGCGAGGTTAAGATTTGCCTGAAAAATCGCAGGATCTGTTTGGAATAACAAATCGCCTTGTTTCACAAAGCTACCGTCGCGAAAACTTGGTGCCATTTGCACCAAAGTCCCTGCTGCTGCGGCACGCAATTCCAATGTGCGCCCTGAAACGACCTCGCCAAAGGTGGTGATTACGGGTGCTATATTTTGAATTTCGATGGGCGCTACATTCACCGCAAATACGCGTTCATTTGCTTGTCTTATGCGATTTCCCTTGGCATTTCGTTCTTGAATGGCCTGTGTCACCACATAAAACGCAGCAAACAACAGTATTACAGTCAGCGCTGTAATAAACATGCCAAGCAAGCTTCGCGTAAAGAACCGCATTTGAAATCCCTAAAACATTAACTGTTGGTATTACGCGTCAAGATTAACATTCCGTCGTTAAATCGCAAATTTATTCAAACGGTGCAAATGGTTCAAAACAAGGATATTTGAGGGTAACATATCAAAATCGCGCATTTGTGAATACGTGATAAAGGCAAAACCCGCACCTTCTGATATTGCGATCTGTTTGGGTGCAATCGGTTTTTGGAGATGGTAAATGTAGTGATACGCTTGATAACCATCGCGCGGCACAAAGCGCACAAATGGCATTAGGCAGTTTGCGTCGACCTCCAAACCCGTTTCTTCAGTGAGTTCACGCATCGCTGTTTCAAGGGTTGTTTCCCCATCTTCCATATGGCCGCCAAACATCCCCCAACGCCCACCAGCACCAACATTTGGAAAATTATCGCGCAGTTGAATGACCGCTCTTTGCAATTCGTCTTGTATGACAATTCCAACGACAGATACGGAACATTCCGGCCAATCGGTCAGCAATTCAAATTCTGACATTCATTATTTCCGTTGAATATGTTCTGCCAGACGGGGCATGATTTCGACAAAATTACAAGGCATGTGGCGTGCATCCAGTTGATATTTCAATATGCCATCCCAACCATCCTTGCATGCGCCCGGGCTTCCTGGCAGGGCAAATAAATATGTGCCATTCGCAACCCCAGCGGTGGCACGTGATTGCACCGCAGATGTTCCAATTTTTTCATATGATAACATCGTGAACATCGTGCAAAAGGCATCAATCTCTTTTTCGTAAACATCGCGATGGGCTTCGACCGTGACATCACGCCCGGTTAGCCCTGTGCCACCTGTTGAAATAATCGCATCGATATTTTCATCATTGCACCAATCGCGAAGTTGTTTTGCAATCAGCGCGCGATCATCAATCACAATATTGCGCGCGGCCAGTTCATGCCCGCTATCAATAACGCGTTTTTCCAACACATCGCCCGAACGATCATCATCCAAACCGCGCGTATCAGACACCGTTAAAATCGCGATCCGCACGGGAATAAATGTTTTGCTTTCATCAATGCCCATATTTCATCCCGCCAATTTCGATTTGATTGCCAAAAGATCCGCCCATGAATCACGTTTTTTCAACGGGTCGCGCAACAATCCATGCGGATGCACCATCGCAATTGTTTGAACACCAAACACATCCGACCACTTCCCGCGAAGCCGCGAAACGCCGGTTTTCCCCAATCCCGCCTGACAGGCGGTATTGCCCATCAACACCAAAACATCAGGTTTGACCAATTGCACATGGCGTTCCAAAAACGGGACCATCATTTCAATCTCTGCCCCATTGGCATGACGGCTGCGCGGGGGGCGCCACGGCATTGCACATGTCAGATAAAGTGCGTCCTTATCGGTTTGACCATCACGGCTCAGACCGATTGCGTTAAACATTTTTTCCAATAATGCACCGTCTGGACCCAAGAACGGTTTGCCTTGAATATCTTCTTCGCGGCTTGGGGATTCGGAAATGATCATCACGCGTGCATTTGTGCTGCCATCGGCAAAAACCAAATTACGCGCACCTTTTTTCAACGCACACAAATCAAACACCGCCATTGCATCACGCAATGAATCCAATGTTTCGCATTTTTGCGCCATCATACGTGCAACATCTGGTGCGGCGTCTTGAGCCGGCAAAACCTGTGGGATGACTTCAATCGGGGCAATATTGGATGTTGCCCCCATTTTAAACGCTGGTTTTTTCGCAGGTTCATCATAACGATTCACAGGTTTTTCGCCGATGGTTTCATCCACACCCAAATCATACAGCCATTCAAGGGCTGCCTTTGCGGCGAAATAATCCAGATGCGCGGTCACTGGTAAAGAATCCTTTTGCGATGTGCATTCAGGATAAGTTGGCAATGCGCTGGCGTAAACCTCTTGTCTTGTGCAAAAGGGCTGGTATAACGCGAAAAATTATCAGCAAGGATGAACAATGGATTTTACCGCCGCGCATCTTCTGGGCATCGAAAACCTATCTGTTTCTGATATAAATGCCATTCTCGACCTCGCCGATGAATATGTCGAATTGAACCGACAGCCACAAAAGCATTCAAATGCGCTTGCAGGCATGACGCAAATCAACATGTTTTTTGAAAATTCCACCCGCACACAGGCCAGTTTTGAATTGGCTGGGAAACGGCTGGGTGCGGATGTGATGAACATGGCACTGGGTGCGTCATCAATCAAAAAGGGCGAAACCCTGATTGATACTGCGATGACACTGAATGCAATGAACCCCGATTTGCTGGTCGTACGCCATCCTGAAAGCGGTGCGGTGGATTTGCTGTCGCAAAAGGTGAATTGTGCGGTCCTTAACGCAGGTGATGGGCGCCATGAACATCCCACACAAGCATTGCTTGATGCGCTCACAATCCGTCGATCAAAGGGACGATTACACCGATTAAACGTGGCCATTTGTGGTGATATCGCCCATAGCCGCGTTGCGCGTTCGAATATTTTCCTGCTCAATAAAATGGAAAGCCGCATTCGTCTGGTTGCGCCGCGCACATTATTACCCGCCGGTATCGATAAATTCGGGGTCGAAGTTTACGAAGATATGAACGAAGGCCTCAAAGATGTTGATGTCGTGATGATGTTACGCCTGCAACGCGAACGCATGGATGGCGCGTTTATTCCAAGTGAGCGTGAATATTATTATCGCTGGGGTTTGAGCGCTGAAAAATTGGCCAATGCAAAGGACGACGCGATTGTCATGCATCCTGGCCCCATGAACCGCGGTGTCGAAATCGACGGCGAAATCGCAGATGACATCAGCCGATCCGTAATCCAAGAACAGGTTGAAATGGGCGTGGCTGTGCGCATGGCGGCGATGGATTTATTGGCACGAAACCACCGCGCGAAAAAATCGACCAAAGGCGTGATGGTATGAACCGCAAAGTCGATAATGACAAAGAATCCGACGACACGCCCGCAGAAATTGTGAGCGATATGATTGATAATAGGCCAATCGCCCCGCTATCCACCGCATGGCCACCAAAACTCGATCCACAAGAAACCATCATGTTTCGGGGCAAATTTTCATCGCAAGCTTGGGTGAAAAACAACGTGTTTACCGTTTTTGGCGTCGCCGCTGTTGGTATGATCCTTGCCATGGCAAGCGATCTGATCGTTGATTTGAGAACGGTGAACTTGGTTATTGCTGCACTGACAATGGGTACGGTGATAACATTCCTGTTGAATCGCAAGCAAGAATGGCTGATCACGGATCGTGCCGTGTATGTCAAACATGGGCACCCCGTCCAGTTGTCCAGCATTCGCAAAATTCAAGGATTTGGTGCGACTGTTCGCTTTACTGGGCGCGCAGGAAGTGGGCGAAACCTTATCGGTGTTGAAAATGCGGCAGAGATGCGCGCAAAATTAACAGGACAATCATCATGACAATTTTGTTGAAAAATGCCCGTATCATCGACCCAGAACAAGGCAGCGATACGTTGGGTTCCATCCTGATTGATGATGGCAAGATCAGCAAAATCATGGATATCCCAAACCCCGTGATCGGCGCGAAACGCACGGTTGATTGTGGTGGTAAATGTCTTGCACCAGGCATCATCGACATTGGTGTAAAAGTTTGCGAACCGGGTGAGCGCCACAAAGAAAGCTTTAGCTCCGCTGGCGCCGCCGCGGCCGCTGGTGGGGTGACAACGATGGTTATCCGCCCCGATACCAGCCCCGCAATCGACAGCCCAGAAACGCTGGAATTCGTATATCGTCGTGCGGTTTCAGACAGCCGTGTCAATGTATTGCCAATGGCCGCCCTGACCAAAAATCGCGAAGGGCGCGAAATGGCAGAGATCGGATTTTTACAAGACACAGGTGCCGTGGCATTCACCGATTGCGATCATGTCATCACTGACAATAAAATTTTCGCACGTTGTCTGACATATGCCAATTCGCAAAACGCATTGGTTTTGTCCCATTCACAAGACCCCAACCTGTCCAACGGCGCGGTCGCCACATCTGGTGCACTCGCCACCAAACTTGGCTTGCCAGCGGTTTCGGTGATGGCGGAAAGGTTGCAATTACAGCGTGACATGACCTTGGTCGAAATGACGGGCGCACGCTTGCATATTGATCAGCTGTCCACCGCAGTTTCATTGCCGATCCTCAAACGTGCCAAAGACAAAGGTCTGCGGGTGACGGCGGGTGCATCCATCCATCACCTGACACTGAACGAAATCGATATCGAAGGTTACCCAACATTCTTTAAAATCAAACCACCACTGCGAAGCGAGGATGACCGCATCGCCTTGGTCGAAGCGGTAGCGTCAGGATTGATAGATATCATCAGCTCTATGCACACCCCACAAGATGCCGAAAGCAAACGTTTGCCATTTGAAGGTGCCGCATCAGGTGCGATCGCACTGGAAACATTGCTGCCAGCGGCAATGCAATTGATCCATGGCGAATACATGGATTTGCCAACGCTGTGGAAAGCGTTGTCGTTGAACCCTGCTAATTTGCTTGGTTTGGACGCAGGGCGCATCGCCATTGGTGCACCCGCCGATTTGGTGGTGTTTGATCCAGACAAACCATTTGTGATGGATCGCACACAACTTAAATCGAAATCCAAAAATACACCCTTTGACGGGCGACGCATGCAGGGTAAGGTTTTGCATACATTTGTCGCTGGCCAAGAGGTTTATACCGCATAATGTTCCCAATATTTGATCTATCACTGATGCATGCAATTTTGGTTGCTGTTCTGGCCTATTTGCTTGGCTCCATCCCGTTTGGCATGGTTTTGGCGCGGATCATGGGGCTTGGCAATTTACGCGATATTGGATCTGGTAATATTGGTGCCACAAATGTTCTGCGCACTGGCAACAAATTCGCGGCGTTCCTTACGCTCATTTTTGATGCTGGCAAAGGCGGTGTTGCGGTTCTAATTGCGCATGGTTTGTTTGGTTCTGCGGCTGCACAAATTGCAGGGCTATTTGCATTCCTTGGACATTGTTTTCCGATTTGGTTAAAATTCAAAGGCGGCAAGGGTGTTGCAACATTCCTTGGCATCGTTCTGGCGCTTAGCTTTCCAACGGGGTTGGCGGCATGTTTCTCATGGCTGGCCGCCGCAATTGTTGGGCGAATTTCATCGGCGGCGGCGCTTGTGTCCGCTGCATTAACACCGATTTGGTTTTACGTCTTTGGCATGCCAAGCGCGATTGGATTGGGCATTATTCTTGCCGCATTAATTTGGTGGCGCCATAGCGCGAATATATCGCGCCTGATGAATGGCACCGAACCAAAAATCGGCAAGAAATAAATCAATAACTGTATTCGTCGTAAATTTTCGACAAATCACCAGCCCATTCGCCATTGTATTTTGCCAATAATTCATCGGCTGGTGTGATGCCCGTATCGATGCTTTCTTGAAGCGCATTCAAGAAATGCGTTTCATCTGGAATCAACCCACCCGCACCAGCACGTGCGCGTGCGGCCAATCCGGCCTTGGATAATTCCAATACGCGCGTTGCCAAATCCAGCATTTTGATATCGCCAAATTGTGCCTGCAATCCATCCACAGATGCCGCCACGCGCAATCCTTCGCGTGTCTCCAAATCCCAATCTTTGCAGATATCCCATGCCCCGTCCAATGCGTTGGCGTCATACATCAAGCCAACCCAAAATGCTGGCAACGCACATATGCGCCGCCATGGGCCACCATCCGCACCACGCATTTCCATAAATTTCTTGATCCGTGCTTCTGGGAAAATCGTGGTCAGATGATCCGCCCAATCGGACAGGGTTGGAACCTCGCCCGGCAAGGCGGGTAGTTTACCTTGCATAAAATCGCGAAATGATTGGCCGAGCGCGTCGATATATTTTCCATCGCGATAAACAAAATACATCGGCACATCGAGCGCATAATCAACATAGCGATCAAAGCCCATGCCATCTTCGAATACGAACGGCAACGTCCCAGTACGCGCATCATCCAAACCGCGCCAAACCCGTGAACGCCAGCTTTTGTGGCCATTTACCTTGCCATCAAAAAACGGAGAATTGGCAAAAAGCGCAACCGCCACGGATTGTAACGCCAGCGCCACGCGGAATTTTTTCACCATGTCGGATTCTGATTTAAAATCCAGATTCACCTGAACAGTACAGGTGCGATACATCATCTGTGTACCATGCGTACCCACGCGCCCCATATAATCGGTCATCAATCGATAGCGTCCCTTGGGCATCATATGCATTTGTTCGTGTGACCAAATCGGCGCTGCTCCAAGCCCGATGAATCCTGCATTGATTTTATCTGCAATTGTTTGCACTTCACGCAAGTGCGTGTTCACCTCGTCGCAGGTTTCGTGAATTGTTTCCAGCGGCGCGCCAGACAATTCAAGCTGACCACCAGGTTCCAACGAAATATTCGCGCCATCCTTAACCAAACCAATCAGATTGCCAGCCTCGGTGACGGGTTCCCAATGATAGGTATCGCGCAAACCTTCCAGCATCGCCAAAATGGAACATTCCCCATCATAAGGCAGGGGGAGTTTTTTCGGCTTACAATATCCGAATTTTTCATGTTCGGTTCCGATACGCCAATCGCTTTCTGGCTTGTTCCCAGCCTCTAGATATTCGGCAAGCTGATTGCGATTTTCAATTGGGCCACCGCCAGATTGTGGGATAGACATGCGCGTTCCATTTCAAATTTCAAAGTTGCAGCGACCTAATCAAAGCAATGCGTCTTGCGCAAGGGATTGCGAAATTATGTCAGTTCTTTTTCCAAATCGTGAACAGTGCTTTTTGCGGATAACCCATGGCTCGCACGACGGCATCAAGATCCGCACCAGGCAGAGATGAAATCGCATCTAGCAAGCCACGCGCGCCCTCTGCTCCTGATGGGATACGCATGGTATATCCATGTTTATCACGAAAAATCCATGACACATCTTCCAGCGGTGTATTCACATCACGCGATTCAATTTCAACAGAGGTTAAATCATTCGCAGATATTTCCGCGCCCATATCAGGGCTCAGATATCGAATGCGCCGCTCGGTAATTTCAACCACGCCAACGCTTTGTTTTGACGCGGCTGTCCGCGCTTGACGGATTGCAGGATATAAAAAACCTGCGCCGATCACGATCAAACCGATGGTTATGATCCGTATCAATCCTGTTCCTGTTAAAAAGAACACAGCACTGATCAAAACAATCGCAACGAGCAAGATGACTTCGCGCCATTGCATCAGTAATTCTTTTAGTTCTGGGCGAATAAAATTCATCGCCAGTCTCCTCGGGCATTTTGCCATAATGTGATTGCCGCAACTGCGGCCGTATCCGCGCGCAAGATGCGCGGCCCTAGGGACATTGATGTCACGAATTCCAAACCGCGCAGACGTTCGATTTCCGCTTGCGAAAATCCACCTTCTGGCCCGATCAAAATTGCCCACTTGTCCCGCGGCGAATTTGCGAAATCTGTCTTGGCTTTGCCAGCGCTGGTTTCATCGCAAAACAGAATTTGGCGATCACTGGGCCAATCTTGCAACAGTTTAGTCAGCTTTTCCAATGGCTTGACTGGTGGAACATATGTGCCTCCACATTGTTCAGCGGCCTCAAGCGCATGGGCTTGCAACCGATCCTGTCGGATTTTATCCGAATTCGTGAAATCCGTGGTAATGGGTTGAATTTGTGACACACCCAACTCCGTTGCCTTTTCAACAATGAAATCTGTACGTGCACGTTTTATGGGTGCGAATAACAACCACAAATCAGGGGGCATTGATTGTGGCTGCGAATTTTCGCGACATATCAATTCGCCTGCGCGTTTGCCTGCTTGTGCAATTTCAGCCAACCAAGCGCCGTCTTGGCCATTGAAAATTTCCAACAGATCACCCGTTTTCAACCGCATCACCCCGAACAGATAGTGCGATTGGTCGCGATTAAGCGAAACCGATTGCCCCACCCCCATTGGCGCGTCTACAAAGAGCCTGATATTTGCTTTCTTATTCATGGGCCGATTGTATGATCGAAAACCAAAAGACGCCAGAGCCGAGAACCGCCTCCGCAACAGAAAATTCTGAAACCGGTCGTGTCGCGGATGCGACGGATAATAATTGGGTTGATCGGTATGCGCCCAAATGGACACGTCCTTATTTACGGCTTTCGCGGGCGGATCGCCCGGCGGGTACATGGTTATTATTATTGCCATGTTGGTGGGGATACTTGCTGGCAAAATGGCATGGTGAAGCGACGCCAAATTGGAATGATCTTTGGTATTTTATTGCATTTGCAATGGGTGCATTTTTGATGCGCGGTGCGGGGTGCACGTGGAATGATATTTCAGATCGTGATTTTGACGCAAAGGTTGCGCGCACAAAATCGCGCCCAATCCCATCAGGTCAGGTCAACACGCGCCAAGCAGCGGTTTGGATGATTTGTCAGGCGCTGATCGCCTTTGTCATACTGTTATCTTTCAATCCGTTTTCAACCATGCTTGGCATTGCGGCACTTGTTCCGGTTGTCATCTATCCTTTTGCCAAACGGTTCACATGGTGGCCACAAATTTTTTTGGGGCTGGCCTTCAATTGGGGCGCGCTATTGGGATGGGCGGCTGTTCATGGTTCACTTGGCACTGCACCAGTTGCATTATATATTGCAGGCATATTTTGGACGCTGTTTTATGATACAATTTATGCATTGCAAGACAAAGAAGACGATGCATTGATTGGTGTAAAATCAACAGCACGTTTATTTGGAAAATCAACGCCAACATGGTTATTTGGATTTCTGGTCCTAACGATCATTTGCATGGGCGGCGCCGTTGTTTTTGCATTTTCAACATCCATAAATTTAATCTCGCTGTTGATTACCATTACCACGCTCTGGGCGTTTGGCTGGCATTTGGCGTGGCAATTGCGCATTTTGGATATTGAAAACGCAGAAATTTGCCTAAAACTATTTCGTGCAAACCGCGACGCTGGACTGATAGTTGTTGTCGGCCTAACTTTGGCCATTGTCGCAAAAACTTTTGTAAGCATTGCTTGAACGATTCTGACAGTTCATTTAGACAACTTTGAAATACGATAAAAGGCACTCAACATGCATCGCACCGCCCTTCTCTTTGGCGCCATATGTTTTATTCTGGTTGGCACAGGCTGTTATTTTGTCGGCATGCGTGCGGTTAATGTGTTGGAAAATTTCACACAAAAATACACCACAGAAACATTGCGGGCCGCTGGCCAAGATTGGGCCGATATCCGCACCGATGGAATGTTGGTGCATTTGTCTGGGCTTGCCCCAGATGAAGCGAGCCGATTCAAAGCATTGGAAACCTTGGGCACCGCTGTGCAGATGTCGCGTGTGCGCGATGATGTTGTGATTGCCAAAAACAACGCAATTGAACCGCCACGTTTCACGCTTGAAATGTTGCGCAACGAAGATCGCATATCGCTTATCGGTCTGATACCGCAATCAACTGGGCGCGAACGTATTTTGGATTTCGCAACTCAACTGGCCGATTCAAGCGAAGTCGCGGATATGTTGGAAATTGCGGATCATCCTGTGGGTGCTGCTTGGGAACGTTCCTTAACTTACGGTTTGGAAATTCTCAAAAAATTGCCGCGTTCAAAAATCAGCATTTCACCTGATCGCGTCACAGTCACAGCGGTGACTGAATCTGTTACTGAAAAACAAAATACAGAACAGTTTTTGACCAGTAGCAAACCATCCAATGTTGCGTTGACCATGAATATTTCTTCGCCGCGCCCTGTGATTGCACCATTCACATTTCGCCTAACCATTGATGGCGATGTTGCGGATTTAACCGCCTGTTCTGCGGATACTCAATCAACCAGATCAAAAATTCTGCGCTCAATTTCTGATGTGAATTTACGCGGCAAGCCATCGTGTAATATCGGTCTTGGCGTGCCAACAACCGATTGGGCACGTGCCATTTCGCTCGCCGTTGATGCGTTGCAAAATTTGGGTGGGGGAACGTTAAGCTTTACAGATTCTGATGTTTCACTGGTTGCATCAGAGGATGCCAGCCAAGAAACATTTGATTCCGTTGTTGGTGAACTGGAAAACTCTCTGCCCGAATTATTTTCACTTCACGCTGTTTTGCCCCCGAAAATCATCGACACCAATACCGATGCTGGTATCGAAGTTCCTGAATTTATCGCAACCAAAAGCCCCGAGGGCGTTGTTCAACTGCGCGGGCGTGTCCCAACAGAAGATACAAAACTTGCCATTGATACATTCGCACAATCGTTGTTTGGCAACGAACAGGTATTTTTGAAAACACGGGTTGATGAAAACTTGGAACCTGGTTGGCCTGTGCGTATCTTGGGGGGGCTGGAAGCGTTATCAAAACTTCACCACGGTAGCCTGATCGTGCGTGCCGACACCGTCGAAGTCAAAGGAATTGGCGCAACACCGTCCGTTCCCTCCGAAGTATCACGCGCATTATCCGTGCGAATTGGCGGCAAAGGAAATTACAAGATCGACGTTAATTTTGATGAAACGCTTTATGTCGTGGACAAAGAGCCCACCCCGCAGGAATGCGAACAAGGGATCACTGCGTTATTGGCGCGTGAACAAATCAACTTTGCCCCATCATCCGCACGTATTGATGCCCAAAGCTTAAAAGTGGTTGGCGAAATTGCAGACATATTGCGCAAATGCCCCGATGCAAAATTCGAAATCGAAGGCCACACAGACAGCCAAGGCAGCGAAGAGTTGAACCTGAGCATCAGCCAACAACGCGCAGAATCCGTATTGTCCGCATTGTTGGAACAACGTATCTTAACCTCGGGTTTGACAGCAAAGGGTTACGGCCCAGAAAAACCCATCGCCGATAACGCCACCGAAGAAGGCCGCGCCGCCAACCGCCGCATTGCATTTCGCTTACTTGAATCAGAAGGTTCCGAATAATGGATCGCACACAGCTTATCATCATCATCGCAGTCGTTCTCTTTGCGGCATTCCTACTCGGCTGGATTTTGCGCTGGGGCTACGGGAGTTTGAATCGCATTAACGCGGCCAACATGGGTGAAATTGATGATCTGGCAAATCGGCTTCATGAGGCAGAATTGCAAAAAGACGAGGCCGAACAATTGCTGCATGATCGCGAGTGGGAATTGAAAAATAAGCTTGCTCAAACGCAGGCCGAACTGGATGCGGCGATGGCTGGGCTTGGTGAAGCGCGCCGCGAGGTTGATCACCTGCGCACCACTTTGGAAGAGCGCGGTTAATCCTGCCAGCGTTTCAGGCTTTGTAAATCCGTTTCACGCGCATCAACCCATTTGGCGTGATCTTGGAAATGCTCTTTTTTCCAAAACGGCGCTTCGCTTTTCAGGTAATCCATCAAAAACTCTGCTGCTTCAAATGCATCTTGGCGATGAGGCGATGCTGTTGCCACCATCATGATTTGTTCGCCAAGTTTTAAATTCCCAATGCGATGAATTATAACACTCGCCTTAAGATCCCAACGGTTTCGCGCCTTAATTTCAATATCATTCAACGCTTGTTCGACCATCCCCGGGTAACATTCCAGTTCCATCGAGATAAGCCCAGATTGCGCAGCATCGCGCACAATACCCGTAAAACTCACCACCGCGCCAACGCTTGGATCAGACGATAGTTTCGATACTTCTGCACCCAAGTCAAAATCATCCGTTTGCACATGAACAGACATTTTAACCGCCTGTCATCGGTGGAAAAAACGCAACCTCGGTTGCATCGGTTAGCGTAGCTTCAAACGGCACAAGCGTTTGATCAATTGCGGCACGCAAAACGCTTCTGTCGCTAAATGCAGCCGCATAGCGTTCTTCGCGCGCGCATAATTCATCAATCAATTCGTTGATCGAACCCGCCTGTGTTTCAACAGATTCTGACGCAATGCCAATGCGTTCACGCACCCAAGCAAAATATAAAACGTTCAGTTTCATTTTTTATCATCGCGCAAATATGGAATGGATTTTTGGAAATAGTCATACCCCGTAATAAGCGTCAGCACCGCCGCAATGCCCAAAAGCACGCGCCCAATTGAAAATGAAATTTCACTGCCAAGCTGCATATTCACAAGCCCCAATTCATCATCGATTTTTCCAGACAAGATATCGTTTACCATATCGTCGTCCATCCCGATTGTTAGACCAATGTAGTAATGTTCAAAAACACCCTTGGCGAACAAAACAGCGATTGCGATCATCTGTGCAGTGGTTTTCCATTTCGCAAGTTTGGTCACTTGTAATTTTTCCGCATCCGCACCCAAAAATTCTCGTAACCCTGATACAAATACTTCGCGAAACACAATCAGTGTTGCAGGTAACAATATCCAAGGGTTCAAGCTATATAATGCAACCAACACCATTAACGCGATGACCACCATTGCCTTGTCTGCGATGGGGTCCATCATGCGGCCAAAATTGGATTCTTGGTTCCATTTTCGCGCCAAATACCCATCGAAAAAATCAGTAACTGCTGCGGATACAAACAAAACCAATGCAAACCAATCTGCCCAAGGGCGGGTGAAATACAAAAACATAATTGCCACCCCAGGTGCCGCCAACAGGCGCAACAAGGTCAGAATGTTGGGGATATTCCAGTTCAAGCTTATCTCCTGCAATTTGGCGAAAAGCTCGCCGTATTATTGGATAAATGTCTAAACAAACATTTACCCCTTGTCATGGAAGAAGTCGTAAATAGTTTGCGCCAATGCATCAGAAACACCATCCACCGCCTTGAGGTCTTTGAGCGCGGCGCGTGAAACGGCTTTTCCTGAACCAAAATGTGCCAGCAATGCCTTTTTACGCGCGGCCCCAACACCAACCACATCGTCCAACGGGTTCGCGCTAATGGCTTTGGATCGTTTGTTGCGATGGGTTCCAATCGCAAAACGATGTGCTTCGTCGCGCAATCGTTGAATGAAATATAAAACGGGATCATTACGGCGCAATGCAAATGGACGCATGTTGGGGCGATAAAATTCTTCTTTGCCTTTGTCGCGATCTTCACCCTTTGCAACGCCAATAAATGGCACGTCATCGACGCCAAGTTCGGCCATAATCTGTGCCACTGCAGAAACCTGCCCTGCTCCACCATCAATCAGCAATAAATCTGGCCAGACATCTGTTTGGCGATCCGGGTCTTCTGCTAACAACCGTTTGAAACGGCGTAACAGAACCTCTTTCATCATGCCAAAATCATCACCTGGTGTGGTGTCTTCTGATTTAATATTGAATTTGCGATATGATGATTTTTGAAAACCATC
Organism: Paramylibacter kogurei; assembly: GCF_002742285.1. Classification (GTDB taxonomy): domain Bacteria; phylum Pseudomonadota; class Alphaproteobacteria; order Rhodobacterales; family Rhodobacteraceae; genus Amylibacter; species Amylibacter kogurei. The sequence continues at coordinate 417,052 of NZ_MDGM01000007.1, forward strand.
TGGTCCCGCCACGATCATTGCACCAACGGCATGTGCCCCTTGGATGTGTGAATTGTCATAAACTTCTATGCGATTTAGTGGCTGATCAAGGTTAAAGGCATCTGCCAAACCATCCAACAATTTTGCCTGCGCGGCACTTTCGGACATCCGACGTCCCAGCGATTCACGCGCATTGCGATGGGCGTTCAACACCAGTTCCGCCTTTTCACCGCGCTGTGGGACAATTAATTCCACCTTGCGTCCTGCTTTTTGCGACAGGGCATCTTGTAACAAATCCACATTTGCCACGTCATTCGACAAGAGCAATTGTTTCGGCGGCGTTTTATTATCATAAAACTGAGCGATAAAATTTTCTAGGATTTCATCTGCATCCGCGCCCGAACCCGTGCGTGGAAAATAGGCCCGATTACCCCAGTTTTGATTGGCGCGGATAAAAAACACCTGAATACAGGCCTGACCACCCTCAAGATGAAGTGCGATCACATCTGCCTCTGGGACTGATTGTGGGTTAATTCCCTGCGACCCTTGAATATTTGTCAACGCACGAATGCGATCTCGATACCCAGCAGCGCGTTCAAATTCCATATTTGCGCTGGCTTCTTGCATTTTCTGGGCAAGCTCTTCTTGTATGCGTGTTGATTTTCCAGACAAAAACCGCATCGCATCCGATACCAGCACGCCATAATCCTCTTTCGATATTTTCCCAACACAAGGGGCCGAACATCGCGCAATTTGATATTGCAAACAGGGGCGTGTACGGCTGTTGAAAATGTTGTCGGAACAATTTCGCAGCAAAAAAATCTTTTGCAATTGATGCAGCGTACGATTGACCGAACCCGCCGATGCAAAGGGTCCGAAATATTCCGCACCTTTTGGTTTGCGGCCACGGTGTTTTTCAATTTGCGGATAGTCGTGTTCAATCGTAACCTTGATATTTGGGAAACTTTTGTCGTCACGCAACAAAACGTTGTATTTTGGCTTAAGCTGTTTGATCAGATTTTGTTCAAGCAACAACGCCTCTGTTTCGGTCTGTGTTGTCAAAAACATCATGGATGCAGTCGCTGAAATCATGCGCCCGATCCGCGCCGAATGACCCGTTGGTTTGGCGTATGACGACACACGTTTTTTCAGATTGCGCGCTTTGCCCACGTATAACACAGCGCCATCTTTATCCAGCATTCGATAAACGCCGGGTGAACCATCTAGGGTTTGCACATATTCTTTGATACGCAAATACCCATTGGGGACATCGGCTTGATCTGCAAGCTTTCCCTCTTCTTCGAGGTCAGTTTTGTTTGGCTGATTGTTCATTGTTCCAACATGACTGATTCTGAACTTGGCTGCACTGAAAACCATCCACACACAAGAAAAATTATGTCCACGGTTTCTGTGGATAACTCTCTGTATAACTTTCACCCACCCAGAAAATTTTGTTTAATTTAGCAGGTTTCTGCGAATTGCTTAATATTTAGGCAGAAATTTAAGCTATTGAAAATAAACGACTTTCTTTTTGAATTGAGAGCAAATTCTTGAAAACATTAACATTTTTTAACAAATGATGAATTTGACAAAGCAAAGTGGACAATTCGAATCGCTTTTGCCGTAACGGCACTTTGAAACCAGCGCGAATTGATCATTCCACACCGATAATATCTGGCGTTTGCCATGCTAAATGTTGGCCACCATCAACACAGATCAACTGTCCGGTCACGCCATGTGCATCCAACAGATAATTCATTGCGCTCACAATTCCATCGACATCGGAACCGCGCTGTAAAATCGTATTCTTTCGTTGTGCTTCGAAATGTTGTGTCGATTGACGCGCACCTTGCAATGTTGGCCCTGGGCCAATTGCATTGACGCGAATATGCGGGGCCAATGCCTGAGCTGCGGTTTGGGTCAATGTCCATAATCCTGCCTTGGCCAGCGTATAGGTCATGAATTCTGGCGTAAGCTTGCGCACGCGCTGATCCACCATATTGATCACGCAAGCCTGTGCATTCAATTCTCCACGTTCGTTTTTGGTTGCTTGGGGTGCTTGCTTTGCCATTTCTTGGATCAATGCAAATGGCCCCCACAAATTGGAATCGATATGGCGATCCCATGATTTACGCGTTGCGGTTGTGATCGTGTCATACTCAAAAATTGAGGCGTTATTCACCAGCACCGATATTTTCGCCCCCAAGGCATCACTCGCGCGTGAAACAAGCGTTTCTGTTTGTTCATGATCCAACAGATCAGCCTGCACCGCAACGGCGTGTCCGCCAGCGTCAACAATATCAGAAACTGTTTTTTCCGCGTCATTTTTGCTTGAGGAATAATGTATCGCTACTGGGATCCCGCGCTGTGCAATCGAAATTGCCATAGCGCGTCCTAATCGAAGTGAACCACCAGTGATTAGCGCCCCTTGATATCCCACATTGCGTCCTTTCGGTTATCCCAGCAAAAACATCACGTAAAACACATATCCAACAACAAATAACGCGCCCCAGATACGGGTCAAATTCCAGTGTAGCAAAACGAATGGTATCATCAAAAGCGACGCGCCAAGCATGACCCACAAATCAACGCGGAAAAACTCTGCTGGCACGGGCAATGGTGCAACAAACGCTGCGATCGCAGGAATTGCGAGCAGGTTGAACATGTTTGATCCAATGACGTTACCAATCGCCACGGCAGGTTCTTTGCGCAGCGCGGCCATCACCGTCGTTGCCAATTCAGGTAACGAAGTGCCAAGCGCAACCAAGGTCAAGCCGATGATCGCCTCAGACACACCAAACGCATGTGCGATACTCGTTGCGCCCTCGATTAACAGATGCGCACCCAGGGGTAAGGATACCAACCCAACCAGCAAAAATATCGCCATTTTTTTGTTGCTAATATTTTCGTCGTCTACTTCGGATTCCAGCTCCTTAAGCTTTGCGCGTGAGCCCATCGCCTCTTTGTAGGCAGAAAATAAAATTGCGCATAGCGATACAAGTAACAGCGCGCCTTGCCATGCTTTCAATGGGGTTGTGAAACACAGCACAATGAATATCAGCGATGCAAATAGCATCAGAAAGAAATTACGTTCCGTGTGAACGTTTTTCATATCCAGCCCTGACAAAACCGCCGGAATCCCTAAAACCAACAACACATTGGCCGTATTCGATCCCACCACATTGCCAAGCGCCAATTCAGGCACGCCATCCAATGCTGCCTGAATAGCGATCAAAAGTTCGGGTGCAGATGTGCCAAATGCAACCACTGTCAGGCTTACCACAAGTGCAGAAATTCCCAGCTTGGTCGCCAGCGCAACCGCCCCGCGCACCAAGAAATCACCGCCGAATACAAGGATTCCAAGCCCCGCAATTACAAATAGCCAATCCATATGTTCAGTCTTTTTCCGATTTTTGCTGTTTCTGACAGGCGCAGTCTATTCCCTTGAACAGGTAAGTTCCGCATGTTTTACATTTTTGTGCTGTTGCCACTTTACGTCGTTGTAACGGTTTTGGCAGTTGGGGCAATCGCAGTTTCCCAAATATCGCCAATACCGCGACAAAGATTAGAAATAACGTGACGACCTTTACCATGTCATAGTCCGAACTTTGACCACATTGCGCGATCTTCAATGGAAGATGCGATGTTGGAAGCCGCGGTAAGACCAAACTTGCTGAGCAATGATTTTTTCTTGCCGTGGGGGATGAATTTCACATCTTCGCCATATCGAAACTTCATCATCGGTACCAAATGACCAACGCCATCGACCAAGCCTAAATCCACCGCCGACGCGCCGACCCAGATTTCGCCCGTAAACAAATCTGACTCCGCTAATTTTTCGCCCCGCCGTGATTTCACATGGGCGATAAAATTGTCATGAATGGTTTTTTGTAATGCTTTAAGCCGAGCAATATCTTCTGGTTTTTCAGCGCGAAACGGATCGCCCATGCTTTTGTCTTTGCCAGCGGTATGAACACGGCGTTCAATGCCCTGTTTTTGCAATAAATCTTGAAAACCAAATGATGCTGAAATCACGCCAATTGATCCTACGATCGAACTTTCATCCACAAATATTTCATCTGCGGCACAGGCCAGCCAATAACCACCAGATGCCGCAACATCCTCGCAAAAAGCAAACACAGGTGTGTTTGTTTCCAATGATAACCGTCGAATTCGTGCGCCGATCAAGGATGACTGTACCGGTGAACCACCGGGTGAATTCACCGCCAACGCAACCGCATCGGGTTTTCCTTTGCGAAACGCTCGTTCCAACAAAGGCGCCAGATCGGCATCTGTCAGGCTCGCGCCACCAAAACGTGATCCACCTCCGATAACACCGTCCAACCGCAACACTGCAACCTTGGGGGATTTTTTAAACTTCTTGAGTAGTTTTTTCATATCTTTGATCTAATTCTCTTGGATACGCAGAACAAGGTGAGCGGACGAATTTTTTGTGAAATCTAACCTTTGCCATTGTGACAATGAAAGGTGACTAAATATACAAAAAAACCGCCTCAAGGGCGGTTTTGGTTGCGGGAGTAGGATTTGAACCTACGACCTTCAGGTTATGAGCCTGACGAGCTACCAGACTGCTCCATCCCGCGTCAACTGTGGGTCTTCTAGTGTGACTATGGATAAGCTACAAGTGCAAAATCAGGGTTTTCACAAATATTTCACATTTCTTTTAATTGTGTGTTTCAAACTGAATTTCGAATTTCGCACCCATCGCAGATTCTAACAATTTAATCTCGCCACCATTTGCGGTGACGATACCGCGCACAATGGCCAATCCCATTCCTGTGCCTCCCTTGTCGCGATAGGTGGTGAAAAATGGTTCAAAAATCTGTTCTGCGTTGCGACGTGAAATTCCATGTCCGTCATCGGTTACAATCAAACGGTTTTTCTCGCATGTAAACGTTATTGTTTTTGCACCATGCTGAAACGCATTTTGTGCCATTTGTGTTATCAAGATATGCGCATCGTTATCTGAAATCGGAAGCGTGGCATTTGGATTCCCTTTGTAAATAACTTTGCCGTCTGGACCATCATATCGCGCAACGGCCCGTCGAAATTCCGTTTCTTGTGCTTCATTAGTCATCGTCGTTGCTGCAAACATGCGCAACCCATCCAAAAGGCGCGCCATGCGGTCACTGTCATCTGCAATATTGGCAATGAATTTTTGGCGCGTTGATTTATCCATTCGCTCGCTGCTGTCTTGCAATAATTCTACAGCGCCCGAAATTGATGTAAGTGGCGATTTCAATTCATGTGTCACATGCGCGGTATAGGTTTGAAGCGCCGCCGATCGCTGGTTCAATGTTGTCGACATTGACAGCAAGCTTTGTCCCATATCTGCAACTTCTTTCGTGCCGTAATGTGCCAAAGGTTCTAGCATCACCGATTGGCCCTTGGCCACCCGTTGCGATTGATATTGCAATTCTTTGATTGGCCCTGCCAGTAATCGCCACATCACAAATCCGACCAAAGATGCCGCCATTAACACCGACCCAAAAACCAAAATGAGGGTATGCCGTTCGCGAAACAAAAACTTTCCCAAATTGTTAGGGGTGCGGGCCAAATACACCGCGCCAACAACATGTTCATCAACAATGACCGGCATGGCAACAAATACGCGAAATCCGGTATCTCTGCTTAGCGATGCAAGCGGGTGGCGTTCATCAAGCCCACCACGAAATCGCAAAACGGTGGAAACTTCGCCCTGCAATGCTTTGTCCACTTCTGGCACCGAAACAAATCTGCCCTGAATGGTTCCCGAACTTGCGATGATATTTCCAAGATAATCGAGCGCGATATACCCCGCCAGCGATGTTTTTTGCGCTTGGTGTGCAATGGTAGAAAGCTTTGCACCGATGACATCATATGGGGCTTGGAGTGGTACTTGCATCGAAACGGGATCGGGTCGCTCAGGCAATATTGATGAATATCGCGTGTTCACTGGTTTTACTTTTGCATGAAACTGTTGCGCATAATATTCCGAAAGCGTTGCTGAAAGTACATTTCCGTAAAGTTCATCGGAACGGTTTTCGACAAACTCCGCGGCATATGATTGTGCAAATACCGCTGCCTGAGAGATAAGGCTACTCTCGGTTTCGCGCACAAACTGATTGGTTGTAAGGCGTGCGGTCAAAAGCCCAATGGCAGGCAATGCCATGAGTGTCAAAATGACCAAAGCGATAAGTGTTCGAAGCGTCGGGCGCCATTTCTGAACCATTACTGACACACACAATCCCCAAGCCGAAATCCAATGCCATGTGCTGTGACAACGAGATCATCACACCCCAATGCCCGCGCTTTGGCGCGTAAATTGCGCACATGACTATCCAATGTGCGATTTTCGACATAAATATTTTCGCCATAGATATGCGCCATCAACTGCCCCTTGGTGAAGATGCGCCCCGGGTTTTGTGCAAGCGGATTTAACAATGAAAACTCTCTTGCTGTAAGCTCCAATGATTTCCCGTTCAAGGTTGCACGATGGGTTTCTTGCTCCACGACAAGATCACCGGTCGATACGGTTTGCGCAATTGGTTCACTTCCTCTTTTTAAGATCGCTTTCACTCTCAACACCAATTCGCGTGGTGAAAATGGTTTTGAAAGATAATCATCACCACCAAGTTCAAACGCCAAAATGCGATCGATTTCATCATTGCGTGCTGTCAGAAAAAGAATGGGAACCTGTGATGTTTTGCGCAATTCCCTACACATTTCCAAACCATCCATTTCGGGCATGCCAATATCCAGAATTATCAATTCTGGAACCGCGCGTTTGACCACGCCAAGCGCTTGGTTGCCATTCGCTGCCTCGACAACAGAAAAACCCGCATCACCCAATGCGAATTTCAAAACATCGCGAATATGGACATCGTCATCAACAATCAGAACAGTTTTCATTAATCTACAATATCTCCTCGCGAGGCTAATGCACCACAAATCAACAGTTTTGCGCGCCAGCGCCGCGTAACGCAAGGATTGAAATTCAGCGGTATTAACCACCATTTCGTTTTGCGCGCTGTCGCCAAAGTGGGATCATGAAGCGTTAAATCGTCGGCGAACCACCACACATCTTGTTCTAAACGTTTTGGAACCATGTTTGTGTCCTCTCTTTAAATTAGAGAATGACATGAGCATGTGCATTAATCAGACAGCATTTTGTGCAGTTTTTCAGGATTTATGATTGGTAATACGAAATCAATTTTTTTCGCAATTCTCCGATAACACGGTCATTCCAAATCAAAATTCGGTTCTTGTTGTCCCGTAACGTTTCACCAACTTGCATCGTAACAAGTTTCTCAGGCTTACTAATGACTCCACAAAGCGTAACCGCAACCAGTTTTTGGCGTCGCCTGACCACCCATGGTAGACAAGATTTTAAATATGTAAGAAATTTCGTATGTAACATAAATTCTGTTGGGAATTTTACGGCAAAATGTTTTGGCAGTGCTCGCACCATAGGCTGTGCGATCCAACTTATAAACCGTTCATCCGCAATCATTGGACGTTGATGAAAATCGCCAAATTCATCAAAGCGTTTGCGAAATTCTGACGCAATAAAATGGCATTTCGCAGGGTGAAAAACGACTACCGACGAATTACCGCGAGCGTAACGTTTTTTCTTTGTCAGCTTATAAATGAAACGCGCAAATTCCGAAAATGGCAACACAGCACTTTGAAGGATCTGAATGGTTTTGTCGACATCATGAAATTGGAATGCTTTGGTCAAATCACCCAAAATGATTGTATCGATATCAACATAAATTGCGGGTAAATCATCCGGCATTACACCTTTCTCAAACATACCAAGCTTTGCTTGGCACCCTGGACCACGGAGTTTTTCATTAAGAAAATAAGCAGGAAATTCAACTTGTTGAACACGCGGATCGACACCAACACGAATTCGATCGGTCATCATCACAAAACGTGGCTCAGAACTTGCATGTTTGGAGATATTTTCAACCAAGCGGTTAATATCTGAGTCAGCATATTTGTCGCCCCAACTGATCAAAAAACACTGCCAGCTAAAAGCGTGTTCCGATTTTGGCATGGATCGCTCCTCAAAATATTTTAAACGAATTTGTTTTTTATATTTGAGGAATTTTCAGTTTACCACCAAATAAAGAACGCCCCTTGCGTGTTTTGCAAGGGGCGTTTTTTATTGGAATGAGTGCTTATTAGTTTTGGCGGTGACCTACTCTCCCACGTCTTAAGACGCAGTACCATCGGCGCAACCGTGCTTAACGGCCGAGTTCGGGATGGGATCGGGTGTTTCACTGGCGCTGTGACCACCAAAACGAATAAGCACTCAACGATATGTCGTTGAGAGGCATTAATAACGAAAGATTTTTGTGTCTTTCCGGACTTCAGCTCCGTGTAATTACAGGCTTAAGCATATTTTTGCTTTAGTCTGTCTATTACTGGATCAAATCAAGCCTATCGGGCAATTAGTATCGGTCAACTGAATGCATTGCTGCACTTACATCTCCGACCTATCGACGTGGTGGTCTTCCACGGCCCTCAAGGGAGACCTTGTTTCTGGGGGGGCTTCCCGCTTAGATGCCTTCAGCGGTTATCCTGTCCGATCATAGCTACTCTGCACTGCGGCTGGCGCCACAACAGATCCACCAGTGGATCGTTCACCCCGGTCCTCTCGTACTAGGGGCAACTCCCATCAAGTCTCCTACACCCACGGCAGATAGGGACCGAACTGTCTCACGACGTTCTAAACCCAGCTCACGTACCTCTTTAAACGGCGAACAGCCGTACCCTTGGGACCTGCTCCAGCCCCAGGATGAGATGAGCCGACATCGAGGTGCCAAACACTGCCGTCGATATGGACTCTTGGGCAGTATCAGCCTGTTATCCCCGGCGTACCTTTTATCCGTTGAGCGATGGCCCTTCCACTCGGGACCACCGGATCACTATGACCGACTTTCGTCTCTGCTCGTCTTGTCAGACTTGCAGTCAGGCGGGCTTATGCCATTGCACTCGACGACCGATTTCCGACCGGTCTGAGCCCACCATCGCGCGCCTCCGTTACTCTTTAGGAGGCGACCGCCCCAGTCAAACTACCCGCCACACAGGGTCCCGGAACCAGATAATGGTCCGCGGTTAGACATCAAGACAGACAGGGGTGGTATCTCAAGGGAGGCTCCATGCGAACTGGCGTCCACACTTCAAAGCCTACCACCTATCCTGCACACGTCTGACCTAATGCCAGTGTGAAGCTGTAGTAAAGGTGCACGGGGTCTTTCCGTCTAACCGCGGGAAGCCTGCATCTTAACAGGCAATTCAATTTCGCTGAGTCTGCATTGGAGACAGCGGGGAAGTCGTTACGCCATTCGTGCAGGTCGGAACTTACCCGACAAGGAATTTCGCTACCTTAGGACCGTTATAGTTACGGCCGCCGTTTACTGGGGCTTCATTTCGCTGCTTGCACAACTCCATTTAACCTTCCAGCACCGGGCAGGCGTCAGACCCTATACGTCGTCTTGCGACTTCGCAGAGCCCTGTGTTTTTAGTAAACAGTCGCCACCCCCTGGTTTGTGCCCCCCACCAAAACTTGCGTTCTGATAGGGCCTCCTTCTCGCGAACTTACGGAGGTATTTTGCCGAGTTCCTTCAATGCAGTTCTCTCAAGCGCCTTGGTATTCTCTACCAGTCCACCTGTGTTGGTTTAGGGTACGATCTAATGGAAGGCTATTTCCTGGAACCGTCCGGCAGCAGCCCCAATCCGATAAGGGGTCACTACGCTTTCGATCCGTCACATCTTCCTGGCACCGTAATATTAAACGGTTTCCCATCGACTACGCCTTTCGGCCTCGCCTTAGGGGTCGGCTTACCCTGCTCAGATTAGCTTTAAGCAGGAACCCTTGGACTTTCGGCGACAGGGTCTCTCACCCTGTTTATCGCTACTCATGTCAACATTCTCACTTCTGATCACTCCACCGGATCCCTCACAGGCCGGCTTCACAGTCAGAACATTGTCTCCGTAATATCCAAAGATACTAAAGAGACAGCGTTCTATGTCACAGAACGCTCCGCTACCATGCACTTACGTGCATCCTCAGCTTCGGCTCGTAGTTTGAGCCCCGGTACATCTTCGCCGCAGGATAACTTATTTAGACCAGTGAGCTGTTACGCTATCTTTAAAGGATGGCTGCTTCTAAGCCAACCTCCTGGTTGTTTTGGTCGTCCCACCTGCTTTCCCACTTAACTACGAATTAGGGGCCTTAGCTGGAGGTCAGGGTTGTTTCCCTTTTCACTACGGACGTTAGCATCCGCAGTGTGTCTGCCGCATATTACTCTTCGGTATTCGGAGTTTGGTTAGGATCAGTAAGACGGTGAGTCCCCATTACCCATCCAGTGCTCTACCCCCGAAGGTATTCGTGCGACGCTCTACCTAAATAGATTTCGCGGAGAACCAGCTATCTCCGAGTTTGATTGGCCTTTCACC
>NZ_MDGM01000008.1 GCF_002742285.1 Paramylibacter kogurei
CGCGATCGTATCGGCGTCTTTGTCCTGGCCAGATTCCAAACCTTCGTCCTTGCGATATTCCAATCGCGTGCGCAGCGACAAATCTTCGTCGCGATAAATCGAACCCAGCGACAAGGCCTTGCGATCAAATTCGGTATTGGTGCTGGAATCACGCACACGGCCAAATTCAAACCCACCTGTGAAGGTTAAAAAATCACTGGCGATATAATCCGCGCCATAGGTTGAGGTGAGCGATCGATGCACACCAAATAAATCATAGGTGTTTTCACCATAAACCGTCAGGCTATCGTTCAAACGTCGCCGTGCACCCGCCACAAATGATCCCTTGTCGCGGCCAACCAATTCATTGCCACCAAATTCACGATCGGGGTCAAGCGTGTAACCAAAGTAGTAGCTGTTATTATCATCGCGATCATATTGCGCCAAGGCACGCGCGCCCACACCCGTGCTCCCGTCAGATATTTCACCG
>NZ_MDGM01000009.1 GCF_002742285.1 Paramylibacter kogurei
CAGATCAATCCGAATAACATTGGAAATTGCAGCGCCAAAATTCATCTTGGCAAATTTACCAGGCGTCAGACGCATCACACGCGGATTTTCCGTGGTCATACGATACCCGCTTGGCAAACTACGCTCGTCAAGTTTCAATATAAAGTTCGAACCATGCTTGTCAGGCAAAGCAGCGCAAGGAACATGATAACGACCAAACTCATCCGTCGTAATCAATACACCACCAACCGTAACAATCCGCACGCCAGCCAAGCCTGGCTCGCCTTGGTTTTGCGAACCGTCGTGGTTGTAATCATCGAACACTTTGCCGATCACATCCGAACAATCAAACACATGCTCTGGTGTGCGTTCTACTATTGCCGATGCCGTATTGGTCATCGCAGCGCCCGTTGCGGGATCAATGGCAGTGGCTTGGTTCACCAATTTGCCAATTGCCGAATTTGGACCAACTCGCGCTGTGAGAGTAATCACTACATCACCAACAGGCGGTACGCTTAGGCCAGAAAATGTTAAAGTTCGGCCTGTTACAATTGGGTCAACGTCAACATCGTCAACCTGCGCTGTGCCTGGCACGTAGATCATTCCAATGGGAAGTACATCCACCACATCAATGCCAGACGCAACAACCAACTCTGCATTAGACAAGGTGATCGTATATGGCACCACATCCCCCAATTGCACTTGAGTTGGCCCAGCGGTAACGACCTTAGTAATTGAAAGGTCTGGTTCTGGAATGTGGATATTTAATATCGTCGCATCGCTTTCACCTCCTTCGGCAGAAGGGTTTGCAATCGGTATAGGATTACCACTGCTATCTAAATCTGGTCTGGTTCCAGAATCAGATTGATCCAAAATATCTCCAAGCGCATAGAGTTGGCCGGTATTTGCATCGATCAACACATCAGAAACTATTGGATTTCCTTGCGCATCAGATGCGACCGGCAAACCATCCGCCTCAGCAACATTGCTAATTTGGCCTGCTAATGTGTCCGTATCTGTAATCGTATAATACAAACCTGTTAAAGTGGCGCTTTCACCTGGACGCAACGCAGATGGAATTACAGGCGCGTTAAATACTCCAAGTTTGCGATCATTCACTGTTACATTCGCCACTGATGTATCACCGACGTTAACAATTTGAAATTCGTAATAAATGCGATCGCCGGAATCGCCTTGAATACCATTCGAATTAGTATCTTCAACCATTCCAACATTTTTTATGAGTGATATTTCTGGCGATGCATGAACCACGACTGTTTCAGTTTGCGTATCACAATTCGTAGGGTTCAATACCTCACATATTGTATATTCAATTTCATAATCACCTGGAGCGGTATTTGGTGCCACACTAATTTCACCATTTTGCTCATCTACTACGATTGAGCCAAACAATGGTGTTGAGATTGAATTCAATGAACACTCGCACCATTTACAGAGTCATTATCAAGGACACTCACCGTCGATGAACCGCCAACAAGCCCTGCGATGCTTGGGATGGTGTCATCCTGCGCAACAAGAACAACCGGAACGATCGGTGTAGTTAATGTGGTTTGCGCATCTGGCTCTGCATTGCCTGTCGGATCGTCATATTGAACAGTAACAGTATTGACGACCTCACCCGCGAGCACTTCTAGTGGCGTCACAGGAATGGAGGTACACGAATAAATCCACGTTTCAGTGGGTTCGAGAAATGCATTTCCATTTAAATCACCACTGTCCAAATTGATAACTGTGGCACATTTTGAATCAGTTATGTTGAGACCGGACGCAGCTGCATTTCCTGAGTTGGTAACAGTGAAAGTATAGTCCAGTGTCTGCCCTGCAAAACTTGGAATCGTTGTTGTTTCCTTGACCACGCTGAGTTCAGGATCAGATGGATCCGCAAATAAAATGAACTCAATTCCATCATTTCCAGATGGCCCAATGATTGGAAAACAAAGTTGAAAAGTCGCCGTGGTACCATCAATGCGCACAGAACCAGAGGCCGTTGTTTCCATATCGTCCCCAGACGTACCAGTCGTATTTGCGGTTCCATCGATTGCAGATTGATCTGTCGCTGTCGTGGGTGTAACCGCAAAATCCACAGTCCCGCTTAGACGTGTCCAGGTGAGAGCATTACCCGTGACTACATCTGTACCAGACAGCGTAATGTTTGCAGCGTTTGCAACACCGTCGATCAAGCCACCAATTCGATCAATATGAATGACGGGGTTTGTCTGCGCCTTAGGCACACCACCGCTTGTAAAGCTAAATGTTCGACATTCATCAGGTGTGTATACATTTTCCAACGAAATGTCGTTCGCAAGGCTTTCAGACCAAACTGTCAGGTTTTCAAAATTTCCATCTGTAAATCCAATTCCAGACACATCCGCTGTTGTTCCATTGGAAAAAGTGTAGTCACCAAACGCGTTCCAATTGCCACTTTGCTCTTGGGCATGAAGCGATGATGCGCCAGCCAAGTATGTCAAAAGTACTAAAGGTAAAAAGCACCCAACAAGTGCATTTTGATCGGTAGAACGTTGGAAGCCAATTAAATTTTTCAGGGAAATTAAGATTTTGTCTTTGAGCAAAGTCACACCCGCAAAAATACACAAACCTAAAAGTGTGAAAACATTAATCATGAGGAGCCCCTTAGACGTCACTAGCTATCGATTTGGGTCGAAACAAAATCATCCACAGATGAAAATGCGCCAACCACGTGAACCCAGTGACGCGACCGCCAAAGGAATTCACAGGATTGGGGAATAACTCGAAGTGTTTTACTAAGGTGTTAATCGAAACGAAGTTTTTTCAAATTTGTGGAAAAATTTTTTTTTGACGTACCCGATCAATGCAACACACGCTTAAGGTTAGTTAACAGTGGTAATTATTAACGAATGCGGTTGGAACAAACAGAGTGATGCAATTATTAATTCTCATTTAAGTTGACTAATTAAGAATCACATATTATACACCTCGCCACATGCTTGCCCTGATTCACTTTACCCTCTTTGTGAATCCCAATTTGAAGATGCATTTGGCCATTTGGCGAATGCCAGCCATGTCAGATCGAACATGGCTATGTCGCAAGTTACTGTTGATTCTTTAACGAATCCCCTTTTTTACTTATATCACCCAACCCCCGCCACATTCTTGCCATCTTGGTTAACGCATCGTTAACAAAGTAATTTCAATTTGCAGAAAAGTAGTACTATATCCAAAACTGTCGTCCGTTAAATTGGAAAACAGTGGGTGATTTTATTAACCTTTGTAAAAACATCAGACTTAACTACGACCAAGGTCTTATCCGTATTTTCCTTAGTTCTGACAAATTACACACTCATAGATTGTAGTATCAACACAACTTAGGGGGTACTAAGCATGTCGAGGCAAAACAAAAAATTTAACGTCAAACAGGCGTTTCGCAAATTCAACAAATGTGAACATGGTGGTGTTACGGTCGAATTTGTCGTCGTTCTTCCATCATTTCTACTCTTCATTCTAGGGATGATTGTCACAAGCATGCTGATCGCAACGATCAGCGACGTTCAACAACTTGCGTCGGACATGACGCGCCAATCATTGAACTATGTTTATGATGCACCAACCGAAGAACAGCTTTGTGCAAAGCTACAACAGAATGTCCAACCGATGCTTGCCAATCAGCTTGTTTTCTTGAGCGGAGAAAACATCAGCGCGATTAATTGCGAGTTAGCCTCTGATGGGCGCTCAAGCACGGTTTCCGTTACTTATGATCTGAAAAACATGGTCTTCATGAATTTCCTAAGTGACATGGGCTGGCCCAAAACAACGGTAACACGTCAAGCGGTGCTGATGTTATGAACCGCTGGGGGCTTAAAACTTTCATCCGCAGCACCCCCCCAAGGGCTGTGGATGAAAGCGGGGCAATTTCGGTACTGACCGTTTTAATGATCCCTTTGTTCTTTGTTCTTGCCGGTATCGGTTTTGATTTTTCCAACCTCAATGCACAACGCAAACATGTTCAATCACAAGCAGACCTTTCCGCGCTGTCGGGTGTGTTGAACCTGAACGGCGTTGCCAGTGTTCGTGAATCCGCCAGAGAAGCGGCAAATGTAAATGACTATTACGTTGCGCAGACATTGCGCGATGATCAAATTATCCTTGGCAATGTCGATCACATTACACATCTATTCACGCCAAACGAAGACCAGGACACAATTGAAAACGTGTCGGCCGTTGCAGTGAATGTAGAATCCGTTGCTGATTTTCACATATTAAGCCAGCTATTGGGCATGAATTCCGCGGTTGTTTCACGCCGCGCAGTGGCCGAAGCAATGCCAGAGGTTAGCTTTGCCCTATCGAATTGTCTGTTATCAATGAACCTATTTGCGGGCATCCTTGATCCGATCTTGGGTGTTGATGCGGATGTCCTGTGTTCAGGTTCGGGCCTGCGCATTGATATGATTCAATTATTGGATGAAATTGCGCTCAGCGGTGATGTGCTGACGCCAGATAACCCAAGTTATTCTGATATCCTTGACGCAGATATGAACTATTCCGATTTGCTGGAAATGATTTTTGATACGGCGATCCCTGATATGGGTGGCACGGTTCAACTGGGCGAAATTTTGCAGGTGAATGATAAAATGCGCAATGCGCGCGTTGGCTCCCCTATTCCACCTGTTGAAATAAACGCAGCCGACCTTGTCTTTGGCGGGTTGGAAATATTGGGCGAAAACATGGTAAATTTGGAGACCCAAATCAATCTTGGATCATTTACCGGAGTAGGTGCGAAGCTGACGATCACAGAACCACGCAAGGTGATCGTCGGCGCGCGCCCTGGTGATCCTGATGCGGTGGCGAGTACTGCGCAGATTAAATTAGAAGTGGATGATTTGAATATTGCTGGGATTTTTAAACTTTCTCTTGCGGCAAATCTGGCAAATGCCACGGCGCGTCTGTCCAAAGATGGCGAACACTGTAGCGAGGCCCCCCTGCTACGCGCAGCAGTGTTCGACCCAGTAGAGGCAACGCTGTTGGATCTTGAGCTGGAATTAGAGGTTTTGAACCTGCCAATATTATCATTGGTCGATCCATTTCGCACATCATCATTGGTTGAAACAACGACGCAAACCGTTGAATTCACCCATAACGAAGTTGCGGCAGGAACTGTGAAAACCTTTGGCCCCCAGAGCAACGTTGAATTGATCGATTTAAACCAAGATATTCGCGACCTGACCAGTGTCATGTTGACCAGTGTTCGCGATGCGGTCGATGTGGATTCGGCTGGCTGCGCGGGTTTGCTAGGCTGTCTTATTCACCCGGTTCTCGACGGGCTTTCAACCACGCTTTCGCTTTCAATTGGGCATGTAACCAATGCGATTTCCGCAGAAGGTGAATTGTTAAACGCAGTGTTAGAAGATTTCTTGGGCTTGGGGATCGCAAAAGCAGACCTAGAGGTTTTGGACGTAAGTTGTTCCGTACGATTGGCTGGATAAGCATAGTTCAGCCCCAATCAAAAAGAGGCGAAATTTCAATTTACCCACCAAGGCATTAAATCCGCATCCGTGGAACATTCTCTGGATCAAGTTTTAATTCGATTAACAGGGGTCTGTCCCTGTTTTCGATAGCTTGAAGCGCGATATCTAATCTTTCGTTTGAATCAACACAGATACCCTGACCGCCAAGTGCCGTTGCAACTTGGGCAAAGCTGGGCCATTCAAATGCAGCAAGGCTTGGGTCCATTTTTCGATCCAGAAACTGAATATGCTCGGCCCCATATGCGGAATCATTTGCAACAATAACAATTAGATCAAGGTTCATGCGAACAGCGGTATTAAACTCGTTCACGCCCCCCATCATGAAACCACCATCGCCCGTGAACAGAACAACGGGGCGTTCTGGTGCCGCCAAATTGGCACCGATGGCTTCTTGTAGACCCAAACCAATCGATCCGAAATTGGCGCTGACGATAAAGCTTTGCGGGTCAGTGGCGGCAATGCGGCACCAAACCTCTGTCATGAAACGCCCACCGTCCGTTGTTAAAATGCGGTTTTTTGGCAATACCCGATCCAAAGCATCCAGCGCATATTCAAAATTGACAAACCCCGTTTTGGATTTTTGCGAAACGCCCGGTGCATGATCAATAAGTTTTCGTTCGCCAAGTTCTGTCGTAAAACCACTTGGTGCGATCTCTGCCTCATCCAGCCACCAAATGATATTATCCGCGGTCAATCCCGCATCGGCCAATAGCCCCGCATCTGGATGGTAATTTTTACCAATTTCTGCGGCGGTATTGTTGATTTGCACGATACGCTTGCCACGCATCAATGCTCCCTTGTCGGTCGTGAAATGATGAAGGCTCGTTCCAAAACAAACAATACAGTCACTTTTGTCGATAATGTCATACACCGTCGGGGCGCTTAATGTGCCAAATATTCCCATGTCAAAGGGATGATTGTTGAACAACCCTTTTGCCTTTAGCGTTGTTGCCAATGGCGCCTCTAATCGATCGGCAAGTTTAACGATATTTTCGCGCGCATTGACTGCGCCGCCTCCCGCCAAAATGATGGGGCGTTTGGCCGATGCGATCATCCCAATCGCCTGATCCAAATCATCGCCTTCGGGCACGTATGATGGTGATCTGAAAACGGGAAAAATGACCTTTTCATGATCGGTTTCCTGCCACATAAAATCGGCAGGCATATTTAAAACAATTGGTCGCTGTTCCACAGCTGCGCGATAAAATGCATGTGCGATGTCTTGGGTGGCGGTCTGTGGCGTACGCATTTGTTCGAATCCCGCGCCCGTAACTTTTACCACTTCGCGCTGATCAATATTTTGAAGGTTCTGTGGTGCAATCGTAGGCGTATCACCTGCCAAAAGCACCATTGGAATATGCCCACGCGCCGCCTCGGTTAATGCGGTGACGCAATTTGTTAACGCTGGCCCATGCGTGACTGTGGCAACGCCAACCTTGCCCGATACATGTGCATATGCAAGCGCCATTAATACCGCACTACCTTCATAGGCAACGGGTACAAACGTTCCGTTGCACGCACGAACATAGTGATCCACGACGAACAGATTGGCATCACCCATCAATCCAAACATCGTATCCGCACCGTGATCGGTGATTGCTTGAGCAATTGATTGATAGGTGTAATTTTTATTGGCGTTCATTTTCAATCTGCTTTTTGGCTGTGATAAATCCAGCTCGATCCGCTGAATCGAGACAACAATGGCGTCATCAATAACAATGCAGGCTGAAACAACAAACAATATTCATGATTTTTTTGGAATTTCAGGTGTGGTTAAACCCGAATTTTGCAATGCAATTGTGCAGGTGGGAACATCACATTCCAATCCTGCACAACGCAATTACAATTTAAAGTGAACCACTTACACCAAATCGTCGGGCAATACATTCGCTGGTATGTTTTGATAGCTTACTGGGCGCAAAAAGCGGCGAATTGACATTGTGCCAACCGATGTCGCCCCAAAGTTGGTGGATGCGGGATACGGCCCACCATGAACCATTGCATCACACACCTCTACCCCTGTTGGGAAGCCATTGACCAGGATACGCCCCGCTTTACGCTCCAAAACCGGCAACAGCGTGCGCGCCTGATCTGCATCGGCATCATTCATTTGAATGGTACAGGTTAATTGCCCTTGTAATGATTTTGCAATCTCCGACATTTCTGCAAAATCTTTGACAGTTACAATCAATCCAAGTGGCCCAAAAACCTCTTCGCTTAAATTATGATCGGCGAGCCAATCTGCCCCTGTAACTTGGAACAAATACGGGCTTGCGTTGCGTTGATCACATGTGGATGTCAACAAGGATTGTACGCCTGTGGTTGCCGCGATGCGTTCGCTTCCGTCGCGATATGCTTTGGCGATACCATCCGTTAACATCACCTGAGTGGCGGTTGCATCTAGGGCACTGATTGCCGATTTTGCGAATTCTTCACCATCAGATCCTGCGATAACCACAGCGATCCCTGGGTTGGTGCAAAATTGCCCTGCCCCCATTGTAAGCGACGCTGCCCAACCATTACCTAGTTCCGCTGCGTTTGTTTTCATTTTCTCTGGCAACATGAACATCGGATTGACCGATCCAAGTTCACCGAAAAACGGAATTGGTTCGGCGCGTTGTGCACATAAATCAAACAGGGCGCGGCCACCGGCCAATGATCCCGTGAAACCAACCGCTTTGATCAACGGATGTTGAACCAGTGATGATCCAACTTCGCGTGTGCCCCCTTGGATTAAACTAAACACGCCCGGATGAACGCCTGTTTTTTTGATTGCGGCATCAATGGCCTGTGCAACGATTTCACCCGTGCCTGGATGTGCCGAATGACCTTTCACCACAACAGGACAACCCGCAGCCAATGCCGCAGCAGTGTCACCGCCAGCCGTTGAAAATGCCAATGGGAAATTGGATGCACCAAATACTGCAACGGGCCCAACTGGGCGTTGCATCAAACGA
Source organism: Paramylibacter kogurei (assembly GCF_002742285.1). Classification (GTDB taxonomy): domain Bacteria; phylum Pseudomonadota; class Alphaproteobacteria; order Rhodobacterales; family Rhodobacteraceae; genus Amylibacter; species Amylibacter kogurei. Next base: position 8,459 of record NZ_MDGM01000009.1, read on the forward strand.
ATATCTGGGCGCGGGAGCGGTTCACGATCTGGTAATGCACCATCAAAGCGACGATCAAGATAGTCACCTGAAAGAATATGTGTCGCAAACAAACGTAGCTGTCCAGTGGTGCGCCCACGCTCGCCTTGCAATCGTGCCTCTGGCAGGCCGGTTTCTTGGCTTCCGATTTTGGTGAGCTCGTCGCCGCGTGCCTCTATTTCATCGGCAATCGTATTCAAAAAATCAGCACGCGTTTGACGTGTTGAATAGCCATAGGACCAAAACGCATCTTCGCCGCCTTGTGCAGCTTGATCAATCAATTCCGGCGTTCCCACACTAAATTCATGAACATCGCCAAGTGCAGGTTCCGACTTGAATTTATTGTCTGTTGCGATCCATTTTCCCGCAACCAAATGTTTGCCAGTTATGCTCATGGTGAATTTTCCTGTGTTGAATGCTGTGATTTTTTGAATCCTCTGCGCAGACCAACTGATTGCCTGCACAGAAGTGAGTTCGTTTTAGATTTCAAGCGATGCTGCTTAGGAAAACAGCATGCCACCGTTGATATCGATATTTGCACCTGTGATGAATGATGCATCTTCAGAGGCAAGGTAAACCAATGCTTTGGCAACCTCTTCGGATGTGCCTTCTCGTTTTAACGGCGTGATATTTGCAACGTGGGTGCGCACTTCTGGTTTGGTGAAAATATTGTGGAAATCGGTATCTATCATACCTGCACACAACGCGTTCACACGTATTTTTGGCCCCAACTCTTTGGCCAATCCGCGTGTTAGAGTCATCATCGCACCCTTTGCCGCACCATAAGCCAAGGCACCCGGCCCACCGCCATCACGCCCCGCCTGTGACGCCATCGAAACAATTGATGAGTTTTCGGTCATATGCGGCAAAGACTCGCGCACAGCCAAAACAAAAGACGTCAAGTTTACATCCATCACCGCATTCCAATGATCAACGGTCATTTCATCCATCGTTACGCGTTTTAACAAACCGCCACTGACGTGAATAAGCGTATCGATTTGACCAAATTCGCTGATTGTTTTGGCAACCAATGCTTTTACATCGGCCTCTTTGGTCATGTCACCTTGCATTGCGAATGCATTGCCACCCGCCGCCTTGATTTCGGCAACGGCGGATTCAGCACCATCTGCACTGGCAAAATAGTTGATTGCGACATTCGCACCTTGTGCCGCAAGTTCCATAACCGCAGCGCGCCCAATATCGCGACCACCACCAGTAACAATTGCTGTTTTACCTTTGAAATTCATCATCTTTTCCTTTGATATTGGCAATTCTATTACTGCCATGAATAATAATCGGATGTCTTAATGGGCACCCTCTGCGTGATTGGCCAACATCATTTTGATCATTGAAAGCCGTGTTGTTACGCAATGCAAAGAACCCGTTACATTTGCCAAATACATGCATCACTTTTTTGAATTGGCGATTGATTGAGCATTGTTACATCACGACCGATCGTTGAGACCCATTGCAAATTTAACCGTTGCTCCAAACCAAACATTGCATCCTCCATACGGGTTGTATGGGGTGAAATTTATAGCAAATTTTACAACATCGCAATACAAATATTTACAAATTTTACCAGCCGTAAAGTTAGAAATAAATGCATTTAAATCAAATACTTAAAAATCATCAATTAGATAAACTAATCGTCTTAACATCGGATGTCGCCCTAATTGCCAGCGGTCTAATTATGGCGCTGTGGCAAATTCCTGCTGGATGCTGGCAAACGGCGCAAGCGCTCCTTTGGTGCAAACCACACGACCAGCACAGATTTGCCCTGCGCCAACGGCATCTATCGGGTCAGCACCCGCCATAAGTTTCGCCAAAAATGCACCGTTAAATGAATCCCCTGCTGCAGTTGTATCAACAACACCAGTGTATCTGGGCACGCTGCGTGTTTCGCGATCTTGTCCTGTTGCGATCAAGGTTGGTGACTCTCCGTTTTTGACAATCACGAGCTTTGCGCCGGCTTTCAGATATCGATCCGCACAATCATTTGGTGTTTTGTCACCAAAACAAGCGGTTTCATCATCAAAGCTGGGCAATACGATATCGGCAATGCTCCCTGCATTGGAAATGACGCGTTTCATGCGATCGTGATCTTTCCACAGGCGGGGTCTGATATTTGGATCAAAGGCAATTTGAGCGCTGGGTTTCATATGGCTGCGTAGGTTTTCAATCAATAATTCCGCATCATTCCCCTGCAAAACAGCGAGCGTAATACCAGAAAGATAGACAAGATCGGCTTGTTTCACTTGTTGCCAAAGTTTTTCTGGATTGCGCATCATCTGGCGTGCACCCGATGTGTCACGCCAATAGCTAAAGCTACGCTCTGCCCCATCAAGATGGATCATATATAATCCCGTTGGGCATTCATCGATTGTTGGGGCATTTTGACAATCAATTCCGGCATCGCTGATGAATTGACGCATTTTTGCGCCCATCACATCGCCGCCAAAACCGGTGTAGAATGACACATCCCAATCGCTTGGCGTTAATGCGCGTGCATACCAAAGCGTGTTAAACACATCGCCAGCAAAGCCGTTTGAAAACGTGCCCTGCCCCGCAGGAGACAATTCAACCATTGCTTCGCCGATACCCAAAATTGACGTCATGCTCATTCCAATTTTAATGCCAGATGGCGATTTACAGTTATGTTGCACGATTCAAGGATTGACGTACAGCAATTCCACCTTTACTAGTAATTACAAATTATTACAAATATTAAAATTTGTAAATTGGAGGAAAGTCAAATGATTGTAAATTCAGATACACCCGATGCATGGATGACATCAGGACCAGGTGCGCAGCGCCGCATTTTGTGCCAAGACAAAGATTTGATGATGGTTGAATTCCGCTTTGAAAAAGACGGCGAAGGGTTGCCTCATAATCACCCACATACACAAACCACTTATGTGTCTTCGGGAAAGTTTGAATTCACTGTGGCGGGCGTGACCAAGATTTTGGGCCCAGGTGATGGTATGTTGATCCCATCAAATGCTGTGCATTCATGTGTCTGCCTCGAGGCAGGTGTATTGCTGGATTCATTCACACCGCGTCGTGATGATTTCATGCAGGCACATAACATTCCGCTGGATTGAAACGTTATCCTTCAAAAACGCGTTTGCGGGCATTTTCAACATGTGCCCGCATCGCATCGCGCGCACCGTCTTGGTCGCGTTTTTCAATCGCATAATAAATTTCGTAATGCTCTTTTTGCACCAATTCCAAACGCTCTTGGGGTTTGGTCAGCGAAAGATTACGCGTCAAATTCATACCCGTTAAAATATTGGTTTTGATGGAATTTCGTGCGGCCAGAAAATACTGGTTGTCCGATGCGGCACATACGGCGGAATGAAACGCTTCGTCTGCGTTTACGCCAAGTTCGCCCTCTTTGACACAGCGATCCAATTCAACCAACGCATTATACAGACGTTTCACATCGTTTTCGGTGCGCCGCTGTGCGGCCAAATACGCCGCTTCACCCTCTATCCCTGCGCGAAATTCAAAGGTGCGTTGGATATCGGCAATTGAACCAATCGGTGCGAAATCCAACACGGCAACCTCTGGTCGTTGTTGCACAAATGAACCCGATCCTTGGCGTGATACAATCACCCCATCTTCGCGAAGTTGCGTCAATGCTTGACGCAACACAGGGCGCGATACCTCTAATTGGCCGCTAAGTACATGTTCAGTTGGGAGCTTGGAACCCACGGGGAATTCCCCGCTGACGATCATCGCCAAAATACGTTCATACACACTATCTGATAGCGTGCGATCACGAACTGGTTTTTCCGTTGCCACGCTTGCTGATAATTGCGACTTCATCGTCCCTGTTGATTTCTCCACGTGCTAAACTTGTCCTTCGTAGCTGGGTCAGTTGGTGGATACAAACCAAACGTCGACGCGCCGTTTTGCACCATTTCCATGACAAAATCTTCAAATACCGTCATCTCTACGGCTTCGTCCGCAACATTGTCTACCATATGCGCGGGAATACAGACAACACCTTCATTGTCCCCAACCATAATGTCACCTGGGAAAACTGACACACCACCACAGGCGATCGGATCATTCACCGCAACCGCATGGTGTTTTGTCAAATTAGTTGGGGCGCTGGGGCGTGTGTGATACGCGGGCATATCCAATTCTGTGATTTCTGGCGTATCGCGGAACCCGCCATCGGTGACAATTCCCGCACAGCCAAGTGTCATCAAACGCGTCGCAAGGATACAGCCCGCAGATGCAGCGGTGGCGTCTTCGCGTGAATCAATCACAAATACCGCGCCTGCTGGGCATTCTTCAACACCTTTGCGTTGCGGGTTTTCACGATCTGCGAATGATTCCAAACCATCCAAATCTTCGCGTGATGGGATATAGCGCAAAGTATATGCAAAACCGACCATGTTTTTACCCGGGCGCAAACGTTGTGGACCTTGGATAAAAATATTGTGGAAGCCGTGTTTAAACAAAGCTGTGGTTAATGTCGCTGTGCTCACATTCATCAGCTTTTCGTATGTTTCTTGTTTTAGTTTGGTCATTTGATATGCCTCCCACGTCGGATTTCAGATTGCCAAGATTGGCTTTATTCATCGATATTCTGTTGTGCCAAATTTGTCAATAATTTGTAATCTAATTTGGCAATATTTGTAAACTTAAATTGATAACTTACGTGCTTCTTTTTCACTGTCGCGTTCCATGTTTCAGGTAAAACATATAATTAACAATAAGATCGGCGCAGCATTTTCCGCTGCGCCCAAAGCGTTGTTAATTAAACAATGATGGCAGGAACAATGAAACGGCGGGAACATAAGTTACCAAGATCAACGCCACCAAAATCGCCAAATAGAACGGCCAGATTGATTTCAATGTTTCCTCGATTTTGATCCGCCCAACTGCACAGCCAACGAACAAACATGTACCCACCGGTGGTGTACAGAGCCCAAGGCCAAGGTTGACCAACATCATGATGCCAAACTGTACTGGATCCATGCCAAGGTCTTTGACAATTGGCAAAAAGATCGGAGTACAAATCAGGATCAACGCCGCCATGTCCATGATCATACCAAGCACCAAGAGCATAAGGTTAATCATCAAAAGGACTGCGATTTTTTCAGATGAAATGCCCAGCATGAAAGAGCTTAGCTTATCTGGCACTTGATAGAGCGCGAGCAGATAGGCAAACGAGCTTGCAAAACCGATCAACACCATCACCATCGCGGTGGTACGCACCGCTGATATCACGGCGGTTTTAAACCCATTCCAATCCAAGCTGCGATAAACAAAATAGGTCAAGCAAAGCGCATAAATCGCACCAAACGCACCGGATTCAGTCACGGTGAAAACACCAGATAAAACACCACCCACGATGATCACGGCTGTTACCAATCCAGGGATCGCCTCGATCGAAGCTTTACCAACAGCGCGCCAACCGGGGAACGGTTCAGCGGGATAGTTGTGCTTGAGCGCGATAAAATATGCAGCCGCTGCCAAACAGATACACATCAGCATACCGGGAACAACACCAGCCAAGAACAGTTTCGATATCGAAATACCACCCCCTGCCGCAACGGCAAAGATAATCATATTGTGGCTTGGTGGAATAACGATACCCGCAATGGATGATGTCACGGTCACATTCACTGCATAATCTGCGCGGTATCCGCGTTCCTTCATCACAGGGATCAAAATTGAACCAAGTGCGGAAATATCTGCAACAGCAGAACCCGAAATGCCGCCAAACAACATGCTGGAAAAAATATTTACAGAGGCCAAGCCGCCACGAACATGCCCAACAAGAGCGGATGCGAACCGTACCAATCGCATGGCAATTCCGCCGTGCAACATCAACTCACCTGCAAAGACAAAGAACGGAATGGCGAGCAGTGAAAATACCGAAATCCCAGACAACGAGCGTTGAAAGGTAATCAACAAAGGAAAACCTTCGTACCAAAACGCGGTCAAGGCGGCGATCCCCATGGCAAATGCAACAGGCATGCCCAGAACCACACAGGCAAAAAAGATGCCCAATAATAACGTCAGGCCCATTAGAATGCCTCCTTTTCGATGTAATCAATGCCGCTAAACAGGCACATCACCCGAAACACGGTACGAAGCCCCGCAAAAACAAACACCAATCCACCACATAAGGCCGCGGAAAGGGTGCGGAAGCTTTCAGGAATATCAAGCATGGGCAACATCGTGTCCCAGCCAAAATTAAATAGCTCGACACTGGCCAACAACATGATCAGACCAAAACCAGCCAAAACAAAATCGGTGAATATTTTGACATATGTCTGAAGACGGCGCCCCAATGCATCGCGAAACAGCGTAACACCCAAATGGGTTTGCTGATGAACACCAGCCGCTGCGCCAAGATATGTAATGTAACACACCAGCAATAGCGCAAGCTGTTCAACCCATGTCGGCGTTGCGTTCAACACGTAACGGCCAAAAACCAGCCAGCCAAAGGTGGCAATCAAGATCACCAAAGCAATTGATGCGAGCAAAATGCACAAGGTGCACAGATGGTCCATCAATTTTTCGGTGTTTTTTATGAAGTTAGAATTTTGATCCACCTGAAAATTCCTTTGAATAAGGTGTTCGCGCCCACGAGAGCACAGGCGCGAACAGGATTTGAAAGATTATTCCGCGTTACGGAACAAGTTTACCAAATCAGTCATTTCAGGGTTTGCCGCCAAATATGCGTCATACACTGGAACCATCGCCGCTTGGAATGCGGATTTATCTTCGATGGTGTTTACGGTTGTACCGCCTGCTTTCACAGTTTCCATTGATGCTGCTTCGCGTTCTTTCCAAAGTTTGCGTTGCAAATCGGTGGATGCTTTGCCCGCTGCTTTTACAATCTCTTGTTGCTCTGGTGTCAGGGCGTCAAAAGTTTTTTTGCTCATGCACAGACATTCTGGGATGATCAAATGCTCTGACATTGAATAGTATTTCGCAACTTCAAAGTGAGATGTTGATTCATATGAAGGTGGGTTATTTTCCGCACCATCCACAACACCAGTTTTGATTGATTGATATACTTCGGCAAATGCCATTGGTGTGGCGTTACCGCCCATTGCTTCGATCATGCCAACAAACAGATCGTTGTTCATTACGCGCACTTTCATACCCGCAACATCGTCTGGAGAGTTGATCGGTTTGATCGAGTTATAGAACGAACGCGCACCCGCATCGTAATAACCAAGTGCAACAATGCCTTTTTCTTCTAATGCGGCATTCAACGCAGCACCAGGCGCACCATCCATCAATTCATACATTTGTGGAACGCTTTTAAAGATAAACGGCAATGACACAACATTGGTCGCTGGCACGGCTTGGCCCATCGGCCCAAGGCTGAATACACCAAAATCGATGATGCCTAAACGCACCTGTTCGATCGCATCTGGCTGTGAACCCAAAACGCCAGCGTGAAAAACCTTGCCGCCGATACCAGCTTTTTCAGTGACTTCCGCCATGAATGCTTCCATGCCGTGTGATACGGGGTAATCCTCCACGTGGATATTCCAGCCACGCCAATCTTTTGCATATGCTCCTGCCGCTGCCAGCGTCATGCTTGCAACAAATGTCGCCTTTACCGCCAGTGATGCAAAATTTTTGCTAAGTTTCATATTTAACTCCTCCAAGTATAATAATGACAAAAGATAACTTACAGCGGTTACAAATATTTACAAGTTTTATTTACATGTCATGAATGTCTGAGGTTAAAATTCGCTTAGTATATTGAAAGTAAATAATAATATCTAAAACCACTCACCCAAAACCGCGAAACTTGTTACAATTTATTCACAATTCCACATTCACGGTAACGGGCGATAGATTCGCGCAATCAACATCCGATCGTATGATACTTTTTTGCGCGAAATTCGCCCAAAATTCGGAAATTATGGCTTTGTTTTTATGACTATAATCCCATTTTCCAAACAAAATGCGGCCCGCACTGATACGCAAAATTGTTCAAAAACAGTGTATTGCAACCTTAGCTGACATTGATTACAAATATTAACAAGTTAACCAAACGGGACACGCAACAATGACCAAAACGTTTAAACTCGCAGGTGGTGCACCCTTTCCAACTTTTGAAATTGCCAAAGTGGGTGGTGGAAAAATTCAAATCGGTGGCGCACGTGAAAAATGGTCATTGGTGATCGTTTATCGTGGCAAACATTGTGGCCGTTGTAAGAATTACCTTAACAAACTCGAACAAACTTATGCCAACTGGCAGGACGCGGGTTTCGATGTTGCATGTATCTCCGCCGACCCGATTGAAAAGGTTAACGACGATATCGAAAAATTCGGTTGGACCTTTGACATCGGTTACGATCTGCAAGAAGCAGAGATGCGCAAAATGGGTGTCTATGTCAGCGATCCATTATCTAGCCAAGAAACCGATCGTCGTTTTGCCGAACCGGGTGTGTTTTGCATTCGCCCTGAAGGAACAACACAAATTATTGCAATTTCTAATGGCCCGGCAGCGCGCCCAGATCTTGATGAATTGTTGGATGGGATGATCTTTACCATCGAAAATGACCGCCCTGTTCGCGGTGATGTTTGAGGGTCACGTCCAAAATTAAATAACACGGTGTATCGCCAATTGCGCAATTGGGATTGGCGATACACCCATCAGGGCCTGTTGTGCCGCAACCGATCCTAACTGCCATTCATTGCGTTTATGAACGCGTCCAATTCCCTGTCTTCAATCGCAACTGTATGTTCTGTTGCAGGGTATGTTCCATTTCTTACATCTGATTTGAATTCTTTGAATGCTGCGATACGTTCGTCTTGTAACCGTTGGTATTCTGGTGCGAAATTGCGATAAACCTTGCCATGGCGTGGCTTGTGGTTTTTGCCATAACCACAAACATCTTCGGTAAACAGGTATTGTGCGTCTGCATATTTTCCTGCCCCCATTCCCAGCATGATCATCGAAGAATTTTCTGACAAATATTTACCGATACGATCTGGCACGACCTCTAGTTCAACCGCAAAAACGCCAAGTGTTTCCATTTTTTGCACATGTTTCCACAAGGCCAATGCCTCGTCCGCAGTTTTGCCAACGGCACGCCATCCTGTCCATGTAATATAGGATGGGATCAAACCCGCATGGCCAACAACGGGAACATGATTGTCACAAAGTGTTTTTTGAATGTCATAAGATGCCGCACAATAAAAACAATCACCGCCCAAACGCGTGTAATGAAATGCTGCTCGTAAGTAATCTTCTGCCGTTGCTAATGCGTTTGCATCGGAATTATCTTGAGCGCCGTAAGGCAAACCGACCTGAACGAAACAGTTCCCTGCGGCTTCACGCATTTCAGCATCGAAAAAACGACTTTCGATGGATAGCATGTGAATGCCCGCGGCATTGGCGGCGGCGGCTTCTTCTGGAGTTGTGACGAATAGCATCGAAATTTTTTCGCCATTCTTTTTCATATTGCGAATGTCCTCTACGTGAGGTCGGTTGTGATACATGCTCATGTTATTCTCCCAAAGGTTATGCCGATTTGAGCAAGCGTTTTAGATTGAACGTCTCGTCGATTAATTCAGAGGAAACCACAATCGCGCCGCGCTGAATGAGTTTTTCAAGAATGCGAATGTCCTTGGCGATTTCATTGCCAACGCCAATACCAGCAGCGGCGGTAAGAACCCCCGAAGCATCACATTGAAACAAAACACATTTGTTTTCTGTGGAATGGCGGTGGTGAATTTCGGCGTCTAATTCAAACAACCCTGCCACCTGCATCGTCAGATCATATTGATCAGACCAAAACCAAGGCACATCTGTATATTCACCCTGTTCACCCATGATTGCCCCGGCAACATGTGCGCCTTGATCTTGGGCTGCTTTCCAGCTTTCTAATCGCACGCGCACACCCTGCCATGTGAAATTGCAACAATCCCCTGCAGCAAATATATTTGGGTCTGATGTGCGAAAATGATCATCCACCACGATCCCGTTTTCAACATCTAAACCCGTTGATTGCGCAAGCTCTGTGTTTGGCACCGATCCAACCCCCGCAATCACAACATCCGCTTTGATTTGAGTGCCATCGGTTAATGTGATACTGGTTCGATCACAGGCATTCACACCCATCCCCGTGATGATTTTAACACCGTTTTTCACATGCTCGGCGTGAACAATCTGGCTAATGGGTTCTGGCACGCCGCGCCCCAAGATACGCGGCGCGGCCTCTATCAAGGTCACATTTGCACCTGCGTTTCGTGCGGTGGCCGCCAATTCAAGACCGATAAATCCACCACCGATAATGCCGATAGTTTTGTCAGGTTTCAAAAACGGGGAGATTTCATCCAAATCCGTATCGGATCGCAAGGTGAGACATTCTTTCATCCCAGCAAACAGCCGCGCACGCGCACCCGTTGCAAAAACCAATGTTTCATAATGTTGAATTGATCCATCATTCAATGAAATTTGTCGGCTGTTTCGATCAACACTAACAACGGTTGTTGCGCGTTTCAGGGTGATATTTTCATCCACAAACGCATCTGCATTTTTAATTAATTTGGGCTCTGACCCATTCCCTTTTGATAGTGGTGGGCGCTCATATGGCAGGTTTGGTTCATCCGTTAACAACGTGATTTCCCCGTCATATCCGCGTTCACGCAATGAAAACGCGATGCGAACACCACATTCCCCTGCCCCGATGATGACAACACCCCCCATCGGCTACGCCTCGATCAATGGGTGGCTATTTCCCACCTTTATTGGATAGCTATGCCAATTTTCGAATAAAGACGGCGCTTCAATCACATCATTTTTGATTTCAAAAATGCTGGCCTGTTTCAAACATTCTGTGGTGTTATTCACACCCAGTCCATCGGGCAAACCTTGATCAATCCGTTGTGCCATTTTGGCGCTCCTTATTTGAATTTCAATATTTTTGCAGCACTGCTTGGGTCATATTTCTTGGGGTTTGAAATCAGAAACCGTCGCGGGCATAACACCGCGCAGCAGGGCCACGGATTTTTCCAAACCTTCCAAGCTGTTCAGCAAAACATCTTCATGCTCGATGCTCAGCCATCCGTCGTAGCCCGCCATTTTCAAATGGTAACAAAACTGTCTCCACCATTCTTCGCCATGTCCAAATCCAAGTGTGATATAGCTCCATGACCGATTTGGAATATCCATCAATGATCCATTTTCCAAAAGCGATGTGACCGCCTGAACAGGAGCATTGAGCATCGTATCTTTGGCGTGAACGTGAAAGATTGCATCACCCAACGCATCCGCAGCAGCCAACGGATCCGCGCCCATCCAAAACAAATGAGATGGGTCAAGGTTTGCACCAATCATGGGGCCAACCGCATCGCGTAATTTGTGCAATGTGGGCACATTGTAAACGCACTGGCTGCCGTGTAATTCAAGCGCAATCCGCTCCACCCCATGAGCACGCGCCAATTCGGTGATTTCCATCCAAAACGGGATAAGCCTCTCTTCCCATTGGAAGCGCAGGATATCTTTTGTTTCCGGTGGCCAACTGGTCACAACCCAATTGGGCATCGTGTCTGTCGCATTGCCAGCAGGCAAACCAGACATCGTACAAACGGTTTTGATCCCCAATTCACCGGCAATGCGAATGGTATCTTTTAGCCCTTCAGCCTGATCCATATCCGTTGGATGAAGCGGATTGCCATTTGCATTCAGGCTAATGATTTCCAATTCACGATCGGCAAATGATTTCGAAAACGCTTTGCGCATATTTGCATCGGTTTTCATAACTGCCAAATCAAAATGTGGCGCTGTGGACCAGCCACATGTGTTCACCTCTACACCAGAAACCCCCATGCGCGTGGCATTATCCAACATGTCATCAAATGACATGGTGCCAAGGCTATCTGAAACAAATCCTAACTTCATTTGAAAACTCCAGTTTCTTTATTTTCACGCGATTTCGCATCTATGTTTTTCTGTGCTTGCTCGCGCGTATTGACCAACCCCTTGTGAAATATCGGGTGGCGACACGCATATTGGCGTGCCGCCCAGGGGAGAATTGGTTGAACTATTTGACCAAACTATATTTCGATAAACACCCGCCCCGATTCCAACTTCACTGGATAGGTGGCAAGGTTCACACAAACCGGTGCACGCATCGCCTCGCCATTGCGATAGTCAAACTGGCCGTTATGTTTTGGGCATTCGATTGTGTGATCCATCACCAATCCATCTGCAAGATGAACCTTTTCGTGCGTACACAGCCCATCCGTGCAAAAATATTCATCATCGGGTGATCGATAAATCGCGAATGTGCGATCGTCGAAATCAAATCGAATGACATCTTCTTCATCGATATCATCCGCAGCACAGGCATCTATCCATGTTGGCATAATCTTATCCTTATTCAGCTGGTAATTGAGTGGGTTGGTTCACACCCCCTGCCCCCAAGACAGTTTCGTGAAAATCATCGCGGTATGGCTGTGCCGTTTTTGGCAATTCTCGCAAAATGAATTCATCATGATAGGCAAGCTGGCGACGCAATACTGGCAGCACCTCTTTATATGCCTCCCACATTGACCGGTTCGCGGGCGGGAGATCATGTTTGATCAGCGCATGTAATTCGGGCAAACGATGATAAGGCACCATTGGGAACATGTGATGTTCCACATGATAATTCATGTTCCAATATATAAATCGGCTGATCGGATTCATGTAAACGGTGCGGCTGTTCATGCGATGATCAATTACATCATCGGCCAGCCCCGCATGTTGCAACAACCCTGTTAAAACGTGATGCCATGCCCCATAAATACGTGGCAATCCAATAATCATCAGCGGCAAGATGGATTGAGTGATGATCGCCAAAACGACCACTGCCGCATAAATACAAAACCAGATACGCGCCACGCGAATGACTTTGTGATGTTCGCTTTCGGGAATATAGGTGATTTCTTCGCGATCAAGCTTTCCCACCGCATTTAACAGCATCGTTTTCAGGCCGTGAAACGTATCCAAAATCCCAAAGAAATTAAGGAAAATGCGAAACAACGCTGGTGGTCGCATCGCAACGATTTCTGGATCACGCCCAACAATGATCGTGTCGGTATGATGTCGCGCATGGCTCCAGCGCCAAGTCACGGGATTTCGGATCATACAGAATGACGCGACTTGATAGACCCAATCATTATATTTCGCTGTGCGAAACGGTGTGCCGTGACCACATTCATGCCAACGGCTATCCATTGCAGACCCATATAACACACCATAAGCAAGCCAAAACGGAACCGACCACCATGTTGGCCAAAGCAGTACGCCAATTGCGCAGAAAAACATCATGCTGCCAAACAGAATAAATGTATCACGGATCGCTGGTTGATCATCACGTTTCATCAACGCTTTCATCTGTTTGCGCGTAATATCCGTGTGATACCACTGCGCAGCCGCCAAACCGGTTTCAACCGCGCGTTTGGCATCGGGCCCAAGCAATGAATAATCCCGTTTTTTCACATTCACCTCCTCTGATGCGAAAACTTGAATTATTGATAACAGTTTGGTTGCAATTTGCTGCGTTTCAATGCAATAATTACATCAAAATACATCATAAATCATCCTCATATTGATGTGATTACATCAAGGAAAAAGATGGCAAAAAGACCCACAATCAAAGATTTGGCAAATGCTGCAAATGTTGGTGTGGCAACGGTTGATCGCGTGTTAAACGCCCGCGCCAATGTGCGCCCAGAAATGGTTGATTTGGTGATTGATGCCGCGGAACGTATCGGATACCCCACCCGCGCAATGACTGCACATCGTGATGCAACACGTTTGCCTTTGGTGCGGTTTGGATTTGTTTTACACAAAGGATCGCAAGAGTTTTATCAAAACTTTTCGCAAGAGCTTCGCGCCGCAATTTCGGAACGCAAAGATATACGTGCAAAAATTACCTTTCGATTTTCTTCATCCCAATCACCCGATGATTTTGCCAAAGAAATTCGGATCGCAGCCCAATCCAGCGACATCATCGCAACATCGGCAATCAACCACCCAAGTTTGACTGAAATCGTTTCAGATCTGCGCGATAGTGGCACCTCTGTTTTTGCATTGTTAAATGATTTTGCCCAAGGAATGCGGCAAAATTATTTCGGGCTTAACAACGTTAAGGTCGGGCGTATTGCGGGCTGGATGATGGCAACGGCGATACCTGACCCTGGAAAATTGGCGATATTTGTTGGGGGAAATCGTTGGCATGGGCATCTGTTGCGTGAAACAGGATTTCAAAGCTACATACGTGAAATAGAACCTAAATTCAACATGTTAGATACCGTGGTTAACCTTGAAACCCGACAGGTAACATACGAAGCAACACTGGATTTGTTGGACCGCCACCCAGATTTGCGCGGAATTTATGTGGCGGGTGGCGGCATGGAGGGTGCGATCGCAGCCATGCGCGAAAAACGCCCCCCTAACAAAGTGGCGTTAGTTGTCAACGAATTAACCGAAGAAAGCAGACGCGCATTATCAGATGGATATGTGAATTTGGTGATTGCAACGCCGTTATCGGAATTGTGCCACAAATTGGTTGATGTGATGATCAAATCCGCACAGGGCGATCCTGATACAACCACCAGTCAGCATTTTTTCACGCCGCAACTTTTTGTACCAGAATCCTTTTGAAAACACGCGCAGTGTCCGCAGAGCAAAGCCAAGGAAAATCAATCCCCCCTTCAAATTTCACCAGAAGGATTATGTGGATCGCTGCCCTATCTGCTCAACAAATCACTGAGCTGACGCGGTTGACCATCACGAGCGGCGCTATCTGCCGCATCGGCCAAGATTTGAGCATTAAGGCCATCAATCCCTGATGGTGTCATTTTACCACCCGAATTCACCACATCCACAAAATGTTCCATTTCCCCACGATAGGCCGCCGCATAGCGTTCCAAAAAGAACGGCTGTGTTGGCGCGGTTGTGAAGCCGGATCCATTAGATAGCTCAACAGTATTTTCCAACATGTTTTCGGCACGCAACATACCCTTGGAGCCATGCACCTCGATACGTTGATCGTAACCATATGTGGCGCGGCGCGAATTACTGATTTGGCATAGCTTGCCACTTGCAGTTTTCAAAGTAACCACTGCCGTATCAAAATCACCTGCTGCCCCGATGCCATCATCCACAAGACACGACCCCGCAGCGGTAAGTTCGATCGGTTCTTCACCCAACAAAAATCGTGCCATGTCCAAATCATGGATCATCATATCTCGGAAAATTCCACCCGATGTTTTGATATATTCAATGGGTGGCGGCGCGGGGTCGCGCGACAATATCGTGACTATTTCCACGTTGCCAATCACTTGGTCTGCGATCTGTTTTTGTAAATATGCAAAGTTGGGATCAAATCGCCGATTAAACGCCGTCATAAATGGCACGCCTGCTTTGTCCACTGCGGCCAAACATTCGCGAATGCGATCAACGGACAAATCAACCGGCTTTTCACAAAAAATCGCTTTCCCTTGTGCCGCTGCTTCGTGGATTAAATCGTAATGCGTGGTTGTCGGTGTGCCAATCACAACGGCGTCGATACCTGGATCACGCAACATCTCTTCGCTTGTCATTACTTTTGCGCCCAAATCCGACGCCAATGCGTTGGCTGCTTCGGGCATAAAATCGGAGACCGCCGCAGCGCGTGCTGTTGTCATACCTTTTAGCGTTTTCCCATGTACGTGACCAATACGGCCACATCCCAAAAGTCCAATATTCAACATATCTTAGCCTTTCAAAGCAGATAAAATTGGTCGCGCTGCGGCGACCATCGGGTCATGTGTTTCTTTAAGAATTGTTACGCGGTCAAATCGTTTTGAATCCGCATTTACGGCCGTCCGCATCGCTGCGCCAAATGCCATGCGAAGTTCCGTACCGATATTAAACTTGCATATATTGGTTGTTTTGGCCAATCGCTGGCGCTGTTCAACGGGCACGCCCGAACCGCCGTGAATAACCAGCGGAACGTTTGTTCGCGATTGTATTTCATCGATGCGAATTTCATCTAAACCACCTTCTTTGTCTTGTTGAAGGTGGACGTTGCCAACTGAAATCGCCATGGCATCAACATTTGTGTCGCGCGCAAAAATGGCCGCCTCATCCGGGTTTGTCCCTGCAGAGTTTTCACCATTCGCATAGCCGACAAAACCAATTTCGCCTTCACATGAAATTCCAGCACCATGCGCCATATCGACAATACGTTTGGTTTCCTTGATGTTTTCTGACAAAGATTTGCGCGAACCATCAAACATCAAGGATGTAAATCCACTGTCCAATGCCAATGCACATTCATCGTAAGTATATCCATGATCCAAATGTGCAACGACCGGAACCGATGCGTTTTCTGCCAAGTGTCGAAACATTTTTCCCAGCACAGGCAATGGAGTGTGTTCGCGACAACTTGGGCCCGCTTGTAAAATGACAGGACAGTTTTCTGCTTCTGCGGCGGCAACGAATGCGCGCATATCTTCCCATCCAAGCGTGACCAAACCGCCAACGGCATAGCCGCCCTTTAATGCAGGTTGCAAAACATCTGCGAGTGTTACCAGAGCCATTATTTAAACTTTGCAATCATGTCTTTGATGCCAGGTATTGTTTCCAATTGATCGGCATGACTTGGTTGAAAAAATTGCACCAACGAACGTTGAGACAAGCCCCCCAGAATGGTGAAATAATACATCTGATATCCAGGCAAAACGGCACAGGGATGATATCCAGAATCCAAACAAATCGTGGAACCATCGATTAGATGATAGGCATCACCTGCCTCGCCATCCTTGCGTTGCAACATTTGCACACCAGAGCCATGGTTTGGCTTGAAGCGGAAATTATAGGTTTCGTCATGGCGTGTTTCCAACGGCAAACGATCTGTATCATGCTTATGGCTTGGGAAACCTGACCATCCGCCTTCACCAACGGTGAAAAGTTCGGAAACGAGCAAGCGACCGACCTTGTCATGATATTTCGTGCCAAGGATATGTTTTATTTTGCGATGCGTTTTGGTGTCATCAGATCCGTATTGCACCGTGTCCAATTCATCTGCACGAACAGCAAATGCATCAAGCACTTTGTCATAACGCGCACCCGCCACAAACACTTCTGCCTCATCGCTGGTACAAACCATTGTCGCACGCGCAGCAGTTGGAACATAGACTCCTTCTGGCTCACCGTCCCATACATCTTCGCGTCGCAAACCAAGCCCTGCGCATTTGAATCCTTCTATGTCCACATCTACTGTGCCCGTCGCTGGTACGATGCATGTTTCATACCCTGGAACGGAATATTCAAACGCTTGCCCCTTGGTCAGTTTGACGATGTTGAAATAGTTTAGTGGAACTGTCGCATCGTCGATATCCACGATTGGTTTATTCTTGTTATCAAATGGTGCAATATGCATGTTGTTCCCCTTAAGCGTGAGTTGGGCCAGAATGGTTAGCCAAAAATTGGTTAAGTGTTTCTGTATCCGCCATCGCAGGTGCACAGCCCGGGCGTGATACGGTTATAGATGCGCAAGCAGACCCACGCAAAAGCGATGTTTTCAAATCATGGCCATCGGCGATCGAGGTTAAAAAACCCGCCATGAAACTATCCCCAGCACCTGTTGGTTTCAGTGCATCAACTGGATAAATTCCAGTGCGGATTTCTTGTCCGTCCATAAATGTGATCGCACCCAGCTGACCCATTTTATAAACGACCAAGGCACCTGATTGTTCTGACAACGATCGCGCCTTGGCTAAACCTTTGTCGATACCGCCCGCCATGAAACCAAATTCTTCGTCATTGCCAACAATCATGTCCGATTTATCGGCGGCACGGCTTAACACATCTGCGGCAACTTCTGGAGATGGCCATGAATATGGTCGATAATCCACATCAAAAATAACGGGTACACCAGCGGCGCGCGCCAGATCAAATGCATGGAATGTGGCGGTGCGCGATGGTTCAGCGGCAAAAACTGTACCAGCGGTAATCAACGCACCAAAGGCAGAATAATCAACCGCCGAAATGTCCGATTTATCCATTTGAAAATCTGCGGCACCATTGCGATAAATTACGGATTGATGATCCTCTACCCGTGTTTCATAGATCGCGAGTGAATTTCGATATTCGCCGCCAATCGGTGTGACATGAGTGGTATCCACGCCATAATGTTTCAATTGTTTCACACAATATCGTCCAATACTATCGTCTGAAACGCGGGTGACCAATGCTGCGCGACCACCTAATTTGCAAATTCCCGCCGCGATATTGGCCGATGATCCACCCAAACCCACGGATACCGTTGTGGCATCTTCGGTTGCGGTGCCGGGCGGGTCTGGATAAAAATCCATGCCGGCACGCCCGATCACCACGAAATCATTGATTTTAATTCCATCCATTAAAGCGGACATTTAAATTCCTTTGCGCTGGCGCTGGCGCGTCGCTTCCCAATCTTGATGCGCGTGGGTGACACGATCACTTTCTGAAATATGGGGTGTCCCAACCTCCCACCATGCGTGACCTTGCGTTGTCCAGCCTTCGTATGGATCAACCTTCATCACGATGACATAGGTTTGCTCTGCTACTTTGGCACGGGCAAACGCATCTTTTAATCCAGCCGGGGAATCCACGGTTTCCGCCAAAGCACCCATTGATTTTGCATGGGTTTCAAAATCCACACTCACTTGATGGGTTGCTGTTGGTGTGTCGCTGATCAGGTTATTAAAGCTCTCGTTACCAGTGTTATTTTGCAATTTGTTGATGACCGCAAATCCGCCGTTATCCAGCACCAAAACGATCATCTTTTTTTGCGTTAAAACAGATGAATACAAATCCGAATTCATCAAAAGATATGAACCATCACCGGTAAACACGATCGTGTCTTGGTTTGGCTCGGTTTCAGATTGTGCGATACGCGCACCCCACCCGCCAGCAATTTCATATCCCATGCAAGAAAAGCCAAATTCAACATCAACGGTTCCCACATCCAAGGTGCGCCAATTCGCGGTTACCTCTGCGGGTAGACCACCTGCTGCGGCAACGATCCGATCACGCGGCGAACAATTTTCATTCACCACACCAATTGCCTGCGCATAGGATGCTGGCCCATTTCCAATGGAAACATTCTGGGCAACATAATCATCCCATTTGGCGCGTTCTGACCGCGCGTTTTTTATCCATTCTGTTGGTGATTTGTAGTCGGACATTGCCTCGTCTAAATTTATTAAACTTATCTTTGCATCACCAACAATTGTCGCTGACATATGTTTTGCTGCATCGTGGCGGGCAACATTTAATCCGATGATTTTTGCAGTTTTCGAAAATGCGGTCCAAGACCCAGTCGTGAAATCCTGCAAACGCGTCCCGACCGCCAAAATAACGTCGGCTTCTTCTGCAATATTGTTAGCACAATCAGAACCCGTAACACCCAAAGGACCGATATTTAGATCATGCGTTGCAATTAAATTTGCACGCCCCGCGATTGTTTCAACCACAGGGATTTGGTGCGCCTCAGCAAATGATGTTAGTTCGGCAACGGCTACTGAATATTGAACACCGCCACCTGCGATGATCATCGGGCGTTTTGCTGATTTCAACAATTCCGCGGCATCACGAATTTCCAAATCATCGGGTGCTTGACGGCGAATACGATGCACACGTTCATCAAAAAACGCGACAGGATAATCATATGTCCAACCCTGCACGTCTTGTGGCAAACCGATGAAAGCAGGCCCACAATCCGCAGGATCCAGCATGGTTGCCAATGCGGCAGGTAACGATTGAATAATTTGCGCGGGATGCGTGATGCGATCCCAAAAACGGCTTACGGCCTTGAACGCATCATTTACGCCAAACGTGGGATCGCCGAAATGCTCTAACTGTTGCAACACGGGGTCGGGTAAACGTGTGTTGAATGTATCCCCGCACAACATCAAAACAGGCAAGCGATTGGCATGCGCCAAAGCCGCGCTCGTTAACAGGTTTGCGGTTCCAGGCCCGGCCGATGCGGTGCAAAACATAAAACGCCGGCGCAGATGTGCCTTGGCATATGCAGCAGCAGCGAATCCCATGCCCTGTTCATTTTGACCACGATAAAGCGGCAATTCATCTTTGTGGTTGAACAGTGCCTCACCCAAACAGGTGACATTACCATGTCCAAAAATGCCAAACCCACCCCCGCACACACGCGTTTTTTCACCGTCAATTTCGATGTATTGTGCAGATAAATAACGAACAATTGCTTGAGCAACTGTCAATTTTATGGTCTCGTTTTGATGTCCCAATTCGCCCTCCCTGCGCAGTCAATTCAATTACGCATCTTAATGGGTATTGACCCTTGCGCATAAACAAGGTTACACATTTTGCAACCGGTTGCAATAGAGTTTTAGGAGGAGGCTAGATTGACCAAAATCAAAATCGGAATCATCGGTGGCGGATATATGGGCAAAGCACATGCGGCGGCCTATGCATCTGTTGGCAGCTTGTTCGAAACACCATTGCGCCCGGTTTTGGAAATGATCTGTGCAACCACAGATGCAAGCGCAGAACGGTATCGCAAAAACTATGGCTTTGCGCGGGCAACAACCGATTGGCGCATTCTTGTGAACGATCCAGATGTTGATGCCATTGTCATCGCGTCACCGCAATCAACCCACTGTGAAATTGCAAAGGCCGCATTCGCTGTCAACAAACCCGTGTTTTGTGAAAAACCATTGGGCGCATCACTGGATGAAAGCCGACAGATGCTTGCAGCCGCAGAAACATCGGGTTGCATTCACATGGTGGGTTTTAACTATATCCGCACCCCTGCCTCGCAATTTGCACGCCAACTAATTGCCCAAGGGCGCATCGGCGACATAACTTGGTTTCGCGGTGAACACACCGAAGATTTCTTGGCAGATCAAACTTTGCCTACGACATGGCGCACTAATGGTGTTGCAAACGGTACCATGGGTGATTTGGCGCCACATATGATAAATGCAGCCCGCGCATTGATTGGCCCCATAAAATCATTATCAGCCAACGTTGAAACAGTACACGCCACCCGCCCCGGTGGAACCGTCACAAATGATGATCAGGCACAGATGATGTGCCGATTTGAAAACGACGCACAGGGGCATCTGTTCTTTAGCCGCGTCGCCACTGGTCGCAAAATGGGATACGCGTATGAAATTCACGGAACCAAGGGCGCGATCAAGTTCGACCAAGAAGACCAAAACGCTCTGCATCTCTATACTATGGAAGGTCCGGAATCAGAGCGTGGCTTTCGCAAAATATTAACAGGCCCTGCGCATCCCGATTATTTAGCATTTTGTCAGGGGCCGGGTCATGGAACAGGTTATCAAGACACAATTATTATCGAGGCGCATGACTTTTTGCGCGCCATCCATGAAAACCGAAACATTTGGCCAACCTTCTCCGAAGGTATGGAAGTTAACCGCGTTGTAAGCGCTGCGCTGGATTCAAGCGCCAAAAGCGCTTGGGTACAAATCGCAGATTATTAAGAAAAGGGTAAAATCATGATAAAAATTGGCAACGCTCCGTGCTCTTGGGGTGTCGAATTTGCGGACGATCCGCGCAACCCTGCGTGGCGCAAGGTCTTGCAAGAAAACGCAAGCGCGGGATTTACGGGTATTGAATTGGGCCCTGTTGGATTCATGCCCGAAGACCCTGCACAGTTGGCCGAAGCACTGTCTGAATACGATCAAGAATTGGTCGGTGGTGTGGTATTTCGTGCATTCCATGATCCAGATAAATGGGATGATGTCATGGATGGCGCTGTGCGCACATGCAAAGCGTTAAAAGCGCACGGCGCAGAGCATTTGGTTTTGATCGACAGCATTTCGCCGCGGCGCGCGCCAACCGCTGGTCGTGCGAATGAGGCCGAACAAATGGACAATGCGGAATGGACAGCATTTCGCGACCGCATCGCCACGGTGGCGCGATTGGGAACCGAGGAATATGGGCTAAAGGTTGGCATTCACGCCCACGCCGCAGGGTTTATTGATTTCGAACCTGAATTGGAACGTCTTTTGGACGAGGTTGATGAAAGCATTCTTAAAATTTGTTTTGATACGGGGCACCATTCCTATGCGGGTTATGATCCTGTCGCATTTATGAAACGTCACATTGACCGGATCAGCTATATGCATTTCAAGGATATCGATCCCAAAGTAAAAAGCGACGTCGTTAAAAAACGCACAGATTTTTATGAAGCCTGTGGTCAAGGCATTTTCTGTAACCTTGGCGATGGGGATGTTGATTTCCCTGCCGTTCGTCAGGTTTTGCTCGACAATAATTTTAACGGCTGGTGCACAGTGGAACAAGATTGCGATCCAACAGGAGACACTTCGCCCGTTGATGACGCCAAATTAAACCGCACATATCTGCAATCGATTGGTTTCGAAGGAGCATCCAGATGAGCAAACTGAAATGGGGGATGATTGGCGGTGGCGAAGGTAGCCAAATCGGCCCTGCACATCGCCTAGGTGCACAAGCCGATGGTTTATTCGAACTCGCAGCTGGCGCATTAGATCACCGCCCCGATATCGGCAAAGAATACGGTCAGCGTCTGGGCATCCCCGCCGATCGATCTTACGGCGATTGGCAAGAAATGTTGGCCGGTGAAAAATCCCGCGATGATCGGATTGATTTGGTCACGGTGGCCACACCCAATGCAACGCATTTTGAAATCACAAAATCATTCCTTGAATCTGGCTTTAACGTTTTGTGTGAAAAACCCATGACCATGACCGTGGAAGAAGGTGAAGAAATCGTTCGGATTGCTGAAAAATCTGGCAAAATCTGTGCGGTCAATTATTGTTATTCCGCCTATCCGATGGTGCGCCAAGCACGCGCAATGGTGCGCGCTGGTGAGGTCGGCAAAATTCGCCTTGTGGTCACAGAATTTAGCCACGGCCATCACGGTGACGCAACTGATGCGGACAACCCGCGTGTGCGTTGGCGCTATGACCCTGCAATGGCGGGTGTATCGGGGCAATTTGCAGATTGCGGTATTCACGCACTGCACATGGCCAGCTTTATTTGTGATGATGACGTTGAAACGCTTTCGGCGGATTTTGCATCTACGATCCCAAGTCGCGAATTAGAAGATGACGCGATGGTCAATTTTCGCATGGGCAAAGGAACGGTTGGGCGTTTGTGGACATCATCTGTTGCGATTGGTCGTCAACATGGGTTTGCCATTCAAGTATTTGGCGAAACGGGTGGTATGAAATGGACATCGGAACAGCCAAATCAATTGATTTACACACCTGTTGGTGGACGCACACAGATCATCGAAAAAGGCGAAGGTGGATTACACGAAGACGCACAGCGTTTGTCACGTGTTGCGATTGCACATCCCGAAGGTTTTCCATTGGCTGTTGCGAATATCTATTGTGATTTGGCTGATGCGATCCGCGGTGAAACTCGTGACGGATTGCCCAATGCCGCCGACGGCGTTCGTTCCATGGCGGCAGTTCACACAGCCGTTGCATCGGCACGCAACAACGGCGAATGGATGGACGCCCGCCCTTCGATGTTTAGATAATCACGTTTTGGGCGCGGGGCGTAATGTGCCGCGCTCAACAACCGTACAACCGAATTCATGGGAATGCGGCGCCAATGTTTGATCAGATACCAATGCGACAACGCGATTGATCGACGCCGAGATAATATCAGACAATGGATTTTTGATCGTCGTTAAATTGATATTTGCCCAACTGGCCATTTCCATATCATTCAATCCGATAATTCCAACGTCATCTGGTGCATTTAACCCTTGGGATTGAAGCGCTGATAACGCCCCAATCGACAATACATCATCTGCACAAAAATATGCTTGTGCGGGTTGCGATTTTAGAAGACGTAACATCTCTGTGCGCCCCGCTTCGAAAGAATAGGCACTTGCGAAACTGGTGGTACAGGACACTCCTTTGTTCGCAGCAATTTCAGATAAGAAACCTTTTTCACGATCCAATGTTGATGTCGCGGTTGATGGACCACCCAAAAACGCAACTTCGCTATAGCCACGTTCAATCAGCGTGCGTGCGGCCAGCCTGCCAGCGGCAATGTTATCAATCCCCAAAATATCAACCGCTGGATCAACGGAATGGCGCCCAAACGAATGGACAACGGGCATACCTGCTTCTCTAAACGCGCGCGCAAAACCAGGGGGCAATGTCGAAGATGCCACAATCACACCGTCCACCGAATATTGTCGTAACATTTGCACGGATGCTGTGGGTTCGGTTTCATCTGTCAGGTTCACCAACAAGGGGCGCAAACCGCGTTCCTGTAACCCACGCGTAAACAGATCGAAGACTTCTAGGAAAATTGGATTGTGAAAGTTGTTCGAAACCAAACCAATCATTTTGGTTCGCCCCGTTGTTAAGGACGATGCCAATGCATTGGGGCTATATCCTAAATCAGACGCAGCACGCATCACTTTTTCACGGGTTTTGCCTGAAACAGATGCGCCTTCGGTATAGGTACGCGAAACGGCGGAACGTGATACACCTGCTCGTTCTGCAACATCCTTCAGCGTTACGGCCATGTGGCCCTCCTAATTCAATTACCCGCGTTGTTCCTATAGTCTATCATCGCAAAATGCCATGTCCATATTGCACCACGGCCAACTGACGCTACGCCCTTCAATTATGGCGCTATCAAGGGAAAGCGAACCGCGTGAATGATCACGCAGCCCCTTCAAACTGTGCACCGGTTTTTGCACCCGTGATATAAGCCACGACGTCTTCACCGTTTGTTTCACTGACCTTCAAATCCGCAACCATGCGACCGCGACGAAAGACGATAATACGATCAACCAAATCCAGAACCTGACGCATATTGTGGCTTACTAAAATGAGCGGCTCTCCCGCTGCTTTTAATGTGGCAATGATTTTCTCCACTTGCGCGGTTTCCTGAACGCCCAACGCCGCAGTCGGTTCATCCATGATGGTGAGTTTCGATGCAAAGGTCGCTGTGCGCGCAATTGCAACGCATTGACGTTGACCACCCGACATATTCGCAATCGAATTTCGAATATTGGGAATTTTCACACCAGTCTTAACCAATCCCGCCATCGTATCTTCTCGCATGGCTTTGTAATCAAGGCGGCGAAATGGTCCAAGAAAGTTCCATTTCGTTTTCTCACGCCCCAAGAACAGATTGTCCGACACATCCAAATCATCTGCCAATGCGAGGGTTTGGAAAACGGTTTCAATGCCAGCCTCGCGCGCATCAAGTGGGCCTGTGAAATTTACTTCTTTCCCATAAAAGTAAACCTTACCGCGTGTGCGTTGTTCAACCCCGGTTATTTGGCGCACAAACGTCGATTTACCCGCGCCATTGTCACCCATAATGGCGATATGCTCGCCCATTTTCATTTCGAAGTTTGCCCCTTCAAGAGCATGCACCCCGCCATAGTGTTTTGTAAGATCTTCGGTTTTCAAAACTAAATCAGAACTCATTTTTATTCTCCTGAACTATACGCGGTTGCGTTGACGAAATTGGTCAAGCACCACTGCTGCGATGATAATACCGCCCATCGCCATTAACTGGTATGAACCGTCGAGTTTGATGAATGTGAAACCAGATCGGATAACGCCCAAAACCATTGCGCCCAAAACTGTTCCGATGATCGAACCGCGCCCGCCTGTCAGGCTAATTCCACCGATAACAGCCATCGCGATTGCAAACAGCTCGTAAAACTCGCCCATGCCCGCTTGCGCGGTTGACGCTTTGGCGCTCAATACAATACCTGCGAATGCGGCAAGCATTGATGCAATCATATAAACAAGGACCTTGTGACGTTTTACGTTGATCCCCGACATACGCGCCGCTTCTTCGTTGGAACCGATTGCATAGGTGTGTTTTCCATAAACAGTGTATTTCAATATGACATGGAAAATTGCGGCAAGTGACAGAAACCAAACCACTGGCATCATACCTGAACCGATAAATTTATAGCTCTCTGTTGGGAATGAAACCGGGCGTCCACTGGACCACCACAATGCAATCCCACGACAGATCAAGAACATGCCAAGTGTCGCAATAAAGGGAGGAATTCGGAAATATGCAACAAACGTGCCGTTAATGGCCCCAATTAATGCGCCAAACAAAAGTCCCACAACAATTGGTGCGATCACCGGTAAATCCATCGCCCAAGTGCCAAATATGGCTTTTGGATTTGGGTTTCCATTGACCAACTCTGTCTGGGCAAAGCTCATTGCAATCATCGCGGTCGCAGCAACCAGCGGCCCCGAGCTAAGGTCGATACCCGCCGTGATAATGACCTGTGTCGCGCCAAGGGCGATAATCCCAATGATTGCAACTTGAAGAATAATAATTTTTAAGCGCGCTTCGTTAAAGATAGAGCCAAATCGATCCTTCGTATCAAAGAGAAAACTTTGATCGTTCATATATGGTAAAAGCTGCCCAAGAATTTCAAAAATGACAACGATTATCACAAGAGCGAAAAGGACATTTAATTCATTTGGCCACGCTTTTTTTGATTTATCGAAAGTAAGCCCGCCAACGCCATGGCTAGTTTCAGTCATAATTTCCGTCCCGAATAATACATCATGAAGTTTAGAAGACGACGCGAATTGCGCCGTCTTCGGTTTTATATTTTAAGCAAAGCTTAGTTCTTGCTTAGGAATTCATCCATGTTGGCGGGTGTCACCAATTTGAATGGGATGTAGACCTTTTGATCGACGCTATCGCCCGCGACAATCGCAAGGGCTGTGTCAACAGAACCAGCACCTTGACCAAATGCATCTTGGAATACGGTCACATCATAATCGCCAGCTTGCATCGTCAGCAACGCATCTTGGCTTGCGTCAACACCGCCAACTTGAACATCTGCCATGTCCATACCTGCGGCTTTCATTGCTTGGATCGCACCGATCGCCATTTCGTCGTTATTCGCCAAAACGAAATCAAACGGCTCGCCAGATGACATCCAGTTTGTCATCAAATCTTGCGCTTCATCACGAGACCAATTTGCAGTTTGCTCGTCAATAATCGTCATAAAGCTACACATATCCATGCCGATGACATCATGCACGTCCTTGGAGCGTTGAACCGCAGCTTGGTTTGAAAGCTGACCGTTCATAAGATAACCTCTTGCACCGCCGGCTTTGCCCTCTGCACGCAAGTTATTGCAAACTTGGAACGCAGATAATGTGCCAGATTCAATTTCATTTGATGCAACAAATGCTTGGGTTGCTGGCAAACTATCCACGTTGTCTGGCTGGCGATTGACATATACCAACGGTGTTGAACCCGCCGCTTCAGAGATTGCAGCACCCGCTGATGTATCAACGATGTTCACAATGATTGCATCAACGCCAGATGCGACGAAATTTTTCACTTGGTCGATTTGCTTGGCAAGATCATCAGTTGCGTCTTCCATTTGCAGATTGACGCCATCAATGCTTGCGGCATGTTCGGTCATGCCATTGCGCATAACTGTCAGCCAGTTATCATCGAAACGTGAGATCGTCGCACCAATATCCTGTGCTAATGTCGATGTCCCCATCAATGCAACAAGGCCAGCGGCCAATAAAGATCTTTTCATTTTTTCCTCCCTTAATCGTGGCCGGTACACGGTTTACATTTTCCGGCATCTCTCAATGAGACGTTTTTTCGAAAATAAGATATGTTCAAAATGGGCGGCTTGGACGATCTAACAGCGGTCATATCCTCATAGACAGCTAAATGCATAAACATGAAAGGCAGTTCGATTTTTCAAACTTATAGCTTTCAACTTAGCATTTTCACGCCAATCGCACGCTCCTTTTCGCACATTTCATCTCTGATTCGTGTGTCCACTTTAACCAAGTTGCTCATTTTTGCAACCGGTTGCATTATGCATTTCATCTGCACGGGCATGGATGGCGTGCGCACTGGCCAAGCGCGGATTTATCCATCCAGTGCCAAAAACACCTTGCACAAATTACGATCACCAATCCTTCAGTTTCACTTTCAAATGCAGAGCCGATTCATCCTGAGCCAATAATCGCAGGCCAAAAAATCACGGGAAAATTAGGCCAAAGCCTGAATGCAAAATATTCCTTCTGCTTTGCTTTCCTCTGAATTGAACTGATTAACAAACATCTCAACTGGAAATGTTTTCTCAAATTTCGTAGGTAAGCGATGCACAAAACGAAGGGGAATACATAATGCGTATTTTGTTTACTGGCGGTTCTGGCAAGGCTGGGCGTCATGTTGTTTCATATCTGATAAACAACGGGCATCGCGTTTTAAACGTTGATCGCGTTCCCTTGGATCACCCCGACGTAGATAATCGCCTCGCAGATATTACCGATGCGGGCCAAATGTTTGACATCATGGCAAGCTATGCTGGGTTCGATGAAATGGAACCAGGGAATGGCGTGCCTAAATTTGACGCGGTCGTACATTTCGCGGCTGTTCCCCGATTGTTGATGACATCCGACAATGAATGTTATCGCGTCAATACAATTGGCACCTACAATGTCATTGATGCAGCGGTGAAATTTGGCGTGAAAAAGATCATTTTTGCATCATCCGAAACAACATATGGCATTTGTTTTGCCGATGGTGATCGCAAACCAGAATACCTTCCGATTGACGAAAACCATCCGGTTATTCCCGAAGACAGCTATGCCATGTCAAAGGTGGCAAACGAAGTAAGCGCGCGCAGCTTTCAACGCCGATCAGGCTACGACATTTATGGTTTGCGCATAAACAATGTTATTGAACCGCATGAATACAAAGAAAACTTTCCAGAATATATTGCGAACCCATCGGTTCGGCGGCGAAACATATTTGCATATATCGATGCCCGCGATCTGGGACAAATGGTTCAACAATGTCTGGTCACCGACGGGCTAGGTTTTGAAATATTCAACGTGTCCAATGACGATCATTCCGTTGACAAA
This sequence comes from Paramylibacter kogurei, assembly GCF_002742285.1. Lineage (GTDB taxonomy): Bacteria > Pseudomonadota > Alphaproteobacteria > Rhodobacterales > Rhodobacteraceae > Amylibacter > Amylibacter kogurei. Next base: position 37,406 of record NZ_MDGM01000009.1, read on the forward strand.
ACCACCAAAGAATTGATCGCAGAATATTATCAAGGCGTTCCTGTTGGCGATATGGATGAAAACGAAACCTTTTATTCAAACGCCAAGGCCAAAACGCTACTTGGGTTCAAGCCTGAGCATAACTGGCGCATGTATATGCGTTAAACTGCGTCGCACTCGGGTTTTTTGTATGACCGCAAACAAGGCGGAAGTGATGGCAGAGAGAACATCAACTACAGGTTTACGAAAAATATTAAAATTTCAAGGTGAAGGAATGCTAATACAACCGACTCCATTGCCACATCATCGAAAATTTCCATTTCGTATTTGTGAAGTCAGAATAGATAACGGACTGGCGTTTCAGGACAAGTTCCGTTGGCATGTCGCATACAACGGGAACCGCTAGGCATTCGTCAAACCCAGAGCATCAGAAGTTCTGGGCGCTATACTGACTTTGACCTGTTTCTCAAGTTGATGATAAAGAATGGATTTCATCCAATCGTAGGTGAAATACCAACGTTGCCAATCCACCAGATCAATGCACTAATCGTGAAAAACGATAATATCACGGTAACGATGAACGCCGTGGCACAAACCTGTTCCGAGCCATACTTTGCCCCCAACATTGGATAAATCGAAAGCATTGGAACAGCGGCAAACAGCACAGCTGTCATGATCAATTCCTGTCCCAATCCCGGCCACATTGAAAGCAAAGCAAAAACAAGCGTTGGGTGAACGATCAACTTGCCAAAGCTGATTGCTGCTGTCCTGCGCCAATGTAAACTGAGACTAAAGCGTGCAACAATTCCTCCCACGACAAATAGGGCGATGACAGGTGCAACCGAAGCCAGCATTTGGATTGTCGAGATCACTGGTTTTGGAAGCGGCAAACCAATACCGCGCACAATCAATGCAGCGATAATCGCAAGAACAAGTGGGTTTCGCAAAAAGCTTTGCAGTGCTCGCCTCGCCGAGGCTGACACTGTTGTGCTGCTCGCCGACGCCACATCGGCTGAAACTAAGGCAAGTGGGATAATCACGGCATTCTCGACAATCATGATCCAAGCAAGAACCTGCAAAGCCATTTCTGGAAAGACCATGCTCGCGACAGCAAAACCGATAAATCCGCTGTTGGAATTTGCGATGGCTAAGCTGTGAATCCAAGCTGCTGGCGATTGCTCCTGAAAGATGCGACGCATGATGGCGTATCCGAAAAACAGCGCAAGCAATGATGCAATGAGATACCCAATGATGATGCTCCAATTTAAGGCTTCATCTGTCCCGGAGATTGTAAGCGCGCTAAAAATAAGCGCTGGCAAGCATATCCTGACGGTGAACTGGCTGAGTGCATTGATGGTATCTGCTGGTGAATACCCCGTCCGGACGGCCACGTAGCCCAACAGAATGATAAGGTAAATTGGAAGTGTAACCGCAAGGATCGTGACCATCGTTAGCCACCTTTGCGAGGCAGATAGTCGATCACCACTGCCCCCAATACCATATCCACCACACGGTTTCTGATACGTTTTTGGCCCTCTTCGGTGAACAAGCGGTTACCAAAGGATGTTGTAAAGGTCGCTTTGTTGGAAACGTTGTAAAAGCTTGCAGAACTTGTCATCCAGTGCAACTCAAGCGGATCGGCATCATCGCGCAACACGCCGGCGGCTTTGCCCCGCGTGCACACATCCGCGAGTTTTTCGATGATCGCCTTGTTCAAGGTTGGGATAACGTCAGACTTGCGCGCATACTCTGCATTATGGATGTTTTCGATCATCACCAATCGTATAAACTGCGGGTTCTTCACGTGTGAATCGAATGTTGCCTCTGTTAGCCGACGCAAGGCCATGATCGGCTCAAGATCAGCAACATTTAACGCCTGTTCGATCTCTCGCAAAGACGAATAGACACGTTCAAGTACACTGCGATAAAGACCTTCCTTGTCACCAAAATAGTAGTAAATCATCCGCTTAGATGTCGATGTTTTCTCTGCGATTTCGTTGATGTTTGCACCCGACAACCCATGGGCTGCAAAGGCCTCTGTGGCCACGGTTAGAATATCTTCTTTGACAGCCGCAGGGTCCTTTTTCCAAGTTGTCTTGCGCTTTTTAGGCGCGTTTTTTTGGACTCCATCCATGTGTCTGTGCTCCATTGTTCCTCCGATTCCTTGTTTGAATAGCACAAATTTAACCCGTGGGTACATTTTAATTGACAAATTAACCGCAAGGTACATAAAAAGAGATGTACCGTCGATGCGAGGAGCGAATCGTCGGGAAAAAACACAAAGGGAGGACAGAGATGTCTCGTAAACTGATTAGCGCACTTGTGGCGCTCGGACTAAGCGCGACCGTAGCAACAGCGCAAGAATACCCCACCAAAGAGATCCAAGGCATCATCCAATGGGGCGCTGGTGGTTCAACAGACACCGTGATGCGTTCGGTCACCCCTCATGCTGAAGAAGCACTTGGTGGAACGGTTGTCATGCAGAACATGACTGGCGCGGTTGGTGCGATCGCCCTCAACTATGTGGTTGATGCGGATGCGGACGGCTATACTGTTTTGATGGGTGCTGAAAACCCGATGCTTTATAAAGTAATGGGCTTGGGCGACGAGGACTATTCAGCGTTCACCCCAATCAACATTCTGGCGCGTGGCACTGCGATGTTGGTTGCCAACAATGCCGCTCCGTTTGATGATTATGCTGGCATGCTGGCCTATATCGCTGAAAATCCCGGCGAGTTGAAATTGGGCGCAACTGGCCCCGGTGGGCTTCCTTCAGTGATCACAGCAATGATGAACACTGTCGAAGGTGAATTGGACGTTATTTCCGTTCCATACGACGGTGACGGCCCGGCCCTAACTGCCCTTCAAGGTGGGGCTATTGATGTTATGCCTGCTGTTCTTGGTGCCGCTATCGAAGGTATCCGCGCTGGCAACATGAAACCAATCCTGATTTTTGATACAGAAACCAACGCAACACTGCCAGAGGTTCAGATTGCGACCGATGCGAACGCTGCATATGCGACCTATCTACCATGGGGTCCTTTCTTTGGCGTATTCGCCAAAAACGGCACACCAGATGAGGTGATCAACGCATTGACAGCTGCATATGCAACTGCCGCAGAAAACAAGGATTTCATTGATCTGATGGCTGGTCGTGGTTTCACCATGATGAATATCAGTGGTGATGAGGCAAATGCCTTCCTAACAAAGTGGCAGCAAGGTACAGCATGGCTGCTTGACGATGCGGGTCTGACACAAGCGTCCCCCGAAGAGTTTGGCATCGCACGTCCTGCCAACTAAAAACCGACTATAAAGAAAGGTGGGTCCTTGGGCCTGCCGAATTTGGCGCCGCCCGCGCCTTATGACGCTGGGCGGCGCTATGCGTTCCGGGATGGGAGCCCGGTCAAATTTAACGGGAGGAGAGGATCATGGATCCGGAATTCAGAGGCGACATCGACCACCATGACGGCACATCGGATGCCACACCCGGTGGTTATACCGAACAACGAAGACCTGGCGAATTGAGCTTTGCCATCTTCCTCACCCTCGCCAGTTTGTTTCTGCTTTACACCGCATACGGCATTTCTGGTTTCAAAGCGTTATCAAGCCCGGGGTCCGTTCCGATGGCCACAACGCTGGTCATGGTGGTATCTGCATTGATCGTGACCATACGGACATCGCGCCTCAACAAAGTCGCGCATGAAACTCTGTCGAAGGACATCCTGCCCGTCATGGTGATCCTGTTCATCGGATTTTTGGTGATATTCGGGCTCCTGTTAAAGCCTCTGGGTTTTGTTCTGACAGCGGCGCTTTTCCTGATCATCGCGATCAAAGTACTGGCGCGCAAAGGCTGGGGTTACACCTTGACGGTTGCTCTTGTGTCTCTTGTGGTGATCTGGATCATCTTTCGCGTGGTGTTCACGGTGCTCTTGCCCGTCGGTATCCTGCCCGAAGCCGAATTCATCCAGTTCTTTCGTAATCTCATGTCTGGAGGGGCGTCCTGATGGAAACCTTAATGGCCATTTTTACAATCTTCACTCAACCCCAGCTCCTGCTGCTCGTCGGTGTTGGCACATTCGCGGGTATCTACATCGGGGCAATTCCGGGGCTTTCGGTCACGATGGCCGTTTCTATCCTGATCTCATTCACCTTTTCATGGGACGTCTACCCTGCCATTTCTTTGATGGTTGGCATCTACATGGGTGGTGTTTACGGCGGATCAAGAACAGCGATCCTTCTTAACATTCCAGGCGCACCATCGGCCATTGCAACCGCGATGGATGGTTACCCGATGGCGCAAAAGGGCGAAGCAGGTCAGGCCATCGGCGTGACGACAGTTATGTCGTTTTTTGGCGGATTGATCGGCATTTTCGTCCTTGCCGTTGCGGCACCTTTCGTGGCGGACTTTGCCATCACGTTCCAACCACGCGATTATATGCTGCTGGCCGTTCTGGGAATCCTACTCGTCGGCTCGCTATCCAGCGGTTCATTGGTAAAGGGTATCTTCGCTGGTGCCTTGGGCATTGCAATCGGCGCTGTTGGTCGCGATCCGCTGACCTTTACCGAGCGTTTCACCTTTGATTTAAGGCTCATGGAAGGAGGCATTTCGTTCATCGCCGTAATGATTGGCATGTTCGGCGTGTCCGAAGCGTTACAACAGTTGCAAAACGTCAACATGAAAGCTGTGCGTCAAAAGATCGACAGGATCATGCCGTCCTTTGGCACGGTCAAGAAATACCTTCCACTTTCACTTCAAACCTCGTCCATCGGCGTCATCATCGGGGCTCTACCCGGCACTGGCGGTGATATTGCGGCTCTCATGGCTTATGATCACGCCAAGCGCATCACCAAAAAACCCAAAGTCCCGTTCGGCAAGGGCGCAATGGAGGGGCTTGTCGCGCCGGAAACTGCAAACAATGCCGCTGTTGGCGGTGCGTTTATTCCGATGATGACACTGGGCATCCCCGGTGATGCGGTCACCGCGATCATGATAGGTGCCTTGTTCATTCATGGGCTTAATCCGGGGCCAATGCTTATGGTCGATCAACCGGATATGTTCTGGTTCATCGTTGGCGCGCTTTTGATGGCAAACGTCTTTATGCTGATCTTTGGCCTAACTGGTATCAAGATTTTCACAAAGATCGTCGAGATGCCGCGCTCTGTCATCATTCCGCTGATCCTTCTTCTGTCGATCGTTGGTGCCTATGCGGTGAACAACTCAATCACAGATGTCTATTGGATGCTTGGGTTCGGTGTGTTTGGTTACTTCATGCGTCACTATGGGTATCCGCTAGGCCCTGTGATCCTTGGCGTGATCCTATCACGGCTTCTGGATGACAACTGGCGACGCGCCATCATTTCGGAACGCGAAGACCTTGGCAGTTTCTTTGAGGGCATCATCACCAGCCCGCTTTCGCTGACCTTATTTATTGCTGTGATCCTGATTTTTGTAAGCCAGACATCTATTTGGACTTTTGCAAAAAACCGTCTGTTTGGAAAGGCATCGTAATGACACAGACACTGTCGAAAACGATCAAGCTTGGCTTGATCGGCGACAACATCACCCGCTCCAAATCGCCAAGACTGCACCGCACGGCGGGGCAATTGGCCGGGCTAGATGTCACCTATGACAGGCTAATCCCAAAAGACTTGGGATTGACGTTCGATCAGACATTCGAACAGGCCAGAAACGCCGGATTTCGCGGGATAAATGTGACCTATCCTTACAAGGAGCAGGTAACCGCAAAGGTCACAGTCAGCGATCCGCTGGTCAAAGCCATTGGTGCTGTTAACACCGTTGTCTTTGATCCCAAGGGTCCTCAGGGGTACAATACAGATTATAGTGGCTTTATGTCAGCATACCGTACGATCCTAGGTGACACCCCACCCGGAGTTGTTTGTCTTATCGGTACGGGTGGTGTTGGAAAAGCGGTGGCCTTCGGGTTGCTCGGTTTAAAGGCGGCCACGATCCGCTGCGTTGATCTGGACCCCGTCAAAGCCGAAGCACTGGCAACAGCATTACGAGATGCCGGAAGTGATACCAAGATTGAAGTTGCGACCGATCCGGTGGAAGCCGCCATAAACGCGGATGGCGTCATCAATTGCACACCGCTTGGTATGGTCGGCATTGGCGGTAGCCCCCTGCCACGCTCCGCAATGGGCAACGCACGGTGGGCTTTTGATGCGGTCTATACACCCGTTGAAACCGAATTCTTACAGGATGCGGCGGCTGAAGGGCTCACGATCATTTCCGGTTACGAGCTGTTCTTTGGCCAAGGTATCGACGCTTGGCAAATCTTTACGGGCATAGATCTAGACACTGTGGCGCTTCGGGCTGCCATTCAGGAGGATAAGGCATGAAAACATCTATCGCTACGGTATCTATCTCTGGCAATCTTCCCGAAAAACTAGAGGCCATTGCCGCAGCAGGTTTCGATGGAATCGAGATTTTCGAGCAAGACTTTATTGCACACGATGGTAATCCGCGCGATGTCGGTGACATGATCCGCTCGATGGGGCTGGACATCACCCTGTTCCAACCGTTCCGCGATTTCGAAGGCTTACCGGACCCTTTGCGTGCAAAGGCGTTTGACCGCGCCGAGCGTAAATTCGATTTGATGCAGGAACTTGGTACTGATCTGGTTCTTGTGTGTTCATCGTGCCACCCGCAGGCCATGGGCGGGATCGATCGCGCCGCTGCGGACTTCAACGAACTTGGCGAACGCGTCGCCAAACGTGGTCTACGCATCGGGTATGAAGCCTTGGCATGGGGCCATCATGTGAACGATCACCGTGATGCATGGGAAATCGTGCGCCGTGCGGATCATGACAATGTCGGCCTCATCCTCGATAGCTTCCATACGCTCGCCCGCAAAATCGACCCCGAAACAATCCGCCGTATCCCCGGCGACAAGATTTTCTTTGTACAACTGGCAGACGCCCCCCAGATCGAGATGGATCTGCTGTATTGGTCTCGTCATTTCCGCAATATGCCTGGCGAAGGCGACCTTGCGATCACCGATTTCATGCGTGCAGTTGTTGCAACCGGATATTCCGGCCCAATTTCGCTTGAGATTTTCAATGATCAGTTCCGTGGCGGCAGCCCCAAAACAATTGCGAACGACGGGCATCGCTCGCTCATCGCACTGATGGATGATGTCAAACGGGACGAGCCAGACCTGAAGCTTGACTTGGCAGACATGCCAAAGCGAGCCGTCGTTGAAGGCATCTCCTTCGTTGAATTTGCAACCAAAGGCGATGATGCTACCGCGCTCGAGACCATTCTTGAAACAATGGGATTTGCGCGCACTGGCCAACACATCGCCAAACAACTTACGCTTTGGAGCCAAGGTGATATTCGCATCATTATAAACCGTGAAACCACCGGTTACGCAAACAGCGCCTTTACCGTGCACGGCACCACGGTGTGCGATATCGGGCTGAATGTCGGCGATGCCGCCAAAACTGTTTCGCGTGCCAAAGCTTTGAGAGCAAAGCCGTTTTCCCAACCAACCGGACCCGGTGAACTGGATATCCCCGCCATACGGGGCCTGAGCGGCAGTGTGCTCCACTTTATTGATGATGCCAGCGGTCTTGCCAATGTTTGGTCCATTGAATTTAAAAGTGATGAAACCAAACAAACGGGCGCAGGGCTACAGCAAATTGACCACCTTGCCCAAACAATGAGCTATGATGAAATGCTTAGCTGGTCTCTGTTCTACACCACGCTTTTTGACATGCAAAAAACGCCGATGGTGGATGTTGTGGATCCTGATGGGTTGGTGCGCAGTCAGGCACTGGAAACATCTGACGGGGCTTTCCGGATCACACTGAACGGTGCTGAAACCCATCGTACGATGGCTGGTAATTTCCTTGCTGACAGTTTTGGAGCTTCTGTTCAGCACATCGCACTCGCAACGGACGATATCTTTGCCACCTCGGATGGGTTGGTCAAGCGCGGCTTCAAACCATTGCCAATGTCGGACAATTATTACGCTGATCTAACCGCGCGGTTTGACCTCGACCCCGATTTACTCAGCCGATTGAAGACAGCGAACATTCTTTATGACGAGGATGCGAACGGAGCCTTCTTTCAGTTTTACTCTCGCCCCTATGCAGGTGGCATGTTCTTCGAAATCGTACAGCGCAAAGACGGATATGCCGGTTACGGGGCGCCAAACGCACCGTTTAGGATTGCTGCACAAAAACGCCTGATGCGGCTAAAAGGTATGCCAAAAGCATAACCTCAAGATACGAGCACGGCATGTGAACCCGACACATCCAATTTGGCGATGACCTTGGCGACCGCGACAAGGCGCCAAGGCTCCCTTCAAAGCGCTGTTTCAATGCTTGCCCACGCGCTCTTGGCTGCGACTGGAATCTTACGGGAAATCCCGAAGCACAATCGCACAATGCGTTAATCCGTTGTCGGCCATGTTTGGGGCTTCTCCACATTGGTATGCGATCAATGCGAATTTGTTGGGCGTTTTCTGCGAATGCCGTTGTTTCACACTGTGCATTGAAACGCGGGGTTAACCCTTGCTTTGCCATGCGGCAATATTCCAATACGTGTTTTCTGGATTGGTTCAGGGTGACGATATCTGCACCACCCAAACCAAAGTCTGAACGAAGCGGTGCGCTCTACTTTTTCTTCTAGCCTAAAGCCAAAGCGCACACAATCCATACTGTGCGAGGAGCCGATATGGGCGCGATTGAACAAAAGCCAGTAAAAACCGGAATTGCGGTAATTTTTCTATTTAACGACAATATGCGCCAATGAAAGCGATCAAAACAAACTGTTAAGAATGTGGGGCTGGCGGACAGACAGTCCGCTAACATCATGTTGCATGAAATATCACACTATCGCACTAAACATTTGTTATTAAATGAATTTTAACACATAAATAATTTTTCTTGCTTCATTCCATCGCAATCAATATCAACAAATCACAGAATAAATGTGGGGCTGGATGTGGGGCTGAGAAAGAGTTGTTAACTGATACAAAAGCACGAAAATGCAAAGCCGGTGATAAACCTGTGAGTGTTGGTGGCGTATCTGGTTTGCGCTTTGAACCCTCTTCTCAAAATGGAAAAGCTAAGTTCACCTTGCGATTTGTCTCACCAGAAACGTGTAAGCGGCGCGATATGGGTTTGGGTACATATCCTCATATCAGTATTGCACAAGCGCGGGCCACAGCTCTTAAATATAAGGCACTCATCGCTGATGGCATTGATCCTATTGATCAGCGCGCACGGGATGCACGCATTCAAGAGCAAGAGAATACTATTCCGACCTTCGCGACAGCTTGCGAAAAGGTTTTTGCGGATATTTCTCCAGCCTTTAAAAACAACAAGCACAAGCAGCAATGGATAAACACATTACGTAGCTATGCCATTCCAAAGATAGGAAATATTACCGTTGATCAGTTAAGAATTGCTGATTTTGCAGATGCGCTACGCCCGATCTGGCTAACAAAACCCGAAACAGCCAGTCGATTAAAACAGCGCTGCGAACGTGTGATGCTTTGGTGCATCGCGCAGGGGTATATCGAACATAATCCTGTGTCATCTGTGAGCGCTCTGCTTCCAAAACAACCTAAGAAACGCGACCGTGTTCAACATTTCCCAGCCGTTGCGTGGCGGGATCTGCCCAGCGCAGCAAAACAACTGTTCCAGACTGACAATATGACTTGCGGGAAACACGCATTACTATTTCTTATTTTAACCGCGGCGCGATCAGGAGAAGTGCGCGGTGCAACATGGGATGAAATTGATCTACCAAATAATGTTTGGTCGATCCCTGCACATCGCACCAAAACGGGCAAACCGCACAATGTTCCATTATCGACGCCTGCCCTCAATCTACTAAAGCATCGCAAGCCCTTTGCACACGAAGGCCCTTGGGTATTTTCGAAATCAGGACGCAGCCCTCTGAGTGACATGACGCTGAGCAAAATATTGCGTGATGCAAAAATCGCAAGTGATACTGCCCAGCGCTTTGCCACAGTCCATGGATTTCGCTCAAGCTTTCGCGATTGGGCATCAGAAAATGGTTATGCCCGCGACCTCGCCGAACGGGCACTTGCACATGCCATCAAAAGCGAAACGGAATCTGCGTATCATCGCACTGATTTATTGGAACAAAGACGTGACATGATGGAAAATTGGGGGAGTTTTGCATTGAAACAGTGCATCTTCTCTCTTTGAGCTAAGCAAATTGAACACGCCACACTCCATCCACTAGTTTTCGATAACGCAAGCTGTTCATTAGCTTGTAATAATGGGATAAATTTCGAGATGAAGCTAGATTAGCGTTGCAAGGAAACACTTCCATATGCTTGTGCTAACCGCACAAGCGAGTATCGCTACAAATCGATAAAAGGACGTTTAACTGCCTTGAGGTTTTGTGAAACGATTGATGCAGGAATCGGCTAGTTCAATTTTGCAAGAACAGTGGGGTTACAAACACCAGTTCATAGCAGCGAATAACCATACGAAGGCTGGACGAAGCCTACGGTGCTAAAATTCTTATCGTTAAGATGTTGACGAACGCTAGCACGCAACAACTCATTGCGTTTATTTGGCGAGCCCACAGCGTATTTTCAAATAAAACCCACCAGTACTAAATCCTATCAACCTTGAGAGGAAGCTGATCAATTATTCACGACGCATCGTCGCTATCAACTCGGCAACCTTTATCCCAAATTTTCGCATTTCGGATTTGTTCATAATAACCCCATCTTGGGTTAAATATAACCAATCGGTCGCAGATAACGTATAACCGCCCGCAGCGTCTGGCAGTGTTATTTTATAGTTTAACATCACCGTTGCACCCGACAGTACGCCTGTTGCTTTACCAACTATATCATCAGCTGTCGCAGTGAACGTATTGCCATCCCCTGCGGTCAAATACCATTTTCGTTGCTGCGTTGTGCCGTTGGAATAGGTAAAATCTTCGGTCATCGTGCCCGTATCGCCGTCCCATTCTGCATTCATGACTGCAACAAAGGTATTTGTAACCTTACCATTTGGGCCATAAATCAAACCCTCGGATTGGAACCGCCCAGAAAGGTGTTCTTTCAGAACAAACTCTGGCCCCATCTGCGCGTAATCTGATGGTGATTGGGAACGAAAGCTTAAAAATAAACTTCGTACAGTGATAAGTGCCAGTATCAGCAAGAGTATAAACGTAACTAATTTCATGAGATTTGATCCTCAGTTGGAAGCATAAGGGCGAAGCCAAATGCAATAAGTTTTAGAAAGCACGGCACAACAGCATAGGCGAAATTAAGAGTCGCCAATGCAGACGCCGTGTTTACTTGGCCAGGTTTGAACCCGTTAAATTCAAGAAGCGGGAGCACAATAAATGCGGACAAGGCCAAGCCAAGTTTGCCTGCAAATGACCAGATTCCGAACGCTTGTGATGCTTTGATACCAGCGCGGTTTAACGACATGCTAAACATTGCGGGCAGCACAACCATGTCGGCGCCCAATCCAATCCCCGATACGACACAGATGATGGAAAATCCAACGATATCACCAGCGTTTAAAAAGCCTGCGTAAACGAACCCTGCAATGGTAAGAGGCATCGCAATCAACAGTGTGTTCCTGCCACCAATGCCGCTGCTAACCCGCGCCCAAATTGGCACGCTGATCCCAGCGCAAAGGAAGAATAAAATCAAAAGCGGGCCAGATTTACCAACAAGGTGTAGCCGATCTTCGACAAAGAAGAGAAATAATGTTGATGTGATTGCAACTGGCATGCTGTTTATCAGGGCTAGAATCAATAATCGGATCGCTCCGCCCGACGCCAAGTCGGACATTGAAAAACGATCGCCCAAAATGGGTGCGCGCTGCCACATTGGGCGTGTGATTACCCCAGCGGATACGGCAATTGCCCCCAAAAACCATCCAAATGCGGGATAACCACCACCCGCACTGCCAAACACGACGAATATACTTGGTCCGATTGCAGCGATGATCACACCCGCCAACATACCCATTTCGCGAAATGCTGCTAAAGTCATCATATCAGACCGGTTTTGGGTTTTTGCGAATGTTGCCGCGCGCCCGTAAAGCAGGATCATACCAAGGCTATATGCCGAAAACAGTAAGATCAGAATGACAACAAGTTCTAAATTGACAATTCCTTCGGCAGTGCGTGTGAACAGCAATGGAAAACCGATCGCTAGCCCAACCGCCGACGCCATCGCAAACATGCTCTGCGCCTTTGGCCAGCGATCTATTATCCAACCAATCAGCGGATCTTGGATCAGATCGATCAATCGGATCAATAGCAATATCGCACCAACAGTTCCTAATCCAATGCCCAAATTCACTGATGCAAATCGTGGCAAATGAATATATAATGGGATGCCAGCGGTCGCTAACATCAACGCATAAAGACCTATGCGAGCATGAACCATCATTCGCCTCGCAATTCTTTCGTGAATTTTGCCGAACGGCTATTCTCACCCAAAAATATCGACATGAAACGGCGTTTGATTTGCGGGTTTCTCAGCGTGCAAACAGGTTTGAAATTGCGCCAAAACGAAATTTGGTTGGGGCCTTCGGTTAATGCAAGATATTGGTCCCCATTGCCAACAGCAGAAAAACAATTGCGTAATTGATTATCAATTGGCGCACGCCCCCCCAAGCGTTTCATTTCACGCAAAGTCGTTTCAACAATGTCGTTTTGTGATATGTTTCGTTGGTAATTTATCTGCAATGCAAAATCTTGGTCCCAATCAAAAGCGCGACCATTTTGGGTATATAATCGCGCAGTATAAATTGGGCGACCAAGGACCCGAAATGTGGATTCCCCAATTTTTTCTGCGCCAGCAAACACCGCGTCAACAGAGTTTGCCATTGCCAGATGTGGCAATGCCAAAACCAATGATATTGCGGTGATAAGCCTAGGCATGCGCCAATTCCACCTGCACAACATTTGTGTGCCCAATCGCAAATGATGCAGCACATATTTCTAGGTAATATTGCCAGTTGCGAAAAAATGCCGTGTCAAATCCAAGCGCATGAATCTTGTTTTTTTTGGCGACTAACTCTTTGGCCCAAATCCGACAGGTTTTTGCATAGTCTTGTCCAAAGGCGAAATTGTCCATCACCTTGAAACCCGCCGCTTTCGCCTGTTCTGCAATCACTTTATTGCTGAGCAACATGCCACCTGGAAACACATATTGGCGGATGTAGTCGGACTGGGTTTTATAGGTATCAAAATAATCATCATTTACAGTGATCGCCTGTAGCAAAACCCGCCCATCTTTGGCCAAATTGCTCTTCAATGTTGAAAAATAGCTTGGCCAATATTTCATGCCAACGGCCTCTATCATTTCGATGGAAACGATGTTGTCGAATTTTTCATTCACATCACGGTAATCGCAAAACAATATTTCCGCACGCCCATCAAGACGAGAATCCGCATAGCCAAATTGATTACGCGATATCGTGATCCCCGTTACATCACGCCCTTCTGTTGCGGCGTGTTCTGCAAAACCACCCCACCCGCACCCAATTTCCAAAACCCGTTCACCAGCGCTTAAACGTGACAATGCACGTGTGTTTTTGCGATGCTGAGCAACGCCCAGATCATCGTCATGTGTATCAAACAACCCAGAGGAATAGGTCATCCCATCATCCAGCCAAAGTTGGTAAAATTCATTTCCCACATCGTAATGCGAACGAATATTTTTGCGCGACCCTCGGCGCGAATTGGCGCGCAGCACTGTATCAACTAATCGAAACTTTGCCTTATTAAACAGGCTTGCTTGGTCATACCCGCTCAATTGATCGCGGTTGCGCATTGCCATCGCCATTAGACCATCAACCGATGGTGTTTCCCACAACCCTTGGACATACGCCTCGCCCAATCCAATTTGCCCATGTGCGGCCATAGCCGACACAGCCGACCAATCGCGGATAATCATTTCCGCATGATCACCCGTATTGCCAAAATTGTAGCGCTCCCCTTCTGGTGTGCGCAGCGTCAATTGGCCATCATAGAGGCGCTCACAGGTCGCAAGAAACTCTGTCTTCAACGCTTTGTCGGTCAATCTCATGGCTCAGTCCTTTCGTAAATTCGGGGGCATTTAGTTTTCTGACGATGCGCATCGCACTTGCGATCCCGTCTTCGTGAAATCCGTGGCGATGATATGCGCCAATAAACCAAGTGTTGTTTTCACCCTGAATCCCTGCAAGCGTTTTTTGCGCACGCAACGCAGCGCGATCAAATATCGGATGGGAAAATTCCGCGCTGTCGTAAATTTTATCGTTGGGAATATCGCCAGGTGGATTAAGCGTGACAAAGAGTGGGTCATCATTTGGGATATTTTGCAAACTGTTCATCCAATAGGTTACACAAATCGATTTTTGCTGCGATTTGAAAACCCAACTTGTCCAGGATGCACGGCGATTTGGCATCTGACCAGTGTCACAATGCAAAACAGCGCGGTTTGGTTGATAACGGATCGCACCAAGCGCGCGGCGCTCTGTTGCTGTTGCACCGTTTTTGAGGATGTTTAAAACCTGATCAGAGTGACACGCAAAAATGATTTCATCAAAGCTCTCTTGTGTAGTTCGTGATTGCACGATCACACGACCACCTTCGCGGGCAATATTCGTTACGGGTGATTTAAGACGCAAATCGCATCCACGCGCGATCAATGCCGCCTCCAGACGTTTTACATATTCGATGCTCCCCCCTTTGACTGTCCACCATTGGTGTTGACCTCCATAAGCCAAAAGAGCGTGGTTTTTGAAAAACCGGACCAATGATTTTGCGGGGAAGGCATCCACATCATCCACAGGCGTCGACCATATCGCACCACACATGGGCATCAAATAATCGTCCCGAAACCACCGCCCTAATTTCAATTCATCAACCAAATCACCAATGGTTTTGTCATCATCAGTGGCGGCCGATTCTGCCAATTTTCCAAACCGCAGGATATCCCAAATCATTTTGTAAAATTTTGGCCGTAACAAATTACGTTTTTGCGCAACGATTGCGCGCAAACTGTTCAAACCGTATTCTAAGCGGCCATCATCAATGCTGGCACCAAAGCTCATTTCGCTTTTGATTGTAGGTACTTCCAGTTCACGAAACAGCTTTGTTAGGTGAGGATAGGTGACGTGATTAAAAACAATAAAACCGGTATCAACAGGTTGATCACCATTTTTACCTGCAAGCACTGTACGGGCATGTCCACCCAATCGATCCGCGGATTCAAAAAGCGTGATATCGTGTTGCGCAGATAAATAATATGCCGCGGACAATCCAGATATGCCCCCCCCGACAACTGCTATTTTTCGTCGTCTACCCTGTGTTTGGTCCAACATTTAAACGTTTTCCTTATTATTGTATAAGGGTTACGTTGCCCAGTGCGCTTTGGATCATAAACTGAAAATTAATTTTATTTAGCAACCAACTGATCCACCGACGAACAGCGCACGTATTACAAGTATGTTAGATCACATCCGCGCAAAAACATTTCATGCCCGATCTGGTGGAATCAAAAATTCCTTTTGGTATCGCGTGGATTTAGTGTTGACCGATTTTGGTGAATTTACGCCACATGTCGTATCACACAACCGTTTCAACCTTTGGTCACTTTGGGATAAAAACCACGGCGGTGAACGCAATTTCGGGCATGGCAAAGAATGGTTTGAAAACATTCTGGAACAGCGCGGATTTCCCACTAAGGAAACAGAAATTTTACTACTCGCCCAGCCTAAGTTCTTGTGGTTTCAGTTTAACCCAGTTAGCTTCTGGATCGCCCTGAAACAAGGGAAGCCCTGTGCCATCGTAGCAGAGGTGAACAATACATTTGGTGATCGCCATTGCTATTTCTGTGCCTTGGATAAATTTAAGCCCATTACAAAGAATACTAAAATTATCGCCGAAAAATTGATGCATGTGTCCCCATTTCAAAGGGTTGAAGGCCAATATCATTTTAATTTTGACATTAACGATGACGATATAAACATCCGTATACATTACAAAAATGGCGATCAGGGTGTCCTTGCTACACTTGTGGGAAAACGAAAGCCTGCAACCAATCGCTCGCTAATACAGTCCGCAATTACCCGCCCTCTTGGTGCGGTGCGCGTTTTGACATTGATATATTGGCAAGCGTTGATTCTTTATATCAAACGCGCACCTTTCAGACGCACGCCTGCTCCGCCCAAAAACCTCATGAGTGACAGCTACAATTTTAGAAAGCCAGACAATGAACGACCTTAACAACAAAACCTATTGGTTGATTGGCGCGAGCGAAGGTTTGGGGCGCGAATTGGCAAAACGCCTTGATCGTGATGGTGCAACACTAATTTTGTCTGCGCGTAATGCAGATCGGTTGAACAGCCTTGCGGCAGAATTGCGCAATGCGCGCTCCTTACCGCTTGATGTAACCGATAACGTGGCGGTTACACAGGCTGGAAAAGATGTCGGTGCAATTGATGGTGTGATATATAATGTTGGAACCTATGAGCCGATGCGCACAACAAAATGGGATACGCGTGCAATTTTAAAGATGGTTGATGTGAATTTCGCGGGCGCAATACGCGCACTTGGATGCGTAATCCCACAGTTCACAAAAAACGGCAAAGGTGACATTACATTAATTGGATCATTGGCGGGGTATCACGGATTGCCCGCATCAATCGGTTATGGTGCGAGCAAATCTGCTATGATAAGCTTGGCGGAAACCATGCGCCATGACCTAAAAAATACAGGGATTGTTGTGCGTGTGGTGAACCCTGGTTTTATTAAAACGCGGTTGACCAAGAAAAATGAGTTTAAGATGCCCATGTTGATGTCTGCAGAACAGGCCGCATTACATGTTCACAAAGCAATGAAATCAAATCGATTCCGCACAGATTTCCCCGCTCCGTTTTCATGGTTAATTCGCCTGTTGCCTTATCTTCCAGATATTTTGATTTATCGCGGAAAATAACCCCGCGCTAAATTTTAAAAATTGGTTGCAACATACGTGGGATCAACCCTGCAAATCGCAACGACGCATCCGTCGCTGCCAAACAGATACAAGGCGGACCTGCATCCGCCGTTGGCACATGGGCTAAATCTTCGTCGCCAACTTCGACGTCGCCAACGCCAAACTGACCTGTCTCGTCACTAAAGCTTCCTTGTAAGACAAGCGTGAGTTCAAGACCATTATGACCGTGCTCGGGCACGGCCTGTCCCGCGGGGATATACAGCAATCGCAAAGACCCCTGTTTATCGTACGAAATTATGTGCTGACGGATTCCCATGCCCAATGATTTCCAGCGCGGTTCCTGACCTTTCATCGCTTGCACGATAGGACCTGGATAAATGCCAGAACGATCAAAAACAGGTTTTGGCGTAAAAGGCGCATCAAGTTTTGAAAATACATCTGTTTTGAGCGACGATGAAACATCCACAGCTTTCGTCACATCAAGCAATGCACCCCCAACGGCCTCATGTGCACCAAGTGCAACGCGACAGATCTCGCACATGGAAATATGCGCAGCGACAAGTGTCGCAAAATGGGGTGAAATGTTGCCAGAAGCATAGGCCTTTAACATTGCATCAGGGATATGGTGTTGAACATGGGTCATGATCGCAATCCCTTTAACTCTAGTCGGAGACGTTCTAGCCCCAGACGGATACGTGATTTTATCGTTCCAAGCGGTACACCGCTTTGATCGCTAATTTCTTGATGGGTCAACTCGCCCAAATAGGCTTGCTCGATTGCGACCCGCTGATCTTTGCTTAGCTTCGAAATGGCGTGTTTCAATTTTTGTGCTTCTTGATCCATTGCCAAAATTTGCATGGCATCGTCTTCTTGATGTGGCTCTGCTTTCAATTCCTCTGGAATTGGGCGGGCATCTTTGCGCATCATATCAATTTGGCGATTACGTGCAATTTGATAGATCCACGCAGACACCTGTGCACGGTGGGGGTCAAATTGCGCTGATTTGCGCCACACTGTCAGCATCACATCTTGCACGATTTCCTCTGCTTGTGCGCCTGACACACCTGTTTTGATGATAAAACCTTTCAGGCGGGGCGCAAAGTAATCAAACAAATGGGAAAACGCATCACGGTCACGAGAATCGCGCACCGCCAGCATCCATTCTGTTTGTTCAGATACCTTTGGGCGTTTATTCGTCACTAGTTTTCTTTCACGTCCAACTGCAATAGGCGTAAGCGTCATCGCATAAGGTATATCAAAACATTGCTGTGTCATAGTTTAAATACGAACCAGAATGACCCTTGGATCACTATTTTTCAAAATTAAATCCAGACAATACGATAGTTGTAATTGGCCTATTACGGCACTTGACTTTGTCCAAGATGTGGTTACGCGGTCATTTTCGGTAATTGCGCTGCTTATTGCATCCGTTGCTCTGATTGTCTGGTTCGGTGTCAACCTCGGTTTGCGCCCCCTTCTAGATCTGCAAGACGCCATAGCGAAACGTTCACCAAGCGAGTTGGAACCAATCCAACGAAGTGTTCCGATTGAAATACGTGGGTTAGTCTCAACGCTCAACACATTACTTGATCGTGTATCAAGGCGTATTAGCTCTAAAGATGAATTCATATCTAATGCAGCCCATCAAATGCGCAATCCAATCGCAGGCGTTTTAGCACTCGCTGAATCCGTTCAAACCGCCCCAAACGCCAAAGCGATGAGCGAGCGCAGTTCAGAATTGGTTCTGGCAGCGCGTGAGGCAAGCCACCTGACCAATCAATTGCTTTCCTTTGAACGCGCGAAAGGAACAGAGCGCACGGAAACGATGCAAGAGATCGATTTAACAACTTTGATCAACGAAACCGTAACTAAATTTAAGTCCGGCATGGCACCCCAAATCATCACGATACGATCGAATGTTCCATCTGAACCAGCAGCGGTGGTATGTGACCCGCTTATGATGCAAGAGGCGTTGATCAATCTATTAAACAACGCCGTCATTCATGGCGGCGAAAACTTATCAGAGATCGAAATTGTTTTGCAAAAGAAAGCATCGCATGTGGAATTCACGATATCTGACAACGGTGTCGGAATAAAACCAGAGGATATATCGCTTGTAAGAAACCGATTTGGACAAACAAGTGGAAGTCAGGGCAGCGGTTTGGGCTTACCGATTGCTATAAAAGTTGTTGAAAACCTTGGCGGTGAATTTTCATTCTTAGATACTGTTGCTGGATTAACGATCAACATAAAAATCCCCTCAGCGAGGTATTCCTAGTTTGCAAGCCCCCTCTTTCGCTATCTTCCGCTGTCTGTTTTCGAAGTCAAGAGGTGACAGTTTCCCATTATTCTTGTGTTTCCGTTTTGGACTTTAACACATTTCGATATATTCGAACACGTCGCGTCTTGCATCCTCTCTTGTTCGATATGTTTGGCGTTTGATCTTCTTTCGCCTCAATAGATACAAGAAGCTTTTTGCATTGGCATTGTCATGATAGTTTCCACCTGTGCTGATAGAATATTGCAGACCATATTCACGTAGAAACGCGACCCATTCAAGGCTGGGATTTTGCCTGCCCCGATCCGAATGGATCATTAAAACCAGCTTTTGTTAGCGCTTCCAAATTGCAGGCAGCAGCGCTTGAACAACCAGCTCTGTTATTTGCCTTGAATGAAATGCCCAACCAACGACACACCGAGCAAACAGATCTTTTATGACACAGAGATGGGTAAAGCCTTCTCGGGCCCGCAACTAGGCAATATCTGTTACCCAAGCTTTGTCAGGTTCGATGACGGAGAATTGCTGCTCCCACGTATTCTCTGAGACCACCAATAGCCTCTCGCCGTATTTACCGAGCTTATTATAACCGATCTGAGACTGAGAGCCTGTAAGACGCACAAAACGTCGTACACGGTTAATTGAGATACATTCGCCTAGATCAATCAAGTCATCATAGATATTACGATAACCATAGCTCTTGCCACCATTTTCCTATGCGTCACATAACAAGTACGGTTTGGCGGACTTCTTCCAGCGCACGTACACTTAGTGGTCTGATAAGCCAAGCATAGAAGCCACTGGGACAAACACGCAGTATCTCTGAAGTGTCCGCACAGGATGAATTGAGCGATATGCGATGCGAACAAACATAACTGAACTCACCAAACATACTCGAATAAATTCGAACTGAATTCGACTTAGGATCCAGATTTCCGTGCTAATATTAGCTCAACCAATTGCCTAAATTAATTGTAACATATTATTATTAAACAATATTTCATGATTATTTTTTCGTATCAACCAATCGCACTTTACAAAAGTAATAAAGTATTACTTAATGGCTGCACATTTAGTTTTGGGAGGAACTCATGAATATAAAAGCAACGCTCTTTGCGAGCGCTATCACTTTAATGCCAATTGCTGTCGTAGCAAGTGATCTCACTATTGGCTTTTCACAAATCGGTTCAGAATCTGGGTGGCGTGCTGCTGAAACCACAGTCACCAAACAAGAAGCAGAAGCACGTGGAATTACTTTAAAGTTCGCTGATGCCCAACAAAAACAGGAAAATCAAATTTCCGCATTGCGATCATTTATAGCGCAAGGTGTTGATGCAATATTGATCGCACCAGTCGTTGCCACGGGATGGGACGAGGTGCTGGAAGAGGCACAAGATTCAGACATACCAGTTGTTTTATTGGATCGCACAGTTGATGCACCAGAAGAACTCTATTTAACTGCTGTAACATCCGATTTGGTTCACGAAGGAAGTGTCGCTGGGCAATGGCTTGTTGATGAAATGGCTGGCGCTGATTGTCGGATTGTTGAATTACAGGGTACGACAGGTTCATCACCTGCTATTGACCGCAAAACAGGTTTTGAAAATGCTATTTCCGACCATTCAAACCTTGAAATTGTGCGCTCGCAAACAGGAGACTTCACCCGATCACAAGGTAAAGTCGTGATGGAAAGTTTTCTAAAGGCTGAAGGCGGTGAAAATATCTGTGCGCTTTATGCCCATAACGATGACATGGCCGTTGGTGCGATCCAAGCCATCAAAGAAGCGGGATTAAATCCTGGCAAAGATATAAAAATCGTCGCAATTGATGCTGTGCCAGATGCACATCTTGCAATTGCAAACGGTGAAATGAACGCAACAATCGAGTTAACACCGAATATGGCAGGCCCTGCCCTCGATGCGCTTGATGCCTATATCAACAGTGGCACAATGCCGCCAAAATGGATCCAAACTGAATCCAAATTGTTTACAGCCGCCGACGACAATCAGGCAATTTACGAAATGAAAAAAGGGCTCGGGTACTAATTCACCTAACTTTACACCCTGAGCTTCATCGCTCACAATAAGCTCCGCGTACATCGTACGCGGGGCGGCCTGTATTTTTCGCCAGTGAGGATTCAAGATTGACTAACGACCCTACTCCAATGTTGCACGCAACGGGCATTTCCAAATTTTTTCCTGGCACGATTGCGCTGGATGACGTGGAAATAACGCTAAATCGGGGTGAAATCCATGCACTGCTTGGAGAAAATGGTGCGGGTAAATCGACGTTGATTAAATGCCTAACAGGTGTTTATCGCCGAGACGGTGGCGAAATCACTCTGGACGGTAAACATGTTAATCCGCAATCAACCAATCACAGTCAAATTCTGGGGATTGGTACAGTTTATCAAGAAGTAAACTTGCTTCCGAATCTAACCGTCGCAGAAAATCTCCATCTTGGTCGCCAGCCAATGTATGGACCGTTTGTTGCACGTAGAGCAATGAACGCAGCGGCAAAAAAATCATTGCTTGAATTTGGGATCGACATTGATCCAGCGCAGCCCTTGTCAGATTATCCGGTTGCCATTCAACAAATTGTTGCAATTGCGCGTGCAGTTGAAATGTCCGGCAAGGTTTTGATCCTTGATGAACCAACTGCAAGTCTTGATTTAGACGAAGTGAAGCTTCTTTTTTCGGTTATACGGCAATTGAAAGCGCGTGGGATTGCAGTAGTTTTCATCACACATTTTTTGGATCAAGTTTTTGAAATTTGTGATCGCGCTACGGTTTTGCGAAATGGGCAAGTCGTTGGTACTCGTGAACTCAATCAAGTTAGCCAAACCGACATCATTAGCTTGATGTTAGGACGTCAACTTGAGGCCCGCTTGCAAGAGCCAAAACCAAAATCAAGTGGCACGCTTTTGCTTCAGATAAAAGAGCTTGGCAAAAGCGGTATGCTAGCCCCATTCAACCTCAATATTCATAAAGGTGAAGTTGTTGGTCTTGCTGGTTTATTGGGCTCAGGGAGAACCGAAACCGCAAATCTTATTTTTGGCGCTGTAAAGGCCGATTTTGGGCAATTGAAATTGCACAACAAACATATTCAAATCAACAATCCACGTGATGCGGTAGCGCATGGATTTGCTCTTTGCCCAGAGGATCGCAAAACGGAAGGGATCGTCGGAGATCTTAGTGTCCGAGAAAACATTATTTTGGCATTACAAGCACGACAAGGATGGCTTCGTCCAATATCCAGACGCAAGGTTGATGAAATAGCTCAACACTATGTGCGCACACTAGATATCCGTCTCGCAAATCTTGAAATGCCTATTCGGCTGTTGTCCGGGGGCAATCAACAAAAGGTTTTGTTAGCGCGATGGCTTGCCACCGATCCAGACTTTTTAATTTTGGATGAACCAACGCGTGGCATTGATATCGGTGCTCATAGCGAAATCATCGCCTTGATCGGGCAGTTACAAAAAGATGGAATGGCATTGCTTGTTGCATCTTCTGAAATGGAAGAACTAGTCACATATGCCAACCGTGTCATCGTTTTACGCGATCATAAACAGGTTGGCGAATTAACGGGTGCAGAAATTACTTCAAACAACATTATTCGCGCTATTGCAGCGGAGACCGAACATGAGGGCATCGCATGATCAGTTACAATTTTTTTAAACGTATCATGCCACAAATGATCATTCTTGGCGTGGTTCTATTTCTTAACCTTCTGGTTTTTCCCGATTTTTTCGTGATTGAATTTCAAAATGGTCGTTTATTTGGCAACGTGATTGATGTTTTAAATCGCGGAGCACCCACAGCTTTGCTTTGTATTGGGATGACACTTGTAATCGCCACAAAGGGAATTGATTTATCTGTTGGCGCGGTCATGGCGATCGCGGGAGCAACGGCCGCTTCACTTGTTGTTGATGGTCATTATTGGTTGACCGCCGTTATTGGCGCATTGACGGTGGGTGCAATTTGCGGGCTTTGGAATGGTTTTTTGGTGGCGATTTTACGCATACAACCCATTGTTGCAACACTGGTATTAATGGTTGCGGGACGCGGTGTTGCACAGCTGATAACCGAAGGAACCATCCTAACATTTCTAGATGAAGGCCTGATACATCTAGGCGCTGGCACTGTATTTGGAATTCCAACCCCTGTTTTAATTTGGATTTTCCTTGGCGGGCTTGCCGCATTTTTTGTGCGAAGAACGGCGCTTGGAATGTTGATTGAATCTATTGGCATTAACGAGGCATCCTCGCGTCTCGCAGGAATCAATTCACGCATTCTGTTAATCTGCGTTTATGTCGTTTCAGGAATCTGTGCCGCAGTTGCAGGTGTAATTGTAGCAGCTGATATCCAAGGCGCAGATGCAAATAATGCAGGGCTTTGGCTGGAACTGGATGCCATCCTTGCAGTCGTGATTGGTGGAAATTCGTTGTTGGGTGGGCGTTTTTCGATAGTGGCATCATTGCTTGGCGCCATAATAATTCAATCTGTTAATTCACTAATTTTGCTATCTGGCATGCCGCCAGAATTTAACCTTGTGATCAAAGCATTACTCATCCTGGCAATATTGGTAATACAATCACCACGCGTGGGTCACTTGATTTATATTATGCGTGCATCATCCCCTCCCATAAAATCTGATCCGCTTACGCCCGCAAAGGAATCCAACAGATGATCCGCTCGACACATCTTCCGCTGATTGCAACGCTATTCACTTTCTTGTTGGCCTATGCGCTTTGTGCATGGCAATTTCCCGCAATGTTATCGACACGTGTCGTGGCAAACTTGTTGACCGATAATGCGTTCTTGGGGATTGTTGCCGTTGGCATGACCTTTGTCATTCTGTCTGGTGGTATTGATCTTTCTGTCGGGTCTGTGATCGCATTTACAGGCGTGTTTCTTGCAGTTGTTTTACGCGACACTTCCATACCCCCTATGATGGCGTTTGCTCTGGTTTTATTTATCACATCCGCATTTGGCGCTGCGATGGGAGCAACCATTCATTATCTTGAAATGCCTCCGTTTATTGTGACTCTCGCTGGTATGTTTTTGGCACGCGGTGCCGCGTATGTTATGTCCACGGATTCAATCCCGATAACACATGAATTTTACGACGTATTGCAATCGCTCTACTGGAAATCGGCTGGTGGTGGACGGTTTCGAATAATAGGTGGGATTATGATTTTGACGTTTATTGTTGCCGCAATTATCGCCCATCGTACCAAATTTGGGCAAAACGTCTATGCATTGGGTGGTGGCGCGACGACGGCGCGATTAATGGGAGTACCCGTAGCATCAACAACAATTAAAATCTATGCAATATCTGGAGGGCTCGCGGGCTTGTCTGGGATTGTATTCTCGCTATATACTTCTGCGGGTTATTCACTTGCCACTGTTGGTGTTGAACTTGACGCAATTGCTGCTGTCGTCATCGGTGGTACTTTGCTAACTGGAGGCTATGGATTTATTGCGGGAACTTTCTTTGGTATCCTGATTATGGGTCTGATACAAACATACATCGTGTTTGATGGAACCCTTTCCAGTTGGTGGACAAAGATCGTCATCGGTGGATTACTATTCGCATTCATTTTATTGCAAAAGGGGCTAACTTGGGCATCGACAAAACGCAAAAAGGCAGTGATTGGCTTAGACACGCAATCATGAGCTTCATTCATTCCGGTTCAAGTGTTGACAAGGCTTCGAACCACACCACATTTGTCGTAAACCAACTGGGACGATCAATTGTTTCAGGCGAATATCCCGCACGCACAATGATCCCGCTTGATCCTGACATATGTGAAATGTTCGGTGTATCGCGTACAGTGGTTCGAGAAGCGAAAAAAACTCTGATCGCCAAAGGTTTAATTCAATCCAAGGCCAAGGTTGGAACGCATGTGCGTTCGCCTAATGATTGGAATATGTTCGACGAAGATGTGCTATTGTGGCATGCTTCTCAAAAGAACCCATCGGAATTTTATGAAGAATTGTTTGAAATCCGATTAATCTTCGAACCCGCAGCTGCAGCAAAGGCGGCCACTCTTACCAATTCAATAGACAGCGCACATCTGGCGCAATTGTGTGATGACATGGAAAATGCCACCGATCGCGCCAGTTTTGCAGTAGCTGACTATGAATTTCATAAACAAATTCTCAAACTATCCCAAAATCGTTTTTTGCATTCTCTTGGTGATATTGTCCAAACAGCACTGTATTCCTTGTTTATGACCGAAGCGGACGACGCATTTCCCGATAGCAAAACAGACGTGGCACTTCAGCACAGGAAAATTGCAACTGCGATCACCTCTGGTGACGCAATGGTTGCGAAAAAAGCAATGACAGACGTGATTAACGAAAGCTTCAACAGAACTAGGTTACGTGCGCAAACTGTGTAATGTCTCACATTATAACGTTGATTGTGCCACTATAAAATCGGTCAACAATTGGGTAGCGGGGGACACGGAATGACTCTTGAAACGCACCAAAAAATACGGCGTCATACCTATTGGCTGGTTCAGTTTAAGTTTTGAAAAATTTGCTTTTATCGGTTCATCGATCAGTAACTGCGCTACTTCTTGTGTAACAGCAACGATTGCATCTGTTTCCGACAAATAACCCATCGCAAACAAAAACGAAGACGAACCGATTATGTTTGTTGGCTCTGATATTCCTTCCATATGAAATGCCGCACTGACCGCTTCTCGTATTGGATTATCTTTTTCTTGTACTATCCATTCTTGATCTTGAAGATCTTGCAATTTCAAATTCCCCTGCGCCGCTAGCGGGTGATTTTTGCGAACCAGCAACACCACTTGTTCGTCACCCACTGGCGTTACTTCAAATTCACGGCTATCAAATTCTGGCAAAAGCCTCGCCATAATCAGATCCAACCGCCCACTAACCAATTCGTGCAACAACTGACGCGATGGGGCAATTGCAACGGTAATTTCCAAATTAACAGATTGCTTTTTGATTTCTCTGATTGCTGGAACCACAAATTTTACAGCCGGTCCCGTCACCGCACCAATGCGAATTTTGCCCGCTTTACCCTGTTTGATATTGGTTAAACTGTCTTCCAGTTCATATGCTTCGCGCAGAATTGCATGGGCTTTGTTCGCAATAATTTTTCCTTCTAATGTAATGCGCATGCCTTTGGGATGGCGTGCAAACAACGGAGTTCCAGCCAGTTTTTCGATCTCTGCCAACGCACGCGATGCGGCGGGCTGAGCAATACCCAAACTATCCGCTGCTGATTGTAATTTCCCAGTTTCGGCCAATGCGACCACTAGACGAAGCTGAATCGGTTTAAGTTTGAGGGCTTTGATCCGCAACATATACATACCTTTTTTGTTATGCATATCAACAAATCTATTATTATCAAAGCATGATAAATCTCACTAACCTTGGTTTCAGCTCGATTCGGGCAAGTTTCGGAGGAACGTAGCACGCTGTCACTGTTTGTTACGGAAAATTGGGAGAAGAACATGAAAATTAGAACACTCGTCACAGCGCTTTCGATGTGCACATATGCAATTGGGTTTTCGACGACGGCAATTGCCGAAACTGTCGGAATTTCAATGCCAACAAAATCCTCAGCACGTTGGATTTCCGATGGCGACTCCATGGTAAAACAGTTTGCAGATGCTGGGTACGAAACCGATTTACAATACGCCGAAGATGATATTCCAAACCAATTAGCACAAATTGAAAATATGATTTCAAAAGGTGTTGATGTATTGGTGATTGCGGCGATTGACGGCACCACCTTGTCAAATGCACTGGAAAATGCATCCGCCGCTGGCATTCGTGTAATTGCGTATGATCGCTTGATTAAAAACAGCGAAAATGTCGACTATTATGCGACATTCGATAATTTCAAGGTCGGAGTTCAACAGGCTTCAAGCCTGGTTGCGGGGCTTGGTGAGCGTTTTGGAAATGGCCCGTACAACGTTGAATTATTTGGCGGATCACCGGATGATAACAATGCTTATTTCTTTTATGATGGCGCGATGTCAGTTCTCCAACCCTTAATTGATGACGGCACAATCAATATCGTATCTGGACAAATGGGTATGGAAAAGGTTGGCACATTGCGCTGGGATGGTGCGGTTGCACAGGCGCGCATGGATAACTTGCTGTCTGCACATTACACTGATGCCCGAGTAAATGGCGTACTGTCACCTTACGACGGACTATCGATTGGTATTCTTTCATCACTTAAAGGTGTCGGTTACGGAACTGGCGGGTTGGAAATGCCAATTGTGTCTGGCCAAGATGCAGAAGTTCAATCGATAAAATCGATTTTAGCTGGCGAACAATATTCAACGGTATTCAAAGATACCCGCGAATTGGCACGTGTTACAGTTGGAATGGTAAATGCGGTGATCAGCGGTTCATCACCAGAAATAAATGACACAACAACATATGATAACGGCATAAAAGTTGTGGAAAGCTATCTGTTGGAACCTGTTTCCGTTGACGCCAGCAATTGGGAAGAGATCGTTATTGGGTCTGGTTACTACACGATGGATCAAATCAAATAATCCCCTGAACCAATTCTGAACTCCCGCCCTTGCGAATAATCATGGGGCGGGCACCCTACCAAAAGGATATGTTGCATGTCGACTTTGCTGGAAATGCGATCCATTACCAAAAAGTTTCCAGGCGTCAAGGCGTTGGACGACGTAAGCATCACAGTAGAAGAAGGCGAAATTCACGCCATTTGCGGTGAAAATGGTGCGGGCAAATCTACACTTATGAAAGTATTGTCAGGTGTTTATCCCGCCGGGAGTTATGACGGTGAAATCCACTATGATGGCAATCTTGCTGCCTTTCGCAACATTTCTGATAGTGAAAACCAAGGCATAATCATCATTCATCAAGAACTTGCGTTGATCCCTCAATTATCCATCGCTGAAAATATTTTTTTGGGAAATGAACAGGCGAACAAAGGTATTGTGAATTGGCGCAAAACATTCAGTGGCACTGAAACGTTATTGGCTAAGGTCGGATTATCTGAAGCGCCCTCAACACGACTTGATACCTTGGGAGTTGGCAAACAACAATTAGTTGAAATTGCAAAAGCATTATCAAAAGACGTGCGATTGTTAATATTGGACGAACCCACTGCTGCTCTTTCTGAGGCGGATAGCCAAGTATTGCTGGATTTGATGCTGGAGCTAAAATCCAAAGGCGTGACCTGCATTATTATCAGTCATAAATTGAACGAAGTGCGCAAGGTCGCCGACAGCGTCACCGTCATTCGTGATGGCGTCACGGTCTCGACAATGAACACCAAGGTAGAAACAGTCACCGAAGATATCATTGTACGTGATATGGTCGGGCGCGAAATGGGTGCACGTTACCCTTCTCGTGAAACGAAGTTGGGCGAACCATTGTTGGAAATCAATGATTGGTCTGTGTGGCATCCAGAGCAATCCGAACGCCAAGTCATTAAAAACATTAATATGTCTGTTCGCGCTGGCGAAGTGGTTGGCATTGCTGGGGTCATGGGTGCAGGGCGCACTGAGCTTGCAATGAGTTTGTTTGGCAAGAGCTATGGCCGAAATATTTCCGGCTCAGTAAAGATGCACGGCAAACCCATAGATGTTTCATCCGTTGGCAAGGCAATCAGCACCGGTCTTGCCTATGTAACCGAAGATCGCAAATCTCTTGGACTGATATTAGACGATAATATCCAACGCAACATTACATTGGCCAATTTGGGAAACGTATCCAAGGCTGGTGTAATTGTAGAGGCAGAAGAAACTAAAGTTGCCGAACATTATCGCTCTACTATGAACGTACGCACACCATCCGTTTTTCAAACCGTAGGCAATTTGTCAGGTGGAAACCAACAAAAGGTGGTTCTGTCGAAATGGTTATTCACTGATCCTGAAGTTCTAATTCTAGATGAACCAACGCGCGGGATTGATGTGGGCGCAAAATTTGAAATTTACGGCATAATTAACAATCTGGCCGCACAGGGCAAAGGCATCGTGTTCATTTCATCCGAAATGCCAGAACTACTGGGTATGTGTGATCGTATTTATGTCATGAACGAAGGTACGTTTGTGGGTGAACTTGCGGCCAAAGATGCCAGCCAAGAAAGCATTATGTCACTGATTGTGACGGACTAAAGGGAACCAAATGAGCAACTCTAAAACAAACGCGTCAGGGCAATTGCGCACCTATCTAAGTAATCATTTACGTGAATATGGTCTGTTGTTCGCATTGATCGCTATCATGGCATTTTTTCAAATCATGACTGGGGGTATTTTGCTGCGTCCTGTCAACATTACCAATCTTTTTTTGCAAAACAGTTACATCATAATCATGGCACTTGGCATGTTGCTGATCATCGTAACCGGCAATATCGATTTATCGGTTGGTTCCGTAATGGGATTTGTCGGGGCATTTGCAGCTGTATTGATCGTTTCACATGGATTGTCAGTCGCCGCTGCCCTTCCGATATGTTTGATAATGGGCGCACTCATTGGCGCGGCACAGGGGTACTGGGTTGCCTACTGGAAAATACCATCCTTCATTGTCACGCTTGCGGGAATGTTAGTGTTTCGTGGGCTATCGCTTTGGTTGTTAGAAGGACAATCAATTGGCCCCTTCCCTAAGTCATTTCAATCATTATCCACTGGTTTCATCCCCGACGTTTTTGGCATCAATCGTCCCAACGGTACCGCATTGGCTGCTGGCGTTATTACTGTATGTTTGATCGTGTGGATGGGGATGCGCGCACGAGCGCGTGATAAAAGCTATGGTATTATTGGTGAACCGCAGGCGTTGTTCATCATACGCAATATTATCATCGCGGGAGCGTTGCTGTTTATTACATATAAATTATCTACATTCCGTGGATTACCAAATGTATTGATTACAATGGCGATCCTTACGGTTGTTTATGCATTCATCACAGAAAACACAGTTTTAGGCCGCCGCATTTATGCACTGGGCGGCAACGAAAAAGCATCAAAACTATCAGGTATCAAAACCGAAAAAATGACATTCCTGGCCTTTGTAAATATGGGGGTTTTAGCTGCATTAGCAGGGTTAATTTTTGCTGCTCGTTTGAACACCGCGACACCAAAGGCTGGTTTGTCGGTTGAGTTGGATGTGATCGCGGCCGTGTTTATTGGCGGTGCATCCATGTCTGGTGGATCAGGCAAAATCATTGGCGCTGTAGTTGGTGCATTCATAATGGGTGTGATGAACAATGGCATGTCGATCCTTGGCATCGGTATTGATTACCAGCAAATCATTAAAGGTTTGGTTCTTTTGGCCGCTGTATTTTTCGACGTCTACAATAAAAGCAAACAAGGATAAGCGGTATGTTTCTCTCACAAATAAAATCTTTGGATGGAGATGTCCAAGTCATTATGCGAGACGGTGAGGATGCCCGGGTGGTGAATATGGTGAACAACACCTATGAACTTGCAACGCGCGCAATCAAGGCGGACAAATCACTTATAGATATGATTGAAGAACTCGGGCTTGGCTCTTCGGTTGATTTGCTTCAGGCGATCAACCAAAACCGGATAGTGTTACCAGTTCACCATCATGATCCTGCACATTTGCATATGACAGGTACGGGATTAACCCATCTGGGATCTGCAGCAACGCGCAATGCAATGCATACCCAAACAGACAATGCAAACACCCCCATCACAGATTCCATGCGCATTTTCCAAGATGGCGTTGAAAACGGGAAACCTGAAGCAGGTAAAATTGGCGCACAGCCAGAATGGTTTTACAAAGGGAACGGTAACGCAGCAGTGGCACCAGAATCCCCATTAACCAAACCAAGTTTTGCTTTGGACGCAGGCGAAGAGCCCGAAATTGCTGGAATCTACATTATATCAGACACTGGCACACCGTATCGTATCGGATATTCGCTCGCCAATGAATTTTCTGATCACATTACTGAACGGGGCAATTATTTATGGTTGGCACATTCCAAACTACGCCAAGCCAGCTTTGGCCCTGAAATTCTGATAGGTGATTTACCCCACGATATTCGCGGTACCAGTCGAATATTGCGCGGTGATGAAACGCTCTGGGAGAAATCATTTTTGTCGGGCATAGATAACATGTCCCACTCCATCGAAAATTTGGAACACCATCATTTCAAATATGATTTATTTCGCCAACCTGGTGATTTGCATGTGCATTTTTTTGGGACAGCAACTCTTTCTTTTGCCGATGAAATTCAAACTAGAGAAGGTGACATTTTCGAAATTGATGCTCCGCAACTTGGCATCGCGCTACGAAACCCACTCACCGTTTCAACATCAGAACCAGATGTTTGCCCTGTCACAGCCCTTTAAGGAAAACGAATGACATTTAAACCAAAAGAATGGCCACGAAAATTACGTTCTCAAGAATGGTTTGGTGGAAATAGTCGCGATACCATCTATCATCGGGGATGGATGAAAAACCAAGGTTTCCCGCATGATTTATTCGATGGCAGACCTGTTATTGGCATATTAAATACTTGGTCTGAACTCACCCCATGTAATGCACATCTGCGTGATTTAGCCGAACGGGTTAAACACGGAATTTACGAGGCTGGTGGTTTCCCCGTCGAAGTTCCCGTTTTTTCCGCAGCCGAAAGTTCATTCCGTCCAACGGCAATGATGTATCGCAATCTTGCAGCACTTGCTGTCGAAGAAGCAATGCGCGGTCAACCTATGGATGGCTGTGTCCTGTTGGTGG
The DNA here is from genome assembly GCF_002742285.1 of Paramylibacter kogurei. Classification (GTDB taxonomy): domain Bacteria; phylum Pseudomonadota; class Alphaproteobacteria; order Rhodobacterales; family Rhodobacteraceae; genus Amylibacter; species Amylibacter kogurei. Next base: position 69,370 of record NZ_MDGM01000009.1, read on the forward strand.
GCTGTGATAAAACCACACCATCATTGTTGATGGCTGCGGCATCAACCGATTTACCATCAATCGTTGTGACGGGAGGGCCAATGTTAAATGGGTATTTCCAGAATGAACGTGTTGGCTCTGGCACGCATTTATGGAAATTTTCCGAGGCTGTGAAAGCAGGCAAAATGAGCGCAGATGAATTTGCAGAAGCAGAGTCATCAATGTCTCGATCTCCAGGGTCGTGTAATACCATGGGTACCGCATCTACCATGGCCAGCATGGCAGAGGCATTGGGTATGGCACTATCTGGTAACGCCGCCATCCCCGCCGTCGACAGCCGTCGACGTGTGATGGCACAATTAACGGGAAGACGAATTGTTCAGATGGTTAAGGATGATTTAAAACCATCCGATGTTATGACCAAGAAAGCCTTTGAAAATGCGATCCGAACCAACGGAGCGATTGGCGGTTCAACCAACGCGGTCGTGCACTTACTGGCGATTGCGGGACGCTTGAAAATCGATGTCACACTCGACGATTGGGATCGATGCGGAAAAGACGTTGCAACCATTGTGAACCTGATGCCATCAGGAAAATATCTCATGGAAGAATTTTTCTATGCAGGCGGATTACCAGTTGTTCTAAAACGACTTGGCGAAGCTGGTTTGTTGCACAAAGATGCGCTTACGGTGTCGGGGGAAACACAGTGGGATCAAGTGAAAAATGTTGTCAATCATAACGAAGATGTAATTCTACCTGTTCAAAACGCATTGACCAGCCAAGGCGGCATTGCTGTGCTGAAAGGTAATTTGGCACCCAAAGGTGCGGTTTTAAAACCCTCTGCGGCGAGTGAGGAATTGCTCATCCATCGCGGGCGTGCTGTGGTTTTTGAAGACATTGATGATTACAAAGCAAAAATAAATGATGAAAATTTGGACATTGATGAAACTTGCATCATGGTTCTGAAAAACTGTGGCCCCAAGGGATATCCGGGCATGGCAGAGGTAGGGAATATGGGTCTACCTCCCAAGATTTTACGCAAAGGTATCACAGACATGATACGCATTTCGGACGCTCGTATGTCTGGGACAGCCTATGGAACAGTGATCCTTCATACTTCACCAGAAGCGGCGGCGGGTGGGCCGCTCGCCGTTGTGCAAAATGGCGACATGATTGCAGTGGATGTGCCAAACCGTCATTTACACCTGGATATAAGCGACGCTGAACTCGCATCGCGTTTGGCTGCTTGGAAACCAAATATTGAACATCCTACATCGGGATATGCTTGGCTCCATCATATGCACGTTGAAGGTGCGGACACAGGTGCCGATCTTGATTTCCTAAAAGGTGGTCGTGGTTCTGCCGTTGGTAAGGATTCACATTAATGACAACAAATATCGCATTGGTTGGCATTGGTAAAATCGCCATTGATCAACATATTCCTGCAATTATGGCGTCACCAGATTGGGAACTGGCGGCAACGGTATCGCGCAACAACACTGTAAAAGATGTCGAAAATTACACCGATATGGATGCGATGTTAAAACAGCGCCCTGATATCCCAGTGGTATCACTAAGTATTCCACCTGCCCCGCGATATGAATACGCTAAATCTGCTATCGCAGCGGGTCGTCACGTTATGTTGGAAAAACCACCCGGCGCCTCATTATCAGAGGTGCAAATTTTACAAGACTTGGCAAATGATGCTGGCATCAGCCTTTACGCAACGTGGCATTCCCGCGAAGCAGCAGATGTCGCCGCGGCGAAACAATGGCTATCCGACAAAAAACTGCATGATTTAACTATCACTTGGAAAGAAGATGTGCGCCGATGGCATCCTGGACAAGAATGGATTTGGCAACCAGCGGGCATGGGCGTTTTTGACCCTGGGATCAATGCGCTATCAATTGTAACTGAAATATTGCCTGACCCCATACATCTTCGATCTGCAAATCTTGTGATCCCTAAGAACAAACAAACTCCGATTGCCGCAGACCTAGATTTTAGCCACCCGTCGGGAGCAACCGTGCGCGCAGAATTTGACTTTAGACAGCCTGAAGAACAGATTTGGGAAATCAAGGCCACAACAGATGCGGGTGTCATGCGTTTGATTGATGGAGGAGCAAAGCTGTTTGTTGATGATGAGCGTCTGTCAATAAAACACACAAATCCATTGTCTGGCGAATATCCTCGTTTGTATCAAAACATGTTCCAATTGATCGCAAATTCTGCTTCTGACGTCGATTTGCGCCCGATGACATTGATCCTAGACGCCTTCACACTTGGCAATCGCGAAATGACCGACGCATTTATCGAATAGACCTCCATTGATAGGAAACATCATGGCGCAACCTTTGACATACCACCCGCATGGAAAAATACTAATTGATGGGAATTGGCTCGAGGCCGAATCTACATTTAAAAACGCACCCATTTCTGGCACGGTGTTTGAATTTTTCAATGCAACAACTCAACAGGTTGATTTGGCATGCAAATCGGCAGAACGCGCATTTTCGAACTATAGTAACACAACCCGAAAAGAGCGTGCCGCATTCTTAAACACCATCGCGGATGAAATAGAAAGCCGCGCAGAATTTATCACACAAATCGGCACTTCTGAAACAGGACTGCCTGCGGCGCGATTACAAGGCGAACGTGGACGAACAACGGGGCAATTACGCTTGTTCGCTCAACACATATTACAAGGTGACTACTTAGACATTCGTCACGATCCAGCTCTGCCAGATCGCGAACCTGCACCACGACCCGAATTACTTATGATGCAACACCCCATCGGACCCGTTGCAGTTTTTGGCGCATCCAATTTTCCATTGGCATTTTCTGTTGCTGGCGGAGACACCGCAGCAGCATTTGCTGCAGGTTGTCCGGTGATTGTCAAAGGCCACCCTGCCCACCCAGGTACAAGCGAAATAATCGCAGAGGCCATCAGTGCGGCGATCACCAAAACTGGCATGGATTCAGGTATTTTCTCATTCCTGCAGACAAACCAAAACGAAACAGCCGCCGCATTGGTTAAACACCCACTCATCACCGCCGTCGGTTTCACAGGATCTTTGCGCGCGGGTCGTATCTTGTTTGACATGTGTGCAGCGCGACCGACACCAATACCTTTCTTTGGTGAGCTTGGTTCTGTGAATCCGATGTTTATTTTGGCAAATGCTCTGGAAAATCGCACAGAAGAAATTGCAAATGGCTGGGCCGCGTCACTATCAATGGGAGCCGGGCAATTTTGCACCAACCCAGGAGTTGCCGTGCTCATAAAAGGGGCGGATGCAGATGCGTTTGCACAATTTACGGTTTCGGCATTGCGCAGCATTGAACCACAATTCATGTTAACTGATGGTATCGCGAATGCTTATCGTGGCGGCACGCAAAATTTAACCCAAAGCAATGGGGTCCAAGAACTATACAAGACAACGGACAAAGATCGTAGTGCAAGGCCAAATCTGTTTATCACCACGGGTAACGAATGGTTAGCTAATGCTAACTTAGGCGAAGAAGTGTTTGGCCCAGTTGGTATTATCGTTCAAACAAATGACACGGCGCAAATGTTAGAAGTTGTGGAAAGCTTGCAAGGGCAGCTTACCTGCACTTTGCATATGGACGAAGCTGATACAGATACTGCACACATTTTGCTACCTATCCTTACCCGCAAAGCTGGGCGTGTATTGGCCAACGGTTTCCCAACAGGTGTCGAGGTAAGCGACACAATGGTGCACGGTGGCCCCTACCCCGCATCCACCAATTTTGGCGCGACATCCGTAGGCACAATGGCCATACGACGTTTTTTACGCCCAGTATGTTTTCAAAATATTCCTGCTGAATTGCTTCCTTCCGATTTGACAAAATAACTGGTGCCACTGTGCCCCTTCAACACCTTTGAGACATCACGAAATATTATGCTAAGCTAGAGTTTTTCGCTCATTCTGATCCTTGGAGGGATTGAATACGAATGCACATTAATATCTGGGCTTCGTTCTTAAACACAAACTCTATCAAATCGTTACGCTTTCCATACGCGAAAATTCATCTACATCGGAATTACAATTGATATCTACCCAAGGCCCTCATCAAACGTCGAGACAAGTTTCAAAAGCTTATCAATAACTCTTGAGACCGCTGATTTACGTTCAAGAATTGTTGGTTTTTTTTCTAACGCTTCGACCACGTTTCGTTGCAATGGGACTTTTCCAGAAAAATGATACTCTTCTATCAACGCTGCAAAGGCATCAGGCTTTAACCCTTCTACCTCACAAAGTTCGACTGTCGCCTTACTTCTTTCAGCGTTCCAGAATGCGTCAAATGCACTCTCGATGGTCGTCTCGCCCGTAACAGTTGGCATGTACTGTTCGATGAATTTCTCGATTAGCTCCCGCTTGCTACGCAACTGACGCTCTGACCCCAACAAGTCAAAGACACTCTTCTTTTTGGCCTTAGATGCATCGCGAATTTTAGGATCAAGACTATCTTCGCCCGCCAAAGCTTCAGATAACAACGCCAGAATATACGCCACATTGATTTCGTCACGGTGGATGAGTTCAAGTTCGAAATCCACTTCGTTCAAAATTGACGCGCCATCATCTGGCTTGTCGGTCTTAACGGCGTCTCCTATATCCTGATATTTGCTGGAATAATCCTCGAACTCTTGCGCGCTGAGAACCAGATCACCTTCGTCGTACTCTGTGAAACTGCGTAAAACATTTTTCAATCGCATCAGGTTGCGAAAGGCCTTCACAAAGGCGAGCTTGTCATCCTCTGATTTCAGTTCATTAACGCTCTCAGGATCGGGCGCGACGGATCGCAACAACTCAACAGCTTCGTTAAACTGCGTAAGGTAATCTTCATAAGGAGCAATCAGGATTTCCTCGATCGCCTCCTTGTTGGAAAACAACGTAATTGCATCATCCGTTGCGGGCTTGAGGTTACGAAAACATACCACATTGCCCTGGGATTTCACCTGCCCCAGAATGCGGTTCGTCCGTGAAAAAGCCTGAATTAACCCGTGATATTTAAGGTTCTTATCAACATAAAGCGTGTTCAATTTTTTTGCATCAAATCCGGTCAGGAACATGTTCACGACTAGCAAGATATCAAGCCGGTCCTTATCTAATGCAGCTTCTGTATCGCGATCTTTCAGACGTTTACTCAGGTGATTGTAGTACGTGTAAAATCCCTTGCTATCCTTCACGGTCTCACTGGTTTGATACATCGCGTTGTAATCTGCAACAAAGCTTTCTAGCCGATCCCTTTTGTGCACATCCACCGGCAAATCCGCGACGTTCAAATCAGGATCACCAATCAACCCATCTGCATCTGGATCCGCTTCATTTGGTCCATAGGTAAAGATCGTGGCAACGCGCAAATGATGCTCACCCGCATCGCGCTTGCGCTTAAATGCCTCGTAATACTCAATCAACGCATCCACGGAGCTTACACAGAGCATCGCACTAAACTGTTTATTATGCGTTTTGCGATCGTGGTTTTGAATGATCCAATCAACAACACCCTCAATCCGTTCTGGGCTGTCGTAGAACTCTTTGACGTTAATCGACGGCACATCCTCGTCGATCAAACTGCCGTCTTTGCGCTTAAGCTTCCCCCAATATTCGATTGAAAACTTCAGAACATTGTCATCCGCAATCGCATCGGTGATCACATATTTATGCAAGCATTGCGTGAACAAATCCTTGGTGGTTTGTTTGCCCACGGCGTTGTCTGCAAAAATCGGTGTGCCGGTGAAACCGAACATCTGCGCCTTGCTAAAAAACGACACAATCCGCTTGTGGGTCTCGCCAAATTGCGAGCGGTGGCATTCGTCAAAAATGAATACCACGCGTTGATCTTTGACCCCTTCCAACACACCTTCATAACGATCCCGCGTGATCGCTGTGTTGAGCTTTTGTATGGTGGTTACGATCAGTTTCGTATCGCCCCCAAGCTGCCCTACCAGCGCTTTCGTATTGTCTGTTCCATCCACAGACCCGTCAGAAAAATGGTTGAACTCTTTCGTCGTCTGATAATCCAGATCGGCGCGATCCACGACGAACACGACCTTGTCCACTTTGGGGTTTTCAATCAACACCTGCGCGGCCTTAAACGATGTCAGCGTCTTGCCCGACCCCGTCGTGTGCCAGATATACCCGTTCTTGCGCCCTGCCTTGACCCGCGCGTCAATCGCCTCGACCGCGTAATATTGATAGGGGCGCAGCACCATCAGGATCTTATGGCTTTCGTGTAGAACGATATATTTGCTGATCATCTTGGACACGTGACATTTTTCCAAAAACGCATCGGCAAATGCATCCAACTGCGTGATCAGCGTGTTATCTTCCTCGGCCCAGAAAAACGTCTGTTTGAAATCCTGTTTGCGGTTATTGGCGTAATATTTGGTGTTCACCCCGTTTGAAATTACAAATATCTGCACATATTGGAATAAACCGTTTTCGGCCCAATAGCTGTGGCGTTGATAGCGGTTGATTTGGTTGAATGCTTCCTTAAGCTCCATCCCGCGCCGTTTCAGCTCGATCTGGACCAAGGGCAGACCGTTGACCAACAGCGTCACGTCAAAGCGTGTTTTGTGATGCCCCGTTACCGTCACCTGCGTGGTGACCTGATATTCGTTCTGGCACCATTCTTGGGTATTCATAAACCGCAGGTAAAGCGGCGTGCCATCATCGCGTGTCAACTGCATACGCCCGCGCAATGTCTTGGCTTTGTCAAACACATTGCCCTTGTCCAGATGGTTAATCACCTTGGCAAATTCGCTGTCCGAAAGCGTGACACCATTGTGTTTGCCCAACTGCAGCCGTAGGTTTTCACGCATCGCCGCCATATCGGGCAGCGTCACAGGGGCATAGCCAAGCCCGATCAGACGTTTGACAAGCCCCTCTTCCAATTGCGCTTCGGATTGATACCCTGCCATATGTTAAACCTAACTTTTAAATACCTTCGCTAAGGCCGCTGGCCCTTACACAAACATCTGTTGCAACAGACCTTTTTTAAATTCTTGCATCTTTGCCACCTGCCCCGCCACAGCGGCGATTTTGGCGTCCATAGCGGACAAAGCATCCGCGATTTTTTGTTGTTCGTCTGGGTGAGGGGCTTTGACCTTCAGGGATCTTATGTCAGGGCCGCTTATCGCAGCGAAAGTGCTCCCTTGCTCTAAGGCTGCCCATTTGGGTTCGTAACGTAACAAAAACTGGTGCCAAAATTCCTGATGTTGAGGTTTGTTCGCTCTTAACGCGGCAATTCCCCTACCAATACATGCGCGATGAATGGCCTTGGAAGTTTCTCCTACGGGTGCGCGGACAGACAAAAGAATGTCATCGATCTCACAAATTTTTGTAATTTCTGAGGTATAACGCCGTGGCGCGCTAAGTCGAAATTTCACATCTGCATTACCCTGAATTAGCGGCAAACCCTCTTTCTGGTCGTTGTAACTGGATGAGCTCGGCGATTGGCCCATTTCGACGGATAAGACATCCCCCAACCGCTTCTCTTCCCAATCGGGAAAGGCGGTGCCGTCAGATTTGGTGAAGCGGAGGCGTTGGCTGAACAGGGCTTGCATCAACCCGCGTTTATAGCGCTCCAACCCCTCTTGCCGCGCTTTCAACCCCGCGAATTTCGCATCCACCACCCCCAAAAACGCCGCGATTTTCTTTTGTTCGGGGAGTGAGGGTAGGCCAAATCGAATAGCCAACATATCGGTTTTATTGACAAACTTAGTTGCATTTCCAGACTTCATGCGCTCGAAATAGCCACCGCTTGCGGTGTTCTTGAGGACGTGAAACACAAACCTGGGAAAGGTTTGTTCTGCTGCTAGTCTCACGAGAAAAATATTCCAAGCAATTAGAAATTTTTGATCCTCATTTACAATTATGACCTTTCCCAAGGTCCCAATGTTTGAAACCAGAATGTCATTCAAAACGGGATTAAACTTCGAACAATACGTCTTGTAGTCAGCGGAGCCAATCGAACGCGCTTCTGAAAAATCAAGCTCCCCAGAAGTAATATGTTTCGCCTGAATAATCGGCGCACCACTACTCACATATTGCACTTGATCAGCAGCTGTATTTACTCCTTGATAACTCTGACTAACAATTTCACCAAGCCTGATCCCCTCCCAATCCCCCGAAAACTCAGGGAACCGCAGCACTGGCACTATATCCGCGACACTCATAACGGCGCCTCAATCCCAAGCTCATCACAAAACCCTTTGATCTGCGCATCCAGTTCGGCCATGCCTGCGGCGCCCGCTTTCAACTCGGCAGCAACAGCGGCCAGATCAATCGGCTCTTCCTCTTCGAACGTATCCACATAGCGCGGGATGTTGAGGTTATAATCGTTCTCCGCCACTTCTGACAGTTTGGCGCGGTGCGAGAATTTATCCTCCACCACCCTGCCCTGATAGGTATCGACGATCTTGGCAATATCTTCGGGCCGTAGGTAATTCTGGTTCTTCGCCTTTTCAAAACAGGTGGAGGCATCGACAAACAAAATATCCTCTGGCTGTTCGCGGCATTTCTTGAACACCAGAATACAGGTCGGGATCGACGTGCCGTAAAAGATATTGGCTGGCAGGCCAATCACCGCATCCAGCCAGTTGCGTTCCTTGATGATATATTCGCGGATATGCCCCTCTGCCGCGCCGCGAAACAGCACGCCATGGGGCAGGATCACCGCCATGGTGCCGTTTTCATGCAATTGGTGCAGCATATGTTGGACGAATGCAAAATCGGCCTTGGACGCGGGCGCAAGACGGCCATATTGGCTATAACGATCATCATTCAGCAACAGCGGATTGGACGACCATTTGGCCGAAAACGGCGGGTTGGCCACCACGGCCTCGAACCGTTTATCGACATGCTGGGGGTGTTCCAACGTGTCCTCTTGTTTCAGATCAAAGTTGCGGTAATGCACCCCGTGCAGGATCATGTTCATCCGCGCAAGGTTATAGGTGGTGCGGTTCATTTCCTGACCATTAAAATCGCCCACCTCAACCTCTTTGGCGACACGCAGCAACAACGAGCCAGAACCACAGGTCGGATCATAGACCGACTTGATCCGCGTTTTGCCCGTGGTGACGATCCGCGCCAGAATGGTCGACACCTCTTGCGGGGTATAAAATTCCCCCGCCTTCTTTCCTGCCCCGCTGGCGAATTGCCCGATCAAATATTCATAGGCATCGCCCAACACGTCGCTTTCGATGTTTTCAAGCTCAAAGTCGATTTCATCAAGATGGGTAAGCACCTTGGCGATCAGGGTGTTCTTGGCCTCTTCGGTGCGGCCCAGCTTGTTGGACGTAAGATCCATGTCAGAGAAAAGATCATCAAAATCATCCTCAGACTCGCTACCCATTGTTGAACGTTCGATATTGTTGAGGATCGCGGAAAGGTCTTCGAGGATAAAATTTCCCGCCGTACTGCCTCGTTTGGCAACAGCGCTGAACAGCTCGGACGGTTTGAGGAAATAGCCCAATTCATCAATCGCCGCCTCTGCCACCGCATCAAGGATTTCTTTGCCCTCTGCGGTATTCTCAACAATATCGTTGAAATCAATGCCATCCTCGGACAAGATCGAATTGGCATAAAGATACAGGCGTTCGGACAGGTATTTGTAGAAAATGAAACCTAAGATGTAATCGCGAAATTCATCCGCATTCATTTTTCCCCGCAATGTATTGGCGATATCCCAGAGCTTTTGTTCAAGCTTCTTTTTTTGTTCTTCGGTCATGAATTTCCTTCAAATTAATCTGTTGTTAGATTTATGATGGATAGACGCGTTTGAGGAAAGCTCATTCTGCTTTCTTGCAAAACTAACTTTGCCGTGATTGCAAAATTCGAGTTTTACAATTCCTTGCGTCGCGCAATTCAGCAACAAGAACTTAGGTTTATGGAACAATTGATCTTTGTAATTTTCGCTTATTCAGAAATTCTATGGCTATTGGTTGTTCCATGGAATGATCAATCCAGTTATGCGACATGGCAAAGGGTAACTTTCTAAGCGGTGAACAAGGAAACGATTGTTGGATGAGTTCCCCCTCCCCCTTTTCTACCTTTTACTAGGCTTTCCAATTCGAGCGTTGTACAGAGCTTTCGCTTTTTCATATTCTGGATCGCGTGGGTGCAATTCTTGCAGTGCGAACTCTAGTATCAAATCTTTCTCATCACCCGTTTCGTTTCTCTCCGTTTCAATTATCTCCATGACTTCAAAACAAGTTTCCTCGTCCATATGTCCATAATGACGACGGGTGATTTTAATATCTTCATGACCCAAGCATAGAGACCATGCCTTGAATTCTTTTTCGCTCCGGCACAATTCAACACCAAACGCTGCCAAGCAGTGACGCGCGCTGTGTGGATGATAGCTATGTTTGGTATTCTTGCTGGCCACAGCGAATGCTTGTCGAACCACATCTGCACCTTTTAGAGGTTCAAAAGGTTTGCGCGGTTGAACACCAGGGGATCGATTTTGAATAAGTGATTGCTCTGTTGGAAACACAGCATCATCACGACGTGCTCCTAATGTTTCCATTTCATTGACCCATTCCGTGAACACACTCAGAAATGTTTCTGGAACTGGGAAAAACCGTCCGCGGTAGCTCTTGCCGTTTTTTGCGCGCCCATTGGTGCCATCTTGAACAAAGATACTTTTCTGCAAATCCACATCGCGATGCCGCAAACCTGCCAATGCGTTTGCACGCAATCCTGTTAAAAAAGCACAGGCAAAAACGGCGCGTTGACGGCGATCCAACCGCGTTGCCTTGGGCATGGATCGAAGCATCTCTTCTGCTTCCGATAGCGTTGGATAAACCTTCTCCTTTGCTGGCTTGACTTTGGCCATCTGCGCTTTGGGAAGGTCCAGATATTCTGGCAAAGTCTGATCAAGGCTGCGATACCCTTTTTGCTTAAGCAACCAAGTGAGGAATAAGCGCAGTTGTGATGCGCGATGTCCGATCGTAGAATTGCTGATGGCGTCTTCGCTAAGTTCACTCCCGCGTTGAATAAGGTCTTCTCGATATTGCGCAACAAGTTGCGGAGTGATCTGTTTGAACACGACACCCTTGCTAAATCGTTCGAATTCTCGGATCGCAATAAGATGCGCATCTATCGTTTTCGTCGCATACTTGCCCATAAAAACGATGTACCCATGCAGCAATCTATCATTCGAATAGTAGAAAATATTCTCGCTAGTGATCTGTTTTATGCCTGTTTTAGCCTTAAAACCTGCTTTTCCTTCGTCTATTGTATCTAGGCTAGCGCCCGTGTTTTTGCATTTTTGAACGCTGTCCCATTGCGTCGCATTCAATAACTTTGTGGCGCAGGTTTTGCAGCTGTCACAATTGGCCCTTACCTGCACATTTCTATATTTCGTTGAAAACATATATTCGATCGCAACCGCATCTGGCCAAAAGACCCCGCGGCAAGAGAAACATTTGAATTCACCTAATCGTAAGCTTCTCTTGTCTCGTCTCGACTGCGCTTCAATAAACGCTATGAGCGACGAGCCTTGGAACACATATGGTTTGGTTACATCTGATGGATGTAATCCAACTTTTACCCACCCCGATACGGTATTTTTGGTCACGCCACATATTTCACAGACTTGCTTGACGCTATAAACACGATTGGCTTTAAACAATCTCTTCATGTTTCTTTTAGCCATTGGAACCATCCCGATCCGCTTTCACCTGCGCATCATAATTTTCCAACTCACCAAGCAACCATCGCGTTGTCCCCCTGCTCAACTGAATGGGCTTTGGAAACGCATTCGCTGTTTCACTCGCCCAACGCCAAATCGTTGCAATAGACACGTCGTAACGCGCCGCAACATCCTCGACGCGCAAATAAATACGATCATTAACTGGCGATTGAATTGATTTTGTAGCTAACGGCTGGTGTGAGCTTTCCAAAGGTGTAGAAGTTTTTTCGCCAGAAGCAGCACACGGCTTAACAGCTGCAGAATTATTATACTCAAACAGATCTGGGGTGTTTGGTGTCTTAGACATAGATGTTTCCCTTCCCACGACGTGGGCTCTTTTTTGAAAAAAGAAGGGAAGCACATCTTGCGCTTCGACTTACGAATGCCGTTCAATATGACGACAAGACACAACCTGCTACAGTTTGCAGCGCATTGCAACAGGTTTTTCTAGAGCTAGTTGTTTAGCCTAACCACGCAATACAAATGTGGGGCTAGATGTGGGGCTAGAACGTCTTTAGAAAATAATAATTGTTTAAAATCAATAATATAGATGTATTTTATGGCGGACAGACAGGGATTCGAACCCTGGAGACGGTCACCCGCCTACACACTTTCCAGGCGTGCGCCTTCGACCACTCGGCCACCTGTCCGTGAGGGGTGATGTACACTGTCAAAAACCAGTGATCAACCCCAAATCACCCAAGGATCACGCCTTGGGTGGTGTCTTTTTGCTACTGCGTTTTGCAGGTTCGGATTTGTTCAAATCGCTAAGGTTCTTGATCGTAATATCGCGTTGCGCAAACGGAATTTCGATACCTTCGTCTTTGAACCGCTGCGCGATGGCAAAGTTCAGATCAGACGTGACCGCCAGCATATTGTTCACGTCGCGCAAAATCGCTCGAATTTCGAAATCCAGTGAATCTGCACCAAAACGGCGGAACAGAACATTGGGCGCTGGGTATTTCAAAATCATCGGGTGATCTTTGACCAATTCGAACAAAATCTTTTCGATCTTTCGGGGATCGCTGCCGTATCCAACACCGATGGGAACAATCACGCGACCATGTTTATTGCCGTGGGTCCAGTTGGTAACCGTTCCCCCAATCAAATCCGCATTCGGGATGATTACCGTGGCACGATCAAAGGTTTCAACACTGGTAGAGCGGACGGATATTTTGCGCACATAACCTGAAAACGCGCCCACCTCGACCCAATCGCCCAGTTTGATCGGACGTTCGATCAACAAAATGATGCCAGACACAAAGTTTGACACAATCGTTTGCAGGCCAAAACCGATACCAACTGATAACGCACCAGCAACAATTGCAAGGTTAGATAGATCAAGCCCTGTTGACATAATCGCAAGCAACGCCGCCAAGAATATCCCGATATAGCCAAGCCCGGTGACAAGCGCATTTTGCGCGCCATCATCAATCGTGGTGTTGGGTAAAACACTAGTGCGTAGCGCAGATTGCAACAACCGCGTTAACGTATAACCGATGGAAAAAATCAGAACAAAGGACAGGAAATCGGAAATTGAAAACCGTGTATCGCCGATTGAAATACCTTCGCGAAGCTGTATCCAAAGATCGCTAATATCGCTGACACGTGCTCCCCAGATGATTGCCAAGATGGGCAAGGCCAAACAGATCAGGGCAAAGCCGACAGCGGATTTATACAACCCACCTGCGGATCCTGTGTTTTGGCCTTCTTCACCTTCGGCCAGTGCAGCAGGTTTGCGTTGAAAGGTTTCAAGAATATTGACCAACAGCGCAAACAGCAAAAACAAGGTTGCAATCAACGCCAGCGATAACAGTGTTGAAAACACGATATTTGCGCCAAGATTGATGTAACCAATCGCAGCAACCACTGGGCCGACAAAGGCCACAACGGTACAAAACCCCGTCAACAGTCGCGATATTCGCCCCGACAGAGTTTCATTCGCCGCGGCCAAATCCTCTGGCGTCATGCCCGCGCGATAATTGCGAAATTTCCGCGCTAATATATACAGCCCAAGCGCGCCCAGCACGATCAACGGGAATTGCATCACGGCGGGAACTTCGGCGGGCCAATCTTCGGTTTGGCGCCCAGCATCAATCAGATAGTTGAGCCCAAACACAGCTGCCAAGGCATAAACCGTACGCTTGCCACCCGTCAGGCGTGATTGATCGATATTCAGCAATTGCGCACCGGGGCCACCGGCAACAAACAAGTTTCGCGCAATCCAAATGGCGCCAAAGATGGTCAGGCCAATATAGGGTAAATAACCCTTTAACGCATCTCCACGTGCACCCAGAATATCCGCCAGCTCAACACCGCGCACAAACAGGAAAAACCCGATCATTGGCGCAATCAACAACCCAAGTGACAAAATAAATGCAGAAAATGCACGGCGCGGATTGCGCTCTTTGGCGGTGGTATCGGCAAGTTTGCGTGAAACCCAACGGGATGCAGGGAATATTAACAGCAATCCTAACAAAACCAACACAATGGTTGCAGGGGCGTTTGACAGGCGTGATTTTGAACGTCGTTCATCGCTAAATGCTTCGGTTAGTTCACCGTAAACGCCTTTGAAATAATCCAATTCCGCAACTGTTGCGGTTGCCCAATGTTTTGGGTTCAATGGGGATGGCCCCAATTGCAATAACGTGTCGGATTGGCGTGTGCGAATGGTTGAATCGATTTGATCAATCAACGATCCTGCACGGCGATAAGCCTCTTGTGCGACAATCAACGGGGCTTGGAATTCGGCAAGTTGTCCATTCAGTTCATCGCGCCGCGTTGCGACCTCTGCTGTTTCTGCGGGTTCGCCTTCTGCGGGGGGATCACCTAACAGCGCAAGCTGTTCGCGCACGGTAGAAACACGTTTCGCTCGTGTTTCCTGTTCCGCCAATGATTGTGAACGAAAGGTCGAAAGCGTTGTACGCATTTCTTCCAATGCCTCATTGGGGGTGTCGCTATCTTGGATGATCGTTTCCGCACGCGTTGCAACCTCTCGAAATTTTTCAAGATCGAAAGTAACAGGTGCGTTTTGTGCAAATACGCTCGCGCTTAGCATCACAAATGTGATGAACGCGAATATTCCCGTGATGGTGCGGCGCATGCCTAAACCTTATTCAAAAACTGTAGGAATGGCGCGAGCTTTACGATCCAACCATGCTGGTGCTGGCAGATCATTCGCCTTTAGGAAAGTCGGGTTAAACAGTTTGGATTGATAACGGCTCCCGAAATCGCACAACACGGTGACGATCGTATGCCCAGGGCCCATGTCACGCGCCATACGGATGGCGCCTGCGATATTGATCCCTGTTGATCCACCCATGCACAGACCCTCGTCCTGCAACAAATCAAACACAATCGGCAACGCCTCTTTGTCTGAAATGTTATATGGCAAATCCACTTTCAATCCTTCCAGATTGGCGGTGATACGCCCCTGCCCGATGCCTTCGGTAATCGAACTTCCGTCCGATTTCAATTCGCCATTGGCATAGTAATTATACAACGCTGCACCATCGGGATCTGCGATACCAATTTTAACGTCCTTGTTACGATCACGCAGACCATCGGCAACCCCCGCCAATGTTCCACCAGAGCCAACGGAACAGATGAAACCATCCACTTTGCCATCCGTTTGCACCCAGATTTCAGGTGCGGTTGCGTTAAAATGCGCAGCCTTGTTGGCCACATTATCAAACTGGTTTGCCCAGATCGCACCATTTGGTTCGGTCTTGGCCAGCTTTTCCGCCAACCGCGCCGAATATTTAACGTAGTTATTTGGGTCTTTGTAAGGTTTTGCAGGAACCTCTACCAATTCTGCGCCCGCAAGGCGCAGCATATCTTTTTTCTCTTGGCTTTGGGTTTCAGGGATCACGATTACGGTTTTGAACCCCATCGCATTACCCACAAGCGCCAAACCAATGCCCGTATTGCCCGCTGTGCCCTCAACAATCGTACCACCGGGGGACAATTTGCCAGATTTCACCGCGTCTTGGATGATGCTGAGTGCTGCGCGATCCTTGATGGATTGCCCTGGATTCAAAAATTCCGCTTTGCCTAGAATTTCACACCCTGTAATCTCTGACGCCTTTTTCAGACGGATAAGTGGTGTATTGCCAACGGCGCTTGGAAGATCGGAATAGACGTTCATTAAGGGAATCCCAGTGTTAGTATTTCAATACCGTGATACGCGCAACGCGACCGCGCTGCAAGCCACGCTTGGAGGCAATCATATCCAACGTTTGTTGGCAATCCCCGTCAAGCGCCCTGCAATCGCTCCACCTAAAAATAAGATGACCCAGACAAAGGGATCAAAGCTGCGCAACATCATCGTAAGCGAAATACGGATCCATGCGATAACCGCGTTAAGGGGTTCAGAAAAACCACCATCCGCCATTGTGCCCGTCACAACCACCAAACCATAGACAAAACAAGCGACAACAACGCCCACGATAATTGCGCGCCACCCTGCGGCAATGGAATCTATTCCGCCATATCCTGGTTCATTGCCCAAAACGATCCATCCTGTGACAAACCCAATCACCGCCGATCCCGTTAACAGGGACGACATTAAATTAAGCTCGGTTACGCGGCTTTGCATGAATACTGCTGATGCGATATACGCAACAATCATCAACGTAATTGCGGCAACCAATTTTGCTCCTGTTGGCATTTAATTATACTCCTACTTTGCGCATCGTGACCTGAGTTACATCCGTTAATTCGTGCTGAAAACTCGATGCGCATCCTGCTAAATAAAAATCCCACATGTTTTTGAAACGCTGATCAAACCCAAGCGGTGCAATATCTTCCCATTTGTTGTTAAACGATTCAAACCATCGACGCAAAGTCAGTGAATAACTTTTGCCAAACTCCACGGATTTTTGAAATTCCAGCCCAGCACGTTCAATTTCGCGGCGCAATGCGCTTGGACTGGGCAACATGCCACCTGGAAAGATGTATTTTTGGATAAAATCCACGGATTTTCGATACGCGTCAAACTTTTCATCCGCAATGGTGATGATTTGCAATGTTGCCTTACCATTTGTTTTCAAACAGTTATTCACAGTTTCAAAATAAACTGGCCAGTATTTTTCACCCACTGCTTCGAACATTTCAATGGATGCGACCCCGTCATATTTTCCTCGCTCTTCGCGATAGTCCTGCATGACAATCTCAACCCGATCTGACAACCCAGCGTTGAAAATGCGTTGTTTCGCGAAATCATGCTGTTCTTGCGAAATTGTTAAACATTTCAATCGCGCACCCCGTTGCGCCGCCGCATATTCCGCAAATCCACCCCAACCACAGCCGATTTCAAGCAAATGATCGCCCTCTTTGACCCCTAAATCATCACAGAGATTCGCATATTTTTGGATTTGCGCCTTGGCCAGATCCTCTTGTCCCGTTTTAAACAGAGCCGAAGAATAGGTCATGGTTTCATCCAACCATTTGGCGTAAAACGCATTGCCCAAATCGTAATGATATGAAATGTTTTTGCGCGCCTGTGCGATGGTATTCCCCCGCATCCAGTGGCGCATGCGTTCATACATGCGCACCAAGCCAGCACCGGGAAAGCTATACCCGACCTCGTTAATATTCATATACACCACGTCCAGCAATAATTGCAGATCGGGCGTGGTCCACCAGCCATCCAAATAGGCATCTGAAAACCCTAAATCACCCTCGCGGATCAGGCGGGCAAAGCTGTCTGGATTGATCACATCAAGGCGCGCCACAGGCCCTGCCGATTGGCCTTGTGCCAAAAATACGCGCCCATCAGGCAGTGAAATTTCAATCGCGCCGGATTTCATCGCCCCCAGCAACGCAAATGTTTGTTTAAAATAGCGTGGCAGGTTTGTTTGGCCCTGCGTCGAAGTCAATTTGTTCATAACACACTCCCTTCACGCCCCCCTTGGTTAAGCGTAACGATTTTGTGTCACCTTGCAATCAAATTTCCCCGACACCACCACGCATCGCGGCATAGGCATCCAAGGCCGCCTTGCGCCCATCGGCCAGCGAAATCGCGGGTTCGGGGTATGGTGTGGATGGTGTTATGTGCCATGATTTTGGGATTGCGGCGAAAAATGCACGATATTCGGCCCTGGTATCATCCAACAAAAACCGTTTGCGATACAATTGCTGTTTATCGAATTTTTCACCCTGTGTGGCGGGGTTAAAGATACGAAAATACGGCGATGCATCGGGGCCGCACCCCGCAACCCATTGCCACCCCATCGCATTGGCCGCAGGGTCCCAATCGATCAAACAATCTGCAAACCAATCGCGCCCCACGCGCCAATCGGTGCGCAGATGTTTGGTTAAATATGACGCCGCAATCATGCGCATCCGATTATGCATTGTGCCTGTTATATATAATTCGCGCATGGCGGCATCGACCATGGGTTCGCCCGTCATGCCACGGCGCCAGCGCTCTGCATTTTCATTGTCGGGCAGCCAGTGAAACGTATCCCATTCGCTACGCCAGTTTTGATCGGCCAGTGCGGGAAAATGATACATCAGATGATATGCATATTCGCGCCAAACCAATTCCTTTAGGAAATGTTCGCCCCCCTGTGCACCCTTTTGCATCGCAACATATGCTGAATGCCAAATCATGCGTGGGGATATTTCACCGTATGTCAGGTTTTCGGATAACCGCGATGTGGAGGGCTTGTTTGGAAAATCGCGCTCACGTTGATAATCACCAATCGCATCATCCAAAAACGCATCCAATCGCGCCTGCGCGTTTGTTTCACCAACACAGATATAACGCGACACCACATCGGCCCCACGCCGCATGTCCCGTCCCAATTGCCAATCGGTTAGCGTATCACTTTCGGGCCATTCACTTGGTGGGGACAGGGATTTGGGCGCGGGTAAACAGGCATCCACTTGGCGCCCGCGCACGGTTTTCCAAAACGGAGTGTAAACCTTGAAATAACCACCCGATTTATTGGCCACGCTCCAAGGTTCAAATAACACATGACCCTGATGGCTTTGTGCATCGATGCCATCGTTTTGCAATCCCGCCTTAACCACGCGATCACGCGCGATTGCATCGGTATCATATGCTCGCGACCAATAAACCGTATCCGCGCCAGTCTCGCGGATCAGGTCACGTAATTCGGCCAATGGTTCACCGCGGCGCAATATCAGGCGGCTGCCAAGTGCCGCGAGCGTTTTGGCGAAATGTTCCACACCCAACCCAAATCGCCATTTGGGTGCCGCGCCCAGCGCCTCCATTATCGGATCACAAATGAACACAGGGATAATCGGACGCCCGGTTTCGATGGCCTTACTTAATGCCACGTGATCAGAAATGCGCAAATCGCGGCGAAACCATATGATGATCGGATTTGTCATGAAGTTTACGTCACAATGCCTTGTTATTTATTATAAAATTTCATCCAACGCGTTCATCATCTTGGCCATTTCATCCTGTGTTGTGTAATGAACAAAACTAATACGCAGGACGCCGTGGTTTGGATCAATATTTTGCCCCTCTAAACAGCGCAGCCCGTAAAAATCTCCGCCACCTGTCATAATTCCTTTGGCTGCCAACTGCTCTGCGGCCTTGGCGCCGGGCATGTTCAAACGCATAGCCACGGTGGGCGCCTTTTGATTTGCATCACGTGGGCCGATCAATTGCACGGAATTTTTGTTGCCCAAGTAATCCAAAAATGGTTGCAACAATTTGATTTCATGCGCGCGCATCATATCATGCACAAATGCACCGCGTGCGCGTGCTTCACCCGTGCCACCATGATGCGTCGCGTAATCATCAACGTAATCAGCCATGCCCGCACAGGCCGCAACCTGCGCATGATCGGGGCCCGCTGGCGTGAACCGTTTATACAAACTGTCACCATTGAAATAATGCCCTTGATTGGGCAGCGTTTCACCCAATTTGCGACGGATTGCCATGATGCCTTGGTGTGGGCCATAAACCTTGTAGGCGGAAAACAGATAGATATCCGCGCCCAGCGCACCAACATCGGGAATTCCATGGGGGGCATAGCTAACCCCATCTACACATGTATAAACGCCCGCCTTTCGCGCCAATTCACAAATCGCTGCCACATCGTTGATTTCACCAACCACGTTCGAGCAATGCGGAAAACACAGCAATTTTGCCCGTTCATCCAACAGGTTCGCCAAATCCAAGATATCCAAATGCCCCGTTTCTGGATCCATTTTCCATTCACGAATTTCAATGCCACGATCCGCCAATCGCCGCCACGGGCCGCTGTTTGCCTCGTGATCCTGGTTTGTGACGATTATCGCATCCCCCGATTTCAGATGGCTCGCAAATGCCTGTGCCAGAACATAGGTATTTTGCGTCGTGGACGGCCCAAAGGATAATTCATCCGTATCAACCCCCATGATTGCCGCAAGACGCGTGCGTGCCTCGTCCATTTCTTCGCCACCCAAACGCGATGCATCATAGGGGCCATAAGGTTGCACCTTGCGTTCGTGATAAAACCGTTCCAGCCGTTTGATCACCTGACCACAGGTATATGACCCACCTGCATTTTCAAAAAACGCTTGGCCATTTAACGCGGCCTGTTCAAATGCAGGGAACTGTGCGCGGACAAATTCAATATCTTGGGTCATTTTATTTCCTGTGATGCGGTAAGATTTTCCCTGCAAGGTTTCGCAATTTGCGATCCGATGCAAGCAACAACGCCCGTTCGCACTTTGATTAAAAAATGTGCAAAAATATCCATTCCTGTCGCAAACACGGCGCAGCAACGTCGAATTTTGCAGTTTTTTCACACCCAATCGGGTAACGTTTCTGTGACAAGGGAGTCGTTTGCCACACCTGTGGATCATCAAATCCAATCTGCACGGGCAAATAAATCAACAATAAAAGAGGGACAAAAATGAGTATCAACGAACCGTTTACGGATCTAGAGATAAAAACCGCGGATAACGGTTTTTACGAAGGCTACAGCCTTCCGATCGCGTTGATCAGTAAGATCAGCATGACATTACTGGTGCTTTGGGCCTTGATTTGGCCGCTCAGTGCGAATGGCAAATTGGCCGCGTGGAACACCAACCTATTGGTTGGGTTCAATTCATTTTATATCATCGCGGTCGGGCTGTTTGCCTGTTTTTGTTTTATCATTGCGCTGATCCCATCGATTGGGCGGCGTACATTGGGTTTGCCTGGTGAAAAGCCTGAATTTTCCAATTTCTCGTGGTTTTCCATGATGTTTGGTGCGGGTTTGGGCGTGGGTTTGATGACATTCGCCACCGCTGAACCGCTTGGCCTGTGGGGATCAAACCCAATCGTTGTCGCAGGCGAAGTAGAGGGCAACACGCAAGAGGCATTAAAATCCGCCTATCGTTATACATTTGCCCATTACGGTTTCCACGCATGGGCCATTTATGTGTTAACGGGTCTGTCGCTGGCCTATTTCGCCTATACGCGTGATATGCCATTGACCATCCGCTCTGCGCTGACACCATTGTTGGGATCCATCGCAAATGGCCCCATCGGGCATATCGTTGATGTCTTGGGTGTGGTTGCAACAATTCTGGGCGTATCCGTCACTATTGGGTTTGGTGTCAGCCAACTTGTTGATGGTGTTTATGCGATCACAGGTGCGCAATGGTTGATGAATGGAGCAGAAGCCCCCGCACCCAGCAAGGTTGGCCTGATCGTGGCATTGGTCATCATCATGGGCATGTCGATTGTGTCGGCGGTTTCTGGTGTGGGACGCGGTGTTAAATACCTGTCTAACTTGAACCTAGTATTGTCGCTGATCCTTTTGTTGGTCTTTGTGATTTTTGGATCATTCCTGTTTGCAATGACAACATATGCAACCGCGTTGTTTGACTATATCGTGCATTTCTTTTCGCTCTCATTCAGCGCCTATGCACCAATGGATGTGGCTGAATTTACTGCCGCATTACCCGATGCCGTCAAATCATTGCCTGCCGATGAAATCGCGGCATTGCACGCGGGTGCAACGGGGCCTTGGGGATCGTTGGCAGGGTTCGCAGAATCCGTGCCTGCATCCGTCACCGCCTTGGAAAATTCCGATAGCGTGATTGCCACCATGTATGACAATGCGGCACGCGGGCGCCAATTTGCTTGGCAAGCTGCTTGGACAACATTTTACTGGGCTTGGTGGATTGCATTTGCGCCATTTGTTGGCTTGTTCTTGGCACGTATTTCCAAGGGTCGCAGCATTCGCGAATTCGTCCTTGGTGCGGTTGTTGCCCCATCATTGGTCTGTTTTGCATGGATGACAATCCTTGGCGCCACAGCGATTGATCTGGAATTAACCGGTGGAGCAAACGGATCCATCATCGGTGCATCCAACACGGCCAAATTATTCGTGACATTGCAAAACATGTTATCGGGTGGATTGTTGCAGATCATTACCGTGATGTGCGTAATCCTGATTATGACATTCTTGGTTACATCTGCTGACTCTGGCATCTTGGTGATGAACACGATCATGTCGGGTGGCGCACAGGAAACGGGCATCAAGCACCGCATCATCTGGGGCATCTTGCTAACCCTTGTGATTGGTACGCTATTGCTTGCGGGTGGTGGCGGTATGGATGCGTTGAAAAACGCAATGATCATTGCCGCATTGCCGTTTACCTTCATCATGGTTTTGATGATGATTTCGCTGGCCAAGGCGCTTTATCGTGATGGTATTCGCGACAAAGCATAATTTGCACTTCACAAACGAAAACGGCGCCCAATGTGGCGCCGTTTTTTATTGGGGTAACGTGTTATGCATTCACATCAACAACAACGCGCCCTTTGACCTGACCTTTCAGAATGTCAGCACCCAATTTTGGCAAATCGGACAGGGTGGCAGGCACAACCATGTCTTCCAATTTATCCATCGGTAAATCGGTTGCCACACGTTTCCACACGGCAACGCGGTTTTCATATGGATGCATCACACTGTCGATCCCAAGCAGATTAACCCCGCGCAACAAAAATGGAATAACCGTGGCGGGCAATCCTGCCCCACCAGCCAACCCAACAGAGGCCACCGATGCACCATATTTCATTTGCCCCAACACACGTGCCAACATGGCACCGCCCACGGCATCAATGCACCCCGCCCACATTTCAGATTCCAACGGGCGTTTAACGGTTTCGTTAATCTCTTCACGCGCCACAATCTGGCTCGCCCCAAGAGATTTCAGATAATCCGCCGTTTCTGGGCGCCCAGTCACTCCGGCAACCTCATATCCCAGATTTGCCAATATCGCGGTGGCCACTGATCCAACACCACCTGCCGCCCCTGTCACCAAAACAGGGCCGTTTGCGGGTTTTAATCCATGCGCTTCCAGTGCCATCACCGATTGCATCGCGGTAAACCCAGCCGTGCCCACGGCCATTGCTTGGCGCGTAGATAACCCATCGGGCAAGGCCACCAACCAATCGGCATTCACACGGGTTTTTTGCGCATAACCGCCCCAATGCACCTCGCCATAACGCCAGCCTGTCAACAAAACCTTGTCACCCTTCGCATATCGCGGATCATCCGAAGACTCGACAACACCCGCCATATCAATCCCGGGAATATGGGGATAGTTGCGCACCAACCCGCCCCCTGGCCCGATGCATAACCCATCCTTGTAATTCACCGTGGAATATTCGACCGCCACGGTCACATTCCCGTCGGGCAGTTGATCCAACTCGATCTGCGTCACCGCAGCGTGGGTTTTACCCTCGTCGTCTTTTTCAACCATCAATGCGTTAAATGACATGCGTTATCCTTTCACGGTTTTTCCAAAACACGCTGCAAATGCTCTTGATTGCGGCGCTGATTCAGGGCAATGTCTAGCAATGTTTTAAATGTCTGACAATTGGAATATTTATCCGCGATGAAATACACGTTGAAACCAAACGGTGAACTTTCGGCCCAAATCGCATTGGCGATTCAAGATGCAATTGTTGCGGGCACATTGCTGGTCGATGAACGCCTGCCTTCTGAATCCGAACTGGGCGAACGCTTTGGCGTGGCACGCTCAACAGTGCGCGAAGCCTTGAAACGTTTGGCGGCGAAAAACCTGATCCGCACGCAACGCGGTGCCAGTGGTGGCGCATTCATCAACCGGATCAGCTTTGAAGACGCCTATCCCCAGCAAATCACGACATCAACATTGCTGCTCTCGATGAATGATGTATCATTCGAAACCGCATGCGAGGCGCGATACGCCGCCGAACGCGCCTGTATCCCCTTGGCCGCACAGCGGTGTCAGCCCGATCATCTGGCCGCCATGCGCGCCGAAATTCATCGCCAAAAACAAGCTGGGCTGAGCGACGAAAGTTTCTGTGCATCCGATGTCGCCTTTCACCGTGCCTTGGTCGATGGTGCAGGCAATGCGGTATTATCCTATCAATTGGTCAGCGCGATTGAATCCATGCAACCTTTGATGAACATGATCACATTCAGCGAACGCGATCGTGCGACAATCATCCAATTTCATAGCGATATCGCCGATGCGATCGAAGCCCAAGATGCCAAACGCGCCGAAACCGCCTTGGCCGACTTGGCCATATACACCGCAACCTTGGCAGATCAATTCCGCGCCAAACGCGAGAAACTGCGCCAATCGGCAAACGCGGTGAGATGACAAAATCAAGATTGAACCCACCCGTTCAATCCCCTATACGACCCACAAGCACCCGTAGCTCAGCTGGATAGAGCGCTGCCCTCCGAAGGCAGAGGCCACAGGTTCGAATCCTGTCGGGTGCGCCAATGATTTCAATGGGTTAGGTAATTTTCATTCTCTTGGAATTATCAACCATGGCTGTGGTGATTGCCAATCTCTATAATGAGAACAGAGAGTTTCATTGTAGCCCTCAGCTTCTTTATCTTGGCATTCCAGCGATTGAAAAAGGTCCGCATACCCAAAACCACCCCAGTTTGAAATTTCTCTTAATCGATTTGGTAACGCTTGTTTACGAAGCTCAAGAGCAGCTTCTTCGCTTAACGAATGATCACGATCAGGATGTTGCAGAACATTGATCGCCCAATCACGAAGTGCCTTGGTATCATCCTTCGGCTCTCCAGTAAGGACACCAACTGCAATCTGTAATTTGGTTCCAGTAAGGTTTCTTTGGCTTACCTGATTATTCAAAAACAGAGCTGCTATTGCCACAACCACTGGTAGCAGTACTTTGCCAAATATTTCAAACTTGTCCCAACAATCTTTCATGAATACTGTCCTGATGCGAACGCCAACGATTTTAACTTACATGCTAAATTGCTTTTTGCAACTAAGGTTCGAATCCTGACGGGTGTGCCAAATATCTTCGATTGGCATTTCATTTAAGAAACCCCGCGCTGGGATATGATGTGCATATATTTCGCCAATTTCCCACACGTCACAAGGCGTTTTGCTGACGTTTACGTCACGTCCAACGCGAAAAAGGTACTGTGCAGCGCAACATTTGAACGATAGTTTAACGCCAACACAAACAACCACAGTTTACTAACTTTGCAGGAGGCTTTGATGCCAAGTTATACCGCCCCAACAAAAGACGCAGCATTCATTTTGCATGAATTGCTAAAGGTGCAAGACGCACAAATCCCAGGTTTCGAAGAACTGAGCGCTGATTTCACATCCGCCGTTCTGGAAGAGGCCAGCAAAATCGCAACCAACCTGTTGCAACCATTGAACGCGGTTGGCGATCACGATGGCTGTACCTTTGAAAATGGTGTTGTACGCACACCAAAAGGTTTCAAAGAAGCGTTTGAAGAATATCGCGCTGGTGGTTGGAACGGTTTGGATCTTGATCCTGAATATGGCGGCCAAGGTATGCCATATACATTGGCCACCGCAGTTGGCGAGAGTTTTTCTGGCGCAAACATGGCGTTTGTGATGTATGGCGGTCTGACTCATGGTGCGTATTCTGCGATCCACGCCCACGGTACAGACGATCAAAAATCCAAATGGTTGCCAAAAATGGCCGATCTGGAATGGACAGGTACAATGAACCTGACCGAGCCACATTGTGGTACGGATTTGGGCTTGATGCGCACCAAGGCGGAACCACAAGGTGATGGTTCATATAAAATCTCTGGTCAGAAAATCTTTATCTCTGCGGGTGATCATGATCTGTCGGATAACGTGATCCACCTTGTTCTGGCAAAAATCCCAGGTGGCCCAGAGGGCATCAAAGGTGTGTCCTTGTTCATCGTTCCAAAATTCATGGTTGATGACGAAGGCAACATTGGCGAACGCAATGGCGTTTCTGTTGGCAACATCGAAGAAAAAATGGGCATCCACGGCAATGCGACCTGTGTGATGAACTATGACGATGCAACAGGTTACTTGCTTGGCGAAGAAAACAAAGGCATGCGCGCCATGTTCACCATGATGAACGAAGCGCGTCTTGGCGTGGCATTGCAAGGCTTGTCACAATCAGAGGCTGCGTATCAAAACGCGGTGATCTATGCCAAGGATCGTCTGCAAGGGCGTGATGTTACTGGCGTGAAAAACCCGAACGGCCCTGCTGATCCGTTGATCGTTCACCCTGATATTCGCCGCATGTTGATGAATATGAAATCATTCAATGAAGGTGCGCGCGCATTCATGATGTGGGGCGCAATGATGTTGGACAAAGCGCATCACAATGATGACAAAGACGCGCTTGGTTTGATTTCCCTGCTTACACCAGTGTTGAAGGGGTTCCTAACCGACGTTGGTTTCGACATGACGGTTCAGGCGCAACAAGTATACGGTGGCCATGGTTACATCGAAGAATGGGGCATGTCCCAATTCGCCCGTGATGCACGTATCGCGATGATCTATGAGGGTGCGAACGGTGTTCAGGCGCTTGATCTGGTTGGTCGTAAAATGGCACAGGATGGCGGCAAGCACGTCATGGCCTATTTCGACATGATCAAAACGTTCATCTCTGAAAACAAAGATAACGAAGAGCTGGCCGATTTCTTGAACCCATTGAAAGATGCGTCAAAAGATCTGCAAGAAGTGATGATGTATTTCATGCAAAACGGCATGAAGGATCCAAACTCTGCCCTTGCTGGTTCTACGGATGCATTGCACCTGTTTGGTCACGTCAGCCTTGGTTTGATGTGGGCACAAATGGCCAAGGCCGCATTGGCAGGCATGGCATCTGGCGAAGGTGATCAAGATTTCTACAAGAACAAGATCACCACTGGTAAATACTACATGGATCGTGTTCTGCCCGCTGTCAAAATGCACAAAGCACGTGCAATGGCAGGTGCCGAAACAATGATGGCACTGGACGCCGATCATTTCTAATCAGGTTTAAAACCTAATATTTAAGCGCGGCACTCCAAACGGGGTGCCGCGTTTTTTTGTGTGCATATCACCACTATTCTGCTGTGCGCGTATCCCATGTTTGAACGGTGGCTAATTCATCTGAACAGGTTTCCAACGTCAACGCTTTCATCTGGTTTTCTTTGCTGCGCCCTGTGCGGGTTTCATCGCCAAGGGTGATGCAAATTTCGGGGTTTGCTGTGGGGGCAATCGTGCCCTGACCATCAAAAACCCAGCTTTGCTCGGCTGAACCGTCACAACTGGCCAGCGCAACTGTGTCGCCTGCCTCGTTTCCTGTCGCGGCCATGCAGACGTCAAATTCGGGCATATACATCACGCCTTCATCGAAACGTTCTGAATCAAACGCCTGATCAACAAAAATTTCGCCCGATGGGCTGTAACAAGTATGCGCCTGAAGCCCGTCATCTGGGTTGGCATTTGCGCCCTGCCCTTTGGCGATATCCAAACAATATCCGTTTTGGATATTATCGAGCATATCAACCACATAAACTTCGACATTATCCGCCTGTGCGATGCCAGAAAACAGACCAAGTGCGATAACGGTTGCGGTGGGTTTCAACATATTATTGTCCTATGTTAAGTGAGTGAAAGAGAGATTATTCAACGCTGACACGGCATAACACCGTATTGCTTTGTTCCAGATCAGGGCCCCAAATAAATGCGGCGCGATCATCCCAATTGATGTCATTATACCCCATTTTTGGATCAACGGCGGCGGCGCTATACACGCTGGCGGCGGGCCAGTCGGATGCATCAAAATCTGCGTGATCCCAACCTTGCGGTTCATCGGCGGCTTCGAACAAACACACACCCTCGCCCGCGACAGGGTCATCGGATTTTTCGCAAGATTTATCCAATGGCGCGGTATGAATCACTGCGCATTGCCAGCTTTCATCGCTGACAACCACGGTTTCGCCGGCACTATTTTTCACCTGAACGATCAAACCACCATCGCCCATCTGTTGGCGACGGCTTCCGATATATTCCAGCCCCGTATCGTTTTCTTTGAAATCCTTGGCCACAACACCGATCACAAATGGGGCGTCTGCCTCAAATGTGAAACTTTCGGCGTTAAACGAACGCTCGGTTGTAATGGGCACGCTATCCTCTGCGACCTGCACACCGTTAATACGCATTTCGAACCAGTTATCGGCCCAAACATCCACTGAATAGGTTTCTGCACTGGATATTGCAGGGATCATTGTCGCGGCAATAAGGGTTGGAATAATGATACGCATGACAGCTCCTTGTTGTGATCAGCATAGCTGATACGTGACCACAACAAACTTCTGTCGCGACAATTCACATTTCTGGCAGATATCCGCCCTTGCGCAGATCAATCGCCTGTCCTGTGCGCACGGATTCTTGTGCGGCCATGCCCATGGCCACCGCTTTCCAACCATCCTCTAGCGTGACATCGGGCGCATCGCGTTCGCCGCGCACCAATGCGACAAACCCACGATGCTGATAAAACGTTGAACCGTTGTGATCACCCGCATCCAGCAATTCTGGATCAACGGGGATTTCGCGCAATTCTGGCCCCTTGGGGTCGCGCGGGCTGACGATCACTTGTGGGATCGGCGCATCGCCCAAATGTTCTGGCCAAAAACGCCCGGGGCCTGGAACCAAGGCTTCGATCTTGCCTGACCCACCCACGGCAGAAATTTCTTCTTGGTAACGCGAACCTTCGGCAAACATGCACAATTCCAACATCGCACGTGCACCGTTTTCAAAATCAACGATCACATAACCATTGTCCAAAATATCAGGGACCTCGCCGTTATATGTTTCATCCAAATGGTTCACATCCTGCCCCGCACTGGCCATCACGCGGATCGGTTCGGATTTCACCAACAGGCGCATCAGATCGAAAAAATGACAACATTTTTCAACGAATGTGCCACCGGAATACCGATTAAAACGGTTCCAATCATTCACCTTTGGCAAAAACGGAAAACGATGTTCGCGGATCGTCAACATTTTGATCCCGCCTGTGGCATCATCAACCCCATCGCGCAGCGCCGTGATGGGCGGCATGAACCGATATTCCATCGCCACCCAAACGGGTGCTGCGTAATTTTTGCGAAATTTCTCTAGCCGTGCAACATCCGCAGGATCGGTAAACAGCGGCTTTTCCACCAAGATCGGCAATGTGCGTTTGGCGGCAATCTGTTCCAGTTGATCCACATGGCAAAAATTGGGGCTTACGATCAATAAACAATCCAATTGTGCGATGTCCAATAATGCATCCAAGCTGTCCACCATCACCGCATCGGGTGCGAAACCTTGT
Organism: Paramylibacter kogurei; assembly: GCF_002742285.1. Classification (GTDB taxonomy): domain Bacteria; phylum Pseudomonadota; class Alphaproteobacteria; order Rhodobacterales; family Rhodobacteraceae; genus Amylibacter; species Amylibacter kogurei. The sequence goes on from NZ_MDGM01000009.1 coordinate 98,672, forward strand.
GCCAGTTTCGCCATATCCGCATCGGGTTCATAAATCGCGCCAACCTTTGTGTCAGGCAGCAATGCGATATTGCGCAGATGTTCCTGTCCCATCATGCCGCATCCGATGACGCCATAATTTACTAACTTGCCCATATTCATTCCTATTTTAATCGTTGCACATAATGTGCGCGTGTTGTGTCAAACCATGTGCGGGAATATTCGATTGGTGCGGGCGCATCTGACCAGCTAAACCTTTCGATAAACGCGGTTGTCGCACCCGCACACAATGTAAATTTTTCTGGCGCCCAATCAGGAACATTCGCGATGGTCACGCGATCTTCGGCGCGGTGAATCCAAAACCCCAGCTTTTTCTGATAATAGTGATAGAGCGAATCTGAAAGCGCATTTTTATCCACCAAACCAGCCCCTGCATCCAACCAAATTTCCTCGACTGCGATAATTGTATCATTCAAATAGCGCAATCGACGAACGCGTGATCCACGTGGTGATGTGCCAAATTGGGGCAAATCATCGGGTTTATCCATGATGGATACATCCAGCACATCCGCACGCGGCAACCCGCCACCATCCAGCAATTCAATGCGAAACATCGCATAATAACTGTCGTCTTTCACGCCATGGCGAATGTAATTGCCAGACCCGTGAATGCGCTGCAACATGCCCTTTTGTTCAAGAATTTTAAGCGATTTTCGCAATGTCCCAACGGATGTATGCAAATTTTCTGCCATATCGCGTTCGGGGGGCAATCGTTCCCCATCCAACAAGCGACCCGCGGCAATATCGCGGATCAACAATTCGCTGATCTGAACATATTTGGGCAGGTCATTGGGATTTTGATCAGGCGATGACATCAGCGATTAGACTCCTCCAAATCTAAAATTGATACACCATTGATCTACACGTTTTTCAATGCTAAGCAAGTGGAAATTGTTTCGGTCTTGGGAGGATAACGATGACAATCGTTCCGGTCACATCCGCTGATTTGGATGGCGCAGAGGTTTCTTGGTTTTCGGCACTGTGTTCAGATGATTATCAGTTCTTGGGCGTGCCCGATGGCGATCTGCGATCAAGCTGGGATCATTGTTCCAACATCGTCAAAACGGCCGAGGCTCAGGGATTTCGCAACATTCTTTGCCCATCATCCTATCAGGTTGGACAGGACACATTGTCCTTCGTGGCGGGTTGTGCCCCGATCACCGAAAAAATCAACCTATTGGCGGCGGTGCGTTGTGGCGAAATGCAACCCATCATGTTGGCGCGCACCATCGCAACGCTTGATCATATGTTACAGGGTCGCCTGACTGTAAATATCATCAGCTCTGATTTCCCAGGTCAAAAAGAGGACAGCGATTATCGCTATCAACGTTCGCGCGAAGTTGTGGAAATCTTGAAACAGGCTTGGACACAAGATGAAATCAACTACACTGGTGAAGTCTATGATTTCAAAGGATTAACAACCGATCCCGTACGCCCCTATCAAACCGGTGGGCCACTGTTGTATTTTGGCGGTTATTCCCCATCTGCCTTGGAATTATGTGGGCAACATTGCGATGTATATCTGATGTGGCCTGAAAAAATGGATGAACTGGCAGGACGGATGAAGGCCGTGAACGCGGTTGCTGAAAAATACAACCGCACGCTGGATTACGGATTACGTGTGCATATGATCGTGCGCGACACCGAACAAGAGGCACGCGAATACGCCGATTACATCACATCGAAACTGGATGATGAATATGGTCGCATGATCCGCGAACGTGCGCTGGATTCAACATCCCTTGGGGTTTCACATCAGGCGAAAAACCGCGAACTGGCGGATAAATTTGGTTATATCGAACCCAACCTGTGGACAGGCGTTGGTCGTGCGCGTTCGGGCTGTGGCGCGGCATTGGTTGGATCAACCGATCAGGTTTTATCAAAAATCGAAGAATATCAAAAAATGGGCATCCGTGCGTTTATCTTTTCTGGATATCCCCATATCGACGAAGCAGAACATTTTGGTTCACGCGTCATGCCGCATTTAAAAAACGTGTCCCTGCCAGAGGTATATGGCCGCGTTCCCATTTCCACCCCCTCAACACCGCTTGGCACAGGAGAGCGCCGTTAATATGCAACGCATCCAACTTACTGATACACTTGAATTCAGCCGCATCGTTTATGGCATGTGGCGCGTTGCGGATGACAGCGATACATCCACCAAACATGTGCGCGCGAAAATCGACGCCTGTTTGGAACAGGGCATCACCACATTCGATCAGGCCGATATTTACGGTGATTATGGTGCCGAGGCTGTTTTGGGCGCGGCATTGGGTGAAAACCCATCCTTGCGAGATCAGATGCAGATCGTCACCAAATGCGATATCGTTGCCCCCTGTGGCAAATACGCAGATGTGCCCGTAAAATATTACGACACATCGGCGGCACATATTAATGCATCCGTTGATGCATCCCTTGCCAATATGCAAATTGATCACATCGATCTGATACTGATCCACCGCCCTGATCCGATGATGGATCACATGGAAACCGGTGGCGCATTGGATGCACTGGTGGCATCGGGCAAGGTTGGCGCGGTGGGCGTTTCCAATTTCCGCCCTTGGGATTGGAATCTGTTGCAATCGGGTATGAAAAACAAATTGGTCACCAACCAGATTGAATTATCGCTGGGGTGCCACGACGGATTCACCAATGGCGATGTGGCATTTCACCAACAACATGACACCGCGATGATGGCATGGTCACCCCTTGGCGGTGGTGATTTGATGACAGGCAGCGGTGAATTGGCCAAGGCGATGGATGTGGTTGCCTATGACAACGGCGTTGATCGCGCGGCGGTGGCTGTTGCTTGGTTATTGGCGCATCCTGCCAAAATCCTGCCGGTGATGGGTACGAATAATCTGAAACGCATCACATCCATTTCCGATGCGACCAAAGTGAATATGGATCGCATCACATGGTTCAAACTTTACACAGCAGCATTAGGACACGAGGTGGCATAATGGCAGATGGCGGCGGCAACATGACAACACGTTTCACACCAGATCCCGAAAACACGCGCCTGTTGCGCAACGCATTTGGGCGGTTTGCAACCGGTGTAACGGTGATCACATGTGATGGCGTGGATGGCCCTGTGGGCATCACCGCGAATAGCTTTTCATCCGTATCACTCGATCCTGCGCTGGTTTTATGGGCACCCGCAAAATCATCGCGTCGTTTTGCCTATTTTTCTGCTGCGCAGCATTACGCAATCCATATACTTGATGTTGAACAGGCCGACATTTGCAACGGATTCGTTAAATCCGCGCATGCTTTTGACGGGCTGGATTATATTGTGAACGCACATAACGTGCCGTTGATTGAAAACTGTCTTGCGCGTTTTGAATGTACGCGGGTCAATAATTACGACGGTGGCGATCATGAAATCATTTTGGGGCAAGTCACCAATGCCGAAATGCGCGATGGTGATGCGCTTGCATTTTACGCAGGACGCATGGGGGGATTGCCTCAACACGTCTAAACGCGCAAGGGTGGAGGCCACGCGCACAAAGGGAGGAATAGATGGTCACATTATTGGCATTGCTAACGCCAGTTAGCATGTTGAACGCGTTCATATTGCGATGTGGACGCGCCATTGGCGTTTTTGCAATTGCCATGATGGTAATCGCTATCCTAATTCAGGTATTTTTCCGCTATATCCTTAACAACGCATTGCCGTGGCCTGATGAGGCCGCGCGTTTTTGCATGTTGTGGATGACGGGATTAATGGCCCCCACCGCATTTCGCCGTGGCGGGTTCGTCGCCATTGATATGGTGGTGCGGTTTTTGCCGCGCATGATTGGTGCTGGCCTGTCGCTATTCTTGCTATGTGTGTCCATGTTGGTTTTGGTCGTTGCTGTGAAAATCGGTTGGTCAGAGGTCACGGGATTTGGCGGTCGTTTCGCTACAGCATCGCTTTATCTGCCCACATCATTTTCGTTTGACGAATGGTTTCGCATTCCCCGCTCTTGGATGATGGCATCCTTGCTGGTGGGTGTGATTTTATTGCTCGCGGTCAACGTTGAATTGATCATGCGCAGCGTCATCACAATGTTTGGCGGCGCATCCGCAATGCCCGAAATTCGCAACGCTGATACAGTGGGGACAGAATAATGTTGATATGGTTTTTACCACTTTTCCTCTTGTTCCTAATGATCGGCCTGCCGGTGTTTTTCGGCCTGCTCGCCGCCCCTGGCATATTGCTGTATTTGAATGGTCAGGAAAAAGACATCACGCTGCTATATCGCAATGTTTACAATGGCATGGACAGCTTTCCATTGATGGCCATTCCGTTTTTCATGCTCGCGGGGGAATTGATGAACCGTGGTGGGATCACCATGCGTCTTGTTGAATTTTCACAGGCATTCATGGGGCATCTGCGCGGTGGGCTTGCCCATGTAAACGTGATGTCATCCATGTTATTTGCTGGGTTATCAGGCTCTGCCGTGGCGGACACATCCGCATTGGGGTCGATGTTGATCCCTGCGATGGAAAAACAGGGATACACCCGCAAATTTGCCGCCGCCATCACCGCGGCCAGCTCTGTCATCGGGCCAATTATCCCCCCATCTGGCATCATGATTATTTACGCATATGTCATGGGCGAAAGCGTCGCGGCGCTATTCCTTGCGGGAATTGTGCCGGGTGCAATGGTGGGCATCGGTTTGATGATTATGGTCAAATTCTTGGCCGATAAATATGATTTTCCCGTCGCCACTCGCAAACACACATGGGGTGAACGTGGTCAGGCCAGCCTGAAAGCATTCTTTCCCCTGCTCACCCCTGTGATCATTTTGGGTGGGATTTTGGCCGGTGTTTTCACCCCGACAGAGGCCGCAGCCGTCGCCGTCGCCTATGCATTGATCATCGGGTTGTTTGTGTTGCGCACCCTTAAAATCGGTGATCTGCCTGATGTGCTTGCACGCTCTGGCCTCACATCCGCTGTGGTGTTGTTGCTGGTGGGCGCTGCCATGGCCTTTAAAACCGTGGTCAGCCTGTCGCACGCGCCAGAACAGCTTGCCGCGTTTATTCTAACGCTATCGGAAAACCCGCTGATCCTGTTGTTCTTGATCAACTTGTTGCTGTTTATCGTTGGCATGTTCTTGGATGCAGGCCCTGCGATTATTATCCTTGGCCCGATTTTGGGGCCGATATTCACCAGCCTTGGCGTTGATCCTATCCATTTTGCAATCATCATGTCGGTGAACCTGACCGTGGGTTTGGCGACACCACCGATGGGGCTTGTGCTATTCGTAGCATCTGCCGTGTCGGGCGAACGGGTTGAAGCCATCGCAAAGGCGATCATCCCTTTCCTTTTGGTTGAAATTTTGGTGATATTTTTAATCACCTATATTCCTGCCATTTCAATGACAATCCCGCGTTTAACAGGGTTTGCGAACTAACCACCCAACAGAGTATTCGGAGGAAACATAATGCTCAAACAAACGTTTAAAACACTGGCACTTGCTGCCATTTTGGCCGGCACCGCCATCAGCGCAACAGCCGCAGATTACAAAATCCGCGCGACCGCCAATTCAAACGAAAACGACGAAGACTATGATGGTCTGGTCGTGTTCAAAAACTACGTCGAGGCCGCATCAAATGGTGCGATCGAGGTGGAATTGTTCATCGGTACACAGCTTTGTTCAAACGGTGCAGAATGTTTACAAGGTGTCGCCGATGGTACGGTTGATGTTTATATTTCCACATCGGGCGGTGCGTCTGGCATTTTCCCATATGTTCAGGTTCTCGACCTGCCGTATTTGATGGCGGATGACCGTATCGCAGAACATGTTTTGTCTGGTGATTTCACCCGCAAAATGCGCGCAATGGCGCTGGAGGATTCCGGCGATGCGATCCGGTTGATGACCATTGGTAACACAGGTGGCTGGCGCAACTTTGCCAACACAAAACGTCGTGTTGCAGAACCAAAAGACATGGAAGGCTTGAAAATTCGCACCGTGGTTGCCGACCTACCGCAGGAATTGGTAAAATCACTGGGTGCATCCCCAACGCCGATCCCATGGCCTGAATTGTTCACATCATTCCAAACCGGTGTTGTGGAAGGTTCCAAAAACGGCATCACCGATATCATGGGGATGAAATTCCCAGATGCGGGTCTGCAATATGTAACGCTTGATGGCCATGCGTATATGGGTGCGTTGTGGTGGATGTCGAACAAAACATTCATGGACATGCCAGAAGATATGCGTGCCGTCGTGGTTGATGGGTTCTATGCCCTGCAACAGGCGACATTTGCATCACCAAAACGCAAATCCATCGCAGCATACGAAGAATTCGTAGCAGGTGGTGGTGATCTTTATGTGCCAACACCAGAACAAAAGGCCGCTTTCGCAGCCGCAGCAACACCCGTTTACGATTGGTTCAAATCAAACGTTGGTCGCGGTGAAGAAGTGTTCAACGCATTGACAGAGGCCGTAGATGCGGCAAATGCCGACGTGAACGCAGCACGTGCCGCGGATGTAAACTAATCCTCCCAGGGGTGCGTGGGAAACCTCGCGCCCCATATTTTTTTGGATTATCGAAACGGATACATCCACACCTTGTAATCATCGACCAGAATATGCGCCTTTTCAATTTCAGCTTTGGTCATTTTTTTCACGACCTCTTCCAGCGAAATCGCCGCATCGGGATCGCCGCCAATCGCGCTGAGCGTGTACCACATATAGGCGCGTATCAAATCCACCGCGGGCAATCCGCGCCCCACCTCATAATACCAACCAACACCAGATTGTGCGCCTGCGTGCCCTTTCATTGCGGCGCGCAGATACCATTCAAACGCGCGTTGATCGTCGCGTTCAACGCCTTGGCCCATGGCGTACATGACGCCAATCAATTCTTCGGCGTCCGCATTGCCAGATCGCGCAGCGGGCCAAAATTCGGCCATCGCCTGTTCAAATTGCCCCGCTTCCATCAAATCACGCCCCGTTTCCACATCCGCCAATGCGCCTTGGGGAAAAACGGATGTTGTCGCCAACAGAAAAACGCGAAAAAATTTGCGCATATTGTGATCCTTTGTTCTGGTCTGGGCGTGTCGGCATTTGCGGGGGAAACCCCATATGACGACCCCAATGATTTTCTGCCCCATGATGCAAAACAGGCGGCATTGGGACAATTGTTATTTTACGATAAAATCTTGTCGGGCAATAAAAATATTGCCTGTTCCACCTGTCATCACCCCGATTTTGGCACAGGCGATGGTTTATCGCTTGGCATTGGCGAAGGCGGCGTTGGGCTTGGCCCCAATCGCCACGCGGGCACGGGTGACAGCCGTATCAAAAAACGCATCCCGCGCAATGCGCCTGCGTTGTGGAATCTGGGCGCCAAAGAATTACAGGTGATGTTCCACGATGGGCGTTTGTCGTTTTCAGATGTCTATGGCAATGGCCTTGATTCACCCGCCCAAGAATGGCTGCCTGATGGGTTAACATCCCTGCTTGCAGCACAGGCGATTTTCCCACTGGTCGCGCAATTTGAAATGGCGGGCAATCCCAGCGAAAATGAAATTGCGGGGGCTGTGCATGATCGCATTGATGCCGCGTGGCCAATATTGGCCAAACGCGTGCGTGTGATCCCTGAATACGGGCAACGATTTGTCGAGGCTTATGCCCATATCCAGACACCAGAACAGGTGACAATCGCCGATATCGCCAATGCACTGGCCAGTTTCATGTCATTCGAATGGCGCAGCATGGACAGCCCGTTTGATGCCTATCTAATGGGCGATGATACCGCGATGACACCGGATCAGATCGCGGGAATGGAATTGTTTATGGGGCGGGGAAATTGTGCGGCCTGTCACGTTGAACCGCTGTTTAGTGATCATAAATTCTATGCGCTTGGCCTGCCCGCATTTGGGCCGGGGCGCACGCGTGTATTCGATTTCATCGCACGCGATGTCGGCAAAATGGGGCATAGCGATGACTTGAATGATGCCTATCGGTTTCGCACACCAATGTTGCGCAATGTCGCGCTCACCGCGCCCTATGGGCATAACGGCGCATATCCCGATTTGCGCGGGATTATCGAACATCATTTGAACCCTGAAAAATCACGCGAAAACTGGCGCCCAGAGATGGCCGCCCTGCCCGATGCGCCGTGGTTGGCGGAAATTGATTTTATCGTCCAACAAGATACGCGTGAAATGGCACGCCAAGCGCGCGCATTAGATATCAAACCCGTTGATTTGGACGATATGGAAATTGATCAGCTCATCGCGTTTATGCACGCGCTGACAAGCGATACACGCCAACGGTTGGGCATTCCCAAGTCCGTGCCCAGCGGTTTGCCGTTGGACTAGATGAAAATGAAGTCTTCATTGCTAAAATCATCCGCATAAAATCTTTCTTCGCGGTGATTTTCGATGCGAATTGTTTCACCACCAATCACAATGACCGCACCAAATGATCGGCTTCTGATGTCCAGACTATCCACATGCCCGACCAGTTCAAATTGCGACAGATCAATCACATCTTTGCCCAGTTGAAAATCGGTGATGATATCGCGCCGCCCATCGGGTGCAAAAACAAAGGTGTCATTTCCTGTTCCACCTGTCAGAATATCGCGCCCTGCGCCGCCATCAATCATATCATCCCCAGCACGCCCATTGATCTGATCGCCATTGCCAGCGCCAAACATAATGTCATTATCTGTACTGCCAATCAGGTTATCCGCATCCCCCGCACCATTGATCACATAGCCTGTGTTTTGCGGGGTGTAGGTGAATTGGGTCATGGCGTGTTCGCTGCTACTGCCCACGAATAATTGGATTGTATCATCCAAAATCACCAGTTCCATTGTGCTGATATTATTCAGCGCCGTTTCAAAATCATCGGCCAAGACTTCGCGCAATTGCAATTGCCCATCGGACGTTAATTCAAACACCGTGATCCCATCATCCGATCCGGCCACAAAAACATATGCACGCCCATGATGGGCAATGGTTTCAACGATGCTGGCATCCTGAAACCGCGTATCGCGCCCATCTAACACATGATCGGTTTGTGTCAGGTGCCCATGATTATTGATATGATAGACGGTTACACTGTTTGTGCCTGCGGATGTGAGAACCGCAAAATGCATTTCCCCAACCGCAACAATATCAACGTCCGTTGACAACGCCAATCCCGCCCCGTGATCGGGTGAAATCGTATCACGTGCACGTAAATTGCCATGGCGCCCCACGACATAGGTTTGAATACCCGCATCAATTCCCGAAACCGTAATCAAAAACGTGCGATCCCCGATGGTGACACTGTCCATCGCTGTGACATCGCCCAGATGCGTATCATTCGTATCATCATATCCGCGTTTTTCGCGAAAGCTCAGATCATTCATAATGCGATAGCTTTCGATCCCCGATTGCCCATTGCGAATAACGAATGTGAATGTTTTCCCATCCAGTTGCACCGTATGGGTCAGCGCAAAATGCCCATAATCTGTTGTATCGCCAGTAATGTTAAATTCATTATCAAGCTTTCCCGTGCTATCAATGGGAACCAACGCGGCACTATCGTCATAGCGCCCCGACGTGAGCAAAAAGGTTTCACCATTATGCGTGATCAATTCAAACCCGTTCAGGGTGTTTGAACCGGTTTCATCCCCTTGTGCAAGACCACCACGACGACGTGGAGCAGCATCGGAATAAATGTAATAGATTCCAAAATTGCCCTGCGCCTCGCTCCCCGTGATCAAAAATACGCGACTGCCGGAAAAGAACACTGCGAAATCATTCACCCCGACCAAATTGCTATTGCCTTGTCGAAACACTGTCGACACCACGCTCAGCGTCATTTGCCATCACCCCATAGCCGATGCAAAGGATGGCAACATATTGTCCCACCACTTATCCCAGTGGCAGGATGCGTAATAAATGCTTAGCGGGTGTTAACGGGGCTTAGGTATTAAACAGAAAATGCAACACATCGCCGTCAGACACGATATAGGATTTCCCTTCGGCGCGCATTTTGCCCGCCTCTTTGGAACCTTGTTCGCCGTTATTGGCAATATAATCATCATAAGCGATTGTTTCTGCACGGATAAATCCACGTTCAAAATCACCATGAATAACGCCTGCGGCCTGTGGCGCGCTGGTGCCAACCTTGATTGTCCATGCGCGGGTTTCTTTGGGGCCGACGGTGAAATATGTTTGCAATTTTAACAAATCATAGCCTGCGCGAATGACGCGGTTCAAACCCGCCTCTTTCAGACCCAGTTCTTCTAGGAACATTTCCGCGCCCTCATCATCCAATTGGCTGATCTCTTCTTCGATCGCAGCGGACACAACAACAGATGCTGCACCTTGTTCTGCGGCCAGTTTCGCCACCGCATCGGAATGCGCGTTGCCTTTGGCTGCGTTTTCCTCTTCAACGTTACACACGTACAAAACGGGTTTGGACGACAGCAATGTCAGGCTGTTCCACAATTTACGTTCGTCTTCGGCAACCTCAACTGTGCGTGCAGGTTTGCCCGATTCAATGGCCGCCTTGGCCTTGTCCAACAAATCTTTGGTGGCAACGGCTTCTTTGTCGCCGCCTTTGATTTTGCGCACCAGATTTTGCAGACGTTTTTCAATGCTTTCCAAATCGGCCAACATCAATTCCGTTTCGATGGTTTCCGCATCTTCAATCGGGTTTACGCGCCCATCAACATGGGTCACATCATCATCCTCGAAACAACGCAGAACATGGGCAATCGCATCACATTCACGAATGTTGGCCAAGAATTGGTTGCCGAGCCCTTCGCCCTTGGATGCGCCTTTGACCAAACCGGCGATATCCACAAATGTCATACGCGCAGGCAAGATTTGTTTTGAACTGGCAATGGCCGCCAATTTATCCAGACGTTCATCGGGCACGGATACCTCGCCCACATTGGGTTCGATGGTGCAAAATGGGAAATTCGCCGCCTGTGCCGCCGCGGTGCGGGTCAGCGCGTTGAACAATGTCGATTTACCTACGTTTGGCAGGCCAACAATACCAGTTTTAAAACCCATTTTGGATGCTCCGATGCTATGCAATAATCCGTTTTGCAGCATCTAGCCTTGGCGGGGTGAAAACACAAGCCCCGCCAAGTTTTCGTTATTGATCAACGCCCAGAAACCCGCCTGATTGTCGCGCCCAAAGTTCTGCGTAAATCCCGCCACTTGCCAGCAATTCTTCATGGCTGCCATCCTCGACCACCGCGCCATCATCCAGCACCACAATGCGATCCATCTGTGCGATGGTGGACAGGCGGTGCGCAATGGCGATCACGGTTTTATTTTCCATGATGTCAAACAGCGTATCTTGAATGGCGGCCTCGACTTGGCTGTCCAATGCCGATGTTGCCTCGTCCAAAATCAGGATCGGTGCATCCTTTAAAATCACGCGCGCAATCGCCACACGTTGGCGTTGCCCGCCCGATAATTTCACGCCGCGCTCGCCCACGTGGGCGCTATACCCTTTGCGCCCTTTTGGGTCTTCCAGATCAAGTATGAATTCATGCGCTTCGGCCTTTTGCGCCGCTGCAATCATTTCATCCTCGCTTGCATCGGGGCGACCATATAACAGATTGGCACGCACGGATCGGTGCAACAGCGAACTGTCTTGGGTTACCATACCGATTTGGCGGCGCAGGCTGTCTTGGGTCACATCGGACACGTTTTGCCCATCAATGGTGATTTCGCCCTGCTCCGCATCACGAAACCGCAACAACAGATTCACAAGACTGGATTTCCCAGCACCAGAACGCCCGATCAAACCAACGCGTTGCCCCGCGGGGATATGCAGATCAATACCGTTCAATCCACCTTGATCCTTGCCGTAATGATGGCTCAATCCCTTGATATGGATCGCACCCTCTTCGACAACCATTTCGGGGGCACGCGGTGCATCCACCACGGCCTGTGGTTTGGCGATGGATTCCAATCCTTCGCGGATCACACCTGCATGTTCAAACAGGCGAATGGTAACCCACATGATCCAGCCGCTCATCCCGTTTAATCGGATGGTCAGCGCAGATGCCGCCGCCACCTCGCCAATGGTCACATGGCCATTCATCCATAACCAAATCGCAGGGCCAACAACCCCCACCATCAACGCCCCATTGAGCAGGTTCAGACCAAACGACATTTCCGTCATCAGACGCAAAAACCTCTGGAACCGTAGCCGCAATCGGCGCAGCGCGGATAATGCATATGCCTCTTCGCTCGCACCATGTGCGAATAATTTCACCGTTTCGATGTTGGAATAGGCATCAACAACCCGCCCCGTCACCAATGATCGCGCCGCCGACCATTTTTCCGATGCAACGGACACACGCACCGCAATGCGGCGTACATATAATATGTATAACACCAGCCAAATCGCCAAAGGTGCGCCAAGGCGAATATCAATCTGTGTCAAAATCAAAATCGCACCCAACACATATGTGGTGGCGTACCAAATGCCCTCGAACGCCATATAGGTGGAATCCTCCACCGCAGGGCCAAGCTGCATCACGCGGTTGGTCAAACGCCCTGCAAAATCGTTTTGGAAAAACGATGATGATTGCCCCAACATATGTTTATGCGCACGCCAACGGGTTTGATCTTGCAAATTCGACGCAAGCGTTTGTTCCAAAAAGAAATGATTCAACGTGATTATCACAGGGCGCAAAAACAGGATGAAAATAATCACAAGGATCAATTCAAACCCATGCTGTGCCCAAAACGCATCTGGGCTGCTTGCTCCCATCAAATCAATGATGCGCCCAGAATAAAAAATCAGCCCACTTTCCATCAGCGCCACCAAAACGCCGGTGATCGCCATCCAAGGCAACCATTTTTTAAACGGCGCTAATTGTTGCACCATATAGGGCCACAATTTCGCAGGCGGCGTACCAGCGGGCACGTTTTCAAAGGGACGGATAAGGTTTTCAAATTTACGAAACATCGGGGGTGCCTTTCTACGGGCAAAAATAGGAATTGTGATTAACTCTGGGCGCATCCAAAACGACAGCCCAATTGGACCAGCGTTCAGCGCAGTGGCGGGGTCCAAATATAGTTCATCAACAATCCTCCGATGTGTTTCGTGGGTCTTAATTATTTCCAGATGCTTTCAAAGTCAACTCTGGTGTCTTGGGAAATCTAGCTGGACTGAACCCGTTCGTCGCTTTGCCATTGATTTTCTGAAATATTTCCAGCAAACCACACCAAACGGTTTTCAAGGGGTGGTTATGACTCGTATTGCTGCAAAATTTGCTGATCTGAAATCGCAGGGGAAATCTGCCTTTGTGTCTTATATCATGGCGGGTGATCCCGATTATGATACCACCCTTGCGGTGATGAACGGATTGCCAGGCGCGGGTGTTGATATCATCGAACTTGGCGCACCGTTTACCGATCCCATGGCCGATGGCCCCACCATTCAATTGGCGGGTCAACGCGCACTTGACGGTGGCATGACGTTGAAAAAGACGCTGCAACTGGTCACTGAATTTCGCAAAACCGATGACACCACACCGATTGTGTTGATGGGATATTATAACCCGATTTACAGCCACGGCGTTGATGCGTTTCTGGTGGATGCCAAAGCGGCGGGTGTTGATGGGTTGATCGTCGTGGACCTGCCCCCCGAAGAAGACAGCGAGCTGTGCATTCCTGCGGGCAAAGCGGGCATTGATTTCATTCGCCTGACAACCCCCACCACCGATGAACGCCGCCTGCCAACGGTTTTGCCAAACACATCTGGCTTTATCTATTACGTGGCGATCACGGGGATCACGGGATCTGGTTCTGCCAGCCCAGAAACCGTTGGGCGCGAAGTTGCACGCATTAAACAAAGCACCGATTTACCCGTCTGCGTTGGCTTTGGGATCAAAACCCCGCAAGACGCCGCCGCAATGGCCGCCGTCGCCGATGGCGCGGTTGTGGGTTCCGCAATCGTACAAAAACTAGCCGACGGCGACAGCGTTGAAACCGTGTTGGATTTCGTCAAAGATTTGGCAGATGGCGCGCATAGCGCGTAATTTGAATCAACTCTGTCTGATTGATATTTTGTGCGGCAGTGTGAGCCGAACGGCAGGTATGGGGCGGAACAGCCCTTCCCAGTAATTTGTATGGACAAATTTATCCACATTCAAAAAATACAGAGGCATCGATAAGTCGATTACAAAATGGAGAGTTATGATCGAGATTATAGCAGAAATAATCGTGACTTTTTTGGGTTGGACTATTTATGGCTCTGAAGAAAATCCAAGACATCCGTTTTGGAGAAATAGCGTTCGAACAGTTGCTTTTCTTGGAGCTTTCATCTCGATCGCCAGCTTTCTAAACATTCTTGGAGATTTTGAGTTTCCTCGTGTCGTGGTTGGCTTTTGGGCAGTGTGCTCACTTATGGTTATATTAGTCGAATATTATATTGGCTCAAAGAAAGTTTGTCTGGCGGCTTTCGTGGTTTGTGCGATTTGGTTTATAGTTGGAATTTTGACACAGATGTAATGGTGTCAAACTGGGCTCAAAGCCACCACTCACTATAAACCACATAAAACACGCATGTTTAGCGTTTTTCAACATCCAACCGAATGACTTCACAAATTGGTAAGAAAATATTGCCAATTTGCAAAAACCTTGAAACAATGGCGGCATCACAACGACAAGGGCCGCGCATATGCCACCGATCACTACGATTGACGATCTCAAAACCATTTACAAACGCCGTGTGCCAACGATGTTTTATGATTACGCCGAAAGCGGATCGTGGAGCGAGCAAACATTTCGCGAAAATGTTTCGGATTTTGAAAAAATCCGTCTGCGCCAAAAGGTGGCGGTGGATATGACCAACCGATCAACGGCCACCACGATGGTTGGCCAAGATGTGGCGATGCCTGTCGCCCTTGCCCCCGTTGGATTAACGGGGATGCAACACCCAGATGGGGAAATTAAGGCCGCGCGCGCTGCGGAAAAATTCGGGGTGCCATTCACCCTGTCCACCATGTCGATCTGTTCAATCGAAGATGTCGCCGCCCACACCACAAAACCATTCTGGTTTCAGCTTTATGTGATGAAAGATCGCGATTTTATCGAACGCCTAATTGATCGGGCCAAGGCGGCGGGCTGTTCCGCGCTTGTCCTGACATTCGATCTGCAAATTTTGGGACAACGCCACAAGGACATTAAAAATGGCCTGTCTGCCCCGCCCAAGCTGACCATTCGCAATATGATTGATATTGCCCAGCGCCAACGTTGGGCTTGGGGGATGCTGGGCACAAAACGGCACAGCTTTGGCAATATTGTCGGGCATGCCAAGGGTGTTGGGGATTTATCATCCCTTTCATCATGGACGGCGGAACAGTTTGACCCTGCGCTCAATTGGGATGATATCGCTTGGATCAAGGAACGCTGGGGTGGGCCGTTGATCCTGAAGGGTATTTTGGATGTGGACGATGCACGCCGTTCGGTCGATAGCGGTGCAGATGCGTTGATCGTATCCAACCACGGCGGGCGCCAGTTGGACGGGGCATTGTCATCCATCCGCATGTTGCCAGACATCGTTGATGCGGTGGGTAAGGATATCGAAATCCACATGGACAGCGGCATTCGATCTGGCCAAGATGTGCTTAAGGCCGTGGCGCTAGGGGCAAAATCAACCTATATCGGGCGAAGCTTTATTTATGGTCTTGGCGCGATGGGCGAAAAGGGCGTTACGGCTGCATTAAATGTCATTCACAAGGAATTGGACACAACAATGGCGCTGTGCGGTGAACGTTTGATTACCAATATGTCACGTGATAACCTGTTGATCCCAAAAGGGTTTCGCGATGAATTCACCGACTGATCCAGAACCGTGGTTAATTATCACCATGCAACGCTGTGGCGGCACCAGCCTGTCACAGTTTTTGGATGCCTGTTCGCCCCATGACACCGCCCAAGACGAACCGTTCTTGCGTTCGCGCCAATATGGTTTCACAACACAGCGCCATCGCGAAAATCCAGATGTTGATCGGCTGAAGGATGATCTGGGATCTGTTCTGAAGAAACGAGAAAATATCAAACATTGTATTTGCACCGCGCATCCCGACATCACCAATATCCTGTTGGATTTGGCACAGGAATTAAACCGCCCCGTGATTATGTTGATGCGCCATGATGAAATCGCGCGTTTTCGCAGCTTGATGATCGCAAAATCAACCAAGCTGTGGTTTCGCAATCGCCCGAAAATTTTCAACACGCGCGTGCAAAAATTAAAGTCCGGCGAAGTCACGGCCAAGCCGATCAATTTGGAAAAAGTCGCCAGCCGTTTGATACATTTCATGGAATTAAAGGCGCAAACATTGGCGCATATCGAACATATCGGCTTGTCCCCGATACGCATCTTTTACGAAGATTTTTATCGCCCCGAAACACTGGCGCAAAACGCGATTGATCTGGCAAACCGTTTGGGCATGGAATGTGCACCCGATGCGCCCCATTTGAAACGTTTGATGAATATCGATCCCAATAAACATCGCGCCGATATTGAAAAACTACCGCCCAATTTATCTGCGTTTGATGAAATGTTGAAAAACATGCAACCATAGATTGCAATCTATCAGAATCACCCCTAAGGTGGATGTACTAGGGACACACAACACGCAATGCATAACTTCTGTAGGGGGGAGAATGCGCATCATTAAAGATACGATTCCAGATTCAATTGTAAAACGCTATCACAAATCAGAGGAAAAGGCTTTCGGCTCGCTCGAAAACTTTGTTCATCACGTGATTTCATCCGATTTCGATAGTTTTGAGCCACCAGAACAACCAAAGGTGCAATTTAACCCGCGAATTGTGCAATCTTCGGGTAAATAACCACTTTCCTTTGGGCGCAATCCATCCTATATGCAGCGCTTCACGCGGCACTGCACCCTTGGAGGAGGCCGCATAACCTTAGGAGAATTACTATGGCTGGGAAAATTCCTGATCTAGAAGTCATGGCGCGTACGGGGACAGGCAAGGGGGCCGCCCGATCTGCACGCCGTGAAGGGCTTGTACCTGGTGTTGTATATGGCGGTGGCGCAGAGCCACAAGCGATTGCAATCCCGTTCAACATTCTGTTGAAAAAATTGAAAGACGGTGGCTTTATGTCCACCCTATTCAACCTAAAAATCGAAGGCCAAGAAGACGTGCGTTGCGTATGTCGTGGTGTTCAACGTGATGTTGTCAAAGATTTGCCAACACACCTTGACCTGTTGCGTCTGAAACGCGACAGCCGCATCAACATGAACATCCACGTTGAATTCATCAACATGGAAACATGTGTTGGTCTGAAAGCTGGTGGTACATTTAACGCTGTACGTCCAGAAATCGAATTGGTTGTGACCGCGGGTGATATCCCTGAACAAATCGTTGTCGATGTTGAAAACATGGAAATCGGCGATTCAATCAGCATCTCTGACGTGACATTGCCAGAAGGCACACGCCCAGTTATCACCGATCGTGATTTCGTAATCGCGAACGTATCTGCCCCATCTGCGTTGAAATCTGATGACGAGGACGAGACAGAAGAAGGCACAACAGAAGAAGGTGCAGAAGAAGCACCAGCAGCAGAAGACGCTGCAGAAGAATAAATTCTTCTTCTTTGTTAAATTTGAAACGCCCGCATCACTTGCGGGCGTTTTTATTTGCGCATATCAGTGAGCGTATGAAATTATTTGTTGGTCTTGGTAACCCCGGCGCAAAATATGCGCAAAACCGTCATAACATCGGGTTTATGGCGATGGATGAAATTGCGCGCGATCACGGGTTTTCCCCGTGGCGGGCCAAATTCCAAGGCCAAATCGCCGATGGCCGTTTGGGCGGGCAAAAGGTGGCGTTATTAAAACCCGAAACATTTATGAACCTGTCTGGGCAATCGGTAAATGCCGCGATGCAGTTTTACAAAATTGCCCCCAACGATGTGACGGTGTTTCACGATGAATTGGATCTGGCACCTGCGAAATGCCGCGTCAAAATGGGTGGTGGCCATGCGGGGCATAATGGGCTGCGGTCCATCCACCAACATATTGGCGCGGACTATCAACGCGTGCGCATGGGCATCGGGCATCCCGGGCACAAAGACCGTGTTGCGGCTTATGTTTTGCATGATTTTGCCAAGGCGGATGCAGATTGGCTGGATGATGTGCTACGCGGTTGTGGTGATGGTGCGCCGTATCTGGCCGATGGTGACAATGGCAAATTCATGAACGCGGTGGCGTTGAGGGTGAATCCAAATCATGCTGCGCCCAAAGAAACAACCAAACCCACAAAAAAGCCTGCGCAAAAAGCGGCCAAGGTTGAAACACCCCCGCCCGTGGATAATCGCAGCGCGATGCAAAAATTGCTGGATAAATTTAACAGGTAAATCATATGGCACTGGCACAATTGTTTGATACGGCAAATCTTATCCTGCGCCATCTGTTGCGGCTGGATTTTGCAGGGATCAAACGGTTGGGGCGGGTGAACACGCTGTTTGCACCGGACAAGATCGTTCATAATTTTAGCAATATGACCAATCTGTTGTATTTCACAGATATTCGCACAGACACATCCAACCCTAGCCCCCTGCCCAAACAGCCCCGCGATATGCCCGATGGCATGACCCATCTGGGCGAAAACATTTCATTTGATGATTGGATCAAGCGGCGCGCCTTAACAGCAATTGTGGTTATCAAAGATGGCACCATCGTGCATGAGGATTATTTCCAAGGCACCGCCCCCGAAGATCAGCGCATTTCATGGTCGATGTGCAAAAGTGTAACGTCATTATTGCTGGGCGCGTTGATCGACAAAGGCTTAGTTGATCCATCTGCACTTGATCGCAAAATCTCCGATATCGTTCCACAATTGGCAGGCACTGGATATCATGACGCCACGTTGCGCAATGTGTTGAACATGGCCAGTGGCGTGGCATTTAACGAGGATTATCTGGATTACAATTCCGACATTAACCGCATGGGGCGGGTGTTGGCATTGGGCGGGTCGATGGATGAATTTGCCAAGAGCCTGACCACCGAGTTCGCGCCCAATACATATAATCATTACGTTTCTATCGACACACATGTGATCGGCATGGCCATTCGTGCCTTGATGAAATCCGAAATTTTACCGCTGTTTATCACCCATATTTTTGACCCGTTGCGCCTTGAAACCCCGCCCTATTTCATGACCGATAGCAAGGGCGAACCATTTGTTTTGGGTGGTTTAAATATGACCACACGCGATTTTGCGCGTATCGGGTTGTTGATTGCAAATGGTGGCATGGTTGATGGTGTACGGGTTGTGTCCAAGGATTGGATCACACAATCCACCACCCAATCCGCACCACCACCCCTGCCCGAAAAAATCGGCACACCAGAGGGGGAATTGGGATATGGATATCAATGGTGGCTGCCACCCGATGCCGCTGTTGGTGAATGTTTTGCCATCGGCATTTATGGTCAGTTCATTTACATCAACCCAAATGAAAATCTGGTGGTTGCGATCAATTCGACGGATGTGAATTTCAAAGACGGCAATGGCGCACCCGCGTTGGAAAATATTGCGATGTTTCGCACCATTGCGCGGCATTTGAACGATGCTCACTAAATTTGGCACCGATATTTGGATCGCCGATGGCCAGATTGTCAGCGTCATTGGTTTTCGATATCCCACGCGCATGGCGGTGATACGGCTTGCCGATGGGACATTGTTTATCTGGTCGCCGGTCGCGCTGAGCGATGAATTACGACAAGCGGTAGATACCATCGGCAAGGTTGCCCATATTGTTGCACCCAACACGCTTCATCATTTGTTTTTGCCCGATTGGATCACCGCATATCCCGATGCCAAAATCCACGGCGCACCAAAATTGGCGCAAAAACGCAAAGATATCGCATTTGATGATGAGCTGTCTGAAATACCCAATCCTGCGTGGGACGGGCAGATTGATCAGGTGGTTTTACAATGCGCAATCACCACCGAAGTGGTGTTTTTTCATATCGCCAGTGGTACGGTGATTTTCACCGACCTGTTGCAACAATTTCCAAATGATTGGCACAGCGGATGGCGCCGCGTGGTTGCCCGCCTTGATCTGATGGTTTGTAAAGAGCCAAGCGTGCCACGCAAATTTCGGATCAGCTTTGTAAAACGCACGGCGGCGCGCAAAGTGATGCGCAAGATTTACGCATGGCCTGCGCAATCTGTTTTAATGGCGCATGGCAATCCCGTTACATCCGATGCACCATTATATTTACGCCGTGCATTTGCATGGTTGTTGCGCGATTAACGCCGTGTTTCACACCGCCGTGAGATCATAAATTAGAATCATTCTAAATCTTGACTTCCCCACCCTATCGGCGCATATTCCATCCAAACCAAACAAGGATATGTGGTCATGTTCATTCAAACGGAATCGACTCCGAACCCAGCGACGCTGAAATTTTTGCCCGGTCAAACGGTTATGGCTGCGGGAACGGCGGATTTTCCATCCGCAGATGCGGCGCACAGCTCGCCACTTGCACAGCGCGTATTCGCGGTGGATGGTGTGTCTGGTGTGTTTTTTGGCCCTGATTTTGTGACCGTTACAAAAACCGATGCAACCGAATGGGATCATATCAAACCTGCAATCCTTGGCGCGATTATGGAACATTTCCAATCGGGCGCACCTGTTATGGATGGCGCGGACAGTGCCGCCGCGGGTGGTCATGCCGATCATAGCGGCGAAGATTCTGACATTGTCGATCAGATCAAAGAATTGTTGGATACACGTGTGCGCCCCGCAGTGGCACAAGACGGTGGTGACATCACATTTCATGGGTTTGATCGCGGCGTTGTTTATTTGCACATGCAAGGTGCCTGTGCAGGTTGCCCATCATCAACCATCACGTTGAAAATGGGGATTGAAAACCTGTTGCGCCATTACATCCCAGAAGTGACAGAGGTACGCCCCGTTGCCGCCTAAGCTCGTTTTGGCATTTGATACATCGGCCGCGCATTGCGCGGTCGCTTTGGTTTTGGGCGATCGGGTTTTGGCCGATGTGGCCGAGCCAATGACCAAGGGACAGGCCGAACGTTTGTTTCCCCTGATCGAACAGGTTTTGGCGGATGCAGGTTATAGTTACGACGACCTAGATGCGGTTGGCGTGGGTGTGGGACCGGGTAACTTTACAGGTGTGCGCATATCGGTATCCGCAGCGCGTGGTTTGGCATTGGCGCGCGGGATCCCTGCGATTGGTGTTTCGCGTCTTCACGCCATGGCGCATGGTGCGACTGGATTAACCACTACGGTTTTGGATGCACGCCGTGGGCGGGTTTATATGCAATATTTTGACAATGGCACGGCCGAAGATGCGCCCAAAATGATTGCCATCGAAGACATTGATATGAACAAAGGTCAGATTATCATCGCACCAGAAGACGCTGATTTTATTGAACAATACAAAATGGCACAGCGACCCGTTCAAAGCATCGCATTGGCAACAGCGCTGATCGCATGTGATACAATTGATCATGATCACCCCCGACCAGCACCATTATATCTGCGCGATGCGGATGCAGCGGTTTCATCTGAACCATTGCCCACGATATTATAATGGATACGGCGCGTCTGGCAGAAATTCACGCCGCTTGCTTTGAGACCCCGCGTCCATGGTCAGCGGTGGAATTTGATGCCCTGCTTGCCAGCAAAGCGGTGTTTATTTGTCAAAAGCCCGATGGGTTTATCATGGGGCGTATCGTCGCCGATGAAGCCGAGCTGTTGACCATCGCGGTGTTACCCAAAGCACAGCGAAACGGCATTGGATCACAATTGATGCAAGCATTCGAAACACAGGTGAGCGATGGCAATGTTGGGCGCGTGTTTTTGGAAGTGAGTGCAGAAAATGCCGCGGCCATTGCACTATATCACAAGTTTGGATTTGAGCAGGCCGGTTTGCGCCACGGATATTATTCAACACCTGAACGCAAAAAAGCGGATGCCTTGGTCATGGTTAAACACCAGTCTAATTGAGGCGCAAAGCGCCAAGAGATGCGCGCAAGCTGCGATATGCCTGCGGCGCGGATATTTCAAACATTTGGAGAATGAAGCGGTTTGGCGCATAAACTTCCAGCAATTTCTTGCCCCGTTTCCTGCGCTGTCCTATAGGTGGAAGGGTAATGAATAAAACTGCGAGAAGTCATGGATACCATCACGCTCACCACTGAAATGATTGCCGTTTTGTGTATCATTGGGTTTACTGTTTTTCTGTTTATCTCTGAAATTGTGCGCGTTGATCTGGCGGCGATTATGATCATGGTTTTGCTTGGTGGGTTAAGTTACCTGCCTGGGTTGCAAAACTTGGCCGATGTGACGCATTTGTTTGATGGGTTTGCATCCAATGCGGTGATTTCGATTATTGCGGTGATGATTATTGGCGCGGGGCTGGATAAAACCGGATTGATGTCCAAGGTGGCATCAACGATTTTAAAATATGGTGGCAGCACGGAAAAACGCATTATCCCTGTGATTTCTGGCACGGTTGGGTTTATTTCCAGTTTCTTGCAAAATGTCGGAGCAGCGGCGCTGTTTGTACCAGTGGTTAGCCGCATTTCCGCACGCACAGAAGTGCCGATGAGCCGATTGTTAATGCCCATGGGGTTTTGTGCGATTTTAGGTGGCACGATGACGATGGTTGGATCATCACCGTTGATCCTGCTTAACGATTTGATCGTAACCGCGAACAAAGATCTGCCCAGCAGCGCGCAGATGGAACCATTTGGCTTGTTCGCAGTCACGCCCGTTGGCGCGTCGTTGGTTTTGACGGGGATTTTGTATTTCGTATTGTTTGGACGTTGGGTATTGCCCAATAAACCCACGCGTGCAAATGGTGCATCTGGCCAATCCATGAAGGAATATATGAAACGTGTTTATGGGTTGAAGGCCGATATATGCGAGGTGGAAATCCCCAAGGGCAATCTGTTGGTTGGCGAAGCTTTGGGCGATATTTGCGATGCGCATCATCTGTATGTGATTGGTTATTATCACAACGGCAACAAGGTTTTTCCACCCGTGTTGACCAACCCAATTGAAACGCCCTGTCGTTTGGCGATTTTGGGGCGGCGCAAGGTGATCCAAGAGATGTGCGACACTTATGGATTGAACCTGTTGGACAAATTGGAGGTATTTGCCGAAGACGTTGCCGCGACAAAATCAGGTGTGGCGGAATTGGTTATCCCGCCCGATTCCAACATCATTGGCACCACCGCGCGTGAACGTCGTTTTCGCGCCACCCTTGGGATTAGCTTGCTTGCCATTCATCGCGGTGAAGAAACATTTAGCCATGTAGAAACCCAAGAACATGAATCCACGCGTATCGGCACGATCCCATTTCAGGTGGGTGACACATTGGTTGTCCATACTGAATGGGAAAGCCTGACACGCCTAAAGGATGACAAAAACTTTGTGATCGTTACATCCGATTACCCACAAGAAGAGCTGCGCCCGCACAAGGTTGGCTGGGCATTGGTATTTTTCCTGATTGCGCTGGGTTTGATCCTGTTTAGTGATGTGCGCTTATCCTTGTGTTTGCTGGTGGGTGCCGTTGGCATGATCACAACCAAGGTTTTGAATATTGACGAGGCCTATAATGCCGTTGGCTGGAACACCGTGTTTTTGCTGGCAAGTTTGATCCCGCTGGGACAGGCCGTGCAAACCACAGGAACGGCGGAATGGATCGCGCAACAGGTATTGTTCCTGTTGGATGGTTGGCCGATATGGGGGTTACAGGTGGGTGTGGCGGTGTTGGCCACCATATTCACATTGGTGATGTCCAACGTGGGCGCGACGGTGTTGTTGGTGCCCTTGGCCGTTAGCATCGCCATGGCGGCGGGTGGTGATCCAGCGATTTTTGCGCTGACGGTGGCGATTTCCACATCCAATTCATTCCTGATCCCAACGCATCAGGTGAACGCGTTGATCATGGGACCGGGTGGTTACAAGGTAACGGATTTCTTGCGCACAGGCGGGATGATGACCATTCTGTTTTTGATCGTCTCCATGGTGATGATGAATATCGTGTTCTAGCACAAACGCCCCGCGGCCCAATTTGGCGGCGGGGTTTGTGATCGTAATGATAAAAGGCGGGCCCACCATTGTGGTTTTATGTGTCAGGTCTGTCGAACCTGTTTCCATTGGGGTTTTAATCCCACTCACCAGTGATAATCGGAAAATCCCGCATGTGCAGGATCGAACCACGTTTTGACGTCGGGGATGTTATACCCCGATTGGGGTTAGAATTGCGTTATGTATGCGTTCGCTAATCCGCATCGGGCGCTTGTAACACCAATTCAGCGGGTGTTGTTTGGCGCAGATCAGCCACCGTCAGCGGCGTATCGGGGCGTGCAAGACGGTATCGTTTCACCCAGAACAATCGCTCTGATGCGCGTGTGATTGCGACATAGGCCAAGCGTTTCCACAATGGAATCCCCGCCTCCATGCGCCCAGCACGGCTGGCGGCGTAAATATCAGGGGCGAAGACTTGCACATCATCCCACTGTGAACCCTGTGCCTTGTGTATGGTACAGGCCGCACCATGAACGAATGCGGCTCCCATACGTGCGGCGGATGGAATGAATGGTTCATCTTCGTCAGGCATTTCGATTTTGATGATGGTGGCGGCGGATACTTGTGGGTCCTCTGCGCCAATCACATGCAGGCGGGAAAACCCAACCTTTTTCCCTGCGCCAAGGTACACACATTGCGCCCCTTTGATTAAACCGCGCGCCTCCAGATCAATGCGTTTTTTGCGGTGTTTTGCAGGAAGCTCGATCCCATCGCAAATCAAAGGCTCGCCTTCCAGCAACATATCAGGTGGTGCGCCATATGCATTGCGAAACGCATGGATCAGACGAATGCGCGTGGCATTGCGCCAAACCAACACGGGGGATCGCGCCATCAAGCTTGCCTGAACACTGGGGGCGAGCACGACACGATCATCCTTGGCCGCAGCGGTTTCGATCATACGTTCAAACTGATCGAACGTAAGGCTTTCATCGCCAAGAGCGTGGGCGAGATCAAGGATCGGGTTATCATCGGCCTGTCGGTGAATACGGTTCAGGTGCATTTTGCGGCTGTCGCGAATGCCTTCGAACGCCATCGACCCGCTCTGCCCCACAGGGGCGAGCTGTGCGGGATCGCCGAACAGAACAAGTGTGGTGAAAATTTCCTTGAGGTCATCCATTTGTTTATCGTCCAACATCGAGCTTTCGTCGATGAAACCGATATCAAGCGGGTCTTCGCGCCGTTTCCAGCCCGTGATGAAATCAGACCCGCGCAAACCCGCCGTGGCCATCGCACCCGGTATGGATTTGTTAAGTGCATAAAATGCAGCGGCGCGATCAAGGGCGGCATCGGTTAAGCCTTCGATCTGGGGGCGTTCGCCCCGCCCTTCCAGCCATTCGGCGATTTTTTCATATTCGGGATCGTAAACGGGTGTATATAAAATGCGATGGATCGTGGTGGCAGCAACGCCGCGATTGCGCAACACCGATGCGGCCTTATTCGTGGGGGCAAGGATCGCCAATGTGCGCCGATCTTTGCGCGATTTACCCTCGTAATCGCCCGAAATGGTATCGACACCTGCGGCGTTCAAAGCCTCTGCCAATTTAGAGAGCAAAAGGGTTTTACCCGACCCCGCCTTGCCCAAAATTGCCATCATTTGAAACCCTGCGG
This sequence comes from Paramylibacter kogurei, assembly GCF_002742285.1. Classification (GTDB taxonomy): domain Bacteria; phylum Pseudomonadota; class Alphaproteobacteria; order Rhodobacterales; family Rhodobacteraceae; genus Amylibacter; species Amylibacter kogurei. The sequence goes on from NZ_MDGM01000009.1 coordinate 124,392, forward strand.
AGGCTTCGGGCAACAGGACCTCGTTTTCGATATCAACGCCCGCGGCCAAAAGTGCCGTTGTCACCGCGTCAAATGCGGCGGCTTGGTCGTCGGAATATTGCATTGGCGGGTCCTGTTGTTTTTCGCCAACCTAACCCGCCGATTGGAAATGCACCAGCACCAAGCGTTATGCGGCGATGGTTTTTACCCCGCCAAAGGCGCGATCAAACCAAAGAGTCGATACCTGTGGTGAAACCCCTGCATTGAGCGCAAGCGCGTGGCGCACGGTTTGGGAAAAATCCCAAAGCCCGACAAAGATTTTATCGCGCCCTTTGCCCGTTGCACCCAAAATTTCAGGCGGCCAGCCAAGGCGGCGATAAATGCGCACCATGCGCGGATCAAACACACCCACCGCACGGTCAAGATTAAACCCAAGGCCAATTTCGCACCCTGCCAACATCAAAGCCGCGGAAATGCGCCCTGCCTGTTCACCCAGATCAGGCGAGAGACAAAACCGCGTGCTTTCCCAAATTTTGGGATCGCTGATTTTGCGCCCCGTGATATTGGCAAAATGTTCATTGACCATGCACCGCCCCGATGTGGGCATGGCCCGCATTGATCCACCATGCGTGCCATCGGGTTTTTGCCAAATCGCATAAAGCGGGTTCATGTCGTCATATTCATCACGTTCAAACCCTGTGTCATCCACATCCACATCCCATTTCAGACGCTCTTGAAATTGCCACGCGCGGTCTTGGAACATTGAATTGTAAAGTTTGGGTTTATTGATCAGTTGGTCAGCGAAAAGATAAGTTAGCATGATAATCCTCCATAAGGAGGTGCTAACGCCGTCATAGTTAACGTCCGTTAACCATAGCGTTCGCTGCTTTGGCTTTTTGGCGAAATTTTTATTTAAATTGAATGAGTTAAATGGATATTAACCCGCGTGCCATCGCGCTGGTCACTGCGTGGGTTGTGTTATTCGCACAAAGTTTGATGCGCGATGATTCAATATATCCGCGCAAAGTGTGTTCAGAGATTTGCAAGTTTTGCGCGATATTTGCACGGCTAAGTCCAAGACCAAGCAGTGTGAGCGTTTCAACCTCTCTTGGGGATAGGGCAACTGGATCGCCCAGATCGCGTGACAGAACCAATCGCCGCGCTGCCTCGTGAAAATAATGGCCGATCAACATCAAATCTGCACTATGGGTTTCGATAAATTTTTGCCAAGTATCATCATCGGCGCTGTGGCTGATGGAAAATAATGCAAGTTCGCCATTTGGGCCACGAATGGGGAAAGACAATCCCTGGTTCCCCACACCCATTTCGATTGCGTCTTGCAATAATTTGCGCCCTTTGCGCGTATCCCAATCCAGCGATTTCCAATTATATGGGTTAAACTTTTTAAACGCATTGATCACAACCGGATCAATCAAATACATTTGGTTACCGCCGTAATATTCATGCCATTCAGCAGAATACGTCGCCAAGGCGAATGTTTCGCCGTGCCATTGAATGGAATGATAAATTGCGTGGTTTACTTGAAATAATGCGCGCACTTCTTTGACGCGATCAAATAATGCGTCGATCGTATCAGCACGTTCGACGCGTTGGATGAATGCCAACAAGTCTTGATCCATTCCGTTTTTGCACCCCTGTAGCGCCACCAAAGCTGGCCAAATCAGAAGCCGCGACATTCAACGTGCTATCCAGTTGTTGCGCAAGGCGATCCAATTCGTGCGTATTCGCAAACGATTTCAGATCCTCTAGCACATCTAGCATCCAGTCGTGGTTCATTTTGTAGCCTCTTTTACAAAGGTTAACGGAACGTTAACGCAGTCTTCTTATCTCTCTACTATGACCCATCGTAAGGCGAAAAAAAATACCCCAAAAAAGCGGGGTATGCGCATTTAAGTTATTGATTTTAAATGGTTCATAACTTGGCGATCCGATATTAAACCGCCAAGTTATGCAACCACAAGTCGATTACATTTTCAGGTTTGGAATGATTTGTTTTTTGCGTGAAACAATCCCTGGTAATACAACGCTGTCACCGCTGACAGTGGCATCAAATGATGCAACGGCAAGATTTTTGACAAGATCGTTTGGCACGAGCAATGTTGCTTCTTCTTTCAAGATATCAACAACGAATAACAACACCTGATCAACGCCATCCTCGGCGGCAACAGGCACCATTGTTTCCATCAGGCTGTCTTTGCGTGCCAAAACGGTAGCCGGGCTGGTTGTTTCCAGCACAGAAACACGAAATGATTTATCGGCCACGTCGTATTGTTTACTGTCAAGGCGCAACAATTCAGCATCTGAAAAATGCGATACGTCTGATTTTGCGGCGAACATTTCACCAGCATATATTGCAATGTCCAAATCCAGATCAGACGCCAGCGATTTTGCCAATGCCACGTCAACATCTGTTGTTGTTGGGCTACGAAATTCCAATGTATCAGACAGGATACAAGACAGGATCAAACCTTTGATACCTGTTGGTGCGGATGCCAGATCATCGCCCATCATGCCGGCCATGATTGTGGCCGTGGACGCAACAGGTTTGATGGTGATGTTGATCGGCTGGTTGGTTTTCAAACCACCCACTAACAAATGGTGGTCGATGATTTCAACGATGCTGGCATCATTCACGCCATCGGGCAATTCAGCAGGGTTGTTTGTATCAACGATGATCACATTATCACCCGCGCCAACATTTTCCAAAATCGCAGGGCGTTCATATCCCCATTTTTTCAAAACAAATGCAGCCTCTGTGTTGGGTTCACCCAATACATATGGTGTGGCGGCGTTGCCTTTTTGTGTTTGGTACCATGCCCAGATAATGGCAGAACCAGTTGCGTCTGTGTCGGGTGCCTTGTGGCCAAATACTTTGATCATTTTACGTCTCGTATGGGTTGATTTTGGCGCCTTATACCGAGCGTTGAAACCAGAGTCACGCGATCCCTTTTGGCAATTTGTCGCGATGTTTAACCCACATCCGCCAGCGAGTTGGCGTAATATTGCATGATTTCCGCCTGATCGGGGATCAACGCAAATTTATCCCCACTTTGCGCGAGGATATGACGACGTTTAAGCATTTGAATACCAAACGTAATGCCCTGTTCCATTTCGGCGTCTGTTAAACCAATCAACGCGCCCTTGTCACGCAACAGACCCAATTCAATTTGTGATTCAGTGATGATTTCTGCAAGTGTGAGCCCCGTTGTCGCGTTGCGCAAAAACACCCGCGCCACCAGCGCCATGGGAACCACAGGTACGATATCCCCGACCTTTGCCAATAATTCTCTGCCCAAGCGCCCAATGGTGCGATCCGTCACGCGCCCCTTGGATTTACCCAGAAATTCCACCAGCGATACGGGTTTACCAAAGGATACACCCGCATGGCCAAAGCGTTTGAATTTGGTCACAAAACGAAGCCAGAAATACCATTTCACCGCATGAAAAATCGCGGCAAGCTTGCCAAACAATGACACGCGTTTGCCCTGTCCTGCGTCCAACATCACGCGATCCTCGATCACGCGATCATAATTTACGCCAACGGGCACAAACAGGATGTCGCGATGGGTTGCAGGATCAAAATCAGACACAATGTAATTGAGCAATCCCAATTTGGCAGGTTGCAGCGCACCCGTGCGGGTTAACCCACCCTCTGGGAAAATCGCCTGTGCCACGCCGCCCTCTGTTGCCATTTGCACATAGCGCGCAAGCACACGACGATAGAGATCACCACGCGATTTACGGCGGATAAAATACGCACCCGTTGATCGGATAATTTGTTTCAGCGGCCATACACGCGCCCATTCCCCCACCGCATATGACAGTGCTGAACGTGACGCGGACAGATAGGTCACAAGGATATAATCCATGTTGGATCGATGGTTCATCACGAAAACAACGCGGGCCTCTGCATCAATATCCTTGAGCGCGGTTTCGTCTTGATAGCTGACATGTACATTATAAAGCAGCGTTGATAACCAACGCGTTGCGCGAAAGGCAAAGCCAAAATAACTGATCGCGGAAAAGGATGGTACGATTTCACGCGCATATTTGCGTGCACGGCGTTCCATCACCGCCAATGGTGTTTCTTCGCTTCTGGATTCTTCTAATATCGCTTCGACAACCAATGGGTCATTCACCAGACGATCCACCATCACATGGCGATCGGTCAGTTTGAATTTTGGGATTTTCAGCTGTAGGCGTTCGTTCAACACCTCGACCGTGCGGTTCAATCGGCGATGAAAATACCATTGCACGGTAGGCATCAAAATACGATCCAACACCGCAATTAACGCCAATATTCCAGCAAGCCATACGGCCCAGACGGGTATTTCAATCGTTTCAAACATTGTCGCGCATCTTGTGCTGTTCGCGTTCCATTGGTCAAGCGAAATTGCAGGTGGACAGCGCGTATTGAAACGTTAGGTTTCAAACAAACGAAAGGAATTGCACATGAAATATCGCAAGCTTGGAAAAAACGGCCCAAAGGTAAGTGCAATTGGGCTTGGCTGTATGTCATTCGCGGGGTTCTTTGGTGAAACGGACGAAGCCACCAGCCATCGCTGTTTGGACGCTGCACTTGATCACGGTATTGATTTTTTGGACACGGCGGAATTGTATGGCATGGGCCTGTCTGAAAATATCATCGGAAGTTTTTTGAAACAAAAACCCAATGCATTCAAACTCGCCACCAAGGGCGGAATTGTGATTAAACCTGAACGTCGGTTTGATAATTCACGCGCCTATCTGGAAAACGCGCTTGATGGATCAATGAAACGTCTGGGCGTGGATTACATCGATCTCTATTATATCCATCGGCGCGAACAAGATCGCCCGATTGAAGAGGTGGTTGAAACGCTCAAAGGGTTTATTGATGCGGGAAAAATCGGGGGCTATGGCCTGTCCGAAATATCGCCAACCACGTTGCGCCGTGCGCATGCAGTGCACCCTTGTACGGCAGTGCAAAACGAATATTCATTATGGACCCGCCTGCCCGATTTGGGATTGATCCGAACCTGTGCAGAACTTGGCGTGGCATTCGTGCCATTTTCACCTGTGGCGCGTGGGATGCTGACCGATGCACAACCCAATCCCGCAACCATGCGTGACACAGATTTTCGCCGCACCAATCCGCGATTTGTTGAGCCAAATTTTTCCGACAATCGCGCAATGATCGCAAAATTTAGCGACTGGGCAAATGATCGTGGATTAACCACATCTGCCGCGGCATTGGCATGGTTGTTGCATCGCGGGGATCATTTGATCCCGATCCCAGCAACACGATATGGCGAAAACCTTGCACAATGGGCAAATGCCGCCGACATTTCATTTAGCGCCGATGACATGGCCGAAATCGAAACCATCCTGCCCGCAGGTTGGGCATATGGTGATCGATACAACGATGCGCAATCGGTGGGGCCAGAGCGGTTTTGCTAATAGGGATTTATTTCGATTGATGGGCGAATTTAGTAATCCCATAATGGTATATTGTATTGGCGCGGCCAAGGCGGGTACGACTTGGTTGCATCATACATTGAACAATCATCCCGATACACATTTTCAATTCATCAAAGAAATCCACTATTTTAACAGCCGCGAATGGCCCATGGCGAAACGATTGCAACGTGCAAAATTTTCGCCAAAACATCGCGTGAAGCTGGCAATCAATCCTGTCAAATATTTGAATCATCGCGCATATGCCAAGGCATTGTGCGCGGAGCAAGACGATCATCGTTCTTACAAAAAATTTATTCTGCGCGGCGCTGGATCGGCCAAGGTTGTTGGCGATTTCACACCTGCATATGCGACACTTGGTTCAAAAGATTTTGCGGCGATGTCGGATGCATTTGCAAGGTCACGTTTTCTATATTTGCTGCGCGATCCGGTGGATCGTGCGTGGTCACACATACGCATGTTGTACCATCGCCATAATGCGACCCAACAGATTGATATGGCCAAAATGGATAATATGTTGTCGCGCCTTTTGGCGGGGAAAATGCCATATTTGGATCAGCACGGAAATTACGATCAAACAATAAATGCAATCGCGAATGCGGGTTTGTCGGGTTCACTCAACATCACATTTTACGAAAATCTGTTTGAACAAAACACGATGGATGAAGTTTATACATTCATCGGGCTGACCTCTCAGAAAATTAACCCACAAAAGCGCATCTTTGAAGGTATCGACAGCCCAATGCCCGAACACATTCGCTCCGCTTTGATGGAGCGTTATCAGGGCGAATATCGCGCGATTTTCGAACGATTTGGAACCTTGCCAGCGCGTTGGCAAAACCATTTTATGGGTTAAGGGGCATAACCCAATATTTTCTCTTGTTTTTTATCCAGCTCTGACCAGATGAAATCATGATCCGCGCGGGATAGATCATCATATTTGTGAGGCACGAAATCACCATCAATTTTGCGCCCACGTTGTTGATCGACAGGGATAAAATTTGAACTCGCGGACAATCCGTAAGTTTTTGAAATCAACGCGATGAACGCATCTGGTGCATTTGCCACATCTTCGTAGCGGGCAAAAATGACATTCTGAAATCGGTTTTTCAATGACAGAAAACCCATCGTTTTGGCATTGCGAAGCTGAATAACATTGTCAAACCCCGCCCCCGTCAACGGGTGGCGATCCCATTGCAATTCAACATGCGCACGCGCATCCGCACCCGATGTAATGCCAAAGTTTTTTTCATCAACAATGGATTGCCACGGCGCACGGATAAAATCGGAAAACGAAATATCGCGCAGATATTTTGCGCTGTGCCACGGTTGGCGATGCATGCTTTGCGCCCAGCGTTCTGGGCTGCGAAACATCACAACAGCAAGCGTTGTATCAGGTGCCGCGATCATTTGTGGAAAGCCGTGTTTCCACCCATATCGAAATCCAAATTTGGTGATGCGATCATTCGCGCTCTGCCCCAATTGCGGAAAGTTATTACGCAGTAATGCATCAACAAAATTGGTACCAGAATTGCGTTCACCAAAGACAAAAAACTCGTTGATATTGGGTGTTTCACTGGATTGGAAATTTATCGGGGTAAAGCTTGGCATATTTGCACGCTAACCTTGCGCATCAGCTTGAACAAGTGGTGAAATCAGCGCGTTTCAAAAAACACAAAATTTGTCAGCTTTTCCACATCCACAAACAATTTGCCACAGTTCACCGCACCCTTCATACAATAATCATACGCCCCCATATCCAAGTTTAGCGCCATGTGTGGGGCAAATTCCGCTGCCATATCACGCGCAGTTTCAAACAGGGTTTTGGGCCGATCGGTTTCATACAAACCATAGCCCGCATCGGTTTGCACCAACAATCGGCGTTTGAATTTGGGTTGGTTGGGTTGATCGCGCACATCAATGCGACCATTGTTGATCAATAAATGCGATTGGATCAAATCAACGGATTGACGCTTGGCCAATGCGATGAATGCATCGCGGCTTGATTTGTTTTTGAGGTTAAATTTGCGCCCCAAAAGCTGCACCGATGTGCTGTTAAAAATCTGCGGTTTCCCGCGATGGATCATGAACACACCGTCCCAAGATTGAAAGCGGTGCGAAATGATTTCGCCGTTTCGTATCGCCAAACCTTCGATCCCGAAGCGATCTGCGCTGGAATAGGTTCCTGTGACCGCCAAATTGGGCGCGGGGCGGCGATCCCAGATGTTACCATCCTTTGCCACCACATGAAGCGCCACACTGTCCATTGGGGTGCAATCCCATGCAATCAGGTTTTTGCTTGGCATAACGCAATATTGCGCCACAGCGGTGGTGGCGCAAAAGATCATTGCAAGTGTCATCCAGAATTTCATGTATTTATCCAAATTGCCTGTATTCAAATGCGCCCCCATATTTGGAGGCACACTGACACTCATGTTTTTTCTGTTACCGTTTTTTGAAACGGGTTTTTGATTGTTGTCGGTGTCAAATCTGCAATGCGACCATACCAATCTTCGTTGCGCGTTGCCAACATTGTTCCTGCGATTGCAAGGAAACATAGGCTGGAACCTGCCAAAAGTGCGTAATCAACCGAAGTAAGGATCAAGAAAAGCACGGCATATAATGCAGATAAAGCAGCACAAACAATCCATGATGAATTGCCCAGTTTCAATCCGACAATCGCATATAATGTTAATAGCGTGATCGTCGCAAAACTGGCCACGATATAGGCGGCGTTAAATCCGATTTGTTCAGCGAATGAGACCATCAACAAAACAAACACGGCCTGTACCAGCCCGATCAGAACATATTGAATGGGGTGCACAGGGCGGCCATCGGTTTTTTCCAACAATAAAATTGTTAGGAATGTCAGTGCGATAAACATCAGGCCATATTGACCGGCGCGATATGCCTTTTGGTAAAAGTCATTGGGTTGGTAAAACTGTAGCCCCAATGTTGCTGTTTGGCTTAGCTTCTTTTCTGGGTTTTCGCGTGAAATTTGCGCAACGGATCGTGCAAAATGTGGGATTTCCCAGCTTGCGTTAAACCCAGCATCGGAAATATCACGTTGATCGGGCAAAAACGCCCCGGCAAAGCTGGGATGTGGCCAGTCAGACATCATCGAAACCGTATTTTCGCGCCCCGCCGCGGTGGTATACAAATGCTGTGCCCCCAAAAAGCCAAGGGTCATTTCATATTGTTTCACTTTGCGTGGATCACCGATTTCGGCATAAAGCCCCGCCGTGGTATTGCGTGGTTCCAATTTCGCAACCTTCCCATCCAAGGTTAGATTTGCCGCACCACGCAATGCTTTGTTCTGGCTTACACCCAGAATAAACGTGGTTTTATCCCAGTGAATTGTTTCATTGGATTTCACATGGCGTGATAATTCAGACAGATCGTATGTGATTTTTTGTTCTGAATTTGCGCGATACACAGGCACGTTAAATATCCCACGCTTGCGGATTTCGGTGGTGGTGTTGATGGATTGATTGAATATCTCTGGCAAGACATAAATGGGATTGGAGTGTTGCGTGATTTCTTCTTCGAATTCTTCGTAAATTACCTCACCTTTGTCGGTGGTTTTAACAATTCCCGTCAACGGATCCTTGATCGATTTTTTGCGTGTAACTTTGACCCGTTTGGTCACAGGAATTTGCAACATTGGCCCATTAAGCGTTTGCGCCCCACCCCATTCTTTGCTGAGCGATTGGATGGTCTGACGATTATAATTGGCGCGGTCATTCACAATTTCACTGACAAAAATCAGCGGAATCGCCATCAGAAGCGCCATAAACCCGACCACGAAAAATCGGAAACCTTTGGATTTAAACATATCATTCCCCTTTTGGTGTTTTGATAAAACAGACCTAGCGGAGTGATGCGCAGAAACTGGCGCGCAAGATGTGCAATTTTTGCGGATTTTCGCAAAAAAAGGAGGCGAAACGCCCCCTTTTGAATTTTTGATATGTTGGCGCGATTACATCGTGCGCTCGACCATTTTTTTCTTGATCTCTGCAATTGCCTTGGCCGGGTTCAAACCCTTGGGGCAGGTTTTGGCACAGTTCATGATGGTGTGACAGCGGTACAATTTGAACGGATCTTGCAATTCATCCAAACGCTCTCCCGTTGCTTCGTCACGTGAATCGATGATCCAGCGATAGGCGTGCAGCAATGCCGCTGGCCCAAGGTAACGATCACCATTCCACCAATATGATGGGCAGGATGTGGAACAACATGCACACATCACACATTCATACAAACCGTCCAGTTTTTTACGATCATCAATGGATTGACGCCATTCTTTGGCTGGTTTGTTAGTTTTGGTTTCCAACCACGGCATGATGCTGGCGTGTTGGGCGTAAAAATGGGTGAGGTCTGGGATCAAATCCTTGACCACTGGCATATGTGGCAGAGGATAGATTTTGACATCGCCCTTTACTTCGTCCAGGCCATAGATACAGGCCAATGTGTTGATCCCGTCAATGTTCATCGCGCATGATCCACAGATACCTTCGCGGCAAGAACGGCGGAACGTAAGTGTTGGATCAATTTCGTTTTTGATTTTGATCAACGCATCCAAAATCATCGGACCACATTTATCCATATCCACGTGATATGTATCAACACGCGGGTTTTCACCCGTATCAGGATCAAATCGGTAAATGCGAAATGCGCGTACATTGGTAGCGCCCGTCGGCTTGGGCCACGTTTTACCCGCGGTCATTCGCGAATTTTTTGGCAGGGTCAATTCAACCATGATTTATCCAATCTTCTTCCTGTCTATCCCCGTTTACAACGGTGTCGATGAGCTTACTTTTTTCACAACTTTGGGCTGGTTCGCGCTGTGATAAGCGGACATACAATCGGATGCACGTTTATATTGCGCAGCGCTGATATTGCTTGTCTTGACCAATCCCAACGTGATGCGTTGGTTATAAGGTTTCTGGCGGATGGTGACGTTGCCGTTAATCCCCGCATTTTGCACGCATTTGCCATAGGCCGCGCGATAATTTGCGGAATTAACGCTATCCACCACAAATGTTCCACTTGGCAATGTTTGCCCTGCTGATGTCGCAATCGGTGTTGTGGTTTCAGTTTTCACCATCTTGCGCGCAGGTTTTGCAACAGTTTGGGGTGCATGAAAGGTGGTGTAATCCACGTTGTAATCATTGCCCCGCATCAGAATGTTACCCTCGTCGATATGTGCCTGATCGCAGCCAGTAAGCGCCACAACACATCCCAAACCGATCACTGATTTTACGATGCTCATGATGATGAACCTTTCATATCTGTGGGCCATTCACCCGAATTTCGTTTTACGCAATCGTTGTAGGTTTTATCTGGGTCCATCAAGGATGATAGATCAACCCCAACCGATACGCCACCATGTGGGCGGACCTTGCCACCCGATCCGATACCAACCCCAACACCAACGCGTGTGGATACTGGTTTGGACACTTTGGCGCGACAGGCGAGCATTGCGTCTTCGACGCTCATCGTTGGTTTTGCCGGCGTACAGCCCGCGATGCCAATTGAAAGGATCATAATTGAAACAATGCTGCGCATGATATCACCTATGCCGTTTGTGCGAATTTGGACATGCACCAGAACGCAGCAGTAAATTCCGCATCTGATATGTCTTGGTTTTGCGATAAATCAACGGTGTTGTAGGTGCCATATTCGCGAATTATCAAATCAATGTTCCCCGTGATCCCCGCATCACGTGCACATTCAGCATATGCCGTTTTCCAAGTTTCGCTTTCACCTTTTGGGTGCGAAAACCGTGTAATATTTGGAACATCGGTGTTCGATGGCGAATATTTGGCCAGCTTCATGCTTGGTTCATCAGTTGTAATCATAGAATTATCAACACCCGTTTGCGCACAGGCGGTTGCAAAAATAGCAACACAAACAGATGACAGTTTAAAAATGTTATTCATATTCTCCCCTCAAATACTGACCGCACCCCAAAAATACGGGGTGCGGAAATACTTAATATACCCGCGCTTTTGGCGCGATCTTTTTAATATCAATACCACCGTCTTCTTGTTTTGTCAGCGGGTCAAGATGCACATCACGATAGGATAGCTTTACCTTGTGATCGGTGACACGGGCCAAGCTGTGCTTGCGCCAGTTTTTATCGTCGCGATCTGGGTAATCTTCGTGGGCATGTGCGCCGCGGCTTTCTTTGCGTGCTTCGGCACCCACAATTGTTGCCATCGCATTTGGCATCAGGTTGGATAATTCCAAGCTTTCCATCAAATCCGAATTCCAGATCAGGCTGCGATCTGTGACCTTGATATCGGTCATTTTCTTGGCAACGGCGGTCATTTTTTCAACGCCTTCGGCCAATGTTTTATCCGTGCGGAAAACGGCCGCGTCTGCCTGCATTGTTTTTTGCATTTCCAGACGCAAATCTGCGGTTGAAATCGCCCCATCCGCATGACGCATCGCATCAAAACGAGCCATGGATTTTTCCACGGATTTTTCGTTAAGCGGTTCATTTGGTGCCTTTGGATCAACGACTTCTGCCGCCTTGATCGCCGCCGCGCGGCCAAACACAACCAAATCGATCAGGCTGTTTGAACCCAAACGGTTCGCACCATGCACAGATGCACAGCCCGCTTCACCCACGGCCATCAGGCCGGGCAGGATGCGATCGTGATCTTTGGCAGTTGGGTCCAAAACCTCTCCCCAATAATTGGTCGGAATACCGCCCATGTTGTAATGCACGGTTGGCAATACGGGGATGGGTTCCTTGTTCACATCAACACCTGCGAAAATCCGTGCGGATTCTGAAATACCGGGAAGGCGTTCCGCCAGTGTTTCAGGGGGCAAGTGGTTAAGGTGCAAATGGATATGATCGCCTTCGGCGCCAATACCGCGACCCTCGCGAATTTCCATGGTCATGCAGCGCGATACAACATCGCGCGATGCCAAATCCTTGTAAGTGGGGGCGTAGCGTTCCATGAAACGTTCGCCTTCGGAGTTGGTCAAATAACCACCCTCGCCGCGCGCACCCTCTGTGATCAAACAGCCAGAGCCATAGATCCCTGTGGGGTGGAATTGCACGAATTCCATATCTTGGAGTGCCAGCCCTTGGCGGGCAACCATACCGCCGCCATCACCCGTACAGGTATGGGCAGATGTCGCGCTGAAATATGCACGGCCATAGCCGCCCGTCGCCAACACAACCATTTTCGCATTAAAGCGGTGAATGGTGCCATCGTCCAATTTCCATGCAATCACGCCCTGACAACGCCCATCTTCAGTCATGATCAGGTCGGTGACGAAATATTCGATGTAAAATTCTGCGTTGTTTTTCAACGACTGGCCGTAAAGCGTGTGTAATATGGCGTGGCCGGTACGATCTGCGGCGGCACATGTGCGTTGCACGGGCGGGCCTTCGCCAAATTCGGTGGTGTGACCACCAAAGGGGCGTTGGTAAATTTTACCATCTTCGGTGCGTGAAAACGGAACGCCGTAATGTTCCAGTTCATACACCGCTTTGGGTGCTTCGCGGACCAAATATTCCATTGCGTCCGTATCACCGAGCCAATCGGAACCTTTGACCGTGTCATACAAATGCCACTGCCAGTGGTCATTCATTTCGGTGCCAACGTCCATGTTACCAAGGCTGGCCGCGATGCCACCCTGTGCGGCAACCGTGTGGGAACGTGTTGGGAAAACCTTGGACACACAGGCGGTTTTCAACCCTTGTTCAGCCATGCCCAAAGTGGCGCGCAACCCCGCACCACCAGCACCGACAACAACAACATCATATTCGTGATCTGTATATTCGTAAGATGACATAATTTTCTTCCTTGTCTCAGCCGCCAAAGGCGATTTTGGCGACTGCAAAGACGCCCGCGAGGCCAAATGCCCAGCAGAATAATTTCGTACCGATCAGCAATGTTAACAATGCTGCTTTGCCGTGGATGTAATCCTCGATCACAACTTGCAAACCTTCTTCGAGATGTTTGAATGTGACGAGGAAAAACAAGATCACGGCAATTGCTTTGATCGGGTTTTGGAATGCGGCAACCACATCAGCGTGGCTTGCCCCCACTAAAGGGGCAACAATGCACAAAAACGCAAGCGTTAGCGGGATAAGTGCAACGGCCTTGAGCCGTTCACCAAACCAGTGATGCGCACCTGATTTTGCGCTGCCAAGTCCCGCGACGCGTTGGAAATCTGTTTTAAAGCTCATGAGCATACTCCGATCATGATAAATGTCAGAATGGTCATCACAAAGCTGCCGCCAATCATGATATAGCCCATCAAATCGGCAGTTTTGAGATCAAAGCCATAGCCCATATCCCAGATCAAATGGCGCACACCGCCCAAGAAATGATACCAAAGCGCCCAAATCGATGCGATCCAGATCAGCATGGAAAACCATCCCGTCATCAGCCCATTGATGCGATCAAAATACGCCGGCCCCGAGGCCGCCGCGATCAGCCACCAGATGATCATCACAAACCCAAGGGTCAGTGCGATACCTGTCAAGCGAACAAAGATAGAGGTCATTGAGGACATTTGAGGACGATAGATCGTCAAATGCGGTGATAATGGGCGGTTGCCACGATTTTGGTCTGCCATGTGTCTCCCCATGGTGGTCGTCGTTTAACTGTTTATTAGACCATATTTTTTCAAAGGCACAGAGCGATAAGTCGATTTTTGCAAATAAATCGCCGCAGTTAGCGATAACGGTCGCTGTTTTTTGCGCGTTTTAGACCAAAGATCGCGCTCAGCGCCCAGCAAGAATGCTGGGATTTGGATATTTGAACAAAATGGAGAACGGGTTAACCGATTTGATGCCCGTCTTTTTGCAATTGAGCCAGCGATTGATCGAGCGTTTTTTCAAAGCGTCCCAACAGATCGTCGATTTCATGCGTTTGAATGATTAAGGGCGGGCAAAATGCCATTGCATCCATCATCGGGCGGCTAAAGAAACCATTTTCAATGGCCAGAGCATTGGTTTGCAAACCCAGTTTGCCTGGTTTTTCCAGCGCGGTTTTGGTTTCTTTGTTTGTCACAAGTTCCACGGCCGCGATCAGGCCAACGCCGCGCACTTCGCCAACCAGCGGATGGTCAGACAGATTATTCAACCCTGCGCGCAGGTGTTCGCCCATCGCTGCTGCATGTTCGACAAGGTTATCTTCGCGAATGATACGGATGGTTTCATTGGCCACAGCACAGGCAACGGGATGCCCAGACCCCGTGTAGCCATGACCAAGCGTGCCGATTTTGTTTGCCTCGTTCATCAAAGGCTCAAAGACACGTTCGTTCATCAACAGTGCCGATGAGGGCATGTAGGATGAAGAAAGCTGTTTTGAAAGCGTCATCATATCTGGGGTGATGTCATAAGTGTTACAGCCAAACATTTGCCCCGTGCGCCCAAAGCCACAGATCACCTCGTCCGCGACCAAAAGGATGTCATATTTTTTCAAGATTTTTTGCACAGCGGCCCAATACCCTTTGGGTGGGGTTACAACACCCCCTGCCCCAAGCACAGGTTCACCAAAGAATGCCGCGATTGTTTCGGGGCCCTCGGCCACAATCATGTTTTCCAATTCTTCGGCCAAGCGATTGGTGAATTGTTCTTCGGTTTCGCCATCCAACCCTTCGCGCCAGTAATGTGGGCAAGTCAAGCGTAATGTCGGCACAATCTGATCAAATGATGCGTGGTTGGCAGGCAATCCCGTGAGCGCGGCGGCGGCGACCGTAACCCCGTGATAGGCGCGATTGCGCACAAGGATTTTCTTTTTCTCGGGCTTGCCCAGCGCGTTTGAACGATACCAAATCAATTTGATTGCGGTATCAATCGCCTCTGACCCGGAATTGGTAAAGAATGCTTTGGACATATTGCCCGGCGCCATGTTCACCAATGTATCCGCCAATTCCGCCGCAGGTGTATGCCCACGATGTGCAAACGAATGATAATATGGCAACGCTTTCATTTGTTTGGTTGCGGCATCCACCAATCGGGTTTCGGAAAACCCAAGGGCCGCAGACCAAAGCCCCGCCATGGCCTCGATATATTTATTGCCTTGGTTATCAAACACATGCACACCATCACCGCGTTCAATCACCAGTGGGCCGATTTCCAGATGCGCGGCAGGGTTTGTATAACCATGCAGATGAAATGCTGTGTCGCGTGCCTCGATCGAGTTTGGTCGAATGGTCATGATGTGCCCCGTTTGAATTTAAGGTGAATTAAAGTTGGCCCAATTTTAAGTCTTTGGAATAGGTTTCATCGCTGTGTTTTGTAACGGCCTGACCACAGCGCATGACGCCGCGCTTTTCATCATATGAATATTGCGGATCACCATGCAATTCCCAGCCTTTTGACAAGGCTTCGGTTACACGGTGGCAAAATTCAGATGTGTCATCATTGGTAATAAAACGATATGCTTGCATCAGCCATAAGTTCCTAAAAATGGGTTATAGCCCAGCGCCGTGTGAACACCCGCGATAATCGCAAACAGCACAATGGTGATGATTGCCAATCTGATATCGCCAGATGCAGGGCCTGGTTCTGGTCGCAGCCAAGCACCTTCGCTGCGGTTAATCAACACCATTTCGCCAATGGCCCATAAAATCATGCCACCAAACAGAAAAATCGAGGCCAAATCACCATTCACC
Organism: Paramylibacter kogurei; assembly: GCF_002742285.1. GTDB lineage: Bacteria > Pseudomonadota > Alphaproteobacteria > Rhodobacterales > Rhodobacteraceae > Amylibacter > Amylibacter kogurei. The sequence goes on from NZ_MDGM01000009.1 coordinate 140,496, forward strand.
AGCAAATGCGCCACGCCCCAAACAATCACACCCGTTAACATCGGATGACGCAGCCAGCTTCGTGCGCGACCTTTGGATGCGCCGAGCCCCATCAGCGCAACGGCAATCAGCATCAACAGGTTATTAAGGTGTCCGATCCCTGCGATTGGTGTATAAACGGGCAAGTGATCCATGCTGCGATAACCGATGATCATAAAGATAACGGATATCACCAAGAGCAATGCGATCACGCCTTTGGCGGGTCCAACGCCCAGTTTTTCATCCATCGCCACGCGTCCTGCGGGAAGAATGCGTTTGAAAAAATGCACATCGCACCAGATGATAATTCCAAGGATTAACCAGAACATTTAACTCTCCTGTTGTTTTATAATTTGCGCCTGTTTTAACAGCGCCTTGGCCTGTTGCACATGTAATTCTTCGATCATTTCTCCATTCAAGGTAGCCAAGCCATCGATTGCAGATTGAAATGCGGAGATGACATTTTCTGCATGGGTGATTTCGGCAATGCTCGGTGCAAAAATCTGATTGGTTGTGGCAATTTGATTGGGGTGGATCAAGCTTTTGCCATCAAAGCCAAGCATACGCCCCTGTTCACATTCGCGCATCAAACCGTCGTTGTCGTTGAAGTTATTATAAACACCATCAATGCAGTATTTATCATGTGCACGCACCGCCAAAACGCAAAGCGATAGGCTGGTTTGCAAGGCATCCCGGTTTTCGCTGGTTTGCGCAGATAATGATTTGCGCAGATCATTGGGGCCAAAGATCAAGCCCGTAACGCGTGGATGCGCCATGATCTGAGCGACGTTCAATACACCAAGCGGTGTTTCAATCATCACCCAGACTTGGGTATTTTGAAAACCTTTGAACACCTGCAACAGCGCATCAATCTGTAACACATGATCAACTTTTTCGATCTTGGGGAACACCAATGCGGCGGGGGTGGCAGTGTTTAGCGCACGCAGATCGGCCGCGATATAAGCACTGTCCAAACCATTGACCCGCACCAATGCGCGTGACGCCAGATCCGGATCGGATATGGCAGAGCAAACACGAGTAAGCGCCGCAGGTTTTGCATCTGATGCAACAGCATCTTCGAGATCAAAAATAATGCGATCAGCTGGTAGTTGAGATGCCTTTGCCACGGCGCGTTCATTGGCACCGGGAACAAACAGAAACGAGCGATAAAGCGGTGAAATATCCATTTGTTATTCCAATCACATGGCAGAACGCTGAGCAAGTGGAGTTTCGCGTTTACAACCGTGCGCAACCTTAACCAGATTTTGGGAAATTTTGTTCAAGCTGACATTATCACAGGACAAGGGTTTACCCCAACGGAGAGCAGCCTGTTTATCTGACACCTTTGGAAAGGGTCCACCATGCAAAAATTTCTCTTCGCGCTATCGCTTGGGTTTGGCGTTATTATAATGATGGCACAACATGGCAACGCAGAGCCCACCAATTGTGCGGCACGGGGCAAGGTTGTTCAAAGCCTGAACGATCAATATGGCGAAACACGGCGCAGCATTGGGCTTGGGCAAAACAATGGTGTGGTAGAGCTTTTTGCATCTGACAATACGGGGACTTGGACAATATTGGTGACGTTGCCCAATGGTATGTCCTGTTTAATGGCCGCGGGTGATGCATTTGAATTTACGAGCGACGCCCTGCAACGCGGGGCACCGACATAATTTGATTTAATGCCTTCGGCGAGGATATTTGAAACATTTGGAATAGAGAAAATGGCCACGGGAACAGTTATTGTTCCTGTTTGGTTGCGCTACCATAGATTCGTGATCACGTTCCATCCCTGATTTGCACCAGCGAATTGCCCCCTTAACACGTTGAAATATAATCTTATTCGTGAATTACCGCGCTTGACACTTGCCCTTTGGTTGCGACAGCGCTAGCAACTGCATGAGTTTCATTTCATGTGGAGAGAAAACATGGCTAGGGCAAAAATCGCGTTAATCGGCGCAGGCATGATCGGCGGCACGCTGGCACATTTGGCAGCATTAAAGGAATTGGGTGATGTTGTTTTGTTCGATATCGCAGATGGTATTCCACAAGGTAAAAGCCTTGATATGGCCGAAGCTGGCCCCGTTGAAAAATATGATGCCAAGTTGAAAGGCACAACAGATTACGCCGATATCGCAGATGCAGATGTTTGTATCGTAACCGCGGGTGTTGCACGTAAACCTGGCATGAGCCGCGATGATTTGTTGGGCATTAACCTAAAGGTTATGAAATCCGTTGGCGAAGGCATCAAAGCACACGCGCCAAACGCATTTGTTATTTGTATCACAAACCCGCTGGATGCGATGGTTTGGGCATTGCAAAAATTCAGCGGTCTGCCAGCAAACAAAGTTTGCGGCATGGCAGGCGTTTTAGACAGCGCACGTTTCAGCCACTTCTTGGCCGAAGAATTCGACGTATCTGTCAAAGATATCAACACATTCGTATTGGGCGGCCACGGCGATACCATGGTTCCATTGCAGCGTTATTCAACGGTTGCAGGTATTCCATTGCCTGATCTGGTGGATATGGGCTGGACAACACAAGACAAGCTGGATGCGATTGTTCAACGGACACGTGATGGCGGCGCTGAAATCGTTGGTTTGTTGAAAACGGGGTCTGCATATTATGCACCTGCATCATCTGCGATTGAAATGGCGATTGCATATTTGAAAGACCAAAAACGCGTGTTGCCTTGTGCGGCATATGTTGAAGATGCGTTTGGCGTGAAAGACATTTACGTTGGCGTACCAACCGTGATTGGCGCAGATGGCATCGAAAAAATCGTTGAAATCAGCCTGAACAAAGAAGAGCAAGCGATGTTCGACAACTCTGTCGAAGCGGTTGCTGGTTTGGTTGCAGCATGTAAAGAGATTGACGGTTCATTGGCATAAGCCACATTAAATTGTCATAAATTATCGAAAAAGGCGTGTCGAAAGATGCGCCTTTCTTTGTTGTGATCACAAAAAATAATCATGTGATCACAAAAGTCACTTTTATCGCTAGAATCCGCATTTTCCGCAAAATACTCTTTTGACGGTTTCGAATCTGTGATTGTCTCCTTGCAAAGTTTGACCTTAAAGGGAGTCTTCAATGAACATCCACGAATACCAAGCCAAACAGCTGTTAAAGCAATACGGCTGCCCCGTATCAGATGGCCGCGCCGTATTAAATGCATCAGAGGCCGAAGCCGCCGCAGCGGAAATGGACGGCCCGTTGTGGGTGGTAAAAGCACAAATCCACGCTGGTGGTCGCGGTAAAGGCACCTTCAAAGAGGCCGCAGCCGGCGAAAAAGGTGGTGTGCGTTTGACAAAATCCGTGGCCGAAGCCGCCGCAGAAGCCAAAGCAATGCTGGGCAACACATTGGTCACTCATCAAACAGGCCCTGATGGCAAACAAGTGAACCGTATCTATATCGAAGATGGTTCCGACATTGATCGCGAATTGTATCTGGCGGTTTTGTTGGATCGCGTCACATCACGCGTTTCATTCGTGGCCTCTACCGAGGGTGGCATGGACATCGAAGCGGTTGCCGAAGAAACACCAGAAAAAATCGTCACCCTGACAATCGACCCAGCGACTGGTTTCACGCCCGAAAATGGCAAAGCCGTTGCCGATGCGTTGAAATTGACAGGTGCCGAGGTTGATCAATGTGTTGAGCTGACGTCAAACCTGTATCGTATGTTCGTTGAAAAAGACATGGACATGCTGGAAATCAACCCATTGATCGTAATGGAAAACGGTGGTTTGAAATGTCTGGATGCGAAAATGGGTTTCGATGGGAACGCATTGTTCCGCCAGCCTGATATCCTCGCACTTCGCGATGAAACAGAAGAAGACGACAAAGAGCTGGAAGCATCAAAATATGATCTGAGCTATATCGCGCTTGATGGCGAAATCGGCTGTATGGTGAATGGCGCGGGTCTGGCGATGGCCACAATGGACATCATCAAATTGAAGGGTGCAGAACCTGCCAACTTCCTTGATGTTGGTGGTGGCGCGACAACCGAAAAGGTGACAGCAGCGTTTAAAATCATCACGTCCGATCCAAATGTCAAAGGCATCTTGGTCAACATCTTTGGTGGCATCATGCGTTGTGATGTGATCGCCGAGGGCGTTGTGCAAGCGGTGAAAGAAGTCGGCCTGCAAGTGCCATTGGTTGTCCGCCTAGAAGGCACCAAAGTTCAAGAAGGTAAAGACATCATCAACAACAGCCCGCTGGATGTGATCGCTGCGGATGATCTGGATGATGCCGCAGAAAAAATCGTTAAAGCGGTGAAAGGTTAAGCCCCCATGTCAATTCTTATTAACAAAGACACTAAAATCATCGTGCAGGGCCTGACAGGTAAAACAGGTACTTTCCACACCGAACAAGCGCTTGCATATCACGGCACACAAATGGTTGCGGGTACACATCCCAAAAAGGGTGGCACAAATTGGGCCGCGGCCAGCGGGCAGGAATTGCCAATCTTTGCATCCGTTGCAGAGGCGAAAGACGCAACAGGTGCAACCGCATCCGTGATCTACGTCCCACCAGCAGGTGCGGCCGCCGCAATCGAAGAAGCAATCGATGCGGGCATTGATCTGATCACATGTATCACCGAGGGTATCCCAGTGATGGATATGGTGCGCGTGAAACATAAATTGGACAATTCATCATCACGTTTGATCGGTGGTAACTGCCCTGGTTTGTTGACACCCGATGAATGTAAAATCGGCATTATGCCCGGTTCGATTTTCAAAAAAGGTTCCGTTGGCGTGTTATCGCGTTCAGGTACATTGACATATGAGGCCGTGTTCCAAACAACAAATGCGGGTCTTGGCCAATCCACCGCCGTGGGTATCGGTGGTGATCCGATCAAGGGTACAGAATTCATCGATGTGTTGGAATTGTTCCTTGCCGACGATGAAACACAATCCATCATCATGATCGGTGAAATCGGCGGAAGTGCCGAAGAAGACGCCGCGCAATTCTTGATTGATGAAGCGAAAAAAGGCCGCAAAAAACCAGTTGCTGGCTTTATCGCGGGTGTAACAGCACCTCCGGGTCGTCGTATGGGCCATGCGGGTGCGATTGTTGCGGGCGGCAAAGGTGACGCTGGCTCTAAAATCGAAGCGATGAAATCTGCTGGTATTGTTGTGGCTGAAAGCCCAGCAAAACTTGGCGAAGCTGTCGTACAGGCGATTGGATAATTGATGGCAGATGGGCGATATACATATCCAAAAATGTCGATGCCATTGGCATCTGGCATGGGAATGAATGCGCCCTCCTCGCCCATATCCAAGTCTAACACTTCAATTGGCGATGCGTTTCGCCAATTGACCTCAACCATGCCGACAAATCCAGACACTGCCCATTTGTCCGCGCTCTTTCCAACGCATGAGGTAACATCATGAACGAACAACCATCCAACGATCAGTTCCACGCGCTGTCATTTTTACAAGGGCATAACGCGGAATATATTGAACAGCTTTATGCGCAATATGTGGCCAACCCATCGTCGGTTGATGCCAGTTGGCAGGCGTTCTTTGCCGAACTTGGCGATGATGTTGATGCCGTCACCGCAGAGGCAACAGGTGCCACATGGAAACGCCCCGATTGGCCACCAGCACCAAACGATGAATTGATCGCAGCCCTCGATGGGCAATGGGGCGAAGACCCGCAAAAGGCAGGTGAAAAGATCAAATCAGCGGCGGCTGGCAAGGGTGTAACCTTGTCTGATGCCGATGTACAAAAGGCCGTGTTGGATTCCATGCGCGCGCTGATGATTATCCGTGCCTATCGTATCCGTGGCCATTTGATCGCAGCACTTGATCCATTGGATATGCGATCCAAAGAACCCCACCCAGAGCTTGATCCAAAATTTTATGGTTTCCAAGAAACCGACATGGATCGCCCTATTTTCCTTGATAAAGTGTTGGGGATGGAAACCGCATCCATGCGCCAAATTTTGGCGAAACTGCGCAAAACCTATTGCGGGACATTTGCTCTGCAATACATGCACCTGTCCGATCCAGAAGAGGCAGGCTGGCTCAAAGAACGCATCGAAGGGTACGAGCACGAAAGTTTTTTCACCACCCAAGGGCGCCGCGCCATTTTGAACAAAATGGTCGAGGCCGAAGGGTTTGAAAAATTCTGTCACGTGAAATATTCGGGCACCAAACGTTTTGGTCTTGATGGTGGCGAGGCATTGATCCCCGCCATGGAACAAATCATCAAACGCGGTGGTGCGTTGGGTGTAAAAGACATCATCGTTGGCATGCCCCACCGTGGCCGTTTGAACGTATTGTGTAACGTGATGTCAAAACCATATCGCGCGATTTTCAACGAATTTTTGGGCGGGTCATACAAACCAGACGATGTCGAAGGTTCGGGCGATGTGAAATATCACCTTGGCGCATCCGCAGATCGTGAATTTGACGGAAATTCTGTTCACCTCTCGCTCACCGCCAACCCGTCACACCTAGAGGCTGTAAACCCAGTTGTCTTGGGCAAAGCACGCGCCAAGGGTGATCAATTGGGGCGCGATCGTGGTGCGGTATTGCCCGTATTGTTACACGGTGATGCAGCATTCGCGGGCCAAGGTGTGGTTGCGGAATGTTTTGGCCTTTCAGGTCTGAAGGGGCATATCACGGGTGGCACGATGCATATCGTTGTGAATAACCAAATCGGATTCACTACATCCCCTCATGACAGCCGTTCATCGCCCTATCCCACCGATATCGCGATGATGGTCGAAGCGCCGATTTTCCATGTGAACGGTGACGATCCAGAGGCCGTGGTACATGCCGCCAAAATCGCCACCGAATTCCGTCAAAAATTCCGCAAGGATGTTGTGTTGGACATTTTCTGTTATCGCCGCTTTGGCCATAACGAAGGCGATGAGCCGATGTTCACCCAGCCAACCATGTATAAAAAGATCAAGGCGCATAAAACTTCGCTGACGATCTATACCGAACGACTGGTGCGCGAAGGTTTGATCCCAGAGGGTGAAATCGAGGATATGAAAACTGCGTTTCAGATGCGTCTGAACGAAGAATTCGAGGCAGGCAAAGTTTACAAACCCAACAAGGCTGATTGGCTTGATGGGCGCTGGTCACATATGAAAAGCAAAGACCCCGAATATCAGCGTGGCAAAACCCATATTTCCAAAAAACGCTTCAAAGAGGTGGGCGAGGCTTTAACCCGCCTGCCCGAAAAATGGACGCCGCATCGCACGATCCAGCGAATTTTGGATGCCAAGGCGGAAATGATTAAATCGGGCAAAGGCATTGATTGGGCCACTGGCGAAGCGCTCGCATTTGGCACGCTTCAGGTCGAAGGTTTCCCCGTGCGCCTGTCTGGTCAGGATTGTACCCGCGGCACATTCAGCCACCGCCATTCGGGCATTTTGGATCAAAACACGGGTGAAAAATTTTACCCGCTGAACAACATCCGCGATGATCAAGAAGGCCATTACGAAGTCATCGACAGCATGTTATCCGAATATGCGGTGCTGGGTTATGAATACGGCTATTCACTGGCCGAACCAAATGCGCTGACATTATGGGAAGCGCAATTTGGCGATTTCGCCAATGGTGCACAGATCATGTTTGATCAGTTCATTTCATCAGGCGAAAGCAAATGGTTGCGCATGTCGGGTCTTGTGATGTTGCTGCCCCACGGCATGGAAGGCCAAGGGCCAGAACATTCATCTGCACGCCCAGAGCGTTTCTTGCAAATGTGCGCCGAGGATAACTGGGTGATTGCCAATGTGACAACGCCGGCAAACTATTTCCACATCCTGCGCCGCCAATTGCACCGTACCTATCGCAAACCATTGGTGATTATGACGCCAAAATCATTGCTGCGCCATAAATTGGCCGTATCAACGATTGATGACTTTACGGGTGATAGCAGCTTTCACCGTGTGTTGTGGGATGATGCGCAGTTGGGCAATTCCGATACCAAACTGAAAGCGGACAAAGACATCAAACGCGTCGTGATCTGTTCGGGCAAGGTTTATTATGACCTGTTAGAAGAACGCGATGCACGCGGGATTGATGATATTTATCTGCTGCGTTTTGAACAGCTGTACCCCTATCACGATGCCGCCGCAAAGGTGGAATTGAAACGGTTTAAAAACGCAGAATTCATCTGGTGTCAGGAAGAACCGAAAAACCAAGGCTATTGGGATTTCATCAATCCACGGATCGAAGAAACCTTGGTCGACCTTGGCATGAAAAACAACCGACCAAAATATGTTGGCCGTCCATCTGCCGCTGCACCGGCCACAGGTTTGGCCAGCCAACACAAAAAACAACAAGCCGCACTCGTGAACGATGCGCTAACGCTCAAAGGATAATTCAATGACCGAAGTACGCGTCCCCACACTTGGCGAAAGTGTTACCGAAGCAACCGTCGCAACATGGTTCAAACAACCAGGCGATGCTGTGGCAGTTGATGAAATGCTGTGCGAATTGGAAACAGACAAGGTCACGGTAGAGGTCCCCTCGCCCGTTGCTGGTGTTCTGTCCGAAATCGTCGCAGCAGAAGGCGAAACCGTTGGCGTTGATGCCCTGCTTGCATCCATAACCGAAGGTGCAACCGCAGACGCCCCCGCCGCTGGCCCTGCACCGACCGCGGAAAAACCAACGCCAGAAAAACCATCTGAACAAGCGCCAGAAACAGATGCGAAAAACGCACCATCTGCGGAAAAACTGGCCGCCGACAACAATGTTGATATCGCGAACGTTGCGGGATCAGGGCGCGATGGGCGCGTGATGAAGGGCGATGTTTTGTCCGCCATGAACAACCCACAACCCGTTGTCGCATCCGCACCCAAAGCCGCTAGCGCACCGCGCAGCGATGACAATGCGGATCGCGAAGAACGAGTGAAAATGACACGTCTGCGCCAAACCATTGCGCGCCGCCTAAAAGAAAGCCAAAACACCGCCGCAATGTTGACCACCTATAACGAGGTGGACATGTCAGCGGTGATGGATTTGCGCAATGAATACAAAGAGTTGTTCATGAAAAAGCACGGCGTGAAATTGGGCTTTATGTCCTTTTTCACCAAGGCATGTTGCCACGCGCTCAAGGAAATTCCAGAGGTAAACGCCGAAATCGATGGCACCGATGTTGTGTATAAAAACTACGTCAACATGGGCATCGCCACAGGTACGCCAACAGGTTTGGTTGTGCCCGTGATCCGTGATGCAGACAGCCTGTCATTTGCACAAATCGAAAAAGCAATTGCCGAAAAAGGTGCACGCGCGCGCGATGGCAAATTGGGCATGGATGAAATGCAAGGTGGTTCATTCACCATTTCAAATGGTGGTGTTTACGGCAGCCTGATGTCATCGCCAATTTTGAACCCGCCACAATCGGGTATCTTGGGCATGCACAGCATCCAAAAACGCGCAGTTGTGGTGAACGATGAAATCGTGATCCGCCCGATGATGTATCTGGCCCTGTCATACGATCACCGCATCGTTGATGGCAAAGGTGCGGTCACATTCCTTGTGCGCGTCAAAGAAGCATTGGAAGATCCCCGCCGTTTGTTGATGGATCTGTAATCAAATAACGCAACGCTCGACGGCAACGTCGGGCCGCGCCCGTTTTAAGGCCGCGTAAATGACCCCAGAAATCACCGCCCTTACCCTTGCTGCATTGCTACACGTTGGCACGCTGACCCTTTTGGTGATTTGTGCCAATGTGCAATTGCCCCGCTATATGACCATGGGCAAACGGGATACGGATTTTTCCGATCAGATCACGGGGAAAACGGCGCGGGTTTATCGCACCTATAACAACTCGCTTGAAAATCTGATGTTGTTTGGCATTGCCGCAGGCATCATTGCAATCAGCGGACAATCAACACCGCTGACGGCGACCTGTGCTTGGGTATTCTTGGCCGCGCGAGTTTTATATATCCCCGCCTATGTTTACGGGCTGACACCATGGCGGTCATACATTTGGCTGACAGGGGTTATTGCCACCACAATCATGTTGATCGCAGCATTGGTATGATTAAACTTACACTAAACACCACAATCCGAATGTGTCCGACGCGTGTCCTACGCTTGTCCGCCACATGTCACACGGATTCCATACGCCGTATTTGCGGCAATTCGACGAAAGGTTAACATCCATGTCAGAATATGATGTCATCGTAATCGGTTCAGGCCCGGGCGGCTATGTCTGTGCAATTCGCTGTGCGCAACTGGGGCTGAAAACCGCAATTGTCGAGGGGCGCGAAACCCTTGGCGGCACCTGTTTGAACGTGGGCTGTATCCCATCCAAAGCATTGCTTCATGCATCACATATGTATCACGAAGCCACCCATAATTTCACCAAAATGGGTCTGATGGGCAAATCCCCATCCGTCGATTTTAAAACCATGCAAGAATATAAATCAGGCGTGATCGCACAGAACACATCTGGCGTTGAATTCTTGATGAAGAAAAATAAAATTGACTGGCTGAAAGGCTGGGGAAAAATCACCGCCAAAGGCGAAGTCACCGTTGGCAAAGACGTGCATAAAGCGAAAAATATCGTCATCGCATCAGGGTCCGAACCATCGTCATTGCCCGGTATCGAAATCGACGAAAAGGTCGTTGTGACATCCACGGGCGCATTGGAATTGCCAAAGGTTCCAAAATCAATGGTTGTGATTGGCGCAGGCGTCATTGGCCTTGAAATGGGCAGCGTATATGCCCGCCTTGGCACAGAGGTGACGGTTGTTGAATTCTTGGATCACATCACCCCTGGCATGGACGCAGAGGTTGCGAAAACCTTGCAACGAACCCTGAAAAAACAAGGACTTAACTTTGTTTTGGGCGCGGCCGTGCAATCGGTTGACGCGAAGAAAACCAAGGCCACAGTGAATTACAAACTGCGCAAAGATGAATCAGATGCCAGCATTGATGCCGATGTTGTTTTGGTGGCAACGGGGCGCAAACCATTCATGGATAACCTTGGCTTTGATGGTCTGGGCGGTGAATTGACCGAACGTGGGCAAATCAAAACCGACGATCAATGGCGCACAAATGTTGATGGCATTTTCGCAATTGGTGACGTAATCGAAGGCCCCATGTTGGCGCATAAGGCAGAGGACGAAGGCATGGCCGTCGCCGAGGTGATCGCAGGCAAACATGGCCATGTGAATTACGGCGTGATCCCCGGTGTGATCTACACCACGCCAGAGGTCGCATCCGTGGGCAAAACCCAAGAAGAATTGAAAGACGAAGGCGTTGATTTCAAGGTCGGAAAATTCACATTCATGGGCAATGGCCGCGCCAAGGCCGTGTTCCAAGGCGAAGGTTTTGTAAAACTGTTGGTGGACGCCAAAACAGACCGGATTTTGGGCTGTCATTTGATCGGCCCATCTGCGGGTGATTTAATCCATGAAATTTGTGTCGCAATGGAATTTGGCGCATCCGCCCAAGACGTTGCCATGACATGCCACGCCCACCCCACATTTTCAGAAGCCATGCGCGAAGCAGCATTGGCCTGTGGCGATGGGGCAATCCACGCTTAGGCGTTGATTTAATGCAATAAAAAACCCTCTGGCGACGCTTGCTCATCCATCGCCAGAGGGAGTTATTTTTGCCTCGCAAGGGGTAAGAGAGGCAGATAAATACGCCAAGGGGTTAGCGTATTCATCAAGTAATACGCACCAGCAAAACCATTCCGTCGCAGATTTTCGAAATTTATTCGTTGGCCAACATGCGCAACCCTTGTGTCACATCCGCACGGATGGCAAGGCGCAGCGATGGTTCATCCCCCGCCTTCATCGCCGCCAGCGCGGTGCGGTGGTGGTTCGATGCCTCGCGCCGTTGCAAACGGGCATAAAGCGCCTGCATCGTTGGCCCCAATTGCAACCAAACTGTTTCCACAATCGCCAGCATCGCAGGCGCTTGGGCGCGCAGATATAATGTGCGGTGAAATTCCAAATTGGTGCGCACATATGTGATCGCGTCATCCTTAACAATCGCCTGATCAATCAGATTGTTGATCCGCCCTAAACGTTCAATCAAATTCAGATGCACACGGGGCAAGGCACGGCTGGCCATTTCGGGTTCCATTAGCGCGCGAATGGATGCGAGTTCTTCGATCCGCTCGTTGGTGAGCGCGGGCGTGGACACCCGCCCTGTTGACGATATTTGCAACGCTCCTTCGGCGCTTAGACGACGCACCGCTTCGCGTGCAGGCGTCATGCTCACCCCATAGGTATCCGCAATGCCACGGATCGTGACAGATTGCGCAGGTGCCATTTCGCCGTGCATGATGGATGATCGCAAACTGCGATAAACCAATTCATGGGATGGGGTCACGTTTTCGCGGCGGGGTTCTGGTGTTGTCATGTGATGTTTGTGATCACGTTTAAGCATCGCGTCAAGCTACAACTGATAGCTATGCAGCAAGGCACCATTGCGCTTAAGCCATTGGCGCTGTGGCTTATAATCTGGGTAAACCTTTTCAACCAAGGCCCAATAGGCATCCGAATGGTTCATCTCGATCAAATGACAAGCCTCGTGCGCGGCAACGTAAACCTGAACCTCGCGCGGGGCCATGACCAAGCGCCATGAATACATCAAATTACCCTCGGATGAACACGATCCCCAACGCGAACGAGTATCGCGGATTGAAACGCTCCCAATTGTACGCCCAAGCTTGCCAGCGTAATATTCCGATGCATGAACAAGACGTTCACGCGCCACGGTTTTGAAATAACCTTTAAGCTTGCCAATCAATTGTTCGTCGCGCCCGGGCACATATAAAATACCATCCTCAAACCGCACAGAGCGCCCGCTCCCGTGTTCGATTGGCGCATTAAACCCATCAAACATGATCTTGCCGCCAAATACCGGCACAATGGGTTGCACACGCTTTGAAAGATGCTTGCGAAGCCAGCCTTCTTGTTCTTGGGCGAATTTGGTTGCATCGCGCAGATTGGACCAACGTGGCATGGTCAGACTCACCTTGCCATCCTTGTTCGCGATGCGCAGCGAATAGCGTTTCGCACGCGTGTTGTGACGCAAAAATATAGTAATCGGCGGATCGCCAATGCGGATGGTTTCTGTCATTAACCGCATTTTATCAAATCCAAGCCCAAGCGCAATTGGCGAAATCACACGGTGCTTGTGCAAACTGTGATCGAATCCCCTTTGACAAGCCCCCCGTGTTATGGCAATTGGCGTCAGAAATTTGCAAAATTCACCCAAGGATAACCCAATGGCCAAAGAAGAATGGGGCGTAAAGCGCGTTTGCCCAGAAACTGGAAAACGATTCTATGATTTGGGCAAAGACCCAATCGTAAGCCCATACACAGGCGAAGAATACCCCGTGTCATTTTTTGCCTATGACAAATCCAAAACATCCATGACGGACAAAGCGGATAAAGAATCCGTTAAGGCAGCCACCGAGGATGATCTGGCAGATGATGTCGATGTATTGGATGATGACGATACAGATATCGATGTAGATTTGGGCGATGACGTGTTGGAAGACGATGACGATGACACCGTTCCGCTCGAAGAAATCAAAGACGTTTCTACAGGCGACGACGAATAATTGATTTTGCGCTTGCAAGCCCAAGCGCAGTTTCATAGATAACCCTTGTTCGGTGGTTTGAACCGAACATCGTGGGGCCTTAGCTCAGCTGGGAGAGCGCTTCGCTGGCAGCGAAGAGGTCAGGAGTTCGATCCTCCTAGGCTCCACCAACTTATTTTTTCTTCTGACATATCAGCAAGTTACTGTAAAATAAGTGCTTTTTGAGAGAACTGCTACATTGGAGTGTTACAGTGAGCAACCTTGAAAAGATGACTGGACATACCCGACTCTACCGCAGAAACGCGACTTATTATCACCGTGCAACTGTCCCCAAGGACATCGCAAAGACCTATGGTAAAAAAGAAGAAACCTTCTCGCTTAGAACAAAAGACAGCGCCGAAGCCTTAAGGTTAGTCAGGATCAAAGCTGTCGAAGTTGACGAACGTTTTGACGCTCATCGCAGAGCACTTTCTAGAAACACCATTCAGGATTTTGAGGAACTTTCAGAAGAACAAATAAACCACTTGGGACAAGTCTATGCTGCTACCCGATTAGCACGAGATGAGGACTACCGAATAGAAGGTTTTCGCGTGGACACCGAAGAAACGCCGTCAACGATGACATACGCAGAATTCCAAGAGGCCGAAAATGCGCCTTACGACAGCACAAGTTTTAAATATCTAACGCGCTTATCTTTTGAAGAAAGCGTTGAAATTGAAAAATGCGTCGAAGACATGATCAAACACGATCTCGCAAGAGGTATTTTTGACGAGCACATTATCGAAGAAGCAGAAGATTTACTTAAGCGAGCAGGACTAGAACATCGGTTAGCTCCAGATTCTCCAAGCCGAAAGCTACTTTACCACGAATTGAACAAGGCATCCCTAAGGGTCTCCAAGGCGAAACAAGCTAGAAATGAGGGGAACATAGTCGATACCCCCAAGGTGGACTCACTGACTCAGGTTGAAGCGCTGACGGCCTCTGAGCATCCCAACCTAAGTGAAGCCGTGGCTCAGTGGGTTAAAGCCGTAGAACATGGCTGGAGTGACAAAACGAAACGGAGCAATTTATCTTGGGTAAATAACTTCCTTGAGGTTTGTGGTGACAAACATCTAGATCAGTACAACAAAGCTGATGGGCGGCTGTTCAAGGAAACCTTTAGTCGCCTTCCTCCAAGCTGGCGCATTCGAAAAGAACTCAAACATCTTGATATTCACAAGGCTTCTGCAAGGGCGTCCGAATTGCAGCTTGAGCCGATGAGTTTCGAAAACATCAACAAAGGAATCGGCAAAGTTAGCTTGTTTTGGAATTGGGTAGATGCCCATTACTTCGATGATAATGCGCCTCAACCATTGAGAGGTCTCAAATACAACATTCGAAGCAACCCTCGCGAAGCCCGAGACCCGTTTTCCAATGAACAACTCGAAAAGATATTTAACGCGCCAGTATTCACAGGGTGCCTTTCAGAAACGCACTGGTCACGGTCAGGAACGCAACTGATAAAAGGGAGTCCTAAGTTCTGGATACCCCTACTCGGGTTATTTTCAGGTGGACGTTTAAGCGAACTATGCCAACTTGAAATTGATGACATCAAAGAAGCAGATAAAATTCCCTACCTCGACATCAATGGTAAATTAGCGAACGAGCGCAACGTGGGTGATAAAGGAATTAAGTCACCAAATGCCCAACGAAAGATTCCGATCCACCCGACATTGATCGACATCGGTTTTTTGAAATTTGTAAGAGAAATGAAACAATCAGGAGAAACACGGCTTTTCCCATCCATCAAGATTGGCGCGGATGGTAGTTACTCTGATCATTTCTCAAAGCACTTTAGCAGGTTCTTGAAGCTATGTGATGCCAAGACCGCAAAAACTAACTTTCATAGCTTTAGACACAACTTCGAAGATGCGTGTGGCAATGCACAGCTACACATTGACACGAAAGACGCGATCACTGGGCGTAGCTCGACAGGAATGAGAGCAAGGTATGGTTCACGTGATATCCAGCTAAAAACGCTACAAAAAGCAATACACGCAATTGAATATGAAGGGCTGAACTTACGTCACCTCTTTTCAGGAAAACTTGACTGAGTAGACCCAATTGACCAACAAAATCATCTCGAAGCTGCATCAAGTTACAGGCAGTCATTGTCATCTAATAAAGGTGAAATAATTAAGTTGCACAGGAGAAGGAAATGAAACTCTCAAAGTTACTTTAAGAGTTACTCTAAGAGTTAGCTTTAAAGTATTACCTATCCTCATCCTATTCCCCCTAACTTATAAGTTCTCTTTAACTTATACTTATCAGTTAGCACTTGAAGCGAACCTCAGTTCATTTAATTTAATCAGATGAAAGATGATCAGCTAATTGTCTAGGCTCATGGTCAATTGAACATAGAAACTCACTTAGACACTGTTAAGTTTACTTAGGGATGAAGTTCATTGCCAAGCCCTTTTGACCTGATCTCATCTTCATCATCCCTTTTATGAAATAGGGTCAGAGTATTTTTGGGTCATAAATTTGAAATGGTATATGGTTAGCAGCCTTCCACAAATCCCCCCCGTCCCCCTAGCCCTTCATTCACAACATCCCGAAAGAACTTCGTGAGTAGCCTAGGGGTTTAAAACTGAGATTTAGAATGACCGTGGGGTACAACTAGAACAAGCCCAGCGCATTTAGCTTTTGTCCATTAGGGTATACTTCAATGGTCACTGAAAAGGTATTCTATTTTTTATCCGTAAGGGTTTACATTTTTAATCGTACACTATATCAAATGGTCAATACCCTAACGGACACCCAAAGGAAGATCAAATGGCAACCATACTCTACGCACGTGTTTCAACTACCGATCAGAATATCGCTCATCAAAAGACCCAAGCAGAGAATGCAGGGTTTACGATTGATGACGTGGTTGCCGATCATGGTATCTCTGGCATTGGCACGAAGCTCAAAGACCGTACAGAGGGCAAGAGGTTGTTTGATAAGCTTAGATCAGGGGATACCCTTGTGGTGCGTTGGGTGGATCGCCTAGGGCGTAATTATCAGGACGTAACAGACACCATCAGGCACTTCATGCGCCAAGGTGTAATCATCCGCACCGTGATCAACAACATGACCTTTGACGGAGCCACCAAAGACCCCATGCAAGAGGCCGTTAGAGACGCACTGATCGCCTTTATGGCTGCAACAGCACAGGCGCAAGCAGAAGCCACCAAAGAAGCTCAGAGAGCGGGTATAGAGGCTGCTAAGGGTGATGTGAGCAAATACCGAGGGAAGAAGCCCAGCTATAACCGTGAGGCTTTTACAAAGGTTCAGGATATGAATGGTACAGGTGCAGGAACTTCACAGATTGCTAAGGCTACAGGATTGACCCGACAGACCGTGTTGAGGATTGTGGGAGACCCTCAAGGATGTGAGGCTGCTTTACTAAGATGGGGGATGTAGTTGGGGTCGTGTTTCTTATTTGTTTTTTTGATTGCTAACTATCGAGCCGCAAAATTTTGATGAGCGTTAAGTACGACAAACAATCCAATTTCTACAATAATAATTAGGTTGCACAGGAGTATTATTAGAACGCCTCAAGTTCTTAAATACGACCCAAATCGCAAACGTAATCAAAGAACTCTCAGGTCACTCTGTGGGTTCTTTTCGTTTGTTCAATCAAAATATTAGAAAGAACAAAACCAATGAAATCTACTAAACTCTTTGTTGCCGCATCATGTAATGTAGATGCCCGTAAATGTGGTGTTGCACTAATCCGTCAAGATCACAACGAAGGCAGTTTACTAAACGAAACACGTAAATCCGCACGGTACAAA
This sequence comes from Paramylibacter kogurei, assembly GCF_002742285.1. Lineage (GTDB taxonomy): Bacteria > Pseudomonadota > Alphaproteobacteria > Rhodobacterales > Rhodobacteraceae > Amylibacter > Amylibacter kogurei. The sequence continues at coordinate 157,869 of NZ_MDGM01000009.1, forward strand.
ACCTCAAGTATACACGAAGGATTACTAAACGCCGTTATCTATGGTCTTCAAAGCGTCCCAGAGGGAAGCGAGATAACAATAATCACAAACAACAAGAGCCTCCATGAGAGTTTTAGTAAACTCCTCTCTCGGTGGCGGATGAATGGCTGGAAGAAGACAGATGGGAAGCCAATAACCAACAAGGAGCAATGGAAAAATCTAAACGCATTGAGTGAAAACAGAACGGTACAAATGACTTGTGAAACTAAGCACGTCAAAGGCGGCCTTTTTGATCAAACAAGCGAGTTGGCAAAAAACGCCGTTAGCGGAAAGTTCGAGAACGGTGTCACTAGCGAAGAGGAGCTAAACAATGCGAGATAATACACCGATAGATCACTTCGATTTTGATGAAATATCGGAAACTAAAGACGAAGCATTTGAGCGAATTAAGCGAGAGCTGTCCTCTGGTATTACCCCACTCCGCAAACCCCGAAAGTTGCCCTTAAGTGAACTCGCGATAGAATATCAAGTATTTCAACAAAGGGAGCTTGCAGGGCGAGACCTCGCGGGAACTGTAACGTATCACGTTGACAATCTTTTAAGGAACTTGAGGGCTGAAACAGATTGTAGGTTAGACCCGATTATCATCTGGTTTACGGGCAGACGGTGGACAATTCTAGATGGACATCATCGATACGCCGCCTACCTACGATACATAGGAGAAGAAGGTGAAACAGCAGATAACTTCTATGTCCCTGTTAAGGTCTTCATGGGTACTTTTGAGGATGCCTTCGATCTCTCTTTATCAGCAAATAAGAAAATCTCTGAACCTCTCACCGCTAGTGAACGAAGTAATGCTGCTTGGCGACGAGTTTGCCTTGATGCGCTTGAGGATAATTCATGGCAGATATCCAAGAAGGAGTTGGCCAAGCGGGTGACAGTAAGCGAGGCTCAAGTTGCAAAAATGAGGAGTGCTTATCTTAAGATTTCAAACGCCAATATCCTTTTTAACTCAAAGCCCATCGATCTAACTTGGACGGAAGCATTAGAGTTCGCAAATGGAGGAAGAGTGGTAAGAGATTTTACCCCCGATGAGCAAGAGATTAAGGCTATCGACATTGCTAAGCGGATGGGTGCTACTTTTGGCAAGAGCCTTGTGTCTGACCCTGAAACCTTTCTCTTGGGATTGGATCGGTATTCTTCTCAGCTGCATAATCAGATTATCGAACGCATTCTTAATGATCACGGAGGTTTTGTCGAAGAATGGGAGGACTGAGACAGCTGTTAAATCACCGTTCAAGATAACGTTTAGGGGTATCCATAACTATAGTGTCTAATATGGATACCCCATAACAACTCATGAAATCCCCATATCCAAGAAGCCGATTGAGACTTCCCCGTTAATCTCTTCATTTAATGCTTACGTCGCCATGATTTTAGACGTTTGGTTTCAAGAAATAATTCAAAATTCTGGAACTCTTTGACGAACCTTTTATCCGCAGACATAAAATCGATATAATCAAAGTTCGTTCCTTTGATGTAGCTCTTACGTTGTCGATTATCTACAATGATTATTTCTGCGTTTGAGTTTATCAGATCATTGGTATTCGCCTCTCGGTTTTGATCCAAAATCGCATTCATTTGTGCACAGTGATCCGTTTCTTTTGTGCAGTCGACACCAACAAGTTTGCTCAAAGCTCCAGGCAAGAACCATTGTGCAGGAAAACGACTCGCCCAGTTTAAATTTTCTTGCATAACGATGGGAAAGCCTGCGCTAACATTGGTGGACAAAAATAAAACTGAACTAGCTTGGGGAATACCCGTTAGGTGTTGACGAACTTCAAACTTAAAGCCGTTGCTATAGCGAACTTTTATGGGGATTGACCAAGCCATAACTAAGGCAGCCAAAGCAAACAGTATTTTTTGCGCGTTGCTGGCCCCATTTAATACAGCAACGACACAAAAAATCAGTGAAAATATAAAAAACGGGTACGATTGATAATTGAAACCAGTCGCCTGCACCCAATAAATTACGTAGCTTGAGAATACAGCGGCAGCAAATATCAATGGCCCCTGCGAGATTTTGCCATTTCTAGCGACGCTAATACAACACAGAAATAGTAAAAGGATGATGTAAATAGGTATTCGACTTATAACTCTGCTTATCCCGAAACCGAACTCTCCATAAACAGCAAAAGTTACAGGTAACAATTCCGCAAAAAATTCAGGATGAACCAAGCGCGCAAATATGAGATAAAATAAACAGCCCGCAAACATGATCCAGTTTTCGATCTGGAAAATTGGTCGAAACGATTTTTGAATCAGTGAATTTGAAATCGCAATGAACAGCGGAACCAAAGTAAAATGCGGTTTGATACAAATTCCCAACACCGCAAAGATTGCGAGATATATGCGTTCCTTTCTTGATACTAAATCGCCCGAGACTTGACAGTAAACGCCAAACAACAATGGCAAAATGAATAGCACAAAAATGTGCTCTCTTTGTCCTGGCTGGTTAATCGTAGTGATAAGTATCGCCATCAATGCGCATTGGGTGGTGATCAGCGCGGGGATTTTAGCCATACCGCCTGATCGCCTCAGGAGCTTATTTACCCACGTCAAACTTACTAAAGTTAGGAAACCCGTAAATGCAAAATGTGAACTGGATGGAGTCAGCCCTGTAAGCTTTGAAAGCCAAATAACGGGGACCGTTAGATAGAAATTCCAAGGAGGATTAACCTCTACTATATCCACATAAAGTTGTGCACCAGAAAGCCATTTTTGTGTCGCAACCAGATACCAACCAGTATCATGATTAACATCCCCAAGAGACATCCAATAATAATATGCAATCAATTGAACGCCGAGAAGGATAACCACCTGATAAGAAATTGTGCTTTTTTCCAGATGTGCGGCATCTTCAAAAGCCCAATATTTTGAGATAAAAAACGAAACGAAGGGTATGGTTAAACCAACAACTAATATTGATGCCCAAAACGGCCAATTTAAATGCGATGTGGTCGAATAGACGATTGTGGAACTCAGAAAAAACGCAACTATGGATAGGCAAGCAAATCTGGTAAAGTGAGCTTCAATAGAGCCGGTAGCCGCAAAAGTAAAACGAAAGTGTCCTGCAAATGAAAAAAGGAATGCGACGCCAAAGCCGATCAAATTTGCAGTTTGTGCAATAAGGCCAAAAACTTCTTTAGAAATGAGTGCCGCGCTAATGTGTAAAAGTGTAGCAACAATCCCAACCACACCAAAGCGCCCAATTTGTCCGATCATATTTTTATTTTTTCAATTTGACGATTGCGTACAGGGACAGCCCCCAAGGCAATGATGTGCGGCTTACCAAGTGGCGCTCAGCCCTAAAAATTCTAAAGAATAATTTGTTCATCCAGTCTGATGGAATTTCATCATCTGGTGCAGATGAACCCGTAAGTTTATCAAACCCTCGTTTCATCAACGCAAAGGGAAACAGAAAGCAGTTGAAATAACTAATAGCCTCAACTTCTAAACCTGCATTTTCGACTGCGCGTTTTAATGAATTACGTGTATATCGGCGGAAATGATGGTGAACGACATCGTGTTTTGACCAAAGCCACGGCATTGCGGGAACAGTAATCAAAATCCTCCCGTTTTTATCCAATCTCTCGCCCAGAGCTGTCAGCGACGCTGTATCATGTTCGATGTGTTCCAGCACATCTAATAGCGCAATCAAATCATATGCCTCTCCTGCAAAAGGCGCATCATCAGGGAGGGCACCAAATGGAATATCCATGCCTGACTTAAGCTGTGCTGTGGTTCGCGACGTTTCGTCAAATTCAAAAGCATCCAACTTTCCAAATCCGCTAAGAAGCGATAAATTTCCACCCGTACCACATCCAGCTTCGAGCAAGCGAGCATTTTTTGGTAAGTCGCATGAAGAAGTAATCAGTTTGGCGATGATTTCTCTTCGTGCAGCGAACCACCAATGTTTGTGCTCTTGCTCTCCCATACGAGCATATGCTGCTGTATCCATTTACTCTTCCTCTAAACCAAACGTTGACTTAACGATAAACGTGGGTCGTTCGCGCACTTCGGTAAATATGCGTCCGATATATTCCCCCAAGACACCCAAGGACAACAGATTCAAACCGCCAAAGAACAGGATCATTACAATAGTTGAACTATAACCAGGAACAGAGCGACCAAAAACGACCGTAAAAACGATGACGAAAATCACATAAACAAACGCGAGTAGAGAAAACAAAAAACCCAAGTACCCCCACAATCGAAGCGGCATGGTGCTTGATGAAAAGATTCCGTCCAATGCCAAGTTCCACAATTTCCAGACCGACCACTTGCCAGTGCCGTCCGATCTTTTCGGGCGTTCAAATTCAACCTGTTCAGACGTAAACCCAACCCAAGAGAACACTTCTTTGTTGAAACGCATTTTATCCCCGACTTGAACAACAGCATCAACAACTTGACGATCAAGCAATCTAAAATCACCAACATTTTCAGGAATCGGCCGCTCAGCAAAAAAGTTAAAAATACGATAGAATGCTGTCGCCGTTGTTCGTTTCATCCAACTATCTTCTGAACGTGATATTCTCTTTGCGTTCACAATCGAAGCACCATCTGACCACTTGTTTAACATTTGTTCGATAACTTCTGGTGGGTCTTGTAAATCAACATCCATTGGTATGACAGCATCCCCAAGTGCGTAGGTTAACCCTGCAAACAAGGCTCGTTCCTTACCAAAATTTCGGGATAAACTTACTAATTGTATTTCTGCGTTAGTCATCTTTGCATTGCGAATAATAAACTCGCTCGCATCTGTGGAGCCGTCATTAACAAACAAAATTTGAAACTTAAATTTGCGAGAGTTCTTTAAGTTGATTTCGAACAGCGAGGTTTCCAATTGTTCGACAAACAATGGTATCGCCTTCTCTTCATTAAAAACAGGAACCACCAGTGTTATCGTATTCGCTTTCAACACATTCTCCACAAAAAAAGTTTATTCTTCTCGCAATTCAATAGGACAAAAAAACACGAAAAGAAACGTTTACCTCGAAGACCGAGAATTTTGACTTTCCATCAAAGTATCTCCTGACGCCCCCGGTCTAACGAAGCTCTAATAGTTATACCAACGTTTGATCGTACAAAATCAACTATAAGAAACATTGAGCAATTTCTACATGTAGACCAATACTTTACTCATCAAAATGAACAAAAAGTGTTACAGTGAGCTGTTACAGCCTTGAAAACTATCACAACCTAAGCTATTGATTTTAAAAGAAACCAACTCTTGTATCGTGTTCCTCCTAGGCTCCACCAAAATATCCTAACAACGAAATTCTAGTGATACTCTTGGATAGTTACCAAGCAAGTATGGTGGTTGTGTTTCTGAGGATTTTGATACTTCGAATTGACCTCCCTTTTTTGTGCAAAAAGAATTGGCTTCGTTAAAAACTTCGGCCTTTAGATTGCCCAATCCGGGGAAACCAGTGGCTTGTTGTTTCTCGATGAAATATAGGTTTTTACCCGAACCCACGACACCAGTATCAGCGGCACAAGCAGCAAGACCGCAAATCAATCCGGTCAAAATGGTTTTTTGGAACACGCGGCATCCTTTCAGATCTTTCACGTTTGAGCATGATCAAGCACGAGCCCAATTGCAACAAAAACCCGTTGAAAAATCTTTACACCCAAGGGTGGCTCGGTTTTCTAATTATCCTAATTCATCCATTCGATTCACCCCTAGGTAGCAGCAAATGTCGCCACGGGCGCAATTGTGCCGAATTTCCCCCTATCATTCATCCGCTGCACATGTTTTGTTATGGCATGAAAATTTTGCCTGTGTTCACATAAGGCAAATATAACAAACAGGGAGATCATCATGAATCTATTCAAAACATCCATCAGTGCGGTTGCACTGACAGCTACGGCAAGCATGGCACAGGCCGATTGTGGCAGCGTTTCATTTTCCGACGTTGGCTGGACCGACATCACTGCAACAACGGCGGCGACAACGGTTGTGTTGGATGCGCTTGGTTATGACACGGATATCAAGGTTTTGTCCGTTCCTGTGACCTATGCGTCATTGGCTAAGGGTGACATCGATATTTTCCTTGGCAACTGGATGCCAACAATGGAAGGCGATATCGCATCATATCGCGAGGCCGGCACCGTTGATACGGTTGGTATGAACCTTGAGGGTGCAAAATATACATTGGCGGTGAACAAGGCTGCATCTGATCTGGGCATCAAAGGGTTTGGCGATATCGCGGCACATGCCGATGCGTTGGGTGGCAAAATTTACGGGATCGAACCAGGGAATGACGGCAACCGTTTGATCCAATCCATGATCGATGACAACGCGTTCGATCTGAAAGATTTCGAAGTTGCAGAAAGCTCTGAGCAAGGCATGTTGGCACAGGTTGCACGGGCAGATAAAAAAGACGAGCCAATCGTATTTTTGGGTTGGGAACCACACCCAATGAACGCCAATTTTGATATGTCATACCTGACAGGTGGTGATGATTTCTTTGGCCCGAATTTGGGTGGTGCGAATGTGTTTACAAACACACGTGCGGGTTACGTTGATGAATGCAAAAACGTTGGCGCGTTGTTGAACAACCTGACATTCACGCTGGCCATGGAAAACGAAATCATGGGTGCGATTTTGAATGATGGCACTGACCCAGCTGAGGCTGCAACAGCATGGCTAAGCGCGAATGCAGGCGTGTTGGACGGTTGGCTGGACGGTGTTACCACCATGGACGGTGGCGATGCGATGGCAGCGGTGAAAGCAGCGCTTCAATAATTGACCACACTAATTTCAAACCCCGCCCATGTTGGCGGGGTTTGTTTTTGGCAAACCACGCGGGGGTGGCGCCATGGAATGGCTTACAGACAATAAAATCCCAGTTGGAAAAACCGCCAGCGCGGTTTTCGACTGGTTGCAGGTAAACCTTGAATGGTTTTTCGATTTCTTATCAATCACGCTCGAAGGATTGATTGACGGTATTTTATGGGTTTTACAAACGCCCCACCCGTTGTTGGTGGTATTGGCATTTGTGGGGCTGACATGGGTTTTTCAGCGATCTTGGAAAACTTGTTTATTGGTTTTGCTGGGTTTTCTATTCATCTTGAACCAAGATTATTGGGAAGAAACCACCGAGAGTTTAACCTTGGTTCTCTCGGCATGTGTGGTCTGTATGGCTGTTGGTGTTCCCATTGGGATCGCCATGGCGCATCGTCCCAAATTATACGCATGGGCACGCCCCGTTTTGGATTTGATGCAGACCCTTCCCACGTTCGTTTACCTAATCCCTGCGATTGTGTTTTTTGGCATCGGCATGGTGCCCGGATTAATGGCAACGGTGATTTTTGTTCTGCCCGCCCCCATCCGTTTGACCCATCTTGGTGTTTCATCAACCCCCGCTGCATTATTGGAATCCGCCGAAAGTTTTGGCGCAACGCCGCGACAAAAGCTGTTCAAAGTTGAATTGCCCTATGCCCTGCCCCAGATCATGGCGGGGTTGAACCAAACGATTATGCTCTCGCTTTCGATGGTTGTTATTGCTGCATTGGTTGGTGCCGATGGATTGGGCGTGCCAGTGGTGCGTGCATTGAACACGGTAAACACCGCACTTGGATTTGAAAGCGGATTTATCATTGTTGTGGTCGCAATCATGCTTGATCGTATGTTGCGCGTAGAGGAGCCGAAAAAATGAGCGATGCAGTCATTTTCGACAATGTAAATATCGTGTTTGGTGGCAAACCAAAAACGGCCCTTCCATTGATGGATCAAGGATTATCACGTTCTGAAATCCAAGACCAAACCGCCCAAGTGTTGGGTGTGCACAACTGTTCGCTGACCGTTGGAACAGGTGAAATTTTGGTTCTGATGGGTTTGTCGGGTTCTGGTAAATCCACGTTGTTGCGCGCAGTGAATGGGTTGAATCCTGTGGTGCGCGGTGCGGTGCATGTGAACAACGGTGATGAAATGATCGATGTCACAAAAACCGACAAGGCGACATTGCGCCAAATCCGTTTGCATCGTGTGGCGATGGTGTTTCAACAATTTGGTCTGTTGCCATGGCGCACGGTTGCGCAAAACGTTGGTTTTGGCTTGGAAATGGACGGGATGGATAAATCCGAAATGGCAACGAGGGTGAAAAACCAGCTTGATCTGGTTGGCCTGTCGGATTGGGCCGATCGCAAGGTTGGCGAATTATCTGGTGGTATGCAACAACGTGTTGGTCTGGCCCGTGCATTCGCAACCGAGGCACCGATTTTATTGATGGACGAACCGTTTTCCGCGCTTGATCCATTGATCCGCACACGGTTGCAGGATGAATTGCTGGAATTGCAAGCAACACTGAAACGCACGATTATATTTGTTAGCCATGATTTGGACGAAGCCTTCAAAATCGGTGATCGCATCGCGATTATGGAAGGTGGGCGCATCGTGCAATGTGGCACACCCCAAGAAATCGTCGCCAATCCTGCGGATGAATATGTGGCCGATTTTGTGGCCCATATGAACCCAATGGGTGTGTTGCGTGCGTCGGATATTATGCAACCGACAAAACGCAAAACGTCCAAAGATACAGTAGATAGCAAAACCCCCGTGCGCGATGTGATGGCGCAATTATCCAGCGGTGTTGATTGTGTTTGTGTCAGTGATGGGTCGGAATTGATTGGTGAGATAACCGCACAAGACGCGCTTGGCGCATTGCTTGATCCCAAAAGCAACGGATAGTGAACGGGTGTGGCGAAAACCGCCACACCCTTTTTCAAATTAAAACGGGCTGTCTGGGAAATAGAAATCCGCAGCATTTTCAGGTGTCACCAATTGTGACCCGATAATAAACCGCCCTGAAACCGGTGTCGCTGAAACCAACCCAAGTGCGGTCATTTCAATCGCCGATGAAATTTGCGCAGGTGGGTATGTCACGTTCACAGGCAACTGTGGATCACCATCACGGATGCGCCCAATGATCTCTTTCATGCCGGCACCGCCAACAATCCACATTTCTTCGGTGCGTCCGGCTTGTGCGATGGCCTCCATCACGCCAATGGCCATATCATCATCCGCTGCCCAGACCGCGTCGATTTCGCTGTATTTCGACAAGAAATCTTGCATCACGTTGAACGCATCATCGCGGTTCCAATTGCCGTGCTGCATGTCCAAAATTTCAACACCAGACCCATCCAGCGCGGCGGTGAATGCATCCACGCGCTCATTATCAAGCGTGGTTGGAATGCCGCGCAAAACAACGATTTTTTGACCCGACGTTAGATTTTCGCGGAAATATTCACCCGCGACACGGCCAAATCCAGGATTGTCACCAGCAACGTATAAATCCTCGATGCCTGGAACAGACAGGCCACGATCAACAACCGTAACCCAGATACCTTGTTCCGCCACGGCCTGAACCGGTGATGTTAGTGGTTCGCTTTCAAATGGCAAAACAACCAGCGCATCAATGTCGCGCGTGGCAACCATATCTTCGATGTCATTCACCATTTTGGATGCATCACCCGCCGTGGCCAGTACAAAATCAAGCTGTGGATAGGTTTCTTTGACACGGTTGATTGTGTCTTGGGCGTGGAAATTCAACCCACCCATAAACCCGTGTGTGGCCGAAGGGATCGCCACACCGATGCGATGCGTTACCTCTTGTGCGCTCGCGGTTTTGGCAACTGTGCCAACCGCACCCGCAACAGCAGCCGTTGTCAGGAATTCTCTGCGTTTCATTTTTCTTCTCCCATGGTTTACCGCTAGTCAGCGGTCTTTTTTTCGCGCTGTAAAACAACAGCGAGAATGACAATCACGCCTTGGATCGTGCCGTTCAAATACGGGGATACGATCGACGCGAGGTTTAAAATATTATCAATGAGGCTAAGGATCAGAACACCAATCACGGTGCCCCAAACGCGCCCTGTGCCACCCTTGAGCGCAGTGCCCCCGATGATCACGGCGGCGATGGCCTCTAGTTCCCAAAGAACACCCGTTGATCCTGATGCTGAACCAAGGCGTGGCACATACATGATCGTGGCAAGACCAACCAAAACACCCAGCAAGGCGTAGGTTGCGATGCGTACACGGTTTACCTTGATCGCGGAATAAACGGCGACTTGTTGGTTTGCACCAATGGCAGAACAATGGCGGCCAAAACGAGTGTGGCGCATGGTGATTTCACCGATAATCGCCACCGCGGCAAAAACGATGATCGGCCAACTGATGCCAAAAATTCCATCGTAATATACGGGGCGGTAAATACCGCGCAAATCAAAGCTGAGCGATAGCGTGCCACCATCGGCAAGCCATGTCACCAATGATCGATAAATCCCCATAGTGCCAAGGGTAACAATGAATGCCTCGATCCTGACCTTTGCAATCAGAAATCCATTCAACCAACCTGCAGCAAACCCTGAAATTGCGGCAATCAACATGCCCATGATAATCACCGGCACCCCAACCCCCATGATCGGGATTAATGAATTCATCGATAGGATCATCACACCCGCAATAAACGCGGCCATTGATCCAACGGACAAATCAATGCCCCCCGATGTAATCACGAATGTCATGCCAACCGCGATGATGCCAATGAATGCAGAGCGCGCCAAAACATTGGTGACATTGCCATAGCTTAAGAAGTTTGAATTCAAACATGCACCCAAAATGATCAACGCGATTAGCGCAAATAAGGGGCCAAGCAGATGAAAATTCAATTTGCGTTTTTGTGCCTGTGGTGCGCTGGTTGTTATATCTGTCATGCTGCTGTTGCCTTGTTTTGTGTCATGCCCATGGCAAGACGTACAATCGTGCCCTCGTTTATGTCTTTGCCTGTTAATTCACCTGCGACGCGCCCCGATGCCATCACGATCACGCGGTTGGATAAACCGATCACCTCTGACATTTCGGATGAAATCACGATCACGGATTTACCGCTGGCGGCCAGTTGATTGATGAATTCGTAAATTTGTTGCTTGGTACCAATATCGATGCCACGCGTGGGTTCATCGATGATGACAATATCAGGTTCCGCCAGCATGGTTTTTGCCAGCAATAATTTTTGCTGGTTCCCACCCGATAGGTTGCCCGCATTCATTTCGCGATCCCCTGCGCGAATATCAAATTCGGCAATGGCGTTGTCCAGTGCCTGTTCTTCGCCAAGACGATTGATGAACACACCTGACAATTTATCCAGCGCCAAAAGCGTGAGGTTTTCGCGCAGATTTTTCTGTAGCAACAAACCCTTTTCTTTGCGATCTTCGGTCAAATAAACCATGCCCGCCTGACGTGCCGCCAAAACGGAATTGGATTTTAGGGGATTGTTGTTAATTGCAACCCGCCCTGTGGCGGCGCGCAATCCAACCACACCTTCCATCATTTCGGTGCGCCCAGATCCAACCAACCCCGCGATGCCCAAAACCTCGCCCTTTTTCAGGGTAAAGGAAACGTTTTCAACCCAGCCATCAACGGACAGATTATCAACGCTTAACACGGTTTCATCTTGGGGTGTTTGTAACGGAGGGAACAGATTTGACAGTTCACGCCCAACCATTGTTTCGGCCATTTGGTCTTCGCTTAACCCATCCGCGATATCTGCGAACACCTGATGTCCATCGCGCAAAACGGTAACGTAATCGGCGATATGCGCGATTTCATCCAGCTTATGCGATGTATATAAAATCGCAGTGCCTTGTTCGCGAAGCCGATCAATTTGTTCCAACAATATATCGGTTTCTCGGCTGGTTAGTACGGCGGTGGGTTCATCCATAATCAACACACGCGCCTTACGCCCCAATGCCTTGGCTATTTCGACCATTTGACGATTAGGTACTGAAATTTCCGAAATTTTCGCACGTGGATCAACGGGACAGTTGAGGCGTTCCAACAATGCCTTGCTTTGATCATGCATGGCGGTGTGATCCAGCAACAACCCGCGTTTAATTTCACGCCCAAGGAATATATTTTCTGCCACGCTAAGTTGTTGAGCCAGATTAAATTCCTGATGAATCATAATCACGCCTGCATCTTCTGCGACTTGTGATGATGCAAAATGCACAGGCATTCCATCCAACAACACCTGCCCCGCGCTTGGCTGCAAATATCCCGCCAGAATTTTCATCGTCGTGGATTTTCCCGCACCGTTTTCACCGATTAATGCGTGGACTTGTCCAGCGTGAAGCGCAAAATCTATGTTATGCAGCACCTGAACTGGTCCAAAGCTGCGCGAAACATTTTGTATTTCTAATACGGGGGAGGTCATTTGATTGAAACCCACGCGGCATTACGTTTGGATGAACGCACACAGGCATCAATAAATGCCATACCTTCGACTCCGTCATGAATGGTTGGGTATGTCACATCGCTGGGCGGGGTATCACCTGTGCGATGGGCGATGATGGCACGTGCGGCCTCGCTATAAATCGTGGCGAAAGCTTCGAAAAATCCTTCGGGGTGGCCCGCAGGTGTGCGTGAAACACGCATTGCATCACCATGATTACCAACGCCATTTCGCGTGATCAGGCGTTTATGATCACCATTTGGCGTGAACCACAAATTGGTTGGGTTTTCTTGCGCCCATTCCAACCCGCCCTTTTCGCCAAACACACGAATGCGCAACCCGTTTTCATTGCCAGGGGCAACCTGGCTACACCATAACATGCCCCGCGCACCGCCATTAAATCGTAGCATCACATGCGCATTGTCATCGGTCAGACGCCCTTCAACGAAATATTGCAAATCGGCGGCAAGACTTTCCAGTTCCAACCCCGTGACAAACCGCGCAAGGTTATATGCATGGGTGCCGATGTCACCTGTTGCACCACCTGCGCCGCTTCGTTCGGGATCGTTGCGCCAATCGGCCTGTTTGTTATCGGCATCGGCGGGTTCGGTCATCCAATCTTGGGGATATTCCACCTGTACCACACGAATTTTCCCAAGCGTTCCATCACGCACCATTGCACGCGCTTGGCGCATCATTGGATATGCGGTGTAATTATGTGTCAGCACAAACAGTGCATTGGATTTATCAACCACCGCCGCCATTTTTTTGGCATCAGCCAAAGTAGACGTAAGCGGTTTGTCACAAATCACATGGATGCCGCGTTTTAAAAATTCGCGCGCCACGGGGAAATGCATGTGGTTGGGCGTGACGATTGAAACCGCCTCGATTCCATCTTTTAGGCGTGCTTCACGTTTGGCCATTTCCACATAACTGGCATAGCTGCGATCAGCAGGTAATCCAATTTCTTGGGCTGATGCTGCTGCTTTTTCAGGTGTTGATGACAATGCGCCCGCGACCAATTCATATTTATCGTCAATACGGCTGGCGATGCGATGCACGCCACCGATAAAGGCACCACTGCCCCCGCCAACCATGCCAAGACGGATTTTACCCGTGCGGTTTTCGAACTTGCCCATCAATCCAACCCCAACATTTTGCGGTTTTGAACATCATCCGTACCGCCATCGGCAAAATCATCGAATGCTTTGTCGGTCACGCGAATGATGTGATCGCGCACAAATGCGGAACCTTCGCGTGCGCCATCTTCGGGATGTTTCAACGCACATTCCCATTCAACAACCGCCCAGCCGTCAAAATCATTTGCAGTTAATTTTGAAAACACGGCGCCAAAATCAACCTGACCATCGCCAAGGCTTCGGAACCGACCTGCGCGATTGACCCAAGATTGATATCCGCCATAAACGCCTTGGCGTCCTGTTGGATTGAATTCCGCATCTTTCACATGGAACATGCGAATGCGATCGGCGTAAATGTCGATATTGTCCAGATAATCCAGACATTGCAGAACGTAATGCGATGGATCGTACAACATGTTGCACCGCGCGTGATTATCAACGCGTTCCAAGAACATTTCAAAGGTGACACCATCGTGCAAATCTTCGCCCGGGTGAATTTCGTAACAAATATCAACCCCGCAATCATCTGCGTAATCCAAAATTGGGCGCCAGCGTTTTGCCAATTCGTCAAACGCCGCCTCAACCAGTCCGGCGGGGCGTTGTGGCCATGGGTAAACATAAGGCCAAGCCAACGCACCAGAAAAAGATGCCATGGCACCGATTCCCATGTTTTGCGATGCTTTTAGCGCCTTTTTCACCTGATCGACGGCCCATTCTTGGCGCGCCTTTGGATCACCATGCACACTTGGTGCGGCGAACCCATCCATTTGCAAATCATAGGCAGGATGCACTGCAACCAACTGCCCTTGTAGATGGGTGGAAAGCTCGGTCACATCCACACCATTGTCCAGTGCTTGGCCAACAAATGTATCGCAATAATCTTTGGACGATGCCGCCAAATCAAGATCAATCAAGCGTGCATCCCACGATGGAACCTGTACGCCCGCATAACCGCAATCCGCCGCCCATTTGGTAATATCATCCCAAGAATTGAACGGCGCGTCATCACCCGCAAATTGCGCCAAGAATAGCGCAGGACCTTTAATTTTTTTCAATGTGGTCTCCTCCAAGACACAAAAACGTTGCGAAAACTTGCAATGTAATCGTTTACATGGAACCATAATTCAAATGTAATCGTTTACAAGCATTTTTTGATATGGCAAAAGAATGCAATTAAATTGGACGGGTTCGTGCAGGCAAAAACAGCGAAAATTCAAGACGTTGCGCGTATTGCGGGTGTGTCAACTGCCACCGTTAGCCGTGCGTTATCCAATCCCGATCTTGTCGCGGAATCAACACGCAATGCTGTGATGGATGCCGTTGCAGAATCGGGTTATCGCATCAATCACACCGCGCGAAATTTACGCCGTCAACGCAGCGGCAGTATCCTCGCGCTTGTCCCCAATTTGGCCAATCCATTCTTTTCACAAATCTTGGCAGGGCTTTCATCCGTTTTGTCACCCGCTGGATATGGTCTGTTAATTGCAGATACACAGACCGACAATGATCCACAGGAACGGTTGCGCCATTTCATTCAAAATGGTTTGGCGGACGGGATCGTGATTTTTGACGGCAACTTGCCCAAACAAGAGTTGTTACCAGCACAACATCCACCCATTGTGCTGGCCTGTGAATGGGTTGACTTTGATTTGCCATCTGTGCGCGTTGATAACGCCAAAGGTGCACAAATCGCCATTCAACATCTCTATGATCTTGGGCATCGCCAAATCGGACATATAACAGGCCCCAACGGCAATGTATTGGCAGAAAGCCGATTGCAAGGGATGAAATCGGCATTAGCCGCATTAAACCTACAACAGCCCGATCAATGGGTGTTTCAGGGTGATTATAGCATGGATTCAGGCGCCTTTGCCGCAAAGCAATGGATGGCCTTGGACAATCGCCCAACTGCCGTTTTTAGTGCCAGCGATGAAATGGCCTGTGGTTTCATGGGCGCGTTACAACATGCAGGCATTGATGTGCCCCGCGATGTGTCCGTGATTGGATTCGATAATATCGAAGTTGTCGAACACCTGACCCCTGCGCTCACAACCATCCGCCAACCGCGCCGATTAATCGGCCAACACGCGGGACAAATGGTGATAAAAATGATTGATGACGCAACCATGCGCTGTCCCTCAGAATTGATCCCCGTTGAATTAATTATACGCAACAGCGTGGTTGCCCCAAAAACCTGAACCAGAAATTCGTCGCTTGGCAATGCCTGTATTTCCGTGGTGTAATTGGCAAAACGAAAAGGTCTGACAATGACAAATACCCCTTCATCCGATGAAATTCACCGTCTGGATCGCGAACATGTTGTGCATCCGTGGCATGCAATGGATGCGTGGCGCGGCTATGATAATATGTTGGTTGATACGGCTGAAGGTATATATCTTTATGATGGTGCGGGGCGCAAATTTATTGATGGGCCTGGTGGTATGTGGTGCGTTCAAATTGGGTATGGACGCCAAGAAATGGCCGATGCGATTGCGGCACAAGCAATGAAATTGCCCTATGCTTCGCCATTCACAAATGCCACAGAACCCGCCGCGATTTTGGCGCAAAAACTGGTTGCGATGACACCTGGTGATTTGAACAATGTGTTTTTCACCACAGGTGGATCAACAGCCGTTGACACAGCATTACGCGCGATGCATTTCATGAATAATAACCTTGGTCGCAAGGATAAAAAAATCATCCTTGCACGTGAAAAAGGCTATCACGGTTCGACATATTTGGCTGCGAGCGTAACAGGCAAAGAACGTGATGTGTCACGTTTTGATACCGCACGCGATTTGGTGCATTTTTTGCCCGATGTGAATCCGTATCATCGCCCCGACGGTATGTCGGTTGATGATTGGTGTGATGCCAAGGTTGCGGATTTGCAAAACACAATTGATACGCTGGGCGCGGATAAAATCGGTGCGTTCATCGCCGAACCGATTTTATGTAGCGGCGGTGTGATTGTGCCCCCAGAGGGGTATCACAAACGCACATTTGATATCTGTCGTGCAAACGACATCCTCTATATCTCTGACGAGGTGGTGACGGGTTTTGGGCGGCTTGGCCATTGGTTCGCATCATATGATGAATTTGGGATTGAACCCGATATGATCACCTGTGCCAAGGGTTTGACATCTGGTTATATGCCCCTTGGTGCTTGTATCATTTCCGATACGGTCATGGAACGTATGACTAGCGACGATCCCGTGTTGTTTTCCAATGGCTATACATATTCTGCCCATCCTGTCAGTTGTGCCGCCGCATTGAAAAACATCGAAATTATGGAACGTGAAAACCTGTTGGATCATGTGAAATCAGTGACCCCACATTTTCAAAAACGCCTGCAAGATTTGCGCAAATATCCCATCGTTGGCGATGTGCGCGGTATGGGGTTGCTGGGCTGTATCGAGGGGCGTTTGTCAAAGGACGGATCGCGATTGTCCGATGAACGCCGCATTGGGCAAATGTTGGATGATGCCTGCGAAGAAATGGGATTACTGGTGCGCCCGTTGATCAACATGTGTGTATTTTCGCCACCGCTCACCATCACAATTGGTGAAATTGATCAGATGTTTGATATCCTTGAACGCGCAGTTGATCTGGTTGGACAACAGATGATTTAACGCGATGCGTCGAATTTAGATTGATCGCGTCGCATTTCAACGCTAAATAGATTCTGTCTGGTTCGGGAGACATTGATCCCAATCAAGGCCGAAGGAGCAACCGCCTCGGAAACTCTCAGGCAAAAGGACCGTATCGGACACAAACTCTGGAGAGTGGTGCGAAAAAGTACCCGCCGAAGGGATAGCGATCTCAGGCACCGATGACAGAGGAGGCATCAACGCAAAGCATCACGCTTTGTTAACTGGTGCTGGGAAATCTCAGCCAACTATGGGGATGAACATTGGCTGAACTTAAAAAAACACCGCTACATAATCTACACGTTGAACTGGGCGCAAAAATGGTGCCCTTCGCTGGATATGACATGCCCGTGCAATATCCGCTGGGTGTGATGAAGGAACATCTGGCCACGCGCACAGGTGCCGGTTTGTTTGACGTAAGCCATATGGGCCAAGTGGTTTTATGGCCACGATCCAAAGATTATAAAGACGCGGCATTAGCATTGGAAAAGCTCGTGCCCATTGATGTGCTTGGCCTTGAACCGATGCGCCAACGCTATGCGTTTTTCACCAATGATCAGGGTGGGATCATGGATGATCTGATGGTCACCAATTTGGGGGATCATATCTTTTTGGTGGTGAATGCCGCGTGTAAGGATGCCGATATTATGCACCTGCAAGACAACCTGTCGGGTGATTGCATGGTCGAGGTCATTTCAGATCGCGCCCTACTTGCACTGCAAGGTCCAAAAGCGGAAACCGTTTTGGCCAAGATCAATCCAGACGTGGCCGAAATGAAATTCATGGATGTATGTGAATTGGAATTGAACGGTGCAAAATGTGTGATTTCGCGATCTGGTTATACGGGCGAAGATGGGTTTGAAATTTCAGTACATGATGATGACGCGGATAAATTGGCACGTGCGCTTTTGGCGGATGCTGATGTCGAACCCATTGGTTTGGGTGCACGCGATTCATTGCGCCTTGAGGCTGGCTTATGTCTCTATGGAAATGACATTGATACCGAAACCACCCCGATTGAGGCAGCATTAAACTGGGCCATTCAAAAGGTACGCCGCAAAGATGGCGAACGTGCGGGTGGATTTGCAGGTGCAGAAATAATCCTTGATCAAATGGAAAACGGGGCACCGCGCAAACGTGTTGGATTGTTACCCGCAGGCCGAGCACCCATGCGCGACGGCACACCATTATTTGCCAGCGAAACCGACGATGAACAGATCGGCGCAGTGACATCAGGCGGATTTGGCCCAACAATTGAGGGCCCAATGTCCATGGGATATGTCCCAACGGGGCTCGCCGCAATCGGTACCGAAATTTTCGCCGAAATACGTGGTAAACGCATGGCGGCAACGGTCACAAAAATGCCCTTCACCCCCGCAAATTTCAAACGTTAAAAAACACCTCAACAAGGAGAACACCCAGATGAAATTCACAGAAGAACATGAATGGTTAGAGCCAAATGATGACCACGTAATCGTTGGCATCACCCCCCACGCCGCCGAAGCATTGGGCGAATTGGTATTCGTTGAATTGCCAGAAGCAGGCATTAATGTATCAAAGGGTGACGATGTCGTAGTGATCGAAAGCGTAAAAGCCGCATCCGATATTTTGGCCCCTCTTGATGGTGAAATCATCGAAGTCAACGAAGCCTTGGTCGAAAACCCAGCATTGGTGAACGAAGACCCACTGGGTGCTGCATGGTTTTTCAAAATGAAACTGACCACACCGTCTGACATGGACGAGTTGATGGACGAAGACGAATACAAAGCGTTGATCGGCTAAACCCAAGGATGCCCCCTATGACTTACGATATGACAGATTACCAAGCATATGATTTTGCGAACCGGCGCCATATTGGCCCATCGCCCGCAGAAACAGAAGAAATGCTAAAGGTTGTGGGGGCTGCGTCCCTTGATGCACTGATTGACGAAACTGTACCCAAAAGCATTCGTCAAAAAAAAGCGTTAGATACGGGCGAACCGATGTCGGAATGGCAATTGCTTGGCTATATGCGCGATGTGGGCAAAATGAACCGCGTGGTCACATCATTGATCGGGCAAGGTTATTACGACACGTTCACGCCCCCCGCCATTCAGCGCAATATTTTAGAAAACCCCGCGTGGTACACAGCATATACCCCCTATCAACCTGAAATTTCCCAAGGCCGATTGGAAGCCTTGCTAAATTATCAAACCATGATCATTGATCTGACAGGGATGGAAGTGGCCAACGCATCATTGCTGGATGAATCCACCGCCTGTGCCGAAGCAATGACAATGGCGCAACGTGTGTCAAAATCCAAGGCGACCAAGTTTTTCGTTGATGAAAACTGTCACCCGCAAAACATTGATGTGATGCGCACGCGCGCGGCACCCCTTAACATCGAAATCATCGTTGGATCAGTTGATGATTTGAACGCAGACGAAGTTTTCGGGGCGATTTTCCAATACCCCGGAACATACGGGCATGTGCGTGATTTCACGCCAGAAATGGATGCGCTCCACGCGGCCAAGGCCATTGGTGTTGTTGCCGCCGATCCATTGTCCCTAACCTTGATCAAGGAACCGGGTGCGATGGGTGCAGATATCTGTGTCGGCTCAAGCCAACGATTTGGCGTACCTCTTGGATATGGCGGTCCGCACGCGGCATATATGTCTACGCGCGATGCGTTCAAACGCAACATGCCAGGGCGCATTGTCGGTGTGTCTGTCGATGCGCGTGGGAACAAGGCTTATCGCTTGGCGTTGCAAACCCGCGAACAACATATTCGCCGTGAAAAGGCGACATCAAATGTCTGTACTGCCCAAGCATTGCTTGCGGTCATGGCATCCATGTATGCGGTTTTCCATGGCCCCGTGGGGTTAAAGGCCATTGCGCAACGCATTCATTTGATGGGGGCAAAACTGGCATCAGGTATTTCACAGCTTGGCTTTACCATTGATGCCCCAGAATTTTTTGACACATTCACGGTTGAGGTTGGCGCATTACAATCCGTCATCATCAAATCCGCACTGAATGAAGGTGTAAATCTACGCGCTGTTGGCAAAACAAAAATCGGTATTTCTGTGGATGAAATGACCACGGATGAAACGCTGGGTGCCGTGTGGCGTGCCTTTGGTTTGGATGAAAGCGATTTCCCAACTAATGCCAAACATTGCCTGCCAGATGGTATGGCGCGCGCATCTGAATATATGACCCATCCAATTTTCCACATGAACCGATCAGAGGCAGAAATGACACGCTACATGCGCCGTCTTGCCGATCGTGATTTGGCATTGGATCGTGCGATGATCCCGCTTGGGTCATGTACGATGAAGCTGAATTCAGCCGCGGAAATGATGCCAATCACATGGAAAGGTTTCGCCAATATTCACCCTTATGCGCCAAAATCGCAAACGATGGGTTACGATTTCTTGATCAAAGATTTGTCGAAAAAGCTTTGTGAAATAACGGGTTACGATGCGATATCAATGCAACCTAACTCTGGTGCACAGGGCGAATATGCTGGGTTGTTAACGATCGCTGCATATCACCGCGCCAATGGCGATAAGCACCGCAATATCTGTTTGATTCCAATGTCAGCACACGGTACCAACCCTGCCAGTGCGCAAATGGTGGGTTACAAAGTTGTCGCCGTGGCAACGGCGGAAAATGGTGATATTGACGTGGAGGATTTCCGCGCCAAGGCCGAACAACATTCCGAAAACCTTGCCGCTTGTATGATCACCTATCCATCCACCCACGGTGTGTTCGAGGAACGCGTGCGTGAAATTTGCGACATCACCCATGAACATGGCGGACAGGTTTACATGGATGGTGCAAATATGAATGCGATGGTTGGCTTGGCTCAACCGGGTGAAATTGGATCCGATGTTTCGCACCTGAACCTGCATAAAACATTCTGTATTCCACATGGCGGCGGTGGCCCTGGTATGGGGCCGATTGGGATTAAAAAACACCTGATCCCACATTTACCTGGGCATCATAGCGAAGGCACATCAGGCGCGGTTTCCGCGGCGCAGTATGGCTCGCCTAGCTTGCTTCCTATTTCATGGGCGTATTGTTTAATGATGGGTGCGGATGGACTGACCCAAGCCACCAAATTTGCGATCCTTAATGCGAACTATATCGCGAAACGATTAGAGGGCGCATATGATGTGCTCTACAAGGGCCCCAAGGGTCGTGTGGCGCATGAATGCATTTTGGACACCCGCTCAATGGCCGAATACGGTGTGACGGTGGATGATGTTGCAAAACGTTTGGTGGATTGCGGATTTCACGCACCAACCATGTCATTCCCTGTGTCTGGTACACTAATGGTGGAACCAACGGAATCCGAACCAAAGGCAGAGCTTGATCGCTTTTGTGATGCGATGCTTGCCATCCACGCAGAAGCACAGGATGTGAAATCTGGCAAATATCCCGCCGACAATAATCCATTGCACAACGCACCCCACACCATGCGCGATTTGGTCAGCGATTGGGATCGCCCCTATTCACGTGAACAGGGCTGTTTCCCTCCTGGATCATTCAAGGTGGATAAATACTGGGCACCTGTGAACCGTGTGGATAATGCGTTTGGTGATCGCAATTTGATCTGTTCTTGCCCGCCAATGGATGAATACCAAGACGCAGCCGAATAAGGCGCGCGTTAACGCGCGTTTCGCGCAACCCAACTTGACCAAGCCTGTGTGCCGCCAGAGAAGACGTTAATATCCGTCGGGCGCGGCACACCGGGCACGATCCCTGTCCCCGTATACTGCCAAAATGCCCAAGGTCGATTGGGGTAAATTTTGGATGGGTGTGATGCGACAGATCGCAACCAAAATTCATATCCACGCACGCGCCACAGCTCGTTTCGATGATAAAAATCAACCGTGGAATAAATAACAGGGCGTTGGCCATATGCGCCCTCAACCCGATCCAAAAACACACGCATTTCGCTGCGCACTTTTGCCGGTTCTGGTCGGAAACGACATGTGGGTGAACGATGGTTCCATTCCATATCCAAAACAGGTGGTAACGCGCCACGCGATTTGGGCACATTTTGAATAAACCAGTTTGCCTGTTGATACGCTGGACGGCAGAAATAGTAAAAATGATACGCGCCGCGTTTCACACCCGCACGTGCCGCACCGCGCCAGTTATCCTTGAACGTTTCATCCAGATGATCGCCGCCTTCGGTTGCCTTGATATAGGCAAATTTTATCCCAGAACGGCGCACAGCGCGCCAATCAATATCACCTTGGTATTTGGAAACATCGATACCGTGGACGGCATATTGCCACGGCTTTCTGCCTTGCCAATCATGGGGGTCTGAATCCGCAAATCGGGTGCCGTTGGATGACATCGCAACAGTGTTTGGTTCGGGTGCACGTCCACCACAGGCAGCCAAAAATAACAACACCAATAACACGCACCGCATAATCATCACCTCAACCGTTACACACCTAAGTGTAGTGAAGATTGCTCAAAACACCAAAGCTCATTTCCCCAGCCTGCCGATTTTCGCCGAACGAGATTAGGTTAATTTTTAATAAAGGGCTTCAGGCTTTCTTAACCATTTGTTCACCATAGTGGCAAAGCCATGCCCCCTCCCCCTTGAGTTGGCATTAATACACGAAAGTCCAACAATGCGAATGAATTCCGTTTTCCGCCAAGCCATTTTAACCATTGCATTTTTGCTGAGCACAAGACCCGCATTTGCCATTCCTTCGCCCGAATTGGTGATCGGTTCGGTGTCATCGTTGACACAGCTTTTTGCGATTGGATTTGCAATGCTCACAGGGGGAACAGCAGCATTTGGTATGCGTAAAAAACGCCAGCAAAATTCCAAAGTTACCGTCTGGGTGATGTTTGGGTTGATTATTTTATGTCTGGTATTGGCCGCAATAAACGTCTGGCAATACACAACACAGAAACAGGCGATGCAAAACCGATTGCAAGCAACGCTTTTGCGCCCCGCACAATTTGATGGCACCAAAATCCAAGACAGCACGCTGATTGAAACACCCTATCAATCCCAAACAACAAACCCATTGGCGATTAACACCCATGATGCCAATCAGCTGTTAAATTCACCCGACACGTTGTTTCTGGATATCCGCGAAACTGCGGAAACACAGATGGGGCGGTTGCCAAATTCCAATCATATCCGTTTCCCAGATATTACCCAAAATTTGGAGCAGTTTCAGGGGAAATCAGTTGTTCTATATTGTCACAATGGCAATCGAAGCTCTGAAACTTGCGCAAAGCTCGCCGCACTGGGAATTGATTGCCGTTTCATCGCAGGGGGCATTGAAAAATGGATTGTTGAAGGGCGCGCATTTACAAATACGAATGTGCGTGGCCTTCACGATTTACGCGCCATTCCAGATTACCCAAACAAAGATAAATTGATTGATACCGATGCCTTTCATGCCCTGTTGAAACAGGGTGATTTGCAAACAATTGACACCCGTTACCCCGCCGATTTTGCGGTGTCTCATCTGCCAAATGCAATCAATATCCCACTGCGCGCTTTGCCAAGCGATACGTTAGAAACAAAAATAAATACATTGCGTAACACTCCAACTGTCGTTGCCTGTTATGATCGGCGCAGTTGTTTCATGGGCCAGGTTTTAGGATATGAGCTCGCGCGCCATGGAATCCCATTTTTAGGAAGGTACACAACGCCGTGGGATTACTTTATCCCCCCTGCTCCCAATCCACATGTTCAGGCTTGGTTAAATGATCAAAACACATCGCTTTGGCGACGCGCAGTCACCTTCATTTCGAATGGTTTGGTTTGGATAACAGAGCAAAGCCATTTCATTATCGCCATTGCAACTTTGGCATTATTGTCGCGCATTTTCGTGTTACCCATTGCACTAAAATCCGAAAGAGACCAAATTTTATCCGCTCAAAACGCAGACAAGCTCACCGCGATAAAGCAGGCGTTGGCAGATCATCCAGAACGGCGCGCACGTGCGATGCAAAAATTTCAACGTGATCTTGGCCTGACCCCATTTCGAAATATGTTGGCTTTGCTGTTTTTGCCGCTCATGGCGCTTGGTTTGCAATCGGTTGAACACTCCGCATCCCAATTTGGCGATCCGTTTTTGTGGATTAAAACCCTGTCCAAGCCTGACCCATTTTATGCCCTACCGATCATTTTTGCCACGCTGGCGGGTTTGTATCTACAATTTTCGATGGTCAAAACGCGCCGGCATTTATGGATGTGTTGGTTCATTGGTGTACCCGCACTCTTTGTACTTTGTATGAAAATAAGTGCCGCTGGAAATATATATCTCAACTTTGCGATCATCTTATTATTGATCCAGCGCGCATATGTTGTTGGCACGTTCAAACGTGTGCTGACACGAATGCGAAATTGGCTTTTGAATTTGAAACTACGGGTCCTCGATCACGGCATTTGTTCCCTTTCTTTCAGCGATCAGTTACAATTTAGCGGAAACAAAGCGTATCGGCTTTCACTCCTGAAATCACATGGTTTCCCCGTGCCGGATGGCGTTATTCTCCGCTCTGAAATCATCCAATCCTTTCAAAATTATACCGCCGCGCAGAAATCTGAATTTTGTGATAAAATCTGGAAACGCGTATCGCAAACACCTTGCGCGGTGCGAAGCTCTGCCACCAAAGAGGACGGTAATAATCAAAGCTTTGCTGGGGTATTTGATAGCGTTTTGAACGTAACCCGTCATGATTTACCCGCGGCACTCGATCAGGTGATCGCATCATTTTGCGCCACTCATACAACACTTTATGATGATCAAAACCATGTCGCAAACGATGGCAATATTTTAATTCAACATATGATAGACGCTGAATATGCAGGCGTCTTGTTTACACAAGATCCAACGGCCGCTGGCATTGCAATGATCGAAATGGTCAAAGGTTCGGGCGACGATTTGGTATCTGGGCGCAAAACGCCACAATGTTTTCGCTTTGGCCGATTTTCATCAGAACCGATCGGCATTGAAACGGCACCTATCGATCTGTGCCCATTGGTAAAAATGGGTCAGACCATTGAAAAATTATTTGGCTGTCCACAAGATATCGAATGGGCCTATGCCGACAATCAATTTTATGTGGTCCAAAGCCGCGACATCACAACAACGCCAATTGGTAACGACCCTAAATCCGTGGTGTTTCAAGAATGGAACCGCATTTTTGATCAGATCAACACCGCCGCTCCACATGAAATTTTATTTGAACAAGACGAAATGTCGGAATTATTACCGCGCCCAACGCCAATGTCTTTTTCGATAATGTCTCAAATTTGGCGCGCTGGTGGACCCGTTGATTTGGCGTCGCGTCAACTTGGGCTGCGATATGATGTTCCTGAAAACACACCTGGTTCGCTCGCTCTTTTGTTTGGCAAAACATATTGTAATGTGGCGATTAAATCTATGACTGCACTGACCCTTAATAGGTTCACTCAAAAACGTATGATGCGTGCAGCAGTAACCATACAATCTGATTTTGAAACGGAATTTCTGCCCGTTTATCTGGAAAAGATCGCACGGTGGGATGCCATTGACTTAGATCGGCTACTCCACCACCAAACTGTTGCATTGTTAAACGAGGTTTATTCAGATTTCATTAATAATACATATGTTTGGATTGAAACCGTCAATATCTTAACAAGTTTTGTGTCCCAACATGCGCGATCCGAAAAAACAGATTTGAAACCAATTCATCAACTACCAACAACCCCCTATTCACCCAATGGGTGGATCGCACAAAGCAGGCTTATCGCGAAATCCGAACGCGATCAGTTTTTGATAACAAACCTCGGCCATCGCGCATTGTTTGATTATGAAATTAAGACACCGCGGTATCACGAAACGCCTAATCACCTTTTGCGATTTATCAAAGAAACCGATGCCGCAAACACAATAAATGGACCAGAAGCACCGAATTGTCAGTCAAATGAAGTTTCGCTCGTATTTCAATTGCAGGCGCTCAAAGAGCATGCAAAACACGAAGGCCTCAAACAGTTTTCTTTGCTACGTAAAATTTTAATCAATATCGCACATCAATCCGAAATTGGTGATGCAATCTTTGACCTTGAAATGGACGAGGTTTGCAACGCTTCTTCTGGAATAAATGACGCATTGATATTGGTGGGAAAATCTCGCCATGAACATGTTCAACAACTAAAAAAGACACCGCTCAAGCCGGCAAAGCTTTCGCTTATGGATTGCGAAATTGAATCACTGGGTGAACAATTTAACGCTGTTCAGCATCGTGAAACAAATCGTGGCATAGTGGTTTCAGGTGACAAAAACATAAGCGGCCGTGCATATGTCACTTCACCAGATCAAAGCGAAACTGGCGAAGAACTTGTTGGGTTTTGTGACGGGG
This sequence comes from Paramylibacter kogurei, assembly GCF_002742285.1. GTDB lineage: Bacteria > Pseudomonadota > Alphaproteobacteria > Rhodobacterales > Rhodobacteraceae > Amylibacter > Amylibacter kogurei. Next base: position 184,299 of record NZ_MDGM01000009.1, read on the forward strand.
ATATACTGATTTGCACGATGCTCCATCCAGCTTGGTTGTCATATGTGTTGCGTGCAGGTGGAGTTATTTGTGAAGTGGGCGGATGGTTGAGCCATATGTCAATCATCGCACGTGAAAAAAACATCGCTATGATGGTGGGATGCCTCGTCAGCCCTGACATAAAAACGGGAACACAGCTCATTCTCCGCAGCACAGGTGAAATTCAGATCAATTCAGGGCAAGATCAGGCAGAAGTCCCCACCAACCACTTATCCAAACAATTATAAAGAATGTTTTTACGTACCGGTTTCGCGAGGTAGTCATCCATTCCCGCATTAATACATCGTTCACGATCCCCAGGCATCGCGTTCGCAGTGAGCGCAACAATTGGACGCCGTTCAAGTGCATTTTCATTTTCAAGCCGCCGAATTTCACTGGTCGCTTGTAAGCCATCCATTTCGGGCATCGAGATATCCATTAAAACAAAATCAGGGGTACAGGATAAATACATATCGCGTGCGATTTTTCCGTTATTGGCGATACTTATTTTGCAATTCGTTTTCTTTAAGATGGTTTTGATTACGGTCTGATTTGTTTTGTTGTCCTCGGCAATTAAAATGTGACTATGGTGTCTTAGCCCCTTAAAACTGTGCCATTATTTGTTAGAGGTAGGAGGATCAGATAATGGCTCGAAAGCGTTACAAAGATGAAGATGCTTTAAAGGTATTGCGGGAGATAGAAGTGCATTTGCATGATGGCTTAGATGTTGTGAGCTCTTGCCGAAAAGCAGGCATATCAGAC
>NZ_MDGM01000010.1 GCF_002742285.1 Paramylibacter kogurei
CCAATCTTTATCTCTTTTTTCAACCTTCAGACCGTCTCAACTCCGTCGCCGTAGCGCCTAACTTGTCGTCGTCCCTTCCGGTAAGGGGGCTTTTAGTGTGACCAATCAAAACCCGCAACCCCTTTTTACAAAAAATACACATCTTTTAAAAAAATATAGGTAAACTACTGTTTTGTAAGCGGAAAAAACCGCACACCGGGAAATGACCGCCCAAATTCCATATCCTAGATCGCGTAAATATTGGTTAAAATAGCGTAACACAAAGACTCACCAATTGAATCGCAAGGGATTCACAATCGGTTTCGCCTATTTTAGCTGATTGTGATCCGGTGAATCATCGATTCCACCAGATTCTGACTGCGACTCAACAAGCAAACATCACATGGATACTAGAATCGCTTTCAACACACCCATCAAGTCGACGTAAATTGAACCAACTGACCGTTTGGAATTTCAAAGCTATTCATCTTGGATGGATCAATGCCATCAACTTACACGAAGCACGTTTTTTGTCGCGCATCGAACCACGCGAACGTATGGCGACGCAATACGAGAAAAAACGCAACAGCGCGTAAACCATGCCGTTGCGTTTCTAATTTTTAGAACTTTGCGATGATATTAATGAACGCGCCTTTGTCGTTATATGTGACATCGCGCAGATCATCGGAGAATTTGCCAAAGTTATATCCAGCACCGATTTTCATGTTATTGCCAACATGGCGATAAATTGCGGTGGTGACACCTGTGTCTGTACCGATGTCTTGGGCGTGTAATTGACGATATTCAACCAATGCATCCCATTTGTGCACGATATGATAGCGCAGGTTCACGACACCCAATGTGGCGTTGTTGGATACAAACCCATCGCCATTATCCTGTTCGGAAAAACGTGCGCCGATTTTGCCGCCCAATGTCCATTGGCGATTGATGTCATAGCTGGCATCAAGGCTAAAGATATGCGCCTTTTGGCGTGGGGAATTGTCAAAATTCGCACCATTGGTTGTGCTCGCGCTGGCACGTTCCGTCATGTCATATAAAAAACTGTATTTCGCCAAAACGTTCAGACGATCATGTTCCACTGGGCGGAATGCATAGCCTGTGGTGATTTCCACAAATTTTGCATCGGGTATGGATGCGGATGCGTTTTCGCTTTGGATTGCCTCGGCGCTAAACAACAGACGCGCGTTGTCACTGATTTTATAACGCGCGGTCAAATTGGCCGCGATCGTATCGGCGTCTTTGTCCTGGCCAGATTCCAAACCTTCGTCCTTGCGATATTCCAATCGCGTGCGCAGCGACAAATCTTCGTCGCGATAAATCGAACCCAGCGACAAGGCCTTGCGATCAAATTCGGTATTGGTGCTGGAATCACGCACACGGCCAAATTCAAACCCGCCTGTGAAGGTTAAAAAATCACTGGCGATATAATCCGCGCCATAGGTTGAGGTGAGCGATCGATGCACACCAAATAAATCATAGGTGTTTTCACCATAAACCGTCAGGCTATCGTTCAACCGTCGCCGTGCACCCGCCACAAATGATCCCTTGTCGCGGCCAACCAATTCATTGCCACCAAATTCACGATCGGGGTCAAGCGTGTAACCAAAGTAGTAGCTGTTATTATCATCGCGATCATATTGCGCCAAGGCACGCGCGCCCACACCCGTGCTCCCGTCAGATATTTCACCG
>NZ_MDGM01000011.1 GCF_002742285.1 Paramylibacter kogurei
ACTTCTATCTCCCGCAATACCTTTAAAGCATCTTCATCTTTGTAACGCTTTCGAGCCATTATCTGATCCTCCTACCTCTAACAAATAATGGCACAGTTTTAAGGGGCTAAGACACGACCCTGAGCGATTTTATTTTAGCTCCAAGGAAGAGCATCGAAAATGGACCACAAAATACCTTAGGGGGCATATTGACAATCAATCGGTCGTGTTCAGAGTATCTATCTAATTCGATTGCAAAATCTAGCACGGTGGATAAGTCGGTTTTACTTGGGAAATCAACTTCTGCGTTAGGCATATTTATTTTCTTTCATTGCTACCTCTGGTTGAATTACTCTACATTTCTTGCAAAGGTTGCAAGAGCATGCAGGCGCATTCGTAATTAAATTATCTTAATTTTTCTCATTCCACATATTGGGTATCATATTTCTTCAACGACAATACAATTGTTCCTACTTTAAGAATATAATGTACCCTCACCACTCAACCTTGATCCACATCAACACATGCCCTGCCCGCATGGTGTATACTGTCCGCATCACTTTTGATCTCATAAGGAGACGACGATGTATGATAATATTCTTATTCCCGTGATTTTTGATGATAATCACGACACTGCCAAATCATTTGAAGTGGCGAAAACATTGGGGAGCAAGGCCGCTAAATATACAATTTTGCATGTGCTGGAAGACATCCCCAATTACGTGAATGTTGAAATCCCTGCATCCACATTGGCAGAGGCGCGAAAGCATGCGCTCGACTCGCTTAATGATATTGCAAAGGCGATCCCGAGTGCCAAGGCAGAATTGATTGATGGCTATTCCGGGCGTTCAATCGTGAACTATGCCAATGACAATCACATCGATTGTATTGTCATGGCATCGCATCAACTGGGCCTGTCGGATATTTTCCTTGGCTCTACTGCGGCCAAGGTCGTGCGTCATGCGAAATGTTCGGTGCATGTGATCCGATAAAAAAAGCCCCCCGCAATTGCGAGGGGCCTTCAATTTCAAAAACTGTCTGTCTTACAGGCCAGTTGATACGTCGATTGTGTTTCCTTCTTCCAAGGTCACATAGGCTTTTTTAACGTCTTTGCGTTTACCCAATGCGCCACGGAAGCGTTTCACTTTACCTTTGGTGATGGTCGTGTTCACGGCCTTCACCTTGACGTTGAACAATGTTTCCACTGCTTCTTTGATCTGTGGTTTGTTCGCTTCTATCGCAACTTCGAAAACAACTGCGTTATGTTCAGACGCCATTGTTGCTTTCTCTGTGATGATCGGTTTGCGGATCACATCGTATAGTTCTGCTTTCGTGCTCATTTTAAGCGAGCCTCCAATGCTTCGGCGCCTGCTTTGGTCAATACCAAAGTGGTCGCTTTGAGAATGTCATAGACGTTCGCACCTTGGCTTGGCAAAACATTCAAACCGTCGATGTTGCGTGATGCCAATGCGAAGTTTTCGTTCACATCTGCACCGTCGATAATCAACGCTTTTTTCCAACCCAAGTTTGCAACTGTCTTTGCCAGATCTTTGGTTTTTGCGTTTTTCAGATCAACTGACTCAACGATGACCAATTCACCAGCAGTTGCTTTTGCAGACAATGCGTGTTTCAGACCCAGCTTGCGGAATTTCTTGGTCAAATCATGCGCGTGGCTGCGCACTTTTGGACCTTTGTAAACACCACCACCACGGAAGATCGGCGCCGAACGTGCACCGTGGCGTGCGCCACCAGTACCTTTTTGGCGATAAATCTTCTTGGTTGAATAGCTCACTTCTGAACGTGTTTTTACTTTGTGTGTACCCGCTTGGCGTTTTGCCAATTGGTAACGCACAACACGGTGCAAAATGTCTGCACGTGGTTCAAGACCGAAGATCGCATCGTCAAGATCGATGGAACCCGCAGCTTTTGAATCCAATTTGATTACGTCGGCTTTCATTATTCTGCGCCTCCTTCAGCGGCTGTTTCAACAGCTGCGTCTTCTACTTGTGCTGCTGCTTGTTGGCTGCGCAAAGCGGCTGGGAAAGGAAGACCTTCTGGGGCTTTCTTTTTCACAGCGTCTTTCACAGTAACCCAACCACCTTTGTGGCCAGGAACAGCGCCTTTGATCATGATCAAGCCACGATCAACGTCGGTACGTACAACTTCCAAGTTTTGGGTTGTTACACGTGCAGCGCCCATGTGACCGGCCATTTTCTTACCTTTGAAAACGCGACCAGGTTCTTGACATTGACCTGTTGAACCGTGTGAACGGTGTGAAATTGAAACACCGTGCGTCGCACGCAAACCGCCAAAGTTCCAACGTTTCATCGCACCGGCAAAACCTTTACCGATTGATGTGCCAGAAACGTCAACTTTTTGACCGTCCAAGAAGTGGTTCGCAGTGATTTCTTCACCAACTTCGATCAGGTTGTCAGCAGAAACGCGGAATTCCGCGATTTTGCGTTTTGGTTCTACTTTTGCTTTGGCAAAGTGGCCGCGCATCGCTGCGGATTGGCGTTTTGCTTTGGCAACACCCGCACCCAACTGAACAGCGGTGTAACCGTCTGTTTCGTTTGTGCGTTGTGACACAACTTGTAGGTTTTCCATTTGCAAAACGGTTACAGGGATCTGTTTACCGTCTTCCATGAACAAACGAGTCATGCCGATTTTTTTTGCAATTACTCCAGAGCGCATATCTCAATACTCCCTTAAAGTTTGATCTCAACATCCACACCAGCAGCAAGATCAAGCTTCATCAGCGCGTCTACTGTTTGTGGAGTTGGGTCAACGATGTCCAACAGGCGTTTGTGCGTGCGGATTTCGAATTGTTCACGAGATTTCTTGTTTACGTGTGGGCCACGCAAAACAGTGAATTTCTCAATTTTGTTTGGCAATGGGATTGGGCCGCGTACTTGGGCGCCAGTCCGTTTGGCTGTGTTAACGATTTCCTCGGTGGACGCATCCAACACGCGGTAATCGAAAGCTTTCAGCCGAATGCGAATATTTTGGCTTTGCATTTCTTGAGCCTTTCAAGGCGTTAGAGTTGATAGGTAGAGAACCGGACCATCCAGAACCCTACGTCGAACCCCAAGGGGCCCACCATAAAATGGCAGGCCCCAAAGGTATTTTTAATTCTTACGCGTGGATTTTAGAAACCACACCAGAACCAACAGTACGGCCACCTTCGCGGATCGCGAAGCGCAGACCTTGTTCCATAGCGATCGGCGCGATCAGTTCTACGTCGAACTTCAAGTTGTCGCCTGGCATCACCATTTCTGTACCTGATGGAAGCTCAACAGTACCTGTCACGTCAGTTGTACGGAAGTAGAACTGTGGACGGTAGTTGGCGAAGAACGGCGTGTGACGGCCACCCTCATCTTTGGTCAGAATGTAAACTTCTGCTTCGAATTTAGTGTGTGGGTTCACTGATTTTGGCGCTGCCAAAACCTGACCACGTTCAACACCATCACGGTCGATACCGCGCAACAAAACACCAACGTTGTCGCCTGCTTCACCACGGTCAAGCAATTTGCGGAACATTTCAACACCAGTACATGTTGTTTTTGATGTGTCTTTGATACCAACGATTTCGATTTCGTCGCCAACATTGATCACGCCACGCTCAACACGACCGGTTACAACTGTACCACGGCCAGAGATTGAGAACACGTCCTCGATTGGCATCAAGAATGGTTGATCAACCGCACGGGCAGGTTGTGGGATGTATGAATCAACAGCCGCCATCAATTCTGCGATTTTGTCTTTGCCGATCGCATCGTCGCGGTCTTCCAAAGCAGCCAAAGCAGAACCTGCGATGATTGGAATATCATCACCTGGGTAATCGTAGTCGTTCAACAACTCACGAATTTCCATTTCAACCAATTCCAACAACTCGTCGTCGTCAACTTGGTCAACTTTGTTCATGAAAACAACCATTGAAGGGATGCCAACCTGGCGGCCCAACAAGATGTGCTCGCGTGTCTGTGGCATAGGGCCGTCAGCCGCGTTCACAACCAAGATCGCGCCGTCCATTTGCGCCGCACCAGTGATCATGTTTTTCACATAGTCAGCGTGGCCTGGGCAATCAACGTGTGCGTAGTGGCGTGCTTCTGTTTCATATTCAACGTGTGCTGTTGAAATTGTGATACCACGCGCTTTTTCTTCTGGCGCGCCGTCAATTTCGTCATACGCTTTGAAGTCACCAAATTGCTTGGTGATCGCTGCGGTCAATGTTGTCTTACCGTGGTCAACGTGGCCAATTGTGCCGATGTTGCAATGCGGTTTCGAACGTTCAAACTTTTCTTTTGCCATGATGGCCTCCTTAATTTAGCGATCTGGTCGAAAACCAGTGCTTATTCTCCAAAAATTGCGATTTTGAGCCGCTTCGCAAAATCATCAGAAATGATAGCGAGTTCTTGTTGCGGCGGTTTGATTGCCGCTGCTCCAAAAACAGTCGGTCGTGCTTCTGTTACACCAAGGACTCTAAACTGGTCACCTAGTGGTTCCCCTGAAACGGCATCAACGATTGTTACAGCCCCAGCAACACTACTTGCGGTGCTACCCAACAGAGCCCCAGCGCCGGGGTTTGCAATATACAACGAATCGATATCGACATTTACGACAACAGGGACATCACCGTTTCGACTTGCTCCAACAAGCGCAGATTGAGATTTCGTTTTCAAAGTAGAAATAATTTGCTCGATCGGCACCGCAGTATTTTTGCGAGTGAGTGAGGATGATACATTTACACTCGCAACACGATAAGTCGATGCAGCGCTGCTTTCGACTAGCTGAGTGGTGGTATTACACCCAGCTAGAAGCAACGCAGCACCAAGGCCACACAGTATTTTTCTACGCGACAACATTATGCAAACTTCGCCTGGATTTCTTCTGAAATATTGCTTGGAACAGCCTCGTAGTGGCTGAACTGCATGGTGAAGTTCGCACGCCCAGATGACATAGAGCGCAACGTGTTGATGTAACCGAACATGTTTGCCAATGGCACACGTGCGTCGATTGCAATTGCGTTACCGCGTGTATCTTGGCCTTGAACCATACCGCGACGCGAAGTCAGATCGCCGATGATACCGCCTGTGTATTCTTCAGGAGTAACAACTTCGACTTTCATGATTGGCTCGAGCATTTTCGCACCAGCTTTTTTCATGCCTTCGCGCATACCCATACGACCTGCGATTTCAAATGCCATAACACTTGAGTCAACGTCGTGGAACTTACCGTCGATCAATTCAACTTTGAAGTCGATCACAGGGAAGCCAGCCAATGGACCGCTATCCATCACAGATTCGATACCTTTTTCAACGCCAGGGATGTATTCTTTTGGAATAGCACCACCAACGATTTTAGATTCAAAGCTGTAACCTTCGCCAGGCTCGGTTGGCTTGATGATCATTTTCACTTCGGCGTACTGACCTGAACCACCAGATTGTTTCTTGTGGGTATAGGTAATTTCGGCTTCGTGTGAAATTGTTTCACGATATGCAACCTGTGGCGCACCGATGTTTGCTTCTACTTTGAATTCACGCTTTAGGCGATCAACCAAAATATCCAAGTGCAATTCGCCCATGCCTTTCATGATGGTCTGACCAGATTCAAGGTCAGTTTCCACGCGGAAAGATGGATCCTCGGCAGCCAAACGGCCAAGACCTTGAGACATTTTCTCTTGGTCAGCTTTTGTTTTTGGCTCAACAGCAATCTCGATCACAGGATCGGGGAATGTCATTGTTTCCAAAACAACAGGATCGTTTTGCGCACAGATTGTATCACCTGTTGTTGTGTCTTTCAGACCCGCCAACGCGATGATGTCGCCTGCAAATGCTTCTTCGATTTCCTCACGGTTGTTCGAGTGCATCATCATCATACGACCAACACGCTCTTTTTTACCCTTAGTAGAGTTCAAAAGGCTGTCGCCTTTTTTCAAAACACCAGAGTAGATACGTGTAAATGTCAACGAACCAACAAACGGGTCGTTCATGATTTTAAACGCAAGACCAGAGAATGCCATGTTGTCATCTGCACGGCGTGCAATGTTACGCACCTCGTCTTCGTCGCCTGGCTTGAAGCCCATGTAGTCAACAACGTCCAATGGTGATGGCAAGTAATCGATCACCGCGTTCAACAATGGCTGAACACCTTTGTTTTTGAACGCAGAACCGCCCAAAACAGGAACGAATGACAATGACAAACAACCCTTACGGATCAATTTGCGCAATGTTGCTACGTCTGGTTCGTTACCTTCTAGGTACGCTTCCATCGCATCGTCGTCCATTTCAACGGCGTTTTCGATCAACTTGTTGCGCCATTCGTCAGCTTGGTCTTTCAAGCTGTCGCGAATGGGTGCTTTGATCCAAGATGCGCCAAGGTCTTCACCCTGCCACAGCCACTCTTCCATGGTCACAAGATCAACCAAGCCTTCCAATTCGGTTTCAGCACCGATTGGGAAAGCAACAGGAACAGCAACCGCACCTGTGCGGTCTTCGATCATGTTTACACAGTTGAAAAAGTCAGCGCCGATTTTGTCCATTTTGTTCACGAAAACCATCCGTGGAACTTTGTAACGGTCAGCTTGGCGCCATACCGTTTCTGTTTGTGGCTCAACACCAGCGTTGGCATCCAACACACAAACAGCACCATCGAGAACAGCCAATGAACGTTCAACTTCGATTGTGAAGTCAACGTGACCAGGTGTGTCGATGATGTTCAAACGGTGCTTTGGCGTATCCGCTGTAGAGCCGTCTTCTGTGCGTTCCCAGAAAGTAGTTGTCGCAGCAGACGTAATAGTAATACCACGTTCCTGCTCTTGCTCCATCCAGTCCATAGTGGCCGCACCGTCGTGCACCTCACCGATATTATGTGATTTACCTGTGTAGTACAGGATGCGCTCTGAACACGTAGTTTTACCAGCATCAATGTGAGCCATGATACCAAAGTTACGGTACAGTTCGAGAGGATATTCGCGTGCCATTTGACCGAGCCTTTTCCTAGATTACCAGCGATAATGGCTGAATGCTTTGTTCGCATCGGCCATTTTGTGAGTGTCTTCACGTTTTTTAACAGCAGAACCGCGGTTGTTGATGGCATCCATCAATTCACCAGCAAGACGTTCTTCCATTGTGTTTTCGTTGCGTGTGCGAGACGCTTTGATCAACCAACGAATGGCCAATGCTTCGCGGCGTTCTGTGCGCACTTCAACTGGCACCTGATATGTTGCACCACCAACACGACGAGAACGAACCTCGACCGCTGGTTTGATGTTTTCAAGCGCTTCTTGGAACACTTCGATTGGGGCGCGTTTCAGTTTTTCTTCTACGCGATCCAAGGCACCGTAAACGATACGCTCGGCGACGGATTTTTTACCGTCCAACATCAAGTTGTTCATGAATTTTGTCAAAACCGTATCACCAAATTTGGCGTCAGGCAGGACTTGGCGTTTTTCAGCACTGTGGCGTCGTGACATAATATACTACCCTTATTTCGGTTTCTTCGCGCCGTATTTCGAACGACGTTGTTTACGATCTTTCACACCTTGGGTATCCAACACACCGCGAAGGATGTGATAACGGACACCCGGAAGGTCTTTTACACGACCCCCACGGATCAGAACAACAGAGTGTTCTTGTAGGTTGTGGCTCTCACCTGGGATATACGAAATCACTTCGAAACCGTTTGTTAAGCGAACTTTCGCAACTTTACGCATCGCAGAGTTCGGTTTCTTTGGTGTTGTTGTATAAACACGTGTACATACGCCGCGTTTTTGCGGGCATGACTCAAGGTGCTGTGACTTTGAGCGTTTGACTTTTGGCTGGCGCGGCTTGCGGATCAGCTGTTGTATCGTTGGCATTGGGATTCCCCGTTGTTACCGTTTCAAACTCAGATAGGCACATAGACTCTGTCCATGCACCCGAACCGCTCCGCCCTATGGTTAACAAGGCGTTACGATTAAAAACCAGAGGATCAAGATTAAAAATCTGGATCATGACCGCCAAATTTTGGCTTGTATGTCAGGCAAAAACCGAAATTCCCACCTACAGATAGGCGGCGTATAAGGGGAGTCGCATCAGGTGTCAACAGGCGCGACGCCATCGCGCCGTTGCTAATCGGCTGTGCGTTGCGTCATCAATCTTTGTTCATGTGGCATGATCAATCTTTGTTCATGCGGCATGATCAATCCTTGTTCATGCGTTGTTGGCGCAGGGCACGAATATCGGTAATCCGTTCTTCTTGTTTTTGCGCCGCTGCAATTGGATCGGGGCGCGTTTGTGCCGCCACATTCCCATCGATCAGCATTTTTTCGCGAAACGCGGCACCACATGTGCCCGCCCAAAATGAAATGCGCATGTAATAATAGACGATAAAGCAAATGATATAAACCACGGGCGACTGTGTCGTTGGCGTGAATTGATCCGCGCTATAATCAAAATAGGATGCGAAAAACCCACGCAAAGCTTCCACGCTAAGACCATCACTAAAAAACGTGACCCCAACGCCCAGAAGGATCAACAACATCACCTCCCAGACCACAAACAACACAAATATCATAGGCCAGCGATAGCCAAGTCCAAAGGTGCTGGGCATATGTGCACCCTCTTCACCCGAAGCATAGGCAGATGCCGCCGTGGGCACGGCCAAAATCGATTCCACCAGAAACATACCCAGATAAAACGCAACAATTGCGATGATAAAGAAACGCTCATCGTCCTGTGTGAACTTGGTCTCATCGTTCATCCGTTCGAAAACGCTCACGATATACTCCAATCCGAAAAACCCGACCAAGCCCAATGCGACAAGAACGAGCAACAATAAATAGCCCGCCAAACGCAAAAGCGTCATTGGCATGATTTGTTGCATGATCAAACCAAAGCTGAATTCAGATGGGTATTGCACCATTGTTAATATCGGGCGCAATGCGCCAATCATGATGGCACACATGTAAACCGCAAACGGCACGATCAGAAGCAATGCAAGCGGGGGAACCACCATGGCCAACACGATAATAACCGCCGAAATAATCGCCGTGCCAATGCCCCAGACAATTTCATAGAAAAAGCGAATGATCGCAACGAACGGGAACCCCGTTAACCCCAATAAAAAACTTCGGTAAATTAACGCCAAATTTTGCCTCTTATACTCTTTAAATGTGGCAAGAGGTTAAACCTGCAAATTTGTTTTGACCAGCCCAGCGAAACTTGTTTTTACACGCATCGCTTGTTAGGTAATTTTTATGAATAATCTTATCTACGCCATTGGCGACATTCACGGCGATCTAACGCAATTGATCGGTATTTTAAATCGCATCGAAATGGATGCCAGCGGCGCGGATCATACTGTTGTTTTTATCGGTGATCTGATTGATCGACGTGAAGACAGCAAAGGCGTGATCGATCATATTATGAACGGGCAAAACGCGGGCAAACCTTGGGTCGTGCTCAAGGGAAACCATGATCGGTATTTGCAATGGTTTTTGGAGGACCCACATCGCATTGATACGCGGTTGCGGTCCGATTATTACTGGATGCATCCGCGCATGGGTGGTTCGGAAACGCTGGAATCCTATGGCATTGAATTGCCCGAAAATCCCAACGATCATTTGGATGCGGTTTTTGAGCTGGCCAAAAAACATGTACCAGACAGCCATTACAAATTTTTGAAATCACAGCGTCTGTATTATGAAACTGACGATTATTTTTTCGTCCATGCAGGCGTGAACAACAAACGCCCATTACATGATCAAGTTGAGGATGATTTATTGTGGATTCGTCCGGGATTTCTGGATCAAACCGAACCGTTTGAAAAGCTGATCATTCATGGACACACCGTGATTGACGAGGTGACGCATTATGGCAATCGGGTGAATATCGACACAGGTGCGGCATGGGGCAAAACCCTTTCGGCCATTGTGATTGATCAAGGGGTGATTTCCAATTTAACTGCATCAGGGCGCGTTGAATTGATACCACGCCCAGATTTGATTGAAACAGCGGCCTAGACCCATCACAAAAAACCAGCCATAAAAAAAGCCCCGCCAAATTGACGGGGCTTTCTTAATTTATATTGCGAAGCTTATTCTGGTTGCTCTGTGCCGTCGCCACCTGAACCCAATGCAACGCCCAGATCTTCGCCCATAACGTCGCCGCTATCTTCGAAAACGGAATTCACATCAGCACCATCATCAGATGGGGCCATCAATGCCGCGGCTTGTTCAGCCTCTTTGCGTTTCACGTCCAGAACAGCCGCATCGCGATCCGCTGCTACGCGTTTGATTGCGTGCGTTGCACCACCTGTACCCGCTGGGATCAGACGACCAACAATCACGTTCTCTTTCAGACCGATCAGTTTGTCTTTCTTACCCTTTGTCGCCGCTTCTGTCAGAACCCGTGTGGTTTCTTGGAAGGACGCAGCAGAGATGAACGAACGTGTTTGCAGTGACGCTTTGGTAATACCAAGCAGGATCGGGCCACCTTTGGCTGGTTCCAGACCTTTGGCAATTGCCTTGTCGTTCACTTCGTCAAACTCAGCTTTGTCAACTTGTTCACCTTTGAGCAACGTTGTGCCACCGCTTTCAGTGATTTCCCACTTTTGCAGCATTTGGCGCACGATAACTTCGATGTGCTTGTCGTTGATTTTCACACCTTGCAGACGATACACGTCTTGGACTTCGTCAATCATGTAATCAGCCAGTGCTTCGACACCCATAATGTTCAGGATGTCATGGGGAGCTGGGTTGCCGTCCATGATATATTCGCCCTTATGAATAAGGTCGCCTTCTTGTACAGGGATGTGCTTGCCTTTTGGCACCATGTACTGGCGTACCTCTTCACCCTCTTCGGTTGGGTGAATTTCAATACGGCGTTTGTTTTTGAAGTCTTTCCCGAATGTTACGTGACCATCAATTTCGGCGATGATCGCGTGATCTTTCGGACGACGTGCTTCGAACAGTTCAGCAACACGTGGCAAACCACCCGTAATGTCTTTGGTTTTTGTACCTTCGCGTGGAATACGCGCCAATACATCACCCGCCAACACTTCTTGGCCATCTTCGATAGACAAAATCGCGTCAACAGACATTGCGTGTTTTTCAGGGTTACCGTTATCCAACAGAACGCTTTCACCTGTTTTCGGATCATTGATCAGAATTTCAGGTTTCAGATCGGAACCTTTTGGCGCGGAACGCCAATCGGATACGATTTTCTGGCTGATGCCTGTTGCGTCATCGGTTACGTCACGGATCGAAATACCAGAGATCAGGTCAACGAAACGTGCCACACCTGGTTTTTCCGCGATGATGGGCAATGTATATGGATCCCATTCAAACAGTTTGTCACCACGGGCCACTTTGGCGCCGTCTTTGACCAACAATTTGGTACCATATGGCATTTTATGTGATGCAACATCTTGGCCGTTTGCATCAACAACCACCAATTCCGTGTTCCGACCCATCACGATTTGTTCTTTGTCGCGATTCATCAGAATGTTTGGATTGCGGATTTCGACTTTACCTTCTTGGCTGCTGTCTTGGAACGATTGTTGGCCACCTTGTGCAACACCACCAATGTGGAATGTACGCATGGTCAACTGTGTACCTGGCTCACCAATTGATTGGGCGGCAATAATACCAACCGCTTCGCCTGGGTTCACCTGTGTACCACGTGCCAAATCACGACCGTAACATTGTGCACAAATGCCGTCTTCGGCCTCACATGTTAGCGGGCTGCGCATTTGCAATGAAACAACGCCAGCTTCTTCGATCGCGTCTGCTGCACGTTCGTCCAGCATTTCGCCACGTTTTGCCAAAACATCACCTGTTGCAGGGTGCAAGATATCTTCGGCCATCACACGACCAAGGATACGTTCAGACAGGCTTGCAACAACTTCGCCATCATTCACCGCCGCTTGGGCTGTGATTGAACGCTCTGTTCCACAATCATGCTGACGCACGATACAGTCTTGTGCAACGTCAACCAGACGACGTGTCAGGTAACCAGAGTTCGCCGTTTTCAACGCCGTATCTGACAGACCCTTACGTGCACCGTGGGTAGAGTTAAAGTACTCTAGAACCGATAGACCCTCTTTAAAGTTAGAGATAATCGGCGTTTCGATGATGTCACCATTTGGTTTCGCCATCAAACCGCGCATACCGCCCAGCTGTTTCATCTGTGTCACAGAACCACGCGCACCAGAATGCGCCATCATGTAAACCGAGTTCGGTTCCATTTCTGCGCCATTCTCATCGCGTTTGGATGCTGAAATGCTATCCATCATCGCATCGGTGACTTTTTCGTTGGCTTTTGACCAAGCATCGACAACTTTGTTGTATTTTTCGCCCTGTGTAATCAGACCGTCCATATACTGTTGTTCGAAACCTTTTACGAAATCACGTGTTTCGTTCACCAGTTCCCATTTGGTATCTGGGATAACCATGTCATCCTTACCAAATGAAATGCCTGCTTTGAACGCTTCGCGGAAACCAAGGGTCATGATCTGATCACAGAAGATCACAGATTCTTTTTGACCACAGTAACGGTAAACCGTGTCGATCACTTCGCCGACTTCTTTTTTACGCAGCAAACGGTTGACCAAGTCAAACGGCGCTTTGTTATTCAGCGGCAACAACGTACCCAATTTCACACGACCCGGTGTTGTTTCAACACGTTTCATGTAAAGATTGCCTTCGTCATCCACCTGTTCAACACGACAAGTGATATTCGAATGCAGGTGCACCAAACCGTTATCAAGAGCATGTTCCATCTCTTGTGGGTTGGAGAATACCATGCCTTCGCCCTTCATGCCTTCGCGGGCAAGCGATAGGTAATAAATACCCAAAATCATATCCTGTGACGGAACGATGATCGGCTTACCATTGGCAGGGGACAGAACGTTGTTTGTGGACATCATCAATACACGCGCTTCCAATTGTGCCTCTAGGCTCAATGGAACGTGTACCGCCATTTGGTCACCGTCAAAGTCGGCGTTAAACGCAGAACAGACAAGCGGGTGCAATTGGATGGCTTTGCCTTCGATCAACACAGGTTCGAACGCTTGGATACCCAAACGGTGCAATGTTGGCGCACGGTTCAGCATCACTGGGTGTTCACGGATCACTTCGTCCAAGATATCCCACACTTCTGGGCGTTCTTTTTCAACGATCTTTTTCGCCTGTTTCACGGTCGAGGACATGCCTTTCGCCTCGAGACGGGAATAGATGAACGGCTTAAACAGCTCGAGCGCCATTTTCTTGGGCAAACCACATTGATGCAATTTCAATTCTGGGCCTGTCACAATCACAGAACGACCAGAGAAATCGACGCGTTTACCCAAAAGGTTTTGACGGAAACGACCCTGTTTACCTTTTAGCATGTCAGACAATGATTTCAGTGCGCGTTTGTTCGCACCTGTAATCACACGACCACGACGACCGTTGTCAAACAACGCATCCACAGATTCCTGCAACATACGTTTTTCGTTACGCACGATAATATCAGGTGCGCGCAATTCGATCAGACGTTTCAAACGGTTGTTACGGTTGATCACACGACGATACAGATCGTTCAAATCGGATGTCGCAAAACGACCGCCATCCAATGGCACCAAGGGGCGCAATTCTGGTGGGATCACGGGCAATACGGTCATGATCATCCATTCTGGACGGTTGCCAGATTCGATGAATGCTTCGACAACCTTCAGACGTTTGATGATCTTTTTCGGTTTCAATTCGCCAGTTGCTTCGGCCAATTCTTCGCGAAGCTGTTCTGCTTCTGCTTCCAAATCGATGTTAGACAACATTTCACGGATCGCTTCGGCCCCGATACCAGCGTTGAATGCATCTTCGCCGTATTGATCTTGGGCTTCCATGTATTCGTCTTCGTTCAGCATTTGACCATAGTTAAGGTCGGTCAAACCCGGTTCGATGACAACGTATTGTTCGAAATACAACACACGTTCCAGTTCACGCAATGTCATATCCAGCATCAAACCGATGCGGGACGGCAATGATTTCAGGAACCAGATATGTGCAACAGGTGCCGCCAAATCAATGTGGCCCATACGTTCACGACGTACTTTTTGAAGCGTAACTTCAACACCACATTTTTCGCAGACAACGCCGCGGTATTTCATGCGTTTATATTTGCCGCACAGACATTCGTAATCTTTGATCGGGCCAAAGATACGCGCACAGAACAGGCCATCGCGTTCTGGTTTGAATGTACGATAGTTAATGGTTTCAGGCTTTTTGATTTCGCCGAAAGACCATGACAGAATCCGTTCAGGAGACGCCAAAGAAATTTGAATTTCATCAAAAGTCTTGGGCGGCTGGACGGGGTTGAACGGGTTGTTCGTGATTTCTTGGTTCATTTTTAGATCCTAATCTCGAGTTCAGTTGAAGGAGCAGGCGCGAACGCCTACTCGCTCTCCGCATCCAGCAACTGGACGTTAAGGCCCAGTGAGCGGATTTCTTTGACAAGCACGTTAAACGATTCTGGAATACCAGCTTCGAAGTTGTCTTCGCCTTTGACGATGCTTTCGTACACTTTGGTACGGCCTGCAACGTCATCAGATTTGACAGTCAACATTTCCTGCAATGTGTAAGCTGCGCCATATGCTTCCAGCGCCCAAACTTCCATCTCACCGAAACGCTGTCCGCCGAACTGTGCTTTACCACCCAGCGGTTGCTGTGTGACAAGGCTGTATGGCCCAGTTGAACGCGCGTGGATTTTGTCATCCACAAGGTGATGCAGTTTCAACAAGTATTTCACACCAACTGTAACCTTACGTGCGAATTGTTCGCCCGTGCGGCCATCAAACAGTACAGATTGACCAGATGTTTCGAACCCTGCACGTGTCAGCGCATCGTTCACATCAGCCTCTTTTGCACCGTCAAATACAGGTGTTGCGATTGGCACACCGTTGGTGACGTTACCCGCTGCTTCCAGCAATTCGTCTTGGGTCATGTCCTTGATGACTTCGTCATACAGATCATCGCCATAGGCGATTTTCATCGCTTCTTGGACAGGTGTCATGTCACCTGAACGACGATATTCTTTCAACGATTCATCAATGGATTTACCCAAACCGCGTGCGGCCCAGCCCATGTGAGTTTCCAAAATCTGACCAACGTTCATACGTGATGGAACGCCAAGTGGGTTCAGACAGAAATCAACAGGTGTACCATCAGCCAAGAACGGCATGTCTTCTTCGGGAACAACGCGTGAAATCACACCTTTGTTGCCGTGACGACCGGCCATTTTATCACCCGGTTGCAATTTGCGTTTCACCGCGATGAAAACTTTGACCATTTTCATCACACCGGGCGGAAGATCATCGCCGCGACGTACTTTTTCAACCTTGTCTTCAAAACGTGCTTCCAAAGATTTCTTTTGGATTTCGTATTGTTTGTTCAAGGCTTCCATTTCGGATGCGTCTTTGTCGTCTTCCAGTGCCAACTGCCACCACAAACCACGGCTCAGGCTTTCCAGCAATTCATCATCAATGGTTGAACCAGATTTGATGCCTTTGGGGCCTTTCACAGCCTTTTTGCCGATCAGCATGTCTTTGAGACGGGCATAGATGTTACGATCAAGGATATCGACCTCGTCGTCGCGGTCACGTGCAAGGCGTTCAACCTCTTCACGTTCGATTTGCAACGCACGTTCGTCTTTGTCGATGCCATGGCGGTTAAACACACGCACCTCTACGATTGTACCATAATCACCTGGTGGGACACGCAATGATGTGTCACGCACATCAGATGCTTTTTCACCAAAGATGGCACGCAGAAGTTTTTCTTCTGGTGTCATTGGGCTTTCGCCTTTTGGTGTGATTTTACCAACCAAGATATCCGCTGGGCCAACCTCTGCACCGATGTAAACGATACCCGCTTCGTCCAAATTACGCAGCGCTTCTTCGCCCACGTTTGGAATATCACGTGTGATTTCCTCTGGGCCAAGCTTCGTATCACGTGCAGCCACTTCGAATTCTTCGATGTGGACAGATGTGAATACGTCGTCTTTTACGATACGTTCTGAAATCAGGATCGAGTCTTCGTAGTTGTAACCGTTCCAAGGCATAAACGCGACGAGCACGTTTTTACCAAGCGCCAATTCACCGATATCTGTTGATGGGCCATCGGCCACAACTTCACCAGCAGTGACACGATCGCCAACCTTTACCAATGGGCGTTGGTTGATACATGTGTTTTGGTTTGAACGTTGGAATTTACGCAGACGGTAAATATCCACACCCGGATCGCCTGCTTCCATTGCATCGGTTACGCGCACAACGATACGCATCGCGTCAACTTGGTCGATGATACCACCACGGCGCGCCGTGATTGCCGCACCTGAATCGCGTGCAACAACTTGTTCAATACCAGTACCCACAAACGGTGCGTCTGCTTTTAACAATGGCACGGCTTGACGTTGCATGTTGGAACCCATCAACGCGCGGTTGGCGTCGTCGTTTTCCAAGAACGGGATCAAAGATGCCGCAACAGACACTAGCTGTTTTGGGCTAACGTCGATGTAATCAATACGCTCTGGTGGGTTCAACGCGTATTCGCCAGCTTCACGTGTTGACACGAGATCATTGGCAAATTTACCGCCTTCGTCCAATTGCGCGTTTGCCTGCGCAACAGTGAAACGCATTTCTTCGGTGGCGGACATGTATTGCACATCATCCGTAACCTTACCATCCTCGACTCGGCGGTATGGTGTTTCGATGAAACCGTATTTGTTCACACGTGCGAATGATGCAAGCGAGTTGATCAAACCAATGTTTGGACCCTCTGGCGTTTCAATCGGACACATACGACCATAATGTGTTGGGTGAACGTCGCGAACCTCAAAGCCTGCGCGTTCACGTGTCAAACCACCTGGCCCAAGCGCAGACAGACGACGTTTGTGCGTGACTTCTGACAATGGGTTTGTTTGGTCCATAAATTGTGACAATTGGCTGGAACCAAAGAATTCACGTACCGCAGCAGCGGCTGGTTTCGCATTGATCAAATCTTGTGGCATGATCGTGTCGATTTCGACAGATGACATGCGTTCTTTGATCGCGCGTTCCATACGTAACAGGCCAACACGATATTGGTTTTCCATCAATTCACCTACCGAACGCACGCGGCGGTTACCAAGGTGGTCGATGTCGTCAACGTCGCCTTTGCCATCACGCAGGTCAACCAGACCTTTGATCACGGCAATGATGTCTTCTTTGCGCAAAGTGCGTTGGGTGTCTTCTGCATCCAATTGCAGACGCATGTTCATTTTCACACGGCCAACCGCAGACAGATCATAACGCTCTGAATCAAAGAACAGGCTGTCGAACAATGCAGATGCTGCATCAACGGTCGGTGGCTCGCCTGGGCGCATCACACGATAAATATCCATCAACGCGGTTTCGCGGTTGAGGTTTTTATCAGCCGCCATAGTTGTGCGGATATATGGGCCTACATTGACGTTATCGATGTCCAAAGTTGGGATCGTTTTCACGCCCGCATCCAACAACGCATGGACTGTGCCGCCGATGATGTTGTCATCTTTGTCATATTCAACGGTCAATTCACCGCCTGCCTCGACATAGATTTCACCGGTTTCTTCGTTGATGATATCTTTGGCCGCGAAACGCCCGATCACGCCTTCATATGGCACCAACACGTCGGTTACTTTGCCTTCGTCGATCAGTTTTTTCACTGTGCGCGGCGTAACTTTCTTGCCCGCTTCTGCAATCACTTCGCCCGTTTTTGCATCTACGATATCAAGGGTTGGTTTTGTGCCGCGAACGCGTTCTGGGAAAAACTTGGTTTTCCATGCTTTTTTCTTGGCATCGTAAGTGTAATCAACAGAATCGTAATAGGCATCACAGATACCTTCTTGGTCCAGACCAAGTGCGTACAACAATGTTGTAACAGGCAATTTACGACGACGGTCGATACGTGCGTAAACCATGTCTTTTGCGTCAAATTCGAAATCCAACCATGAACCGCGATAGGGAATGATGCGGCTGGCGAATAACAATTTACCAGAAGAATGGGTTTTGCCACGGTCGTGATCAAAGAACACACCAGGTGAGCGGTGCATTTGGGATACGATCACACGCTCGGTGCCGTTCACAACGAACGTACCATTTGGTGTCATCAAAGGCATATCACCCATGAACACGTCTTGTTCTTTGATGTCTTTGACGGAACGCGCACCTGTGTCTTCGTCCACATCAAACACGATAAGGCGCAATGTCACCTTAAGCGGAGCGGAGTAAGTCATGTCGCGTTGCTGACATTCTTCAACATCGTATTTGGGTTTTTCCAGCTCGTATTTTACGAATTCCAAAACGGAAGTTTCGTTAAAATCTTTGATTGGAAATACGGATTGGAAAACACCATTGATGCCTTCGCCTGTCATTGGTTCTGGTTGATCACCAGAGCGCAAGAACAGATCGTAAGAGCTTTTCTGTACCTGAATAAGGTTCGGCATATCCAAAACTTCGCGGATTTTGCCATAATGTTTGCGGATTCGTTTAAAACCTGAATGCGTCTGAGCCATGCTCGTCTTCACCTCTTTATTGTCCACCTTGCACGGGCGTCGGGCACCGCCGTACAAAGGCCAACTGAACAAGGAAAATCCTATTCTTGCCAAGGTTCCCTACCCATGGCTCCCGAATTTTCCCTGTCTTTCAAGAGGTCTTGTGCAAAGGCCCCTAGAAAGACAGGATCGGCTGGCCCCACGAAACCGCGAGGCCAGCCTAATATTTTAGCGGGCTAGATGCCCAACTGAATTACTTCAGTTCGATTTCAGCGCCAGCTTCTTCAAGCTTCTTCTTGATTTCTTCTGCTTCAGCTTTGGTTGCGCCTTCTTTGACAGCTTTGCCGCCAGCTTCAACCAAGTCTTTTGCTTCTTTCAGACCCAAACCAGTGATCGCACGTACTTCTTTGATCACGTTGATTTTCTTGTCGCCTGCAGATTTCAGAATTACGTCGAATTCGTCTTTTTCTTCTGCAGCACCACCAGCGTCGCCACCAGCTGCGCCAGCAACCATTACAGCGCCACCAGCAGCAGGCTCGATGCCGTACTCGTCTTTAAGAAGTGTTTTCAGTTCTTGTGCTTCCAAAAGCGTAAGGCCTACGATTTCTTCTGCTAGTTTTTTAATATCAGCCATTTGATATGTTCCGTTTCAGTTTTAGTTCTGTTTCCAGTGATGTCATTTTCACGACACCGAATTACATTTGCAGTATGCTTATGCAGCCTTTTCTTCGATCGTTTCCAAGATGGAAGCGATGTTGGAAGCAGGCGCGCCAATTGCACCAGCGATATTCGAAGCAGGAGCACCAATACAGCCAACGATAGAAGCAATAAGCTCCTCGCGTGACGGCATAGCGGCAACAGCTTTGACACCGGCAACGTCCAATGCGTTCTCACCCATTGCACCCCCAAGGATAACGAGCTTGGCGTTATCTTTGGCATAAGCTTCCGTGACTTTCGCCGCGGCAACTGGGTCCTCTGAATAAGATAGGACAGTCATTCCATCCAACATGCCTGAAATGCTTTCGCATGGCTTGCCTTCAAGAGCGATTTTGGCGAGCTTGTTTTTGGCAACACGTACAAAACCACCCGCTTCGCGCATGCGCGCACGGAAGTCTTGCATTTCTGCAACTGTAATGCCGGCATAGTGAGATACTACGACAACACCAGAGTCCGTGAAGATTTGGCCAAGTTCATCGACCAGTGCTTCTTTTTGGGCTCTATCCACAGTGTTTCTCCAAATTTGAGGGGCAAAATTCACCCCCCGGCTCAGTTTCACTAACCCACCATATTCGCGGCAGATCAGCAGTTAGGGTCCGTTCCGGTTCCCTCCCAAAATCACCCGAAGGCGAAAATTGTTCGGTTCCCATCTCAGGCAGGAGATTAAGCTGTTTGTAGCAGCACCCACCGTCTCGGACAGTTGACGACAATCTTGCGATCCCCGTCATATCTGCTGGCGCTTGCACGCCAGCAAAATTCATTAACCTTTCAGGAAGGCATCAACATCCAAAGTAACGCTTGGGCCCATTGTGGACGACAAAGCGATCTTTTTCATGTATGCGCCTTTGGCACCTTCTGGTTTTGCTTTTTGAACAGCAGCAACAAACGCTTTTACGTTTTCAGCGAGTTTTGCTTCGTCAAATGATGTTTTACCAACACCTGCGTGCACAACGCCTGCTTTTTCAACTTTGAACTGGACTTCGCCGCCTTTGGCAGCTTCGACAGCGGCCTTAACGTCCATTGTCACTGTACCAACGCGTGGGTTTGGCATCAGGTTACGTGGACCCAATACTTTACCAAGACGACCAACAACGGCCATCATGTCAGGTGTTGCGATACAACGATCGAATTCGATCTTGCCGCCCTGAACGATTTCCATCAGGTCTTCTGCGCCAACGATGTCGGCACCCGCTGCTTTTGCTTCTTCTGCTTTTGCATCACGTGCAAAAACCGCAACGCGCATTGTTTTACCTGTGCCATTTGGCAAGGATACAACACCACGAACCATTTGATCAGCGTGACGTGGGTCAACACCCAAGTTCACAGCAATATCAACTGTTTCGTCAAATTTTGCATTTGCGTTGCCTTTAACCAAAGCAACAGCTTCTTCAACAGTAACTGCAGATTTGCCAGCAAATGCTTCGCGTGCTGCGGTTGTTCTTTTACCGTGTTTCGCCATTACTTCACCTCGATGCCCATTGAACGGGCAGAACCCATGATGATTTTCATCGCAGCGTCGATATCGTTTGCGTTCAAATCTTTCATTTTCGCTTCTGCGATTTCTTTCACTTGTTTCGCAGTCACTGTGCCAACGATTTCGCGGCTTGGTGTTTTCGCACCAGATTTCAGTTTCGCTGCTTTTTTCAAGTAGTAAGACGCAGGTGGCGTTTTGATGTCCATGGTGAAAGATTTATCAACGTAATACGTGATAACTGTTGGGCAAGGTGCGCCCGCTTCCATTTCCTGTGTTTTTGCGTTGAACGCTTTACAGAATTCCATGATGTTAATGCCGCGCTGACCCAGCGCAGGACCAACGGGTGGTGATGGGTTGGCTTGACCTGCAGGAACCTGCAGTTTCATCGTGCCAGCAACTTTTTTAGCCATTATGGCCTCCTTTAGCTCCGATCATTTGGGCCGCGTGCCCATCTGATCAATTTGGTGTGGTGCGGTTTGGATCACGCGTGATCCGCTCCTCCCACATGCACAACACTAGGTTTGTTTATTCACCTGTGTGTATTCGAGTTCGACCGGGGTTGCCCGACCAAAGATTGATACGGAAACTTTCAAGCGGGCGTTTTCTTCGTCCACCTCTTCCACGGTGCCAGCGAAACCCTCGAACGGGCCGTCGGTGACGTTTACCTGTTCGCCAACTTCGTAGGCGATCAAAGTGCGTGGATTTTCCGCGCCTTCCTCAACTTGGTTAAGGATATAACTTACTTCTGAATCGCGCATCGGGCTTGGTTTACCTGGTTGCCCCAGAAAACCCGTCACACGGTTGGTGTTGTTGATCAGGTGATAACCTTTTTCGGTCATCTCCATACGCACCAAAATATAACCTGGCATAAAGCGACGCTCGACATTGTATTTCTTGCCGCGGCGCACTTCGACCACTTCTTCGGTTGGTACAAGGACCTGTTCGATTTCGTCTTGCAAGCCTTCTTGCTCGACTGCCTCGTCGATCGCTTCTTTTACTTTCTTTTCGTAATTCGAAAGTACGCTTACCGAATACCACCGTTTTGCCATAATGCTCGACGCCTTCTTAAGGACGGGCAAACCGCCCCAAAAACCATTGTTAAACAATCAGTTACCTGATTGCCGACCGACAATAAAAAGGCGCGCAAACCGAATCGCTGCGCGCTAATCTACTGTGGATTACAGGCGTTTAAACCCAAAACCGTTTGAATTCAACCGCCTATCCCAAGAATTCCGTTCAAACCCAACTTTACGATTTGATCGACGATAAAAAAGAAAGTTGCCGCAAAAAACGCCATGATAAAAACCATGATTGTTGTGATTGTGGTTTCACGGCGGGTTGGCCAAACAACTTTGGCGACTTCTGCGCGGACTTGCGCAATAAAGGTGAGCGGGTTTGTGCGTGCCATTTGGCGGCTCCTTGATCTGATCAAGCGTTTAATTACGAGTCTTTGCGAGGGAATTCAAGGGGCAGCACAGATATGTGAAACCGCCCCCGTTGAATTTGCCCTAAACGGTCAATGTGGCATCCACAGCGCGTTTCCAGCCTGCGTATTTTTCTGCGCGGGTGGTTTCATCCATATCGGGTGTGAATTTGCGATCAAGCGCCCATGATTTTGCGAAATCTTCTTTGGACGGGTAAATCCCCGCACGCATCCCTGCAAGCCATGCCGCGCCCAATGCGGTTGTTTCCAATACCTTTGGGCGATCAACGGGCGCACCGATAATGTCGGACAAAAATTGCATCGCCCAATCTGATGCGCTCATCCCGCCATCAACGCGCAATGTGCTATCGTTTACTTCGCCTTTCCAATCGGCGTGCATTGCTTCCAACAAATCGCGGGTTTGGTATCCGACACTTTCAAGCGCTGCACGTGCAAATTCGGCTGGGCCAGAATTACGTGTCAGACCATAGATCGCACCGCGACATTCCGCATTCCAATAGGGTGCGCCCAACCCCGTAAACGCAGGCACCATAATCACCGTTTGATGATCATCCGCTGATTCCGCCAGCGGTTGGGTTTCTTTGGCATCGCGAATGATTTGCAATCCATCGCGCAACCATTGCACAACCGCACCTGCGATAAATATCGACCCTTCCAGCGCATAGGTTGGTTTGCCATCCAATTGATAACCAATCGTGGCCAGCAATCGGTTTTGCGACACAACAGGTGTATCACCCGTGTTCATCAATGCAAAACAGCCCGTACCATAGGTCGATTTCATCATCCCCGGTTCAAAACAGGCCTGTCCGATGGTGGCGGCCTGTTGATCCCCCGCAACGCCCAAAATGGGAATTTCACGGCCAAACAGATCGGCTCGGGTCATGCCAAAATCAGCGGCGCAATCTTTGACCGTTGGCAACATTTCCATCGGGATATCCAACAGATCGCAGATGGTTTTGCTCCAGCGGCCTTTGCGGATGTCATATAACAATGTGCGTGCGGCATTGGTGGCATCGGTCACATGTTCGCGCCCACCCGTTAATTTCCAGATCAAAAATGAATCGACCGTGCCAAACAGCAATTCACCCGCCGCCGCGCGATCACGTGCCCCATCAACATGATCCAAAATCCATTTTAATTTCGTGCCCGAAAAATATGGGTCCAACAACAGACCCGTTTTTTCGGTGAACATATCCTCGTGCCCAGCGTCGCGCAACTCGCGACAATAATCGGCCGTGCGTCGATCCTGCCAGACGATGGCGTTATAAATCGCCTTGCCGGTTTTGCGATCCCAAACAACGGTGGTTTCGCGCTGATTGGTGATGCCAATTGCCGTGATGTCTTTTTCAGACAATCCTGCGCGTTCAATCACATTGCGACAGGTGCCCGCGGTCGTAGACCACAGATCGCTTGGGTCATGTTCCACCCACCCTGAATCGGGGAAATGTTGTTCAAATTCCTCTTGTGCCGTTGCGGTGATTTCCATGTTGGAATCAAATAAAATTGCGCGGCTAGATGTGGTTCCCTGATCAATGGCAAGAATATGGGTCATGGCGTACCTTTGAAATCTAAAAGAAGCGGCCCTTGCATCAACAAGAGCCGCAGATTGGCAAGACATAAATCTGATCAAATCCAATGTGATGTCAAGCCACGAGAGGAGGAGTTGTCGGGGCGCGAACGCCCCAGACAATGCTTATTTCCAAGACGCGATCAAATCGTCATAGCTCACGGTTTTTGGCTCTTCGTCTTCGTTTGCCAGTTTCGCCTTTGGCGCACCTGGTTCAGCCAACCATTCTGCTGGATCACGTGGTTCGTTCAATTTTGGACCAAGATCACCTTGAACGCCTGCGCGTTCTAGACGTTCCAAAACACGTTCCTGTTCTTCACAAAGTGAATCCAATGCCTCTTGTGGTGTTTTCGCACCTGACATTGCATCACCGATGTTCTGCCACCACAACTGTGCCAGTTTTGGATAATCAGGAACATTGGTACCTGTTGGTGACCACTGAACGCGTGCTGGTGAACGATAAAATTCAACCAAGCCACCCAATTTTGGTGCGCGTTCGGTAAAGCTTTCGTGCTGAACTGTGGATTCACGAATGAATGTCAGACCAGTGTGTGCTTTCTTCACGTCAACGGTTTTGGATGTGACGAATTGTGCATATAACCAAGCGGCCTTTGCACGGTCAACAGGTGTTGATTTCATCAATGTCCATGAACCCGCATCTTGGTAACCAATTTTGGTACCTTCGGACCAATATGCACCGTGTGGTGATGGCGCCATACGCCATTTTGGCGTGCCGTCTTCGTTCATCACAGGCAGATCTGGTTCCACAGATGCCGCAGTAAACGCAGTGTACCAGAACATTTGTTGCGCAACATTACCTTGGGCCGGAATTGGGCCAGCTTCGCTAAATGTCATACCAGCCGCCGCAGGTGGAGAATATTTTTCCAACCATTCGATGGCTTTGGTCACAGCATAAACCGCTGCTGGGCCGTTGGTGGCACCACCGCGTGCAACACATGAACCAACGGGTTGTGAATTTTCATTCACGCGAATACCCCATTCGTCCACTGGCAAACCGTTTGGTTCACCCTTGTCGCCAGCACCTGCCATTGACAACCACGCATCGGTGTAACGCCAACCCAATGATGGGTCTTTTTTACCGTAATCCATGTTGCCATAAACCTCGCCTTCAACGCCCAGACGTGACAAGTCACGACCTGTGAAGAATTCAGCGATGTCTTCATATGCAGACCAGTTTACAGGAACGCCCAAATCATAGCCGAATTGCTCTTTGAAATCGGCTTTGTTTTGTTCGTCGTTGAACCAATCATAACGGAACCAATAGAGGTTCGCGAATTGCTGTGTTGGCAATTGGTACAGTTTATCATCAGGACCGGTTGTAAAGGACAAGCCGATGAAATCATCCAGATCCAATGTCGGGCTGGTGACATCTGCACCTTCGCCTGCCATCCAATCCGTCAGGTTGCGCACCTGTTGATAACGCCAGTGTGTGCCGATCAAATCGGAATCGTTGATGTAACCATCATAGATGTTTTCACCAGATTGCATTTGCGTTTGCAGCTTTTCAACCACGTCGCCTTCGCCGATCAAATCATGGGTTACTTTGATCCCTGTGATTTTTTCAAACGCTGGCGCCAACACTTTGGATTCATATTCATGTGTTGTGATGGTTTCGGATACAACCTTGATTTCCATGCCAGCGAATGGTTTCGCCGCATCAATCAGCCATTGCATTTCTGCTTCTTGATCTGCACGGCTTAGCGCGGACAGATCACCGATTTCAGCGTCCAAGAAAGACTTGGCAGCATCCATATCCGCAAACATTGGCGTTGCAAGCATGCTAACTGCAAGCCCCATCGCCGTTGTGGATTTAAGATTAAAGTTCATTATGTACCTCCCAAAAAGAACTTTGATGACGAGATGGGCGCAAAGGCCCAGCCCAAGAAACGCCCAATCAAACCCAGCGGAAAACGCCCACTGCGTAGATCAGACAAACGATAAGCGCAAAGGGTTGCGATGCGCCAACCAGCCCAAGCCATGCCAAATTGATAAAAGCAGAGCCCAGTAGCGTGATGAACAGACGATCACCCCGCGTGGTTTCGATCCGCAAAACACCAAGCCGTGGCGTTTCGGGGAATTTGATTGCCAGTATGGTGAATGTCACCAAAATACAGGCGATGATTACAAAAAACAGTGCGGTCGGGGTTGTCCATGCCATCCATGCCATTTGCAAATCCTCCTGTTAAACCCGCCCAAGGGCGAAACCCTTGGCGATATAGTTGCGAACGAAATAGATCACCAATGCACCAGGGATAATCGTCAGAATACCCGCCGCCGCCAGCACGCCCCAATCAAGACCGGATGCAGACACTGTGCGCGTCATTGCAGCCGCGATTGGTTTAGCCTCGACACTGGTCAGGGTGCGTGACAACAACAATTCCACCCATGAGAACATGAAACAGAAAAACGCCGCCACACCGATGCCAGATGCAATCAATGGTGTGAAAATCTTGATGAAAAAGCGCGGGAATGAATACCCGTCAATATAGGCTGTTTCATCAATTTCTTTGGGAACGCCGCGCATGAAACCCTCTAGGATCCACACCGCCAATGGGACATTGAACAAACAATGCGCCAAGGCCACAGCGATATGTGTGTCAAACAATCCAACCGATGAATACAGTTGGAAAAACGGCAGTGCAAACACCGCAGGGGGTGCCATGCGATTGGTCAACAGCCAGAAAAACAGATGTTTGTCACCCATGAATGAATAGCGGCTGAACGCATAGGCCGCGGGCAATGCCACCACCAATGAGATCACCGTATTCATCACCACATAGATCAATGAATTGACGTAACCCATATACCACGATGCATCCGTTAAAATGGTCGCATAATTGGCAAATGTCAGGTTACGCGGCCAGATTGAAAACACGCTGAGGATTTCCTCGTTGGTTTTCAGGCTCATGTTCAACAGCCAATAAATCGGCAAGAGCAAGAACACCAAATAAAGCGTCATCACAATCGCGCGCGAGTTGATGCGAGGTTTTTTACCAGAATGTGCCATTATACACCGTCCCGTTTATCTAGGTTGGTCATCACTGTGTAGAATACGTATGAAATCAACAGGATCACCAGATAGTACATGATTGAAAACGCAGCCGCTGGCCCCAGATCAAATTGGCCAAGTGCCATTTTCACCAGATCAATCGACAAGAATGTGGTGGAGTTACCTGGCCCACCGCCCGTTACAACAAACGGTTCGGTATAGATCATGAAACTATCCATAAAGCGCAGCAAGATCGCGATCATCAAAACGCCCTGCATTTTTGGCAATTCGATAAAGCGGAACACTTTCCAACGGCTTGCCTGATCGATTTTTGCAGCTTGGTAATAGGCATCGGGAATGGATTGCAAACCCGCATAGGCCAGCAATGCCACCAATGATGTCCAATGCCACACATCCATCACGATCACCGTGACCCACGCGGCAAAGCTATCTTGGGTATAGTTATAGGCAAAGCCAAGTTTATCGAGCGTATAACCCAACAGGCCAATATCAACGCGCCCAAAGATTTGCCAAATTGTGCCAACCACATTCCATGGGATCAACAATGGCAGCGACATCAACACCAAACACAACGATGCCCAGAAACCCTTTTTGGGCATGTTCAAGGCAATAAAAATGCCAAGCGGGACTTCGATCGCAAGGATGATGAGCGAGAATATAATCTGACGGCCCAGCGCATCATGCAGACGTTCAGAATGCAACAATTCTTCGAACCATTCCAAACCTGCCCAGAAAAATTGGTTATTGCCGAATGTATCCTGAACGGAATAATTCACCACGGTCATCAAAGGGATCACGGCGGAAAACGCCACCAAGATCAACACGGGCAGGATCAGAAACCATGCCTTTTGATTAACAGTTTTTTCCATTACGCCGCCTCCCCTTTGACGCGCCAATCATTGGCGTAAACATTGATCCCCGCAGGATCGAACACAACGCGGTTCATATCTGCGCCAATTTCTTGGCCTTCGTCGGCGATAATGTTGATTTCTTGGCCCTTGTAATCGGCGCGTACAATTTTGTGACGCCCGACATCCTCAATACGTGTGATGTTGATGGGCAAACCTTCGTTACCCGTTCCCAAACGAGTGAATTCAGGGCGCACGCCCACCTGTGTTTTGCCATCAATTGCGCCGTATCCTGCACCCAAATCAATTTGCGTGCCTGCGATATTGGCATGACGCCCCGCGATTTCGGCATCCAGAAAATTCATCCCCGGTGAACCGATGAAATAACCCACGAATGTATGTTCAGGTGTTTCAAATAATTCTTGGGGTGTGCCCATTTGCACAACGCCACCGTCATACATCACCACCACCTTATCGGCGAAGGTCAATGCCTCTGTCTGATCGTGGGTCACGTAAATCATCGTATGACCAAAATCATGGTGAAGCTGTTTTAACTGTGTGCGCAATTCCCATTTCATATGGGGGTCAATCACGGTGAGCGGTTCATCAAACAACAATGCGTTCACGTCTTCGCGCACCATGCCACGACCAAGGCTGATTTTTTGTTTCGCATCAGCGGTCAGACCGCGTGCCTTGCGATCCAGTTCAGCCTCCATCCCGATCATTTCACCGATCTGTTGCACGCGCTGTGCAACATAAGATGCATCCGCACCGCGATTGCGCAGTGGAAATGCCAAATTATCACGCACGGTCATTGTGTCGTACACCACAGGGAACTGAAACACCTGTGCGATGTTGCGTTCGGCGGTGGGTTGATCTGTTACATCCACATCATTAAACAAGATGCGCCCTTGTGAAGGTTGCAACAGACCAGAGATGATATTCAACAACGTTGATTTCCCACAACCAGACGATCCCAGCAATGCATATGCCTCGCCATCCACCCATTCGTGGTTCAATTCTTTGAGCGCATAATCATCTTCGCTGCTTGGGTTGGGCAGGTATGAATGTGCCAAATTTTCCAGTGTAATTTTTGCCATTTCCCGCCTCTATGCCGCTGTTGCGTATGATGCGGGGGCGACAAGTGCGCCATTGGCATCAAACATGTAAATATACGATGGGTTCAGATACACAGGCAGCGCTGCGCCCAGTTCCAAATTCTGCACCCCGTGGATCAACCCAACCCAGCGATCACCATGGTGATCAAGATGCACAAATGTTTCGGAACCGGTAATTTCGGTCACAACCAATTTTGTATCAAATTCCAGATCGGATTTTGCCGCGCGTTTCAATTCCACATGATTTGGACGGAACCCCGCCGTGTATTGCCCATCGGCCAGATCCGCCATCGCACCCGTTGCCGATGCCGATTGCCCATCACCAAACGATAGCTTTTTACCCGCCTTGGTCACAGATAAGAAATTC
Source organism: Paramylibacter kogurei (assembly GCF_002742285.1). Lineage (GTDB taxonomy): Bacteria > Pseudomonadota > Alphaproteobacteria > Rhodobacterales > Rhodobacteraceae > Amylibacter > Amylibacter kogurei. The sequence goes on from NZ_MDGM01000011.1 coordinate 29,076, forward strand.
ATCGGTGGATCGGAAAACACACGCGCAGTGGTGGCATCAATTGGGTTGCGATAAACGGTTGGGGTTTCGTCAAATTGGGTTACGCGCCCTTCCCATAATGTGGCGGTGTTCCCGCCCAGCAACAATGCCTCTTCTGGTTCTGTTGTAGCGTATACAAATATGCTGCCAGCCTCTGCGAAAATCTTGGGGATTTCAGCGCGCAATTCTTCGCGCAATTTATAATCAAGGTTCGCCAGTGGTTCATCCAACAACACCAGCCCCGCATCCTTGACCAAAGCACGCGCAAGAGCGCAGCGTTGTTGTTGCCCACCAGACAATTCAAGCGGTTTGCGATCCAACATTGGGGTAAGCTGCATCAAATCGGCGGTTTTGCGTACAGCCGCATCAATTTCCGATGCTGATTTACCCAATAGGCGCATTGGAGATGCGATATTGTCGTAAACTGTCATGGATGGGTAGTTGATGAATTGTTGATACACCATCGCAACCTTGCGATCCTGCACACGCATGCCCGTAACATCATCACCATTCCAAATGATGCGCCCCGTATTTGGCACATCCAAACCCGCCATCAGCCGCATCAGGGATGTTTTCCCCGATAATGTCGGCCCAAGCAGCACATTCATCGTGCCCTTTTGCAATGTCAAATCGGTGGGGTAAATGTGCGTTTGCCCATTCACAACCTTTGACACGCCTTTTAATTCCAAAGTCATCTTTGCCTCCCAACAAAGTTAGCTTGCGATGGTGATATCCCCATCGGCATTCGCGCCACTTTGCATCCATGTATTCAAATTCGAAATTTCATCCGCGCTCATGCGCAGCCCTAAACGCGACCGCCGCCAGACAACATCCTCTGCGGTTTGTGCGTATTCTTTGTCCATCAACCAGCTGATTTCACGCGCTGTTAGGGTTGCACCAAATGCAACACCCAGATCATCCGCCACCTTGGCGTCACCCAAAATTTGTGCGGCTTCTGTGCCATAGGCTTTGATCAAACGACGCGCCCAGAAATCATCAAGAAAATCGTAATCACGTTTCAGGTTTGCAATTAATGCATCCACACCATCAACGGGAAAATCACCCCCTGGCAATGCAACGCCCGCTGTCCACCCATCCGATGTATTTTCAAAATACGGGGTGATTTTTCCCAGCGCATGTTCTGCCAGTTTTCGATAGGTCGTAATTTTACCGCCGAATACATTCAATATTGGCGCATGCCCATCCGCATCGTCAATCTTTAAAACATAATCGCGCGTGGCCGCGGTGGCCGAAGTTGCGCCATCATCGTACAATGGGCGCACACCTGCATATGTCCAAACGATATCTTCACGTGTGACAGATTTTTCAAAGTATTGCGATGCAAATTTGCATAAATAATCCGCCTCTGCATCGGTGCAGTGGGGTTTATCATTTGGATCAGTATGATCGGCATCTGTAGTACCAATCAGCGTGAAATCATTTTCATACGGAATTGCAAAAATAATGCGCCCATCTTCGCCTTGGAAGAAATAGCATTTATCATGATCAAACAATTGGCGTGTGACGATATGGCTTCCGCGGACAAGGCGCACACCCTCATTCGATTGCACATGTGCTGTGTCTTGCAGAACCTTTTTCACCCATGGCCCACCTGCATTGACCAACATGCGGGCATGAATTGTTTTGGATTCACCTGTGTTTTGATCGGTTACATCCACCTGCCATATGCCATCGATACGTTTGGCTGATGTGACTTTGGTGCGGGTCATGATTTTTGCACCGCGCGCCTGTGCATCACGCGCGTTTAACACCACAAGACGTGAATCTTCGATCCAGCAATCGGAATATTCATATGCTTTGGAAAATCGTTTCTGCAAAGCCTGACCGACAATATCTGTTTTCAGATCAACGGTGGTTGTCCCAGGCAATATTTTTCGCCCACCAAGATTGTCATATAAAAACAAACCAAATCGGATAAGCCATGCAGGACGACGCCCCTTCATCCACGGCATGATCACGCTTAACATTCGCGAAATCGGCGTTTCGCCTTCGAACCGCATATCCTTGTGATAGGGCAACACGAAACGCTTGGGCCAGCTGATATGAGGCATGGCACGCAGCAATGTTTCGCGTTCTTTTAACGCTTCGCGCACCAAGCGAACCTCAAAATATTCAAGATATCGCAATCCGCCATGAAACAATTTTGTCGATGCCGATGATGTGGCAGAGGCCAGATCGTTCATTTCAGCCAAGGTCACAGATAACCCACGGCCCACCGCATCACGCGCGATGCCACAGCCATTGATGCCCCCACCAATGATGAACACATCTGTCATTTCACGATTGTGCAGCGAATCTGTCACCCATACCTCCCAAGTGTGGTGATGAGCATTGATGAAACACCTGCAATGTTCCTTTGTCAACGAAAAATGTTCGTTTATGTTCGTTTGTGAACTTGACCAAAACGTCACGAATATCGTGAATTTGATGGAGAATTCTTGCAAACCACACAAAAGAAAACATATTCTGTTAAACACCATGCAGGAGAACAGACGTGTCACAAAGTTTTCGCCATCCAGATATTCTTAAGGCCGCGCGCGCCGAAGGCAAAGTGACCGTTGATGGCTTGGCCGAAAAATTCGGCGTCACCTTGCAAACCATTCGCCGCGATCTGTCCGAATTGGCCGATGCGGGGAAATTGGAACGCGTGCATGGCGGTGCGATATTGCCATCTGGTGTATCCAACATCGGATACGAGGAACGCCGCCAATTAAACGCCGAGGCCAAAGCCAAAATCGCAAAGGCCTGTGCAGCAAGCATCCCCAATGGTTCATCTGTTTTCATCAACATCGGCACCAACACAGAAGCCGTGGCACGTGAATTGCTGTTTCACAAAAACCTGATGGTTGTGACCAACAATATGAATGTCGCCAATATCTTGGTTGATAACGCGGATTGCGAAATCGTAGTGGTTGGCGGTAGTTTGCGCCGATCCGATGGCGGGTTGATTGGCAATCTGACCATCCGTGCAATTGAAATGTTCAAATTTGATCTGGCGATTATTGGGTGTTCTGCACTGGACGATGACGGTGATATTCTGGATTTCGACATCCAAGAAGTGGGCGTCAGCCAAACCATCATTCGCCAAGCACGCAAAACATTTTTGGTATCAGATCATTCAAAATTCAAACGCAGCGCACCGATACAAATCGGATCACTTGGCGCGATTGATACGTTTTTCACGGATCAAAAATTGCCGGCACCTTTGGCAAAGAAATGCAAGGAATGGGGTACGACCATCACCCTACCCTAGCTGTTTTTCAATCCTTTGATCGGCACTTTGAGCATTGGATTGCCATCCTTATCGGCCGGAACATTTCCCGCACGCATATTCACCTGTAATGATGGAATAATCAGTTTGGGCATGGCCAAGGTTGCATCGCGCTGTGTGCGCATTTTCACAAAATCCGCCTTGGTTTTTCCATCGCCAACATGAATGTTGTTTTTCCGCTCTTCGCCCACGGTGGTTTCCCATGCAATGTCGCGACCATTCGGGCCGTAATCGTGGCACATAAACAGACGCATATCATCGGGTAGCGACAGAACCTTTTGAATTGAATCATATAATTCTGACGCAGAGCCCCCGGGAAAATCGCAACGCGCAGAACCACCATCTGGCATAAACAACGTATCCCCGACAAATGCCGCATCGCCAATCACATGCACCATACAGGCCGGCGTGTGCCCAGGGGTGGCAATGGCAAATGCGTTCAATTCACCAATTGTATAGGTATCACCATCGGCGAATAGCGCGTCAAACTGGCTTCCGTCGCGTTCAAATTCCGTGCCTTCGTTAAAGATTTTGCCAAAGGTATCTTGGATCACGGTGATTTTGTCTCCAATCCCCATTTTCCCACCCAGCTGTTGTTGGATATAGGGTGCCGCCGAAAGGTGATCCGCATGAACATGGGTTTCGATAATCCATTCAAGGGTCAGGTTATTTTCACGGATATATGTAATGATCGCATCGGCGTGTTCATATGTGATTTCACCCGCGGCATAATCAATATCCATCACCGTATCATAGACCGCACAGGCCGATGTTGCGGGATCTGTCACCACATAAGAAATAGTATTCGTACCCTGATCAAAGAATCCTTTGATCAGGGGTTTTTGGGTCATATCAACGGGATAGTCATACATTATATGCTCCTGTTTTGATTATATTTTGGCCTTGGACATCAGGCCGTTTTTCAACGCGCGCGCCACCAAAATACCCGCGATCATCGCGATGGTGAAAATGAACACTTCGGATTTCAGGCTGCCGATGGCGGGAATTGATGCGCCGGGGCAAAAACCTGCGATACCCCAGCCAATGCCAAACACGGCTGCGCCGCCAATTAACTGTGTGTCAATTTCGTTGCGCGTAGGGATGCTGAACTTGGTTGCGAATATGGGGTGATGGCGACCAAACACAATGCGATACCCGATCATTGTGGTGATCAATGCCCCACCCATCACAAATGCCAATGATGGGTCCCAAGTGCCAGCGATATCAAAAAAGTTCAAAACCTTGGCTGGATTGATCATGCCAGATATGGAAATGCCCAAACCAAAAACCAGCCCAATGATAATATAAGAAATGTTTTTCATCATACTGCTCCGATCAGGTGGCGAATGACATAAACCGTTGCGATGGCCGTGATCATGAATGTGATTGTTGCCACGATGGAACGTGGTGAAAATCGTGCAATGCCACAAACCCCATGCCCCGATGTGCAGCCTGCGCCAAAGGTCACACCGATCCCAACCAAGAAACCACCGATGATAATCGCAGGTGTTGTGATCGGCACATCAATTGCGGGCATTACCCCTGTAAACAACACATAGACAACGGGTGCGGCGATCATACCAAGGATCACAAGAATGCGCCAAACCTGTTCCTGACCACGTTCAACAATAGCGCCCGCCAATATACCCGTGGCACCAAAAATGCGCCCATGCATGAGCATCAACAAAACAGCGGCAAACCCGATCAGGACGCCCCCGAATAATGATGCATATGGAGTGAATGCTGTTTCCATCTGATTATACCTTTTCTTGTGGTGTTGTGGCGCGTTCCAGCGGCAGGATACGTTCCAAAAGTTGTGATTTATTGGCAGAAATATCAGCGATTGTCAGTGCATCAAACACCGCAATAAATGCCGACATCGCGCGTTGCATCGCTTCGGACAAACGACACATCCCGATCAAGGGACACGTATTGGTTGTAGCGTTAAAACATTCGACCAATTCAAATGATCCTTCGGTCAGGCGCAAAACATCGCCCACCACAATTTCATCCGCCCCGCGCGCAAGCCGAAATCCACCCGCACGCCCACGTACCGTTTCAAGATACCCAGCACGCCCCAATTCATGTACGATTTTTACAATGTGAGGGCGCGATAATTTATGGACGCGCACCACATCATCCACCCGCACCAAATTTGGGTGGTGTAATGCCGCCATTTGCAATGAGCGCAGGGCGTAGTTTGAATAGCTCGACAATTTCATACTGTGACGATCAACCACTGTGGCAAGTTGTTTCTGCGACAATAAGTTATATTTGAAATGTGGCTTTTACAAGTGTTAATAACCGAACTGATACCAAACAAAGGGAACAGCTATGTTTGATTCATTTTCGGCGGAAATGCTGGCGCGAATGCAATTTGCGTTCACCATTTCATTTCACATTATTTTCCCGGCCTTTTCCATCGGGCTGGCGAATTTTTTAGCAGTGCTAAATGCGCTTTGGCTGGCCACGGGCAATGATACATACCGTGTATTATTTGATTATTGGAAAAAGATTTTCGCCGTGGCATTCGCCATGGGCGTGGTTTCGGGCATCACCATGTCCTATCAATTTGGCACGAACTGGTCAGTGTTTTCAGACAAGGCTGGCCCTGTCATTGGGCCTTTAATGGCCTACGAAGTGTTATCGGCATTTTTCCTAGAGGCTGGATTTTTGGGGATCATGCTATTTGGGCGCGAACGTGTGGGGCATAAATTGCACATGTTCGCCACCGCTATGGTGGCCTTTGGCACATTAATGTCCGCAACATGGATTTTATCGGTGAATTCATGGATGCAAACCCCCGCTGGATTTGCCATGAATGACCAAGGTCAGTTTATACCAGAGGATTGGTGGGCCATCGTGTTCAACCCATCCTTCCCTTATCGTCTGACACATATGGTGATTGCGGCGTTCCTGACCACATCATTTGTGGTGGGGGGTGTTGCGGGCTGGCATTTGCTGCGCGATCACACCAATGCCGCCACGCGCAAAATGTTTTCCATGGCGCTCTGGATGGCTGCGATTGTTGCACCCATTCAGATTTTTGTGGGCGACATGCATGGGCTGAATACGTTGGAGCATCAACCCGTCAAGGTCATGGCGATGGAAGGCCATTTTGACAGCCACCCAGATGGTGCGCCATTGATCCTGTTTGGCATCCCAAACGAGGCAGAAAAGCGTGTTGATTACGCCGTGCAAATTCCAAAACTGTCGTCACTGATTTTGAAACACCATCTGGATGCGCCCCTTGATGGGTTGGATACGATTGATGATGCGGATGAACCGCCCATCGCCATCGTATTTTTCAGCTTTCGCATCATGGTGGGCATTGGTTTTGCCATGCTCGGCGTTGGGATCTGGAGCCTGTGGGCGCGGTATCAAGGGCGTCTTTATGATGCGAAATGGCTGCACCGCGTTGCCGTCATCATGGCGCCAAGCGGTTTTGTTGCCGTGCTTGCGGGCTGGATCACAACAGAGGTCGGGCGCCAACCGTTCACGGTTTATGGATTGCTGCGCACCAGTGAATCGCTCGCCCCCGTGGCCGCGCCCGCCGTCGCCACATCATTGATCGCGTTTATCATCACCTATTTTTTCGTCTTTGGCGCAGGTACATTTTATTTGTTACGCCTGATGTCATACGTGCCCGAAAACAACCCATTCCCCGGTGAACCAAAGGAGATCGCACATGTTTGACCTTGCAGATATCTGGGCCGCGATTATCGCATTTGCCGTACTTACATATGTAATCATGGATGGGTTTGATTTGGGGATTGGGATTCTATTCCCATTCTTAAAAACCGAACACGAACGCGATTTGGCGATGAATTCTGTGGCCCCCGTTTGGGATGGCAACGAAACATGGTTGGTGATGGGTGGTGGCGGATTGCTCGCGGTTTTTCCATTAGCTTATGCCATCGTATTACCCGCACTATACATGCCGATCACGTTGATGTTGCTGGCGTTGATTTTTCGCGGGGTGGCGTTTGAATTTCGCTGGCGCACCAAACGCTGGAAACCCGTTTGGGATGTTGCGTTTATTGGTGGGTCTACCACCGCCGCATTTTGCCAAGGCATCGCGCTTGGCGCATTGGTGCAAGGTATCAAGGTTGCCGATCGCGCCTATGCCGGTGGTTGGTGGGATTGGTTATCACCGTTTTCTATCCTGACAGGATTTGCAGTTGTGATCGGTTATGCGTTGCTGGGTGCGACATGGTTGGTGATGAAAACCGAAGGCGATATAAACGCACAGATGCGCAAATATGCGACCCCCCTTGCCATCGGAACATTGGCGTTAATCGGTGTGGTCAGCTTGCTGACCCCATTGCAAAATCCTGTCTATTTTGAACGTTGGTTCACTTGGCCACAAATGGGGTTCAGCATGATTGTGCCCGCCTTATTGTTATGCGCCACTTACGTATTATTCAAAGGATTGAGAAGTGGCAAAGACGTGTCTCCATTTCTGGCAAGCCTATCGATTTTTATCCTGTGTTTCGCAGGGATCGGGATAAGCTTTTATCCAAATATCATCCCACCGTCCCTGTCCATCCAAGAGGCCGCCGCACCCGACAGCAGCCTTGAATTTGCGCTGGTCGGCACGGTGATTTTATTGCCGTTAATCTTGGGTTATACGGCATATGCCTATTGGGTGTTTCGCGGCAAAATGGACCCTGATGAAGGATACCATTAATGGCACATAAATCATGGAAACAAATCGCGTGGTTTGTCGCGCTTTGGCTGGCCAGTGTTGCTTGCCTGTCGGTTGTGGCATTCGTAATCAAGCTATTTTTGTAATCGCTTTGCGTTGCGCCAACAGATTTTGAAACCAATACCATGAATCCTTGGGTGTGCGTGCGTGCGTTTCAAAATCCACATGGACCAAGCCAAAGCGTTCTTTGTATCCAAACGCCCATTCAAAATTGTCCAACAACGACCACGCATAATATCCGCGCAGTGCCACTCCATTTTCGCGTGCCTTTAACGCCGCTGCGATATGGGATTGAAAATAGGAAATGCGCTGTTGATCCGACACCCCACCAGCACTGATACGATCATGTGATGCCATGCCATTTTCGGTAACATACAACGGCAAATTGGGTGCGTAATCATCATGAATACGTTGCAAAAAAAAGGTTAAACCTTGGGGGTAAATTTCCCAATTCATTGACGTTTTTTCCAACGGCCCATGCGATGTTTTACCATATGGAAACATGCCCGTGTTGTCATCGTAGACGATTGCACGGGTATAATAATTCAAGCCAAGCCAATCAATTTCTTGGCTGATGCTTGCCATGTCATCTTGCCAATTTGGGGGCATATGCGGTTCTAGATATGGTAAAATATCATCTGGATATTGGCCTTTGCAAATTGCCGAAATGAACCAGCGATTATAAAGCCCGTCATAAATTTTCGCCGCACGCAAATCCGCATCATTTTCGCTGGCGGCTTGGGCATATTCCATATTCAACACAATACCCAGATTTTTGACGTTTTGCGCACGTAATGCGGACATCCCTGCGCCATGTGCAGCAAGGATGTTATGCATCGCCAATGCCGCCGATTTTAAATCAGTTTTACCCGGCGCATGATGCCCCAAAAAATGTGAAAGCCATGCGATGCACCACGGTTCGTTGATCGTGGCAACATGATCCAATCGATCACCAAACGCGGCACCAACGGATTGTGCAAAATCACCAAAGTGATCCGCCGTGTCGCGATTTTCCCAGCCCCCGTTTGCGGCAAAACGCGCGGGTAGATCCCAATGATAGAGCGTCGCACTGGGTGATAGCCCACGTTCCAACATGCCATCAATCAAGCGATCATAAAAATCAAAACCTTCGGGATTTTTCGCACCTTCTGGAAACAAACGTGGCCATGAAAATGAGAAACGATAGCTGTCAAAACCTGCGTCTTTGATCAAATCTAAATCCGACTGCCAGTGATGAAAATGATCACAGGCAATCACACCCGTTTCACCATTGGCGGTGCCGCCTGATTTCGCAAAGCTGTCCCAATGGCTTTTGCCGCAACCACCAAAGTTTGTGCCTTCGATTTGATAAGCTGCAGTGGCAACCCCCATGGTGAAATCACACGGTATCCGCATTATATTTTCATCCCTGTTGATTTCCCAACCACCAATTCAGGTTCCCAAATTTCCGTTGAAATTGCCAAAGGATCATCAACCGCTGCCATCATCATATGTGCAACCCGTGTGCCCGCGCGGTACAATGATGAACGTAAACATGTAATTTGCGGCACGGCCGCATGGGTGCCCAAGAAACCAAAATCATCGTCAAATGTGACGACAGAAATATCTTTGCCCGCGATCAGACCCGCATCAGCAATTGCACGCATAACTCCCAACGCCACCAATTTTGACGCACATAAAAACGCAGTTGGTGGATTGGGCAGTGGTAATATTTTGGTGGCAACCTCGTATCCGTAAACCTCTGACATATCTTGTGAAAACATCAGTTCTGGGCGCGCGGGGATGGCCGCGCGTTGCAAGCCGGTTAAAAAACCCATGCGCCGTTTATTGGCGAAATCCATGTTTTCCATTCCGTTCAACAACGCAATATCGCGATGGCCAAAATCCACCAAAAATTGGGTTGCGCGTTCAAACGCGCCTTCGTTGTCAACATCCAGATAATTATAGGGCTGGGTCGCCCCCGCACTGCGCCCATGCACAACAAAGGGCACGCCCAATGTTTGGAGCAAATCAATGCGTGGATCATCCACCAATGGCCCTTGCAAAACAAACCCATCAACGCGATTTGATTTCACCAATTTGCGATAGGTTGCGAGTTCTTCGTCTTGGGCACAAATTTTCATCACAATATCAATGCCAAAGTCCGCATATGCAATTCCGACACCTGCCATGAAATCGGAAAAATGCGGGTTAATCATTTGATGGTTCCCCAGTGGAATAATATGCCCAATTGCACCCACCTTGCCCGTGGCCAACCCCCGCGCAGATTGGGATGGCATATAACCATGAACTTTCGCCGCTTCGATCACGCGCTGACGGGTTTTTTCCGACACTTCGGGAAATCCGTTAAGGGCACGGCTTACGGTTGTTTGTGACAACCCAAGATATGATGAAAGCTCTTTTAGATTCATTTTTCCAAAGCGATTAAAATTTTCCAAACAGCATTAGACGTTCGCACAACCAATTGTCAAAGGCAATTTTACCTTGACAGACTCGCGCATAAGGGCGCATTTATGACAAACATCCAAAGCGCTTTGGGTGCTTCATCAATTCTTGGGAGGACATAAGATGAGGAATTTTGCAATTGCAGCGACCACCAGCTTGATCGCGCTTGGCACCGCAAACGGTGCGCTCGCGGATGATCGCTGTGCGCCTGCATTGGGATTGGGTGATTTTGCAGGACAAACCGTCACCATTTCAGGCCCTTGGGAAGGCAATGACGAGACATTGGTGAATACCGTGTTGGATTGTTTTAAGGCCGCGACAGGTGCAAATGTTGAATATTCTGGATCAGGTGAATTTGAACAGTTGATCGTCACAGACATCCGTTCGGGTTCGGCGCCAAACGTTGCAGTATTCCCGCAACCCGGTCTGGCCGCCGATCTTGCAGCAGAAGGTGGGCTTGTCCCATTGGACGAAGAATTGGCCAGCTGGATGAACGAAAATTATGGTGCGGGTCAGTCTTGGGTGGATTTGGGCACCTATGCCAACAAAGACGGTGCAGATGAATTTTTTGCATTCGCTTATAAGGTTGATGTGAAATCATTGGTTTGGTTCAAACCCGAAAATTTCGAAGATGCGGGATATGAAATCCCCGCCACAATGGAAGAGTTGATGGCCCTGTCTGATCAGATCGTCGCCGATGGTGGAACACCGTGGTGTTTGGGAATTGAATCCGGTGGTGCAACAGGTTGGACGGCGACAGATTGGATGGAAGACATCATGTTGCGCACCGCACCACCCAGCGCATATGACAAATGGGTCACAAATGAATTGCCGTTCAACAGTGACGAAGTCAAAAAGGCAATGGATGTGTTTGGTTCAATCGTCAAAAATGACGCCTATGTCGCGGGTGGTTCAGGTGCGGTTGCATCCACTTTTTTTGGCGACAGCCCAAAGGGTTTGTTCACCACACCACCACAATGTTACATGCATCGCCAAGCATCATTTATCCCAAGCTTCTTCCCAAATAAAGGTGCAGAGCTAGAGGCCGGCGAAGCCGACTTTTTCTATCTGCCACCGTTTGCTTCGATGGCCGATTTGGGGCGCCCAGTTTTGGGGGCGGGCACAGTATGGGCCATGACAAAAGAATCTGACGCGACCAAAGCGTTGTTCAAATTCCTTACCTTGCCTGTGGCGCATGAAATCTGGATGGCACAAACAGGGTTTTTAACACCGCACAAAGGTGTTGATTCATCTGCCTATGCCAATGATTCATTGCGCAAAATGGGTGAGATTTTGGCCACTGCGGACACGTTCCGATTTGATGCATCTGATTTGATGCCAGGTAAAATTGGTGCGGGGGCATTTTGGACGGAAATGACCGCATTCACCCAAGGCCAAGATACAAACACCACCGCCGACAATATTCAAAAAGCCTGGGACGCGATTAAATAATTGACGGCATAAACACGCGATTGCGCGTGTGTGGTGTAGCGAACAGGCAGCAAATGACATTGCTGCCTGTTCGAATGACAAACTGTTCAGCGAAGCAAAGCAAAATTTGATGAAAACTCTTGGCGCAGAAATCGCAGGGAAATTGACGGCGATCACATTGACCATGCTGATTGTATTGCCCGCCATTGCGATATTTTTATTTGCAGCCAGTTCATATCTGTCGTCCGCATTGGTGCCCATATTGCCCTTTGATGCGGGTACTAATGGCAAAATTTTATTTGCGATCCGTGCGGTGTGTATCGCTGTTTTTATCAGCTTTGCTTATTTTTGGTTGGCCAATTGGATGAATTTCAAACTGTCCAACACCGACAGCGAACGCGGCCAACGTGTAACAGAGGCAATCCAGCCTTGGATATTCATCGGACCTGCGATTTTATTGCTGTTTGGGTTTTTGGTTTACCCGACATTCGAAACATTTCGTATCAGTTTAACAAATGACATCCCATTGCTGGATGCGCTGGGAAACCCCGTTTTGAATGATGCGGGCGATATGCGCCAAACGCTTGGCTTTGTTGGGTTTGCTAATTACGCCACGGTGTTAACATCGGAAAATTTTTGGCTGGCTATACGCAATTCTGTGCTTTGGCTGTTTGTGGTGCCCACCACATGTATCATTTTTGGCATGTTGATTGCCGTTTTGGCGGATAACGTAAGATGGGGCACATTTGCCAAATCAATGATCTTTATCCCCATGGCAATTTCATTTGTCGGAGCCGCAGTAATTTGGCGCAATATTTATGCGGATGGTGGCACCGCAACCCATCAGATCGGATTGTTAAACGCCCTGCTCTCCCCACTGGGTGTGGAACCACGGTTTTGGTATGAAATGGAATTTTGGGGCAATTTTTTCATGATGGGCATTTTGGTTTGGATACAAACCGGTTTTGCCATGGTGATTTTTTCCGCAGCGCTTCGCTCCGTTCCCCAAGAAACGATAGAGGCCGCAGAAATCGACGGGGCGACCCCTGTTCAAACATTTTTCCGCATCACCTTGCCCCAGATATATTCCACCGTGGTTGTCGTTTGGACCACGCTGACCATTTTGGTATTGAAGGTGTTTGATATCCCCTTTGCGCTTACGGCGAATAAGGCAGATAAATTGTTGCTTGCAACCTATATGGAACAAACACGCAATTCACAGCGTGACCCAGAATTGGCCGCCGCAATTGCGATCATATTAATGCTGACGATCGTGCCGATCATGCTGTTCAACTTGTGGCGGATCAAGGTGGAGGCGCGTGATGGCTAGACGTATCATTGCATCATTATTGCTATTGGCGCTGGTGCTTGTTTGGGTTGTGCCATTTGGCGGGCTGTTAATCACATCTGCACGTTCAACAAAACATGCCAATGAAACGGGTTTTTGGACGGCTTTTCAAACCAATGAAATTGGCTATTCATTTAAAACCAAAGGCAAAGAAGCGGTTGAACGCATCGGCGATGATTGGGTGATCAAAGGCAATATTTTTGATGAACGCAATGCCGCAGACCAAGATTTGGCAGCGCAAAATAACGAACCCAAGACATTTGATATACATGGGAGTGTTGCGCGATTTGGCAGCGGTGCTGCAAACCCCGATGTGGCCGCCCCTGGTGAAACCATCGACATTCGCGATGGGCAATTCACGTTACATGAAAACGGCGATTACACTTGGGTGTTTGAAACCGAATACACCAAATCGGGGAAAACCATTGGCGTGCGCGTGGCACACCCACCCCAGTTTGGATTGCGCAATTACAAACGTGCCTTCGCAGATGGGCGAATTCCAAATGCGTTGATCAATTCATTTATCGTAACAATCCCAGCAACAATTATCCCTGTGATGATCGCGGCATTTGCCGCCTATGCGTTTAGCTGGCTGCAATTCCCCGGCCGCGATTTATTGTTGGGCATCGTGATTGCATTACTGGTGGTCCCATTGCAATTGGCGTTCATTCCCGTGTTGTCGATCTATGCCAATTTGGCAGATTGGGCGGGGGATTTATCGGCCAGTTTGGGATGGTGTAGCGGGCAAGAATGCGACTATCCCGCGAAAACATTTTCGGGGCTTTGGATTGCACATACGGCATTTGGCCTACCACTCGCGATATTTTTGTTGCGCAATTATATCGCTGGATTGCCACGTGAATTGATGGAAAGTGCGCGTCTGGATGGTGCATCACATTTGCAGATATTCACCAAATTGGTGTTGCCGCTTTCGTTACCCGCATTGGCATCATACGGAATTTTCCAATTCTTGTGGGTGTGGAACGATTTGTTGGTGGCGCTGATCTTGGGCCCGACCAGCGATCTGGTTTTGCCAATCGAAATTCAAAAACAAATCGGCACGTTCAAATCGGAATTGGAACGGTTGAACGCATCCGCATTCATTTCAATGATTGTGCCGTTGATCGTATTTCTGTCCATGCAAAAATATTTTGTTCGCGGCTTGCTCGCGGGATCGGTTAAGGGGGGCTAAATGAGCCAAGACTGGTGGCGCGGCGGCGTTATTTATCAAATTTATCCACGTTCGTACCAAGACAGTACGGGCAATGGTCAGGGCGATTTGAACGGCATTACACAACGCTTGGATCATATCGCAAGCCTTGGGGTGGATAGCGTTTGGATTTCCCCATTTTTCAAATCCCCGATGAAGGATTTTGGATATGATGTGTCCGATTATCGCGCCATTGATCCCTGCTTTGGCACATTGGATGATTTTGATGCGCTGTTGGCGCGTGCCCATGAATTGGGGTTGAAAATCATGATTGATTTGGTGTTGTCCCACACATCCGATCAACACGATTGGTTTGCACAAAGCCGACAATCACATGATAACGCAAAATCAGATTGGTATGTTTGGGCAGACCCAAAACCAGATGGAACACCGCCTAATAACTGGCTTTCCATTTTTGGCGGTTCAGCATGGCAATGGGAGCCAAAGCGCGAACAATATTATTTGCATAATTTTTTAACCAGCCAACCGGATTTGAATTTTCACAACACCGATGTCCAAGATGCTTTGTTGGATGTGGTCAAATTCTGGCTTGATCGCGGTGTGGATGGATTTCGTCTTGATACGATCAACTTTTATTTTCATGATCAAAAACTGCGCGATAACCCCGCGCTGTCACCCGATGAACGCAACGCGTCCATTGCACCTGCGGTGAACCCTTATAACCATCAAAACCATCTCTATGATAAAAATCAGCCTGAAAACCTTTTGTTTTTGGAACGTTTGCGCCGATTGATGGATAAATACGATGATCGCACAATTGTTGGCGAAGTTGGCGATGCACAATGTGGTTTGGATATTGTTGCACAATATACCAAGCCCGGGCGCGTACATATGTGTTATGCGTTTGATTTCCTGTCGCCCGAACCATTATCGGCGCAAAAGACCCAAAACATTTTATCAGATTTTGCAAACAAGGCACCCGATGGTTGGCCCTGTTGGGCGCTGTCCAATCACGATGTGGTTCGCCACGCAACGCGATTATCAACCACTGCGGGGCGCAAACAATACCAAATGCAAGGGGCCTTGCTTTTGTCCATGGAAGGGTCAGCCTGCATTTACCAAGGCGAAGAATTGGGTCTGCCAGAGGCGGATGTTCCATTTGAAGCGTTACAAGATCCTTATGGCATAACATTTTGGCCAGAATTTAAAGGACGCGATGGGTGTCGCACACCCATGGTTTGGGATGACAGCGCACAAGCGGGATTTTCAAGCGCGGATAAAACATGGCTTCCGATTGATCCGCAGCATTTGAAAATGACGGTCGCACATCAAGAAGAGCAAAATGATAGCCTACTTCATTTTTATCGCCAATTCTTGGCGTTTCGCAAATCACATACGGCACTTGTGTCAGGTAAAACCACCGCATTAAACGCCACGCCATCGGTGCTGCATTTTATTCGAATTGGGGATTCAGGTGACATTTTCTGTGCGTTTAATTTCACTGATGAACCACAAACGATCCCATTTGAACAAGCAGGTGATGTTTTAACCGCGAGTGGATTTACCCCACAATTAGCCAACGGAGCACTAACCATTGCCCCACACGCCGCCGCATTTATTGCGTTGAAAGGAAATTCGTAATGTCCGCACTTACGTTGCAAAACATCGACAAAGTTTATGGCAAAACACAAGTGATGCACGATGTCTCGCTGGACATTGAACAGGGTGAATTTGTTGTATTTGTTGGGCCGTCTGGTTGTGGCAAATCTACGTTGTTACGCATGATCGCAGGTCTTGAAAGCATCAGCGCAGGAACGCTGTTTATTGGTGACAAGAAAATGAATAACGTGCCCGCATCAAAACGCGGCATTGCAATGGTTTTTCAAAGCTATGCATTATACCCCCATATGAGCGTTGCGGATAACATGGGGTTTTCGCTGTCAATTGCCAAAACCCCAAAACAAGAAATCAAACAACGCGTTGCGGCCGCCGCTGAAATCTTGCAACTGACGCCATATTTGAACCGCCTGCCCAAAGCATTGTCAGGCGGTCAACGCCAACGTGTGGCCATTGGGCGTGCGATTGTGCGTGAACCCGATGTGTTTTTGTTTGATGAACCTTTGTCCAATTTGGATGCCGAATTGCGCGTTTCAACACGGCGTGAAATCGCAAATCTGAAAGCATCAATGCCCGATACAACCATGATTTATGTGACCCACGATCAGGTAGAGGCCATGACCTTGGCCGATAAAATCGTGGTGTTGCGTGATGGGCGTGTGGAACAAGTTGGAACGCCGCTGGAATTATATGATCGCCCGCGCAACAGCTTTGTCGGGCAATTCATCGGTAGCCCAAAGATGAATATTTTTGGCTCGGGTGATTTGGCGGTGCAAAACTGGCCCCATCACAACACTGGCATTCGCCCTGAACATCTGGAACCAGCAACACCAAAAACTGCTATCGTTTCTGGCACATTGGAATTTGTCGAAAAGCTGGGCGAATATTCACTGGCGTATTTGCGCACGGCTACGGGTTGCGAATTCACCGTAAAATTTGATCGCAGTATCAACCACGCGATCGGCAAAGAGCTACATTTCAAAGCGGATCATAACAATCTGCATCAATTTGACTCCAAAACCATGTTACGGGTGGATTGATCGCTGATTAAGCATCAACCGTTATTTGATGGAATTGTTGTTCCAATTCGGCCTTGGTTGGTGGATTTGCGCCACTGCGTGACACCGCGATTGCCGCGGCTTTGGATGCATAATCCAGCGCTTTGTGAATATCGTTTGCATCAATTTTGGCGATCTTTTCTTTGGTCAACAAACCAAGGCTATGCAACACAGATAAAAATCCCGCGTTAAACGTATCGCCCGCACCGATGGTATCAACCACGTTGATAGCAGGGGGGTGCATGTCAACCGTTGCACCCGATGGCAAATGGGCCACTGATCCCTTTGATCCTTTGGTGATCAAAACAATTTTTGATCCAAACTCGTGGATCACATCCATTGGATCAACCGGTGTTTCCCGCGCAGTTGCGATCCAATCCAAATCTTCGTCGGATAGTTTGACGATATCTGCATGAGAAATCATGTTATCGATACGATTAAGATATTGCGCAGTGTCGTCAATAAATGACGGGCGAATATTGGGGTCAATCATGATGACCTTTTTGGCGGCATTCGCGACACAGACCTGTTCATAGGTATTGCCCGCTGGATCATTGCACAGGCTGATCCCGCCAAAAAACATGGCTTGCACGGTTGCAGGGATTGCGGGCACATCACGTGGCGACAACAATCGCCCCGCTGAATTTTCGTCGTAAAACGTATATTGTGCATGACCATTGGTCAGTTGAACAAAGGCAAGCGTTGTGGGTTGATTGCTACGCACACAATACGATGTATCCACATTTTCATGCAGCAATATACGGTTGAGTTGCGCGCCAAACAGATCGGTTGAAAGACCAGACAGAAACCCTGTATTCACACCCAAGCGCGACAATGCAATTGCGGTGTTATACACAGCACCGCCATTTAACGGTGTGTAACTGGTTTGCCCATTCACATCACTTGGCACCATGTCAATCAGCGCCTCACCACAACAGAGGATCATCTTTGGCCACTTTTCATTGTAAATCGGTCTGGCTGACATTTTTGATATTCATGTCGCTTGCAATATGATTGCGCAAAACGCGATTAACGTTTGGTAAATCATTCCCATCTGTTTTGGCAATCGCTTCGGCCGAATCAAATCCATAACGCGACCAGCGATCCAGCAAACGTGCACGCAACATGGTATGGGGAACCTCTAATGTGATGGAATAGTCCCATAGCATCGCCAAATCGCGCCACTTTGGTTCATCCAACAT
This sequence comes from Paramylibacter kogurei, assembly GCF_002742285.1. Taxonomy (GTDB): domain Bacteria; phylum Pseudomonadota; class Alphaproteobacteria; order Rhodobacterales; family Rhodobacteraceae; genus Amylibacter; species Amylibacter kogurei. The sequence continues at coordinate 47,366 of NZ_MDGM01000011.1, forward strand.
CAGATAATTTCCCTCTACAATTACCGTTTCGCAATCCGCGCCGACATATCCAGCCCCAGCAACCGCACAATCACGTTCGCGATCAAACAGCGGGAAATAGATTTCGTCATCCGTTGATAAACGCTTGATCAGATGCACAAATCCATCCACGTCAAAAGTTTCGGGCGCGCCTTTGCGTTCCAATAAACCGCGCTGTTTCAAAATTTCATTTTCCAAATGAAATCCATCCATTGGCACAACCACTGCATTTTTGGTTTGCGCCGCCAGCACGCCAGCATAAGTGGATTTACCACTGGCAGGTGGGCCAGAAACCGCAATCAACCGACGACAAGTTCGAAAAGGAACATCGCGTATCACTGAAACAAGATTGTTGATCTGACCCATTTATTTCCCCTAGGCTGCGTTTTTTTCTGTTGGCGGTTCTTTTGCGCCCGTCATAAATGCAACCGCATCAGACATCGTATATTCATCCGGTTTGATCACACATAACCGTTTGCCCAAACGATGGATATGAATGCGGTCGGCCACCTCGAATACATGTGGCATGTTATGGCTGATCAGGATGATCGGAATGCCGCGTGATTTCACATCTTGGATCAGTTCCAGCACGCGACGCGATTCTTTGACGCCCAGCGCGGCGGTGGGTTCATCAAGAATAATAACTTTGGAACCAAATGCCGCTGCGCGCGCAACTGCAACGCCTTGGCGTTGACCACCTGACAAGGTTTCCACCGCTTGGTTAATGTTTTGAATTGTCATCAACCCAAGTTCGCTGAGTTTATCACGCGCGATCTTTTCCATTTTTGGGCGATCAAGTTGGCGCAAAAATTTACCCCGAAATCCAGGTTTGCGCAATTCGCGCCCCATGAACATATTATCCGCGATGGATAGTGCGGGTGACATGGCAAGCGTTTGATAAACGGTTTCAATGCCTTCGTTGCGTGCATCAATTGGAGAATGAAAATTAACCTTTTTTCCGTCAAGATAAACGTCGCCCTCATCAGGGATGACCGCGCCTGACACGGCCTTGATCAATGATGATTTCCCTGCGCCATTATCACCGATCACCGCCAAGATTTCACCGGGGTAAAGATCAAAATCGCAATGATCCAATGCGGTAACCCGCCCGTAACGTTTGACCAATCCGCGGCCTTTTAAGATGGGTTCCATCAGACTGATACCTTTCTGATCCATTGATCAACAGCAACCGCACCAATGATAAGTGCGCCGATTAACAAGAATGTCCATTGTGCATCCGCACCTAACAAGCGCAGGCCAAGCGTGAACACACCAACGATCAACGCGCCAAAGAACATCCCCATGATGGAACCACGTCCACCAAACAAGGATATGCCACCGATCACCACGGCGGTGATGCTTTCGATATTTGCCAATTGACCCGATGTTGGGGATACCGAACCGATCCGCCCGATCAAAGCCCAACCTGCAAATGCACAAATCACACCTGCCAGCATATAAACAGAAATGAGGATGCGTTTGACGTTCACGCCAGAAAGCTCTGCCGCCTCTGGATCATCACCCACCGCATAGACATGACGCCCCCATGCAGTGTGACGCAAAACATAGGCCAGCATCAAAACCAACAGCACCAGAAAAATCACGCCATAGGTAAACACAGCGCCACCGACCTTAATTTTTTCGCCAAACAATTGTAGCAATGGTGCCTGGTTTGCGATGTCTTGGCTGCGAATGGTTTCATTGGCGGAATAGAGAAAATTCGTCGCCAAAATGATTTGCCACATACCAAGAGTTACAATGAATGGAGGGAGTTTCATGACCGCAATCAACCAGCCATTGATAAAGCCACAGATCGCACCACAAGCCAATCCACAAGCAACAGCCAGTTCTGGTGGCAATCCATATCGAAATGTAAATTGCCCCATCACAACCGAGCTGAGCACCATGATCGCACCGACTGACAGATCAATACCCGCAGTTAAAATCACCACAGATTGCGCCGCGCCCACGATGCCCACAATGGCTACTTGTTGCAAAATCAATGTAAGTGCAAATGGCGAGAAAAATTTGCTTCCGAGCAACACGCCAAAAATAATAAGCGAGATGAGCAATACAATTAACGGCACCAAAGATGGCGTCACATGCAACGCATGCTGAAATCGTTTCAAAAAAGATGCATCGTGGTTATCGAATTCTGCGACTTTGTTTGAGCTTCCTTGAAGCCCAGTTTCAAAGTTCTGGTCAGTGGACATGCCTGTCTCCGTTGCGGTGCTGGAATTATCTTTGAATTGAAAGGGCGGGGAATTTTCCGCCCTTTCGGATGAAGTTTTCTATTCGTTGGAATTTAACCCCAACAGCGTTCGGTACCCTCAGCAACGCTGATTGACTCTACGCCATCAACGGCTTGGTCAGTGACCAATGCAACACCAGTGTCAAAGAAATCTTTGCCAGGTGTAAGGGCGGGTTTCGTGCCATTTTCGGCCCATGCTTTAATCGCTTCAACACCTTTTGATGCCATCAACAAAGGGTATTGTTGCGAAGTCGCACCGATGATGCCGTCCTTAACATTTGCAACACCCGGGCAACCACCATCAACAGATACGATCAATACGTCGTTTTCACGCCCGATTGCTTTTAGCGCCTCATATGCGCCTGCTGCGGCTGGTTCGTTAATTGTATAAACAACGTTGATCATTGGATCTTTGGCCAGCAAATTTTCCATGGCTTTGCGACCGCCTTCTTCGTTGCCGGCAGTGACATCATTGCCAACGATACGCGCGTCGGTTTCATCACCCCATTTGTTTGGATCGCCCAAATCGATACCGAACCCTTGCAAGAAACCTTGGTCACGCAAAACGCCCACTGTTGGTTGGCTCACGGCCAAATCCAACATAGCGATTTTTGCATTCGCGGCATCCGCACCCAATTTGGCTGCGGCCCACTGACCAATCAATTCACCCGCCAAAAAGTTATCAGTTGCAAATGTCGCATCTGCTGCGTCAATCGGGCTAAGGGGTGTATCAAGTGCGATCACAACCAAACCTGCGTCGCGTGCTTGTTGAACCGAAGATACGATTGAAGACGTGTCCGAAGCCGTCAGCAAAATACCCTTTGCGCCATCCGCGATACAAGTTTCGATTGCGGCCACTTGTGTTTCGTGATCGCCGTCAACTTTGCCCGCAAAAGATTTGAGGGTCATGCCCAATTCCTCTGCTTTGGCTGTCGCGCCTTCTTTCATTTTTACAAAAAACGGGTTTGTGTCTGTCTTGGTGATCAAACATGCGGTGATGGCGTGGTTATCAGCAAATGCAGAACCAGCCATAAGGCCAAACGTCAGCGCTGTGCTCGCAAATAATTTTTTCATGGTGTCCTCCCTGGACGATAAAGCGAATGTAGGGTTTTCCTCTGGATCACCGATATTTTTCGGCGATAGAGCTATACAAAAACGCGATTTTGGGATCGATGTCAATAAATAAATAAACTTGATTTATTAATTAAAAATACTCCAATATCCCGCCATCATACATTAAGAGAGCAATATGAATGAAACTCCGATCATACGCGCCTTAAGCAATGGCGCAAATCAAAAGGGTGTGCGCGATCACAACGAACGCCTGATTCTGTCAATGCTTCAACGCCACGGCGCGATGCCTGGAAGCGATATTGCACGGCGTACATCATTGTCCGCCCAAACCGTTTCGGTGATTCTGCGCAAACTGGAATCAGATGAATTTCTGATCAAAGGCACACCACAAAAAGGCAAAGTCGGCAAACCATCCATTCCCGTTGAATTGAATCCAGATGCGGTATTTTCATTCGGCGTAAAAATTGGTCGGCGTAGTACCGAATTATTTTTAATGAATATTTGTGGTGAAATCCTTTCACAGCTTCGGTTGGATTATGATTTCGCCCTACCCCAAGAAATTTTTGCTTTCTTACGCAATGGTATCGAAAAATCCACGGGTGAACTGAACCCAAAACTTGCGGCGCGCATCTGTGGTATTGGCATCGCTGTGCCTTTTGAAATTTGGAAATGGGGTGAGAATGACGCCAATACCCCAGAAGAGTTCCTGTCTTGGAAAGATATCGATTTTACCCAAGAACTCGCTAAATTTTGCACTCTGCCCGTTTTTGTTGTGAACGATGCCACCAGCGCGTGTTGGGCGGAACATATTTATGGGCGTGGCAAAGAATTACGCGATTATGCCTATTTTTTTATATCCACATTTATTGGCGGGGGGATCGTCATAAATCATTCGGTATACGAAGGCCCTCACGGGAATGCCGGCGCTTTGGGATCACTTCGTGCGGGTGATGAAAACGGGGAAACGCGCCAATTGGTTGATGTTGCTTCTATTCATTTGCTCGAAGATAGCTTGGCAAAATCAGGAATTGCGCCCCAAGAGTTGTGGCAACAGCCTCAAAATTGGTCGCATCTTTCTGCATTTGTTGATCCATGGATTGAAAAAACCGCAACAGAAATCGCCAAGGCGAGCCTGTCCACATGTGCCGTAATCGATTTCGAAGCAATTGTAATCGACGGCGCCTGCCCCACAGACGTGCGCGCAAAACTCGTGGAACAGGTCCAAGAAAAAATCCTGCAAGAAGATTCACGCGGTTTGATCCTCCCTCGTATCGAAGAAGGCCGAGTCGGGGGCAAAGCACGTGCAATCGGCGCCGCATGCAGCCCAATTTTCGCGCTGTTCTTTTTGAATTCAAATTCGAAGTTATCGGATTGATTGATTGCTAGATAACATCGTGGCAAGGCTCAGCGCGTTATTGTCGCCAAGTCGGTTTTTGCGATCACATTCAAAACAAACTTTTAAGTACCCCTTCGGTGGAATCGGTCCAATTTGCATCACGAAGCTGTGTAACTAATTTTCACAATTTTCTTTAATAATATCATCCAACAGATGAAAGAATTCGCACGTGGTTGAACCTGAAAACTTCAGATCAGTCTAAGCCCAGACCATCTTTAGGAGGAATTCGAATGACCGAATTTGTGATAGCGCGCCGCAAATTGCTCGCCAGTGGGCTCGCCACGGTTTCAGCAGGAATTACAGGATTTGCGGTTTCGCCATATGCGCAGGATATTAAGCCCACCGTTTCGATGCGCGGCGGTGCCAACAATTACTTACCAAACGCCCCAATCGTGGAAAAGATCGGCAACGGTGGATTTTGGATGACAGGTTCCGTGCGCCGCGCAGGAGACGGTGCTCCGCTTGCTGGCCAACGTATCCAAATTTGGGCGCATACTACCGAAGGGCATGAAAGAGATCCAGATAGCCACGGCGCAACATTAACCGATACCAATGGCATCTTTCGTCTTGAAATGCCTCAAATCGTTCCTGCATTTGGGCAAGCGCATGGTCATCTTGCATATGATAGCGATGAATTTGAAACGGTTTTCCTACGTCCGGTTCTGTCGCGTACCAAAAGCAAATCTCTTGAGGCTCACTTCGTTTTACAGCCGGTCTGACGAGGTGAATTCAAAACTGATCAACCGATATCGTTCCTTCCTATTATGGTTCGCTTTTTTGGTGGCCATTCTCGTCCCGATTGCAGCATCGTTAACAAGCCCCCTGCTTGCGTGGCGGGAACCTGTGTATGTGGTTGGCGGTTTTTTTGGCGTTATGTCTCTTGCTCTGTTGCTGGCGCAGCCCATGCTGGCAGCAAAATACCTACCAGGCGTTTCATACCAAGTAAGCAAACGTATCCATCGCTGGGTGGGGTGCGCATTGATCATTTCTGTGATGATACATGTTGTGGCGCTTTGGTTTGTCTTAGCCCCTTAAAACTGTGCCATTATTTGTTAGAGGTAGGAGGATCAGATAATGGCTCGAAAGCGTTACAAAGATGAAGATGCTTTAAAGGTATTGCGGGAGATAGAAGTGCATTTGCATGATGGCTTAGATGTTGTGAGCTCTTGCCGAAAAGCAGGCATATCAGACAA
>NZ_MDGM01000012.1 GCF_002742285.1 Paramylibacter kogurei
TGCTAAACGCCGAATGGTTCCACAGTGTCAGGCAAGCACAGGTGGCTATAAATCTGTGGCTCAGAGAATATAACCACATCAGGCCACACCAGGCATTGAATATGCGCCCGCCAGTTCCAGAAACCTTATTAGAGAAAGCCAAAATTAGTGGTACAGAAAAATGGGGCTAGACAGACACATGAGCCGCGTCGCTCTGAAAATTGGTTTAATTCGGGTTACGGATTGTACATGACAAGTCGACTTGCTCGAAATGGTGGTAATTTCGTGATGGCGAGTGGCAACACCGCAATAAACCTAACGCCCAAAAATAAGTACAACCATGTAACTTCGTTTCCGGGTACAATTTTAAGAGTGAATCTAAATGTAGGTGAGATCGGAGACGTTCAGGATAGACTCAAAGAGTTCCAACAAGATGGGGCGAAGATCGCATCCCAAATCAAAGGGAGCGGAAATCGCCCTCCGTCGGCGATGTCGTTGTTGTTGAGGAAAGATTATAAATAGCTCCATAAGAAACGGTTATTGGTTTTAGTTGTATAACCCCAACAAAAACAGCACCCAACCACTTGCCACCCGCAGCTTTCCCTGATACTCCCCACCAATCAGCCGGCTTCGGATTCGTTCCGAGGCCGTTTGGTTTTGGAATAATTGGGGTTTTCCCTGAATAACCGTGGACCTATGGCGTTATCGCATAAGGGGCCACATACACTTGCGGACCTACGGGGCCGCGCAAACTTTCGGCCCGAATATTTCGGTGTCGAACACAAAACGGAAGACAGAAAGAATGGCACTTAAGTCGTATAAACCGACGACGCCAGGCCAACGTGGGTTGGTTCTGATTGACCGTTCCGAGCTTTGGAAAGGTCGCCCAGTTAAATCACTCGTAGAGGGTTTGACAAAAAACGGCGGTCGTAACAATACCGGACGGATCACAATGCGTCGCAAAGGCGGTGGGGCGAAACGCCTGTACCGTATCGTTGACTTTAAACGTAACAAATTTGACGTACCAGCGACAGTTGAGCGTATCGAATATGACCCTAACCGGACAGCATTCATCGCCTTGATCCGCTACGAAGATGGTCAACAATCCTACATCATCGCGCCACAACGTTTGGCAATTGGTGACAAGGTGATCTCTTCTGCCAAGGCTGACGTTAAGCCTGGCAACACAATGCCTTTTACTGGTTTGCCAATCGGTACAATCATTCACAACATCGAATTGAAACCTGGTAAGGGTGCACAGCTTGCACGTTCTGCTGGTACTTATGCTCAATTCGTTGGTCGTGATGGTTCCTATGCGCAGATCCGCCTGTCTTCTGGTGAATTGCGTTTGGTGCGCCAAGAATGTTTGGCCACTGTGGGCGCTGTATCAAACCCTGATCACAGCAACCAAAACCTTGGTAAAGCTGGCCGTAACCGCCACAAGGGCATCCGCCCGTCTGTGCGTGGTGTGGTTATGAACCCTGTCGATCACCCACATGGTGGTGGTGAGGGTCGTACATCCGGTGGTCGTCACCCAGTGACACCATGGGGTAAGCCAACCAAAGGTGCACGCACCCGTTCCAACAAGACCACGGATAAATACATTATCCGTTCGCGTCACGCCAAGAAGAAGGGTCGTTAATCGATGTCTCGTTCAGTATGGAAAGGCCCATTTGTCGATGCTTACGTGCTTAAAAAAGCCGCAGCAGTTCGCGAATCTGGCCGTAACAATGATGTAATTAAAATCTGGTCTCGTCGTTCGACGATTCTGCCACAATTTGTTGGTCTGACTTTCGGCGTTTATAACGGCCAAAAGCACATTCCGGTAAACGTATCAGAAGATATGATTGGCCAGAAATTTGGTGAATACAGCCCGACCCGTACCTATTACGGTCACGCGGCTGATAAAAAAGCGAAGCGGAAATAAGCCATGAGTAAGTCTAAGAACCCTCGTCGCGTTGCAGATAACGAAGCGTATGCCGTATCTCGCATGCTCCGCACTAGCCCACAGAAACTGAACTTGGTTGCGCAAATGATCCGCAACAAGCCAGTTGAAAAGGCGCTTGCTGATTTGACATTCTCCAAAAAGCGTATCGCAGAAGACGTAAAGAAAACGTTGCAATCTGCAATCGCGAATGCGGAAAACAACCATAACCTTGATGTGGACGAATTGATCGTTGCAGAAGCTTATGTTGGTAAGAACCTGACAATGAAACGTGGTCGTCCTCGGGCACGTGGTCGTTACGGTAAAATCCTGAAACCTTTCGCACAGGTCACGATCAAAGTGCGTCAGCCATCAGAGGAGCAAGCATAATGGGTCAAAAGATCAATCCAATTGGCTTTCGTATGCAAGTCAACCGTACATGGGATAGCCGCTGGTACGCCGAAGGCGAAAACTATGGTAACCTGTTGTTGGAAGACATCAAAATCCGTGAATTCATCAAGAAAGAGTGCATGCAAGCCGGTGTTGCACGTGTGATCGTTGAACGCCCACACAAAAAATGCCGCGTGACAATCCACTCTGCACGTCCTGGTGTGATCATCGGTAAAAAAGGCGCGGATATCGAAACTTTGCGTAAAAAGGTTGCAGCCCTGACAGAGTCAGAATTGCACCTGAACATCGTCGAAGTTCGCAAACCAGAAATGGATGCGCAATTGGTTGCTGAATCAGTTGCACAACAGCTGGAACGCCGTGTGTCTTTCCGTCGTGCGATGAAACGTGCGGTGCAAAACGCAATGCGTATGGGCGCGCTTGGTATTCGTATCAACTGTGCTGGTCGTCTTGGTGGTGCTGAAATCGCGCGTACTGAATGGTACCGCGAAGGTCGCGTTCCGTTGCACACATTGCGTGCGGATATCGACTATGCCCGTGCAGAAGGTCTGACAGCTTATGGTATCATCGGTATCAAAGTTTGGATCTTTAAGGGTGAGATCATGGAACATGATCCAGCCGCGCGCGATCGTCGTGTAGAAGAAATGCAAAACAGCGGTGGACCACGTCCACAAGGCGGCAATCGCCCGCCACGCCGTTAAGCGAAAGGGAGAGATATAATGCTTTCACCAAAACGTACTAAATTCCGCAAGGCGTTCAAAGGTCGTATCAAAGGCCAAGCCAAGGGCGGTTCTGATCTGAACTTTGGTTCATTCGGTTTGAAAACAATCGAGCCAGAGCGTATCACTGCACGTCAAATCGAGGCGGCTCGCCGCGCGATGACACGTCACATGAAACGTCAAGGCCGTGTTTGGATCCGTATTTTCCCAGATCTTCCTGTCACCAAAAAACCAACCGAAGTTCGGATGGGTAAAGGTAAAGGTTCTGTGGAATTTTGGGCTGCCAAAGTAAAACCAGGTCGTATCATGTTTGAAATCGACGGTGTGTCAGAGGCCGTTGCTGTTGAGGCGTTGCGCCTTGCTGCAATGAAATTGCCTGTAAAAACACGCGTCGTTCAACGCGAAGATTGGTAAGCAGCGAACCGCGTTCGTGAGCCAAATTTACGCGCAAGCGAAAATCTGGGGCTGCACACCAGTTTAAAAAATTTAAAACCCCTGACCGTTTGGTTGGGGGTTTTTACATTTGAATGTATCATCAACGCGTGGTTGAATAATGCGGTGAATATATTTGTGGGGTACATTATCGTGATGCGTAAATTTGTTACCAGTGTGTGGGTTGTGGCTGTTTTAGGGTTCGCGCAAGCAACCACATCATATGCCCAAACCACCCAAAGGATAGAGCCAAGCGATGAACAGATAGTCCAAGAGCTATTAGCCGGTGAAGACAAAGGCTTTTATATTGCGCTGGCAAAATATTTCCCGACCGAAGGGGAGGAATATGTTCAGGTGGTAAAACGCGTGATCACCGAAAAAGATGACGGTAAGCCAAAACTCGAACAATGGCTTGATGATACGGTGGATCGACTTAAATCCAATCTGGAATACGCGCCTGACGCATCGCTTAAATTGATTATTGATGAGTATGTTCAGAATCTGATCCGATTGCAGGATCGACCAGAGTTGTGTGAAATCTATGCGAATAAAGGTCTCTGGGGGCTAATGACTTGGGGCGAACACGATGCGCCAAAATTCGTTGAAACGAATTTTGAAACGCATTTCGCTGCTATGTATCAAGGTCAAAAAAATCCCGTTAAACGCGCGGCGACGACAGGTGATGATTTTCGGCGATTTAAAAACGCATTCTTGGAAAACGGTGGGACAGAGGCGGATTTAGATGTCATTCGTGGTAAGAGCAAAAAGGGTGCTGATAAGTGCGCATCTAACATTAAATATTTTGCTGCCCTGCGTGATAACGAGCTCGAAGGCGGTGATAAGGTTCGCGCCGATTTATTTTGGACTACTGCCAGTATACGCTGATGCGCGGGGCAACGGCATATCTTGTCACTGATCAACTCCGCACACGGGGGCGTGGCCACGCGCTCTTGATTTGCCGTTCGCGGGGGCGCGGACATAAATGATGCCGATCATGATAAATCAATGCTTATGAGATTTATTGTTCAATCCGTGCAAACCTTCCCCAGATATTTCATGTAAACATGCTCGTCCTGTTCTAGCTGGCGTTTGGCGTTAGCCTTGCGCTATGAAAGGGCATGACCCAGATCGAATCTCTCTTTGTGACCCGCCTATATCAATCCACGCTGAATGCGCATGGTGATGCCATTGATGCAGGGGAATTGGAAAACACGTGTTTGTCCATCGCCGATGATGACGAGGCGGGGCAAGAATGGTGCGAGGAAAACGATTTCCCTGGCTACACCAGTTATGCATCGCTTGATGATCTGGCGTGGCGCTTTCCGATTTTTAAGGACGTGGTTGCGGCATTGGATAAACATGTCGCCGCATTTGCCAAAGATTTGGAATTTGATCTGGATGGCAAATCGCTTTCACTTGATTCAATCTGGATCAATATCCTGCCAACGGGTGGGATTCATACATCCCACATTCACCCCCACAGTGTGATCAGCGGCACAACATATGTGACCATGCCAACCGATGCGAGCGCGATCAAATTCGAAGACCCGCGATCCGCCATGATGATGGCAGCACCCATTCGCAAGAAAGGTGCGCGCAAGGATCAACGCAATTTCGTTTATGTTGAGCCAAGCGTTGGTGATGTTCTGCTCTGGGAAAGCTGGCTGCGCCACGAGGTGCCGATGAACATGTCCGATGATGAACGGATATCGGTGAGTTTCAATTACCACCTGTCGGAGTAGGGCAAGCAGCGCCGCGGTATAGGCGAAACGAAGTTTCGACCACACCGCGTTGGGCAATGTCACAGATCAAGCCACCGTCAAACAGGCGCATTTTGCCAGATGGTTGATTTTTTGTGATGTGCTGCCTTGGATCAAACTGCCAATGGTGCCAAGCCCACGGCGCCCTGTTACTATCAAATCCGCACCGCAGTTTTCTGCTACCTTCACAATTTCTGTTGCAGGGTCGCCGATATCGGAATGGATGTGGGTGATGGTCTGCCCCATGGATTTTGCGATCTCTTTGCCAGAATTGATGATTTTATCAGAGGCCTCTTTCACCTCTGATGGGTCTGGCATGGTGGTGACCGCATGATACCCACCAACCGCGCCCATCGCATAGGCCACGGTTTGGGGCTGGGGCGTGTGCACCAAATGCAATTCAGACCCATATTTCCCCGCCAAATCACAGGCCATTTGCAACGCGGTTTCAGACATCGCTGATCCATCAAGCCCAACAACAATTTTACGAAACATGTTTTTACCCTTTCCGTTTGGATTTAAGGGTATTGTAACATATTACGGTGGGGCGTCTTTGATGTGGGTCAAGGTTGCGATACCACCTTTCGCCCAAATCCAAATGAGTCTGGCTTTCCCCCTTGCCATATTGGGGAATCCCCGCTAAAGAGCGCCTTCATCATGTACTCCACTGGAATCACGGTGACCTGCGCGTGTGCGATACACATGCAAATGGGGCCTACCAGTGATGTTGAAAGGAAAAGGCTATGAATGCCAACGAACTACGCGATAAAACGCCTGATCAGCTTCAAGAAGAGCTGGCTCAGTTGAAAAAAGAGCAGTTTAATCTGCGTTTCCAACAGGCCACTGGCCAGTTGGAAGGTACTGCACGTATGAAAGCTGCGCGTCGCGATGCAGCACGTGTAAAAACTATTCTAAACCAAAAAGCTGCTGCTGCAGCTGCTGAAAAGGAAGCGTAAGATGCCAAAGCGTATACTTAGCGGCACTGTGACCGGCGATCAAAACGAGCAAACAATCACTGTTTCTGTTCAACGTGCGTTTCAGCACCCTGTTTTGAAAAAAACGATCCGTAAGTCCAAAACATACCGGGCCCACGATCCAAAGAACACTTTTAAGATCGGCGATAAGGTTCGCATTCAAGAATGCCGCCCTATCTCTAAAACGAAACGCTGGGAGGTTTTGCCAGAGGCGTAAGCCAACAGCAAACCAACCGGTTTAACGAAACCGTGGGGCGTAAATTGCATCGTCCCCAAAGGTCGGAGGAAACTCAATGATTCAGATGCAAACAAATCTGGATGTAGCTGACAACAGCGGCGCGCGCCGTGTTCAGTGCATCAAGGTTTTAGGCGGCTCTAAACGGAAGTATGCTTCTGTTGGAGACGTTATTGTCGTTTCTGTGAAAGAAGCCATTCCACGTGGTCGCGTGAAAAAAGGTGACGTTCGCAAGGCGGTGGTTGTACGTACAGCCAAAGAAGTTCGTCGTGAAGACGGCACAGCAATTCGTTTCGATCGTAATGCTGCTGTTATCTTGAACAATTCAAATGAACCAATGGGCACACGTATTTTTGGCCCAGTTGTTCGTGAATTGCGCGCGAAAAACTTCATGAAAATCATCTCACTTGCACCGGAGGTGTTGTAAGATGGCTGCGAAATTGAAAAAGGGTGACAAGGTTATTGTCCTAACTGGCAAAGACAAAGGCAAAGAAGGTGTTATCGCATCTGTAAGCCCGTCAACAGGCAAGGCAATCGTAACTGGTGTTAACCAAGCGATCCGTCACACAAAACAATCACAAGCGTCACAGGGTGGTCGTGTTCCAACGGACATGCCAATCCAATTGTCAAACTTGGCAATCGTTGATCCAAAAGAAGGCGGCGCAACACGCGTTGGTTTCAAAATGGAAGGCGACAAAAAAGTACGCTTTGCTAAAAAATCAGGAGCGTTGATCGATGGCTGATTATACTCCACGTTTGAAAACTGTTTACACAGACAAAGTGCGTGCTGCTTTGAAAGAAGAGTATGCATACAAGAACGACATGATGATCCCAAAATTGGAAAAAATCGTGTTGAACATGGGTGTTGGTGAAACTGTTAACGACACGAAAAAAATCCGTTCTGCTGTTGCTGACATGACTGCAATCGCAGGTCAGCAAGCTGTGATCACGAAAGCAAAGAAATCAATCGCTGGTTTCCGCGTTCGTGAAGACATGCCTTTGGGCTGTAAGGTAACGTTGCGCGGCGCCAAGATGTACGAATTCTTGGATCGTTTGATCACCGTTGCTATGCCTCGTATCCGCGACTTCCGCGGTGTGTCAGGCAAAAGCTTTGACGGCAATGGCAATTATGCCATGGGTTTGAAAGAGCATATCGTGTTCCCAGAAATCAACTTTGATAAAGTTGACGAAATGTGGGGCATGGACATCGCAATCTGCACGACCGCGAATACAGATGCAGAAGCAAAGAGCCTGTTGAAGCAATTCAACATGCCTTTCACTAACTGATCGCGGAAGGAGAAACACTATGGCAAAAGCTGCAATGGTTCAACGTCAGGTAAAGCGTGAAAAATTAGTCGCACAATATGCTGCTAAACGCGCCGCGTTGAAAGAAATCATCAACAATAAAGATCTTCCAGTAGAAGAGCGTTTCAAGGCTGGCATGAAATTGGCCGAACTTCCGCGCAATTCTTCTGCAACTCGTCTGCACAATCGTTGTCAGGTAACGGGTCGTCCGAAGGCTTATTATCGTAAACTGAAAATGTCACGTATCGCGTTGCGCCAATTGGCGTCTGACGGTCAGATTCCTGGCATGGTCAAGTCAAGCTGGTAAGGGAGAGATTTTATGAACGATCCTATCGGTGATATGTTGACACGCATCCGCAATGCTCAATTGCGCGGCAAGTCAACTGTGAAAACACCAGCGTCAAAGCTGCGTGGTTGGGTGCTCGATGTTCTTGCGAACGAAGGCTATATCCGCGGTTATGAATCATCAACATCCGATGCAGGCCACCCTGAAATGGAGATTTCTTTGAAATACTTCGACGGTCAACCTGTGATCAAAGAACTGAAACGTGTTTCTACACCTGGTCGCCGTGTTTATTCCGCGTCCAAAGAGATCCCAACAGTTCGTCAAGGTCTGGGTGTTGCAATCGTTTCTACGCCAAAAGGCGTGATGTCAGATGCACAAGCACGTGCTGCCAATGTTGGCGGTGAAGTGTTGTGCACAATCTTCTAAGGGGGTTTTGATGTCTCGTATTGGTAAAAAACCGGTTGAACTGCCATCAGGTGTAACTGCATCTGTTTCAGGTCAAACTGTCGAAATCAAAGGCCCAAAAGGTGTGCGCACCTTTAACGCAACTGATGACGTAACAATCACATTGGAAGACAACGCGGTACAAGTAATGCCACGTGGTAAATCCAAACGTGCGCGTCAACAGTGGGGCATGTCACGCACACAGGTTGCCAATTTGGTAACTGGTGTGACCGAAGGCTTTAAGAAAGAGCTGGAAATTAACGGTGTTGGTTATCGTGCTGCAATGGAGGGTAAAAACCTGAAATTGGCACTTGGCCTGTCACATGATGTTATTTTCGCGGTTCCAGACACAGTGACTGTGACTGCACCAAAGCCAACTGAAATCATCGTCGAAGGTATTGATCAGCAAATCGTTGGTCAGGTTGCCGCGAAAATCCGCGAATACCGTAAGCCAGAGCCATACAAAGGCAAAGGTATCAAATACAAAGACGAATATATCTTCCGCAAGGAAGGGAAAACCAAGTAAGGAGCGCATAATATGGCTATTTCTCGAAGAACTCTGTTCCTCAAGCGCCGCATGCGCAACCGGAACAAAATGCGTAAGGTGGCTAACGGTCGCCCACGTTTGAGCGTACACCGTTCATCTAAAAACATCAGCGTTCAATTGATCGATGATGTGAACGGCGTAACATTGGCATCCGCATCCAGCCTTGAAAAAGGTTTGGGCGTTGTTGGCAAAAACAATGTTGAAGCATCCGCAAAAGTGGGTTCTGCAATTGCAGAACGTGCGAAAAAAGCAGGTGTTGAAGAGTGTTATTTCGACCGTGGTGGTTTCATCTTCCACGGCAAAGTGAAAGCACTTGCAGACGCAGCCCGCGAAGGCGGTCTGAAATTCTAAAATTGCAGGAGGGCGTTCTGCCCTCCTCGATGATCCGGGGGATGTTTTATCCCACTTGGATTGACATTAACGGGCAATGCCCAATCTTAGGAGGCCGCAATGGCTAGAGAAGATAACCGTGGTGGACGTCGCGAACGCGATGAAGCACCTGAATTTGCAGATCGTCTGGTTGCGATCAACCGTGTGTCCAAAACAGTAAAAGGCGGTAAGCGCTTTGGTTTTGCGGCATTGGTTGTTGTTGGCGATCAAAAAGGCCGTGTTGGTTTCGGTAAAGGCAAAGCGAAAGAGGTTCCAGAAGCCATTCGCAAAGCTACCGAACAAGCAAAACGCCAAATGATCCGCGTTCCATTGCGTGAAGGTCGTACATTGCACCACGACGTAAATGGTCGTCACGGCGCAGGTAAAGTTGTGATGCGCACAGCACCACAAGGTACTGGTATCATCGCAGGTGGTCCAATGCGTGCCGTTTTCGAAATGCTTGGCGTACAAGACGTTGTTGCGAAATCAATTGGGTCACAAAACCCATATAACATGATCCGCGCAACAATGGACGGTCTGACCAAAGAAGCATCACCACGCAATGTTGCACAGCGTCGCGGCAAGAAGGTCTCTGACATTCTGCCTAAAGAAGCTGCGGAGGCTTAAACCATGGCAAAAACGATTGTTGTAAAACAGATTGGTTCACCAATCCGTCGCCCAGCCAAACAGCGTCAAACGCTGATCGGTCTTGGCCTAAACAAAATGCACAAAACACGCGAGTTGGAAGATACACCAGCAGTACGCGGCATGGTGCGCAAAGTTTCCCACATGGTGGAGATCATCGAAGAGAAGGGTTAGCAACGGTTTTTGCCGCAAGGCAAAATACCGGACAGTTTTTGCCGTTAGGCAAAATACCTTACCTTACTTTGAGTTTAAAATTAGAACGCCTCGTAGGAAACTGCGGGGCGTTTTTTATTTTGCGGGTGAAAATTGTATTTTGATCTCGCTTGATTGGCGAGTTAAGTTCCGTTAACCTTTATTAATATTAGGTTAAATATATACTTATATTCATTTAGGAAATTCTCATGAAACTGGTACTTACACTCGCGTTATCATTGAATCTTTTAGTAATGACACCTTTTGCATCCGCTCAACAATTAGGGCTAAATTCCTTTTCAAATGAGACTGGTCATAGTGGTGGATGCCGAAAGTCATCACCTAAAGGGCAATGTTGTCATGCGGGTTCAAAGCCCCTGCACTGTCATTAATTTTGCTCTAAATAGCTGATTTTAAAGTTGGAATGTATAAAGTGGGGAATTGATTTGTAATTCCGTACATCTCATGGGGAGGGCGCTATCGCAACCACCCCGAAGTCCTGATGTTGCAATTTAAATGCACCGCCTATCTACCCCACCGCATTTTTTCGCGTTGCCAGATAGACGCCCACCGCTGCGATCACCATGCCAAGCCAGCCAATGGGTGGAAGGATTTCGCCAAGGCCGATCCATGCCATCAGGGCGGCGATGGGCGGGACGAGGAACATCAGCGAGCTTACCGCGCTGACGTCACCTGCGCGGATCATGGCGAGCAGCAATCCAATGGCAAGGATCGAGTTGCACAACACCAGATAAGCCACCGCAATGCCAAATTCCCAATTCCAATCGATATGCATTGTGTCGAGCGTCAACATGAATGGCAAAACCCCGATAAAGCCTGCGCCATATCCGATCATGTTTTGCGTAATCGGGTGATGCGAGCGCCCAAAGCGTTTTTCCCAAAGCGATGCAATGGTCATGCCAAGCAACCCCATGATCATAAAGAAATAGCCGATCAACCCAGCGCCAGCGACCTCGGTTCGTGAATTGATTACGATTGCCGTGCCGACCAATCCGATGATCAGACCAATCCAGCGGCGCATGCCAACGGGTTCACCCGTCCAACGCGGGGCGATCAATGCAACCAACACGGGCTGAAATGACATGACAAGTGCCACGGTTCCCGCCGCCACGCCCACGCGAAACGCCAGCCAGCAAAATCCGAAATACACGGTTTGGATTAAAAAACCGACGATGGCCAAATGCATCCAATCGGCACGGCGTTCGGGCAGGGGCGGGCGGATGATAAAAAACAGCGGGATCATAATGGCCAAGACACAACCGTATCGCAGCGCAAGCAGCGTCATCGGTTCGGCAGATTCCAGCGCGATTTTCGCAACGGTATAGCCACCAGACCAGAGCAGCAGAAAAATAACAGGGGCAAAGACCAACCAGCGTGGGGACATATTGAAACCTTAAATCAATTTATCGCCACGCTAGCGAAAATTGCCCCAAGGCAAAGCGGTTTATGACGGTTTTTGAAAGAATAAACCAAGGCGCGGGTTTTGCGCCACGCAAAGCGCCCGCCAATGTGGGGTACATTGGCAGGGGATAGCGATTATTGTCATCGTTATGGTAATTGGCGGGCCCGCCGTTGCGGTGTTGCCGTACAGGGGAGAAATCCTGAACCGTGTGCGCCGGGGCTTTAATCCGGTGCACAGATGATCGTATCGGTTATGGCGTATTGCACGTTTGTTAAGCGTGCAAAGGTTTACCACAGTGAGCTCAAGGATTGTTATACGCACCATCGGTTGCGATTTAGTTAAACTTGCGTGCGCTGTTGGGTCTTGAAACCCGATGCATTGGCGCGTATACGCCCCAAGTGGTTCTGGATTACCAGAATCAATTTTGTGAAACGCCGTGTTTGCCCCTTTGTCGCTAATCGGGGGTAGTTCCGGCAAAAGGAGATAGCGACATGAAACTGAATCAGCTTTCAGATAACAAAGGTGCCAACAAAAAACGCAAGCGCATTGGCCGTGGACCAGGTTCTGGTACAGGTAAAATGGGTGGTCGTGGTATCAAAGGCCAAAAATCACGTTCAGGTGTATCATTGAACGGTTACGAAGGCGGTCAAATGCCATTGTATATGCGTCTTCCAAAGCGCGGCTTTAACAACATCAACGCCAAAACACATGCTGTTGTGAACCTTGGTCTGTTGCAAAAATTTATCGACGAGAAAAAACTGGACGCGAAAAAGCCAATTACAGAGGCTGTATTGGTTGAATCAGGTTTGGTTCGTCGCGTGAAAGACGGCGTTCGTATCCTTGCCAAAGGCGAGTTGAAAGCGAAGCTGGACATCACAGTTTCCGGTGCTTCTAAATCAGCAATCGCTGCTGTTGAAAAAGCTGGCGGTAAACTGACAGTAACAACTGCGCCAAAAGCGGAAGCAGCGGCGGAATAACACTTGTAGGTCGCGCCGTCGCGACTTACATTTCAAACAGTTTCTTGCGTCGCGGTATCTGGAAACAGGATATCGCGACGTTTGTTTTTGAAAGGTTTACTAAACATGGCTTCAGCCGCAGAACAAATGGCATCCAACCTAAGCTGGGGTGCATTTGGTAAAGCAAAAGAATTGCAACAACGCATTCTTTTCGCACTTGGTCTGTTAATCGTGTACCGCATTGGTACATTCATCCCTGTTCCTGGCATCGACGCAGAAGCGTTGCGCCAATTCGTTGAACAGGCGCAAACAGGCGTTGGCGGCATTTTGAACATGTTCTCTGGCGGTGCGATTGGCCGTATGGCGATCTTTGCGCTGGGAATCATGCCTTATATTTCGGC
Organism: Paramylibacter kogurei; assembly: GCF_002742285.1. Lineage (GTDB taxonomy): Bacteria > Pseudomonadota > Alphaproteobacteria > Rhodobacterales > Rhodobacteraceae > Amylibacter > Amylibacter kogurei. The sequence goes on from NZ_MDGM01000012.1 coordinate 13,000, forward strand.
TTCGATCATTGTTCAGTTGATGACGGCGATGGTGCCGCAATTGGAGCAGTTGAAAAAAGAAGGCGAACAAGGGCGCAAGAAAATCAACCAATACACCCGTTATGGTACGGTTTTATTGGCGTTCTTTCAGGCTTATGGCCTGTCCAAGGGGATCGAGGCCAGCGATCTGGCGCATTCACCCGGTTTCCTGACATTCCAATTGCCATGTATCATCACATTGGTGGGCGGTACGATGTTCCTGATGTGGCTGGGTGAACAAATCACCGCACGCGGCATTGGTAACGGTATTTCGTTGATTATTTTCGTGGGTATCGTTGCCGAATTGCCTGCGGCCTTGGCTCAGTTTTTCGTGCAAGGGCGTTCAGGCGCATTGTCACCAGCGGTGATTATTGGCGTGATGGTTATGATCGTGGCCGTGATTGCGTTTATCGTGTTTATGGAACGTGCATTGCGCAAGATCCACATCCAATACCCCAAACGCCAAGTGGGCATGAAGGTTTATGGTGGTGAATCAAGCCATCTGCCGATCAAATTGAACCCCGCGGGCGTGATCCCACCGATCTTTGCCTCTGCATTGTTGTTGTTGCCCACAACCGTTTCGACGTTTTCTGGCACGCAAACATCACCGTTCATGAACACTTTGTTGGCCTATATGGGCCCGGGGCAACCATTGTATTTGGTGTTCTTTGTTTTGATGATCGTGTTCTTTAGCTATTTTTACACCGCGAACGTATCATTCAAATCGGATGAGGTTGCGGATAACCTGAAAAAGCAAAATGGTTTTGTGCCAGGGATTCGCCCCGGTGCGAAAACACAGGAATATTTGGACTATGTAACCACACGTATTTTGGTTCTGGGTTCGGCTTATCTGTCTTTCGTGTGCTTGTTGCCCGAAATTTTGCGTAGTCAGCTGGCGATTCCATTCTACTTTGGTGGTACTTCGCTACTAATTGTGGTGAGTGTGACAATGGATACCATTAACCAAGTGCAGTCACATCTGCTAGCACATCAATACGAAGGCTTGATCGAGCGTTCGAAATTGACGGGCAAGAACCGTGCAAAGGCACGCCGCAGAAAGCCACGTCGCTAGTTTGGGAGGGCTCGCGCCAATGAACATTATTCTTTTAGGCCCACCGGGCGCAGGTAAAGGCACACAAGCAGAACGTTTGGTTGCCGAACGTGGCATGGTGCAATTATCCACCGGTGATATGCTACGCGCCGCGAAATCATCAGGCACCGAAATGGGCAAGATGGTTGCAGGCGTGATGGAACGCGGTGAATTGGTTACGGATGAAATCGTGATCGGTTTGATCGAAGAAAAGCTCACTGGCGGCGACGCGGGCAATGGTTTCATTTTCGATGGGTTCCCACGCACATTGGCACAGGCCGATGCATTGGGTGATTTGTTGGACCGTGTTGGGCAAAAGCTGGACACCGTTATTCAGTTGCAAGTGAATGATGATATTTTGGTCGAGCGTATCGTTGGACGTGCGCAAGAGGCCATCGCCGCTGGCAAAGAAGCACGCGCCGATGACAATGAAGAAGCGTTGAAAATTCGCTTGATGGCCTATTACAAGGATACGTCGCCATTGTTGGGCTATTACTATGCCAAAGGTCTGTTGCAACAGGTTGACGGGCTTGGCACCATTGACGGCGTTGCATCAGATATTGCCAAAGCAATGGATGCGGTATCTTAAGGGGTTATTTACCCCTTGTGCACTTGACGTTTTTGCCAATTTCCCATATGGCACACACTTCTAGGCCAAAACCCCTGTGGTTTTCCTGAAAACTGGCGAATCGCCAAAGTGTCAGGGTGGCGTAGAAACCTAAATCAGCCCAGCGCAAATCGCTGGGCTTCGTTGTGAAAATAGGTTCTGGAGATACGGAACCGCAACCTTGAAGGATAAACGACTTGGCACGTATTGCTGGCGTTAACTTGCCCACACATAAACGGGTTCCAATTGCCCTCACATATATCACAGGTATCGGCCACACATCTGCGGCGAAAATCTGTGAAGATGTAAAAATTGACGTAACACGTCGCGTAAACGAATTGTCGGACGCCGAAGTTTTGGCCGTTCGCGAATATATCGACGCGAATTTTGACGTAGAGGGCGACCTTCGCCGCGAAGTATCCATGAACATCAAACGCTTGATGGATTTGGGTTGCTACCGTGGTTTGCGTCACCGTCGCGGATTGCCGGTTCGTGGTCAGCGCACCCACACAAATGCACGTACACGCAAAGGCCCTGCAAAGGCCATTGCTGGTAAGAAGAAATAAGGGGAGCTGATAACATGGCACGTGAAACACGTACGAAGCGTAAAGATCGCAAAAACATCACATCTGGTGTTGCGCATGTAAACTCTTCTTTCAACAACACAAAAATCTTGATCGCCGATGCGCAAGGCAACGCCATTTCATGGTCGTCTGCTGGCACAATGGGTTTCAAAGGTTCACGTAAATCAACACCTTATGCGGCGCAGATGGCTGCTGAAGATGCTGGTAAAAAAGCACAAGAACACGGCATGAAAACTTTGGAAGTTGAAGTTCAAGGCCCCGGTTCTGGTCGTGAATCAGCATTGCGCGCGTTGGCGGCAATTGGTTTGAACATCACATCAATTCGTGACGTTACACCAATGGCGCACAACGGCTGTCGCCCACCAAAGCGTCGTCGCGTTTAATTATTATTGGCCGGTCCCTGTTCGGGGCTGGCCCTTCCGTCATTTCAACCTCGAGCGTTCACTGGTTCGGATCCATACCAGCGAACAAGAATGGAGGCCCATATGATCCATAAGAATTGGCAAGAGCTTATTCGTCCAACACAGTTGGAAATCAAGCCAGGCAATGACCCGTTGCGTCAAGCTGTTGTAACAGCTGAACCGCTGGAACGTGGTTTTGGTCTGACACTTGGTAACGCGCTGCGTCGCGTTTTGTTGTCATCTTTGCAAGGTGCGGCAATCACATCTGTGCAAATCGACAATGTTCTGCATGAATTTTCATCTGTTGCGGGCGTTCGCGAAGACGTAACAGACATCGTTTTGAACCTAAAAGGCGTTGCCATCGGCATGGAAGTCGAAGGTCCAAAGCGTTTGGCGATTTCTGCCAAAGGTCCTGGTGTTGTTACCGCAGGTGACATTTCAGAAACCGCAGGCATCGAAATTTTGAACAAAGAACACGTGATCTGTCACCTTGATGATGGCGCGAACTTGTTCATGGAATTGACCGTTGAAACGGGCAAAGGTTATGTCGCCGCTGACAAAAACCGCCCAGAAGATGCGCCAATTGGTTTGATCCCAATTGATGCGTTGTTTTCACCTGTTGTGAAGGTCTCTTATGACGTTCAGCCAACACGTGAAGGTCAGGTTTTGGATTATGACAAGCTGACCATGAAAGTGGAAACAGACGGGTCTGTATCACCAGAAGACGCAATCGCGTTTTCTGCGCGTATTTTGCAAGACCAGTTGTCTGTGTTCGTGAATTTCGACGAACCAGAAGCCGCAACACGCCAAGACGAAGAAGACGAGTTGGAATTCAACCCACTATTGTTGAAGAAAGTGGACGAATTGGAACTGTCTGTACGTTCTGCAAACTGCCTGAAAAACGACAACATCGTTTACATTGGCGATTTGATCCAAAAAACAGAGGCAGAAATGCTTCGCACGCCGAACTTTGGCCGCAAATCTTTGAACGAAATCAAAGAAGTGCTGACAGGTATGGGCTTGCACCTTGGTATGGATATCGTGGATTGGCCACCGGACAATATCGAAGAGCTGGCCAAGAAATTCGAAGACCAGTTTTAATGAATTCGGGCGGGCTTTCGGGCCCGCTCAACCCATCGGGATGCAACGACATCTTGGTGTAAAAATGCCCACGCATGGTGGGGAACATGACGGGATTGGCAACATGACTGTCTCGGGCAATAACGCCCCAAGGAGTGTGAGACCCACGCAGGCTCGCCAGACAAAGTAAAACGAGACGAAAGAAGGATATATATCATGCGTCACGCAAGAGGCTATCGCCGCCTAAACCGCACACACGAACACCGTAAAGCGTTGTTCGCGAATATGGCTGGCTCTTTGATTGAACACGAGCAAATCAAAACGACTTTGCCAAAAGCAAAAGAATTGCGCCCAATCATCGAAAAAATGATCACATTGGCAAAACGCGGCGATTTGCACGCGCGTCGTCAAGCAGCATCAAAATTGAAACAAGAAGCATATGTTGCGAAATTGTTCGAAGTTTTGGGCCCACGTTACAAAGACCGCAGCGGTGGTTATGTGCGCGTATTGAAGGCTGGTTTCCGTTACGGCGACATGGCACCAATGGCGATTATCGAATTTGTTGACCGCGACGTAAACGCAAAAGGCGCTGGCGACAAAGCCCGCGTTGCAGCGGAAGAAATCGAAGAATAAGACCGAAAACGTACGTTTACGTTACGGTAACTAAAAAAAGGCTCCGATTCTCGGGGCCTTTTGCATTTGGTGAATATTAAACCTGGCGCAAAATTACGACGTTACGACTTTGCGTTTACGATAGCGTCACTATTTTCTTGCAATAAATCGTTTGCCTTCATAACCTTAGCGCCTAATTCAGCAAGTAAACTCAACCGCTGGTCGATTGGATATTTCATGGCACTTAAGAATGCGATTGTGTTAATATTTGCTGCGTTCTGCATAATAAGGAACAGGCTCCTGTACGTTTCAAATAACAATTTAAGGTTGACGAGTTCAATTGCAACTTGTCTAAAAAGACATGTCTAGAATAATAGGTTTAGATAACGAGTTACATCGACTGGAGGCACTTTCGCCTTCTGGTTATTTTTTGGGAATGCATATTCGTTTCACGTCGCCGCTGATTACGCTGCGCACGTATTCACAAGAATGGCAGGATCATTACACCGCGAATGTATACGTGGTGCGTGATCCGTTGATCGCATGGGCGTTCTCTAAGAAAGGAGTGAATCGCTGGAGTGAGATTAAGATTCCTGATCCGTTCAATATTATGGGTCAGGCTGCAGAGTATGGTATGAAGTATGGTGTTGCTGTGTCGTGTGGCCCGTTAGGCTCGCGTTCAATTGGAACCGCTTCGCGTAATGATCGTGAGTACAATGATGAAGAAATGGCCGAAGTTAAACGGTTGGTTGAATATCTTCATGAAAAAACAGAACCGCCCGAGAGTCTGACACAGGCTCAACAGGAGGCTTTGGGACTAATAGCAGCGGGACATCGCCATGCGGAAGCGGCGGCACGACTAGGGATTTCAGAGAGTGCATTAAAGGTCAGGTTAACATCGGCTAGGAACCGATTGTTAGCTCGAACAACTGCCGAAGCAATACAAAGGGCAAAGGATTATCGTCTTTTGTAGGATTATGGACCGCCAGCTCAATTAAATACTGGGACAAGCTGGAGGCTTACAATGCAAACGACTACATTATCTTTCGACAATATTCACCATCATGGTGATTTGTTTTCTAATTTACTGCGCGCAAGACGTAACTGTTTTATCGTGGAAAAAGAATGGGATCTGCCAGAAGCGGACGGGATGGAATACGATCAGTATGACAATCCATCAAGCCGCTGGATTGCTGTGCATGAGAACAACCAAATTCTGGCTGGTGTACGTATGACACCAACCAATGCGCGCTGTGGTATCTATTCATATATGATTCGTGATGCGCAACGTGGATTGCTGGATTCGATTCCTGCAAACCTGATGGATGCAGAGGCACCTGTTGCCGCCAACATCTGGGAAGGATCACGTGTGTTTGTATCAAGCCACGTACCCGCAGAACAGCGCATGAAAGTTCAAATGAACCTGATGAGCGAATTGATCAAAGCATCACGCGAAAAAGGTGCGACACAACTGTTTGGTTTGGTTCCAGCATTGTGGCCACGTTGGGTCCGCCGTTTGGGCATCGAGGCAAATGCCGCTGGCCCCGTTTTGAAAATTGACGGTGTGCCGCATCAAGTTGCGCAAATGCATTTGGGAACACATTTACACTAATAATATTATCTCCAGCTGGCGGGTTTCCGAGGCTCTGCGGAAACTCGTCATAGGAATTTTTTATTGAAAGTATTATGATCTGCGGATGGCAGATTTATTCGATCACACCAGCACAGAAAATCAGACGCAAAATGCGCAGCGCCCTTTGGCGGATCGTATTCGCCCGCGTGCGCTTGATGATGTTATTGGCCAGCAACAGGTTGTTGGCCAAGGCGGCCCCTTGCGCACCATGCTGGATGCGGGAAGCCTGTCATCGTTGATATTTTGGGGCCCACCAGGGGTTGGAAAAACAACCCTAGCGCGATTGCTTGCGGATGAGGTGGACCTACATTTCGTCCAAATCAGCGCGATTTTTTCCGGTGTGGCAGATTTAAAGAAAGTGTTCGAATCGGCGCGACTACGCGCGCAAAACGGTCGTGGCACGTTATTGTTTGTGGACGAGATCCACCGATTCAACAAAGCGCAACAAGACGGATTTTTGCCATTCATGGAGGATGGCACAATTATTCTGGTCGGCGCGACCACAGAAAACCCATCGTTTGAATTAAACGCAGCGCTCATGTCGCGTGCTCAGGTCATGGTTTTAGAACGCCTGTCATTGGCGGAATTGGAATTGATGTTGCAACGCGCAGAAAAGGAATTGAAAAAATCCCTGCCACTGACGGGGCAGGCGCGTGAAACATTGTTGGAAATGGCCGATGGCGATGGGCGCAGCCTGTTAAATTTGGCGGAACAGTGTTTTGGCTGGTCTGATACCAAAAAGGTTGATGTGGATGAATTGGCCAAACGCCTGTCCAAGCGAGCGCCAAAATACGATAAATCGGGTGAAGAACATTACAATCTGATTTCCGCATTGCACAAATCCGTGCGTGGTTCCGACCCTGATGCGGCACTGTATTGGTTTGCAAGAATGCTCAAGGGTGGCGAAGACCCACGATATTTGGCGCGGCGCATCACGCGCATGGCGGTCGAGGACATCGGGTTGGCCGACCCGCAAGCGCAACATTTATGTTTGCAGGCATGGCAAACATACGAACGCCTTGGCAGCCCAGAGGGCGAATTGGCTTTGGGGCAAGCGGTGGTGTATCTGGCACTCGCGCCCAAATCCAACGCATCCTATGTGGCATATAAGGCCGCGATGAAAGCGGCGGAAAAAACTGGTTCGAAACCACCGCCCAAACATATCTTGAACGCGCCAACGGCGATGATGAAAGACATCGGTTATGGCGAAGGTTATGATTACGATCACGATGCCGAAGATGGGTTTTCTGGCCAAAATTATTTCCCCGACGATATGGCGCGCGGGATATATTATCTGCCTGTTGATCGCGGGGCTGAGCGGGAAATGAAAAAACGCATTGATTATTTCGCAAAGCTGCGCGCAAAGCGTGGCAAAGGTTGACAATGGGCGCGTTCCACGTGACAGACAGGCCATGAGTTTACTGCATGTTGCAATTGGTGGCGCCTTGGGCGCGATGCTGCGTTATCTCGTTGGGATCAGCGTGGCATTTCCGTATGGCACATTGGTGGTGAATGTATTGGGGTCATTCATCATGGGTCTGGTATTTGTGATGTTTGTGGACAATGGGTTGGATCGTTGGGTGCCATTGGTGATGGTGGGGTTGCTGGGTGGTTTTACCACATTTAGTGCCTTTTCATTGGACGTGCTTCGCCTTATTGAAACCGATCGTGCGGCGGCGGCATTTGGATATGTTCTGGCGTCCGTCGTATTGTCATTGGCTGCGATTTTCGTTGCTGTTTTTATCGCAAGGAGCTTTGCGCAATGAGTGGTGTTCAATTACTGGAAGTCGCCGAAGATCATGACGGGCAGCGCCTGGATCGTTGGATGCGCAAGATTTTCCCACATCTGAGCCAAGTGCGTATCGAAAAGATGTGTCGCAAGGGCGAAATCCGTGTGGATGGTGGACGGGTCAAGGCATCAACACGTGTTGAATCTGGTCAATCTGTGCGCGTCCCCCCGATCAGCGATGCCGAAGAAAAACCACGCGGTGAACGCGCGATGAATATCACCAAAGCGGATGCAGAAATGATCCAAGCCTGTGTGATTTACAAAGATGACGATATTATCGCGATCAACAAACCCGCAGGGTTGGCGGTGCAGGGTGGGTCGAAACAGACGAAACATCTGGATGGTTTGTCCGAGGCGTTGAAATTTGGATATGACGCGAAACCAAAGCTGGTGCATCGTTTGGACAAAGACACATCGGGTGTGATGTTGTTGGCGCGCAATGGCAAGGCCGCTGCCGGATTGGCCAAGGCATTTCAATCACGCGAAACCCGCAAGATTTATTGGGCCGCCGTGGCCGGATGCCCTACGCCAAATCTGGGCACGATCAAATTTGGCTTGGTCAAGGCCGCAGGGCATGGCCCAAACCAAGCGGGCGAAAAGATGATCTGTATCCACCCGCGCGAGGTGGAGCATCACAAGGGCGCGAAACACGCCACCACCGATTACATGGTATTAGAAGACGTGGGTAAACGCGCATCATGGTTGGCGATGGTGCCGATCACCGGTCGCACCCATCAATTGCGTGCACATATCGCCGAGCTGGGTAGCCCGATTGTGGGCGATGGCAAATACGGCACCAACGCGCAAACCAATGATGGCGATGGCTGGGGTGCGCAATTGGGTGGCGACATCAGCCGCAAATTGCATCTGCATGCACGGTCATTGACATTGACCCACCCGATCACAAAAAACAAATTGCACCTGACGGCAGAATTGCCAGATCACATGCAAAAAACATGGGACATGTTTAATTGGCAAACCAAATACGCCCCTGTTGACCCGTTTGAGGATATGAAGTGACACCATCGTTAAAGAAACGGTTCTGGAAAGATGTGACAATCACGCAAAGCGATGCGGGATTTGGCATTCAGCTGGATCAACACCATTTGCGCACACCAGAAAAGGCAATGTTTATTGTCCCAACACAAGCATTGGCAGAAATGGTGCGCGATGAATGGGATGCACCAGAGGGCAAAGTTGATTTATCGGTGATGCACGCTACGCGCATTACAAATGCAACGATTGATACGATCACGGTGAATACGCAAACGGTGGTGGATGGTATTGGTGAATATGGTGGCACGGATTTATTGTGTTACCGCGCTGACAGCCCAGAGGCGTTGGTGCAACGCCAAGCGGCGGCTTGGGATCCGATTTTGGCATGGGCGGCAAAGGAATTGAACGCACCACTTAATGTCACCACGGGTGTTATGTATGTGGCACAGCCCGATCAATCTGTGGCACAGCTAAAATCCAAATTACAGGACATGAACCCGTTTCAAATCGCGGCCATGCACGATCTGGTCGCGATATCGGGATCGCTGGTTTTGGCACTGGCTTTGGTTGCGAATCACCTGACGCTGGAACAGGCATTTGCCGCATCGCGCGTGGATGAGCACTGGCAAAAAGAACAGTGGGGCGCAGATGAAGACGCAGAAATCAAAGAAGCGGCGAAAGCAAAAGAATTTGAATTCGCGTTAAAGTTTTATCGTGCGTCCTAAATTTTAGGCAAGCGTCAAAAATTGATCAAAATGCAAATATTAAGTCAGCTTAGTTGACTTAATGCGCTGACAGCATAGCGGGTATGTGTTGCGATTGTCGCAAGTTTGAATAATTTTTTGCCATTGGGTAAGTTTTAGCGACCTAATTTTAGGCGTAAAATATTGTTACCTTACGACCCTTAATCAACCCTTGACCCATACGCCATATTCGCCCCACAATAACCGCCAGCGCTAAGGGGGAGTCTCTTGGCCTGTAAGTCTGATCGCAAGATTGGAATATCAGCCCGAATTCTAGGGCTACATCAGGATGAGGTAAAAATGAAAAAATCTACATTTATCGGCACAGTCGCCGCTGCCACGCTTGCAGCAGGTTTTGCTGCAGCTGGTACATTGGACGAAGTTAAAGCAAAAGGTTTCTTGCAGTGTGGTGTGACCACCGGCTTGGTTGGTTTTGCTGCTGCTGACGCGAATGGCAACTGGGACGGTTTCGACGTTGCAGTATGTCGTGCGGTTGCTGCTGCTGTTTTGGGTGATCCACAAGCGGTTAAATTCACACCAACAACAGGTAAAACACGTTTTACTGCGTTGGCATCTGGTGAAATCGACCTGTTGGCACGTAACACAACATGGACATTCAGCCGTGACGTTGACCTGAAATTCACTTTCGTAGGTGTAAACTACTACGATGGTCAGGGCTTCATGGTTCCAAAAGCATTGGGCGTAAGCTCTGCAAAAGATTTGGACACTGCAACTGTTTGTATCCAAACAGGTACAACAACCGAATTGAACTTGGCTGACTTCTTCCGCTCAAACAACATTTCGTATGAGCCAGTGCCAATCGAAACAAACGCAGAAGCACAAGCACAATACCTTGCTGGTGCATGTGACGTTTACACAACGGACGCATCTGGTTTGGCTGCGACACGTGCAACATTTGAAAATCCTGGCGACCACGTTGTTCTGCCAGAGATCATTTCAAAAGAGCCTTTGGGCCCACTTGTACGCCACGGCGACGACCAATGGGCGGATATCGCACGTTGGACATTGAACGCGTTGATCACAGCAGAAGAGCTGGGCATCACATCAGCGAACATCAAAGAAGCTGCGATGTCTGCGGGTGACAACCCTGAAATCAACCGTCTGTTGGGCACAGAAGGCAACCTGGGCGAAATGCTTGGTCTGTCTGCTGATTGGGCAAAGAACGCGATTGCTGCTGGCGGCAACTACGGCGAAATCTTTGAGCGCAACATCGGTGAGAAAACAGCGATTGGTATCTCTCGCGGTTTGAACGCACAGTGGACAAATGGTGGTCTGCTTTATTCACCACCATTCCGTTAATCGGAATTTGAAAGGGCGCGGCAATGACCGCGCCCTTTTGCCTATACAACAATAATAATAAAATGCAGGGAATTTCAGTCACCGCCGCGATTGCGACGATGCGGATTTTCTGTACCAAAAACAGGGGGACATTATGTCAGTTATAACGGACCCACCCCAAGAAGGGTTTCGAATAAGCCAGCTTTTGTACGACACGCGTTATCGTTCAATGACAATTCAAATTGTTGCATTGATTGGTTTCTTGTTGGCCATCGGTTGGTTGATAAACAACACATTGGTCAATTTGGCCGCGCTGGGTAAGCCGCTTGGCTTTGGGTTTCTGTGGGAACCCGCGGGCTATGACATTAACCAACGGTTGATTGAATATAATTCACAAATGACAAACGCCCGTGCGGCGTTGGTTGGTGTTTTGAACACATTATTGGTGGCCGTTTTGGGCTGCATCACCGCGACCATATTGGGCGTGTTGATCGGTGTTTTGCGTCTGTCTAAAAACTGGTTGGTGTCACGGTTAATGACCGTTTACATCGAAGGTTTCCGCAATGTCCCCGTATTGCTATGGATCCTGATGGCGATGGCGATTTTCATCGAAGTATTCCCACAACCAAGGGATTTTCGCGGTGAAGACCCTGCTGCGACGATGAAGATATTTGAATCCGTTGCGATTACAAACCGTGGTGTTTATCTGCCCGGGCCTATCTTTAACGCAGGTTCTGGCATAGTTATCGCGGCATTCATTGCATCATTGGCGGCGATCTTTTTCTTTGGCAAATGGGCCAAGGCGCGCCAAGAACAGACAGGGCAAATTTTGCCTACGTTTTGGATCAAGCTGGCGATTTTGATTGTACCTTCCTTGTTGATCTTTTTCATCATGGGCAAGCCGATTGATTTGGAAATACCTGCAATCAAGGGTTTCAACTTTGCTGGTGGTATTTATATGCGTAACTCGTTGATCGCGTTATGGTTGGCGTTGTCGCTTTATACTGCGGCGTTTATCGCCGAGACAGTGCGTTCTGGTATTATGGCCGTTTCCAAGGGCCAATCAGAAGCAGCCGCTGCATTGGGGTTACGCCCCGGGCGCATCATGAATTTGGTGATCTTGCCTCAAGCGTTACGCGTGATTATTCCACCAATGATTTCACAATATTTGAACCTGACCAAAAACTCGTCTTTGGCGATTGCGGTGGGGTATATGGATATTACCGGGACTTTGGGTGGTATCACATTGAACCAAACAGGGCGTGAAATGGAATGTCTGATTATCCTGATGGGGATCTATCTTGTGATTTCATTAACCATTTCAACGATCATGAACTGGTACAATGAACGCGTAAAGTTGCAGGAGCGCTGATATGTCAAAATTATCTTATGTCCGTACGGAAATGCTCCCTGAACAGGCGCCACCTGTGGCGCAAGCTGGGATCGTTAAATGGCTTCGTGAAAACCTGTTTTCATCGATTCCAAACAGCATTTTAACTCTCGCATCCTTGGCATTTCTTTATGTCATCCTCAGCCACGTATTGCCGTGGATGTTCCAATCATCTTGGACCGCAAATAGCCTGAGCGAATGTCGATCCATGATCGCAGCCGCATATGGCGAAGGAACGCATGGTGCATGTTGGGCGGTTATCCGTGAACGTTTTTTACAGCTTGTTTTTGGGTTCTACCCTGCCGAGCTTTATTGGCGTCCGATTGTTGCATTTATCTTGATGCTGGTTGCCTTGGCACCTGTGTTGTTTGATAAACTGCCACGCAAAATGCTTTGGTTTTCAGCGATCTTTCCATTCCTTTGCTTTTGGCTCTTGTGGGGTGGTTCAATCTGGGTTCCGATTGTTGCGCTTGCCGGTTTTGTTTTGGGCGGTGTTGCCTATGCGTTGATCGGGGCAAAGTTTGGTAATTTGCCAGCAACGATTGCGGCATTCCTTGTGCCTGTGTTGTGGTGGTTGCTGCTGGCAAATCCTGTTTCAAACGGATTGCACAGCATTATTCCACTGGGATTGGAAGCGGTTGAATCTGCGAAATTTGGTGGTTTCATGCTGTCGGTTTTGATCGGTATTACAGGGATTGTGATGTCCTTGCCGATCGGGGTTTTACTGGCACTTGGGCGCCAATCTGATCTTTTGATCGTCAAAGCAATCTGTGTTGGGTTCATCGAATTTATTCGCGGTGTGCCGTTGATTACGCTGTTGTTTGTGGCATCGGTTTTGTTGAACTACTTCCTGCCACCTGGCACGACGTTTGACATTATTTTGCGCGTTATCATCATGGTAACATTGTTTGCATCTGCCTATATGGCCGAGGTTATTCGCGGTGGTTTGGCCGCGTTGCCCAAAGGCCAATACGAAGGTGCAGACAGTTTGGGGTTGGATTTCTGGCAATCAACACGCCTGATTATCATGCCACAAGCGTTGAAAATTTCGATCCCATCGATCGTTTCAACCTTTATCGGTTTGTTCAAAGATACAGTGTTGGTGTCGATTATTGGTCTGTTAGATCCAATCGGTCTGACCACCAATATTCGTGCGGACGCTGCATGGAACGGGATTATCTGGGAACTGTATGGGTTTATCGCCCTTGTGTTCTTTATCTTCTGTTTCTCTATGTCGCGTTATTCGATGTATTTGGAACGCAAACTGCAAACCAGTCACTAATGTTTGCGCCTTGCGATGAGCAGGGCGCAACACCGAAACAACCGTGACCCTTGCAATCAAGCGCGTCACAGAAACAACGCTAAAGGGAGACCCTTAATGGCAAACGCAAAGAAAATGGACGTATCTGACGAAGTTGCGATTCAGATCGAAAAAATGAACAAATGGTACGGCTCGTTCCATGTGCTCAAAGATATCGACCTTACGGTTTATCGCGGCGAGCGCATCGTGATTTGTGGCCCGTCTGGTTCAGGTAAATCAACATTGATCCGTTGCATCAACGCATTGGAAGAACACCAACAAGGCAAGATCACCGTTGATGGTACGCATCTGTCGTCTGATTTGAAAAACATCGACGCCATCCGTTCAGAGGTGGGAATGTGTTTCCAACACTTTAACCTGTTCCCGCATCTGTCGATTTTGGAAAACTGCACACTTGCACCGATTTGGGTGCGCAAAATTCCGAAAAAAGAAGCCGAAGAAACGGCGATGCATTTCTTGGAAAAGGTTAAAATTCCTGATCAGGCATTGAAATACCCTGGTCAATTATCAGGTGGTCAGCAACAACGTGTGGCGATTGCGCGTTCATTGTGCATGCAGCCGCGTATCATGCTGTTTGATGAACCGACATCCGCGCTTGACCCCGAAATGATCAAAGAGGTTTTGGATACCATGATCGAATTGGCGGAAGAAGGCATGACAATGTTATGTGTGACCCACGAAATGGGTTTCGCCCGTCAGGTTGCCAACCGCGTGATTTTCATGGATGCAGGTCAGATCGTTGAACAAAACGAGCCTGAAGAATTCTTTAACAACCCACAATCCGAACGGACACAATTGTTCCTAAGCCAGATTTTGGGCCACTAAGAATTTTACGAATTTATTGAATGGGGCGATGGTGGAAACACCGTCGCCCTTTTTATGTGCGCAGATCACGCGGGGTGACAAAATCAACCGCCGTACCCGTGCCAAATCCGACAGATGCCCAATCGGGCGTGTCAAAATCGATCACGGTAATTGCCGCTGTTGGGTAATACATAAATTTGGGGTGGTTCGGTGCAAGTTTAACCAAACGTGCTGCAAAATCACCGATTCCGGGATTATGCGCCAACAGCATCACCGTATCCGTCGTTCCCTTTTGCAATTGCGTCATAAGACGTTCCGCCGTTGCGTGATACAGCGATTTTTCGTATCGCACGGGGGGATCAAATTGTGCCGCCATGCCAACCGCTTCCCATGTTTCCATGCATCGTGAAGCGGTGGAACAGATGACCTCTGTCGGGGTGTAACCCTTGGCCACGAGCCACGCCGCCATCATGGGGCAATCGGTTCGCCCGCGTTCATTCAATGTGCGATCATGATCCGTAAGGCGCAGATTATCCCAGCTTGATTTCGCGTGGCGCATTAAAATTAGTCGCTTCATTCATTCCCCCTAAACACCCGCATATAATGCGCGGATTGTGCAGCATCGCGTTTTGCGCCCGCGCTCATCGGACAGGCGCGTCGCACTGCACAGCCTTGGGACATGCAATCGTTTTTGGGGTTGGAACGCAAGTATTCTTTGCATTTCGGTACGTCATATCCTGATGGCGTGAGTGCATGAACAGGGCAGGCGGTGGCACAAGGTTTTGGGATACATGTTTCACAAGGGGATTGGCGTGGTGTGGCGGGCAGATCAAAGCGTTCATTAAACGCAAGCGCACCGCGATATGATATCATCAGGCCAAATTGATCATGGATCAACATGCCAACATGGCTGTTCCATGCGCGCCCCGATTGTTTGGCATAATCCAAAAACGGCGCATAGGGTGGCCCCCCAAATGGTAGAATTGCACGTGCATCTAATTGATCGGCGAGCATTGCAAAAACGCGGGCCGACCATCGATCAACAGGATCATCGCCGCGATATTCGGGTGCATCTGTTAGACGCGCCCAAAAATCAGCGGCGGGGGCAAATAGCACAAGCGTGCCAATATCAGGATCATCGGGATGAAACGCCCCAACCTGCGCAAGCCCCGCATCATTTGCTGCCTGTTCAATCCGCGCCAAATTCATTTGCGAAAGGGCAAGAGCAATGACCAGCCAAGCTTTGCCGGGCGATCATCCTGCCATTGCAACCCTGTAATCATATCATCATGCCCCGCTGTGGGTTGCGCGATATAGGTGCGAAACATTTGATCCCAGATGGAAAGGGAAAAGCCATAGTTGCTGTCGTGTTCGAACCGATGCACCGAATGATGCACACGGTGCATATCGGGGGTGACGATGATACGGCGCAGCATGGCATCCATTCGCGGTGACAGGCGGATATTGGCGTGATTAAACATCGCCATCCCGTTTAACATCACCTCGAATATCACCACGGCAATGGCCGCAACACCCAACAGATAAACCACACCGATTTTCAAAACCATCGACAGGGCGATTTCGATGGGATGAAACCGAATAGCGGTTGTTACATCCACATCGCGATCTGCGTGATGCACGCGGTGTAATTGCCACAACAGCGGAATTTTATGGCTGATCAAATGTTGCGCCCAGATGATGAAATCCAAGATCAAAACCGCAAGTATGATTTCCAGCCACGTGGGCAGGTTCAACCAATTGAACATTCCCCAACCCGCCGCATTTGCATCCATTGCTGCGCCAACGGCAAGCAAGGGCACAACAACCGCCATTAATTTCAATGTGATCGTATTGGCGATGGTGATGCCAAAATTGGTAAACCAACGGTGTTGGCGCGATTGCGCCCGAGACTTTCGCGGCAGTGCAAATTCCGCGCCGACCAACAGCGCAAGCAGCCCCAAAAATATGATCAGTCTGATTTCCATTTCCTGCCTTTAGGCGCGGATCATCGAACCCGCACCATAATCTGTGAACAATTCCAACAAACATGCATTGGCCATGCGCCCATCCATAATCACAACTGCGCGAACGCCGTCATTAATGGCATCTAGTGCTGTTTGGGTTTTTGGGATCATACCACCAGAGATCACGCCTTTTTCGGTCAGGTCGCTAACCTGTTCCGCGCTCAGGTTCGTGAGAACATCGCCATCTGCGTCTTTCACACCTGACACGTCGGTCAATAACAGCAAGCGGTTTGCCTTGAGCCCACCAGCGATTGCACCCGCCGCCGTATCGCCATTGACGTTGAATGTTTCGCCATTTTTACCCGTGCCAAGCGGCGCGATCACGGGGATAAAGCCCGATTCAATCAGGGAAAACACGACCTTTGCATTCACCGCAACAGGATCACCCACCATGCCCAGATCACCCGCGGCCTGTTCACAGACCAATAGGTTGGCATCCTTGCCCGACAGGCCAACCGCACGCCCACCTTGGCCGTTGATCGCCGATACGATGGATTTGTTAACCTTGCCCGACAAAACCATTTCGACAACATCAACGGTTTCAGGGGTGCTGACCCGTTTGCCATTTACAAATTCGGTTGGGATTTCCAGTTTTTCCAACATGGAATTGATCATTGGTCCACCGCCATGCACGATCACGGGTTTGATATTACATTGGCGCAGCATGACCATGTCGCGGGCAAATGATTTCATGGCCTCAGGGCTGCTCATGGCGTGGCCGCCCAGTTTGATCACAATAATCGCACCGTCGTGACGTTGGATATTTGGCAATGCCTCGCTTAACAAACGAGCGGTTGCGATGCTGTCACGTTTCATGGCTTTGGACTTCTCCATCTTGGGATCCTTATCTTGATTTCGATCTGCATAACGTATTTTGATACCCTGCGCCAAGGGGCTTGCATATATGGTGAAACTTGCGCCTAGTATGTGGTGAAAATACCTGAGTCGAAAAGTTGGGAATTATGGCGGATAGCGAACAAAAAACGATGTTGCTGACAGGGGCGAGCCGTGGAATTGGCCATGCCACCGTGAAACGCTTTGCGGCCGAAGGTTGGCGCGTGATCAGTTGTTCACGCCAAGCATTTTCCGACAAATGCCCATGGCCCGGCGGGGAGGCAAACCATTTGCAGGTTGACCTGTCCGATCCAAACTCGACCATTGATGCGATTGAGCGCGTTAAAAAGCGCCTGAATGGCGGCAAATTACACGCGTTGGTCAATAACGCGGGCATTTCACCCAAAGGCGAAGATGGCACAAGGCTCAGCACGCTTGATACCGATTTGCGCACTTGGGGACAGGTGTTTCATGTGAATTTTTTCGCATCTGTTGTTTTGGCGCGTGGATTGCGCGATGAATTGGCGGCCGCGCGTGGATCGGTGGTGAATGTCACATCCATTGCGGGGGTGCGTGTGCATCCGTTTGCAGGTGCAGCCTATGCCACATCAAAGGCGGCATTGGCGGCGTTGACGCGTGAAATGGCACATGATTTTGGCCCGCTGGGTGTGCGTGTGAATGCGATTGCACCGGGTGAGGTGGAAACAAGTATCCTATCACCCGGCACAGAAAAGATTGTGGAAAAACTACCGCTGCGCCGATTGGGGCAAACCCATGAGGTGGCCGATGTGATTTATTATCTGTGTTCAGATCAAAGCAGTTACGTATCAGGCACCGAAATCGAAGTGAACGGTGGCCAACACGTATAACGATTATACCAGCGTTGCGATGATATGGCGAAGCGTTGGGATGCCTTCGCCCTTTTCCGATGATGTCAGAACCAGTTCTGGATATGATGCAGGGTATTTTTTGATCACGGATTTGGTCTTTTCCAAAACCTTGTCCAATTCACCTTTTTTCAATTTATCGACCTTGGTCATGACGATTTGAAATGTCACAGCGGATTTGGACAGCAATTGCATGATTTCTTCGTCCGCGGTTTTTGGGCCGTGGCGTGAATCGATCAATAAAAACACACGGCGCAATGATGGGCGACCTGATAAATACGCCTTGAGCAAGCGTTGCCATTTTTCGACCACGGGCAGGGGCGCATTGGCAAAACCGTATCCTGGAACATCGACCAGATAATGATCGTCGGCCAATGTGAAAAAGTTGATTTCCTGTGTCCGCCCAGGGGTGTTTGATGTACGTGCCAACGCTTTGCGCCCTGTCAGCGCATTGATCAGGCTGGATTTGCCGACGTTCGATCGCCCTGCGAAACATACCTCGAGCCGATCAGCGGGGGGCATGCCGTCCATTGCAACCACACCTTTGAGAAAATCGGTTTCACCTGCGAACAGAACGCGTGCGGATTCGATTTCTTGGGCGGTTGGTTCGTCTGCAATGTTAAATTGGATATCCATCAAAGAATCTCGATCTTGCTATTGGCGTAAATGGTGCCAGATTTTGTAACCACACCAAAGACGCCAAAATTGATATGCCCCCAGTTGGATTTCAGCGTACCAAGGGTATCAACATCGCTGATCCCTGTGGCGGGGTTTACGGTTGTGGCAACACAGCGTTCAACGGGTTTGGTGATTTCAAATTCTGCGTCACCGATGCGGATAGTTTTGCCAATCCAGTTAAATTCTTCCCACGCATCAAATCCATCGACCCAGATATTGGCGCGAAAGCGACGTTGGTGCAATTCTGCGCCACATTTTTCAGATAGCGCCGCCAATGATGCGTTGGACAGGATAGAAAGGCTCGCCTCGCTGGAATCAGTCATGCCGCGCCCTGCGACGCTGACCACTTGTTTTGGCAAGGATCGGTTGGGGTTGCTGATCTGGCGCACCCATTCCACCAACGCGGCGGCGTCGGTTGCATTATCAGGATCGGCCAACAGATCATCCAGATCGGGATGAGAAAAGCGATGTTTGCCAGATGTTTCGTCATATTGCGAGGTGACGGCCATCAACGAATGCCCGCGTGCACCGCGCGCAAAATTCATGCAACGCGCCCATTCGGGGGCGTCGAAATTGAATTTGCTGTCTTCGTGGGCAATCGCCCAATGGCGATCAAGTGGCATTGTTTTGCCAGCGGCAAGTGCAACAGATTGCAATGCTTCGCCGCCGACACCTTTGACAGGGTGGCGCCACAGGTTTGTGACGTTTCCCATTTTATGCGGTATCTTTGTTTTTACGCAAAAATCCAAACATGTTGCCCCAGATATCTGGTTTCACGCCTTGGCTACGCATGATTGTGTATTGCTGGATGAATGTGATGGTGTTGTTGGCCACCCAGTAAATCACCAAACCAGCCGCGAATTGACCCAGCATGAACATAAATACCCATGGCATCCACGCAAAGATTTGCGCTTGTGTTTTATCCGTTGGGGCGGGGTTCAATTTTTGCTGCAACCACATGGTGACACCCATCAAAATTGGGAACACACCGATGGAGAAAATCGCAAAGAATGATGATGCATCAGGTGTTGACCATGGCAGCAATCCAAACAGGTTCAAGAATGATGTTGGATCGGGTGCAGACAGGTCATGAATCCAGCCAAAGAACGGCGCATGATACATTTCAATCGTTACAAAAATCACCTTGTAAAGAGAGAAGAAAATCGGGATTTGCAACAAGATTGGCAAACAACCAGCGGCGGGGTTTACCTTTTTGTCGCGATACAATTTCATCATGCCCTGTTGCAGCGCCTGACGATCATCGCCGTGTTTTTCTTTCAATGCTTCCATTTCGGGCTGCAATTCTTTCATGCGTGCCATGGAAACGTATGATTTATATGCCAATGGGAACAAGATTGCCTTGATGATCAATGTCAAACCAATGATCGCCCAACCCATGTTGCCAATCAGGTTGTTCAAGAAATGCATGACCTTGAAAATAGGCTTGGTGAGGAAGAAAAACCAACCCCAGTCGATTGAATCAACGAATTTGGCAATACCGCCATCCTCATAAGCTTTGATCACATCGTATTCTTTTGCACCTGTGAACAATGATGTAGTCACCGATTGTGTGGCACCAGCGGCCACCGCCATTGTTGGCAGGCGCATATCGGTTTGATATGTGTCATTGCTGGCAGAATATTTTGATACGGAATTGAATGCTTGGCCTGATTGCGGTGCAAGTGCGGTCATCCAGTATTTCGAGGTAAAACCGATCCAGCCTTCTGTTTCCACGCCAATCGCATCGATATTTGCGTTTTCGCGTGGATCCAGATCTTGGTCTGGCATATCGTCATAATCGATTTCTTGGATTTCACCGTCTGAATTACGCACCACACCTTCGTGCAGGATATAAAAACCGATGGTTTCAGGCTCGCCCTTGCGTGCGATAATACCATAGGGTGCCAGACGAATTTCAGCACCAGTGGCGTTTTCAACGCTTTGAGTGATGTCGAATTTATATTCGGCATCAACACTGATGGTGCGGCGGAATGTAAGACCAGAACCGTTTTCCCATTTCAGGGTAATGGGCGATGTTTCTGTTAATGTTGCGCCTTCTTCAACCTGCCAAACCGTTGTTGGTGTTGGGACATTGTCATAGGTCAAACCACCGGCAGGTGCCCAACCATACAATGTGTAATAGGCATCTGGGCCACCCGCAGGGGACAAGAGCGTAATTTTTTCAGATGGATCGTTCAGGCGCACGTTGTAATCGGTGAGCTGCAAATCATCAATGCGACCACCCGTCAGCGATAATGAACCAGACAGGCGCGGTGTTTTGATTTCAATGCGATTGGTTTTTGCCAGTGCCGTTTCGCGTGTTTGCGCAGGCGTTTCGGCAATCGCAGGGATCGCACCATCAGCGGCGGGTGCGGTTGCAACACCATCTGTTGTTTGCGTCACGGCCGTGGTTGCAGGTTCAACAGGTGGTTCTGGTGGGAATAGGAAAAACCATACCAATACCACAAGCGCGCTGAGCACCATCGCGAGGATCATATTTTTGTTGTTATCTTCTTCCATTTGCCTGTCCTAAAACCGATCTGATGAGTCCGCTTGGTTCAATACAAAAGGCGGCCAAAGGTCAAGGTTCTTGGCCGTCTTATTGTTTATTCGCGGGTAAATATCATGCGTGAGTGCACGTATGTTTTTATTTTGTCCATTTGGTTGGGTTTTTTGCCACTATTCTTTGGGATTTGGGCGCACCAATCCTGCGAAATCAAATAATTGCGAATCCAGCAGGTGGCTGGGGCGTGCGTTCATCAGGCTGCGAAACATCACTTGGCGACGGCCGGGGGAATTTTTTTCCCAAGTGTCCAAGATTTGTTTCACCTGTTGGCGTTGTAACCCGTCTTGGCTGCCACACAGATCGCATGGGATGATCGGGTAATTCATTTGATTTGCGAATTTTTCACAATCGGCCTCTGCTACGAATGCTAGCGGGCGATAAACGAATAAATCGCCCTCATCATTCACCAATTTTGGTGGCATGGTTGCCAAACGTCCACCATGAAACAGGTTCATGAAAAACGTTTCCAACATATCATCGCGATGATGGCCAAGCACGACCGCGCTGCATCCTTCTTCGCGGGCAATCCGATACAGATTGCCACGACGCAGTCGGCTACACATGGCGCAATATGTGCGCCCCGTTGGAACCTTTTCTTTGACGATGGAATAGGTATCTTCGTATTCGATCCGATGGGGCACGCCCATGCGTTCCAAAAATTCGGGCAATACGGTTGCGGGGAAATTTGGTTGCCCTTGATCCAAGTTACAGGCCAACAATTCCACAGGCAGCAATCCGCGCCATTTCAATTCGTGTAAGACCGCTAACAAAGTATAGCTGTCTTTGCCACCAGACAAACAGACAAGCCATTTGGCATCACGTTCGATCATGCCGAATTGCTCAATCGCCTCGCGCGTTTGGCGCACGATGCGTTTGCGTAGCTTTTTGTATTCGGTTGTCGATGGCGCGCCCGCGAACAGGGCGTGAATTTCGGTGTTTTCGTCCAACATGGGGCAGGCTCCTTGGCGTTGATGCTCTATAACCTGCCCTGTTGATATTGCCTAGGGGGCAACGATGTTGTGTTCGGGGCCATATGGGAAGCCAGTGATGTTTTCACTGTTGTCTTTGCCAACCACCAAAATGTCATGTTCGCGGTACCCGCCCGCGGCGTTGTCACCTTCGGGCAATGTGAGCATCGGCTCCATGGAAACCACCATGTTTTCGGTTAAAACCGTGTCGATATCTTCGCGCAGTTCCAATCCCGCCTCGCGACCATAATAATGGGACAGAACGCCAAACGAATGGCCATATCCAAATGATCGATATTGCAACAGGTTTTTATCGGCAAAAAATGCGTTGATCTGTGCACAGATATCGCTGCATTTCACGCCAGGTTTAATCAGGGATATGCCCAGTTCATGCGCATCAACATTGGCCTGCCAGACGCGCAATTCATCCGTGTTGGGTTCGCCAACAAACAATGTGCGTTCCAGCGCGGTGTAATATCCGTTAATCATCGGGAATGTGTTGAGCGATAGGATATCGCCCGCCTGTAATTTTCGCGTGGTCACAGGGTTATGCGCCCCATCGGTATTCAGCCCCGATTGAAACCAAACCCATGTATCGCGAAGCTCGCTATCGGGAAATGCTCGGGCGATTTCCAATTCCATCGCATCGCGCCCCGCCATGGCCACATCGATTTCACGTGTGCCAATTTTGATCGCATCGCGAATGGCCGCACCACCAATATCGGCAATCCGCGCACCTTCGCGGATAAGCGCAATTTCGGCAGGTGATTTGATCATACGTTGCTGCATGGATGCAGGTGCGACGTCAAAAACCAATTTGGGTTGCAGATGTTCCAGCATGGCACCACGCGCCATAACTGTCAGGTGATCAGCCTCGTACCCGACAGATTTTCGCGATCCGATCAATGATTTTACCGTTTGCCAATAATTGTCGCGCTGCCAGTCTGTATAAACGATGTTTTCAGTGGCAGATCGTCGCGCAGGTTGCCCCGCATCAATTCCAGCGGAAACGGTTGTGGCAGTGTCATGTGTGATGACACAGGCATATGGACGCCCGAAAGAGCAATATAAAAAACCAGAATAATAGGCGATGCCATGCATGGATGTCAGGATCACCGCATCCAACCCGTTTGCATTCATTATATCGCGCATCCCTGCGATACGCGCATCATATTCAGATTGCGCAAATGGCATAGGGGCGCGTTCGCCATTGTTAAAACGAAAGTTTCGTACACGTGTGTTAAGGCTTTGTTCCATCAAGGTCTCCTGTAAATCAGGGGCAAACCAAACACCCCCAAAGGAATGTCCGGGCGTGCAGGACCATAAGATGAAGCGCATGTCGCGCAGGTGACGCCATCACCTGATGTAAATATACGCGATTTTTTGTGGCTGTCTTGTGAAAAATGACAGGCGGATTAATCTGGGACGTTATCCACACCCGATCCACCCCACGGATGGCAACGCCCAATTCGTTTGGCTGCGAGCCATGATCCCTTGATCCCGCCATGTTTTTCCAATGCTTCAAGCGCATAGGCGCTACATGTCGGTTGATATCGGCACCCATGCCCGACCCATGGGCTAAAGATCAGGCGATAGGCGCGCACGGGAATCGCACATATTTTTGCAAACGGGGTCATTCATGCACCTTTTTCAGGGCATAACGCATGTCTTTGATCAAATCGTTGAAATCACGATTGGCGGTGACTTGGGATTTGCCGATCAGGACGTAATCCCAACCCGCGCGGCCCTTTTCAGACAAAACCAATCGCGCCACTTCGCGTAATCGGCGTTTGGCGCGGTTGCGGGCCACGGCATTGCCGACCTTTTTGGAACAAGTGAACCCAACACGCGTGGATGTGTCATCATCATTGCGATCACGTGCTTGCAGTACCAAACCCGTGGTGCCACGCCAATTTGCACGTGAACAGGCCAAAAAATCGGCGCGTTTCTTAATTGTTTGCAGGCAAACGGAAACCGCCGGTGGCGTTCCACCAGCGCCCTTTGGGGTGCTGATTGTTGCCTCCGGCGGTTTCATAATTCAGATACCCGTATGGGTGCGTCTTATGCAGACAGGCTCTTGCGGCCTTGTGCACGACGACGGTTCAAAATTTTACGACCGTTTTTCGTTGCCATACGCGAACGAAAACCGTGACGGCGTTTGCGAACAAGGTTGCTCGGCTGGTATGTACGTTTCATGTCGATCTCCTGATCGTATTGCGGCCAAACCTACAAGAGATTCGAAGCCGGTGGTGTTCAAGTGCCGCTGTTTAGGCCGATGATTTGCGTAAGTCAATTCAGTTTGGCACAGTTTTATTGCAAGAATGTCAGTTCTTTCCATTCAAATGTTACGGTTTTGAAGGTTTTACCCTGAAAACTCCCTAAATACTGAAATATTGATACACGCCCGATCAACCCGCTGTGAGCCCACTAGCGCAATCGCCGCGATTCATCCAATTAGGATGTAACAAACGCAAGGGGTGCGAAATATGAGCGATACAACAACGCCAAAGGGGTTTTCGATGAAACGGATGATTCCACTGCTGACAATTTTGGTTGTCGCGGTCGTGGGGTTCATTTTTTTGAAAGACTATCTGAATTTTGAAACATTGCGCGATAATCGCGAGGCGTTGATCGCATGGCGCGATGGCAATTATTTTATCGCAGCCCTGACATTCATCGCAATTTACGTGGTTGTCGTGGCATTTTCATTGCCAGGGGCAGCGATCATGACATTAACAGGTGGGTTCCTGTTTGGCATATTCCCCGGCGCATTGTTCAATATCCTTGGCGCAACAATTGGTGCGGTGGCGATATTTTTGGCGGCCAAAACAGGGCTTGGCGATATGTTGCAGCAAAAGCTGCAAAATGATGGCAAAGAATCCGTGCTGGATAAAATGGGGCGCGAGATAAACAAAAACGAGATCAGCTATTTGTTTTTGATGCGCCTTGTGCCTGCTATTCCGTTTTTCATTGCCAATCTGGCCCCCGCGTTTTTGGGGGTGAAATTGAAAAATTTCGTGCTGACAACATTTTTGGGCATTATGCCCGGTTCGGTTGTGTACACATCTGTGGGCGCTGGGCTTGGTGATGTGTTTGCAGCGGGTGAAACGCCCGATCTGGGTATTATTTTCGAGCCACATATCTTGGGCCCGATTTTGGGGCTATGTGCCTTGGCGGCATTACCGATTGTCATTTCAAAATTCAAAAAGGCGTAAGATTATGGAGCGTATCAAAACTGATCTATGTATTATTGGCGCTGGCTCTGGTGGTCTATCTGTGGCGGCTGGGGCTGTGCAAATGGGTGCATCTGTTGTCTTGCTTGAAGGGCATAAAATGGGTGGCGATTGCCTAAATTATGGCTGTGTCCCATCCAAGGCATTGATTGCGGCGGGTAAACATGCCCACGCGATGACGACAGGCGCACCATTTGGGATTAAACCTGTAAAGCCCACGGTGGATTATGCCGCCGCCAAGGATCATGTTGCAAACGTGATCAAGGGTATTGAGCCTCATGACAGTGTGGAACGGTTTCAGGGTTTGGGTGTGAATGTGATCACCGAATATGGTGCATTCATTTCCCCAACAGAGGTGCAAGCAGGTGATAAAATCATCACTGCGCGTCGATTTGTGATCGCCACGGGTTCATCGCCGTTTGTACCACCCATTGATGGGCTGGACGCTGTGCCCCATTTCACCAATGAAAATATATTTGATTTGAAAGAACAGCCCAAACATTTGATCGTGATTGGTGGCGGTCCAATTGGTATGGAACTGGCCCAAGCACATGTGCGACTTGGCAGCAAGGTCACCGTGTTGGAAGGCATGAAGGCATTGGGCAAAGATGATCCAGAACTTGCCGCGATTGCGCTTGAACGTTTGCGCGGCGAAGGAATCGAGATTGTTGAGGGCGCATTGGCCGAAAAAATCAGTGGTTCTGATGGTGACATCAACGTGCATACCAAAGATGGCAACACGTATAATGGCACACATTTGCTGATGGCGGTGGGGCGTAAGCCGAATGTGGATAAGCTGGATTTGGAAAAGGCAGGCATTGAACCCACACGCGGTGGGATCAAGGTTGATGCATCGCTGAAAACCACAAACAAACGTGTTTATGCGATTGGTGATGTGGCGGCAGGTCTGCAATTTACCCATGTTGCAGGTTATCATGCAGGTGTGATTATCAAATCCGCATTGTTTGGATTGCCATCAAAGGCAAAAACAGATCACATTCCATGGGCCACATATATTGACCCTGAAATGGCACAGGTTGGTTTAACCGAAGCACAAGCACGCGAAACACATGGTGAAAAATTGGAAGTGGTTCGATTTGAATACGCCGAAAATGATCGTGCGCGTGCGGAATTGGCCACAACCGGTTTGATTAAGGTGATGGTCGTCAAAGGGCGCCCTGTTGGGGCATCCATTGTTGGTGCGCAGGCGGGTGAGCTGATTCAGATTTGGGCACTGGCATTAGCGAATAATCTGAAAATGTCGGCGATTGCAAATATGATCGCGCCATACCCCACATTAGGCGAAGTGAACAAACGCGCCGCAGGCGCATATTTTAGCCCCCGCTTGTTTGAAAGCAAAATGGTGAAACGCATTGTAGGTTTTGTGCAGAGGTTCTAAACTCTTTCCAACACCAACTCTGTGGGCGCGTCATGTTTGTGAATACGTTATCCGGTCGCTTTTTATTGCTGACAGTCTTGTTCATCATGCTGGCCGAGGTTTTTATCTTTGTGCCTTCGGTTGCGCGGTTTCGGTATGAATATCTGCACGAACGTTTGGAACGATCACAGATTGCATCGCTCGCGTTGTTGGCTGCGCCAAATGATATGGTGGAAGAGTCACTTGAAAAAGAGCTTTTGAACAACGCAGATGTGTTAAACATCGTGTTGCGCCGCGATGAAATGCGCCAATTGGTTTTGGCATCTCCAATGCCAGCCGCGATTGATCGCACCTATGATCTTCGGAATAATCGCCCGTGGACATTGATCAAAGATGCGTTTCACACTTTGTTCAATGGCGGGGATCACGTCATTCGTGTGATGGGGTTTCCCGTCAAAGACGCGGGTCAATTGATCGAAATCACGATGAAAGAACGACCATTGCATGATGCTATGGTGGATTATGGCTGGAATATTTTATGGCTGTCATTGGTGATTTCATCCATTACCAGCGCCTTGTTGTTTTTTGCCGTGCGAAAATTGATGGTACAGCCGATCAATCGCGTGGTGCGCCAGATGCAAAGTTTTGAATCCGCGCCCGAAGATCGCAACAACATCATTCAACCCAAAGCAGGTGTAAAAGAATTGTATCAGGCCGAAGTGGCGCTGCAATCTATGGAAAAACAGCTGAGCAAATCGTTGCGCCAAAAAGAACGGCTCGCGGCACTTGGCGGGGCAGTATCGAAAATTAGCCATGATTTACGTAACATTCTAACCACAACGCAATTGTTGGCGGATCGCATGGAAATGAGCGATGACCCGCGCGTGCAAAAAACCGCACCAAAACTGGTAAGCTCGTTATCACGGGCGGTGAATTTATGTGAGCGCACGTTAACCTATGGCAAGGCCGAAGAAGCAGAGCCAGAGATCAAACAATTGTCACTATATAAATTGATCGAAGATGTTGCGGAAAATGAACGGCTCCCGCTTGAAGGTTCTGATATAAGTATTGAGATCGATATCAATAAATCTTTGCATGTTGCCGCGGACGAAGAACAATTGCACCGCGTGATTTCGAATTTGGTGCGCAATGCTGGTCAGGTTTTGGTCGCGCGTCAAATGAAAGGCGTGATTAATCTAACTGCGTCGGACACAAAGGATACCTGGGATATTTTGATCCGCGATAATGGCCCTGGTTTGCCAGCCAAAGCGTTGGATAATTTGTTCACCGCATTTGAAGGTGGTGCGCGTGCTGGTGGTTCTGGGCTGGGGCTTGCGATTTCAGCAGAGCTGATCAAAGGGCATGGCGGTAAATTGGAACTGGTTGAAACAGGTGAAAATGGCACGTTGTTTCGTGTAAGCCTGCCCAAACATCATAACACTGATCAATAAAAAACGCGCAGTATAAACCGCGCGTTTCCATTTTCATTCTTCGGGATTTATCCGATTGTTTGGCCGTCATTGCGACGTATGGCGATAACACCAGAACGCGGGATGCGATTGCCGCCATGTGGAAAATGGCTATTGCCCTTTTCACCGGGATGCTGGATGCCAACAAACATTGTTTTACGATCTGCAGACCATGACAGGCCTGTGACCTCTGCCTCTTTTGGGCCGACAAGGAAGCGGCGTATTTCGCCCGTTACAGGATCACCGACCAACATTTGGTTGTTCCCCATACCTGCAAAATCTTCTGCGTTGGAATAGTTGCCATCGGTTTGAATCCACAACATACCATTTGAATCGAAAATGATCCCATCGGGTGAATTGAACATATTCCCTGCATTGATGTTTTCTGACCCTGCATAAGTATCATCATGCACATCGGGGTTCCCCGCCAGCGCATAAATATCCCATGTAAATGTAGTGCTTGTATGATCTTGTTCATCCGGCACCCAGCGCACGATCTGGCCGTAATGGTTTTCAGCACGTGGATTTGGCCCCTCCACAGGTGATTCATCGCCACCTGCATTTGGTTTCACACCGCGGTTTTTATTGTTGGTCAGTGCAACATATGCCTCTACCCGCGTTGGGTTTGTTGCCACCCATTCTGGGCGATCCATTGTTGTTGCACCAACGATGGATGCGGCCTGACGGGTGTGAATGCAGATTTCCGCTAAATCAAGTCCAGTTGTTTCAGGCGTTAACGCCAACCATTCGCCGCGTTGATCTGCGCTAAATTTTGCAGCGTATAATGTGCCAGAATCCAACATATCATCGGTGTTCCCACCTTGGCTATAATATCCCTCTGATACGAATTTATACAAAAACTCACCGCGTTCGTCATCGCCCATGTAAACAACAACCTTGCCATTTGGGGCGATCACAACATCGGCGTTTTCATGTTTGAAACGGCCAAGTGCGGTGCGTTTTTTTGGTGTCGCGCTTGGGTCAGTTGGATCAATTTCAACAACATATCCAGCACGATTTGGTTCATTGGGGTTTTTGGAAATGTCAAAGCGTTCATCGCTGGTTGCCCATGCGTAACCCCAATCCTGCAATCCAATGCCATAGCGTTTCATGCGTGCAGGTACGTCAAAATTTTCATCAGAGGATGAAAAATAGCCGTTAAAGTTTTCTTCGCATGCCAGATAAGTTCCCCAAGGCGTTTCGCCATTGCCACAGTTATTCCAAGTGCCAAGCGATTTTGTACCCGATGGATCAGCGGCGGTTTGCATCAATTTATGACCCGCTGCGGGACCTGTTAGTTGCATCGGTGTGTCGGCGGTAATACGGCGATTGAATGGGCTGTCTTTGACAATCGCCCATTTGCCGTTGGTTTCGCTGATTTCGACAACGGTGACACCATGAGCATTTTTACCTTTGGCCACGTCATCGGCATTTTCAGGGCGCTGCGTTTCGCGATTGGCGTAAAGAGTGCTGAGGTTTGTGTATTCGTTGTTGGCAACCAAGATTTGTTTGCCCTGATGTGAAAATACGGACATACCATCGTTGTGATCGCCAAATGCGCGTGCTTGGCTGGCAGCGTCACCACCTGTTGTTTCATCCAGTTCAGCACCGTCTGACCACAATGGATCACCCCATTTCACCAACATATCCCAAGTGTATCCATTTGGCACCGTGATTGTATCATCCGTATTTGCCGCAATCGCATCAAAAGCAAAACGTGATGTATGCGCAAATGCTGGTTCGATCAGCGTAGAAGTGCCAACGACAAATGAACCTGCGCCAAATGTTAATACACCAGACAAAAACCCACGGCGTGAAATGGCGGTTTCAACCACATCGTCAAATTCACAGGTTTCAGGGCGTGGATAGTTTATTTCGTCAAATTCGTCGAATGAGATTTCTGTATCTAGGTCTTTCATCGTGTTTCCTCGAGTAGCTTGAAAGTTGATTTTTTCGCTCTCGACGGGGATAATTCTGGAAAATCACAGTTTGATAGATTTATTGAAACAAAATCTTAACGGAAAAAATAAAAAGGCGCGAAGGGTTGCCCCAACGCGCCCAAATAAACAGTGATTTGCAGCGTTAGCGGGACAATACCATGCCCATGATTTCCATGGCTTCATTAACGATGGGTTCTGCGATATTCGCGGCGCGATCTGCACCTTTGCCCAGAATCGCATCAATTTGAGATGTATCATTCATCAGGCGCGCGATTTCATCGCTGATCGGGCCGATTTTTGCCACGGCCAAATCCGCAAGTGCGGGTTTGAATTGGCCAAATTGCTGCCCGCCAAATTCACGCAGAACATTATCCGCGCTGGTTTCAGAAAGTGCCGCATAGATATTTACCAGATTGCGTGCTTCTGGACGTTCTTTCAAACCATCCGTTTCGCTTGGCAATGGTTCGGGATCCGTCTTTGCCTTGCGAATTTTTTTCGCGATTGTGTCTGCGTCGTCTTTCAGATTGATACGGCTCATGTCTGATGGATCGGATTTTGACATTTTCTTGCTTCCATCGCGCAAAGACATCACACGTGTTGCCACGCCCTCAATCACAGGTTCGGGCATTGGGAAAAAATCGACATCATAATCATGGTTAAACTTTGCTGCGATATCGCGGGTTAATTCCACATGTTGTTTTTGATCTTCGCCCACGGGAACATGCGTGGCCTTGTAAACTAAGATGTCAGCGGCCATCAGCGCCGGATAGGCATAAAGCCCAAGCGACATTTTTTCAGCGTTTTTTCCTGCTTTGTCCTTGAACTGTGTCATGCGGTTCATCCAGCCAACACGCGCCACACAGTTAAACAACCATGCCAATTGCGCATGGGCGGGGACTTGGCTCTGGTTAAACAAAATGGATTTTTCGGGATCAAGCCCACAGGCCAAATAAGCCGCCGCCAGTTCACGCGTTTGGCGGCGCAAATCATCAGGATTTTGCCAGACAGAAATCGCATGTAAATCCACCATACAATAAATGGTTTCAATTCCGCTATCTTGCATTGTCACAAACCGGTTCAACGCGCCAAGGTAATTCCCAAGCGTGAGATTCCCAGATGGTTGAATGCCAGAAAAGATGCGCTGTGCGTTCGCGGTTTCTGTCATGGTATTTGATCCTTGATTAGATTACTAAACATGCACGCCTTATCGCCCTGTGTGGGCGACGCGTCAACCAGTCAAAGAACGCAGTTATGTATGATCCAGACCACAACGCATCGCCAATAAACGCACTGCCTGTTGTTGTGGTTGTGTTGGCTGGGATTATTTGCGCCATAGAAATTATATTTCAGGCAGGAGAACACGGTTTTATCGGCGGGCCAGATGCCGTGGGTTGGCGCATCGCTTTGGCGCGTCAATTTGGGTTTTTTGATCAGATTTCCGATTGGATGATCCAAAACCGAATATTTGCGTTTGAAAACATTATCCGCCCTTTCACTTATGGTTTCATTCATCGCAATTTCGCAGAGGCAATGATCGTCTGCGTATATGTTTTGTCATTGGGCAATTTCGTTGCAAAAGAAATTCAATGGTTCGGTGTTTTTGCAATCTTTTTCATTAGCCAAGCAATTGGTGCGATCGGGTATGCGTTAATATTGGATGAACACACATTGTTAATCGGGGGATACCCTGCGGCGTTTGGATTGATTGGGGCATTTACATGGATTGTCTTTGCCGGACGAACACAAGAGGGCAAAAACGGAGTGCCCGCATTTCGTCTTATCGCGATGTTTATGGCGTTTCAGGCAGTTTGGAAAATCGTGTTTGGTGGCAATAATCAATGGCTGGCGGAAATCATCGCTTTTGGTACTGGTTTTGGCCTGTGTATGATATTGTTCACTGGCAAAGATGCGGTTTTGGAAAAACTCCGCCAGCGTTGAAATCTTGGTATTATTACGCAATAAGACACAATGATTTACAAGAAAGCCCCGAGATGAAAACCCTGTTATCGTTTGTTCAATTTGCGCCGATCTGGGTGATACTTAAGCTGTTTAAGATAATCCCCATCGAACCGCGAAGTCGAATTTTGGGGCGCTTGACGGGTGGAGTGATCAAGATATTACCAAGCATTCGCAAACGTGCAGATGATAATTTGGCACTAATTTTCCCTGATATGGCGATTGGTGAGCGTTTGAATATACGCAACAATATGGCAAGCCATGTGGGGCAAACGCTCGGCGAAATATTGTTTAACGAAGACTATGCCGCGCAAACCAAACGCTTTCATGCAAGTGGACCAGGGATAGATGTGTTGAAACAATGCAAGGCCGAAGGGCAGGGCGCGATAATTGTTTCTGGCCATTTTGGCCAATGGGAGGCGATCCGCCATTATTTGATGGCACATGGTATGGAAACGGGCGCACTTTATCGCCCAACCAACAATCCGTTTTATGAGAAGTATTTTCTGCGCGGAATCAAACGCGCAGGCGAGCCGATTGTCCCGCGTGGCACAGGTGGTGTGCGGACGATGATTAAAACACTTCGCAGCGGTGGCTTTATGGCGATATTGATCGACCAACGTCAAAATGACGGGCAAGATTTACCGTTTTTGGGATATAACGCGAAAACGGGAGTGGCCGCGGCGGAAATGGCGTTAAAATTAAAGGTGCCTTTGGTTCCTGTATTTGCCACCCGCGCACCAAACGGGCTTGATATCAATATAGATTTTCAGAACCCAATTGAACCAACCGATGCCGTGACAATGACGATTGATGCAAATCAACGCCTCGAGTCAAAAATCCGCGAATATCCAGCACAATGGTTTTGGGTGCATAAACGCTGGTTGATGAAATAAGCGCAATAAAAAAGGCAGCGCCGAAGCGCTGCCTCTTATTAACAGACCGAGGCCTGTTAAAATATTAGCTGTCGTCTGATGCGATCAAAGCAGCAACTACTGCAAGACCCAGCAATGGCAACAAGATGCCACCTGAACCAGCAGATGAACCTGTTTCTTCTTCAACAACTTCGATCATTGGTTCTACTTCTGGCTCTGCCAAAGAACCGGCGAAAGATGCTGTTGCTAGTGATACTGCTGCGAAAGTTGCTGCAGTGATTTTCATGATAGACATTTGAGAGCTCCCAAAAATGTTAGTACTAAAAGACCCCTATTGAGCCAGTATGTATTATCTAAGATTGCGCGTGAATGATGTCAATGGAACACCGCGTTTTGCCGCGAATGGCAAATACTGTGACACTTTCGCCGCTATTTTTACGATTTTGTGCTGAAAATGGAAAAAGGCAGCGCTTTTGCACTGCCTTTTAAAAAATTTGGAAGCTTTGAATATTAGCTGTCGTCTGATGCGATCAACGCAGCAACCACTGCAAGACCCAGCAATGGCAACAAAATGCCACCTGAACCAGCAGATGAACCTGGCTCTTCTTCAACAACTTCGATCATTGGCTCTACTTCTGGCTCTGCCAAAGAACCAGCCATAGATGCTGTTGCAAGTGATACAGCTGCGATAGATGCGGCAGCGATTTTCATGATATTCATATTTAATCTCCGAAATATTAGTACTAACGGACTCTCAAGGAATCTCACCCTATGGTATTGGTTGGGTGGTTGTTCTGTCAACTTGGCAGTGTGAAATCTGTGTTTTTGTATGAATTTGACGTTTTTTAACGCAATTTACCCATGTTTTATGGCAAATATACCAATTTTCGCAAAATAATGCTTCGGCGGTCTATCGCCGAACGGCACGGCGAAGTTCGGAAATTTTCAGGGCTTGGGTGAAATGTGCCGCTACAAAATAGCTAACCATGCCAATCGCCAACAAAATTACAAATGCCAGATATCGCGTTCCCGTTCCAAATAACCAGTTTTCCAGCGTATTTTGCGCCACAAATAATACCAATCCCATTATTAGTGATGACATGATGATACGCGGAACACGTTTTTTGAGCTGAGAATCAAATTGCGAGGCTGATCCCATGTTTCGTGTACCAATCCAAAGCAATATCACCATTGCCCAAGCCGCGGCTGTTGTTCCCAATGCCGCGGCCAAGAAACCGAATTTATATGCCAAACCAATCGCAATCGCGGCATTGATAATCATAGACAACAACGCGAAATAAAACGGCGTTTTGGTATCTTCGCGTGCAAAATACAGTGGCTGAAGCACCTTTTGTAAAACAAATGCGGGTAAACCCAGCCCATATATCGCCAAAGCCTGTGCCGTTGCCAACGAATCGCTATGCAAAAATGCGCCGCGTTCAAACAAAACAGACACAAGCGGCAGCGCAATCACCACCAATGCAACCGCGGAAGGCAGCGTCAAGAATAGCGAAAATTCAGTGGCACGGTTAAATGCGTCTTGCCCTGCCTTGTCATCACCCGCTTGTAATTGACCAGATAAGGTTGGCAATAAGACAACGCCAATCGCAATACCAACCACGCCAAGGGGCAATTGATACAACCGATCCGCAACCGCCAACCATTGAATTGCACCGTCATAATAACTGGCCACTTGGCGACCAACCAACAGGTTAATCTGCACAACGCCGCCTGCCATCGCCGCGGGGGCGGCGATAATGGCAAGTTTTTTCAGCTCTGGCGTCCATTTTGGCCAGCTTGGGCGGATTTTCAAGCCAAGTTTTTCCGCCGCATACCAAACGATGCCCAATTGAACCACACCAGCAACAGGAACACCCCAAACCAGCGCGGTTCCCGCATCCGTTCCCGCCCATAGAGCATAGAGCATCGCCCCTGTGAGGATGAAATTCAAAAACACCGGCGCAGCAGCGGCGGCCGCAAATTTTCCAGAGGCATTCAATACACCGCTGAACAATGCCGCGAGCGATATGAATAGGATATATGGAAAACACACACGGCCAAAAGTGATGGCCAAATCCATGCGCTCATCGCCTTGAAACCCGCTGGCCATTGCATAAACGAGCCAGGGCATCGCAAAAATTGCGATCACAGAAAGGGCGATTAATATCGTAGCCAACGCGTTAAGCGCATCATTGGCAAATTCCCCTGCATTTTCGCCCGCGCGTAGTTTTTTCGAAAACATGGGGATAAAGGCCATGTTAAACGCGCCTTCGGCAAAGAACCGGCGAAACATGTTGGGGAGGGCGAATGCGACCTGAAATGCCTCTGCCGTTGCAGAAGATCCGAACAGATTGGCAAACAGAATTTCACGGGCAAACCCTGCGATGCGGCTGATTAATGTCCAACCTCCAACGGTGACGAATGAGGCCATCAACCGAATTGGGTTGGTCATGACAGCGCCTCTTGTGTGCCTTGTTCAATCGCGCGGGTCAAACGATCAATGATTGTTTTTTGTTTGTCACGTGAATGGATTTTCATTCCAAACATATCTTTGACATAAAATACATCAACCGCCTGTGCCCCGTATGTCGCGATCACAGCGCTCGCAATATAAATATTCGCGTTGGACAATGTGCGGGTTAAATCATGCAAAAGGGCAGGGCGATCGCGGGTATCAACCTCGATAATTGAATAAAGTTCGGAACCTTCGTTATCAAATGTGATTTCGGTGGGCACCAGAAAATCGCGTTCGCGTTTTTTGAATTTATCCCGATCGCCAAGCTCTTTTTTCGCAACCACTTCACCCAACAGGGTTTTTTGAATCATATCGCGCAAACGTTTAATACGCGTGGTTTGATACGGTTTTTCATCTGCATCTTGTATCCAGAAAATTGCCGTCGCAAACCCGTCGGTTGACGTATAGGTACGTGCATCCACAACATTTGCACCAACCAAGGCAAGTGCGCCAGCAATCCGTGAAAATATACCGGGGTGGTCTTGCATCACAAAACAAGCGCGCGTTGCATCGCGATCAACATCAGGGGTGATTTCGCTGGCAAGTTTTTCATCACCAATATCGCGCAACATATTCGCAAATGTCACATGGGATTGGTGATCCAGCCCTTGCCAGTACGGATCGTAATGACGTTCCATTTCGATTTCTAAATCGTCGCGTGACCAATCTGTGAGCTTGGCTTGCAATTGTTCTTTGGCTTCGTCGACACGGTTGTAAACACCGATTTTATCAACGCCTGCCTTAATGCTGGAACGTGTCGCGCGGTAAAGATCACGCAAAAGCTGTGCTTTCCAATTGTTCCACGTGTTGGGGCCAACCCCGCGAATGTCGCAAACCGTAAGTGCCGTTAACAGGTTTAGTCGGGATGTTGTTTTCACATCTTTGGCGAAATTGATGACGGTGCGCGGATCAGATAAATCGCGTTTTTGCGCGACATCAGACATTAACAAATGATTGAGCACTAACCAAACAACGGTTTCGGTTTCTTTTTCGTTTAATCCCAGCCTTGGGCAAATTTGTTCGGCGATTTTTGCGCCGGCAATCGAATGATCTTCGGGCAGACCTTTGCCGATATCATGCAACAAAAGCGCAACGTAGAGAACTTTGCGATCAATTTTACCTTTGAAAACTTCGGTGAGGATTGGCAAATCCTCTTTCAAATCACCAAGTTCCAGCTTGGATAACCCAGAGATACATTGGATCGTGTGTTCATCAACCGTGTAATGGTGATAATTGTTAAACTGCATCAATGCGATAATGCGTTGAAATTCAGGGATAAATGCGCCCAAAACACCCAGTTCATTCATGCGGCGCAATGCGCGTTCTGGGTTTCCGTAGTCCAACAGCAATTCCAGAAAAATACGCTGTGCTTCTGGTGAATTGCGCACATGATCGTCGATCAAATGCAGATTATCCGCCATCAGACGCATGGCATCTGGATGGATCAATATGTCAGAGCGCAATGCCTCTTGGAAAAGGCGCATGATGTTAAGCGGATCAGACAGAAACGCATCATCATCCGCAATTGCCAGACGGTTATTTACGAAATTATAGCCATCGGGCGTTTCGTCTTCGTCATCGCTACTTCGGTTCCAAGGCATCGCATCCAACAATCGTTTGCCGATTGATGGAATGTCTTTCACATGTTGCGCTTCTAGCATGGATAAAAATACGCGTGTTAGATCGCCAACATGGGTCGCTTCGCGAAAATAATCCTGCATAAAGCTTTCTACGCCGCGCAACCCATCGGTGTCGCGATAGCCAAGACGTTTGGCAATATCGACTTGCGCATCAAACGTAAGCTGTTCTGTGGCGCGTTTATTATACAGATGTAGATGACAACGCACCGTCCATAAAAATGCATGTGCTTCTTCGAAACGTGTCAATTCGCTGGTGGTGAAATAGCCTTGGTCAACCATTGCCTGTGTGGTTTGAGCGTGGCTAACATGTTTGGTGATCCAATACATGGTTTGCAAATCACGTAACCCGCCTTTGCCCTCTTTCACATTGGGTTCCAGCATATAGCGCTGGCCGCCTTGGCGAATGTGGCGATTTTCGCGTTCAATTAGCTTTTCTTCGACATAGTTTTTTGCAGTGCCGCTAAACAGTTTTGCCCAAAGTTTACGATCAAGCTGATCGGCCAGCCGTTGATCACCCGCCAAAAAACGGCTTTCAAGTAGTGCTGTTTTAATCGTTTGATCTTCGCCGCCCAATTTGATGCATTCATCAATTGTGCGTGTCGCGTGACCAATTTTTAACCGCATGTCCCACAGGATATAAAGCATGGATTCAACCACGCTTTCTGACCAAGCAGAAAGTTTGTAGGGCGATAAAAACAACAAATCGACATCTGAAAACGGCGCCATTTCAGCGCGCCCATAACCGCCAACGGCCATCACACACAGATGTTCGTTTTTGGTTGGCGTTGGATTTGGGTGTAAAATGTCCGTCGCTGCCTTGAATGCAAAATCAACAATTCGATCGGTTAACAAGCAATAAGAATTGATTGCTTCCATCCCTGACCAAGGTGCTTCGCTTAATGCGGCTTCGATGGCGGCACGACCAGCTGCGTTTTGTGCGCTTAACAATGCAGAAATTTCGCTGCGGACTTGTTTGCCCGCTTGTTTTTTTGCGGTGATCTGCGTGTAGCGTTTTTGCACAAATTTTGTGTCAAAAATTGCGTCGGGCGCACAGATAAGTGCGCCCGTTACCGGCCCGTAGGCTTGGTTTAGAGGAGTCTTAACTACCAGCGCCACTGAACGAAGTCGGTGCGCCAGAAATAATGCGGAAAGTTTTTCCGTTGCCTTCGGCGATGGCTAGGGCACGTTCATTTGTGCCGTCTTTGTTGAAACGAAATACTCCGGTTGTCCCGCGAAATCCGCCGCGACGTGTCAATGCAGATTTGGTGAGCGCCTTGCTGCTCCCTGTTTGCAATAGCTTTGCCACCGCTGACACCCCGTCATAAGCAAGGCCAGCCAATGGATGTGGTGCGCCCCCATATGCTTGGGTAAAGCGTGCGTTGAATTGTTGTGCTGAAACGATATCAGGTGTTGTAAACCAACCGCCGACCAAGCCAGGTGCAGTTAAATTAGAGCTTGGGATATCCCAACGGGTGATCCCCAGATATTTCACACTTGCAGGTGATACGCCCGCCGCTGGCAACATGCGCCCAACAAATGGCAGACCAGTGTCGGAATCTGCGGTCAATACGATTGCAGTTGTGCCTGATGATTTTACGCTGCTGGCAATTGCAGGGGCCGCTGCGGATAAACCTGCGGGTGACATTTCGTAACTGTAATTACCTGTGTAGGTTACATTGGCCTTTGCAGCCGCAGATTTCACCGCGCTTGCTGAAATTTCACCAACGGTGTTTTGCGCAGAAACGGTTGCGATGCGGCGATATCCTTTGGATGCCGCAAATTTCACCACGCGGTTGGCTTTGTTTTCAAATGTGTCGCCCATGATGAACACATTGCCACCTGCAATTGCGGTGTTGTTTGAAAAGCTAAGCACATTCACATTTTGCGATGCAACGGCATTACCTGCGGCGTTGACTGACTCTGCAAATAATGGACCAACGATGATTTTTGCACCATTTGCAACGGCGGTTTTTGCAACACCCGCCGCTTGGCCAGAGTTGCCCCCAGTGCTGTAAACGGTCAGATCAATTTTGACATCCGAATAATCTTGTGTGGCAAGGCGAGCTGCTTGCACAAAGTTATTTGCCAATTTTTCAAGATTCCCATCACCAGAACCCGCCGGCACCAACAATGCAACCTTTACCGTTTCATTGGCGTTTACGGTTTGGCCCGTTTCGGCCGTGTCGCTCCCGATGCTGGGATTTGTTGGTACTTCGCAAGCAGATAGTATTATCCCAACAGCTGCGAAACCGATTGATTGGCGAATTTTAGAGACCGTCCCAAATCCCTGATGCATGATGTTACCCCGTTTAAGCTAGAAAATAGTGACTCGTTTGTGCGAAAAGGTACGAAATGCCCATGCAGAGTGCAACAGTGGCAGACATACAAAGGCTGAAATATAGTAATATGAATGATAAAAAGCTGCCAGTTGGGCTATATTTGGTATCAACACCAATTGGTGCGGCACGTGATATCACATTGCGCGCACTGGATATCTTGGCCAACGCGGATGTTTTGGCCGCAGAAGATACGCGCAATACGCGCCGATTATTGGATATTCACGGCATTGCACTCGGATCGCGGCGGATCATTCCGTATCATGATCATAACGGTTCGAAACAGCGACCAAAATTGATTGATGCGATACAAAACGGACAAACGGTTGCCTATGTTTCCGATGCGGGTACACCGTTGATCGCCGACCCTGGATATGGGCTTGCAAAAGAGGCAGGAAAACAGGGTTTGGATGTGTTTGCCGCACCAGGTGCATCCGCATTATTGGCGGCATTGGTTGTGTCTGGCATGCCAACGGATCGGTTTATGTTTGCGGGTTTTGCGCCGAATAAACAAAAGGCAAAGCAAAGTTTTTTGCAGGAATTTGCAGAGTTGCAATCAACGCTCGTTTTGTATGAATCACCCAAACGCGTGTGCGATACGCTTGAACACATGATAAAAATTTATGGCCCCTCGCGCCAAGTTGCGCTGTGCCGTGAATTGACAAAAAAATTCGAACAAATCTTTCGCGGAACGCTTGAAGACGTGTTGGCTCAGTTAAAAGAAGTAACAACAATCAAAGGTGAATGTGTGTTGGTATTAGGCCCGCCTGTGGCCAAAATAATTTCAGATGCGCAAATCGAAGATAAAATTAGGGAATTATTAGGGGAACATAAAGTAAAAGCAGTGGCACAGATTGCAGCGGATGAATTTAATATTCCACGCAAGCAGGCATATGAAATCGCTCTTAAGGTGAAAGATAACACATGAACGCGTCGCAAAACTATCACGCAGGGCAAATAGCCGAAGAAATTGTTGCGCAAAAATATGTTGCTGCGGGTTTTGACGTAATTTCCAAACGCTATCGTCGTCGTGAGGGTGAAATTGATTTGGTGTTGGGTCACAAAGACAAGCTATACTTTGTCGAAGTTAAGAAAAGCAGTAGTTTTGATAAAGCGGCGGAACGAATAAACCTTCACCAAATTTCGCGGATCAAAAACGCCGCGATGCGTTTTTTGGTCGATACGGGGCGTAAGTTGGAAACAGAAATGCGTTTTGACGCAGCATTGGTAAATGGTGTTGGTCAGGTAAAAGTGATCGCAAACGCGTTTTAGTGCGAAAAATACCTCCATTTTCGCTTTGCATCATTTGGCGCTCTGGTTCATGAAGTACCAAATCGTTTTATAAATGAGGTTTCTTCATGACCAAGTCTTTGAATGTGGCGATCCAAATGGATCCAATTGCGCCCATTGATATCAATGCTGACAGCACGTTTCGCATTATGGAAGAGGCCCAAAGGCGCGGGCATGAGTTATTTTATTACACACCTGACAAACTGGCGTTTCAACAAGGTGTGATCACAGCAAAAGGTTGGCCAGTTACGGTTCGCCGAGAGGTGGGAAATCATTATACACTAGGAGAGTTGCACGAAATTCCCTTGCAAACGCAAGATGTTGTTTGGCTGCGACAGGACCCGCCGTTTGATATGGGATATATCACAACCACACATTTTTTGGATATGATACACCCAGAAACGCTGGTGGTGAATGATCCAACTTGGGTGCGTAATTATCCTGAAAAATTGTTGGTGTTACAGTTTCCAGAATTGATCGCCCCCACAACCATCGCACGTGATTTGGAAACGCTAAAGGCATTTAAAGAAGAGCATCAGGATATCATTTTAAAACCACTATATGGAAATGGTGGTGCAGGTGTGTTTCGCCTTGGACCTGATGATCGCAATCTAAATTCGTTGCATGAGCTGTTTTCGGGTATCAACCGCGAACCATTAATCGCGCAAAAATTTCTGCCTGATGTATCAAAGGGGGATAAACGAGTTATTTTGATCAACGGCGAGCCTGTTGGCGCAATCAATCGCGTTCCTGCAAAAGGCGAAACGCGTTCTAACATGCATGTTGGCGGACGCCCTGAAAAGGTGGAATTGTCCAAACGAGATTTGGAAATTTGTGCGGCAATCGGACCGTTGTTGCGTGAAAAAGGACAGGTTTTTGTTGGGATTGATGTGATTGGTGGTGTTCTCACCGAAATTAATGTGACATCACCCACTGGCATACAAGAGCTTGAGCGATTTGATAATATAAATGTTGCCGAAAAAATTTGGCAAGTGATCGAAGATAAGTGCGCATAGATGCCGTCTATTCGTCTAAAAGCAATGTCTCTGATGACACGGATAAGTTTTAAATCTGTGTTGGCGCGTGCACAGGATGTGCAATTCTTGCGTCGTTATACGAGCAAACTTGCAAAGCGTACCGCGGTTGATCCCAAACATGCGATCTATGGTCAAGTTCAATTGGCCACTGGCACCACCAAGGTGAAGTTTATAACCGCAAAGGTCGATCCAAAATCGGATAGAGGCGCGTTATTGTATATCCATGGCGGTGGGTTTGTTTTTGGGACGCCTGAAATGTATCGTCATTTGGCGGCAGATATTGCTGGTCAAATGGGCATGATGGCATATTTGCCAAAATATCGACTGGCGCCCGAGAACCCTTACCCTGATGGTATCAACGATATAAAGGCAGCCTATCAGGCATTGCTTGATGCGGGAATTAACCCTAAATCGATAGTCATCGGTGGTGACAGCGCGGGTGGGTGTTTAATGCTTTTGCTGCTTTCACATCTATTGGAAAATGATTTGCCTTTGCCTGCTTGCTGTTTTGCAATCAGCCCAGTTGTCGATCTGACATTTTCAAGCGAAAGCATCAAAAAAAATGCGCGTGCAGATTGCGTACTACCAGCCAAGCGCGCAGATTTCTTGTGCAAATTATATTTTTCAGATAATGATCCAGCGGACCCTAAGGTATCGCCAATTACCGCTGATTTTACAGGTGCACCGCCAATATTGTTACATGCGTCTTCCAAGGAAATTTTGCGCGATGATTCCATTCGCATGACAAAACGCTTGGTTCAGCAAAAAGTCGAGGTGCGTACAAAATTTTGGCAAAACAACTATCATGTTTTTCATATTTTGCGCGGTCGCGTCAAAGAAGCGGATCAAGCAGTTTCGGAAATTGCCAAATTCGCGCTTAAGCATTTGCAGCAGAAATCAAACGATAACTGAGCGCCTCTGCGATATGGGTTTCGTTGATGATTTCGCTGGCTTCTAGATCGGCAATTGTGCGCGATACACGTAAAATGCGATGATATCCGCGCGCCGTAAGTTGAAATTTTTCAGCGGCACGCGCCAAAAAATCAAGCCCGGCACGATCGGGTGTGGCCACTTGTTCCAATAATCCCCCTTCAATGTCGCTGTTCAAACTTACGCTCGAGTGATCCGCATATCGCGTATATTGAATATCACGTGCCTTGGCCACGCGTTTGGCGACAATATGACTTGGTTCGCTTTCTGTTTTGATATTGAGGGCGTTGATGTCAACGGCTGGCACTTCAATGCGCAAATCAAAGCGATCCATAAGTGGCCCTGAAATGCGCCCCAAATAATCCTCGCCACATTGGGGGACGCGAGAACAGGCGCGGTTGGCATCGGCGAGATACCCGCATTTGCAAGGGTTTGCTGCACCAACCAACATGAACTTACATGGATAATGTGTATGTGCATTTGCACGTGCGACCATGACCTGACCTGTTTCAATCGGTTGGCGCAATGTTTCCAAGACTTGCCGATTAAATTCTGGAAGCTCATCAAGAAATAACACACCATTATGCGCCAGTGAAATTTCACCCGGTTTTGCGCCGCGCCCACCGCCAACGATGGCGGCCATTGACGCCGTGTGATGTGGATCACGAAATGGGCGCGTTTTTGAAATGCCGCCAGATGTCAACAAGCCAGAGACAGATTGAATCATGGATGTTTCCAATGCCTCTTGCGCATCAAGTGGTGGTAATAAATCGGGCAATCGCGCCGCCAACATCGATTTGCCCGCGCCAGGTGAGCCAACCATAATCATATGATGGCGCCCTGCGGCAGCAATTTCTAATGCGCGTTTTGCACGTTCTTGGCCTTTCACATCGGACAGGCACTTGCCTGTTGATTGCGATTGCACTTCGCCTGGCTGTGCAGGGGCGAGCGGTTTTCGCCCTGAAAAATGGTTCATTGTTTCCAGTAGCGTCGCGGGTGCGGTTACACATACTGCACCAACCCATGCGGCCTCTGCTCCGCAATCTTTGGGACAGACCAAATCGCAAGACGCCGCAGCGGCAGCAACAGCAGCAGGAAGCGCACCGTTCACAGGAATCAATTTTCCATCAAGTGAAAGTTCGCCAAGCGCGACCGTTCTTGCGACCTCGTCTTGGGGTAAAATATCCATCGCCGCCAACACGGCCAGCGCAATGGGCAAATCAAAATGCGACCCTTCTTTTGGTAAATCTGCGGGTGACATATTGACGGTAATTTTTTTCGATGGCATCGCCAAGGCCATCGAACCGATTGCAGATCGCACGCGTTCCTTTGCCTCGCTCACCGCTTTGTCAGGTAGGCCAACAATATTAAAGCTTGGCAATCCAGGGGACAGGGCGCATTGCACCTCTACCAACCGTGCATCGACACCTTGAAATGAAACCGTATATGCACGTGAAACCATTGTTTTCCCCTGTTAACCAAAGTTAACGCTATTTGGGGATTGGTTTACGTTTGGTAAATTTTTATGAAATTTGTCCACGCTTCGGGATCGGCAACGGTTTTATCACGGCAAAAAGCATTGCAAAATCCAAAAACGCGACCATC
This sequence comes from Paramylibacter kogurei, assembly GCF_002742285.1. Lineage (GTDB taxonomy): Bacteria > Pseudomonadota > Alphaproteobacteria > Rhodobacterales > Rhodobacteraceae > Amylibacter > Amylibacter kogurei. The sequence continues at coordinate 57,528 of NZ_MDGM01000012.1, forward strand.
AATTTCCAAAAAATGGGTCACTGGATCGCCGGAATATGGACAGTGCGAATTTTCAGGTGTTCCCGTTTCAACAGGCTTTGCCAATAACGGTTTTGGACCTGGCCATTCCACGCTGGGCAGGTCAAGATCATAGCCTGGTTGAATATAGTTTTGCGCAATGCCCATTGCACGCCACATGCGAAATTTTTGATCCGCAAGATGTGTATTGATATAGGCCGCTGCGGTTTCACTTTGAGGTAAATTATAGCTGGCAAATCGTGTGGCAATAGGTGCGTAAAATACATCCGCGATAGAGTATTCGCCAAATAGCCATGGGCCATTTGCGCCAAATTCGCGGCGTGCATGTGTCCACAGTTCATCGATCCGCGCGACATCGGCCAACACCTGTTTGGACGGTTTGAAATCGGGATAGCATTTGCGCAAATTCATAGTGCAAGCCTCGCGCAAAGGCGCGAAACCAGAGTGCATTTCTGCGGTCATACTGCGGGCATATGCGCGCGCGGATGAATCGCTTGGCCACATGTTGGCATCGGGGTGGCGTTGGTTCAATTCCTCGGCAATTGCAAGGCTATCCCATAACACGGCACCATCCAATTTTGCGGCGGGAACCAATTTCGTTGGTGCAAATTCCGCGATCAATTTCGTGAATTCATCGGTATACATGCGCGCATTGTGAACGCGCACGTCAAAATCAAATTTTGCAAATAACAGCCAGCCACGCAAAGACCAGCTAGAATAAGTTTTATCGCCAATGGCAAGTTCATATGTCATCGGAAAATCTTGCCATAAGGCGCAAAAATTTCCTAATCGAAAATTGTTAATATGCCATCACGGATTATGATTAACACCAAGTATGCGCCACGCATCGCCCAGATGTTCCAGATGCGTTACGGACAGATTGTCAATTTTAAACCCAAGTGCGGATGCAGCGCGCATGTTTGCCGCACGTTGTAATTGAGTTAAAATTGCACCAAAATGCGCAACGATAATGATGTTTTGCCCTGTGTATTCATTGATCAATGCGTCAATCGTTGCAGAAATGCGCGTGGCACCTTGATTCCAGCTTTCGCCATTTGGTGGTGCGACGTCACCTGGATTTGACCAATAATCATAGGATAAATCCGGATGTGAATGCGCCACTTGTGAAAATGTTTTTTCCTCCCAATCACCGAAATGAAATTCGCGCAAGTCAGGGTGGTGGGGCAGGCGTGTTCTGTTTTCACAGATCGCATCGGCGGTATGAATGCAACGTTGTAAATCCGAAGAAATAACAAATGCATCAGATGGTAGATGCGCATTCAGACGTGCCAATGCATCCACATCGGAAAGATCAGCGCCGACATCTGTCCAACCGATTAAACCATCGCGATGGGTTGGCCCGTGGCGTACCAAATAAATATTGGTCATAATATCCCTGTGGGCATTTGGCCTTTAATTGCTGTTGGTATGCCTGCAATGACATGAACCACCAGATCGGCGCGTTTTGCGATGTCTTGATTCAATCGACCTTGGGCGTTTTGGAATTGTCGTGCCATTGCATTTTCTGGCACGACGCTTTGCCCAACTTCGTTACTAATTAAAATTACCGGTGCTTGTGTTTGGGTGATTGCCTTCAATAAATCGCTTGCCAATCCATCCAATGCATTTTCAACCATCAAATGATTGGAAAGCCAGAGAGTAAGGCAATCAACAAACACAACAGAACCCGCAGATGCATTCATAATATGTTGTGCCAATTCAAAAGGGGATTCGATTGTTACCCAATCCGTGCCACGATCAATGCGATGTTTGGCGATTTTTTCGTGCATTTCGTCGTCAAATGCTTGTGCTGTGGCAATGTAAAGTTTGGACTTTTCAGAAAAACGCGCCAAGGATTCCCCAAAACGCGACTTTCCACTGGCCGCGCCGCCAATGATCAAACTGAGTTTTGGAAAGTCGGGTGATGTCACTTTTGTATCCTTGTTCGATTTCGATATTTCCTATCACTGCATAGGTTGAATTGAAATATCAGAGTGCTGCGATTACACCTTTGGCGCAGTTCGCGTCAAACGCTTGCAGGTTATACAGGGCGTCACTACAGTATCGCCAAGAACAGTTGGGATAAAATGACATGTTACATGGCAGAAAAATATTGCTCATCATTGGTGGGGGCATCGCGGCGTATAAATCATTGGAATTGATCCGCTGTTTTCAAAAACGTGGTGCCAGTGTTGTGCCCGTTTTGACCAAAGCAGCGGAGGAATTTGTAACACCGCTTTCGGCTGGTGCATTGGCGGGAAACAAGGTTTATCGCGATTTGTTTAATTTAACGGACGAAGCGGAAATGGGACATATCGAATTGTCTCGTGCCGCCGATTTGGTTGTTGTGGCACCTGCCACTGCTGATCTTATGGCGAAAATGGCACATGGCTTGGCTACTGATTTGGCCAGCACGTTGTTAATGGCAACGGATAAACCTGTGATGATCGCGCCCGCGATGAATGTGAAGATGTGGGAACATGCCGCGACCAAACGCAATTTGGAAACCTTGAAACACGATGGCATTCATATCTGCGGCCCAGACGAGGGTGGCATGGCATGTGGTGAATTTGGTATGGGGCGCATGGCGGAACCAGAATTTATCGCCTCTGCCGCCAGTGATGTTTTGTTGAATGGCCCGCTGAAAGGTAAACATATTTTGGTGACATCTGGACCAACCCATGAACCAATTGATCCAGTGCGTTATATTGCGAACCGTTCTTCGGGCGCACAGGGTAGTGCGATTGCAAATGCGTTGATCGCATTGGGGGCACGGGTGACATTTATTACGGGGCCAGCGCGCGCAGACATGCCCATAGGCTGTGTGATTGAACGCGTGCAAACCGCAGGTGAAATGTTGAAAGCGGTGGAAAAAACGCTGCCTGTTGATGGTGCGATTTTTGCGGCCGCAGTTGCCGATTGGCGGGTGACATCCGCATCCGATAGCAAGATCAAGAAAAACAAATCGGGGGATTTACCAACACTAAGTTTTGCCGAAAACCCTGACATATTGGCGACAGTTTCACAGATGAAAAAACAGCGTCCGAAATTGGTTGTAGGGTTTGCGGCCGAAACGAATGATGTGATTGATAATGCAAAGGCAAAGCTTGCGCGGAAAAAATGCGATTGGATTGTGGCAAACGATGTCTCCCCTGAAACCGGAATTATGGGTGGTGCGGAAAACGATGTGACATTGATTACACCAACCGACACCCTAGATTGGCCACGAATGTCCAAGGATGCGGTCGCACAAAAATTGGCAGCGGAAATTGCAAAGGCGTTGAAATGACGGATCTAATCGTGGATGTGCAATATCTTCCCCATGCGGATCATGCGATCCCACTGCCTAGTTATGAAACATCGGGTGCGGCGGGTATGGATTTACGCGCAAACTTTGAAATCGGTCTTCGGGGTGATGGAATCACAATTGATGCGGGGCATCGCATGTTGATCCCAACGGGATTGGCAATCGCAATTCCAAATGGATACGAGGCACAGCTTCGTCCGCGTTCGGGACTTGCGCTGAAACATGGGATCAGCCTGCCCAACAGCCCCGGAACGATCGATGCGGATTATCGCGGGCCGCTTGGGGTGATTTTGATCAATCACGGCACGGAATCATTTCACGTTGCACATGGTGATCGTATCGCGCAAATCGTGTTTGCCCCTGTGTTGCAGGCCAATTGGCAACGGGTTGATGCGCTGGAGGCAACATCACGCGGTGGCGGTGGGTTTGGTTCAACGGGGCGCAAATAGGTGGAATTTTTAAAAAGTCTAATCCCATCCATTAGCGCCGAGGGCGCGGTTTTGATTGCCTTGTTGGCGGCTGTTTTTTTATACCTGTGGTTTTTGCGCGGGATGCGTAAAAACGCGGTGGAAAAAATGAATGAAACTCCCAATTCCGATGGGTTCTCCGATACGGAACTGGAACGTTATGCACGTCATATCGTATTGCGTGAAATTGGCGGAGCAGGGCAAACAAAATTGTCCAAGGCACGTGTTTTGATCATTGGTGCGGGCGGGCTTGGATCACCAGTATTGCAATACTTGGCGGCGGCGGGTGTTGGTACAATCGGTGTAATCGATGATGATACGGTCAGCCTTTCAAACCTGCAACGTCAAGTGTTGTTTGACGAAGACCAATTGGACAAACCCAAGGTTTTTGCCGCGCAACAACGATTGCATGCGATCAATCCACATGTTGAAGTTTTACCCTATCATCGCCGATTGGAAGAAAAGGATGCACGAGATTTGATTGGCGAATTTGATCTGGTGCTGGATGGGTGTGACAATTTCAAAACCCGTAGCATGGTAAATGCCGCCTGTGTGGCAACAGATGTCCCATTGATTTCAGGAGCGATAAGCCAATGGGAAGGCCAGGTTAGCCTGTTTCACCCCAAAATTGGTTCGCCGTGCTATGCATGCGTTTTCGACAAAGAACCAAGCGCAGGTCAGGCGCCAAGCTGTGCAGAGGCAGGCGTGATGGGGGCATTGCCCGGCATCGTTGGTGCAATGATGGCGACAGAGGCGATCAAATACATTACGGGCGCGGGCAAAACGCTTACCGGTGAAATGATTTTTGTTGATGCGCTGTTTGGTGAAAACCGCAAAATGAAATTATCGCGTCGTGCGGATTGCGCCGTTTGCGGTGCAAAACAGCAATAGGGTTACACCATATTGGGCAATATCAGGTTTGGCGGGCGATGCCCATCTTCCATCATTTTGATATTATAAACCAGCTTTTCACCCATTTCTTGGCGCGCCTCTTTCGTTGCGGAGCCCATATGGGGCAATAACATCAGGTTGTTTAAATCACGAAGCGCTGGGTTAATTTCGTGCCCACGCTCCAAAACATCCAAACCGGCACCTGCCAATTTGCCGTTTTTCAACATATCGGCCAAAACATCCTCGTCGATCAGCTCACCGCGTGCGGTATTGATTAAAAACGCATCGGGCTTCATCAATGCAAGAGATTGCTTGTTCAAAATTTTGGCGGTCTTGGAATTATACGGGCAACTTACAGATAGAACATCAATATCGGTGAGCATCAATTTCAGGCTGTCCCAATAGGTTGCGTTCAATTCTTTTTCGGTTGCAGGATGAACCTTGTTTCGGTTGTGATAATGAATGTCCATCCCGAATGCACGCGCACGTCGCGCCAATTCGGTGCCAACACGCCCCATTCCCAAAATACCAAGTTTTTTGCCCTGAACACGTGTTCCCAAAAAATCCGAAGGTGACCAGCCTGACCAATCGCCCGATGACATCACGGCGGAGCCTTCTTTGAAACGACGCGTGACCGCAAGGATCAGAGCCATCGCCATATCTGCCGTGTCGGCAGCAGGGCCACTTGGTGTGTTGGAAACCGCGATTTTGCGTTTTTGCGCAGCTTTGACATCAATGTGATCAAATCCTGAACCATAGTTGGCGATCAGCTTGAGCTGTTTGCCAGCCTTGGCCAATAACTTGGCATCAATGGAATCATTTAACGTGGATACCAATACGTCCGCTGTTTGCATGGCGGCTTCTAAATCTGCGCGGGTGAACAGCGTGTCATCGGTGTTTAAGGTCGTGTTAAATAACGCGGTTAAGCGTGCTTCGACGCTTTCAGGTAGACGTCGCGTTACGATCACTTTCAAAGACTTTGTTGACAAGTTGCCATCTCCACACTGGATTTCTGTGCTGCATTCTGGCAAAAAACCGATGTAAGGCAAGGCAAAAGCCACCAATCGCCGAAACTTCGGCATTTTAAGGATCGAGCAGGGTCTGAAGATGATTAAAAATCAGTATCTTGGCGCCTTGTGCGCTGTGTTTATGACATCCAGTGCATATGCCGAAACGGAACGCGGGCCTGTGACCAACCTGCCGATGCCTCGATTTGTTTCAATGAAAACCAACGAGGGCAATGTGCGTCGCGGCCCTAGCTTAACACATCGCATTGATTGGGTGTTTAAACACGAAGATATGCCGCTTATGGTTGTTGGTGAATACGGCCATTGGCGCCGTGTTTTGGATGCGGATGGTCAGGGGGGCTGGATGCATTTTCGCCTGTTATCGGGTGTGCGCACCGTGACCATTGAAAAAAACAGAACCCCGATGCGTCGCAAACCCTATGAAGGATCAGAAGCCGTTGCATTCGCAGAAGACGGGGTAATTGCACGCCTTGGTGAATGCACACTTGATTGGTGCAAGATCAGTGCGGGTAAAATTCGCGGCTGGGTCAAAAAAGGTGAAATTTGGGGTGTTGGCAAAAACGAATTGCGTGATTAGGCCAAGCAGTAATTCACCACTTGGCCAAATACATCAGGCGATTTTATCCAACCCACGCCCTTTCAACAAGGCATCCACCTTTGGCAACGATCCGCGAAATTCGGTATAGAGCACATCGGCGGGTTTTGATCCACCAACAGAATAAATGTGATCGTGCAGTTTTTGTGCGGTGTTTTTGTCAAACGCATCACCTGTTTCCATAAATGCAGCAAATGCATCGGCATCCATGACCTCTGACCACATGTAGGAATAATAGGCGGATGAATATCCATCGCCTGAAAAAACATGTGCAAAATGGGGTGTTGCATGGCGCATGGTAATGGCGGCGGGCATGTCCAATGCGGCCAACACATCTGCCTGTTTTGCCATTGGATCCGATGGTGCGGGTTCGGTGTGAAACGCCAGATCAACCAGCGCACTTGCGGTATATTCCACCGTGGCAAACCCTTGGTCAAAATTTTCTGCCGCCAACAAACGATCCAATAATTCGCGTGGCATGGCCTCGCCCGTGTCCGCGTGGCGTGCGAATTGCTCCAACACTTCTGGCACGCTTAGCCAATGTTCGTACAATTGGCTGGGCAATTCAACGAAATCGCGTGCAACGGATGTGCCAGAAATGAAACCATAGGTTACGTCGGACAACATCGAATGCAGCGCGTGACCAAATTCGTGAAACAATGTGCGCGCATCATCGAAGGTTAACAATGCTGGCTCGCCCTTTGGTGCCTTGGCAAAATTGCACACATTTACTGTAATCGGGCGAATATCGACGCCATTTTGCACCGATTGCCCGCGAAAGCGCGAACACCAAGCACCAGATCGTTTGGATGATCGTGCAAAATAATCACCGATGAAAACGGCCATATGGCGACCGTCTTTCAACACTTCCCAAGCGCGTGCATCGGGGTGATACAAAGGCACATCAAGCGGTTTGAAGGTTAGGCCAAACAGCTTGTTTGCACAATCGAATGACGCTTCGATCATTTGATCAAGCTGGAAATATGGTTTCAGTTCGCTTTCATCCAGATCATGTTCCGCCTTGCGCAATTTTTCCGCATAATACCGCCAATCCCACGGCGCTAAATCTTCGTTAATACCATCATCATGCATCAATCTGGTGAGCTTGGCTGCATCTGCGTTTGCCGCCGCCTTGGCCGGTTCCCAAACGGCCATCAGCAGATCGCGCACATTTGCGGGGGTTTTGGCCATTTCTGTTTCCAATTTGAAATCGGCGAATGTGTCATATCCCAACAGATTTGCACGTTCTTCGCGCAATTGTAGCGTTTCCGTAACGATATCAATGTTATCTGTATCACCGCCATTTTCGCCCCGTTTAACCCAAGCATTAAACGCTGTTTCGCGCAGATCGCGGCGCGGCGAAAATTGCAAAAACGGAACGATCAAGCTGCGCGATAGGGTGATCACATAACTATCTTTGTCGCGTTCTTGGGCAGCCTGATTTGCAGCAGATTTTAGAAAACTGGGGCAGCCATCCAAATCCGTTTCTGACAATTCCATGAACCAATCGCGTTCATCCGCTAACAGGTTTTGGGTAAATTCAGTGCCAAGTTCCGCCAGACGTTGCATGATCGTCGACAAACGTTTGCGATCATCACCCGCAAGGTTTGCACCCGCACGCACAAACATCCGATGATAAAGTTCAAGCACACGCAATTGTTCGGCGTTTAAACCCGCGGTTTCACGCGCTTGGTAAAGCGTATCAATGCGGGCAAATAATTTTTCATTCATCATGGTTTCAGAATGAAACGCCGCGTAACGAGGGGATAGATCACGTTGTAACGCCTCTAATTCTGGATTTGATACGCTGCCGGCCAAATTGTGAAAAACACCCAAAACCCGATCCATGATGCCGTCTTGATCAAGTGCGCCAATTGTATTGGAAAAACTGGGCGCATCTTTGTTATTGCCAATTTCATCAATATTCGCGCGTTCCACTTGAAATGCGTGGTCAAAAGCAGCGGCGAAATGTTGGTTTTCAATTTCATCAAATGGGGGAATGGAAAACGGTGTGTTCCATTCGCTCAACAAGGGATTTTGTTGTGTCATTGCTTGCTCCGGCATTGTTTGCGTTACGTTACTGCGCCACATCAAAATGTACCAGTCACAGAAAGGTTAGCAGGGCGGAAATTTTTAACTGTTGTCAGGGATATCTTGGATGTAATGTGGGCGTGTTCGCGAAATCTGACATTTGGGGGAAAAATGCGAAAAGTAGTCCTAGCGTTATTGTTAGCGGTGTTTGTGCTGTTCACTGGTCTTACAATTTGGATGCAGTTTAACCCAGAAATGCAAACGCAAGTGAACGCGGAAACATCGGCGAATTCCGCGACACCTGCATCAACGCCATCCGAAAATAATGCAACCAATTCCGAAGGTGAACAATCTGGCCCCAAACTTTCGTTATGGCAGCGTATTGTTGCGCTTTTTGGTGGAAAACCAAAGGATAAAGGATACGGATTTGGTTATGGCGAATGCGCACGCTGGGGTGTTGCGAATAAATGTAAGGTCAAAGATTGATCGATATCATTGCCGACAACTTTCCAAAATGTCGTAACAGGGATATGTCTGGTCGAGTTTTCGGCGCAAATTTGATGTGAATCCTGCAATGAATACGCACAAATTGTGCAAAAGGTAAATCCGATGAAAACCCATGTAAAAGCTCTTGTTGTTGGCGGTGGCGCGGTTGGCGCTGGTATTGCGTATCATCTGGCGAAATACGGCTGGAAAGATGTGATGCTTTTGGAACGCGATGAATTGACATCTGGTTCCACATGGCATGCGGCAGGTCTTTTGCCATTGTTTAACATGGGATATGCAACAACGCATTTACATGATTATTCAGTCGAATTTTATAAATCTCTTGAGGCTGAAACAGGCTTGAACGCTGGCTTTTCGGTTGTTGGTAACTTGCGCATGGCGCAAACCAAGGATCGTATGGATGAATATATGCTTTATGGTTCAACCGCGGAAACAGTGGGCATTGAATACCATCGTTTGACACCTGCACAGATCAAGGAACGCTGGCCTTTGATCCGCACCGACGATTTGGAAGGGGCGATTTATCACCCAACGGATGGCTATATTAACCCTGCAGATGTGACCATGGCCATGGCCAAGGGCGCGCGCCAACGCGGTGTAACGATCGAGCGTAAATGGCAGGTCGATGGGTATGAATGGACAGGTTCAGAATGGAAAGTGACCTGTACCAAAATGGTTGAAAAGGGCGGTAATTTGGTGCCATCCGATGAACAAATCATCATCACGGCCGAACATGTTGTCACCGCCACGGGCAACCACGCGCAACGCACTGCAAAATTGTTGGGTATCAAAATTCCAGCGATCCCAGTGGAACACCAATTTATTGTCACTGATGTTGATCCTGCTTTGCAAAAATGGCGTGCGGATGGAAATCCCGAACACCCCGTAATTCGCGATGCAGATGCGCAATCCTATGTGCGCGAAGAACGCGGTGGCTGGATTCTGGGTGTGTATGAAAAAAATGCGCCAGCACGTTTTGAATATGGCGTTCCCGACAGTTTCCGTGCCGATTTGTTCCCATTGGATTTGGAACGGATCGAAGACCAATATATGGCAATGATCCACCGTATGCCATCGTGTGAACAAAGCGGTTTGAAAGACGATTTCAACGGTCCAATTTGTTACACGCCCGACGGTAACCCATTGGTTGGCCCTGCGCCTGGTTTGCGCAATATGTGGCTCGCCGAAGGGTTTAGCTTTGGCATTACCGCCGCGGGTGGTGTTGGCAATTATCTGGCGCAAATGATGGTCGAAGGCGAGGCCGAGATTGACATGGCGAGCCTTGATCCAAAACGTTACGGCTCTTGGATGACAACGGAATATGCCGCGCGTAAAAACGAAGAATGTTACGATCACGTCTATATTCTGCACCACCCTGATGAAGAACGCCCAGCATGTTCTGCGCTGCGTACATCACCTGCGTATGATCGTCAAAAAGCGGCGGGGGCACAGTTTGGCCGTGTAAACGGTTGGGATCGCCCCAACTATTTTGGCCCTCTGGATGCCGATGAAAATTTTGATCATGATAGCCGATCATTCCGTCGTGGCGCATGGTGGGAATATGCTGTGGCAGAGGCCAAGGCGATCCGTAACGGGGTTGGATTGGTTGACGCAACAGCGTTCACAAAACATGTGGTCAAAGGACCGGGTGCAACACAATTTTTGGATTGGTTTACTTGCAACAAGCTGCCAAAAATTGGCCGTATCAATCTGACATATGCACTCACCGATCACGGCACAACGCGCACCGAATACACCATCGTGCGCAATGGCGAAGACAGCTATTATCTTGTTTCTGCGGGTGCATGGACAGCATATGATGCGGATTACTTGCGCAAAGCGGCAGAGGACAAAGCGGGTGAATTTGGATATATCGAAATCCAAGATGTCACCACACAATGGGGCGTGTTTGCCATTGCAGGGCCAAAATCACGCGATGTGTTGAAAAAAATCATTAAGGATGCCGATCCAGAAACAGCGCTTTCAAACAAGCGGTTTCCTTGGCTGTCAGCGCGGCAAATTGAATTGGGAATGTGCCCTGTGAATGCCATTCGTGTTGCATATACGGGTGAATTGGGTTGGGAATTGCACCACCCGATTGAAATGCAAAATTACCTGTATGATTTGATCATGGAGGCGGGCGCGGAACATGATCTGAAATTGGTCGGTGCGCGTGCTCAAAACTGGCTCCGCCAAGAAAAATCATATCGTGCATTTGGTACTGAATTGGGCCGCGATGCCACCCCACAAGAAGCGGATCTGCCAAGATTTATTGATCAGTCCAAGGATTTTCATGGCAAGGATGCGATGATTGAAACAGGTGTACGATTTAAATGCGTCACCTTGTTGATCGATGGACCAGCGGATGCTGATCCTTGGGGGCGCGAGGCATTATATGATGGTGACACCAAGGTCGGGCGACTAACGTCAGGCGGGTATTCCGTGGCGTTCGAAAAATCCATTGGCATGGGATATGTGACCCCTGACATGGCAACCGTTGGGCAAAAATTAAAGGTTAATATTTTGGGTGATCGCTATGATTGTGAAATTGTCGAAGACAGCCCATATGACCCAACAAACGCCACCATTCGCGTAGATGGTTAGGAATAATCAACACTTGTGATCGCATGGCGTTGGGCTAAACTCTGGATATGTTTCTAGCAATACCCAACGCCATCATTTCCGCCATCCCGATCTTACTTTTTGGCTTATACCTATCCTTGCCAGGATGGCATCGCGCGATCACGCCTTGGGCATTTGGGGTGACAGAGGTTGCGCCCGATATTTATTCCGACGCACCAGAGCGCGGTGCAGAGTTTGAGCGTATGGTGGCAAAGGCAAAAACAAACGCGGAAAAATTTTTCAAAACAACGCGGACAAAACCGATATATATTTTCTGCACGAAAAAACCGTGTCATGAATCATTTGGAAAATTCCCATCAGGCTTGGCGATTGGTTTTCACCGTGTGTTGATTGCCCCAAGCGGGATCAAACAAAATATTGTCAACCACGAACAAATCCATATGGAATTGCATCGATATGTGAATTCGGGAAATTTTTTGCAACCTCGGTTTCCCGCGTGGTTTGATGAAGGTCTGGCCGAACATTTATCTGGGCAACCACGGTTTTTTGCCCAAGTTTCTTCCAAGAGCAAAACAGATGTGCAAAGCGCAATCACATTTGGTGATTGGAATGGGTTGGTGCGGCGCAAAGGGCCTGCCTACGCCTATAGTGCGGCACAATCTTTGGTGACAAATATCATGCGTCAAACGGGGCGCGATGGTATGTTGGAAATAATCCAAACCACAAATTCACGTGGGGAATTTATGCGCGCCTTGCCCGATATTGCATTAAATCGTACTCGTTTTTGATCAGCTTTGATCGTCAAACAATTGCATATGCGCCATAATTTGCCCGTGGTCAGATGCCAGTTTGTTATACGGCGCCTCTGGATGTGAACCATCGGTTAGATGATCATTAAGCACGCTGAAATATTGCATTTCACCTATGCGCGCTTCGTTTTCAGGGTGGAAGTGGCGCGACATGAGTATTTGATCAATACTTTCATAAACACCGCCAAAGGCAGATGTATAAACCATGTCACGCATGCTTTTCTGAACGAAAAGTTTTTCTGCACTGATCATTCCAAATTTTTCAATCTTGCCACGAATGATTTCGTTTTCTTCATCCGAATAACGATCACTACGATTTTTGGCATCATGTCGGCGCATCCATGCATAGTTTTTAAACGGCTTTTCACCGGCGATAATTTCTGACGACACCGCATGTTCACCGTCATTATAATCCCCAAGAACCATAACTGGATTGCCAAGTGTCAATTCATCAATGATTAATTTGCGTAGCACGGCGGCCTCTGCCATGCGGCGCACAGTTGCACGCATTGCGCCCATTGCGCGGCCAAAGGGATCGTAATTAACCAAATCTGCTTCTGGTGAAAATTCAGCGCCTGCTGGTTTTAGATATTCACCCAGCTTCGATTTTAGGTGACAATTAAATACCGTTACCGTGCGATCCCCGATGGGAATTTTTGCCTTGATAATCGGGCGCGACAGGCGGGTGATTGTAAAACTTCCTGCATCGCCCCCACCAAGTTCGGGGAATTGAAAAGTAAGGGGTTTATCCAATTGTTGCACAATTTGTGGTGTCTCGGCAAAACCGTGTCGCGATAAAATTGCCAGACCTGGGCGGCGATGTCCCGGTTCACCATCATGAATGTTTGGGGCAAAAAATATCTGCGCAGGATCATATGGCTGATACAGCAATTTTTTAAAAATCGCCTTGCGATGATATCGTTTTGATTTGTCAGGAATCACATCCGCGTTGGCGGCGGTGCCACGTGCATTTGTTTCACCCACAACAGCGGTCAGAGATTCCAGATCAAAGATTTCCTGAAACCCGACAATATCTGCGTTCAAGGTGAAAAGCTGATCCGCCAACCAGTCTTGTTTCCATGCGTATTCTTCGGGGGTATAGGATTCAAAACGATAATATTCTTGATCCGCACCAATCAGGTTTTTCACGTTAAAACTGGCGATGGTGAATTGGGTCATGATTTTGCTCCGAATTTTTGCAAGGCTTGGATGAATACATCGGTGTCCACATTGCCACCTGTGGCAACGGCGATTATGTTTTCACTGTTTAATTCATCACCGTGAAATAATGCAGCGGCCAATGCGGCCGCGCCCCCTGGTTCAACTACAATGCGCAACCGTTCATAGGCAAGCGCCACGGCGTGCAGACATTCGTCTTCACTCACCACCAATCCGGCACCGCACAGGTTTTGCATGATCGGAAATGTGATTTCGCCCGGGGCTGGCGTGATAATTGCGTCGCAAATCGAACCTGATTTACGGGTGTTGGTTTCAATGTTTCCAGACATGAGCGATCGTGCCACATCGTCAAATTCTGCGGGTTCGCAAGTGCGCGTGGTGAAATTTGGCGCGGTGTCTTGCAATGCCAATGCGATCCCCGATGTCAGACCACCACCACCACAGCACACTAAAACCTCGCCCTGTTCGATCCCGTTTTCGTCTGCTTGTTGGGCGATTTCCAATCCAACTGTACCTTGCCCTGCGATTACTTGTTCATTGTCATAGGGTTTGATCAGGGTCATTTTCCCATTTTGGTTTACCTCGGCAGCGACATCATCGCGGCTTTGATTTTCGCGATCAAACAAAACCACCTCTGCGCCCAATGCGCGGGTGTTTTCGATTTTGATTTTGGGCGCATCACTTGGCATTACAATCACTGCCTTTGTGTTATGGCGCGCTGCGGCTAAGGCGACACCTTGTGCATGGTTGCCTGAAGAAAACGCGATCACACCATTGGCGCGTTGTATATCAGACAGTGCAGAAACCGCCGACCAGCCCCCACGAAATTTAAACGAGCCGGTGTGTTGCAAACATTCCGCCTTTACCCAAATTTTGCGCCCCGCAATGTCATCAAGAAACGGCGACGACAGCAGGGGTGTTTTACGCGCATGCCCGTTTAATCGCGATTGTGCTGCGCGGATCATATCAATGTTGCTCATGAAATGGCCTTTATGAATTTGTTAATCACATCCAAGGATTCAGGTTCATCCAAATATGGAATATGTGCACGATTTTTTGCTTCGACATATATCATATCAGGGCGGCGTTTTTGCATTTCTGTGACGGTATCACGCGACAAAAGATCAGAATTTTCCCCACGGATCAACGCGATGGGCTTGTCCGTAAGGGCATCGAAAAACGGCCACATATCGGGGGCGACGCTGTGATCGGCACCTTCAATCGCATCGCGCAATTTGGGATCGTATCGCAGATGCAATCCATCGGCGCGTTCTTCCCAACGATTGCGCACCTCTTGTTGCCATCTGTCGGGGGGAACATCGACAAAACCCGTTGTTATGGTGGGTAACGCGGCGGCGGCTTCGTCATAGGTTTTGAATTTTGGGCGGCGCCCCAAAAAGCCCATGATTGCGGATAATCCGTCTGGTTCCAAAACCGGCCCAATGTCATTCATCAATAACCCGCGCAAACGTGCAGGTACTGCGGCTGCCAATCCCATTCCGATTAAGCCACCGCGTGACGTTCCGATTATTCCGACATCGTACAGCCCAAGATGATCCAATAATTCCAGCGCATCTTTGCCTTCGCGCTCAATGGAATAGTTTTCGAAATTCGGATCAAAATCCGATTGCTCACGCCCGCGATAATCCATCGCAATCAAACGAGCATTGTTGATATGGGGCGTCATATAATCGAAATCTGTGCTGTTGCGGGTCAATCCAGACAGACACAATATCGGAACACCAGAACCATGTTCGCGATACGCAATTTTTAACCCATCGGAGGTTTTGAAAAACTTCATGAAAGCGTGCCAAATATTTTGGGGATATCGGTTAAATCCGACAGCACAAATTTTGGACCATGAGGTAGACGATCAACGGGTTCACCCGCACGGTTCACCCATGTGGTTTGAAACCCAAATCCAGATGCGCCCGCCACATCCCAACCGTTTGATGATACGAACAACACGTTTTCGGGTTTGCAATCAAACCAATCACAGACCAATTGATAAACGGATGCATCGGGTTTGAAAACGCCAACATCCTCCACACTTATCACTGCATCGAGTAGATCAGACAGATTTGCAGATTCCACCGCACCATCCAACATATCGGGCGAACCGTTTGATAAAATCGCCGTTTGGGTTCCTGCGGTTTTCAGCGCCGATAACATCTGCGGAACTTCGCCATAAGCTTCAAGTTCCCAATACAAATCCAACAGGCGTTGGCGCAGTGCATCATCGCCATTCAGGCCACTGTTTTCCAACGCGAAATCAAGCCCATCTTGGGTTACTTGCCAAAAATCACAGTGGTTTTTCGTGATCGCACGAAGCCATGTATATTGCAGCTGTTTCAGCCGCCAATCATTTGCAACCTTTGGCCAGACGTCTTTAAGTTTGCTGAAATTTGGTTCGGTGGCTGCCTTTCGTGCGGCGGCGGACACATCGAACAAGGTGCCATAGGCGTCGAATACGCAAACTTTGATCATCTGGAATCTCCTTTCTTCGGAGTAGAAAGGTTTTTATTCGCAGGGTCAAACGTCTTGGCGGGAAATATTTATAACCAATTCGCGAGGAAGCTGAAACCAGCGAAAAGGAAAAACGCAGCGGTCACAAGATAAGCCGCCAAAGCAATCAGCGCATGTGATTTTCGCATAGGGCGCACAACGGCGTAATGAACCGGTTGCAACGCAGATGGTAACGCGATGAGCGCAAAGCCAAGCAATAAATATGCACGCAAATAAAGAGCAAGTGCCGCCAATGCGATGCCCATGGTGATAGTGATTGCATTGGCGTATTTGGGGGCAAGTGCAAGCGCCAAAATACGTGTGCAGCGCCCGCCATCAAGTGGCCAAAGCGGGAGTAGATTGAAAAAATTCAATGCGCCGCTAAAGCTTGCAAATACCCACAAAAAATACCCTGCAGGCGGATAGATTTGATAGGCATAGGGGCTGATGAATAATGCCAGCAAGGTTGGCGCGATACATATCGCAGGCCCCAAAAGCGAGATATAAAAATCCTTGAGCGGACTGTCGGGCAATCGGTTCGATATTGCGACGCCGCCCATTAATGGGACAAGTCGAAACCGCGCATCATCATGCCCCGCCACGCGATAGGCCGCGACATGGCCAAATTCGTGGATAATCACGGTGACAATCAGCGCAGCACCAGCATATGCACCAATGAAATACACCGCACCCGCAACGGCCAAAGCACCCATAACCAATGCGTCTGGCGATGCTTCGAATGCCATTGCGCGGTTGCCCGCTGTCCAGCCCCCGCGCAAGATAAAATAAGTTACGACGCAAATGCCAAGTGCTGCGGCAATTTCCATGGAATTCCAGACTATACGTTACAGGTTTTCAGGCTGTGCCATACCCAACACGTGATAGCCGCCATCAACACAGATAATTTCACCTGTGGTGCACTCGCCGTAATCAGATGCCAAATAAACCGCTGTGCCACCAACAGATTCCAATGTGGCATTGGCGCGAAGGGGTGAATTTGCTTCTGTTGTGCGGAACGTTTTGCGTGCACCACCAATCGCGGCACCTGCAAGCGTGCGCATGGGGCCTGGGCTGATTGCATTCACACGGATTCCCTCGGGGCCCAGATCATTGGCCAAATAACGAACAGCGGATTCCAACGCGGCCTTGGCCACACCCATGACGTTGTAAAACGGAGTCACGCGATTTGAACCTTGATAAGTAAGGGTCAAAATCGTGCCGCCATCTGTCATCAACGGGCGTGCACGACGCGCAACCTCGATCAAGGAGTAACAGGAAATATCCAATGAGTTTTTGAAATTCGCGCGGGTGGTATCCGAAATACGCCCCGTCAATTCATTCTTGTCGGAATAGGCAATGGCGTGCACCAGAAAATCAATCTTGCCCCATTCTTTTTCAAGGGTGGCGAACAGATTATCAAGCGATGCATCGTCTTGAACGTCTGCCTCAACAACCACATTTGAACCAAGACTTTCGGCCAATGGTTTCACGCGTTTCCCAAAACCATCCCCTTGATAGGTAAAGGCGAGTTCAGCCCCTTGCGCCGCCATTTCGCGTGCAATGCCCCAAGCGATTGATTTGTCATTGGCAACGCCCATGATCAAACCGCGTTTTCCCTGCATTAATCCTGTCATAAGATTAGCCTTTATATTTGCTGAGCAGCATCGAACCATTCGTGCCGCCAAAACCAAAACTATTGGTCATTAATGTGTCTAATCCTGCGTTTTCCACCAATGATGTGGCGATTTCAGCGGGGTCGAGCGCGGGGTCAAGGTTTTCCACGTTGATTGATGGCGCAATGAAATCGTCTTGTAACATCAACAAACAAAAGATTGCCTCTTGTGCACCTGTGGCACCTTGGCTGTGGCCCGTCATGGATTTGGTAGAGCTGACGGGTGGTGTCGATCCTTGTCCAAAGACGCGGCGCACGGCTTCGATTTCACCAACATCGCCAACTGGTGTCGATGTGCCATGGGCGTTGATATAGCTGACTTTGCGACCCTCTGGCAGGGTTTCAAGCGCCAAGCGCATCGCGCGTTCGCCACCTTCGCCCGATGGGGCGACCATATCGTGCCCATCGGATGTTGCGGCAAACCCAGTAACCTCGGCATAGATTTTTGCACCGCGCGCAAGCGCGTGATCCAAGTCTTCCAATACGACCATGCCACCGCCACCAGCGATCACAAATCCATCGCGATCAGCGTCAAATGCGCGAGATGCCTTGGATGGGTCGTCATTGTATTTGGATGACATTGCCCCCATTGCATCAAACAGGCAAGACAGCGTCCAATCCAATTCTTCACCGCCGCCAGCGAACATTACATCCTGTTTGCCCATCATGATTTGTTCGGTTGCCGCACCAATGCAATGCAATGATGTAGAACAGGCGGAAGTGATCGAATAGTTGATGCCCTTAATTTTAAACGCAGTGGACAGGTTTGCCGAAATGGTTGAGCCCATACATTTTGGAACCGCAAATGGACCGATGCGTTTTGGCGCACCTTTTTCCAGCACGGTTTGATGCGCGGCAAACATCGCCGATGTTGATGGACCACCAGAACCCGCGATTAAACCCGTGCGCAGATTGGAAACCAAATCTTCGCCAAGTCCCGCATCGGCAATCGCTTGTTGCATCGCGATATGGGCATATGCCGCACCTGGTCCCATGAAACGCAATGTGCGTTTGTCTACATGTTCGGCGACATCAATATCGGGTTTTCCGTGAACCTGTGAGCGAAACCCACGTTCGGTATATTCAGGGGCGGCCACGATTCCTGATTTGCCAGCCTTAAGGGCAGCGGTCACTTCGGATGCGGAATTTCCGATAGACGAAACGATCCCGAGACCCGTTACAACAACTCGACGCATATGCGCTCTCCTTCGTATTGGAAGATTATTCGGCAGCGAGGCCGACTTTCATATCGCTTACTTGGTAAATCAATTCACCATCGGCTTCGACGCGGCCATTCGCAACACCGACCTTGATCTTGCGATCAATGACGCGGGTGAAATCAACGTGATATGTCAACATTTTGCGATCGGGTTTGACCATGCCGGTAAGTTTCACTTCACCAACACCCAATGCCATGCCTTTGCCAAGCATGCCGCGCCAGCCTAGGTTAAACCCAGTAAGCTGCCACAGGCCATCAAGACCAAGACAACCGGGCATAATGGGATTGCCAGGGAAATGGCATTCGAAAAACCAAAGATCGGGTTTGATGTCAAATTCAGCAACAACATGACCTTTGCCAAATTCACCACCATCAGCGGAAATATCTGTGATGCGATCCATCATCAACATGGGCGGTGCGGGCAATTGTGCATTCCCTGGGCCAAACATTTCGCCGCGTGCACATTTCAAGAGATCCTCATAGCCAAAGCTGGTTGGTCTGTCGGTCATTTTCGCCTGTTCCTTATCGTGTTTTTGTTATGCTATTCCTATCATTGGATGATTGATGCTTGCAATAGTGGGTTGAAAACAGCGGCAATGGAAAAGAATTTGAATTTCCTCGCGATTCAAGCCATATATAGATGTGCAACTTGCGGAAATGTAATGACATGACAACGGCAGCGGAACAACGCAGTTTAGAATGGTTGAAAAGTGCAGACGTGCGCCCGACACGCCAAAGGCTTGCTTTGGCTCAATTGCTAGTGGGCGATGGCGAGAACCGTCATGTCTGTGCAGAAAGCCTCCACGAGGCAGCACAGCTTGGGGAATCTTCGGTTTCCTTGGCAACGGTTTATAACACGTTGCGCGTTTTTTGTGATGCGGGCTTGATGAATGAAATCACCGTTGATGGGCATAAATCATATTTTGATACGCGGACAGATGAACACCCGCATTATTATTGGGAAAATTCATCCAAACTAACCGATGCCCCCAAAGACGCCGTTAAATTTGTTGGCTTGCCAAAGGCGCCAAATGGAACCGAAGTGGCCCGCATTGATGTGGTTATTCGATTGCGCGAAAAATAGGCGTGTTTTTTTAAAACCACTGACCAGGTTCCATAAAACCAATTTTCATCAATTGATGTGACGATTTTTCAAACGCTGCACTGCGCGACCAAGAAAGTTTTTGTATCGCTTTCGCATCAGGCGTGTTGATATGTAAATATTTTGTGGCACGAAATGATGCGATCACAATTGTCGGGCTGTTATGCCACGGCGCACCAATTGTTCCAAAATCGGCAAGGTTTCCATCCAGATTTTCGTCCAATCGCAGCCCCGGAATTGACTTGAACAGGTTCGTGCGATCAATACGCCGCCGATCGGGTGGAAAATATTCCTCTAGCCGCCATCGTAATCCTCCATAGGTTTCGACATATCGCATTGGCGTTTGATCGGCGTCTTCGCGATAATTTGCAAAATACCCAGATTCATCGAACAACCAATAATCGTTGGCATAGCCACAGGATTTTGGGGGATTTTTTTCCGTGTAAAGATCAACAATCGTACCCGCCATGCTTATTCTGCGTTCTTCGTCTGCAAAAATAAGAAAATCGGTAATGCTGCGCGTTTCACAAAATGGATAATAAATAAATTCACCGTTAAAACAGTGAAAAATCCATTGGTTTGGAAAAGCTTTGATGACCATATTTAAAAATGTCGAAATCGCATTTGTACGATCTGGATCGTAATCAAAAATATGAATGCTTTCGTCAGTGTTCAATTCTTGTGTCGTCAACATTGTGCCCGCCACAAAAATATTTGAAAAACCAACATTGCGCAGATGTGCAACCGTATCGACAAGCCCGATATTATCTTCGGCAAAGACGATCCCAATCGGGCCGGATTTTAGGCGTATATTCGAAAAAACAACATTCATGACGCATTCTTTAGTGGGTTTGATGATCGATGAAAACCACCACTTTGATGAATAATTTCACCAAGCATAAACGAGAAATCCAATTCAGCGAACTTGAAACAATAAAAAGATAACTTAACTAATCTGTATTGATGGTCTGGGGAGTATTGTTGTGAAAGTTGAATTTTTTAACGCGAATGAAGAAGAAATTACCGTGTCTGACACATCCGATCTGGTTGCGCAGACCGCCCAGATCGTTTCGTCGTTTTTAAATTCAAACAAGGTTCCTGCAAATGAGCTGCCTTGTTTAATTAAATCCGTCCATCAGACCTTGGAACAATTGGCGCAAAGCGCAACAAAAGACCGCGAAACACAATCCCCTGCCGTTGCAATCGAGGAATCAGTAACGCCTGATCACATTATTTGCCTTGAGGATGGAAAACCGTTCAAAATGTTGAAAAAACATCTGATGGCGGTTTACGGCATGACCCCAGAACAATACCGCACAAAGTGGCGTTTGGCGCATGATTACCCGATGGTTGCGCCAAATTACGCGATGAAACGCCAAGAATTGGCGAAAAAAAGCGGTTTGGGGCGCAAACGCAGCTAAACATTTGCAAGCAAAGTTGCGTCTTTTTCGCAAGGGGTATATGGGCAGTGTCACTGTGCGTATGCGCAACTAGATGCGGGAATCCAAAATGTCTGAACCAAAAAAGCTTTTCGTCAAAACCTATGGCTGCCAGATGAATGTCTATGATTCAGAGCGCATGGTTTCTGCACTTGGCTCTGATGGCTATACCGAGGTGGATACTCCCGAAGATGCGGATATGATTTTATTAAATACCTGTCATATCCGCGAAAAAGCAGCAGAGAAAATATATTCCGAATTGGGTCGGTTTCGCCCGCTTAAAAACGCGAAACCCGATTTGAAGATTGGCGTCACAGGTTGTGTGGCACAGGCCGAAGGTCAAGAAATTATCGCACGCCAACCGATGGTTGATTTGGTTGTGGGGCCACAGGCCTATCACCGTTTGCCCGATATGGCGGCCAAGGTGGGGAACGGCAAAACGCTGGTCGATACCGATTTTCCAGAGGAAGATAAATTTGATCACTTGCCACGTGGCCCAAAAATGAAACGCGCACCTTCTGCGTTTTTAACGGTGCAGGAGGGGTGTGATAAATTCTGTGCGTTTTGTGTTGTGCCATATACACGCGGGGCAGAGGTATCGCGCCCAGCTGAAAAAATCATGGCAGAGGCACGTGATCTGGTGGAACGCGGCGTGCGTGAAATCACGTTGTTGGGTCAAAACGTAAATGCCTATCACGGCGCTGGGCCTGATGGCGTTTGGTCGCTTGCACGTCTGATTACTGAATTGGCAAAGATTGAAAATTTGCTGCGCATTCGTTTCACAACATCACATCCCAATGACATGGATCAGGATTTGATCGATGCACATGGGACGCTGGATAAATTGATGCCCTATTTGCATTTACCAGTGCAGGCCGGTTCGGATAAAATCCTAAAGGCAATGAATCGCAAACACACCGCAGAAAGCTATTTCGCATTGATCGAAAATATCCGTGCGGCACGTCCAGACATCGCGTTGTCAGGCGATTTTATTGTCGGCTTTCCCGGTGAAACAGAAGAAGATTTTCAGGCCACTTTGGATTTGTGTGAAAAGGTGCGTTATGCGCAAGCCTATTCATTTAAATATTCCGAGCGCCCAGGAACGCCCGCCGCTGATCGTAAAACACAAGTGCCCGAAGATGTGAAATCCGAACGTCTGGCACGCCTACAAGCGTTGTTGTCAAAACACCAAGCAGAGTTCCAAGAAAGCTTGGTTGGAAAAACCATTCCAGTGTTGCTTGAAAAACACGGTCGCCTTGATGGGCAGTTGATCGGGCGTTCAGAATATCTTTTGCCTGTTCATGTTTTGGCAAATGCAGAAAAAATAGGCACGATTATCAATGTAAAAGTTGAACGTTCCGATCGAAATTCGCTCTCTGCGCGAGAGGTCGAATAAATTTTTGATGCGTGAGCTGCCGAAAAGGATAGCGCAAAACATTAAGTATTTAAAAACGTATCATTTATACATAGTATTAGGTTCAAGGCTTGGTAACGGGGATAATTCTTATGGCAATTTTGAGCCTAAATGTTTACAAGGTCTTGACGTCTTTCAATAGGGGCTAAAAACGTGAGAAAAAATATAGGTAAAATGGCAATTCTGGCTGTTGCAGGCACATTTGTTTCTGGTGCTGTATTTGCACAATCAGATTTGACTGAAACTTATGTTCCAACAATCTGGGTTGATCCAGATGGTTGCGAACATTGGGTGTTTGATGATGGCTTTGAAGGTTTTATGACGCCAAACGTAACACGCGACGGACTTCCAGTATGTCAACGTGGTTCATTGTGTTTGGTTGAAAATAGCGATCAACTTTTCCAAACAGGATCAGCTGTGATTAGCGCAAACGGGCGCGCATCATTGGAAGAATTTTTCAAAACACAAAATTCTGCAGAATATTTAATTAGTGGGCATACTGACTCTGACGGTGGCGATGCGTATAACATGTCGCTTGGTCAACGTCGCGCAGATGCGGTTGCCGAAATTGCACGATCAGTTGGCGCAGGTGTCACAAAAACACGTAGCTATGGCGAACGTGTACCTGTTGCATCGAACGACACTGCCGAGGGTAAAGCACAAAACCGCCGCGTGGAAATTCAATGTGCCGCTGAAACATACGGAGGCAAATTATAATGTATAAATCAATTTTTATCGCCGCGGCCGCGACACTTGCACTGGCAGGCTGTGAAGGTGGCTCCGTTGGTGGGGTTCAAGACAAAACCAAAGACTATGGTATTGATGCCAAAGGTTTGGAACAGCTAAAAGCGGGTATCTGGGTTGATCCACATGGGTGTGACCACTGGATCATTGATGATGGCACCGAAGGATATTTGTCTGCGCGTCTTGGCCCTGATGGCAAACCTGTTTGTTCAGGCATCGCCGTGCCAAATACCGCAACCGGTGGCTATAAATCTGGTTCAAACGTATTTGACCCAATCTAAGCGATTGCTGATATGAATTTTAAGGGTCGCATTTTTGCGGCCCTTTTATTTTGATCTTTGGCTTGCGTCGTTCACATGGTTGGGGCAACATTGAATCAAACGAAATGATATTCAAAGAAAGGTTTGTCGATTTGACAACAGATACAATGACCCCTGCATCCAACGCAGGCGCGCCAACCGACGTTGTTCTGAACTTTCCTGATAACCGATTGTTAATTGACCTCTGTGGTGAATTTGACAAAAACCTGACCCAAATCGAAGCCGCATTGCAGGTTAAAATTATCCGACGTGGTAATGAATTGGCACTGGTGGGTGAAATGCAGCCCACAGCAGATGCTGCACAGGTATTGCAACAGCTTTACGAACGTTTGGAAAAGGGCAAGGATCTTGAAACGGGCGATATTGATGGTGTTATTCGCATGCGCCAATCGGTGCAAGGCACAGGTGTGCGCGATGGCGATCAAATCGAAATGTTCAAAGGTGGCGGGATGGAAATCCGCACGCGCAAAAAAACCGTTGAACCGCGTACTGTCACCCAAGGTAAATTTGTTCAACACCTCTTCGAAGAAGAATTGGTGTTTGGTTTAGGGCCGGCAGGGACAGGTAAAACCTATCTTGCGGTTGCGGTTGCTGTGTCGATGTTCATTGATGGGCTGGTTGATAAAATCATCCTATCGCGCCCCGCGGTCGAAGCGGGTGAACGGCTTGGTTTTTTGCCAGGTGATATGAAAGACAAAGTCGATCCATATATGCAGCCATTATATGATGCGTTGAACGATTTTTTGCCGGGAAAACAACTGGCAAAATTGATCGAAGAGAAACAAATCGAAATTGCACCATTGGCGTTTATGCGTGGGCGTACATTGTCAAATGCCTTTGTCGTTTTGGACGAGGCGCAAAATGCGACAACGATGCAAATGAAAATGTTTCTTACCCGTCTTGGTGAAGGGTCGCGCATGGCCATAACCGGTGACACCAGTCAAATAGATTTGCCGCGCGGTGTGAAATCAGGCTTGGTCGAGGCGGAAACCGTTCTGCGCGATGTCAAAGGCATCGGGTTTGTGAAATTCAAAGCAGAAGACGTAGTACGTCACCCAATGGTTGCCAAAATCATCAAAGCTTATGATGCAAATTCTGATCGCAATGGCTGACATCTGTGAATTGGATATCGACGATCCGCGTTGGAATGACATCGAAATAGAGAAACTTGCCGAAACTGCATTTGCCAGTGTGTTAAAGCATCACAAATTGGGTGCAGATTGGCAAATTGGTGTTTTGGCCTGTTCTGATGATCGTATTGCCGAATTGAACGATACCTATCGCGATAAAAACAAAGCAACGAATGTTTTATCTTGGCCAAATTTTGATCTAAGCCCCGCAAACGCTGGCGAAATACCGCCACCCACAGGGTTTGATGACAGTCTGGGCGATATTGCTATTTCGTATGATACTTGTGTTCAAGAAGCGCAACTGGGCGGAATTGCGGTGCAATCGCATTTAACGCATTTGTTAATACATAGTTGTTTACATTTGCTTGGATATGATCATGAAACTGATGCAGATGCTCAACGCATGGAAAATTTGGAAACTGAGCTACTTGCAAAACTGGGTATAGATGACCCATATAAGAACGGCGCCGATGGTGGCGTGCATTTCGGATAGGAGCCATGGGCGACACAACTGACGGATCTTCTAGCGCAGCGCAGCGCGCGCAAACGCAAGTTGAACAGAAAAAAGGCGGATTTTTGAAACGCCTCTTTGCACCCTCTGAAACCACAGAGATCGTGCAGCATCACACACATGAACATATCACAATCATGCCAGCGGGTGGTTTGGGTAATCTGCGCAATTTACGCGTGGACGATGTGGCGATCCCGCGCCCCGATATTGTGGCCGTGGGCAATGATATCGATTTGGACGGTTTGGTCGATGTGTTTCGCGACAGCGGATATTCACGCGTGCCTGTATACAATGAAACGCTGGATGAACCTTTGGGGATGATCCATCTGAAAGATGTTGCATTGAAACACGGCTTTAACGGTAAAACCCGTCAGTTCAATGTTGAAAAAATGATGCGCCCATTATTGTTTGCCCCGCCATCCATGCCCATTGGCGTGTTGTTGCAAAAAATGCAAACGGATCGATTGCATATGGCTTTGGTGATTGACGAATACGGCGGTGTTGACGGCTTGGTCACCATCGAGGATTTGGTTGAACAGGTTGTCGGGGAAATTGCCGATGAACATGACGCCAAAGAAGACGAACCATGGGTCGAAGAAAAAACAGGTGTTTATTTGGTGCAAGCGCGCGCCGATCTGGAAGATTTCGAAAAAGTTCTGGGTGTTGATCTGCTTAACGATACAGAGGATGAAGACATCGACACGATGGGTGGCTTGGTGTTTATGCTATCAGGGCGCGTCCCCACACGCGGCGAAGTGATTTCGCATCCATCTGGATATGAATTTGAAATTGTAGAGGCCGATCCGCGCAGCATCAAAAAATTGCGTGTCTTTAAAAACAGCAAATCTCCTGCGCAAGGATAACCATGTGATCAGCTTGGCGGAACTTTCGCAAAAACTGTGGGGTTCACGTTTTGCCAGCGTGGGATTGGGGTTGGTCTTGGCGCTCGCGCATGTGCCATTTTCAATCTTCCCTTTGATGTTTGTTGCAATTCCCATTGTGGGACAAATGTTTCTGTATTGTCCAAAACCACGACAAGCGTTTGGCATGGGGTGGTTTGTTGGGTTCGGTTATTTTGCGTTAAACTTGCATTGGATTGTTGAACCTTTTCTGGTGGAGCCAGAAATATTTGGATGGTTGGCGCCATTTGCGTTGTTCTTAATGGCGGCAGGGGCAGCATTATTTTGGGCGGTTCCATTTGGGCTGGCGAAACGGTTTGGGCGCGATCACGTGTCACAAATTATCCTGTTGGCCTGTCTATGGACCGTTAGCGAATATTTACGCAGCTTTATTTTCACAGGGTTCCCGTGGTCATTGCTGGCCTATGTTTGGATTGATACACCACTGGCGCAAATCTTTGCCTTTGTTGGGGTTCATGGTGCAGGGTTAATCACGCTATTGATTTTATTCATCCCTGTGATGATGACACGAAAGATGCTGGCTGCAGCGTTTGCAACAGCATTGATCGGCATCATTGCAATCCTTGGTTGGTTGCGCATGCCAGATCACGCACCAAATCATGCCAGCGATACAATTGTGCGCATGGTGCAACCCAATGCAGAACAGCATATGAAATGGCGCCCCGATATGATTGAGGTGTTTTTTGATCGTGGGGTTTCTTATACATCTGCTCGGACATCGCGCCGCCCCGATGTTGTGATCTGGCCGGAAACCAGTCTGCCGTTTTTGCTTGGCCATGATCATCAGGCATTACAAGTTGTGGCAGACGCCGCTGGTGATGCTTCGGTCATTGCGGGAATTCGCCGCGTTGATGACAATGGCGGATATAATTCGCTGGTATATCTTGATCCGCGCGGGGGTGTTACGGCCGTTTATGACAAACATCATTTGGTGCCGTTTGGGGAATACCTTCCATTTGATGCACTGTTTTCAAAAATTGGGCTGAGCGCGATTGCCGACAATATCGGTGGGTTCAGTGCAGGCACCGGACCACGTGTGATCAATGGAAACAACGTGCCCGATTTTTTACCGCTGATATGTTACGAGGCAATTTTTCCATATAGCACACATACAAATACCCGCCCCGAATGGATGGTGCATATCACCAACGATGCTTGGTTTGGCACGTTTTCAGGCCCCTATCAACATCTGGCACAAACCAAGGCGCGCGCAATTGAAACCGGTTTGCCCATCGCGCGTGCGGCGAATACAGGTGTGTCTGGTATGATTGATCCCTATGGGCGCATGGTGAAATCGCTGGAACTTGGTCAATCGGGCTACGTTGATGTGGCGCTACCTGCATCGATTGGCAAAACCGTTTATGCATATGTTGGTGAATGGCTCTGGCTTTGCTTTGCTGGACTGCTGGCCTTGTGTTGTTTGTTGCCCGCAACCAGAACACAAAGCAGCGCACGGTGATATTATTAGATTGACCATCCGAGATGGGCAATCTAGTCAGGGAAGATCAGCCCCACAACGGCTTCCTGACGTGGTGGTATTACAATATTGGAGCGTTATATGTCCCGTAAGAATTATTTGTTCACCTCGGAATCCGTGTCCGAAGGTCATCCCGATAAAGTGTGCGATCGCATTTCTGATGCCATTCTAGACGCCTTTATCGGCGAAGAAGAAATGGCACGCGTTGCCTGTGAAACATTCGCCACAACTGATCGTGTTGTGATTGGTGGCGAAGTTGGGCTTTCCACCCCAGAAAAACTTGATGAATTCATGGGGCGGGTTGAAGGCATCGCGCGCGAATGTGTGCGTGATATCGGCTATGAACAAGATGGGTTTCATTACGCCAATTTTGAATTACAGAACTACCTGCACGCACAATCCGCCCATATCGCACAAGGCGTTGACAAAGATGGCGCAGGTGATCAGGGGATCATGTTTGGTTATGCGGTTGATGAAACCAGTGAATTGATGCCTGCACCAATTCAATATTCCCATGCAATTTTGCGCAATCTTGCGCATGCACGTAAATCTGGTGAGGCATCCGTATTAGGCCCGGATTCCAAATCACAGCTTTCTGTGAAATACGAAGATGGCAAACCAATTGGTGTTACATCCATCGTATTGTCGACACAGCATTTGGATGAAAACATGTCATCCGCAGATGTACGCGATGTGGTGGAACCATATATTCTGAAAACCTTGCCCGATGGCTGGGTCACGCCCCAAACCGAATGGCATGTGAACCCAACCGGCAAATTTGTTATCGGTGGCCCCGATGGCGATGCGGGTCTGACGGGTCGTAAAATCATCGTTGATACATATGGCGGTGCTGCACCCCATGGTGGTGGCGCGTTTAGCGGCAAAGACCCAACCAAGGTTGATCGCTCTGCCGCCTATGCCGCGCGTTATTTGGCGAAAAATGTTGTTGCTGCTGGTTTGGCGAAACGTTGCACAATTCAGGTGTCATATGCGATTGGCGTGGCAAAACCATTGTCGATTTATTGCGATACTTACGGCACTGGCGAAGTCAGCGAAGCCGCGATTGAAAAGGCCGTTTCACAAGCGTTTGATTTAACCCCACGTGGGATTATCGAACATTTGCAACTGCGCCGCCCGATTTACCAACGCACCGCGGCCTATGGCCATTTTGGCCGTGCGCCAACGGATGATGGCGGGTTTAGCTGGGAAAAGACCGATCTGGTGGATGCGTTGAAACGCGCAGTCTAATAAATTTCGGGCGGGTCTTTCCCGCCCTTATTTTTGCATATGCGCAAGGTTCTAGACCTTGCCACGCACCTGCGTTATAGCCCCCATCATGAGAGACAAACACACATCAGGCGCCCCTTGGCGCAATTTTTATGGCCGGATCAAGGGCAAAGGCCTGCGCGACAGCCAAGAACGCTATTTGGCCGAAGATTTGGGAAAGCTCGCACCAAGCGGCGTGACATGGGATGAAAACCCAGATCGCAATCTTGCCGATTTAACAACGTGGTTTGGCGATGATCGCGATGTCTGGCTAGAGGTCGGATTTGGCGGCGGCGAACATATGGTGCATCAGGCGGCGAATAATCCCGATGTTGGCATTATTGGATGTGAACCTTACATCAACGGTGTTGCGATGTTGCTGGGTAAAATCCGTGATGCTGGCGTTGAAAACGTCAAGGTTCACGCAGGTGATGCACGTGATATGATGGATGTCTTGCCCGAAAATTCAATCAGCCGTGCGTTTTTGCTCTATCCTGATCCATGGCCGAAAAAGAAACATCATCGTCGCCGGTTCGTAACCCCAGAACATCTTGAGCCATTGGCCAAAGTGTTGAAATCAGGCGCGATTTTTCGTGTCGCCACCGATATCGAAGATTACGTGCGCCAAACCTTGGAACAGGTTTTGGCCAGTGGTGAATTTGATTGGCTAGCCGAAGGTCCCGATGATTGGCGCAAATCCTGGGATGATTGGATTTCCACGCGTTACGAGCTGAAAGCATTGCGCGAAGGGCGCACACCACATTATCTGACATTTCGCAAACGCTAGGCCTGTCGGTTCTGGACGCGATTGACAAGCTGGGCTAGTAAGAACGCGCTGAAATAAAGGAAATACAATGTCTGGCCACGGTACCCCCATCCCAATGACCTCGCGCGCATCTGGTGCGCTTACTGGAACGGCCAATGTCCCGGGCGATAAATCGGTTTCGCACCGCTCTTTGATCCTTGGTGCCTTGGCGGTTGGGCAAACCCATGTGACAGGTTTGCTGGAAGGGCAGGATGTTCTGGACACGGCCAAGGCGATGGCCGCATTTGGCGCGGATGTAAAACGTTTGGGTGATGGTGAATGGACAATCAATGGCGTTGGTGTTGGTGGCTTTGCCGAACCAGAAGATGTGATTGATTGTGGCAATGCGGGCACTGGTGTGCGCCTGATTATGGGTGCGATGGCAACCAGCCCAATCAATGCGACATTTACAGGTGACGCAAGCTTACGATCACGCCCCATGGGGCGGATTACCGAACCCCTTGCGCTGTTTGGTGCACAGGCTGTGGGCCGCGCCAAAGGATTGTTGCCATTAACAATGGTTGGTGCGCAAAACCCGATGCCCGTGCGATACACATCCCCACATCCATCAGCGCAAATTAAATCCGCAGTATTGCTGGCGGGCTTGAATGTGGCGGGTGATACCGTGTTGATTGAAAAGGAAAAAACCCGCGATCATTCTGAACGTATGTTGCGTGGGTTTGGTGCGGATGTAACCACGGTTGAAACGGATGACGGTTTTGAAATCACCCTAAAAGGCCAACCTGAATTAAAGGCGCAAACCATCGCCGTGCCACGCGATCCAAGCTCTGCTGCATTTCCTGTTTGTGCGGCCTTGATTGTCGAAGGTTCGGATATCCTTGTGCCCAATATCGGGTTGAACCCAACCCGCGCTGGGCTGTTCACCACTTTGGTTGAAATGGGCGCGGATATTACATTTGAAAATAAACGCGAAGAGGGCGGCGAACCCGTTGCTGATTTGCGCGTTCGTGCCAGCAAATTAACGGGCGTCGAGGTACCACCAGAACGCGCACCCAGCATGATCGACGAATACCCGATCCTGTCAGCTGTGGCCGCATTTGCCAGCGGAAAAACCGTGATGCGTGGCGTCAAAGAGTTGCGGGTTAAGGAATGCGACCGCATTGATGCGATGGCTCGTGGGTTGGAAGCAAATGGCGTGAAAATCGAAGAGGGCGACGATTTTTTAATCGTACACGGCCAAGACGGAAGCGTGCGCGGCGGGGGTACTTGTGCCACGCATTTGGATCATCGCATTGCGATGTCATTTCTGTGTATGGGGCTGGCGACGCAAGAACCTGTGAGCGTTGATGACGGTGGGGCAATCATGACAAGTTTCCCAATATTTCAAGAGCTTATGAGCGATTTAGGGGCGCAGATTACGCGCAACAACCGATGAGCTTTACCGTCGCCATTGATGGTCCAGCGGCGGCGGGTAAGGGCACGATTGCCCGTGCATTGGCGGATCATTTTGGATTTGCATATCTTGATACGGGATTGCTGTACCGCGCGGTTGGGCGCAAGGTTTTGGATGCGGATCAGCCCCTGACAGATACCGTATTTGCATTGAAAATGGCGCAAGGATTACACGAATCTGATCTATTGCGCGATGACCTGCGCAATATGGAAACGGCCACCGCGGCAAGCGCTGTTGCGGCGATGGGTGATGTGCGCAAAGCATTGGTTTCATTCCAAAAAAGCTTTGCCAAGCGCGATGGCGGTGCGGTGCTGGATGGGCGCGATATTGGCACGGTGATTTGCCCCGATGCGGATGTGAAACTGTTCGTGACAGCCAGCGAAGACGTGCGCGCAGAGCGACGATATAAAGAGTTGTCAGCCAAGGGTGATGACACCAGTTTTGACGCGGTTTTAAGTGCGTTAAAAGCGCGTGATGCACAGGATGCAAAACGCGATGTTGCACCAATGGTGCAGGCGGATGATGCGGTGTTGATTGATACGTCAAACATGTCGATTGCGGATGCGTTGGCGGCGGCGGTTGATGTTGTGAACAAAACGTATAAATCCGCTTAAACCCCTAAAATCATTGAAAATATACGGTATGACAACCGTCGGACAGGTGTCGGACATCCGTGGGACATGTGGCGGACGGGTTTGCCCGCCAAAATGCGCCATTTTTGGCCGACAAATCGCGGCAATGAGCCAAAATATGCCTGTGATTTTTCACACCCAAAAAATAGATTTTGCAGTTTCCAAAAATGAGATTAATGATCCGATTTAAGATCAGCATTTTGATCTTGGCGTGGGTGATTCCCCGCCTTTTCATATCGGAGAAAAACATGAAAAAAGCTGCTGTTGTATTGCTTGCAATGGTAATGGGTACTGCTGCGTTTGCAGCGGAATTCGCGGTGATGGACACAGACCAAGACGGTGCATTGTCCGTTACTGAATTCGAAGCTGCGTACCCTGATGCGGACGAAGATTTGTTTGGTGCAATCGACACCAACACAGATGGTAGCCTGGACGAAGTAGAAATCGCGGCGGCGATTGGCGAGGAACTTTTATCCGCCGAATAACGATTGGCGCTGACAAATATCAACGGGTGTTGAATTTTGTCAGTAACAGTTGAAAGATGTCAAACCCCTGTCACGATGTGGCAGGGGTTTTTTGTGTGCGCGTTGCGATTTGTAAGCTGATAACAATGATGATGATGCCAAAGATTTGGATAATGGAGAGAGCTTGCTCCAAGAACCACCATCCGAGCAGCACCGCAGCAAGGGGGCTGAGATATCCTAAGCTTGAAACGATGTTTGGGCTGATTCGCGAAATTCCGCGAAACCAGAGAACATATGTTAGTGCAGCGCCAATTAAGCCAAGATAAGCAAAGCCAAACATATTGCGCAATGTCAGAGCTGGCAGCGCGGGTTCAAAGAACAGCGCGATTGGAAGTAGTATAATCCCGCCTGAGGACAATTGCCACGCGGTAAAAGTAAGAAGTGACACAGGTGGTTGCCATTTCCGAGTTAATACTGTGCCAAGCGCCATAGATATCGCACCCGCCAAGCCAGCAAGGATACCAATTGGATCAAGCGTAGCAGAGGGCCCAAGTATTAAAAACGCAACGCCAACAATTCCAAGAAGGGACGCAAAAATAGCGGTTGGCCGAACTTGATTTCCAAAAATTGCGCGCATCAGAAATATTATGATCAAGGGTTGAATTGCGCCAACCGTTGCTGCGACCCCGCCAGGCAAACGATACGCTGCGATGAAAAGCATTCCCCAAAATATTGCGAAATTCAGTGCGCCAAGAATGAACATTCTGCCCCACCAAATGCCGCGTGGTAATTGGCGCACCAATAGCAATATCAACAACCCAGCAGGTAATGCCCGCAACATTGCGACGGTCAATGGATAACCCGCGGGCAAAAATTCAGTGGTAACAATATAGGTGCTGCCCCAGATGATTGGAGCGATTGCGGTAAGCATGAGATCAAGTGGTTTGGTCATTGCTGATTCCCTTATCTTGACGTCAAGATAACTATTTTTAACTTGACGTCAAGATATATCCTGCGAGGATAGAAATATGGATCATGTTGATAAAATTGTTAGCCAGTGGAACTCGGAGCGCCCCGATTTAAATGTTGAACCAATGGAATTAATTGGGCGTTTTGGGCGAATAGCGCGATACTTAAGCGATGAAATGGCGCGAACATTTGTCAAACATGGTCTGAATTCTGCCAGTTTTGATATGCTTGCCACCCTGCGCCGTGCGGGTACTCCTTATGCGCTCTCGCCTAGTGCGCTTATGGCGAGTACCATGGTGACATCGGGTACAATGACCAATCGCATTGATCAGTTGGAGAAGGCGGGGTGGGTTACACGACGCCAAAACCCCAAAGACAAACGCGCATTTATCATCGCCCTGACAGACGAAGGTTTTGCGTTGATCGATCGAGTGGTGGGTGAACATGTCGAAACCCAAGAACGATTGGTTTCGGGCTTAGACAAAGAAGAGTTTCGCACCCTAAACGATTTATTGCGACGTTATTTAGAGAATTTCCAAGATTGATATAGAGCTGGGTAATATCATTCTTTGTAGCCTTACTGCTTTGTTTTATTGCCCCATCACCCCTTTACCATCACCTAAAAATCCCCTATACGCGGCGCTAATCGCGCAAAGCGGCGGGGCAATGACCCCATTGAGTGAGCAGGGCTGGATAAATTCTGGCCCTTTGTGTGTTTGAAGCAAACTCTTGCACGCGTGATTGTAACGAAACCCAAAGACCCGTGGAACCAACCGCGCGGCCCGTATAAATGACTATGATAGGAAACTGATATATGTGCGCTAAAGCCACTATGGACGAGTTTGAAGCACTCTTGCAAGAAAGCTTCGAAATTGACACACCTGAAGAGGGTTCTGTTGTCAAAGGTAAGATCATCGCAATCGAAGCTGGCCAAGCCATCATCGATGTGGGCTATAAAATGGAAGGCCGCGTTGATCTCAAAGAATTCGCAAGCCCTGGCCAACCAGCAGAAGTAGAAGTCGGCGATTCTGTCGAAGTCTTCTTGAAATTGGTTGAAAATGCCCGTGGCGAAGCCGTGATTTCACGTGACGCAGCGCGTCGCGAAGAAGCATGGGATCGTTTGGAAAAAGCATATGCCGCAGAAGAGCGCGTTGAAGGCGCAATCTTTGGCCGCGTTAAAGGCGGGTTTACTGTTGATCTGGGCGGCGCTGTTGCGTTCTTGCCAGGTTCACAAGTTGACGTACGCCCCGTGCGTGATGCTGGCCCATTGATGGGTATGGCACAGCCGTTCCAAATTTTGAAAATGGACCGTCGTCGTGGCAACATCGTTGTATCACGTCGTGCAATCCTTGAAGAATCACGTGCAGAACAGCGCGCAGAGATCGTTGGCAAATTGGCCGAAGGCGATGCAGTTGAAGGTGTTGTGAAAAACATCACTGAATACGGTGCATTCGTTGATCTGGGCGGCGTTGACGGTTTGTTGCACGTTACCGACATGGCGTGGTCACGTGTGAACCACCCATCAGAAGTGTTGGCAATTGGTGAAACTGTGAAAGTCCAAGTTGTGAAAATCAACAAAGACACACACCGCATTTCATTGGGCATGAAACAGTTGCAAGACGATCCATGGGGCGATGTTGAAGCACGCTATCCATTGGAATCTGTGCACACTGGTCGTGTTACAAACATCACCGATTACGGTGCGTTTGTTGAACTGGAAGCCGGCGTTGAAGGTTTGGTTCACGTGTCTGAAATGTCTTGGACCAAGAAAAACGTACACCCAGGCAAAATCGTTTCCACATCACAAGAAGTGGAAGTTATGGTTCTGGAAATCGAAACAGCGAAACGTCGTGTTTCACTTGGCCTGAAACAAACACAGGGCAACCCATGGGAAGGTTTTGCGAAAAACTTCCCAGAAGGTCAAACTGTTGAAGGTGAAGTCAAGAACATCACCGAGTTTGGTTTGTTTGTTGGTCTAGAAGGCGACATCGACGGTATGGTTCACTTGTCCGATTTGGACTGGAACCGTTCTGGCGAAGAAGCGATCCAAGACTACAAAAAAGGCGACATCGTGAAAGCGGTTGTAACAGATGTTGATGCAGAAAAAGAACGCATCAGCCTGTCAATCAAAGCGCTGGAAGGTGACCCATTTGCAGATGCAACAGCTGGCGTAAAACGTGGTGCGGTTGTAACTGTTGAAGTGACCAAAATCGAAGATGGCGGCATCGAAGTAGAATATGATGGCATGAAAGCATTCATCCGTCGTTCAGACCTGTCACGTGATCGCGCAGAACAACGCCCAGAGCGTTTCAGCGTTGGTGACAAAGTTGATGCACGTGTAACATCACTTGATCCAAAAACACGCAAACTTGGCCTGTCAATCAAAGCACGCGAAATCGCAGAAGAAAAAGAAGCAGTACAACAGTACGGCTCTTCAGATTCTGGCGCGTCATTGGGCGATATCTTGGGCGCGGCGTTGAAAGACAAAGAATAAGTTTTTCAAACAAATTTAAAATGATTGAAGCGGCGTCCATCTGGGCGCCGTTTTCTTTTTGGTGTCAAATCCCATGTACGAATCACCGTTGTCGTGAACTGGATCAAATAGGTGGACGTAGCGTAAGGCGCTGATACTTTTCTGCAAACCTATGTAAACTCGCAATAAATTTTGAATTTTTTGGAAAAATATGCATCATTTACGAGAATAATCGAAACGACTTCTTTGCGAAACGCGCAAAGTCTGTATTATTTGGAAGAGTCCGCACCGGCTGCTCGGTGATAGAGACATAAAAGATTTGGGGAGAATGCTGGCGATGATCCGTTCGGAACTGGTGGATAAGATAGCGGCCGAAAATCCGCATCTTTATCAAAGAGATGTTGAACTGATCGTTGCGACGATTTTCGACGAAATTATTGATGCGATGGCCAATGGGGATCGTGTTGAACTGCGCGGTTTTGGATCGTTTTCTGTTAAAAAACGCGAAGCACGTATCGGGCGCAATCCGCGCACCGGTGAATCCGTGCAGGTCGAAGAAAAATATGTGCCGTTTTTCAAAACCGGAAAACTTTTGCGCGATCGCTTGAACGGCGGCTGATACAAGATTACATCTTGTGTAAGACTTTGCTGATCAAAGGGGCCGTATCATGCGCTATATCCGTTATGCATTCTTTTTTGTCATCGGGCTGTGCCTGATCCTGTTGGCCTTGGCGAACCGTCAAATGGTGACGCTGAATGTATTACCCCATGAATTGTCTGGGGCGTTTGGCATTTCTGAATCCATCACATTGCCATTGTTTTTGGTTATCCTTTTGGGTGTGCTGATCGGGTTAATGATCGGTTTTATTTGGGAATGGATGCGCGAATATAAACAACGCCGCGAGTTGGGTGCCAAAGCCAAGCAAGTGCGCGGGTTAGAGCGCGAAGTCGAAAAGCTCAAAGCGAAAGCAGGCGAAGAAAAAGACGACGTATTGGCGTTGTTGAAATAAGCCACGCTTGCGCGGTATCAGGCTTTTGCTTGATATGTTTCCCTGTTAGGGACAATCGAACAATTTATTTATGGGTGCGGTCATGCGCGTGAAAATCTGTGGTTTGTCCAATGTGGAAACGCTGAATGCTGCGGTGACGGCGGGTGCGGCCTATGTCGGATTTGTGTTTTTTACAAAATCCCCGCGCCATGTGTTGGTGGAACAGGCCAGAACATTGGCGCAAACTGTACCCGTTGGCATTTGCAAGGTTGCATTGACGGTAAATGCGGATGATGCGTTTTTGGATGAAATGCTTGAATCCGTTCCCATTGATATGTTGCAATTGCACGGTAGCGAAACACCCGATCGCGTGGCGGATCTGCGTACGCGTTACGGATTGCCCATCATGAAGGCCGTTGGCATCGCCGATGCCGATGATTTGCCCGCAATTGCCGATTACGCACAGGTGGTGGATCAATTGTTGATTGATGCCAAGCCCCCTAAAAACGCAGACCTGCCAGGGGGGAATGGATTGGCGTTTGACTGGCGTCTGATTGCAGGGCGGCGTTGGGCGGTTCCGTGGATGTTAGCGGGTGGTCTTCGCCCCGATAATGTGGCAGAAGCAATCCGTCTGACAGGGGCGCAACAGGTGGATGTTTCATCCGGTGTTGAAACCACGCCAGGCATCAAAGATGAAAAAATGATCGCGGAATTTATCCGCGCTGCGGGAGGCAAAAATGGCCACTGATATGTTTAATTCGCTGATGAATGGCCCAGATGAACAGGGGCGGTTTGGTGATTTTGGCGGGCGGTTTGTATCCGAAACCCTGATGCCATTGATTTTGGATCTAGAGGCCGAATATGAAAAGGCTAAGACCGATCCAACATTCTGGGCGGAAATGGATGATCTGTGGAAACATTACGTTGGCCGCCCATCGCCGCTGTATTACGCGGATCGTTTGACCCAAGAATTTGGTGGCGCGAAAATTTATCTCAAACGCGATGAATTGAACCATACGGGTGCGCATAAAATTAACAATGTTTTGGGGCAAATTCTGTTAGCGCGACGCATGGGTAAAACACGCATTATTGCCGAAACGGGCGCGGGACAACACGGCGTTGCCACGGCGACAGTTTGTGCGAAATTTGGTTTGAAATGTGTGGTTTATATGGGTGCGCATGACGTTGAACGCCAAGCCCCCAATGTGTTTCGCATGAAATTGCTGGGTGCCGAAGTTGTGCCCGTGACATCTGGTCGTGGCACATTGAAGGATGCGATGAATGATGCGATGCGTGACTGGGTCACATATGTTGATGAAACATTTTATTGCATCGGAACGGTCGCAGGTCCGCACCCATACCCCGCCATGGTTCGCGATTTCCAAAGCATCATCGGCAAAGAAGTCAAAACCCAAATCATGGAGGCCGAAGGCCGTTTGCCCGATTCTGTGGTGGCCTGCATCGGTGGTGGATCAAATGCGATGGGTCTGTTTTATCCGTTCTTGGATGATAAATCCGTGCGCATTATCGGGGTCGAGGCTGGCGGTAAGGGCGTGAATGACAGGATGGAACATTGCGCATCGCTTACGGGTGGTCGCCCGGGCGTGTTGCATGGCAACCGCACCTATTTGTTGCAAGATGACGATGGGCAGATCCTTGAGGGGCATTCGATTTCTGCGGGGCTTGATTACCCCGGCATCGGGCCAGAGCATTCATGGTTACATGACATTGGCCGCGCGGAATATGTTTCAGTGACTGACACAGAGGCATTGGACGCATTTCAGTTATCCTGTCGTACCGAAGGTATCATTCCCGCACTTGAACCAAGCCACGCATTGGCGCATGTGGCCAAGATCGCGGGCGATTTACCATCCGATCATTTGCTGGTGATGAATATGTGTGGTCGTGGTGACAAGGATATTTTCACCGTTGCACGTGCACTTGGTTGGGACATGTCCACATCAGATGCATAAATCCGCGCGTGTTGATCGCGCGGGTTTTTGGATATTTAGACAAAATGGAATAGGGGCGTATCCGCATTGGATGCGCCGCGTTTTATCTAGGTGTTTTTACCACGCGTTGTAACCACCATCGACATTGATGAACTGACCCGTCATGTGATTGGCGGCATTTGAGCTAAGGAAAAGTGCCACGTCGGCGATTTCGTCTGGCTGTGCCATGCGGTCCTGCATGATCAGGGATGACACGCGTTTTTGAAATTCCTCAGAATGGCCGTTGAATACGGCACCGGGTGCGAGCGTGTTTACGGTTGCCTTTTTGCGCCAATAGCTTGCAAGCCAAAGCGTGATGCCGTGAACACCTGCTTTGGTGGCCTGATAGGCGGAAAAATTTTTAAACGGCATGCCATCGTAAATATCGTGATGGGGCGCACGCAGCGCATACATCGATGCGATATTGATCAATTTCAGATCCCATTTGCCGATTATCTGGCGATCAATTTCACGCGCAACAAGGAATGGCCCCGTGAGGTTCACATCAAGCGTTTTGTTCCAAGAGGCAAGCGTGGTATTGGCGAAATCGGGAAATTCAGCGCCATCTTTCATCAACATTTCACCCGTAATGGACGCATTGTTGAAAAACACATTGGGTTTATGCCCATCGCCCAAAAAGCGATTAAAGGTTTCTGTTACGGCGTCTTCGTCCGAAACATCCATTTCATAAAGCGCAAAGTTTTCATTTTTACCGAATGTGTCGTGAAGTCCATCGTATCGCGCACCTTTAAGCTCGGATGCGACAACTTTGGCGCCTGCGTCCAACATGCGGCGCACATATGTGGTGCCAAGAACACCGCCAGAGCCTGTGAGAAATATGGTTTTTCCAGATAAGCTGTTCATTATTTTTTACTTTCGCTCATTTGGCGCGACAGGCGCCATTCTGCATATTCGAAATCTTCGATTGCATCGATATCATGGGCACGATCAGAAGGCACAACACATGGGATCACACGCCCGTCATACAGGAACGTACCACGGCGCAGATATGCCGGATCAAGCACATAGGTGGACGCTGCGTGTTCGTAGACAACCGGCGCTTGTTGGCGTGCAACGACATTCCCAGGCAATGGTTTTGACACGTGAAGTGCGCCTGTTTCGTCCGCCTCCATCAGATTGAAATAGGGGTTTCGATCAGCAATGGCACAGGTCATCACCATGTCGGGTTTTTCCGCCTGAAACAATTCAATGGCCTTTGTGATATCGACGCTTTGGCGCAGAGGTGCGGTTGCGTCCACGTCAACAAATACGGATACGGATTTACCTGTAACCTCTTCTACTGCGCTCAATGCGTGACGCCAGACATCCCATTTTGATGCGGTGTCATTGGCCAATTCATCGGGGCGCAGGCCGATATCAATAGCGCCGCGATCAGTGGCGAATTTCAACATATCCGCACCGTCGGTGGATACCACAACGGCATCAATCAAAGGATGTTCCAACAATTGATCAAGGCTCCATTGCAACAACGGTTTGCCAAGTAGCAGTTTCATGTTTTTTCCAGGTAGCCCCTTGGAACCTGCGCGCACGCCAATATGGCCAAGTATCATGTTTTGCTCCTTATGTTACCAGTGAACTTGCGCTGTTCATAAGCCGCGCAAATCAAATGGCAGGTTGGCATTTCATTGGATAGGATTGGTGCAATCGGGTTTTCCAAAACGTCCCCACG
This sequence comes from Paramylibacter kogurei, assembly GCF_002742285.1. Lineage (GTDB taxonomy): Bacteria > Pseudomonadota > Alphaproteobacteria > Rhodobacterales > Rhodobacteraceae > Amylibacter > Amylibacter kogurei. Next base: position 98,089 of record NZ_MDGM01000012.1, read on the forward strand.
CACAAGGCGAATGAAATCCGCCATCGTATTTTGAAACATGACTTGGCGATCAATGGTCAGATCAAGGTTTTTCACACCATCATCAGTTTCAATTTGATAGTTGTTATTGGCAAGATCAAACGTGATTTTTTGTGATTGCCCCCACAGGACAAGCTTTCGCGTGCTGATGGGGCTAAGATAATCCATACAGACCGTGCCGTGCGTATTATTATTATGAAGCGCAATACGCGTGGAAAAATCCACGCCTGTGTGATCGGGATGAGACAGACAGCTCGCGGTATCAAGGGTGAGCGCACCCATGATTGTATGGGCCATGTCCAATTCATGGCACAGATCAAGCAACACGCCCCCACCATCGGGGCTGGCGGCGTAGCTGTCGGCAAAATTCCAATTTTCGCGCCATTGATGAACATCATGCCCAATGTCAAAACTAAACCGATATGTGTCCAATTCCGCTGTTGCCAAAAATCGCACGGCGGGATGATAGCGCATCATAAACCCAGCAAAACTGCGATCCGCAAGCGGGCCGAGCTGTTTCATAATCAAGTCCATATCCGTCCGACGATAGGCAACGGGTTTTTCAATATAGATTGGCAGTTTGTGCGCGGCCAAAATTTCAGTGATTTCTGTGCGAATTTGTGTGGCGGTGCACAGGATTGCGGCCTCAAACTTTTCTGATTTTAGGCGCCGTTTTAATCCATCAATTCCATCTGATTGCATTGAAATGCTGACAACATCTTCGCCAAGGTGCGACAGGTTATTTGCATGGCGTTTTCCAATGGCGCCTGTCCCGATCACAAGAAAACTCATAATGGATTCCGATCCGTGTATCCTGCATTTTTCAACAATTCTGGCAATGCCGCCAATGTGCGTTGTGTTGCACCAGAATGATCAATGTTGAACTGCTCTGCAAGGGCAGAGAATTGAGCGTTCCCTGTGTTTGAATAAATCTGATTGATCAAGCGTGCAGCCATATCATCAGTATCGGTGCAATGGGCAAGCACCCCTGCCGCAATCGCATCATGTGCGGGATATTCGATTGTCCAAATTTCAGGGCCGACATAAACGGGTTTTTTCAACGCAAGGGGTTCGATCACGTTATGCGCACCCTTGGGATGGAACCCACCACCAACGATAACCGCGTTGGCGAGCTCAAGATAAAAATACATTTCACCCATGGAATCGCCGAGCAAGATATCGGAATTGATCGGGGTTGTCGTTTCCAAATCTGGGGATAAAACCTGACCACGGCGTTGCACGGTCTGACCTTGTGTGGTGAGCCAATCACCCGTGCTGGCAAAACGTTCTGGTGCGCGGGGCACATAAATAAACAATGGGCGTGGGGCGTTGATTGCATCGGCGTGGCGTTGAACGGTTTTGATGACGTGCAGATAACTTTCGTCTTCGTTTTCAACAACACTGGCAAGCGTGATGACAGGGCGCGGTGAAAAGTTTATCGCCCGTGCCGCACTGAGCAAATGTTCACCAATGGGTTGTTCAAACCGCAATTCACCCGTGATTGCGATATTGCTTGCCCCCATATGTTCAAAACGATCGACCTGTGACTGCGATTTCACAAACAAACCCGCAAAACCACGGGTCAATTCACCACGCAGGCTGGTTTTATCGCGGTCACGATTAAAGCTGCGTTCAGGATATTGGGCGTTACACATGAACAATGGCACGCGACAACGCGCAGTGCTGGCAATCATGCGTGGCCAAATTTCGATTTCCATGACCAACCCGTATTTTGGGGCGAATGCATTGAAAAAACGACGGTAACACCAGTGAAATTCAAATGGCACGTAAACGGGCACAAGTTTACCCGCGCCAATAGCATCGGGGAACAGATTATGGGCAGATTTGCGCCCAGCAGGTGTAAAATGTGTTGTGACGATGGTTTCGCCCCGATCCAGCAATTCCTGTACCAATGGCGCAGCAGATCGCATTTCACCAAGCGATACGGCGTGAATCCAAACGCTATTTTTTTTAACCTTCGGATAAAACCCAAACCGTTCAGGAATGTGGGCGCGATATGCGGGATCTTTGCGCCCGCGCCACCAAAGATAAAACAAGATCAGTGGAAATAACACGACCCACAAAACGGTGTAACACAAAAGGGCCACACGCATGCGCAAGCTGGGAAAGGGCGAATGTTTTGTCATGCCGCGCTAGTCAACAAAGGTTTTTTGCAAGCTGCGATCCCAGAACGTGTCATCGTTCAACACATCAACAAATCGTTTGGCGGTATCGCCGCCACCAAAACCAGTGTCGGCATCAAATTTTTGCCCCCAAGATGTGGCGAAAAACGCAGCGATTTTATCGCGGTCATTGGCCGCTGTTTGGGTGATGGATGGTGCGTTAGAACGATTTGTTTGGCGCGTGCCAACATCAAGGCTCGGCACACCTAAAAATGGTGCTTCACGCACCCCTGCGGAGCTGTTGCCGATCAGCGCCTTTGCATTGCGCAACAGCTCGGAAAAATACAAGAAACGCATGGATGGAATTTGGCGGAAACGATCCGCCGGTAATTTGGCGATGGCGTCAAAAATCTCTGCCGAGCCGGGATCATTATTGGGCAAGATTACAACGAAATTTTTTCCGCTTTGATCCAAGGCTGAAAACAAATCACGCGCCTGTTGTCCCATGGTTTTGGTTTCGGATGTCACAGGATGAAAGGTAACGATACCATAGTCATCAAATGGGATTTCATAGCGGGTTTTCACCTGTTCAAGGCTTATCCCCGTTGGAGCGCCGTGCGCATCCAATTCGGGTGATCCGATGGTGTAAATGGTTTCGGGTGCCTCTCCCAAGGCCATGACGCGTGATTTTGCATTTTCAGAACTGACAAAATGCGCGGCCGCCAATTTGGAATTACAATGGCGGAAAATTTCATCGATGGTGCCGGATACTTCGCCGCCCTCGATATGTGCACAGCGCACATAGTTTGTGGCACAGACCAAGGAACAGGCCAATGCTTCGACGCGATCACCGTGGATAACCACCAGATCGGGTTGGCTTTCACGGATAAAATCGGAAAATCCCAGCACGGTTTTTGACAGGATCAAATCCTGTGGGTCGCCTTCGCGTTGGTTTATGAATTCTGCGATTTCAACACCCGTCACACGCTGTACCTCGATCTTGGTCAGGCCATATCGTTGCATCATATGCATGCCTGTGACGAAAAACGTAACGCGATATCCTGCATCGCGCGCAGCAATGGCCAGCGGTTCCATTTTGCCAAAATCCGCGCGTGTGCCCGTGACGAAAACCAGATGTTTCTGGGAATTAGGCATCTTCAAAATCAGACCATTTAAGTTGCTGATTACGTTTGACCGCAACATTTAATTTGCGCCCAAGTACCGCGTCAAATTCAAAGCCCGCGATTTCACCACTGCCGGGGCGGCGCGCCCAAATATCAGATTCGCCAATCACGGTGCCAGCGGGTAAATCTTTGTCGGCGACAAGTGATCCGCGTGCAAAACGATACACATCCTCTTCGGGACCTGTGCGTTCCTTTTTGTTGTGCAAAGCTGTGTGAATGTGGCGTGATTTTTCAATGATTAATGCCAATTCCGCAGGGTCCATTGAACAGACGATATCGGGACCAACGCGTTCCATCGTATCGGTAAAGTGGCGTTCCAAAATACATGCACCCAAAGCCACAGATGACAGCGCCATTTCTGGCCCAATGGAATGGTCGGAAAATCCAACAACCGCATTTGGAAATGCTTTTTGCAAATCAGTGACACCTTGGAGTGACACAATTTCAGGGGGCGATGGATACAGGTTGGTACATTCCAACAGCGCATATTCAATGCCTGCATTATCCAAAATTTCAACCGATGCGCGAACAGTGTCGATGGTTTGCATGCCCGTTGACATAATCACAGGTTTCCCAAAACTCGCGATATGTCGGATCAGGGGCAGGTTGTCTGCCTCGCCCGAACCGATTTTATATGCGGGCACGTCCAGACTTTCTAAAAAATCGGCGGCGGCGCGGGAAAATGGGGTGGAAATGAATATCATCCCCAAGGATTCGGCGTATTCTTTTAATGCTTTTTCATCTTCGCGTGACAGGGCGCATTGTTCCATGACCTCCCATATCGACACGTCCGCATTGGGCGGAAAGATTTGTTTCGCTTCTTCTGTCATTTCATCTTCGACGATATGGGTCTGGTGTTTGATCATTTCACAGCCAGATTCATGCGCCAAACGCACCATGTTTTTGGCAACCTCCAGATCACCGCCGTGGTTAATGCCAATTTCGGCAATTACAAGCGGCGGATGGTTTGGAGAAATTTCGCGATTACCAATTTTCATGGGGTAAGTCCTTGTTGTTTTGATTGGTTTTAAACCGCATTTCGAGGGGAGGCAAACAAAGAAGCACAGATTTGACGTTTAGGCATTATGCCACATAAGCGTTACTTGACCCCGCTGGGTGAAAAAGGGGAAAAGAGGGCCGAAATTGGAGCAAACCCTATGATCCCTGAATTTGGACATCTGGCATTAACTTTGGCCTTGGCGATTGCATGTGTGCAAAGCGTGCTGCCCATTCTTGGCGCAGGGCGGGGCAATGTGCAGTGGATGCAAACCGCACGCACAACAGCGATATTACAAGCGGTGTTGATCGCGATTGCCTTTGGTGCGTTGATGCGTTCATTCATGGTAAGCGATTTTTCCGTATTAAACGTTGTGGAAAATTCACATTCGTTAAAACCCATGCTGTTTAAAATGGCCGGAACATGGGGGAGCCACGAAGGTTCATTGTTGCTCTGGGTATTTATCTTGGCTGTGTTTGGCGCGGCCGTGGCCGTGTTTGGCAGCAATATTCCATTGTCGTTAAAGGCACGAACATTATCGGTTCAGGCGTGGATCACGGTTGGATTTTTATCATTCCTGTTGTTCACATCAAACCCGTTTTTGCGGGTATTCCCAGTGCCGCTTGATGGCAATGATTTGAACCCGTTATTGCAAGATGTCGGATTGGCGATCCATCCGCCATTGTTATACATCGGCTATGTTGGGTTTTCGATTGTGTTTTCATTCGCTGTAGCGGCATTGATCGAAGGGCGTGTTGATCCTGCATGGGCGCGTTGGGTGCGGCCATGGACATTGGCCGCATGGGTGAGCCTGACCGCGGGGATCACGCTTGGATCTTGGTGGGCTTATTACGAGCTTGGCTGGGGCGGCTGGTGGTTTTGGGATCCTGTGGAAAATGTTTCCTTTATGCCTTGGTTGTTGGGAACGGCATTGTTGCATTCTGCAATCGTGACCGAAAAACGCGATACGTTCAAAAGCTGGACGATATTATTGGCGATTTTAACGTTTTCATTGTCTCTGCTTGGCACATTTATTGTGCGCTCTGGCTTGTTAACATCTGTTCATGCTTTTGCTGTTGATCCCGAACGTGGGGTTTATATCCTCGCGCTTTTGGGCGTGTCCATTGGCGGATCACTAACATTGTTCGCAGCACGTGCAGGCGCGATGGAACCGGGTGGAATTTTTGGAACGATCAGTCGCGAAACGGGGTTGATGATTAATAATCTGTTGTTGGCGACGGCGACGGCAACAGTGTTGTTTGGCACATTATATCCATTGTTCCTAGAGGCCATCGCGGGCGAAAAAATATCCGTTGGCCCCCCATTTTTTAACGCTAGTTTTATTCCCATCATGTTGCCATTGGTGATCGTAATGGGCGTGGGGCCGTTTTTACCATGGAAACGTGCCGATCTTCCCGGAGTATTGACTCGGCTAAAATGGGTGGCGGGAATATCAATTTTGGCGATGATTGGTGTTTGGTATTGGACAACCAAGGGACCCGCGCTTGGCGTTTTATCCATTGGTGCGGCGGTATGGCTCTTGTTGGCCACGATGATGGAATGGAGCAAACGGGTAAAGCTATTCCAAGAACCCTTTGGTGCATCTTTGCGCCGTGCACGTAATTTACCCCGCGCAAGTCATGGCATGACGTTGGCGCATGCAGGGCTTGCAGTTTGTATTCTTGGCTTTGTTGGGTCGAGTGCGTGGAAAGAAGAAGTCGTTACATTTGTGGAACCGGGAACAGATGTGAAAATCGCAGGGTTTGATGTGCGCTTCCAAGGCGTGGAACGTGAAATGGGTCCAAACTATATCACCCAAATTGGCACGCTCGTCGTGGCAAAGGATGGTCAGTTTATCACCACTTTACACCCAGAGCGGCGCACATATCCCGTGGCACAATCAACCACGACGGAATCGGCCATTCGCCAAACCGTTGCGGGTGATCTTTACGCATCCATTGTGGAGCCAAGCGCACAATCAGCACGCGGGAAATGGACATTGCGCATTATTTACGAACCCTTGGTGAATTTCATTTGGTTTGGCGCAGCGTTAATTGTGTTGGGCGGATTGTTTTCGCTGTCAGATCGCCGGTTGCGCGTGGGTGTGCCAAAGAAAAGAATATCGCGGGCAGTTCCCGCTCCAGCGGAGTAAATGTGATGAAACGAATTTTGATGACATTACCCATGGTATTGGTGCTGATTTTGGGTGCTTTTTTGTATTGGGGTTTAAACCCTGATCGTAATCCAAATGAAATCCCATCGCCGCTGTTGGGGAAATCCGTGCCAGATTTTACGCTTGCTGGAATTGATGGTGTTGATGTTGGCGGATTTGGTTCCGCAGAGCTATCTTCGGGTGGGATTAAGCTGGTGAATGTGTTTGCATCATGGTGTGTGCCTTGTCGTGCGGAACATGGTGTTTTGATCAAGCTGGCGGCGCGTGAAAATGTGCAACTTTATGGTATCAATTACAAAGATAAGCCCACAGATGCACAACAATGGCTGGCCGAAATGGGGAACCCATATGCCGCTGTGGGTTCAGATTTTTCAGGACGTGTCGGCATTGAATGGGGCGTGTCTGGTGTGCCCGAAACATTTATTGTGAGCCCTGATGGCGTGATTTTATACCATTACCGCGGGCCATTGGTTGGTGATACGGCGCTGCGCGATTTTGGCGAAGGGCTGCGCCGCGCACGTGAACAGATCGGGCAATCTTGATGTTTAAGCACTGTGTTCTGATCCTTGCCTTTGTTATTGCGCTGCCAAGTTTTGCCGTGGAACCCGATGAAATTTTGGACGATCCCATCTTGGAAACGCGCGCGCGTGATATATCAGCGAATGTGCGTTGTGTTGTTTGCCAAAATGAACCCATCGATTCATCAAACGCAGGTGTTGCACGTGATTTACGATTGTTAATTCGCGAACGATTGGTTGCAGGCGACAGCGATGATCAGGTTTATGATTTTCTGGTGGCGCGGTATGGCGATTATGTGTTGTTCAAACCCCCGTGGCGACCCAGTACATATTTGTTATGGCTTGCACCATTTTTGATTTTGGGTGGTGGCATTATTGGCATGGTTTACGCACTGATGCGAAAACCCCAAAACCCACACGCAGGTTTGAATGCCGATGAACAGGCGCAATTGGATGAATTAATTGGTTCCAACAACGAAGGGGATGCGACATGATTTGGGGTGCTGCGTTCATTCTGGCGTTGATTTGTTTTGGGATATTGTTGCATCCCGTGTTGCGCCCATCACAAACCAAACAACTTGTTCATGGCGAAACAGCACTTGAAATTTATAAGGATCAATTGGCGGAAATCGATCGGGATTTGGCACGCGGTTTGATTGCAGAGTCAGATGCCGCGGTGGCGCGATTGGAAATTCAACGCCGTATTTTGGCGATGGGCAAAGGGGTACAAAAGCGACCATTTTCCCCCACTTCAAATCGGATCATTATGATAATCGCTGCGTTGTTTGTACCAATCGTTGGTGTTGGTGTGTATTCCATTACAGGTTCACCAGATGCACAATCTATGCCCTATGCATCACGTAGTGAAGAGGTGGCACAGGCGCGTGAAATCAATGACCTGGCCCAGCGTTTGCGCGAAAAACTTACCAATCATGCGGATGAGGGACCATCAGAAGGCTGGATGTTGTTAGGGCAGACATATATGGGCATGGCGCGGTATAACGATGCCGCCGAGGCGTTTCGTGTTGTTGCAGAACGTGAGGGAGCGGATTCCGTAGTGTTTTCACGATATGGCGAGGCGCTGATTGCTGCGGAAAATGGCAACATAACCCCGCTTGCAGAAACACAGTTGGATCGCGCGTTGGAGTTGGACGCGCGTAACCCCGCGCCGAGTTATTACAAAGCATTGGCGTTTCAACAACGCGCCGATTTACAAAGCGCATACCAAATTTTGGCGGATCGTGTGGCGTTGGATCAAACTTGGCAGCCTTGGATGGAAAGTTTCGCCCAGTTGGCGAATGATATTGGCGCACAGATTGATCGCCCGGCATTAACATTGCCTGAACGCCCAGCTGGACCGAGCGCGGCAGATATGCAGGCCGCCCAAGACATGGATGCGGATGAACGCGCAGCTTTCATTCAATCTATGGTGACGGGACTTGCAGAACGATTGGCACAAGATCCAAACGATTTGGATGGTTGGTTGCGTTTGGCGCGCGCGTATCAAGTGTTGGGCGAAACCGCCAAGGCCAAAGAGGCGTTTCAATCAGCGAAACCATTAGCGGATAAACTGGGCAATGATGATCCGCGCAAAGAAATCGTTGCACAGGGATTGGCACAAAATTAACGCGCTGCGTTTTCCAATGCATCCAGCACAGATTGCGTTGTCAAAACCTCTGGCAAAGGAATGCCATTGGGTGCCTTGGGGCCATAAACAATATTGAAAGGGATGCCGTAACGTTGGTTGGCTGCCAAAAATTGCGCAATGGTGTCGTCTGGTTTTGTCCAATCGGCAATCATGGGAACAACATCATCTGTGCCTAGAATTGCAGCGATATCATCACGTTCCATAACCAATGTTTTATTCGCCTTACACGTCAGGCACCAATCGGCAGTCACATCGACAAATACGGTTTTACCCTGTGAAACCAGAGTTGGAATATTCCCACGATCAAAATTTTGCCATGGGATATTTGATGCCGTGGCGTTTGGTTTTGTTGGTGACTTTGCTAGCACAATGGGCGAAGAAATAGCGATGCCCACCATCGCCAATGCAACAAGTTTGCGCAAATTCCCAACCACGTGTTTTTGCGCCAAGACCATGATGGAAACAATTGCCATCAACAACGTGGCAATGACCACATAACCCCCTGCAATTTTCAACAATACCGCTGCTAGCCAAAGGGCCGTTAGGACAAGCAATAAGCCCAGAACCAATTTTAGCTTATTCATCCACGCACCTGGTTTTGGCAGATAACAAATCCATTTGGGGCGCAGTGCCAGAACAATATAAGGAAGCGCCAATCCAACGCCAAGTGCGGTGAATATCGCGATGGTATCAACGCCAGTTCCCGATAATGCGAATGCCACAGCAGTACCCAAAAATGGTGCAGAACAAGGTGTTGCCAATAATGCTGCAAACGCTCCCGTCAGATAATCGCCAATCAGACCATCGTTGCATTCAGAATCCGCAAGCGCGGTGTTGATGGATTGTGGCAATGCGAATTCAAATAACCCCATCATATTTGCGGCAAAGAGCAAGAGTAATGAAATCACGAATGTTAAAAAATATGGGTTTTGGAATTGTATACCCCATCCCACGGAATGCCCCATGGATTTGGCAATAATCAGTGCCGCGGCCAGTAACCACATGAATGATAAAACGCCCAAGGTCGACATCCAGAAACCTTGTTTGATACGTGTTATCGAGTTGTTTCTTGCCTTGATCGCGCTGGTGATCTTGATTGACAAAACGGGCAATACACAGGGCATAATATTGAGAATGACACCGCCAAGAAATGCGATGAAGATCATCCAAAATATGCTGGCACGAATGGGTGTGTTATTGGAAAATGGCGCATCGGATAATGTGCCAGATGTTGCATCAAAACTGGCGGACGTTTGACCATCGACGATGGTTACACGTAAATCTTGTGAGGTTTCATCATTTTGTAAAACGGGAAAACGGGCCCATAAAATCTTGGCATCGTTTTGTGTTATAATCTGTGGTTTTCCAAACCGTGTTTGTCCAAGTTCGGGAAATACATCGGCGTTGAAAAATTGATCACCTGTTTTAAATTTGGCTGTAAACGTATGATCATCGCTATTCATTTCAGCGCCAAGCAATTTTATCACACCGCTTGTATTTAACGGGGGAACCAATGCGTTTGATTTTGCGATCCGCTTTGCCGACAAACCATCAATGCCAACACCATTAGGGATATCAAGTTTCAATTCAAATGTTTCGGGAATGCAAATATCCGAACAGACAAGCAAGTTGATCTTTGCATCTAAAACAACGGGTTTTCCCGCGTTCGCCAATTGAATGTGCAAAGGAAATGTAACGGCATCTTTGTAGCCGAAATTTTCAATGCCAAATGCGCTAAACCGTGTCGGGGCGGGCCATTGAAAATCAACATTGTTAAGGTTGCTTGAACCTGTCCAATCAATTTCAGGGGGCAAACCCACTTCGCCAGGGGAACGCCAATAGGTTTTCCAATCATCCTTTAGCGTGATGTGAAGTGCTGCGGATAACGTTGTTTGATCGGGTGCAACCCCATCATGTGCACTGATGAGCTTGGCTGAAAGTGAATGCGAATAATAACCCTTGGATTCCAGTGCAAAAACCTGTGATCCCAAAAGGAGCACAGTTAAAAACGCAAATATACGCGTTGCCATTGATTTATATTTCACATCTGAATTCATAAACCTTCTTTGGTTTGAACTTTCGGTTACGTCAATCAACATCTGTGTCACATTCACGCGAAGAATATGTCAAATCGCGTCAAGTTTACTTGATGTACACCGTCAGGCATGATTGAACATAGCGAAGTTTTCCAACAAAAAGGTGTCCTTTATGAAACGTTTAATGTTTGCCACGCTAAGCGCAATTGGGATGTTCTTAATGACACCCGTCGCGGCACAAGATTTTAGCGAAGAAGACATCAAGCGTCTTGCCATAGAGGCGATTTTAGAAAATCCGCAAATCGTGATGGATGCTGTTCAAATCTTGCGCGACCGTGAAGCGGCGCAAAAAGAGGCTGATACCGCACAGGCACTTGCTGAAAACAAAGACACAATAATGGATGTGTCCAACGCGGTTGTGTTGGGCAACCCTGATGGGGACGTTACCATCGTTGAATTTTTTGATTACAACTGTGGTTATTGCAAACGCGCTGCCCCAGCAGTGCATGATCTAATCGATTCAGACAGCAACATTCGTGTGATTTACCGCGAATGGCCAATTTTAAGCGAAGGTTCCGTTGCCGCAGCAAAGGTTTCATTGGCGGCACGCAACCAAGGCAAATACGAAGAATTGCATTGGGCATTGATGGATTTACAACAAGTTGACGAAGCGGCTGCTTTGCGCGTTGCAGAGGGGCTTGGCATGGATATCGCACAGCTTAAAATCGATATGGAATCTGACGCGGTTGCCGAACATATCGCAACATCGCGGAACATCACATCTGCGCTTGGTCTGACAGGGACACCGTCATTCATCGTGGGTGATACGGTTGTCCCAGGTTTCGTTCCCAAAGAAAGCCTTGAAGAATTGGTGGCAAAAGTACGCGCAGAAATGTAATTACTTGCCCTTCCAAACAGGTGCGCGTTTTTCTGCAAATGCGCGTGCACCTTCCAATTGATCCTCGGAATTGTACAGCACATCCACGGTTTCAAATTGGCTTTGGGTGATTTTGTTCATCGCATCTTGGAATTTCATGTTTTCCGCTTCGCGCACGATCTCTTTGATCGCTTCGTTCACCAATGGCGGACCTGATGCGATGAGCGTTGCCATTTCGCGGGCTTTGGCCATCAATTGATCGGCTGGATGAATGTGGTTGATCATTCCCCAACGCGCGGCTTCGGCGCTGTCTAACCAACGGCCAGTGAACAACATCTCCATGGCGATGTGATAGGGGATGCGTTTTGGCAATTTTATTGATGCGGCATCGGCGACGGTGCCACTGCGAATTTCGGGCAGGGCAAATGTGGCGTGTTCCGCAGCGATGATGATATCGGCAGACAGCGCCAATTCCAAACCACCGCCACAGCAAATGCCGTTAACGGCGGCGATGATGGGTTTGTTTAAGCCGCGCAATTCCTGCAAACCGCCAAATCCACCGACCCCGTAATCGCCATCAACGGCATCGCCATCCGCCGCGGCCTTAAGATCCCAACCAGGGCAAAAGAATTTTTCGCCAGCACCAGTTATGATCGCAACACGCAATTCAGGATCGTCGCGAAAATCGCGAAATATTTCGCCCATGATACGACTGGTTGCCAAATCAATTGCGTTTGCCTTTGGGCGATCAAGTGTCACTTCCAATACCGCACCGTCGCGCTTGGTTTTGATTGGTGTTTCAGTCATCTTTGTCTCCTAAAATGATTAAGGCATCGGCGGCGATTGCACGGGTTGGCGTACAGATCAGCGGGTTTATTTCAACCTCTGTTACGCGCCCTGCGTTGGCAATAACATAGTTTTGCAAAGATAGCGCAGCGTCAACGATAGCCTGCTGGTTCGCCGCGGGTTTCCCGCGATACCCTGACAGTATTTTGTTGATTTTTAGCGATGATATGCCCGCGATTATTTCGTTGCTACATGTTGGAAGCGTGATCGAAACGCTGTCAGTCAATAGTTCGGATAAAACACCCCCCGCCGCAATGGTCATACAATATCCATGTGCAGGGTCGAGCGTGACCCCGATTAGTAATTCAGCAACGCCATCGGCGATCATTTCCTCGATAAGAAAATCATCACAAGGCATTGATTTCGCAGCCGTTTCAATTGTTTCCCCATCCGAAAGGTTTAAAACAACAGCGCCCATTTCTGTTTTATGCGCGATCCCTTGCCCTTTGAGCGCGACGGGAAATCCGATGTTTCGTGCGATTGCACCGAGTGTCTCGATGTTTGTCGATGATGTTGATTTTGGCACAGATATACCAAATTCATATAGCCGTTGTTTGGACGATTCTTCAGTGAGGGGCCGTGCATTGGTTGGTAATTTTGCCGTCAAAACAGGTTGATCGTGTATGTCCAACTTGGCAATTTTTGATACCGCCGCAATGGCGGCGAGTGCATCATCAAGCCCAAGGAGAGGAATGATATTGGCACGCATCAGCGCATTTGCCAAATCCTCTGGCATGTTTTCTGGTAGGGTTGCGAGAATGGCCATCGGCACGCCGCTTTGATCGCGCGCATCAATGACGCATTGAATGACATCTGTCCAAGCGGATTGATCACAAATATCACCACGTGGAAAGTCCAACACCAAAATCCCAAGCGCAATATGTGGTTCCAACATGGCGCGAAAGGTAGCGGTCATTTTGGTGGCATGGCCCCAAATATAAGTGTGATAATCCAACGGATTTGACAGCGCCACCATCGGGCCAAGTGCGATTGATAGGTTTGTTTTTTGTGTTTCGCTCAACGGTGGAAAGTGCACATCATACCCCAAGGCGCAATCGGCAATCAAACTTGCCTCGCCACCAGAGCAAGACATGGAAGCAATTGCATTGGATGCAAGTGGCCCAACACAGTGCAAGATTTTCAATGCCTCTAACATTTGTGGCAGGCTTTCAACCTGTGCAATCCCAAGCCGTGTGAATAATGCGCGCGCGCTTGCCTCGCTCCCAGCGAGAGACGCGGTATGAGAGAGGGTTGCAGATTGCGCGCGTTCCGATTTACCGACCTTAAGCGCCACAATTGTTTTCCCACGTTCCCGCGCATTGGCAGCCAATTGTTGAAATTCGGACAGGTCGGCAATACCCTCAATATGAAGTCCGAGTGCAGTGACACGCGGATCTGACAATAGATGTTCACCGATTGCGGACAGGCTAATCTGTGCTTGATTGCCAGCGGTCACGACATAGGCAATTGGCAAACCGCGTTGTTGCATTGTGAGGTTTATCGCAATGTTGGAAGATTGAGTGATGATCGCAACCCCGCTGTCAACCGGCTGCCCACCATGTTGATCAGGCCACAGCGCGATACGATCAAGGTAGTTGATGAAACCATAGCAATTGGGGCCAATGATTGGCATATCGCCCGCCGCAGTGAGCAATGCAGATTGAAGGTCTGCACTGGCTTTGTCTTCTGCAATCGCTTCGGAAAAACCGCTGGCAAAACAGATTGCTCCACCGGCACCGATTTTTCTGAGCTGTGAAACGATATCTATGGTTGCGTGTCTGTTCACCCCAATGAAACAAGCGTCTGGTGGCGTTGGCAATGCGTTGATCGTTGCGAAACACTTTACGCCTTGGATTTTTTCTTTGGTGGGATGGATGGGGTATATTGCACCATCAAAGCCAATTTTGAACGCTTGTTGAATAATGTTATCACACCATGTACCGCCGCCAATCACAGCGATGGTTTTTGCGCGAAACAACCGATCAAGATTGCGTTTCATTATGCACCCAAGGGGCGGAGTAAATCGCGGCTGATAATATGACGTTGAATTTCAGAAGTGCCATCCCAAATACGTTCCACCCGTGCATCGCGCCAAAATCGTTCGATCGGGAAATCATCCATCAAGCCCATTCCGCCAAAGATTTGCAAAGTGGTATCGGTGACACGTGCCAGCATTTCAGTGGCATATAATTTGGCGCTCGCGATTTCACGATTTGCGGGCAATCCTTGATCAAGCCGCCAAGCCGCCGCGAGCGTGAGCCAATCGGCGGCATCAATTTCGGTAATCATATCGGCGATCTGAAAACCCACGCCCTGAAATTTACCAATAGGTTGGCCAAACTGTTTACGCTCGGCGGCGTAGTTCAACGCATAGTCAAAACATCGCCGCGCACGACCAACGGACATGGCCGCAACCGTCAGGCGGGTTGCGTAAAGCCATTCGTTCATAACGGCAAAACCACCGTCAACTTCGCCCAAAACCTGTTCTTTGGGCAAACGACAATCATCAAATGTAAGGATACAGTTTTTATATCCTTTGTGGGATACGGAATTATATCCATCACGCACATCAAATCCGGGCGTGCCGCGATCAACTAAAAACGTCGTGATACGCTTTTTGGGGCCACGCGGGGTATCGTCAACACCAGTGGCAACGAATACAATGAAAAAATCTGCGTGTTCCGCACCGCTGATAAAATGTTTCGATCCGTTTAAAACCCAATCATCACCATCGCGCACCGCACTGCAATTCATGCCGCGCACATCAGAACCAGCATCAGGTTCTGTCATCGCCAAGGCGTCCATGCGATCACCACGCACGGCGGGCAAAAGATAGCGTTCAATCTGTTCGCCCTGACAGGCCATCAGGATATTTTGAGGTCGCCCGAAAAAGTGATTGAGCGCCATTGAACCACGCCCCAATTCGCGTTCGACAAGCGCAAAATCCATGTGGGTTAGCCCAGCGCCGCCAACTGATTCTGGGAAATTACACGCGTAAAAGCCAAGCTCCTTGGTTTTGTTTTTGATATTTTGTGCGATTTCATTTGGAACTTCGCCGCAGCGCTCTACCAATTGTTCATGTGGATAGATTTCGTTTTCAACAAAACTGCGCACCGTATCCACGATCATTTCTTGTTCTTGGGTCAGGCCAAAATGCATCACGACTATCCTCTGGTTTGCTTGGGATCGGGCAGGGCAGCATGCGCCGCTGCCATGGTTGCAAGATTTGCTGCAAGTTCGGGTTGTGGTTCACACGCGCGGCGTGTTTCAAGGCTGACATGGATCAATAATTGTTCACCTGTGGCCAACAATGTTCCATCCGCCGCCAACATACGATGGTGCAATCGTAGCTTTTTGCCCCTGGCTTCCAATAATTGCGATTGCACAGAAATGGTGTCACCCGCATGGGTTTCCTTGATAAACTGGATATGAATATCCACGGTGAAAAAGCTGTTTCCATTGGCGATATAGGTTTCATCCGCGCCGACCGCGCTCATCATCATGTCGGCAGCATCTGAAAAGACTTGGCCATAACGGCTTTCGTTCATGTGACCATTGTAATCTGTCCAGTCCACGGGAACGATACGGTTGGCAGTGATAACGGGCGCAGACACGTTGGAATCAATCGTTGGGCGAAACGATTTTTCATGAGTGTTTATCAATGCACCAGCGGCGGAATCCTGACCTTTTAATGCACGCATCATCGCGACCAAATTATCATCGCGTAATCGTTCCAATTCGCGGATGGATTTTCCATCCGCTTGATCATCAGATTGTGCACCAATGGTGTTTACCAATTCATCGGTTAATTCGGGAACGTCCATCAATTTTGTCCAAGGCCATTTAAGACAAGGGCCAAATTGTGCGATGAAATGTTTCATGCCCGCTTCGCCCCCGGCGATGCGATAGGTTTCGAACAAACCCATCTGCGCCCAACGCAGCCCAAACCCATATCGGATCGCGTTGTCGATTTCTTCGGTTGTTGCGATCCCGTCATTGATGAGCCATAAACCTTCGCGCCAAACGGCCTCTAGAAAACGATCTGCGATATGCGCGTCGATTTCTTTGCGAACATGCAATGGGAATAACCCCAGCGAGGCAAGGATCGTTTTTGCACGATCTACGATTTCGGTTGGGTTTTTTGCACTTGGCACCAATTCGATCAGGGGCAGCAAATACACGGGATTAAACGGGTGGGTTACAACCAGTTGTGCGGCGCAATCCATGCCGTCTTGTAATTCAGACGGCTTGAATCCTGATGTGGATGAACCAATGATCGCGGCGGAATCGACTGATTTTGCAATTTCTTGATAAACCGCGTGTTTCATTTCCAACCGTTCTGGCACGGATTCTTGCACCCATGATGCACCCGTGACAGCGTCGCCAATTGTATCGCAAAATGTAATGCTGCCTTCGGTTGGCAAAGCGGTGTCGTATAACATCGGAAGCGCGCGGCGCGCATTGGCAAGGACCGCATCAATTTTACGCGCGGCCTCTGGATCGGGGTCGAACACGCGGACATCCCAGCCATTCAATACGAACCGCGCCAGCCAGCCACCGCCGATCACACCACCGCCAATAATTGCTGCTGTTTTGGTCATTTTGGTGCTCGTTTTGTTAGGTTTAGTTTTTCACGCACCTCTGCAGGGCCTATGATTTCCGCACCCATATTTTCGATAATAGCGCGTGCTCGCGTAACCAACGCTTCGTTCGTGGCAAGTTCACCTTTGCCAAGCCAAAGGTTGTCTTCTAATCCCACACGCACATTGCCACCCGCCAAAACGGCGGCGGCGACATATGGCATTTCATTGCGCCCAATTGAAAATGCCGACCAATTCCAATCGGTTGGCACATTATTTACCATCGCCATAAAGGTATTCAAATCATCGGGCGCACCCCAAGGGATACCCATGCAGAGTTGCACCAACGCAGGAGATTTCAAAACCCCGCGTTCAACCAAGTTTTTTGCGAGCCACAAATGCCCAGTATCAAATGCTTCGATTTCGGGTTTAACACCCAAGTCTTCCATCATTGTTCCCATGGCCTCTAACATGCCAGGGGTGTTAGTCATGACATAATCGGCCTCTGCGAAATTCATCGTGCCACAGTCAAGGGTGCAAATTTCAGGCAAGCATTCCGCGATATGTGCCATGCGTTCTTCAGCACTCGCCATATCTGTTCCCGCCCCAAGGGGAAGCGGTGCGGATGGTGGGCCAAACACCATGTCACCGCCCATGCCCGCGGTTAGGTTCAACACCATATCAACATTTGCATCGCGCACACGATCCGTCACCTCGCGGTAAAGTTTGGTATCACGCGATGGCGCGCCCGTTTCGGGATCCCGCACATGGCAATGGACAATTGCGGCACCCGCGTTCGCAGCGGCGATACAGCTTTCTGCGATCTGTTTGGGGCTGCGTGGGACATGGGGGCTTCTGTCTTGGGTTGAACCCGATCCTGTGACAGCACAGGTGATGAATACGCGTTTGTTCATTTCAAGTGGCATGGTGAAATCCTTGGAAGTGTGGTGGCATGATGGTGATATGACTTGCGTTTTCGCGGTGTGCTGAATTAGACATATTTCATGCGATTTTGGACAAAACCACAGCAAGATAAAATCACTGTTGATATTTTGTTATTCGATCAGTTTTCCAATCATTGTTTGGCGAATTGTTTGGAACCCTTGCGTGCGGCAAATGATTTGGCGGGGCAGCGGATTTATCAATGGCGGTTTTTCACGATGGATGGTGGGCCTGTGCAATCATCCAGCGGATTACCGGTGCTGCCCGAACAAGCATTGGGGGCAGCGCAAAATGGGGAATATCTTTATGTGATTAGCAGCTATCATTTTCGCAAATTTGATACGATCGCAACCAAACGTGCGCTTCAATCGGCGGCCAAGCGATCCAGAAATATTCTTGGTCTGGATACAGGATCATGGTTGATGGCATCCGCAGGGTTGTTGGATGGCTGCAAGGCCACAATTCATTGGGACATATTTGATAGTTTTAGCGAAACATTTTTGAATGTGGATGCCAAAAAGGAACGTTTTATTTTCGATGGCAATCGTGGCACCTGTGGTGGAGCAATGGCGGCATTTGATATGGCGCTTGCGTTGATTTCAAAACTGAACGGCGAGGCGTTGAAATTGGATGTGGCGACATTATTCATGCACGACACGCCAAGCGAATTTGGGCGATCATTGGTGATCCATCGCGCCATTGTGCGCGATGCGGTGCATTTGATGCGCGCACATTTGGAAACCCCGATCAAAATTGCACAAATTGCTGAAAATTTGGGGTGCCATGAAAAATATTTACAGCGCGAATTCATCGCTGATCTGGGGGCGCCACCTGGGAAAATATATCGCTATATTCGCCTATCGGCCGCGCGTGATTTGGTGGTGTCAACTCAGATGCCCATATCGGAAATTGCGGTGCGCGTTGGTTACGATAATGCAAGCGCAATGGCACGGGCATTTAAATCACGATTTGGCCACAGCCCAGATAATTTTCGCAAACAATAAAATCAGTGCCCAGATTGGATAAGTGTGCGAATTTTATGTGCCTTTTCAAAATGATCCAGACCATGTGTCTTGATCCACCAAGTTGCCGCCTCCATCAATAAATCGGGATCGTCGTTTTTATTGGCAAAGAACGCGTAAAATGACAGGCCAACATTGTCCCCTTTTTGCGCGATCTTTTGATCACAGATACGGATGGCTTTGTCACGTAATGTCTGGCGCATTTATCAAGAGCCTTTTTTCGTAGAAATTTCAAAATGCGCATCGATGATCTGTTTGGATTTGGCCATGCGTGTTGCGATTTCGGCGCCCAATAATTCGATCGAAGCAGTGTCCGTTGCGTTTTGAAACAAGATTTCGCCAGCGGTGCTAAGCTCGTCAGATTTAAAATCCTCTTTTAATAGCAAGCGCTTTAAATGTTCGACCTTGGTTAAAAACAAATGGTTTTTTATTAATTCATTCCCGTTATCTTCGCTGATCTGCCCCGCTTTTATTGCCCCTTGCAATTGTCCCATCGGAGTAAGTGCATCGATTTTAGAAAGGAGTGCACAAGATTGTGCCAACAATTCAATTTCCAACAATCCTCCTGGTGCCTTTTTCACCGGCAGGGATGAAGCATTCCCATGCGGTTCGGTGCGAAGCCGTTCGATCATTTCAATGACCTGTGTTCGCACCACGGATGGATCGGTTTGGGATACCAGCACCTCTTGGCGAACCGAATTCAAAATATTACCGAGCTGATGATCCGCCGCGAGCACACGTGATCGGGCTAGCGCCAAATGTTCCCACACCCACGCCTTGTTTTTTTGATAATCTTCAAATGATGTAATGCTTGTGGCAACTGGCCCAGATCGACCAGATGGGCGCAAGCGCATGTCCACATCATACAGTTTGCCGTTGTGCATTGATGCAGAGAGCGCGGAAATTAATGTGCGTGTGAATTTGGCGTAATAGCTGCGCGTATCAAGTGCGCGTTTCCCGTCTGAATCGGCCAGTGGGTCGCCAGAAAAAATCACGATGATGTCCAGATCAGACGTACAGGTCATTTCCCGCGAACCAAGTTTTCCCATAGCCAAGACGGCAAATTCGCTTCCTGCTATTTTGCCGTATCGGCGTTCCATTTCGCGCCGAACCAATGCAACACAATGTTCAACGCTCACCTCTGCCAAATTGGAAAATGCACGTTCTGCCGCGCTGATGTTTAGGGTGCCACGCAATTGCGCAACAATGATGCGAAAATGTTCTTCGCGATGCCAGCCGCGAATTTGATTGAGCGACAATTCCAAATCATCGGGATCGCTAATAATCGCAGAGAATATATTCCGATACGTATCGCGATCTCGTTTTGCGGGGGCGAGGGCTGCGTCTTCTAACCCGTCCAATACTTCGGTTTGTTGCGCAAGGCTGCGTGCCAATGGCTTGGACAATGCACATATATCCATGACCAGTTTCAAGAGCTCTGGGCGTTTGTCGAATAGAGACAATAATTGAACCCCTGAATTCAACTGGGACATGAATAGATCGAAATGCTCCAAATGCTCGGCACTGTTGGGGGCATCATCGGCCTCTTGTAAAATGATCGGAATAATGCGGTCAAAGATATCTTTGGCGCGATCTGTGCGCAGGGCGCTGAACGATTGCCAGCGATCAAACATTGCTTGTTGTTCGATGTTTGGCGCATGGCCTGTGTCCGATTTGACATTGGCAACGCCCGTTACCTCGGTTGTGGCGCGTGTGGTTTCCAATGCGTTTAACACGTCTTTGGAGAAACTTTGCAAATCTGCATAGCCAGATAAATTGGCCAATTGTAACATGCCCTTGTCATTATTAGGGAGTGCATGTGTTTGTGCATCGCGTAACATTTGAATGCGGTGTTCAACATCGCGATGCTGTCGATAGGCATGGGTGAGTTTTTCTGCAATCTGGGCATCCAATCGATTGCTTTGCACCAATTGTTGTAATGCCTCTAGCGTATTTGGGGAACGAAGGCTGTCATCGCGCCCGCCATAGGTGAGCTGATGGGTTTGGGTGAAAAATTCGATTTCGCGAATGCCCCCACGCCCCATTTTCATATCATGCCCAAGCAGCGTTATCGGGCCATTAACACCTTTGTGTTGGCGTGCCTGAACCAATATGCTTTGAACATCTTCCATCGCGGCAAAATCAAGGTTTTTGCGCCAGATGAAATTTTGCAAGCGTTTCAGAAATGCATTCCCAGCTTTAATATCAGCAGCACATGCACGCGCCTTGATAAATGCGGAACGTTCCCATGTCCGCCCTTCGTTTACGTAATACACCTCTGCGCTGGACATTGTTGGGCAAACGGGGGTTACGGACGGATTGGGACGAAGCCGCAAATCAGTGCGAAACACATACCCATCGCCGCGCCGTTCATTCAAAGTTTTGTAAACGGCACGGGTAATTTTAACGAATTCAGCACGAATTTCATAAACGTCTGATGCAGGGTAAATCGTATCGTCGAATAAAAATATCAGATCAATATCGGAAGAATAGTTAAGCTCATGCGCCCCCATTTTTCCCATGGCCAAGACAATTAATCCACCACAGGGGTGGTCGTAAAAAACAGAGGCGGGAAGTGTCCCTTTGGCCAATGATTTTGCGATTTCTGCCTTACACGCCGTGTCGGTGGCAAAATCTGCAAATTCGGTCAATTTACGCGTGATGGTTTCTAGCGGCCAAATTCCCGACAAATCACAAATTGCCAACAAAAGAGCGACCCGTTTTTTTGCGATGCGCAAATGGGTAGCAAGATCATCACCACCTTGTGCGACAACTTCATTTAATATCGCGTCAAACACGGCGTCTGGATCGGTGTCCGATACCGTGTTAAGCCATCCAGCCTCGGCATTTAGTAATTCACGTAAATATGGGCTTGATCCCGCGATACCAGCAATCAATTCCTGTGCCTGTTTGGGCAATTGTTGATAAAATTGCACTGTGTCAGCGCCCAATTGGGAATCAAAGGCAACGGGGAATTTGGTGATGTCATTGCGAAAAATCATAACCACATTTAGATAGTGCACAATATGGATGGTCAAGCGCTGGATTATCCAAAATAAATGGGTAATGACGTGTTGACTCTGTCCATTTTGCGCCTATAACCCGCCCATCGCTGTGAAAGCAGTGACCATATTGGTGTTTGTGGCCCCAGCAATGGGATATGCCTGTCGCCCGACGCGATGATGCGAAGGGAAAGGAAAGCACCTTTCATATAAAATGAGAGGAACCAGCCAGTGACTAAACGTACTGCTGCCAAATATAAAATTGACCGCCGCATGGGTGAAAACATCTGGGGTCGTCCAAAATCACCAGTGAACCGTCGTGAATATGGCCCCGGTCAACACGGTCAACGCCGCAAGCAAAAATTGTCAGACTTCGGTATTCAGTTGCGCGCAAAGCAAAAACTGAAAGGTTACTACGGTGATTTGACAGAAAAACAATTCCGCCGCATTTACGCCGAAGCTGTGCGTGTAAACGGTGACACAGGTGAAAACTTGATCGGTTTGCTAGAACGTCGTTTGGACGCCGTTGTATACCGTTCAAAATTCGTACCAACAGTTTTCGCTGCACGTCAATTCGTGAACCACGGCCACGTGACAGTGAACGGTCAAAAGGTAAACATCCCTTCTTACCGTGTAAAAGAAGGTGACGTGATTGAAGTGCGTGATAAATCAAAACAAATGGCTTTGGTTTTGGAAGCAACACAATCCGCAGAACGCGATTTGCCAGAATATTTGAATGTTGATCATGGCAAGTTGACATCAACATTCGTTCGCACACCTGGTTTGTCAGACGTGCCATACCCAGTGATGATGGAACCAAACTTGGTTGTGGAATATTACGCGAAAAACTAATCTTCGCCGACATTCGAATTTTAAGGTCGCTCAGTTTTGGGCGGCCTTTTTCGTTATGAAGGAATGTTTTTAAATCGATCGGGCAGGATGAAACGATATTTATCGACATCTTTGGTCGCATCGGGATCGAAAAAATCCACGGGTCGGATGTTTGCGATTTTGCCACCATTAAAACGGTGAAAGTTGTCGTTGGTTATGGGTTGTTTCCGATGTTCTGGTAATAATTCATCAAACAAATCATGATGGATCAATTCCAAGGGGCTTTCTTCTCTTTTCCAAAATTTTGAAATCGATTTGTGTGTTTCATCTATTGTTTGTTTCCATCGCGATTTTTGACCACCGCGCATTTGTGAAAACGCAACAAGACGACGAGTTTGGCGTTGTTCAAGGTGGCCAAGATCAGCAAACCGAAGATGCACCAACAACAGATTGGTATCAAAACGAACCGGCCCATAGGCCCCATGCCCAGCGATATCCGCGGGCTCTCCAAGAATATGGGGTTTGCAGAAATTCCAGCGATAAGAATAATGCCTGCGCTGAGAAAATACATTTTGCAGCGGGTCAAATGGCGCATCGTTTTCATGTTGATAAATTTCAAGACCAACACCGGAACGGATGCCAATTTCAGGCAGTTCATCCAAATATCCACACAGACCATTTGCATGATCCGCCACATAAATTTCATCTGTATCGTTAAAAACGACACAATCATAATAGGATAAAAGGGATCGCACAAAATTCCCAATTGCCGCAAAACGTTGGTCGTCAAAGCTCCCGCGGCGATCTGCGTTTTTGTCATTCGCGGGTGTGTCAAATGGGATGTTTACGATATTTTTTGCGGCAGGAATGATCGATTTTGCAGATGCTTCGGTGGAATTGTGATCAATGATAAAAAGGTTTTCTTCGCCAAATTGACCCGCATAATAACGATACCAATTGGGAAGATAGAAATCTTCGTCACGCACCATGGTAAGTGCGGCATATCTGCGTTTAGTCACTTTTATCTATCCAATTCACCACTGTGTTTGATGCCATGATAGATAACGCAAAAGAAAAAGCCAGCGTCACATTTGATCGCTGGCCTTAGATTGTTTCAACTCATTGCGTAGATTATCGGCAAATACCCACATCGTCGCATAATACGCCCGCAGCACCACCGACGACGGCACCCGCCACGACGTTACCACCCGCAGTGCTTGCAACAACCGCACCTGTTGCGGCACCGACAAGCCCGCGTTCGGTTTCCGTATTCACAAAACAACCCGTTAATGCCAACATGGCGCTACCACAGATAATAAGAGATATTTTTTGCATGTTTCTGCCTTTGTTTAAGTCAGCACATTGTATTGCATTGACATGTGGTGATTGTAATTCAATTATTTGCGAGCGGCGGTTTTGTGCTGTTTTATATGTGGTATCGGCAAACCATTGCCGATGCAGGTTTTTCGCAAATCAAGAACAAATGAAAACTTGATGCTCGCAAAGGCGTGGCACAAGGAGTAGGGGTTGCGTATGAATAGTCTTTCGATATCTCAAGCCACTGCATTACCACGCTGGCGCCGCCCGTTCGCATTATTGGCCTTGATGACATTTGTGATGCAACTAGCCTATGCCACGTGGATGGCATTGCTCAATAATTTTGTTCATGATCGTGCTGGGTTCGATGGTTCAGACATTGGCTGGTTACAATCCATCCGCGAAGTTCCAGGATTTTTCGCGGTGGGTGTGATCGTCGTTTTATGGGTGATGCGTGAACAGGTTTTGGCGATTGTATCGCTTGTGGTTTTGGGGGGTGCGGTTGCTGTGACCGCATGGTTCCCAACCTTTGGCGGGTTATTGATCACAACATTTATTTCCAGCCTTGGGTTTCATTATTATGAAACGGCAAAGCAATCTTTGGAACTTCAATGGATACCCAAAGACCGCGCACCAGTGATGTTGGGGTGGTTGTTGGCGATTGGCTCTGCGGGTTCGTTGCTGGCATATGGTTCAATCATGCTTGCGTGGAAAGTGTTGGGATGGGATTACAACGCATTGTATATGGTTGGTGGGTGTTTGACGTTAATCATCGCGGTGTTTTGTTATTTTGCTTATCCGCCTTTTCATGGACCAGCGGTGCAGCACCGACATATGGTTTTACGCAAACGGTATTGGCTGTATTATGCATTGCAATTTATGGCGGGTGCTCGGCGACAAATATTTTTGGTTTTTGCTGCGTTCATGATGGTTGAACGGTTCGGGTTCGAGGTACACGAAGTGACTGCGTTGTTCCTTATTAACTATATCGCCAATATGATTTTTGGCCCGATCATGGGCAATCTGGTTTTAAAAATCGGCGAGCGAAATGCACTGGCATTGGAATATGTCGGTTTGGTTTTGATTTTTGCGGCTTACGGCGGGATCTATATCTTTGGCTGGGGCAT
This sequence comes from Paramylibacter kogurei, assembly GCF_002742285.1. Taxonomy (GTDB): domain Bacteria; phylum Pseudomonadota; class Alphaproteobacteria; order Rhodobacterales; family Rhodobacteraceae; genus Amylibacter; species Amylibacter kogurei. The sequence continues at coordinate 123,330 of NZ_MDGM01000012.1, forward strand.
TGTGTTGGCGGCGAGCCTTTATGTGCTGGATCATTTGTTTTTTGCATTGTCGATCGGATTGAAAACCTATTTTCAAAAGATCGCAGATCCATCCGATATTGCACCCACCGCAGCGGTTGCATTTACGATTAACCACATTGGCGCGGTGGTATTGCCAGCGTTGCTTGGTTATTTGTGGTTGGTGTCACCCGCATCGGTTTTTGCCGCCGCCGCATTCATGGCATTTTTGTCATTGGTATTGGCGCTTTGTATTCCGCGCAATCCTCGCGCAGGGCATGAAACAATTTTTACAGCATTGCATAGACAGCGCCAAGCCACGTAATTGCGCCTGACAAGCCAGACATGGTGGTATAAACAAACGAAAATTCGTAAAACTTCAGAGATAAAAATGCCCACATTCACCGCACTTACGACGCTTTCGAATAAACAAAACGCAGATGCATTGGCGGAAGCGGTTGAAAATATTCATCCCGAACCAACAGGTGTTGGCGTTTTTGAAATCGAAGATGGATCAGGCATGTACGAGGTTGGCGTGTATTTCATCGAACAACCCGATGACATCGCGCTATCTCTCTTGGCGGCGGCGCATGGGGCAAAGCCATTTGCGATTTCTGAATTGCCCGAAACGGATTGGGTTGCTGAGGTGCGCCGTGAACTGGCCCCCGTGCATGCAGGGCGCTTTTTCGTTTACGGAAGCCATGATGCAGACAAGGTTCCAGATGATGTTATGCCATTGCTGATCGAGGCTGCGATGGCATTTGGTACGGGGCATCACGGCACCACACAGGGGTGTTTAACCGCGCTTGATACGCTTGCCCTGAATGGGTTTCATGCAAAAAATGCAGTTGATATTGGCTGTGGTACCGCTGTTTTGGCGATGGGTGCGGCGTGTCTTTGGCCTGAAAATGTCATGGCAAGCGATATTGATGAGGTTGCGACCGAAACCGCATTGGCAAATGTCAAATCCAATGGATTGGAAGGGCGCATTGATGTGGTGACATGTGCTGGATTTGATCACCCTAAATTACATAGCAAGGCGCCATATGATCTTATTCTTGCGAATATTCTAAAGGGACCGTTGGTTGCGCTGGCACCTGATATGCAAACACATTGTGCGCCAAGTGGTTACGTTATTTTATCGGGATTATTGAACGAACAAGCAAACGATGTGAAAGCAGCGTATATCGAAAATGGCTTTGCACTGGTGGATCATTTGAAAATTGGTGAATGGTCAACGCTAACCTTGCAGCGAAACACTTAACATTTCATTTTTTTGAGTTATGCTACCGCATAGGGCTAAAACTAGGTGATGCCATGGATAACAACGCAAAAGATTTCGAAAAACGCTTAAAAAAGATTGAAAAGGGTTACAAAAAATCGGGCCGCCATAAGGTGGGCAGTAACCCAAAAGCAAAACCATATGCTGGTCGCGGCACATACGGTGCGGTTGATACAGGTATGAATTATTATCGTAAACGCGAAGGGTTCAAATTTTGGACATTCATGCGTCGGGTCATGTTTTTTGGTATCCTGGCGTTTTTCTGCGCACTTGGTTTGCGCGTGTTTATGTCAATTCAGATGGGTGCAGATGCGTATGACGCACGTGTGGCGGAACTGCGCGAAGGCACACAGGGTGAACAATACGCCGCTATGGGCATGCAACGTGGCACATTGATGTTAACAGTTGAAAGCTTTGTGCGCGATGTGATGAAGAAACCCGCTGAAAGCGCGCCTGCAACGGCATTGCCAAATGGCACAGCCGTGCCCGCCGATGCGCAAACCCCAAATGCAGAACAAGCGCCAAGCAATTAAGCATTGGCGCTTGTTAAGCGTATCAAAATGTCGGGGAGAGATTACATTTTGATTTTTTGGCAAACTGTTGAAATGTCGCCATAGCAAAGACCGATGTCTGTCAATTCGCGATCTGATAAACGAGACAGCTCTTTTGCGGTCAAACGGCGGGCATACCATGTTGCAACTGTTGAACGAACATTGTCCAAAACATTGATTGCGCGGAATACGGAGATTGCACCAAATGGCGCTGTTTTTACTGGTGAGTGAATAGCCATTGGAACATCCTCTAGTTGGCATGAATTTCTTATCCCGCATGTAGGGAGGCCATAAGTGATTCACAAATGCCCAATTGACATACCCGTGATGCAATCACTGCATATATTTTAAGCAAGCCATGCTTGGCACTTGGCAGATGTTCTTGTTTCGTGCTATCTAATGCAAAACAAAAACAAGAGGCAGGGCATGCGCGTTATTGGAATTGATCCCGGATTGCGAAATATGGGTTGGGGAATCGTTGATGTGTTTGGTTCCAAAACCAGACATATCGCAAATGGCACATGTCGTAGTTCAAACAAAGAAAGCCTTGCCATGCGGCTGATGTCGCTGCACCGCCAATTATCGGATGTGCTGGCCATTCATCAACCCGATACATCTGCCGTGGAACTAACATTCGTGAACAAAGATGGCGCTGGTTCGTTGAAACTGGGACAGGCGCGCGCGATTTGTTTGCTTGCACCTGCGCAATATGGTTTGGACGTTGCCGAATACGCCCCTAATCAAGTGAAAAAGGTTGTGGTTGGCGTGGGGCACGCGGAAAAGCAACAGGTTGATCATATGGTGCGGATGCAGCTGGGCGCGGTTGAAATACATAGTGCCGATGCCGCCGATGCCTTGGCGATTGCGCTGTGTCATGCGCATCATGCACAATTCGCAGGGCGGCTTGATGCGGCCATCGCAAAGGCAGGTGCGGCATGATTGGAAAAATCACAGGGCGCGTTGATTATCGTACAACGGATTATGTGTTGGTCGATGTGCAGGGCGTTGGTTACGTTGTTTATTGTTCTGATCGCACCTTGGCGATGTTACCGGGCAAGGGTGAAGTGACGGCGCTTTATACCGATTTGTTGGTGCGCGAGGATAACCTTCAACTGTTTGGTTTTTTGACCTTGGCGGAAAAAGAATGGCATAAATTGCTGACCACGGTTCAGGGCGTGGGCGCAAAGGCCGCGCTTTCTATTGCTGGAACTTTGGGTGTTGATGGTATTTCACGTGCTATCGCGCTTGGTGATATTGCTGCCGTGAAATCCGCACAGGGTATCGGGCCAAAGATTGCGCAGCGGATCGTGACAGAGTTGAAAGACAAAGCACCAAGCATCATGGCGCTTGGAACTGCGGGCAACACGACGGTGGAGGCGGACACGGATATGGTGATCGAAACGCCAAGCCCAAGTACCCGTGCAGCGTCATCACCGCCACCAGCGCAAACTGCGGGTGCGCAGGCCGATGCATTATCCGCATTGGTGAACCTTGGATATGGCCAAGGAGAGGCCGCCAGTGCCATTGCGTTGGTTTTAGGGGATCAACCTGATTTGGATTCAGGCGGGTTGATCAAGGCCGCGTTGAAACGCTTGGCACCCACGGGTTGATCGGTTAGGGCTGTTGCATGAACGAACCAGACCCAACATTGCGCCCCGACGAATTGCCCGAAGATATTGATCGCGCAATGCGCCCAAGTGCGCTGGACGATTTCATTGGTCAGGCAGGCGCGCGTGCCAACCTTAAGGTATTTATTGAAAGTGCGAAAAAACGTGGTCAAGCAATGGATCACACGTTGTTTTATGGCCCGCCCGGATTGGGCAAAACCACACTCGCACAAATTATGTCCAAGGAATTGGGCGTGAATTTTCGCATGACTTCTGGACCCGTTTTGGCAAAGGCAGGTGATTTGGCGGCGATTCTTACGAATTTAGAAGAACGCGATGTTTTGTTTATTGATGAAATCCATCGTTTAAATCCCGTGGTTGAAGAGGTGCTATACCCCGCACTGGAAGATTTCGAATTGGATTTGGTGATCGGCGAAGGTCCCGCTGCACGGACTGTGCGCATTGATTTGCAGCCATTTACGTTGGTGGGGGCGACAACACGGCTTGGTCTGTTAACTACGCCATTGCGTGACCGGTTTGGTATTCCAACACGGTTGGAATTTTATTCGGTTGATGAACTTTGCCAAATTGTGGAACGCGGCGCGGGATTAATGGGAATCCCAACATCCGCTGACGGCGCACGTGAAATTGCACGTCGCGCGCGTGGCACACCACGGATTGCGGGGCGATTGTTGCGCCGCGTTGTTGATTTCGCTGTGGTAGAGGGCGATGGCACCATTGACCAAAAAATGGCTGACAGCGCGTTAACGCGATTGAATGTTGATGATCTGGGGCTTGATAGTGCAGATCGCCGTTACCTACGCCTCTTGGCGGAAAATTATGGTGGTGGACCAGTTGGCGTTGAAACGATCGCAGCGGCATTATCGGAATCGCGCGATGCAATTGAAGAGGTCATCGAACCTTTCTTATTGCAACAAGGATTGATACAACGCACCCCGCGTGGCCGTATGTTGGCAGCGAAAGCATGGGCGCATTTGGGTCTGTCTGCGCCCAAGCCCGCACCACAATCTGATTTATTTGGAACCGGAAAGTAATGTCAAAAAACACATCTCCCGAAGCCATCGAAAAGCTGTTCGATCATAACGGAACCTATCGTTTTGCGCGTTGGGGGCGCCCGATTGCGCCAGTTGTTTTTGGTGTTGATGATGACACGTTGACGGCGATGAAATCGGCAATGGCAACCACGGTGGGTGTTGCCGGACAAACGCTTGTGGAAACAGATCCAGAACTTGGTTCAAATTTCATGTGGTTCTTTTGCCAAGAATGGAATGAAATAATGTCGGTTCCGGATTTGGAAAAACTGGTGCCAAATCTGGATCAAACGATTGTGCAATTGGAACAACGTAATTTAAATTCACACCGTGTTTTTGCATTTGATAGTGATGGTGCGATCAAGCTGTGTGTGATGTTTGTCCGCATCAAAGGTGAAATGGTGGATGTGCCTGTGCATGTTTTGACCACAGGTGAAACATTTCAGGCAATGGCGTTATGGTCACCCAATGCATTCCAAGACGAAAGCCCAATTGCGATTATTCAGGAAAACAACCTGTGTTTGGTCAAACCAGAATATGCCGCTATTTTGCGCGCAAGTTATGATGCAACCATGCCAGCGGTTGCGGATGATGCATCCCATGCGTTGCGCGTGTCTGCGCGTGCGCTAAAGCTGTGGCAGGATATGCAACAATGACCCCACATGAATTTAAACTGCATGTGTTTTACGAAGATACGGATATGGCGGGTATTGTGTATTATGCCAATTACCTGAAATTCATTGAACGTGGACGATCCACATTAACGCGTGAAATCGGTATCGATCAGCTGGAAATGCAACGCAATGGTGTTGTTTTTGCAGTGCGAAAAGTCGAAGCTGAATACCTTGGCGCCGCAAAATTGAATGACGAATTGGTGATTGCTACAGTTTTGCAACAAGTTAAGGGTGCAAAAATACTGTTTCAACAGGAAGTGTTGCGTGGTGATGAACTATTGTTTTCCGCTTTGATAACAGTGGTTTGCATTGGCGAAAACGGTCGCGCAACGCGTATTCCCGCAGATGCGTTGCAAAAATTCCAGAAATTTTCCGCTTAAAGCGTTAAACGCACCCAAAAATCTAGTTTTTCCTAAAAAAACCCGTTAAACTGACCCGATAATAATAATCGCCACGTAAAAATACGGGCATAGGCAGAACGAGCGGTAACATGGAAGCAGAAGCACTTGGTGCGGCAGCAGAAATTGATTTTTCTATGCTGACTTTATTTTTAAGAGCAACTCTCACTGTAAAAATTGTGATGTTAATATTGATTTTCGCGTCCGTGTGGTCGTGGAGCATTATCATCCAAAAATTTATCAATTACAAAAAAGCCAAAGAAGAATCCGCGATGTTTGATCGCGCGTTCTGGTCGGGTGAACCACTTGATAAATTATACGAGCGAACAGGATCGGAACCAAAAGGTGGATCTGAACGGATATTTGCCGCCGCAATGGGTGAATGGCACCGTTCATATCGCCAAGATGGCGAATTGATCGCAGGTGTTCAGCAACGTATCGATCGTTCAATGGATGTTGCCATCGCGCGCGAGAGCGAAAAATTGAACAACGGTTTAACCTTTCTGGCAACCGTTGGATCAATTGCGCCTTTTGTGGGTTTGTTTGGCACCGTTTGGGGCATTAAAAACGCATTCGAAGAAATCGCCATTCAGCAAAATACCAACCTTGCCGTTGTGGCACCTGGTATCGCAGAGGCGCTGGTCGCAACCGCGCTTGGTCTATTGGCCGCGATCCCCGCGGTGATTTTTTACAATAAACTGTCTACGGATGCCGATAAACTAATCGGTGATTACGATAGTTTCGCCGATGAATTTGCAACAATTCTGTCACGTCAAATCGATAGCTAGGAGGCCATCATGGGTGCAGGTGTAGTGCAACGTGGTGGCGGCGGTGGCGGTAAGCGCCGAAGCCACGCAAAACGCAGACCAATGTCAGAAATAAACGTGACACCATTTGTGGATGTGATGTTGGTTTTGCTGATCATCTTTATGGTGGCGGCACCATTGTTGACGGTTGGTGTTGAAATTGATTTGCCGGACACAAGTGCCGAAGCATTGCCAACAGAACAAGAAGAACCGCTCACAATCACAATTAGTGCCGATGGTGAAATCCAAATTCAAAACGAAGGTTTGAACGGTGCGCCGTTGATTGCAAAACTCAAAGCAATCGCCGCAGAACGTGAAAGCGACAAGGTGTTTTTACGCGCAGATGGCGGCGTAAGTTATAGCGTCGTTGCCGAAGTAATGGGCGCGTTGAACAGCGGTGGATTCAAAAACATCGGACTTGTCACCGACGCAGGTGGCCCCGCACTTGATGGGACAGACCAGTAACCAAATGGATACCGGGATTAAAATATCAGCATCAGCGCATGCGGCATTGATTGCCGCTGCGATTTTTTCTGGACAACTTTTCCGTGCCGCCCCAGAGGATACGGTGGCGGTTGCACAAGTGTCGCTTATTTCTGGTGATGAATTGGATGCAATGACAATCCAAACGGTGGACGAAACCAATATTGACGAACCAACGCCATCAATCACGCAACCAAGCGAACCCGCTGTTGTGGAACCCGAGGTCGCGGAACCAGAATCAAGCCCGCCAGAGGTTGAAGAACCTGCACCTGTTGGTGAGGTTGAAACCACAGATGTTGGCACAGATGCAATCATCGAACAAGCAGGCGAAGTCAAAGACGAAGAATTTGCGATGGCCGCACCAAAACAAGCGGATATCGTGACAGATCAGGTGACCGAAAAACCCGAAGATATTGCCAAGCCTGTGGAACAAGCCATTCCGTCTGTTACACCAAAAGAAAAGCCCAAGGATTTGGTGGAGCCAAAAGAAGAAGCAACGCCCAAAGAAACCACAACCAAGGTTGTGACAGAGGCGGATGAACTAAACCAAAACGATCCAATGAAGACAGTGCGCCCAAAAGGACGCCCGCAACAATTGGCGAAACTGGAAGAACCCGCAGAGGAAAAGCCAGAACCCAAACCCGCGCCAAAACCGGAAACGCAACCCGATCCAACACCCGCGATTGATCCATTGGAACAAGCGATTTTGGATGACCTGAAAGCAGAAGAGGCAAAGCGCACAGCCGCCGCTGAAACTGGTGTTGCAAATGCAACGGCGGGCGAATCCAACGTGCGCAAAGGTTCACCATTGTCGCAATCCGAAAAGGATGGTTTGATATTCGCAATCAAGGAATGCTGGAATGTACCCTTTGGCATTGAAAATGCAGAAGAGCTCGCCGTTACAGTTGGATTTGAATTGCATCCTGATGGGCGTTTAAAGGGGCAGATTAATTTCCTATCTGAGGGGGATGAAAACTCTGGCCTAACAGCAGTGGCATATCGCGCTGCGCGTTCTGCTATTGTGCGTTGCTTGCCCTATGACAAACTGCCCCAAGAAAAATACGATTCTTGGAAAAAGGTAGAAGTCACATTTGACCCCAAGAAAATGGTGCTGCGATGAGCTTTGATCGCGAAAAATGGACAATTATTGGTGGCGTTTGCGCCATGGTGTTGTCGGGGGGCTTGGTCGCGGCAACGTGGATTGGTGGCCCTGCGGATGTTGTGGCCATCGATGATCAGGTACCCGAACGCACATTAAATGCGCAAAAGGAAATCGAAGATATCGCCGCTGCAGAGAAAGCCGCGAAAGCCAAAGAAATCGCCGATCAAAAAGAACGTGATCGTATCGCCGAGATTGCCAAGAACAAAGCAATCGAAGAGCAAATCGAACGTGAACGGATGGTGAAACTGGCGGCAGAAGAGCATGAACAAGAGGTCGCCGCACAATTCATAGCGAGCAAAGTCACCACCGCCGAAATCAAAAGACAATCGCAAACCACAGCACAAGATGTTGAAAAAGATGTGGCAACACCACCTGTTGATCCTGTGGCGGAAACAGGCAGCGAAATTGCCCAACAGAGTGTGACAAAAACAGAAGAAACCCCAGCCGAGCTTGCCGCAAAAGCCAAAGAAATTGCCGATCAAAAAGAGGCGGAACGCGTTGCAGAAGAAAAACGACAAAAGCGGATCGCACAGCGCAAACTTGCACAAGAAAAAGAAGCCGCAAAATTACAAGAGTTAAAGGCGGCACAAGAACGTGCGCAAAAACTTGCGGCGCGCAACAAAGCAGCCGCAGAAAAACGCCAACGTGAATTGGCCTCAGCTCAGAAAAAGCTGGAAGAAGCACAGAAAAATTCGATCGAAGCGTCAATGCCAAGTGCCGTAGCATCGGTGACAGATGCCACGCCTCCTTCCAATGAAACGATGGAAAAGGCAGAGCTAACCAAGGTTACCGATTTGGAAGTCAATCAAGATCCCATTGCACAGGACCCGCCAAACGCAATGGCGCAGTTCAACGTGGCCATGATTGCGAAATTTGCCAAGGAAAAAGACATTGCACGTGCAAAAATGCGCGAAAGAAAATTGAACCCAACCGCATTCCAACCAAAGAAAGCGGCAACAAAGTCAGCAGAAAAGGTTGCAAAAACAGCAACAAACAATGCGAATTTGCTGCCGCGTGTTGCCAAAAATTCGGTTGCGGCACAGATCGCGGCGTGTTGGAAATCTCCGCAATTGTTTGCAGAAAATAACGATAACCGTATCACATTACGTGTTGCGTTAAATAAACAAGGGTTCATGTTAAGTAGCCCAAAACTAACCAATTGGACCGCCGATAATTTTGCCAGATCGGATGGTTTTAGCATGGCGCGTCGCGCTTTGACGCGTTGCCAACCTTATCAATTGCCTGTTCAAAGCTACGCTTCTTGGCGTAATCTTTCGATTGTGTTCGGGCCTAAATCAGTGAGTGTGAAATGACGAATTTCTTGAAATCACTTGCAATCGCAAGTGTGATTGCCGCCCAACCGTATTGGGTTTGCGCCCAAGAAGAAGGCGCATTGCGCATTACCATTGAAGAGGGCATCATCGAACCTATGCCCATTGCCGTGCCAACATTTGTGGTGGGAAATGGCGCAGGTGAATATGCACAAAAAGTGACAGATGTTATCATTCAGGATTTGGTCGGAACTGGATTGTTTCGCGCCATTCCACAGGATGCGCATATTTCAACGGTAACAGATTTTTCTGCGCCAGTTGAATATGCTAATTGGAAAGCGATCAACGCTGATGCGTTGGTGACAGGCAATGCGACCAATGCGGATGGCAAGCTTACATTGCAATTTCGCCTGCACGATGTCACCGGACAGCGCAATATTGGTGAAGGCATGCAATTTGTCGCTGGATCGGACAGCTGGCGGCGCATGGCGCATAAGGTGGCCGATGTGATTTATGCACGCCTAACTGGTGAAGAAGGCTATTTCGATAGCCGCGTTGTTTATATCGCCGAAGAAGGTGCAAAAAATGATCGTAAAAAACGCCTAGCGGTTATGGATTATGATGGTGCGAACATTCGCTATCTTACTGATAGTAATTCAATCGTATTGGCTCCGCGCTTTTCACCAAATGCACGTGAAATTGTTTATACGAGTTATGAAACAGGGCAGCCAACGGTGTTTACGATGAATGTGGATACGCTTGCGCGACGTGCACTTGATCAAACACCCGGTATGACCTTTGCGCCACGATTTTCGCCTGATGGAACCAAGGTTGTTATGTCACTTGCGGATCGCGGTAACACCGATATTTATATGATGGATATTCAATCGGGGCAAAAAACGCGTTTGACAGATTCAGCGGCGATTGAAACCGCGCCAAGTTTTTCACCAGATGGTTCGCAACTTGTTTTTGAATCGGATCGCGGTGGCGGACAACAAATTTACATTATGGATGTTAACGGTAGTGGCGTTCGCAAGGTCAGCAATGGCAACGGGCGATATGGCACGCCGGTCTGGTCGCCGCGTGGTGACATGATTGCGTTTACAAAGATGGTCAATGGCCGGTTCCACATTGGTGTGATGCGCACAGATGGCAGTAATGAAAAATTGTTAACTGCCTCTTTTTTGGACGAGGGTCCAACATGGTCGCCCAACGGGCGCGTTGTGATGTTTTTTCGTGAAACACCGGGGGAAAGTGGCGCACCATCGTTACATTCGGTTGATATTACGGGGCGAAATTTGAAAAAAATTCCAACCCCAACTTTTGGGTCTGATCCTGCGTGGTCAAATCTGTTAAACTAAGGAAAGTGGGCGGTGCCCAAATAACAATAACCAGCGGAAAATCCGCGATAAAAAGGTAGAGCAAATGCAGATTACAAAATTAGCGATTGCCGCGATTGCGGTGTTAAGCGTTGCAGCATGTGACAAAAACAAAGGTTTGGATGACGGACCGATGGATGGCGTCAACGGTGCAAATGGCGCAAATGCGGGAATGGTGGGAAATTCTGATAACATTTCATCATCAAGTCTGGACCCATCCAGCATCGCATATTTCAAAGAAACAATTGGTGATCGCGTGTTGTTCGCCGTTGATCAGGTACAGCTTTCACCCGAAGGTGCCGCAACATTGGATAAACAAGCGGGCTGGTTGATCGCAAATCCAAATGTGACGATTTTGATCGAAGGTCATGCGGATGAGCAAGGCACACGTGAATATAACCTTGCCCTAGGTGCGCGTCGCGCAAGTTCTGTATCAAATTATCTTGCAAGCAAAGGTGTGCCAGATTCACGTCTGAAAACCATCACCTATGGCAAAGAACGTCCGTTGGAAGTATGTTCAACAGAAGTTTGTTATGCCAAAAACCGCCGCGCAGTGACCGTGGTTGCTGGCGGATTGGGAAGCTAGGAAAACGTGATGAAATTGGCCAAATCATTTGTCTTGACCGCATCGATCGCATTTTTTGCGTTCGATGCCAGCGCACAAGATAACAGCCAGACATTGGCCGATATCCGTGCCGAGATGACATATCTATATGCAGAAATTCAAAATCTGCGAAACGAATTGTCGGAAACGGGCAATGCAACGGCGCCCGCAAATTCGGGCCCAGCATTGTTGCGGGTGGATCAAGTTGAAAATGATTTGCGCCGGATCACGGGGCAGATTGAACAACTGGAATATCGCATCGATCAAATTGTCAAAGACGGCACTAACCGTATTGGTGATTTGGAATTTCGGTTGGTTGAACTGGAAGGTGGCGATATTACCCAGCTTGGCAAAACACCAACTTTGGGTGGTGATGTGGGTGCGGCACCATCTGCAACTGTTGATACTGGTGCAGGCATGGAATTGGCCGTTGCTGAAAAATCGGACTATGAAACCGCTGTTGCAATGTTTCAGTCGGGCGACGCCGCGGGCGCAGAAACCCAATTTGCATCATTTTTGCAAAATTACCCAGGTTCACCTCTGACCGCATCCGCGCAATATTGGCAAGGTGAAGCACAGGCGAGCCTTGGCAATTGGAATGATGCATCGCGAAATTTCTTGGCCAGTTTGAAACAAGACGGAGCAAGCGAACATGCGGGCAAGGCTATGTTGGGGCTTGGCATCGGATTGGCGCGTTTGGGTAAAACCGAGCAAGCTTGCCAAACGTTAAACAGTATCGCAACACGATACCCAAATGATACGGCAGTTGGCCAAGCAAACGCCGAAGCAATCGAGCTTGGTTGTTCTTGAATACGCAAAAGACATCGCTTGACTTAACCCCATTTAATCAATGTTTAACCGCGCTTAGCGATGGTGCGATTGGTGCGGCGGTTTCAGGGGGAAGCGATTCAATTGCCATGTTAACCCTGCTTGCCGATTGGTGCGCACAAAACGAGCGAAACCTCTTCGTTGCAACGGTGAACCACAATCTGCGCAAAGAGGCCGCATCAGAGGCCGCATTTGTTGCTGAATTTTGTGCGAAACGCGGGATCGCACATGAAACATTGATTTGGTCGGGTTGGGATCAGCAGGGAAATCTGCAAGATGCGGCGCGAAATGCGCGTAAACATCTTTTGTCTCAATGGGCCAAGAAAAACGCAATTCAAACCATCATGATTGGCCATACCAAGGATGATCAGGCCGAAACGGTTTTGATGCGATTGCTACGGGGGTCGGGTGTGGATGGGATCAGTGGCATTTTTCCAATTGAAGTTGCTGATGGCTTGACGTGGATGCGTCCATTGCTTGAATATAATCGGCAAGATCTGCGTGACTACCTTGTATCCATCAATCAAACTTGGGTTGATGACCCAAGCAATACTGAAACGCGATTTGATCGTGTAAAGTTGCGTAATATATTACAAGATATCAAAGACGCGGGATTATCCACGCATGGGATTATGACCACGGCGAATAATATGAAACGCGCACGTCATTATCTGGAAAACGCATTGTCGAATGCAGCCAGTGATATTTGCCAAGTCACGGGCGCTGGATCTATTTTAATAGATAAAGCGAAATTTTGCGTGCTTGATGCCGAATTACGCCTTCGTCTTGTCGCGCATTGTTTAAAACAAATTTCAGGCGGCATCTATCCTCCGCGCTTAAATGCGTTGGAAATGGTTGTTGGGCGATTATTGTCAGGGCAATCAGCGTCGTTAAACGGTTGTCTGCTTCGGTTACGAGTGGATAAGATGATTGAAATTTCGCGCGAACCCAATGCCATGTCGTCACAACAAGGAATTACCAATCTTTTTGATAATGTTTGGGAAATTACATCGGCGCAAAAATCCAGTGACGTGATTGTTGCGCCGTTGGGCGAAACGGGTATTTCGCAAGTTACAGATTGGCGTGAACTTGGGTTTTCACGATACGCGTTGATGGCCACGCCGGCCATTTGGCGAAAAGAGGAATTGATAGCCGCGCCAATTGCGGGTATGTGCAATGGCTACACCTGTCGATTGACGTGGGGTTATCACGAGTTCTTGACGTCGATCCTGACGCATTGAATCTTTTGAAAATAGCCTTAAGTTTAATGGGCAAAATAGAATCTGTCGTACCTTCGCGACAGGATTTAGGAGAATTACCTTGGGCAACAGCAGAAACCTGATATTTTATATCGTTGGCTTTTTCCTTTTAATGGCGATGTTCAACATCTTTAATGGCGCCGCGAACACACCATCGGATCGATTGGTTTATTCCGAATTGATGGAAAAAGTCGAAGCGGGCGAAGTGAAAACCGCACAGCTTAACGGCGAAAATGTCGTGATCGAAGATAACGCAGGTACAAAATACCGCGCCGTAGTGCCCTATGACGAAGGCGAATTGATTAAAAAGCTGCTTGATGCAGATGTCGAAGTGACAGCGGAGCCACAAGGCGAAACGGCATTCGAATTTTTTGCCAAATACTTCTTGCCGATTTTATTGCTGATTGGGGTGTGGATTTATTTCATGAACCGCATGCAAGGTGGCGGCAAGGGTGGCGCGATGAGCTTTGGTAAATCCAAAGCAAAAATGTTGAATCAAAACGAAGATCGTAAAACATTTGATGATGTTGCCGGCATCGACGAAGCCAAAGAAGAGCTAGAAGAAATCGTAGAGTTTTTGCGCGATCCGCAAAAATTCTCGCGTCTTGGCGGCCAAATCCCAAAAGGTGCGTTGCTAATCGGCCCTCCTGGTACAGGTAAAACATTGTTGGCGCGTGCTATCGCGGGCGAGGCGGGTGTTCCGTTTTTCTCTATCTCTGGTTCTGATTTTGTTGAAATGTTTGTGGGTGTTGGTGCATCGCGTGTGCGCGACATGTTTGAACAGGCCAAAAAGAACGCACCTTGTATTGTATTTATCGACGAGATCGACGCCGTTGGTCGCCATCGTGGCGCAGGTTACGGCGGTGGTAACGATGAGCGCGAGCAAACGTTGAACCAATTGCTGGTTGAAATGGATGGGTTTGAGGCAAACGAGGGCGTGATCCTGTTGGCTGCAACCAACCGTCCGGATGTTTTGGACCCTGCATTAAAACGCCCCGGTCGTTTCGATCGCCAAATTCAGGTGCCAAACCCAGACATCAAAGGCCGCGAGAAAATTTTAGAAGTGCACGCACGCAAAACGCCACTTGGCCCTGATGTGGATTTGCGCATCATTGCACGTGGTACACCTGGATTTTCGGGTGCGGACCTTGCCAATCTGGTGAATGAGGCCGCGTTGACCGCTGCGCGCACTGGCAAACGTTTCGTCACCATGGAGGATTTTGAATTCGCCAAAGATAAGGTGATGATGGGGTCTGAGCGCCGCTCAATGGTTTTGACCGAAAAACAAAAGGAAAAAACCGCCTATCACGAAGCAGGGCATGCCTTGGTTGGTTTGTCATTGGAAGAATGTGATCCAGTTTACAAGGCCACCATTATTCCACGTGGGCAAGCCTTGGGTATGGTGATTTCCTTGCCTGAAATGGACAAATTGCAATACAGCCGAATCGGTTGTGAGCAATATTTGGCGATGGTGATGGCTGGTAAAGCTGCCGAAATATTGAAATACGGCGAAGACCAAGTGACCAGTGGACCAAGTGGTGACATCCAACAAGCATCGGCAATGGCGCGTTCAATGGTGATGCGCTGGGGCATGTCCGACAAGGTTGGTGACATTGATTACCAAGCTGCGCATGAAGGTTACACAGGCGGCAATGTCGGCGGTTTTTCAATTTCTGCAAAAACCAAAGAATTGATCGAAGACGAAGTGAAGCGCCTGATTGACGAAGGTTACAAAACCGCGACCAGCATCTTGAAAAAGAAAAGCAAAGAATTTGAACGTCTGGCGCAGGGTTTGTTGGAATACGAAACGCTGACTGGCGAAGAAATTCAAAAGGTCATTGATGGCAAGAAAATCGGCGAAGATGACGACGATGACAAACCATCGGGCGATGCAAAACCAAGCGTTGCAGCAATTCCAAAAACCAAGAAGAAACCGCGCAAACCTGACGCGGGATTGGAACCCGAACCAACCGCATAAAAAAGAGGCCCGCCAATGGCGGGTCTTTTCTTTTGGGGAACAAGGTTTCGGATATGAAACGTAAAAACCGCTCAAAGCCGATTCAGATGCGTTTTGTGTCGGTTTTTATCTGCGTCTTGGCTTACAAATCGCGCCATAGATAGTTATCACATTTCTCTGGGAGAGCTTGAATATGGCCTATAAGACCGACATCGAAATCGCACGCGAGGCGAAAAAGAAACCGATTCAAGAAATCGGTGCGAAACTGGGCATCCCCAGTGATGATCTTTTGCCATTTGGTCATGACAAGGCAAAGGTCAGCGCGGAATTTATCGCCGCACAACGTAACAAAGAAGACGGCAAGCTGATCTTGGTAACCGCGATTAACCCAACACCCGCGGGTGAGGGGAAAACCACCACCACGGTTGGTTTGGGTGATGGATTAAATGCCATTGGCAAAAAGGCTGCGATCTGTATTCGCGAAGCATCCCTTGGCCCATGTTTTGGGATGAAGGGTGGTGCCGCTGGTGGTGGTTATGCACAAGTGGTTCCAATGGAGGATATGAACCTTCATTTCACGGGTGATTTCCATGCGATCACATCGGCACACAACCTTTTGTCAGCGATGATTGATAATCATATTTATTGGGGTAACGAGCTGGAAATTGACCAGCGCCGTGTCGTTTGGCGCCGCGTGTTGGATATGAACGATCGGGCATTGCGTGACATTGTCACCAGCCTTGGTGGCGTATCAAACGGTTTCCCACGCCAAGCCGGTTTCGATATTACCGTTGCATCCGAAGTGATGGCGATTTTGTGTCTGGCACTTGATATCGACGATCTGCAAAAACGTCTTGGTGATATTATCGTGGCTTATCGCCGTGATCGCACACCAGTGTATTGCCGCGATATCAAGGCTGATGGTGCGATGACGGTGTTGTTGCAACAGGCGATGCAGCCAAACATCGTTCAAACGTTGGAAAACAATCCAGCATTCGTACACGGTGGGCCCTTTGCAAATATTGCGCATGGTTGTAATTCGGTTGTTGCCACGACCACCGCATTGAAGTTGGCGGATTATGTGGTGACAGAAGCGGGTTTTGGCGCCGATCTTGGTGCGGAAAAATTCCTTAATATCAAATGTCGTAAAGCAGGCATCGCACCAAGCGTGGTTGTTTTGGTTGCCACTGTGCGTGCAATGAAAATGAACGGTGGTGTGGCCAAAGCCGATTTGGGTGCGGAAAATGTGGATGCAGTGAAAAATGGTTGCCCAAACCTTGGCCGTCATATTGAAAATCTGAAATCATTTGGTGTGCCTGTGGTGGTTGCGATTAACCATTTTGTCACCGATACCGATGCCGAAGTACAAGCCGTAAAAGATTTCGTTGCCAGCCAAGGATCCGAAGCGATCCTATCCAAACATTGGGAATTTGGATCAGAAGGTTCCAAAGATTTGGCGACGCGGGTGGCACAAATTGCTGATGCGGATATGGCAAGTTTTGCTCCGATCTATCCCGATGAAATGCCTTTGTTCGAAAAGGTGGAAACCATTGCCAAACGCATTTACCGCGCTGACGAAGTATTGGCAGATAAGAAAATTCGAGATCAGCTAAAACAATGGGAAGAACAGGGTTATGGCAACCTGCCAGTCTGTATGGCGAAAACGCAATACAGCTTTAGCACCGATCCAAACCTGCGCGGAGCACCTGTTGGCCATTCGGTTCCGGTGCGAGAAGTGCGGCTTTCTGCTGGTGCTGGTTTCATTGTGGTGATCTGTGGTGAAATCATGACAATGCCAGGTCTGCCACGTATCCCATCCGCCGAAGCCATTTGCATTAATGACGATGGCGTCATCGACGGTCTATTTT
The DNA here is from genome assembly GCF_002742285.1 of Paramylibacter kogurei. Taxonomy (GTDB): domain Bacteria; phylum Pseudomonadota; class Alphaproteobacteria; order Rhodobacterales; family Rhodobacteraceae; genus Amylibacter; species Amylibacter kogurei. The sequence continues at coordinate 140,508 of NZ_MDGM01000012.1, forward strand.
AATTTTACCAACCAATTGGCCCGCGTTTAAAATGAACGCGGGCTATGAATAATGAAAAGGTGTGAACATGACTGCTAAAATTATTGATGGGAAAGAATTTGCAGTGCGCGTTCGAACCAAGGTGGCAAACCATGTTGCACGCCTGAAAGAGGAAAATCATATTGTTCCAGGTCTTGCCGTTGTTCTAGTCGGTGAAGATCCTGCATCAGAGGTTTATGTGCGCAACAAGCATATATCCACCATCGAAGTTGGGATGAATAGTTTTGAACATAAATTGCCGGTGGATACATCTGAGGCGGATTTATTGGCATTGATTGATCAGTTGAACAATGATCCCAGCGTGCATGGAATTTTATGTCAGCTTCCTTTGCCAAATCATCTGAACGAAGAATTGGTGATTAATTCGATTATACCGTCCAAAGATGTTGATGGGTTTCATATTTCCAATGTTGGTCTTTTGGGAACTGGGCAAAAATCAATGGTGCCATGCACCCCATTGGGATGTTTGATGATGTTACGTGACCACCACGGGAGCCTGTCTGGATTGAACGCCGTTGTTGTGGGACGGTCGAATATCGTGGGTAAACCAATGGCAAATTTGTTGTTGCGTGACAGTTGTACCGTCACAATTGCACATAGCCGCACGAAAAACATCGAAGAGCTTTGTGCAAATGCCGATATCGTGGTTGCCGCAGTTGGACGCCCAGAGATGATCACCGGTGATTGGATCGGTAAAGGTGCAACGGTTATTGACGTTGGTATCAACCGCATTCCGCACCCAACGATTGAAGGAAAATCCAAACTTGTTGGCGATGTGGATTTTGAAACAGCCAAGGAAAAAGCGGGCGCGATTACTCCCGTGCCCGGTGGTGTCGGCCCAATGACGATTGCCTGTCTTTTGGCCAATACGTTGACCGCCTGTTGCCGCGCAAATGGTTTGGAAGAACCAGAGGGCCTGACAGCCTAGGGATTATGCCTGCGGCGCGGATATTTTGAACATTTGGAATGATCGAAAGATCAAGTCACGTTATGGATTGACGTTTCCACAGCGTGAAGAAAGCTTTCGGCGGATGAACTTGCGCTAAAGAGTTGATAGGTTTGTGTATCTGTTCGCAAGATTATACAGCCCATGTGTTCCATCATCGTGCGGGCGAAATGTCCGATCAAAAATTTATCAGTGTGAAGATCAATCGGGCAGATACGTTCCAATGCGAGAATGACATTTTCCCCGGAAATTTCCAGTGCAACCCAGCCATCGGATTGGTCCGTCACATAATCAAATTTGTCTTGTATTGTGTTTGTTTCGCCAATGACGAACCATTGATCGATCTGAGTTTGAAAGACGCGACAGTTTGGTGATTTCAATCGTAGCGATGTTGGTGCAAGCGGGGGTGCTTGATTGAACAGTTCAATGAAGTTTTGGTCAAAAAGCGCGTGATCATGCAACGGTTTTGCAATTGAGATAATAGAAATATCACAGATTTCACGAAGCGAGATACCACCAATCTCTGTTGCAAAGCCTGCGAGCCGTGATCGTGATTGTAAGGTTGGTTTAGCCACGTTGGATCGCTCCTTCTGGGTCGTACATATGAGGCGAAACAATTTTAACTGGGATATCGCGACCGCGGATGCCATCCCATGCACGAATAATATCCCCGTGACGCATATGACCATTTTTAACAAAGCCTAGCCCGATGGAATGTCCGAATGTCGGAGAATGGGCAACAGATGTCATCCAGCCCAAGTCGTTTTGGGTGGTTGGTTTGGAACCCAATTCAAGGAAATGTGCGCCGGCTTGAAGTGCGTGAGATTTATCAACGGGCTGCAATCCAACCAAACGCACCACATTGTCGTTAATCAGAACTTCTCGTTGGGATAGAGTTGCGCCGATGCTATCCTTTTTCTGTGAAACCATGCCGCCCATCCCAAGGTTTAAAGCGGTAGTTGTGCCATTGATTTCATTTCCAACAACGTGACCTTTTTCAATCCGCATAACGCTGAGCGCTTCGGTACCATATGGTGTTGCGTCGAATTCTTGCCCTTCGGCCATCAAGGCGCGGATCAAGGAATCGCCGTAACGTGTTGGAACCGCGAGTTCATAGGCAAGTTCGCCAGAAAATGAAATTCGAAACAGGCGTGCGGGAATACCGTTACAAATCGTGATTTCACCACATGCCATGAATGGAAATACTTCGTTCGATAGGTCTTGGTTATCCACAATTTTAGCGAGTAGAGCGCGCGAATTAGGCCCAGCAATGGCATATTGCGCCCATGCATCTGTCGTTGAAATCAAATGAACATCCATTTCGGGGCAAAGACATTGGCGAGCAAATTCCATGCGACGATAAACCAATACGGCATTGGCGGTTGTTGTGGTCATCACGAAATGATTTTCACCCAATCGCGCAGTGGTGCCATCATCGTAACAAATGCCATCTTCGCGCAACATCAGGCCATATCGCACCTTGCCAACAGGCACCTTGAGAAATGGATTGGCATAGATGAAATTGAGGAATGCAGCGGCGTCTGTGCCTTGGATATCGATTTTGCCAAGCGTTGTGACATCGCAAATACCAACAGATTTTCGCGTTGCCAATACCTCGCGATCCACAGATTCACGCCAATGTGTTTCGCCAAGTTTTGGATACCATTGCGCACGAAGCCAGTTACCTGTTTCAACGAATACGGCATTCTGTTCACTGGCCCATTGATGGCTGGGGGTTTTGCGAATGGGTGCGTAATTTTTGTCCCGCGCCCGCCCGCCCAATGCGCCCATGGCGACAGGGGTATAGGGGGGGCGAAATATGGTTGTACCCGTTTCGGGAATGGGTTTTCCTAACATCTCTGCCATGACGGCCAGCCCCAGAACATTCGATGTTTTCCCTTGATCTGTGGCCATGCCAAGTGTGGTGTAGCGTTTGAGATGCTCTACCGCGTGAAACCCTTCTGTTTGGGATAGTTTGATATCCTTGGTGGTGACATCATTTTGCAAATCCACCCAAGCGCGGTGTTTTTGATTGGCAACATGCCAAAATGGCGTAATGGCAAAAGCTTCGTCAATTGCGCGTGGCGGTTGGGTTCGCTTGGTTTGAAAGCCGATCGATTTCAGAACAGCATTGGTGGTTTGATGTGCGGATTTGATGGCCGCGCCAAGCGTGAGATCGCCATTCGCAGCACCAACAACCGACATCCCGACTGGTCTTGATTTAGATGGAACAAAGGCTGCGATATCGTTGCGCCATTCTGGGCGACCACGTTGATGGCATGTGAGATGCACATTGGGTGACCACCCCCCCGCCACCGCCAAGCAATCGGTTTGTATGACATGTCCATTGGACAAAGTAATTGAACGCAAAGCTTTGCGCCCAGTAGTGTTCACAACCTGTGTACCCATCATGATTGCAACACCTGAAAATGTGGCGGGTGGGGGTATGTCGCGTGTATCAACGATTGCGGTGATTTTTACGCCCTGATCAACCAGATCTTGTGCAATCTGCCAGCCAGAATGATTGTTGGTGAAAATTGAAATCTGTTTACCCGCAGCGACACCGTAACGTTTGGCATAGCTGCGCACGGCACCTGCCAACATGATGCCAGGGCGGTCATTGTTTGGAAACGCAATTGAGCGTTCGGTTGCGCCACTGGCCAGTATCGCGCGTTTCGAATAGATGCGCCATAACACCTGACGCGGCTTTCCGTTGCTGTGCAATTGATGATCGGTTTTGCGCTCAAGGGCACTGTAAATACCATGATCGAATGCACCCAACACCGTGGTGCGTGGCAAGATGCGCACATTGCCAAATTCCTGAAGCTGAGCAAGTGTTTCGGATGCCCATTGATCGGCGGGAATGCCATCGATTTCATGGCGTTCGCTGTTCAGCCTTCCGCCCAATAAAAAATCTTCGTCTGCGATGATGACTTGTGCACCTGCGTGTGCCGCCACGCGTGCCGCGGCAAGCCCCGCAGGGCCCGCACCAATAATTAACAGATCACAATGCAAAAAACCTTTGTCGTAGATGTCGGGGTCTTCTTCGCCCGACAGCTTGCCCAATCCTGCACTTGCGCGAATTATTGGTTCGTAGAGTTTTTCCCAAAACGCGCGTGGCCACATAAAGGTTTTATAATAAAACCCAGCCCCTAAAAATGGCGAAAGCAAATCCGTTGCTGCCATAAGGTCGAAATTTAATGGGCCGCGATGATTTTGGCTGGTCGCGTATAAACCATCGTAAAGCTCTGTTACGGTGGCGCGGGTGTTCGGCTCGTTTGACGCAGCTTGTCGCAGTTGCACCAATGCATTTGGCTCTTCTGATCCTGCGGAAAAAATCCCGCGTGGGCGATGATATTTAAACGAGCGCCCCACCAGATTGATCCCATTCGCAAGAAGCGCGGATGCCAATGTATCACCTTGATAACCCTGTAATATTTTGCCATTAAAGGTAAATGTACAAGGCTTGTCGCGATTGATTTTTCCACCTGATAATCGGTTTATCTGGGTCATGACGCCGAACCTTTGCGCGCCACATCACGCGCCAGTTCAACTGAACTAATCTCATGTGTCAGAGTATTGCGTGTGATGATGAGCCAACTGCGATCACCTTGTTCGTGATACCATAATTCGCGATATTCACCCGCTGGGTTTTCGCGTTGATACAGATATTCATGAAATTGCGCGATTGCATCATCCGCCTGCCAATCGGGCCGCGATAACAAAGTTGCATCACCCAAATGGACAAATTCGGAAGCGTCGCGTGGGCCAAGGAGAGGGTGGTGAATAATCATTGCGTTCCTACCCGTTAATGCAAGTTTGGTTGCGCGCCAGCGCCTTTTTCATCGATCATTGCACCACGTGCAAATCGATCCAAATGGTATTGTGTTGCTGTTTCATGCGGGCGGTCGGTGGCCAGAAGATGTGCATAGGCATCACCGGATGCAGGTGTGGCCTTGAACCCGCCATAACACCATCCACCATTGAAATAGAGCCCATCAATATGTGTTTTATCAATGATCGGTGACCCATCCATCGACATATCCATAACGCCGCCCCACATACGCAACAATCGCGCACGGCCCAGAAATGGCATCAAGGCCATCATATCCTCGGCAACATGTTCAATGACGGGGAGGTTTCCGCGTTGGGCGTAGCTGTTGTAACCATCAATATCGCCACCAAAGACCAAGCCACCTTTATCTGATTGACTGATATATAAATGACCAGCGCCGAATGTCACAACGCCTGGAATGGTCGGTTTAAGCCCTTCGCTGACGAAGGCTTGTAAAACATGGCTTTCAATCGGGAGCCGCATCCCAGCCTTGGCCATCACCATGCTTGACGATCCCGCGACGCAAACGCCAACTTTGTTCGCGCTGATGGTGCCGCGGGTGGTTTGAACACCTGTGCATTTGCCATCATGTATGGTGAAACCGGTGACTTCGCAATTTTGGATAATGTCCACGCCATGGCTATCGGCGCTGCGGGCATAACCCCATGCCACCGCATCATGGCGTGCAGTGCCCGCGCGGCGTTGCAACAATCCACCTTTGATGGGAAAACGCGCGTTGTCAAAATTCAAAAATGGCACCATGTCGCGAACCGCGTCAATATCCAGCAATTCGGCATCCGCACCAGACATCAGCATCGCATTGCCACGGCGCGCAAATGCATCGCGTTGTGCATCAGAATGCGCAAGGTTCAAAATCCCGCGTTGTGACATCATGACGTTGTAATTCAGGTCGGTTTCCAAACCTTCCCAAAGCTTCATTGAATGTTCGTAAAATGGTTGATTGCCATCCAGCAAATAGTTGGATCGCACAATCGTTGTATTGCGCCCGATATTGCCAGAACCAAGCCACCCTTTTTCCAAAACGGCAACATTGGTGACGCCATATTTTTTTGACAGATAATGTGCGGTGGCCAAACCATGCCCACCACCACCAACGATGACGATATCATAATGTTGTTTTGGATCGGGTTCACGCCAGACAGGTTTCCAGCCCTTATTCCCCGTCAATCCGTTTTTAATAATACTGAGCGCCGAATATCGCATTGGCATGCCTCCTGAAACCAGATTGGCATGAACGCGATAATTCACAAGCCTAAATAAGACATTTGAAGCGATAGAATGGACAGAAATATGTTTATGAAAATAGTAGGCTGGTGCCAGCATTACCAATTGAACTGATACTCATTAAACTTACTTGCAACCAGCCCTAACGCAAGGTTCCACCCCCCGCGTTAACCAAGAGATAAGATTTTGTTACAAACTTACAAGGTACGCAAAGCCAGTTTATTTCAATAAAACGGATTTTATTTTCTGTCCCAACGTTATTGCGATAGCGCTATCATGCATCAACAAATCTAGGGTTGTGTTATTCGCATGTGACGGTTCATCCCCTTGTGAAAACGCAGGCATAATAATGCGGTTGTCATCCACCATGAAACACCGGTGATTTGTGGTTTTTCCATTTGCATTCACAATTTTAGAAGGATTGTAATATCCTGAAATTTCACGGACACCCGTTTGGGTGGCTTGGTTGCGAAAACAAATATCTTTGTGGTGAAACACATTTTTATGGCTTCCTCCCAAATCAACGGGGCCAGCATTGGAATCCCCGTCGATCCAAACCCAGCGACGACCAGCGGTGAGGGCGGATAGCCGTTTGTGATCAACGCTATGTAATGAATCAAGTGACTTCAATTCATCAAAGCTATTCCCAAGGCAAACCACAATTTCAGGGTTCAGTCGTTTTATATCATCGCCCAATCGCGCAAGACTTTCTTGGGTATGAAACGGGGGCAGCATATTTTTATACGCTTTGCTGTGTTGGGCTGATTTTGCCAGATGGATGTTGGACACACACAACAGTTTTTCATTCGGCCACCACAAAGAACCGGAATGGTTTGCAACCAGTTTTTCACCCGAAAAATTGAATTCATGCTGTGACATGAAAACAGAAAATCCCTTGCAACGCTTTATTGCAAGGGATTTTAAAATTTCGAATGCTTTGTAAGTTGTTATTTTTCGATAATTGAATCGGCGACAAACAGGTTTTCCCACGCGCGATCAAGCAGTTCTGGTGTTAACTGTGGCTCGCGCCCCTCATAAGCACAGATCGTCAACATCTGTTCAATCAGGAACCCAGGCTGGTAGGCCGCGTATTTATTATCCACCGAAGGATATTTTTCGGTGAACAGATGAATGGCGACTTCTTCGGGCAATTTAACCCCTTTGGCTTTGGCCACCAACATCATGATTTGCAATAGCTGTTCGCGATTTGGCGCATCAATCAGAATTTTGGAATTAATCCGTCGCAACGCAGCACCATCAAAGATTTCTTTGGGGTGAAAGTTGGTTGAAAAAATAACCAGCGTGTCAAATGGCACAAGGAATTTTTCACCCGAGTTAAGCGCAAGGATATCTTCGCCCGCTTCCATCGGGGTAATCCAGCGGTTAATCATGGCCTGTGGTGGATCAACCTGACGCCCAAGGTCATCGACGATAAACAAACCGCCAGTTGATTTTAACTGTAACGGAGCCTGATAGGTTTTGGACACTGGATTGTAAATCAAATCCAACATATCAAGGCGCAATTCACCACCTGTTAAAACCGCGGGACGGCGACAAAGAACATATCGCGCATCAAAACGATCCGCGCGTACACGCAATGCGCTGATGTCGTCATGTTCTTCGACGGCTTGTTCATGCACAATCGGATCATAAAGCGAGATAACTTGGCTCTGATATTCCAAAAATCTGGGGATATAGATTTTTTCACCGATGGCATCGCGAATGCGCCCAGCAAGTGTTGATTTACCATTGCCAGGTGGGCCGTAAAACAAAACAGATTTGCCCGAATTTACCGCAGGGCCGATTTGATCGAGCAATGATGCACTGATCACAACCCCTTTGAATTTTTCAACCAAACGTTCCTTTTTGATCGTCAAATGGGATACGGATTGGCGCTCAACTTGTTCGGCGAACATGGACATTGGCACTGGCATTGCACCGAAATATTCGGATTGCATGAATGCTTCGATTGCGCGCGCTTTGCCGTTTTCTGTCAATTGATAGCGGAGCTCGGAATTTTCCGTGTCACCCGTTTTACCAAGTGTTTCAATCAATTGTTGGTCGCGACAAATGGTGATCAATTCGTTCACAACGGGGGCGCCGACACATAACACCTTGGACATTTGAGATACTGTTTCAAGATTGGTGCGGAAAATCGTTTTGATCAAAATATCGCGCATAAATACGGTGCCAAGGCCCGTTTCTTCGATATTGCGCGGGGCTTTAGGCGGAATAATCGCGCGGCTTTCCTCTTGCGCCGATGTCGATTTTTCACGTTTTGTCAGCGTTGAAACAATCGACTTTTCTGGTGCGGGCTCTTTTGTGCGACCTTTGCCAAATTGCGTACTGCGAAAATCCATATGTATTACCCTTGGAAAAATTCGGTTCTATATCCATGCATCGCGTGCATTATCATCCAAGAATGCGCGTTTTTTGAGGCAAAATCAAATTCTTATCAATTGGTGTGGGTTTTTAATATCTACTGTGATTATTGCATTGCGCTGTACAGAAGATAGGCGGACAACGATCCCGCCAAAGGAAGGCCAAATGGAAATTTGATTTTTTCAGACCAAGATTTCCAATTCGCAAAGAGTGTTGTTTTTAATGCCGTGCGATCCACTACGCGATGCAAAACCACCGCCGCAATTGATAAAAAAGACAATAAAAACAGATATATGGTTACATCGCGATAAGCAACAAAAGGCGCGATTGCCGCAAATAATTTTGCATCGCCACCACCAATTAAACCCATGGAATTAAGGATGAAAAACAAAATCAAAACGCCGACGGCCTGTAAAATTCGGATCCCAAATTCGGGCAGGGGCATGAAAAATGCACCGAAAATGACGAATACTGCAAATAATGCGATATTCGCTTTGTTCGGGATCGTCATATTTTTAAGGTCACTCCATGCGCACCAAATCACAATTGGAAATGTTACGCACAGAAAAAACCACAGCCCAAATTCGCTCATCTTACGACATTCTTATTCAATGCTTTCAATGTATCAACAGCCGCCGCAAAATGGCGTGGGTGAAGATCAATCGCCTCTTCCACCATTCCGCGCCCGATATCGATTTTACCTTGCTTAATGGCGCTTAGCCCCGCTGTATAGGTTAGCTCTGCGCGTTCAATTTCGGTCATTTGAATGATGGGCAGTGCAAATTCACCGCGTTGCGCACGCGCCATGACAAGATTGTTTTTGGCGGTGAACAATTTGGGATCATAGGTGATTGCTTCGAGGTACAGCTTTTCGGCCGCTTTGTAATCACCGCGCACAAATTTCGAATAACCCCAGTTATTTAAAATGCCAGATGGCTGTGTCGTAAGACCCGCCGCCGTTTCATAAAAGCTATCTGCCTTTTTCCATTTTTGTTGGGAATCGGCGATCATCGCTTCAAACCGGTAACGTTGATATGTTTCAACGGTAGGGGGGACGAGGTTAAGCTGTTCTGCTGCGCGTTTCCATTGATTGCTGCTGATCAATGCACCGGCGAAATCAATGCGGTCCTGTGAAACCGATTTTTCTTCGTTGACCAATTTTTCATAGACCAGCACCGCTTCTTCGTTACGTTTTGCGCGTACCAAAGATTTTGCCAGACCACGTTTAAGGTCGATCCGCTCTGGATCTTTTACAGAAGCATCGCGGAAATACGCGGCGGCTTCGTTTGGGTCTGCCATTGTTAACATGATGTCGTTTAGGTTGGTTTCATCCACCACACCCACAACGGTTTTTTCTTCTTTTGATTTGCTATTCTTGTCACAAGCCACCAATAGCGTGCTCGACGCGATGATTGCGACAGTCGAAAATAGAAATTTCCGCATGACCAATTCCCTGTAACTGCCCGTATGCGTTATGATTTTAACAGCAAGTATCGTCCGTTGCCGCGTCGAACCAACGCAAAGTTATTGTTATTATTAACAGTAGAATAACGACTTTCTTCTAGATTTGCGATAGCCTGTGTTAAATTTGCGCGAATTTCGTCCGATTTGCCACTATCCAGCGCAAAGGCAAGCCTGAAAACACGCTCTGCTTCGCCGTATTGTTGTTGATTTGACAGAACAACACCCAAATTATTCCATGCAGGAACAAATTCTTTGTCCTTTTCAACTGCAAGTTCCAGCAATTGTTTTGCCTGACCCAATCGACCCAACCGCAGGTTTGCGGATCCAAGCGCACTGAGAACATCAACGCTAAACCCTTGATCGACTGCTGCGCGGTTATATGCGCGCAATGCCAATTCATATTCACCACCTGCCATTAAACGATGCCCGACAATCAAACCATCAACGGCTTCGTCAACGCGGGAAAATCCAACGGGGGCATTCACCCCATCATTGAGAGATTTTAGTGGTTTATTGGCGGGATCGCAGGCTGTCGCCAAAATCAAAATACTGGCGACGCCGAGCGTTGTTTTTATTTTATTGGCTTTGGCCCAGGACCAAGAAACGATAGATGTCATAAATAGATGGACCGATCAAAATCGCCAGAAGCGGTGGCAAGATAAATAGCATTGTACACAGTGTCATTTTTGTAGGCAATGTGTTTGCTTTTTCTTCGGCGCGCATCACGCGTTTGTCACGCATCTCTGATGAAAACAGACGCAACGCTTCACCGATGGTGGTACCAAATGTTGCTGACTGAATAAGAACGGTTACGAATGCCTTGATATCCGCAACATCGCTTCGGCTTGCGAAATCACGCAACACTGTTGAACGATCCTTACCAGCGCGCATTTCGTTTGAAATGATCGTGAGCTCTTCGGCCAATGTTGGATAGCCATCTTCAATTTCGCGCGAAACCCGCAAAATCGTATGATCCAAGGTTTGGCCAGATTCCACACAGATCAACATCAAATCCAACGCATCGGGAAACGCTTCTAACAATTCCGTTTGGCGGGTTTGACGACGGCGTTCCACCCAATAATGGGGCAGGTAATAACCCGCCAACGCTGGCCCCAAAATCATCAAGGCCATTTTGATCGGTGTGCTACCTTCGGTAAACAAGAACACATATAAAGACGCGGCCACCAATGCCCCCAAGGACAATAGCAATTGCGCAGCGTGAAATGTGCGCACCGCACTACTTGTGCGATATCCCGCTTGGATCAGCTTGAGCCGCCGCGCACTATATTGTTTTTGGTCCTGTGGTTCCAAATACGCAGCAAATCGATCAAGGTTGGGCCCTGATTGTTTCTGACGCAAGGCGGCCTTGTTCTTGGGATCGTTTTTGTTGGCTGGAATAAACGCTGTCGAGCCTTCCAATTTATCAAACGGATCCACCTGGCGTTTCAAGGCCATCGGAAGCGCGATCATAATCAGGAATACGCCAAGCATACCAATTACGATTAACGGCCCATTGGGCCCCAATGCGTCTACAATAAATGCGAAAATTTCTTGAATAAGTTCCAAATCGCTACCCTGTCTATACTTTAATATTAACCATTGCGCGCATTACAAAGATGTTGACCACCAACATCGCGATAACAAAAATTGCGCCAGGTACGTAAATTACACTTTCTTTAATCGCGTCATAATAATTTGGGTTCATCAATTGGATGGCAACCAACGCACCAAATGGAAAGACTGACAAAAACCAGCCTGACCATTTTGCCTCTGCGGTGATGGCACGTACACGGCGGAAAAGTTTGAACCGTGCACGAATAATTTTGGATAAGCCGTCTAAAATTTCGGCCAAGTTACCACCTGAACGTGCCTGAATACCAACAGCAACCGCGAAAAAGCGAACGTCTTGTAAATCGATACGATCCGCCATGTCGTTTAACGCTTCGGTTACTTCCATGCCATATGTTGCCTCATCGGCGATAATGCCAAATTCGCTTCCGATTGGGTCGGGCATTTCCGCGGCGACCACGTTAATTGCGCTGGAAAACGGGTGCCCAACTTTTAGTGAGCGCACAACCAGATCAACCGCGTCAGGAAGCTGTTCTTCGAAATCTGAAATACGTTTTTTCGCCTTGGAGTTTAACCAATAATAAACGCCACCGACGCCCAAGATGACGGCAACAATGCCACATGTGGTTGGGCTGGCACTAGTGAAAAATGACAACATGATAAAGCTGAAAATCGCAACAAAGATCATGATCATAAACAATGCGCGGGGCGAAAACTGAATATTCGCTTGCGCCGCTTTTTTAGTAAGGATCGATACAATCGGAAGCGATAGTGAACGGCGATGCTGATCGCGTTCTTTGCGCAACGTTTGCAACACTTCTTCTTGATCTTTACCTTGTTCCAGCAATGCCAAACGACGGTTCAGTGTTTTGGCATTACTAATCGTTTTGCCAAATGCCATAAGGTACAGGCCCTCGACGATCAAAATCACGCCGATAAAAATCAACAGAAATATAATTGCCTGATAGCCCATGGTTTTCCCCTATTGCGCCGCGGTTTGGGTATAAATGCTGGTCGGCAGACCGTAACCCCATTGTTCGAAACGATCCGTGAATTTTGAGCGGATACCTGTTGGGGTAAACCGTCCTTCGATCTTACCCTCAGAGTTAGTGCGGAGGATGTCGTATTTAAAGATCTCTTGCATAGAAATAATGTCACCTTCCAAACCGGTCAGTTCAGAAATAGAGGTCATACGACGCGAACCGTCTTGTAGACGTTTCACCTGTACCACCACATTTACCGCGGATGCGATTTGTGAACGCGTTGCACGAAGCGGCATTTCCACACCCGTCATCGCAATCATATTTTCCATACGCGATGTCGCATCACGTGCAGAGTTGGCGTGAATTGTTGTCATCGAACCATCGTGACCGGTGTTCATCGCCTGCAACATATCGATAACCTCGTCGCCACGCGTCTCACCCACGATGATACGATCTGGTCGCATACGCAGAGCGTTTTTCAAAAGATCACGTTGTGAAACTTCGCCTTTGCCTTCAACGTTGGCGGGGCGGCTTTCCATACGTGCGATATGGGTTTGTTGTAATTGAAGCTCGGCCGTATCCTCGATTGTCGCGATACGTTCGTTATTGGCGATAAAGCCAGACAATGCGTTAAGCGTTGTGGTTTTACCTGAACCTGTACCGCCCGAAACGATGATATTCAAACGACAGGAAACGGCGGCTTGCAAATATGCGGCCATCTCTTCGGAAAAGGCACCAAATGCGATCAATTTATCGATGCTGAGCTTTTCTTTTTTAAATTTACGAATGGAAACCAATGCACCGTCAACGGCGATGGGTGGAACCATTGCGTTAAAGCGCGAACCATCGGTCAAACGCGCGTCAACATATGGGTTACTTTCGTCGATACGACGACCAACAGCGGAAACGATTTTATCGATCACACGACGCAAATGCTGTTCGTCGCTGAATTGAACATCTGTCAGGGAAAGTTTACCGTCAACCTCGACGAAAATCTGTTTACAGCCGTTGATCAAAATATCGTTGATATCTTCGTCTTTCAACAATGGCTCTAACGGCCCAAGGCCGGTAACTTCGTCAAACAATTCCTGGATCAGGTTTTCGCGTTCGGCTTTGTTCAAAACCGTACCAGTTTCCGCCAAGCCATCCATTGTAATGGCCAGAATTTCGCGTTTCAAATCCGCGTCACTGGCCGTCTCAATCGCGGCTAAGTTCAAGTTTTCCAAAAGCCTGCGGTGCATATCAAGACGCAGATCCATCAACATCCGACGGCGTTTGTCCTCTTTGGACATGGCCTGTTGCGCAGGCGCCGCCGCTTTTGCGGTGGGTTTTGCAACCGCAGCAGATGTTGAAACGGGTGCGAGTGTTGCGCCAGTAGGTGTTGCTGGCTTTTGGTACTTTTTAAACATACGTTATGCCCTTGCTTTTACGTCCGCCGAGTCCTTGGCAACAGAAACCAGATTTTCGGCAATTTTGCGAATTTCTTTTCGCAGCGGGTTGCGGCCCGCCACTTCGGCCAAGGGTGTCCCTTGGTCACATGCATTCAAGACTTGTTTGCCACCATCAGGCAGCGCCCAACGGAATTCTACGTTCAAACTGTCTGACATGCGTTTCATCCGTGAACGCCCTGACAGATCGGTTTTCTTGGGTGCACGGTTCATGATGAACTGCACCTTTTCATATGGCAGATCATCGGATTTCAAAACGCGCAAGAAACGCAACGCATTTTGTGCGGTGCGCATTTCAACTTCGCCCACAGCAAGGTAAAGTTTGGCGCGTTGCAATACGGCTTCGCTCCAGCTTACCAATGCGGTTGGCAAATCAACGATGACGTAATCATACATTGATGTGACCAAATCAAGCAGTTGTGCAATTTCTTCTGCATCTGCAACTTCGAGCGGAACCGCATCAATTGGTGCGGGCAATACGTCTAATTTGCCTTTGTATTTGGGCACGGCTTGGCTAAACGCTTGGCTGTCTAGCCCAACGCCAGAAGACAATAATTCCAATCCAATATCAGAACGCCCAACGTCAAGATATGTTGCGATCGACCCAAATTGGAAACCGAAATCTAGCAAACAAACCTTTGCGTCGTCTTTGGCAATGATATTTTGAATTTCCCAAGCAAGGTTGGCAGCAAGTGTCGATGCGCCAACACCACCAGCCAATCCATAAACAGGCAGTAAAATTCCATCCTTGCCAGTTGCCACAGGTGCTTGTTGTGGTGCCGGGGCAGGTGGCGCAATAGGCTGCACATTTGATGGGGCAGCTTGCGGTGCCTCTTGTGGGGCAGCGGGCGTAGGCGCAGGTGTTTCTGGTTGCGCTTGGGGCGCTGGTTCTGCTGCGGGCTGCACGTCTTGTGGTTCAGGTGCTGCATTAAATGTCGGCGCCTCGGGCGCGGCCGCGGTTGGTGTGGCCGCTGCAACATCAGGTTCTGCAACGGGTGCAGGGTCTTCAATTGCGGGCGCTGCAGGTGCAGCGGATGCATCCTGTGGAATTGGTGTTGATGGTGCGCCTGTGTCAGTCAGATCAAAATTCATCATCGGCGCAGCGGGTTTCGTTTCAACCGGGGTTTCTTCAGCCTTTGCAAAGGATGCTTTCAATGCACCATCGGGCAATGGATAGGGAAGAAAGTCATCGGCGTCAGACCGCATAAGTTGTTGTAATGAAACGGCATCTAGGTTTTTTGTGACCAATGTAACCGACAATTGGCGAGACTTTGCCGCGCCAACAATTTCGACGATATTTTCAATATCAACATCATCAGTTTCATCAATTGCAATCAACACATGATCCATCTGTTCAGAATGGCGGCTGTTCAAAACTGGTAGTGCGTCTTCTAAATTCAATCCGCCCCAATTTTCGCCAAATAAATCCTGCATCTGATCAATGATTTGATCAAAGGCTTCAAGATTTGGTGCAATTGCGCATGCAATGATGCGGCCGCTATTGTCAGATGTCATGTCCCTTACTTCCCTCGTATTAGCGAATCGATAAAATCATATTCTTAAGTGCTAACCATAAGCCAAGTATAGAAAGAATATGGCTTTTTTTGGGGCAGGGCGGGGCAATGCCCATAAAAAAAGTGCAGCAAAGACACGTTTCTGCTGCACTCGAAAGGTTTATTTTTTGTTAAGCTTCAACTTATTGGTTTGAACTCACCTGTGTGTTGTCGCCTTCACCAACATAACGGCGATAAATACCGCGGGCGTATTTGCCATCCAGCAAACCATCATTCGCTGGGTTATAGAACCCTTTAACCTCGGTCACTGTGCGACGGTTCTCGCGGCTGCGGCCTTGGGTTAATACCAAGGGGCGTGTTTCGCCAAATGAAACCACGGCTTCCACTTTGCGACGATCAACACCCTGTGCGATCAAATAATTGACCGCGGCCTGTGCACGACGTTTACCCAAACGCTGGTTGTAAGCATTGCTACCCACTTTATCAGCATGTCCAAACACACGGAACGTGATGTCAGGGTGCGCCAAAATCCACTGTGCTTGTTGGCGAAGCTGTGCTTGTGCGTTTGCATCAAGTTTCGCTGAATCAAACGCAAAGTTGATTGTGGCGGGTGCCTCTGATGCGAACAAACGCGTCAAGCTTTTGATGTATTCCAGACGTTCGCTGATTGACATGACCTTAACATTATTGGCCGTGGCATATCCAAATCCACCGTGCAACGCATCGGCGCCAGCGTCACGCCCGCCCAGTGTTGTGTATCGAGATTCAGGTGCACAAGCGCCAAGAGCGGCAAGGAACGAAATGCTGATTGTAAGTTTTTTCAATGTCATTGTCTTACTCCACCACATATCCATAGGAACCTTTGTAATCCTGCGATGAAACAGAGCCCGCTGCGGTGCCTTGTACGACACCACGTGATTTTGGTGCTGCTGTTTTACCATTCAGGAACAAATCCGCTTCTGTTGGCAATTTCACACGATCCGTTGGCAATACCAAGCTGTCGCCATTGACAGGTGTTACCAAGTGCGGCGTAACGATAATCACCAGTTCACTTTGGCTGCGCGCGTAATCGGCACTGCGAAACAGTGACCCAAGGATTGGAACGTCGCCGATCCAAGGAACCTGAGACGCGACATCGTTAAAGTTGTCTTGCAACAGACCCGCAATCGCGATGCTTTGCCCGTCTTTCAACTCAACAACAGTTTCTGCGCGACGTTCGCTGAACGCAGGGACAGATATACCGCCTGTTGTAATTGAATTGGTCGAGTCAACGTTACTTACAGATGTGTTAATGACCAGATTGATCAAAGAATCACGCAAAACTGTTGGCGTGAATTCCATTTGAACACCAAACGGACGATAAGAAATCGAATATCCGCCTTCGCCGTCACTCACAGGGATTGGGAATTCACCACCAGCAAGGAAGTTTGCTTCTTTACCTGAAATTGTGGTCAAGTTTGGTTCCGCCAATGTGCGAACCATGCCCTTAGTTTCAAGAGCTTCAAGCAAAAGCCCCATGGTCGCGCCACCGACACTGAAATCCAACCCAAGCATGCCCTGACGATTGTTGCTGGATGTAATTCCACCGATCCCACCGCCAAGGAAACCGCTAAAGTTGCTGCCTTGTACGGCTTGCCCCGCACCTGCGGCGACATCGCCAGCACCGTTAATAAATCCGATGCTTGCACTTAGCTCTTTTGATACTGAGCGACTCATTTCGGCAAAGCGTACTTTTAACATTACCTGTTGTGCGCCGCCAACATTCATCAAGTTGGTCACTTTGTCTGGCGCATAACGCCCAGCCAACTCCAATGCTTGGCTTAATGGTTGAATACCACTCACCGTGCCGCTTAATACGATGCCTTCACCCGCTGTGCGGACATCAATTTTTTCATCGGGCAGAATTTCGCGTAAACGCTCTTTGAATTCTGCGATATCAGGTGCGACTTGAATTTCAACATTGGTGATCAAGTTGCCTTCTGGTCCCAATAACGTCAACGTGGTGCGTCCTGGGGTTTTACCAATGATATAAATGGTGCGATCGGTTAAAACCGCAACATCGGCCACGCCTGGGTTTGCAACGGATAATTCGGCAAACGGTTGGTCTGCTTCCATCACGACAGCGCGGTTAAGTGAAATGCGGATGTTACTGGACGTAGCTCCGCGCATAATTTTCAATGTTGATTGTGCTGCTGCGATATCAACAATTGCTGTACTGCTGGACAAGCCGATCAAGCTTGCCGCAAGTAAATTGCGTAGTTTCATTGTGATCCTGCCTCTCTGAACCACGGGTGTGTGACATATTTTTTTGTCGTTATTGTCTGACTGTGGAACAATTCGTGTTTTATTTCAAGAATCAATATCTTGGACGCCACAAATTATGTGGACAACACGCAACAGTCTGTAAAAGGCAGGTATGAAAAATTGGGTCAGTTACACGGAACAGGAATGCGTTTTACTTCACCGCCTTGGCGGGAAACTACTGTGCAAACCTGTTTCTTGGCAACAGGTGCCGCTTTTTCTGGTTCTTTGATATCAAGCAAGATGCGCTGGTTGATCTCGATTTCTTCTTCGTTCTTTTCGGTGTCTTCGACGCCACGCAATGCCATTTGCAATTTCCCTGTTGCTTGGGCTTGCGCCAATGATGCAACGGTACGCGGTGGTACAGCCACCGTAATTGTGCGCGCAACCACAGAACGATTGATATCTTCGTCAGAAATCTGATCAATCGCGATCAATGTGATGCCATCAAGGATCAGACGTGAAATGGTTTCGTTACCGACACGACCGGTCCAATAAACATCGATATTATCACCTGGGCGTAAGAAGCCGGATACACCGGATGCCACATCAACACGCAATGCGAATGCGCGTAAACCTTGGCCCAATGTTGTGGATAGCCCCCCACCTTGACCAAAATCAGAAACTTTTTTTACTGAAATAATTTCGCCCGCATCAATTGCGCGCAAAACTGTGCGTGGTTCGGTTTCTACACCTTCTGCACCAAACAGTTTTTCTTTGCTGTTGAATGCGGCCTTCGGAACGCCTTCGCTTGGCCAATCAATAAATTTAACATCTTTGTCGCCAAGCCGCTTGCCGTATTTCAAATCTTTGGTGGCAATGGCAACAGGAACGAATTTGATGTTTTTCGCGACTTTGCCACGCAATTGCGCAACCAACTGATCTTGTTCGGTCAGACGTTGCATAACCATATACGCAACCGTGCCAGCGATGGCCAAACCAAGCAGAAGAATTAAGATGGATAAAATGCGCATTTAAAGTTCCCAATGTTTGGTCGGCGTCAAAGTGAAATTTGTTTCACAACAGCATTCATCATAAGCATCATAAGAATACAAGCAAGACTTGCAGGGATAAATAATCTGTGTGTTAGATGAAAAAAACAGCCCCGCGGGGCTGTTTTCGAATTCAAATTCTATTTGGTGACAAAACGCTGTGTCTTGAAACCAAGTCAGCTATTAAGAGCCAGTTGCTTCAGCAGCAGCTTCTTCCATTGCTGTACCTGAGTTTTCAACTTGTGTCGCGATTTTGCCAACTGTTTCGCTGATTGGGCCACGCAATACGTTGCCGATACCCAAAGCCAAGATAACCAAAGCAGCTGCAAGAACAACCCAGTCTACAGTAACCGCACCAGATTCGTCTTTTTTGAACATGTTAAATAGTTTCATAATTTTACCCTTTTCAAGTTTTAAGTCGCCCCACCCTCATGAGGCATTGGTTTAGATAGTTGTGATCGTCTTAGCGTTGATCGACACTTCCCGTTCTCGGTGATACAAATAAAGACACCAATTGCGGCAACAATTGGTTTTTAGGAATGTTTTTCGAACAAATCTAAATATTTTTTGATTTACCCTTATAAAACAGCAACTTATCGCTCAATTTTTTTTGCTTTGCGGTCCAAAAGACACAAGTTTGCGCTCTTTTGCCCTTATTCCCGCCCGATTTTAACGCTGGTTTTTGGTTTTTTTACGTGTCTAATGGTCAAAAAGGGTGAATTCATGTGGCTAAATTCGATCGGTAAAGGAATCGCAATTGCGTTGATTCCAGCATTTTTCACAGTTTCACCTGTATTTTCGCAAAATGCGGACTTTACCTTTAAGCGGGTAAAGGTTGATCCAAACCGCAAAGGTCCGCGCATCAACATCCAAATCGAACCAACGGTAGAGGCACCAATACCGGAACCAGAGGTTGCTGCAACACCCGATGATGTGGATTTGCAAGATTGGTTCTGGTCAGAAGTATCACCAAACCTTGCCAATGCGGATATCAATCGGATGAATGTCGCGGTGGCCAAGTTGCAAAAAGAGACGGAAAAAAACGCTGCTCTCAAACCGCAACTCGATTCAATGCAAGGTCTGGTGAACAAATTTGGCAAGGACATTTTGATTGCATCATTGGGCAAACAGGTTTCGCCCGCGTTCTTGTTGGCGATCATTTCGGTGGAATCTGGCGGTCGGGTTGATGTGACCAGCAGTGCAGGAGCACAGGGGTTAATGCAATTGATCCCGGCCACCGCCGAGCGGTTCAATGTAGAAGATGTTACAGACCCCGTTCAAAACATAACGGGTGGTGCGGCATATCTGGAATGGCTGCTTGCCGAATTTCGCCACGACCCATTATTTGCACTGGCTGCGTATAACGCAGGTGAAAATGCGGTGAAAAAACACGAAGGCGTTCCACCCTACGCAGAAACCCGCGCCTATGTGCCCAAAGTTGTTGCCGCTTGGCAGGTGGCACGTATGTTATGCAAAACACCACCTTTGGGTGTTTCCGACCCATGTGTTTTTAACATCCAGTAAGATTTGCAATCATCTCAATCTGATTTGGGCTGTTTTGCTTGACCTGCCAATCGATATTGCCCATCAATCCTGCAACAAATGGGGAGAGAACTATGAGCAAGCAACTTTGGCAGCCATCTGATGCGCGGATCACCGCGAGTTTGACGCAACAATTTATCAATGGTTTACCAAAAACAGCGGGCTCAATCCCGAATTACGATGCGCTTTGGAATTGGTCGGTCCAAGACAAAGCTGCGTTTTGGTCGGCATTTTGGGAATTCGCCAATATCATCGG
Source organism: Paramylibacter kogurei (assembly GCF_002742285.1). Classification (GTDB taxonomy): domain Bacteria; phylum Pseudomonadota; class Alphaproteobacteria; order Rhodobacterales; family Rhodobacteraceae; genus Amylibacter; species Amylibacter kogurei. Next base: position 161,024 of record NZ_MDGM01000012.1, read on the forward strand.
AGAGCGGGGAAATCTTGCGCTAAAAAATGAAGTGGATGTAAAAAACGCCAAATTCTTCCCAAACGCACAATTGAATTACGCCGAAAACCTTTTGCGCCAAAAGGGTGGCGATGCGGCTGTGGTGTTTCACGGTGAAAATGGTGATCGCTTGGAATGGAGCTGGGATGAATTGCATGCACAGACTTCGCGTATTCAACAAGCTCTGATTAAACAGGGTATCGGGCAGGGTGATCGCGTGGCGGCATTTGTTCCAAACACACCTTATACATTGGCGGCGATGTTAGCGGTTACCAGCCTTGGTGCGGTCTGGTCATCATGTTCACCTGATTTTGGCTATAATGGTGTGATGGATCGTTTTGGCCAAATAGAACCAAAACTTTTGTTTTGCGCTGATGGTTATTTTTATAACGGCAAAGAATTTTCAAGCGTTGAAACCGCACAGAAATTGGGTGCGGATATTCCAAGCGTGCAACAGGTGATTATTACTCCTTATATAGGGACTGATCTATCTGCCCTTGAATTGGGTGATAAATGTACAAGCCTTGCGGATTTCACGGCATCAATTGAACCCCAAGAAATCGCATTCACCCGCGTTGCATTTAACGCACCTTTGTTCATCCTGTTTTCATCGGGCACAACGGGTTTGCCAAAATGTATTATCCATTCCGTTGGTGGTACGTTATTGCAGCATGTCAAAGAACATCAGTTGCAAGGCGACATTCGCCCCGGTGATCGCTTGATGTATTTCACCACTTGTGGCTGGATGATGTGGAACTGGTTGGTCAGCGGACTGGCATCAGGGGCCACATTGATATTGTTCGACGGGTCTCCGTTTTATCCAGATGGCAATCGCCTAGCCGATATCGCACAGCGTGAAAAGGTTACACATTTTGGCACATCTGCGAAATATATTGATGCCTGTGCCAAGGGTGGGATTACCCCCGCAACCACACATGATCTGTCCGATCTGCGCACGATATTTTCCACAGGTTCACCGCTCGCACCAGAAGGGTTTGAATATATCTATGACGCGTGGAAATCAGATGTATGCCTATCATCCATCGCGGGTGGCACAGATATCGCCGCGTGTTTCACAGGGGGCAGTCCGATCAGCCCCGTTTACTCTGGCCAATGTCAAAAACGCCAATTGGGCATGGATGTGCGGGTGTTTGATGACGAAGGGCGCGAAACCAATGGCGAACCGGGCGAGTTGGTTTGTGTTGGCCCGCATCCATCGCAACCAATTGGTTTTTTCAATGACCCATTGGGCGAAAAATACCACAATGCCTATTTCGCGAAATTCGATAATGTCTGGCATCACGGCGATTGGGTCGAAATCACGCCAGAGGGTGGCGTTGTGTTTTTCGGGCGTTCTGATGCGGTATTAAACCCAGGGGGTGTGCGTATTGGTACTGCGGAAATCTATCGTCAAGTGGAGCGGATCGAACAGGTGCTAGAAGGCTTGGTCATTGGCCAGCAATGGGACAATGATGTGCGTGTCGTATTGTTCGTGCGCCTGCGCGATGGTGTGACATTGGACGATGAACTGGCAACGCGGATCCGCAAGGAAATCCGCGCCAATGCAACCCCGCGCCATGTACCTGCAAAAATCATAGCGGTGGCCGATATTCCGCGCACCAAATCGGGAAAGATTACGGAACTTGCGGTGCGCGATGTTGTGCATGGACGCCCTGTGAAAAACACCGAAGCCTTGGCAAACGCAGAGGCGCTGGAGTTGTTTAAAAACCTGCCAGAGCTTCAGGATTAAACGCATGTTCAATTATGTCGCGCGCGAAAGCAAACGTTTCATCACCCGCTGTGTAAACACGTGGGAAGGGATAGCGATCACTTGGAAAGACGAAGCAAGCTTTCCTCAATGGGTGGTGATCAACATTATTTCGATCACGCTGACATTCGTGTTTCCCATCAGCACAACGCAACAGGCATTGTTGATTGCGCTGGGTCTTTTGATCCTTGTGGTGGAGTTGCTCAACACCGCGATCGAGGCTTGTATTGATCGCATTTCAGACGACATTCATCCCCTGTCCAAAAAGGCCAAGGATGCAGGTTGCGCCGCTGTGGCGCTGACCGCGATCACGGGGTTGATCGTTTGGATTATCGTGCTGTGCGGGCTTTATGCCTAAGGCGTTTTGCCTTCAAACATATAACTGCCTTCGGGTAAATCCAGTGCCGCTTGTAAATCGCGCAGCTGTGCGTTTGACAGCGTGATACGCATCACCGTTTCGGTGCGCGGGTCAAGCTGTTCTATGGTGACTTGTGATGCGAATGCATTGATGGTGACATCCTCTTTCAACGGGATTTCTCCGTCATCAACTAGTGTCACTACGGTGGCGTCAAATTCGTGTTCGATTGTAAACATAACGACAGCTTAGGCAGTGAGCCGTGGCGCGTAAAGACGTAAAAACACCCGTGGGACAAGTGTCGGACAACTGTCGGACATATGGCGGACAAGCGGGGGACAGATCGCCAGCTTGTCAAACCACGCAAAAACCGCCAAACCAGCCATATGTTACAGATTGAAAATGTGGTATCGGACAAGGGTTCGAAATACGCGGTCAGCGGTGGCGCGGTTGCCAGCCGTGACGACGCATTGGCATTTATCAAAACCCTTAAGCGCAAAAAGAAATATGCAAAGGCCACCCATAACACATGGGCGATGATTCAATCCGATGGCACACAGATCAAAAACGACGATGGTGAATCGGGGGCGGGCGCAATTATTTTGCGCATGTTGGAACGCGACGGCGTGTTCGATCATATCATTGTGGTAACCCGATGGTATGGCGGCACGCATCTGGGTGGTGATCGTTTTCGCCATGTGCAAACCTGTGTGCGTACCTATCTTGATGCGCTAAAATAATGTGCGCAAAAAAGAGACTCTAATTTTCACGCCATAAATGATAGTATCTTGCGATAATCTTCAATTTTCGGAGGTCGTATCGTTATGAATTTATTTACCAAGTTCTTTTTATTATTGTTTCTTATCGCCCCAACTGCCCATGCCCAAGACCCGCGTTTGGATTTGCTGCGCGAAATGATGGATGCGGTTTGTGGTGAATATCAATATTCGGGTGGACAACAGGGCGTTAAAATCAGCGGCGATGCCGAGGCAAAGATCGGCGGCATCATGAATAAACTTGTTGATGTCGGCGTGTCTGCCGCGGGCGAGTTTAACGAAAAGGAATATGTTGGCGTTCTGCGTGCCGAAGCAGGGGCGCAATTAATGGATGTGCGCGCCTGTCGTAAAAAGGTGTTTGACGACATGAAGGTCATGGTTGTTTCCACCCCAGTGGAAAAGATCGAAGAATCCGAAACGCTTCCAACCAAACCGCATTCGGCGCTGACGCCACAACCATTGTTGCAACCTGTAACCACGCAACCTGTGGCAACCGCGCCTGTTGAAAATACATTTGCAAAGGAAACACCAAACCCCAGCTTTGATTGTAACAAGGCGGGAACGGCGACGGAATTTACGTTGTGTGGTGATGCTTATTTGGCGTCATTGGATCGACGCGCATCGGCTCTTTATTTTGCGCTTCGTGATCGGCTGGGTGGGCAAGCGCGCAAAAACCTGTTGGCATCACAGCGTGAATTTTTAAAGGTGCGTAATGATTGCGGGGCAAGTGTGCCATGTTTAACGGCCGTGCAGGAACGCCGCATTGTGGAATTGGATGGCTAAATTGCCCGTGCCAATTGGCCAAGGATAATCGCGCTAAACAAACAGGCGGATGCGGCCAGAACAAACCCATGCCAGATCGCCACCGAATAACGCAAGCTATCCCAGCGGTAAAATACGACACCGGCCGTGTAAGTTAACCCACCCGCCGCGATCAAGGCAGAGCTGGCAATCGGCATGGTTTGAATGATCGGCCAAGCGAGTGCGAGGCTGAGCCAACCAAGGGCGAGATATAATAACGTGGATTTCCAATTCGGTGTTTGCCAAAAAAACACCTTCCAAATCATCCCGCCCAGCGCAATCAACCAGACAAGGCATAATACAGAATAGCTAAACCCGCCCCCGATCAACACCACCAACGGTGTGTATGTGCCCGCGATTTTTAAAAATATCGCGGCGTGATCGAATTTGCGAAACGTTGGGCGCAGGCGTTCAATCGGTGTGAAATGATAGAGCGCGGATGCGCTAAACGCGAAAACCATGGCGATGGCATAAACCGTTGCGGCGGCAATATCGCCCCGCTCGCCAATGCGCGTGACCAAGATCAAAAGCGCAACACCCCCAACCAACGAACCGATGATCCCCAAGGCATGCATCATCCCATCCGCCACCCGTTCGGGGCGGCTGTAAGGGGGATAATAATTTGGATGTCTCTGTTCCATAATATGAAACATAGGATCGAATTGCGGCAAAATAAGTGCCAAATTTTACCGATTTGGGGAAGTTGGGGGGATTAGACGTAAGGTTTGTGCTTGAAAACCAAGGCGGCGCAAGCCGCCCGCGCCCGTAGCAATGCGGATTTTCGAAGAAATTCCGCACACCCTATGGGGCGGGTTGTGTAGGTTCAGGAACCTATCTTTGTAAACTCAATTTCAGTGCTTCTAGGTCTGAAACATCATCTTGACGATGTATCATCCTATGGCAATTGGCGCAAAGCATGGCGAAGTCTTTTTCAGTTAAAGTTCTGAAAGCGTCAATTTCTAAGTCGGCAAATGGTGTAAGGTGGTGAGCTTCAATGTATTCGCGCCCCAGTTCACCATAAGTTTCTTCAAAATCAAACTCGCAAACCATACATTTATAACCCATCGATTTCTTAAACTTTGAGGTATTGCCGCGCCCATCAAATTTCTTGTGTAAAGATAATTTTTTCTTTTCCATTATGCTTAGCTCAATTCCTGTCTCTTCTTTATTCGGAAGCTCGCTATAGCCATTAGATGTTATCAATTCCTTATAGACACCTAGAATTGCAAAAAGATCTTCTTCGACAGTATTATTATTTGCGAGATCGTCCAGGGTGTAGGTTCTGCCTAAAACGTGTCCGGCTTCATATCCGCTTGTTGGTCCTTTAGCATCCCCAAGGTCGATAGAGCTTTGTGTCAATCGAGGTGGAATACGTTCCACTCTGCTACGCATAGTTTTGGCGCGAGATGCCAGCTCTTGGCATGCGGATTTATTGTTTCCGAATTCCTCTGTGATTTGGGCAACGCCTTGGTTCAAAGACAATGAAATTGTTTTGTCTGCATTATTAACAAGGTAGACAATGTAATACCCTTTTTGAGCACTCTCTGTTATCAGTGGGTGAAACACTGCTACCCACGGCACGAAAGTCCACCGCCCCTTACCAACACTGCTAACGCAATTAAATTCTGTGGGAAGGATGTCTTGGAATATAGCTGATAATTCGTTGGTTACAAATTGTGCAAAAGGATTGTCCTTTATGGGTGATGTGCTTTGAGTTTCATATTCGCTTGTAAGTTTTGCAAGACCTTTTGATATACTCAATTTTCTTCCTTAAAATATGGACAAAGTTAAATAAATATCGCGCAACGATATGCCAACACAAGCAAGAACTCAACTCTACTGAAGGCAACTTGTTGCCCGCGCCTGACCTTCCCCCTGGGAAGGCGCTTCGCACCGTCCCAAGGTCAGGCGCTGCGTTGCTATTAATGTCATCGGTTGGTCTTGGTGTTTCTAACCAAGGCGACCCCACAAATCATACTCACTCGCTTCATCAACCTCAACGCTGACAATATCCCCAACGCTCAACGTATCCGTGCGCTCATCAATAAACAGGTTGCCGTCAATCTCTGGTGCGTCTGCTTTGGTGCGGCATGTGGCGATGCCGTCCTCGTCGATATCGTCGATAATCACATCCATGGTGGTGCCAACTTTGGCGGCCAATTTCGCCTCTGATATCGCTTGGGATTTTTCCATGAAACGATTCCAGCGGTCTTGTTTCACGTCATCCGCCACATGATCGGGCAGGGCGTTTGAACGTGCGCCATCGACGTTTTCATATTGAAAACAGCCGACGCGATCCAATTGTGCCTCGTCCAGCCAATCCAACAGATGCTGAAATTCCGCCTCGGTTTCACCGGGGTAGCCGACGATAAATGTCGAACGCAGGGTGATATCGGGGCAAGTGTCGCGCCATGCGGCGATTTCGGCCAATGTGTTGGATGATTTCGCAGGGCGCGCCATGCGTTTGAGCACATCAGGGTGGCTGTGTTGAAACGGAATGTCCATATAGGGCAGCACGTTATTGGACGTATCCGCCATGATCGGGATCAGATCGCGCACATGGGGGTATGGGTAAACATAATGGAGCCGCACCCAAGCACCAAGCGATCCCAGATCGCGGGTCAGATCGGTGATATGTGCACGGTGATCGCGATCAACCGCATGTTTGATATCAACGCCGTAAGCGGAGGTATCTTGGGAAATGACCAGCAATTCCTTAACCCCTGCATCCACCAATTTTTCCGCCTCGCGCAGCACGGCATGCGCTGGGCGTGATTGCAGCCGTCCGCGCATATCGGGGATGATGCAAAATTTGCATTTGTGATTACAACCCTCTGAAATTTTGAGATAACTGTAATGGCGCGGGGTCAGTGACACACCGCTGGCAGGCAACAGATCGATATAGGGATCAGGCGCGGGGGGCACGGCGGCGTGCACCGCATCCAACACCTGTTCATATTGATGGGGGCCCGTCACGGCGAGCACGGATGGGTGCGTGCCGCGAATGTAGTCTTCCTCTGCACCCAAACAGCCGGTGACGATGACCTTGCCGTTTTCCGACAATGCCTCGCCAATGGCATCAAGGCTTTCGGCCTTGGCGCTATCAAGGAAACCACAGGTGTTGACGATCACGGCCTCAGCCCCTGTGTAATCAGGGCTGATGGCGTAACCTTCGGCGCGCAAGCGTGTCAGGATGCGTTCGCTATCCACCAATGCCTTGGGACAGCCCAGCGATACCATGCCGATTTTCGGCTGGCCGTGGCGGGTTGGTTCCACAATACGTGCGCGGGGCGCCAGATCAGGGCGCAGATTTGGTGGGTTCTGTGACATGGATGTTGCCTTAACGCGCACAATGGGCGCTGGCAAGTGGGCTTAGGTGAACTTGGGCGGGCGTTTGGCCATTTGGGCTGCGACCTTTTCCATCTGGTTTTTGCCACCGATGATTTCGGCCTGAATGCGTGCCTCTGTATTCAGCGCGGATTTGGTGGTGCCCCATGTTTCATTGACCAACCGTTTGGACGCGGCCAATGCATCGGGGGATTGTTGCTTCAACCCATCAATCATCCCCATGGCAACGGCGAGTGGATCAGCGGCAACATGGGTGATCAGGCCCAGTTTCTTCGCCTCTTTCATATCCAAAACGCGCCCTGTCATGATCAAATCAAGCGCTTGGTCGGCGCGCATCAAACGGGGCAGGGATTGGGAAATGCCCATATCGGGGATCAGACCCCATTTGGCCTCCATAATCGCGAATTTGGCATCCTCGGCGGCGATGCGAAAATCCGCGCCAAGTGCAAGCTGTGCGCCCGCGCCAAAACACACACCCTCGATCACCGCAATCACGGGAACGGGCACATCGGCCCAGATGGCGGCGGGAGCTTGGAATTCATTTGGCGCACCTTCGGGGACTTCGATCATGCGTTTTTTCACGCCTTCCAGATCACCCGCAAGCGACATTAGGCTGGCCAGATCAATGCCCGAACAAAATGTGTTATCCGCACCTTGGATAATCACCGCACGCAACCCCGCGGTTTGCGCCAGCTCTGCGCCCGTTGCGGCCAGTTCCTGCATCATTTCAAATGACATCGCGTTTTTCTTGTCGGGGCGGTTTAACGTGACCAATGCGATATTGTCATCAATGTCGAGCGTCAGCGTGTTGAGCATGGTTCAATCCCTTGGGTTGTTTGCGGGCAGGTTAGCGTGTTGCCAAACAAAACGCCAAATGAAACGTGGCGTTATTTGTCAGGGGTGAGAGTGCCGCGATAGGCGGCGATTAAACCCACCAATGGTGCGGCGATGCGCACGTTGAAATGAAATTTGCCATCAAGGGTGGATTCAAAACTGTCCCCACTTGGCAACAGGAATTTTGGCATGGGAATGCCCAACACCGTCCAGCGCCGTGGTTGTAAATATAACCGATCATCGCGAATAACGAGCGCCAATGAAACGCGGACTGCGCCAAAGCGCTCGGTTAACAAATGCGCATCACGTCCCGTACCAATTGATTGGGTCGAGCGGAATTTTTGCCCATCGAAATCGCGCTCCCAAAGCTCGCTATTTTTTGATGGGGTAAAGGTGACGTTGACAGGAATTTCACCATCTGTTGTGGCAAATCCGATCAATCGTGCGATGGCGCGTGCCAGACGGGATTTTCCATGTTCGCCAGTGGCATTCCCCGACCAGCGGCGCGGGCGGGTATCATTGTGCAAATCCTGAACGGGTTTTGGCAGGGTATCAAAGGCCGCGCCTAAAATTTGGCGATAAATCGGGGCGTCACTGGTAATGCTTTCACGCCAGCCCGTGATAATTGTGCGATTATTAAACGCCATATCATAATCAGCGAGTGACAATGCATTTGTGGCCGGACGCGCACCATTTTCGGGGCGTTCCCCACGCAAAACCTTGCGCAAAATCACCTCGATCGCCATGGATGGGATGAAGGGGCCATCATCGCCCTCTGCCAATAAATGCCACGACATTTCATGGGGTTGGCCGTTGCGTGTTCCAACGCCGCGCACGAACATGCCGCCACGATGTTCGCCAAACTTCATACGGTTCAAAACCCAATAAAATAGCGGTGAAAATCGTGTGAAGGCAGGCAATTTGAATTTTGCTCGCGCCTTTGCCAATAGGTTCAAAATACGATGCAAAATTTCGGGCACGGGGCCTGCCCCCATCCAAATGTCGGTGATATCGGGATGGGCGCGTGGGATGACCTGTAGATCGGGGACATCAACCAGTGAAAATCGCAAATTGCGCAGCGGTAATTCACCAGGGGGTGCCACGGTGAAATATTTGCTTTCGCCAAGCCCGATTGCGCTGGTTTCAACACCGCCACGGGTCAATTTTACATCACCACCCGCATAGCCAACAACGGCGCGCATCACGTTTAACCCGATCCCTGCATAGGGCGATGGCGCAATGCCACCCGTAACCTGTTGCACCACCATCGTGTTTTCCATTTCGCGGATCACGGCGGCGGTTAAAACGGGAAAGCTGCTCACGCCAGAGAGCATGAAAATACCTGCATCCTTGGCGGCCGCGTCAAATTGCGACGTGCCAAAGACAAAATCGGAACCATCGGCAAAATCAAGATAGTTTACGCCAGCGGCAATACATGCTGACAAAACCCGATACGGATCATTGCCGTAATCTTGGAATGGGCCAGTGGCATCAATCAAAATATCAGGGTGCAGATCATTAAGTGTTGCGGCAATTTCGTTACGATCAACGCCAATGGGCGAATAAGTTGCGCTGCCTGTTTGGGCGGCGCAGAAAGCCTGTGCCTTGGATAAATTGCGCCCTGCGATGTAAATGTGAATTGATGTATCCGCCAATAATTGCGCCAAACGCCCACCAAAAACACCATAGCCACCGAGGATCATGATCGTCAGTTTTTGTGTCATGTGTCTCTCCGCACCTTATTCAATGTGATCAAATACTGATGCGGGTGTGGGCACAACTGTGCGAAATGGCGCAGGTTTGGGCGAAAAAGGGGGTGGCGTAACGTTTAAGTCAATTCACGTTGACATGTGCATTGCATCGCGACAATGCTGGGGCATGAGCAAATCTGACAAAACAAAATCAGCCATTTTAAACGTGGCACGCAAACAATTTTGGGCGCACGGCTATTCCAATGTATCGTTGCGCGATATCACATCAGAGGTGGGTGTTGATGTGGCGTTGGTGTCGCGTTATTTCGGATCGAAACTGGGCCTGTTTCAAGCGACCTTGGTCGATGTTTACGATTGGCCCGAGTTGTTTGAATCCCGCAATCCAGATGTGGCCAAAGTGTTGATAGAGCGGCTTCGTGATGATGAAACGGGGCAGGCGGTTGTGCAAATGTTGATCGCAAATATCACCGACCCAGAAGTGGGCGATATGGTCCAAGAGGATTTCACAAAACGTGTGGTTGCACCGCTTGAAACCATTGTCGGGAGCGCATGGGCAAAAGAGCGCGTGGGCATGTTTTTGGCAGCAATGATTGGCATGTCGATGATGCGCAATTCTTTTGGCCTAACGGGCATTTCTGATGTCAGCGACGAAAGCTATGCGCAACAGTTGCAGCATTTGGCGCGAAATGCGCTGCGCTATATTGCCTAAACAGGTTTAAAAACGTCTTTTTTCGACTGACATAAAAAGTTCAACGCGCTACATCTGATGCAATCAAAGAGGATTGTAAAATGGCGTTGATGTTGGGTGTTGATACGGGTGGAACCTATACCGATGCGGTGTTGATCCGTGACGAAGAAACCGTCATTGCATCGGCGAAATCTTTGACCACGCGCCATGATTTGTCTGTCGGTATTTCACGCGCAATTGCATCCGTTTTGGAACAATCTGGCGCGGATAAATCCCAGATTGCGATGGCGTCCATGTCCACCACACTGGCCACAAACGCGCTGGTCGAGGGGCAAGGTGGGCGCGTTGGTTTGATCCTGATTGGGTTTTCGGAAAAAGACGTTGCACGACAAGGGCTTGCGCAGGCGCTCAATGGTGATCCGGTGATTTATGTCGCGGGTGGTCACAATCATTCAGGCGGCGAAATCGCACCGCTGGATGTGGCGCATTTGCGTGACGAATTGGCCAAAGTTGCGGATGATCTGTCTGGCATTGCCATCGCCAGCCAATTCGCCACACGCAACCCCGCACATGAAATTGCGGCGCGTGAAATTGTGCGTGAAACATCGGCCTTGCCCGTATCGTGTTCGCATGAACTCAGCGCGAAATTGGGCGGACCAAAACGTGCAATGACCGCAGTTTTAAACGCGCGATTAATCGGGATGATTGATCATCTGATCGCCGCGACAGAAGGGTTGCTAAACGACCTAGACATCGATGCACCCTTGATGGTTGTGCGCGGTGACGGCGCATTGATCAGCGCGGATCAAGCGCGTGAAAAGCCGATTGAAACCATCCTGTCTGGACCCGCCGCATCCATCGTTGGTGCACGCTGGTTGACCGATGCAAGTGATGCGCTGGTGTCTGATATTGGTGGCACGACCACGGATATCGCATTGCTGCGCGATGGGCGCCCGATGATTGATCCTGATGGCGCCAGTGTCGGCGGTTTGCGCACAATGGTCGAAGCGGTTGCCATGCGCACAACCGGGCTTGGCGGGGATTCAGAGGTTCATATCGACAAGGATGGATTGGCGGGTGGATTGCAACTTGGCCCGCGCCGTGTGATGCCGATTTCATTGTTGGCGATGGATTGGTCCGACTTGGTTCACACAACCTTGGATCGTCAATTAAACGAAAATCGCGTAGGCGAATTTGCCGCGCGATTTATCGTTCCGATTCAAGGTAATAGCCTGTCTCGCGCGGGCTTGGAGCCACGCCAAGTACGGCTGTTGGATCGTGTTGGGGATACGCCAAAACCGCTGGGAGATGTGTTGCAAACGCGGGTGGAATTGGGGGTGCTGGATCGGCTGATTTCGCGTGGCCATGTGATCGTATCTGCGATCACCCCATCGGATGCGAGCCATGTATTGGGGCGCCTTGATGCATGGGATCAAGAGGCGGCGCAAAAGGCGCTGACATTATTTGCAGGACAGCGCACGGGTGCGGGTGTGCGTGTGGCAAATGATGCATCCACGCTTGCCCAAAAAATCATTGATCAATTGACCGAACAAACCTGCGAAGCATTACTGGAAGCGGCATTCGCAGAAGAGCCAGATATCAACGGCACCCCGCGTGAATTGGCGCGTCATGTGTTGATGAAATCTGGGCTGAATAATCATCGTAATGTCGTGGCGATAAAGGCGGATTTGAACCTGCCCATCATCGGGCTGGGCGCATCGGCGCGGGCGTATTACGGCGCGGTTGGCGATCGGTTGCACACCACGACAATTTTGCCCGAACATGGTGGTGTGGCCAATGCCATTGGCGCGGTGGTGGGGCAGATCACCATGCGTGAAATGGGCGAGGTAAACAGCGCGGGCGAGGGGCGTTATCAAGCATTCCTTGATCATGGTCCACAGATGTTCGATGATCAGTCCAAGGCAATCGCAACGCTGGAACAGGAATTGAAAACACGCGCCCAATCAGCGGCGGTTGCAGCAGGCGCACAGGATGTGCGCATTCAAGTGTCACAAGACATTCAAACTGCTGATGTAGAAAACCGGCAAGTGTTTGTTTCAGCACAAATAACCGTCACTGCAAGCGGGCGACCACGCATTGCAATTGAATAGGAAAGACCAATGATAACACATGTTTGTTTCGATGCAGATGACACGCTTTGGGAAGAGGGAAAATTTTTCATCGCGGCGGAATTTGTGTTGGCGGATGTGTTGGCAAAATACGCACCGAACGAGGATATCGCCGACATTTTATTGGGTGTTGAGCGCGCCAATGTTCCCACGCTTGGCTATGGTGTGAAAAGCTATACCCTGTCGTTGATTGAGGCAGCGTTAAAGATTTCGGATTATCAAATTAGTGCCGAGGAAATCGCGCGGGTTATGGATGCAGGGCGCGCCATTTTGCGCCATCCGATGGAAATGCCAGAAGGGTTGGTTGATGTTTTAACCAGTTTGCGCAAATCCTATAAATTGGTGGTGATTACCAAGGGTGATTTGGTGGATCAAAACCATAAATTGGATCGTTCAAACCTGCGCGAATATTTTGATGAAATCCATGTGGTGATCGAAAAAGACGCGCCAAAATATACCGAGATTTTTGATGGGTTTGATGTGGCGCCAGAACAGTGTTTGATGATCGGGAATTCGATGAAATCCGATGTGGTTCCCGCGATTGATGCAGGGGGCTGGGGCGTGTATTTACCCCACACCGTCACATGGCAATTGGAGAGCGCGGATGAACCCGTGGATGCACCAAAATACCGCCGCTTGAAACATATTTCAGAGCTGCCCGCATTGCTGGCCGAATTGAATAAAACACCCGTGTGACAGACGTGGGACACATGGCGGACAAACGTGCGACATGTGGCGGGCGGGTTAAGCGCGGGTAAATGCGCCGCGCGAATGCTTGGCAATATGTAAACATCCGTCTGGCAATCTGTTTGCCATGACGACAAATGCACAGAAACAAAAACGCGCCTTGACCCAATTCATGGACAGCGCGCTGGATTTACAAAGCCACTTTTTAATCTGGAACATGCGCGGGGCATTGCCCCCTGAATGGGACGAGATTGATATCAACGCACCCGTCCCACCCAAGAAAGAAAAGATCAGCATCCGCATGGACGCCGATGTGATCAAATATTTCCGCGCCCTTGGCCCTCATTACACAACACAAATCAACGCTGTGTTACGCTGTTTCGTGATGGGACGGCTGGCCAATACATTGCACATCCGCGAAGAAGGGTTGAGCATTGACGAATTGATGAACGGCTATCGCCAAAAAACAATCGCAGAGCTGGAAATGGAAGCAAGGATGAAGGCGCGACGGGAGGAGAGGAATTATAAATGATCATCATCTTTTTGTGACCACTGTAAAAGTGTTCTGAAACTATCAAAGTTTTCGGCACACTTCACCGCCTCACCACGCATAGATAATGCGTGAAATTCTGCGACGGCTCTAGCTTGGCAATTTATAGATTTACTCGGTGTAAACTCAACATCTGAATATGCCGCATATTTCATGTTTTGTCGTACCCAAGTTTCATGAGGAGCAATGGCACGGATATAAAGCCAGTCATAAAATGCATTAAGCGGAGTTGTTGGGAAATCTTTGCCCATAAAATTGAAAGCTATGATTTCGCCCTTACCCAAGTTTCGGATTTCACGCTTTGCTTGAAAAGGGTCAGTATCCATCAAAAATTCGTGCTGACCAGATATCGAGAAAACTTTGGAGCTTTGATAGACACTTTCCAACGGTTTCATATCGCCGTGTACTTCGATTTTAAGATTAAAGGCCGACAGTCTTCGTCCAACTTCTTGCTCGGATTTAGTGGAAATTTCTAAAATCGGCGAAATCCCCATTTCTGCGGCTTTGCGATGAATTTCTGCAATATTTTTTTGCTTTTGCGAGACCGCAAAACCGCCGTGCCACTTAACGTTAATATCAACGGTTTCGACCAAACGGCCACTTTTAAAATCACTCTTAGTGTGCGCTTGGCGTCCTTCCAGCGGAACAAATATTGGGCGTACGGCCACTAGTACAATACCTTAATGAATTTTTTTGGGACAAATTTCGGCACAAGGATTTCACATCTCTCCGCTGCGATGAGCCTTGCATGTACTTTGGGATCTGTCCATTTTGTTCTGGTATAAATCACGTCTAAATCCAAATCCATTAGGTGTTCCGCGAAGTCGAGACACGGCTCTTCGGGTATATTTGCGATATTTAAGGTTAATTTTGTTTCAGGCTCTAGAATTATGCTTGGGCAAATACCCAGATAACGGATATTTTCAAGCCGACCATCTTTCTGTGCGATGTACGCCATGGGGTGATTTCTGGTAAAACATAAATTAACGTAGTCATAAAGGCCTTGTTCGCGGTCAAGATCATGGCTTAAATCGTTTCCACCAAATGCTTTGGGCACCACTTTCCTGCTCTCTAATTCTTGCTTGGAAAGCAATCCGTGTTGTTTGATGCTATCTATATTCCTTGCGTCAGTGAAATGATATAAGTACTTGTGTTGCTCACTTTTTTTAATATATTCCACGAGTTCATTTAAGTTCATTGGTAAAATCCAGTATATTAACAAAACTACTCTATTTTTAGTTGAATTAACCAGATATGCAACTTTACCGCGTAAACTTCTTATATTTCACACGCTTTGGTTCCAGCGCATCGGGGCCTAGGCGGCGTTTTTTGTCTTCTTCGTAATCTTCAAAGTTGCCTTCGAACCATTCGACATGGCTGTTGCCTTCAAACGCGAGCATGTGGGTACAGATCCGATCGAGGAAAAAGCGATCGTGGGAAATGACCACGGCGCAGCCTGCGAAATCTGTGAGCGCGTCTTCTAGTGCACGCAATGTTTCAACATCCAGATCGTTTGTCGGTTCGTCGAGCAGCAAAACATTGCCGCCATCCTTGAGCAATTTTGCCATATGCACGCGGTTGCGTTCACCACCTGATAACAGGCCAAGCGGTTTTTGTTGATCGCCGCCTTTGAAATTGAATGACGAACAATAAGCGCGAGAGTTTACCTCTGCATCGCCCAGTTTGATGATGTCGGAACCACCCGAAATTTCATCCCAGACGGTTTTCTTGTCATCCAGCGCATCACGCGATTGATCGACATAGGATAGTTTCACCGTGTCGCCAAATTCCAATGTGCCACTGTCGGGTGTTTCTTGGCCTGTGAGCATACGAAACAGCGTGGATTTACCCGCGCCATTGGGGCCAATCACGCCAACGATACCACCAGGGGGGAGCGAGAATGACAGATTATCGATCAACAGATTATCGCCATAAGCTTTGGACAGGTTTTCAACCTCGATCACCTTGGAACCCAGACGGGGGCCGTTAGGGATGATGATTTGTGCACGCCCGACCTTGTCCCGTTCGGATTGTTCGGCCAATTCGTTATAGGCGTTGATCCGTGCCTTTTGTTTGGCTTGGCGTGCTTTTTGCCCCTGACGCATCCATTCCAATTCGCGTTCCAGCGTTTTTTGTTTGGATTTGTCTTCGCGTGCCTCTTGTTCCATGCGCTTGGCCTTTTGTTCCAGCCAGCTGGAATAGTTGCCCTCATATGGAATGCCGCGCCCGCGATCCAATTCCAAAATCCATGATGTGATGTCATCAAGGAAATAACGATCGTGGGTGACGATCAAAATCGTGCCTTTGTAATCAATCAAATGGTTTTGCAGCCACGCGATTGTTTCCGCATCCAGATGGTTAGTCGGTTCGTCGAGCAGCAACATATCTGGTTTTTCCAAGAGCAATTTGCACAAGGCCACGCGGCGTTTTTCACCACCAGAAAGCTTGGACACATCCGCATCATCAGCGGGGCAGCGCAATGCCTCCATCGCGATATCGATGCTAGCGTCAAGGTTCCACAGATCCAGCGCGTCGATTTCATCCTGAAGCTTTGCCATTTCATCGGCGGTTTCTTCGGAATAATTCATCGCCAGTTCGTTGTATTTATCCAAAATGCCCTTTTGCTCGGCCACCGCCAACATCACGTTTTCACGCACATTCAGCGTTTCATCCAATTGTGGTTCTTGGGGCAGGTAGCCCACGCGCGCACCCTCGGCCGCCCATGCTTCGCCAGTGAAATCCTTATCAATCCCTGCCATGATGCGCATCAATGTGGATTTACCCGTGCCGTTCACACCGACCACACCGATTTTCACACCGGGCAGGAATGACAGGCGCACATTTTCAAAGCATTTTTTGCCACCGGGATAGGTTTTGGACACGCCGTCCATGTGATACACATATTGATAAGATGCCATGTTGGATGCTCCAAGATTGAAATGTTTCATTGCGGTTTAGCGGGTTGGCAGACCTGTTTCAATGGCAGGGCGTGATTTTCGCGCTTTGATGTGGACATTTATAACCAACTAAAATACTAGGGATTAAATTTTACGACAGAAAGCCCGCAAATCATGACAAAACCTCAACGCCCAGGCCCTCGTTTGTTGACTGTGAAATCGGTGTATCATCTGACCCCAAATATGATCCGTGTGACGTTTCAGGGGCCTGAATTAGCGGGTATTGCAGAAAATTGCGCCGGTGCAAATTGCAAGATTTTCATGCCCGCCGATGGGCAGAGCCGCGAAGATTTTGCACATGAGTTGGAAAATGGGCGCCCAACTGTGCGCACATATACGGTGCGTGCCTATCGGGCTGATCAATTGGAAATGGACATTGATTTTGTCGATCACGGCGATGAAGGCCCAGCGAGCGCATGGGCATGCAATGCAAAGGCAGGGGATTTTCTGGGGTTTCGTGGGCCAAGTGCGCTAAAACTTAATGAATTTTACGCAGATTGGTATTTGGTGGCGGCGGATATGTCGGCGTTACCAGTGGCAGGCGCGGTATTGGAAACCATGCCGCGCGATGCCAAAGGTGTGGCTATTTTTGAAATCACATCGCCCGAAGATAAACAGGATATTAATGCGCCAAAGGGTGTTGATATTCATTGGTTGGTACATGAAAACCCGCATCATGCATCGAGTGCCCAAGAAGATTTCATTCGTGCGATGGATTGGCCAACGGGCACATGTCAAACCTGTATCGCGGGTGAAAGCGGCGTGATCAAATCGCTGCGCGGATTTTTGGCAAACGAGATCAAATTACCCCGCGAAGATGTGTATATCAGCGGATATTGGAAAATCGGCTTGATCGAAGATGAACATCAAAAGATGAAACGCGCAGAGGCAGCGGCATAAACCGGCATCAGTTTATGCGGGGCGCATCATGTTGCATATCACCCCATTGTCTGGGGGATAGGCCATACATGCGTTTAAATTCACGGCTGAATTGGGATGCGCTGATATAGCCAACGTCCATTGCGGCCTCACTCACCGTTGTACCAGTGGCAATTTTCATCGCAGCATTATTGAGACGCATCGATTTCATATACTGTATGGGTGACATGGAAGTGGCCTGTTTGAATTTGCGATGAAAAACCGCACGGCTCAGCCCAGCGCGATCGGCCATGTCATCAATCGAAACCGTTTCATTCAGATTGGATGTCATATGCGCAATGGATCGCGCAATGGCGTTGCCCACACCAAATGCGCGGCGTGCAAAGATGCCTGCGTCGCCTTTGAGAATGGCATAATAAAGTTCGCGCAATCGCGATTCAGCAAGCACGGCAATATCGGTTGGGCGATCTGACAATTGCAATATGCGCAACAATGCATCCGAAAAATCATCATCCCATTGCGCAAGGCGAATGCCCTGTTCGCGTGTATTATTTCCAGTGGGTAGCGAACCACCGGCATTTTCCATTTCGATCGCCAATTCCGTCATTACCCGTTGATCAAGCGAAATATAAACCCCAAAGAGCGGTTTTTGAGGTGAAACATCAGGAGCGCCAGCGCGAAGCGGCATGGACATAGGACAGCACATATATTTTTGATCGTCATAAATATATCGCCGGCCATCAAATATGGCCTCTTTCGCGCCCTGAACGATGGCAATCACGCAGGGTTCAAAGACCGCATGATCACAAGGCACAGCAGCGGTTGCACGAAAAATTTGTACGGAATTCAAGCCGATATCAATAAGACCATCAGCATCTGCACGGGTTTCGATGAATTGTTTTATTTGCATTTTTGACATGCGGTAACGCTAATGCGCAATATGTGCGCTGGCAACAGGTTTGATACAAATAGGCAAGTATTTGCAACAATATCGCCTATTTTATGCAATGTAAGTTCATTATTTAACAAATCAGACGAAATGATATTGCGGGCCGATGAACCTGCGTGAAAAGGATTATTAAAATGGCAGACTATCAATATGGCCTCAAGGGCTGGACCCCAGAGAAACTCAGCGACTTGAGCGGGAAAACCTATCTGATTACGGGTGCCAATTCTGGCACGGGTTTCGAAGCATCAAAGATATTTCTTGCCAATGGGGCAGAGGTTGTGATGCTGAACCGGAGTGTTGAAAAATCAAACGCGGCGATTGATGCGTTGAAGCAAGAATTTGGAGCAGGCGCAAAGGTGCGGTTTATCCAAACGGATCTGGCCGATTTGGTCAGTGTGCGCCGCGCCGCGGATGCGATTTTGAAAACGACGCCGAAAATTGATGCGCTGATCTGTAATGGTGCGATTGCGCAGGTGCCAACGCAAAAACTAACTGTTGATGGATTTGAAAGCCAGCTTGGCACAAACCATTACGGACATTTTGTTTTATGCGGCAAATTGTTTGATCGCATTGATGAATCCAAGGGGCGTATCGTGGTGGTTGCCAGCCTTGGGTATAAAATGGGCATACGCACCATTCAATTTGACGATATGAATTGGGATAAAAATTATAGCCCCAATCCGGTCTATAGCCAAAGTAAACTGGCGCAGATGATGTTTGCCTATGAACTCCAAGATCGGGTAAAGGCCGCTGGCAAAAATGTAGAGGTATATGTTTGCCATCCAGGTTCGTCTGCCACGTCGTTGATTAGCACAAGTGGTGGTTGGCACATGCGTGCCGTTTGGTGGTTGATGAGCAAATCTCCAATGGTGCAAACCGCAGAAAAAGGTGCATATCCAGAAGTGATGTGCGCCACCAATAATAATTTGGAACAGCGTGCATTTTATGGCCCAACAGGGCGGATGGAATTTGTTGGGCCAGTGGGGCAGGGCACATTGCACCCATATGCATATGATAAGGCGGTGATTTCAAAATTGTGGGATGTATCCGAACAGGCCACGGGGCACCGTTGGGATTTATAATCGCGTTCCTGTGCATTGCTTTTCACCTTGGATGATCCCCAAAACTTCTTTACACCTGTTATAAGTTTGAATTGCACAGGAAAAACACATGCGCGGGATGCCGATTGCCACTGCTGGTCTGCGTGTGGGATTGTTGGGTGGTTCGTTTGATCCACCCCATGCGGGGCATTTGCATATTTCCAAATGGGCGCTCAAAGAATTTGGGTTGGATCAGGTTTGGTGGCTGGTCAGCCCCGGCAATCCGTTAAAATCAGAGGGTCCCGCCGATATTGATCGTCGCGTTTTGGCCTGTGAACAGTTGGTGGATAATCACCCGCGTATTGTCATCACCGATTTAGAGCGGCGGTTTAACACGCGATACACCGCGCAAACTTTGCAAGAAATTCAGAAACGTTATTTGGGTGTGCGGTTTGTGTGGTTGATGGGTGCGGATAATCTGGCGACGTTTCATCGCTGGGATCGTTGGGATGAAATCATGCATATGATGCCCATTGGCGTTTTGGCACGCCCGGGTGATCAACTGGCCGCGGGATGTTCGCCCGCGGCGCGCCGTTTTCGTGATTATCGTCTGAAGGCGCGGCGTTCAAATGCGCTGCCTTATCGCGCGGCCCCATGTTGGACCCTGCTCACTGGGCCAATGGTGAATATGTCCAGCACAGAAATCCGCGCACGCGGGGAATGGCAACGATAAGTGACTTGCCCTGAAGCATTCTTGATCTAAGATATGCCCATGCGTAGTGATTTGAACCATTCCCGTCTTTCTCGCCGGTTATTTTTAGCCAGCCTTGCCGCTTGTACTTCGAGCGTTGCGATTGCCCAAACACAGGTTGCACCAACGGGTGCGAAACGTGTGGTTGTGCCAATCCCCAGCCTGTCACAGATCATGGCGAAATATGCCGTATCTGGCGATCAATCTATCGTGGTGATGGATGTGGCCACAGGGCGTGTGTTGGAACAAGTGAACGCGGGCAAATCTTTGCCCCCCGCCAGTGTGACCAAGATTGCCACCACATTATATGGGTTGCGCAATTTGGGCAGTGATTTTCATTATGTGACGCGTCTTGTTGGATCGGGCAAGGTGGTGAACGGTGTGTTGCAAGGTGATTTAACCCTGATGGGTGGCGGTGATCCATTGTTGGATACGGATGCGCTGGGCGCGATGGCAGAGCGGCTTGTCGCAAAGGGTATTCGCACTGTTGCGGGCAAATTTCAGGTGCATTCAACCGCATTGCCCTATCAGCGGGTGATTGATACGGATCAATTGGAACATGTGGGGTACAACGCCTCTGTTTCAGGATTGAATTTGAATTTCAATCGCGTGTTTTTTGAATGGAAACGCAATGGCGCTGGGCATGAAACCAGCCTGACCGCAAAAGGGCGCAAATATGCACCACGCGTGTCGGGCATTAAATTGAATACAGCGGCGCGTAAATTTCCCGTTTATGCATATCGTTCTGTCAATGGTGCGGATCATTGGACAGTGGCATCAGGGGCGCTGGGCAGTGGTGGTAACCGTTGGTTGCCTGTGCGTGCGCCGGCGAATTATGCGGGTGAAACATTTCGCGCCATCGCACAGGAACTGGGCGTGACATTGCCCCATCCCACAACCGCACGCGCCAATCCGCGTGGTGTGGTTTTGGCACAATATAATAGTGATAGCTTGGCCACGATCACCCGTGACATGTTGAAATTTTCCAATAACCTTACTGCAGAGGTTGTTGGCCTGACAGCCAGCAAACGGCGCAAGGTTTCGGGAAAATCACTGGCCGCATCTGGCAAAGAGATGAGCAGTTGGTTGGCAAAAACCTACAAGGTGAAGGGTGCGAAATTTGTCGATCATTCGGGGCTGGGCGATGGATCACGGATCAGCGCGCGCGATATGGGGTTATTGCTACGCCGTGATGGCTGGAACGGGCCGCTGCGCGGATTGTTGAAAACCGTTGGTTTGCGCGATGCCAATTGGAAAGCAGCACCGATTGCCGGCGTATCCGTGGTGGCCAAGACAGGAACGTTGAATTTCACATCGGCATTGGCGGGATATGTGGAATGCCCCAATGGGCGGCAATTGGCATTTGCGATTTTCACCGCCGATCAACGTAAACGCGCCGCCATTGCCAAGGATCAGACGGATCGCGCACCGGGGGCAAAATCTTGGGCGCGGGGCAGCCGTATTTTACAACATCAACTGATCGCGCGTTGGGCCAAGGTTTACGGGGCGTAATCGCCCCGAAAACTAAAGTGTCATATGACGTGCGCGCGCACCCCATTCGATTGCGGCGGTGCGCAGACGATCAATTTCCAATTCATATCGGGTTTCTTGTAAAAAACGCAGCTCTTCTTCGCGCAGGCGCCCATCGGCGGCGGCCACATCACAACAAAGCGCATATGCAGTTTCATAAAGCTTTTCCGGCAGGGCCTCTTTGACCAAACCAAAAAGCGCATCCAACCCATCATCAATTTCCATTAAATCAAACACGGAATTGGACACAGATCGTAAATGATCGGTGTTGTACCCTGCAAAAACAGGCAGGTGATTGACGATGCGTTCAATTGACAAAAGCTCGATCGTTTTGATTGCTTGGTCGGATATGGATGCCGCAACCATCATCGCGACAAGCGCGTCTTGGGCGGACCAGGGTGTTGTATCTGAATCAGACATGATATTTCCTTTGTTTCGCGTTGCAGATTATTGACCACAGCCGCGCGGGGCAATAGGAGAGGTGAACAAAACCAACCTCAATCTGGAATAAAACAATGTCTGATATGCGCAATGCGGGAATGAAAAGCAAAGCTTGGCCGTTTGAAGAGGCGCGCAAGCTGTTGAAACGTTTTCAAAAAGGCGCACCCGAAAAGGGTTTCGTTTTATTTGAAACGGGTTATGGCCCATCAGGTTTGCCCCATATCGGCACATTTGGCGAAGTTGCCCGCACAACCATGATCCGCCGCGCGTTTGAGGTGATTTCAGATATCCCCACCAAATTGATCTGTTTTTCAGATGATTTGGACGGCATGCGCAAAGTGCCCGATAACGTGCCCAACCCAGATGGATTAACACCGCATTTGCAAAAACCGCTGTCCGATGTGCCAGATCCGTTTGGCAAATTCGACAGCTTCGGTGCGCATAACAATGCGATGTTGTTGCGTTTTCTGGATACATTCGGTTTTGAATATGAATTTTACAGTGCGACCGAATTTTATCGCACAGGTCAGTTTGATGAAATCCTGCTGCGTGCTGTGGAAAAATATGACGAGATCATGGAAGTGAT
Source organism: Paramylibacter kogurei (assembly GCF_002742285.1). Classification (GTDB taxonomy): domain Bacteria; phylum Pseudomonadota; class Alphaproteobacteria; order Rhodobacterales; family Rhodobacteraceae; genus Amylibacter; species Amylibacter kogurei. The sequence continues at coordinate 183,823 of NZ_MDGM01000012.1, forward strand.
GCTCGCATCCCTGCGCGAAGAACGCCAAAAAACATATTCACCATTTTTACCGATCAGCCCATCAACCGGGCGCGTTCTTTATGTGCCGATGAAGGCTGTGAATGCCAAAGATGGCACCATCACATTCGATGATGAAGATGGCACAGAACACACCGTAAGCGTGACCGGTGGTCAGGTGAAATTGCAATGGAAGCCAGACTTTGGTGCGCGTTGGGCCGCGCTGGGTGTGGATTTTGAAATGTATGGCAAGGATCATTCCACCAATACGCATATCTACGATAAAATCTGTCGTATCTTGGGGGTGCCAGCACCCGAACATTATGTTTACGAGCTGTTCTTGGATGAAAACGGTGAAAAGATTTCAAAATCCAAGGGTAACGGAATTTCGATTGATGAATGGCTAACCTATGCCAGTGCGGAAAGCCTGTCGTATTTCATGTATCAAAAACCGCGCACCGCAAAGCGGATGCATTTTGATGTGATCCCAAAGGCGGTTGATGAATATCATCAACAACTGCGCGCATATGAGGACCAAGATATCACACAGCGTTTGAACAATCCTGTGTTCCATATCCACGGCGAAAATGTACCGAAATCCGATATGGTTGTGCCATTCGCGATGTTGTTGAATTTGGCATCTGTGTCCAGTGCGGAAACCAAGGATGCGATGTGGGGCTTTATCAACAAATACGCACCCGACGCATCGCCTGAAACGCACCCTGGATTGGACGCAGCGGCGGGTTTTGCCGTGCGCTATTACCATGATTTTGTAAAACCCAACAAAACATTCCGCGCCGCCAGCGATCAAGAACGTGCAGCACTTGCCGATTTGGCAGCCGCACTTGGTGATGTGGATGTGGCGAAATCCATGATTGATAAGAAAAATGAAATGAAGGCGAACGGGCAAGCCCCCGTTGAAACGCTTGATTTCACCAATGCAGATGATTTGCAATCCATCGTATTTGCGGTGGGGACAATCCACGGGTTTGAACCGCTGCGCAATTGGTTCACTGCGATTTACGAGGTATTGTTGGGCGCATCACAAGGGCCGCGTTTTGGCGGGTTTATCGCGCTTTACGGTGTCGATGAAACCATCGCTTTGATCAAGGATGGTTTGGACGGCAAACTATCCTAAGCCAACGGCGCTGGCGATCACCGCCAGCGCACCGCTTAACCCCAATACAGTCACAACATTCCAGTGGCGTTTTAACAGCAAAACGCCACAAAGAATTGCCAGTGTCACAACCAGCCAATTGATGCTGACAAGGCTGGGTGTCAACAATGTGATGGGGCCAAGGGTGTTGGTGTTTACGACATCGAAAAATACGTGCAGTGCAAACCAGATTGAGAGGTTTAAAATCACGCCAACAACAGCGGCGGTGATGGCGGATAATGCGCCATGCAATCTGGGCTGTGCACCGATCCAATCGATATAGGGCGCACCTGAGAAGATCCACAAAAAGCAGGGGGTGAATGTGACCCAAAGTGTGACAATCGCGGCCATGATTGCCATGCCAATACCGCCCTCGCGAAAGCCTGCGAAAAACCCGACAAATTCGGTGACCAAGATTAATGGCCCCGGTGTGGTTTCGGCCAATCCCAACCCATCCATCATTTCACCGGTATGCAACCAGCCTTTGATCGCGACCACGTCTTGCGCCATATAGGCGAGCACCGCATAAGCGCCGCCAAACGTGACCACCGCCAGTTTGGAAAAGAAGTAGGCGATTTCGGTGAGGATGGATTGTTCTGTTACCAGTTCAAGCGCCAAGACAGGCAGCCACCAAATTGCCAGCCATATCACAACCGTGCGCAACATTTTTGAAAGCGGTTGGCGGGGTTGAACAGGTTCAGAAATATCACTGTTTTTGAGGAATGCCCAACCTGTGAGTGCTGCGAGTAAGACGATCAACGGATAGGGGATTTGAAGGAAGAAAATGCCGATGAATGCCGCCAGTGCAATCGCCCAATGCAGCGGTTGATGCAATGCCTTTTTGGCGACGCGCAACAAGGCCTCTATCACGATAATCACAACCGTGGCCTTAACCCCAAGGAAGAGGGCGCTGACCAAGGGGACAGATCCAAAATAGGCATAGATCGTGGCCAAGATTGCAATGACGATTGCACCGGGCAGGACGAACATTAACCCTGCGATCAATCCACCAATTGTGCCGTGCAATCGCCACCCCGCATAGGTGGCCAATTGCATTGCCTCTGGCCCAGGTAACAACATGCTGAAATTCAACGCGTTCAGGAATTGGCGCTCAGTTAGCCATTGATTTTGTTCTACAATTTCGCGGTGCATCAAGGCGATTTGTGCCGCTGGTCCACCGAATGACAACAGGCCGATTTTTGTCCAAACACGGCTGGCCGTGCGCAAGGTTGGGGTGGATGACATTTGATTTAAACCTTGTTCTTTGCGTTTGGCCAATCATGCTTTTCGCCCGTGGCATCACGCGCCCAGCGATAAAAGCTGTCGTATAATGTCATGCCCGCATCAAGTTGTTGGTGATCGTTGGAATACATGCGCGACAATCCAAGGGATGCCGCAACAAGACCTGCACATTCGGGGGCAAGATCATGGCGGTTGGTATCCGCGCCTCGAATGATGGTGGCAAGGCGATCAAGGGCAGGGGAATGGAGGTTAAAGTCATCGCAAAACGCATCAAAGCTGCACCGATCATCGCGATGGGAAAAGTGGACGTTATCAATATCAAACGGGGTGGCGTTAAAACGTTCTGCGACGCCTGTAACTTCGGATGGGGACACGAACAAAAACTGTGCGTTTGGATCGATGAAACGGCGGATCAACCACGGACAAGCGATGCGATCAATCTTGGGGCGGTGGCGCGTGACCCAAATGCTATGCCCTTGTGGGCCGCGCGGGATTGCGGCATTTTCGATCCGCAGTTCACCCGCATCACGCCATGCGTAATTCCCACCCGCGAGATATTCAGCGGCAATGCCATGTCCGCGCAAAATGGCCGCCGTTCCTTGGGATAGTTTTTTGCCCTTTTGACAGATCACCACCACGGATTTACCCTGCAACGTGGGTACCAACGCGGCGATGTTGTCAAACAGATGACGTGTGGCGGTGGGGATCAGATAGGGATCAGCGTTAAAATCCGCGTCGATGGACACATCGATAAGGATCGGGCAATTGGGTGTGCCGATCAGTCGTGACAGTTTTGATATGCTAATTTCATTTGGCGATGGCATAGGCGCATCCTTCCTGTGGATTGGTTGGACACGAAACTTGGGCCAAAGCCTCTTGGGGTGTTCGTAAACCCCATAGCGTAAGTATGGCAAAGTGAATTGCCCCACGTCAAGCAATGTTGAAACTATTTTGCATGCCATTGCGTGTCTTCGAAAGAAGACCAACAGAGAGGGAAGGAAAATGAAAAAATTATTGATCAGTTTGACCATGATGCTCTGCATCGCATTTCCAATGCAGGCGCGAAATAATGACATCGAAAGCGTGATTAGCGATCAATTCAAAGCATTTCAGATGGATGATTTTGAGCGCGCATATGAATTTGCATCCCCCAATATTCAACGCATGTATGGCGATGTGGATCGGTTTTCACAGATGGTCACCAACGGATATCCCATGGTGCATCGCCCCAGCCGCATCGAGTTCAAAGAACAACAAGAAAAGGGCGGCGTGATTTACCAATATGTTTATATCATCGATCAACAGGGGCGTGGTTTCATTGCGGAATATGCCATGATTGAAATGGAAAACGGATGGAAAATCAACGGTGTGGATATTCAGCGCAGCAAAGATATCGGGGTATAATCCAAAGCAGCGTACGGTGACATAAGCGGTTTTTAAATCCTTAACGATAAATTGCATTCAGATTTGCATGCATTGGCTTTGGCCAGATTATCAAAGGATTTTTCGATGAATAAAGCAGTCACAGATGGCATTAATTTCACACCTGCACCGTTTGGTGATGGTCTTGATATGTGGTCGAGCGTGGATGGAACCCCCGGTTCGCCAACCTATGATGGGGCGACAAATGCAACCTTGATCGCAGCGGACGCTGATTTTGGCCTGTGTTTAGAAATGCAAAAAACTCAAAGCGTTCAGCGCCTGCGATATATGGGGGAAATCCCGATGTTGCCTGGCTGTTATTTGCGCGTGCGTGTGCGTATCAAGGCGATCAGCGGGCAAATGCCATCGGTGCGCATCGCAGGCTGGGCAGGGGGTGCAGGCGGGAGCCATGTATCAGGCGTTGATGAAACTGGGCCTCTGACGGCGCTTAGCGAATATGGCAAGGTGGAAACCATCGAGGCGATTATCGGATCGGGGTCGCGCACTGGCGTGGATATGGTTTGGGGTCGCGATCCGATTTACGGGCATTTTGGCATTGATTTAACGGGCGCAGATGGCGGTGTGGTGCGCGTTGAAAATATCCGCATCGAGGATGTCACATCCGTGTTTCACCGCAATATGATGGATGTTGTTGATGTTGCCGATTACGGTGCGGTTGGCGATGGTGTGACCGATAATTCAAGCGCGTTCGAGGCCGCCGATGCAGATGCCAACGGGCGCGATATTTTGGTGCCAGCGGGCACATATTACATCGCGCAAACCATAACCATGAATAATCGCATTCGGTTTGAGGGGCATTTGGTCATGCCCGATGATGCGATTTTGCAATTGGCAAAGAATTTCAATTTCAACATGTACGAAGATGCGTTTGGCGACGAAGAAATCGCGTTGAAAAAAGCGATTCAAGCGCTGTTTAACTATACCGATCACGAGGCATTGGATCTGAACGGGCGCATTGTGCATCTAAGCGGGCCGATTGATGTGCATGGCGTTATTGGCAATCGCGATACATTTGGTACGCGCAAAGTTATTCAAAACGGAGAACTTTATGCATCAAACAACGACAATTGGGATATTGATACCGTCGTTGCATCTGCAAGCTATGACACCGATGATCCCTATACGCTAACCGATGTTCAAAATATCGCCAGCATCCAAATTGGATCACATATCGAGGGCAATGGCGTGGGGCGCGAAGTTTATGTGCGCGATGTGGATATTCCCAACAATACAATCACGCTGAGTCAGGCGCTTTATCGTGCGAATGCGAACCAAAATTACACGTTTACACGTTTCAAATACCTGTTGGATTTTTCAGGCTTTCATTCCATGCAACGCTTTGTTGTGGATGCAATTGATTTTCGCTGTAATAAATTTGCCAGTGCGATTTTATTGCCGCGAAATGGTAAAATTTTCCACGTCAAAGATTGTTTCATCACCAGCCCCAAAGACCGCGGGATCACATCGGTGGGGAATGGCTGTTCGGGGATTATGATTGATCGGTGCCAATTCCTATCTTGGGAACAAGACGAAGCGGTTGCAGATCGGGTGACGATTGGATTCAATATCAATGCGAATGATGCAAAAATTCGAGACAATCGCGCCACGCGGTTCAAACATTTTGGTATTGTTGGCGGCACAGGTAATATCATTTCTGGCAACCACTTTTTCCAAGGTGATAACCAAGGAACATCTGATCGCACCGCTGGTATGATTTTTGCCGCCAAGGGTTTCAAAAGCACATTCACCGGAAATTACGTTGATAATTGTTACCTGTCATGGACCAATGAACATTCGCCCCGCCCCGATGCAGATGATACATCATTTGGCCAATTAACGATCACTGGTAATGTGTTCACCGGAAGTGGTACTGAAACTTGGTTTAGCTATATCCGCGTGAAACCTTATGGCACGGGGCAATATATTAGCGGCCTGTCGGTGACAGGAAACACGTTCAAACAATTTGGATCGGTTGATATTGATCGTGTTGAACAGGTGACAACGACATTTGCCGAATTGGACGGATCAAAAACCAAAAACCTGATTTTTGCCGATAATCAATTTGCGCGGGTGAATTATGTGACGCAAAGCCCTGTGAATATCGAAGTGTCGCGCAGCAGCAATGGTTCGGTTTGGTCGGCGGATTTGGCGGATTACATGCCTTTTGGGCTACGTGCGCGCCATGTCACCGCTGTGGTGCCAGAGGGGCCGGTTCTAGGGTCGTCAGGTGCGGTTTACACCATGCCCTATGCGTTGACGGAACTGGGAAGCAATAAAACACAGATCAGTTTGAATTGGTCACAGGCCGTGCGCGGCAAGGTGCGATGCGAAGTGCGCTGTGACGATCCGATCCAAGTTTAGCCCGCGATTTCATCACATTGTAAATTGCCTGCTTGATCTGTCCAGCCAGATGAAATTTTGCCGGGTTTGGATTTGCTCATCAATGTGATGAATTGCCAGTCACCCTCGTTCAGGTGAAGCCAGCCAAGCGTATCACCCGTGTCGATTACCGCCAGCACGGGTGATGTTTCGGTTTTATCTTTGTGTAGAACAATGGGTTTATCTGGTTGTGCGCCAAAGCAAACCTTTACATTGTCTTCGGTCGCGATGGGTTGGGTTAACAGACGCAAGCGCGATGCTTGATTATAAACGCTAATACTGGTTTGGGATTGATCAACTGCACATTCCAGCGCTTTGTCCTGTGCCCAAATTCGGGTGATGCGTTCTTGTAATGCAGGGGGCAATGCGGGATCGACACTGGTGCAGCCGTTATTGTCAAAAATCGCCTTGCCGAGCGTGGAGCCAAAGCAATAGCCATGCGCATCATAGATCACATTTCGCGACAACCACAGATCATCACAAACCGATTGCGCCCATGATGGGGCAGCGAAAAAGACCAGAGAAATAAGCACATAAAATTGTTTCATTATGAAAAGTTTAAATTAATGAATTTATATTGATACCTAGCTTTTCAGCTAGGTTTTGTCATTTAAAACCTGCGTTGCGTTTTCCCTTTGCGCACACGTGTGCCACCCTTGCCCGCCGAACTTCGCCCCGATTTTTTAATCGCGTCATCAACGGCGGCCTCGATCACCGATTGACGTGCCATTGGGTTTTCTGCCACGGCTAACTCCACCGCCTCTAGGCGTTTGACCTCGTCGCGGATGCGCGCGGCCTCTTCGAATTCGAGATTTTCAGCGGCTTTAAGCATATCCTTACGCAAACCATCCAGATGCGCTTGCAGGTTAGCGCCGATCAAATTGGCGGATTTCGTTTTGGCGGTGATGCGCGATTGATCGGTATCGGCACCAAAAACACCCTCTAACACATCTTCGACATTCTTTTTCACGGTCAGCGGTGTGATGCCATGTTCAATGTTATAAGCATGTTGTTTTTCGCGCCGTCGATTGGTTTCGCCCAATGCGCGTTCCATGCTGCCTGTGATGCGATCGGCATACATAATCACGCGCCCATCGGCGTTACGCGCCGCACGCCCAATGGTTTGTACCAATGATGTTTCAGATCGCAAGAAACCCTCTTTGTCCGCATCCAAAATCGCGACCAAGCCACATTCAGGGATATCCAACCCTTCGCGTAACAAGTTAATCCCGATCAACACATCAAATGCACCCAGCCGCAAATCGCGCAGGATTTCGATACGTTCGATCGTGTCGATATCGCTGTGCATATAGCGCACGCGAATACCCTGTTCGTGCAAGTATTCTGTCAGATCCTCGGCCATGCGTTTGGTCAGTGTCGTCACCAACACACGATTTCCTGCATCTGCAACAATGCGAATTTCATCCAGCAAATCATCGACCTGCGTTTCAACGGGGCGAATTTCAACGGGGGGGTCAAGCAACCCAGTGGGGCGAATAATCTGTTCGGCAAAAACCCCGCCCGATTGTTCCAATTCCCATTTTTGCGGTGTCGCCGATACGAACACCGATTGTGGGCGCATGGCATCCCATTCTTCGAATTTTAGCGGGCGGTTGTCCGTGCATGATGGCAAGCGAAACCCATGTTCGGACAAGGTGATTTTGCGGCTAAAGTCACCTTTGTACATGCCGCCAATTTGGGGGATGGATACATGGCTTTCGTCCGCAAAAACGATGGCGTGATCGGGGATGTATTCAAACAGGGTGGGGGGCGGTTCACCCGGTGCACGCCCTGTCAAATACCGTGAATAGTTTTCAATCCCGTTGCAAACGCCCGTGGCTCCCAACATTTCCAAATCAAACTTGGTGCGTTGTTCCAAGCGTTGTGCCTCTAACAATTTTCCTTCGGCTTCGAATTGTTTTAGGCGTGTTTCCAATTCGGCCTTGATGCCGACCATGGCTTGGCTCATCGCAGGCCCTGGGGTGACATAGTGTGAATTGGCATATACGCGCACCTTTTCCAGCCGATCGGTTTTTTCGCCTGTGAGCGTGTCAAATTCGGTGATGCTTTCAAGTTCTTCACCAAAAAACGACAAGCGCCAGCCGCGATCATCAAGGTGCGCAGGCCAAAGTTCCAAGCTATCGCCGCGCACGCGAAATGTGCCGCGTGCAAATACCTGATCGTTCCGTTTATATTGCTGTGCCACCAGATCGGCCATGATTTGACGTTGATCGTAACTTTCGCCAACCAATAAATCCTGTGTCATGGCGGTATAGGTTTCAACGGAGCCGATGCCGTAAATGCACGAAACGGACGCAACAATGATCACATCATCACGTTCCAATAATGCGCGGGTTGCTGAATGGCGCATACGGTCAATCTGTTCGTTAATTTGGGATTCTTTTTCAATGTAAGTGTCGGATCGTGGGACATATGCCTCTGGCTGATAATAATCATAGAAGCTTACAAAATATTCGACCGCGTTTTCGGGGAAAAAGCTTTTGAATTCACCATAAAGCTGTGCTGCAAGCGTCTTGTTTGGTGCCAAGATAATGGCGGGGCGCTGTGTCGCCTCGATTATTTTGGCGACGGTGAATGTTTTACCCGTGCCCGTCGCACCCAATAGCACCTGATTTTGCGCACCCGCATTCAATCCACCAACCAGTTCGGCAATGGCGGTGGGTTGATCACCTGCGGGTGAAAATTCGGAATGCAGGATGAATTTTTTCCCACCTTCCAGTTTATTTTTCTGGGCGCGTGGATTTTGCGTGATGACTTCGGCTTGCGACATGAAAATGATTCCCAGACGGATAATGAATGCACAGGTTGCAACACTGATGTCCTAAAACACAAGTACCCTAGAAATAATGTGAATATTTAACCTGTTGTTAACCAAGTCGTTGCAAACCAAAGCTACAGAAGACGTAAACGAATACTGCATGATTAATTGGGTTAAATTTATTTGGTACTGCAATTTTAATTGGTTTGTTCTGTTGCTCGGCTTGCAGAACCAGCGTGTTTTGTGACGCAAGCCGCGAAAAGTTACTGGTCAATTGTTTGACCTACCCCACCCCTCACCTTAACAATTGGCCAGTAACACCCTTGGTGAAAACGCCAAGGAGTGCTTGATCAATTGCGCAGATTTGGCGATAAGCAGTGGAATCATAACACAAAGGGTTTTGTTCAATGACCGCGCGTATTTATCAGCCTGCTCGTAATGCAATGCAATCTGGCCAGGCGAAAACAAAAAATTGGATTTTGGAATATGCACCAGAAGAACCACGCGCCGTTGACCCATTGATGGGCTGGACAAGTTCAGGTGATATGGACAGCCAAATCAAATTAACATTTGAAAGCAAAGATGCCGCAATCGCTTATGCGCAATCCAAAGGCATCGCATTTAGCGTTCAAGAACCAAAACCACGCAAACATAATGTTCGCGCTGGTGGATATGGCGAAAACTTTGCCACCAACCGTCGTGGTGTCTGGACGCATTGATCAAATAACACAGGTTGTGCGAAAGGCGGATTTTGCCCGCCTTTAACCTTGAAAACAAACCCCAGCTATAGCAAAACTTCATCACAAGGTCCCATAGCTCAACTGGATAGAGCACCTGCCTTCTAAGCAGGGGGTTTCAGGTTCGAGTCCTGATGGGATCGCCATGATTTTGTACTGGGTTCTGAATGTCATTTCGTAAATCTGCAAATTCTGCCACGCCTGATGTCGCCATCTATTTTCACAATGATGGGTTTGACCCCAAGAAAAACACATTAAACGGGCGGCGCATTGCGGGTGAATCGTTTTTGCGCGGATATATTCAACATGCCGGCGTGGATCGATTATGTGGTGCAGTAGATAATAAAACCCAAGGTGATGGTTTTCGTGAATTTGCAAAATCGCTTGGTTATGATGGCGAAGTTGTCACGCGCATTTTATCACGTCCGGGCCTGGCAGGGGATGCCAGTGTTTTAAACATGCCCGGTCCAAACCTGTCGGAACAGGCATGGCGGCGGCATCATTTGGGCGGACAGGCATTTTCGATCTGTGGCATAACACATACGACGGCCACAAAACGCGTGATGCAGGGAATTTTTGATATGCGATCTGCGCCCGTTCTGGAATGGGATGGGGTGATTTGCACATCAAACGCGGTGAAAGCATCGGTTGACTATCAATTCGATCAGGCGGATCAGTTTTTAAAACAACGATTTGGGAAACTGCCCGCACGCCCGCAAACCCCCGTGATCCCACTTGGTATCCACACCAAGGATTTTGCGCGTGATGAAAACGCACGAAAATCATGGCGAGAGCGTTTGAATGTGGGGCCAGATGAAATTGTGGTTCTGACCATGTCGCGGCTCAATAGCTTTGGTAAATTTGATCCATTGCCGTTGTTTCAGGCGCTTGAAATCGCAGCAGGTAATACCACGCATAAAATTCATTTCCTTGCTGTTGGGCCGTATAGCGATAATGTCACCCGTCGTGTGTTTGAAAATGGTGCGCGTAAATTGGCGCCAAGTGTCAAATATCACCACGTTGATGGCACCAAGGAACCCATGGCGATGGGGCTGTGGTCAGCGGGCGATGTGTTCACCCATCCTGTTGATAATATACAAGAAACATTCGGGCTTGCCCCTGTCGAAGCAATGGCCGCTGGATTACCTGTTGTTGTGTCCGATTGGGATGGGTTCAAAGATACGATTACACCAGATGTTGGCGCACGTATCAGCACATATGGCCCCAAACAGGGCAGCATGCGCATCGAAGCATTACGCCATTTCATGGGCACAGATAGCTATGCCCAATATATGGGGCAGGTAAGTTTTCAAACCTATATCGATGTCGCCCAAATGGCGGGTGTTTTTGCGCAATTGTTTAACGATCCAGCCTTACGCCAAAAAATGGGTACAGCGGGGCGCAAACGTGCGCAAATGATTTATGATTGGAAAAACGTGATCCCGCAGTATCAAGCGTTTTGGGCCGAATTGGATGCACGCCGTGTGCATCAATTGAATGAAAACTTTACCTATAAACCCCAAACCGCGCCTGTCGCGCTTGACCCAAGTACATTATTCGCAAGCTATCCAAGCGATGTTGCTGAATTTGGCGGGCGTGGATTTTGCGCAAATACATCCGATAACGCCAAGGAAACCGTGCTTGATTTGGTGCGATTGCGCGAAATTCCCGCGCTAAAACGTGCATCCAGCAAGGCAGATAATTATGCGGCGGTGTTGGAATATATCCAAAACAACAAACGCGCATCGTATGAATCCCTGCAACGCGGTGTTTTTGATATGGATGATGCGGTGTTGGACAAGTGTCTGATCTGGCTTTTGAAATACAACCTGATATCCATCGGCAAGGATTAGTCGAAACCAACCTTGTTTCGATAAACTTGTATCTGTGGCTCTCGTCCCTAGATATAAAGGGATAATTCAAAAGCGATGAGGGTATGATGCTATTTAATCTGATATTGGGAGTGGTCGCGGGGATCACGTCACGTTATGTGGAAAAACCGCTGGGGGGCATGATTCAGGAACAATTGGATATGCCAGAGGCGGATTTACGTGTGTTGTCTTTTGTGGCGTGTTTGTTGGTTGCTTCGTTGTTGATTGCAATCGCGGGTGCAAATGGAATGCCGATCGTGTTGTTGATCGGTGGTGCATTGGGCATTTTTGGCAGCCATGTGATGAAATTCGGTCGCGAACAAAAAGATGTGTTTCAGCAAAAACTGGATGAACGCAAGGCAAACGCCGGCAATGCAACACCATATCGCGCCGAAGATGTGAACCAAGACGTTGCCGATGCGGTTGACGAAGCTGTTGAGGCCGCGAAAGAGGCATCAACCAAAACCAGCCGTGCGGTGAAAAAAACGGCAGCCAAGAAAACAACGCCGAAAAAGCCAGCAGCAAAAAAATAAGCTGTTTCAAAACTGATCATTTTTTCAAAAGGGTAGCAATTGCTGCCCTTTTATTTTGCATAGATGTTACGTTAGGTTATGCGTTGAGCGCATAGCGACTTTGCGATTTGTATTGTTGTGCATTGCACCATCTGGCCCCATATTCAGGGTAACAAAACGCATGACAACCAAGAAAGGAATGTCAAAATGGCTCAAGTAGCAACAACAACCGCATCAGTTCGCGACATCGCTGTATCAGTATTATCTTCTATCGGTAACTGGTTCATCAAAGTTGGCGAAGCACATTCACGCTCTGCAAAGTTCGAAGAGATGAACAATCTGACAGACGTTGAATTGGCAACGAAATACGGTATCAACCGTGATCAAATCGCTGCTTATATCTTTCGTGACCGTATGATCTAATCCGATCATTCGTTCATGAAAAAGGCGGGCAAATTGCCCGCCTTTTCTATTTTTTGATGGGGCTTTCGCCCCTTTTTTATGCGGCTTTTTCAACCTTTGGACCGAACTTGCCGTAAAATGTTTCACCAGATGCGGCCAGATCGCGCAACATTTTTGGTGTCGTGAAACGCTCGCCATATGTTTTGGTCAATCCATCACAGATTTCCACGGCTTTTTCTGCGCCGATCATGTCCAACCAGCTGAACGGGCCACCAGACCATGGCATAAAGCCCCAGCCAAGGATCGCGGCAACGTCGCCTTCGCGGATATCCATCAACACGCCGTCTTCAAAGCTACGCACAGCTTCCAAAACCTGTGCCATCGCCAAACGGTGCTGAACGGTGGTCAGATCAAGCGCATCTTCGGTCACAGGCCATTCGCGGCGCAAACCTTCCCAAATGCCGATACGTTTGCCTTTTTCGTCATAGGCATAGAAACCAGCGTTGTTTTTACGCCCCATGCGCTCTTCTTCGAACAATTTGAACAAGATGCCTTCAGCCTCTGTCGCTTTGTAATCATCGCCAAGTGCGGCTTGTGTTGCCTTGATGATTTTCACTGACAGGTCGATGGAAACCTCGTCCGCCAATTGCAATGGGCCAAGCGGCATGCCAAGCAATTTGGCAGCGTTTTCGATCAAGGCTGGTTCCACACCCTCGGCCAACATTGTGATACCTTCGTTCACATATGGCAGGATACAACGGTTGGCATAGAAGAAACGCTCGTCATTCACCACAATCGGTGTTTTCTTGATTTGCGCCACGTAATCCAATGCTTTGGCCACCGCATCATCACCGGTGTTTTTACCTTTGATGATTTCAACCAAGTTCATTTTGTGAACTGGGCTAAAGAAGTGGATGCCGATGTAACGTTCATCATCACGGCTGGCTTTGGCCAGTTCGGTGATTGGCAATGTGGATGTGTTGGTTGCAAAAATTGCATCCGCTTCCAATTGTGCCTCTGCGTCTTTGGTGACACCGGCCTTAACGGTTGGGTCTTCGAACACAGCCTCAACAATCAAATCACAGCCCTTGAGCGCTGCGTAATCTGGTGTTGCTGTCAAACGGCCAAGGATTTCTGCTTTCTTTTCTGGTGTTACTTTTTTGCGTTTCACACCTTCATCAAGCAATCCCTCAACCGTGGCGTAACCACGATCAGCGGCTTCTTGATCACGATCAAGCAATACAACCTCGATCCCAACTTTGGCGGATACGAATGCAATGCCTGCACCCATCATGCCCGCGCCCAAAACGCCAAGCTTTTTGACCTTCATGTCTGGTACACCAGCGGGGCGAACAGCACCTTTTTCAAGCGCTTGTTTGGATGTGAACAATGTGTTGATCATTGCCGATGATGATGGGTTCATCAATACTTGGGTGAACCAACGTGCTTCGATTTTGATCGCCGTGTCGAATGGTACTTGAGCACCTTCATAGATTGCCGACAACATTGCCTTGGCTGCGGGATACACGCCTTGGGTGTTGGAATGCACCATTGCGGATGCGCCAACATATGTCATGAAACCAGCAGGGTGATACGGTGCGCCACCTGGCATTTTGAAACCTTTTTGATCCCAAGGTTTCACGATATCCGCATCTGTTGCGTTTAAAACCCATTCTTTGGCTTTGGCCAGCAATTCATCGGCGGGAACAACTTCGTCAACCAAACCAATTTTTTGCGCTTTTACGGGATCGTGCAATTTGCCCTGCAACAGGATTGGTGACACGGTCATCATATCCATTTTGCGTGACAGACGTGTTGTACCACCTGCACCTGGGAAAATACCGACCATGATTTCTGGCAAGCCGATTTTCGCCTTAGGGTTGTCCGCCGCAAAAATGCGATGACAGGACAATGGAATTTCATAGCCAATGCCAAGCGCCGTACCCGGCAGAGCCGCCGCGATTGGTTTCCCACCCTTGTTTGTTTTTGGATCCATGCCCGCACGTTCGATTTTACGTGTGATGCGGTGGAAATTCATGATCCCGTCAAACAGACCTTGGGCTGGGTTATCACCCGCCATTTCGGCCATTTTCTTGATCACGTTCAAATCCATACCACCGGCGAAATCTTTTTTGCCAGATGTGATAACCACACCTTTGACAGCGTCGTCTGCCAAGGCTTTGTCAACCAGCCCGTCCAATTCCGCCGTGCCTTGCAGGTTCAACACATTCATGGATTTATTTGGCAAATCCCATGTGATTGTGGCAACGCCGTCGCCGTCTACGTCATAATGAAAATCAGTCATTTCTCTTCCCTTTCGATGGGTGCTCACAATGGTGAGCCATCCTTGCGGGTGAATGTGCAGGAACCGCCCTGCATTTCCACCTTCATGTCGATGTCTGAATAGGTTGCGGTTTCTGTTGGGGCCTTGGTGCCAACCACCAGAAAACGTGCAATCCTATCCGTTTTATTGATAAAATGGTGACCATTTGCATCGCCTGCGGGAAATGCGGCACAGTCACCAACGCTCATTTGGGTTTCGCCGTGATCGTCGATCAACGTCACAATACCATCCGTGACCATGACAAACTCGTCCTCGTTCAAATGCCAGTGGCGCAATGATGATTTCGCCCCTGGTTCAAGGATGACAAGATTGGCGCCAAACTGGGTCAATCCACCGGCATCCCCCAAACGCAACGATGTGCGCCCCGCCATTTCAGCGGCAAAAGGATCAGGATAGATCGAACCTGTTTTTACAGGCACCATATCAAGGTCAAGTTTTGGCATTATACGCGTTCGATAATGGTTGCCGCACCCATGCCAGAACCGATGCACAATGTTGCAAGACCGGTTTCTTTGTCGCTGCGTTCCATTTCATCGAGCAACGTGCCAAGGATCATTGCACCCGTCGCACCCAATGGATGCCCCATCGCAATGGCGCCGCCGTTAACGTTCAGCTTGCCATGATCAACATTGAAATGTGTCATGAAACGCAACACAACAGATGCGAATGCTTCGTTGACTTCGAACAGATCAATATCACCGATATCCATGCCTGAATCGCGCAAGATTTTTTCTGTTACCGGAACAGGGCCCGTCAACATGATGGTTGGGTCTGTGCCGATTTTCGCGGTGGATTTGAAACGTGCGCGTGGTTTCAGGCCATTTGCTTCGCCAAACTCTTTGTTCCCGATCAATACAGCCGCCGCACCATCAGAAATCGCAGATGAATTGCCCGCGTGGTGAACGTGATTGATGCGTTCCAGTTCTGGGTATTTCATCAATGCGATTTTATCAAAACCGGGCATTGTTTCACCCATGTCTTTGAATGATGGACGCAATGCACCCAAACCTTGCATATCTGTTGGGCGAATTTGTTCGTCCACACCCAAAATGTCCAAACCGTTTTGGTCTTTGACCATGATGCGTGATTTTTCGAAATGGCCTGCTTTGGTTGCTGCCGCCGCACGTTTTTGGCTTTCAACTGCGTATGCATCACAATCATCACGGCTAAACCCGTATTTCGTTGCGATGATGTCAGAGCTGATCCCCTGTGGAACGAAATATGCTTTCATTGCCAAATAGGGGTCAACCGCGATTGCGCCACCGTCCATGCCCATTGGCACGCGGCTCATGCTTTCAACACCACCGGCGATATATGCGTTACCGGCACCACCGCGCACTTGGTTTGCGGCCATGTTCACTGCTTCCAAACCAGATGCACAGAAACGGTTGATGGAAACGCCTGGAACGCTTTCGTCCAGATCAGAGTATAAAACGGCAGAACGCGCCAAACACGCACCTTGTTCGCCAACTTGGGTCACATTGCCCCAAATCACGTCTTCGATTTGCGATGTATCTGTCAGGTTATTGCGCTTTGCTGTTTCGTTCAGCACTTCTGCAGATAGGCGCACAGCGGTCACTTCGTGCAAGCTGCCGTCTTTTCTGCCTTTGCCCCGTGGGGTTCGAATTGCATCATAGATATAGGCGTCTGTCATAATAGCCCTCATTTAGTGTGAATTGAGCCGCGTCAGAAACGCGAGATTGCTGGCGACATAAAACAGTGTGAACCCTGCACGGCGCAAGGTGTAATTTGGCCAAATCACTCAATAAGACGTTACGTTCTTACGTTTACGTCATGGTTTGCGCAATAAATTGACCTTTTGCGTTGATTGGTGAATGTGTTGTGACAAAGGAAAGAATCTCATGAAAGCAGTGATTGTTGGGGCGGGAATTGGCGGCATAACGACGGCCTTGGCCTTGGCTATGCGCGGATGGGACGTCAACGTTTTGGAACGTGCCGCAAAGATACAAGAAGTGGGTGCCGGTCTTCAGATAAGCCCAAATGGGATGAAGGTTTTACAATCCCTTGGTGTAACAGACTATATTAATGAAAAATGGTTTGAACCTGAAAATATCGAATTGCGTATGGGGGCAACGGGGCGGCGGATTTTTCAAATTCCGATGAAAGCCCAGGCGCAAAATCGTTGGGGTGCGCGATACGTGCAAATCCATCGTGCAGATTTGTTAAACGGATTATTGGCGGCCCTACATGCACGTGTGGGTAATGTGGTACAAACCAATTGTCAGGTGACGGGATATCAAAATGCCCATGCAACCCCATCTGTGATCTGTGCCGATGGGCGCATGATTGAGGCTGACCTTATTGTTGGGGCGGATGGCATTCGTTCTGAAATCCGCACCCAAATGATCGGCCCTGATAAACCACGTTTCACTGGAAACACCGCATGGCGCAGTGTTGTGCCCATGGATCGATTGGGTGAACAAGTGCCACCGCCTGCGGGGTGTATTTGGGCGGGATCATCGCGCCACGCTGTAACCACCCGCATTCGCGCAGGTAAGGTGGCGAATTTTGTGGGCATCGTTGAAACCGATGTTTGGACCAGCGAAGGATGGTCTGTTCAGGGTGAAAAATCTGATGCCTTGGCCGATTTCGATGGCTGGGATCCGATTATTCAAACGATCATCGAAAAATCACCCAATATGTTTCGCTGGGCGCTGTTTGATCGCGCGCCGCTAAAACAATGGTCGGATGGCAATGTTGTTCTGTTGGGGGATGCTGCGCATCCGATGTTACCATCGATGGCGCAGGGCGCGGTGCAGGCCATCGAAGATGCATATGTTTTGGCGCAAACGGTGTCATCCGCGCCAAATATCGCACAAGGTGCATCGCTTTATTTTGAAAAACGTATCAAACGCTGCACCAAAATTCAGGCGATTTCCACGCGCAATCTTCGCATGTTTCACAGACATGGCGCGATGGCGCGGTGCTTCACCTATGCCCCGCTTTGGGCCGTGGGACAGATTGCGCCAAATATATTGCTGGCAAAAAACGATTGGATTTATGGGTTTGATCCAACACGCAATTAATCAACCTGCGGTCCAGCCACCGTCGATTAACAATGAAGTACCTGTCACCATCGCGCTGGCATCGCTTGCCAAATACACGGCAGCACCCATGATGTCGGTTACTTCGCCAACGCGGCCCAATTTGATTTTCGACTCCACCCATGCGATTTTTTCAGGGTCGTCAAATGTCGCAGCCGTCAAAGGCGTGCGAATGAATGTCGGGCAAATGGTGTTCACACGAATGCCCAGCTTACCCCATTCAATCGCCATGGATTTTGTGAACCCTTCGACCGCGTGTTTCGTGCCACAATAAACCGCGCGATCAATGCCACCCACATGGGCCATTTGTGATGATATGTTGATCAGGCTGCCGGACTTGCCTGCCGCGATCAAACCCTTGGCCACGGCTTGGGTCAAAAAATACGCACCCTTGATATTCAGATCACTGACCGCGTCAAAATCATCAGGGGTGGTTTTTGTGGCCTCGCTGTGGCGTGCTAAACCAGCGGAGTTGATTAATATATCAAACGGGCCGTGATCGGCGACCTGCTTGGCGGTGTTTTCAACATCGCCAATATCCATGACCAATGATTCAATTTCCCAACCTTCGGTGCGCATTTGCGTTGCGATATCTTGCAACCGATCCGCACCTCGCGCGGCAATGGTGACATTTGCGCCAGCTTCAGCCAGTGCCACTGCACAGCCAAGCCCGATGCCCGAACTTGCCCCCGTAACCAAGGCACGTTTGCCGTCCAGCCGAAAAGATGGGGTTTTGGGCAATGTCATGTCGCAATCCTTTTTGGTGGAAACTTGCGCAGATTGAACAGCGGGTCAAGCATGGACTTGGCGCATCAATTGCGGTTTAAATCCCCCACGGACAAAGGAAACACCATGACACCACATTTTTGGCTTCGTGCAGAAGATCACAATAACGAACATCGTAGCCCAATTACCCCAACAGAGGCATCCGCATTAATGCAGGCGGGCGCAAAACTTACGGTGGAACGCAGCGATGATCGCGCACATCACGATGCCGATTTCGCCGCACTTGGCTGTGACATGGTGGAACGTGGCACGTGGATGGATGCGCCACGCGATACGGTTATCTTGGGGTTAAAGGAATTGCCAATTTTGGATTTTCCGCTGATCCATCGCCATATCCAATTCGCCCATGTTTTTAAGGGGCAGGATGCCGCCCCACAAAACCTAGATCGGTTTAAACGTGGTGGTGGAACGCTGTATGATTTGGAATTTCTGGTTGATGACACGGGGCGCCGCGTGGCGGCATTTGGATATTGGGCCGGGTTTGCAGGTGCTGCCATTGGCTTGATGGCGTGGATTGCACAACAGCGCGGTGAAACGCTGGGCGCTGTGCCGAGCTATCCAAATCAGGCGGCCCTTGTTGATGAATTGAAAGAGGCACTTGGCGCGGTTGATACGCGCCCCAATGCGATTGTGATCGGCGCACTTGGGCGTGTTGGCACGGGGGCGGGTGATTTGTTTTCGGCGCTGAATTTGGATGTCACAAAATGGGACATGGATGAGACCGCAAGCGGGGGACCATTTCCCGAAATTGCACAGCATAACATTTTCCTTAATTGTATATTGGCATCCCCCAAAACACCGCTGTTTTTTGGCGCGGATGACGTTGCCAAATCACGAAGCCTGAGCGTGATTGCCGATATCGCCTGTGATCCAAACAGCCCTTATAACCCGATCCCAATTTATGGCGATAACACGCGTTTTGATGCGCCCATCATTCGCGTGGCGGATACCCCCGTGTTGGATGTGATGGCGATTGATAATCTGCCATCCATGTTACCATTGGAAAGCAGTGCGGATTACGCAGCACAACTCTTGCCTATTTTATTGGACTTTAGCGAAGACAAACTTGGCACATGGGCACGTGCCAAATCCGTATTCGATGAAAAAATCGCCGCGCTTTAGGTCAATAACGCCGCGTGATGTTTAATGTGATCTTGCATAAAGCTTTGTACAAAATAGTAGCTGTGATCATACCCGTCTTGCATGCGGTATTCACCCGCTTGGCCGCGCGCGGCCATGGCATCGTTCAGGGATTGTGGTTTCAACAAATCCAGAAAATTGTCGCCCAAACCTTGGTCGATCAAAATGGGCGAATGAAACCCGTGTTCACGCATCAAAATGCTGGCATCATGGGCAACCCAAGTGGTTTCATCATCGCCCAAATATGCGCTAAACTGTTTGCGTCCCCAATCGGATGCGGTTGGGTTGGCGATGGGTGCAAAGGCTGACAATGATTGATAACGATCGGGCAGGGTCATCGCGATGGTTAATGCACCATGCCCCCCCATCGAATGCCCCGTGATCCCGTTTGCATCTGCGCGGACATTAAATTCTGTGGCAACCAAGGTTGGTAATTCATCCGTTACATAATCCCACATCTGGAAATGTGGCGCCCAAGGTTTTTGCGTGGCATTCACATAAAAACCAGCGCCCTGACCCAAATCATAATCATCATGATTTGCAATATCGTCCCCGCGTGGGGATGTGTCGGGAAATACAAGTGCCAGCCCATGTTCTGCGGCGAAACCTTGCGCGAACGCTTTGATCATGGCGTTTTCGTGGGTGCAGGTCAGCCCAGATAAATACCACAAAACGGGCACAGGGTTTTGCGCCGCCTGTGGGGGCATGAACACCGCAAATGTCATATCGCATTGCGTAGCGCTTGAAGCGTGTTTGTAAACGCCCTGAACACCGCCAAAACATTTGTTTTCCGAAATGATTTCCATGATTTGTTAGCTTTCTACATTGCCAATAAAAATATATCCCGCGCCATAAATCGTTTTGATGATTTGTGGGTTTTGCGGATCATCGCGCAGCTTGGTGCGCAATCGCGATACGCGCACGTCAATTGCACGGTCAAAATTTTCACCCGCCGTTTGATCCAATGCGGTGAATATCTGATCGCGGGTAATCAAACGATTTGGTGCATCCAAAAAGATGCGTAAAACCTTGCTTTCTGCGTGGGATAAATCCTGCGTTTTGCCATTTTCATCTGTCAGCCGATATTGTTCAAAATCCGCGGTCCAGCCAGAAAAACGCACGACTTGTGATGCGGTTTCAACGGTTTTTTGCGTGTTGCGGCGCAACAGGGCGCGCACGCGGGCCACAACTTCTGCGGTTTCAAAGGGTTTGGTGATATAATCATCTGCACCCAATTCCAGCCCGATAATTTTATCCTGCACCAAATTGCGCCCTGATATGATGATCACCGCCGCACCACTTTCCAATGCCAAACGATTGACCAAGGCCAAGCCGTCCTTATCTGGCAGGCCCAAATCCACCAAGCATACATCGGGGGATAATGTGCGAATTGCGCGTTCAAAATCACCAGATCGACCAAAGCTTTTGGTATCATACCCCGCATCTTGGAGCGCGGTGGATAACATTTCACGAATTTCGGGGCTGTCGTCCAGAATTGTGATCAAGGATTTTTGCGGGGTCATTTTGAAATACTTTGGAACATGTGTTGCAGTTCTTCTTGGCTAAACGGTTTCCCAAGCAAAGGGAATGTTGCGCGTGCCTTTTGTCGAATTTTATCGCTTTGCGGTAATCCTGTGACAATCAAAACGGGGGTGTCTTGATCAGAATCGCGCATATGCTGTGCCAAATCAAAACCAGTCATATCCCCGGCCAGCATTAAATCGGTCACAACATGGGTCAGGTTTGGAATTTTAAGTAATCCCATTGCTTCTTCGCCACTTTTGGCTTCGATCACCGAATGACCCATTTCGCGCAGATATCCCCGCACGGTTTGGCGAATTTCATCGGTGTCTTCTACCAATAAAACTAGCCCATCTGGCACGATTTCCGCTTCGCGATAAGGGATTTGGATTTTGACAAATCCTCCCTGATCGTGATTGCCAATGCGGGCATGGCCATCGCTTACTTTGGCGTAATCAAACACGGTGGATAATCCCAAACCGCGCCCAGCATTGTTTTTCTTGGTGGTGTAAAACGGTGCAAAAGCATTGGATAATGCATCATCGCTGAAACCTGGACCTGTGTCAGAAACGCTAAACTCCAACCAATTTTCATGCACATATTGTATCGTGACACGAATAAGTCCGTTGCCGTTCATCGCCTCTGATGCGTTTAAAACCAAATTCAACAGCGCATCTTGGGTAAAACCCTGATCCAGCAATATCGTTTTATCGCCCAATAAATTCACAATTTCCAAGGTGACATCTGTGGGGATCGCGGCATGTGCCAATTGTGAAAAACTTTTGATAAAATCGGGAAGTTTCACCGCCCCAAGCCGCAGATTGCGCCGCGCAGAAATATTGGACAACCCTTCCAATAACGCCCCACCGCGTAGTGCCGCAGATTTTGTCGTTTCCACAATTTCACTAATATTTTTGGGCAGTGAATCCATTGCTTCTAATTTGTTTTGCTGACCCAAAATAATTGTAAGCAAATTGGCAAAATCATGTGCTAGACCGCTGGTTAATTGCGCCGCCAATTCGCGCCGGCGCGCATGGGTCAATGCCTCGCGGGCTTGGGATTCTGCGGTGATATCCATCGACAAAAGATATACACCGTCCACCTCGCCATCGGGATTGATATCAGGTGTGAATGCCACACGCACCTTGCGGTTATCCGCAGGCAGTGCGAATTCAAAAACGCTGGGCACACCATTTAATGCATCATTAAAATAAGGGAGGATATGGGCATATGCCTCTGATCCAAGAGCCTGTTCAAAATGCATACCAACAATATCGTCTGGGCGGTTTGGTACAACCGTGCCCAATTTGCGATTGGTATAGGTATAATACCCATTTATATCCACATGCGCCAAATGTGCGGGCATCATTTGCGCGGTCATTTGGGTGCGCGCCTCTGATTCCGTTAATTCGCGCTTTGCTTCTTCTAATGCGGTGATGCTGGCTTGTAATGCGCGGTTGGTGTGTTCCAATTCTTGGCTGCGTTCGATGAGCTTTGCGGTGAGTTCATCAGAGCGCCCGCGCAACATGTCTTCTTGGCGATGAATTTCGGTGATGTCGGTGTAAACCGTTACCCACCCACCTTGGCGAAGCGGGCTGCCTTCGACGGAAATATGCATACCATTGTCGCGCACACGTTCAACATAGTGGGGTTGAAAATCCCGTGCCTGTTCCACGCGTTCGCGCACAAATTCTTCGACATCATCCACCACGCCGTAATCGCCGCTGGTTGCCAGATAGCGAATGGTATCAGCAAAATCCGCACCCCGTTCCAACAGGTTTTGTGGCAGGCCGAACATATCCTTGAACCGTTGATTGCACACAACCAGACGCAAATCGCCATCATAAATCGAAATTGCTTGTTTGATCAGGTTTAACCCTGATTGGGTCATTTCGCTGATATCTTGCCTGCTGCGTTTCATGGCATATCGGTATCATTGGGCGACACAGAATGACCAGTGATTTTGCAAAAAATTTGCGTTGATACAATTCGTTACATTTGCGAAAAATTTTTGCAAAACTGAAATGTCAGCGTAACCTTGAGGAATAGCACAGGGATTCGGCCCCTGTGCACGTCTGACAAGACGCTGGGAGGAAATATGTCCGAGACTATGGGTGATCCACAATTGGATACCGTGCCTAAATTATTGGCGCGAAACGCAAAAATGTACGGGGATTCCCCAGCATATCGCGAAAAAGAATTTGGAATCTGGCAAAGCTGGACTTGGGCGCAAACCGCAAAAGAGGTGCACGCGCTCGCACTTGGGTTTTTAACCCTTGGTATTAAACAAGGCGATCACATCGCCATTGTCGGGCGCAATCGTCCGCATTTTTATTGGTCAATGTTGGCGGCGCAATCGGTGGGCGCAATACCTGTCCCATTGTACAAAGACGCGGTTGCTGATGAAATGGCATTTGTTTTGGATCACTGTTCTGCGCGTCTTGTCGTGGCAGAGGATCAGGAACAAGTCGATAAAATGATCGATGTCAAAGATCAGTTGCCCAATCTGGCCAATATCATTTTTTTGGATCCGCGTGGCATGCGTAAATATGATCGCGAAGCGTTGTTCGATTTCACGGATGTTCAGGCCAAAGGTTTGGCAAAGGCCGCTGAATTGCAGGGCGAATTGGATGCACGATTGGCTGCGCCAAATTACGATGATACCTGTGTGATGCTCTATACATCGGGTACAACAGGGCGCCCCAAAGGTGTGGTTTTATCCAATCGCAACATTATTGAAACAGGTAAAAATACATCTGAATTTGACAGCCTGAAACACACTGATTCCGTGTTGGCCTATCTGCCGATGGCGTGGGTTGGTGATTTTATCTTTTCGATTTCACAGGCTTACTGGTCTGGGTTTTGCGTCGCGTGCCCCGAAAGCGAAAGCACGATGCAGGATGACCTACGCGAATTGGGCCCAACATATTTCTTTGCGCCACCTCGCTATTTCGAAGGCGTGCTAACATCTGTGCAAATCCGCATGGAAGATGCCGGCAAATTTAAACAACGGTTGTTTAAATGGGGCATGAATGTCGCCAAAGAAGTGGGGCCAAACCTGTTGGATGGGAAATCCGTTGGGCTTGGTGATCGCATCAAATACCAAATGGCAAAATTGTTTGTGACAGGCCCGCTGAAAAACACGCTTGGTCTGTCATGTGTGCGTCTTGGCTACACCGCGGGCGAGGCAATCGGGCCTGAGATTTTCGATTTCTACCGCTCGCTTGGCATAAACCTTAAACAGCTTTACGGCCAAACCGAAGCCTCTGTTTTCATCACCCAACAACCCGATGGACAGGTACGTGCCGATACGGTTGGCATCCCATCACCAGGTGTTGAATTGAAAATCGCTGAAAACGGCGAGGTATTTTACCGATCATCGGGCACATTTGTCCGATATCACAAAAACCCAGAAAGCACCGCAGACACCAAAGATGCCCAAGGTTGGGTTGCCACAGGTGATGCAGGTTTCATCGAAAAAGAATCTGGCCATTTGCGCATCATTGATCGCGCAAAGGATGTTGGAAAAATGAAAGACGGGTCAATGTTTGCCCCCAAATTCGTTGAAAACAAGCTCAAGTTTTTTGCCAATATTTTGGAATGTGTGGTGTTTGGGAACGGGCGCGAAATGTGCACTGCATTCATCAATATTGATCTCACGGCCGTTGGTAACTGGGCAGAGCGGAACAACATCGCCTATTCATCATACCAAGAATT
Source organism: Paramylibacter kogurei (assembly GCF_002742285.1). Classification (GTDB taxonomy): domain Bacteria; phylum Pseudomonadota; class Alphaproteobacteria; order Rhodobacterales; family Rhodobacteraceae; genus Amylibacter; species Amylibacter kogurei. Next base: position 208,914 of record NZ_MDGM01000012.1, read on the forward strand.
GGCTGCACATCCCGAAGTGTACAAAATGATCCAATCCCATGTGGAAGAGGTGAACGCATCGGTTGCACAGGATGAAATGTTATCGGGTTGTCAAATTCATCGGTTCCTGATCTTGCACAAAGAACTGGATGCGGATGATGGCGAATTGACCCGCACGCAAAAGGTACGCCGCAACATTATCGCGGAAAAATACGACGATCTGTTGACCGCATTGTTCGACGGCAGCACCGAAATTTCCACCAAAACCGAAGTCACATACGAAGACGGTCGCAAAGGTTCCATTTCCGCGACGCTTGAAATTCGTGATGCTGCGGTTTTTGAACGCGCAAAGGTGGCGGCATGAACGCGATAGACAGCTATATCACCCCAGACGGGCGCACCATTGGTGCCCCTGTGATGGAAATGAAAAATATCACGCTGCGTTTTGGCGGCGTTGTTGCGATCAAGGATATTTCCTTTGATATCCGCGAAGGCGAAATTCGCGCGATCATCGGGCCAAATGGTGCGGGCAAATCATCCATGTTAAATGTGATGAACGGGTTTTATCACCCCCAAGAAGGCGAAGTCCATTTTCGCGGTGAAAAACGTGGCCCCATGCGCCCGCATCAAATTGCACATCAAGGTATCGCACGCACATTCCAAAACATCGCGTTGTTCAAGGGCATGTCGACCCTTGATAATATCATGACGGGGCGATTGACTCATATGAAAACGGGCATGTTTTCCCAAATCAAATGGTGGGGTGCGGCGCAACGCGAAGAAGTTGAAAATCGCGAACTGGTCGAAAAAATCATCGACTTTTTGGAAATTCAAACCATCCGCAAAACACCTGTTGGTCGCTTGCCTTATGGTTTGCAAAAACGTGTGGAATTGGGGCGTGCATTGGCGGCAGAACCAAAATTATTGCTGCTTGATGAGCCCATGGCGGGCATGAATGTCGAAGAAAAAGAAGACATGTCGCGCTTTATTCTGGATGTGAATGATGAATTTGGTACCACGATTGCCCTGATCGAACATGACATGGGCGTGGTGATGGATATCGCCGATCGTGTCGTGGTTATGGATTACGGTAAGAAAATTGGCGATGGCACCCCCGAAGAGGTGCGCACAAACCAAGACGTGATCGACGCCTATCTGGGGGTTGCACATGATTAATACTCCCCAACGCAATCCCAAGACGAGGGTAAATCAATGAGCGCTAATTTCTATTTCGGGGTCGAGGTTTTCCTAAACGGCCTGATGGCAGGGGTGATGTATTCCCTTGTTGCCCTTGGTTTTGTTTTGATTTTCAAGGCTTCTGGTATTTTCAACTATGCCCAAGGTGTGATGGCGCTGTTTGCAGCGTTGACACTGGTTGGGTTTCAAAATGGACAAATCCCGTTTGCCCATCTGATCAATGCGATTTTTGGCACGGATTTACACCATTTTGGCTGGCATATGCCTGCGTTTCTGGCGATCCTATGTGCGCTGGGCGTGATGATATTATTCGCCTTTATTGTGGAGCGATACATTCTCAAACATTTGGTGAACCAAGAACCGATTATCCTGTTCATGGCGACAATTGGTCTGGCCTATTTCATGGAAGGTCTGGGTGATCTGATGTGGGGTTCTGACATCAAGAAACTGGATGTCGGCATTCCGCAGGGCGGCAATATCTGGCTTGAGGAAAAAACAGCCTTTTTGGGCGGCGAAGATTTTTATGGTTTCTATCTGGATAACCTTGATATCTGGGCCACTGTTCTGGCGGCGATCCTTGTGACCAGCCTTGTTTTATTTAGCCAATACACCAAAACGGGTCGCGCATTGCGTGCGGTGGCCGATGACCATCAGGCGGCATTGTCGGTTGGTATATCGCTGCGCACAATCTGGGTGATTGTTTGGTCGATTGCAGGTTTTGTCGCACTGGTTGCGGGGATCATGTGGGGATCCAAATCAGGCGTGCAATTCTCCCTGTCCTTGATCGCGCTCAAGGCATTACCGGTTCTAATGCTGGGTGGGTTCACATCCATCCCGGGTGCGATCATCGGCGGGTTGATTATCGGCGTCGGTGAAAAGATGTTTGAATTTCTGATCGGTGCGCCATTCTTGGGCGGCGCGACAGAAAACTGGTTCGCCTATATGCTGGCATTACTGTTCCTTGTCTTCAGACCCCAAGGTCTGTTTGGCGAAAAAATTATCGAGAGGGTGTAATCATGATCTATCGCGAAGCAGGTGATTTCAAAACATCCTATGCCAAGGATCAACAAACATTCCCGATTGCGTTTGATCGCTGGGGTTATTTCATCACATTGGCGTTTGCCTTTTTGGTGGTGCCATTCATCATCAATGATTATTGGATTAACGCGGTTGTGCTTCCGTTCCTGATCTATGCTATTGCGGCGATTGGGTTGAATATCCTGACGGGATATTGCGGTCAGGTCAGCCTTGGATCGGGTGGGTTTATGGCCGTTGGGGCCTATGCCGCATATAAATTGATGACGGGGTTTCCTGATCTTAATATCGTCTTTGTGATATTCTTGTCGGGTGGTATTACCGCGCTGGTGGGTATGCTATTTGGCCTGCCATCCTTGCGCATCAAAGGGTTCTATTTGGCGGTGGCCACATTGGCCGCGCAATTTTTCCTAGTCTGGCTATTTAACAAGGTGCCGTGGTTTTATAACTATTCCGCATCGGGGCAAATTTCCGCACCAGAACGCTCGATATTTGGCTATGCCGTGACGGGTGCGAATGCATTACCTGCGGTCAGCTATCTGTTTTGCCTGTGCTTTGTTGTGATCCTTGCATGGGCGGCGCGTAACCTGACACGCGGTGCCAATGGGCGCAAATGGATGGCCATTCGCGATATGGATATTGCTGCGGAAATCATCGGGGTGAACCCGTTGAAAACCAAGCTGACAGCATTTGGCGTATCCAGCTTTTATATTGGGATTGCGGGGGCGATGTTATTTGCGGTTTACCTTGGCGCGGCCGAGGTTGGCGAAGCATTCGGAATTTCCAAATCATTCCTGATCTTGTTCATGGTGATTATCGGCGGGTTGGGTTCCATTTTTGGATCATTCGCCGGTGCGGCATTCATGGTATTGATGCCTGTATTGTTGAAAAACGTCATGGTGGGGCAACTTGGCTGGCCCACGGATTTGGCGGCACATTTTGAATTTGTAATCGTAGGTGGCTTGATCGTTCTGTTCTTGATCGTCGAACCACATGGTCTTGCGCAATTGTGGCGCTTGGCCAAGGAAAAACTACGTCTTTGGCCCTTCCCACATTAGGGCCAAATCATTTGCGCCTTGGCGCAGAACTTATGTCAACCTTAGGGAGGAAAACGACATGAAAATGACTAAACTGGCCGCCTTTGCAGCGACCGCAATGACAATGGCAAGCCCTGTGTTGGCGGATCTTGTGTTCCCGTCGCTCAGCTATCGCACAGGGCCATATGCGGCGGGTGGTATTCCATTTGCTGATGGCTATGCCGACTATTTCACAATGGTCAACGCACGCGATGGCGGTATTGGCGGTGTACCAATTAAAATGATCGAATGTGAAACGGGCTATAACACCGAAAAAGGTGTGGAATGTTATGAATCAACCAAGGGCGAAGGCGCGCTTGTTTATCAACCATTGTCCACAGGTATCACATATCAGTTGATCCCAAAGGTGACGGCAGACGGCATTCCATTGCACACAATGGGTTACGGTCGTACGTCCGCTGCCAATGGCAAGGTGTTTTCAAACGTGTTTAACTATCCAGCGAACTACTGGAATGGTGCGTCAAACGCGGTGAACCACATTTTGGATTTGAATGGTGGTGACATTAACGGCAAAACAATTGCACTTGTTTATCACAACTCTGCCTATGGTAAGGAACCAATCCGCACCTTGGAAGAATTGTCCAAAAAGCATGGGTTCAAGCTGAGCCTTCTTGCAGTGGATCACCCAGGCCAAGAGCAGAAATCACAATGGCTTCAAATTCGCCGCGAAAAGCCCGATTACGTGGTGATGTACGGTTGGGGTGTGATGAACCAAGTTGCCGTGCAAGAGGCGGCAAATATCCGTTTCCCAATGGAAAACTTCATCGGCATCTGGTGGTCAGGTGGTGAACATGACGTTCTGCCAGCGGGCGATGCGGCCAATGGTTACAAGGCATTAACATTCCACGGTGTTGGCAAAGACTATCCAGTTTTTGCAGACGTTCAAAAATACGTTGTGGAACCGGGTAATGCTGCGGGTGCAGGCGATCAAATCGGCACAGCAGTTTATAACCGCGGTTTCTATGCGGCGATGTTGGCGGTAGAGGCCGCAAAAACAGCCCAAGAAATCCATGGTGTAAAAGACATCACTCCGGCAATGATGCGTGACGGTATGGAAGCATTGGTCATTGACGAGGCGAAGATGACCGCCCTTGGCATGCCAAACTTTGGCCCGTCATTTAGCGTGTCTTGTGAAAACCACGGCGGCCCAGGTTTGGGTGGCGTGGCACAGTGGGATGCTGGCGCGAAGGAATGGAAATTGATTTCCGATTTCGCCCCATCTGACATGGAAGTGATTGGCGATTTGATCGTTGAAGACAGCATGGCATTCGCCGCTGAAAACAACATCGAAGAACGCTGTAAATAAGCAAATCAAAAACCAACGCCCTTGGCCCATGCGGCCAAGGGCACCGCTAAATAAAGGGTTTTGTGAACCATGCTAGACACAACAGAAAATTCAGAAACACTGCTTGAGGTGAACAATATCGAGGTGATTTATAATCACGTGATCCTTGTTCTCAAAGGTGTCAGCCTGTCCGTCCCAAAGGGTGGTATCACCGCATTATTGGGGGGCAATGGCGCAGGGAAAACCACAACGCTCAAGGCAATTTCAAACCTGCTGCATTCTGAACGCGGCGAAGTCACCAAAGGGTCGATCAAATATCGCGGCAATGCCGTTGCCGATTTGAACCCCGCTGCATTGGTAAAATCAGGTGTTATTCAGGTGATGGAAGGCCGTCATTGTTTCGAACACCTCACCGTCGAAGAAAACCTGATGACGGGTTCATATACACGCCGTGCCAGCCGCGCCGAATTGGCGCAAGATTTGGAAATGGTTTACGAATATTTCCCCCGCTTGCGCGAACGGCGCAAATCACAGGCGGGATATACTTCGGGTGGTGAACAACAAATGGTTGCTATTGGTCGCGCACTCATGTCGCGCCCTGAAACCGTTTTATTGGACGAACCATCTATGGGGCTCGCGCCGCAATTGGTCGAAGAAATTTTTGGCATCGTGAAAGACTTGAATGAAAAAGAAGGAGTTTCATTCCTGCTCGCAGAACAAAACACCAATGTCGCGCTGCGCTTTGCGCATTACGGTTACATTTTGGAATCTGGTCGTGTGGTGATGGATGGCCCCGCCGCCGAATTGCGCGAAAACCCAGATGTAAAAGAATTCTATCTTGGCATGTCGGACGAGGGGCGCAAATCCTTTCGTGATGTGCGTTCATATCGTCGTCGTAAAAGGTGGCTCAGCTAATGACAAAATATTACGATGCGCTTGAAACCCGTTCTGCGGATCAACGCGCAAATGATCTGGCAATCGCATTGCCTGCACAGATTGCGCGTGCGCAAACCACCGCGCAATCGGCGGGTTTGGCGGGGATTGACGGCGCGAAAATCACCAGTGCCGATGATCTGGTTGGCCTGCCAGTTTTGCGCAAATCCGCATTATCATCGGCGCAAAAGAAACATCCACCTTTGGGTGGTTATGGTGATGTGTCCGCTGCGCGTCATGTGTTTCAATCACCTGGTCCGATTTATGAAATTGGCAACACCAGCCCTGATTGGTGGCGGTTTGGGCGCTATATGCATGCGGCGGGATTAACCGCAGATGACATTGTGCAAAACACCTTTTCATATCATTTCACCCCTGCTGGAATGATGTTTGAAAATGGTGCCGCGGCGATTGGGGCAACAATTTTCCCAGCAGGAACAGGCCAAACCGAACAACAGGCACGCGTTGCCGCCGATATCGGTGTAACAGCATACGCAGGCACGCCCGATTTTTTGAAAATGATCTTGGAAAAGGGCGATGCGCTTGGCCTTGATCTGTCAAAGATCACCAAATCAATGGTAAGCGGCGGGCCGTTGTTTCCACAGCTTCGCCAATATTACATTGATCGCGGGATCAGCTGTTTGCAATGTTATGCAACCGCTGATTTGGGGCATATCGCTTATGAAACGGATGCGATGGATGGCATGATTGTGGACGAGGGCGTGATTGTTGAAATCGTCACCCCGGGCACAGGCATTCCTGTTGCACCTGGTGAAATTGGCGAGGTTGTCGTTACAACACTCAATCCCGATTATCCGCTCATTCGATTTGCCACGGGCGACATGTCGTCGATCATCACAGGTGTTTCACCATGTGGGCGCACCAATATGCGTATCGCTGGTTGGCAAGGGCGCGCCGATCAAGCGACCAAGGTTAAGGGCATGTTTGTACGCCCCGAACAGGTGGCCACCTTGATCGAACGCCACCCCGAAATCCACAAGGCACGTATCGAGGTTACGCATGATGGCAGCACCGACAATATGACGGTGCGTCTTGAAACCGACCACAGTGATGAAAAACATTTCGAAAACGCGGTGCGTGACGTATTAAAATTGCGTGCAGAAATCGAAATCGTTGCGAAAGATGCTTTGCCAAAAGATGGACTTGTCATTCAAGATAAACGCGACCTAACCTAGGGTTTCAAAACCAAGGACTGGTATGATTCACACCCGATTAACAAAATTGCTGGGCATCCAGCATCCTATTATATTGGCACCTATGGCGATGGCTGCGGGTGGCACATTGGCGGCCAGCGTTTCAAACGCGGGTGGTTTGGGTTTGATCGGGGGCGGTTATGGCGATGGCGATTGGTTGAAAACAGAATTGGCCAACGCAGGTGATGCGCCCATCGGGGTTGGGTTTATCACATGGGCGCTGGATGAAAATCCAATGGTGCTTGATATCGCATTGGCACATAAACCGCGCGCTGTGTTTTTATCCTTTGGCAATGTTGCACCCTATGTCGATAAAATTAAATCGACAGGTGCGGTGATGATCGCACAGGTGCAAACCATGGCCGATGCACGCGCCGCAATTGATGCAGGTGCAGATATAATTGTTGCCCAAGGCAGCGAAGGTGGCGGCCACGGCCAAACACGTGCCACCATGTCATTTGTGCCAGAGGTCGCGGATTATATCGCCGCCCATTCCCCGCAAACATTGCTATGTGCCGCAGGTGGAATCGCCGATGGGCGCGGGCTTGCGGCGGCATTGATGTTGGGTGCAGATGGCGTTGTGATCGGTTCACGCTTTTGGGCCAGCGGTGAATGTTTGGCACATCAAAATATGCAAAACGCGGCGATGGCGGCGGATGGCGATCAAACGTTGCGCACCACGGTGATTGATATTACGCGCAATAAAAACTGGCCTGCGCGATATAATATCCGCGTGATGAAAAACGAATTTTCCAATCAGTGGCACGGGGCCGAAGATGCGCTTCGCAAGGATCGTGCCGCAATTGATCAATGGAACGCGGCCCTTGCCGCAGGGAACCCCAAAATCGCCAACCCCATCGTGGGCGAGGCCGTGGGGATCATCAACGAAATACGCCCGACCAGCGAAATTATGAATGATATCATGGCGGGCGCTGAAACCTTATTGGCGGGAACGCCATTTACCCAGAATTAATCACTGTACGAAAGGTGACATCATGACAAAATCAGTTGTAATCGCGGGCGCTGCACGCACCCCCATCGGGGGATTTCAGGGCGATCTGTCCGATGTTGCATCACCCGATTTGGGCGCAGATGCAATCAAAGCGGCGTTAACAAATGCTGGCGCCTCTGCCGCTGATATCGACGAATTGCTAATGGGTTGTGTATTGCCAGCGGGTGTAGGCCAAGCGCCCGCACGCCAAGCGGGCATTTTTGCCGAACTGGGCGAAAACACACCCGCAACCACGGTTAACAAGGTTTGCGGATCGGGCATGAAAACCGTATCCATGGCCACCGATCAAATCAAAGCAGGCAGCAACGACATCGTTGTTGCAGGTGGCATGGAAAGTATGACACGCGCCCCGTATTTGGCACCCAACGCACGCGGTGGCGCACGCCTTGGTCACACCACCATGTTGGATCATATGTTCCTTGATGGTTTGGAAGATGCATATGACAAGGGTAAATTGATGGGGCATTTCGCCGAAATGTGTGCCCAGAAATACCAGTTCACCCGCGAAGCACAGGATGAATATGCCCTCAAATCATTGTCCAACGCGTTGGATGCGCAAAAATCCGGTGCTTTCGATGGCGAAATTTTCCCCGTCACCATTAAAACGCGCCGTGGCGAAACAACTGTTTCTGCTGATGAACAACCTGCAAAGGCACGCCCAGAAAAAATTCCACAACTGCGCCCTGCATTTGCAAAGGATGGCACGGTGACGGCGGCAAACGCTTCATCCATTTCAGATGGTGCCGCCGCAATGGTGATCGCCGCCGAAGATGTGGCCAAGGCCAAGGGTTTGAACATTCGCGCACGGATCGTGGGATCGGCGGGTCATGCACATGCACCCGAATGGTTCACAACCGCACCCGTGCCAGCGGCGCAAAAGCTATTGGAAAAACTCGGCTGGTCGGTTGATGATGTGGATCTGTGGGAGGTCAACGAAGCATTCGCCGTTGTGCCCATGGCGTTCATGCATGAATTGAACATCCCGCGCGAAAAAATCAACGTCAATGGCGGTGCTTGTGCGCTGGGTCATCCCATCGGTGCATCGGGTACGCGTATTATCGTGACCTTGCTGAACGCGCTTGAAAAACGCGACCTGAAACGCGGTATCGCCGCAATTTGTATCGGAGGCGGCGAAGGTTTGGCCATCGCCATTGAACGCGTATGATTATTGATAAAAATACCCCCGTTGTCGTCACTGGTGGCGCATCTGGTTTGGGCCATGCCTGTGCGGTGATGTTTGCCAATCTGGGCGCAAAGGTTGCGATTTTTGATCTCAACGATGAAATGGGCAATGCGGTTGCCGCTGAAATTGGTGGTATCTATGCGCATGTGGATGTGTCCGATCCGGCGTCTGTCGCGGACGGGTTCAAAACAGCACGTGCGGCACATGGCCAAGAACGCATCTTGATCAATTGCGCGGGCATCGCACCGGCGCGTAAAACCGTATCACGCGGTGCAGCGCACGATCCCGCATTGTTTGCCAAAACCATCGGTGTGAACCTGATCGGATCATTCAACACCGCCAGCCAAGCGGCAGAGGGCATGGCGGCAAGCGGTGCATTAAACGCCGATGGTGAACGCGGGGTTATCATCAACACCGCATCGGTTGCGGCATATGATGGGCAAATCGGGCAAATCGCCTATTCCGCATCCAAGGGTGGCATCGTTGGGATGACGTTGCCCATGGCGCGTGATCTGTCGGACAAAGGTGTGCGCGTCAACGCCATCGCACCGGGAATTTTTGGAACACCCATGGTCAAGGCATTCCCACAAGAGGTGCAAGATGCATTGGCCGCTGACATTCCATTTCCATCGCGCCTTGGCGCGCCCGAAGAATACGCATCACTTGCCCGCCATATGGTGGAAAATGCGATGCTTAATGCCGAAGTGATCCGCCTTGATGGTGCGATCCGTATGGCACCTAGATAACCCAAGGATCGATCATGGATTTTGGACTTTCAGAAGAACAACTAATGTTTTTTGACACGGCTTATGCCTTTGGTCAGGAACATATCGCCCCGTTCGCCTATGATTGGGAAGAGGCGGGCGCAATCCCGCGTAGCGTTTTGGAAGGTGCCGCAGAACTTGGCTTTGCCGCACTTTATGTGCCAGAGGATCAAGGCGGCACGGGGTTATCACGCCTTGATGCAACCCTGATTTTCGAAGCATTGAGCGCGGCCTGCCCATCGGTTGCAGCATTCCTGTCGATCCATAATATGTGCACCAATATGGTGGCAAAATATGGCGCCGATCAGGCCAAGGATGAATGGCTGCCTAAACTGATTTCCATGGAAAAAATCGCAGCTTACTGTTTAACCGAACCGGGGTCTGGTTCCGATGCGGCCGCACTTCGCACCAAAGCGGAAAAAACCGATGGGGGCTATGCGCTGACGGGAAACAAGGCATTTATTTCGGGTGGCGGTTTTGCCGATCTGTACGTTGTGATGTGTCGCACGGGCGAGGCAGGGCCAAAGGGTATTTCAACCGCACTGGTTTCCGATGGTGCCAACGGTTTATCGTTTGGCGCGCTTGAAAAAAAGATGGGCTGGAAAGCACAGCCAACCGCACAGGTACAAATGGATAATTGCGAAATCCCTGCGCATAATTTGCTGGGTGAAGAAGGCAAAGGTTTCAAATACGCAATGGAGGGCCTTGATGGTGGGCGCCTAAACATTGCGGCCTGTGCATTGGGGGCGGCGCAATCCGCACTTGATATGGCGCTTGCCTATGTGGGCGAGCGCAAGGCATTTGGCAAAACGCTTGATCAATTCCAAGCATTGCAATTCAAATTGGCCGAAATGGAAATCGAGCTTCAGGCCGCGCGGGTGTTTTTGCGCCAAGCAGCGTGGAAATTGGACACCGCCCAACCGGACGCCACAAAACATTGCGCCATGGCCAAGAAATTCGTGACAGAGGCTGCAAGCCGCGTTGCTAATGAGGCGTTACAATTGCACGGCGGTTATGGATATTTGCAAGATTACAAAGTCGAAAAAATCGTGCGTGATCTGCGTGTGCACCAAATCCTAGAGGGCACATCAGAGGTGATGAATTTAATCACCGCACGCACATTGCTGGCAGAACGAGGCAATTAAATGGATGACGAAATCCTGATCCGCCAAAACGGGCATATCGGCCATATCACGTTAAACCGCCCAAGGGCGTTGAATGCATTAACCCAAGGCATGGTCGATGCAATGGAACCCGCACTTGTCGCTTGGGCCACGGATGATACGATCAAGGCGGTGGTGATTGATGCGACAGGGGACAAGGCATTTTGCGCAGGCGGTGATGTAACCCAGCTTTATCACGAAAGCCTTGCTGGTAATATCGCTTTTGGTCATAAATTTTGGCGCGATGAGTATCGTGTGAATGCGATGATCGCCGCATTTCCAAAACCCTATGTTGCATTGATGGACGGCATTGTGATGGGCGGGGGCGTTGGTGTGTCCGCGCACGGATCACATCGCATTGTCACCGATCGCACCATGTTTGCCATGCCCGAATGCGCAATCGGTTTGATCCCAGATGTTGGGGGCACATATTTGCTGGCAAATGCGCCAGGATCATTGGGTGAATATCTGGGCATCACAGGTGCACGTATGAACGGCGCTGATTGCATTTATGCGGGGCAGGCCGATTTTTATGTGCCACATGAACAATTGCCCGCGTTGCTGGATGAACTGGTGAAAACGGGTGATGTGGGCGTGATTGCAAATTTTGTCCAAACCCCACCAAACAGCACACTTGCCGATCAGCAATCCACAATTGATGCGGTGTTTGGTTTGCCCGATATGGCGCAAATCAATGCGGCCCTTGATGGTGATGACACCGAATGGGGTGCGAAAACACGCAAACAAATATCCCACGGCGCACCATTGTCGGCGGTAATGTCACTGGAATTAATCCGTGCTGCACGTGGTGGCGATATCAAAATGGCGCTTCGCAATGAATATCGATTTGTGTCACGTTGTGCCGAGCAAAGCGATTTTATTGAGGGCGTGCGTGCCATGTTGATCGACAAAGATCGCAATCCAAATTGGCGTTACAAATCCATCGCCGATATTCCCCAATCATTGATTGACGAATTGATGCAACCCGCGCCAGATGGCGACTTGAACCTATAAGGAATCCCCCCGATGCCAAATTCTATCAAAGTAACCCAAACCGGCGGCGTTGTTCTGGTTGAACTGAACCGTCCAAAGGCACTCAATGCCTTGAACCAAGAAATCATGGAAGAGATCGTTGAAACGCTCGTCCCGCTTGATCGTGATCCATCCGTTGGCTGTTTTGTTTTAACAGGCAATGAAAAGGCATTCGCCGCAGGGGCGGATATCAAGGAAATGGGCAGCAAAACATATATGGATGTTTTCACCAATGATCTGTTTGCAGATTGGGATAAATTTGGCGCAATGCGCACACCAAAAATCGCCGCTGTTGCGGGTTATGCGCTGGGCGGTGGCTGTGAATTGGCGATGATGTGCGATATGATTTTCGCCGCTGAATCCGCGCAGTTTGGACAACCTGAAATCAAGCTGGGCGTGATGCCGGGCATGGGTGGGTCGCAACGCCTGACCAAACTTGTGGGCAAAAGCAAAGCCATGGATATGATCCTGACAGGCCGCATGATGGACGCAGCAGAGGCCGAACGTTCAGGTCTGGCCGCACGTGTGATTGCCAATGATGAACTGATGGCCGAAACCATGAAGGCCGCGGAAACAATCGCATCCTTTGGTAAGCCAAGTGTGATGATGGCACGCGAAACCGTGGAACGTGCATTGGAATCCAGCCTGCGCGAAGGTTTGATGTTTGAACGCCGCGTATTCCAATCCATGTTCGCCACCGAAGATCAAAAAGAAGGCATGGCGGCATTCGCAGAGAAACGAAAAGCCGAATTCAAAGGCAAATAAGCACGATCATTACCAACAGAATCCTTGATTTGCGTGCCTGTGTCTGATTAAATGAACGAACGTTCATTAATGAAGGTTTCGCATGGCACGCCCCAAGGGTTCAACTGGTTTTAAAACCGCCGATCGTATTTTGGATGAAAGTCTGGCATTGATCGCACGCCTTGGTTATGCGGCCGTCTCCATGCGCATGATTGCCGATGCGGTGGGGGTGAACGCATCCGCAATTTACAACCATTTCCCCACCAAACAGGCGATTTTGCATCGCCTTATGGCGGATCACATGACGGGTCTGTTGGATGCGTGGAGGGATGAAAACAGCGCGGGAATGGCACCCGCCGCCGCGCTTGCCCATTTTGCGCGGTTTCACATTCGATACAATATCGCCCGCCCCGATCAGGTGTTCATTTCCTATATGGAACTGCGGGCATTGGAACCTGATAATTTTGAGGCCATCGAAACCCTGCGCCGCGAATATGAACAAATTCCGCGATCCATAATCGATGCGGGACAGGCCAGTGGCCAATTTGAAATTGATGATGCCCATGTCGCAACAATGGCCGTATTGGCCAGCCTGACGGGTGTGAATACTTGGTTTAAAACAACGGGTCGCTTGTCGGCCAAAGACATTGAAAATACCTATGCCGCATTCATTTTGCGCGCTGTGGGATGCAAGCTGGAGGAACTGTAATGTTTAACGCATCTATGAAATTCGACCTTGGTGAAGACATCAACGCATTGCGCGAAACGATGCATCGTTTTGCACAGGATCGCATTAAACCGCTGGCGGAAAAAACCGATGTGGATAACGAATTTCCTGCCGAACTTTGGGCGGAAATGGGTGAAATGGGGATGCATGGCATCACCGTTCCCGTTGAATTTGGCGGCGTTGAAATGGGATATCTTGCCCATGTTGTCGCAGTGGAAGAGGTCGCGCGCGCATCCGCATCTGTGTCGCTGTCATATGGTGCGCATTCCAACCTTTGCGTCAACCAAATCAATCTGAACGGCACGGCTGAGCAGAAACAAAAATACCTGCCAGATTTAATTTCTGGTACGCGTGTTGGCGCATTGGCGATGTCAGAGGCCGGTGCGGGTTCCGATGTTGTTGGTATGCAGCTCAAGGCGGAAAAAAAGAACGGGTATTACACATTAAACGGCACGAAATTTTGGATCACAAACGGGGGCGAGGCGAACACATTGGTGGTGTACGCCAAAACCGATCCCGACGCAGGATCCAAGGGCATGACCGCATTTTTGATCGAAAAAGACATGCCCGGTTTCAGCCAATCCAAACATTTTGATAAATTGGGTATGCGCGGATCAAACACCGTCGAATTGGTGTTTGAAAATGTCGAAGTACCATTTGAAAATATCCTTGGTGAAGAGGGCAAAGGCGTCAATGTTTTGATGTCTGGCCTTGATTACGAACGCGTTGTTCTTTCTGGCATTGGCCTTGGCATTATGGCGGCCTGTTTGGATGAGGTCATGCCGTATATGGTGGAACGCAAACAGTTTGGAAAACCAATTGGTTCATTCCAACTGATGCAGGGTAAAATCGCGGATATGTACACCAAAATGAACTCCGCCCGCGCCTATGTTTACGAGGTCGCGAAGGCCTGTGATCGCGGCGAAGTTACCCGCCAAGATGCCGCCGCATGTGTGCTTTACGCGTCAGAAGAGGCCATGACAGTCGCCCATCAGGCCGTACAGGCCATGGGTGGCACAGGGTTCATGAACGAAAGCGTGGTATCTCGCCTGTTCCGCGATGCCAAATTGATGGAAATCGGTGCAGGCACATCGGAAATTCGCCGCATGTTGATCGGGCGTGAACTCTTGGCGGCGATGGCATAATGGCAATCCTTCGTTCACAAATTTCACCAAATTCCGAAAGCTTTACCGCCAACACGGCGGCGCATTTATCGGCGATGGGTGGTATTGAAAATGCCGCCAACACCGCAATGGCGGGGGGCGGCGATGGCCCACGCGAACGCCATTTATCGCGTGGCAAAATGTTGCCCCGTGACCGCGTTCAAGGCTTGCTTGATCCAGGTTCCCCGTTTCTCGAGGTCGGCTTGTTCGCCGCCAACGGTTTGTACGATGGTGCATGTCCATCGGCGGGGATGATTGCGGGTATTGGGCGTGTGTCTGGGCGCGATGTGATGGTGATTTGCAATGATGCCACCGTGAAGGGGGGCACATATTTCCCGATGTCGGTGAAAAAACACCTTCGCGCCCAAGAAATTGCACAGCAAAATAATCTGCCTTGCGTTTATCTGGTCGATAGTGGCGGTGCCAACCTGCCAAACCAAGACGAAGTTTTTGCCGATCGCGATCATTTTGGCCGTATCTTTTTCAATCAGGCGAATATGTCGGCCATGGGTATTCCCCAAATCGCGGTGGTGATGGGGTCGTGCACGGCAGGGGGTGCATATGTGCCCGCCATGTCTGATGTGACGATCATTGTGCGCGAACAGGGCACGATTTTCCTTGCAGGTCCGCCATTGGTCAAGGCCGCAACGGGCGAGGTTGTTTCGGCCGAAAACCTTGGCGGTGGTGATGTCCATACCCGCCTGTCGGGTGTTGCGGATTATCTGGCGGATGATGATGCACATGCGCTTGCCTTGGCACGCCAAGCAGTGGGGAATTTGAACCGCCCCAAAAATCCAAATATCGAATTTCAAACACCAGAAGACCCGCTTTATGATCCATCCGAAATCCTTGGTGTTGTGCCGGCGGATTTGAAAACCCCATATGATATCCGCGAGGTGATCGCACGTCTGGTGGACGGCAGCCGCTTTGATGAATTCAAGGCACGATATGGCACAACGCTGGTCTGTGGTTTTGCCCATGTCAAAGGCATGCCCATTGGCATTATCGCCAATAATGGCGTGTTGTTTTCCGAATCCGCGCTTAAGGGTGCGCATTTTGTGCAACTGTGCAGCCAGCGTAAAATCCCATTGGTGTTTTTGCAAAATATCACAGGGTTCATGGTGGGTGAAAAATACGAAACAGGTGGCATTGCCAAGGATGGTGCGAAACTTGTCACCGCCGTTGCCACAACCAATGTGCCCAAAATCACAATGTTGGTGGGTGGCTCGTTTGGTGCGGGCAATTATGGCATGTGTGGTCGTGCCTATTCCCCACGGTTTTTGTGGACATGGCCAAATTCACGGATTTCCGTGATGGGTGGCGAACAGGCGGCAGGGGTGCTTGGCACTGTGCGCCGCGATGCGATTGAACGCAAAGGTGGCACTTGGTCAGCAGAAGAAGAAGCCGCATTCAAACAACCCACCATTGATATGTTCGAAGAACAATCGCACCCGCTCTATGCCTCTGCACGGCTCTGGGATGATGGGATCATTGATCCACGCCATTCGCGTGATGTGCTTGCGTTGTCGCTATCTGCGGCATTGAACCAACCAATCGAGGACACGCAGTTTGGCGTGTTCCGCATGTAAGGGGATCGCGATGTTTGATAAAATTCTGATTGCAAACCGCGGCGAAATTGCATGTCGCGTGATTGAAACCGCGCGTCGTTTGGGTGTGCAAACCGTGGCCGTTTATTCCGATGCGGATGCGGGCGCAAAACATGTGGCACTGGCCGATCAGGCGGTACATATCGGCCCACCAGCGGTGAATGAAAGTTATCTTTTGGGGGATCGCATTATTGCCGCCGCCTTAAAAACCGGCGCACAGGCCATTCATCCGGGATATGGGTTTTTATCCGAAAATCCCGATTTTGTGGATGCGGTTGTCGCAGCAGGGCTTAAATTTATCGGGCCATCTGCGGATGCGATCCGCGCGATGGGGCTAAAGGATGCGGCGAAAAATCTGATGCAAAAATCGGGCGTTCCTGTTGTACCCGGTTATCACGGCGAAGATCAGGATTTGAAATTGCTGCAATCCGAAGCCGAAAAAATCGGCTACCCCGTGTTGATCAAGGCCCGCGCAGGGGGCGGTGGCAAAGGCATGCGTTTGGTTGAACGCGCCGCTGATTTTTCCGCCGCACTTGATTCCGCACAGCGCGAAGCATCGGCAAGCTTTGGCGATCCGATCTGTATGGTTGAAAAATACATCACATCCCCGCGCCACATCGAAATTCAGGTATTTGGCGATGAACATGGCAATGTGATCCATCTGTTTGAACGTGATTGTTCATTGCAACGTCGCCATCAAAAGGTAATCGAAGAAGCCCCTGCACCAGACATGCCCGCCGATGTGCGCGCCGCCATGGGACAGGCGGCAATTGATGCGGCCAAGGCGGTGAATTATGTCGGCGCTGGCACGGTGGAATTTATCGTTGATGGTGGCGATGGGCTGCGCACAGATGGATTCTGGTTCATGGAAATGAACACCCGATTACAAGTGGAACACCCCGTGTCCGAGGCGATCACAGGGCTTGATTTTGTCGAATTGCAATTGCGCGTCGCCGCTGGCGAAGAATTGCCCGTGAAACAGGATGATCTGCACATTAACGGCTGGTCGTTTGAGGCACGCGTCTACGCCGAAGATGTGCCAAAGGGTTTCTTGCCATCAACGGGCACATTGCATCATTTGCAATTTCCAAAGGGTGCACAATTCGCCCTTGGGTCAACACGCATTGACAGCGGTGTACGCATGGGCGATGCCATCAGCCCCTATTACGACCCGATGATTGCAAAGGTGATCGTGCACGGCCCAACCCGCGCCGCCGCACTTGGACAGCTTCGCGCAGCCCTTGGTGATACGCATATCGCAGGGTCTGTGACCAATATCGGTTTTCTATCGGCGCTCGCCGCCCATGACGGGTTTGGCGCAGGACAAGTGGACACAGGATTGATCGCACGCGATATTGATGCGCTGACCGATATGGGAACCGCACCCGCTGAACTGATCGGTTTTGCCGCTGTGGCATCTTTGGGATTGTTGGACGACGCACAACCACATGATCCATTCGCCGCAAAATCAGGGTTTCGTGCTTGGGGTGTTGCAAATCCAGTGGCGACATTGACGATGGGTGATGACACACTGCAGTGCCATGTTGAAATTTTGGGGCATGACCAGTTTAAAATCACCCAAGGTGATGTTGAAACAACGCTGCACATCAAAGCGGGGCAAAACGGTGATTTCACCCTGTTGCATGACGGTGTGACCAGCGTTGTGTCACTTTATCAAGATGACGGAGCGGTCAGCGTTTTTGCCAATGCACAAACGCTCCATTTCATACGCCCTGATCCATTGCTCGGCAGCAGTGACGCCGCCGATGGTGGGGACGGTATCATCGCCCCCATGCCCGGATTGGTGAAATTGTTGAACGCGAAAGCAGGGCAATCCGTGTCCAGGGGCGATGTTCTGATCATGCTGGAAGCAATGAAAATGGAACACAGCCTAACCGCACCACGCGATGGTGTGATTGCAGAGGTTTTGACAGATGTCGGTGATCAGGTGTTGGATGGCGCGATGTTATTGCAACTTGAACCCGTCGATATCTAATGCTGCCCATCGTCAACAGCTTTGATGCGCTCAATGCGGAATTCGCATGGGATATCCCCGAATTTTATAATATCGGCGTTGATATTTGTGATCGCTGGGCGGATCGCGACCCTGATCGCATTGCCATTATCGATGTGAAATCATCGGGCAAGGGGATGCGCCACAGCTTTGCCAATTTGCGCGATCAATCCAATCGGTTGGCCCATGCGCTAACCCGTTTGGGGATTGGCAAATCGGGTGCATATGGTGATCGCGTGGGGGTGTTACTGCCCCAATGCGTTGAAACTGCGTTATCCCATATCGCATTGTCGAAAATGGGCTGTATCAGCATCCCATTATTCACATTGTTTGAACGGCTTGCATTGTTGCACCGCCTTCGCGATGCAGGTGCTGTTGCGGTGATCACGGATGCAACGGGGGCTGCAAAAATTGCCAGCCTGCGCGATGAACTACCAAAATTACGCTATGTGATTTGCATTGATACCGGTGAGGAGGACACGCATCATTTCGATACGCTCATCGCGGGTGAAAGCATTGATTTCACACCGATGATGACCCGCGCTGATGATCCGGCATTGTTGATCTATACCTCTGGCACGACGGGCAATCCCAAGGGTGCGTTGCATGCACACCGTGTGTTGCTGGGCCATTTGCCAGGGGTGGAAACCAGCCATAATTTCATGGGTGATCAGGGTGATGTGTTTTGGACACCCGCCGATTGGGCATGGATTGGTGGATTGCTTGATGTGATGATGCCAGCATTGCACCATGGTGCGAGTGTGATCGCACATCGATTTGAAAAATTCGACGGGATCGGGGCATTTGAATTGATGCGTAAACACGGTGTAACCAATGCATTCCTACCACCAACCGCATTGAAAATGATGCGAAAGGTGGAAAATCCCGAACGATATGCGTTGAAATTGCGCGCGGTGGCCAGCGGGGGTGAATCGCTGGGCGCGGATTTGCTGGATTGGGGCAATCGTGCGTTTGGCGTGGCGATCAATGAATTTTACGGCCAGACCGAATGCAATATGATTGTGTCATCCTGTGCAGGGCTGGAACCCGTTGCGGCGGGGATCATGGGGCGCGGTGTTGTTGGGCATAATGTTGCGATCATTGATGAAACCACGGGGGCGAAGTTGCCCCATGGGATCGAGGGTGCAATTGGTGTGAAATCCCCCGATCCTGTGATGTTTCTGGGCTATTGGAACAATGAAACCGCAACGGCGGAAAAATTTGTAAGCGGCGCGGATGGCAAATGGTTATTGACGGGTGATCGTGGATTGCAAACGCCATCGGGGCATTTCCAATTCATCGGGCGCGATGATGATGTGATCAGCTCGGCTGGATACCGCATTGGCCCCGCTGAAATCGAGGATTGCATCACAACGCACAAGGCCGTTCAATTCGCAGGTGTTGTTGGCAAACCTGATGCCACGCGGGGCAGCGTGATCGCCGCCTATGTGACATTGATCGCAGGTTTTGAACCCAGCGATGAATTGGCAGGTGACATTGCCGATCATGTGAAATCACAGCTTGCCGCATATGAATACCCGCGCGTGGTACGGTTTTTGGATGAAATGCCAATGACCACCACGGGCAAAATCATTCGCCACGAATTACGCAGATTGGCCAAGGCAGAGGCCGCATCGGAGGAACAAAATGGCTGAACATGTGACATTATTTGAAATGGGTCCACGCGATGGGTTGCAAAATGAATCCGTGCAAATCCCCACAGCGCAAAAAATCGCACTGGTCGATGGCCTGTCCGATTGTGGTCTGCAAAAGATCGAGGTCAGCAGCTTTGTCAGCCCCAAATGGGTGCCACAAATGGCCGATGCTGCGGATGTGTTTGCGGGGATCACGCGGCGCGATGGGGTATCTTACGCAGCACTCACGCCCAATATGCGCGGATATGACGGTGCGATTGCGGCAAATGCCGATGAAATCGCGATTTTCGCGTCGGCATCAGAAGGGTTCAGCCAGAAAAACATCAACTGTTCGATTGATGAAAGCTTTGATCGCTTTGCCCCGATTATAACAGCGGCAAAATCGGCGGGGATACCCGTGCGGGGGTATGTGTCTTGTGTAATCAAATGCCCTTATGACGGCGATGTGGCACCATCGGCGGTGGCGGATGTGGCGGCGCGATTGTTCGCCGTTGGCTGTTATGAAATCAGCCTTGGCGACACCATTGGTGCGGGCACACCTGATAGGATTGATGCGATGTTATCACCCGTATTGGCGGGGGTTCCTGCGGATAAACTGGCCGGGCATTATCACGATACAAACGGGCGGGCGCTGGACAATATTTCAACCAGTCTTGATCGGGGTTTGCGCACATTTGACGCCGCCGTGGGCGGGTTGGGCGGTTGCCCATATGCACCGGGTGCGGCGGGGAATGTGGCATCTGAATCTGTGGTGCAATTATTGCATGATCGCGGGTTTGAAACAGGCATCGATTTGGAAAAATTGCGCGCCATGGGCGCATTCGCAAAATCACTAAGGACAGCATGATGACAACATATGAAACGCTTGAAATTTCCATGGATGATCGCGGTGTTGCCACAGTGACCATGAACCGCCCAGATAAACGCAATGCGTTGAATGCACAGATGATGCTGGATCTGACCCATATGGCGCAAAATCTGGGTGCGACGGATGAAACGCGGGCAATTGTGATCAGGGGCGCTGGCAAATTGTTCTGTTCGGGTGGCGATTTGCAGTGGATGATGGATCAGATTAACGCAGATCGCAAAACCCGCATGGCCGAGGCACGCAAACTGGCCACCATGTTACAGGCATTGAATACCATGCCAACACCCCTTATCGGGCAAATTCACGGCGGCGCATTTGGCGGTGCGGTTGGTTTGGCCTGTGTCTGTGATGTAGCGATTGCAGAGACAGGTACAAAATTTGGCCTCACCGAAACCAAACTGGGTCTGATCCCCGCCACGATTAGCCCCTATGTGATCGCGCGTATGGGCGAGGGTTTCGCGCGGCGTGTTTTCATGTCTGCACGCATTTTTGATGCGGCAGAAGCAGCGGCATTAAACATCATCGCCAAAAGCGTGGATGCATCCGATTTGCCCCTTGCCATCGAAGCAGAAATCGCGCCATATTTGCACGTCGCACCACAAGCGGTGGGCCATGCAAAGGCATTGGCGCGCAAACTTGGCCCCAAAATTGATGATGCGGTAATCGACGAAACAATCACCCTGTTAGCAGACGTCTGGGAGGGTGCAGAAGCATCCAAAGGTTTGGATGCGTTTTTAAACAAAACGACCCCAAGCTGGGCAGATTGACGAAAGATGCGACATGAAAATTGGCATTTTGCAAACAGGGCACGCACCTGATGAATTGATCGGCAAACATGGCGATTACGATCAGATGTTCGCTCGCCTGTTGGCGGGGCTTGGGTTTGAATTTGAAACATTCCCCGTTTTGCACAATGAATTCCCCGAATCGGTCACGGCCAAGGATGGCTGGATTGTGACTGGGTCCAAACATGGCGCCTATGAGGATCACGATTGGATCCCCCCGCTTGAAAATTTCATCCGCGAAAGCTTTGCAAAAAACGTCCCCATGGCGGGGTTTTGTTTTGGCCATCAAATCATGGCACAGGCCTTGGGCGGCAAGGTTGTGAAATTTGACGGTGGCTGGGCCGCGGGGCGCACGGATTATCGCATGGGTGATGAAACGCTGACCATGATCGGCTGGCATCAGGATCAAGTGGTTGAAATCCCGCCTATGGCGACACCCACAATGGAAACTGATTTTTGCAGATACGCAGGGCTATCATACGGATCAAACGCCATGTCATGGCAACCCCATCCCGAATTCACCACCGAATTCGCCAAAGGATTGCTCGCCGCACGCTATTCCGTGTTTGACGATGCACAGGCAAAACAAGTCGCCGACAGTTTGACCGACGAACCATTATCAACGCCCAAACTGGTTGAAATGGTGCGCGATTTTTTCATGGCGGCAAAACAGGGCGCCACATCACAGGGCACAAAGGAAGTATCATGAATAAAATCACCAACCATCTGCCCACCGCCGAATTACAGGCACTTGATGCCGCGCACCACATGCACCCGTTTACCGCTGGCGCAGAGCTTGCGAAAAAGGGTGCGCGTGTAATCACCGCCGCAAATGGCGTGACGTTAACGGATTCTGATGGCAATCAGATGCTGGATGCCATGGCAGGGCTGTGGTGTGTGAATATTGGATACGGGCGCAAAGAATTGGCCAATGTCGCGGCCGCACAAATGGAACAATTGCCCTATTACAACACGTTTTTCCAAACCACACATGTGCCCGCAATTGCATTAAGCGCAAAGCTCGCCGAACTGGCACCAGCCCATATTAACAACGTGTTTTATGCCGGTTCAGGTTCCGAGGCGAACGATACAAATATCCGCATGGTGCGCCATTATTGGGCCGCCAAGGGCAAGCCCACGAAAACCACAATTATCAGCCGCAAAAACGCCTATCACGGGTCGACAATTGGTGGTGCATCATTGGGTGGTATGTCGGGGATGCACGCCCAAGGTGGATTGCCGATTCCAGGCATTGCCTATATCGATCAACCAAATTGGTATGCAGAGGGCGGCGATTTATCACCCGAAGATTTCGGTCTTGAACGTGCGCGCCAATTGGAATTGAAAATCGCCGAACTTGGCGAAGATAACGTCGCCGCATTCATCGCCGAACCGGTGCAGGGTGCGGGTGGTGTGATCGTTCCTCCCGCAACATATTGGCCCGAAATTCAGCGCATTTGTGATGCGCATGACATCCTGTTGATCGCGGATGAGGTGATTTGTGGATTTGGGCGCACGGGCAATTGGTTTGGTTCGCAAACCTATGACATTCGCCCCGATATTATGACCATCGCCAAGGGGCTATCATCAGGTTACGCCCCGATCGGTGGATCATTGATCAGCGATGAAATCGCAGATGTGGTCAATAACGCGGGCGATTTTAACCACGGTTATACCTATAACGGGCACCCCGTGTCCGCCGCTGTGGCCTTGGAAAATCTGCGGATTTTGCAAGAGGAAAAAATCATTGAAACCGCACGTGAAACCACCATGCCCTATCTGGCCGAAAAATGGCACGCTTTGGCGGATCACCCGTTGATTGGCGAAACCAATATTGTTGGCATGATGGGATCAATCGTGATGACCCCCGATAAATCCGCACGCGCGCCGTTTAAATCCGATGCAGGCACGGTTGGGCTTATCTGTCGCGAGTTTTGTTTTGAAAACGGTTTGGTGATGCGCCATGTCGGTGATCGCATGATTATTTCACCGCCACTTGTTTTAACCCCATCGGATGTGGATGTGTTGATTGAGCGCGCCGTCAAATCATTGGATCAAACATTGGCCAAGGCAACAGCGGATGGATTGATGGTGGCAGGATAGCGAACGCTATGCTCATAAAATCCTAACGCATTTCACGCTATAACATTCCCGACGTCAAAGTGGTTTCACTTGTGCGCGGGCTGGCACCCGTGCGCTGGTTCCAAAATCATCGGTGGACAGGCGCAAGCCTAGGACAAACGGGTCTAAAACCCCCGTTTGAATGAACAACCGCAACGGCGGGCCCGCCCAATTCCAAGACCCATATGCAAATATGCATGAACCCTCGCAATCCAATTTGGTTGCGGGGCGTTTGTGCTGTTGATTTTATCAAACTGTCACAGTGTTTAACTATACACTGGCGCTGATGAATAACGCGCAGATGGGAAAAATCATGAGCCTAGATAAACCAAACACCAACGACAGTTGGAGCAAAACCGAATTTCAGGATTATCTGGACGAAGAATTAGAACAGGAAATGTATGATTCCCATATTCCCGATGAATTGCGCAATCTTGACCGCCCACATAAAACCGACCCGATTGATCGCCATGTGTATTTTAACGAATTGTTCCGCCTGCAAGCGGAATTGGTGAAATTACAAGAATGGGTGATCGAAACCAAATCCAAGGTTGTGATAATATTCGAGGGTCGCGATGCGGCCGGCAAGGGCGGCGTTATCAAACGCATCACGCAGCGCCTGAACCCGCGCGTATGTCGCGTGGTGGCATTGCCCGCACCCAATGATCGCGAAACTTCGCAATGGTATTTTCAACGCTTCGTGCCGCATTTGCCCGCAGGTGGTGAAATCGTTTTGTTTGATCGCTCATGGTATAATCGCGCGGGCGTGGAACGGGTGATGGGATTTGCCGATGACAATCAGGTTGATCAATTTTTTCACGACGTTCCCGAATTTGAACGCATGTTGGGGCGCTCTGGCATCAAGCTGATTAAATATTGGTTTTCGATCACGGACGAAGAACAACAATACCGTTTCCTTACCCGCATCCACGACCCGATGAAACAATGGAAGCTGAGCCCAATGGATTTACAATCGCGCATCCGCTGGGAAGATTACACAATCGCAAAAGAGGAAATGCTACAACGCACCAACATACCAGAGGCACCTTGGTTCATTGTTGAGGGGAACGATAAAAAACGCGCACGCCTGAATTGCATGGATCATCTGTTGGCGCAAATCCCATATGGGGATGTGCCACATGATACGATCACGCTGCCCGAACGTGTTTCAAACCCCGATTATGAACGCGCGGTTTTGCCAACCGATCTGTATGTGCCGCAAAAATATTAACGCAAGCGGCGGTAAATGATTTTATCGCTGTCTGATTTTTCAGGCCGCCCATTTGGCAAAATTGCATGATAGACGATGAAATCCAACCGATTGTCGTTGATGTCTTTGACGGATTTGGACACTTCGGTGCCAAATTCCGCCAAAGTGCCGCATTCGGGATGACGTGCGGAAATGTCTTCGAGCGTGAAATGCGCGCCGATATCCATTTTTGAAACCTCTTGGCGCAATATTTCGATGTGGTCATTTGTAAGCATGGCATTCCTCCCTATTGGTTGGATCAGCCTAGCGTTGATGCCCCGCGTTTCAAAACGAAAACTTACGCCAAGATTTCATCGCGCTGTTTCAAAATGAAATCCATATCCGCATCCAGCAGCGTTTTTTGTTTTGCGCTCTCGATCATCAAATCAATATGGGTTTTGAGAATATCGCGCGCATCATCATCCCCCAGATGATACAACCGCCCCAAAGCATCCAAAATATGTTTGGTCATTAACACATTCCCCGCCGCCGCACGGCGCAGCGGATGAAATGCTGTGTTGATCAAATCGCGCAATGTCATGCCCGGTAAATGCAACCGCGCAATCCCATCACCGTCACCGCGAATATGTTCGCGCAAACCGTGGCAAACGGGATTGCGCAATGCGGATGAAATTCGATCAATACAGGTGATCGCCGTAAACGTATCATTGATCCCAGGCGACAGGGCGCGCAGGGCAATTTCGATCATCAAACGGATCGAAAAATCCACGTCCGACACAGGGGATCGTGACTCGGATAACATCACGGCAGCTTGCACATATTGCGTCACCTCATCATCAGATGAAAGGTTATCTTTCGCATAGACATTTGCGATTTTTGACCCCTTGATCACAAAATCCCCGAACCCGTGGCAGAGCTGAAAATACAGATCATGTTTTTGCGCAAATGCGATCAAACCCTTGCTGTCGATTTCATCAATATAACCCGAACCATCGGCGCAAATACGCAATGCAACGTCTTGGTCGGTGTCATGTTTGGATTGAAATTCCTTGGGGTCTTCTGATGCGATCAACGCGTCAATATCGCGACCCAATTGTGATGAAATCGCCGCCAGTTCTTCGTCTACTGTGACGCTAATGGATGCGGTGCGCACGAAATAAATCAACTGCAACACCGCCAATACCGCCAGCAACATGGTGATGGTGACGGATATTTTTGGCACAAAATCAGCGGTGGTTTGATATAAAACTGTTAATGAAAACAAAAACGTACCGCCAAATAGCCCTGCGGTGAATTGGTTGACGCGATCGGATGTAAACCGTTGCAATAATCGCGGCCCAATATTACCCGCCGCCGTGGTGAACACCACCAATACAATGGAATACACCAGACCAAGCGTGGTGATCGACGCCGATGCCACCGTGCCAAGAACGCGCGCAGCCGTGGTTTCATTCACGGCCAGAAACGAAAACCAGCCCGTTTCAAACGCATTTGGGAAATATCGATCTACGCCTAACCAGACAAAGGCAAAAAACCAGAAGGTCAACGCAATCAGCCCAGGAACCGTGGACAGTCCGCGCAGTTGTTTTAGCCGTTTGCGCAATGCGCTGATCATGAAACCCCCTTGTTAAATGCGCCCGATCACGTGGCCCTTGGCACCTTTTTTCTGAGCCAGCAAACACAACCAATCATGCGCAACCGTGGCCGCCGCCAATGCGGTGATTTCGCCGTGGTCATATGCGGGCGCGACCTCGACCACATCCATGCCGATCAGGTTTAGATCACCCATGCCTCGGATCAATTCCAATCCTTGCCAACTGGCCAATCCACCCACCACGGGCGTACCTGTGCCAGGGGCAAATGCGGGGTCAAACCCATCAATGTCGAACGAGATATAAACAGGCGCATCGCCTGCGCGTTTTTTGATAATATCAAGCGCTGCATCAATGCCATTGCGATGCACCCAGGGCGCGGTCAGGATTTCAAAACCCGCATCCGTATCATTATATGTACGAAGCCCAATTTGCGTGGATTTTGTTGTATCAATAATCCCATCCGCCGCAGCACGCGCAAACATCGTGCCGTGATCCAACTGCTTGCCATCATCGGGCCATGTGTCGCAATGGGCATCAAACTGTACCAACGCTATGGGGCCGTATTTTTCGGCGTGCGCCTTTAATAATGGATAGGCGATGAAATGATCACCCCCAAGGGTCAACATTTTCGCATCCGATTTTAAAATTTCTCGTGCATGATCCGCGATGGTATCGGCAATTGTTTCGGGATGATGGGGGTCCATGTAACAATCGCCATAATCTGTGACGGCAAGCGTATCAAATGGGAAAAACCCAAATGGAAATGCATCCAGTTCCGCCAATTGCGTTGATGCCTCGCGGATGGCGCGTGGGCCAAAACGACAGCCAGACCGATTGGTCACAGAACAATCATACGGCACACCGCTTACCACCACATCAACATCGTTCAATTCACGCGTATATCGGCGGCGCAGAAAGCTGAGCACACCAGAATAGGTACGATCATCCGAACGCCCCAAATTTTCATTTGATCGAAATGCAAAATCACCTTTGGTTGTCATGGTTGCAATCCTTATAGTCGGTTGAGGTAGGTGCGATATTCAATGGGTGCGATTTCTGTGGTTAATTGCGCAATTTCATCGCGGCGCACGGTGGCATAAATATCGCGATATTCTGCGCCAAAAATTTGGGCGGCAATATTCGATGTTGCGAATTTATCAACGGCTGTTGACCAATCATGGGTTAGCTTTTCAGGGATCACCGCTTCATCGGCATCAATCGCGGGTGGCACGGGCAATTTATTATCCAGCCCATGTAACATCCCACCCAAAATCGCGGCAAAGGCAAGGTATGGATTTACATCCGCACCGCTGATCCGATGTTCCAGACGTGCGGCGCGATTATCCGTATCGGGCAGACGGATCGCAGCGCCACGATGATCCAATCCCCAATTGGGATGGGTTGGCGCAAAGCTGTTTGCCTGAAAACGGCGATATGAATTGAGGTGAGGCGCAAAAATCGCCTGTAATTCTGGCATGGTTTCCAAAACACCACCAACGGCGTGGAAC
Source organism: Paramylibacter kogurei (assembly GCF_002742285.1). Classification (GTDB taxonomy): domain Bacteria; phylum Pseudomonadota; class Alphaproteobacteria; order Rhodobacterales; family Rhodobacteraceae; genus Amylibacter; species Amylibacter kogurei. The sequence goes on from NZ_MDGM01000012.1 coordinate 236,805, forward strand.
AGACGTTCGCCCACACCATCATCGCTGGCGAAAATATTATTGCCATCATCATCCAACACAGATGCGTGCAAATGCATCCCATTGCCCGGGTGTTCGGCGTATGGTTTGGCCATAAACGTGGCCTCCATCCCGTGGTTTTGCACCACACCGCGCACCAGACGGCGAAACATCAACGCTGTGTCGGCTGCAAACAGCACATTATCGGTATGCTGAAAATTAATTTCGAATTGGCCCGGGCCAAATTCTGCGATCAATGTGTCAATCGGCATGTCCATCGCCAATGCGGCGGCCTGAATATCGCGCAACAAATCCTCTGATCGGCTGAGAACATCCAGATCATAGTTTTGCGCATCGGGCGACCAATCGGGCGGTGTTGGGGATTGATCGGGGTCATCGCGCGGATGGAATACGTAAAATTCCAATTCACAGGCAATCACAGGGTGAAGCCCCTGCGCCTTGAACCGATCCCAGACATTGGCCAGTATTTGGCGCGATGACAGCGTGCTAATTTCGCCATTATCATCTGTCATTTCGACCAAAATTTGCGCCACATCGCCATCGGCCCATGGCACGTTGCAAAGGGTTTCAACAACAGGCACCAAATTTGCATCGGGATCACCCGAAACAATGCCAAGCCCCGTTTCCTCCACATCATTGCCCAAAATATTGGGGCAATATGTGGACATGGGCAGGCGCACGCTGCCTTTGCCAAGTTTGTCAATTTCGCTACTCGGGAGCCATTTGCCGCGCAGTACCGCGTTCATGTCACATAACATGATTTCAATGCGTTCGGGCGTGCCATGTGTTTGGCAATATTCGGTGTAGATGTCTGAAAAATTGGACACGTTGATCTTCTCATTATAAGGTTGGTTTACACTATCAGGCGGATTGATTTTGTCCACTGTATGTGCGCCAGATCGGCATAATTTATAACAGGATACTATCGTGAGTAACGCATCTGCTAAAGGCTGGCTCGATAACGTGCCAGACGCGTTTAAAACCTATCGTAATAATCGCCAACTGGACGAGGTGGAATGTATCATTCCCGATCTTGCGGGCATGTCGCGCGGCAAGGCAATGCCCGCGTATAAATTTTCACCTGATGAAACATTTTTCCTGCCTATATCATTGTTTTATCAAACAATTTCAGGCGAATATGTGGATATGGATATTGAAAATCAATGGCTTGAAAAAGACATTGTTTTGCGCCCCGATATGGGCACGGTTACGGCTGTTCCTTGGGCCGAAGACCCCACCATGCAGGTGATCAATGATCTGGAAACACGCGATGGCACGCCATTGCCAATTGCACCGCGCAATGTGTTGAAACATGTGCTAAAGCTTTATGCAGATCAAGGTTGGCGCCCCGTTGTCGCACCCGAATTGGAATTTTATCTAACCACGCCCAATACCGATCCCACCGATGATATTGAACCCATGACAGGACGCACAGGGCGCAAGGGTGCGGGACGCCAAGCGTTTTCCATGGTTGCCGTGGATGAATATGGCGAAGTGATCGATAAAATCTATGATTACGCCGATGCCCAAGGATTGTTGATTGATACCGTAATCCAAGAAGGCGGTGCGGGACAAATTGAAATTAATTTGATGCATGGCGATCCGCTGGCGCTGGCTGATCAGGTGTTTTATTTCAAACGCACCATCCGCGAAGCAGCGCTAAAATACGGGGTTTTTGCGACATTCATGGCCAAACCGATGCGCGATGAACCCGGCAGTGCAATGCATATTCACCAAAGCATCGAAGACATCAAAACCGGCGAAAACATTTTTTCCGACAAGGATGGCAAACCCACCGATGCGTTTTATCATTTCATTGGCGGGTCACAAAAACATATCCAATCGGCGATGCCACTGCTCGCGCCATATGTGAATTCATATCGCCGCATTTCAGGCCAGATGAGCGCGCCAACCAATTTGGAATGGGCCGAGGATAATCGCACCACCGGTATCCGCGTGCCAAATTCAGGGCCCAAGGCACGGCGCGTGGAAAACCGTGTGACGGGTAGCGATACAAACCCGTATTTGTCCATCGCGGCAAGTTTGGCGGCGGGCTATCTGGGGATGATGAATAAAATCGAACCCCGCCCAGAGGCCAAGAAAGAGGTTTATAAATCCGAACTTCCCTATAGTTTGAATTCCGCCTTGCGCCAGTTTGATATGGCAACCGAATATCGCGCCGTTTTGGGCGAAGAGTTCTGTAAACTTTACAGCGATATTAAACATGCCGAACTGGATGAATATCAGCGCGAAATTTCACCATGGGAACGCGAACATCTGTTGTTGCAGGCCTAAATGGCGGCCTTGGATTTATTGACGGCGAATGATGTGGCGGGGGAATATCCCGCATCATATTACGCCGCCACTGCCAAACCATTACCGATATTTCCACCTGCGAAGGGTGGCATTGATGCGGATATTTGCATCATTGGTGCGGGGTTTACCGGGTTATCATCTGCGCTTCATCTGGCGCGGGCAGGGTATCACGTGGTGGTGTTGGATGCACAACGCATCGGATTTGGTGCATCAGGGCGCAATGGTGGGCAGGTTGGCAAAGGCCAGCGTCTGGAACAGGACGAATTGGAAACCATGCTGGGGTGCGAACATGCCCGCGCGCTTTGGGATATTTCCCAAGACGCGGTGCAATTGGTCAAAGATTTATGCGCAGATATGCCCGATTGTGCATTTCAACATGGGTTAATCCATGCCGCACACCGCGAACGATATGTGGGGCATGAACATGTCTATGTTGATAAAATGGCCGCTGAATATGATTACCCACATATGCAAAAATTGGATCGCGCGGCGTTGCGCGATTTGGTCAATTCCGATGCTTATTTCGGTGGCTCGCTTGATATGAACGCGGGGCATATTCACCCGCTGCGCTTTGCGCTTGGGATGGCGCGAAAATGCGTGGATGCGGAGGTGCAGTTTTTTGAACAATCGCGGGTGGTGCGCATTGAACATGGTGCGCGTGCCACTGTGCATACAGGCGATGCAAAGGTCAGCGCGGATTTTGTCATTGTTGCCTGCAATGGGTATCTTGGCAATCTGGAACCACAGGTCGCCCGCCATGTGATGCCGATTGGCAATTACATCGTGGCAACCGAACCGATGGACACAGCGCAAATGAACGCAGTGGTGAAAAACCATTACGCGGTGGCGGATACAAAATTCGTGGTGAATTATTTTCGGTTCTCTGATGACAATCGATTGTTGTTTGGGGGCACGGAATCCTATGGCTATAAATTTCCACGCGATATTGCGGGAAAGGTGCGCAAACCCATGGCGGCGATTTTCCCACAACTGGCAGATATCAAAATTGATTACGCATGGGGTGGAACCCTTGGGATTACTATGAACCGTATGCCCCATTTTTATCGCGCAGCGGGGAATATCATTTCGCTGTCTGGGTATTCTGGGCATGGGGTTGCCATGGCGACAATGGGCGGGAAATTGGCGGCAGAGGTCGTTCAAGGCCAAGCAGAACGATTTGACATTATGGCAAATGTACCAAGCCAGAAATTTCCAGGCGGGGTGGCGCTGCGTCATCCATTGCTGATCGCAGCGATGCTTTGGTATTCGCTGCGCGACAAATTGTAAGGATTGATATGCCCAAATTCATAGCCGAACCTGCGCGGCGCGTGGATGTGATCCATGATACGGATGTACTGGTTGTTGGTTCTGGCCCCGGGGGCTTGGCCGCGGCATTGGCGGCGGCGCGTGCGGGCGTGGATGTCACGCTGGTGGAACGCTTTGGTTGCATGGGTGGGAATATCACCACCGTGGGTGTCGAAGGTTTTGCATGGTATCGCCATGAACAAACAATAGAGGCCGGCGGCATCGGCATGGAATTTGAAACCCGCGCCAAGGAAATGGGCGCGGCCGTTCCCGAAAGCCAATCATTGTCTTATGAATTGGATAGCGAGGGTTTCAAACTGGTCGCCGATCAATTGGTGGAACAGGCAGGGGTGCGCCCGATGTTGCACCGCCAATTTGTTGCCCCCATCATGGAAGGTGACGCCATTGTGGGCATCATCACCGAAAGCAAAGCAGGGCGCGAGGCAATCATGGGGCGCGTAGTTATTGATGCCACGGGTGATGCCGATATTGCCCAACGCGCAGGTGCGCCTACCAACAAAACCCCCGTTGAACAGATGCAGGCCGCATCGGTGATGTTTCATCTGGCAGGTGTTGATAAAACCGCGTTCATGGCGGGGGTGAATGCGGATCCGCAAACCTATGCCGATTGGGCGACGGGTGAATGGGAAATTGAAACCAGCGGCAAAGAAGACGATATGTTTTCGCCATTCTTGGCAAAACCGTTTGAACGGGCCATCAAGGATGGGGTGATCCCTGCACATCTGAATACCATTGGGGGCACTTGGGGTGCGGTGCATGACAGTGGTGAAATGACCTATATGAATTTGGTGCATTTGGCGGGGTGTGATGGCACCGATCCCGAAAGCATGACCAAGTTCGAAATCGAAGGGCGCAAACAAGCAATGCACGCGATTAATGCGCTGCGCAAATATACACCCGGCTGTGGCGATGTGCGGTTGCGCAATTTTGGCATGACCATCGGTATTCGTGATACGCGCAAGATTGATGCGATCTATAACATGACCGAAACGGATGTCCGCGAACAGGGGCGGTTTGACGATAGCATCGGAATTTATCCTGAATTTATAGATGGATACGGCATTTTAATTCTGCCCACCACAGGGCGATATATGCAAATTCCATATCGTTCAATGTTGCCCAAGGGCGTGAAAAACCTGTTGGTGGCGGGGCGTGCCATTGGCGGGGATAAAATTGCCCATGCCGCCACGCGCAACATGGCCTGTTGTGCGGTTGCAGGACAGGGCGCTGGCATTGCCGCCGCATTGGCCGTGCGTGAAAATCGCGATGTGGATAGCGTGGATATCGGCGCCGTTCAAACCGAATTGCGCCGCCAAGGTGTTCGGATTGATTAAACCGTTTAACCGTTGATCAAAAAATATCGCACCAACCCGTAAACATACAGAGCTGCAAACATCATGTTGATATATTTCAACTGTGGCTCATTGCGCAGCCACCCACAATAAATCCAGATCAAACAAAATGGCAGGCTCAGCAGCATCGCCGCCAATTGCCAGCCCTGAACCACCGCAATCGCACTGCCCAAACCCAAGCCAAAGGCCAGCCATTTCAACGGTTGCTCGAAACGCGCAAACATCATCAATGTCATTCAAATACTTTCGGAATATCAGCGCCGTGAACCCGGCGTTCTGATGCTGAGAAATGTATATGGAATGTGGGTATGTTGCAAAAAGTTTTTTTAAAGTTATGATTTACATAATGCTGTTGACAAGTTGATTACATAATTCATCTGTTAAAGATCGAAGTGCGATTATAGTCTGTTAAGTTTCAAACAGCCCAATTTAATTGAATTCCAATAAAATTTTTGCAACAATTTAAGGAGTCAGTTTAATGCTAAATATCAACAATTCTATAACCCATACTGTAAGTTTTAAGAGTCAAAAATTGGCGATTTCCCAAAGTACACGAACAGCAGGGAGCACTTTTGATAGTACTCATTTTTTGCTAACAATCCATGGGGAATCTGATTTTCATTCTTTGCCTGTAGAAATGCGTTTCGCATACCAAGATTTTGGAAATCCATCACATCCTCCGTCGATTAAGTTTATTAGTTCCGGGGGTTCTGGAAATACATTTTATGTCGAACAATTTGTAGACTTAGAATTCTTAAATGCCGTGCAAAGCGGCGTTAGCGATAGTGTGATTTCACACGCAAGAGTTACATTTTTTGGGGATGAGTTTTCCAAAAATCCTAAGAATGGTTTTGAGCAGCGAGAATTGGCGCAAATTATTTTTAATTGAGCAACACATATTAAATTATCGAGTGTACTGACAAAATCCTAGATCAGCTATCCGCGCCCATCCACCAGATTGGACAACCAATCGGGGTCCATTTCGGGAACTGACGACAGCAATAATTGCGTGTAATCGGGGTGAGGGGGTGACATGACCACGCTTTTTGGGCCTTGTTCGACAACGCCGCCTTGGTACATCACCACGATTTCGTCGCTGATGGCTTGTACCACTGCGATGTCATGGGTGATGAACAGATAGGTGATGTTGTATTCTTTTTGCAGCCGTAACAACAGGCGCAAGATGCCCTCTTGCACGATCTGATCAAGAGCGGATGTGACCTCGTCACAGATAATTACCTCTGGTTCTGCCGCCAATGCACGCGCGATACAGACACGCTGTTTTTGCCCACCTGATAATTCCGATGGCAAACGGTCGTAAAATGTCTGATCCAGTTCGATCATTTCCAACAGTTCAAGAATGCGATCTTGTTTTTTGCGCCCGCGCAGCCCGTGGTAAAATTCCAATGGGCGGCCAATGATTTCAGCCACGGTTTGGCGCGGGTTCATCGCGGTGTCGGCCATTTGGTAAATCATCTGAATGCGTTGCAACTGATCCTTGCTGCGATCCTTGAGTGCCGGGGGGAGCGGTTCACCGTTAAACAGGGTTTCACCCGTTAAGGGGGGCAATAGCCCCGTTATCACCCGCGCAGTTGTGGATTTACCAGACCCTGATTCACCCACCACGGCCACCGTGGTGCCGCGTGCAATTTTGATATTCACATCGTGCAAAACCTTGACCGTGCCAGCATAGGCCGCATCAACATTTTTGATTTCCAAAACCGTATCATTGCTAATGTTTTCGGGTTTTTCGAGCGCACGCACAGACCAGAGCGATTTTGTATAATCCTCTGTCGGGGCGGATAGCATTTGGCGTGTTTCGGCCTCTTCTACCTCTTCGCCGTAACGCAGAACCTTGATGAAATCGGCCATTTGCGCGACCACCGCCAAATCATGGGTGATGTAAATCGCAGCCGTGTTGAACCGCTCCACAATATCGCGCATCGCAACCAACACTTCGACCTGTGTGGTTACATCTAGCGCGGTTGTTGGTTCGTCGAAAATAATCAAATCGGGGCGTGATGACATCGCCATTGCGGTCATCATCCGTTGCAATTGACCCCCCGAAACCTGATGGGGGTAGCGATCACCGATATTATCGGGATCGGGCAATTGCAGGGATGCGTATAATTCACGTGCATCTGATTGCGCGGCGTTCGCCGTTTGCAACCCACCATCAAGCGTGGATTCCACGGTTTGATCCAACAAACGATGTGCGGGGTTAAATGATGCAGCGGCGGATTGCGCAACATAGGCAATGCGTGTGCCCCAAAGCGCGCGCAATTCATCCTCTGTCGCGTTGATCAAATCATGCCCGTCAAAATCAATTGATCCACCAGTGATTTTACATCCCGGGCGTGCAAACCCCATGGCGGCAAGGCCAAGTGTGGATTTCCCCGCACCTGATTCACCGATCAAACCCATGACCTCGCCCCGTTTCAGGGTCAGATCGACACCTTTGATAATCGGGTGCCATTTTTCATCTGAAAACCCATCAATCGTGATGTTTTTCATCTCTAACAGGACATCGCCCTTTTTGCCTTTGTGGGTATCAGTGGTCATCTTTAAGTCCGCTTGATTTATGCAAGAACCAGTCAACGACAAAGTTCACAGCAACGGTTAACAGGGCAATCGCACCCGCAGGGATCATCGGCGTGAGCGCCGCCGTCAGATCATATTTGGCAAATTGGATCATGGATGCATTATCGCGCACCATAGAGCCCCAATCGGCGGTGGGTGGTTGAATGCCAAGCCCCAAGAATGACAAGGCCGCGATGGTCAAAAACACGAAACAGAACCGTAATCCGAATTCAGCGATCAGTGGGGGCATGATGTTTGGCAGGATTTCGCGACGCATGATCCAGCCCAGTTTTTCACCGCGCAATTTTGCCGCCTCGACATAATCCATCACCACGACGCTGACCGCAACGGAACGGGTTAATCGGAACACGCGCGTGCTGTCCAACACGGCGATGATACAGATCAGGCTCAACACACTTGATCCAAAAATAGTGAGCAACATCAATGCAAAAATCAGACTTGGGATCGCCATCAGGATGTCCACCCCGCGTGACAATAGCTGATCCAACCAATTGCCGCTGATGGCGGCCACCAGACCCAAACCGCCACCGATCAGGAATGATAACAAGGTTGCCGCCAATGCGATGCCCATGGTGTTACGTGCACCATAAATCAGGCGTGAAAACACATCGCGGCCAATTTGATCGGTGCCAAAAATATGTTCGCCACCCCAAGGTGCAAAGGGCGTTGGAAATACCTCTGCCTCGCCATAGGGCGCGATGATGGGGGCAAAAATGGCCACCAAGAAATAGATCGCAATCACGATCATGCCAAACCACGCAGACAAAGGCGCCTTTTTCAATTCGATTTTCGCCATCTGCCAACGCGTGCGGCGTTCGCGCAGATTTGCCACTTCGCCAGCGGCGGAATAGGTATGTTCGGTATCGGTCATCGTGGGTGCAACAATCTTGGGTTTGTAACGATGCCGATGATATCGGCGATCAGGTTCAAAATAATGTAAGTGGCGGCGAATATCAGGGCGCATGCCTGTACCACGGGGATATCGCGGGTTGTCACCGCATCCACCATCAACTGGCCAATGCCGGGGTAAACAAACACCACCTCTACCACCACAACGCCCACCACCAGATAGGCAAGGTTAAATGCAATCACGGTTGCAATCGGCGCCCATGCGTTTGGCAATGCGTGGCGCAAAATCACGCGGGTGCGCGACACGCCTTTCAGTTTTGCCATTTCGATATAGGGGCTGGCCAACAGGTTGATAATCGCCGCACGCGTCATGCGCATCATATGGGCGACAATCACCAAGGTGAGCGTTAATGCTGGCAATGCACATTTATACACACGTTCCATAAACGGCGTATCCGCATTCACATTGGCAAGCGATGGAAACACTGGCCAAAGCGATGCAAAGAACAAGATCAACAAATATGCGACGAAAAATTCAGGAAATGAAATCGTGGTCAATGTCGCGGCATTCACCGTGCGATCATACATCGTGTTGCGATAAAGAGCGGCCGTCACCCCAAGGAAAAGCGCAAGCGGCACCGCAACAATCCCTGCCATGCCCGCCAAGAATAATGTGTTCCATAAACGTGGCGCGATCAAATCAACCACGGCGCGGGATCGATCAACACCCGATGAAGCCCGCCCTGAAAATGACGTGCCTAAATCACCGGTCATTACCGATCCAACCCAGTTGAAATAGCGAAGATATGCAGGTTGATCCAACCCCAATTCACGGCGAAACGCGGCAACGGTTTCTTCGGTTGCGGCCTGTCCAAGCACGGCTTGGGTGAAATCGCCTGGCAAAAATTCAATCGCGCTAAAGATGATTAAAGACACAAAAAACAGCGTGATAAGCCCCAACAACAGCCGTTGCAGGATGGTTCCAAGAATTGGATGCACTTATATTCTCCCTCTCGCGCGGGTTTGTCCCGCTGCGGTTTTGCTAATTTAACGCAGGGCAGGGCGTGTTTGTAAAGCATTTGCTTGGATTTTGACCCAAAGCGCATGTTTTATTGGCGTTGGAATCGCTGGGTCACACATAATTTTTACAAAGATACATTGGTAAAGCGCGGGGAATCATGCAACAGTCTGCGCGGCGGAATGATCCAACCAATAAAATAATGGATCACCTACTATCCAACTGGAGGACTAAAAATGAAAAAATTATTTCTTGCCAAGCAAGCCACAAAATTGACAGCAGGTCAGATTGATCGCCGTCAATTTGTGATGTCTGCATTGGCCGCGGGCGTTGTGTTGCCAAGCGCGCTAAGCATGGCAGACAAAGCGATTGCCGCGACACCTAAAAAGGGCGGATTGCTGCGCCAAGGTATGGCACATGGTGCGACCACGGATTCGCTTGATCCAGCAACATATGAAAATTCCATGATGACAGGCATCGGTTTTGCCTATGGTAACTGTCTGACAGAAGTTGGCCCAGATGGTGCGCTGCGCCCTGAATTGGCCGAAAGCTATGAATCATCAGATGCCAAAACATGGGTTTTCAACCTGCGCCAAGGTGTGGAATTCCACAACGGCAAAACCCTGACAGCGGATGATGTGATTGCATCATTGAACCATCACCGCGGCGAAGACAGTAAATCCGCAGCCAAAGGTTTGCTGGCACCAATCGTATCCATGAAAGCAGATGGCGCAAATCGCGTTGTGGTCGAATTGGATGGCCCCAATGCTGGTTTCCCATTCATCGTATCCGATTATCACCTTGTGATCATGCCATCTGTTGATGGTGCGGTTGATGCACAGGCTGGTGTTGGTACCGGCGGCTATGTTTTGGACAGTTTCGAAGCAGGTGTGCGTTCAACGTTCAAGCGCAACCCCAATTATTGGAAAGCAAATTCAGCGCATTTTGATGAGCTGGAAATGCTCAGCTTGCTGGACACAACCGCACGTCAAAACGCCATTATGAATGGCGATGTTGATGTGATTGACCGCGTTGATCCAAAAACAGTGGCCCTGTTGGCGCGTGTTCCAACGCTCAGCATTCTAGAGGCTGCGGGTACATTGCATTACACCATGCCAATGCGCGTGGATGCAGCACCGTTTGATAATTATGATCTGCGCATGGCGTTGAAATATTCAATCAAACGTCAAGAATTGGTTGACAAAATTCTGTTGGGTCATGGTCAAATTGGTAACGACCACCCGATTTCAACAGCAAACCAATATCACGCATCCGATCTGGCACAGCGTGAATTCAACCCTGAAAAAGCGATGGAGCATTACAAGAAATCTGGCCATTCTGGTACGATCCAATTGTCTGCATCCGATGCGGCATTTGCGGGCGCAGTTGATGCGGCGCAATTGGTTGCAGCATCCGCCAAAGAGGTTGGTATCGATGTCGAAGTGGTGCGTGAACCATCCGATGGTTACTGGTCAAACGTGTGGAACAAGAAACCTTGGTGCACATGTTATTGGGGTGGTCGCCCGACCGAGGATTGGATGTATTCATCTGCATATACTGCCGATACAGAATGGAATGACACTGCGTGGCGCGATACGCCAGATGCGAAACGCTTTAACGAAATAGTTATTGCGGCGCGTGCAGAACTGGACGAAGGCAAGCGCCGTTCCATGTATTTTGAAACACAGCAGTTGATCCACAATGATGGCGGCGCAATCGTTCCAATGTTTGCAAACCACATTCATGCATTGTCCAAAAACTTGGCGCATGAAGAACAGATCGCAGGGAACTGGGAACTGGATGGTAACAAAAACACCGAACGCTGGTGGTTCGCATAATTACCATATGAATGATGGGAAAGGGCGGTCAGCAGTGATCGCCCTTTTTCTTTTGATCAAATAAAATGACCTGATCATCATCAGTAATTTTTGCATTGTACAATTCTTGATCAATACCATGTCGAAAACCCCATTTTCATTCCCCAAGATATGGGTATGATCAAGATATTAATTTTAAATGCGAGTCTTGTTATGGCCAAACCAGTTGTTGGTATTATCGGTAATTCATACATCATCGACGATAGCTATCCCGTGCAATCCACGGGCGTGAGCAATGTCGAGGCGATCGCGCGGGTGTCTGGCGCGCTGCCTGTGGTGATCCCTGCCATTCCCGATATGGTGAATATTGATGATCTTTGCGGCCGTTTTGATGGGTTTTTGTTCACGGGTGGGCGCCCCAATGTGCACCCCGAAGAATACGGCGAAGAGGCAACCCCCGCGCATGGGCAATTTGATCGCGACCGTGATCGCGTCGCCTTACCGTTGATCCGCGCAGCCGTGGACAAGGGCATTCCGATCCTTGGCATTTGTCGTGGGTTTCAGGAATTTAACGTCGCCTTTGGCGGATCGCTTTATCCCGAAATTCGTGATTTGCCCGGACGGATGAACCACCGTATGCCCCCCGATGGCACGCTCGAGGAAAAATTCGCACTTCGCCATGATGTGACCCTGATCGACGGCAGCGAATTTTCCAAAATGTTTGGTGCAACCGTGGTGAAAACCAATTCGCTGCATGGGCAAGGGATCAAGGAAAAGGGTGCGCGTATCATCATCGAAGGCCACGCCCCCGATGGCACGCCAGAGGCAATCCGCATCGCCGATGCGCCCAGCTTTGCCATGGCGGTGCAATGGCACCCTGAATGGCGTGCGCATGAATGCGGTGTTTCGCGCCCCTTGTTCGAAGCATTCGGCCAAAGCATGCGCGAACACGTTTAATCAAAAACCGTTACGCCACGACATTCACGGGCACTTGCGTTGCTTGGTACATGCCCTTGCGCTAGCATCAGGTAAATCCATCTGTGCAAAGGGGCGAAGATGAAGCTGAACGTCAATGGAAACGAACATGAAGTGGATGTCGAACCCGACATGCCGTTGTTGTGGGTTTTGCGCGATGAATTGAATATCACGGGGCCAAAATACGGCTGTGGCGTTGCGCAATGTGGCGCATGTACGGTGCATATTGATGGGATGGCTGTGCGATCTTGTCAGATGGCGGCGGGTGATGTCGATGGTGATATCACCACAATCGAAGGATTGGGAACACCCAATGCTATGCATGCGGTTCAGGCTGCGTGGGTCGAACACCAAGTGGCGCAATGTGGATATTGCCAATCGGGGCAAATCATGGCCGCCGCATCATTTTTGGATGTGAACCCAGAACCAACAGATGATCAAATTGATCGCGCTATGTCGGCCAATCTGTGTCGGTGTGGAACCTATCCACGCATTCGCGCCGCCATAAAAACCGCCGCCAAAAATTTAAGCGGGGCGTGAATATGGGACGTATCGGAAATATCGCAAGACGTACATTTTTAATCGGTTCTGCCGCTGTTGCGGGGGGTGTCGCCTTTGGCACCTATGCCTATAAAAAACCAACGGATAATCCGCTGTTGGATCATCTGGGGGATGGTGAAAATGCGATCACGCCATATGTGCGCATTGACGCGGAGGGGATCACATTGATCACACCGCGTGCCGATTTTGGCCAAGGCGGATATTCCACACAAGCAATGTTAATCGCCGAAGAATTGGATGTTGATCCAAACACCGTGCGCCTTGATCCGGGCCCGCCAAGCGCGGCCTATTACAACGGTGCTGTGATGGAAGAGGCATCGCCATTCCCCGCTTATAATACCGATCCAATCGCCGAACGCGCACGCAGTTTCATGCATGTCCCCGCTAAATTATTGGGGCTGCAAATTACGGGCGGGTCATCCACCGTTCCTGATACATTTGTAAAATTGCGCAGCGCTGGATGTGTGGCGCGAGAAACGTTGAAACAGGCAGCGGCGCAAATGGCGGGTGTGGAACGCAGCGCGCTGAAAACCCAAAACGGACAGGTGATTTTGCCAGATGGCAAAACATTGGGATATGTGGAATTGGCACCGCTTGCGGCAACGCTTGATCCTGTGATGGATGTGCCATTGCGCGATGAATCCACGTGGAAATATATCAGAAAGAATACCACCAAACGCGTTGATATGATCGCGCGTTGCACAGGCACGTTTGATTACGGTATCGATTTGGCGTTTGATGATATGGTTTATGCATCCGTGCGGGCAAATCCGGGTATTGGCGGTGGTGTGAAATCATACGATGCGAACGCGGCGCAATCCATGCGCGGCGTGCAAAAAATCGTGCCCATTACATCGGGTGTTGGGGTGATCGCCGATAATACGTGGCGTGCAATGCAGGCGGTCAATGCGATTGATATCACATGGGATGCACCCGATTACCCCGCGAGTTCGGATGAAATCTGGCAGGTGTTGGAGAATGCCATATCGGATGAATATCAAGACACCCGTAACCGTGATGATGGTGATGTTGAAACCGCACTGGCCGATGGCGATGTGCTAGAGGCGCAATACCGCATTCCGTTCTTGGCGCATGCACCGCTGGAACCCATGAACGCCATTGTCAAAGTCAGCGATGATAAATGCGAAATTTGGACGGGCACACAGATCCCGGGCTTTGTCAAAGACCACGCCGCCAAGATGACTGGTTTGGATGCGGATCAGGTGTTCGTTTACACGCAACCGATGGGGGGCAGTTTTGGTCGGCGGCTAGAGGACACATATGTTCTGCAAACCATCGAATTGGCGATGGCGGTCAAGGGCACACCTGTAAAAATGACATGGTCACGCGAAGAAGATTTCGCCCATGATTACCCGCGCTGTGCACAGGTCAGCCGCGCACGGGGCAAGGTTGCAAATGGTCAGGTGGACAGCTTGGATTTATCCATCGCGGCACCTTCAACGGCGGCGTCTTGGTTCGGGCGCATCGCGATGGCACCCCCAGGCCCCGATGCATCATTGGTTGCGGGTGCGTGGGATCAACCCTTTGCCATTCCCAATTATCGCGTCACGGGATATCGCGCACCTGAAACCGTTCCGGTCAGTTCATGGCGATCTGTTGGCGCGTCGGGAAATGGGTTTTTACACGATTGTTTTTTGGATGAATTGATCCACCGCGCGGGGGCAGACCCGTTAATGGAACGCTTTCGTTTGTGCCATCACGATGTTTCGCGCAAGGTTTTGGAAACCGTGGGTGAGATGTGCAATTGGAATGGTCATGCGATTGGCGAAAACCGTGGGCGCGGCGTTGCATTCACCATGGCGTTTAGCGTCCCTTGCGCCCAAGTGATCGAGGTAACCAACACACCAGACGGTATCAAGATCGACAATGTCTGGGTTGCCGCCGATGTTGGCAAAGTGGTGGAACCCATAAACCTTGAAGCACAGATTTTTGGCGGGGTGATTTTTGGCTTGGGCCATGCAATGAATTGCGAGCTGACCTATGACAATCATGTGCCTGACCAAACCAATTATCACAATTACGAAGGGATGCGATTATATCAATGCCCCCAAATCATGGTCAAAGCCTTGGAAAACGGTGCGAAAATTCGCGGCATTGGTGAACCGGGTGTTCCCCCGGCAGCGCCCGCATTGGCCAACGCGATTTTCGCCGCCACAGGGCAGCGCATTCGTGAAATGCCGCTCAATAAACATATCAATTTTGTATAGGGGCGAGCGATGAACCGTATTGTGAAAACAGTTATCTTTGCGCTCGGCGTTATGTCTGTGACGCCACCGCTGTTCGCCGAAGGTGAAACCGATTTGGTTGTCACCCAACCCACCACCCCGATCAGCACCGAACGGGGCATGGCGGCGTGGGATCGCATTTATGCGGTGGCCAGCCATCCGCGCTGTGCCAATTGCCATGTTGATGCGCGCAACATTCCGATCTGGACGGATGATGCAACGGGTATGGATCGCGTGCACGGGATGCATATCAACGCTGGCGAGAGCCGATTGGGCGCCGAAGGTTTGATGTGCGCAACGTGTCATATGACTTCAACGCGCCCCAACACCATTGAACACGCGCCACCCCATGCAGGGATTCCATGGCAGCTCGCCCCAGTGGAATTTTTATGGCACGGGCAAAGCAGTGTGAATATTTGCGAACAGATGCGCAACGCAGATCGCAACGGCGGGCGTGATGGTGCGGGATTGGTTGAACATATCCTGCATGATGTATCGCTTGGCGGATTTATCGCATGGGGGTTCAATCCCGGTGCAGGGCGCGAACCCGCACCTGGCACATTGCAAGAGCATTTAGATGATATGATCACATGGACAGCCGCCGGCATGCCATGCCCCAATGATTAAGGAAAACACATGAGCGCAGGAATCGCAGGTGCCGTTTTAATATTTGTCGCCATTTGGCATTTGACCGAATGGATGATGTCCCATCGTGACAAGGATACATTGGTATTGATCCCATTTGGGGTGCTTTATGCCATTTTGGGATATCTGATTGTAAACCTGATTGGCGGTAAGGTGGTTTTGGCCATCGCATTGATTTGTGTCAGCATAGGCATGACCGCCGCCATCACCGTGCGCAAAACATCCAGCGTGCGCCCTTGGGTGATGCGGGTGTTTATCCTGATCGATATGGTGATTATCACCTGTTTGATCTTGGCGTTGTTGGCGTAAATCAGAACCAGCAAAAAAATCTGTGAATTGGGCAAAATAATTCTTGAATAATTTTATATTTTAAATATTCATGAAATATGGAAATAGAACTGATAAATCGCCTGTCCGCATTAAGCCATCCACAACGCATGGCTGTGTTTCGCCTGTTAATGCGGCGTTGCCCTGATGAATTGCCCGCAGGTGAAATTGCCGATGCGTTGGGGTTCAAGGCAAGCACCGCATCGGTGTATCTGTCGGCATTAACAGGGGCAGGGTTAATCGCGCAGCGTCGTGATGGCACGCGGCTTCTTTATGCAATTAATTTGGACGCGGCCCAAGAATTGGTCGCAGGAATTTTCTTGGATTGTTGTCGTGGGCGTGCGGATATTTGCCCGCCCCAGCTTCAACATATTATTGGGAACATATCACCGATGACTGATCAGAAATTCAATGTTCTGTTTGTCTGTACGGGCAATTCCGCCCGCTCTATTTTTGCCGAAACGATTTTGCGCGATCATGCGGGGGATAAATTCAACGCCTATTCGGCGGGGACAATGCATCGATCCGAACTGAACCCTTTTGCGATCAAAATGTTAGCGCAAAAGGGCCATAGCGTGGATGATTTGCGGTCCAAAAACATCTCCGAATTTCAATCATCACAAGCACCGCGAATGGATTTCGTTTTCACCGTTTGCGACCGTGCGGCAAATGAGGAATGTCCAACATGGGCGGGTCAGCCCGTTTCGGGCCATTGGGGTGTGCCAGATCCGGTAAAGGTCACAGGAACCGATGCGCAAATCAGCCTTGCATTTCAAACCGCCTATGGCGCGATTTATAATCGGATAAGCGCATTCACATCACTGCCATTTGACACATTGGATCGCCAGTCGTTGCAAAAACGTGTCGATGAAATCGGTCAACAACCCGCTGAATAGGATTTGGATATTATGACAGTTTATGCGTTGAACGGCCTTGGCCGAATGGGGAAATTGGCGCTGCGCCCTTTGTTGGAACGGGGGGCAAAAATCGCGTTTATCAATGATGCGGTGGGTGATCCAGAAATGCATGCGCATTTGTTGGAATTTGATTCCGTGCACGGGCGTTGGGATGCCGAATTTGCCCATGATAGCGATGCGATCACAATTGATGGCACGCGTATTCCCGTGACATGTACGCGCGATTTGAATGATCTGCCCCTTGATGGGGTGGATGTGGTGATTGATTGCACGGGCGCGTTCAAAACAGAGGCGAAATTGGCGCCATATTTCGCGAAGGGCGTGAAAAAGGTTGTCGTTTCCGCCCCCGTCAAAGACGGGCCAACCGCCAATATCGTTTATGGTGTGAATGATGATGTTTATGATCCAAATACTCATCACATCATCACCGCCGCAAGCTGTACCACCAATTGTTTGGCGCCCTTGGTCAAGGTGTTGCACGAATCCATTGGGATTAAACACGGATCAATCACCACAATCCACGATGTGACCAATACGCAAACCATCATTGATCGCCCGGCCAAGGATTTGCGCCGTGCGCGATCAGCATTAACCAATCTGATCCCAACCACCACGGGGTCGGCCACGGCGATCACGCTGATCTATCCTGAACTCACGGGCAAATTGAACGGCCATGCGGTGCGTGTCCCGTTGTTAAACGCATCGATCACCGATTGTGTGTTTGAAATGGAGCGCGGCACAACCGTGGACGAGGTGAACGCATTGTTCGAAACCGCCGCCGCTGGCGCATTGAACGGGATATTAGGGTATGAAACCCGCCCGTTGGTATCATCCGATTACACCAATGATAAACGCAGCAGCATCATTGATGCGCCATCCACAATGGTGGTGAATGGCACGCAGGTGAAAATCTATGCTTGGTATGACAATGAATACGGCTATGCGCATCGTTTGGTGGATGTGGCAATGATGGTTGGCGGTGCGTTGTGACACGCGCGGGGGGGCTTGCGCCATTTATCACCGTCACTGCGGCCTATTGGGCGTTTATGCTGACCGATGGTGCGTTGCGCATGTTGGTGTTGCTGCATTTTCACACGCTTGGCTTTTCGCCCGTTCAACTGGCCTATCTGTTTGTTCTGTATGAAATTGCGGGGGTGATTACCAATCTGTCTGCGGGGTGGATCGCGGCACGGTTTGGTTTGACCGCAACGCTATACGCAGGGTTGGCGTTACAGGTTGTCGCGCTTTTGGCGCTGGCACAATTGAACCCTGCATGGGGCATCACCGCATCGGTGGTGTTTGTGATGATTATCCAAGGATTGTCGGGCGTTGCCAAAGATTTGGCAAAGATGAGCTCGAAAAGCGCAGTTAAAATCCTTGCCCCCACGGATGGCGGCGGATTGTTCCGCTGGGTTGCGGTTTTGACGGGATCAAAAAACGCGGTCAAGGGTGTTGGGTTTTTGCTCGGCGCATTGGTGCTGGCGCTGTTTGGGTTTGTGCCGGCAGTGTTAACGATGGCGGCGATCTTGGCGGTGATCTTGATCGCGGTGGTGATTGGCATGCCATCTGGTTTACCCGTGGGGCGCAAGGATGCGAAATTTTCCGAAGTGTTTTCCAAAAATCGCAACATCAATTGGTTAAGTGGTGCTCGGTTATTCCTGTTCGGGGCGCGTGATGTTTGGTTTGTGGTGGGCATTCCGATTTATTTTTACGCCGTGTTGTCCGACGGCAGCCATGATGGCAACCGCGCCGCATTTTTCATGATCGGATCATTCATGGCCGTTTGGACGATCCTGTATGGCATTGTCCAAGGATACGCCCCGCGCATTTTACGCGCAGCGCGGCGCACTGATGCGGATATGTTGTTACAGGCGAAACGCTGGGTTGCGCTGTTAATCATCACGCCCGCCATATTGGCCGCATTGGTGTGGGTTTTCCCCGAACCCTCAACGCCACTAACCATCACCATTGTGATCGGTTTGTTGATTTTTGGCGCGATTTTTGCGGTGAATTCATCGCTTCATTCCTTTTTGATCCTGCGCTTTACCGATGCAAAACGCGTCACGATGGATGTCGGGTTTTATTACATGTCCAACGCCGCAGGTCGATTGGTTGGCACGGTGTTATCGGGTGCGACATATCAATTGGGTGGCTTGCCATTATGTTTGGGGACAGCCGCCATTATGATCGCGATCAGTTGGCTTGCCACCGCGCAATTGCGGAGTAACCCCGCAACGCGATAGCGATTCAAAAAGTCAGTTTTGAAAAAATCAAAACTGTTTCATTTTGATTGACCCAAGGGGTGACTGTGTCTTGCTGTTAAAAACCAAATTTTTTGAACTTAAGGATTCCCAAGATGAAAGATCAGGCACGCGTCGTTGTTATTGGTGGCGGTATCGCGGGGTGTTCGGCGCTTTATCATCTGACCCAAGAGGGCTGGACAGATGTGATGCTGATCGAACGCGATGAATTGACATCGGGCACCACTTGGCATTCGGCGGCACAGGTCACAAATTTTGGCATGACGCAAACCATGGTGGGGTTGAAAACCCATTCGATCAATCTTTATCAAGAATTGCGCGACGATCCCGAATATCCTGTGGGCTATAATTATGGTGATGGGGGTATTCGCCTTGCCAATACCGCGGAACAGATGGATGGCTATCGCCATTTTGCATCCATGGCCGCAGGCATGGATGTGGAATTTGAGGTGATCGACGCCGCCGAATGCGCACGGCGCCACCCATTAATTTCAACGGACAACCTGTTGGGGGGGCTTTGGGACCCAACCGATGGGCATATTGATCCTGCGCAATTATGCCAAGCCTTGGCACGGCGTGCACGTCTGGCAGGGGCAGAGGTGAACCGCCACACGTCGGTGACGGGATTAACCCAACATCGCGATGACACATGGACCGTTCACACCGACAAGGGCGATGTGAAATGTGAAATTGTGGTCAATGCAGGTGGGTATCGCTGTAACGAAATTGGTGCGATGATGGGGGTGCAACACCCCGTTGCATCCATGGAACATCAGTATTTTTTGACCGAGGATATCCAAGGGATCGTTGATGCAGGCCACCGCATTCCATTGCTGCGCTGCCCGATCAGCGATTATTACTGTCGCCAAGAAAAAAATGGGCTTTTGCTTGGGTTTTATGAACAGGATTGCCGCACTTGGGGGATGGATGGGATTGACCCACATTTCACCAATGCGCTTTGTCCTGATGATTTGGATCGGGTGACGGATGTGTTAGAGGGCGCATTTGCCCGTATGCCCGCACTGATGGAAACCGGTATCCGCGAGGTGGTGAATGGCCCGATCACCTATACCATTGATGGCGCCCCGCTGGTGGGGCCAATCCCCAATAAACGCAATGCGTTTTGTATCATTGGCCTGCGCGCCGGGCTTGGCGAAGGTGGCGGGCATGGCTGGTTATTGGCGCAACAAATTGTGCATGGCGAGGCTGAATATGACACTTGGGTCATTGATCCGCGCCGTTTCACAGGCCATGCGAGCGTTGAGTTAACCGCGCTCAAGGCGATTGAGGATTACCAAAACGAATTTCGGTTTCATTTCCCCCATGAACACCGCCCCGCAGGGCGCCCGATGAAAACAACCCCGCTGACAAATGTGTTGCTGAGCGAGGGGGCGCATATGGGCACGGTGAATGGCTGGGAGCGCATTGATTATATCATGCCGACACCCGATTTCACCGAAACGCTGGGGTTTCGTTTTAACGAGGTGCACGATGTTGTCGCCGCAGAGGTGCAAAATGTTGCAACCAATGTCGGCCTGACCGAGGTTTCAGGTTTCAATCGGTTCGAACTTACCGGCAATGACGTTCACAGTTTCCTTGATCGGATGTTTTGTGGTGTGGTCACCAAACGCGCGGGGCGCGTTGGGCTTGGCTATCTGTTGAACGATCATGGAATGCTCAAGGGCGAGGCCACGATTGCCAATATCCCAGCATCGGATCGCGGTGAGAATCGCGTGTGGTATGGTTCTGCAGCGGCATCGGAATTTCACGATATGGATTGGCTGCAATCGCATCTGCGCGATGACGAAGATGTTGCGATAAAATCCCTGACCAACCAACAAACCATCCTGGTTCTGGCAGGGCCAAAGGCACGTGATGTTTTATCCGCCGCTGCGCGTGGGGATTGGTCACGCGATGCATTCCCGTGGTTATCCGTGCGCGAAGCGTTTATCGGCATCGCGCCCGCCACCGTGTTGGGGATTAGCTTTTCTGGTGAACTGGCCTATGAAATTCATATCCCCAATGAAAACCTGCATGCGGCCTATGCCGCGTTACGCAAGGCGGGTGCGGCGCATGGTTTGCAATTATTTGGCGGGCGTGCGGTTGATTCAATGCGTCTGGAAAAAGGGTTCTTGCATTGGAAGGCGGATATCCTGACGGAATTTGACCCGTTTGAAACGGGGCTTGATCGGTTTGTGAAAATGGACAAATCCGATTTTATTGGCAAAGCAGCGCTAGAAAAACGCGTGGCGGCGGGTATGCAGCGCAAATTGGTGACATTGGTTGTTGATACAAAAGATGCACCCGCACATGGTGGTGCGTCGGTGCGCAGTGATGGGCGGATCGTTGGCACGGTCACATCGGGTGATTGGGGGCATCGCACGAGGTTAAACCTTGCCTATGCGTTTGTGGACCCTGCGATTGGGGTTCCTGATACGCAAGTGACGGTTGATATCATCGGCGAACCCATTGCGGCACGTGTGATCGAAATGGGGCCATATGATCCAAGTTACGCGCGAATGCGGGCGTAATGCGATAATGAATATTGTCATCTGGAAAAGTGGTGCCCGGGGGCGGATTTGAACCACCGACACGAGGATTTTCAGTCCACTGCTCTACCCCTGAGCTACCCGGGCATGGGTTTTGGATGGTAACGTTTCATCCTTGGGTCGGCGCGTTTTAGGATAGGGATAAAGGGTGCGCAAGAGGAAATTTTATTTAATGCAATTTAGATTCATCAGGAATGGTATCTGATGACATTCCGTCACCTTCATCGCTTTCTTGTGCGGGGATGGCATAGGCCCCCGTCAGCCACTTTCCCAAGTCCAAATCGGCACAGCGTTTGGAACAAAATGGGCGGAATTTTTCGGTTTCGTCTTTGTCACAGATTGGGCAGGTCATAACAGCTCGTTCAATGGAATCCGTTCGCGTTTTCGTTGCAATTCATAATGCCCAAGAGGGGTCCAGCCGACAAGCGCTGTATCAATTCCATCGGCCTTAAATGCGCTGCGCAAAGCGTTTTCAAAGGCACGGCGATCCTTTTTCGGCATCGGGGCCAGATCCAGCACGATTTGCCCACCCAATCCACGCAATCGCAATTGACGCGGTAATTCACGTGCCACGGCCATATTGGCCTTGAGCCCTGCGGAAAGGGAAAAATCATTGCCCGTGTTCACATCCACAGCGACCAATGCGCTGGTGGGTTCGATAATCATCGATGCACCGGCGGGCAGGGGTGCGCGTGGTTTTTCCAGCGCATGAATATGATCCCAAACGCCCAGCGTTTCGAAACAATCATCGTCTTGGTGCACCGCATCGGGATCGGGGTTCACCCAATCGCGCCATGCTTTCGTGGCGGCATCAGGAGCGGCCAGCAACATTTCGGGTGCACCTGATGTTTCGCCCGTGATTCCCAATGCCAGATCGCGCATGGCGGTAATATCATCGGCAATGGCTTCATCAGCGACCAGTTCACATGATGATCGCAGGATGAGGCCGAAATTTTCGGGCACGCTGTCCAGCACCGAATGGGCGATTTCCAACAGACGTTCGCGTTCATCGTCATCACGAATGCGCCGCGCGATATTCAGACCCGGTGCATCGGGTGTGATGATGGCGTATCGGCTCTTGAATAACAGTTTTTGCACCACGGGCGCGGCCTTGCCAGATTCGGCGTGGGTTGCGACTTGAACCAACATGGTGGTGCCAGGTGAAATTCCCTTGGCATTGCGCAAAAATCCACGTTTGCCATGACCCAGATCAAGGATAATGCCGTTTTGCCCCTTCATGGGTTGTAATGATTTGGCGCGGTAAATTGATTCTGGCTGTGGGCCGTCGGATTTGGCGTCGATCAACAGATCATCCAACGTGCCATCCACCAACAATGCGGCGGCGCTGCGTCCATCAATGTGATCTATCGCGGCGATACGTCCGTTTTTCATGACATTTTGTTCCCATCAAATGCAATGGGATAGCCAGCCGCGGCCAGCATCCCAGCGGTTTCTGGCAATGGCAGACCAACAACATTGGTATATGATCCGTTGATCGCGGGGATAAATGCCGCACCGATCCCTTGGATCGCATATCCACCCGCCTTGCCCTGCCATTCGTTTGAACGGATGTAATCCGATATGTCGCGATCAGACAGGGTCTTGAATTGCACGGATGTTTGCACATCGCGCTGTTTTACACCGCCGTTTGTGCGTAATGCCATGGCGGTGATCACACGGTGACGCCGCCCTGATAACAGATTAAGATATTGCACCGCCTGTGCGGCATCAATTGGTTTGCCCAAAATGCGTCGCCCCACGGCGACAACCGTATCGGCACAAAGCACCATTTCATCGTCGCCAAGTGTGATGGCAGATGCTTTTTCCAGCGCTAGGCGGCGCGCATAAACGCGGGGCAATTCGGATTTTTGCGGGGTTTCGTCGATATCGGCGGGGCGAATATCAATCGGCACCACGCCAATCTGCGCGAGCAAATCGCGCCGGCGCGGGCTTGCTGATCCGAGAACCAGTTTCACCTGATTACTTGTAACGATAACTGATGCGACCCTTGGACAGGTCATAAGGTGTCATTTGCACCTGTACTTTATCGCCTGCCAAAACACGGATGCGGTTTTTACGCATCTTGCCTGCCATTGTTGCGATAATTTCATGGCCGTTTTCCAACTCTACCCGAAATGTCGCATTTGGCAGAAGCTCGTTTACGACACCATCGAATTCGAGAGGTTCTTCTTTAGCCATGAGGACTCCATAAGTTATTTTGGGCAATTTGCCCTTGCGTGGGTTACATGATGCCGATTGTCAGAAATATCAAGTAAAAAGGCAGTAAATAGCGCAATTTAGCGATCAAAGGCGGAAATTTAACACGTATTATTTGTAATGTTCACAGATAGGCGCAAATCCAAGCGCCAAACACATTTAAGGGCCGCCCAAAGGCAGCCCTCGTTTTTAAGCGTTGAGGCGTTGCTTACGAAGCGAATTTAACCATCAAGCCACGAACAGCGCCGCGAATGTCAGCGTCTTCGCCGCCGTGTAGGGCAATTGACAATTGATCAACTTGCGCGTCTGTCAATTGATCAACAACATCTGCTGAATAACCCAAAGACAAGATTTCTGATTTTGTCACATTGTCACCTGTTGTGGTGAATGCTGATGCAGTAACTGCTGTGAACAAAACGGCTGCAGCAGTTGTAAGAGATAGAGTAGTTTTCATAATAATAGTCCTTTGTATGTGAGGGAATTTGAAGGGAGGGGATTAGCTTGCGAATTTCACCATCAAGCCACGAACAGCGCCGCGAATGTCAGCGTCTTCGCCGCCGTGTAGGGCAATTGACAATTGGTCAACTTGAGCATCTGTCAATTGATCAACAACGTCTGCTGAATAACCCAATGACAAGATTTCTGATTTTGTCACATTGTCACCTGTTGTGGTGAATGCTGATGCAGAAATTGCTGTGAACAAAACGGCTGCGGCAGTTGTAAGAGATAGAGTAGTTTTCATAATAATAGTCCTTTGTATGTGCCAATCAGGGAGAAGATCAGCGGGTGGTTAATGTGTTTCGAACGATGCGTTTCGCTGTTCGATGAATTACATCTAGGCCGCCAATTCGCCGCTCTCAATTCACGAATTTGCTCACGGTTACGCACGGGTTTGTGACGCACGCATTGTCACGAAATTGCGAGCGTGTCGCCCATTTGGAAACAGTCAGTTTCATGCGCGCCAAGCCCTTTATGATAGGGTGATTGAACAGGGGTGAATCAGCGCCGCGAATTGCCCAAATTTGATCCAGAGTCGATTTTTTAAACCATGCGTATGTGCCAATTTCCGTCGCTCACACATGCGTGAATCTTTTGCGATGTGTTTGTGAATGGTTGAAATGAAATCTCACCGTCGCGTGTAAAATGTGTCAGCATAAACAATGGGTTCTGGCATGGTTTAGCGGTGAACCTTTGAGAAAATCGCACGATTTTTGGTGAATCGAATCGTTGATTTGGGTGAATCGTTTGGGGTGATTCAATAACTACTTGTAGAATCCGCACCTGATTTGCACACTATGCCCAGATATCCAAAGGAGAAGAACATGGATCAACACCTTACCGTCGTCGATCATCCGTTGATTCAGCATAAACTGAGCTATATGCGCAGTATCAAAACTCCCACCAATCAATTCCGTCAATTGCTGCGCGAAATTAGCCATCTGTTGGCATATGAAGTGACGCGCAATTTGGAAATGACCAGCAAACGCATCAAAACCCCGATGCAGGATTTGGATGCTCCGTTTGTTGCGGGCAAAAAAATGGCGCTGGTGTCGATTTTACGTGCGGGCAATGGGTTGCTGGATGGCGTGTTGGATTTGGTGCCATCAGCGCGTGTTGGTTTTGTTGGGCTGTATCGCGACGAAGAAACGCTGAAACCTGTGAAATACTATTTCAAAGTGCCAAAGCATTTGGACGAGCGTTTGGTGATTGCCGTTGATCCGATGTTGGCCACGGGCAATTCATCAGCCGCAGCGATTGATATGTTGAAAGAGGCAGGTGCGACCAACATTCGGTTTTTGTGCCTGTTGGCAGCACCCGAAGGCGTGGCCTTGATGAAAGAAAAACACCCCGATGTGCCGATTGTGACCGCATCATTGGATGAGCGTTTGAACGAAAACGGCTATATCCTGCCAGGGTTGGGCGATGCGGGTGATCGCATGTTTGGCACGAAATAAGTTTTAGGTGAAACGCGCCTTGATCCGCGCTTGGATATCATCGCGCACCGCGCGGTATTCATTCAGCTTTTCTTCGCGCGTTTCGCCCTTGATCGTGGGATCGTCGATATCCCAAAATTCAACTTCGACGGCGGAACCTTTGGTGTGCATACGCGCCGCATCCGCAGAATTTTGTGAACAGGCGATGATTAAATCGTAACTGTCCAGATCATCTCCCCAATCTTCCAGATCTTCGAATGATCGCACCTTGTGTTTGGTCAGCTCGACACCGATTTCTTGGCACACGGCAATGGCGAACCCGTCAATGTCTTTGTCGTTTTTAACGCCTGCGGATTGCACGAAAATAGATGTGCCCACATGTTGTTTTAACATGCCTTCGCCCATTGGGGATCGAATGGAATTATGATCGCAGCAAAACAAAACCGCGGATGGTTTGGATTGTGTCATGTGCCTATCCTTTGAATTGTAATACGCAGATCAAGGTGAACAGGCGGCGTGCGGTCATATCATCAACTGCGATTTTACCGTCAAGCCGTTCTTGGAGTTGTGACGCACCCTCGTTATGAATCCCGCGCCGCCCCATATCAATTGCTTCGATCTGGGCAGGGGGCAGGCTGGTGACCGCGTTGAAATAGCTTTCGCAAATGTCGAAATAATCACGGATCACTTGGCGCATGGGCGACAGGGACAGGTGAAACTCCGATGCGGGTTTGTCATCCTTGGTGGTGATGCGAAATACAAGGCGGCGTTCAACGATGCCCAGCACCAATTTATATGGCCCCTTTGGTGCATCATCAATTGTTAGCGTGAATTGATTGTCTTCCAACAAATCATAAATCGCAACGCGGCGTTCCTGTTCGGTTTCCGCCGTTGGTGGGGGCAGGCCCGCATCATCGAGCGTAATATCAATCAAGAATGAGGGATCAGCCATCGCGTGCCTCGTTCAATTGATCAAGACGCGCCCCAACAGACAGGCCATGCGCCTCCAAACTTTCGGATGTCGCCAATGTTTTGGCGGCGGGGCCAATGGCCGATAATGCGGCGGGGGTCATCATGGATAATGTTGTGCGTTTCATGAAATCCAGTACCGACAGGCCAGATGCAAATCGCGCGGATCGCGCGGTTGGTAAAACGTGGTTTGGCCCACCAACATAATCGCCAATCGCCTCTGGTGTCCACGCTCCGATAAATATCGCGCCCGCATGGCGGATTTTTTTTGCATAATTTTCAGCATCCGCCACACAGAGTTCCAGATGTTCGGGCGCAATACGATCCGACAGTGCCGCCGCTTGATCCAAATCTGCAACCGTTATGACCGCGCCGTAATCGGCCCAGCTGGGTCGTGCAATATCGCGCCGTTCCAATGTTTCCAGCCGCAATTCAACGGCCTCTGCAACGGCAACTCCAAAATCGGCATCATCGGTGATCAGGATGGATTGTGCGGATGCGTCATGTTCTGCTTGGCTAAGCAAATCAATCGCGATCCAATCGGGATTGTTGTTTTTATCTGCAATCACCAAAATTTCTGATGGCCCTGCGATCATATCAATGCCCACGCGCCCATAAACGCGCCGTTTGGCAGCGGCGACAAAGGCATTGCCAGGCCCTGTGATTGTATCAACCTTGGCGATTGTTTCTGTACCAAATGCCATCGCCGCAATCGCCTGTGCGCCACCGATGCGATAAACGGTTTCAACGCCCGACAGGCGCGCAGCCAATAAAACCAGCGGGTTCACCTTGCCATCGGGCGTGGGTGCACAAATCACCAGATTATCAACGCCCGCAACCTGTGCGGGGATCGCGTTCATCAACACCGATGATGGGTATGACGCCAAACCGCCGGGCACATATAAACCCGCGGCCTCTACCGCGCCCCAGCGCCAGCCAAGTTTTGCACCGGTTTCATCTGTCCACCATGCATCATCGGGCAATTGTTTTTCGTGATAGGCACGAATGCGTTTTGCCGCCAATTCCAATGCTGCGGCTTCATCCGCGGGGACGGTTGCGATTGCTGTGTCAATTTCTGCCGCACTAAACGCCAATGTTTCGGGGGTGAGGGTGAGGCGATCAAATTTCGCCGTCAACTCAATCACCGCCGCATCGCCGCGTGTTTGCACATCGTTTAAAATATCGGCAACGGCTGCGTCCACATCCACATCCGACTCGCGCTTTGACCCCAAAAAATCGCGAAAGCGTGTTTCGAAATCGGCGTCAGAACTATTTAAAAATACGGGCATCAAATTGCCTATGACAAATCGTGTTCAGGGGATTTTTTCGATGGCGCAACATATGGGCGGGTCACGTCTTTGAGCGTGGCTTGGATGGATTCAACATCCAATGCGATCATTCCATCGCCTGCCAAAATCAAGTTGATGCTGCCCGCGCCATCGCCGTCCGCCTCAAAATCAATCGACAGCAGGGAAATCACCTGATCTTTGTCCGACAGATCAATGCCATTGGATGCCACGGCCAAAACCGCATCAAACACCAATACGGTTTGCACGCGTTCAAAATCGCGCCCTTGTTTTTGCGCCTTGGTTTTATCTTCCCAGCGGAAACGGTTCAGCAACAGGCCAAAACGGTTTTCATCCGCTTTCCACGTGATTTCCGTGATCGGCAAAATGGCGTCTTGTACCAGCGTTGAAATGATCGCCAAATCTTCGCCATCTTTGGCGCGAAGTGCGATTGGCTGTTCGTCGCCATCTTCGAATTTTGCGTCTTGTTGGGTCATTTGTTCGATACTCGTTCAATTGAGGCGCCAATGCCAGAAAATTTTCGCACCACTTGTTCATAGCCACGATCAAGATGATACACACGAGAGACGATGGTCTCACCCTCTGCCGCCAATCCTGCAAGGATCAAGGACACAGATGCACGTAAATCCGTCGCCATCACCGGTGCACCGCGCAGTTTATCAACACCCGTCACCGTGGCCGTGCCGCCGTGCACTTCGATATTTGCACCCATACGCATCAATTCGGGTGCATGCATGAAGCGGTTTTCAAAAATATTCTCTTCCAGCACGGATTTCCCATCCGCCGTGCATAACAGCGCCATCATTTGCGCCTGTAAATCGGTGGGAAAACCGGGGAAGGGTTCGGTTGTTACATCCACCGCATGAATGCGCCCGTTTTTCGCGCTGACCTTTAGCCCCGCATCGGTTTGCGTGATATCCGCGCCTGCGATTTCCAGTTTTTGGCAAAATGCTTCGAGCAAATCACGTCGCCCACCCAGCAATTCAACCTCGCCCCCCGCAATCAGGGGCGCAAGCATATATGTGCCAAGCTCGATGCGATCGGTGACAACAGGGTGGGTTGCACCGTGCAATTTATCGACACCCTCAATCGTGATTTCAGGTGTGCCATCGCCGCTGATCTGTGCGCCCATCGCACGGAGCAAATCGGCCAGATCAACGATTTCAGGTTCACGCGCTGCGTTTTTCAAAACACTTGTGCCCTTGGCCAAAGTCGCTGCCATCAAAAAGTTTTCCGTTGCACCCACAGATGCAAATGGCATGTCATATGTGCCACCTTTCAACCCATTTGGTGCCTTGGCATGGACATAACCATCGCGCAGATCAAATTCTGCGCCCAATGACTCTAGCCCGCGCAGATGTAAATCAACGGGGCGCGCGCCAATGGCACAACCACCTGGCAATGACACAGATGCATGACCTGAACGCGCCAGCATTGGGCCCAGAACCAAAATGGACGCCCGCATTTTGCGAACAATGTCATAATGGGCGGTGTGATTGGTGATTTCTTTGGTATCCAAAACGATCAATTGACCGTCTTGCATGACCGCAACCTCGGTGCCCAAGGATTGCAATAATTCATTGGTTGTCGCGATATCGGACAGGCGGGGCACATTGGTTAATGTGATCGGGTCTTCGGTCAGCAATGTTGCGGGCATCAATGTGAGCGCGGCATTTTTTGCGCCCGCAATTGGAATTTGCCCATGCAACGCGCCGTTGCCTTTTACAATGATCGAATCCATTTTGCCTGTCCCTTATTCGTTTGTCGCATCGTCATCGGTGCGCACACGTGCCTGTGCCTTGCGTCGTTGCAGGTTCGCACGAAGCTGTTTTCGCAGCCTTTCTGCGCGTGCTTCTGCCTTGACCACCTTGGTGCTTTTGGGTTGTTCGTTATCTTTGTCGTCTTTGTTCATGAAAGGTCTTTACCCCAAGGTTTG
Organism: Paramylibacter kogurei; assembly: GCF_002742285.1. Lineage (GTDB taxonomy): Bacteria > Pseudomonadota > Alphaproteobacteria > Rhodobacterales > Rhodobacteraceae > Amylibacter > Amylibacter kogurei. The sequence continues at coordinate 266,946 of NZ_MDGM01000012.1, forward strand.
GTCGGGGTCTAGATTGCCCTTGCACTATCGTTGAATTTCGCTAAAACCGCGCCAACTTACAGGTGATTATGTGAATCTGTGTCACAGTTTTCAGAATCACCCGCAAAATGTGATAGATCAAGCGCAAGCAAATGATCACAGGATGCTGCCGTAGCTCAGGGGTAGAGCACTCCCTTGGTAAGGGAGAGGTCGGAAGTTCAAATCTTCTCGGCAGCACCATTTAAACACTTGATAAATAAGTGTAAATTTTGAAAATTGGTGCTTTTGTGCGAATTTGATCCACTGCGCATTTTGCGCACTAAATTTTTTAGCGTTAAGTTGTTGGTTCTTTTGGTTTTTTTTACAATAAGTTTATTTTTGCTTAATCTGGATCGGTTGGGTAAATTTTGTGCTGGCGATCGTACCAAACAATTTGAAATTCTTGAAGTTTCCTAAATCCCCATAAGCGCAATTTGTTCCCTAATCTAAATCTGAATATCACATCCCCATCTAGTTCGATTTCCAAAAGTCTAAGTTGGGCTTCCTCACAAATTACGTCACAGTCCATATTGTGGTGCATTTTGTGACCAGTATCGGAGCTAAATTCATCTATTTCTTTCCAAGTTAGCTTTGACCATTCATCCAGTTTTGGTTTGATATTTTCTGCCCATTCGGCCTCTGTCCAATCGCGTTGGCATCCCCAACTCCACGAACATTCACGATCAGCATAATCGAGGCACCAACTCATATGCATCGCAAAAATAGAGTCGGGATTTTTATTCTTTCTAGGTTTCTTGATATTTTCTTGCACAACTGTAGTTACAAGCCGAGCGTTTTTCTCTGCTTTTTTCGCCGCTGCAATGTGTTTTCGCTCAGCCCGCGCCTGCCGCTTCGACTTCTGGTTCAATGGAAGAATAGTACTCTGAAATAGTTTCTAAATCTAATTGGGTATTTCGCCCTTGCTCAAAAGCTTCGCGCCAAGGTCGTTCCATATGGGTTAGGTCACTTAACCATTGAGCATCCTTGTCTCCATAAAAATTCAAAACAGAATCTATGTTTAGTTTTTGTTCAGGGCTCAACTTATCGGAATCTCCATCTGGAATTTCGCTAATTCTAAAGGTTCCTTTGTTCGCTACCCAAAGATCGCGAACTACTGGCCCATTATCCCACGCCTCGATTGGATCTATAAACAATACATCGTCAGCCCAAACAATTGTCCATGCTTGGGAATAGTAAACTAACTTTTGTAGTTTCATCGAGGTCATTGGCCCCGCTTGATCAATGATGTACTGTGCGACGTCTCTCGCTGACATATCTTCCACTCTGACAGGTTACTCCCGTCAGCCCTTCTGACAACTTTAACTAACTTTTTATATTATATATAAGTTATATAATATATATAGATCTTTCATGGTGAAATATCAATTGGCGTAATTTTGCGCTATAATGTGTAGAAATATTTAACAGGTTGCCAAAACTAGCAGTATTCATTTCTCAAGTTATCAATGTCCCCTTTGGTGCTTTCCACCAGCGCACTAATCCGCGCATAACTGCCCGAATTGCGCACCTTTGGAACCTTTGGTGCTTTTACATTTAGGCAGCATAAACAGGCAACAACAGCAATTTTCACCACTCAAAAAGCACCAAAAGCAACCACCCGAATACTTGGTAAGGGAGAGGTCGGAAGTTCAAATCTTCTCGGCAGCACCATTTAAACCAATTTGTGAACGGCGCGATAAATTCGCCATTCAGACGCCACTTTAGGTCGTTGCACTCCTTGAGGTTCTGAAATTCTGGGAAAAGCGGAATTGTTATCTTGACGAGGGAGTCATTAAGGAAATGGCTTGGTGTCGGCTATGCGGACAAATCTGCCGTTTAATTCTTACGTAAAATCACAACATTATAGATCAAGGATCAATTTGAGGGGTGCGATGCATGCAGGACGGCTCAACAGTTTGAATGTCGATAGATGTGGGATTTGAGCGATTAAAGCCCCGTCCTTAGCTCTAAATCTATGAAGCGAAGTGTTACCCCACCCAGAACTGATAGTCATTTCTAATGTAGCGTCTAGGATCTCACTAGTTATTTTCCTAGCCTGAGGGCAACAGCAAATCACCCTCTTGGGTCGATTGGTTGCGAAGACGTCCTCCCAGAATCTTTTCCCGACTTCTAATGCACCCCGACGCTGAGAGAGAGAAATACTCATCCACCGGTTGCTTCGAAAAGGTGCGACGGTTCCAGTAAGTATTTGCTTAGGTTGCAATTCTAATAGATCTGCCAATGCAAGAAATTGCGCCGTGATCGGGGATAACGTTGTGTATTTCTCTACTTCGTAGGAATTGCCACGTTCATCTGAAATACTGAAAAGGTCCGCACCATGTGGGGGACAGCCAGGGTTAAGAGACAAGAAAACAGTGTCAGAGTTTCCAATAGTTTCCCAAGGTCCATAAAGAATCTTGTAACCGTCATCAAAACCCAGCCTTTCAGCTTCGCTAGCTATCTGTTTATCCCAAAACTCGTAACTGAGCACGGCCGCCTCCATAGTAACTCATTGTTCCTCATTGCCAGTTATGCACTAAGAACAAGTTGCCAAAACTTATTGGACCGATGCATCACAAACAAGCATTGATTACGTTTCTTTGGGCTCAATCCGGACTTTCGATGAATGGCACGAGGTGGCGTCAGACAGGTCTGACGAAATTTATCCAGTGCAAACAATGATGGTTTTCATGCATAAGGATCAACTAAGACCGCCCGCCACACAATTTATACGTTCGGATGAACTGTGTTGTGTGGAAACATGGTTGATACGCATGACGCTTGCTTGTTAATGTTTTTGTATGTGTGGTGCGCAAATATCGGGACATATGACTTGGGCTGAAATTTACAGCATCCAACGCGCATTTCTTGAAAATTTTGAAATGATCGAAATGAATGCGCCACCTGCCGATCTTGGGTATAATATCCGACCAACGCAACAGGTGCGCATGGCAACGCTTGGCAATGGGGCATTTAACATGTCCACAGCGCGGTGGTGGTTTGTTCCAGACAGCTTTCATGGTGCGTCCAAAGATTGGAAAGCAACCACATTCAATGCCAGAATTGAAACCGCATCAGATAAGCCGACATTCAGCAAGGCATGGAAAAACCATCGCTGTGTGATCCCTGCAATCGGGTATTACGAATGGACGGGTGACAAGGGTAATAAACAGCCTTGGTTTATCGCACCAAAGATGAACGAGCCGTTTTTCTGGTTTGCCGGGCTTTATTCAGAACGCAAAGGCGAGGGGGCAAGTTGTACGATCTTAACCCGCCCCGCATTGAAGCAGATTGAACATATCCATGCGCGATCCCCTGTGATGTTGTCATGTTCAGATGTGCAATCTTGGTTAGAAAACGATCATGTGGATCGCGAGGTTCTTGGAACCACATTTGAAAATCGGATGCAGTTTCACACGGTTAAACCGATCAAACCCAAAGATGATGGTGAAAGTTTGATCGAACCCTATGATCCACCAGCACAAATGGGATTTGCGTTTTAAGGCGGTGTTGATCTGGCATGTTATGGGGCAATCGTTCACCTGTGTTGCTGATTTTTCCGATCAAAATGTAAATTTGGTGTGATTGGCAATTTTCGCACTTTTACACCCTTGCGCATTAAGCCTAGGGTCGGTGTTAAATTCGCAAGGAGAATATGATGAGCTATACCCCACCAAAAGTCTGGACTTGGGATGCCGAAAGCGGCGGAAAATTTGCCAGTATCAATCGCCCGATTTCTGGCCCGACACATGACAAGGAATTGCAAACGGGTAAACACCCATTACAGCTTTATTCGCTGGCCACGCCAAATGGTGTGAAGGTGACCGTGATGCTCGAAGAGCTGTTGGCCGCAGGGCACACAGGTGCCGAATATGATGCTTGGTTGATCAACATCCAAGAGGGCGATCAATTCGGAAGCGGTTTCGTTGACGTAAACCCAAATTCAAAAATCCCAGCCTTGTTTGACACGACAACAGGCAGCCGCGTTTTTGAAAGTGGCGCGATCTTGTTGTATTTGGCAGAAAAATTTGATGCATTCCTGCCAAAAAACCCCGCCGCACGCACAGAGGCGTTGAATTGGTTATTCTGGCTGCAAGGGTCAGCACCTTATTTGGGTGGTGGGTTTGGTCATTTTTATGCCTATGCCCCGGAAAAATTCGAATATGCGATCAATCGTTTCACGATGGAGGCAAAACGCCAAATGGATGTGTTGGATCGCAATCTGGCGGATCGTCAATTTTTGGGCGGTGATGAATATTCGATTGCCGATATTGCCACTGCGCCGTGGTATGGCGCGGTTGCCAAAGGCACGGTTTATGATGCCGCTGAATTTTTGGATACAAGCAGTTATAAAAACCTGAACCGCTGGGCGGACGAGGTTTTTGCACGCCCTGCATATCAGCGCGGAAAAATGGTGAATCGTGGTTGGGGCGAACCATCCGAACAATTGCACGAACGCCACGACGCCAGCGATTTTGATACCAAAACCCAAGATAAAATCGAAACCGCGGCGCAATAATTAAGGAAATACAAAACGGGGCGGTGTGAATTGGCATGGATGCCATTTGATGCCGCCCCAGATTTTGAACCGATTGCGAAATGATGGGTTTTAAAACGAAACAAGGGTTGCAACGATTGTTGCAACCCTTTGTTTTATTTGGAGCGGGCGAGGCGATTCGAACGCCCGACCCTAACCTTGGCAAGGTTATGCTCTACCCCTGAGCTACGCCCGCTTCCATGTGTGAGGCTTGTTTCATCCCCTTGGGTAAGGGGCGTTATAAGCATACAGCCGCGACTCGCAAGGGGAAAAACACGCTTTTGCAAAAAATTTTCATCTCTTGCTGATTTTGGCCATTTCTGGCCTAACAGGGGCAAGCAGAAAGGAAATATCATGGGATTGAATGTGTTTTTATCAGGCGAAATCCATACGGATTGGCGCAACGAAATTGAAACAGGCTGCACCAAGGCTGGGGTGGATGCGACATTTACATCTGCTGTCACCGATCACGATGCATCGGATGATTGTGGGCCTGCGATCATGGGGGCGGAATCGGATAAATTCTGGCATGATCACAAATCGGCCAAGTTGAATGCGATGCGCATTCGCAAGGGCATCGGGGATGCGGATATTGTTGTGGTGCGCTTTGGCGATAAATACAAACAGTGGAACGCAGCCTTTGATGCAGGCTATGCCGCCGCACTGGGTAAATCATTGATTGTGATCCACGGGCCTGATCATCAACATGCGTTAAAAGAAGTGGACGCCGCCGCATTGGCCGTATGCGAACACCCAACGCAGGTTGTTGATATGCTGCGCTATATTTCAAACGGCACATTGCCCGCATAACAGCACAAACGCCCCGCAACGTATACGCGTTGCGGGGTTTGTTCATGTGTCATGCAATTGATGCAGTAACATAAATATTTGGGCGGGCCCGCCAAGCGGTTCGTATCTTTCGGGGTGTTAATCCGAAATGCCAAAGGTTTTTAACCTTGCTCACCAGTGAAATTCAGCAGATTTGCAATGGGGATGTCAGCCCCGCAAACCAAGAACCACAATTTTGACGTCAACGATGTTATAGCGCAGATGATTTAGCAATCCGTAACCCCTGCGTTCGCTGATCTTGGCAATTGCGCATGGCGTATGGGATGTATTTAATACCCGCAACACATGGGGGGATATATGGCTGGTTTTCAGATTACCGATTGGGATGATGCCTATGAAAATTCGGGGCATATTGTTGATAGTGCGCTGATCCGCGAAACATGGGCAGGCGATGCAGCGGCATTTCGCGCCAATGTGGCATGCGAATTGGATGTTCCATATAGCGCGGCATTTGGCGCCACGGATCGCGCAAAATACGATGTGTTTTTTCCCAAACAAACGCCCAAAGGATTGTTTGTCTTTGTCCATGGTGGATATTGGCAAGCCACGGATAAATCCGTCTGGTCGCATTTGGCACAAGGTGCGGTTGATGCGGGATGGGTGGCGGTTTTGCCATCGTATGATCTGTGCCCTGATGTATCCGTTGCGACCATTATAAAAATGGTTGGGGCGGCGATTGATCATGCGGGTGGGCAATATGGTGGGCCCATTGTGTTGGCAGGGCATTCGGCAGGGGGTCATTTGGTGGCATCCATGTGCCAAACGGATGCGCCCATTGCGCCCGATATCGCCAAACGTATTCGCCATGTGGTGCCGATTTCGGGGCTGTTTGATTTACGTCCAATGTTGAAAACCAAAATCAACGATGCGCTGGGCTTGGATATGCGCGGCGCCATTGAAAGCAGCCCAGCATTGAAAATACCGCGCAAGGATGCGCGTATCACCGCTTGGGTGGGCGGGGGTGAGCGTTCGGAGTTTTTACGCCAAAACGCATTGATCGCAAATGTCTGGCGCGGGCTTGGGATCTGGAGCGATGAAATCGTGGAACCAGATCGACACCATTTTAATGTGATTGATGGGCTGCGCGATCAAAACTCTGCCTTGATGCAAACCATCCTACGCCCATTTTAATTTATCGGAGAACACCGTGAAAAAAGATCAGTTTCAAATCCCAGAGGGTGTGATTTACATGGATGGCAATTCGCTGGGGCCATTGCCAAAATCCGTGCCCACGCGCCTGTCGCAAACCGTTCACGATGAATGGGGTGCGATGTTGATCAAAGGTTGGAACGATGCGGGTTGGATGGATATGCCAACGCGATTGGGGGATCGGATTGGTGCCATGTTGGGTTGCGCCAATGGTAGCGTGGTGTTGGGCGATACCCTGTCGATCAAGGTGTATCAGGCATTGGCAGCGGCGCTCAACCTGAACCCCGATCGCCGTGTTGTATTATCCGACAATGGCAATTTCCCGTCTGATTTATACATGGCGCAAGGGTTGTTAAATACGCTGAATCGCGGGCATGAATTGCGCGTGGTGGACCCTGATAAAGTGTTGGAACATATCACATCTGATGTGGCGGTGTTGATGTTAACCCATATCGATTATCGCAGCGGGCGCATGCATGACATGATGGCGCTGACCAAGGCCGCACAGGATTCGGGCGTGGTGGTGATCTGGGATCTGGCGCATTCGGCGGGGGCGGTTCCCGTTGATATGGGGGCAAGTGGCGCAGAATTTGCGGTTGGTTGTACCTATAAATATCTGAACGGTGGACCGGGGGCGCCTGCGTTTATCTATGTACGCCCCGATTTGATTGACCGCATTGATCCGTCATTGTCAGGATGGCTTGGCCATGATGCGCCATTTGCGTTTGAATTGGGGTATCGCCCTGCGGGTGGGATTGATCGGATGCGCGTTGGCACACCACCAATTTTACAAATGGCGGCACTGGATGCCGCGCTTGATGTGTGGGAAGGGGTTTCAATGGATGAATTGCGCAACAATTCCATTGCATTATCAGAGCGATTTATCAGTGGTGTTGAACAACACTGCCCCACTTTAACATTGGCCAGCCCGCGTGATCCGCAACTGCGCGGATCGCAAGTGTCGTTTCAATGTGAAAACGGATATGCAGTGATGCAAGCCTTGATCCACCACGGTGTGATCGGCGATTTTCGTGCACCTGATCTGATCCGATTTGGGTTCACGCCACTGTATTTAGATAGCGGCGATATTGATCAAGCGGTGGATATATTGGCGCGGATCATGCGCGATGATCTGTGGCAAGACGCGAAATTTCAAACACGATCCGCCGTGACCTGAGACGCACCATCACGTTTGGCCGCGCCTGCGTCTACGGCGATATCGTAATCTTCGCTATGGACAACAATGCTGTCATCCGTGACGAAAATAATGCCATAGGCCGCTGGTTCTTCCACCGATAGGGATGGATCACACACATCCGTGACCATCGGCATCTGATGGCAGGTGCTTTTGAACATGGAAAAGCTCTGTCCCTGTGTGGTGCCTGATATTGTACGATGCACATGGCCTGCGAAAAAATGCGCGACATTGGGGAAACGGTTTAATAAGGCAAGCAATTCATCGCCATTGCGCATACGGATCATGTCCATGCCCGGAAACCCGATGTCATGGGGCGGGTGATGCAGGAATAACAACACCCGCGCATCCCCCGCATCAATCAATTGCTGTTCCAGCCAAGCCAGACGTGCAGGGCATAAAAAACCTGCATGTCCCATCAAGCTGTCCAATGAACGATCAACCGTATCAAGCGTGATAATCACATCATCGCCAATGGTTTGCACCGATTGGATAAACCCATCGGGGCCTTGGGGTGCATCGGGGAATGCGGCCAAAAACGGTTCGCGTTCATCGTGATTGCCAATCAATAATGTGATCGGGATCGGGTATCCATCAATTGCGGTTTTTAGTGCCTGATATTGCGCTGGTGTGCCTGCATGGGTCAGGTCACCCGTTAAAAATAACGCCTTGGCATCTGGGTGGGTTTTGGCGGCGTGATCTAGGGCGCGTTGAAACTGATCCAACGGATCAAGCCCAATAATCGTTTCCCCTGCATCGCACAGGTGAATATCCGTCATGACCAAGATTTTATGCATCACATCCCTCGTAAATCGAAAATTGCGACTACCCTAGAATGGTTTGAAATTTTTCCAAGCTGATATTTGCACCACATGCCAATATGCCCACACGTTTTCCCGCACAAATTTCGCGCAATGGCCCGATCAACCCTGCAAGTGCTGCCGCACAGGCGGGTTCTGGCATCAGGTTGAGCGATTGATTCATCAACGCCATTGCGCGGCGCATTTCATCGTCGTGCACGCGATGAATGGCGGTGACATTTTGTTGGGTTAGACCAAATGAAATGGGCAGGGCGGTGGGTGATCCCAAACTATCGGCGATGGTATCCACCGATGAAATCTGTTCGGGTTTGCCGCTGGCAAAGCTGCGATACATCGTATCTGCACCAAATGGTTCAATGCCGTAAATTTCGATGTTTGGGTTCAAGAGTTTGAGCGCAACACTCGCCCCGCTGATCAATCCACCACCACCCACGGGGAAAATGGCGATATCCAGATCATCGGACTGTGCATGAAATTCTGCGCCCAATGTGGCAGAGCCAAGCGACATTGATAGACCCTCGAACGGGTGTAATATCGCGCGATTTTCATTGGCTGCGATATCTTGCATGGTTTGAAACGCATGGGCGATATCCTCACACAGGATAGCGTCCGCCCCCAGTGCACGACAGCCATCAATGCGAATGGCATCGGCGTGGCGTGGAATGGCGATTTTTGCGCTGATCCCTGCGGCATTGGCCGCCCATGACACTGCAAGTGCATGATTGCCACCACTGGCGGCAACAACACCCGATTTGCGCTGATCAGGGGTGAGGTTTTGAACAGACAGATAAACGCCGCGTGCCTTGAACGATCCCGCCATTTGAAACAGTTCCAGTTTCAATGTCGCGCGGCACCCATCGGGCAGGGCGTCAACCATTTGGGGTTGGTTCAGATCAACAATGGGTGTCTTGATGATCTGCCCCGCCAGCGTTTTTTGCGCGGCTTTGATTTGGGGCAGATCAATCGTTGGTATTTGCGTCACGCTTCGAATTCGATCAACAAATCCTTGGCGTCAACTTGTGAACCAGCGGGGGCGTGGATCGCCTTGATCACGCCATCACGTTCGGCGTTGATGCCTGTTTCCATTTTCATCGCTTCGATGGTGCACAGCATATCACCCTGTTTCACCTCTTGGCCGACATTGACCACAACGGATGAAATCACACCGGGCATAGGTGCGCCCACATGGGCGGCATTGCCAGATTCCGCGGTTGGGCGTTTTGCGCTTGTTGCGGCCTTTGATCGATCTGTCACGCGGATTGTGCGTGGTTGACCGTTCAATTCAAAGAACACGCGCGCCTGACCATCATCATCGGTATCACCCACCGCAATCAATTGGATTTCCAGCGTTTTCCCGGGATCAATTTCTGCGGTGATTTCTTCGCGTTGGTTCATCCCGTAAAAGAAAACTTTGGTTGGGATGGTACGCACAGGGCCAAATTTGCGATGGCGCCCCATGTAATCCAAGAACACTTTTGGATACATCAGATAACCGTTCAGATCCTCATCATCGACCTTGAACCCATCCAATTCCTTGGACAGTTTTGCACGCTCCGCTTCCAGATCAAGGGGTTTGAGGTGTTCGCCCGGGCGTGATGTATCGGGTTTTTCACCTTTCAAAACCTTGGACACGATCCCATCGGGGAAACCGCCCTCTGGCTGGCCCAGATTGCCGCGCATCATATCAACCACACTATCGGGGAATGCGACCTCTGTTTTTGGGTTTTCTACATCCGCGCGGGTAAGGTCTTGTGTAACCATCATCAAGGCCATGTCGCCCACAACCTTGGACGATGGGGTCACTTTGACGATATCGCCAAACATTTGGTTCACATCGGCATAGGTTTTTGCAACCTCTGGCCAGCGATCCTCGAGCCCCAATGAACGCGCTTGTGCCTTGAGGTTGGTAAATTGACCACCGGGCATTTCGTGCAAGTATACTTCGGATGCGGGGGATGACAGGCCGCTTTCAAATGGTTTGTAAAGCGCGCGCACACCTTCCCAATAATCGTTGATTTCGCGAATATGTGCGATATCCAATCCTGTGTCGCGATCGGTGTGGCGCAATCCTTCGACGATGGACCCAAGACAAGGTTGCGATGTGCCACCGCTAAACGCATCCATTGCGGCATCAACCGCATCAACACCAGCCTCGGCCGCGGCCAAGATTGTGGCACCCGCAATGCCAGATGTATCATGGGTGTGGAAATGGATCGGCAATCCGACCTCTTCTTTCAACGCCTTCACCAATACACGTGCGGCAGATGGTTTTAGCAAACCAGCCATGTCTTTTAGGCCCAGAACATGCGCCCCTGCGGATTTCAGTTCCTTACCCATTTTGACGTAGTAGTTAAGGTTATATTTGGCACGGTTCGGGTCCAAAATATCGCCCGTGTAACAAATCGTGCCTTCGCAAACCTTGTTGTTTTCCACAACCGCATCCATTGCGACGCGCATGTTTTCGACCCAGTTCAAACTGTCAAACACGCGGAACACATCAACGCCGCTGGCGGCGGCTTGGCGAACGAATTCTTGCACTACGTTATCGGGATAGTTGGTATAACCCACACCGTTTGATGCGCGCAGCAACATTTGCGTCATCAGGTTGGGCATGCGACGGCGCAAATCGCGCAGGCGTTGCCATGGGCATTCTTGCAAGAAACGATAGGCCACATCAAATGTTGCACCGCCCCAGCATTCCATGGAAAACAGTTGTGGCAGGTTGTGTGAATATGCCTCTGCCACTTTGATCATATCGTGGCTGCGCATACGGGTTGCCAACAATGATTGGTGGCCATCGCGCATGGTGGTGTCGGTGATCAAGAGTTGTTTTTGTTCACCCATCCAGTCGGCCACGGCCTGTGGTCCCTTTTCTTCAAGCAGGTTGCGCGTACCGTATGCGGGTTTATCCGCATGGTTTTTCGGCGCTTTTGGTGCCTTGATCAACGGATCAAGCTTTGCGCGTCCTTCCACATCAGGGTGTCCGTTCACTGTGACATCGGCGATATAGTTCAAAATCTTGGTCGCGCGGTCACGACGCTGTGGGAATTTGAACAGATCGGGCGTCGTGTCGATAAATTTGGTGGTATAGGTGTTGTCCAAGAATGTTGGATGTTTCAACAGGTTGATTACAAAGGCGATATTGGTCGATACGCCGCGAATACGAAATTCGCGCAAGGCACGATCCATCCGCGCAATTGCGTTTGCTGGGCTTGGCCCTTTGGCGGTGATTTTCACCAGCAAGCTGTCGTAATAACGGGTAATCACCGCACCAGAATATGCCGTGCCACCATCAAGGCGAATGCCCAAACCCGTGGCGGAACGATAGGCGCTGATGCGGCCATAATCGGGGATGAAATTGTTTTGCGGATCTTCGGTGGTGATACGGGTTTGCAAGGCGTGCCCGTTCAATTTGATGTCTGCTTGGCTGGCGGCACCTGTGGCGCGTTCCAATGTGGCACCTTCGGCGATTTTGATCTGGGCGCGCACGATGTCGATGCCGGTGACCTCTTCCGTGACGGTATGTTCCACCTGAACGCGTGGGTTCACTTCGATAAAGAAAAATTCCTCTGTGTCCATGTCCATCAGGAATTCAACCGTACCCGCACATTCATAACCAACATGGGCACAGATTTTACGACCCAATTCGCAAAGTTCCGTGCGTTGTTTTTCTGTCAGATATGGGGCAGGGGCGCGTTCCACGACCTTTTGGTTGCGGCGCTGAACGGAACAGTCACGTTCATACAGGTGATAAATATTGCCAAAGCTGTCGCCAAGAATTTGCACCTCTACGTGGCGGGCGCGTTGGACCAGACGTTCAAGATATCCCTCGCCATTGCCAAATGCGGCCTCTGCCTCGCGGCGGCCTTCCAGAACCTTTTCTTCCAGTTCATCGGCATTCATGATCGGGCGCATACCGCGCCCACCACCACCCCAAGATGCCTTGAGCATGAAAGGATAGCCAACCTCATCCGCCATGCGGCGTACCTCGGCCATGTCATCGGGCAACACTTCGGTGGCGGGAACGACAGGCACGCCTGCCTCCATCGCCACGCGCCGTGCGGATGCTTTGTCACCCAATTGGCGCATGGTTTTGGCCTTGGGCCCGATGAATTTGATCCCTGCCTCTTCGCAGGCATCAACGAAATCGGGGTTTTCTGATAACAGACCATAGCCAGGGTGAATGGCATCCGCCCCAGACATTTTTGCCACGCGAATAATTTCAGGGATGCTCAGATATGCGGCCACGGGCCCCATGCCCTCGCCAATGCGATAGGCTTCGTCGGCCTTGAACCGGTGCAAACCCAATTTATCCTCTTCTGCAAAAACGGCGACCGTTTTTTTGCCCATTTCATTTGCAGCACGCATAATACGAATGGCAATTTCACCGCGATTGGCGATCAGAATTTTCTTAAAGGATTTCATATGGCTTCACCTATTTGGGGTAGAGGTTTGACGTTAGGACAATTTTTAAGCGACAATATTGTGTTTTGTAAGCAAAAATTGATTTTTAGCGTCATTTTGGGGCAATTTGCGGTTGGTTTTCCGTTAGCGCTAACATTTTTGATGCTTGCTTGAGGTTTTTTGCCCCCATTTGCGCCAAATTCGATTCGATATCGGCACGTAAGATATTGATCAAATGGTCAATTCCTGTTGCGCCAAAGGCCGCCAATGCATAATGAAACGCCCGCCCCAACATGACAAAATCAGCGCCAAGTGCATAGGCACGGATGATATCAAGACCTGTTTCAACGCCGCTATCAAATATCACGGGGAAATGTGGGCCAAGGGCGGTGCGAATGGGGGGTAACATTGAAATACTGTCCAACCCGCCATCAAATTGACGCCCCGTGTGATTGGACACCCAGATGGCATCAATCCCTGTTTGTGCCAGACGGGTGGCATCATCGGGGGTGGTGACGCCCTTGACGATCATCGGGCCATCCCACATATCGCGCAGGCTGGCCAAATAATCCCAATCGGGCATGCCGCGAATGACGTAACCCGCATGGGCGGTGGATGAAACCTTGCCCCCCAGTTTCAGATAATCCTCGGCAAATCGCAGGCGCGGCTTGCCATGTTTTAAAATCCCCATCGCCCAAGTTGGATGGGTGATGGATTGCCAAATCATATTCGGCGTGATGCGCGGCGGGATGGTCAGCTGTGCACGTTTTTGGCGTTCGCGAATGCTGGTCATGGGCACATCGACGGTCAGCACCAGCGTGGTGAACCCCGCCGCTCGTGCGCGTTTGATCATATCGGAACGAATTTCCAGATCGCGTGCTGGGTAGAATTGAAACCACGCATGTTCGCCCAAATGGGGTGCGATGGTTTCAGGTGTCAGGGTTGCAACCGTGGACATGGAATAGGGGATATTATGTTCGCGCCCCTTGTCCGCCAAAATCGGTTCGGCATTGGGCCATATCATCCCCGACATGCCAATGGGCGCAATGCCAAATGGTGTGGCAAAATCATGCCCCAAAAACCGCGTGGAAATATCGGGGGTATATTCGCCCTGTAATATTTTGGTGTGGAACAGGATGCGATCAAGCGCTGTGCGGTTGCGATGTTTTTGATCCTCTTTACCCGTTGCGCTATCGACATATTCCCACGCAAAATGGGGCAGGCGCGATTTTGCGCGGCGTTTGATATCATCAAGGCTGGGGTATTTATTTTCCAAATCCATGCGCAAACTATGCGAAGATTGGGCGATATTGACAATGGTGAAAAACACGCGGAACAATTATGGAACATGGCTTCCCTATTTTTGCGATGCGGTCTATTGTCATGCGCATGAACGAATGGGAAGAATCAGACGCATTTGAAGCCGCCGCGCAACCCAGCCTGTCGCAACAGGCGATGGGCATGCGCCCAACGCCCTATCTGGATGGGTTGAATCCCGCACAGCGCGATGCGGTGGAAACCTTGCAAGGGCCAGTGTTGATGTTGGCGGGTGCCGGCACGGGTAAAACCAAAGCGTTGACCACGCGCATTGTGCATTTGATGAACACGGGCATGGCGCGCCCCAATGAAATTTTGGCGGTGACATTCACCAACAAGGCCGCACGCGAAATGAAAATGCGCGTGGGGGGGATGTTGGGCGAAATGGTCGAGGGCATGCCGTGGCTTGGCACGTTTCATTCGCTTTGTGTGAAAATCCTGCGCCGTCATGCGGAATTGGTGGGGTTGAAATCGAATTTCACCATTTTGGATACAGACGATCAGATCCGATTGATGAAACAATTGATCCGCGCCGAAGGGATTGACGAAAAACGCTGGCCGCCGCGATTATTGGCAGGGATGATTGACGGTTGGAAAAACCGTGCTTGGACGCCAGAACATGTCACCGCTGGCGAAGACGGTTTCGATGGCAAGGGGCAAAAATTATACGCGCAATATCAGGCGCGATTGATCACGCTCAATGCCGTGGATTTTGGCGATTTGTTATTGCATGTGGTGATGATTTTTCAAAAACACGATGATATTTTGCGCCGCTATCAAAGCTGGTTCAAATATATCCTTGTGGACGAATACCAAGATACCAACGTGGCGCAATATATGTGGTTGCGCCTGTTGGCATCGGAACACAAAAACATCTGTTGCGTGGGCGATGATGATCAATCGATTTACGGTTGGCGCGGTGCAGAGGTGGGAAATATCCTGCGCTTTGAAAAAGATTTCGAGGGTGCCAAGGTTATTCGCCTTGAGCAAAATTATCGATCCACGCCTCATATTTTGGGCGCGGCATCGGGGGTGATTGCGGGCAATACCACGCGGCTTGGCAAAACATTATGGACGGATCGCACAGATGGGGAAAAGGTTCGCCTGATCGGCCATTGGGATGGCGAAGAAGAGGCGCGCTGGATCGGCGAGGAAATCGAAAATTTCCAACGCGGTACGCGCGGGCTTGATGGCATTAGCCTTGATCATATGGCGATCCTTGTACGGGCATCCCATCAAATGCGCAGCTTTGAGGATCGGTTTTTAACCATTGGTTTGCCTTATCGCGTGATCGGTGGGCCACGGTTTTATGAGCGTTTGGAAATCCGCGATGCGATGGCGTATTTTCGCGTGGCGGTGTCACCCGATGATGGTTTGGCGTTTGAACGCATTGTGAATACGCCCAAACGTGGCATTGGTGACAAGGCACAGCAAACCATCAATCAGGTTGCGCGGGAAAATGGTGTGTCACTGTTAGAAGCATCGCGCATCTTGGTTGAACAGGGCGGGTTATCTGCCAAGGCACGCAAGGAACTTGGCGCGTTGGTTGATGGGTTTGATCGCTGGTCAAAGGCACTGCACGATGAAACCGTAAGCCATGTTGAATTGGCGCAAGTGATATTGGATGAATGTGGATACACCGCATTTTGGCAAAACGATAAAACACCAGAGGCACCGGGGCGGTTGGAAAACCTCAAGGAATTGGTCAAAGCCTTGGAAGAATTTGAAAACCTGCAAGGGTTTTTGGAACATGTCAGCCTGATCATGGAAAATGATGCCACGGACGCAACCGAAAAAGTGAGCATCATGACATTGCACGCCGCCAAAGGTTTGGAATTTCCCGTGGTGTTCCTGCCCGGATGGGAAGATGGGTTATTCCCATCGCAACGTTCAATGGATGAAGCGGGGCAAAAGGGTGTGGAGGAAGAACGCCGTCTGGCCTATGTTGGGATTACACGGGCAGAGGAACATTGCACCATTTCATTCGCGGCCAACCGACGTGTTTATGGCCAATGGCAATCACAAATGCCAAGCCGTTTTGTGGATGAATTACCCGCCAAACATGTTGAAGTTTTAACGCCACCGGGCCTGTATGGTGGGATGGGTGCCGGTGCTGGCAGCGAATACAGTTCGGGATTAACCGAACGGGTCTCAACCGCGGATGCCTATGCATCGCCCGGTTGGAAACGGATGCAGGAACGTACATCATCGCGCGGATTAAGCCAGCCCAAAAAGGCGAGCAATCTGGTGATTGACGCCAAGGTCGTGTCCAGTTTTGGCATTGGTGATCGTGTGCATCACGCGGCACTTGGATTTGGTGCGGTGATCGGGGTGGAGGGTGATAAGCTTTCGATCGTGTTTGAAAATGGCGGTGCGAAAAAGGTTGTCGCCAGTTTCGTCACCGCGGCGGATGATGTGCCGTTTTAAATACTTTACCAGCGTTTCGTGACGTGTTTTGTTTTGGATACCTCCAAAACGAAAGCAATTGATCATGAACACAACAGAGCGCGGGCGCGCATTATCCGAAGAATTAAATCCAGGAATGGAAGATGCATTAAACGAACGATACGGGCATTTGGTGCCCGGAATGGCCGAAGGCGTGGTTGATTTTGCCTATGGGCGCCAATACGCACGCGACGGGCTGGATTTGAAATCGCGTTATATCGCAACGATTGCGGCACTGACCGCGCTGGGTGGGCAGACCAAACCACAGCTAAAGGTGAATATCGCAGGTGGGCGCAAGGCGGGGTTAACCCAACAAGAAATCGGTGAAGTGATTTGGCAGATGGCGCTGTATGGTGGGTTCCCTGCCGCGATCAATGGATTGAACGCAGCATTGGAAGTTTTCGAAGCAGAATAAAAAAACGGTGATGCACAAGGGAGGAGCGTGCATCACCGTTTATATGTTAAAGGTCGGCGTAATTGGGGACAACGCAGCAACCCTTACAATTCCTTGCCTAATTCAAGGCAATGAAAAATGTCTTAAGCGCCGTAAGCCGCTTCGTGTGCAATCGCACGGATTTGACCGCGGCCAATGCCCAGATCGCTTAGGTCGCGGTTTGACAGCTCTGCCAATTCTGCAACAGTGCGTGTGTAAACACGGTATTGAGCGTATGATTTTTTCAAGCCGTCGATTTTGTCTGCCAAGATGTTTAGCAATGATGGTTTAGACTGTGTTTGTGTTAGAAAAGCCATTTCGTTTTCCTTCGTTTGTGTTCCGTTAACGCTAACTTATGCGTTGCTAGCCATGAGGAGTAGGCATAGTTTTGCAATTCCGCTTTTCACTTTTTGCATAGCTAATATATTGTTCTTAAAACGAAAAAACGGCGATGCTCTGGGAGGAGGTAGAGCATCACCGTTCTTTTATAAAGCGTCTCCATACGGGAGGAGGTGTATTTCAACGCTTCTATTTTCGGCGCCCGGGAGGAGGTGGGCGCGGAGTAGCTTTCGCCGCTCTTGTGATAATATTTAGCGTATCATTATGATTTTTCTAGGGCTGAAATGTGCAAATCCGCTATGCGCTGAGCGCATGACCTAGCGTCACTTTATGCATTTGTGCAGCTTCTATGACCTATTTTAGCGAAATTGGCCAATTATTGAGCAGGACAAGCATCGTCGGGTGTTTGTTCCTGTTCTGATTGCTGATTTGCATTGGGGCAAAATAATTGTTTGCCTGCGACTCGCACATTACCAATGGCGGTTTGGCCGACATCGGAAATCAACCATTGCACGAATTGCATGGCTAATTCGGATTTCACATGGGGGAATCTGTCAGAATCAACCACCATCACACCATAGGGATTGCGCAAATCGCGATCCTGTTGCCAAATGATTCCCAAATCACCCTTGTTCCCAAACGAAAGCCAAGTCCCACGATCCGTGAGGGTAAATCCGTTAACGGCGCTGGCCATATTCAATGTGGCGCCCATGCCCGAGCCAATTTCACGATACCAATCGCCCGTGGGCATGGTTTGCGCATATTTTTCCCATAATTCGCGTTCGCGTTTATGTGTTCCACTGTCATCGCCGCGCGAAATAAAGATGTGATCGCCGGTATCCGCAAAATAATTTAACAATTCATCCAATGATTTTGGCGCAAAGTCGATTTTGGGGCCAACAAGAATGAAATCATTATACATCACGTCAAAACGTTGTTTGGCATATCCATCTGCGACGAATGCATCCTCTGATGCGCGGTGGTGAACCAGTAACACATCTGCATCTCCGTTTTGGGCGATACGGATGGCCTGACCAGTGCCCACGGCCACCACGCGTACCTCTATCCCAGTTTGTGCGGTGAACTGGGGCAGGATTTGATCATAGAGCCCTGAATTTTGTGTTGAAGTGGTTGATGCCACGGTGATGAAATCGGCCAAGGCTGCGTTTGCGCTGGTGATGGCGATAAACACGGCGGCAATGAAAGGGCGCATTATATTTCTCCGTTCAGGTATCGTTTTGCCGCATCGGATCTGGTCATGCGGAAAAAATCCTCGGCGCTGGAATCTTCGCAAATTTTGCCTTGTTCCATGAAGATGACCTGATCCGCACAGCGTTGAGCCTGTGCGCGATCATGGGTGGCCCAGATGAACCCGACACCTGCGGATTTTACTGCGGTGACGATTGCTTCGAACTGTGCGGTTGCGCTGGGGTCCATGCTGGATGTGGGTTCGTCCATCATCACAACATTGGGCTCGTTGATCAATGCGCGGGCAAGGGCCATGCGCTGTGCTTCGCCACCTGATAATAATGCGGCGGGTTGATCGGCGCGATCACGCAGTTGCACCATTGCCAGCAATTCATCAACCCGTTCGGATTTTTGCGATGCTGACATATTGCTGGTGGCAAGTGCGAATGCCACGTTTTGCGCCACCGATCGGCGCATCAACACATTATTTTGAAAAATGAAACCACGGCTGCGGCGTGTTTCGCGCACATCTTGCCCATCAATTTCAACCCGCCCGTCGGTGGGGCGCAACATGCCATGGGCCAATTGCAAAAACAGCGATTTGCCAGCCCCATTATGACCCAACAATGCCGTCACGCCCGTTGCATCAAGCGTGATATTCAACGGCCCGACCAAGGATTGGCCATCCGCGTCATAGGTGGTTTTGTGAAATACGATCAACGTCATTGGCGCGTGACCTGATAGCGCTGGCCAATGCGGGCAACGCCGTGCATGGCGGCGTTCACAATCAATGCAAGCAGAATTAAAACCAAGCCAAGCGCAAGGGCGAGTTCAAGATTTCCCTTTGAACTTTCAAGCGCGATGGTGGTGGTCATCACACGGGTTTGCCCGTTGATATTGCCGCCTACCAGAATAACCGCGCCGACCTCTGCCAAGGCGCGACCAAAACCGGCGAGCACGGCGGTGTAAATGGCAAATCTTGCATCCCAAATCATGGTGCGTAGGCGTAACATGGGTGGCACATCCAATGCGTTCATCAAATGGGAATAATCGCGTTTGATGGGTTTCAATGCCTCAACCGTTAGCACCAAAACGATCGGGAAAATTAACATGGTTTGCGCAATGATCATCGCACTTGGCGTATAAAGAAGCCCCCATTCCCCAAGCGGCCCAGATCGCGATAACATCAGATAAACCAGCAGGCCCACCACAACAGGGGGCAGCGCCATAAAGGCCGATGCCACAACCATGATCGCGCGTTTGCCTGTGAAATCGTAATTTGTGAGCAATGCGCCAAACGGAATGGCCAAGCTGGATGCGATGAAAGTGGCGGTAAAGCTAACGCGAAGTGATAACAAAACGATCTGTAATAAATCATGATCGCCGCTGAAAATCAGCTGAATGGATTTTGAAATCACGTCCATTTAATTAAAGTTTGCTTTCTGCTTGCCCTTTCTTTCTATTTGGCCAATTTAGTGGTCGCAGTCTAGGGCAATGTGAAAAAAGGTATACTTATGTCGATCAACAAACAGGCCGTTTTGGAACAGTTGGAAACGGTACACCTGCCAGATGGGAAAAACATTGTTGCACTGGACATGGTGCGTGCGATTACGATTGATGGCAATGATGTACGGTTTGTGATCGAGGTTTCTGCCGAGGATGGCCCGCGTATGGAACCTGTGCGCGCCGCCGCGCAACAAGTGGTTGAAGGAATTGAAGGCATTGAAAAAGTGTCTGTAATCCTGACATCCCCATCTGCGCCAAAGGCACCGCCAAGTTTGAAAATTGGTGGTCATCCAAAACCGGCTGCAGATTCACAATCCATTCCAGGTGTTGATCGCATCTTAGCAATTGCATCGGGCAAAGGGGGCGTTGGTAAATCCACCGTTTCATCCAATCTGGCGGTGGCGCTGGCCAAACAGGGGCGGCGCGTTGGGTTGTTGGATGCCGACATCCACGGGCCAAGCCAGCCGCGCATGATGGGGGTCAGCAAACGCCCTGCATCGCCCGATGGTAAAACCATCATTCCGCTGCAAGCGCATGGCGTGACCATGATGTCGCTGGGGTTAATGCTGGACGAAGATCAAGCCGTGATTTGGCGCGGGCCGATGTTGATGGGCGCGTTGCAACAAATGTTGGGACAGGTTGAATGGGGTGAACTTGATGTTTTGATTATTGATCTGCCACCGGGCACGGGGGATGTGCAATTAACATTGGCGCAAAAATCCAAGGTGACGGGCGCGGTGATCGTATCCACGCCCCAAGACGTGGCATTATTGGATGCGCGCAAGGCGATGAACATGTTCAATCAGTTGAAAACGCCCATCGTTGGCATGATTGAAAACATGTCGCATTATGTATGCCCCGATTGCGGGAAAGAGGCACATATTTTCGGTCATGGCGGCGCACGCGCCGAGGCGGAAAAACAAAATTTGCCATTTTTGGGTGAAATCCCACTGGATCTGGAAATTCGCCTTGCAGGTGATGGTGGCACACCAATTGCCGCAACGGATAATCCGATTGCAGATGCCTATGCCAAGATCGCCAAAGGATTGATCGACGCGGATATGGCATAACGCCAGTCACAGATTGGTATATGCCTTTCATTGATATTTTAACAGATTGATGCGGTTTTCTTGTGGATAACCGCATCTTTTCTGTGGGTAAACCAAACCTTGCCCAAGTTTTTCCTTTACTTACATACGTTTTGCGCACACCATATCTAGTAAGGGGATCAATCAGAAACCCCGATACCTAGCAAGGCGCCCTATACCTAGGGGGTTTTGCCCTTAAAGCCGAATTAAAAGGGGACAGGGCATGGCAGCGACAGAGCAGTATTTCGAAACCACAGATATTCACCCGATTGATATCGTTGAAAACCTCGCAGAAAGCCGCGATTGGGATTTTGATCGCGTTGGCGAAGATCAAATCGCACTGACCGTCGAAGGATCATGGCGTAGCTATACATTAACGCTTGCTTGGTCTGGGTTTGATGAAACCTTGCGGTTGGTCTGCACATTTGAAATGGAACCGCCCGCCGATAAAATGGCGGAGTTGTATGAGGTTTTGAACCTGACCAATGATCGTTTGTGGACAGGTAGTTTTTCAATGTGGAACGAAGAACGCATTATGATTTATCGCTATGGTTTGACACTGACGGGGGGTGCGATTGCGCTGCCAGATCAGATTGATCAGATGATGCACAATGCGGTTTTGGCCTGTGAGAAATTTTACCCCGCTTTCCAATTGGTCTGCTGGGGCGACCAGTCTCCAGCAGAATCCATGAACGTCGCCATTTCCGAGGCTTACGGGCGCGCATAATCCGTGTTATTCCAAACCAGTGAATCGACTGGGATGGAAAAATGACATTATCACGCGTGAATGAAAACGGTCTGGTTTTGCTGGGCTGTGGCAAGATGGGTTCGGCCATGTTGCAAGGCTGGCTGGCACAAGGTTTAAACGCGAACAGTGTCACCGTGATCGACCCGCATCCATCCCAATGGGTGCAAGGATTGGTGCAACAGGGGTTGCATCTGAATGAACCACTTCCAACAACTCCTGCGATTTGCATCATTGCTGTGAAACCCCAAATGATGGGCGATGCGTTGCCTGCGTTGCGTGCACTTGGCAATGGAACAACTGTGTTTTTATCCATTGCGGCGGGCACATCAATTGGCGCATTTGCAGATGCGCTTGGCGATCAATCCCCGATTATTCGCGCCATGCCCAACACACCTGCGGCGGTGGGACAGGGCATTACCGCATTGATCGGAAACGCCCATATCAATGATGCAGATATGCAAATGGGCGAAGCATTGCTGAGCGCGGTTGGCCAAACCGTGCGTTTAGCATCAGAGGATCAAATGGATGCGGTGACGGCTGTGTCGGGTTCTGGCCCTGCCTATGTTTTTCATCTGATTGAAACATTGGCCGCGGCGGGTGTGGCGCAAGGCTTGCCCAAAGATATGGCATTGCAATTGGCCAAGGCAACGGTGGCTGGTGCTGGGGCATTGGCACAAGCGGCGGACGAAGATCCAACGCAACTGCGCATTAACGTCACATCGCCCAACGGCACCACAGCGGCGGCGCTAGAGGTCTTGATGAATGAAACCGATGGGTTTCCAGCCCTGCTAAACCGCGCCGTCACCGCCGCCGCAGATCGTAGCCGTGAATTAGGAAAAGAATAATGGACGAAATAAGTTTTGACGATTTCATGCGCGTTGATGTGCGTGTTGGCACAATAACCCGAGCCGAACCATTCCCAGAGGCACGCAAACCCGCGATCAAACTATGGATCGATTTTGGTGGCGAAATTGGCGAAAAGAAATCATCGGCACAGATTACCAAACATTACACACCCGAAACCCTGATCGGGCGCCAAGTGATGGCGGTGGTGAATTTTCCGCCACGCCAAATCGGCCCTGTGATGTCAGAGGTTCTGGTTTTGGGCCTGCCTGACGGGGACAAGGAAATCGTATTGTTGGCCCCTGATATGGTGGTGCCCGATGGTGGGCGGATGCATTAATGCGCCCCTGTATCTATATTTCCCGCCCCTTGCCAAATGTGGTGGTTGAACGCGCAGAGGAACATTTTGATGTGACCATGCGCGTTGATACTTCGCCCATGACCAAGGGTGAAATCCGCGAAGTGTTATCACAATATGATGGGTTTTTACCAACGCTGCGCGATCCGCTGGACGGCGATGTGTTTGATGGGGAAATCAAAACCAAGGTGATTGCCAATTTTGGGGTCGGGTATAACCACATTGATGTCGCGGCGGCGAACGGTGCGGGAATTGTTGTGTGCAATACACCCGGTGCCGTAACCGATGCGACGGCAGATATCGCGATGATGTTGGCCCTGATGACAGCGCGGCGCGCATCCGAAGGCGAAGCATTGTTGCGCGCAGGTAAATGGGAAGGCTGGCATCCGACACAGTTGCTGGGCATGCATTTGGGCGGCAAGACAATTGGCATTATTGGCATGGGCAATATCGGCAAGGCGATGGCCAAACGTGCGCATTTCGGGTTTGGCATGGATGTGGTGTTTTACAACCGATCCCGCGTTGACGATTTTGGAGTTCCTGCGAAACAAATGAACAGTATCATGGATGTGATGGGGGCAAGCGATGTTGTCTCGCTTCATATTCCAGGGGGTGGTGCAAACCGCCATGTGATAGGTGCTGCGGAATTGGCCGCGATGCAATCCCATGCGATTTTGGTTAACACCGCGCGGGGCGATGTGATTGACGAGGCTGCATTGATCAAGGCATTGAACGCTGGCACCATCGCGGGGGCGGGGCTGGATGTGTTTGAACATGAACCAGAAGTGCCAGAGGCGTTGATTGCAATGAAAAACGTCACCCTATTACCCCATCTTGGCACGGCATCATTGGACGTGCGCAGCGATATGGGTTTGTTGGCGGTGGAAAACCTGCGCGTGTTTTTCACAGGTGACACACCGCCAAACAAGATTGGCTAGGATGTTTGTTCGTTGTTTGGGATCGGGAATATCAAATCATATGCCCAGTTAAACACGAACGCATAGATCAGATAAAACAGCGCGAATGAGATATCCATGATCAACGCCTGCATCAGAGATATTTGCAAATACCACGCCACGAATGGCAGCAAAACAATAAGCAGGCCAAGTTCAAAAAATACCGCATGAATGATGCGCAGGGGGATGGTTTTGTGAACCGATCCACGGATGCGCAGCATGGTGCGATCAAACATCAGATTATAAATATAGTTCCAGAGTGTCGCGAGCGTTGCCGCCAAAATGGCGACGATGCCAATATCGTGGATCGGCATGTGAAATGCCAATGCCCCAAGTGGTGTGATAACCAAAAGGCCAATAATTTCAAAGCTGAGTGCGTGGCGAATACGATCAAATGTGGTGCGCATGGGTGAACCCTTTTCATCGGGTCGTCCCGCAGTGATGCCCATAATGGGGGAGGTCGTCCTCGCATGTGGTTTTTAGCGCGAAGGGATATGTTCGGCAAGGGGATGAAATATTGATCACCTGCTTGTCAGCGTGGGCATTGCGGTTTATCATTCCCCAAACCCAAGATGGAGATTTTATGTCCCGTTAAAAAGGGAAGGCAGAGCGCCCTTCCGTTTCAAATCCACCACAAAGATGTGCCCGATTGATCGGGGTTCTGTGGTGAGTTGAATTCATTTTGAAAATAAATGTGCTGCGTAAAATACGTGGCAGGACATGAAAGATACAACCATGACCAAAGACTACTCTGCGTTTTTTGGCGGCAATATGGGAACACCGCGCAAATTATCAACCCTTGAAACCCAAGGCTGGAGCAGCTTTTTCGCACAGCAAACCGATGTGGACGAAATGGCCACAAACCCGCCCGTGCGGATTACGCAAGTACACCGCAGCTTGTTTCAGGTGATGGGTGATGGGATTGATACACAGATCCCTGCACAGATGGATGCCACTGTCGGGGATTGGTTGATGCTTGATCGCGATAACCCTGCGTATAGTCGCCGATTGGAACGAAAATCGGTGATGAAGCGTCGCGCGGCAGGGCATGATCGCGCCGTGCAATTGATCGGGGCCAATATCGACACGGCGTTTATCGTGACATCGTGCAACCAAGATTTCAATATTGCGCGGCTGGAACGTTATTTAGCGGTGGTGTTCGAGGCGGATGTCACCCCCGTGATCATCCTGACCAAGGCGGATTTATGCGATGATGTGGAAACATATCGCACCCAAGCAGAAACGATATCCGATCTGGTGTCCGTTGTGGTTGTTGATGCGCGTCGTGACGATGTGACTGGGACATTATCGCAATGGTGCAAGCCTGGAAAAACCGTGGCATTCGTTGGGTCATCTGGTGTTGGGAAATCCACGCTGACCAATGCATTGTCGGCGGGCAATATCGCAACCCAAGGCATTCGCGAGGATGACGCAAAAGGGCGCCATACCACCACGCGGCGTCATTTGCATTTCATCCCCGATGGATGCGCGGTGTTGGACACGCCCGGTATGCGCGAATTGCAATTAACCGATGTGTCCGCAGGGCTGGAAGATGTGTTTGGCGATCTGGCTGATCTGGGGCGGCAATGTCATTTCAACGATTGCAAACATGAAACCGAGCCAAAATGCGCGGTGCTGGCCGCCGTCGCCGATGGCACGGTTGATCCGGTGCGATTGCAACGTTGGCGTAAATTAGTGGCAGAGGATGAATTTAATTCCGCAAGCCTGTCAGAGCGGCGCGCCAAGGATAAATCATTTCAGAAAATGGTGAACCGTGCACAGGCTCAAAAGCGGCGTTGATCAACAGCGTTTCAATAACACACTGCCAACGGAATAGCCTGCGCCAAAGGAACAGATCAAACCGATGTCGTCGGGTTTCATATCATCGGAATTTTTGGAAAATGCGATGATGGAACCCGCCGATGACGTATTGGCGTAATCTTGCAAAATATTAGGTTGTTCCGCAGGTTCGGGGACGCGGCCCATGACCTTGCGCCCGATATAATCATTCATGGATTTGTTGGCTTGGTGCAACCACATGCGTGACAGTTGGGTGTTTTCAATGCCTTCATCCGCCATATGTTGCAAGATATGGGCGCTGACCATTGGCACGACCTCTTTGAACACTTTGCGCCCGTTTTGCATGAACTGCATATCGCGGCGATCTTTCATGCCATCGGGGCGGGTGCGGCGCAAGAAACCATCGTTGTTGCGGATGTTGTTGGAAAACTGTGTCGCACAACGCGTGGAGATAATTTCAAAATGATCGCCTGTTGCGTCTTCTTTGCGTTCAATCAAGGTGGCGGTGCAAACATCGCCAAAAATGAAATGACAGTCGCGATCGCGCCATTCCAAATGCGCCGAACAAATTTCGGGGTTTACGACAAGTGCGCTTCGGATTGATCCGCTGCGCACCATATCGGCGGCGGCTTGGATGCCGAATGTCGCACTGCTACAGGCGACATTCATGTCAAAACCAAACCCTTTGATCCCCATCAAATCTTGGATTTCAACAGCAATGGCGGGGTATGCGCGTTCGTGGTTAGACGCCGCCACAATCACCGCATCAACATCGGCGGCGGTTTTGCCCGCATCCGTCAATGCCTTGGCACAGGCATCAAGCGCCATTTCGGCCATGACACCGGGTTCATCGTCGCTGCGCTGGCGCAGGCTTGGATGCATAATATCGGGGTTCAGGATTCCCGTTCTATCCAGCACATAGCGCTGTTCAATGCCCGATGCGTTAAAGATAAATTCCGCATTGGACATGGGCATTTCGGCGATTTCACCCGATGCAATCTGATCGGCGTTATCGGCGTTGAATTTTTCAGCATAGGTATTGAAACACGCGACCAATTCGTCGTTCGTGATGGTGTTTTCTGGCGTGAAAACGCCCGTGCCGGTGATCGCTGGTGTATACATGAATTTCTCCCTTGCACCTAAATGGTGGTTCACGCGCCAATGGTCAACCCGTTCGCCACGTCAAAGCGTGTGAAATGTCACAGGCAGGCACCCCACGCTGTGATAGTGACGTAAACACAGATTTAAAACATTGTAGGTGAAATTATGGACATTATCGCAGCAGGCGAATTGGTTCGCCATGCCTATGCCAACACATTGTTAAATGTATCCCACCGATTTGATGTGGGTGGTGCACAGGCGTTTTTCTTGACCGATGGCACGCTTGTCATTCCAGGTAGCAATGAAATTTCGGATTACCCAGAATTTAATCTCAATATCAGCAAGATCAAAGGCGACAGCGGGCGGTTTTATCATCGTGGATTTTTGCGCCACGCCCAGTTGGTGTTTACATTTGCCAAAGGGTTGCAGCCCAAGTTCATTATCGGGCATTCGTTGGGTGCCGCCAGTGCGCAAATTGTCGGAAGCTCGCTTGGCATTCCCACAATTGCATTTGCA
This sequence comes from Paramylibacter kogurei, assembly GCF_002742285.1. Lineage (GTDB taxonomy): Bacteria > Pseudomonadota > Alphaproteobacteria > Rhodobacterales > Rhodobacteraceae > Amylibacter > Amylibacter kogurei. Next base: position 294,557 of record NZ_MDGM01000012.1, read on the forward strand.
TCCCCCAAAGTTTTAAGCGGTTCCAAAAAAGTGCGCGGCGAACATCATGTGGTAAATTACCAACGCATGGATGATCCGATTTGTTTCATGCCGCCGGGCAAAAAAATGTTTCGTCACATTGGCAAAACATTTTGGATGGCACCCAATACGCTGGATATCGGGTTTAATCATAAGGTGTTGGAATATATCAAAATAATCAAGGCCGCGCGCACCAATCCCAAATTGCCACAGCGCTGGCCGGTGTGATTACATCAATGCGATAATTGCCATGATCGCCAAAGCAAGATTGATCAACAATCCCAAAACATAGGCGATTGTGCGCGGCCCACCCGCATCAGGGCCAATGCGCATCACATAAAACACCCAATGCAACAGGCGTAGAACCACAGCGGCAACCACCAGATATGTCACCCATGTCGGGCTTGCCCCTGCGATCATTGCCAAAAGCGATGCCGCCATCAGCGCAGAGAAATTTTCAACGCTGTTTTCATGGCTACGCACCACGCGAAATGTGCGATGTTCGATATTACCCCGAACAGTGACACCCGCGGGTTGCCCCGAAATTACATTTTTGACAATGCCTGCAATCGTGGCCTGAACCACCATCAACAGTGTTAAAACCCCAAGCGCCAATAATGCTGTGGAATATGTGGCAACAAGTTCTGGCATGGTATCCTCCTGTGTTGACGACAAACTATCCAAAATATGTGTAAAATCAATTCCTTTGTCGTTTGGCGATGCTCGCATTGGGTAATTTTGCGTGGTAATCTGGCGATATGAAACATGCATCTGTGATATTGAACTGGTTGGTTTTAGGGGGGATTGTCACAATCACCTATTTTGACGTGCCAACGCAAATCAAACCTGCCATCCCCGATCCAAATGAACAGTTTTCTGGCGTGGTGAAATGGGTATCTGATGGCGATACATTTTTGGTGGATGGGCATGATTGGCCCGTGCGGGTTTGGGGTATTGAAGCACCAGAACGCGACACTGATGCAGGGGTGACATCGCGTGCATATTTGACGGATAAAATCAAAGGACAGGTGGTGCGCTGCGATAAAGTTGTGGTTGATCAATATCGGCGCAGCGTTGCGCGGTGTTATCTGGGCGATACCGATATTGGCGCGATGATGATCGCAGCGGGGCAGGCGCAGGAATATTGTAGCTTTAGCGATGGTGCATACGGCACCTGTTAAACGCAAAACGCCCGAACAGAAGTTCAGGCGTTTTTATAGATTTTATTGTGCTTAGTAGTTTTGAAGCGCGTTCACTTCGATTTCGCTTTCGCTCATATTACGGATTGCCTTGGCGGCGGCGTTGCTGGCCGCAGCGGTGGTGTAATATGCGATTTTACCATAAAGCGCGGCAGATCGGATATCGCGGCTATCTTCCAATGACTGCGATCCTTCGGTGGTGTTGAAAATCAAATCGACACCGCCGTCTTTGAGCGTATCAACAATATTCGGGCGACCCTCGAATACCTTAAGTACCTTGGTGTTTTTGATACCATTATCGGTCAGCCAAGTAGACGTGCCACCCGTCGCAAGGATGTTAAACCCAAGATCAGACAAGATTTTCGCCGCCTCTGAAATCAGCGGGGTTTTATCCAAATCTTTGATCGAAATGAACACGGTGCCCGATGATGGCAACGGCGTGCCCGCGCCCAATTGTGATTTCAAAAATGCGCGTTCAAAGGTTTTGTCCAACCCCATCACCTCGCCAGTGGAGCGCATCTCTGGCCCCAATAATGGATCAACGCCGGGGAAACGGTTGAATGGCAATACCGCCTCTTTCACCGCGAAATGATCGGGGTGGGGTGATTTGAGATCAAAATTGGTCAGCGGTTCACCCGCCATCACACGCGCCGCAATGGATGCGATGGGGCTGTTAATCGCCTTGGCCACGAATGGCACGGTACGCGATGCACGCGGGTTGACCTCTAGGATGAAAATTTCGCCATCCTTGATCGCGAATTGAACGTTCATCAGGCCAACCACGTTCAAACCAATGGCCATCGCTTCTGTCTGGCGTTTCATTTCATCGATCAAATCATCGGACAATGAATAGGGTGGCAATGAACACGCACTATCGCCTGAATGAACGCCGGCCTCTTCGATATGTTGCATGATGCCAGCAACATGGACGTTTTTGCCGTCAGACAATGCGTCAACATCAACCTCGATCGCGCCAACGAGATAGCTGTCGAGCAACACGGGGCTGTCGCCTGATACATTCACCGCCGTGGTGATATAGCGTTTCAGTTGCGCATCATCGCGCACGATTTCCATCGCACGACCACCCAAAACATACGATGGGCGAATGACCAGCGGGTATCCAACATCCTGTGCGATTTCAAACGCTTCTTCGGGGGAGCTGGCGATACCGTTATAGGGTTGTTTTAGATCCAGATCATGAAGCAGCTTTTGGAAACGCTCGCGATCCTCTGCCAGATCAATCGCATCGGGGGTTGTACCCAGAATTGGAATGCCCTCGGCCTCTAGATCATTGGCGAGTTTCAGGGGCGTTTGGCCGCCGAACTGTACGATCACGCCGTGCAATGTGCCGTTTTCCTGTTCCACGCGCAGGATTTCCATCACGTTTTCCATGGTCAGCGGTTCGAAATACAAACGATCAGATGTGTCGTAATCGGTGGATACGGTTTCAGGGTTACAGTTCACCATGATGGTTTCGTAACCCGCATCTGTCAGTGCGAAACAGGCGTGACAGCAACAGTAATCAAATTCGATGCCTTGGCCGATACGATTTGGGCCACCGCCCAGAATGACTACCTTTTTGGCATCTGATGGGCGGGCTTCGCATTCGACTTCGCCCATGGCATCAGATTCATATGTGGAATACATATATGGCGTTTGCGCTTCGAATTCCGCAGCACATGTATCAATGCGTTTGAACACGGCGGTAACACCCGCCTTGGTGCGCGTGATGCGGATATCGCGTTCGGCTTGGCCAGTTAATGTGGCAAGGCGAGCATCGGAAAAGCCATACATTTTCACACGGCGAAGTGCCGCGGTTTCTGTTGGCAAGCCGTTTTCACGAATGTCATTTTCCATATCAATGATTTCACGGATACGCGCAAGGAACCAAGGATCAAACGATGTGACCGCGTTGATTTCATCATTGGTCAGCCCATGACGCATGGCCTGTGCGATCAACAGCAAACGATCAGGTGTTTGTTGGCTGATTGCTTTGATAATCGCAGATTTTTCTGGCGCACCTTCGATGACTTGTTCATCAAAACCAGACAGGCCGGTTTCCATGGATGCCAATGCTTTTTGCAATGATTCATGGATTGTACGCCCGATTGACATCACCTCGCCCACGGATTTCATCGCGGTGGTTAGTGATGCTTCGGCACCTGGGAATTTTTCGAATGCGAAACGTGGGATTTTTGTGACCACGTAGTCAATGGATGGTTCAAACGATGCTGGTGTCACCTTGGTGATGTCGTTGTCGAGTTCATCCAATGTGTAACCCACAGCCAGTTTTGCGGCGATTTTGGCAATCGGGAAACCTGTGGCCTTGGACGCCAGTGCGGATGAACGCGACACACGTGGGTTCATTTCAATCACAACCATACGCCCATCGGCAGGGTTGACCGACCATTGAACATTAGAACCACCGGTTTCAACGCCAATTTCGCGCAACACATTGATCGAATGTGTCCGCATCATTTGGTATTCTTTATCCGTCAGGGTCAGGGCAGGGGCGACGGTAATACTGTCGCCTGTGTGCACACCCATGGGATCAATGTTTTCAATCGCACAAACGATAATGGCATTATCCGCTTTGTCGCGCACCACTTCCATTTCGTATTCTTTCCAACCCAAGAGCGATTCATCAATCAGGATTTGATTAACGGGGCTGGCATCAATACCGCTGGCACAGATTTTTTCGTAATCTTCGCGGTTATAGGCAATACCACCACCCGTGCCACCCATGGTGAATGCGGGGCGAATGATTGCCGGCAGACCAACCGTTTCAATGGCGGCCATTGCCTCTTCCATGGATTCAGCAATGGTGGCGCGCGGGTTTTCGATGCCGAGACGATCCATTGCCTCGCGGAATAATTTGCGATCTTCGGCCATTTCGATCGCCTTGCGATCTGCGCCGATTAATTCGATGTTGAATTTTTCAAGTGTGCCGTCTTCGTCCAATGACAGGGCGGTGTTCAAACCCGTTTGCCCGCCCATCGTAGGGAGCAGCACCATTTTATCATTGGGATGTAGATTGATTTCTTTTTCAATTATTTTGGCAACAACTGCGGGGGTGATCGGCTCGATATATGTGGCATCGGCCATGTTGGGGTCGGTCATGATCGTGGCGGGGTTGGAATTGACCAAGACGACACGGTAACCTTCTTCTTTAAGCGCCTTACAGGCCTGTGCACCAGAATAGTCGAATTCGCAGGCTTGGCCGATAATAATGGGGCCTGCACCGATGATCATAACTGTGTTGATGTCGGTTCTTTTTGGCATAGCGCGTGGCCCCTATTGGTGTGCATGTCCGATCCCGTGGCAGCGGAATCGCCGTGCAGTTTGCAAATTATCGTGGGTGTAATGATTTGGCGCGTTTGGTTCAAGGATGAATTGCGCGTATTTGCGTGTTTTTTAAAGGCTCGAACGCCTGCGGCGCGGATATTTGGAACATTTGGAAAATGGAGGATGCAATAGGTGAAGTATATATTTGTTGAGGTTGTTGATTGGGGAGATGGTTGTTACGCTTGTAAGGATAATTGATGTGTAAGATTGAGAGTATTTGATGACGCCGCGCCATATCGCAATAATCGTATCCGCAATGGCGATCTCCTTGACGATTTTTAATGCTACCCGAAAGCCTGTTTTGATAATCCGACCCATTGTGGCGGAGCATAATGGGTGTGTTAACAAGAAGCAAAAAGCCGCTGATATCATTGCGGCCTGTACCAAGGTTTTAGCGCGTGATGTCGATGAATCGTTTGAGCATCAGTATTACAAAAGCCGCGCTTTGGCGCATCGGCGGGTGGGCGATTATGACAAAGCGTTATCCGACATTGATGCGGCGATTACATTGCAGCCCAAGAATGTAAATGATTTGGAATATCGGGCGTATATCAACAACGAAGCGGGTGATGTTGATGCGGCAGAGGCCGATTTTGAAACGGCAATTGCGTTGAGGCCAGCGCGGATTCACACATATTTGAACCGTGCAAAGATTTATAAAATTCGCGGTGAATATGGCAAAGCATTGCGTGATTATTATAATGTGCTGGAAATGAAACCTTCGAATAACGCCGCGTTAAATGGTGTTTCGGTAATGCATTTCAAAATGCAAAATTATGACCAGTTGGTTGGTTTTTTGAACGAAACCGCACCGCGGTGGAAGAAAAAACATCTGCCATATTTTATTCTTGGATTGTTACATGTTGAACAGACGGGCGATTATGAAAAGGCATTGGCGGCATTCACCACAGTTACCCAATTGGAGCCAGAACATGAAGCAAGGCATATCCTGTTGGCAATGGCGCATTTTAAGTTGAACGATGATGCGCAAGCGAAGATTTATATCGAGAAAGAAGTGGAAGCAGGGATACGTGCAAACGCCGCCAAAAGAAACCTATGGGAAACGTTGCTATTTTTATTCGCCAAACACATCTTGGGTGTGGACACAGGTGAAGCGCTTCGTGGGCTAGCATATAGTTTCGCCGGGCGCCCCGAAGAAGGTGCGCAGGCGTTTGCAAGGTTCATTGAAAAGGGCGGTGTTGCGTCGCGAAATGTAATGAATGCAATGTTTCAAGAGCATGGCGTTGAGCCAATCTCTGAATCGCGAATTGATGGAGCGGATATTTCGCAAAACCTGCGTGAATTTGCCACCAAGATAGAACAGGTCTTCTCATTAGAACGGCTTGCAAAGAAGTTTTAGTGCGCGGCACATTTACACGTTTCTCTCTGGCATAGATGTGATCGGGTGATTACATAGGTGTGCAAGTAAGGGATGGCGTGTGAGCGAGCAGTTTATCATATTTGACACGGGGCCAAACGGTGATTTGGCGGGGTTTGTTGATCCGAGCGAAGTGATTGTCGCATGGGATGCAGGCGATGTGGCGGATGCGTTTGCACGGATTGAGGCGGCGCGCGCGGCTGGTAAATGGCTGGCGGGGTTGGCGTCATACGAGCTTGGCTATGTTTTTGAGCCGCGATTAACGCCGCGTATGCCAGCGGAGCGGCAAAGCCCGTTGTTATGTTTTGGTGTGTTTGATGGTGTGGATATGGCCGCAACGCGTGGGTTGATGCATCGCGCACAAAGTGAAGCGGCGCAGGCGACACTGGATACACCAAGCCCCAAATGGTCAGCGGATGAATATGGTGCTGCATTTGCGCAAGTTGCGGATTACATCGCCGCTGGTGATTTTTATCAGACCAATCTGACATTCCCGATGGACAGCAAATACACAGGTTCGCCCCTTGGTCTTTACGCCGCGTTGCGCCATGGGCAGCCTGTGAATTATGGCGGGATTGTTCAATTGGGGCAGGGGCCGATATTGGTAAGCAGATCACCAGAGCTGTTTTTCAAAGTGGACGCAGCGGGTGTAATTTCAACGCGTCCGATGAAGGGCACGGTACCACGGGGCAAGACCGCGGGTGAGGATGCCGACCTAAAAGCATTTTTGCAAAGTGATGAAAAAAACCGTGCGGAAAACCTGATGATTGTGGATTTGTTGCGCAATGATATTTCACGCGTGGCCAAGGTGGGATCGGTGCGTGTGCCCGAATTGTTCACAATCGAGAGCTACGCCACCGTGCATCAGATGACATCGCTGGTCGAGGCGGATTTGCAAAATGGGTTATGCGTAGAAGATTTGTTTCAAGCGCTGTTCCCCTGTGGGTCGATCACAGGCGCGCCCAAGTTACGCGCGATGGAGGTGATTAATGATCTGGAACCATTCCCGCGCGAAATTTATTGCGGGTCCATTGGGTGGATCGCACCATCTGGGGAAATGGCATTTAATGTGGCGATCCGCACATTGAGCCTGTTTGGCGATCAATCGGTGCGACTAAACGTAGGTGGCGGAGTGGTTTATGATTCAACCGCTGACAGCGAATATGAGGAAGCATTGTGGAAAGCACGCTATACCAAAATTCGCCCGATGGGTTGATCGTTATTGAAACCTTGCGGTTTGATGCACGCGATGGGTTCGTGCGCCTTGGTCTGCATCTGGATCGCGCTGCGCAAACCTGTGAAATGCTTGCAATTTCGTTTGATCGTGCGGAAGCGTTACAGCGTTTGGGTGCCGCCGTTGGTGATGAAACCTGTCGCGTGCGTTTGACCATTGCAAAATCGGGTGAGATCAACGTTGAAACATTTGCGTTTATCCCGATTACGCGCAATTGGAATATCGCGATTGCACCACGCCGATTGCAATCAGATGATCCCTGGTTGGCGGTAAAAACCAATCAGCGGGTGGGATATGACACGGATCGCGCCAATCTGCCCGATGGGGTGGATGAATATATCTATCAAAACGAGCGCGGTGAGCTTTGCGAAGGAACAATTACGAATTTGTTCGTGGAATTGGATGGGCAATTGTTCACACCTGCGTTGCAATCGGGGTTGCTGCCTGGTGTTTTTCGCCAATCCTTGATCGATGATGGGCGCGCAAAGGAGGCGATTTTAACCTTGGATGATTTGAAACGCGCCGATGCAATTTATGTTGGCAATTCGCTGCGCGGCCTTATTGATGCCAAGTTGATTTGACACCAACGCCATAAGACGCAAGTCTGTTCGAAACTAACAGGAGTGTTTGATGCGTTTATGTGTAATCTGGTGTGTGGTTTTTTGTGGATTTGTTTCATTTGCACAGGCGTATGAAGATACCCGTGGTGGAAAAATATTAACCCTGATGGGGTTTGATGTGGCCTTGGCGTCACTGGTTCCTGAAATGAAAGCGGTAAAAGAGAATGCGCCAAATATGGGAGAAGACATTTTTGACGATTGGGATGATATCGTCGAAAACGTTTTTAAACCCGACGCCATTTTACACGCCACATCGGAGGCATTGAATAATACCCTAAGTGACGCGGAATTTGCGGAGTTGAACGCCTATTTTTCCGATGGGCTGGGTTATGACATTACCCAGATGGAAAATGAGGCACATAGTGTTGAAAACATCGGTAAATCAGATGTTTATGGCCCTGGCATTCTGGCCGAAATGGCCGAGGTCAACCCAGAGCGATTGGCGCAAATTCACGATTTGATCACGGCACTTGGAACCGTGGAAACCAGCACCGCAAGTGTGATGAATATTGGGTTTGCATTGAATATGGGCATGATCAGCGCGAGCGATAATCCACTTGGCATTACCGAAGATCAAGTGCTGCGCGAGCTGTTCGCGCAACATGATCAAATCTCGCAAAATATGAAAATCCGCATTTTGAATGATACTGCATTCACTTATCAAATGGCATCGAACGCAGAATTTTCACAATATGTGACTTTCCTTAAATCTGATTTATCGCAAAAATTTTATCGTATTGTACGTGAAGTGAACCATGAAATGATGACGGGGTTTTCACGCAAATTGGGGCGTGAATTGGTCAAACGCGCCAATGCGAGAAAATTATAGTTATTGAAAATGCGCCCGCGTTTCACGGGTTTTTTCCATCCCCGCAGCCGATAAAATATCTGCGATTTGTGTAATATTCATCGCCCGATCCAAATTGCGTTTTGTGACCAATGAAATTTTACGATCCGGTTGTGGATCAGCAAGGCGCAGCACCGCCAGATTGTCATTTTGATGAGCCGCATCATAGGCCAATTCGGGCAATAGCGTCGCGCCATATCCCCCCGCCGCCAATTGGGTGAGCGTTAACAGTGAACTGGCCCCAATTTGATTAAGCGTTTCTTGGCTTGCGTAACGGCAAAGGCTTTGTGCTTGGTCGCGCAAGCAATGCCCTTCGGACAAAAGCAATAATTTCAAGGGCGCCATATCGGTCAGTTGAATTTCACCATCTGTCAGATACATTGATTTGGCCTGATCGGATTTGATCGCCAACATAAAGCGATCATCAAACAGGTGGCGCTGGCGCAAATTGTGATCAAACACATCGGTTGCAATGACACAGGCATCAAGCTGTCCATTTTGCAATTCATCCAACAATGTATCGGTTTGTGCTTCGCGCAGATGTAAATCAAGATCGGGCAAATCGGATTGTATTTTCGCAATCGCGCTTGGCAACAAATAGGGGGCGACGGTTGGGATCACCCCAAGGCTAAACCGCCCTTGTAACCCGCGTTGCAAACGTGCGGCGTTTTCCAAATCGTGAACATCGTTCAAAATGCTTTTGGCGCGTTCCAAAATATCCGCGCCAAACGGTGTGGGGGAAATCGGGCGTGCGCTGCGATCAATCAATGCGCTGCCCAGCGTTTCCTCCAACTCTTTGATTTTTACGGAAAGGGCGGGTTGGGAAACATGCGCGGCCTCTGCTGCGCGGCCAAAATGCCCGTTTTCACACAGGGATTTGAAATAGTAGAGATGGCGTAGTGAAATTTTCATAACTTTTAGTTATCAAAAATAAATAAATATGCAATTTTAATTTATCAAATTTTCAGTCTACCATTTGCTCAACCACAATTGATTCCATAACCAGAGGAGAGCCAGATGTCTGATAAAACCAAGCGATTAACCACCACCGCAGGTGCGCCAATTGCCGATAACCAGAATTCACAAACCGCAGGTGCACGCGGCCCTGTATTGATGCAGGATTACCAATTGATCGAAAAATTGGCGCATCAAAACCGCGAACGTATCCCCGAACGTGTTGTTCACGCCAAAGGTTGGGGTGCGCACGGGACATTGACCATCACCAACGATATTTCAAAATACACCAAGGCGGATATTTTTTCCAAAGTGGGCAAAAAAACCCCGATGATTTGCCGCTTTTCCACGGTGGCGGGTGAATTGGGAGCAGCGGACAACGAACGCGATGTGCGTGGCTTTGCCCTGAAATTTTACACAGACGAAGGCAACTGGGATCTGGTTGGCAATAACACACCAGTGTTTTTCCTGCGCGATCCTTATAAATTCCCAGATTTCATCCACACGCAAAAACGCCACCCGCGTACCAATTTGCGTAGCGCCACCGCGATGTGGGATTACTGGTCGCAAAGCCCAGAGGCATTGCATCAGGTGACAATCTTGATGTCTGATCGCGGTTGCCCAACCACGCCAATGAACATGAACGGCTATGGCAGCCATACATTTTCAATGATCAATGCGGATAATGAACGTGTTTGGGTGAAATTCCATTTCAAAACCCAACAAGGCCATGCGCATTTGACAAACGAAGAAGCAGGCCAGAAAATTGGCGAAACCCGCGAGGGCTACCAAGAATCCCTGTTTGGTGCGATTGAATCTGGTGATTTCCCAAAATGGGACATGAAAATTCAGGTGATGACCGAAGAACAAGCCGCGCAAACGCCATATAACCCGTTTGATCTGACCAAAGTTTGGCCACATGGCGATTTCCCATTGATCGACGTGGGAACATTGGAATTGAATCGCAACGCCGATAACTATTTCGCGGAAATTGAAACGGCTGCGTATAGCCCGTCAAACATTGTGCCTGGTATCGGGTTCAGCCCGGATAAGGTTCTGCAAGCACGTATATTCAGCTATGCCGATGCGCATCGCTATCGGATCGGCACGCATTACGAACAACTGCCCGTGAACCAACCAAAATGTCCTGTGCATCACTATCACAAAGATGGTGCGATGAATGTGTTGGGTCAGGTGACAGGGGCAGATGATGCCTATTACGAGCCAAACTCAATGGGTGGTGCAACACAATCACCTGAATTTAGCGAACCACCATTGCCACTGGATGGTGATGCAGATCGCTACAACCACCGTGATGGCAATGATGATTACGGTCAGCCACGCGCATTGCATGATTTGATGAATGCCGAACAACAGGCGCGGCTGTATTCAAACACAGCCGCATCAATGGTGGGCGTTCCAGATCATATCGTTGATCTCGCGCTCAGCCACTATGCGAAAATCAGCCAGCAATATGCAGACGGCATCCGCACAGCATTGAATGCCATGTCGTAAATTGCGACAGATGATGAACTGAATTAACGGCGTCCCAATGGGGCGCCGTTTTTCGTGATATTGTTCGGTGGGTTTTGCTCAAACCTGCGAAATCCCATCCAATCCATTCTGTTTGGCTGTTTTATGCGCCCAAGGCTTGACAATTTGGCGATAAACAAGTGTATCAGCGCAACAGAATAATCCAAATTTAAACCCTTGAGGGGATGTCCGATGCACAGCTACCGCAGCCATACTTGCGCAGATCTTAACGCGAAACATGTGGGCGAAAATGTTCGCCTGTCTGGTTGGGTGCATCGTGTGCGCGATCACGGTGGGATTTTGTTCATCGACCTGCGCGATCATTACGGCATTACACAGGTTCTGGCCGACCCTGACAGCCCCGCGTTTTCAGAACTGGAAAAGGTGCGTTCAGAATGGTGTATCCGCATTGATGGCGAGGTTAAGGCACGCGCACCAGAATTGGTAAACAAAAACATTCCCACGGGCGAAGTGGAAATTTTTGTGCGTGACATGGAAGTGCTGGGTGCCTCCAAAGAATTGCCATTGCAAGTGTTCGACGAACCCGATTTCCCAGAAGAAACCCGCCTGAAATATCGTTTCTTGGACCTGCGCCGCGAAACATTGCACAACAATATAATCTTGCGTTCAAACGTGGTGAAATCCATCCGCAATCGCATGGATGGACAGGGTTTCAACGAATTTCAAACACCCATTATCACCGCATCATCACCAGAGGGTGCACGCGATTTCTTGGTGCCATCTCGCCTGCACCCGGGCAAGTTTTACGCGCTGCCTCAGGCCCCCCAACAGTTCAAACAAATGATCATGGTTGCGGGCTTTGATAAATACTTCCAAATTGCGCCGTGTTTCCGTGATGAAGACCCGCGCGCCGACCGAAGCCCAACCGATTTTTACCAGCTTGATCTGGAAATGTCCTTTGTAAATCAACAGGATGTGTTTGATACGATCGAGCCAGTGATCAAAGGTATCTTTGAGGAATTTGGCAAGGGACGCCCCGTGGCCCAAGACTGGCCACAGATTTCATACAAAGATTCCGCGCTGTGGTATGGCACAGATAAACCAGACCTTCGCAACCCCATTAAAATGCAGGTTGTGTCTGAACATTTCGCTGGCTCTGGTTTTGCAATTTTTGCCAAGCTATTGGAAAACGAAGGAACCGAAATTCGTGCGATCCCTGCGCCCAAGGGTGGGTCGCGCAAATTCTGTGATCGGATGAATAAATTTGCCCAACAAGAAGGGTTGCCCGGCATGGGCTATATCTTCTGGCGCGATCAGGGTGAAGGGATGGAGGCCGCAGGACCGTTGGCGAAAAACATCGGGCCAGAGCGTACCGAAGCGATCCGTCAACAGCTTGGCCTTGAAGTTGGCGATGCCGCGTTCTTCTTGGGCGGCAAACCAGCGGCATTTGAATCGGTTGCGGGGCGTGCGCGCACCGTGATTGGCGAAGAGCTGGAATTGACCGATAAGGACAGTTTCAAATTCGCATGGATTGTTGATTTCCCGATGTATGAGCGCGACCCAGAAAGCGGCAAAGTCGATTTCAGCCACAACCCATTTTCCATGCCCCAAGGCGGGATGGAAGCGTTGAGCGCAGAAGACCCTGAAACGATTTTAGGTTACCAATACGATCTGGCCTGTAATGGTTACGAGCTGATTTCGGGTGCGATCCGAAACCACCAGCCTGAAATTATGTACAAGGCATTTGAAATCGCGGGATACCCCAAAGAAGAGGTTGAAAAACGGTTCGGCGGGATGGTGAATGCATTCACATATGGCGCGCCACCCCATGGTGGTTGTGCGGCAGGGATTGACCGTATTGTGATGCTGTTGGCCGATGAATCGAACATCCGCCAAGTGATCATGTTCCCGATGAACCAACGCGCCGAAGATTTGATGCTGGGCGGCCCATCAGAGCCGACAAATGAACAGCTTCGCGAATTGCACCTGCGGGTTATCCCCGCAGAGGATAAATAATCCTGCGCAGATTTGCGTCATGATATCAAAGACTTGCCCGATCACAAAACTTTGGGCAAGTCATTGCTGGAAATTTTGCGAATAAGGATTAGGTTGCATTTTAACAAAGGATGAAACCGATGATATTCAGCGATTTTCAGAAAGCCATTTCACAATTAAACGATAGCCGATTTTTGCGCGTCATGGGATATGGCGTGGCGTTGACGATTGCGTTGCTGGCGGCCGTGACCATGGGCGTGCAATGGATTTTACCCGATACGATTAGCCTGCCGTGGGTGGGCGAAATTGCGTGGCTAAGCAGCCTGTTGTCTGGCTTTATCCTGTTCGCAATGATCGGCATGTCGGTGTTTTTAATGGTGCCTGTGGCATCAATTTTCACGGGGTTCTTTTTGGAACAAGTGGCCGATGCGGTGGAGGATAAACATTACCCAGCGCTTGCGGATGTGACCCCCGTGCCGTTCATGGATATGCTGATTGATAGCACGAAATTTTTGGCGCTGTTGGTGGTGGTGAACCTGTGCGCGTTGGTGCTGTATTTGATATTCACACCGATTGCACCGATCCTGTTTTGGGCGGTGAATGGGATGTTATTGGGGCGTGAATATTTCCAACTTGTCGCGATGCGAAAACTGGGCCGTGTGGGCGCAAATGCGATGCGCAAAAAACACCGATTTCAGATTTTTCTGGCAGGGTTTTTGATGGCGGTGCCGCTGTCGGTTCCGTTCATAAACCTGTTCATCCCCGTGCTAGGTGTGGCCACATTTACCCATCTGTTCCACCGTATCAACACCGCGAAATAGCCCCGATTTTGGGTGTAGGACATCCGTCGGACAAATGGGGGACACGTGGCGGACAGATGGGGGGCGGGTGGCTTGGCTCATTTCTTACTTTCGGATAAGTAGGTTTCTATCATTTTTTTCCAATGACTACTTACCTTCACATTGTCCAAAAGCCATTTAAAGCCCTCGGGTACAAATTCTTTATCGAAGCCGTCAAACGCTTCAATATTCTGCAGTAGGGCATCTATACGAGAAAGACTAAATGCTAGTTCGGGAGCAATGGCTCCAGGAGCAATTTTGTCGATATCGGAAGACTTTCTTTGAAATTCAAAATTCCAAGCATGGAAAAGGTCTTGCGTATTCTCTCCGATACTTTTCAATTCTTGATACGGAATGCTTAAGTGTCTGATTTGTTCAGTTGGATTTTGTTCAATAAATTCTCGATAGGTTTTGCCATTGAAATGTTGGAGATTTTCTTCGGCTCGAAAGTCCTCACCAATGACCCAATCGAGTCCCATGGTTCTTTGACGTAATTTGAATACCAATTGATCCAACTTGAACAAATCATCTTTGGAGCTTTGATAACCAACCAAACCATATCTTGCATCGGCGCTTCCAAGAGCGGAAATTTTGGTGACAAAATCTTTAACGGACGTATCGCTCCACAGTTCTGCTTTGAGCTTCTTGGGTTTATCAAAAGAATTAAATGCATCAGATCCCAAAGTTTCCTCGTAAATCGGCAGTAGTTTTGTTAACTCATGGGATTTCGATTTCACAGAAACGCCATTCAAAACTAATCCAGCTTTGAAGAGTTTTTCCAATGTTTGTTGAGCGTGCCAGAAAAAATCTTGGTGCATTCCGATTACTCGTAAAAAGCGGGCTGTAAGATAATTTTGATCCGCTGGCTGAATGAAAATATCGTAAATAAATACTGACTTAAAGTGGTTCAAACTGTGCAACGGCATGTGTGAATACTCCGCAAAAAAGGACTTCATATTTTTTTGGTGAAGTTATCCCAATAACCAAAACAAAAAAACGGCCAAGGTTTCCCTTAGCCGTTTCCTATTCCTTTACCCGCGCGTTCCCGCGCCCAACGGATCAATCTTTGCGAAAGAATGATTTGTCTTTGTTGGGTTTGTCAAAGCTTTTGCCTTCAAACGGTTTGCCGCGACCTTTGTCGCCGCCACGATCACCACCGCGATCACCGCCCTTAAAGCCGCCTTTGCCGCCGCGATCACCGCCTTTGAATCCACCACGATCACCACCGCGATCGCCACCCTTGAAACCGCCGCGGTCACCGCCACGGTCGCCCCCTGCTGGGGCCTCCCATTTGCGGATCAATGCGATATCGAATGTATCGCGATTGACGCTGCCTTCGTTGATCCAAACAACAGAGATGGCTTTGCCAGTGATTTTTTCGACTGCCAAACGTGGCGAGCCAGAGACGAGTACGACGATATCGCCTTCGGTAAGTACAGACATGTTATGTTCCTTTGAACAGAGGTTTCCACCTGCCCCTAGTTGGATTCAATGATATTGTAAATGTCCATTTGTTCGGATGTGATCAAACCAGACGAAATTAGCCAGACCAGAAACAGCCAAACAGGGATGGTGATCAGCGTGGTAATCAACATGCGTTTCTTGATCTGTGGATCGGCAGGGGCGCTTGCCGATGTGCCGGGGACAACATTGTTATCCTCGCCTTGTGATTTCAACCGAATGGGCAGCACGATAAACAGGATCATAAACCAAGTCACGGCAAGCAGGACGAGTGATGCGCTAATGGTCATGTTACACCTGTTCCAGTTCGATCAACGTGCCGTTGAAATCTTTGGGGTGCAGAAACAGCACGGGTTTGCCATGCGCCCCGATTTTGGGTTCGCCATTGCCAAGAACGCGTGCGCCATTGGCGATCAATTGATCCCGCGCAGCGATGATATCGCCAACCTCGTAACACATATGGTGGATGCCGCCATCGGGGTTTTTGGCCAGAAAATTATTGATCGGGCTGTCATCACCCAGTGGATGGATCAGCTCTATCTTCGTGTTGGGCAGGGTGATGAACACCACTGTCACACCGTGTTCGGGTTGATCAAACGGCTCTGCCACATCCGCGCCCAACGTTTCGCGATACATCGCCATCGCGCTGTTCAAATCGGGCACTGCAATGGCCACGTGGTTTAATCGTCCGATCATGGTGGTCTCCTTTGGCGCTATCTAGGCCGAATGGATTTAGGCTTGCAAGGGAATTAGGCGGGCAAATCCGCGCGGCGTTAGGGCGATGTTAGGATTCTGTTTGTTTTATATCAATTAATCAGAAATTTAGAGAGGGTGCCCAAAATGGAAGATTTTGCCAATGATGACAATTGTTTAGCCCCGCGCAGAACCGCCAAACGCCCCTTGTTGGGGTTGACGATTCTGCTGGTAGAAGACAGCCGTTATTTCGCCGATGCGGTGCGCCTGTTGGCCATTCGCAGCGGTGCGCGATTGCGCCGTGCGGATTGTCTGGAATCAGCGCGCAAACATATCCGCATTTACCGCCCCGATGTGGTGATCGTTGATATGGGGCTGCCTGATGGATCGGGTTTGGATTTCATCAAGGAAATGGCCGCGATTGGTCAAGCGGCGCCAAGCGTGATCGCCATGAGCGGTGCGGATGATTTGCGCGGTGATGCGATTGCATCGGGTGCGGCGCAATTCATTGAAAAACCGTTTTTTGATTTGGCAGGGTTTCAGCAAACGGTTTTATCCGTTTTGGATGTCGCGGAAAAATCGGCGGCATTTGTTCCGCGTGTGGCGGGCAATGCGGTGGAACCAGATGCGGATGCTTATCACGAAGATTTGCGTGATATTGCCGAGATGATGGATGCCGCGATGGTCCGCGCGGATCAAGAGGTGTTGCAATACACCGCCCAGTTTTTGCAATCCGTCGCACGCGTTGCGCATGATCAAGAATTGATGGACATCGCCACGCGATTTGGTGCGCGATTGACGGGGCAGGGTTGGCAAAATATCGGCCAAGAGGTGCAACATATGTTGCGCGGGCGTTTAGCGGCTGTGCCCGCCTGATTGCACTTGGATTTTGTGACACGCAACCTATAATTGCCCGAAAAATAGAGGTATGAAATGGAAACGGGTATAAATATTTTTAAAAAATCAATCGGAATGGTTGGTGATAATTTGGATGATGCGGTGCGCGTGAGCGCGGTGATTTACATCGTGCAGTTTGTGATAGTAACCGTATTGTTGGTATCCGTTACCGACAGTTTTGACATGGATCGTTTGCAAGATCCCAGATATGTTGCCGCGCGTTCAATGAGTGGCCATTTAACAGTCTTGCTCGCGGGTGTTATTTCTATGTTGTCACTGGCTTGGATCGCGGTTGCATGGCATCGTTTTGTGTTGCTGGAAGATTACACCAAAGGTGCTGTGCCACCGTGGAGTTTTTCGCGTGTGATTTCGTATATCTGGAAATCGATATTACTGGGAATTTTACTTGTATTGATCGCAATCATCCCAGTCACGATAGTTGTGCTGATTGGACAAGTATCCGCAATTCTGTCTGGAATCGGAATGATTGCGGTGTTGGCGTTTTTAATTTGGATAGTTATGCGATTGTCTTTGGTGTTACCCGCCACGGCGATTGATGAAAACATGTCATTTATATACGCTTGGGAACAAACTGATGAACATAGCAAAGATATTTTTGTCGCGGCTGTATTGATGGCGTTGTTGATCAATATCTGCGGGGCGGTTTTGCAATCAATCTTGCCTTCGAACGTGATTGGCTTGATCGTAATGGGCGCGTTTCAATGGGTTGCGACAATGGTGGGATTGTCTCTTGCAACAACCATTTATGGATTTTGCATTGAAGGGCGCAGCGTGGAGTAAGCGCAAGCCGCGGGAATTATTCCGCGGCTTTGGTTTTTGAAGCGGCCTTTTTGGGGGCCGCTTTTTTTGCGGCTGGCTTTTTCTTGGCTGCTGCTTTTTTCTTGGGCGCGGCTTTCTTGCGTGCAGGTTTTGCCTTGCCTGCCTTTTCGGTGATCAATTCCACAGCCTTTTCCATTGTCACATCGCCAGGTTCAATATCCTTTGGCAAGGTTGCATTGACCTTGGCCCATTTCACATAGGGGCCATAACGCCCGTCCATGACATTGACCGGGCCACCTTCGGTTGGGTGTTCGCCCAATTCTTTGAGTGGTGTCGCCGCCGCACCGCGCCCCGTTTTATTGGCCTTTTCGGTGATCAATTCCACCGCACGGTTCATGCCAACGGTAAACACCTCTTCTGGGTCTTTCATATTGGCATAGATTTTTTGTGCGGTTTTTTTGCCCTCTTCCAGTGGTTTTTCCCACATGACATAGGGGCCAAAACGCCCGATTGCGGCGGTGATTGTACCGCCATCAGGGTGATCGCCAACCTTGCGCGGCAAGGATAACAATTGCAATGCGCGTTCCAATGTGACCTCGCTTAGATCCGAACCTTTGGGGATGGATGCGCGTGGTGGTTTTGGGATTTCATCGGTCGCATTGCCGCGCTGAACATAGGGGCCAAAACGACCCGTGCGCAATGTGATGGTTTCGCCATCATCATCAAGCCCAAGTGGTTTGCCATCGGGGCCAGCGATATCGCCGCCCTCAAGTTCACCTGCCAATGGACGGGTGTAGCGGCATTCGGGGTAATTCGAACACCCAATGAAAGCGCCGCCCGAACGTGCGGTGCGCATCGACAAACGGCCCGTGCCACAGGTTTTACAAACGCGTGGGTCCGATCCATCCTCGGTTGGGGGGAACAAATGTGGTTCCAAAACCTCGTTGATTTTTTCCAACACTTCAGTGATGCGCAAATCGGCGGTTTCACCGATTGCAGCGGAAAAATCACGCCAGAAACGGGTTAACACATCAATATAGTTCGCTTCGCCTGCGGAAATTTCATCAAGCTCTTCTTCCAGCTGGGCGGTAAAGTTATACCCCACATATTGGCGGAAATAGTTTTCCAAAAACGCGATCACCAATCGCCCTTTATCCTCGGCAATCAGGCGGTTTTTTTCTTTGCGTACATATTCGCGCGTTTGAATTGTGGTGACGATTGATGCATATGTTGACGGGCGACCGATGCCCAATTCTTCCATGCGTTTAACCAACGTTGCCTCGGTATAGCGGGGCGGTGGCTGGGTAAAATGCTGGTTCGGCGTTACGGATTTTTTCGCGCAAGCCTCGCCATTGGAAAGCTGTGGCAAACGCTTGTCATCATCATCAATCACCGCATCATCATCGCGCCCTTCTTCGTAAACCTTAAGGAAACCTTCGAATGTGATGACCTGACCAGTGGCGCGCAGGCCGACCTGACCATCATCTGATCCGATATCAACGGTGGTGCGCTCAATTTTGGCCGATGCCATCTGGCTGGCCAATGTGCGCTTCCAGATCAGATCGTATAATTTGCGTTGATCCGCCTCTAGTTTTGAAAGGCTTTCTGGCGTGGCGGCCATCACGGTTGGGCGGATACATTCGTGCGCCTCTTGTGCGTTTTTCGCCTTGTTTTTATAGATGCGCGGCGTGGCGGACACAAAATCTTTGCCATAGAGACCTTGGATCGCATCGCGTGCTTCGCTCACGGCCTCGGGGGCCATGTCGATGCCATCGGTACGCATATATGTGATATGCCCCGCTTCGTACAAACGTTGCGCAGTAGACATGGTTTGGCGCGCGCCAAAACCGAATTTGCGGCTTGCCTCTTGTTGCAGAGTTGATGTCATGAATGGTGCAGATGGGTTGCGATTGGCGGGTTTGCTTTCGACCGATTGCACTGACAAATCGCGTGATGTGACGGCCTGTACGGCCATTTCGGCGCTGACCTCGTTTTCAAGATCGTATTTTTCAAGCTTTTTACCCGCAAGCAGGCGCAAGCTGGCATCAAAATCCTGACCACGCGAATTGGTGAGCGTGGTTTTCACAGACCAATATTCGCGCGGTTTGAATTTTTCGATTTCCATTTCGCGTTCAACAATCAAACGCAGACAAACGGATTGCACGCGCCCTGCGGATTTTGAACCGGGCAATTTGCGCCACAAAACAGGCGACAGGTTAAAGCCCACCAAATAATCAAGTGCACGGCGTGCCAGGTAAGCCTCGACCAGTTCCATATCCACGGCGCGGGGATTTTTCATCGCTTCGGTTACGGCGGTTTTGGTGATGGCGTTGAATACAACGCGGCTTACGGATGTGGATTTTTTGATCGCTTTGCGTTTGCGAAGCGTTTCTTCCAGATGCCAACTGATAGCTTCGCCTTCGCGGTCAGGGTCGGTTGCGAGGATCAGTTCGTCATCGCCCTTGAGCGCATCTGCAATTGCTTTGACATGTTTGCGGCTGTCGGTTGCGACCTCCCATTTCATGTCGAAATTATTGTCTGTATCCACCGATCCATCCTTGGGCGGCAGATCACGCACATGACCATAAGAGGCAAGCACGGTATAGTCTTTGCCAAGGTATTTATTAATGGTCTTTGCTTTGGCAGGAGACTCGACAACAACAACAGGCATAACTGATTCCTTTAAGCGAATTTGGCCATAGGGTATGGGCGCGGAACATGTGTTGGTTATCGGTGTAATGTCAATGGGGCGGATAAAAATAAGATTTGAAGCAGGGCGATTTATGCCTTTCTTGCCAGTTTACCGCCGGGGTGTCGCGATATATCGCCCTTGATTTCAAGTGCCGTGATTTGAGGGGAAACAGAATTGGTTGGCAGACCCGTGTCGCGAATGACATCATCCTCAGACACGGCAGAGGGGCCAAGCAGATTTAAAATGCGATCTGCGATTTGACGCGCAGAGAGGCGCGGAATTTCAGGGGCGGGCGGTTCGGCAAATGCCATTTGTGATTGTGCGGGGCGGTTGAGTGATTCAAGAATATCCGCGCCACTTCGGATTAATGTCGCACCTTCGCGGATCAAAATATTACACCCTGTAGCACGACCATCCATTGGGTTGCCCGGCACGGCCATCACCTCGCGCCCCAATTCGGCGGCGATGCGTGCGGTGATTAAGCTGCCCGATCTGGCAGCGCCTTCGACGACGACGATAGCGGATGAAACACCTGCAATGATCCGATTGCGCTGTGGGAAATGGCGTGCCTGTGGGATCAACCCGATGGGTTGTTCGGACAATCGCAAACCCATTTTTGCGATATCATCTGTTAATGCCTCGTTTTCCTTGGGATAGATCACATCAAGCCCGCCCGCCTGAACCGCGATGGTGCCTGTTGCTAAGCTTGCGCCATGAGCGGCGGCATCGATTCCACGGGCAAGACCGGATGCAACACAAACGCCAGCCTCGCCCAATTCGCGTGCGATATTGCCCGCAATGCGCCGCCCCAATGATGATGCGTTGCGCGCACCTACCATGCCCACGACATCGCGCCGCCCAAGCGCGATATTCCCCTGTGCCCATAAAAATGGTGGGGCGTCGGGTGCTTCGTTTAATAATGTCGGATAATCGGGGTGGCCCAGAAACAATGGGGTAAATCCCAAATGGCGCCCCGCATCAAATTCGCGTTCGGCAACCGAATACCCGCAAGTAGTGTATTTTGAAACACCAGCATCACGTGCGATATTTGGCAATGCGTCAAGTGCCGCATCAACCGATTCATATTCATTCAATAGGCGAACGAATGTCGCGGGTCCCACCCGGCGTGATCGTGTCAGACGGAGCCAGTTGATCTGATCCTTCACGGATTTCGGCATCTGGCTCGGCGGTATTTTGTGGAATCGTTCGCTCATGATCCAACTTTGTCACCTGATGGTTAACAGAGTTTGAATCATCTGACTCAATTTCGGATGAATCATCATTCAAAATCTTGTCCACACCATCGCGAAGTTTCGAATTTGTTGAACCTTGTTCCAATTGTTGCGTCGCCATATGCGCGACACGCTTTGCGGATCGCCCAAATGGTTGCAATGTTTTGCTGACACCCATCGCATCGGGCAGTGTGATGACATTTTCCTTGAGCAGGACATCATAAACATGTTGTGCCATTTCATCAGACAGCGCCAATTGGCGTTTGAACATCGCAGGGGATGCCTTGTCATGGATGCGCGCAGTGAATGCGGCCCAGCTATAGGGGTGTTGAAACATATGAAGCGGCGTTGTCGTCGCGGTTTTTGCAAGTGCTGCGCTGGGAATGGCGGGTGCACTGATCAATGCGGCAAGTGATTGGGTGAATTGACGGCGGTTCATTCGCATTCCTCCATTGGCGCAATTTTTGTTTCATCTGGCTCATTGATCACACGTTGCGCCAGTTTTTGAATATCCGATGGATCGAATTTATTGCCAAAGTGATTGATCATACCATTGTTTGGGCGGATCGTTTGATAAACGCCCTTGGCTTTGGTTGTGGTGATCACATTGGTTTTGATCAGATGCTGCATCACGTCCTGTGCGGCAGTTTCGGATATTTGCAAAATAGAAGAAAGCGTTTTCGCACTAATGTCTGGGCGGGCCTGTGCGATGCCACGCCCCCACAGATGCGCATATTGCGCCGATTTTGCGCCAAGCGTTTTTATTGTGGGCGCAGAGGATGCGAGCGGCATATTGGGTAATGCAGCGCTGGCACCAAGAGCAAGCGAAAATTGGCGGCGGTTCATGCGTTTTCCTCTGGTACAGAAGGTGGTGTTTCAACAGGTTCAATATCCACATCTTCTGGTGCATCGATGATCCGTTCAAGCGTGGATTTGATATCGGTTTTATGGGCAACTTTTGATAGGCTGGCCGCACTTTGTTGTGCAACACGCAATGTTGCATCTGATAATTTCCAATAAGGTGCAACGGCACGCACGAACCCGTTTTCATCTGGCACGGAAATGACATTTTCTGATTGGAGCCGTGCGATGATGGAAAGCGTTTCATCTTCGCTTGTTTTTAAAACACCCATAAACATTTCAGGTGCGGCACGATCCCACAGATTTGCATAGTGTACGGCGCGTTCATACAGGTTTGATTGCGCAATACCGCCCATGCCCAAAGACAGCGGTTTTATTGGCGCGGATGCGAGCGCGCCAAGCCCTTGGGTGAATTGGCGCCGGTTCATTGTGTAGCATCCTGATCGGCGATTGCGGTCCCGATTTCACAAATGAGACCCGCGTCATCCGCATGATCGCAAAGCGCCGTCATGGCGGCATCGCTTTGTGCCAACAGATGACACACTGATGTTTCGTCATGGACATAAAATCCAACGGGCGCACCAATTGCACCAATCACGATGGTATTCATGAGGTGATCGTAAAGATATGTTTCTATGTCATCGCAGGTTTGATCGCTGTTGCGATCCCAAATTTCGATGAGTGCAGGAATGTCATCCTGTGTTGCATCGCGAGCGGTGTGATCGGTGTTTGTTAGCTTTGTTGATTTAACACGCTTGGTTGGTTGTGATCGTTCAATTGTTTGAGTCGATGCGCGAGGTATGGATTTTGGTTGACGTGCAATCAGATTGGGATGTGCCGCACCAGATGCCGTGAGATAGTTTTCAGCAACCAATTGTGCATGAATGATCTTTGCTGCGTTTTGATCGACACGTAAAAATGGTGCGAGCATTTGGGGGCTGCAAACCTTGTGCATCCGTGTCAGATAATCCGCCCAACAATAAGCCATATTGGGTACAACGGTTTGTGTAACAGGTGTTGCGAGTGCTGCCGCTGGCAATGCAGGTGTTGCAAAAAGCGCGGCAATGGATTGGGAAAATTGGCGTCTATTCATCTGTATCAGGCTCTGTGGTCGGGTCGGTCGTTTGATCAAGCGTATTGTCAGGATCAAAATGGCGTTTCATGCGCGAAAGTGTTTTGCGCAATTTGGGTTGATCCGATGCAATGTTTTGAACAGGTGCTGGTGTGTCGAAATAATCAATCGCCTTGAACACACCCTGCGCATTGGCAGGGGCAACGATGTTTGATTTGATCAGATGTTGCATCAATTCTGTCGCCACATCGGGTGGGAAGGAATAGTTGTGGGTGAATGTATCCAGCGTCAGATTATCGTGAATACGCGCGGCAAACCCGGCCATACCATAGGGATCAAGCCCTGTTTTGGCGGCATATGCAGCCGCAGGTGATACGCCCATCGCACCGATGGCAAGCCGCGCTGGGGCGGCGAGTACGCCACCTGTGGCAAGGATGGATTTTGTAAATTGACGTCTGTTCATGCCTTATAATATAGGGTGCGATTGACAAATTGCGAGTCATTCGCAACTAAAATCACAGACGGGGCGTTGCCCCGACGACAAAAGCCCCTGTCGGGGCGAATGCCTGCGGCGCGGATATTTTTACAAAATGGAGGTAAAGGTCTTAGGTTTGCGAACCACCCACGGTGAGGCCGCCGATCAACAATGTTGGTTGACCCACGCCAACGGGCACCCATTGGCCCGCCTTGCCACAATTGCCCATGCCCGGATCAAGCGCCATATCGTTGCCAATTGCGCGGATATGTTTCAGGGCAGTTGCACCATCACCGATTAATGTGGCGCCCTTGACCGGTGCGCCGATCTTGCCATTTTTGACGCGATAAGCCTCGGTGCAGGAAAAGACGAATTTGCCATTGGTGATATCAACCTGACCACCGCCAAATCCAACGGCATAGATGCCATCCTTGATATCGGCGACGATATCGGCGGGGTTGGCATTGCCACCTTCCATGTATGTATTGGTCATGCGCGGCATTGGGGCGTGTTCATAGCTTTCGCGCCGTCCATTGCCTGTTGGGGCAACACCCATCAGGCGGGCATTTTGGCGATCTTGCATATACCCCACCAGAATGCCGTCTTCGATCAGGGTGTTTTTTTGTGATTGTGTACCTTCGTCATCAAAGCTGATGGAGCCACGACGATCGGGGATGGTGCCATCATCAAGGACGGTGACACCTTTGGCGGCGACTTGTTTGCCCATCAACCCTGCAAAGGCAGAGGTTTTTTTGCGGTTAAAATCGCCCTCTAACCCGTGACCAACCGCTTCGTGAAGCAAGATACCTGGCCAGCCATTGCCAAGGGCGACGTCAAAGACACCTGCGGGGGCGGGTTCGGCATCAAGATTGACCAGCGCGATGCGCAATGCCTCTTTCGCGGTTTTTTGCCAGTGATCAGATTGCAAAAGTGGGGAAAGCAAGTAGCGGCCACCGCCGCCTGCGGATCCGCTTTCGCGCCGCCCGTTTTGTTCAACGATGACGCTGACATTAAGGCGGGTCATGGGGCGCACATCGCGCAAAATTGTACCCTCTGGTCGCATGATTTCAACCTCTTGCAAGCTGGCAGCGATTGTCGCGCTAACCTGCACCACGCGTTTATCAAGGGTTCGGGTGAAATCATCGATCTCTTTCAGGGTTTCGATTTTGACAGAAAATTCTGCATCGGCCATTGGATCGGCATCGGTGTAAAGCCGTTGATTGGTTGCCTGTGGTGCAGCGGCGAGCGTAGCACCCCCCGCGCCAACCGCGAGGCGCGCCGTTTCTGCGGCACGTTTCAGTGCGGATTCTGTCATTGTCGTGGAATGTGCATATCCAGCGGTTTCACCGCGCACAGCGCGAAGGCCAAAACCCTCTGATGCGTTGTAGCTTGCGTTTTTGAGGCGGCCATCATCGAATACCAATGCCTCTGATTTGCGCCTTTCCAAAAATAGTTCGCCATCATCGGCACCTGCCACCGCATCTTGAAGCGTTTTAAGGGCAGCTTTTTCATCAATATTGGTTTCAAACGGGCGAAAGGGCGCTGTTTGCTTGTTCATTTGGGCTGTCCTTTTGATAAAATTGACCAAAAGCGGCGCAATGCCGCAAAGGGAATACTTGTTCTTTTGCCCTTATTATGGTTTTTCAGGCCAAGGAAACAACTGGGGATTCTCTTGTTACATTGTAAGAGCCCCGAAAAATGGCTAAAACAGCCAAGAATGACAGGATCGGACGCATGGCGATTTCAAAGGTTTTGAATAGATTTGGCGCAACACTGGCAGGTGTATTGGTGGCAGGGAGTGCACTGGCACAAGATTCTCTGCAAGGTTTGGAATCAATTGGTAAACCTGTTGATGGTGCGATGGGCTGGCAGCCCGCAGCAACAGAGATTGCGCGCGATATCCACTGGATGGATAATTTCCTGTTGATTATCATTACAGTCATTTCAATTTTCGTCACATTGTTGCTGGCTTGGGTGATTGTACGTTACAACCGTCGTCGCAATCCAACACCTGCGACCTTCACGCATAACACTGCAATCGAAATCGCATGGACGTTTATTCCGGTGATTGTTCTGATCTTTATGGTTGGGCCAAGCTTGGGTTTGTTGAAAAAACAACAATTCATTCCAGAAGCGGACATCACCATCAAAGCAATTGGTAACCAATGGTATTGGACACATGAATATGTGGATCACGGTTTTGGGTTCGATAGCTATATGTTGGGTCATCCTGCGACCATGCCAGAAGGCACAGAAGGCGATGAATTCAAACTGTCTCCATCCGTGAAAACATTGCTGGCAGACAAAGGTTACAGCGAAGACGAATTCTTGTTGGCAACTGATACAGCCGTTGTTGTACCAGTTGGTAAAACCATTGTTGTTCAGGTGACAGGTTCGGATGTGATCCATTCTTGGACAATCCCAGCATTTGGCGTGAAACAAGACGCGGTTCCCGGTCGTTTGGCAGAGCTTTGGTTCAAAGCCGACAAAGAGGGCGTCTATTTCGGCCAGTGTTCAGAATTGTGCGGCAAGGACCACACATATATGCCAATCACAGTCAAAGTTGTGAGCGAAGAAGCATATGAAAACTGGTTGGATGGCGCGATCGAAGAATATGCGGGCATCCCGCGTGACGTGAAAGTTGCATCTGCAAACTAATCCCTATTGCGGACAGGTTTATCGCCTGTCCGCGCTGCTATTTAGGCGAGAATAACCGTGACAGATCAATCGTATGACGCCGAATTCGGCGACTTTTTTGCATTGTTGAAACCCCGCGTGATGTCGCTGGTGGTTTTCACGGCTGCGGTTGGTTTGCTGGTGGCACCCGTTTCCATGAATCCCGTTTTGGCATTTTCTGCTGTATTGTTTATCGCGCTGGGCGCGGGTGCATCTGGTGCATTAAACATGTGGTGGGATGCGGATATCGACCAGATCATGAAACGCACCCAAGGCCGCCCCATTCCCGCAGGGCGCGTGACGCCAAGCAATGCATTGATCATGGGGTTATGGTTGTCGGTGCTGGCGGTTGGGATGCTGGGGCTGACATCCAATTGGGTTGCCGCGGGATTATTGGCATTCACCATTTTTTTCTATGCTGTGGTCTATTCAATGTGGTTGAAACGCTCGACCCCGCAAAACATCGTGATTGGTGGTGCGGCGGGTGCATTTCCTCCGATGGTGGGATGGGCTGCGGCAACGGGTGGCGTTTCAGTAGAAAGCGTATTGATGTTTTCGTTGATATTTATGTGGACTCCACCCCATTTTTGGTCGCTGGCATTGTTCATGAACCATGATTATTCTGCGGCGGGTGTTCCAATGATGACTGTCACCCATGGCAAACCATACACACGCAAACAAATCCTGATCTATACGGTATTGTTGACGCCGATCACATTGGCCATTGCGTTTACCAGCATTGGTGGCCCGGTGTATTTTGCCGCTGCGGTGATATTAAGCGTGGGCTTTTTGCGCGGTGCTTGGGGATTATTCAATCGCAGCGAAGATATCGCCACAGGTGATGATTACGCAGCAGAGCGCGGCGTATTTAAATTTTCGCTGTTATATCTGTTTGCACTGTTTTTCGCACTGTTGATAGAGGCCGCCTTGCGCGGGCTGAACCTTACATGGGGCGCTTGGCCCGTTTGGATATAAAATGACGATACGAAAAGATCACGAAGTACATAAACGCCGGGGCAAAACCAATCTGACATTGGGTGTTGTATTGGGCGCTTTTGTCCTGTTGGTTTTTGCCATTACCATTTCTAAGATGGTTGGCGAAGCAAAGCGCGTTCAATCTGAAAACGCAACAACAACACAGGCCGAATGATGGCAATGAACCAAAACAATAAAATCGCATTTCGTTTCTTGGGGGTCGCCGCATTCATGTTGGCAATGTCTTTTGCGGCTGTGCCTTTTTATGATTGGTTTTGTCGGGTTACGGGTTTTGGTGGCGTGACACAGGTTGCGGTGCAAAAAAGTGACGAAATCTTGGACGAAACCATGAATATTCGTTTTGATGGTTCGCTAGAGGCAGGCATGCCATGGGAATTCAAACCCATTGAACGCAAGATGAAAATCAAAATTGGTGAAACGGGTTTGGCATTTTACGAGGCTTATAACCCAACCGATAAACCCATCGCAGGAACGGCCAGCTACAATGTTTATCCATACATTGCAGGCGGGTATTTCACGAAAATTGATTGTTTTTGTTTTGAAATGCAGGTTTTGCAACCTGGAGAGCGGGTGCAAATGCCCGTCACATTCTTTGTTGACCCTGAAATCAAAGACGATGCAGAGGCGAAACTGATCAAATCCATCACTTTATCTTACACATTCCATGTGACAGATTTACCCAATACACAAGCAAGTCTTGCCACGGACGATAAAAGCCAAGTAAAAGCGGCTCAATAACAAGGGAACTTGATTCATGGCGCATGAAAAAAATCACGACTATCACATTCTTCAACCCAGCATTTGGCCGGCATTTGGTGCGTTAAGCGCATTTACAATGTTGTTTGGTGCTGTTTTGGCATCGCACCATTTGGGGCGTGGCAATGATCCGGTAACATTTGTTGGCATTCCAATGTCACCTTGGTTGTTCATTCTTGGCCTTGTGATGGTGTTATACACCATGTTCGGCTGGTGGTCAGAGGTTGTCAAAGAATCCCATGTTGGTGATCACACACCGGTTGTTGTGATTGGTCTGCGTTACGGCGTGATCATGTTCATCATGTCAGAGGTGATGTTCTTCGCCGCTTGGTTCTGGTCATTCTTTAAACATGCGATGTACCCAATGACAGAAGGTTCCCCCGCCATTGATGGTGTGTGGCCACCCGTTGGGATTGAAACATTTGATCCTTGGCATTTGCCGCTGATCAACACGTTGATTTTGTTGTGCTCTGGTTGTTTCGCAACATGGGCGCACCACGCATTGGCACATGAAAATGACCGCAAAGGTTTGGTTTGGGGCTTGGTTGGCGCGATTGTTTTGGGCGCGATCTTTACCGTGTTCCAAGCATACGAATATGGCCATGCTGCGTTTAGCTTCCGTGATAACATTTACGGCGCGAACTTTTTCATGGCGACAGGTTTCCACGGTTTCCACGTGATCATCGGTACGATCTTCTTGGCGGTATGTTTGGCGCGTGCGCTAAAAGGCCACTTTACCCAAGAACGCCACGTTGGTTTCGAAGCTGCTGCATGGTACTGGCACTTTGTTGATGTTGTATGGTTGTTCTTGTTCGCAGCCGTTTACATCTGGGGTGGCTGAACCATCCATTGATAACTGATTTGAAAGCGTGGGGCGATTGCCCTGCGCTTTTGCTTTTGTGGGGCATGAATGACAAAACGAATGATTTTACCGCTGATCTTTGGCGTGGCGGGTATTGCGGTGTTGCTCTGGCTGGGGCTATGGCAGATGCAGCGTCTGGAATGGAAGCTGGGCATCATTGATGCCATCGAAACACGCATGGCGGCCGATCCTGTGGCGCTGGCTGATTTACCGCAACCCTTGAGCAAGGATGTAAATAATTATCAGCGTGTGAAATTAAACGCGACCCTGACAGGGCGCGAAATGCATGTGCTGACCTCAATCAAATTCAAGGGTCCTGGGTTTCGTGTGGTGGCAGAGGCGATCTGGAACAACCAACCCATTTTGGTCGATCTGGGATTTGTGTTAGAGGAATCAAAAGATACACCGCGCACCGGTGAAGAATTGCAAATCATCGGCAATTTGATTTGGCCCAATGAATGGGATCCAGCATTCACACCCGAACCCGATTTGACCAAAAACATCTGGTTTGCACGCGATTTGCCGCGCATGTCTGAAAATTTCAACACCGCACCGATTATGGTGGTGCTGCAATCAGCAACGCTGTCCGATGGGGCAGAATTTAGCGATACGTTACCCCAACCCGTGAGCGTGAATATCACCAATGATCATTTGCAATATGCGATCACATGGTTTTCGCTGGCGCTGGTATGGTTTGGGATGACACTCTATCTGCTTTGGCGTATTAAACGCAAAACCGTGTAAGGCTTGATCACATGAAATATATTTCGACACGCGGGCAGGCGCCCGAACTCACCTTCGAAGACGCGATGCTGACAGGTTTGGCACGTGATGGGGGGCTGTATGTTCCTGAAACTTGGCCAACGTTAAGCTTCGATGAAATCGCTGGTTTTGCAGGGCAAAAATACGAGGACGTTGCATTCGCCGTGATGAAACCATTCATTGGCGATACATTTAGCGATGCAGAGTTTCGCGAAATTTTGGCCAAGTCATACGCATCATTCGAACATGATGCGCGTTGCCCGCTGGTGCAATTGGATGAAAACCATTTCTTGTTGGAATTGTTCCACGGCCCAACATTGGCATTCAAAGATGTTGCCATGCAATTGATCGGGCAAATGTTCCAAGTGGCGCTGAAACGTCGTGGTGAAACCGTGACAATCGTGGGTGCCACATCTGGCGATACTGGTTCCGCCGCGATGGAGGCATTCAAAGGTTTGGATGCCGTGAACCTGTTCATCATGTACCCACATGGGCGTGTATCCGACGTGCAACGATTGCAAATGACAACGCCTGCGGAATCAAACGTTCACGCCTTGGCGGTGGATGGTGATTTTGACACGTGTCAGGCCTTGCTCAAGGATATGTTCAACGATTTCGAATTTCGTGACGGTGTGAAATTGGCAGGCGTGAATTCCATTAACTGGGCGCGTGTTTTGGCGCAGGTGGTGTATTATTTCACCTCTGCCGTTGCGCTGGGTGCGCCACATCGCAAGGTATCATTCACCGTGCCAACGGGCAATTTTGGTGATATTTTTGCAGGCTACGTTGCCAAACGCATGGGGTTGCCGATTGATCGTTTGGTGATTGCCACCAATCAAAACGACATCCTGCATCGCACAATGGAAAGCGGGGATCACGCCAAAACCGGTGTGACTCCATCCATCAGCCCATCAATGGATATTCAGGTCAGCTCAAATTTTGAACGCTTGGTATTCGATCTTTATGATCGCGAAGGATTGGCCGTGGCGCAATTGTTTGATGCGCTGAAAACGGATGGCAATTTTGCGCTTTCACAAGGTGCGCTTGGTAAATTGCGCGATGAATTTGACAGTGGTCGTTGTTCAGAGAATGAAACAAGTGCGACCATCAAATCTATGGCGGCGCGTACCGGTGAAATCCTATGTCCGCACAGCGCCGTTGGCGTAAAGGTTGCAAATGAACACCGCGATGGTGCGACACCGATGATCACATTGGCCACCGCACATCCCGCAAAATTCCCCGCAGCGGTAAAAGATGCCTGTGGCATTCACCCCGAACTGCCCCCACGCATGGCTGATCTGTTTGATCGCGAAGAACGTTTTACCCGTGTTGATGGCACATTGGATGCCGTGACCAAATTGATTAAGGATCGCATAGGCGCATGAAAGACCGCGTTGAAATAACAACCCTTGATAACGGGTTTCGCATTGTATCAGAACGTATGCCCGGGCTTGCATCCGCATCGATTGGTGTATGGGTTAGTGCGGGTGGCCGCCATGAACGCGTGGAACAAAACGGTATCGCGCATTTCTTGGAACATATGGCGTTCAAGGGCACAAAGCGGCGCAATGCATTGGAAATTGCCGAGGCGATTGAAAATGTTGGCGGGTTTATCAATGCCTATACCAGCCGCGAAATGACGGCCTATTACGTGCGGGTTTTGGAAAATGATGTACCGCTCGCATTTGATGTGATTTCGGACATTGTTTTGAATTCAGTATTTGATCCGCGCGAATTGGAAATCGAACGCGGTGTGATATTACAGGAAATCGGGCAAACACTGGATACGCCTGATGACATCGTATTCGACTGGCTACAAGAAGTTGCCTATCCTGATCAACCCATTGGTCGATCTATCCTTGGCCCTGCTGAACGTGTGCAAAATTTTTCACGCGCAGATTTGCAAGGTTTCGTTGGCGAACATTACGGGCCTGAACAAATGGTGTTGGCCGCCGCTGGTGCGGTAGATCACGATGCATTGGTTCGCGCGGCAGAGGCCACATTTGGACATCTGCCAAGACAGGTGCAAAAACCCGCATTGGTGGCACAATTCAAAGGTGGCGAATATCGTCAATCCAAGGATTTGGAACAGGCACATTTCACGCTTGCGCTCGAAACGGTTGGTTATCGCGATGATGACATTTACACCGCACAGATTTACGCCAGTGCGCTTGGCGGGGGCATGTCATCGCGATTGTTCCAAGAAATCCGCGAAAAACGCGGGCTGTGTTATTCGATTTACGCATCCGCTGGCGGATTTGTTGATACGGGTTTGTTGACCATCTATGCGGGGACAAGCGGTGGTGATCTGGCAGGGCTTGCCGAATTGACCATTGATGAAATCAAACGCAGCGCCAAAGACATGACATTGGCCGAGGTTGATCGCGCCCGCGCACAGCTTAAGGCGGGGATGTTGATGGGGCTGGAAAGCCCATCGTCACGTTGCGAACGTCTGGCACGTATGGTTGGCATTTGGAACCGCGTGCCAACATTGGACGAAGTCGTGGCCAAGGTTGACGCCGTCACACTTGAAAAAGTGGCCGCATTCGCCGACGGATTACAACAGGGCGGTGCACCTGCGGTTGCGCTTTATGGGCCGGTGGATGATGCGCCATCACATGGTGAATTATCTGATCGGTTGGCGGCGTAACCCGATGTTTTTGCGCGCTCCCAAAGTTCGTATCGAAGCACCGCGTTTATATCTGCGCTTGCCTGAAATGGCGGATCATTTGCATTGGGTTGCATTGCGCGAACAGGGTGTGGAATTTCTGCGCCAATGGGAACCCGATTGGGCAAGCAATCATTTTTCCAAACGCGCCTTTCAAAACCGAGTCTACTGGGCGCGTAAATCATTTGATAGCGACGATGGCATGCCGCTGTTTTTGATGAACAAAGAAAACGACCAACTGATGGGTGCGATCACGCTTGATAATATCCGCCGTGGCCCGGCACAGGCGGGTACAATCGGATATTGGATCGGCCAAGAATTCGCCCGCGCAGGTTACATGACAGAGGCCATTAACGCCGTGGTGAATTATGCATTCGCCAAAATGGACCTCAGCCGGATAGAGGCCGCAACATTACCCGAAAACGCACCATCACGCGGCGTTTTGGAAAAGACTGGGTTTAAATACGAGGGTGTCGCGCAGAGCTATTTGCAAATAAACGGACGCTGGCGCACCCATGTTTTATACGCAAATTTGCGCAATGATCGGCGTGGGAAAACCGACGCCGGTTAATGTTACTTTGTGCTTTCCCAAACATCGGGTAGCATCCCTGTCATAGCGACAAGGGAATGTAACATGAAACGCATTTTGTTTGGACTATCACTTTTACTGGCACCGATGGCACAGGCCGAACGCATGCCAAGCCATTGTTTGGCATTTGCAGAGCGTGCGCCAACCACCCCAATTCGACTTGCCAGCACGCAATTGGCACAAGATGAAATCAACCTGACCTTCATCGATCATTCGATGTATCAGATTGATACATATGGTGGCCTGTCGGTCGTCACCGATTTTAATGGGCGCGTGCCAAGCCCACCTGACGTTGTCACCATGAACCACGCCCATTCAAGCCATTATACCACCCATCCGCATCCCGACATTAAACATGTATTACGGGGCTGGGACCCAAACGGGGGCAGGGCGGAACATGCGCTGGAACTTGATGAAATGCTGATCCGCAATGTCACCACGGATATTCGGTCGGGTTACACAGGGATCGAACCAGATGGAAATTCGATTTTCATATTCGAGGTGGCGGGATTATGCATCGGGCATCTGGGGCATATTCACCATGAACCCACAGAAGAACAATATGCCATGATTGGGCGTCTTGATGTGGTGATGGCCCCAATGGATGGTGGGCGCACCTTGGATATTCCCAGCATGACACGCATGTTAAAACGGTTTCGATCTGTGGTTGTTTTGCCGATGCATTGGTTTGGACGCGGAACATTGGAAACATATCTGCGCGAAATGAGCGATACATTCGTGATTGAACGCTTGGATACCAATGCCATTACATTGTCTTTGGATACATTGCCAGATGTTCCAACGGTAAAGGTTTTAACCCCGAAATATATGCCCGTGTTTGACGAATAACTTGTGATCTCGCGTCCAAGAATGTTAGCTGCGATTGATGATAAAGGAGTCTTCGATGGCAGAGGATATTTTTGGGCAATTGCTGGATGAATTTGGCGCTGGTGTTGTGGAACACGCGGCGCAATCCTATCTAGAAGAGCCGCGCGGCACATATCAATCCGCACCAATGCCTTTGATCCGTCCACATGACACACAAGGCGTATCCGACGTGGTGGCGTTTTGTCATCGACATAATATCGCAATCATTCCCTATGGGGGTGGTACGGGGCTGGTTGGTGGCCAGACCAAGCCAGACGGCAATGCGGTTATTTTATCCATCGAACGTCTGAACAAAATACGCGACATATTCCCAACCGAAAACGTGATCGTGGTAGAGGCAGGAATGTTTCTGGCAGATGTTCAGGCCGCAGCAGATTCGAATAACCGCCTGTTCCCATTGTCACTGGCATCCGAAGGGTCATGCCGCATCGGTGGCAATTTGGCGACAAATGCGGGTGGGACTCAAGTATTGCGATACGGCAATGCGCGCGATTTATGCTTGGGAATTGAGGCAGTATTGCCCGATGGAACCATCCATCACGGATTGCGCCGATTGCGCAAAGATAACACCGGTTATGATCTGCGCAATCTGTTGATTGGGTCAGAAGGCTCGCTTGGCATTATCACGGCTGCGGCGCTAAAATTATTTCCAAAACCCCAAGAAACCACAACGGCGTTATTGGCCGTATCCAATGTAGATGCCGCCGTACAATTATTGGGCATGGTTCAGGATCAAACGGGTGGTTTGGTGTCTGGATTTGAATTGATGCATCGCAATGGATTTGAATTTTTAACCGAAACCATGCCCACGCTTCGCCAAGCATTTGATACGCCCCCCGAATGGTCCGTTCTGTTAGAGGTATCGGGCGGTGCGGATTTCAATCTGGATGAACGCGTGATGAATGTTTTGGAAACCGCAATGGAAACAGAATTGGTTCTGGATGCGCTGTTGGCGCAATCTCAATCACAGCGGGATGAATTTTGGAATTTGCGCGAAACCATACCAGAGGCAAACCGTTTGATCGGTGCAATTTCATCGCATGATATATCCGTACCAATTTCCCGCATTCCAGAATTTATTGCCAACACCCCTGCATTGCTGGCGCAATTTGGCGATATCCGTATCAATTGTTTTGGGCATCTGGGGGATGGGAATCTGCATTACAATGTCTATCCGCCAAAGGGTGGTCAGAAAAAGGATTTTACCCATCTGCGTGACGATATTCAGCGCACCGTGCACGATCAGGTGCAAAAATTTGACGGGTCAATGTCGGCGGAACATGGGATAGGGCGGCTCAAGGTTGCGGATTTGGAAACATACGGTGATCCGGCAAAGCTGGCCGCGATGCGCGCGATCAAATTCGCGCTTGATCCAAAGGGGATTATGAACCCCGGTGCAGTGTTAAGAAACGATTAACGCCCTGCCAAGGGTATGCAGGGCGTTAAGGGAACATAACAACGTTTCTATCTAAACACCTGATGTTTGGCGCAAAAATCTTACGTATTGGTTAACGCAAATCAAAGCCCTTCAAATGCGCATAATACATGTACGGGGATACCCATGGCCTCGATCTTGGCGGCGCCACCCAGATCAGGCAGATCAATCACAAACGCGGATTGTGTCACCTGTGCGCCAAGGCGTTCCACCAGTTTTATTCCCGCCTCTGCGGTGCCACCTGTTGCGATCAAATCGTCCAGCAACAAAACCTTTTCACCGGCTTCTAGCGCATCATCATGCAATTCCAATGTCGCCTTGCCATATTCCAGTTCGTAATCCTCGGATATGGTTTTCCCTGGCAATTTACCCGCCTTGCGAATGGGCACGAATCCCACACCCAAATCACGCGCCACGGCACCGCCCAGAATGAAACCCCGCGCTTCCAATGCGGCGACCTTGTCGATGTTGCTGTCTTTGAACAGATCAACAATGCGTTCGATGGTCAAACGCAATCCTTCTGGATGGCCAAACAGGGTGGTCACATCGCGAAACATGATCCCTTTGTGAGGGAAATCGGGGATGGTGCGAATAAATTCACGAAGATCTTTTTGCATCTGTAACCTGTTAGTTGGCGTTAAGCGGATTGACGATAATTTGGGTCGCATCATTCGCGGTTTGAATGATCAGTGACACGACATTGGCACCTTTGCGTGCCTCGCGTGTTGGATCGAACACCTCGCGCATACGCTGGGTATTACCCAAAAGTTTAAGTAATGTCGGGGACGTTGCCGCAACCGAATGGTTCAACATATCACCGCCGTCATTGATATTGGTCACATCAATCAGATCAATTTTAAACCGCGCCAATTTGGTTTCATTATCCAACAAACCAACCCGATTGCGTGTACCTGTCAAAAGCGATGAAATACGCAGCGCCAAATCCTTGCGTGATGCAAAAATCAAGAACGGTTGGGGCAGGGGGTTGATCCGCGACAATTGCGTCACGAACACATCAACATCAATGTCAGGCGAAATCAAAACCACACCGCGCAGTTTGTTTTTCAACGTAGCATCACCGGCGATCGACATTTGTCGTAGCGTTTCCACAGTAAGCGCGGACCCAATCGAATGGGCAACGATAAAAATATCCTTGGCCCCTGTTTTGGCGATGTCATTTAGGAATGTTTCCAATCCGTCACGCGCAAATAACACGCTATCGCGATCATAAATATATCCCCGCGCATCACCCGCAGACGGCCATGAATAATGGTATTTTGTTCCCTCAAGTTCCAGATCCTTGGACATTTGCGCAAATCGGTAAATACCTTCGGCAAAATTGTTATTGTATCCATGGATGAAAACAACCGCTTCGTCGGGATTTTTAGTTGGCTGTTTTTTTGTGTCTGCAATCATCCCTGCGGCGGTGGTGAAATTTGCAATCTGTGTGGTGATAAAATCAGTCAGCGGATTTGGTGTGGATTTTGGCCATTCAATTTTACCAGGGCTGTGCATTTGAGGCACAGAAACATCGTAACGCGAAAAATGAACGGTTTCGCTGCGAAACTGTGAAAAACGACGCGGTTCGTTTATCGGCTCGCGCGAAGTGGCGACGTAAATCTGTTGCAAAAACCCATTTTGGATCGGCTGCGTGATTAATGTGATTTCACCACGCGGTGCACAGGCCGCGATAAACAATAACAGTGAAATCAACAATCGTTTCATCAACACATCCCGATCAACGGTTCAATACACGCCCAGCAACAGCATCAAGTTTTGCAACCAATGCGGGGTCGCGCATATCTGGTTGCGTTAATATCGCATATTCCAATGCGCGATCACAGCCATGCGGGCAATCTTTGCGTGTTGCACCCAGTAATTCGGGCAATCGTGCGACAATGGATTTTGCTTTGGTTGCATTCCCCATCAAGGTTTCGATGATCTGGGTTACATCCACCTCTCCGTGATCTGGATGCCAGCTATCGTAATCAGTAATCATCGCAACGGAGGCATAGCAAAGCTCTGCTTCGCGTGCCAATTTTGCTTCTGGCATATTTGTCATGCCAATCACATCCGCACCCCAACTTTCGCGATACATTTTGCTTTCGGCTAGGGTGGAAAATTGAGGGCCTTCCATGGCAAGATATGTGCCACCTTTATGCACATTGATCCCCGCATCCTTGGCCGCCGTATAACAGGCATCGCCAAGGCGCGGACAGGTTGGGTGTGCCACAGAAACATGCGCCACACAGCCCGCGTCGAAAAAGCTTTTCTCGCGCGCAAATGTACGATCAATGAATTGATCCACGATCACAAAATCACCCGGTGCCATTTCTTCGCGAAAGGAACCACAGGCGGATACGGAAATCACATCTGTGACACCGGCACGTTTCAAGGCATCAATATTGGCACGATAATTCACAGTGCTTGGCGTTTGCACATGCCCACGCCCATGACGGGGTAAAAACGCCATTTTTACACCGTTCAATTGTCCAAACAGGATGTCATCGGATGGGGTGCCAAATGGGCTATCTATTTGAATCCATTGTGGATTTTCTAGCCCATCAATATCATACACGCCACTGCCACCAATGACGCCGATCATTGTTTCCATAATTGATATTCCCTGTTGTTCGTGGACAATTTAACGATTGGTTGGATAAACTCAAGCGTGGGTTGAACGCTATTTCTGATCTGGGCGATCAAGGGAAAATAGTTCGGTGACAACGGAATAATCTTTGTATCCTAAACGCGCAACGGGTTGGTAGCTTGTCACATCCAAAATGCCGTCTTTGATATGTTCATCAGCAATATGAATACCAACGACATTGCCAATGACCCATGTGGTGCCACCGGGTAAATCAGTTGTTGAAAACAAGGTGCATTCCATCGAAATTGGGCTTTCTTTCACCATCGGTGCGCGCACGATATTACCTGCCTGTTTTGTCAGACCCGCCATTTCAAATTCATCGGCGCCGTGGGGATAATGGCCGCTACTGATGTTCATTTCATCGCGCAATGCATAGCTGACGATATTGACGCAAAACTCGCCTGTTTCGACAATGTTACGCAGGCTATCCTTGGCTTCGTCAATGCCCGCTTTGTTGCCAGAGGATGCAAAACCAATCATTGGCGGCATTGCGGAAACGCCGTTGAAAAATGAATAGGGGGCAAGGTTTGCGCGGCCTTGATTATCAACCGTTGAAATCCAACCGATGGGGCGAGGGGATACGATGGCCTTGAACGGATTATAGGGCAATCCGTGGTTATTCTTTTCTGGTTCATAAAACATGGCAAATTCTCTATCTTTGTTTGATCAAGCACTAGCCGCATGCTATCGCCAATTCCAGAACAAATTCAAAATTCTAACGGTAAGCAATGTTCCAGATCAGCCAAGAAACCAAAGATGACCAGTGGGAGGTTGAATTCTTGTATGATTTATCATTCGCCCCTGGCCGTGAGGCGCTGAGCTCTTATCGTTTGCGCGAAGATGTGGCACCTGTTGCACAGCTTTGTTTGGTGGCGCGTGATGCTGGCAATAGTGTTGCAGGTGCCATTCGATATTGGCCGATTTTTATCGGTGATGATAACGCGGCCGCGTTATTGCTTGGCCCGGTTGCGGTGCACCCCACCCACCAAGGCGAAGGTTTGGGCGCATTGTTGATCCAAAAATCGCTTGAAATTGCACGTGATGCGGGCTGGGCACGAGTGATTTTGGTTGGCGACGCACCATATTATGCGCGATTCGGGTTTCAGCGGGCAACGAATCTAGAATTTCCACCACCAACCAACCCTGAACGGCTGTTGTTTTTGGAACTTTTGCCTGATGGATTCGAAAACATTTCTGGAAAAATTCATAAGTTTTTAAAGTAAACGTCACGAAAAAACTGAATTTTTAAGGGGATTTAGGGGAAATGGCGCTGATTTTCTTGTTTTGCTATGTATAATCACAACAACAAAATTTAAATGGAATGAGAAACGCGCCGCACTGTTGACGCTTTTCTATTCTACTTTTACCAATTGGTGGTCAAAACATCTGACGCGTTCAGGGGGAAACTAGACTATGAGAATTCGGTTCTTGGGAATCATGTTGGCTTATGTTGTTGTTGCCATTGGTATCTACCAATACTGGCCGCAACCAGAAGGCGCACAAAATGCTGTTGCAACCCCTGCACAGCCAGAAGCGCAGCCAAAACCACCAGTTGAAGCACAAACACCTGCAGTTGAACCCGCACAGCCAGTTGTTGTTGAACCAACACCTGCGCCAGCACAACCCGTTCAAGAACCCACAAATACAGAAGTTGCGGTAACACAAAGCGAACCCGCAACCGTTGCCCCCGCACAGCCACAGGCCGCCGCGGTTGAATCAGCGCCAGCAACAACAACAAACGAAGATCGTTTGGCAACCGCCGATCGTATGCAAGTTTTGCGGATCTGGACCTTGGTCGAAGAATGCCGTTTGAACAAATGCGATTCATTGGATTTTTCAGATTTCACATTGTCATGGTTGCCTGATGAAATCCGCGATTTGCGTCGTGTGAACCATATCACATCGGGCACAAAGATGGTTGATATCACTGCGCTTGATGGGCTGAGCAATATCCGCCATTTGGTGCTTAAAAACGGTGTTGTGGATGATTTGGGTGCGATCAAAGGGTTGCGCGGTTTGAAATCAATTGATCTGCAAGGTTCACGTGTGACAAGCATCGAACCTGTCAAGGATTTGGCGGCGCTTGAATATTTGAACATCGCCGATACCAAAGTATTTGATCTTTCACCAGCGCGTGAATTGTTTAGCCTGACCAGCCTAGATGCAAGCAATACCCGTGTGAGCGAGCTTGAGCCGCTGAAAGAAATGTATCAATTGCAAGAATTGAACCTGAGCAATTCCAACATTTTGGACCTGTCATATTTGGCACGTTTGTCTTCGTTGATCTCTGTCGATGTGTCCAACACCAATCTTCGCATTTTGCCAGACTTTAGCGAAAATGTTGATTTGCAAATGTTGAATATCAAAGACACTGATATTTCCGATTTGACACCGCTGAACCAGATGGAAAATCTGGAAACGCTGAATATTTCGGGTACAAATGTCAGCAGCCTGAAACCGCTGGCAAATTTGAAGAACCTGAAAAATTTGGATTTGCGCGACACACGTGTAACCGACCTGAGCTTTTTGGAAAACCTGACAGGGTTGGAAGAGCTGTTGCTTAGCAATGTGTCACGTGTTGATACCAATATGATCAATCAGCTGGAATCACGCGGCGTTCGGGTAAAATAACCTCGGGTTAGCTGCGGTTTTTTAGCCATTCCATTAAATCTTTGCGAACTGACTGTGCGCCTGATCCGCGCGCAGTATCGATCACTTGTTTCGCCTCGGCCAAATTCGCCTTGCGCAACATGTGTTTCACAGGGCCAATGGATGCGGGGCGCATGGATAGATTACGCAAACCCATTGCCGCGAAACACAATGCTTCGACGGGTTTACCAGCATCTTCGCCACAAAAACTAACTGGGGTGTTAAAGCTGTTGCAGCGTTGCGCGATCAATTCGATGAATGACAGAAAGCTTACGTTCAATGTGTCATAGCGGCTACGCACACGTTCGTTTTCACGATCCGCAGCATAGAAAAACTGTTTCAAATCATTACCACCGATGGAAATGAAATCACAGGTTTCAAAAAACTGATCAGGTGCAAACGCGAGGCTTGGTGTTTCCAGCATTGCACCAATTTTGATTTCAGACGGGATCGCATGACCCAGCTTTTTCTCGCTTTCAATCGCGGCATGAAGCATGGCGCGTGAATCTAAAAATTCGCTGTACTGTGCGATGAAGGGGAACATGATGTTCATTGGGCGCCCTTTTGCACCGCGCAGCAACGCTTGTAACTGCATCTTCATCACACCGGGTTTATCCAGCCCCATGCGAATTGCGCGCCAACCCATTGCAGGGTTTGGTTCGCTTATATTTTTCATATAAGACAGAACCTTGTCCGAACCGATATCAAGCGTGCGAAACGTGACGCGTTTATCGCCCGCTGCATCCATCACACGTGAATAAAGCGCGGCAAGCTCGTCACGTTTGGGCACGGCGTTGCGCATCAAAAATTGCAATTCTGTGCGGAACAAGCCAACCCCCTCGGCGCCGGATGTTTCAAGGCTTGGCAAATCCACCATAAGCCCCGCATTCATTTGCATACCCACGGTCACACCGTCCAGCGTTGTGGCGGGTTCATTGCGAATGGCGGCATATTTGGTTTGTGCCGCTGTCAGCATTGCGATTTTATCTTGGAATGCTGATGTCACTTCTTCGGTTGGGCGCAGGTGAACAACACCTTGGTCGCCATCAACCAAAATAGGATCATTGTTCAAGGCTTCGCGGGTAATCGGATCGGCATGAATAACCATTGGGATCGCCCAAGCACGTGCGATAATCGCCGCATGGGATCCCACCGAACCACCCTCTAAAACGATGCCCTTTAGGGTTTTGCCATATTCCAATAGTTCCGCAGGCCCGATATTGCGTGCAACCAAAATTGCATTTTCTGGCACACTATCACCCGCTGCGCGTCCTTGGCCCGTTAACAGACGTAACAAGCGGTTGGACAGATCATCCAGATCATGCAGGCGTTCGCGCAAATACGGATCGGGGACACGCGCCATGCGTGCACGTGTGGCGGATTGTTCTTTTTCAACCGCTACTTCGGCTGTCAGGCCGCGATCAATGCTGGTTTCAAGACGCGACACCCAGCTTTTGGAATTGGCGAACATGCGGTATGCTTCCATCACGTCTTTTTGGTCTTGTCCGCCGGTATTTGTGCTGGTCAGCAAATCATCAACATTCAGGCGCAATTGATCCATTGCCGCGCTAAGCCGTTCTTTTTCCGCCTCTGGATCATCGGCCACAACGTTGGATACAACGATTTGGGGATCATGGAGCAAAACCACGCCTTTGGCTGAACCTTCTTGGGCAGATGTGCCTTTGAACAGGTGCGGGCGTTGGTGTGGGGCTGTCATCGCCTCGCCATCACCGACAAATGCGCCAAGCTCTTTCATTTCGGCGATGACCATGGCCACGACTTCTAATGCGTAAACGTCATCTTCGGAAAATTGGCGTGCGGATTTATTTTGAACAACCAAAACGCCCAGAACTTCGCCCAAGCGTTGCACGGGTACACCCAAGAGCGAGGTATATAATTCCTCGCCCGTTTCGGGCATGTAACGGAAACCCTTTTCTTGGGGGGCGTCGGCGGCATTGATGGGTGCTGCGCGTTTGGCAACAAGGCCAACCAAGCCTTCACCAAAACGCAAGCGCGTTTGGTGGACGGATTCTTGTTTCAAACCTTTGGTTGCACAAAGTTCAAGTGTTTGACGATCGCGGCGCAGATAAATGGAACATACTTCTGTTCCCATATGTTCGGCGACCAGCCCAACGATATGGTCCAAGCGTTCTTGCCCGTCGCCTTCGACGGCGAGCGTTTCACGCAGCTTTTTCAGAAGATCGCGGGAATTACCCCCTGCATTGATGTCCATTGAGTTAGGCTACTTTCTCCAATTCAAAGGCATCATGCAACGCACGAACGGCGAGTTCCATATATTTTCGATCAACCAGAACGGAAACTTTGATTTCCGAGGTGGTGATGACGCGAATATTCACGCCCTCGTTGGCCAAAACCTGAAACATTTGTGCCGCGATGCCTGCATGGCTTCGCATACCCACACCTACCATGGATACTTTGGCGACTTCTTTATCAGTTGCCAATTCAGCGAAATTTAGTTCGCCGTTGGTTTTTAATGCATTCATTGCGTTTTCGGCACGCTCGACCTGATCAACAGGACAAGAGAATGTCATATCTGTACGGCCATCTTCGGAAATGTTTTGAACGATCATATCAACGTTCACCCCAGCATCCGCCAGTGGCCCAAAGATCGCAGCCGCGATGCCTGGACGGTCCGCAACGGACACCAATGTGACCTTTGCTTCGTCTTTGGAATAGGCGATTCCGTGAACTACTTTGCTTTCCATTGTGTCATCCTCCTGAACAACCATTGTGCCGGCTGTCATTGAAATATCGTCTTCGAAACTTGAAAGAACCCGCAGGGGTACTTGGTAACGCATGGCCAATTCGACCGAGCGGGTTTGCAAAACTTTGGCACCTAATGATGCCAGTTCTAACATCTCTTCGTAAGAAATCTTACGGATTTTACGCGCTGTGTCTACGATGCGTGGGTCGGTGGTGTAAATGCCATCCACA
Organism: Paramylibacter kogurei; assembly: GCF_002742285.1. GTDB lineage: Bacteria > Pseudomonadota > Alphaproteobacteria > Rhodobacterales > Rhodobacteraceae > Amylibacter > Amylibacter kogurei. The sequence goes on from NZ_MDGM01000012.1 coordinate 338,529, forward strand.
TCGGTATAGATATCACAACGCTCTGCGCTCAGAGCGGCGGCAAATGCCACGGCGGTGGTGTCTGAACCACCACGCCCCAATGTTGTGATGCGCCCATCTGGGCCAATGCCCTGAAAGCCCGCAACAACAGCAACCTTGTGACCCGATGCAAATGATGCATCAAGGTTATCTGTTGGAATTTCTTCGATCCGCGCCGCCTCGTGTGCATCGGTGGTTTTAAGGGGCACTTGCCAGCCTTGCCAGCTTCGCGCCTTGATCCCCATTTCTTGCAATGTCATGGCCATCAAGCCAGCGGTGATGTTTTCACCCGATGATACAACCGCATCATATTCGGCACGATCATAGATCGGGGATGTTTCACGCACCCAGCCAACCAATTCATTTGTTTTACCAGACATGGCCGATACAATCACGACCACCTCGTGGCCATTTGCCACCTCTTGTGCAACCTTTTTTGCGGCAACTGAAATACGTTCCAGATCCGCAACCGAGGTTCCACCAAATTTCATCACGAGACGAGACATCACATTCTCCTGCGTCTTTGTATTCATTCGGTTTGCTGGTTAGCGAACGCAACCGCAAAGGGCAAGGGGAACTGCAATTTGTACCCAGTAAATAGGCGTAATCTGGGTGACAAGTTTGCCCATTCCCATTATCGAAGTCGAAAGCGACTTTGGTGAAAACATTATGCGGTTTAAACAAAATTTATCACGGCTTCGTATCGAATGGATGACATTTCGAATGCAACTTGGTGACAAGGCAAATGCAGCGACATTGTTTAACAGCGCTGTGGAAACCGCACAGGCCAATATTGCCAATGATCCGAGCGCAGAGACCCATCGCCATTACGGTTCGTTGTTGATCGAGGGATTGCGATTGTGCAACGGATCGGATGAATACGAACGAATGTTGCAGTTGGCGCGTGAACAATTTTCAGATGCGCTCGCGTTATCACAAGGTGATTGCCACGCAATGGCGGGATTAGCGTATTGTGATTTTGAGCTTGCGCAAATGCAGACAGGATCAGCGCGAAAAATATTGTTATCCGCCGCCCAAGACATGTCAATTGCCAGTTTGACAGATGGGAAACAATATCGACAACGCGTGTATTTGCTGTGCTATATCCTCAATGCTTTGGCTTATTACTTGCCGCGACCAATGGCACGCGATTCATTGGAATTGGCTGGGGAATATTTGGCGCAAATCAAACCGCGCTTGTTTGGAAAGGCACGATTTCAACAGATATCGCTCTGGCTGGAATTGCATCGTTTGATGCGTGAACAGTCAACGGATTTTGCCGCATATTCAGCCTGTGCAAAGATTGCCGAAAATCTGGCCGCAGGAATGGTTATGGGTGGCGAGATGAATTCTGAACACAACGCCCGAATTCAAACCCAATGGGTGGTGTGTTTGGTGCACCAAGCGCTGACATGTGATGATGATGAGGCGCGATTGGCGTTTTTAAACAAGGCAGAAATCAAGGCACGCGCTGCCATTCACATGGCCAAAACATCGGGCGAGCATTTGTGCAATCTGGGCGCGGTATTGTCGTTGAAAAACATATTTGCAGGTGCGCGCGCGCAATTTAACGCATTGACCGAATTGAAAAAAATCCTGCCTGAAATCAAGCGATTATGCCCCGATGGGTTGATAAATTATGCGGCATTGCTGTCTGAAACAGGACAGGTTGATGATGCGATGGAACATTTATTATTATGCGCGGATCGCGATACGTTATATCCGCTGGATTTGGTGATCCATGCAAAATCGTTCGCCAATCTACGTGATCATGCCGATTATCCCGCATTCATTGAAACACAGCTGGCACGGCTTGGTCATGAATGGGCAGAGTAGGGTTAATTCGAACGCTTATTACGCCCCCAAGGCAAAGGCACAACAGGTATGCCGTCTTCGATCAATGCCTTGGCGTCATCGATTTTTGCCTCTCCGATGATGGATCGTTCGGGTGCTTCGCCATCATGAATTTTACGCGCTTCTTTGGCGAAATTTCCGCCGACATTTTCGGCCTCTGCCTCGATTTTTTTGCGCATTTCGGCCAACGCTTGTTCGGCAGGTGATGCAGGTTGCGATAACGGCCCTTTGGCGGGGCGTTCACGAGACGTTTGCACACGCGGTGCCATAATCGATTTTTCCACGCCCAATGTGCCACAAACAGAACAAGTCACCATGCCCGCGCCAAACAATTTGTCATAGGCGTTGGCGGATTCAAACCAGCTTTCGAACTGGTGGCCATGTTCACATTTTAACGTGTATTTTATCATGTGTTTGCCTATGGGCGGTTACGTGGAACGGCGGGTGTATCCTGGAAAAACACCAAACGATTGCCAAACGGGTCGGTGATGATCACTTCGCGACAACCCCAATCTTGGTCCATGATACCGGGGCGTGCGTATTTATATTCGGGCAGGGCGGCATGAAATGCATCAATGTCATCGGTTTCGATACGGATCGCGCTGCCAGGGGTGGCATCACCGTGATGCTCGGAAAGATGGATCACACAGTTATCTTTGGCGAGCCCCATATACAATGGCGCATCATCAAAAAAACGATGTTCGAAAAACGGAACAAAACCCAAATAATCAATGTAAAATGCGCGCGCCTTGTCTTCGTCAAACATACGCAAGATTGGAACCGGCGCGCGTAACATTTTTACACCCTAGCGTGAACGGCGATCGCGCCGTGCGGACATCGGTTGGAATGCAACAGCGTTATGTGCCTCGCAATATGGTTTGCCGGTTTCTGTGTTCAAACCGCAAAACCAAAAATCATCCGTAGCAGGATCGCCAACCGGCCATTTGCATGTTTTTTCGGTCAATTCCATCAGGTGCAATTTCTTGGCCTTTTTCACCACTTCGGCAGCTTTGGTTAAGGCCTCTTCGCTGATTTCATTGGTGGATGGTTGTGGCGGCAATGGTTGACCAGCCTTGATGATCGGTTTGCGCGGCGGAATGTTGACCGCATTCATTGGCAACGGTGTTTCGGCCGCAACCTTTGGCGCAGGTTTGTTTGATGATGCCGGTGCGGCCTTTGTCTTGGGCGCGGCTGCTGGTTTTGCCTTGGCCGCGGTGGCTGGTTTTTTTGCAGGTGCTTTGGTCGTGGTTGCACGATTGGACAGACCCAAACGATGCACTTTGCCAATAACCGCATTACGGGTGACACCGCCCAATTCCTTGGCGATTTGGCTGGCGGATTTACCTTCGCCCCACATTTTTTTTAGAACTTCTACACGATCATCTGTCCAAGCCATTTTGGGCCTCCAAGCCTATCAGATCGACAGTGGCGCGGCAGATTGCCAAGGGATCTGAGAAAATTCAACTGTTCTATAATAGCGATTGGGCAAAGGGTTACAAGGCAAAGCCTTGTTTTTATCACCAAAGGTTTACGTTTTCTGATGTAAACCTTCCCGCCATGCCAGCAATAATGCACCGCCAAGGATGAAAACGGCACCAATCACGCTAATCCGATCCAATGCTTGTCCGAATAAAACATAATCATACATCGCCGCATAGGCCAGCGTCGCATATGAAAATGGAGCAACGAAACTGGCGTCTGCGCGTTTCATTGCATTCACAAAACAAGTTTGTGCACAAACCATTAACGCGCCAACACCCGCCAGCGCAATCCATTGAGCACCAGTAGGGGGATGCCAAACAAAACTGGCTGCGATGCCCGCGATCGTTAGGCCAATTGCATTGTTCACCCACAAAATTTGAAGCGATTTTTCGCCATTTGAAATCAGCTTGATCACAATCAATTCCAAGCCAAGCGCCAAGGCCGCGCCAAGGGCTACAAGCCCACCGATTTGGATGCTGGTCGCGCTGGGGCGTAATAATATGACAGCACCGATTATGGCAGTAATCGCAGCAATCCAACGGTATCGCCCGACACGTTCACCCAAAAATGGGATGGCAAATATCATACCAAACACAGGGTTAAGAAAGCTGATCGCCGTGGCATCGGACAATGGGATCATGGATGCGGATGCAAACATCAAGCTGACGCCCAACCAACCACAAGCGGATCGCACAACGTGCAATTTTAAATTGGGGTTGGATATTTTTTCGCGCAATAAAACGAATGCACCAGACAGGATGATAAAGGCGAATAAAAATCGACCAAAGCTAATCTGAAACGGATGCAGCGCGGGGCCGAGCGTGTCTTGGCCCAACATCTTTGCCAAGACCATCGTTCCAGCGATGAAAAGCCCCGCAAAAAGGATCAGGCTTGCAGCCAGCAATGGATTTTGGCGAGGCATGACACGGCCTTTGGCATTGTTAGAAATTCGCCACTAGCGATATAGTATTGCTCACAATCCACAAGCAATAATTGACTCGTCACAGTAATTGCGCCAACAGGGTTTTTTGACGTTTCATCAACAGGAGTAAACGCTGTGATTTCTTCAGTATTGCCGACCTATTCTCGTGCACCTCTTTCGTTTGTAAAAGGCGAAGGTTGCTGGTTGATTGATGAAACGGGCCGACGATTTTTGGATGTGGCTGGTGGCATTGCGGTAAACGTATTGGGCCACGCGCACCCCGCGTTGGTATCTGCGTTGACAGATCAGGCGGGGCAATTGTGGCATACGTCCAATTTGTACAACATTCCAAATCAACAGGCCTTGGCCGATGCGTTGGTTGAACATACCTTTGCCGATACGGTGTTTTTCACCAATTCAGGAACTGAAAGCATGGAATGCGCGGTCAAAATGGCGCGCAAATTTCATTATGAAAACGGCGCGCCTGAGCGCAACGAAATCATTGCATTCAACGGATCATTTCATGGCCGCTCATTGGGTATGATTTCTGCCGCTGGTGCAGAAAAACTGACCAAAGGTTTTGGCCCGTTATTGCCGGGATTCATCCATGTGCCATTTGCCGATCTTGACGCAACCAAGGCTGCGATCAGCGATAAAACAGCCGCGATTTTGATTGAACCTGTTCAGGGCGAGGGCGGTATTGTTCCCGTTCCCGATCAGTTCTTAAAAGCATTGCGCGAGTTGTGCGATCAAAACGGCATCTTGTTAATCTTGGATGAAATTCAATGCGGCATGGGGCGTACTGGTAAATTGTTTGCGCATGAATGGGCGGGTGTGACACCCGATATTATGGCGATTGCCAAAGGTATCGGGGGTGGCTTTCCGCTTGGCGCGTGTTTAGCGACAGAACGTGCGGCCAGTGGCATGGTTGCGGGGACACATGGGTCCACATATGGTGGCAACCCATTGGCCTGTGCCGTGGGCAAGGCGGTGATGAACATTGTTGCCGATGATACGTTTTTAACGGGCGTCGGGGAAAAAGCCGGGCTGTTTCGCCAAAAACTGGAAGGGTTGGTCGCAAACCATCCTGATATTTTTGAAGAGGTACGCGGATCTGGTTTGATGTTGGGCATTAAATGCAAGGTCACAAACATTGATGTGGTGAACGCAGGTTATGATGCGCAAATCCTTACTGTGCCAGGTGGTGATAACGTGATCCGCTTGCTACCACCCTTGAATATTTCAAACGACGAAATCGCGACAGCGGTTGATCGACTGGATCAGGCCGCAACCGCGTTGGAGGCAAAACAATGAACCACTTTTTAGACATCCATAAAACCAGTGCCGATGATTTGCGCGCAATACTGGATCAAGCAAATGCGATGAAATCTGCCCGCGCGGGTTTGCCAAAGGGCACGCCAGATTCCGAAACCCCGCTGGATGGGCGCATGGTTGCGCTGATCTTTGAAAAGCCATCTACGCGCACACGTGTTTCATTTGACATGGGCGTGCGTCAATTGGGTGGACAATCAATGGTTCTGTCTGGTTCAGAAATGCAATTGGGGCATGGTGAAACCATTGCCGATACCGCGCGTGTTTTGTCACGCTATGTCGATATGATCATGATCCGTACCTTTGATGAAAGCATTCTGTTGGAATTGGCGGAATATGCCGATGTGCCGGTGATTAACGGCCTGACCGATCGCACGCATCCTTGTCAGATTATGGCAGATATCATGACCTATGAGGAACATCGCGGTGCGATCAAAGGTAAAAAAGTGGTGTATCTGGGGGATGGCAACAATGTGTGTCACAGCTTGTTGCATGCGGCGGGACAGTTTGAATTTGACGTGACATTCGCAGGCCCTGCACAGTTGGAACCAGAATCCGAAATCATCGGTTTCGCCCGTGGCAAAGGATCTGAAATCGTAATCGAACGCGATGCGAACAAGGCCGTTGCAGGCGCTGATTTGATCGTCACCGATACATGGTTGTCGATGCATGACAAACAATCCGCACGTGAACGCCGCCATAATATGTTGCGCCCGTATCAGGTGAACAAGGCATTGATGGAAACCGCAGGTGAACAAGCGGTATTCATGCATTGCCTGCCAGCGCATCGCGAAGAAGAAGTGACGTCAGAGGTCATGGATGGCCCACAATCCGTTGTGTTTGACGAGGCAGAAAACCGATTGCACGCGCAAAAAGCGGTGATGCGGTTTTGTCTGGGGCTATGATGAACACAGCACTTTTGGTGATCGATGTGCAAATGGCATTTGTGCATCGTGACGTCACGGGAGCGGCGCGTTCGTGTCCAGAGGCAAGCCAAAACATTGGTATGCTGCTGAGCGGCGCGCGTGCAAATGGTTTGCCAGTGATCCATGTGCATCATCATTCGCACGAAGAAAACTCTGCCTTTCGCGCAGAACTGAGCGGTTCAGATGTCCAACCATTTGCGGCCCCCCAAAAGGGTGAAAAGGTTTATGTGAAACATGTAAACAGCAGCTTTATCGGCACAAGTTTGGAATCCGATTTGCGCGATGCGGGCATCAACCGGTTGATCCTTTGTGGGGGTACGGCAAACCATTGCGTTGAAACCACAACGCGTATGGCCGGGAACCTTGGGTTTGATGCGATCTATGTCGGTGATGCGGTTTGGGCCTATGACGCAAATGGAATTGATGGCGCCGTGATCCCCGCAGATACGATTCATGCGGTGAGCATGGCAAATTTAGAAGGTGAATTTGCGCGTGTTATGATGACCAAGGCTGTATTGGAACAGCTTTAACGCACGACGGATTATTTATCGCTTGGGTGATTGATACCATCCATCCAAGGTGGATTTTCAATTTTGGATGGATCAACACCATCAATCGCCCCAACATTCACCCCATATTCATTTGGGTTCGAGCGGCGGCGATGATGGGTGTAATTCCCACAAATCGAACAGAAATAATGTTCTGCGGCATGGGTGTTGAATTGATAAAGCGTGAGCTTGTCCGCACCCTTGATAATTTCCAGCCCATCGGGATAGGCAACAGCCGCGCTTAGCGCGCCACGACGGCGACAAAATGAACACGTACAACGATGGGCGGAATCAATTCCGTGTTTCAGTTCAACGCGCATTTCCACCGCGCCACAATGACAGGTCAGTTTTTGTTTCATTTGCGTCTCCGAACAACAGGAATTGTTGTGCTGCGGGTTTCAAATGTGGGTTTATGGGGTGGGTGATAATCGCTTCGCTGCCAAAATTGTTTGCCCCCGCGTTTTGCCCAGAGCGGGAGTGTGAAGATCACGCCAGCAACAAAACCACCGACATGCGCCCAATAGGCCACGCCACCACCCGCCGCGGTATTGGCCACGCCGCCAAACAGTTGCATCGCCATCCAAACCCCAAGCACAACAAATGCAGGCAAGGTAAAGATGCGAATAAAAACAAAAAGGATAAGCAGAATGTCGACCTTCGCATTGGGAAAGAGCAACAAATACGCCCCCATCACACCCGCAATGGCACCCGATGCACCAACGGTTGGGATGGGTGAATTGGGATCAGACAAAACATGTATCGCATCCGCTGCAAACCCAGCAGCAAGGTAAAACAAAAGGAATGGAATATGCCCCATTGTATCTTCGACATTGTCGCCAAATATCCATAAAAACAGCATGTTACCCGCGATATGCATGAACCCACCATGCAGAAACATCGATGTAAGTGCCGTATGGTATTCAGTGCCAGATGTGATTTCCGCTGGGACCATAGCCCAAGTATCAAAGAAATTCGCAAGCGCGATATCATCACCCAAAATCGGCACATAGAGCATGAACACAATAATGTTCACCGCCATCAACCCCCATGTGACATAGGCGGGATGACGGGATGGATTATGATCGCGAATTGGAAACATGGGCTAATCTAACCATTCTAAGTTGAAATTACCGTTTGGAAAGGTGCCATTGTTCTGACCATGTGCCACCATATAACCAAAGATCGCGGCGACGATCAGGCCAAACAAAATTGCGAATATAATTTTCCACTTTGAAAATGGGCGCTCGCCTTGCACATTTCCTGTGCGTCCATTCACAACAAAACGATAGGTTTTACCCTGATATTTATAGGCCGCCACCCAAACTGGTAGCAGAACATGTTTGAACGTTAATGTTCCCACATCTGTTGAAATATGATCAATCTGTTGGCGATCCCCGCCAATATCAAAACGCACATCGCGTTCGATCATGCGGTTCATGTGTTCCGCCGCCTCGGCATATCCATCCTCAAGCGTTACGGTATACCCTTCGGCGCGAAACCCTGCCAGATATTCGGGGCGATAGGGTTGCATGGATGATAAATCCCAAGGTGCCAATCCATCGGTATATTTTTTCGGAAGACTTTGCGACGCAAGCACCAGAACATCGTCAAAAAATCGCGCGACCCGTCCACGTACATTTTTCCAACGGATTTTGGGAACTTGGCGCGTGCGCATTTGGCGCCGCCCGTTCACCACCACGGAAACGCGGCGGGTTTCGTAATAAACGGTGCCACGCTGGCCCGTGTAATCCGATTGCGTTTGCGCATCATATGTCCAATAGGGCACATAAACCCCCGACATTTTACGCCCCTTTCGCGCATAAGCCTTAAGCCCCGATGGCGCAAACCATAAGCGCCCCAACCAATCTGTCATTTGTTGGCGGGCTTCTTTTTCAGACAGGTGAAAAGGTAACAGGCCGCGCGGTTTGATTTGGCGTTCAACACCGGTGCCGGTCACAATTGGGGTTGCACAAAACGGGCATTCTGCGGCGTGTGTGTCCGCATCAAATTCGTTATGCGCCCCGCAATTGGTGCAAGTAACGGTTTGAATTTCGGCCATGTCAAATTCAGACAGGCCTTCTTTGATTGCGCGGCGAAAATCCAATTCGCGCACGGCTTGTCCGCGAAACCCAGCACTGTGTTCAATCTGTTGTTGATTGCCGCAATGATCACAACTTAACAAATCCGTGCCCGGTTCGAACCGCAGGTCCGAACCACAGCTTTCGCAAGGAAAACGGTGTTCCTCGGTCATGGAAATTTGTTCAAAGGCGGGTGCCTCGGTCATGTTCTGCGATTAACCCTTTGGTGCGGGGGGCGGCATGATGGTGAAAAGCTGTGCCAATTCATCCAGTTCACCTGCGGTTTTCCAACCATCCAAACCAACAGTCCAGACATAGGTGTCACGCTTTAATTTACCCTCTTCGGCCATGCGGCCCAATTCGGCACGTGCATAGGGGCCTTTGGTTTTGCCATTGTCGGCAATGTGCCAGACCTTTTCCACAGGTGGTGGCGGTGGTGGCATATACGCATTGTCAGGGCGTGCGCCCCATGGGCCTTGCTGTGCCATTTGACCTGCCATTGCCATACCCATACCCGCACCCATGCCAGCGGCCAAACCGCCACCATTTCCAGGTGTCGCGGCACCGGTGGTCAGGGCCTCTGCGGTGGAATATTGGGTGAAAGTGCGCAAATCACCCACGATACCCATGGATGTGCGTTTGTCCAACGCCGCTTCTACCGCGTCAGGCAAGGAAATGTTTTCGATGAACAAGTTTGGCAATTCGATCCCATATTCCGCGATTTCAGGTGCGATACGTTGCGCCAAATGTTTGCCCAGCTCTGGCGTATTCGCGGCCATATCAAGCACAGGAATGCCCGAAGTCGCAATCGCGGAGGAAAAACGTGACACAATGATGTTGCGGATTTGATAGCTGATTTCATCGGTGGTGAATTCACCATCCGTGCCCACGATTTCGGTCAAGAAACGCGCAGGATCAGAAACCTTAACCTCATATGTCCCATATGCACGTAAACGCACGGGGCCAAATTCGGCGTCGCGACACATCACAGGGTTTTTTGTACCCCATTTCAGATCGCTAAACCGCGTTGTGTTCACGAAATAGATTTCGGATTTAAATGGGCTTTTGAAACCGTGGTCCCAGTAATTCAATGTGGTCAGGATCGGCATATTGTTGGTTTCCAACATATAAAGCCCTGGTGAAAACACATCGGCAATCTGGCCTTCATGCACGAATACGGCCGCTTGGCCTTCGCGCACGGTCAGTTTGGCACCGTATTTGATTTCATGGCCTTCACGTTCAAACCGCCAAACGATTGTATCGTCGCTATCATCCGTCCAATGGATAACGTCGATCAATTCACCGGTGATAAAATCCAAAATGCCCATGTTTTCGCTCCTTTGATGGTCGAATCGCGCGGCGGTTATGCGACGCCGCGCAAATGTTTAGCTGTCCGTCGATGTCGCAATATTATCGCCAGTGCCTGTTTCCTTGGCTTTGGCAGCGGCCAAAGTTTCTTTCAGCTTGGCTTCCATATCTTGCAATTCGGTTTCGGCGGATGCACGACGTGCTTTGCCCTCATCGGCGATTTTCAAGCTTTCTTCGATCGTGTCGATCAAATATTGGTTCGCCTTTTTGATGCTTTCGATATCGAATACACCGCGTTCCATTTGTTGGCGCACTTCGCGGTTTGCCGCTTGTAGATTTTCCGCATTGCTTTCCAACAATTCGTTGGTCAAATCGGTGGCCTCTTTCACCACTTCTGCGGCTTCGCGTGAACGGTGGATTGTAACGGCCTGTGCCAATTGGGTTTCCCACAATGGAACGGTGTTGACCAAGGTCGAATTGATTTTAGTAACCAGTGATTTGTCGTTTTCCTGAACCAGACGAATGGATGGCAAGGATTGCATTGTCACCTGACGGGTCAATTTCAAATCATGCACACGGCGTTCCAGATCGTCACGCGCTGCACGCAAATCGCGCAATTCTTGCGCTTTGATCACGCCTTGGTCTTTCTTGGCTTTTTCAACCTGTTTTTCTTTGGCAGGGATTGTTTTGGCATCAAGATCGGCGATTTTGGTTTCACCTGCGGCGATGTACAAACCGATTTCGTCGTAAAATGCGAGCGTTTTGCCATATAGTTTATCAAGCGATTTGATATCTTTGAGCAAGATATGTTCGTGATCAAGCAATTCGTCGGTGATGCGGTCAATCTGTCCCTGTACGGTTTCGTATTTCGCCATGAATTTGGCAACGGGTGCTGTGCGCCCGATCAGACGTTCCCACCATGACAATTTGCGATTTGGGTTCAATTCATCAACGGAAAAACCACGAATGGATGTCACCATTGAACGCAGGCTTTCGCCTGCGGGGCCAACATCCTTGTTGCGCACACCTGCCAGCATTTCTTGGCTGATTGCTTGCAATTCTGTTTGCGCGGATGAACCAAATTCGATGATGGATTGCGTATTATCCATGTCGATTTCTTTGACACGCGCATCAATTGCGGCCTGTTCATTTGGTTTCATCTCTTCGATTACAACCAATTCGCCCTTTGGTTCTGGCAAAATAACGGCGGTAACTTCTTCCACTTCTTTAAGGGCAGTTTCTGCCTTTGCTCGGATATCGGACATATGGTTTCTCCTAATCGGTCGGTGTTATGGTTTGGCCTGAAGGCCTTCTTGTTTCAATCGGTCGCGCAGAACCTCGATTTCAACATCAAGGTCTGTGCGGTTATCCAACAGCATGGTTTCACGTTGCGCATCAAAGCTACGTTCAAGATCGCTGAGCAAATCTTTGTAATCTTGGCGCGCGTTTTCATCTTTGGTTTTACTAAAAAAATCGGCAAATTTTACAGTCGCATCACGCGCACCTTTTAAATAGATGCTCATGAATTTTCGCGCCGTTGTCAAATCGCGTGGGTCTTCTTCGACGGTGCGAAACATATCGCGTGCGGCGGATGCCAATGCCTCGACCCGACCCTCGATTTGGCGATCCCCAATGCGTTTGGATGCGGCCAATGTTTCGGCCACCAGTTTTTCCGCCTTTTCCACGGCCTTGGCCACGCGTTGGGCGTCAAATTCATTCACGCCTTCCATGCCTTTTTTGCGCAAGGGATCGATGCCAAAGCTGAACGTATGTGCACCACCTGCGATGGCGGCGAAAATGATCGAGGGCAAAATGCCCTGTTTCCAACCAAAGTAGCTGGCAGCGCCAACACCAAGTGCTGTGAGCACTGATGCGAAAATTTTTCGAGGGATCGCAGGGGGGCGGGCGATTTTACGTGCGTGATAGGCTTGTTCGGCATCTAAACCATCGCGTAACAACCAAGCCGCCAAAATCAAAATCGCAAATGCGCCCAGTTCCGAAAGCATTCCAATTGCATCGCCTGCACGCAATTCGCCGATTGCGGCAAATAACAGGGGCATAGGTGCCAAGAATAAAATCTTGGTGCGAATGTTGGATTGATAGGTTTTGCGCCCGCGAAATTTATTCGTCTGTGCCGTCGGGCTATATTTTCCGCCAAATCGTTGCGCCATTACAGACCACCTGCAAATGCGCCAAAAGACACCGTGACGATCACGGCAACAAGAATAATAAAGTTAAACCATTTCAGGCTGGATGCAGACATTCTTTCCTCAATTCGAGAAAACCCCAAGTACAACCAATATATAAAGGAAAACCGCAGATACTAGTCTGCGGTTTTCATTATTTTTACTTATTTTAGTGTTTGGCGCCTGCCGCACGTTCATGCGCGAGCTTTTTCTGATATCCAGATTGGATAATTTCCACCGCAACCAGAACGATTACAGAGAAATAGAATGTCGTTTTGGACATTGGCAGCAATTCATAGCCAAAGATGCGGATTTGCAAACTATCGTCATGCATCGCATGTGCTGCAGCTGGTCCAACTTCGCCCAACAGAACAACACCAACAATTAGCAGAATAAACAGACCCAAAACTTCGTACATGCGGTTTTTCTTCAAGAACACCGTCACACCATCGGCCAATAACAACATTGCCGCACCAGATGCCAGGATCGCAATCGCGAGCACGGGGAACACATCAGTGATCGCAAGGGCAGATAGGATTGAATCAAAGCTAAAGATCAAGTTCATCATCACGATCAGGGTGATAACCTGCGCCGCTGATTTGCCGCTTTTCTTTTCGACATCGGTTTCAAGATGTTCGATGGTCAACATATGGGTAATTTCCTTGAACGCGGTATACATGATGAACATACCCCCGATTAGGAACACCACCGTGGCAAAGTTTACGCCACCTTCAAGGATGCCGGGCATGTTGAACACATAAAACGGTTCTTTCATCATTTCGATCAGCTGAATCATTGTGAACAGCAACACAACCCGCAACGCAACGGCGATGATAATGCCCCAAAAGCGTACCTTTTTCTGAGATTCCAAAGGTGCACGTTGTGATTCAATTGAAATATACAACAAGTTGTCAAAGCCAAGCACAGCTTGCAAAAAGATCAATACGGCCAAATTGCCGAGGTTTTCGATGGTAAATAAATCTGCCATTTGGGGATTCTCCGCCTAAATTACTCATTTCCATCAGAAATAGGGGCTGTGAATCAGACCTGCAAGCAACTTTTGGCCAATCGACCCGCGCATGCGCGAGCAAGTATTTTGAAAAAATCACTTTTTGGGTTAAGTTACGCTACGTCGCGATGTCTGCTGTGACTTTGTCAAATTTTAGAACCTCACCCCCGAGGGTGCATGGCAGATGCGCGTGTGGCACGGAATTTCGCCGTGCTATCGTTCAAGATTAAGGGACTAATCTAATGGCAAAGGGAAAAGTGAAGTGGTTTAATGCTGCAAAGGGTTATGGTTTTATCCAACCCGAAGACGGCGACAAAGATATTTTTGTTCATGTATCCGCGTTGCAAGAAGCAGGGATTGAATCGCTTCAGGATGATCAACCTATTGAATACGAATTGATTGATGGGCGCGATGGGCGTCAGATGGCGGGCCATCTGAAACCCAGTTAATTAGCGCCGTTTTTTATTTGGTTTTTTATTGCCTGCATCGCTGCGGGGCGAATTTCGTGTGCCGCGCGATTTGTTTGGGCGTGGCTTTAACGTGCGTTTTGGCTTGTCGCTTTCGTCCACTGTATCAAATAAATCGGCACCTTCTGGGCCAAGCTGTTCTTTGAACACGCGGGTTGGAATGCTGCGCACTTCACCCGGTTCCATATCGCCCAATTGAAATGGGCCGTAACTGATACGGATCAGGCGGTTCACCTTCATGCCAACATGTTCCATGGCGCGGCGTACCTCGCGGTATTTACCTTCGCGAAGCCCAACGGTGAGCCACGCATTCGCCCCTTGTTGGCGATCAAGGATCACTTCCATTGGTGCGAAAACCTCGCGATCAATCACAACACCTTGGCGTAATGGTTCGAACGTTTCATCAGTGGGGCGACCATTCACACGCACGCGGTATCGGCGCAACCAACCCGTGGCGGGCAATTCCAATTTGCGTTTGATACCACCATCATTGGTTAACAATAACAATCCTTCGGAATTGATATCCAAACGCCCCACGCTCATGGTGCGCGGCATATCTTCGGGCAGATCATCAAAAATGGTTTTGCGCCCTTTTTCATCACGTTCTGTGCTGACCAAACCAAGCGGCTTGTAATAGCGCCAAAACCGCGGGGGCTGTTTTGTTGGGGCGGGTTTGTTGTCGACAATGATATTATCGGCATCTGTTACCTTGACCGCAGGTGTTTTCAACACCTCGCCATTTAGCGTGATACGACCCGCTTCAATCATACGTTCGATTTCGCGGCGCGATGCAACGCCCGCGCGGGCAAGGAATTTGGCAATACGTTCTGGTTCTTGGCTCATATGCCCCCTATGCGCCAAACGCTTGGGTCTTGCAAGTTATGTTCGTTTTGGCGCAAGACAATTCTATGACACAATTTAACAGCTTTATGGATATCGCACTGGAACAGGCCGCCGCCGCGGCCGATCGTGGCGAAGTGCCCGTTGGCGCGGTGATCGTGCGAAATGGAGATGTGATCGCATCGGCTGGGAATCGGACGCGTGAATTGAATGATCCCACAGCACATGCAGAAATCTTGGCCATTCGCGCAGCCTGTGATGTATTGGGCGCGGAACGGTTAACCAATGCTGACCTATACGTCACGCTGGAGCCATGCCCGATGTGTGCCGCCGCCATTTCAAACGCACGCCTTGCACGCCTTTATTATGGGGCAAGTGACCCAAAATCGGGTGGGGTGGAACAGGGGCCGCGCATTTTCCAGCACGCCCAATGCCACCACGCACCAGAGGTTTACGATGGGATAAACGCCAAGCCGGCAGAGCGTTTGCTAACAGATTTTTTTGCAAAACTGCGTGAATAGCGGGCAGGGTGCATTGTCGCCTTGCGAAACTGTGCCTTGCCCGATAAATATCGCCCAAACAGATGACCATCGGATGGAACAGCACATGTCGATCGACAAAGAAACAGCACGCCGCGCAGCATATTTGGCGCGGATCGAAGTAAAAGACGAAGATTTAGATGCCTTGGCAGGGGAACTGTCAGGCATTTTGGATTTTATGGAACAGCTGTCCGAGGTTGATGTCGAAGGTGTGGAACCATTGACATCTGTCACCCCAATGAACCTGCCAATGCGCAAGGACGAGGTGACAGATGGTTATCAACAAGACAAGATTTTGGCCAATGCGCCTGATGCGCGCGAAGGTTTCTTTGCTGTGCCAAAAGTGGTGGAATAGATTATGAGCGAATTATCAAAACTAACCATATCGGGTGCACGCGAAAAACTCCGCGCCAAAGAAATTACCGCTGTTGAATTAACGCAAAGCTGTCTGGATGCGGCGGCGGGTGCGGATGCGTTGAACGCATATTGTGCACACACACCTGACATCGCCATCGAACAGGCCAAGGCGGCGGATGCGCGTATCGGCGCGGGCGATGCGCCTGATATGTGTGGTATTCCACTTGGTATCAAAGATTTGTTTTGCACCAAAGGTGTGAAATCTCAAGCGGCATCAAATATCCTTGACGGTTTTAAACCCGAATATGAAAGCACGATCACCACCAAGCTGTGGGATTCTGGTGCGGTTATGTTGGGCAAATTGAACATGGATGAATTCGCGATGGGTTCATCGAATGAAACATCTGCCTATGGCCCTGCGATCAATCCATGGCGTCGTGAAGGTTCGGATACAAAATTGACACCGGGTGGTTCATCTGGTGGGTCTGCGGCGGCTGTTGCTGCGGATTTGTGTTTGGCGGCAACGGGTACGGATACCGGTGGCTCCATTCGCCAACCTGCGGCATTTGTTGGGATCACAGGTGTGAAACCCACCTATGGTCGTTGTTCACGTTGGGGCGTGATCGCATTTGCGTCATCGCTGGATCAAGCGGGTCCCATGACGAAAGATGTGCGTGATGCTGCGATCATGTTGGAAACAATGGCAGGGTATGATGCCAAAGATTCCACATCTGCAAACCTGCCTGTGCCAAATTTTGAATCGATGCTGACGGGTGATATCAAAGGCAAGAAAATCGGTATTCCAAATGAATATCGCATTGATGGCATGCCCGCCGAAATTGAAAAGCTGTGGGCAGATGGTGCGGATATGTTGCGCGATGCGGGTGCTGAAATCGTCGATGTTTCACTGCCCCATACCAAATACGCATTGCCTGCATATTATGTTCTGGCACCAGCCGAAGCATCATCAAACCTCGCCCGTTATGATGGCGTGCGCTATGGCAAACGCGCCACGTTGCAATCTGGCGAAGGTATCAATGAAATGTACGAACGCACCCGCGCCGAAGGTTTCGGTGACGAGGTGAAACGCCGTGTGATGATTGGCGCATATGTATTATCCGCAGGATTTTACGATGCCTATTATCGCCGTGCACAGCGTGTACGCACGTTGATCAAGAAAGATTTCGACGATGTATATGCAACGGGTGTGGATGCGATTTTAACACCTGCAACACCGTCTGCTGCGTTTGGCATTGGTGAAATGAAAAACGAAGACCCAATTAAAATGTATCTTAACGATGTGTTTACCGTGACGGTTAACATGGCTGGTTTGCCAGGTGTGTCGGTTCCAACGGGTACGGATGCCAATGGATTGCCATTGGGGCTACAGTTGATTGGACGTCCTTGGGAAGAGGGTGATATGCTAAATATCGCTTATCGCTTGGAACAATCCGCAGGTTTTGTTTCCAAACCAAATAAATGGTGGTAAGTTTTTGTTAAGGGCATAGAATGCCTAAAAATTGTAAGAGGCAAATATGCGTTTAATTTTGGGTATGACGATTACTGCGGGTTTGTTGGCGGCGTGTTCACCACCACCGCCAACACCAGATGATTATTTTGAATCTGTAACACCGCAATCGCCCGCGCTATCCATCGAAGAACAGCGTTTGCAACGCGCCGAACAGGCGCAAGCACAGCGTGAATTGGCGGCTGAAAACACATTGGCGACCACACCAAGCAATGACGCGTCCGTTGATAATCTGTTGGAACAGGCCGAAAATGAGTTGAACGCAACGGATACCCCCGCGCCTGCACCTCTGCCAGAAACAGATCGTTCCACGATTTCCAATTCCCAAGATTTCGAGGCGGTGACACAACGTGAAACCATCGAAACCGATGCGGCGAAATTGGAAGAGTTGAAACGCACCTATACCGTGTTTGACGCCAAAGAATTGCCGCAAAAACAAGGTGGCACAGATTTGGCCAGCTACGCCCAAGCCAACAAAGACCGCACCGTGGGACGTTCGCGCTATCGTCGGAACAAAAAAGATTACACCGCAAATAATTGCAACAATTATGCGGATCGCGATTTGGCGCAGGTGACATTCTTGTTGCAAGGTGGCCCACGCAAGGATCCATTGAAATTGGATGCTGATGGTGATGGTTTCGCCTGTTCATGGACACCATACGGTTATTTCAATTCACGTAGCGCATCCGCGCAATAAGCGTTGAATGGTGGATATTCACCACGTAAAATCAGAAAATTGTGGCCCGCGCAAACACGGGCTGTCACCTGACATGGTAGTGCTGCATTACACCGCGATGGAAACCGCAGAGGCCGCCATTGAACGGTTGTGCGATCCATCTGTCGAAGTATCAGCACATTATGTTGTCGCAGAAGATGGCGCGATCACCCAATTGGTTGATGAAACCATGCGAGCTTGGCATGCGGGCGCTGGGCAATGGGGCAATGTGGTCGATGTCAATTCCCACAGTATTGGCATAGAAATCGCCAACAAAGGCCCAGAAAGCGATGCGCCCGATTTTCCTGAAACACAAATGATTGCACTGCAAGGATTGCTTGCGGATATTCTTGATCGCAACAATATCCCCGCGGCACGTGTGATTGGCCATTCGGATATGGCGTCAGGGCGCAAATTTGATCCAGGTCCCAATTTTGATTGGCAACGCCTTGCTCACAAGGGGTTATCCATTTGGCCAAGCCCCGATTTTTTGGCCGTGCCAGATTGGGATCGGTTCAGCATGGCCGCGACAACCTTTGGTTATCGCGCACCCAGCGATGATTTGTCCGCATGGCAAACCGTGCTGGATGCATTTCGTTTGCGGTTTAACCCATCCGCGGTTGGAAAACTGACAGGCGCAGATGTTGCAATCATCGAAACACTGGCACGCGATTACCCTTGCGCGGATGTTGACCTTGGGCAAACTTGTGCTTAATGCGCAATTGCGGATGGCTGGATGGCTGCACGTTTACGTGAGGAAAGTCCGGACACCACAAGGCAACGGCGGCGGGTAACGCCCGCCTGGGGTAACCCAAGGGAAAGCGCCACAGAGAAAAGACAGCCCGCGTTTACGCAGGTCAAGGTGAAACGGTGGAGTAAGAGCCCACCGCGGTGGTGGTAACATCACTGGCAAGGCAAGCCCCGCCGGGTGCAAAACCAAATAGGGATCGCGTGGCCGCGTGCGGTCGGGGTTGCTTTGGCCCCAGCAGATCCGGGTTGGTTGCAAGAGCCTGTTGGCAACAGCAGGCCCAGATGAATGGTCATCAACGGGCGCAAGCCCTGAACAAAATCCGGCTTATAGGCCATCCGCAAAATAACTTTGATCAACCCTAGATTTATCAAAAATAGCTGGCTAGGCTGATCAGGTGTCGTGATATTGATACATTCGCCGCATAGTCAATTTGAACCATAGATTTCATTGCCATTCCTCTTTGTTTGCAAAGAAGAATGACATTGGTCTTTCAAAACGTCGGAGCCAAACATGCCAATTGATCATACCAAACTTAATCGTCGTACATTATTGGGAACAGGTGTCGCTGCCAGTTCGCTGTTTGCACTACATCCGTTTTCGGCAAATGCTGCTGGCAATCAGGCGCATCTGCGCATTATGGAAACAACCGATTTGCACGTGCATGTCATGCCATATGATTATTATGGTGATCGCCCGGCCGATACGGTTGGCTTGGCAAGTACCGCCGCCATCATCGAGGACATCCGTGCAGAATCCACCAATGCAATGTTGGTTGATAATGGTGATTTTCTGCAAGGTAATCCCATGGGGGATTACATCGCCTATGAGCGTGGGATGAAAGAGGGTGATATGCACCCGATCATTACCGCCATGAATACGCTGGGTTATGAGGCATCGACACTTGGTAATCACGAATTCAACTATGGTTTGGATTTTTTGATGAAATCCATTGCGGGTGCGAATTTTCCAGTGGTTAGCGCAAATATCGCAAAAGAAATGGGTGCAAACCCGCGCGACGACAAAACTCTGTTGCCTCCATATGTGTTGATCGACAAACAGATCACCGACGGGAGCGGCGAAGCGCATACCATCAAAATCGGTTTGATTGGCTTTGTCCCACCACAGGTCATGGGCTGGGATCGTCGCCACCTAGAGGGCAAGGTAAATGCCCGCGATATCGTTGAAACCGCCAAGGCTTATGTTCCTGAAATGAAGGAAAAGGGCGCGGATATTATTATCGCGCTGTCCCATTCGGGAATTGGTTCTGCAAATCACACTGATGGTATGGAAAACGCATCTGTCCCACTGGCCGAAATTGACGGCATCGATGCATTGATGACAGGTCACAGCCATCTGGTTTTCCCAAGCGAAAAATATGCAGATTTTGCGGGCGTTGACGCCGCCCAGGGCACAATCCATGGCAAACCCGCCGCAATGGGTGGTTTCTGGGGTTCGCATTTGGGTGTGATCGATTTGATGTTGGAAAAATCTGGCAATGAATGGCAGGTGGTGACGTCATCTGTTGAAGCGCGGCCAATATCACAACGTGGCGAAGATCGTAAAATCACCCCACTGGTCGAAAGTGTTGCCTCAGTTGAGGCAAGCATCGCGGATGAGCATGCGGCAACATTGGAATATGTACGCCGATCGGTGGGACAAACAGAGGCACCGCTGCATTCCTATTTCGCATTGGTTGCAGATGATCCTTCGGTACAAATCGTTTCCCAAGCGCAAACTTGGTATATCACCGAAATGATGCAAGGCACCGAATGGGAAGGCTTGCCCATTCTATCCGCCGCTGCTCCGTTCAAGGCTGGTGGTCGTGGTGGCCCCGAATATTACACCGATGTTCCTGTGGGTGATGTTGCGATCAAAAACGTATCTGATCTGTATCTCTATCCAAACACTGTGCGTGCGGTAAAGGTTACGGGTGCACAGGTGAAGGATTGGTTGGAACGTTCCGCAGGTATGTTTAATCAGATTACTGCGGGGCAGGCGGATCAGGTATTGCTGAACCCTGATTTCCCATCCTACAATTTTGATGTGATTGATGGCGTAACCTATCAGGTTGATCTATCACAGCCATCCAAATTTGATTCCAAGGGTGGTGCGTTAAATCCCGATGCGAACCGCATTGTTGATTTGCAATATAATGGCGCACCGGTGACGCCCGATATGACATTTGTGGTTGCGACAAATAACTATCGCGCATCTGGTGGTGGGTCATTCCCTGGTGCCATGGGCGATACGATTATATTCGAAGGCCCAGATACAAACCGAGATGTGATCGTGCGCTATATCGTAGAACAAGGCACGATTAACCCACGCGCCGATGCCAATTGGCGATTCAAATCATTGCCCGATACCAGTGTCTTGTTTGATACTGGGCCAAAGGCCAAAGAGCGTATCGCGGATGTTAAGGGTGTTAACCTTGCCGCGGTAGGTGACGGCCCAGATGGGTTTGCACGTTTTCGTATCACGCTTGATTAACGCGATAACTCACAACAAAGTAACAGATCAGAGACCGCCACGCCGTTGGCGGTCTTTTTGTTTTTTGGAACAAACACGAATCAAACATATGCGTTGATTCTTAGAAAATGACATGTTTTTCAATATGTTCCACCTATGTTCCGCGTTTGCGATACCAGATATGGTCTGAGATAGGAAAAACTTAGGAATAAATAGGAAATCTTCAAAAATCACTATATCTAGCGTAAATGTAAAAGTCAGACACAATAAAGTGTGGCTATTTGTCCATATTGTCGCAACGCTATGCAAAAAATCACTATCAGATATGCTGTTTTTGCGATAAAGACTAAAAAAATCCCTTTGCAGACTATGATTTCCCATGTATTCCTAAATGCAAGATAAGGTTAAGGGCAATTTTAAACGGGCGTTAAGACCCACATAAGAAAACCTCGCAGGTTTCGTACAGGCACCCTCCTTATTGAAAGAAAGATCTGACGTGCGTGCGAGCAGACACCCCCCCAAGGTGGCACCACAAATCAGACAGTCCAAAGTGGGACAGAGGGCGGCGGATTGAGCAGTGGCAGCAGCTCAACCCGCCGTTTCCATTTCTGGCCCGATGTTAACGAGGAGTCACAAAGGTGGCACAACGTTTTAAAGGTGAATTCGTCCAAAAAATGGACGGAAAAGGTCGGGTGTCTATCCCGGCTGCCTTTCGGCGTGTGCTCGAAGATTGTGATCCAGAACACAACCCAGATCGCGAACCACAACTTGTGCTGGTTTACGGCGACCATCGCCGTGAATTCATCGAAGGTTTTACAATGACCGCGATGGAAGAGGTTGACGATAAAATCGCACAATTGCCACGTGGATCAAAACCACGTCGCGCATTGGAGCGCACCTTTTCAGGGCAGGCCGTCCAGTTGCAAGTAAATGAAACAGGTCAAATCGTGCTGAGCCCGAAATTGCGCGAAAAATTGGGTCTGACGAACCAAGTGTTCTTTATTGCATCGGGTGACACATTCCAAATCTGGCATCCAGACACATACGAAGATCAGGCAAGTGCGATGGATGATTATCTTGATGAATTCGAAGAAGGTTTTGATGTTCTCACCCTTCTTGATGCAGCACCTGGGGTGTAAGCAATGGTTCAGGCGTCAGATGATACAGCCACCGCGCCACACATTCCCGTATTATTGTCCCCAATTTTGGATGCCATTGCGCCTGTGTCTGGGCGTTGGTTGGATGGCACCTTTGGTGCGGGTGGGTATACGCGTGCATTATTAGATGCAGGTGCGGATACAGTTTATGCCATTGATCGCGATCCCGAAACATTTGAACGCGCCGCCGTTTGGGCAGGTGAATATGGCGATCGCCTTCGCTTGATCGCCGGTGAATTTGGTAATTTGGATACGCTTGCGGAACAAAACGATGCGCTGCCTCTTGATGGGGTGGTTTTGGATATTGGCGTGTCCTCTATGCAAATCGATCAGGCCGAACGTGGATTTTCATTTATCCAAGACGGCCCATTGGATATGCGCATGTCCCAATCGGGAACAACCGCCGCTGATATTGTAAACACAGCGGATGAATCCACACTGGCCGATATGTTGTATCTTTACGGCGAAGAACGTGCATCGCGCCGTATCGCACGCAACATCGTCAAGGCTCGCAGCGAAGCCGCGTTTCAAACCACAAGTGAATTGGCGCGTGTGATTGAAAATTCTTTGCCCCGCGCCAAACCAAACCAGGCCCACCCCGCAACGCGCAGCTTTCAAGCATTGCGTATCGCGGTGAATGATGAGTTAGGCCAATTGGTGGATGGATTGATCGCGGCTGAAAATGCGCTGGTCGAAGGCGGCATTTTGGCGGTGGTCACATTTCATTCACTGGAAGATCGCATCGTGAAACGTTTTTTACAGGCACGTAGTTCTGAAATGCCTCGCGGGAGCAGGTATCAACCAGAACAGGCACAAGACGAACCAAGGTTTGAACGCATCGGGCGCAAAGCAATCAGCGCACGCGAAGATGAACTGGCGGCAAATCCACGTGCCCGTTCGGCAAAATTAAGGCTCGCGCGGCGATTATCCGCCCCTGCGGGGAATATTGATGGGCGCAAATTAGGGCTGCCCAATTTTGATTTGGAAAGGCTGGTATAAAATGAAGAATTTCCTCTATCTGTTATGCTGTGCATTGGTCGTTGGTATGGCCTATTGGGCCTATACCGAAAATTATCGCACGCAGGCGACGGCAAAACGTGTGCAAAAGCTGCAACAAGAAATTGCATCTGAACGCGAAGCGATTTCGGTGCTCAAGGCCGAGTGGGCATATTTAAACCGCCCCGAACGATTGCGTGAATTGGCGGATTTGAACTTTGAAACATTGGGTTTGATCCCGCTGTCATCACAACATTTTGGCGATACAAATTTGGTGGCCTTCCCGCCGCGCCCAACAAATTTGGAAATCGTAAACGAGCCGATTGCTGTTCAAAACTCAGAAGGGGTTGAATGATATGAACCGCACCCCATTGCGCCCATTAGCATCTGTTATTTCCGCACGTTCCAAGGGTGAAAACCCTGATCGGATCGAGGCACGCGAACGTGCCAAGCGAAACCAAGCAATGATGACCCGCCAACGCAAACGCGCCGAAAACCGTTTGATGATCATGGGGGTTGCGTTCTTTTTTGCATTTGGTGCGATTGGGGCACGTATGGGGATGTTGGCGGCAACCGAACCTGCCGAACCCAATGCGATTGCATCCACCAGTCAGATTTTGAACCAACGCGCCGATATTGTTGATCGCAACGGTACGGTCTTGGCAACCAACCTGACGACGCAATCGCTCTATGCACAGCCACCATTGATGATTAACCCTGCCAAGGCGGCCAAAGATTTGATGAAAATCTTTCCTGATCTTGATGAAAAACGTCTGACGCGTGATTTCACCAGTGGAAAACGCAAATTTTTATGGGTGAAACGCAAAATCAGCCCCGAACAACGCCAAGCGGTGCATGATTTGGGTGAACCCGGCCTGTTGTTTGGGCCGCGCGAAATGCGGCTTTATCCAAATGGGAATTTGGCAGCGCATATCTTGGGCGGTGCTGGATTTGGTAAAGAGGGTGTTCAAGCCGCAGAAATCGTCGGCGTTGCTGGCATTGAAAAATACCACGACAAATTGTTGCGCGATCCTGCGATGAATGGCGCACCACTGGAACTGTCAATTGATCTGACCGCCCAAGCAACCACGCGCCGCGTCTTAAACGGTGGAATGAAAATTATGGGTGCCAAGGGTGCATCGGCGGTGTTGATGGAGGTGAACACCGGCGAAATCGTTTCTATGGTGTCATTGCCCGATTTTGATCCCAATGATCGCCCAAACCCCTTGGTCGAAGGTGATCCATCCGACAGTCCGTTGTTCAATCGTGCGGCCCAAGGTTTGTATGAGCTTGGCTCAACCTTCAAATTATTCGCCGCTGCAACGCATCTGGAAAAAGGCTTGGCCACACCAGATACATTGATTAATACCGAAAGCCCGATGCGCGTTGGCAAATTCAAAATCCGCGATTTTCATAATTACGGCAAAACGCTGAGCCTGACCGATGTTATGGTGAAATCATCCAACGTTGGCACCGCGCGCATGGCGCTGGAGGCAGGCGCAGGTGCACAACAACAAATGTTGTCTGATCTTGGGTTTTTTGAACCAGTTGATGTTGAATTGGGTTCTGCCACACAAACCAAACCGATCTTGCCAAAACGCTGGTCGGATATTTCAACCATGACCATTTCATATGGTCACGGGATTGCGGCAACGCCATTACATCTCGCGACAGCCTATGCCACGATTACGAACGGTGGTTATCGTGTGAAACCAACTTTGATCAAACAACGCGGCATTGCCAAAGACCGCCCACAGGTGATTTCTGAAAAAACATCGGCACAGCTTCGCTATATGTTGCGCCAAGTGGTTGCCAAAGGCACGGCAAGCTTGGGCGAGGTTGAAGGATACGAAGTTGCTGGTAAAACCGGCACAGCGGATAAACCCAAACCATCGGGTGGGTATTACGAGGATCGCGTGATTGCGACATTCGCAACGGTATTCCCTGCGAGTAATCCAAAATATGTGTTGATCCTAAGCCTTGATGAACCAGAGGTTTTCGTTCACGGTGAAAAACGCCGCACCGCAGGGTGGACAGCGGTGCCCGTTGCCGCCGAACTTATTTCACGCGTGGCACCCGTGTTGGATTTGCGACCAGCAGTTGCAGCCATCGATCAGATAACATACACGTCCGCTGGTAACTGATCGACAGAGTCAAAGGCATATAAATGGCAAACGCGAAACCTGCTGGTAAATCTCTTTTGGAAATGGGGCTTACGGCCAACGCAGGGATGGTGGATGCCGATCCGCAAATTCTCGGTATTTGTGTCGACAGCCGCAAAACAAATGCGGGTGATTTGTTTGTCGCGATGTGTGGGGTCAACGGGCATGGGGGCGAATTTATCCAATACGCATTGCGCATGGATGCAGCGGCCGTGTTAACCGATGCGGCGGGGCTTGAAATTGCCAAACGCAATGTGGCCAAGCTGGACGTCCCATTCATCATATCCGATGATCCGCGTCTTGATCTGGCGCATGCTGCGGCGCGGTTTTATGCCAAACAGCCCGCCACCATGACAGCGGTCACGGGCACAAACGGCAAAACATCTGTGGCCAATTTCACCCGTCAAATCTGGGAAAACCTTGGCAAACAAGCAACCAATTTTGGCACTGCTGGGGTCGAGGGCGCGTATACTGCTCCGCTCAGCCATACAACGCCAGAACCCGTAACTTTGCACAAATTGCTGGCCGAATTATCCGATGCGGGCATCACCCATGCATCGATGGAGGCATCATCGCATGGGCTTGATCAACGCCGTCTTGATGGCGTGTATCTGACGGCGGCAGGATTTACCAATTTCACCCAAGACCATTTGGATTATCACGAAACGTTCGAGGCGTATTTTGATGCCAAAGCAGGGTTATTTACCCGCGTCCTTCCGCCCGAAGGGTCAGCAGTGATCAATATGGATGATCCACGTGGCGTGGATATCAAATCGCTGGCCGAGGCACGCGGCCAAGATGTGATCACCATCGGGTCAAACGATTGCGATATTACAATATTAAACAGCCGCTTTGACGCAACCGGCCAAGATGTGCGATTTTCATGGCGCGGCGATGTGCGCACGGTGCGTCTTTCTTTGATCGGCGGGTTTCAGGCGCAAAATGTGATGATGGCGGCAGGGCTTGTGATTGCCAGTGGTGAACAGGCCAAGGATGTGTTTGATACACTTGCCGAAATGCGCACCGTTTCTGGGCGTATGGAATTGGCGGCAACACGTCAAAACGGTGCACCTGTTTTTGTTGACTATGCCCATACACCAGATGCGGTTGAAACCGCGTTACGCGCGATGCGCCCCCATATCATGGGGCGGTTGATCGTGGTGTTGGGTGCAGGCGGTGATCGCGATACGTCCAAGCGTAAATTGATGGGTGCGGCTGCGGCAGAAAATGCCGATGTGGTGTTTGTAACGGACGACAATCCACGTAGCGAAGACCCAGCCAGCATTCGTGAAATGGTGATGCAAGGATGTCCTGATGCCAATAATGTTGGCGATCGTGCTCAGGCAATTTTGCGTGGCATCGATGCGTTGCAACCGGGTGATGCATTGTTGATCGCGGGCAAGGGGCATGAAACCGGGCAAACCATTGGCAATGATGTATTGCCGTTTAACGATGTGGAACAGGCCAGCGTTGCTGTTGCTGCTTTGGATGGAATGGGTGCGTAATGGAATTGTGGAATTCAAAAGATGCGGTTTTGGCAACAGGTGGTCGATCGACCACTGATTGGGTTGCCAACGGATTGTCGATTGATACGCGCGAAATCGAACAGGGTGATATTTTTGTTGCACTGAAAGATCAGCGCGATGGGCATGATTTTGTTGCACAAGCGCTCGAAAAAGGTGCCGCCGCTGCATTGGTTTCACGCATCCCCGATGGCGTTTCCCCAAATGCACCGCTGTTGATCGTTGATGATGTATTATCAGCGTTGGAAGACATGGCGCGATTTGCACGCAAACGCACATCTGCCAAAGTGATTGGCGTGACAGGGTCCGTTGGTAAAACAGGAACCAAGGAAATGCTACGCACCGCTTTGATGGGACAAGGTCGTGTGCACGCTGCAGAACGCAGTTTTAACAACCATTGGGGTGTGCCCCTAACGTTGGCGCGGATGCCTGAAAACACCGATTTTGCCGTGATTGAAATTGGTATGAACCATCCAAATGAAATCACACCACTGGCGCGTATGGCCGATCTGGATGTGGCGATTGTGACCACAGTGGCGGCGGTGCATATGGCGGCGTTCAAAGACGTGGATGAAATCGCCCATGCCAAGGCTGAAATCTTTGATGGGTTGCGCAAGGGTGGCGCGGCCATCATTAATATCGACATCCCCACCACAAAAATTTTACAAGATGGCGCGGTAAATGCGGGTGCAAACCTGATCGGATTTGGCCAAACCGCGGGCGCAGATTACCAGTTGCAAGATGCAATTATCGGCAACGATACCACCAATGTCACCGCCACGGCATTTGGTGATCCGATCATGTTTAAACTTTCTGCCCCTGGCAAACATCTGGCGATGAATGCATTGGCGGTTCTTGCTGCTGCGGTGGGTGCGGGTGGCGATCTGGCGATGTCGATGCTGGCATTGCAAGAATTCACAGCACCCAGCGGACGCGGAGCCCGCCAAACGATTGAACTGGCCAATATTGACGGTGCATCGCTGGAATTAATTGACGAAAGTTATAACGCCAACCCCACGTCGATGGGGGCATCGCTGGATGTGCTGGCGGCCTCGCAACCCGTTGATAACGTTGGGCGTATTCGCAAGGGACGCCGCATTGCGTTTCTGGGTGATATGCTGGAGCTGGGGCCAAAAGAACATGAAATGCATGCGGAATTGGCGCAACATGATGCGATCGCACAGGTTGATATCATCCACACGGCGGGTGCATTGATGCAATCGCTGCATGATGCATTGCCCGTTGAAAAACGCGGCACGTGGTTTGCAGATGCGCAACAAATGGCGGACAAAGTACATCAATTGCTGGACGCGGGTGATGTGGTTATGGTCAAAGGCTCGTTAGGGTCGCGGCTGGCGTTGGTGGTGAAATCCATCCAAAAGCTACAGTATAAATAGGGGACACCGATGTTTTATTTTCTGAGTGAGCTGTCTGACGGCGGGGATATATTCAATATCTTTCGATATATCACCTTTCGCGCAGGTGCTGCATTTTTCACAGCCTTGTTCCTAAGCTTTATTTTTGGTCGCCCGCTGATCAATTTTTTGAAACGCAAACAGAAAAAAGGCCAACCCATTCGCGATGATGGCCCCGAAAGCCATATCATCCAAAAGGCAGGCACGCCCACCATGGGTGGTGTGCTGATTTTGGGCACGCTGATTATTTCAACGCTTCTCTGGGCGCGGTCCGACAATGGGTTTGTCTGGCTGGTTTTGATGGTGACGGTTGGTTTTGGTTTGATCGGATTTGTTGATGATTACCTGAAGGTGACAAAGCAAACCGTTGCTGGGTTTTCGTCCAAGGCACGTATGGGCATTGGCTTGGTGATTGCATTGATCGCGGGGTATTGGGCCACGCAATTGCATCCTGCGGAATTGACAAATCAACTCGCACTGCCTGTATTCAAGGATACATTGATTAACCTTGGGTTCTTGTTTGTTCCCTTTGCGATGATCGTCATTGTGGGTGCTGCCAATGCCGTGAACCTGACCGATGGGTTGGATGGTTTGGCGATTATGCCTGTGATTATTGCGGGTGGTACGCTTGGTGCGATTTCATATGTGGTGGGACGGACCGACTTTACCGAATATTTGGATGTGCATTACGTGGCCGGTACGGGTGAATTGTTGGTCTTTACATCGGCGCTCATCGGCGCTGGGCTTGGGTTTTTATGGTATAATGCACCACCCGCCGCGGTGTTTATGGGCGATACAGGTTCGTTGGCCTTGGGCGGTGCACTTGGGGCAATCGCGGTTTCCACCAAACACGAATTGGTGTTGGCCATTGTCGGTGGCCTGTTCGTGGTCGAAGCATTGTCGGTGATTATCCAAGTTCTTTATTTCAAACGCACAGGTCGTCGTGTTTTCTTGATGGCGCCCATTCACCATCACTTTGAAAAAAAGGGCTGGCATGAATCGCAAATCGTTATCCGTTTCTGGATTATCGCGCTGATCTTAGCGTTGATCGGTCTGGCAACGTTGAAGCTGCGTTAATGATCCCCGTTCGTGGATATCGCGATGCACAGGTTGCCGTGCTGGGCCTTGGGCGATCTGGCCTCACGGCGGCGCTGGCGCTGCGGGCGGGTGGTGCCATTCCTGTTGTCTGGGATGATAACGAGGCCGCGCGCCAAAAGGCTTTGGATGAAGGCATCGAAGTTGCCGATCTAACCAAAGATAAATCATGGGAAGATGTGGTGAGTTTGATCGTATCGCCCGGCATTCCACATCTTTATCCAACGCCCCATCCGATTGTGCAAAAGGCGTGGTCGCATGGTGTGGTTGTGGATAACGATATCGGATTGTTTTTCCGATCTTATGCCACGCAAGATTGGGAAAAATTTGACACTATCCCCAAGGTGATTTGTGTCACAGGGTCGAATGGAAAATCCACAACCACCGCGTTAATCCAACACATCCTGAACGCCGCTGGGCGCAATGCCACGATGGCGGGTAATATCGGGCGCGGTGTGCTTGATCTACCACCGGCGCGCGATGGCGATGTGGTGGTGTTGGAATTGTCATCATATCAAACGGATCTGGCGCGCGCACTTGCGCCTGATGTTGCTGTGTTTATGAACCTATCCCCTGATCATTTGGATCGTCACAACGGCATGGGCGGTTATTTCGCGGCCAAACGACGTTTGTTTATCGAGGGCGGCCCAGACAAGGCCATCATCGGCGTGGATGAACCAGAGGGGCGTTTTTTAGCCAACCAAATTCGCCAAGATAAAACGGGTGATCCCGTGATCGCCATTTCATCTGGGCAAAAGTTGCAAGGCCAAGGTTGGTCCGTATTTGCCCGCAAGGGGTTCTTGGCGGAATGGCGCAAAAACCGACAGGTCGCATCGATTGATCTGCGCGATATTGTTGGTCTGCCCGGTGCGCATAACCACCAAAATGCCTGTGCCGCCTATGCTGCATGTCGCAGCTTGAACATCCCACCCAAGGTGATTGAAGCCGCTTTAAAAACCTATCCAGGTCTGCCGCATCGCTGTCAGGTTCTTGGCAAAGGCAAGGATGTGCTTTTTGTCAATGACAGTAAGGCAACCAACATCGATGCCGCCGAACAGGCGCTGAAGGCATTTAAAAACATCCGCTGGATTGTCGGCGGTCAGGCGAAAGAGGGTGGTATTACCGCGCTTGCGCCGCTGTTTGATCGTGTCAAAAAGGCCTATTTGATTGGCGAGGCAACAACAGATTTCGCCAGCCAATTGGGAACCACACCACAATCACAATGCGAAACCATCGAACGCGCGGTCGCCGCGGCGGTGGCGGATGCCGATGCGGGTGATGTGATACTGCTTGCTCCTGCCTGTGCCAGTTTTGATCAATACCCCAATTTTGAAAAACGCGGTGATGCATTTATTGCGGCGGTCACCCCGCATTTGGATGGCTGATCCGTACGAGGATACCCAAAAACTATACCGCCGCGCGGCGATGGAATATGATGCAGGGCGCAACAAATCCTTGTTTGAAAAAGCGGTGTTGGATGCGCTGTTGGCGCGCTGTCCTGACAATCCGCATATTTTGTATCTGGGCAGTGGAGCAGGCGAACCTGTGGCGGCATATTTGATTGCACAGGGTGCACGGATCACGGGCGTTGATTTCGCCCCTGAAATGGTTGCAATCACCCAAAGTCGATTTCCGGATCATACATGGATCACATCGGACATGCGCGATTTTGCGAGTGATGAAAAGTATGATGCAATCATATGTTGGTCTGGTCTGTTTCATCTGACAGGTGTCGATCAAATCGCCATGTTCCCAAAATTTGCAACTTGGCTGGAACCAAATGGTGCAATCCTCGTCGCCACGGGTCATCAAGATGGCGAAGTTTATGGAACCGTTGCCAATACCCCCGTGTATCACGCAAGCCTTGCCCCCGATCATTATCGCCAGCTATTAGTCGAAAACGGGTTTTCAAATATCCAATTCACCGCCCAAGATCCCGATTGCGCAGGGTTTTCCCATTGGTTGGCAATGCTTGGGTCATAATGCTGGAACTGTAAGATTTTTCGTGTATAGTTACCCCATAACAAAAAGCTGACCCAAAAAATGAGGCAGCATCAGGCAGTAAATCAGATATGAAGGCAGGCAGGCTCTCATGACAGATATGGTATTTGGTACGGTTGCATCGCAGCCGGGTGATCCGATTCTTCCACGTTGGTGGCGCAGTTTGGATCGCTGGTCACTTTTCGCAGTGGTGATTTTGTTTTGTGTCGGGATATTGCTTGGCCTCGCAGCATCGGTGCCATTGGCAGAGCGAAACGGGTTAACCCCGTTTTATTACGTTTATAAACAAGTGTTTTTTGGTGGCGTTGCGCTCACGGCGATGATTGTCACCTCGATGATGTCACCACGCACCATTCGCCGATTAGGCGTGTTTGGCTTTGCCATTGGATTTATCGCTATCTTATTGCTACCTGTTTTGGGCACTGATTTTGGCAAAGGTGCAACACGGTGGTATTCGCTGGGCTTCACATCATTGCAACCATCCGAATTTTTGAAACCTTGTTTTGTGGTGTTTTGCGCTTGGTTGATGGCCGCATCTTTTGATGTGGGTGGCCCACCCGGTAAACGCTGGTCGTTTATTGTGGCCATTGTTGTAACATTCATTTTGGCAATGCAGCCTGATTTTGGACAAGCATCATTGGTTTTGGCCGCATGGGGTTTGATGTATTTCGTGGCGGGTGCGCCCGTGATTTTATTGATACTGATGGCGCTGGGCGTGTCAGGGTTTGGCTATCTTGCGTATCATAATTCTGAACACTTTGCGCGGCGCATTGATGGGTTTTTAAACCCAGAGGTCGATCCGCGGACACAGCTTGGCTATGCCACCAACGCCATCCAAGAGGGCGGATTTTTTGGTGTGGGTGTCGGTGAAGGCACGGTGAAATGGTCACTACCAGATGCGCATACCGATTTCATCATCGCCGTCGCTGCCGAAGAATACGGGCTGGTCATGGTATTATTCATCATCGCGCTATTCATGGCGCTGACCGTGCGATCATTGTTTCGCCTGATGAATGAACGCGATGTGTTTATTCGCCTTGCGGGCACTGGGCTGGTTGCATTGTTTGGCATGCAAGCCTTGATCAATATGGGCGTTGCGGTGCGGTTACTTCCTGCCAAGGGCATGACGCTCCCGTTCATCAGCTATGGTGGTTCATCGCTTGTGGCGGGGGGCATAGCACTTGGTATGTTGCTCGCATTTACACGTAGCCGCCCACAGGGTGACATGTCTGACGCGCTTCGCAACGGTTAGGGTTTTATCATGGTGCAACCTTTATTAACGATTGCTGCGGGTGGCACAGGCGGGCATATGTTCCCCGCCCAAGCGCTCGCCGAAGAAATGTTAAACCGTGGCTGGCGGGTGAAATTATCCACCGACCCACGCGGCGCACGCTACACGGGCGGTTTCCCCGATGCGGTTGAAATTGAGGTCGTGCAATCAGGCACATTTGCACGTGGTGGATTGCTGGCAAAACTCTCTGTGCCGTTTCAACTTTTATCGGGCGCGATGGCCGCGAAAAAATCCATGCGATCAGATCGCCCCGATGTGGTTGCGGGTTTTGGTGGATATCCTGCCATCCCCGCAATGGTTGCCGCGGGTTGGTTGAAAATCCCACGCATTATCCATGAACAAAACGGTGTTTTGGGGCGCGTGAATAAAAAATTCGCAAAATCTGTGAATGTGGTTGCCTGTTCGATTTGGCCGACAATCCTGCCCACGGGAACCAATGCTGTGCATGTCGGCAACCCTGTGCGCGGTGTTGTGCGTGAACGCGCAGGGGCAAATTACATAAGCCCTGGTGATTGGCCGATGAGCGTTCTGGCCATTGGCGGATCACAGGGTGCGCGGATATTGTCACAAACCATGCCAGCGGCGGTCGCCTTGTTGCCCAATGATTTGCGCGGGCATTTGCGTATCGCACAACAGGCCCGCGAAGAAGACGTTGATGCCACCACCACAGCCTATGCCGATGCAGGTGTGATGGCCGAAGTATCCCCATTTTTCGACGATATCCCCGAACGTATTGCAGAGGCACAGTTGATCGTATCGCGTGCGGGTGCATCATCCGTTGCCGATATTTCCGTGATTGGTCGCCCATCTATTTTGATCCCGCTGGCCATCGCAATGGACGATCATCAGACCGCCAATGCCCGTGGTTTATCAGGGGTGGATGCGGCAATTTTGATCCCTGAAAATGAATTGACCCCTGAAACACTGGCAAATTGCATCAAATCGGTTTTACAAGAACCAAAAGGTGCGGAAAAAATGGCGGCGGCAGCTTTGAATGCTGGCAAGCCTGACGCAGCAACAGAATTGGCCGATCTCGTGCAAAACTTGGCCCACAAAGGATAGTATCGTGAACGCAGTAACAAAACTCCCCACTCAACTTGGCCCGATACATTTTGTGGGGATTGGGGGCATTGGCATGTCTGGCATTGCCGAGGTGTTGTTAAACCACGGCTATACCGTGCAAGGGTCTGACCTTAAAACCAGCAAGATCACGGATCGTTTGGAGCAAATGGGTGCCACAATATTCGAAGGCCAGCGCGCCGAAAATATTGATGGGGCAGAGGTGATCGTGATTTCATCCGCGATCAAACCGGGCAACCCTGAATTGGACACTGCGCGTGCAATGGGGCTGCCCGTCGTGCGCCGCGCAGAAATGCTGGCCGAATTGATGCGATTGAAATCAAACGTGGCGATTGCGGGCACACATGGCAAAACCACAACCACAACAATGGTCGCCACATTGCTTGAGGCAGGCGGTGTTGATCCAACTGTGATCAATGGTGGTATCATTCACGCATTCGGATCCAACGCACGTATGGGTGGTGGCGAATGGATGGTGGTT
This sequence comes from Paramylibacter kogurei, assembly GCF_002742285.1. Taxonomy (GTDB): domain Bacteria; phylum Pseudomonadota; class Alphaproteobacteria; order Rhodobacterales; family Rhodobacteraceae; genus Amylibacter; species Amylibacter kogurei. The sequence continues at coordinate 373,059 of NZ_MDGM01000012.1, forward strand.
GAAGCGGATGAATCCGATGGCACATTTAACAAACTGCCCGCGACCATTGCCGTTGTCACCAATATCGATCCAGAGCATATGGAACATTACGGCACGGTGGAAAACCTGCACGCCGCGTTTAACCAATTTGTGCATAACATCCCGTTTTACGGCGTGGCGATTTGCAATACAGATCATGGCGTAGTGCAAACATTGGTCGGCAATATGCACGATCGACGCGTCATTACGTATGGTTTCAATAAACAGGCCGATGTGCGTGCGGAAAACCTGCGCTATGAAAACGGGATGGCGGTGTTTGATGTGGCATTGCAAAGCGAAGAAAAACGCATTGATGGCATTATCCTGCCCATGCCCGGCGATCACAATGTATCCAACGCATTGGCGGCCATCGCCGTGTCGCGCCATTTGGGGGTGAAATTGGATGAAATCAAAGATGCTTTGAAAAATTTCAAAGGCGTGAACCGCCGCTTTACCCGAGTGGGTGATGTCAACGGCGTGACCGTGATCGACGATTACGCCCACCACCCCGTGGAAATCAAGGCGGTGTTATCCGCTGCGCGTCAATCAACACAAGGGCGCGTAATCGCGGTGCATCAACCCCACCGTTTCACACGCTTGCATGATTTATTTGAGGATTTCTGTGGCTGTTTCAACGATGCCGATATCGTTGGCATTACCGAAATTTACGCCGCTGGCGAAGACCCGATAGAAGGTGCCAGCCAATCAGATTTGGTGACTGGCCTAACCCGTCATGGGCACAAGGCCGCAGTTGCCGTAAATGACGAGGCCGCATTGCAAGCATTTGTGAAAAATGAATGCAAACCGGGTGATATGTTGATTTGTTTGGGTGCGGGCACGATCAGCGCTTGGGCCAATAACCTGCCAAAGGTTCTTGGCTAATGGCATGGTCGCTTATCCTTGCTGCGATCTGGGTGATTTGTTCCACCATTGTGGCAATGTTTCCGATGCGCTGGCAGATGAAACCGGGTTTATTATTACTGGTCGCAGCCCCGATTTTGATCATTTGGATCGGATATGATTACGGCTGGTGGATATCGCTCGCTGGGTTTTGCGCATTTGCATCCATGTTTAGCAATCCATTGCGCTATTTTTATCGCCGCGCACGTGGCCTTGAAACCGAGACATTACCATGAACCTTTCCCTTCTTTGTGCAGGCATTTGGTTTTTGGTGGCCAATGTATTGGCGATGATCCCATCCAATGATAACCACTGGCGCCGTGCCTATATCCTGATGGCGATTGGCATTCCGTTATTGGGGTGGGTGACCTATGAAAACGGGTGGCTGGTTGGTTTTCTGGCACTGTTGGGTGGCGGATGGATTTTGCGCTGGCCTGTCTACTATGCTTGGCGCTATATCGAAGGCCTGTTTACCAAAGAGTGATTGCAATGAAAAATCTGCCCGAAACCCGTGGAACACTAACGCCCAATCGCCCGATGGCGGATTTATCGTGGCTGCGTGTTGGTGGCCCCGCAGAGGTTTTGTTTCAACCGGCTGATTTGGATGATCTGCAATCGTTTTTACAAAATTTACCCGCTGACATTCCCGTGTTTCCGATTGGTGTGTGTTCCAATCTGATTATCCGCGATGGTGGGATACGCGGTGTTGTTGTGCGCATGGGGCGTGGATTTAACGGCATTGAAATTCTTGATGATACCCGCGTGCGCGTGGGTTGTGCAGCATTAGATGCACATGTGGCACGCAAAGCCGCCGCCGCTGGAATTGATCTGGCATTTTTGCGCACGATCCCCGGCGCAATTGGTGGGGCGGTCAAAATGAACGCGGGCTGTTATGGTGTTTACACCGCCGATGCGTTTGTGTCGGCGGATGCAATCACACGCGATGGGCAACGTGTGACGTTAACGCCAGATGATATGGGCTTTGCTTATCGCAGCACAAATATTCCCGATGGGATGATTATCACATCGGTTGTTTTACAAGGGATCGCGGATGATCCTGAAACCATCGAGCAAAAAATGACCGATGCGTTGGAAAAACGCGAAAAAACCCAACCGACCAAGGAACGATCATGCGGTTCCACATTTCGCAATCCTGCTGGGTTTAGCTCGACAGGGCGTGCCGATGATACCCATGATTTAAAGGCGTGGAAGGTGATTGATGATGCAGGAATGCGCGGTGCCATGATAGGGGGCGCACAAATGTCGCCCATGCATTCCAACTTTCTGATTAACAAGGGTGGCGCATCTGCCGCAGATTTAGAAAACTTGGGCGAAGAAGTGCGAAAAAAGGTTTTCCAAAATAGCGGAATTGAATTAGTGTGGGAAATAATGCGGGTCGGAGAATTCGCAAACGAATAATAAGAAACCCCAAAGGCATCATAAATGTCGGGGAAAGAGGCGGGCATGTCGAGCAAGGCAATCACCCGTGTGACGGTATTAATGGGCGGCCCTTCGGCGGAACGTGATGTTTCGTTGAGTTCAGGGCATGAAGTTGCATCTGCGTTACGCGGCGAAGGATTTGAAGTTACGGAATTGGATGCAGGTCCAACGCTGGCGGCCGATTTGCAAGCACAAAACCCAGATGTTGTTTTTAACGCGCTCCATGGTCGTTGGGGCGAAGATGGCTGTGTTCAGGGCATATTGGAATGGTTGCAAATTCCATACACGCATTCGGGTGTTTACGCATCCGCACTGGCCATGGACAAAGAAAAAACCAAGGTTGCATATCGCATGGCAGGCTTGCCAGTGGCCGAAAGCAAACTTGTTTCAAAAGCGGATGTTTTATCGGGGCACCCCATGCCCGCACCTTATGTTGTGAAACCTTATAACGAGGGTTCATCCGTGGGCGTTTATATCGTGCAAGAAGGGTCAAACGCGATTGCGTCAATGGCTGATGACATGCCCGATGAATTGATGGTTGAACAATTTATCCCAGGGCGTGAGCTGACCACCACCGTCATGGGTGATCGGGCATTAACCGTGACCGATATTATCACCGATGGCTGGTATGATTACAGCGCGAAATACGAGGTTGGCGGTTCCCGACACGAGGTCCCCGCCGATATCCCATCCGATATTTTTGACGCTTGCATGGATTACGCAGTACGCGCACATGATGCGTTGGGCTGTCGCGGTGTTTCGCGTACCGATTTTCGCTGGGATGAAAGCAAAGGTTTGGATGGTTTGATCTTGCTTGAAACCAATACCCAGCCGGGATTGACGCCAACGTCGCTTACGCCTGAACAGGCGATAAAAACGGGAATGAGCTTTGGCGCATTATTGCGCTGGATGGTGGAGGATGCATCATGCAACCGATAAACCGCAAACCATCAAATCAGGGTCAACCACACGGACAAAAACCCGCCAAACAACATTTAAGCTATTCCAGCAATATCAAACCCTTGGGGTCTGTGGCACAGGGCACGGCGCAAACTTTGTTTGGCCAAAAGGCATCAAAACAATTACCCAAACGCGATCCCGCGCCCAGCCGAACATCATATAAATTGCAACGTCTTTGGCTCACCCCGATGGTGCGCTCCATGGCCAAGGCGGCAATCCCAACACTTGGTCTGTTGGCGATTGGGTTTTACTTGGTGAACAACCAAGGTTTGCGCGATCATATTTCAACGCGTTATGCCGAAACGCGTGAATCCATTCAAACGCGCCCTGAATTCATGGTTGATCTGATGAAGGTCAGTGGTGCCACCGATCGTGTGGGCGATCAGGTGCGTGCGGCCAGCCAAATCGAATTGCCTGCCAGTTCGTTTGAACTGGACCTGCCCATCATTCGCAAACGGATAGAGGCCTTGGATTCCGTCAAGGCGGCATCGCTATTTTTGCGCACAGGCGGTGTTCTGGATATTGTGATCGAACAGCGCAATCCCGTTGTGATTTGGCGTAACAAGAACGGATTAGAATTGCTTGATGCCAACGGCATTCGTGCGGGTGTTTCGCAATCACGTCTTGATTATGCAAAATTGCCATTGATTGCCGGAGAGGGCGCGAATGCAGATATTGCACAGGCGATGTCGATTTTTGCCGCTGCGCGCCCGTTTGAAAACCGTGTGCGCGGGTTGATGCGCATTGGTACGCGCCGCTGGGATTTGGTTCTGGATCGCGGGCAGATTGTTCAACTGCCTGAAACCGAACCTGTGGCCGCCGTTGAACGGCTGGTGGCATGGCAATCTGCACAACAAATCTTGGCCAGAGATATAAAAACCATTGATCTTCGCAATCCGTCGCGCCCGTATTTGCGCCTGACGCCATTTGCGATGGAAGAATTGCGCCGTGTGCGTTCCATAAATTTAGGGGTGGAAACAAAATTATGAGCAGCCTGTATGAATCCCAAAAAGCCATGCGCCAAAAACGTCGCGCCGCATTACAACGCGGTGTGGTTGCGATTTTGGATGTGGGTACGTCCAAGGTTGTTTGCATGATTTTGCAATTTGATCCATCTGTACAGGTGGACGCGGCCAGTGGCATGGGTGCCATTGCCAATCACGGCGCGTTTCGTGTGGCAGGCGTTGCGAAAACACAATCGCGCGGTGTGCGTTTTGGTGAAATCAATTCCATGGAAGAATCCGAACGTGCCATTCGCACAGCCGTTCAAGGTGCGCAAAAAATGGCAGGCATCCGTGTTGATCACGTGATTGCATGTTTTTCAGGTGCTCGTCCACGCTCCTATGGTTTGGTTGGCAAGGTTGATTTGGACAAAGGTTTGGTCGCAGATCAAGATATCGGGCGCGTTTTGGCGGCCTGTGATGTGCCAGATTATGGCGCAGGGCGCGAAGCAATCCACGCCATGCCTGTGAATTTCGCCCTTGATCAAACATCGGGATTATCTGATCCGCGGGGTCAAATTGGCCATGAATTGGCCGTTGATATGCACCTGTTGACCATCGACAGCCGATCAATGCAGAACCTTTTGATCTGTATCAAACGCTGTGATTTGGAATTGGCAGGCGTTGCATCATCATCCTATGCCAGCGGGATTTCCGCGTTGGTTGAAGATGAACAAGAATTGGGCGCTGCATGTGTTGATATCGGTGGTGGATCCACGGCTGTAAGCGTGTTTTTACGCAAACACATGATTTTTGCTGACAGTGTGCGCATGGGGGGCAATCATATTACCTCTGACATTTCACAAGGGTTGCAAGTGCCCCATGCGATGGCGGAAAAAATCAAGGCGCTGCATGGCGGCGTGGTTGCGACAGGGCTTGATGATCGTGAAATGATTGATACCGGTGGTGATACGGGCGATTGGGAAATTGATCGCCGTCAGGTATCGCGATCAGAACTGATCGGCGTCATGCGCCCACGTGTCGAAGAAATTCTTGAAGAAGTCCGCGCCAAATTGGACGGGGCAGGGTTTAATAACCTGCCAAGCCAACGCATTGTTCTGACAGGTGGCAGTAGCCAAATCCCCGGAATGGAAGGGCTCGCCAGCCGCATTCTGGGGCAAAACGTGCGCCTTGGCCGCCCATTGCGCATCCACGGATTGCCACAGGCCGCAACTGGCCCTGACTTTTCTGCCTGTATTGGCCTGTCTCTTTATGCGGCGCATCCACAGGATGAATGCTGGGATTTTGCCATGCCAGCACCATGTGTTGGCGGGCGTTCGTTTAAACGTGCAGCACAATGGTTGCGTGAAAATTGGTAAATTTGGAATAATCTTCGGCGAGTTTTCGCAAAAATCCCAATTAAATCACTGATTTTATCGGTTTTCGTTACGATTTTTCGTGACGAATGCGAATCGCTTTGTTACGATGGTTTCAGCAGTGATGACCGTTCAACGCGGCATTTATAAAAACAAAAAACAAACTACAGGCGGACAGACCCATGACTCTGAATCTCCAGATCCCCGAAGTGGCCGATCTGCGTCCAAAAATCACCGTATTCGGTGTTGGTGGCGCAGGATGTAACGCGGTCAATAACATGATCGAGAAAAACCTCGAAGGCGTTGATTTTATTGTCGCCAATACAGACGCACAAGCGCTGCAAGGTAACAAAGCAGGCAACCGTATCCAGCTTGGTGAAAAAATCACCGAAGGTTTGGGTGCTGGTGCGCGCCCATCCGTTGGGTCCGCTGCCGCCGAAGAAAGCATCGAAACAATCGTTGATAATCTGGCAGGTAGCCACATGTGTTTCATCACGGCCGGTATGGGCGGTGGCACAGGCACAGGTGCCGCACCAATCATTGCACAAGCTGCACGTGAATTGGGTGTCCTGACGGTTGGTGTTGTCACCAAACCGTTTCAGTTTGAGGGCAACAAACGTATGCGCCAAGCCGAAGAAGGTGTGGAAGCATTGCAAAAGGTTGTCGATACACTGATCATCATTCCAAACCAGAACCTGTTCCGGATTGCGAATGAAAAAACCACATTCACCGAAGCATTCAGCCTTGCAGACGATGTTCTGTACCAAGGTGTGAAAGGTGTGACCGATCTGATGGTTCGCCCAGGTCTTATCAACCTCGATTTTGCCGATATTCGCGTTGTCATGGACGAGATGGGCAAAGCGATGATGGGTACCGGCGAAGCAGCAGGCGAAGATCGCGCGATCCAAGCGGCAGAAAAAGCCATCGCAAACCCATTGCTGGACGAAATTTCATTGAACGGTGCCAAAGGTGTGTTGATCAACATCACAGGTGGTTCCGATCTGACATTGTTCGAAGTGGACGAAGCCGCAAATTGTATCCGCAACCAAGTGGATTCAGATGCAAACATCATCGTGGGTTCCACAATGGACCCAACATTGGATGGCATGATGCGCGTTTCCGTTGTGGCCACTGGTATTGATGCCGCCGAAGGTGCAGCAGAAATTCCTGTACCACGTCGCACATTGAAATCACCTCTGCCTTTGGCGAACGAAGCAGCAGCACAAGAAGCTGAAACAACAAGCTTTATTCCCGAAGAAGAGCCAGCACCTGCACCTGCACCACAAGTGGCAGAACAGGCACCTGCACAGGCAGAACCAGAATTGTTTGATGTTCAAACTCCTGCGGCACCCGCTGCACCTGTTGAACAGCCACAACAATATGCCCCTGCGGCGCAAACCTTTGAACCACAAGTTCAAGAAACCGCAGCCGTTGCAGATGATCAAATGCCTGAACCAGCGTATCAACCCCAATACGAAGAACCTGCGCAGGAACTTCGTTTCGGAGTGGAACAGCCTCGCCAACAACGCGCAGGTGAACCAAGTGCCGAAACATTGGCACGTTTGGAAGCAGCGGTTGCAAAACAACCTAGCCAACAGCCATTGCGCGCAGATCATGCGCCAGCGGCGATGCCACACCATCACGCAGAACCAAAACGCGGTGGTGTATTGGGCGGGTTTATTTCACGCATGACAGGTGCAGCAGAACCAGCACAAGCAACACGTGAACAACCATCATTTACAGAAGAACAACAGTTCTCTCCTGAATATGACGAGATGGCTCACGAAGACGATCAAATTGAAATTCCAGCGTTCTTGCGTCGTCAAGCGAACTGATATTTCACTGATATTTGCGAAAAGGCGCGGATTTCCGCGCCTTTTTTGCGTTTTGACACCTAAATTACAGATTCCTGTTACAAACCGTCACAAAGCGTGAGTTGAGATTTTAGCCCAGAGAAACTAGTTCAAAGGTAAGCGGACGTAATGACGAATCCGACAAACCTTTGAGGTAGACATGCAAAAGACGCTGAAATCACCGGTTACACTACGCGGCACAGGGCTCCATTCGGGCAAACCTGCAAACCTGCGCTTGGTTCCTGCTGGCGTTGGGCATGGCATTGTTTTCCACCGCGTTGATATCACAGACCGCGATCAGGTTATTCCTGCAAACTATCTGGCAGTAAATGATACACAGCTTTGCACACGTGTATCAAACGACGATGGTGTCGAGGTTTCCACAATCGAACATCTGATGGCTGCACTTGCGGGTACTGGTGTGAATAACGCAGTGATCGAAATTGATGGGCCAGAAGTGCCAATCATGGACGGTAGCGCAATTTCATTTGTGCGCGAAATTCTGAACACAGGATTGATTGAACAAAACGCACCCGTGCGCGCCATTCGCGTGCTGCGCGATGTAACCGTCACATTTGATGATGTTGTGGTGACATTGTCACCAGCGGATAATCTGGAAATCGATTTTTCAATCGATTTTTCTGATCGTGCGATTGGTGAACAGCACAAAAAATTGAATATGGCGAACGGCACATTCGTGCGTGAACTGTCTGATTGTCGTACATTCGTGCGTCGCAACGATGTTGAAATGCTACAAGCAAACGGTCTTGCACTGGGTGGCAGCCTTGATAACGCAATCGTTGTGGATCAAGACAAGGTTTTAAACCCAGAGGGTTTCCGCCGTGCGGATGAATGTGTGCGTCACAAAATGTTGGACGCGCTGGGGGATTTGTATCTGGCAGGGGCGCCGATTTTGGGCCGCTATGTCGGGAATCGCGCAGGCCACCGTGCCACCAATGAATTGCTGCGTGCATTGTTCGCAACCGATGGTGCTTGGGAATGGGTGACATGTAGCCCTGAACAAGACCACGATTTGCCTGGTACAGACATCAAATCAAGCGATTTTCCCACACTGTAACCGTCGTTTACGGCGATGATCACGCTTGGGAACAAAAACTTTTGTCATTATCTGCTTGAATCCGTTTTTCCTTTGCTCAAAGTATGGTATCCAACAGGCTCGCTGGCTATGTTCGGCAAGTAATTGAAATTGGTGTCCTACATGTTTCTGAACAGAAAAATATTTGCCGCAACCGCAATTCTTTTGGTGTTGTCGGCCTGTGCAAAGAAAGATGAACCAGCGCAGCAGTTGGAAAATCTCCCGCCAGAACAGATTTTTAATTCCGCAGAAGCGATGTTGGATGACAAGGATCCAGAGGATGCCGCACAACGGTTTTCCGAGGTTGAACGCCTCTACCCCTATTCCGAATGGGCAAAACGTGCACTGATCATGTCGGCATTTTCATACCACGAGGCTGGTCTTTACGAAGAAAGCCGTGGCGCCGCACAGCGGTATTTGGATTTTTATCCGGCGGATCAGGATGCCGCCTATGCGCAATATCTGATTGCGCTGTCATATTACGACCAAATCGATAACGTAAGCCGTGACCAAGGTGTGACGTTTCAGGCATTGCAAGCTTTGCGCGTCACAATCGAACGTTACCCAGATAGCGAATATGTCACCACCGCATTGTTGAAATTCGACCTCGCATTGGATCACCTTGCGGGCAAGGAAATGGAAATCGGGCGTTATTATCTAAAACGTGGCCATTTTGGTGCGGCGATCAATCGTTTCCGCGTGGTGGTAGAGGATTTCCAAACCACCAGCCACACACCAGAGGCATTGCATCGTTTGGTAGAATCCTATCTGTCCTTGGGGCTGGATCAGGATGCACAAACAGCGGCGGCGATTCTTGGACATAACTTCCAAGGGACGCAATGGTATGCTGACAGTTACGCATTGCTGCGCGGCAAAGGGTTGGATGCAACGGGCGATACCAAGGGTAATGGCTGGCTCAGCTCGATCTATCGCCGCGTGATCAAGGGTGCGTGGTTGTAACCACCCGTTCGGAGGATGCCAAATGCTGCGTGGCCTGAATATCAAGGACATGTTGTTAATTGATCGGCTGGATTTGGAATTCCAATCGGGGTTAAACGTGCTGACGGGTGAAACGGGGGCGGGTAAATCCATTTTATTGGACAGTCTTGGTTTTGTGCTGGGTTGGCGCGGGCGTGCTGATTTGGTGCGCACAGGCGCCGATCAGGGCGAAGTGACGGCTGTTTTTGAACTGGCAACAGATCACCCCGCACGTAAAATATTGCGCGATGCGGGGCTGCCCGAAGAGGATGATTTAATCCTGCGCCGCACCAATTCACGCGATGGGCGCAAAACCGCATATGTGAATGATCGGCGCTGTTCGGGCGAGGTTTTGCGAAACCTGTCTGACACGTTAATCGAATTGCATGGCCAACACGATGATCGTGGATTGCTTGATCCCAAAGGGCACCGCGATTTACTTGATACATTCGCGGGTATTGATTTGACTGATCTGCGCAATGCTTGGCGTGAACGCGCACGATTGCAACGTGAATTGGACGCGGCCAAACTGGCGCTTGAAACCGCTCAGGCCGATGCGGATTACCTGCGCCACGCCGCCGATGAATTAACCACCCTCGCACCAGAGGTTGGCGAAGACACCGCATTGGATGAAAAACGCCGCTTAATGCAGGCGGGCGAACGCATTCGCGAAGACATCGCAAAGGCTGCAAATGCGTTGGGCCCATCGGGTGCAGAATCCATGTTGGGTGATGCAACCCGCTGGCTCGAGGGCGCATCGGACAAGGCCAACGGGCGATTAGACAGCGCGATTGAATCCTTGTCACGCGCCATGAACGAGCTTGGCGATGCTCAGCGCGGGGTAGAGGACACGCTTGCAGCGCTTGATTTCGACCCGATGGAATTGGAAAACTGCGAAGAACGCCTGTTCGCCATTCGCGCCCTTGCACGCAAACATAATGTGCAACCTGATGAATTGCCCGCGCTCACCGATGATTTCGCAAATCGTTTGCGTGCGATTGATACTGGTGCAGATGATATTGTTGCACTTGAAAAACAACTGGCGGCGGCGGCATCAACCTATGATGAATTGGCGCAATCGGTGCATGATAAGCGCACCAAAGCGGGTGTTGAATTATCAAAGTCAATGTCTGTTGAATTATCACCCCTTAAACTGGAACGCGCTGTTTTTGTTGTGGAAATTACCAATGCGGAACCTTCGGCCAGCGGTATTGATACGGTCACATTCACTGTTGCCACCAACCCCGGCGCACCCGCAGGGCCGATCAATAAAATTGCATCGGGTGGTGAACTTTCGCGATTCTTATTGGCACTCAAGGTTTGCTTGACCAAGGGATCAACGGGTATCACCATGATCTTTGATGAAATTGATCGCGGTGTGGGCGGGGCGACGGCTGATGCTGTCGGGCGTCGATTGGCAGGCATTGCCCAAGATGCCCAAGTTTTGGTCGTTACCCATTCCCCGCAAGTTGCCGCCAAAGGTGCACATCAATGGCGTGTATCTAAATCCGTGCGCGATGGTGCCACGTTTAGCACGGTTGAACCCATGCTCGGCGATGCGCGCATTGACGAAATTGCACGCATGTTGGCCGGCGATACCATCACATCAGAGGCACGCGCCGCCGCGCGTTCCTTGTTGGGCTAGGGGCATATCATGATCCGCCATATTGTGTTTTTCAACGCCCGCGATAAATCCGATTTGGAAACCATTTATAATGGCTTGTCGCTGTTAAAAACCAACCCACATGCAACCCATCTGGAAATCGGGCGCAACAATCACGTCGATGAATTGTCGGGTGATGCCGTTGATTTTGTCGTCTACGGCGAATTTAGTGATGACGCGGCATTGGCGGCCTATAAGGCGCATCATACCTATCAAGACGCAATTGATATTGTGCGCCCATTCCGTGATTTGCGTATGGCGGCGGATTTTATCGCCGCTTAATTCACCTGAACCATTTTACCGGGGTTCAGGATGTTTTGTGGATCAAGTGCGCGTTTGATATCCGCCATCACCGACCACCCATCACCATGTTCAGCGGCCATATATTTCATTTTGCCAATGCCAACGCCATGTTCGCCCGTCACCGTGCCACCAACGGCCAATGCGCGTTCGGCCATGCGATGAGCAACACCTTTGGCCGTTGCAATCATGTCGGGATCATTGGGATCAACCAACAATGTGGCGTGGTAATTCCCATCGCCCACATGGCCCAAAATCGGACCCAAAAGCCCACTATCGGCAATGTCTTTTTCGCTATCCCCAATGGCCTTTGCCAATTGGGAAATTGGCACACATATATCGGTGGTCAGCCCCGTAAACCCAGGTTTCAACCCCCGTGCAGCGGGATAGGCATTGTGACGCGCTGCCCACAAGCGATTGCGTTCTTCAACCTTGGTGGACCACTGAAATGCACCCCCGCCAAATTCGCCTGTGATGGATTTCATCGTTTCAGATTGTTCACCAACGCCCGCTTCTGATCCATGAAATTCCATGAATAAATGCGGCGTTTCTACCATGTCGAGCTTTGAATAATTGTTGATCGCACGGATCATCATTGCATCGACCAATTCAATACGTGCGATGGGAACCCCCATTTGCACCGCCATGATCACGGTGTTCACAGCCGATTCCACATCTGGAAAATCGCAAATCGCAGCGGCGGTTGCCTCTGGTTGACCTTGCAACGCCAGCGTGATTTCTGTGATAATCCCCAATGTCCCCTCTGATCCCACCATCAGGCGGGTGAGATCATACCCTGCGGATGATTTTTTCGCCCGTGTGCCCGTGCGGATGATACGCCCATCGGCCAAAACGACCTCTAACGCCAAAACATTGTCTTTCATCGTGCCATACCGCACTGCTGTCGTGCCCGATGCACGTGTTGCGGTCATGCCCCCAATGGTGGCATTCGCACCGGGATCAATTGGGAAAAATAATCCCGTGGTGCGCAATTCTGCGTTTAATTCTTCGCGGGTAATGCCCGGTTGGACGCGCACATTCAGATCTTCGTTATAGATTTCAACAATTTTGTTCATTTGGGAAAAATCAATGGTCACACCACCCTTGATTGGTAATGCATGCCCTTCCAATGACGTGCCAACACCCCAAGGCGTAATCGGGCAATCGTATTTCGCACAGATTTTGACAATATCGGAAACCTCTTGCGTGGATTGGACAAACGCCACCGCATCGGGCGGGGTAAATGGATAATAGGCTTCGTTCTGACCGTGAAAATCCAAATCGGATTTTTTCGTGCTTAGCCGATCACCCAACACCGCCTGCATTTCTGTGATCGCCTTATCAATGTTCATCCAAACCTCCCTTTGCGTTGAGCAAAGAATAGGCATAGAAACAAAGTGAAGGAAAGTCACAATTCAATTTGATCGCGCCGCGTTATGTCCTATGTAAAATTCGTAAAAACTTGTTGTAAGGATGGCTGGCAGGGCTGCAAAGATGTGACCAAAGCCGCCCAAGACAGCGCCCCCGCACAAACCAAATTCTGGCTGATTGCCCTGTTCTTGGGAATTGCCGCGGGTTTGGCTACGGTGGCATTTCGCCTCGCGATTAGCGAAATTCAAGCGTTTCTATATGGCGCGGATGATTTGATGTTGGCTTCTACTGCGCAACATCTGCCGTGGTTTTGGGTGTTGGTTATTCCCATTATTGGCGGGTTGATTGTGGGGTTGATCCTGCATCGGTTCACACCAGATGCCAGCGTGCGCGCCGTTGCCAATGTGATCGAAGGTGCTGCATTGGATAATGGGCGTGTCGAAGGGCGCGCAGGGCTTGCATCCACTATTGCATCTTTGATCACGCTTTCCACTGGTGGATCAACAGGGCGCGAAGGCCCCGCCGTATTGCTGGGTGCGTTGATTTCCAGCAAGGTTGCCAAATGGATGAACGCCGATGGGATTACGGGGCGCGATTTGCTGGGCTGTGCCGTGGCGGCGGCGGTGTCTGCATCGTTTAACGCCCCCATCGCAGGTGCAATTTTCGCACTCGAGGTGGTCTTGCGCCATTTCGCCGTGCATGCATTTGCCCCAATCACCATTGCATCCGTTGCGGGTACGGTTGTGGGGCGGTTGTCATTGGGTAACACCACCGAATTTTCGCTGCCTCCACATGCGGCTGAATTTTACATCCAACTGCCCGCATTCATGATGCTTGGCATCGTTTGTGGATTTGTCGCCGTGATCATGATGCGCGGTATTTTCTGGGCCGAAGATTTTGGCAATCTTGTCGTCAAGCAAAGCGGTCTGCCCCGTTGGGCACGCCCTGCATTTGCGGGGGCACTTTTGGGCATGATCGCGATATTTTTCCCCCATATTATCGGGGTTGGCTATGAAACCACATCAAACGCATTAACGGGGCATCTGACCTTTTTCACAGCTGTGGTTTTTGCGGTGGTTAAGGTGATCGCGGTTGCCATCACCATGGCGGGGCGCATGGGGGGGGGCGTGTTTTCACCCGCCTTGATGTTGGGCGCGCTCACGGGGCTCGCTTTTGGCTGGGTCGCGACATCGGTTGTGCCATCGGTTGCGGGCGATGAAAGCCTCTATGCCCTTGCGGGTATGGGCGCGGTTGCCGCCGCCGTTCTGGGCGCACCCATTTCAACCAGCCTGATTGTGTTTGAAATGACGGGGGATTGGCAGGCGGGTTTGGCGGTGATGGTGGCGGTGTCCTTGTCAAGCGCGGTGGCGTCCAACCTTGTGCATCGCTCGTTTTTCCTAACTCAATTGGAACGCAAAGGGGTACATTTGGCCGCTGGCCCACAAAGCTATCTTTTGGCGACATTCAAAGTCACCGATTTGATGCAACCGCTTACGGATATGGAATCTAACACCAAAAAATCCTTGTGGGATAGCGTCGAAGACGGTGTTTATCTTGATGCCAGCACCACGCTAGAGGTCGCAATGCCAATGTTTGAATCTGGCGCACGTGGCCAAATTCCCATCGTGCAATTGGGTGCAGACGGGCAGGGTACGGAATTGCTTGGCGCGTTGAAATACGTTGATGCGCTCACCGCATATAACCGCGCATTGGCCGAAACCGCACGCGAAGAACATTCGTGATTTAAATCGGCGCACAGGCCATGGTTAAATAATCTTGCGCATCCGCGCTCACCAGATCAAACAGTGTTTCAAACACCCGCGTGTGATAGGCGTTGATCCATTCGCGTTCGTCACGTGTTAAATTTTTACGATCAATCAGGCGCAAATCAATCGGCGCCAAGGTGAGCGTTTCAAAACACAACATATCACGATCATCACCCCCACGGATCGCTGGGGCGGATTTCACGTAAATCAGATTTTCAATACGAATGCCAAACGCACCTTCTTTGTAATAGCCAGGTTCGTTTGATAAAATCATTCCCTCGCGCAAGGGCGCATTGGATCGGCGCGAAATGCCCTGTGGCCCTTCGTGCACAGACAGATACGATCCAACACCATGCCCTGTACCATGATCAAAATCCATGCCTGCCGACCATAGTGGCGCACGGGCAATTGCATCAATTTCACGCCCTGACAATCCAACAGGGAAACGCAATTTTGAAATCCCGATCATTCCCTTGAGAACCAGCGTGAACGCACGGATGGCCTCGCGCTTGGGTTTGCCGATGGCAATGGTGCGGGTGATATCAGTGGTGCCATCCAAATATTGCGCCCCTGAATCGACCAATAATAAATCACCATTAGAAATGGTGCGATTGGTGTCTTCGTTCACGCGGTAATGCACAATCGCCCCATTTGGCCCTGCGCCACTGATGGTATCAAAGGATATATTGCGCAATTGATTGGTGGCTGCGCGAAATCCTTCCAGCGATTTCACAACATCAATTTCGCTGAGCGGTTCGCTATGATCATAACGATCAAGCCATGCCAAAAATTCGCACATGGCGACGCCATCGCGGATGTGTGCGGTAATCGCGCCATCAATTTCAACCTTGTTTTTCATCGCCTTTGGCAGGGTGATCGGGTCATCACCAAAATCGACCTTTACGTCTCCATTTTGTAAAATATCCAAAATTGCGATGGGGGTTGTTCTGGGATCAACGCGGATGGGGCCAAGGTTTCGGATCAACTCTGCCGATAAATCCCCAAGATCATAAATGGTAACATCTGCCCCCAGATGGTCACGCAATTCATCGTCAACTTTTTCAGGCGCGATGAAAAGCGCCACGCGCCCATCTTGAAATAACATCGCAAAGCAAAGCGCAACAGGCGTTTGCCCTAAATCTGTGCCACGGGTATTCAACAGCCATGCAATGCTGTCTGGCTGGGTTAACACCACGCCCGATTGTTTGGCTTCGCGCAAAATTTGCGCAATCTCGCTGCGTTTATCGCCGTGCGACTTGCCTGCATATTCCATTGGATGCGCATGCATTTTATCAAGTGGTGCTTGGGGTTGGTCTTCCCAAATCTGATCGATCAGATTTTCAGATTTCACCAATTCCACACCGCGCCCATTGATATGTTTTTCGATCTCTTCGATCTGTGCCTTGGTATAAAGCCATGGATCAAACGCAACTTTGCCACCATCGGGCAGGGCATCAACCAACCAATTGCCCAGCTTCACATCGGGGAATTTTTCGATTGAAAACAATTTGGTATCCACCTGATCGCGTGCTTGGATGGTGTAACGCCCATCCACAAACAGACAGGCTTCATCCAACAAAGCGGCGCAAAATCCAGCCGAACCAGTAAAGCTGGTCAGCCACGCCAATCGCATATCACGCGCAACCACATATTCGCCCTGATGTGCATCTGCGCGCGGGATCAAAAATCCATCAAACCCATTTTCGCGCAAAACATCGCGCAACTGTGCCATGCGTGGTGCTGCGGTTTCTGGGGTCGTTTTCGCATCAAATGTTTGAAACATTATTTTCCGTTACGTTTTTTTGCGCGTGGGTCATTGTCAAACAGGCCGGCCAATTGTTCGGTGATGGCACCGGCCAATTGTTCGGCGTCTGTGATGGTAACCGCGCGATCGTAATAGCGTGTCACGTCATGCCCAATACCAATCGCGGTCAGCTCAACCGCTTTGCGTTTTTCAATCATCGCAATCACATCGCGCAGATGTTTTTCCAAATAATTGGCCGCATTCACCGACAGGGTGCTGTCATCCACGGGGGCACCATCGGAAATCACCATCAAAATACGGCGCGCTTCGGGGCGGTTGACCATGCGCTTATGCGCCCATTCCAATGCCTCGCCGTCGATGTTTTCCTTGAGCAAACCTTCCTTCATCATCAGGCCAAGGTTTGGTCGCGCACGCCGCCAGGGCGCATCGGCGGATTTGTAAATAATATGGCGCAGATCATTCAAACGCCCCGGTTCCGCACCGCGCCCATCTTGAAGCCAGCTTTCGCGGCTTTGCCCACCTTTCCACGCACGTGTGGTAAAGCCCAAGATTTCACATTTCACCTGACAGCGTTCCAAGGTCCGCGCCAATACATCGGCACAGATGGCGGCGATGGAAATTGGGCGTCCACGCATGGAACCTGAATTATCCAACAGCAATGTCACCACGGTGTCACGAAATTCGGTGTCTTGTTCCACCTTGAATGACAGAGGTGTTGTGGGGTTTGACACAACACGCGCCAATCGGCCCGCATCCAAAATGCCCTCTTCCATGTCAAACGACCAACTGCGGTTTTGCTGTGCTTGCAAACGGCGCTGCAATTTATTGGCAAGACGTGATACCGCGCCTTTTAATGGGTCAAGCTGTTGATCCAAATACGCCCGCAGCCGTTCCAATTCCGCAGGTTCGGCCAATTCTTCGGCCAAGATTTCTTCGTCAAATTCGGTGGTGAACACGTTGTAATTGGGATCAGCATCGGAAATGGGTTGCAATGGGGGTTGATCCATTGGCGGTTGCCCGTCGGGGGCATCCATTTCTTGGCCATCGTCCAATTCATCGCGTTCTTCCATGCTAACCTGCGCTTGTTGCTGGTCAACGGATTGTTCTTGCTGATCTTCACTGGCTTCTGATTGATCTTCGTCATCCGCCTCGTCCCCAACATCGGTATCGGGTGTGTCTTGTTCATCCTCTTGCGGATCGCCGTCTTGGGGATCATCTTGATCATCCATATCGGGATCTTCGCCCAACTCATCGCCATACCCCAGATCATCAATCAACTGGCGGGCAAATTTGGAAAATGTCACCTGATCGGTCAATACATTATCAATGTCTTTGAATGTATCACCTGATCGTTCCTCGATCAGGGTTTTCCACTGCTGCATCGCATTATTCACCGCAGGGGGCATGTCGCGCCCCGTCGCAATATGGCGCAGATAATAACCAAGCGCGGTTGCCATTGGCACTTCGTTAAAGGATTTCACCTGATCATAGCCAAGTTTCACCGCCTCTGCCTCAAGCATCGCATCGATATTGCCAGCGGTGCCGGGCATGGCACGTGCGCCAACGGCCTCGCATCGTGCGGTGGCCATGACCTCGTATAATTCACGCGCCTGTGCGCCTTGTGGCATGTAACGGTTATGCGTGGCTTCGTTATGAAACCGCACGCGCAGCGCAAACGCATCGCCCGTGCCACGCGCCAGCATCACCTCTTCACGGGTCATGCGCCGCGATACTTGGGGCAGACGTGCCACATCATTGGTTAATCCCGCGGGATCAACGCTAAAGGCGATGTTCAACTCTGGCTCATTCGCCATCGCCTTGGTCGCCTCTGCCAATGCCTTTTTAAACGGATCAGCGGGATTGTCGTTTGGTTTGGACATAGATATCCAATGATCCTTTTTATTTCTATGCGAAAGGTAATGTTTGCATTAACACGTGATGCTAATGGCAAGGTATTCCATTTTAATATTATCAAGCGGAATGGGTGTATTACGATCACCTGTCAGCATTGACAGAATGCTCGTATCTTTCCCTACACAACCCGACGCTTTACTTGCGACCTGTTCGAATTGAACAATTGATGCTTTTCCTTGAAAACCTGCAAGTCCAACATAGGCTCTGTTTCGCTCAGGGTTAATCGCAACTTCAATGGTTTTGCCATCAAATGCAACGGGCTTTCTTGTGTTCCATACTGCATTAGATGCCGCTTTGTTTTTTGCGGCTTGGGCTTTTTGTTCGGGTGTCATTGATGGCCCACCACATGCGCTTAGTACGCTCAAAATTGTAAGCCCAACAAAAGTTTGTTTAATCATTGCATTTCCTAACAGTATAAAATTCAAGTTCTTGGTTAACCAAGGCTCACACTCGCGGCACTTTCTGGTAATTCTTCGTCAAAACAACGTTGGTAGAATTCCGCAACGGTTTCGCGTTCCAATTCGTCACATTTGTTTAAAAATGTTAAACGGAAGGCAAAGCCAACATCGTTGAAAATTTCCAAGTTCTGCGCCCATGCAATCACGGTACGGGGCGACATCACGGTGGAAATATCGCCGTTCATGAATGATGCGCGGGTCAAATCGGCAACCGTCACCATACGCCCGATGATTTCACGATCAAGCGTTGGGTTTTTCGCCGCGACGATATCTGTTTCGGCATCATGGGGCAGGTAATTCAACGTGGACACCAATGACCAACGGTCCATCTGACCTTGGTTAATTTGTTGCGTGCCGTGGTACAAACCCGTGGTATCGCCCAAACCAACCGTATTGGCGGTGGCGAACAGGCGGAAATATTTATGGGGTGTGATCACTTGGTTTTGGTCAAGCAATGTTAATTTACCATCCACTTCCAAAACACGCTGGATCACGAACATCACATCTGCACGACCCGCGTCATATTCATCAAACACAATCGCCACAGGATTGCGCAGCGCCCAAGGCAAGATACCTTCTTGGAATTCGGTAACTTGCTTGCCGTCTTTAAGTTTGATCGCATCCTTGCCGATCAAATCAATACGGCTGATGTGGCTGTCCAAGTTCACGCGCACACAGGGCCAGTTCAGACGTGCGGCAACCTGTTCGATATGGGTTGATTTACCCGTGCCGTGATACCCTTGGATCATCACGCGACGATTGCGTGCAAACCCTGCCAAAATCGCCAATGTTGTATCGCGATCGAATTGATAGGTGCTGTCGATTTCTGGCACACGGTCAGAACCGTCATCAAACCCTTTGACAACCATATCGGTGTCGATGCCAAACACATCGCGCACTGAAATGTCTTTTGTTGGCTCTGTCATCATTTGAAGGTTCCCGTCTGCCATGATCTGATTCCTGAATATGCGTAAAAAACTGTTCACTCCCTAGTGAAACATAACGCGATGGAATTCAAGGGATAGGGGGGAGTTTTCGGTTTTGTAAGCAAAGCATGGGAAATGTGAAACTTAATAATCCATATGCGCGGTTGCCAATAAAACAAAACCCCGCTGGTTTGTCCAAGCGGGGTGTTGTTTTTTGATATGGGGTCAGCGTTATTTAAATGAACGGCTGTCTTTGATTTGATCCCATGCCCAGACGACCTCTTGTAATTGGTCCTCGTGGGAACGATCACCACCGTTCAAATCGGGGTGCAGGGTTTTGATCAATTGTTTATATTGTTTGCGCACTTCGGCCTTGGTCCAACTGTCCTTGGCTTCCAATATTTCGATAGCTTTGCGCTCGGCGGCGGGCAGGCGGCGTGAACCACCCAATGCGTTGCCGCGCCCTGGATTTTGCGTGGCATTTGCACCCAACACTTCGTGCGGGTCTTCGATGCCCAAACGCTCCCAAGCGCGTTGTTCGGCTGTTTTTTGGCCAAATGGTTTTGTGCCACGTTCCCAAACACGGTCTGCAGCGAATTGTTTTTCCATTTCTTCTTGTGAATGGCTTTCAAAGAAATTCCATTTTTGGTTGAACTGGCGGATATGCGTTAAACAATACCAGCGGAATTCTTCCAGATTGTCTGGGTTCAATGGCGCGCGGTATTTTCCCGCTTCTTCACAATCGGGATGTTGACAGGCACGTGTCGATGTTTCAGATGCGCCAGACATGCCACGACGGCCTTTTTTGCGTCGTTTTTTATCGGCGGAAACGGAAATGTCGAAATTAAAGGGGGAATTATCTGACATGGGTGTTTATTCTCTTTGCGACTCGGACAAGAGACTTTAACCAAAAACAGCGGTTTTCCAAGGGGTCATTCGCGTTATTTAGGAAAAATTTCAATGCTTGAACAAATCAGATCAAAATTAGACGCAGCATTTGTGCCAAAGGTATTAGAAGTGCGCGACGATAGCGAAGATCACCGTGGCCATGCAGGATACCGCGAAGGTGGCAATACACATTTTAGCGTAAAGATCCGCGCCGCCGCATTTGACGGGCAAAGCCGTGTTGCCCAACAGCGTGCAATTTATGCACAACTTAAGCAAGAGTTCGCAGATGGGCTGCACGCGCTCGCATTGGATGTGGGCGGGGCTGACGCGCCTTAATCTTTGGCGATGTTTTCCACGGTTTCGCTTACGGTTTCAACCGCATCCTCAACCACGTCTTCGACGGTTTCTTCAACGGCTGTGGCCTTTGGCTCAATGCGTTGATTTGGCTCTGGCTTGGGTTTGGGGCGGAAAAATGATCCGCGTTTGTCCAATGTGCTTGGTGTTTCAGATGGTGTTTCCAAAACCTCTGCATCGCTTGCTTTGCGAAACACCAATACGTTTTGAAATGTTTCAACCTTGCGCCGTGTGATGCCAACGCGTTCAACAGATGGCAAAGATTCAGCGCGGATATATTCCCAACCTTCAGCCGCCAATTCGTTGATTGCGGTTTCCAAACCATTGGCAAAACGCCCTGCGATGCCTTTGGCACCTTTGGCGCGTTTGCCATGTGCGGGCGCTGGAATAACTTTGTAAATAAACGAGCCCATCAATTTCCCCTTGGTCTGCAATCTTTGACGTGAATGAACGCTAGATACCCATATGGGTAAGATTCGTCCATCTTAAAGGGTTTGGCGCGAATTCGGCATAAAAACGTGGCGAAAATGCAAAAACAGCCGCATTTCGCCCGCATGTGGCACATTGATCCCAGCGCAAGCGTTTGATCTTTGATGATACATCTGGCACTGCTTGCAAAACTCAAAGGATATACAGCCATGATTATGCGCGACTACCCTTCGTCATTTCAGTTGTTTTTCATTTTGAAAGGCTCTGTGATCCCGAAAATCTATGGCAAGATTATCGGCGTTGCGGTGTTATCCATCGCGGTTTTACTGGTGGATCAATTGTTGTGGGAATTGCCGCATGTTTCCATCGGCGCGATGGGGATTTTTGGTGTCGCGCTTTCGCTATTTTTGGGGTTTCGCAACAATGCCGCCTATGACCGTTGGTGGGAGGCACGCAAATTATGGGGCAATATGATTGCAGATATTCGCAATCTTGGCCGCAGCCTGACCATATTCATGCCAGACAGCACCAAACATCGCGAAATCCTTTCGCTTGCCGTGGCATTCGCGCATCTGCACCGAGGATTTTTGCGCGGCGTGGACGCAAGCGACGCGGTCACCCCTTGGATTGGTGCGGATTTGGCAAAATCTCTGAGCGCACGCAAAAACCCAGCCAATGCCGCATTGAATGAATTGTCACAAAAAATCAAAGATGATCAAAGCCTGAGCGGATTTGGCCAACTTAAAATCGCAGAGCTTTTGTTATCCTTGGGCGCATCACAAGCGGGGTGCGAACGCATTGTCACAACGCCGCTGCCGTATGTTTATTCATTGTTGGTGCGGCGCACGACATATCTGTATTGCGGATTGTTGCCATTTGCACTGATTGAATCAACGGGGTGGTTCGCACCGTTTTTTTCCGCTGTTGTCGCCTATGTTTTCTTTGGGCTACAAGCGGTGACAAATGAATTGGAATTGCCGTTTCGCCATGTGCAAAACGGATTGGCGCTGGATGCGATGTGTCGCACGATTGAAATATCGGTTTGTGAAACGCTTGATCTTGATCCACCTGCCGATTGGGCGGTGGTTGATCATGTGCTGACATGAATGGGGCGCAAAGTTTCCCTTGCGCCCGATTTCAACTTAATCTTGTAGCTTTTTCGCGACGATTTCATTCACCGCTTTGGGGTTGGCTTTGCCACCCGTGGCTTTCATCACTTGGCCCACGAACCAACCCGCCAATTTGGGGTTTTGTTTCGCTTTTTCGACCTGTGCGGGATTATCCGCGATGATTTGATCCACGGCGGTTTCAATCGCGCCCGTATCCGTCACCTGTTTCATGCCGCGCTCTTCTACGATTTTCGCAGGGTCGCCGCCTTCGTTCCAGACAATTTCAAACAGGTCCTTGCCGATTTTACCGCTGATTTCATCTTTGGCGATCAGATCAAGGATACCGCCCAATTGATCGGCGGAAATCGGGCTGTCTTTGATGGTCAGCTCGGCTTTGTTCAAACGGCCAAACAATTCGTTAATCACCCAGTTCGCCGCCTGTTTGCCATCGCGCCCTTGTGCGACCTCTTCGAAATAGGCCGCATCGCGGACATCGGCGGTTAACACCGATGCGTCATATTCGGTCATGCCAAATTCGGTCACAAACCGTGCCTTTTTCGCGTCGGGCAATTCGGGCAAGGATGCTTTGATTTCATCGACCCATGATTGTTCAATCACCAATGGCAACAAATCAGGGCAGGGGAAATAACGATAATCCTGCGCTTCTTCCTTGGAGCGCATGGAACGGGTTTCGTTTTTATCCGCATCATACAGGCGTGTTTCTTGGTCGATGGTACCGCCGTCTTCCAGAATGGCGATTTGGCGGCGTGCCTCGTAATCAATCGCGGCTTGGATGAAACGCATGGAATTCATGTTTTTCAATTCACAGCGTGTGCCCAGATGTGAAAAATCACCGGTTTCGCGGTATTTTTCATATTGGCCAGCGGGGCAGACGGATACGTTCACATCCGCACGCATATTGCCGTTTTGCATATTGCCATCACATGTCCCCAAATAACGCAGGATCTGGCGCATCTTTGTCAGATATGCCGCCGCTTCTTCGGGGCCACGAATATCGGGCATGGAAACGATTTCCATCAATGCCACACCCGTGCGGTTCAAATCCACAAACGACATGTTCGGGTCCATGTCATGCACTGATTTACCTGCGTCTTGTTCCAGATGGATGCGTTCCACACGCACATTGCGCGCAACACCAGGTTCCATATCAACCAGAATTTCACCTTCGCCAACAATCGGGTGGTAAAGCTGTGAAATTTGATAACCTTGGGGAAGGTCTGGGTAAAAATAGTTTTTGCGATCAAAGGCAGAATATAGATTAATCGCAGCCTTAATGCCCAACCCCGTGCGCACGGCCTGTTCCACGCAAAATTCATTGATTACGGGCAACATGCCGGGCATGGCGGCATCAACGAAGGATACGTTTGAATTGGGCTCTGCGCCAAATTCGGTTGATGCACCTGAAAACAATTTCGCCTTTGATGCGACCTGTGCGTGGACTTCCATCCCGATCACCAATTCCCAGTCGCCTTTGGCGCCGGAAATGACTTTGGGTTTGGGTTCTGTATAGGCAAGGTCAAGCATGTGCGAAATCCGTCTGAATGTTCCGGCTGTAAGTGTCGTGTGGTTTTTACGCAAACACAGCAAGATGGGCAAGGGGATTGAACGCGATATCACCGTGCGCAGGTGTAACGCGATATTCACGCATAAATGGGATAACTTCTGCGACGTCAAATTCGTGGTTCAGGTCTGTTTTGGGCAATTCCCCATCACAGATATCCAGCAAATCACATGTGGCCCCAAATCTGGGGAAAGTCGCGGTTCACACCCGCAATGGATCGGTTTTACACACCGTCTGGCAAACCCGCATTGGCGGCGCCGTCAAATTACCAAAGTGCGAAAATATGCACGCAACCCTCGGTGGCCACCGCGCCATCGGGGCGTTTGTGCTGCATGGGTGAAAATACGCATCTATCCCGTCAGGTGGAATTTGTCATACCCAATATCACCCGTCCAACGCCACGCGGCGATAATCGGATCATCTTTGGTGACACTGGCATGGGGAATATTTGATGGGTGATGAATGATCGCACCGGTTTCGTGCAATTGTGCCTTTTCCCCTTGTTTTTGCCAGTAACAGCGCCCGCCCAGAATAATCATGGATTCCTCGGCGGCGTGATTGCGTGCAACGTAATTCAGGTTGGGGGATTGGACAAATAAACCCACACGGACTTTTTCGCAAAATATCATGCCATCGGGGCCAATCAATTCGGCCGTGGCCATGTTATTGGCAATTTCGGGCGGGATGCGCCCATCGGATAATCCCGACCAATGCCAATCAATATAGGGTAAAACTGTTTTGATTTTTTCACATATGGGATGGGGGTTGATCGACAGCGCGGTTTGGATCGTTTCAGACAAGATTTGATGCGACGGGGGCAGCGGCGTGTGGCTTTTGGCGCTGATCGTGCGCAATGCCAATGCGGCGTCATGCCCGCCTGATTTTTGTTCGCTATCGAATAGTTCCGCTAGATCCGCCAAGAGATCGTAGAAAACCTTGTAAACAGTCATCACTCTTCTCCTTGATAGATCGAGTGTAGCACAGTTTGCGTTGATTCTCGCCGCTAAAGTTTCAGGGCGCGTTTGATGTCATCCAGCGCATCGCGCTGACGATCGCTTAATGTGCTGTTGGCTGCGTTCATTGTGTCATTGATCAGGGTTAACAATGGTTCAAACGCTGGCGTGCCCTCTAATTTATACAAACGGCGCGTGATACGGGTGATGGCGCCGCTTGGGCTTTGACATTGATCCGATAACCAGCGCCCCAAAACGGCCAGTTCTTCGGCGCTGGTGTGATCCAGATCGAATTTTGATTGCAACTGAACCAAAAAATGATCGCGCTGATCGGCGGTGGGTAAATTGTCCAATTCCAAAAACGCGGTGGCAATGGCGGCGATGGCAACATTGCCATCATCTAGCCCCTCGACAGGGTGCACATTCATTTTGCGTTTAAACCCAAATCGACGCGCCGCAAGACGTACATCATTGGCCACATCCATCAATTCGCTTGCCATATGTGCGGCATTTCTTGCACGCATCACGTAAAAATAAAGCGCGCCTGCAATGGCCAGTAACCCCAAAATAATATGCATCATAACCCCCTGTAAACAATGCAAACACATTGGTGCGAAACACGGCGTTTTGCAACCACGTTGAACATTTTTTCAATTGGCGTTATCCCAACAAGAACACCACGGGGGCAGGATATGAACGAAATCACAATCATTCGCCACGGTCAGGCCAATTCGGCCGCCAAGGACGAAGCATCATATGATCGCCTGTCCGATCTGGGGCATGTTCAGGCGGGCTGGCTCGGCGAATATGTGAAATCGCGCAACAGCTTTGATCACATCGTTTCAGGTGGCATGAAACGCCAAATCCAAACCGCACAGGGCATGGCGCTCGCCGATGTGCCCCACACGATTGATCCGCGTTTGAATGAATTGGATTATTTCGGCCTTGCGGGCAGTTTGAATAAAATCCACGGCATTGCATTGCCAAATGATCCCGCCAGTTTTACCGAACATGTGCCCCATGTTTTACACCATTGGCGCGATGATGCGGTGTGCGATGAACTTGAAAGCTATGCTGATTTTTGCGCACGGATCATGGCGGCGATGCAGGACATTAATGCCATGTCAGGGCGCGTGGGTGTGGTCAGCTCTACAGGGGTGATTGCAACGCTTGGTGCGATGGCTCTTGGGCTTGATGCGATGACACATGCGCGGATGTTTTTGCGTGTGCGCCACACATCCATGCATAAATTCACGCTTGATCCTGACGGGGTGCATTTGGTGCAATATGGCGCGACCCCGCATTTAGATTTTGCCGATCGCGCCCATGCCAGAACCCATATTTAGGCAGCTAGCCTAATATTTTCCCAACGATTTCTGATGTGTCTTTCGACAGATTTTTAGTATCCGCAATGCGGCGCAATTGCCCCGTGATCAAGGTTTGGCGTTTCTTGTCATACCGTTTCCATGTTTCAAACAACCCCGCCATACGCGCGGTGGTTTGGGGATTAATGGCATCCAGTTTAATCAACCAATCGGCCAAGAATTGATAACCCTTGCCATCAATGCGATGGAACGCGGCGGGGTTCATGGCGAATGGGCCGATCAGGCTTCTGAACCTATTCGGGTTTTTCCAATTGAAATCGGGATGTGTGGCCAATTGTTGCACAATGTCCAGCCCCGCATCGGGCGTGGCACAGGATGCTTGGATCGCGAACCATTTGTCCAAAACGATATTGTCTGATTTCCACTGGTCATAAAACGCCGCGGATTGCGTTTCACCCGCACCTGCGCGGATCAATGCGGCCAGTGCGGAAATTTGCAATGTCATGTTATCGGCATTGTCAAATTGTTTGGCGGCGGTTTTGCCCCCATCCAATTTGGTCAATAACCCAAGTGCAGTGCTTGCCAACGCGCGTTTGCCCGCCGCTTCCGCATCAGGGGAATAGGGGCCGTCAACCTGCATTGCTGTGTAAAGATTTGGCAGATCATCCGCCATTTTTTGCGCCATTGCCAAAGATAGCGCATTACGCGCGCCATAAATCGCATCGGGGTCTGGTTTTTCGCCCAATGCCACGATGGCGCTGGTGATTTCTTCTTCTGATGGCAGACCAACCGCAAATGCGCGAAACGCGGGATCAAGCGTATCGTCAAGCGCCACCGCATGGATCGCATCCAAATACGCCGCATCAATCGCGCCATCGTTCAATGCCATATCCACCAACATATCGCTGGCATATGCGCTGCCTGCTTCCCATTTGTTGAACGGGTCGCTGTCATGGGCGAGCAGGAACGCACGCGTGGCGTTATCCACATCATGTTTCAAAATCACAGGTGCGGAAAACCCGCGCAAAATTGACGGCACTGGTTTTTCATCAAACGCGCCCAGATCAAAACTTTGCTCGCTTTGAGTTAATTCCAACAATTGTTTGGGTGCTGCCTCTGATCCATCACCTGCAAGCAAACCAACACGCACAGGGATCACCAGTGGCAATTTGTCAGGCTGTCCCGGTGTGGGTGGCGTGGATTGCGACAGGTGCAGCGTGTAACGCCCATTGGCGAATTCTTCGCGTACCTTCACAATGGGTGTGCCCGCTTGTGAATACCAGCGTTTGAATTGCGCCAAATCACGCCCCGTTGCATCCTCGAACACGGCAATCCAATGTTCGATGGTACAGGCTTGCCCATCATGGCGATCGAAATACAGATCAAGCGCCTTGCGATAATTTTCATCGCCCACCAGCAGTTTTAACATGCCAATCACCTCGGCACCTTTTTCATATACGGTGGCGGTGTAAAAATTGTTGATCTCGATATATTCTTCGGGGCGCACGGGGTGGGCCAATGGGCCAGCGTCCTCGCGGAATTGACGCCCGCGCAATTGCAACACATCATCAATGCGTTTCACACCGTGGCTACGCATGTCGCCCGTGAATGTTTGATCGCGAAATACGGTCAAACCTTCCTTGAGGCAGAGCTGAAACCAATCGCGACAGGTGATGCGATTGCCCGTCCAGTTGTGAAAATATTCATGAGCGATAATGCCCTCGATCCGTTCAAAATCCACATCTGTTGCGGTTTCGGGGCTGGCCAAAACATATTTGGAATTGAAAATGTTCAATCCTTTGTTTTCCATCGCACCCATGTTGAAATCATCCACAGCGACGATCATGAATAAATCCAGATCATATTCGCGCCCGTAAACCTCTTCGTCCCATTTCATGGATCGTTTCAGCGCATCCATCGCATAGGCGCATTTATCCTGATCGCCATCACGCACGAAAATTTGCAAATCGACATGGCGACCAGAGGCAGTGGTGAATGTATCGTCGTATGATTTCAAATCCCCTGCAACCAGCGCAAATAAATACGCAGGTTTGGGCCACGGGTCATGCCAAATTCCATGCGCCAATTTATTGCCGTTGGATAACAACACCGGCGCGTCGCCTTTGATTTCAACATCAAATGTCGCCATCACATCGGGGCGGTCGGGGTAAAATGTGATTTTACGAAAACCCTGTGCCTCGCATTGGGTGCAATACATGCCGTTTGACATATACAAACCCTCTAGCGCGGTATTGGCGGATGGGTTGATTTCAACCTCTGCCACCCAAACGAACCCATCTTGGGGCACCAGATCGGATGGGATTGTTAATCCTTCGGCATCTTGCAAAATTGCATCCGCTGGAATGGCGTTGCCATTGATGGATGCTGTGATCAATTTCAAATTGCGCCCATCCAGTTTCAAATCATGTGGCCCATCGGCGCGTGTTTCATTTGCGCGAAAGGTGATTTTTGACGTCACACGCGTCGCCGTTGGATCCAGATCAAACGACAGCTTAACCGTATCCACCCAAAATGCGGGTTCTTGGTAATCGGACAGGCGAATCGTGGGGGCTTGGGTCGGGCGCATGATGTTCTCCGCAAAAATGATTTGGCACAAGATGATGGAAATTACGTCGGGACTTCAAGCGAATTAACGGCATACAATGGTATACAATGGTTGAACTTGCGCGGTTCCCACTGTATTGCATAGATAAGCAAAACATTTCACGTTGTTTGTTTGCAGGAGGTGTAAACAAACCGCGTTCCATCTTGAGGAGAATTCACATGTCGCGCAGCGAAAAATTTGGATTACAGATCGACGATCAAATGGTTGATTTCGTCGAAAACCAAGCCATCCCAGGAACGGGCATTACATCTGATACATTCTGGAAAGGTCTGTCCGATCTGGTGCACACGATGGGCCCCAAAAATCGTGATCTG
Source organism: Paramylibacter kogurei (assembly GCF_002742285.1). Taxonomy (GTDB): domain Bacteria; phylum Pseudomonadota; class Alphaproteobacteria; order Rhodobacterales; family Rhodobacteraceae; genus Amylibacter; species Amylibacter kogurei. The sequence continues at coordinate 402,364 of NZ_MDGM01000012.1, forward strand.
TTGAATGACCGCACAGAGATGAAAGCACAGATTGATGCATGGCACGTTCAAAACCGTGGCAAGCCCCATGATTTTGACGCATATAAATCTTTCCTAACCGAAATTGGTTATCTGGTGCCACAGGGCGATGATTTCGCCATTGAAACCGCGAATGTTGATCCTGAGATTGCATCTGTACCGGGCGCACAATTGGTGGTTCCGATTATGAATGCGCGATATGCGCTGAATGCGGGCAATGCGCGTTGGGGTTCATTATATGATGCGCTCTATGGCACCAACGCCATGGGCAGCACGCCATCTGGCAAAGGATACGATGCAGCGCGCGGGGCAGAGGTGATCGCATGGGCAAAATCGTTCCTTGATGACGCATTCCCATTGGCTGCGGGTGGTCATGGCGACATTTCGGGATACCGCGTGAGCGGTGGTGCATTGCTCACCGATGATACGGGTCTTGCCGATCCATCACAATTTGCAGGCTATCGCGGGGATGCGGATGCGCCAACAGCGATCCTGTTGAAAAACAACGGGCTGCATGTGGAATTGCAAATCAATCGCGACCATCCCATTGGTGGCGCCGATGGGGCAGGGATTGCCGATATTTTGCTGGAATCCGCCATGTCTGCGATCATGGATTGCGAAGATTCCGTCGCCGCTGTGGATGCGGAGGACAAGGTTTTGGCCTATTCCAATTGGCTTGGCCTGATGAAGGGCGATTTGTCCGACAGTTTTGAAAAGGGTGGCAAAACCGTCACCCGTACGTTGAACCCTGATCGTGAATATACCGCCCCTGATGGTGGTAACATCACGCTCAAAGGGCGTTCATTGATGTTGGTACGCAACGTTGGGCATTTGATGACCAACCCTGCGATTTTGGACAAGGATGGTCTTGAAATCGGCGAAGGCTTGATGGATGCCATGGTCACAACCCTGATCGCCATTCACGATTTCAAACGCGAGTCTGGCAACTCGGTCATGGGATCGATGTATGTGGTGAAACCCAAAATGCACGGCCCAATCGAAGTGGCATTTGCGGATGAGATTTTCACGCATGTGGAATCTGCGCTGGGCTTGCCGCAATACACGGTAAAGCTGGGCATCATGGACGAAGAACGTCGCACCACTGTGAACCTGAAGGAATGTATTCGTGCGGCGAAAAACCGTGTGGCGTTTATCAACACAGGGTTTTTGGATCGCACGGGCGATGAAATTCATACATCCATGGAAATGGGGCCGTTTTTGCGCAAGGGCGACATTAAAAACGAACCTTGGATTGGTGCGTATGAGGATCAAAATGTTGATGTGGGGCTGGCCTGTGGTTTGCATGGTGTCGCACAGATCGGCAAGGGCATGTGGGCCATGCCCGATTTGATGGATGCGATGCTGGATCAAAAAATCGGCCACCCGCAATCAGGTGCAAACTGCGCATGGGTGCCAAGCCCAACAGCGGCCACATTGCACGCCACCCATTATCACAAGGTTGACGTGATGGCGCGCCAGGAAGAGTTGTTAAAACAAGGTGCACGCGCATCTGTGGATACGATTTTGCAGGTTCCCGTGGCACAGGGGCAAAACTGGTCAGACGATGAAATCACCGCAGAGGTGGAAAACAACGCCCAAGGGATTTTGGGCTATGTTGTGCGCTGGGTCGATGCGGGTGTTGGCTGTTCCAAAGTGCCCGATATTAACAATATCGGCCTGATGGAAGATCGCGCAACATGCCGCATTTCATCGCAACATATCGCCAACTGGCTCCACCACGGGGTGGTGAGCCAAGGTCAGGTGATGGACATCATGCAACGCATGGCCGTGGTGGTTGATGAACAAAACGCAGGCGATCCAACCTATGTGCCAATGGCGCCCGATTATACGGGCATCGCATTTCAGGCGGCATGTGATCTGGTGTTCTTGGGCACGGTTCAGCCCGCTGGATACACCGAGCCAATTTTGCATGCACGCCGATTAGAGCTAAAATCCAAAGCATAACATTTCAAACGCGCCATGAATTTGGCGCGTTTTACGTTTGCGCCCAAGGCGGTGCGGCAAGGATCAAATGTGTGAGTGTCGCATCAAACGCATAAAACCCCCAATGACAGCTAAACGCCCAGCGAAATCCATTGCGCAATCGTAAATACAGATACGGCAATAACGCCCCAAACGCCGTGGCACCGATTGTAAATCGTGCAACATAAAGCGGTGTAAAGCCATCAAGTGCCAGCAATAAATGAAACCCGCCAAAGGCCACTGCCATTGCAATCGCAATTGTGCGGATCGAAAATTTTGCACGCGCCGCAGTGAAGATCAACACCATCACAATGGCTTGTTGAAACAAAATATCCGCGGTTTTTGGTAAATAATACCATGCCGTTGCAAACATGAATTCGGGCGGGTTTTCGGGCGCGCGGATCACCGACACGGATGGCAGTACAGGTAAAAAATACACCACGAACAACCCAAACCCATCAAGAATTGGCAAAAGGTACAATGCCTCGCGGTGTAAAATTGTTTTGTTCACCACGCTTGATAACAGTCGCCAAAACAATGCCACCGTGGCGATGGCCCAGCCGACGTAAAATAACGCGAATAGTATCGGTGCATCGTTATAGCCGCTGTCCAACCCCAGCCAATCGACCAGATAATAATACAGTTGGCTTGAAACCACCCACAACACCGCCACGATGATCAATGCCTTGAAAACGGGCCAAACTTCGGCTTTGCGATCCATTGAATTTTGTGTGTTGTCAAATGTGTTGGTCATGCCAAATTCCAAAACTACGGCTGTTACCAACCCGAAACTGTCTTTTATCGCGCAAACAATGTCTTGAACAGTCTTGTTAGAATTCGGCCACGCGCCCATCGATGATCCATGACGCAACGTAGAAATTATTCTTGTTCCCACCGTGCAATCCGCATGCCAATATCCCTGAAATCGTGTTTTTGGGAGGATTCATGGATATTCTGGTCAAAGTATTTTTGCCGCTTTCGTTGGCAATTATTATGCTCAGCCTTGGTGTTGGACTGACACTTGGTGATTTTAAACGTGTTGCGCAACGCAAATGGGCATTTGCAATTGGTGCGGTGTTTCAAGTGTTGTTGGTGCCGCTTTGTGCTTTTGTTGCCATCAAGATTTTTGGCCTGACGGGTGAATTGGCAGCAGGGGTGATGTTATTGTCATTTTGCCCAGGGGGGTCCACATCAAATATCGTTACACGGTTGGCGCGTGGCGATGTTGCGCTGTCGGTTTCTTTGACGGCGGTGGTATCGTTATTATCGATCATTACAGTGCCAATGTTTATCGGCTGGGCGGTGGTGCATTTCATGGGTGAAGATGTTCCCGATGTTTCAATATCTTCGCTGGCTATCGCGCTGTTTTTGATCACCACACTGCCTGTGATTATCGGCATGTTGATCCGCAAATATGCACTTGATTTTGCCATTCGCGCAGAACCGATTTTGGTGAAAATCGCATCCGCTTTGTTTGGTGTGATCATCCTTGCCGCATTGGCCAGCAATTGGACGTTGTTCAAGGAAAACCTGCCCACGCTTGGCCCGGTATTGTTAACGATCCTGATTGTGATGATGTTCTCTGGCTTGGCCTTTTCGGCATTGGCTGGATTAACATGGGGCGAGCGCAAAACAATCGCAATTGAGGTGGGCATTCAAAACGGCACGCTTGGCATCACACTTGCCCCACTGATCGTTGGGGTAAGCGCGGGCATTCCAGCACTTGCGCTGCCATCAGCGGTGTATGGTATTTTGATGTATGTGGTGGCGTTCCCGTTCGTTTTGTGGATCCGCAACAAATAAAATCGGGATGGGGGTGTTATGCCCCCAACCCACCGATGCGTTTTAACGCATCAACAATTTCATCAACACCTGTGCCCGATTTTAGATCGGCAAAGAAAAATGGTTTGTCCCCGCGTTGTGCGGCGGCATCCGTGTTCATCACATCAAGTGATACATCCACATGGGGGGCAAGGCTGGTTTTATTGATTATCAAGATATCGGATCGGGTGATGCCCGGGCCACCCTTGCGCGGGATTTCTTCGCCCATGGCAACATCAATGACATAGATCGTGATATCGGCCAATTCGGGGCTAAACGTGGCGGCCAGATTATCGCCTCCACTTTCGATCAATACCAATTCCAAATCGGGAAATGCCGTGTTCAAATCGTCAATCGCGGCCAAGTTCATGGATGCATCTTCGCGAATGGCGGTATGGGGACAGCCCCCCGTTTCCACACCGCGAATACGTTCCAGTGGCAACACCTGTTTGCGCATCAGATATTCCGCATCCTCGGTGGTGTAGATATCATTGGTGATCGCCGCCATGGAACAATGCGGTGCCAAGGTTTTGCACAGCATTTCGGTTAATGTGGTTTTGCCCGCGCCAACGGGGCCACCAATGCCAACGCGCAATGGGCCATTATTATTCATGTGCGAAAAATCCTTGTGGTCATATTTTCATGTTTCATAGATGCGATATCGGACCAAAAGCAGGCCGATCCCAAATCATCAAGGCTTGCGGTTTCTGCCTGTTTTGCGATGTCATCAATTTGATCAAACAATGCGTGCAACACCCGTTGCCCATCGGTTTGGCCAAGCGGGATGAACCGCACACCAGCGGCGATGATATTGGCGGCAAAGCTGTGCAAATAAAGCGGGATTAGATCGTTCAATGGCACATCCTCGCGCCGCGCCGCCACACCCAATGCCACGGGCAGGGGCATCGCGGAAATATCATGGCCAGTGATTGCAGATGTAACCTTAGCAAAGGCCGCACCTTGGGCCGTGGTTTCCAAATGACGCTCGGCACTGGGGGATAGGGCAATCGCCAAATCGCACAGTTCCGTTAACGCATCACCATCCGCGCGATAAGCATGGGCCAGCAGGATCGCATCATTGCGCCCCGCGCCATATTGCAACACGTCTGACAGCCAGATTTGCAAGCTATGCGCATCATGCACATCGCCTGCATCAATCGCATATTCCAAACCGTGGCTGTAGGAATAAGCCCCAATGGGATAGCTGGGCGAAAGCCATGCCAACAATTTATGCGCAGAATTAGTGCTCATGGCTATGTGTGCGCCCATGCCCATATGCGCCGCCTTCTGGGTTAAACGGTGCGGTGATATCATCAACCGTTGCGCCCAGATGTTCCAACATATCGCGAATGGTGTGATCGACGCGCAGGATCAAATGATCCTCGTGAATTTCACAGGGCAGGTGGCGGTTGCCCACATGCCACGCAACGCGGATCAAATGATGAGGATCACTGGCCGTGGCCTTCATCAACGGTTCATTGGCTGCACACACGCGCACATGGCGCCCGTCCTCTAACAACAGGTCATTGCCATCGCGCAACTCCACCACCTTGGGCAGATCAAGCAGAAATTCAAACCCGTTATCACAGATCAGCGCAATACGACGACGAAACCGATCATCGTAATTCAGCGTGACCGTATCAACGGGGGCATCATGGGAATGGGTAACGGAGGTGGCGCGTATCATATCAATATCCCGCATATCTATCGGCAAAGGGTACGTATTTTGGCAATCGGCGAAACAATTGATCGGTATCCGCCAAAGCATCGAATTCTTTGTCAAGATCATCGAATGTGACCTTTGGATTTAATTGATCCAACAATGGTTCGCGTTCCAATTTATCAAACGGATAAGGATCGCCCATGCGTGCCATTGCGGTTGCAACCACATCTGCCACTTCGGGCATGCCAATGGCGGTGAAACCTTCAATTGCCTCTGGTACGGTGGTAGAGGTGGAATTGAAAAAATACTGATCAAAACCACCATTGACGAGTTCGATATGAAGCCAATGGATCGTATAAAGATGCACGGCCTTCACAGGGATTTTGCGAATGCTTTTCAACCACTTTTTACGCCCGTTGTAAAAATCAAACTGGTCGTAATATTCCATATAGAATTCAGGATATTTGCGTGGTGCGTGAAACAGGCTTCGAAACATTAACTTTCCTCAAAACATAAAATATCGCTGCGCCATGGGCAGCTCGCTTGCCGGCTCACAGGTGAGCAATTCACCGTCCGCGCGGACCTCGTATGTTTCGGGGTTCACCTCCACTTGTGGTTTTGCGCTGTTCATCACCATATCCGATTTGCCGATATTGCGGGTATTTTTGACCGCAACCGTGGATTTGGCAAGTCCCAGCGTGTTTCCAATATCATTGGCATGTGCTGCCTCGGACACAAACAGGACGGCGGAATTTTCCACCGCACGCCCCATCGCGCCAAACATTTGTCGCGTATAAACGGGTTGGGGTGTGGGGATGGATGCGTTTGGATCGCCCATTTGTGCCACCGCGATCATTCCACCAAGCAACACCATTTCAGGTTTCACCCCAAAAAACGCAGGGTCCCACAACACCAGATCGGCGCGTTTGCCAACGGCGATAGAACCAATATGTTGGCTGATCCCATGGGCAATCGCAGGGTTGATCGTGTATTTCGCGATATAGCGTTTCACGCGGAAATTATCATTATCCCCGGTTTCTTCGGGCAGACGCCCGCGTTGTACTTTCATCTTATGGGCGGTTTGCCATGTGCGAATGGCAACCTCGCCCACACGCCCCATGGCTTGGCTGTCTGATGCAATGATCGAAAACGCGCCCATATCATGGAGGATATCTTCCGCTGCAATGGTTTCCCTGCGGATGCGGGATTCGGCGAATGCGACATCCTCTGGGATGGATTTATCCAGATGGTGACAGACCATCAGCATATCCAAATGTTCCTCAAGCGTATTCACCGTATAAGGGCGCGTGGGGTTGGTGGATGATGGGATCACATGTTCTTCGCCGCATACTTTGATAATATCGGGGGCATGGCCGCCACCCGCACCCTCGGTATGGAACGCATGGATCGTGCGCCCTTTCATCGCCGCCACGGTGTTTTCAACAAACCCGCTTTCGTTCAACGTGTCTGTATGGATCATCACCTGAACATCCATGTCATCCGCCACGGACAGGCAGCAATCAATCGCGGCGGGCGTCGTGCCCCAATCCTCGTGCAGTTTCATCGCACAAGCGCCCGCATTAACCATTTCGACCAAGGCTTCAGGCTGGCTCGCGTTGCCCTTGGACGAAAGGCCAATGTTCATGGGCACAGCGTCCAGCGATTGTAACATCCGCCCGATATGCCAAGGCCCCGGTGTGCAGGTGGTGGCAAGGGTGCCATGTGCTGGCCCTGTGCCCCCGCCCAACATCGTCGTCATGCCAGAATGCAACGCATCCTCGATCTGTTGTGGACAGATAAAATGGATATGTGAATCAAACCCACCCGCGGTGAGGATTTTTCCCTCGCCCGCGATAATTTCGGTGCCCGGGCCAATGATGATATCCACACCCGATTGGGTGTCGGGATTACCCGCCTTGCCAATGCCTGCAATGCGCCCATCAAACAGGGCAACATCGGCCTTATAAATTCCCGTGCTATCCACGATCAGCGCATTGGTGATAACCGTATCTACCGCACCATTTGCACGTGTCACTTGCGATTGCCCCATGCCATCACGAATAACCTTGCCCCCACCAAATTTGACCTCTTCACCATAGGTCGTCAAATCGCGTTCAACCTCGATAAATAATTCTGTATCGGCTAGGCGAATTTTATCGCCCGTGGTGGGGCCATACATATCGGCATATGCACCGCGTGAAATTTTGCTTGGCATTATAAATCCCCCATCACATCGCTGTTAAATCCAAAAACGCGCCGCGCCCCGCCAAGTGGAACCAGCGTCACCTCTCGCGTTTGCCCCGGTTCAAACCGCACCGCCGTACCCGCCGCAATATCGAGCCGCATACCGCGTGCCGCCGTGCGATCAAAATCAAGTGCGGCGTTGGTTTCGCCAAAATGATAATGGCTGCCCACTTGCACAGGGCGATCGCCCGTATTGGCGACGGTGAGCGTGATTGCATCGGCACCCTTGTTCAATTCAATCTCGCCGCTTTGTGTGAAAACTTCGCCCGGTATCATTGCGCGACCCCTCTCTCCAAATGTTCTAAATATCCAAAAATCCAACCCTGCATCATCACGCGTCCCTATCGGATTGGATGATGGACGGTGACCAGCTTGGTGCCATCGGGAAATGTTGCTTCGACTTGAACGTCGTGGATCATTTCTGCGATACCATCCATACATTGATCGGCACGAATGACCTTGCCGCCCAGCTCCATCAATTGCGCCACGGATTTACCGTCGCGTGCTCCCTCGACCACGAAATCGGTGATGATCGCGATGGCCTCTGGGTGGTTCAATTTCACACCCCGTTCAAGGCGACCACGCGCAACCATTGCGGCAAGGCTAATCAACAGTTTGTCTTTCTCTCTGGGGGTCAGTTGCATATTCTTTTCCTTACATATGCCAAACGCGCGGCAAGGGCGCGTTGCGAAATTGGGTGAGGGTGGCGATCAAGGCTTTGCGCAGCGGTTGCGCATCACGTGCGATGAACCGTGTAACAAGGCATCCATTCCACGCTGATACGCCCGTTTTCACGTCATCAAAATTCAACATCTGTTGCATTTGATTGCGTCGTGCTTCTGCATCTGGTGCGATATAAACCAATGTGGTGAATGCGCGATTGCCGCCCAGTGTGGCAGGGGTGTTCAATGCGTTTGGATCGCTGATGCGCAATGCATCGGCGTAGGCCATTTTGCCAGATCGCATCACCCGCCATTGGTCGGATAAAAAGCAACTGTTCAGGGTTTCGCCCATGGCACGCCGCCCCAATACAATGCTTTCCATTAACATCACGGATGATGAGGCATCCATCGTGACGGTCATGTTGCGTTTTAATGCGGATTGATTGAACAGGATGGTTTCTTGGGGGATCCAATCGAATGTCGCATTTGCACCAACAGAAAAATCGGTTTTAATCGTACCATGCCCACTGCTTGATTGATAAATCCGCTCGGCGGTTTGAGTTGTTAGACACAGCGTCGTATCATCGCCCAATGTGGCACTGTATTGCAATTGATCGCCACCCGTCACACCGCCCGCTGTGTTGATTAACACGCCGTCCATCACGGGGGCGTGGTTGCGTGGCAACATCGCCTTTACACAGCCTGATTGGTGTAAATCCATCAGCGTGGTTTTGCCAGCGCGGGCCACAAATCCCAAATGCGCACGCCCTTTGGCGCGTTGCATGTTTGGCGATGTGGTTTGATCCAGCATAGGTGTTTCCTAAACACTTAATGTGGCAAGCACATCTGATTTTTTCACATCCCGCTTGGTACCGTCCAGAATGATTTCACCACGGCGCATAGAATAGAAATGATCGGCCAGCCCATAGGCAAATTCGAAATATTGTTCGACCAACAAAATTGCCATATCGCCTTGGTCTTTCAAAAATGAAATGACGCGCCCGATTTGTTGGATGATGTTGGGCTGAATGCCCTCGGTTGGTTCATCCAATAACAAGAGTTTTGGTTTCGTAATCAAGGCACGCGCAATCGCCAGTTGTTGTTGCTGTCCACCCGACAAATCACCACCACGGCGATGCTGCATTTCTTTGAGCACGGGGAAAAGTTCAAACATTTCTTCGGGCAGTTTATGTTCTGATTTATCCAGACAGGCGAAACCAATTTCCATGTTTTCGCGCACAGACATCAGCGGGAAAATATCGCGCCCTTGGGGCACATAACCAATGCCGCGTTTGGCCAGAACATGGGCGGGTTGCACACCCTGTTCCACACCATCCAATGTGAATGTCCCGCCCGAATGATTATGGGTACCTGATATAACCTTTAGCAGGCTGGTTTTACCCACACCATTTGTCCCCATTAAACAGGTGATTTTGCCCGTGTCAGCGGCCAAATCAACGCCGTTTAAAATCTTGCTTTGACCATAATGTAATGTGATGTTTTTCAGATCCAGCATGTTAGCGCCCCAAATATACGTCGATGACGTCTTGATTTTGTGTGACATGATCAAGGCTACCTTCGGCAAGAACGGAACCTTCGTGTAATACGGTCACTTTGCAATCCAGATTGCGGATGAATTCCATGTCATGTTCGACCACCACAACCGCGCGTGTTTCTGCCGCGCGGCGCAGCAATGTGACCGTGTGGTTGCGTTCATCCACCGTCATGCCCGCGGCGGGTTCATCGACCAACAACAGGCGGGGTTCTTGGGCCAGCAACATGCCAATTTCCAACCATTGTTTTTGTCCATGGCTCAGATCACCGGCACGACGATCCAGATGATCCGACAGGCCGATTTCATCGGCAATGTCGTCAACCTTGGCACGGTCATCCGCATTGGAATGATAAAACAGAACCGCCCAAGGTTTGCGTTTGTTTTTCAATGCCATGGTTAAATTATCGCGCGTTGTTTGATCCTCGAACACGGTGGGTTTTTGGAATTTGCGCCCGATGCCCATATTGGCGATATCGCTTTCGGATTTTTTGATCAGGCTGACGTTTTCTTCGCCCCAAATTACCTTGCCACTATCAGGGCGGGTTTTGCCGGTGATGATATCCATAAACGTGGTTTTTCCCGCGCCATTTGGCCCGATGATTGCCCGCAATTCGCCGCTGTCGATGTTAAAGGACAGATTGTTAATCGCCTTGAACCCATCGAATGATACGCTGATGCCATCGACCTCTAATAATGCGCCGCTCATTGTTCTGCCCCTTTGGTGAATTTATCAAACAACCCGCCGATACCTTTGGGCACGTAAAGGGTGACAATGACAAAGCTGATGCCAAGCAGAACCAACCACCAATCAACCCATTTGATCGTATAAAATCCAAGCGAAATATCGGGGGCTTGGCCACCTGTGAACCAGCTCGATAACAATGACACAACCGCCGCACCAATCACCGCGCCATAAATGCGCCCACGCCCGCCAATCGCCACCCAAACGGCCAGATAGATCGACGCAATGGGCGCAATTTCAGCGGGGTTAATGATGCCCGCCTGTGGATAGTAAAGCGCACCTGCGATGGCCGCGATCACAGCGGTGAGGGTAAAGATGAACAGCTTGTAAACTTCGACATTATAGCCCAAAAACCGCACCCGTGCCTCGTCATCGCGAATGGCACGCACGACATTGCCAAGTTTGCTTTCGACAATCAATTTCACCAGCAAATAGCCAAGGCCAAGCGCGAATGCGGATGCCCAGAAAAACCACATTGAAATCAGCGATTGATCGGTGCTTTCCAGACCGGGCAGGTTTTGCAAACCAGACAGGCCGTTATTGCCACGAAGCCCGCTATCGTTTTGAAACAGATAAAGTGCCAGCGCCAATGTCATCGCTTGGGTCAGGATCGACAGGTAAACGCCTGTAACACGCGAGCGAAAGGCGAGCCAGCCAAAGATAAGTGCAAGGATGCCCGGCACCAACACCACCAGTGCGAGCTGTACCCAGAACAGGTGCGAAAATGCCCAGACCAGCGGGAAATCAGACCCGCCAACAACGCCAAAAATCTGGGTGCCAATCGCGTCTTGGATTTCCTGATGGGTCATGGGGATTTGTGCGTTTTCTGCCGCGTTCACCACGATCAAACGTGTGCGTTCATACATCAACCACATGCCGATCATATATCCGCCAAGGCCAAAGAACGCAAAATGGCCAAGTGACAGGATACCGCAATACCCCCAAACCAAATCCATCGCGATTGCGATCAGACAGAAACACAATGTTTTGCCCAAGGTTTTGACAAATGAGGTGGAGACGAAACCGTAGCCAAATGCCTCGCTCCCGATGGTGACGATGATGGTGAATAGCGACAGTAAGCCCAAGAATACCAGCGTGCTGGGGTGTTTGAGCATGAATTTTCCAAGTGGACCTTGCATGGTTTAATCCCCCGCTGCGCGACCCTTGAGGGCGATAATACCCCGTGGTCGGAATTGAATGAAAATGATGATGAAAATGATCATGAATGTTTGCGCGGCCAGCGTGTTGGATGGGTTCATCCATTCGATGCCTTTTTGCAAAAATCCGATCATTGCCGCCCCTGCGAGCGTGCCCCAGATGTTCCCGACGCCACCCACAACCACGGTCATGAAGGATTGTACGATATAATCGCTGCCAAGCTCAGACGTGACTTTGGCAAACAGGCCGATTGCAACACCTGCAATCCCCGCGATGCCAGAGCCAAGACCAAAGGTCAGCATGTTGATTTTATCAGGGTTTATACCCATGGATGCCGCCATGCGCGGGTTTTGCGTGACCGCGCGAGTTTCAAGGCCAAGGCGGGTTTTATTGAGTGTAAACCACAGCATCAGGAAAAACAGGATCGACAGGACAAAGATTGCGACGCGAATCCAGCTGATTGCGATCACATCGTTGATCTGCCATGCGCCACCCAACCAATCGGGTGATGTTAATGGCCGTGCCTGTGTGCCAAAGATGTTTTTGGCCAATTGTTGCAATGCAATCGACACACCAAATGTCGCGAGCAACGTTTCCAACGGGCGGTGATACAGGTGGCGAATGATCAGGCGTTCCATGGCGACACCTGCGGCGAAGGTGACGGCAAATGCGGCGGGGATCGCGATGATGATCGACAGGGTGTAATTGGTGATGACTTGTTGCACCACGAACCCCGTATAGGCCCCCATCATGATAAATTCGCCATGCGCCATGTTAATCACGCGCATCACGCCAAAGGTGATAGCCAAGCCAATCGCGGCGAGGAAAAAGATCGACGCGAGCGACAATCCATCCAAAAACAGATCAACCGTTTGGGAAATGGCAACCTTGGTATTGATCCGTTTCAGCGCGGTTTGCGCGGCGGCAATAACGGCGGGGGATTGTTCGATATATGTGTCGTAAAAATAGGCGGTTTCAACGGCGCTGACAATGTCCGCGTCGCTGACATCAATGGGTGCGATGCCTGCATCAACCAATGCCGCATAGGCAACATCACGGTTTTCATCGGTGTTCAGATCGGCGATATCAACGCCACCAACCGTTCCGTTTTCAATATTGACAATCAATGTTTTGCGTTTGTCATCGGATGAAATATCCGCGCTTGCCCAACCTTTGGCAACCAGCATGGCATAGGCATCTGTTACTGAAAGCGTTTCATCATTTGCCGGGGTAATCATGCGGGCAAATGTGCCTGCCGCCGGTGGGGTTTGGGACAGCTGCAATCGCGTATCAAGCAACGGGTTTAACCGTGCGCGCACATCAAGGCCAAGATCACCTGCAAACCCGTTGATCGCCGCAACACGTTCATCGGTGTCCGTGTCATATTGCAGGGTAAGCAATCGTTCCAAGCGCAACATTTTTGCGCGTAAATCCGCATCGGTTTCCGCATTCAATGCCGCGCGCAGTGGCGCCAGATGTTCAGGAGCGGGATCACGCGCAAGGCTTTCAAGGCTTGATCGGCGCGTGGTCAGATCATCACTGGCAAGCTGTGCGCCGACAAGGGCGGTGCCAAGCAATCCGCGAAGCCCAGAATTGGGTTTGATTTGTTTAATCTCTGATTTTTGCGCTGTGCCAATCACGGACTGATCCGCCAAGCCCAGCAATGTATAGGTTTTATTGTCATCTGTTGTGACCGTCACAATCAAATCATCCGCGCGGCGATACCATAGATCCTTGGACTGCCAGTTTTGCAAAAACGTGGTGGCGGCGGGTGATTTGGTGGCTTGGATATCGGCGATCACGGCAGGGGCTGTTTTGACCGATCCTTTGATGATTTGTGGTGCGTGAGTTTGCACCAAATCTTGGAAAGCGTTTTGCCCATATGCAGGTGCGATGAAAAACAGTGCAAGCAACAGGGCGCAGATGACGCGCAACATATTATTATCCTTTGGGGGTGTTATGGGGGCGAGCGCCGCCCCCATGGAATTTCAGGGTTGATTAGTAGTTTGATTTCACCTGAACACAGCTGTTGGTTTCTGTGTTGTACATCCCACAATCCAAATCTTTCCAATCGGATTTCAACACCGCAGATTCAGGCAAGAAATCTGTCCATGCATCGCCTGGAACCTCTGCTGTTTGGCTGATGATGTCGAATTGGCCGTTGTCTTGGATTTCACCGATCAACACGGGTTTAGCCAAGTGATGGTTTGGCAACATTTCCGCCATGCCACCGGTCAGGTTCGGGAATTTTTGACCATACATTTTTTCGCGCACCGCATCGACATCGGTTGTGCCTGCTTCCGTTGCCGCATTCACCCACATGTTAAAGCCGATGTAATGTGCCTCCATCGGGTCGTTGGTGACACGATCTTCGCCCATTTTTGCCTTCCATGTTTTGATGAATTCCGCGTTTGCTTCACCTTCGGCAGATTGGAAATAGTTCCACGCAGCCAAATGCCCAACCAAGTTGGTTGTGTCCAAGCCGGCCAATTCTTCTTCGCCAACGGAAAATGCGACAACAGGGATATCATCGGCGGATACGCCAGCGGCGGCCAGCTCTTTGTAAAAGCCGATATTCGCATCACCATTGATGGTTGAAATCACGCCAACCTTTTTGCCATCCGCGCCCAATGCAACAACGTCCGATACGATTTTTGACCAATCGGAATGACCAAAAGGTGTGTAGTTTACAAAGATATCTTCTGATGCGATGCCCTTGTCTTGCAGGTATTGTTCAAGGATTTTGTTGGTTGTGCGCGGGTAAACATAATCGGTGCCAAGCAATGCGAATTTTTCAACACCCAATTCTTCGAGAAAATAATCCGTGGCTGGGATCGCTTGTTGGTTTGGTGCAGCACCTGTGTAAAACACGTTTTTAGAAGACTCTTCGCCCTCGTATTGTACAGGGTAAAACAACAGGCCGTTCAATTCTTCGATCACGGGCAGGACGGATTTGCGAGATACAGATGTCCAGTTGCCAAAGATCACATCGACATTTTCAACGCTGATCAATTCGCGTGCTTTTTCTGCGAACAGCGGCCAATCGGATGCAGGATCAACCACAACGGGCACCAACATTTCACCATTCACGCCGCCCTTGGCGTTTTGCTGTTCAATCAGCATCAGCATGGTGTCTTTCAATGTGGTTTCAGAAATCGCCATCGTCCCAGAAAGCGAATGTAGGATGCCCACCTTGATTTCAGCCATCGCAGATGTGGCCGCAACGGATGTCAGCGCGGATGCAAGTAGTAATTTTTTCATCATTTTGTCCCCTAAGGTTTTGACGCGGGAGGATGCGTCAGGTTTCACAATCACCACCTGTGTTAGGGCAGTGATTCTGACCAAAGGTTAGGAAATCCATACGGTGCAGTCTGCGTCAAAATTATGGCAACTGTGTTGCGTTTTTTGCACCACTTGCCTAAAACCCCTGTAAAAGAGGGTGAAATGCGGCACTTACAATCGTTCAAATATGTGAAAATGATCGCTGAAAGCGGATCAATTCGCGGCGCTGCCGAGAGTTTGACCATATCGCCATCGGCATTGAATCGTCATATTCAGGCGCTGGAACAGGATTTGGATATCCAGATTTTCGAGCGATTAACCAAGGGTGTGCGCCTGTCCACCGAGGGGGAATTGTTTTATCAATTTGCCCTGCGCCAGATGGCAGGATTTGAACAGTTACAATCACAGATCAACGATATTAAGGGCCTGCGTGCGGGGGTGGTGCGCATCGGGGTGAGCGCGGATTTGGGGCTGTCATTCATTCACAAAGAAATCGCAGATTATCAGAATGATTTTCCAGAGGTTTCCTTTGCGTTGAAAACTGTGAACCAAGATGATTTGGAAACCATGATCAACCGAAGTCAGCTTGACATGGCATTGTTTTATCAACCGATGTTGGGGCGCAATTTGCAAGTGTTGCATGCCAGTGAAATAAAGGTTCATGTGGCCCTGCCAAATGGTGCACCTGTCAAGGATAAGGCGGGGATCAAGCTTTATGAATTGATGGATCATGCGATTTTGATGCCTGCGCAGGATACAGAGCTGCGCAATAAAATTGATGGGGCGTGCGAAAAAACGGGCATTCAATTGACCACCAAAATGGAATGTAGTGATCCATTACCCCATCTGAGCGCCACAGTAAAATCGCGCATCGCATTTTGTTTACCCTTTGATATTGATGCCAAGGAATATCAAACGCGTGGGTATAAATTGGTGCCTGTTGCATCACGTGAATTGACCACGGGGTTTGTGAATTTGGTGGCCTCGACCCATAATTTGATGCCAATTGCGGCGCAAAAATTTGTGGAAAAACTGATCTTACGGCTTGAAAATATGGCGGATTGATCGTGATATTTTGTTAGTTGACAAAAATAGTCAAGAAAGGTTATCCAGCCCCAAACGCCAGCATTAAAACCCGCCAGCCGTGAACCTGAAACGTAATTTGCGGTGTGTTATGCTGGATATTTCCATTTTCTCTTGGTCGGATCAATTCGAAAACCTAATGAAATTTTTGATGGATGGCGGCCCATCGATCTGGGCGATTGCGGCTGTGTCGGTTGTGGCAATGGCGATAATCTTGTGGAAATTATGGCGATTGGCGTTGATGGGTGCATGGGCGCGGCGCGGGGCAAGGCGTGCGTTGATTGCACTGCGTGCGGGTGATTTTGATCAGGCACTTGATAATGCCAAAACACGGCGGGGCTTGCGCGGGCGTTTCACGGCGGCGACCATTCAACACGCCAAAGATTTGCCCATCGATCAGGCACGCGAGGCAACCACGCGCATTGCAAAACTGGAATTGGCCAAAGCGGGGCGGGGGCTTCGCGGGTTGGAATTGATCGCAAATATTGCGCCACTGTTGGGATTGCTGGGCACGGTGTTGGGCATGATCGCCGCATTCCAAGCATTACAAGACAGCGGGAGCCGCGCCGATCCTGCGATCCTTGCAGGCGGGATATGGGAGGCGTTGTTAACAACCGCGGCGGGGATGGCGGTGGCGATCCCTGCGACGGTTGCGCTGACGTGGTTTGAAAGCGTTGTTGATAATATACGCCAAGATTTTGAAGACATCGCGACACAGATTTTTCTGGCACAGCAAAATGAGCCATCGACACAGATTTTGCGCGTGGCGGCGGAGTGATGGAATTTGCACAACCATTGCGGCGCAGGCGTCGCCCCAGCCTGACTCCCATGATTGATGTGGTGTTTTTGCTGTTGGTGTTTTTCATGCTGGCATCACAATTTGGCAAGGATCAGGCCGTGACACTGCCGATATTGGGGGGCGATGCGGGTGCGAAATACACCGGCCCCCCGCGTTTGATCACGGTGATGCGGGATCAAATCCAATTAAACGGGGCCACGATGGGATTAACCAGCGTCATTGAACAATTGCAAACCCTGACTACAGGCCCTGATGATATCATCGTGCTGCGCGGTGGCGATGATGCGAACGCCCAAGACATGCTGGATATATTTAACGCGTTGCAAGGGGCAGGGTTTTCAACCGTTGTGATGGTGGAGTGAATGGATTTTTCAACGAAAGTGCCACGGCAAAGATCGGAATCCATTGTGCCAATGATCAATGTGGTGTTCCTGTTGTTGATATTTTTCCTGATGACGTCGGTGATTAAACAACCCGCGCCGTTTGAATTAACACCACCAAACGCGGATCAGTTGCGCATGAGTGAGGGCGAAATGGCCGTGTATGTTTCCAATGATGGCATGGTGCGGTTTGATACGTTTGAAAACGATATCGCATGGCAACGGCTCAAGGGGCGGATTGATGCAAAAACCAATGTAAAATTGCATGTTGATGCCAGTTTGCCCGCCCCAATTTTAGCGCAGGTCATGGCGCAGTTTCGCACGGTGGGTGCGGCCAATGTCGAAATTATCACAACGGCAAAATGATCAAACTGTTTGAAACTCTTGGTTTTGGCGCAATTGCCGTGGCGGTGCATCTGGTGATGATGTTTGGCTTGCCAAATCGCGGCAGCCAAGCGGGCGGCGAAGCGGGTGAACATCTGTTATCGCTGCAAGGATCAACGCCACAGATTGAACAATTGGTGGCGGAATGGACCGCGCCGCCAGAAACCGTTGTTACGATGGCAGAGGAACCTGTCGTTGCGCCAACCCTGCCAACACCCCCCGTGATTATACCAAGCGCGCCCGCGCCAAACGCAACGCCCGCCTTACCAATCAAGGATGTGGTTGAAACACCCAAAGTCGTGGCGCCATCGGATCAGATGTCAATTAAACCAAAGGCGCGACCAAAGCGTGTGAAGCCGATTGAAACGGCAAAGCCCAAAGTTGCAAAAACGCCCAAGCCACAGGCAAAAGCAAAGAATTCATCGACCGCCAGCAAAGCACAGAAAAAGCAAAAATCGGCAGGTAGCGGTGGTGGAAAATCCGCGGGGAACGCGGGCAAGGCGGCGGTGAAATCTGGCAAATCTGCCAATTCCGCCAAGGCGTTGGAAGTGTGGGGCGCACAGGTTCGCCGCGCAATTGAACGGCGCAAAGGATCGGTGCGCGGCATGAAACGGCGCGTAACTGTCACCATCCGCGTGAATGTTGCCGCCAATGGTCAGGTGCTGAGCT
The DNA here is from genome assembly GCF_002742285.1 of Paramylibacter kogurei. GTDB lineage: Bacteria > Pseudomonadota > Alphaproteobacteria > Rhodobacterales > Rhodobacteraceae > Amylibacter > Amylibacter kogurei. The sequence continues at coordinate 420,807 of NZ_MDGM01000012.1, forward strand.
TTCAAATTGTGAAATCATCAGGCAACGCCAAGGCGGATAATGCCGCGCTGAAAACCTTGAACGGGATTAAATCCATGCCAAAGGCGGTAAAGGGCGTGAGCAAATCAAAACATAGTTTTGTGATCCCAATGATTTACCAACCGTGAAAATAATAATTGACAAAATTTGTCAGATATAAGATGAACCCATAAAGTAACCACCCGACTCGCGTCTGGCAGTGAAGATGAAAACGCGAGAAGGACGGGAAATGACCCCCAATAGATTTATCGTTGCAACCGTTGCAACATTCGCGGCCCAAGCTGCCGTAGCACAAGATTCCACCACCGTGGACCCCATCGTTATCAACGCTGGCCAAGACAAGGTTGCATCCGATGTGGCGCAATCGGTGAGCGTGGTAAACCAAGAAAAATTGGATGAAATTCAGGCCGCCAATATCGGTGATATCCTGAACCAAGTGCCCGGTGTTTCTGGTATTGGATCAAGCAGCCCGCTTGGCCAATCATTCAACATTCGCGGCGTTGGTGCAGGTGTGACATCGGCGGCGTCATCAATCCTGACACTGGTGGATGGTGAAGAGCTTTATTACGAAAGCTATCGCCAAGGGTCGATTTTTGTGGAACCCGAATTGTTAAAACGGGTCGAGGTTTTGCGCGGCCCTGGTTCATCAACGCTTTATGGTTCTGGTGCGATGGGTGGCGTGGTTTTGATGGAAACCAAAGATGCCCGCGATTTTCTGACCGACGGCGATACATTCGCGGTGCGTCAAAAGCTAACGTTTGAAAGCAACGAGGATAAATCCCAATCCACCACGATTTTGGCATTTGCACCTGATGACAATTTCGATGCGTTATTTGCACTGTCATATTCCGATATTGGTACAAGCGAGGACGGCGATGGCAACACATTGATCCGCACCAATGCCGATATCGCCAATGTTTTGGCCAAGGCGAATTACACCAAGGGTGATCATCGTTTTGGCGTGTCCTATCAACATCTGTATTCCGATGGCACCAACCAAGATTTCAATCAGTTGGACGGAAGTGCAACATTCCCGTGGGGCGTGGGCAATATCACGACACAGTCGCAGGTTGCAAAGCTGGAACATAATTACAGCCCAACCGACAACCCGTTTATCGATTTGACCACCAGCCTGTCATACACCAATTCACAGATTGACGTGGCACAGGGCACAATCGCCAGCGAACCGGTTTTTGCGTCATTAATCGGCGAGCGATCCTATGAATTGTGGAAGCTGAAAACAGAAAACACCGCCGATATTTCAGGTGCTGCGGGTGAGCATTATTTGACGTTTGGTGCGGCGGTTTCACGCAAAGATCGCACATCGAACCCCGCGTCAGGTTCCCACCCAGAAGCCACAACAGATACGTTTGAGATTTATGCGCTAAGCGAATTTTCCCCAACTGATCGTTTGACGATCAACACAGGGTTACGCATCGATCATCAACGTGTTGAACCCGCAGACAGCGTGACCGTGACCAGTGATTCAACAACAGGCACCGCGATCGAGCCGCAAATTTCAGCGATCTATAAATTGAACGAAAACTGGAATGTGTTGGGATCGCTTGCGCGTGTAAACAGACTACCCACGGATGATGAAATCTTTGATGCATTTAGCGGGGGTGCGGCCAATTTGGATTTGGATCCTGAAAAGGGGACGAACACAGAAATTGGTGTGTCCTATGTGGGATCAAACCTGTTCACCGCAAATGACGAGATCGATTTAAAATTCACCGCATTTTACAATGATATCAAAGACAAAATTGTGCGCACCAATGCGGGCGCGGGGCAGCCTGGGTTTGATAATATTGATCGTGCAATCATCAAAGGTGCGGAAATCGAAGGGCGCTATGTCGTGGGCAAATTTGCAGCATCCATGGGCGTGACCCTGATTGACGGGCAGGGTCCAAATGGCAGCAAGCTGAATTCAATTGCGAATAATTCAATCATGCTTGGCCTGTCATATCAATTCACACCTGAATTCAAGATGGGCATCAACAGCACATTCGCCGCTGACCGCACACAGGATCGTGGTGAATTTGATGGCTATAACGTGCACAACGTTTACGCCACTTACAGCCCTGATCGGGGTGTGTTGAAGGGCACAGAAATCCATCTGGGCATCGATAATATCGCCGATACAACCTATCAGCCCGCGACATATCTGTCGCAAGCGGCCAAGGGGCGAAACATCAAACTGTCTTTGGCAAAAACATTCTAAGCGGAGAGCGAAATGTTAGATCATTCAATCGCAGATAATTACGAACGGTTCGAAAACCTGATCCAAGAAAAAGGATCAATGCGTGCAGTGGACGCTGCCAAGTCATTGGGCATCAGCGAGGCAGAGCTGGTCGAGGCGAAACAAATTTCAGGTGCGGCGAAACGATTGCGCCGCGATCCTGAACGTGGGTTCGCACCCTTGATCGAGGGTATGGTTGGCCTTGGCGAAGTGATGTGTTTAACGCGCAATGAACATGCGGTGCACGAACGTTACGGCGAATTTGACAACGTTAACATCGGCCCTGTGATGGGGCTGGTTTTGAACAAAACCATTGATCTGCGCATTTTCATGAACCGTTGGGCCTTTGGCTTTGTCATCGAAGAACAGGTGAAATCTGGCCTGCGGATCAGCCTGCAATTTTTTGATAAATCGGGTACGGCGGTGCATAAAATTTACCCAACAGATCAAACCGATCGTGCGGGGTTTGATGCGCTGGTTGCGGATTGGATTGACACGAGCGCCGATCAAATCATCACGCAACCAATGCCCCCAATTGCCGCGGATCGCCCTGATCACGATGTTGATGTTGCCGCATTGCGCAAAGATTGGGATGCCATGAGCGATGTGCATCAATTCCACGGCATGTTGAAAAAACACAATGTCGGGCGGATGCAGGCATTGCGATTGGTTGGCGAAGATGTGGCATGGCAGGTTCCACCCGAGGCGATCACATGGGCGTTGGAACGCGCGGTTGATGCGCAATTGCCGATCATGGTTTTCATTGGCAATAATGGTTGTATCCAAATCCATACGGGTGCCATTGAAAATGTAAAACCAATGGGGCCGTGGATTAACATCCTTGATCCCAAATTCCATATGCATCTGCGTCAAGATCACGTGGCCCATGCATGGATCGTGCGCAAACCATCCAAAGATGGGTTTGTCACATCGCTTGAGGCATTCGATGAAAACGGCCAGAACTTTTTCTTGATGTTTGGTGAACGCCACGAAGGGAACCCAGAATTGGAAGCATGGCGTGATTTGCTTGCTGGGTTGGGTAAGAAATGAAATTGCTTACACATTTCATGTTGATCGGCGCGCTCGCAATTGCGGGCGCATCCCACGCACAGGACTATAAACGCATCGCATCGGCGGGCGGGGATATCACCGAAATTATCTATGGGCTTGGCGCAGGTGATCGCGTGATCGCAGTTGATAGCACCTCTGGTTACCCAGCCGCAGTGAAAGACAAGGCGCAAATCGGTTATGTGCGCGGCCTGTCCGCCGAAGGCGTGTTATCCATCGCACCCGATCTGTTGATTGGTGCGGATGATATGGGCCCACCCAATGTGATCGACAATCTACGCGCTGCCAATTTGGATGTTGCCATCGCACCCCTTGGTCAAGGTGGGGATCGTGTTGTGACCAAGATCAAATTCGTTGGCGAAACATTGGGATTGCAAACACGCGCCGATGAATTGATCGCTGATTACAGCGCCAAGATGGCAGCACTTGCCGATCAGGTTGATGCGCTAAAAACCAAGCCACGGGTGTTGTTTATCCTGTCCATGCGCGATGGTGCCCCGATTGTGGGGGGGGCGGAAACCTCGGCCAATGATATCATTGAACTGGCAGGTGGCGTGAATGTCGGCGAGGGTTTTTCGGGCTGGAAGCCGATGAATTCAGAGGCATTGATCGCCGCCAACCCCGATGTGATCGTGATGTCTGCGAGCCATGCGGAAAATATGGGCGATGATGGCGCGGTTTTGGATCGTGCGGACATCAAATTAACCAATGCTGGCAAAGCCGAAAATCTGGTCAAGATGGACGCGATGTTATTGCTGGGCTTTGGTCCGCGCACACCAACTGCGGTGGCAGAGTTGATGCATCATATCCATCCGCATTCACATTAAAATGGCACTGTTGGAAATAACACAAATTCGCGGGCGCAGACTGCCGTTTCACACGATGGTGTTTGTCGTTCTGTTGGCCACGCTGTTGATCGTGGCCATTGGCGAATTGGTTTTGGGGCCTGTGCGATTAAACCTATCGCAGATTTATGATGCAATTGTGGGTAATGGCGAACCAATGCCCGCCGCAATTGTCACCCAAATCCGTGCACCGCGCATGGTATTGGGGCTTGGCATTGGGATGTCGCTGGCGATTTGTGGTGCGGTTTTACAAGGGTTGTTACGCAACCCATTGGCCGATCCGGGATTGATCGGGATATCGGGTGGCGCATCGGCGGCGGTGGTTGTGGTGATTGTGTTGGGGGATATGTTTCTGGGTGAAATCCCAGTCGGAATCCGCCCCTATGTTTTGCCCATTGCGGCGTTTTGCGGCGCATTGTTGGTGACGGCGTTGATCCTTGGCTTTGCCCAAAAAAACGGGGAAATGTCGATTGGGCGCCTTATCCTTGTTGGGGTTGCGATCAATGCGATTGCAGGGGCCGGCATCGGGTTTTTGACCTATATTTCCAACGATACGCAATTGCGTGACCTCACATTTTGGTCAATGGGCAGTTTGGCCAAAACCGGTTGGTTTGGGGTTGGGATCAGCGTGACGATCATGATGATTTCAAACGTGGTTTTGCTGCGCTATGCGCGTGCACTTGATCTGTTTCAACTGGGGGAACGTGCCGCATTTCACAGCGGTCTTGCGATCACCAAAATCAAATTCAGCGCCTGTGCGATTTGCGCCGTGGCGGTGGGGGCAGGGGTATCCATCGCAGGCCCGATTGGATTTATCGGATTGGTATCCCCCCATATCGCACGCATGATTATCGGCAGTGCGCATCATTTGTTATTGCCAGCATCGGCATTGTTGGGCGGTGTATTATTGCTCTGTGCTGATTTGATCGTGCGCAATGTGATCCCACCCCAAGAATTGCCCATTGGTTTGGCCACATCATTGATCGGCGGGCCATTCTTTTTATTCCTTTTGCTGCGGGAAAAACGGCTATGATTACGGGGCGCAATTTATCGCTGGCATTTGGCAATACACAGGTGTTGCGCGGGGCGAATATTGATGTGCCATTGGGCAGATTGGTTGCGATCTGTGGCCCCAATGGTGCGGGTAAATCCACGGTGCTTTCTGTTTTGGCGGGTGAGCAGAAACATTATCAGGGTGACGTTTATTTTGGCGATGAAGCATTGGCGGATTTAACCTCGCGTGATCTGTCGCGCCGCCGCGCAGTGTTGGAACAAAGCCCAAGTCTATCTGCGAATTTTTGCGTTGATGAATTGGTGCGTTTGTCGATCCCAATGGAATTACCCCCGCGTGATACCGATGTGATGGTGTGCAATATTTTGGATCAACTGGGATTATCGGAATTTGCCAAACGCCGTGTTGATAACCTGTCAGGGGGGCAACGTCACCGCGCACATTTGGCGCGTGTCTTGGCACAGGTTTATGCCAATCAAACGCTGTTTGGGGCGGGGTATCTGTTTTTGGATGAACCCACGGCCAGTTTGGATATTTTGCACCAGATTGCAGTGATGAAAATCGCAAGGGCGGCGGCGCAAAACGGGGTTGGTGTTTTGGTGGTGTTGCATGATTTGAACCTTGCCGCCGCATTTGCCGATGACGTGGTAATGGTAAATCGTGGTGAAACAGTCGCGGCAGGCCCCGTGGGACAAGTATTCGCCAGCAAGCTTTTGTCCCAGATTTACGAAACCCCGATCAACGTTGATAAACACAGCTCTGGTCGGTTGGTGATTTACCCTGAATTACAGGATTTGGCGGGGTGATTTCCGATTGGATTGATCATGAAACAACCGCCCGGGGCGAAATGCACCAAGGCCAGTGTTGGTCAGTTTCGCCATATGCCAGGCCAAGGCTTGGTTGCTGGAGATCACGGGTTTGTTTCCCGCTCGCTCGATCACATCAATTACGTCAAGCGTATCCAAATTCGTACAGGACAAAAACACACCGTCACAGGCTGGATCCGCGCCGATATCAATCGCTGCACGGGCGATATCATCGGGGGAAATCCGTGCGACATTTTCATCGAGCGATTCATTAAAGCTTGCGAATTTTGCGGTGGTGATCCCACTGTTTGACAGCGCGGATTGCAAGGTTGCATTTATCGCCGCGATATAGGGGGACACGAGTGCCAGATTGGTCATGTTCAAATGCCGACAGGCGGCAATCACCGCCGAGAGCGGATTGGTCACATGTTCGGTGCTACACCCCGATTTGATCGCATCCGCCACACCATCCGTCCCAATTACCGAACTGGCAGAGGTACAGCCATATCCAACCGCACCAAATCGTGTTGCGCGGGGAAACATGGCCGCGGATTTTGGCAACCCTGCCTTCATCGCGTTGAGCGTATCGCGGGTGATCGTATCGGCATTGGAAATACGGCTGACCATGATTTTTGTGGTGTCGGGCGAAAACAGGCGCTGGAAATCATGTTCGACCCGTTCATCGGTTTGCAAAACGATCAGGCCAAGGGTTGAGTGGGGCGGTTCCCTGCGTGTGTATGAATAATTATTCATATCACCACCATATTCGCAGGCGCACGCGGGGATAACATTTCGGCACCCGTTTCGCGAATGACGATGTTTTCCTCGTGTACCAAGATGCGCCCCTGTGTGGTTTCAATGGATGGTTCCAAGGTTAACACCATTCCGTCCACCAGTGGTAAATTTTCCGCCGCGATCAACGATGGCCATTCCGTAAGCTGTAGCCCAAGCCCATGGCCAAAACGCCCCGCCTGTGCCGCCTTGCCCCCGCCCGTTACCTTAACCATGGCATGGAATACATCGGCGCAGGTGGCGCCGATACGTGCGGTTGCCAGCCCTGCATCCACCGCGTCTTGCAATCTGGAAAATGCGTCGCTGGTTTTGGGGTCGGGTTTTCCAACACTATAATTGCGATCAAAATCGGCGAAATATCCATCCCAAGTCACCCCAGTATCCAGCATCAAAATATCACCATCTGATAATTCACGCGCACTGGGTAGGGATATCACATCGCTGTATCCCGATGGGCCAAGCCCGCTGGCAAGATAGGGCACGCAATCCGCACCCTCGGCCAAACACAGCCTTTGAAATTCACGACAGACCATATCGTGTGATCGTCCCCTGTGGGCGATTTCAGGAACGCGGGCAAATGCACGCCCTGCAATATCGCAGGCGGTTTTGATTTTGGCAATTTCGGCGTCTGATTTCACCATACGCAAGGATCGGGTGATATTGGCGTCATCGCCAAACCGATCCGCACCGATGGATGCGATCATGCGGTGATAATCATTGAGCGGCATACGCAAATGGGATTCATGCCCTGATGGAATCGCGATACGCCCAGATGGTGCAAATTCGCGCAAAGTTTCACACAGCAATGAAATGCCATCATCATTCAGATCGGGGGATACCCATGTGCGAATATCATCCACCCAAGTTTGCGCCATCAATTCATGACCAATGCTTGGGATCACCGCCACGGGTTTGCCGCTGGCAGGGATAATCATAAACCATGGGCGCGATGGGCTTTCCCAGAAACGGGTTTGATACCCGCTGAAATAGGCAAACTCTGGCGCGGTGGTCAGCAATATCGCGGATATACCGTGATCCGCCATGGCGCGCTGGGCGCGTTTGGTGCGCGATTGATATTCCGAAATGGCAAACCCGCATTGGTTCATATATCGCTACCTTCGCTCAGGATACATAAAACCCGCGCGGTTTCATCCAAGCCATATTGTCCGATTAATTGCGTTAGCCCCGCATATCCCGCACCCCCTGATGGTGACGTTTCCAAATCATGGGCGGGCAAATCTGCGATGGCGTTTACACATTCATCATCTGTGATGGTCATGAAATAATCCGCGTCCAATGACAGACCTTTTAATGCGATCAAGGATGGTTCCTTGCAATCCAATCGGCCCATATTTGATTCTGCACCTTGGGTTAGCACGCATTTACCTGCGCGGATGCTGTTGATCAGGGCAGGGGCGCGATCGGGTTCAACCACAATGATGGTTGGGTCATCCCCCCAGATGCGACGCGCATATCGCGCAATTGCCCCTGCCAAGCCACCAACGCCAGCTTGCAGGAATATATGTGTGGGTGGTGCTGGGATTTGTGCCACGGTTTCCTGTGCCAAAACCGTATATCCCTGCATCAAGCGATGGGGCGCATCGACATAGCCATTCCAAGAGCTGTCGGATAATAAAAACCAGTTGTTTTTTTGCGCAGCATCCTGTGCGGCGTCCATGCTAGCCTGATATGTATCCCCTGCACGCACAACCTGTGCGCCCAGATCAGACAGGCGTTTGGCAAATGATTCTGGAACAGCGTTGGAAATATAGACCACCGATTTTGCACCAAAAATACCTGCACCCGCCGCCACCGATAACCCGTGATTGCCCGCGCTGGCGGTGACAAACACATGATCGGATATATCGCCAGTGGCCGCCATATGGGCGATGACATAGGCCGCGCCCAATGCCTTAAAACTGCCCAGCCCCATGCGGGTGCGCTCGTCTTTGATATAAATCGCGCCAAGCCCGTGTCGTTGCGCCAAGGTTGTGCAATCACACAGCGGGGTTTCGCGATAATCAGGACAGCGTTTTAACAATGCCATTGGGGCGGTGGCATCATCGCTTGGCATTGGAATTTCATCCATTTGGATGCCATCGCCGCGCCATTTGTTGGGTAATATTTCCACGTGTTGATCCTTTTCTGTGCTAGGCTAAAACCCAATTTATGATCTGGCGAGGAAAATCGCGACATGGGGCAGAGTTTTTGAAAATCGAACCGTGTTTTCATCAAATCACCACAAAAACAAAACCAATATCTGATACGATTTGCACATAATTGTTTTGACAAAAAACGCGTAATACATACTTTTAGAACCAATGTAGCGGCGAAAATTGATATTCTTTGTCAAAAAAGTATCAGTTGTTAGCGCTAAAATACTGGCTGAATCTCTGATTTAGCTGCAGCCTGTTCGAACACGTTGGTAATCCAACTATGATTTCTGGGAGGAATAAATATGAAATCTCTACGTAACACTGCTGTGGGCATGACGCTTGCTGCTACAGCAGCATCATTCGCCACTGCTGGTGAATTAACAATCGCGACCGTGAACAACGGTCACATGATTGAAATGCAAAAATTGACTCCAAAATTCGAAGAAGCCAACCCTGGCATCACCGTAAAATGGGTCACTTTGGACGAGGGCACATTGCGTAGCCGCGTCACAACAGACATCACAACCAAAGGTGGTCAGTTCGACGTGATGACAATCGGCATGTACGAAGCGCCGATTTGGGGTTCACGCAACTGGTTGGAAGCGTTGGAATTTGGCGCTGACTATGATGTTGATGACATTCTGCCAGCAATGCGCGGCGGTCTAAGCCACGAAGGCAATCTGTATGCTGCGCCATTTTATGGTGAATCATCAATGATTATGTATCGCAAGGATCTTTTGGATGCTGCGGGCATGACAATGCCAGATCACCCAAGCTGGGGCCATGTTCAAGACGCGGCTGCGGCAATGACAGATAAAGACGCTGGTCAATATGGTATCTGTTTGCGCGGTAAACCAGGTTGGGGCGACAACATGGCGTTCTTGACAACAATGGCAAACAGCTTTGGTGGCCAATGGTTCAACGAAGACTGGACACCAGCATTGGATAGCGCTGCATGGAAACACGCCGTGACATTCTACAAAGATTTGTTGGATAACTATGGACCTCCCGGTTCATCAGCGAATTCATTCAACGAAATCTTGGCGTTGATGAACGAAGGCAAATGCGGCATGTGGATCGACGCCACAATCGCGGCATCATTCCTGACCAACGAAAACATGGCTTATGCACAAGCACCACAAGCAATCACAACACGTGGTTCAAACTGGTTGTGGGCATGGTCATTGGCTGTACCAGCTGGCACAAAGCAAAAAGAAGATGCGATGAAGTTCATCGAATGGGCGACATCTAAAGAGTACATCGAACTTGTTGCTGAAACAAACGGTTGGGGCGCTGTTCCAACAGGCACACGTCAGTCAACATATGACAATGCTGAGTTCCAAGCGGCCGCTGGTTTTGCATCTGCTGAATTGACAGCGATCTTGTCTGCAAATCCTGAAAACTCTTCGCAAAACCCATCACCATATGTTGGTGTACAGTTTGCTGCGATCCCAGAATTCCAAGCAATCGGGACAGCAGTTGGTCAGCAAATGACAGCCGTATTGGCGGGTGACATTTCTGTCGAAGAAGGTCTTGCAGCAGCACAAGAAGCAGCAGACCGCGAAATGCGCAAAGCGGGTTACTACTAAACCCACCGCGCTTATCTAAACGTTTTTACGCATATTCTGGGGCGGCGATCTGATCGCCCCAGAACCCCAATACCCACTTATATCCATTCCAACTTGACAGGTGACGGCGATGAACGCGACGCTTACACGATGGCTCCAGGCACCTTCAATTATCCTTCTGTTTATCTGGATGATTGTCCCGCTGAGCCTGACAGTTTATTTTTCAACCATCCGATACAATCTTTTGTATCCAGAGCGCACAGGCTTTATCGGGCTTGATAACTATCGTTTTTTCTGGACCGATCCGGCGTTTATGCCCGCATTGCTCAACACACTTGTTTTGGTTGGCTCTGTTTTATTTATCACGGTTATTTTGGGCCTGACCATTGCCGTGCTGATTGATCGCCCGTTTCGTGGCCGCAGTATTGCACGTGTTATGTTGATCTCGCCGTTTTTCATCATGCCAACGGTTTCGGCCTTGGTTTGGAAAAACATGCTGATGGATCCAAACAACGGGTTATTCGCCGCATTAGCCAATGCGCTGGGTGGTACACCGATTGAATGGCTTCAGGATTTTCCGCTCTTGTCGATTATCATCATGGTCAGCTGGCAATGGACGCCATTTGCGATCCTGATTTTCATGACATCCCTGCAATCCCAAGACCAAGAACAAAAAGAAGCGGCAACGCTTGATGGTGCGGGTTTCTGGGCACAGTTTCGCAATCTAACCTTGCCGCATCTGGCGCGTCCAATTGCGATTGTGATCCTGATCCAGATGATTTTCCATCTTGCGATTTTCGCAGAAATTTTCGTGACAACCAGCGGTGGTCCAGGGGTTCAATCCACAAACCTGACCTACCTGATTTATATCCAGTCTCAACAGGCATTTGATGTCGGTGTTGCGTCTGCTGGTGGTGTCTTTGCAATCATCCTCGCCAATATTGTTGCGATCTTCTTGATCCGTGCAATTGGCAAAACGCTGACGGTGTAATCATGACAGATAAACAAAGAGATATCCTTAAGAACCGTATCGCAGTTTTCTTTGCTTGGGTTGCCGCATTGGCGTTCTTTTTCCCAATCTTCTGGATGGTACTGACAGGGTTTAAAACCGAAAATCAGGCGATTGCCATTCCGCCATTGTTGTTCTTTGAACCGACACTGGAAAATTACACGGAAATTCAATCGCGCATGAACTACACGCATTTTGCGATGAACTCGATCATCACATCCTTTGGCGGAACACTTTTGGCATTGTTGATCGCAATCCCATCCGCATATTCCATGGCGTTTAACACGGGCCGCTGGACCAAGGATATTTTGATGTGGATGCTTTCCACCAAAATGTTGCCTGCGGTGGGTGTGTTGATGCCGATCTATCTGATTTGTCAAAAATTCGGCCTGTTGGATTCGCGCATTGCGCTGGTGGTTATCTATGCGATGATGAACCTTCCGATCGTGATGTTGATCTTGTTCAACTATTTTCGCGAAATTCCCAAGGAAATTTTGGAAGCATCGCGCATGGATGGCACATCCACATTGAATGAAATCCGCCAAGTGGTGATGCCGCTTGCATGGGGTGGCATTGCGTCCACCGCGCTGTTGTCGATCATTCTGTGCTGGAACGAAGCATTCTGGTCGATCGTTTTGACCACAACAGAAGCAAGCACATTGACCGCATTCGTGGCATCATTCCAAGCACCCGAAGGGTTGTTCTGGGCCAAAGTATCCGCCGTATCAACACTGGCCTGTGCGCCGATTGTGGTATTCGGTTGGTTGGCACAAAAACAATTGGTGCAGGGTCTAACCTTTGGTGCGGTGAAGTAATGTTAAACGCTGCCCCCACAGATTTGTCAGGGAAAACCTGTATCGTGACGGGTGCCAATGGTGGCATCGGACAGAGCACGGTTGAACATTTTCTGGCAAGCGGTGCATCGGTCTGTGCAACAGATATCGGTGACACCTATGCGGGGGCAGCGCATGCATCACTTTCGTATCAACCGTTTAATTTGCTGGATGACCAAGGATTGCAAGATTGCATTGCATGGACAGCATCCATCAAACCCGACGTGTTTTTCAACAATGCCGCAATTTTCGATATGGGTTCGGTGTTAGACGCGGATCTAAATCAATTTGATCGCCTGTTTGGTCTGAATGTCCGCGCATTATATGCGTTGATGCAGGCCGGCGCGCAATCAATGGTAAAGCATGGCCAAAAAGGTGCAATTATTAACATGGCCAGCCAAGCTGGGCATCGTGGCGAAGCCTTGGTTGCGCATTACTGCGCCACCAAAGCCGCGGTGATCAGCTATACACAATCCGCCGCATTGGCATTGGCGCCACATCATATCCGTGTGAATGCAATTTCACCGGGGGTGATTGACACACCCATGTGGGGCCATGTGGATGCGTTATTTGCGAAATTTGAAAACAAAAAATTGGGACAAAAGAAACAAGAGGTCGGCGATGCCGTACCGCTTGGCTATATGGGAACACCGCGCGATGTGGCGCGTGTGGCGTTGTTTTTGGCAAGCGAACAATCCAATTACATGACCGCACAAACAATATCTGTGGATGGGGGGAATGTATTGCGATGACACGTTCACCGATCCTTGTACCCGAACTGGAAATCATTCCAGAACAGGACGATAGCCTGATTTATCTTGAACATGGCTGGCCCAACCCGTTGTGCCGCTGGCACAGCCACCAAGAATGCGAATTGCATTTGATCTTGGCAACAACAGGGCGGGCATATGTTGGCGATTACATCGGCGATTTTGCCCCCGGTGGTTTGTTCCTAACAGGCCCCCATCTGCCCCATAACTGGATCACGGATGAGGTCTGGACAGAACCCGTTCCTGAACGCGATATGGTGATTCAATTTGACCAAGACCGCTTGTTGCGATTGATCAAAGCATTCCCTGAATTTGCTGGGGTTAATCAGGTGTTGAAAGAGGCTGAATCAGGATTGGAATGGTTCGGGCTTCGCGTCGAAGATATGCAAAAACGCTTTGCCTATATCCGCGATACGACGGGGCCAAATCAAATCATGGCTTTCCTTGATTTCATGTTGGAAATTTCACGCAACAAGGATCGCAAAACCTTGTCTGTGGCAAAGCTTTACCATGAAAATCGCAACCCGCGTCAGATGAAAATCTGCGAAGTGGTCGATTACATCGTGGAACGATTTGCCGAAGATATTTCCGTCGAAAAAGCAGCGGATATTGCGGGCATGTCACCCACAACATTTTCACGCAATTTTCGCGCGGTCACCGGAAACCGCTTTGTGGAATTCGTAAACCGCGTGCGCATTGGTCAGGCTTGTAGCTTGCTTTATGCGACCGACGAACAAGTCTCGAGCATCTGTTTTGACGTTGGTTATCAAAACCTTGCCAATTTTAACCGCCACTTTCAAAAAATGAAAAATATGACCCCTTCAGAATATCGCGAATTGGCTCAGGACGAGCTGTTGAATACGGAAAGGAGCGCGTCATGAACCGACAAGCAACCCCCCGTTTATATGAAACAAAATATGATCACACCGCGGTTACAACAGGTGCGGTTCATCTGGGATTTGGTGCGTTTCACCGTGCGCATCAGGCGATTTATATCGATGATTACATGGAAAAAACCGGCGATTTGGCGTGGGGTATTACCGCGGTTAATCTGCGCCGTGAAGAAACCGTAAATTTTGCGAAAAACCGCGCGGATGGAAATGGTTACATCGTCAAAAGCATGGCCCCAGACGGAAGCCAGGAATTTCGCCGCGTGCGATCACACAACGCATTTGTTGATTGGCATACCCAAACCGAAGAAGCGGAAAATTTACTGGCACAGGCATCCCTGCATTTTGTGACAATCACCGTCACCGAAAGCGGATATTATTTGGATGCAAATGGTGTGTTGGATGCGCATGACCCGATTATCGCCAATGAATTATCTGGCCATGGGCGTGCGACGGTTTATGGATATTTGCAACAGGGATTGCAGCGTCGCAAAGACGCGGACAACGGTGGTTTAACCGTCATGTGTTGCGATAACATTCGCCAAAATGGCAAAATGTTACGTGCCAATTTCCTGCGCTATTTGGAACTGGCAGGGGCGGGTGATCTGCGCAACTGGGTCGAACAAAACTGCACATTCCCTTGTTCGATGGTGGATCGTATCACACCGCGCAGCTCGCAAATCTTGATTGATGAAATTCAATCCCTGTTTGGCGATAACCCCATCGCACCCGTGATGGGCGAAGATTTCACACAATGGGTGATCGAAGATAACTTTGCCGCACAAATGCCCGATCTGGGTCTGGTGGATGCAACAATCACCCGAGATGTTGCCCCATACGAAGAAGCGAAAATTCGCATTTTGAATGGTGGGCATACATGCCTGACCTATCTTGGCGCGTTAAAGGGGCATGAAACCTTTGACAGTGCGATGAATGATGCAGAATTATTCGAACATTTCTGGGGCTACACCCACGGCGAAGTTTTACCTGCTCTGACGATTGATCTGCCGTTCGACAAAGAACAATATCTGCAGAAAATCATTGCACGGTTTAAAAATGCATCCATCGGGGACACGGTTGAACGTATCTGTGCCGATGGATTTTTGAAATTCCCCATTTTCATTTTGCCCACTTTGCGTGGCTGTTTGAAACAAGGGGTTTTCCCAACACATGGCGTGCGTGCCATTGCCAGCTGGTATGTGTTTGCAAAACATATCGACGCTGGAAAAATGAATATCCAATACGCAGAGCCAAATTGGGATCGCCTGCAACCGATGTTATCGGACACAGGTTTGGATGCGTTTATCAACGCCACAGAATTATGGGACAATTTGCCAAAGGACTATCCCGAATTTAGCACGCAGCTATCCGCTGCAATAAAGGAAATGGAGCTGACATGGCCGGTGTAACAATAGAAAACTTGCGAAAATCATATGGTGATATCGAAGTCATGCATGGCGTCGATCTTAATATCGAAGACGGCGAATTCGTTGTGTTCGTGGGGCCATCTGGCTGTGGTAAATCAACGCTTTTGCGTATGATTGCGGGGCTGGAAGAGGTCACATCAGGCACGGTTGCCATTGGTGATCAGGTGGTCAACGATGTTGCCCCATCCAAACGCGGTGTGGCGATGGTGTTCCAAACCTATGCGCTTTATCCCCATATGACCGTGTTTAAAAACATGGCCTTTGGTTTGATGCAGGCAAAAACACCAGAAGACGAAATCAACCGTCGCGTGACGCAAGCCGCTGAAATTTTGCAGATCACAGATTATCTGGATCGCAGCCCGCGCAACCTGTCAGGTGGTCAACGCCAACGTGTGGCCATCGGCCGTGCGATTGTTCGCGACCCAGAAGTGTTCTTGTTTGACGAACCTTTGTCCAATCTTGATGCGGCCTTGCGCGTGCAAACACGCCTTGAAATCAAACGTCTGCACGAGCGTCTGCAATCCACGATGATTTACGTGACACACGATCAGGTCGAAGCGATGACACTGGCCGATAAAATCGTGGTGCTGCGCGATGGGTATATCGAACAGGTCGGCTCGCCGATCGAATTGTATACACGCCCTGCAAATCAGTTTGTGGCCGGTTTCATCGGCAGCCCGCAAATGAATTTCTTTGATGCGGATGATTGCAACAATGCGAACGCAAGCGGCAATATCACTGGCGTGCGTCCCGAACACCTGACACAGGTGAAATCAAAAGGATTGATTTCGGGCAAATTGGAATTGGTTGAACAAATGGGCGAATTTGCTCTGGTTCACTTGTCCACGCCAAAGGGTGCGATGTTCTCTGCTAAAATGCCATTGCCGCCGACGGAAAAATTGGGTGAAACACTTGAATTTAATGCAAATTCTGACGATTTGATCCATCTGTTTGATCCGCAATCAGGACTACGTATTTCAGAATGAAACCAGCGGAATTTCTCGTCTTTGGCGAGGCATTGTTCGACCTTTTCGTAACATCTACCGATAATCCCGCCGTGCCAAATGTAGTGGCGCGTGCGGGTGGTTCGCCGATGAACGTGGCGATTGGATTGTCGCGATTGGGCTGTGCGTCTGCGCTGTTATCCCAGATTTCAAATGATAATCTGGGCAACGGCTTGATGGAGCTTTTGGCGAAAGAAGGTGTCGATCTGAATTACCTGGCACGCACAGATTGTGAATCAACGCTCAGCGTGATCGCAACCGATGCCACAGGTCAGCCAAGTTACAGTTTTTATACCCAAGGTGCGGATGGCACATTGTCGGTGGATGAATTGCCGCAATTACCAGATTCAATCCACGCGCTCCATTTTGGATCATATGCGCTTGTGCTGGGTGAAACCGCAAATACGGCATATGTTTTGGCGCAACGCGAAAAACATCGCCTGATCACGCTTGATCCCAATATTCGCCCAACGATTGAACCTGACCCGGCCGTCTGGATCAAACGCATTGATGCCTTGATGCCATATGTGGATGTGGTGAAAATCAGCGACGAAGATATTCGTGTGCTTTATGGCGAAGATTGCGATGTGGAACACCACGCGCGCGCATTTTTGGACCAAGGTGCCAAGCTGGTGTTTTTAACCCGTGGCGGTGATGGTGGTCAGGTGTTTAGCACAGATCACAATTTCCAAGGGAAACCACCCAAAATTACCGTGGCTGATACGGTTGGGGCAGGGGACACTTTCATGGCGATGCTGCTTTGTGAATTGGCAAAAACAGACGATATCACTGATGCTGATTTTATGGCGACAACGCTTGAAAAATGTCTCTATGCGGCGGCGATTACCTGTACGCGTGTGGGGGCGGATCTGCCCTATTTGGCTGATCTAGATATCTCGCTTTAATCCCATCATATTTTGGCGCGATTGGGAACATATCGCGCCAAAATTCAGGTCAAATTTTACGGCTATTTCGATAAAACTAGTTATATCATTTACGATGCGCCCATGCCGTTTAAAAACTGGCAAGGCAACGCGTCAGTACGATGCGAATTTGTAGCTAAATCAGCTTCCGTCACGGACACAATTCGATAAATCTAGTTATATCGAACACACCAAAATTCCGTGGGCATCAGATACCTAGTTACCTAAATTTGACGGTAAATTATCATTTAAATTGAATGGCTTGCCTGCGATGTTTTGCGATATATGCGCAAGGCGTTTTACACAAAGATCACTTTGCGAAGCATATTCAGCGCCACCAAAATCAAAAATATCGCGAAAACACGTTTTAACGGTTTGGGGTTCAATCGATGCGCCAAATTTGCCCCAATCGGTGCCGTTAATGTGGTCATACAGATCACCACAAAAAACGCAGCATAATTGACATATCCCAATGTGAATGGCGGCAATCCATTTTCAGGTGGCTGGCGCAGCAAAAATAACAAAACAGAGGGCAGCGCAATAATCACACCAAAACCAGATGCGGTTGCAACCGCGCGGTGAATGGGAATGCCGTGCAATGTCATCAAGGGCACGCCAAAACTGCCCCCGCCAATGCCCATCAGAACGGATAAAAACCCCACCACGGGGCTAAACACTGATCGCCACAATAGCCCAGGCATTTCATCACCCAAGCGCCATTTTGCATTGCCAAATGCCATATAAAGCCCGATGCAAATGCCCAAAATCCCAAACAGCATGACCAGTGTATCTGATCGTAACTTTGCCGCGATCAATACACCGATCAATGCACCGATCACGATGCCCGGTGCCCAATTGCGCAAAACCGACCATTCTACCGCACCCTTTTTATGATGGCTTGATAATGATCGCAGCGACGTGAAGATGATCGTGGCCAATGATGTCGCCAAACAGATCTGCATGATCTGGGGATTGTCATATCCCAACCCATTAAATGCGTAATAAAATGCAGGCACCAAAACGATGCCACCACCCACGCCCAGCAATCCCGCAAGCACCCCCGCAACCGCACCAATGGCCAGCAATAATGCCAAGACGGGTAGCAACGTTAACAAATCCATCTCACCACTTTCTGTTATGCGTCCAATGCCGCCGTTTGAATGTTTAAAACGCGGTCCAATGCGTCCTTGACCACCTGCGCATCCGCACCAGTTTTATGTGCGTTTTCAGACAGATGGCGTTTCCAATGGCGTGCTCCCGCTTGTCCTGCGAACAATCCCAACATATGGCGTGTGATCTGATGCAGCTTGCCACCATTTTCAATGTGATTGGTGATATAGGGGATCATTTCACCCACAATTTGGGGCGCAGTTTTGCCCAATGGATCATTGAAAATGACATCATCCGCACGCCCCAAAATCGCCAGTGGATTATGGTACGCCTCGCGCCCGATCATCGCGCCATCCAGCCCGCGATCAATATGCGATTTCGCCTCTGCCAAGGTTTTAAGCCCACCATTCAAAACGATTTCCAAATGGGGATTGTCCGCCTTTATCTGATGCACCAAATCGTAATTCAAGGGCGGAATATCGCGGTTTTCCTTGGGGCTTAACCCATCAAGCCAAGCCATGCGCGCATGAATAGCAAAGCTATTGATACCTGCCGCCGAAACACGGGCGATAAAATCGGGTAACACGTCTTCGGGGATTTGATCATCCACACCGATGCGGCATTTGACGGTAATCTTGGTGCCACCACTTGCGCCGATCATCGCATGCACACAATCGGCAACCAGATCGGGTTGTTTCATCAACACCGCACCAAACGCGCCCGATTGCACACGATCCGACGGGCAACCAACGTTTAAATTCACCTCGACGTATCCCGCATCAACACCCATTTTTGTTGCCTGCGCCAATTGATCTGGGTCTGATCCCCCGATTTGTAGCGCAACGGGCTGTTCCGCCGTATCAAACGCCAACAGACGTGGTGCATCGCCGTGGATCAACGCAGGTGCCGTGACCATTTCGGTATAAAGCAGTGCGTGGCGCGACATCAGGCGATGAAAATAACGACAGTGTCGATCCGTCCAATCCATCATCGGCGCCACAGACAGGCGCGCAGCGGGGTGTTGATTGCTGGATTTTGATATTTCGGTTGTCAACATTTTACCTATTTGGCGTGCTTGAAGTTCAATCTGAAATTTGCGCCACTTTATTCGCAATGATGCGTTTCATTAACACTCATTCGGGGGGCGATTCCACCGTGAATATTTTGCAAAAGTGATTATCAATCATTGCCCCATACAAGTTTAGCTTTCGTTTACCAATTCGCGCTAAACTAATTCAGATGGAAAGTATTGATAAAACCGCACAGGTATTTCACGCACTGTCACATCCGCGCCGCGTAATGATTTTGCGCTGTTTGATGGGGCGGAACAATGAACAGATTGCGGTTGGGGCGTTGCAGCGTGAAACGAAAATTCCAGCGGCGTCATTGACCCATCATTTGCAAATTATGGAACGATCGGGCGTTTTGGCGCAACGCACCAAGGGGCGGTTTACGTTCTATACGCTTGATTCGAAAATCTTGGCGCGGGTTTTGGGGCAGGTGCAAAACCTGATTGATATGGGCATCGGCACAGATCACATTGAACCGGCAGCGCGACATCAAGATACCCCAAAACCAAAGATACCAATGCCAATGGCGCCACCACCACCGACAAAACGGTTTTTGGGGTTGCGTGGTTAACGATTGCGGCCGCGTCGTTTGCCTTTGATGGCGCTGGCGCGGGTTGGCAGGGTTTCCTTTAACGCAATCCGCGCATCATCATCCATGCGTGACCAGCCCGCGATTTCATGTCGTGTGCGATAACAGCCCATGCAATAACCTGATGCTTCGTGAATAACGCAGAGTTTCACGCAGGGGCTTTCAACCTCGTCGCGTTTCCACACTTCACCCAGATCGTTTTCGCTCATGTGGCACGCAAATGTGCCAGACGATCCAGCACCCCTTGTAAAATATACCCTGCCGCCACGTGATCGATAATTTCGGCGCGTTTGGCGCGGGACATATCCGCCTCTAACATCGCGCGTTCTGCGGCGACGGATGACAGGCGTTCATCCCAAAACCCAATGGGCAAATCACAGCGTGCGGACAGGTTGCGGGCAAATGCACGGGTTTTTTGGCAACGCGGCCCTTCGGACCCGTCCATATTGCGCGGCAATCCCAAAATCAAACCGCCCGCATTGGTGGATTTGATAATCACATCCAATGCATCCGCATCCAGCCCGAATTTCTTGCGCTTGATCGTTTCGCGCGGTGTTGCCACCGACCACAATGTATCGGACACAGAAACGCCCAGCGTTTTATCCCCCAGATCAAGCCCCAACAGGGCGCGATGCGCAGGGATCGCGGTTGCAAATTCTTCGATTGAGTCAAATACGGCCATTCCCCTGACATAGTGGCAATTGTACAATTGCGAAACCCCAAAGACGACGGCGTTATGTCGGAAAATTCACAGTTTATGCCGCTGTGCAGAATTGCCAAAACGCCAGTGATTTGGCACAAGGGTGGCTGAATTCACGCCACAGGTTGATCACA
Source organism: Paramylibacter kogurei (assembly GCF_002742285.1). Lineage (GTDB taxonomy): Bacteria > Pseudomonadota > Alphaproteobacteria > Rhodobacterales > Rhodobacteraceae > Amylibacter > Amylibacter kogurei. The sequence continues at coordinate 441,770 of NZ_MDGM01000012.1, forward strand.
TGAAACGATATTCCGCATTTGCAATCGCACGCGAGGCCGCGCGTTATCACACGGGCTGGGAACGCGCATGGCGATCACCCGAACCAAAATCACATTATGATGTGATTATTATTGGCGCGGGTGGGCATGGTTTGGCCACGGCGTATTACCTTGGCAAAAACTATGGCATCACCAATGTTGCGGTGATTGAAAAAGGTTGGCTTGGCGGGGGCAATACGGGGCGCAACACCACGATTATTCGCTCGAATTATTTACAAGATCCATCCGCGGCGATTTATGAAAAAGCACGCTCATTATACGAAACCATGAGCCAAGATTTGAATTACAACGTGATGTTTAGCCCACGTGGCGTGATCATGTTGGCGCAAACCGAACATGAAATTCGCGGCTATCAACGCACCGCACATGCCAATGCGTTGCAAGGTGTGAAAACCGAATGGATTGGCCCCGAACGTGTAAAACAACTGGTGCCGATCATCGAATTATCTGGCCCGCGTTACCCTGTTTTGGGTGGCCTTTGGCAATCACGCGGGGGCACGGCGCGCCACGATGCGGTGGCATGGGGCTATGCGCGCGCATGTTCGGATATGGGCATGGATATTATCCAACAATGCGAGGTCACGGGCATTGATAAATCAGGTGGCAATGTCACGGGCATTCAAACCACCAAAGGTGCGATTAAATGCAACAAATTGGGCATGGTTGTTGCGGGTAATTCGGGGCATCTGGCCGATATGGCAGGGTTCCGTTTGCCGCTGGAATCTGTGGCATTACAAGCGCTCGTATCTGAACCGATCAAACCTTGCATGGATGTGGTGGTCATGGCCAACACGGTGCATGGTTACATGTCCCAATCGGACAAGGGTGAAATGGTGATCGGTGGTGGCACCGATGGGTTTAACAATTACACCCAGCGCGGATCGTTTCACCATCTGGAAGAAACCGTTCGTGCATTGATCGAAACATTTCCGATGATTTCACGCCTGAAAATGCTGCGCCATTGGGGCGGGATTGTGGATGTGACGGGGGATCGTTCCCCGATCATTGGTACAACACCCGTTGGCAATTGTTATATCAACTGTGGCTGGGGTACAGGCGGGTTCAAGGCAATCCCCGGATCAGGCTGGGCCATGGCAGAGGTGATCGCCACGGGCGAACCACAAGGGCTGGCTGCTGAATTTGGCCTCAACCGTTTTCAAGAAGGACGCTTTATCGACGAAAGCGTGGCCGCAGGGGTGGCGCATTGATGATAAATTTCGCCCCGTTCCAAACAAATAAAACAGGTGCAACATGCTAATCCTAACCTGCCCAAATTGCGGTATCGCCGCGGATGAAACCGAACTTCACGCCGATGGTCAGGCGCATATCACGCGCCATGGCGCAGGGGCATCTGATGATGATCTGGAAGAATATCTGTTCATGCGCAACAACCCAAAAGGTGTGCATTTTGAACGTTGGCGCCATGTTTATGGCTGTGGCAAATGGTTTCACGCCGCACGTTGCACCATGACGCTAGAGGTGTTTGGCACATACCCCGCGCAAACCTTGGAACCACCCAAAGATTTGGTTGCCAAGATCAAGAAAAAACGCCCCGATTGGGAAGGGTTTGTAAAATGAGCACACGCATTCAAACAGGTGGCCGCCATCTGGATCGTTCCAAACAGGTGCATTTTAATTGGGCTGGCAAACAGCTTACGGGATATGGCGGTGATACATTGGCATCGGCGCTGCTCGCCAATGGTGAATTGCTGGTCGGGCGTAGCTTTAAATACCACCGCGCACGTGGATTGATCGCATCAGGTGCAGAGGAACCAAATGCGCTGGTCGGTCTGGGAACGGGTGCAAAATTTGAACCCAACCAACGCGCCACCACGACCGAGCTGTTTGATGGGTTGGTCGCAAAACCCCAAAATGCATGGCCAAGCCTTGCGTTTGATGTGGGTGCGATCAACAAAATGATGTCGCGGTTTTTTCCTGCTGGATTTTATTACAAAACCTTCATCCATCCGCGATTTGCGTGGAAACATCTGTTTGAACCGATCATCCGCAAGGCGGCGGGGCTGGGTGCGGCACCTACCGAAAAAGATGTGGATCGATACGAATATTTCTACGCCCATGTTGATGTTTTAATCATCGGTGGCGGCATTGCGGGGCTGGCATCTGCATTGGCGGCGGGGCAGGCGGGTGCGTCTGTTTTGCTGGTGGAACAAACCGCGCATTTTGGTGGTCGCGCCGTGGTGGATGGCGTTGATATTGATGATGAACCCGCCGAAATCTGGGTTGAAGAAACCCTTGCAGCCTTGCGCGAAATGCCCAATGTCACCATCCGAAATCGCACGATGGGTGCGGGTGTTTACGATCATGGCTATGCAACCGTTTATGAACGGATCAATGATCATTTGCCCGAAATGATCACTGATCATGCGCCAAACATGGATGCACCGCGCCATCGTTTGTGGCGGGTGCGTGCGGGGCGTATTGTTACCGCAACAGGTGCGATTGAACGCCCGCTGTCATTTGCGGGAAATGATATTCCCGGTGTGATGTTGGCGGGGGCTGTGCGTGATTATCTGGTGAATTATGGCGCATCCGTTGGTGATCGTGTGGTGATTGCCACCAATAATGACGATGCCTATCGCAGCGCGATTGCGCTGGTCGAGGCGGGATTGGACGTGCCCGTGATTTTGGATGCACGCACAACAGCGGATGGCGAATTACCAACGCTAGCGCGCGAAATCGGCATTCGTGTGGAAACCGGCAAGGCGATTTCATCGGTGAAGGGCAACAAACACGTCACGGGCGTTGGCATCTGTTCGCAAGCGGGTGAGGGTGCAGAGCTAGAAGAAATCAAATGCGACGCGGTTGCCATGTCGGGTGGTTGGTCGCCCGTGGTGCATCTGTGGTCACATTGCGGTGGCAAGTTGAATTGGGACGCGGATCAATCCATGTTCCGCCCCGATCCAAACCGTCCACCGCTTGGCTATGATGGCGCTGGGTTTGTGCATGTTGCAGGCACGGCGAATGGGTATCTTGATGCGGCCGGCGTGATGGAAGATGCAATCAAAATCGGCAAACTGGCCGCCAAGGAAACAGGGCATAAACCCAAGGCAACCAAAGTGCCAAGCACCTTTAGCGCGCCTGAAAACCCGATTGAACCCATCTGGCAAATGCCCCAAGGCATGAGCCGCAAATTACAGATGAAAACCTTCCTTGATTATCAGAATGATGTGAAAGTGTCCGATGTACGCTTGGCCGCGCAAGAGGGTTATCAATCTGTGGAACACACCAAACGATACACGACACTTGGCATGGCAACGGATCAGGGAAAATTGTCCAATATCAACGGCTTGGCGATTTTGGCGGATAGTTTAAACGCCGAAATTCCCGCCGTGGGCACCACCACATTCCGCCCACCGTATCAGCCCATTTCAATGGGTGCGATTGCAGGGGATGCACGTGGCGAATTGTTCAAACCCATCCGCCAGAGCCCGATGCATCATTGGATCGATACCAATGGTGGATTCTGGGAACCCGTCGCCGATTGGCGCCGCCCGTATTGTTTCCAACAGAACGGCGAAAGCGTTGGTGATGCGGTCACACGCGAAATTCTGAACACGCGCCAAAATGTTGGCCTGTTGGATGCATCCACCCTTGGCAAAATCATTGTGAAGGGTCCCGATGCGGGTAAATTCTTGGACATGATGTACACAAATATGATGTCCACGCTCAAGGTCGGGCGCTGTCGTTATGGATTGATGTGCACCGAAAACGGATTTTTGTCTGATGACGGCGTGGTTGCACGCATTGATGATGAAACATTCCTGTGTCACACCACATCTGGCGGGTCTGATCGCATTCATGCCTGGATGGAAGAATGGCTTCAAACCGAATGGTGGGATTGGAACGTTTACACCGCCAATGTCACCGAACAATACGCACAAATCGCCGTTGTTGGCCCCAATGCGCGCAAAGTGTTGGAAAAAATTGGCGGTATGGATGTCAGCGCGGATGCATTGCCATTCATGGCGTTTAAGGATGGCGAGTTGGGTGGGATCAAGGCTCGCCCATACCGCATCTCTTTCTCTGGTGAATTGTCATACGAAATCGCCGTACCCGCATCACAGGGACAGGCATTTTGGGATATGTGCATGGAGGCGGGCGCCGAATTTGGCATTCAGCCATACGGCACCGAATGTTTGCACGTGATGCGTGCAGAAAAAGGGTTCATTATGATTGGCGATGAAACCGATGGCACGGTGATCCCACAGGATTTAGGGCTGTCATGGGCCGTATCCAAGAAAAAGGATGATTTCCTTGGCAAACGCGCCCAACAGCGCAGCCATATGGTTGATCCAAAACGCTGGCGTTTGGTCGGATTGAAATCGGTGGAGCCAAATGAAGTGATCCCCGATGGGGCCTATGCCATTGATGGCACGGTGCGCGACAATGGAGTGAAACATATGATCGGGCGTATCACATCCAGCTATTTTTCACCCACGTTGAACCATGCAATCGCGATGGGGCTGGTCGAAAACGGGCCAGAGCGCATGGGCGATATCATTGATTTCCCCACCACCGATGGGCGGGTGATAAAGGCGGAAATCTGTGATCCAGTTTTCCTTGATCCAGAAGGGACACGTCAAAATGTCTAATGCAGTAACGGCGCTGAATGGCGCGAAATATAGCGGCTTGATCGACATTGCCGATGCCGGGTTGATGGGCATGATTACCCTGCGCGGTGATCTGGCGTCCGCTGCAATGGCCAAAGTTGTGAAATCCATCACGGGTGCAAAAATGCCCAAACCACGCGGTGTTGAAATCGCGGGTAAGGGTTCGGTTGCATGGATGTCACCTGATGAATTGCTGATCATGATTGATTACGCCTATGCAGACAGCGCTGTGGCAAAGATTTCATCGGCACTGGCAGGTGAACATCATCTGGCGGTGAATGTATCCGATGCGCGCGCGGTGTTTGATCTGTCGGGCGATGAATTGCGCGACGTTTTGGCCAAAGGCAGCCCAAGCAATCTAAACCCCGATTCATTACCAATTGGTGAAATGCGCCGCACACGTTTGGGGCAATTGGCGGTGGCATTCTGGTTCACAGATGATTCATCTGCAAAACTGGTGTGTTTTCGTTCTGTGGGCGATCATGTCTTTAAATGGCTGTCAAATGCAGCAAAACCCGAAAGTTCGCCTAATTTCTATTCTGCTATGCGTTGAAGTGACGCTAGGTTATGCGCCTGATGCATAGCGGTTTTGAATATTTATCGGATGTAAACGGCGTCAAAGGCTTCTAAGTTTGTACCAAGCAGACAGAAAGGAGCCTTTGAAATGGCACAGTCTTTGACAAAAATCGATAGTTCAGATCTTGAATATATGGACATCTTTGCGATTGAACGCGCAGCGGCGGAAATGCGTGCTGACGCTGTTCGCAACGGTTTTGTTGCAATGAAAACATGGTTGAAAAGCTTTGACCTGTCTTTCTTGCCAACATCGCGCAACGCACATTAATCACGCGTTAAGCTGATTATTTGAAAGGGGCGCATCAACGCCCCTTTTTCTTTGGCTGCGAACAGGCTAAAGCGGGCGCATGACAGATATTTCATTGCCGATTGTGCGTATGCGCCCCAACAAATCGCCCCAGCGGGTGCGGTTTGGTTTCCCGTGGATTTATAATGACGAGCTGGTCTTGGATCGCCGTGCCAAAAACATCCCAGCGGGTGAATTGGTTTTGGTTCAGGATAATGATCGTCGCCCCGTTGCGATTTGTGCGTTTAACGCCAATTCCAAAATCACCGCGCGTGTTTTGGCGCTGGGCGATACGCTCACGCTCGATCAAGACTGGTTTGCGCAAAAAATGCGATACGCCGCCGCATATCGCGATCGGATGTTTGATAAACCGTTTTATCGCCTGTTCCATGCGGAATCTGACGGTATGCCCGGAGTGATTATTGATCGTTTTGGCGATGCATTCGTGGTGCAACCCAATGCGGCGTGGGCAGATATGCGCATGGATATGATTGCCGCTGCGTTGCGCGATGTGTTTGATGCCGCCGTGATCGTGAAAAACGCCACAGGGCGCGCGCGTGGATTAGAAGGGCTGAACGAAGATTCCGCTCTGTTACACGGCGCAATTGATGCACCTATCCCAACCCCGATGAACAACGCCACCTATATGGCCGATCTGTTGGGCGGGCAAAAAACCGGCTTGTTTTACGACCAACGCCCCAATCATGCATTTGCGGCAAACCTTGCCAAAGATTGCGATGTTTTGGATGTGTTTAGCCATGTTGGCGGGTTTTCATTGGCCGCCTTGGCCGCGGGTGCAAAATCCGCATTGGCGGTCGATGCATCCACGCCTGCGTTGGAATTGGCAACTGCGGGTGCGAATGCATCAGGGCATGGTGATCGATTTTCGACAGAGCGCGGCGATGCATTTGATGTGATGGACGGTTTGGCCAAGGATGGGCGCCAATTTGATGTGGTGGTTTGTGATCCCCCTGCATTTGCGCCTGCGAAACCGGCACTAGACAAAGGTTTGCGTGCCTATGAACGCGTTGCGCGGATGGGTGCAGCCTTGGTCAAACCGGGTGGTTTTTTGGTGCTGTGTTCCTGTTCACACGCGGCTGATTTGGCCAAATTTCGCACCGCCAGTTTGCGCGGCATGGGCAAATCAGGGCGCAGCGGTCAGATCATTCACACCGGCGGGGCAGGAGCCGATCATCCCGTTCATCCCCATCTGGCAGAAAGCAGCTATCTTAAATCCCTATTCCTGCGGTTAAACTGATGCGGATGGTGTTGGATGCTTGTGTTTTGTATCCAACGGTGATGCGCGAGGTGTTGTTGGGCGCGGCATCAGCGGGTTTATTCACCCCGCTCTGGTCGCGTCGTATCATTGGCGAATGGAATCGTGCAGCGGTGCGAAATGGGGATGACATCGGCGCATCTGCGGGTGTTGAAATCGCGCTGTTGGGTGCAAATTGGCCCGATGCCAGTGTGGCGATTGATGAAATTGCACCCGATGATATCTGGCTGCCTGATCCAAATGATGTGCATGTGTTACAAGCGGCCATTGCGGGTGGGGCAGATGCCATCATCACCGCCAATATCAAGGATTTTCCAACGCGGGTTTTATCAAACCACGGCATTTTGCGCCGTGATCCCGATGGGTTTTTGTTGGAACTGGCACAGGATCACCCAACGAAAATGGATGGGGTCGTGCGCGAAGTTTTGGCACGTGCCAATACAATTTCTGGCGAAGATCAGGATTTGCGCAAATTATTGAAACGCACGCGATTGCCACGGCTGGCCAAATATATGGCGGCGCGGATCAGCTAATCCCGTTTTCCCACGACGCTTCGTTTTTTTCGATGGCGGCGATACGCTCGGATGTTTTGGGATGGCTTGCCATCCAAGCCAAGGGTCGCCCACCCGCGCCCGTCAATTTATCCAACTTTAAAAACAGGCTTTTTTGTCCCGCCGTGCCAATGCCCGCCTTGGTGAGCAGGGCAGATGCATATTGATCCGCCTCATATTCATCACTGCGCGACAGGCGTGCGGCCAACAGAGCCGTGAGCATATTTGCGATATAAACACCGATCCCTGGTAAAAACCGCCCCAGCACCATGATAATCACCATGCGCAGCGCATTTTGCCCCGAAAAATCAATCATACGGCGGCGTGAATGGCCCAATGCCACATGGCCCAGTTCATGGGCGATCACACTGGCAAGCTCATCCGCGCTGACCTCGCCATCTTTGTATTTTTGGAAAAAACCACGGGTGATGAAAATACGCCCATCGGGGGCCGCCAGCCCATTGATCGGATCGATTTCATAGATATGCACCTTGATGCGATGCAGACCAATCGCATCGGCCATGCGTTTGGTCATATCGCTCAATTCTGGATCATCCAACAGCGTTGAATGTTCATCCAAATCGGCACGCAATCGGCGCGACGAAAAGAAATACATCAATAGACCATACAGCACGGCCAATAATATCGGTGTGAATTTTATCATGCTATGAATATGGGGTGGCGTGTGGTGCGGAGCAAGATGTTTGCGAACACTTGCGCGTTATGTGCGCACGGCCAACCAGCCCAAAATAATCGCAATCGCCAATCCGATCAGACCAAATGCAATGGCATGACCCGCGGCATATTGCAATTTATCCAAATTGTTCCCGCCGCGTTTGCCTGCACGAACCCAGCCAAGGATCACCCCGATGATGGCCGCAATGATTGCTGTGTACATTGAATTGATCCCTTTTGTTATTGCGCTGCTGTTTTGGACAAATCAGCGGCCAAGCGCAATAGGTTTGATGCATCCGTACGATTGCCAAATGCATATTGCCCCCATGCGTTCACCCCTGCGCGTGCATTACGTGCCGCCGCGAAATTACCCGTCGCATCGCCCAATGATGCGCGCAGCGCCAAAAGTTGCACCAACAGTGTTGCATTTTCATGGCGGCGTGCAGATGCAATTGCGGGTGTCAAAACCGCATCCGCCAGCGTATATTTTTGCGCAGATAATGCCAGTGATGCCATTTGCACGCTTGCATGTGCCGTGTGGATGTCATTCTGACCAAATGCGGATTTAAACAGATCATAGGTTTGCGCAAAACCTTGTGCTGCACCCGATTGTTGATGATCTGCCAGAATATCCGCACGCAGATATTGCGCAAATCCTTGGCGGGTGGGGCCATAACCGAATGAAACGCTGGCGTTGACCGCGCTGTTCGCGCTGCGCAAACGCCGCGCCAAATCATTGTTGGGGTTTTGCGCCGTGCGGATATCATTTGCCCATGATTGCGAAGTGGCAGGGCGTGGATTGCTCATCGCGCTGCGCCCACGTGGGTTAAGCGCCGCCAAGATATTTGGCAAACGCGCTGCAACCTGTGGCAAGGTCATGCCCGATTGCAATTCATCGCTATAAAGTGCGCGCAGCACCAACATATCAAACGGGGTTAGGATCAGATGGAAATCATCATCGTTAAACACCGAATCCGACAGGTGATATAAATCATTGAGCGGCCCCAATGCCTGTGCCAATTCTTCGTGCAGGCAATCGCGCATCACTTGTGGTGTGGCATCATCGGGGATCACGATTAACACTTGGTTACGCGTGGTTTGATTTTCCCAGCGCAAGGCCGGATCGGATCGGCGTTTGCGATATTGTGCGAAACTTTCAACATTGGGTGCGATGAAACACACCTTGTTTTCTACTCCGCGCATTTGATTGCCGTTGACGATATCAATGTTGATATTTGCACCCGTGGAAACGGCGGCAATATCTATGCCTGCTTCATTACGGATGCGCGCAATCAGATTCTGCAAATCTTGGCGCAAAACGCGTGGTGCACTGTTGACAAATCCAACCCGCACGGGCGTTTCGAACCGGGTAAAAACAGGCAAGCGTTGCCCGTTTTCCAAAGCAAATGACAGATCGATAATATCCGCTGCGATATCAACATTTGATCGCGCAACACCACGGGAATAATTTTGCGCAGCAAAGGATTGCATCCCTGCGGGTGTGCGCGGCGATGAAACGTTGGCACAGCCCGCCAAAGCCAAGGCCAATATGATGAAAAGCCGTGTCATAAATGAATATCGTATTTCAAAAACGGTGATAGATGCGCAACCTTGTCATAAAGGGCGCGCGCATTTGTATTATCCTTCGCGGTGAGCCAATAAACCTGTTTCAACTGATCCGATTTGGCCTGTTCCACAACCGCGTTAATCATGGTGCGCCCAACGCCCAAATTGCGCCCATCTGGATGCACATAAAGGTCATTCAGATAACAACGTTTTTCAATGTCCCAAAAGCTGTGATGATACAGATAATTCACCAAACCAACGGCGCGATCACCATCATATGCAAGCAGGGCAAACATGTCTGTTTCAGGGTTCAAAATCCGCGCCCAAGTGGTGTCAAAAACCACGTCATCACGCTTGGTTTTGTAAAACATCAAATAATCGCGCCAAAGCCGACGCCAATCTGATTCCACCTCTGGTTGTGCGGGCGTTAAGGTGACGGTCATTTCCTGTCCAATCCAAAGTTTAATTTGCATTTCAATTGTTTAGCATATGCAAATCAAATTTCACCAAATTCTGCAATCTTTCTGCTTCACATTAAAATGTAGAGGCGGATTCAGGGGTGACAATTCTAAAATTTTCCGTTACGTAGCGACCAATTGAAATGGGTTCTACCCATAATTGTGGGTGACAAGAATGAAAGTTAATGCAGTGTTAGATAAAAGCTATCAACCGACTGACGACGAAGAATTCATGAATGACCGTCAGGTCGAATATTTCCGCGAAAAGCTTATCCAGTGGAAGGCATCTTTGCTGTCTGATTCCAAAGAAACAATCGAAGGTATGCAAGAAGGCACACGCAATATTCCAGACGTGGCTGATCGTGCATCAGAAGAAACCGATCGCGCGCTTGAATTGCGCACCCGTGATCGCCAACGCAAATTGGTTGCGAAAATCGATTCAGCGCTGCGCCGTATCGAAGATGGATCATATGGTTATTGCGAAGCAACAGGCGAGCCGATTTCATTGAAACGCCTTGATGCACGCCCAATCGCGACACTCAGCCTTGAGGCGCAAGAGCGTCACGAGCGCAAAGAAAAAGTACACCGCGACGATTAATTTTCGCGCGATGTGAATATTTAAAACACCGACGTTCGCGCGTCGGTGTTTTTTTATGTCTGATCGTTACATTGCATCACACGCATTCGCCGCGCTATGATCTGGGTGACACACAAAATAACCATCGGAGTGCGCCATCATGTCGGGAATTGCAATGCTTGTGATTATCCTTGTTCCCGCCTGTATTTTTGCGCTAATTTTAAGCAGAAAACCCATTAAATCCGCACTGTCTCGTGTTCCTCTGAACGCCAAGGGATGGGTTATCTTTGGCGCTGGTGTTGTGATTTCTCTGGTGGCGCTTTTATGGTGGGCTTTTCTAAATTCGCTGGCTTGTGGTTATTCCCTGTCGGGGAATTGTTCTACAAATTGGTTCGTCGCAGGTGCGATTTTCAATTTCTGGGTGCCATTTTTGATCGGGATCGCAACATGTGGTGCTGCGTTTTACACAAGCAAGAAACCGTGATGATTTTCGCATCCTAAATGCTTGAAATTTAACAACCTTTGAGCCATCCAATCGAAACCGATCAAGCGGACATACCCTAAATATCCAACTCAACCCAGATCGGCACGTGATCGGATGGTTTTTCGCGTCCACGCGTGTCGCGATCAATTTGGCAATCGGTCATCAGATCGGCGCAAAAAGGTGACAGCAAAAAATGATCGATGCGGATGCCGTTGTTTTTCTGCCATGCGCCTGCTTGGTAATCCCAGAACGTGTAATTCATCGGGGCGGCGTCACGGGCGCGAAAGGCTTCGGTAAATCCAAGGTTAAGGATTTTGCGAAATGCGGCACGGCTTTGGGGTAAAAACAGCGCGTCATCAAGCCATGGTTTGGTGTCCCAGCAATCCTCTGGCTGTGGGATGATATTGTAATCACCCGCCATCAAAAACGGTTCCTCGCCCGCAAGCAGCTCTTGCGCGCGCGCATATAATCGTTCCATCCACGCCAATTTATAATCATATTTTGGCCCTGGGGTTGGATTGCCATTGGGCAGGTATAACCCACAAACACGCACGGCATTTTTATCGCCAATCACCGTCGCCTCGATATAGCGTGCCTGTTCATCGGTATCATCACCGGGCAGGCCGCGCATGATATCTTCGAGTGGGAATTTGGACAGAATCGCCACACCGTTAAAGCTTTTCTGGCCATGGGTTTCCACGCGATAGCCGAGGTTTTCAATTTCCTCGCGCGGGAAATTTTCGTCGATAGATTTGATTTCCTGCAACAGCGCCACATCGGGTGCGGATTCTTTCAGCCAGTGTAATAACGCGGGCAAGCGCGCCTTGATGCCATTGATGTTAAAGCTGGCGATTTTCATAAGCGGCCTCCGAACGGTTGTTCCCTTGGTATATCCAAGCTGGCGATTTGTGCAAGTTGCACATCGGCGTTCACGATCAATTAACCATGTTTGGGCAGATTGAATACAACGGAGGGTGTCATGGATAAATCGCGGGTGAAAATATTTGGCGAACGCAATACGGGCACGCGGGCGTTAAAACAAATGTTGCGCCGTGGGCGGCATGTGGCATTGGCCATGCCAAATGCACCTGCGCCGCCGTGCAATATGGCTTGGGTTGATCTGCAATCGAGCATTGATCAATATTATAGCTCTGAATGGCGGCGTTTATATCACGATGCGCTGCGCGATAATGCCCGCCATCGGTTTGCACCACTTCATATGTGGAAACACGCAGCCCCCGAATGGCATTCTGATTTCGCCGCACATAGTGTGCATGTGATTTTTTTGGTGCGCAACCCATATTCATGGGCGCTGTCCATGGCGCGAAAACCATATCATATGAAGGCACCGCGTGTGGGCAATTTTGAAACCTTTTTGGCGCGTCCTTGGTTGACCGAACGGCGGGACAATTGTGCAATTGTGCTACGATCTGTCATGCATTTGTGGAATGAAAAACTGGCCGCATATCGTGCATTTGAACAGGGGGCCTCCGGTTTGGGATGCGCAGTGCAATTTTTGAATTTTGAAAATTTTATCGCAAATCCTGCGCAATCGGCGTGTGATGTGCTGATAGGATTTGGGATTGCCACGGATGGTGTGCAAAACGTTGAACATTCCACCAAAGACGATGCGCAATCATTGCGGGATATTCAGGATTATTACGCAGATGAGCGTTGGCGCACACGTTTAACATCGGGGGCGGTTGCGTTGATCAATCAATTCATCGATTGGGATGTTGCGGGGGCGATGGGATACGCCCCGTTGAACCCTGTTGATTTCCCGTCAGAGCTGGAAAATTTCGAGCGGATTCAATTTGCCTATGACATGATGAATATGGATTTACGCAGCGAAGTGGATTTAGATCGAAAAGCTGGTGCCACAGCCACAGCTTGACGTGGCATTGGGGTTTTCGATTACAAACCGCGCACCGATCAATTCTTGGGTAAAATCAATCACGGCATTTTCCAAGAATGGCAGTGATACCTTGTCGATCAGAACCTTTTGCCCGTCTTGTTCCAAAACCAAATCATCCGCATCGGGTGCATCTTCCAATTTGATGTCATATTGGAAACCGGAACACCCACCGCCCTCAACGGCGATACGCAATGCGCGTGCGCTGCCTTCTGCGTTGATTTCGGCCAATCGTTCAAAGGCGCGATTGGTGACTTTGGGTGGTAAGGATAACTGCATCTTTCAGCTTCTTTCAAACTGCGTTAACAACGTCAATATAGGCGGGGCGCGTCCCCATCACAAGCAAAAGGCGATCACAAATGCGCAAGCCATACAGATGCAAACCATCACAAAGCCGTGGTCGCCTTGTGGATGAAGGGTCCAGCGCACATCGATCCCCGTTTCAGCGTGATCGCGATCGCATCATCCATTCCACCGCTTTTCGCCGCCTGAAACACAAAACCCAAGTTTTCGTCGCCCATGAAGGCGATCATTTTCGCACCCGTTTGACCCACACGATAGAGGTGGCGCAAGTGGCGCGTACCATGGCCAAGGCTTTAGGATTAAACATCGAATTATCCGAGGCTGTCGCCTTGGCACATGATTTGGGCCACACCCCGTTTGGGCATGTGGGCGAGGATGCGCTGTCGGCGAAAATGGCACCATATGGCGGGTTTGATCACAATGCGCAGGCGTTGAAAATCGTAACATCGCTTGAACGTAACTACGCCGAATTTGATGGGCTAAATTTAACGTGGGAGGCATTGGAGGGCATCGCCAAACACAACGGCCCTGTTGTGGGTGATCTGCCCTATGCGCTGGCTGCGTATAATGCCCGTCATGATTTGGAATTACACACCCACGCCAGCGCCGAGGCACAGATTGCAGCACTGTCAGATGATATTGCCTATAACAATCACGATCTGGATGATGGGCTGCGAGCGGGTCTGTTTGAAATTGCGGATATCCATCATTTGCCGATTGTGGGTGATTGTTTTGATGCGGTGGATCACAAATATCCCAATATCGATCAGAACCGGCGCCACCACGAGGCATTGCGCCGTGTCTTTGGCATTATGGTCGAGGATGTATTGTCCGAATCCTCCAAACGGCTGGATGCGCTTGGGGCGACATCTGCTGGCGAGATTCGCGCAGCGGGTGCACCCGTTATTCAGTTTTCAAAATCGCTTTGGTCGGATTTACAGATCATTCGCAAGTTCTTGTTTGAAAATATGTATCGCTCTAGCCGCGTGAATGTGATGCGCGAAACATCTGTTGTGGTGGTGAACGGATTGTTCGATGCATTTATGAATGATGCGGCATTGATGCCCAGCGAATGGGCAAAGGGGGGCGATGAAACCACCCATGCCCGCCAAGTCGCCGATTACATCGCAGGCATGACCGATGGTTATGCACAGCGCCGATTTGATGAAATCACCCCGTGATACGTTTGCAAATTGCAACACTTGTCAGATTATGCGATAGGGGCGCAAACGCGTTGAACCGCGCCAAATCCATGATAAAACCGCACCGACAGAACCCATAGGAAATGTGATGAATCTTTTTGCCGATATTAAAGCCCTTGTTCTGGACAGTTTGGCACAAATGCAGGCCGCTGGCACTTTGCCCGCCGATCTTGATTTTGCCAATGTCACGGTGGAACCACCGCGTGATGCGCTGCATGGTGATATGGCGACAAATGCGGCGATGGTTCTGGCGAAAATCGCCAAGAAAAACCCACGCGAAATTGCCGATGCATTGGCCGAAATTTTACGCCGCGATGATCGCGTGCAATCGGCGGATGTGGCGGGCCCCGGGTTTTTGAACCTGCGTCTTGAAAACACTGTTTGGGCATCTGTGATCCCAGCAGCATTGGCGGCGGGTGCGGATTTTGGGCGTTCCAAAATGGGTGCAAATAAACGTGTGAATGTGGAATATGTTTCCGCCAATCCAACGGGCCCATTGCATGTGGGGCACACGCGTGGTGCGGTGTTTGGCGATGCGCTTGCCAGCTTGCTTGATTTTGCGGGTTACGATGTGACGCGCGAATATTACATCAATGATGGTGGTGCTCAGGTCGATGTTTTGGCGCGTTCGGTTTATTTGCGCTATCTTGAGGCAAACGGCCAAGAGGTGAGCTTTGCCGATGGGACATACCCCGGTGATTACCTGATCGCCGTTGGCGAAGCGGTGAAAGAAAAATACGGCGATACTTTGGTGGGGCAACCTGAATCAGAATGGCTCGCTGAATTGCGCCAGTTTTCCACGGATGCAATGATGGATATGATCCGCGAAGATCTGGCGCAATTGGGCGTGAAGATGGATCATTTCTATTCTGAAAAATCGCTTTATGGCACAGGTCGGATCGAGGCTGCGATCAAGGCATTGGATGACAAAGGTTTGATTTACGAAGGCACGCTTGACCCACCCAAAGGCAAATTGCCAGAGGATTGGGAAGCACGCGAACAAACCCTGTTTAAATCCACCGCACACGGTGATGACGTTGATCGCCCCGTGAAAAAATCCGACGGAAGCTGGACATATTTCGCACCTGATATTGCCTATCACTATGATAAGGTTGAACGTGGCTTTGATCTGTTGATCGATGTGTTTGGCGCGGATCACGGTGGTTATGTCAAACGGATGAAAGCGGCGGTATCGGCATTGTCCGATGGGGCCGTTCCGCTTGATATCAAGCTGACGCAATTGGTGAAGCTGTTTAAAAACGGCGAACCGTTCAAAATGTCAAAACGGGCAGGCACGTTTATTACCCTTCGCGATTTGGTCGATCAGGTTGGCCCTGATGTGACGCGTTTTGTGATGCTGACACGTAAAAACGATGCGCCACTTGATTTTGATTTTGACAAGGTAATGGAACAATCCAAAGACAACCCTGTGTTTTATGTTCAATACGCCCATGCGCGGATCAACTCCGTTTATGGCAAGGCACGCGATGCGGGCATTGATCTGGACAGCGCGATCAAAGGTGCGGACATTTCCACACTGACCCATACATCCGAATTGGCAGTGATGAAAAAGGTCGGCGAATGGCCGCGTCTGTTGGAATTGGCGGCAAAACATAACGAACCACATCGCGTTGCGTTTTATTTATATGAGCTGGCATCCGATTTTCATTCGCTTTGGAATGCGGGCAAAGATGTGCATGAATTGCGCTTTTTGCAGGACGATAACGCCGATGCAACCGCATCCAAGCTGGCATTGATTAGCAGCGTAAAGGTCACACTTGCCGCTGGATTGCAAATTTTAGGGGTGACACCGATTGACGAAATGCGTTGATCGGCGCTAACAATTAAGAATAAATAGACGCGTTTGTGCAAAATGAACGCGTTACAGGCAGATTAATAAAGGTCGCTAAACGGCCAAAAACAATAGCTAAAGAGGCGCAAAAGCGCCCTGGGGTATGATATGAGCAGGATTTTACAAACCGCCGCGGCGGTCGCGTCCCTTGGTACAGTATGCGCTGTGGTTTATTGGGGTGTAACGTTAAGCCAACTTGACCCAAACACAGTTCCCGTCATTCGAAAGGCCGCAGGCCCCGCACGTATCGCACCCGAAGACCCAGGTGGGTTAAAGGCCGATCACCAAGGTTTGGCCGTAAATGCGGTGCAAGCCCAAGGAAGCGTTGAAATCCCAACCGAACGCGTTGTTCTGGCCCCGCGCACGGGTGTGTTGCTGGACGAAGATTTATCAGGTGCGATGTTGGTCGCAGCGCGCGCAACAAATGACGCCCCGATTAGCGCGGCATTTGAAACAGGCGCACAAACCATCAGCGTGCCACATGCCCAAGCAAATGTTGATGACAGCCAAATTGATCTGGAAATTCCGGAGGTCAGCGCAACACCAACACCCACCGCCGCTGAACCAGTCAAAGAATTGGCCAAGGTGGTTGAACCATTGCCCGCCGATTTGATCCGCCCAAAATCACGCCCGCGTGGTTTGGTGCAATTGGCATCATTGGAAAAGGGTATCACGCCAAAACCAGTGACCACAAAAATCGGCGAACCATTGGACAGCGTTCCATTGGGCAGCAAATTGGTGCAATTGGGCGCATTTGATTCCATCAAAGGAGCGCGTTCGATTTGGGCGAAAACCCTGACCAAACATTCCGATTTGTTAGGCAGCAAAGATTACATCATCCAAAAGGCCGATTCAGGCGGGCGCGTATTTTACCGTTTGCGTGTTGCGGGGTTTGATGGCGCGGATGATGCACGTGCATTATGTACTGCGTTGAAATCACGCAAAACGCCTTGTATCGCGGTCACCGCACGGTGAGCAGTCAAAACGCGGTCATTTTCGGATGCGAAGGTTTGCGCCTGAGCGGTGCTGAAAAATCATTCTTTGGTGATGCGAAACCTTGGGGTTTTATCCTGTTTGCGCGCAATCTGGATACGCCCGATCAAATTCGCGCGCTTTGCGCGGAACTGCGCGAATGTGTTGGGCGCGATGCACCGATTTTGATCGACCAAGAAGGCGGGCGCGTGCAACGGCTGCGCGCACCACAATGGCGCGAATGGTTGCCACCGCTGGATCAAATGGCGGCGATTGCCAACCCCGCCGATCAACGCCGCGCAATGGCGTTGCGCTATCGTTTGATTGCACATGAATTACGCGATCTTGGCATTGATGTGAACTGTGCCCCGATGTTGGATGTGCCCACACCCGATGCGCATTACATTATCATGAACCGCTGTTATGGTGATAACCCTGATATCGTGGCCGAAATGGGCCGCGCCGTATCAGAAGGGTTGCTCGCAGGTGGCGTATTGCCAATTATCAAACATATCCCCGGACATGGGCGTGCGAATTTGGACAGCCACCACGATTTACCCCATGTGGATGCCAGCGCGGATGATCTGCGCAATATTGATTTCAAACCGTTTCGCCATCTGTCTGATCTGCCCATGGCGATGACGGCGCATATTGTTTACACGACAATGGATGCGCAAAATTGCGCGACCCTATCGCCCGTTATGATTGATGCCATTCGCAACGACATTGGGTTTGATGGTTTGCTGATGAGCGATGATTTATCAATGAAGGCGCTAACGGGTACATTTGCACAGCGCACAGTTGGCGCAATAAACGCGGGCTGTGATGTGATTTTGCATTGCAATGGGCAACGCGACGAGATGGATCAAATCATGACACAAGTTCCCGTATTAAGCGGCAAACCACTGGCACGTGCGAACGCGGCATTGGCCATGCGCCACGCACCCGAACCATTTGATTTGGCAATGGCAGAAGAAAGCTTCTCTGCCTTGTTGTAGGTCAGAAATTCGCGCACTATACCGCCAATATGGAATCACAAACGCATATCGATGGCGCCACACAGGCGCGACTTGCCGCCGAAAGCTTGGTTGTGGATGTTGATGGCTATGAAGGGCCGCTTGACATTCTGTTGACCCTTGCGCGCACGCAAAAGGTGGATATGCGCAAGATTTCTGTGCTGGAACTCTCCGTTCAATATCTGAAATTCGTGGAAGAGGCGAAAAAGCTGCGCCTTGAATTGGCTGCGGATTATTTGGTGATGGCGGCGTGGCTGGCGTTTTTAAAATCACGCCTGTTGTTGCCCCCTGATCCCACTGATGACGGCCCATCGGGCGAAGAACTGGCCGCGCATTTGGCATTTCAACTGGAACGGCTGGAGGCCATGCGCAGATCAGCCGCCAAATTGATGGCACGCGATCAATTGGGCCGCGATTTTTTCGCACGGGGCCTGCCCGAAGATGTGACGCGCAAACGCAATGTGGTTTACAAGGCGACGGTGCTTGATCTGATGCAAGCCTATGCCCAGATCCGTACCAAGGATGAATTCACCCCATTACACATGGAAGAACGCAAAAGCGTGTTCACAATGGAACAGGCGCTGGAGCGGATGAAATCATTGATCGGCCATGCGATGGAATGGGGCACGTTGCAACAATTCCTGCCAGATGGTTGGCAAAACGATCCCAAATTGCGCCGATCCGCCACGGCATCGACGTTCGCTGCCATGTTGGAATTGGTCAAAGAGGGCAAATTGGATTTGCGCCAGAACGAGGTGTTCGCACCCATCGAAGTGAAAAAGAAAGACGGTTAATGTCCCAAGATAAACCATTAAACCAAAGCCTGTTCGAAGCCCCACCAATGGGTGAACAGGAACGCATGATCGAAGCGATATTGTTCGCAACCGCCGAACCCCAATCCAAAAAACAGATCGAGGATCGTCTGCCCCATGGTTGTGACGTGTCCGAAGCATTGGTGCATCTGCGCAAACGTTACGAAGGGCGCGGCGTGCATTTGGTTAAGGTTGGCGATGGCTGGGCGTTTCGCACGGCGGGCGATCTGGGTTTCTTGATGCAAAAAGAAAGCACCGAAACACGCAAATTATCACGGGCTGCCATCGAAACATTGGCGATCATCGCCTATCACCAACCTGTCACGCGGTCTGAAATCGAAGAAATTCGCGGCGTTTCCGTATCGCGCGGCACGATTGATTTATTGCTGGAATTGGAATGGATCAAATTGGGCCGGCGGCGCATGACGCCCGGTCGCCCCGTGACATTTATCGTGACCCAAGAATTCTTGGATCATTTCGGTCTGGAAACCCCGCGCGATTTACCCGGCGTGAAAGAATTGCGCGACGCAGGGCTATTGGACAACCGCCCACCACCCGGTGCCGTACCCGGTGTGTTGAAATCCGAAGATGATGGCAGCGGCGGCGAAGAGCCTGATGATTACGAGGCGGATGACGATGATCAGGATGATATGTTTGGGTAGAGCCGAAACGGAGCCGTTGAATGTTTGAACCTGCGGAAATATTGACGGCCATCTGGGATGCTGTTCCGAGTGAATTAATCTATCTCTTGATCGCAATCTTCGCTGGATTGGCGTTTCTTAAGCTCTTACTTCCCAGACGCAGCGCGGTGCGATCAAAGTTTGATTTTCGAAATGTTCAGGATCAGCACAAGGCGATTGAATCCCATCCTTTAACTGTCAAGCCTTTGATAAATAAAGAATGTTTTGATCACGTTTTTGCCCATGTCGAAAACAAGTTACAAGCGTATGGTGCAAGATATAGATTGTTTGCAGAAGTTTCTGTGGGGGCTTTTTTAACGACGAAAAATCCGAAACATTTAAAAGATGTTTACGGAGCATATGGTAGTAAACGCGTGGATATGTTGATTGTAGATTCGCATCAGATGCCAGTTGTGGTGATCGAATATCATGGCACTGGGCACTTTCAAGGTAACTCACGCGAACGCGACGCGGTGAAACGCGCTGCATTTGCCAATGCTGGGCTGCCTTTGTTGGAGGTTTTTCCAAATACCGGATATCAAGAGCTGTCTAACATGATTGATCAAGTGTTGCGTGATCATGAAGATCATGGAACCACGGCAATAGCATCATGAGCCGCTTCATCCAAAATATCATCCGCGTGTTAATCATGAAGGGCATGATGCAAGGGGTGCGGCGTGTGATGAATTGGTGGGGGGATCGCCAAGCGTGGGGGCAGGATGTTGAACAGGCCAAGGTGATCAAGGATCAGACGCGTAAAAACACCATAACCGCGAACCGATTGGTGCGTATGATCCGCCGCTTTGGGCGGTTTTAATTCATGAAACAATTCATTTCCGCCATCAGTGTTGTTGTGCCCGATTATGACGCAGGGATTGCGTTTTATGTGGGTCAGATGGGCTTTGATCTGATCGAGGATACGGATATGGGCGCGGGGAAACGCTGGGTTTTGGTTGCGCCCAAAGGTGCGGTTGAAACGCGTATTTTATTGGCCAAGGCCGTAGGCGATGAACAGGTTGCCGCCATTGGCAATCAAACGGGTGGGCGGGTGTTTTTATTCCTTCATACCGATGATTTTGAGCGCGATTATGCGGCGATGAGCGCCAAAGGCGTGGCGTTTTTGGAAACTCCACGTAACGAGCCATACGGAAAGGTCGCCGTGTTCAGCGACCCGTTTGGTAATAAATGGGATTTATTGCAGTTAAAATAGCGCGATAATCAGCCCCAAAAGCGCAAGCACAAACAACAAAGCGATTGATGCGAGCGTGAGCATAAAGCCAAGGCCGCGCGTTGAAGGCTCCTTGAAATAGGCGCGGCAATAAATTGTGCGCCCCACCAAATAGACACAGCCAACCAGTGCCACCAAAACCGGTGGCCAGTATTTTCCCGCCAAAAACAAAAGTGGCAAAAACGCAACGATACATTCCAGCGTGTTCATTTGAACGCGGTACATGCGTTCAAATCCATCATGTCCCGTCATTGTCGGCGCCTTTAGTCCACTATCGCGGCGCTGTCCGCCCACCAGATAGCCAAAAAAGAGATATTGAAATACTGCGAGTAGGGCGATGAGTTCGATCAGTGGCATAATGAGGTCCTGTGGCAAATACGAGATATGGTGTTAACTGCGCAATTGTTATCACGCCAAAGGGTGCGGGCAATAGAAAAACAGTGGTCGCGGGTTTTGGTTGAGATCGCATTTTTGGGGATGGATAGCTCTGCGAATTTATGCGGTAGTTGAATCTATCAAACGCGTGTTATTCTTAACTTTATCCAGATCAAACGAGGACGCGGTGAATACAATATGAAGAAAAAGTTAATCGTTTTTGTGTGTTGCTGTTGGCTCGTCGTTCTTAATCTGATCTTTTCTGAGCCAATAATTGGGAACGTGCTGATTGCTTTGGGATTTGATAAGAATGTTATGGTTGTTTTTCAATGGGTATTTGGTTTGGCGGTTTTGCTCGGCGCGGGCATTCCATTCGGATATTGGATTGTGAAACTATCCGATTGGTTCGAAACCGTGATTGATGAATCTTCGATTTACAAAAGTCGCAAAGACGATTGAGATCGCTTCGGACGAAAGGCACTTTACCCCAGAAAAATCCGCCAGCACGAAAGCCACGCGAAGGGTTTTAATCCTTGCGTGGTTTCGCCTGTTTGCACAGTTTCGCGTAAATGGATTAACGCGTGACGGGCCCGCCGATTGCGGTTTGTGTCGGACAGGGGGAAACCCTGCACTCTGGGGTTGATAGCCCCGTAAATCGTTGATTTTGCGAGTGATACGATAGGGGAGAAAGCCCATATGCATCCAAAACCTGTGTGACGTCAGGGGTGTTATACACCGCAATTGGTTATGATTTTGTAAGGGGTACGTGCGCTGGTTGTGGCGCAATCAAACGGGGGCTTTGAAATGTTTGGACAATTTCAAACCTTGGCCTTGGTAGTTGGATTTCAAATCCGCGCCGTATAGTAAATCGGGTACTTCGGCCATGCGTTCATAAACCAAGCGCCCCACGCTTTGGCCATGTTCCAAGGCAAATGGTGCCTCGTGACAGCGTACCTCGAGCACACCGCGTGATCCGTGACCGCCCGCAGCACTATGGCCAAATCCAGGGTCAAAGAAACCCGCATAGTGGACGCGAAATTCGCCAACCATGGCAAGGTATGGCGCCATTTCAGCGGCGCAATCGGGGGGGATATGCACGGCTTCGCGGCTGACCAGAATGTAAAATGCGCCCGGATCAAGGATGATGCGTTTATCCGTGGCATAAACCGGTTCCCAGAAATCATCGACGGCGTAATGGTTGATATTATCAAGATCAATCAACCCCGTATGAGGTTTGGCGCGATAGCCGACCAAACCATTTGGCAGATCAAGATCAACGGAAAAGCCAAGCCCGTGATCAATTTGCGCAGGCCCATCAACCAAGCCAATATCGGCGTGAATGGCGGAAAGTTCACCATCGGATAGCAATGCTTGGCCTTGGCGAAAACGAATTTGGTTAAGTCGCATACCAGGGCGGACAAGCACGGAAAATGAACGTGGGCTGATTTCGGCGTAAAGGGGACCGTTATATCCCGCCTCGATCCGATCAAATTCGATGCCGTTATCGGTGATACAACGGGTGAACACATCAACGCGCCCCGTGCTGCTCTTGGCATTGGCGACGGCGTTGATATCGGTAGGGAGGTTGAGGGATTCCATCATCGGAACCACATAAACACAGCCCTTTTCCAAAACCGCGCCATTGGTCAGATCGACCTCGTGCATTTTGAATTTTTCAAGCCGTTCAGCAACGCTATTACCAGCCCCTGCAAGGAATGAAGCGCGGACGCGATATGCCTTGCGCCCAAGGCGCAGATCAAGGCTGGCAGGTTGAATTTGGCCGGCAGGAATGGGGTCTGTCACATTGATTTCGCCACGCGCCAACATTGATGTGATGGCTTGTGATGGAAGAACGCCGTGATATGCCATATTCCCCCCGCGTGGCTGTGACAGTGACCTGTCAGAATTTGGTCGGGCTAGCAGGGTTCGAACCTGCGACCTCTCGTCCCCCAGACGAACGCGCTACCAGACTGCGCTATAGCCCGTGAAAACCGTTTATATCGGCAAAGTTAGTGACTGCAAGTGAGAAAACACCCGATTGGATTAAGATAGCTGGTTTAACGCCCGTTTCATGCGGTTGCGTACCTTTTTCAGGCGATAAAACAGATCTTCGACATCCATCATCTGATCATCATTCAACGTTGCGCGTGTCTTGGTAGGCGAAATTGCGTGACGTTTACGTTCAACGAGTGATTGCGCATCGGCAACTGGCACAGATTCGGTCAGAACAATTGGTTCTTCACGTCGGCCAACGGCGGCGTTAATGCGATCCTTGGCATCCTGTTCGACAGGGTGTTTGATGTCGGGTGACGCTGGCGCGGGTTGTGCGCTGTGTGATGATGTGAACACAGGTGTTTCATCATGTGTGGGCGTGGATGGGGCAGGGGGTGTTGATGTGTCAGCCACGGATTCTTCTTTGTCTTTGGTTGGGGCCGGTGCGGTTTTCGCAGATTTGGTGCGCCGCCCTTTTTCGGGGAAATCTAATTCTGGCGAAAGTTCGGATACGTGTTTCACACCCTTGTCCGACAGAATCTTTTGCGCAGCTTTGATTGTTATACCTTCGCCATGCAATAGCGTTTTAATCCCACCAAGCAATTTCATATCCGCAGGGCGATAATAACGCCGACCACCCGCACGTTTGACAGGTTTGATTTGGCTAAACTTGCTTTCCCAGAAACGAAGCACATGTGTTGGCGTATCCAACCAATCCGAGACTTCGGAAATTGTGCGGAATGCTTGTGGTGCTTTTTTCATCAGAGATTATCGTTTGTTTCCAGACGATACCTTGTCTTTCATCACGTGGCTGGGGCGAAATGACAAAACGCGGCGCGGGGTGATTGGTACCTCTTCGCCCGTTTTAGGGTTGCGCCCGACACGTGCAGTTTTATCGCGCAGATTGAATGTGCCAAAGGATGAGATTTTCACACTTTCGCCACGTACCAACGCATCAGAGATATGTTGCAACACGCCTTCGACAAGGTCAGCGGATTCATTTCGGGATAAGCCGACCTCGCGAAATACTGATTCTGCTAGGTCTAGTCGCGTTAACGTTTGATCGGCCATAATGTCTCTTCCCCAAAAATGTTACGTTAGGATATTGGGATTCGAATTTGCGAGTCAACAATTTCGTCGGATCAACACGTTGATATGGCAAGAAAAACCCGATTTACCACCGTAATACAACAGCACCCCATGCTAAACCACCGCCAATTGCCTCTGTTAAAAGCAGATCACCTTGTTTGACCTGCCCCCGTTTCACCGCGACTGACAAGGCGAGGGGAATCGATGCAGCAGAGGTATTGCCGTGGTCTTGGACGGTGACCACAACACGTTCCATGGGCACGCCCATGATCTGTGCTGTTTTTTTGATAATGCGCAAATTGGCCTGATGAGGGACGATCCAATCGACATCATCACCATGTAGGCCAATTTTTTCCAAGGCGGATTCACCTGCCTCTGCCAATTTGGCGACGGCGTGTTTGAATACTTCGCGTCCTTCCATGCGTAAAACGCCTGTGGTTTGCGTTGAAGAAACACCGCCATCAACATAGAGGATATCGTTGTATTTCCCATCAGATTTTAATTCTGTGGATAAAATCCCGCGATCGGCATTGGTGCCTTCGCATTCTTGGGCTTCGATAATCAAAGCGCCCGCGCCATCGCCAAACAAAACGGATGTGGTGCGATCATTCCAATCCATAATGCGCGAAAAGGTTTCGGCACCAATGACCAAAATGCGTTTTGCCTGACCCGCGACAATCATCGCATTGGCGGTGGACAGCGCATAAGGAAAGCCCGCACAGACGGCCTGAACATCGAAGGCAAAACCGCCATTCATGCCCAATGCGGCCTGAACCTTGGTCGCGGTGGAAGGGAATGTTTGATCAGGGGTCGATGTGGCCAAAACAATCGCATCAATATCTGTGGCAGGGATGCCCGCGTGATTAAGCGCATCCTTGGCCGCATGAATGGCCAGATCAGAGGTCAGTTCACCATCGGCGGCAAAATGGCGACGTTCAATCCCTGAACGTGAACGAATCCATTCATCGCTTGTGTCGATCTTGGCTTCGAATTCAGCATTTTCAACAACACGCGCAGGCAGGTAATGCCCAATGCCGATTGGGACTGCTCTTGTCATTTTCATTTTTTACCCCGGGGTCGATTCTTATTCTTGTAACGTTACGTTACGTATCTTCGCCTCCTGCGGCGGCAGATGCAACACGTGCGGCAAGTTTTTCTGAAAATCCAAGTTTTGCAAGTTGATAGCCGAGCTGAATCGCAGCCGCGACACCGGTGGCATCGGCATCGCCATGTGATTTGATCACAGTGCCATTCAGGCCCAGAAATACACCGCCATTCACACGGCGCGGATCAATGCGTTTTTTCAAACGCTGCATCGCGGTATAGGAAAATAACGCGCCGATGCGTGAAAATGGGGTGTGGCGAAACGCTTCTTTAAGCAAATCACTGATAAGATTTGCGGTACCTTCGCCAGTTTTCAATGCGACATTGCCCGTAAACCCATCCGTGACGATCACGTCAACCTTGTTTGATGGCAGATCGCTTCCTTCGATAAAGCCGACGAATTCATATTCGTTGCTGGAAAAGCTTTCGGTGATTAGTTCATGCGCTTCTTTAAGTTCGGTGCGGCCTTTGTGCTCTTCGGTGCCGACATTCAACAAACCAACGCGCGGCGTTTCAATGCCAAGCCCGTTGCGCGCATAAGATGCCCCCATCAATGCGTATTTCAACAGATCGGGCGCATCGGCGCGTACATCGGCGCCCATGTCCAGAACCACGTTAAATCCGCTGGGGTTGCGCGATGGCCACAGAACCGCAATGGCGGGGCGGTAAACACCCGGGGCCTTGCGCAGGCGCAGCATGGAAATCGCCATTAACGCGCCCGTGTTGCCACAGGAAACGGTGACGGCCGCCTCTTTGTTTTTAACGGAATCGATGGCGTTCCACATGGATGTGCCCTTGCCATTGCGCATTGCAAGGCTGGGTTTGTCATTCATGTTGATAGAGGATTCAGCGTGGCGAATATCGCATTTGCCGGTCAATGATTTGCGTTTCGCAATCAATGGTTTCAGAACAGTTTCATCGCCATGCACGATAAACCGTATATCTGGATTTGCGCTGGCGGATTTATGCAACCCGCCGACAACAGCAACCGCACCCCGATCGCCGCCCATTGCGTCAACCGAGATAACAATATCTGATTCAGATTTGTTGATAACAGAATTTGCGCCGACCCGATCAATGTCGTTTGTCATGTCGGATCAGCCCAAAGCCGTTTTATGCCGCGTCGTCGTCTAGGTCGATTTCTTCAACGCTAGAAACAACTTGACGATCATCATAGTGACCACATGCGCCACATACGTGATGTGGGCGTTTCAGTTCACCGCAGTTTGCGCATTCGTTTGGATTGTCTGCAACCAATGCGTCGTGTGAACGACGATTGTTACGACGAGAGCGCGTAATCTTGTTTTGTGGGACAGCCATGTCACAACCTCGAATTTGTGGGGCAGCGCCCCTTTATAATAGTCCAGCAAGTCGCAAAGAGCGTCTCGATTCCCGACCTAATGGAAGAGCCGCGAAAATACAAAGAAAATCCGTTTCTGCAACCCCTTTATGTCACTTGGCGCTTATTTTGACAATTTATCCTTTAATGATGCCAATGATGCGAATGGTTTTGCGTCATCATCTGTCATCGCAGCCTTGCCAGGTTCAGTAAAAACAGCGTTTTCCAGCGTTGCACCGGGGATTTGTGGATAGGGGGGTAAATTCAACGCGATTACCTCTGATGCGATGGCAAACAGATCGATTTCGTTGCCCAAAGGCTCCGTTTCGACATTTTCATCCATTTCAGAAACAGAATCCTCTTCGAAATCTTGATCGTTGGGGATGAAATCGCGCTGAATGTTTTCATCGATGCGGGTTTTCACAGGTTCAAGTGTGATCACACAAGATTGCACCACTGATGCGCCCAATTTTGCGTTTAATGTCCAGCTTTCGCGCCCTGCGGCCTTGATCGTGCCGTCAAACGACAATTTGGTCAGGTCGACCAGTTCCAAATCTTGGATAATCTGGCCCAGTTGTTGTTCAGTGAAATCAAGCGCAAAGCGATATTCGCCGTTTTGTGGCAGATCAGAAACCGCGACCACAGATGCATTATGAATTTTTGATTGATTTTTCGTCATGTTTTTTTTCGTCTTACCCGCATTGTGTTGCTTTGATCTTGAACAAAGAAACAAGATGTTTGATTGTAGACCACGCACAGGGTATGTGGGCAAGAGTTAACAGGTTAAAGGCGCATAAAATGTTTGGAAGATTAAACCGATTTATGGCAGTGGGCATATTGCTGCTTGGATTCGCCGCCTGTTCCGAAGTGTTCCGTTATCACGGCTATGCCCCAACAGATGCCCAATTAGAAGAATTGGTTGTGGGCATTGATACCCGCGGAAGTGTCGAAGACATCGTTGGCCCGCCATCCAGCACAGGTGTGATGAACGATGGCGGTTGGTATTATATTTCCACCAAAATACGCCATTACGCATACCAAGAAGCACGCGTCGTTGATCGTGAACTTGTCGCCATTTCATTTGATAGTGAAGATGTGATCACCAATATCGAACGTTTCGGTCTGGCAGATGGGCGCGTCATTGTGTTGAACCGTCGTGTGACCGAATTGCCCGTCAAAGGGCCAGGTGTGCTAAGCCAGATTTTGGGTACATTGGGTAACATTGATGCGGGTCAGATTTTGGGCGGCAATTGATCGCTTGGTCTGTAAACAAAGCGTTACAATCATTATGTAAGTGCACATCATGCACCCTGCGTTTTGCGCGGGGGCTGTCAAATCCGGTTGGGTTGGAGGATGCAAAATGGTGATCTTGCAAAAGGGACAGTACCGCGCCCGTTTCGCGCAAACCCCAAATGATATTATGGCCGCGCAACGCTTGCGTGCCACGGCGTTTTTGGGTGATCACAGCGGTTTGGATCAAGATGAATATGATGATCAATGTCTGCATGTATTGATCGAAGATGTTCAATCTGGACAGCTAAGGTGCTGTTTTCGCATGATGTTTTTGGCAGCACAGGATTGCCCCGATCAAACCTATTCGGCGCAATTTTATGATCTGAAACATTTCAAAAACTTTGACGGGGCAAAGTTGGAATTGGGGCGATTTTGCATCGCACCTGATGTGATTGATCCCGATATTTTGCGCCTTGCATGGACCGTGATTACGCAATTCGTTGATGAACGGGATGTCAAAATCTTGTTTGGTTGTTCTTCATTTCATGGCACGGATGCGGCGGCCTACACCGATGCATTGGCATTGTTAAAAGAGCGCCATTTGGGCCCAAAAAAATGGATGCCACGGATCAAAGCGCCAAAAATTTATCGCTTTGCCAAGGAATTGAAGGGGCGCAAGCCTGATATTCGCGCCGCACAGCGCACTTTGCCGCCATTGTTGCGTAGTTACCTCACCCTGGGTGGTTGGGTCAGCGATCATGCGGTGGTGGATCGTGCACTTGGCACGTTGCATGTTTTCACGGGTGTCGAAATCGCGAGCATTTCACCCGCACGTAAACGAGTGCTGCGCGGTGCGATCTAGCAGATAGTTTAGCCGCCCGTATGGCTCATGTGGCGGGTCATTTGACCATCGGCGCGTTGGCGCGAATAATCAAAATCATGCCCCTTGGGTTTGGTTGCAATCGCCCCGTGAATCGCACGGATTAGGGGCGCATCATCATCAGGGTTGTCGCGCAAAACGCTGCGCAAATCGGATTCATCCTCTTGCCCCAAACATTGGAATAACTGCCCAGTACAGGTTAGCCGCACGCGATTACAGCTTTCGCAGAAATTATGGGTCAGTGGGGTGATAAACCCGATTTTTTGATTGGTCTGGGACAGGCGCACATATCGCGCAGGGCCACCGCTTCGTTCATCGGATTCGATTAAATCCCATGTTTTTGCCAAACGTGCGCGCAAATCTTTGAGCGACCAATATTGATCCAGACGATCCTCGTTACCGATGTCGCCCATGGGCATCACCTCGATAAAGGTCAGATCCATATCGCGATCTGCACACCAGCGCACCAGCGTTTCCAATTCATCCTCGTTAAAACCCTTGAGCGCGACGGTGTTGATTTTCACGCGCAGCCCTGCGTTCAGCGCTGCATCAATCCCATTCAACACCTGCGCCAAGCGCCCCCAGCGGGTGATGCGGGCAAATTTATCTGTGTCCAGCGTATCCAGCGATACGTTGATGCGTTTTACACCACAGGCGGCCAATTCATCGGCATATTTCGCCAGTTGCGATCCGTTGGTTGTAAGCGTGAGTTCACCAAGCGCACCCGATTCCAAATGGCGCGACATGTTTTGGAAAAACGTCATGATTCCACGCCGCACCAAAGGTTCACCACCCGTAATGCGCAGTTTATTAACCCCTTGGCTGATAAACGCAGAACACAGGCGATCCAGCTCTTCGAGTGTCAGCAATTCTGCCTTTGGCAAGAATGTCATATTTTCCGACATACAATAAACACAGCGAAAATCGCAGCGGTCTGTTACAGAAACCCGCAGATAATTGATCTCGCGTGCGAAAGGGTCGATAAGTTTGGGTGTATTGGTCATGGCGCCACCTTATGGGTGGGAAATTTTGCGTGCAATAGGCCAAAGGTCACAAACGCGTTGAAACCGACATCATCGGCGCATAAGTTTAGCGCAACAAGGCAAAGGATGAATGATGCAACATTTTAAGATTTCAATCGCTCTGGGTGGTTTGGCAATTTTGGCCGCTGGCTGTGCGGATAATGCGGGTTCATTCCCAACGCTTGGTCAGGGATACAAAGAATCAACCGAAGTGGTGTCAGATGTCGCCCCCGAAACACAAGAAAGCGTCGCTGAAACAGAGGTTGCATCTGTTGATCCAGATGTGTTGACCACAGGTGTGACACCGCAACAAGCCGCAACAGTAAGCGAAGCCGAAGTCGCCGCCGCCACCGCCGCGCCAAGCACATCGGGTGCATTGCTGGGCGAAACAGTTGGGTCATTGGGATTGTTGGAACGCACGGGCATTTGGGTGCGAACACCTTTGGTCACGGCCGAAACAGAAGGGCGCATTGTGGTGAAATCCACAGGAAAATCGGCAAATGTCACGTTGATTCCGCTGGGCGGTGATGCGGGCGCGGGTTCGCAAATTTCATTGGCAGCGATGCAATTGCTGGGCATTCCACTGACGGATTTGCCCGTGCTGGACGTTTACAAAAGCTAGTATTTACAGATATTTACGCGCTTCTTTCACGGCGAACGCTTTCATCGCGTCGCCGTGTTGATCCAAAAACGCAACCACGCGTGGTTTGTCATGTTTTGAGAGGCTGCGCAGCCACCAACCGATTGCTTTTTGGATAAACCATTCGGAATCATTCACATATCCCGCAGCCCAGCCCAAAATGCGATCACGCTGTGCCAGTTCATCGTCGCTGGGGTGGTTTTGTTTGGTCCAGGGCAGGGTCATCACCAATGCGGCGCGACGCACCCAGATGTTTTCATCTTGCGTCCAAGTTTCCACCAGATCAAGCCGTTCGGGATGCGCGATCAAACGCCGTGCACCCGCACCAGATGCATGATCGGCGATTGCCCATGCATCGAATTGGGGCACCCAGCGGCAAATTTCATCCCATACGGCATCATCGGGTTTGATCCGTGCTTGGGTTAACAATTTGGCGGCGGCGATGCGGGCCTCGTGGATATTGGAATCCCATAACAGGAGGGCCAATTCCACGCGGGCATCACCATCAAATTCAACGCGCCATTGTTTATAAAGCACATCAATTTCAGGGTTGGATACACCCAGATAGGGGCGTTCAACCTTGTGATAGGCGGCCATTTGCGCCGCCTTTTCATCCGATTGCAACGCCATTAATTGCGCAAGTGCATCCGCGGCGTTCATTATTCAACCGTAACCGATTTTGCCAAATTGCGTGGCTGATCCACATCCGTGCCCTTGGCAACAGCAGTGTGATAGGCCAACAATTGTGCCGGAATCGCATAAAGGATTGGCGCAAGGGGGGCGTGGACGGCGGGCATTTTAATAACCTTCCACGCGCCATCGCTGGCAACCTGTGCGCCCGCATCATCGGTGAACAGGATCACCTTGCCACGACGTGCCATGACCTCTTGCATATTGCTCACCGTTTTGTCGAACAACGCATCCTTGGGTGCAAACACCACGATGGGCATGTTTTCATCGACCAGCGCAATGGGGCCGTGTTTCAATTCACCACTGGCATAGCCTTCGGCGTGGATATAGCTGATCTCTTTGAGCTTGAGCGCGCCTTCCAGTGCGATGGGGAACAGCGCACCGCGCCCCAAAAACAATGTGTCGCTGAATTTTGACAGGGCGTTGGCGACATCAATAATTTCATGTTCAGCCTGAAGCGCAACATTAATAATGGATGGCAGGCCAAGCAGGGCAGAGACCAATGCCGCCTCGCCATCCGCATCCAATTTGCCGCGCTGGCGTGCGGCCTTGATCACCATGGTCATCAACACGGTCAACTGACAGGTAAAAGCCTTGGTCGAGGCCACGCCGATTTCAACACCTGCATGAATTTGCAAACTGGCGTTTGATTCACGTGCGATCGAACTTTCGGGGACATTGACCACACCAATGGTTTGGGCGTGATTATCGTTGCAATAACGCAATGCGGCCAATGTATCGGCGGTTTCGCCAGATTGGCTGACAAAGACGGCCAATGTGTTATCGCGCAGGGGTGGTTCGCGATATCGAAATTCCGATGCCACATCCAAATCAACGGGGATGCCCGCGATTTGTTCGAACCAGTATTTCGCAACATTACATGCCAAATAGGCCGTGCCACAGGCCACCATGGTAATTTGCGAAATTTTGGAGAAATCCAGATCAACATCGGGCAACACCACGGCATTGCGTTCGGTATTGATGTAATGTTTCACCGCATCGCCCAACACGGCAGGCTGTTCTGCGATTTCCTTGGACATGAAATGTTTGTGCATACCCTTGTCGGCATTTGCGGATTTCATATCCAATTCACGCATATTGCGATTGGCAAGCGCACCGTTGGCATCACGAATTTCGAAACTGTTGCGGGTAATCACCGCCCAGTCGCCTTCTTCGAGGTATGTGACCTTGTTTGTCATTGGGGCCAGTGCGATGGCGTCTGATCCCACGAACATTTCACCATCCCCATGACCAATGGCCAAAGGGGAACCCTTGCGTGCGGCGATCATCAAATCATCTTCGCCTTGGAACAGAAAGCAAAGCGCATATGCACCATCAAGACGGGCGATGGTTTTTTCTGCGGCTTCTGATGCAGACAGGCCACCATCCATAAATTGTTGGCACAGTTTTACAATGGTTTCGGTGTCGGTATCGGTGTCAAACCCATATCCCGCATCGGTCAATTCGCTGCGCAATTCTTTGAAATTTTCGATTATGCCATTGTGCACCACTGCGACGCGCCCTGCCTGATGGGGGTGGGCGTTGGTGATATTGGGTTGGCCATGTGTGGCCCAACGTGTGTGGCCAATGCCAGCGGTGCCCGCAATCGGGTTATGCACCAGCAAATCGGACAGGTTAACCAATTTGCCAACCGCGCGGCGGCGATCCAGCACGCCGTCATTGACCGTGGCGATACCCGCACTGTCATAGCCGCGATATTCAAGACGTTTCAGCGCATCAACCAAAATTGGCGCAGCTTGGTGATTGCCCAAGACACCGACGATTCCACACATATCTTAATCCTTTTTCTTCGCGGCCTTGGCGGCCTTTAACTTGTTCATCAAACGCAGTGCAAAGCCAACTTTGTTCACTTGTTTTGCCCGCCCAAGGGCGAGATCACCATCAGGCACATCATGGGTAATCACCGAACCCGATCCCGTCATCGCATCGTCGCCCACGCGCACAGGGGCAACAAGGGCGGAATTTGATCCGATAAAGGCACGTTCGCCAATGATGGTTTTATGTTTGAATACACCGTCATAATTACATGTAATTGTGCCAGCGCCGATATTGGCATCTTTGCCAACCTCTGCGTCACCGATATATGACAGGTGGTTAAGCTTCGCACCCTCGGCCACGAGCGCGTTTTTGACTTCGACAAAATTGCCAACCTTAGCTCCATCACCGATTTCTGCACCCGGGCGCAAACGGGCATAGGGGCCAATGATTGCATCCTTGGATACATGGCACCCTTCCAGATGGGAAAACGCGCGGATATTTGCACCTGATTCAATGGTGACATCAGGGCCAAAAACCACGTTAGGTTCGACAATCACATCGCGCCCAATGATGGTGTCATAGGCGAAAAATACCGTTTCGGGGGCCGTCAGTGTGGCGCCATTGATCATCGCGGCGTGGCGTGCGTTGAATTGAAATGTGGATTCGGCCACGGCCAGATCAACGCGGCTATTCACGCCCATGGTTTCGGATTCATCACAGGATACCGCGGCACATGTCATGCCCGCATCGCGTGCCAGCGCCACAATATCCGTCAGGTAATATTCGCCATTGGCATTATCATTGCCAACCTTTGCGATCAGATCAAACAACACATCGCGGGGCGCACAGATGACGCCAGAGTTGCAAAAATTCACCTTAAGCTGTTCTGGCGTTGCATCCTTGGCCTCGACAATTGCATCAAGCGATCCATCATCGGCCAAGATCAAACGCCCATAACCACCCGCATTGGCGGCGGTAAAACCAAGCACAACAACGGATGCGCCGCTGTCGCGTTTATTTTTCATGGATTGCAAAGTTTTATGCGTGATAAACGGTGTATCGCCATAAAGGATGAACACATCCCCTTCAAAATCGGACAATGCTGTGCGTGCCTGATCCACCGCATGACCCGTGCCAAGCTGTTCTGTTTGCAATACCACCTGTGCATCGGGGTTGTAATCGAGCGCGGCCTTTTCCACCAAATCCGCACCGTGCCCCGCAACAACGATAGTGCGCTGTGCGTCGATTCCTTCGCCAGAGCGCATCGTGTGCACCAACATGGGGGCACCCGCGACAGCGTGTAAAACTTTGGGCAGATCGGATTGCATCCGCGTGCCTTTGCCCGCGGCGAGGATAATAACTGCGTTCGACATAAAATAACCTTTGTTCTTTTGCCTGCTTTTAGCGGCAGTTTTCACACAGCGAAAGTGTTTCATGCTCAAGAAACCTTTCACTGCGTTACGAAACTGTGGCAGATGGAGGGAAAAATGGATGGTGATTGATGAAATCGGCGATTTTTGACCTTGATGGGACGTTGGCGGATACCAGTGCGGATTTGTTGACAGCTGCAAATGCGTGTTTTGAGGCATTGGGCCACAAGGGCGTTTTGGATCTGGAACGTGATGCGCTGACCGCGTTTCGTGGCGGGCGGGCAATGCTCGGCCTTGGGTTTTCGCGGGTGAAACCCGATTATTGCGAGGCGGATATTGACGTGCAGCATCCGATATTCTTGGATCATTACAGCACCAATTTGGATGTGCATACCGTATTATATGATGGCGTGATTGGGGCGTTGGATCATTTGCAGGGTGCGGGCTATGCGCTTGGCATTTGTACGAACAAGCCAGAAGGGCTTGCCGTTGAATTGGTGAAACGATTGAAAATTGATCACTATTTTGGCGCGTTGGTGGGGGCGGATACGCTGCCCGTGCGCAAACCTGACCCCGAACATTTGTTTGAAACCATTCGTCGCATTGGTGGCACGCCGGATAAATCGGTTTTGATCGGCGATACAATTACCGATCGCAAAACCAGCACAAATGCCAATGTGCCCAGCATTCTGGTAACATTTGGGCCAAGCGGGCATGCAATTGCGGATTTGGCACCAGAGGCATTGTTGCATCATTATGATGACCTGCCCAATTTATTGTCGCAAATGTTGGATTAATCTTTGCCGAAACAAGCGCTGCGTGGGTTGCAATTTAAAACCCGCGCTGTTTGATTATTCGCAAACCACCAAAGGTATCGAAATGAGCGATAAATTCACCGGCAATTTCACCCAACAACAACCCATCCCAGAGGATGCAATAGAGGCTGCGGTACGCGTGATGCGCCACGGGCGGTTGCATCGATATAATGTGGTTGCAGGTGAAAAATCCGAAACGGCATTGTTAGAGGAAGAATTCGCGCGTTACGTTGGTGCAAAATATTGTTTGGCGGTGGCATCTGGTGGATATGCGCTGGCGGCGGCGTTGCGTGCGCTGGGCGTTCAGACGGGTGATACTGTTTTGACCAATGCATTCACGCTGGCGCCCGTTCCCGGTGCGATTGCAAATGTGGGTGCAAAACCTGTGTTTGTGGAAACCACGCAAAGCCTGGTGATGGATTTGGATGATCTGCGCGCAAAAATCGCATCGAGTAGTGCGCGTGTTCTGATGCTGAGCCATATGCGCGGGCATCTGGTGGATATGGATGCGTTGATGGAAATTTGTAACGCCGCCGATGTTCAAGTGATTGAAGATTGCGCCCACACGATGGGGGCATTTTGGAACGATGTGCCAAGCGGGCGCCACGGAGTGGTGGGATGTTATTCCACCCAAACATTCAAACATATGAATTCGGGCGAGGGCGGTTTGTTGGTAACAGATGATGCCGAAGTAATGGCGCGTGCCACGATGTTATCGGGATCGTACATGTTATATAGTGGTCATAGCGCGGGCGCACCCGCAGAGACATTTAAAGATATTCGTCTTGATACCCCCAATTGTTCGGGGCGCATGGATAACCTGCGCGCCGCAATTTTGCGCCCGCAACTGCGTGATTTGGATACACAGGTGGCGGCGTGGAATGCACGATATGACGCGGTGGAAAATGGGTTGCGCAATACGCCAGCGTTGCAGATCGTGGAACGCCCAACCAAGGAACGCATGGTTGGATCATCCATTCAGTTTTTGTTGCCTGATTTTTCACAATCACAGATGCGCGATGTTTTGAAACGCTGTGCTGAGCGCGGGGTAGAATTGAAATGGTTTGGCGGTGATGAACCAACAGGGTTTACGTCGCGCCATAATTCGTGGCGCTATATTGATCCCCAAGAATTGCCCAATACAGATCGTATTTTGGCAGGGTTGATTGATATGCGATTGCCGCTGACATTTTCGCTGGATGATTGTGCACAGATTGCACGCATCATTCGCGACGAGGTTGGTGTTGTGCACCAAGCAGGATAGAAATGTTGCGCCACGCCTTTTACCGATGGCGATCGGGTATTTATCTGTGGCTGGGAATCGCGGTGTTTGCGCTGGTGATTTTACCGCGTATCGGGGATGTGGTGATCGGGTATCTGAAACCAACAACGGGGTGTTCCATCACCGCGATTGTTGATGGTGATACAATTAGCATTGATTGTGAAAATGCCGATGAAACGCGCGCGCGGATTATCGGGTTGGATACACCCGAATTGGCCAGCGAATGTTTTGATGAATGGATTTTGGCGCAGCGTGCAAAATGGTTTTTACGCTGGCGCATTTGGTCGGCAAATCACATTGAAACGCAAACCCAAGGGCGCGATAAATATCGCCGTCAATTGGTGCGCGTGAAAATTGACGGCACAGATATCGCAACGTCAATGATTAACGCAAGGCTTGCCCGCCCATATGATGGTGGGCGGCGCGCGGGTTGGTGCGATAATTAATCTGGGCGCCCTTGAAACCATGTATCTGGAATTTGGCGTTTAAACCGGCGGCGGCAAAATTGATACTGTGGCCAAAGGTGGCGCATGATCTGATCATATATTGGGGCGGGTAGATCCGCAGGGCGCGATGGGTTTTTCACCTTGTCAAACATCGGTTCCACATAATCCACACCCAAAAATTCATATATCCGCGCCATTGCATCCACGCTGAACAGGTTTTCAAAAAATTCGTAATGGATTTGATCAGGGGTGAAATTCGCTTCCAATGCATTGATACATTTTTTGTAATCAGAACGCAGACGAAAATCGCGATTGTCCAACATTTCAATGGCGCGTTTGTGCAATTCATCATCCGCAATATCGCGCCGCTCGACGCTTTCTAAAAAACGCACGGCTGACCAATGGCGTGCAATCGGATCGCGCATCAAGAATATGATTTTTATGTTTGGAAACAGGGTTTTAACATATTCATATTCAGATGGTTTTAACGCCGTATAATGCGGTGTGATTTCACCAAATACGCGTTCATCGGTTACGCGTTCATCAAAAAACGTGCGGTACAAATCACCATCGCCCCCCATTTCAATGCGTTCCAACACTTGGAAAACTTTGTCATCTTGGGGCAGGCCGGTATGTGAATGCGGTTTGGAATATTGTTTGGCCAAACGTTCGAAATAAGGAAACGGCCAACGTTCGAAATGATCGCGATTGCCAAAGAAATGTAATTCTTTCAATGGGGACATAAAAACCTGTGGATGATCGCGCAGGGTTTTGGATAACCAAGTTGTGCCAGATTTATGCGCGCCAACACCCAAAAGAAATGTTTTCCCCGCAAGGTTTGGATAATCATCTGACATTCATTCATTCCAATAATTGAACTGGATTTATGCCATGATTTTGACGTGATGCATAGATATGGTTCACGAAACACAGTCTGGTTTTTTTACAGAACAGTGACACGTCTTGTTGACCTCTTAAAACCCAAGGGGTAAACCCGTCTCTGACTCATGGCTTCAAGGCTGTCATTACCGAAGAGGGAAGTCCGTTGGACGAACTATTAAGAGAGTATCTTCCGATCCTAATTTTTTTAGGTGTCGCTGCGGGGCTTGGCCTCGTTTTAATCCTAGCTGCTGTTATCGTTGCTGTTCGTAATCCAGATGCCGAAAAGATTTCTGCATATGAATGTGGGTTCAACGCATTTGACGATGCGCGGATGAAATTCGATATCCGATTTTATCTGGTATCCATCCTGTTTATTATCTTTGACCTAGAGGTGGCGTTTTTGTTCCCTTGGGCCGCGAGCTTCCAACATGTTGGGATTGTCGGGTTCTGGTCGATGATGGTGTTCTTGGGCGTGCTGACCATTGGTTTCGCCTATGAGTGGAAAAAGGGAGCCTTGGAATGGGAGTAGTCACATCACCCAATACCGCAGGCGCGGATAAGGATGTTGCAACGGCGGCATTGAATGCCGAATTGCAAGACAAGGGTTTTCTGGTCACGTCATCTGCGGATGTTATCAACTGGGCGCGCACAGGGTCGTTGCATTGGATGACATTTGGTTTGGCCTGTTGTGCGGTTGAAATGATGCACACCGCGATGCCACGTTATGACATGGAACGTTTTGGGACAGCACCACGTGCATCCCCACGCCAATCGGATTTGATGATCGTTGCGGGGACGCTGACCAATAAAATGGCACCAGCATTGCGCAAAGTTTACGACCAAATGCCAGAACCACGCTATGTGATTTCCATGGGATCATGTGCGAATGGCGGCGGGTATTACCATTATTCATACAGTGTTGTACGCGGGTGCGATCGTATCGTTCCTGTTGATGTGTATGTGCCCGGTTGCCCACCCACAGCAGAAGCATTGCTTTACGGTATCTTGCAACTGCAACGCAAAATTCGCCGTACCGGCACGATTGTAAGGTAACCTGATATGAGCGCTGAACTACTCGAACTGGGCGAAGTGATTGCGATCAAGCAAGAAGCCGCTATCATCAGTACCGATGTGAATAAAATGGGCGAACTGGTTTTGACCGTTCATGCCAATAAAATTCCAGAGCTGGTTGAATTTTTGCGTGGCAATTCCGCGATGAAATTTTCGACATTGATTGATATCACGGCGGTGGATTACCCAACCCGCGCCACACGATTTGAAATCGTTTATCATTTCTTGTCCATGTATACGAACCAACGTATCCGCCTAAAGGCGGCAATTGCGGATGGTGATTTGGTGCCATCGATCACCGATATTCATCCATCGGCCAATTGGTACGAACGTGAAGTGTTCGACATGTATGGTATCATGTTCACTGGCCACCCTGATCTGCGTCGTTTGCTGACAGATTATGGTTTCCGCGGCTATCCATTGCGCAAAGATTTCCCAACAACGGGTTACAACGAATTGCGCTATGACGAAGTTGAAAAGCGTGTGGTTTATGAACCCGTGTCACTGGTGCAAGAATACCGCCAGTTCGATTTCATGTCCCCATGGGAAGGTGCAGAATATATCTTGCCTGGCGATGACAAAGCAGAAGGGGCGAAATGATGGACGGTAATTTCAACGACGCCCAAACGGGTGAACAACGTATCCGTAATTTCAACATCAACTTTGGCCCACAGCACCCTGCGGCGCATGGTGTGTTGCGCTTGGTTTTGGAACTGGACGGTGAAATCGTAGAACGCTGCGATCCCCATGTTGGTCTGTTGCACCGCGGTACAGAAAAGCTGATGGAAAGCAGAACATATCTGCAAAACCTGCCGTATTTCGACCGTTTGGATTATGTGGCGCCAATGAACCAAGAACATGCTTGGTGTTTGGCGATTGAAAAACTAACGGGTGTCGAGGTTCCGCGCCGTGCGTCCTTGATCCGTGTGTTGTTCTGTGAAATCGGGCGGATTTTGAACCACCTGATGAACGTAACAACACAGGCGATGGATGTTGGTGCGCTAACGCCTCCGCTCTGGGGGTTTGAAGAGCGCGAAAAATTGATGATCTTTTATGAACGCGCATCGGGTGCACGCCTGCACGCGGCCTATTTCCGCCCCGGCGGTGTTCATCAGGATCTGCCACAAGATTTGATCGACGATATCATGCAATGGACAATGGAATTCCCAGATGTGCTTGCCGATATCGACGGGTTGCTCACCGAAAATCGCATTTTTAAACAACGCAACGTTGATATTGCGGTAATCACCGAACAAGAAGCGCTTGATTGGGGTTTCTCTGGTGTGATGGTGCGTGGTTCTGGCATGGCATGGGATTTGCGCCGTGCGCAGCCTTATGAATGCTATAACGAATTTGAATTCGATATTCCTGTGGGCAAAAATGGCGATTGTTATGATCGTTACCTGTGCCGTATGCAGGAAATGCGCGAAAGCATTAAAATCATCCAACAATGTATTCAAAAATTGGATGAATCCACGGGCGATGTTTTGGCACGTGGCAAGCTGACACCACCTGCGCGTGGTGACATGAAAACATCTATGGAAGCCTTGATCCACCATTTCAAACTTTACACCGAAGGGTTCAAAGTGCCCGAAGGCGAAGTTTACGCAGCGGTCGAAGCACCC
Organism: Paramylibacter kogurei; assembly: GCF_002742285.1. Taxonomy (GTDB): domain Bacteria; phylum Pseudomonadota; class Alphaproteobacteria; order Rhodobacterales; family Rhodobacteraceae; genus Amylibacter; species Amylibacter kogurei. The sequence continues at coordinate 482,500 of NZ_MDGM01000012.1, forward strand.
AAAGGTGAATTTGGTGTTTATCTGGTTTCAGATGGCAGCAACAAACCGTATAAATCGAAAATTCGCGCGCCGGGCTATCCCCATCTGGCGGCGATGGATCACATCAGCAAGGGACACCAATTGGCAGATGTGGCGGCGATTATCGGGACACTTGATATCGTATTTGGGGAGATCGACCGTTAATGGGTAAACTGTTCTACAATTTTGGTTTTGTGAGTGCGTTGAGTTTATCAATCTTTGCATTGGGGAATCCCGTGCAGGCACAATCAAATCAGAATGTAGGCTGGGGGCAATTTTTTGCCACCATCAGCGAAACACCTGAAAAATATGTGGATAATGTAAAAAACTGTCCAGTTTGGAATGACGCAGAAGAGCTGTGCGAAACCATCGAAAAATTTTACGGCCCGCTGATTGATCCAGCGACGGGTGGTGCAAATGTTGTCGATGATCCACGCGCAGTGAAATTCATTCTGGCCATCATCACTAATGGAATTTTTGTCTCTAACAGAAGCCCGCGTGAACGTTTGAAATGCCCAGCGACTTGGCAACCAGACGCGCCGTTGATTACCCCAACGTTTAAGACCAATGAAATGCTTGTGCGTGTGCGCAAATATGAATCTGGTATCGTTGGGCAATCCTGTTTGTTAGAGCTTGTGGAGTAAGAAAATGTCACTTCGTCGTTTGCATCCTGAACAGCCTGACAGCTTTAAGTTCACGGCAGCCAATTTAAAATGGGCCAAGGCTCAGATGAAAAAATACCCAAAGGGACGTCAGGCATCCGCCGTGATCCCATTATTGTGGCGCGCCCAAGAACAAGAAGGTTGGCTATCCAAACCCGCGATCGAGGCTGTGGCAGATATGCTGGAAATGGCCTATATCCGTGTGCTGGAAGTGGCGACGTTTTATTTCATGTTCCAATTGGCACCGGTTGGCAATGTTGCCCATATTCAAGTGTGTGGCACAACATCATGCATGATCTGTGGCGCCGAAGATTTGATTGGCGTTTGCAAAACCATGATCGCGAAAAATCCGCATCAGATTTCTGATAACGGCAAGTTTAGCTGGGAAGAAGTCGAATGTTTGGGTGCCTGTTCAAACGCGCCAATGGTGCAAATTGGCAAAGATTTTTACGAAGATTTAACCGCGGAGAGTTTCCGCGAAATCATTAATGCATTTGATCGCGGCGAGGTTCCAACACCTGGTCCGCAAAACGGCCGTTACGCGGCTGAACCATTGTTTGGGCTAACAAGTCTTACAGACATGAACACAGGCCAGCATTCGCATAATGCGTCCGCTGGTTTGGCATTGGAATACGGAGATACGATTAAACGTATCCAGGGAAATGAAGTTCCAATTTTAAAGTCGCGGACAACAGCCGCAAAGAAAAAGTCAGCTAAAACAGCGGGCTAGTTCAAAATGGGGAGTAATTGTAAATGACGAATACGAATTCAAATGAAAACAGCACCTGCAACTTGATTTGCTGGCTTTTGGCCATTGCGGGTGGCTTGGTATTGGCCAAAATGATCGCATCGAATATCTGGGTCGGCTTGGTGATCGCAATCATTGCTGCGTTGTTGCTGTCTTGGTTGCTGCGCACCATTTTTTGTTCAAAATCAAACGACGTTGTTGATTCAGGAATAAGCACCGCCGCGGGCGTTGGTGCCGGTGCTGCTGCGTTGGGCGCGGCTGCTGCTGCGAAAACAGCCAAGGCTGCATCTGATACAGCAAGTGTTGCAAAAGATGCCGCTGGTGATGTCGCGTCTGCTGCGAAAGATACGGCATCAACCACAGCGGCAGGTTTCACATCCGCCGCTGAATCCGCTGCGGACACAACCAAAGCTGCTGCAAAAGCAACAACAGCCAAGGCGAAAACGGCGGCGAAATCAACAGCAGCCAAAACAAAAACCGCAGCCAAGACCACAACTGCCAAGGCAAAAACCGCAGCGAAATCAACTGCGGCGAAAACAAAGACCGCTGCAAAAACAACGGCTGCCAAGACGAAAACTGCTGCGAAGAGCACAGCGTCAAAAACAACGACGGCTGCGAAGTCTGCTGCGAAAACCACAACGGCCAAGGCGAAAACAGCGGCAAAATCCACTGCTGCGAAAACCAAAACGGCGGCTGCCAAAGCACCTGCAAAAGCAGCAAGTGCAGCGAAAACAGCAGCCAAAAAAACCACAACAGCGGCGAAAAAACCAGCGGCCAAAAAGGCAACTGGTCCCAAGCTTTATAAAAAAGCGCCAGCAAAGACTGATGATTTGAAACTGATTTCAGGTGTTGGTCCAAAACTGGAAGGCACATTGAACGATATTGGTATCTATCAATTCGCACAGGTTGCCGATTGGAAAAAAGCCGACATCGCATTTGTTGACGAGCGCCTGACATTCAAGGGCCGCATCGAGCGTGATGGTTGGGTTAAACAAGCGAAAATTCTGGCCAAAGGTGGCGAAACAGAATTTTCAAAGAAAAAGAAGAAAGCTTAGGCCACACGCCTGAGCCATAAAGGAAGAACAGGTGGCCCCTGACCAAGATCCAAAACGTGCCAAGGCACGGATCGCATCAATTGTTATCTTTGTAACAATGGTTGTTTGGATGGGGGCCTCTTGGATTGGCGGAAAGATCGGATTACCAACGCGGTTCGCGTTTCTGTTCGATTTTGCCGCATTAGCAGCGCTTTTTTGGGCGCTGGTTGTTTTGTTTCAAGTCTGGCGCGAGAGCCAGAAAAAAGGATGAATGAAGATGCTTGCAGATAAAGATCGTATCTTTACAAACCTCTATGGGATGCATGACCGCACATTGCGCGGCGCGAAAAAGCGCGGGCATTGGTCTGGCACATCGAAATTCATCAAAAATGGTCGTGACTGGATCATTGATGAAATGAAAAAATCTGGGCTGCGTGGCCGTGGTGGTGCGGGTTTCCCAACGGGCTTGAAATGGTCATTCATGCCAAAAGAATCCGATGGTCGTCCATCCTATCTGGTTGTGAACGCCGATGAATCCGAACCGGGTACATGTAAAGACCGCGAAATCATGCGCCATGATCCCCATACATTGGTCGAGGGCTGTTTGATCGCGGGTTTCGCCATGGGTGCAAACGCTGGTTACATCTATATCCGTGGTGAATTCATCCGCGAACGCGAAGCATTGCAGGCCGCGATCGACGAAGCATATGATGCGGGATTGCTCGGCAAAAACGCCGCGAAATCCGGTTGGGATTTTGATCTGTTTCTGCACCATGGTGCAGGTGCGTATATCTGTGGAGAAGAAACCGCATTGCTTGAAAGCCTAGAGGGCAAAAAAGGCATGCCACGCATGAAACCACCGTTTCCTGCTGGTGCGGGGCTTTATGGTTGCCCGACAACCGTGAACAATGTGGAATCAATTGCCGTTGTGCCAACAATCTTGCGCCGTGGTGCGGATTGGTTTTCAAGCTTTGGTCGCGAAAATAACGCAGGCACAAAATTGTTTGCGATTTCGGGCCACGTTGAAAACCCATGCGTGGTGGAAGAGGCGATGTCGATCCCATTGCAAGAATTATTGGAAAAACATTGTGGTGGTGTGCGCGGTGGCTGGAAAAACCTCAAGGCCGTTATTCCGGGTGGGTCATCTGTGCCAATGCTGCCAGCCGCAACATGTAATGATGCGATCATGGATTTTGATTGGCTGCGCGAACAACGCTCAGGTCTTGGTACCGCGGCGGTGATCGTGATGGATCAAAACACCGATGTGATCAAGGCGATCTGGCGTCTGTCGAAATTTTACAAACATGAATCATGTGGGCAATGCACACCGTGTCGCGAAGGGACGGGTTGGATGATGCGCGTGATGGATCGTTTGGTAACCGGCGATGCAGAACCCGAAGAAATCGATATGTTGTTGGATGTCACCAAACAAGTCGAAGGCCACACAATTTGTGCGCTGGGTGATGCGGCGGCGTGGCCGATCCAAGGTTTGATCCGCCATTTCCGCGATGAAATCGAAGACCGTATTAAACACAAACGCACAGGGCGCGTCAGCGCGGTTGCGGCAGAGTAGTAGCAAGTTTCACCAAGTACCGGAGCAAGTTTATGCGAAAGGGAACAAAAATTGGCTTACCCAGCGTGGCAATATGCTTTGCGTTGTTTGGCTGCACCACGGGTGGTGGTGGCAGCGTGGGTGTGCCTATGAATTTTGTTCCGACATCGGAAAAACTGTTGAAGGTGCAAACAGATTTCTTGGATGATGTTGCCGAGGCGGAAATTGCATCGCGCATGGTGAAATTATGCCCTGCATATAAATTCAACCCAGATGAAAACGAACGGGTGATTGAAAAATTCGCCATTCGCACCAGTGTTCTGGAAGGGCGCGATGATGTGCCTGCGCGTGAATTTGAATATTTCCAACGTGGTGCGGGCAGTTTGATGAAAACGCGCCATTCCAAACAAATCATTGCAGAAAAGCTCAGTGAAAATTTGGAACGCCTTGGTATCACGCGCGAAAACTTTACTCAGTTCTGCGTTGTGGCAGATGAACAATATGCAAAACGCACCCAGATCGGGCGTTTCTTGCAGAAAAAATAGGGAAGGACGGTATGTTTACACATAACAAAAACATTTCGCGCCACCCTGTGAGCGCATGCGCCAAAGCCAATGAAATAAGGGATAACAACGCCCTGTCATTGGATAACACGCCCATGTTTCCTACATTTTGCGTAACGCAAAACCAAAAGGAAACAATGGTATGAGAAACATTTTGACAACAGCCGCAGCAATCAGCGTGATCATCACAGGTGTCGCCGTGGCGAAACCGTCATTGTGGAGCTATGACAAAATCTCACAAGGTCTGTTTGATATGGCCGTCGCGAATGAAATTGGCAAACGCTGTTCGTCCATTTCAACACGCAAGATCAAGGGCCTGTCTTTTGCCCAATCATTATTTTCATATGCCAAAACCAAAGGATATTCATATTCCGAGGTGAAAGCATTCATCGAAGATGATAAAGAAAAGGCAAAATTGCGGGCGCGCGTCGTTCCGTATCTGAAATCAGAGGGTGTGAATATCAATTCACCTGAAACATTTTGCCCATTGGGGCAACGTGAAATCAAAAAGAACAGCCAAATCGGCGTTCTGTTAAAGGGCTAATAGGGTAATGACAAACCTACGCAAAGTAATCATCGACGATAACGAAGTCGAAGTGGACGGCGCAATGACTGTGCTGCAAGCCTGCGAAGTGGCGGGCATCGAAGTACCGCGCTTTTGCTATCACGAGCGTCTGACGATTGCTGGTAACTGTCGTATGTGTTTGGTGGAAATCGTAGGTGGCCCACCAAAACCCGCCGCATCCTGTGCGATGCAGGTCAAAGATTTGCGCCCCGGCCCAGAAGGCCAACCGCCTGTGGTGAAAACCACATCGGCAATGGTGAAAAAGGCGCGCGAAGGCGTGATGGAATTTTTGTTAATCAATCACCCGCTTGATTGCCCGATTTGCGATCAGGGTGGTGAATGTGATTTGCAAGATCAGGCCATGGCATATGGCGTTGATTTTTCCCGTTTCCGTGAACCAAAACGCGCAACCCAAGATTTGGATCTGGGGCCATTGGTTGGCACACAGATGACACGTTGTATTTCATGCACGCGTTGTGTGCGTTTCACAACAGAGGTCGCTGGTATCACACAAATGGGCCAAACAGGGCGCGGCGAAGATGCGGAAATCACATCGTATTTGAACCAAACCTTGGACAGCGAACTACAAGGCAACATCATTGATCTTTGCCCTGTTGGTGCGCTGACATCGAAACCATATTCATTCACGGCGCGTCCGTGGGAATTGAAAAAGACCGAAACGATTGACGTGATGGATGCGCTTGGGTCCAACATTCGTGTGGATACCAAGGGTCGCGAAGTGATGCGCATTATGCCGCGCAACCATGATGGCGTGAACGAAGAATGGCTCTCGGATAAATCCCGTTTCATCTGGGATGGTCTGCGCCGTCAACGCCTTGACCGCCCATATGTACGCAAGGGTGGTAAATTGAAACCCGCAACATGGGACGAAGCATTCAAAGCAATCGCAAAGGCCGTAAAAGGCAAATCAGTTGCGGCAATCGCAGGTGACGTTGCCCCTGTGGAGGCGATGTTCGCGTTGAAAGAATTGGTCACTGGTTTGGGTGGCAATGTTGAATGTCGCGTTGATGATGCGAAATTGCCAGCGGGCAATCGCGCTGCATATGTTGGCACCGCAACCATCGCCGATATTGATGATGCGGAAATGATCCAATTGATCGGTACAAACCCACGCGTAGAAGCACCTGTGTTGAATGCGCGTATCCGCAAGGCTTGGATCAACGGCGCCACCGTTGGTTTGGTTGGGGATGCGATTGATTTGACCTATGATTATGCACATGTCGGCACAGATCGCGCCGCGTTGGAAGGCTTGGTTTCCAAGAAAATCAGTGCTGCGACAAAGAAGAAAAAATCCATTGTGATTGTGGGCCAAGGCGCATTGCAAGGTGCAGATGGCGAGGCCGTATTGGCCGCGGCACAACAATTGGCCGCAAATTCAGACAGCAAATTGTTGATCCTGCACACCGCAGCGGCGCGTGTGGGCGGCATGGATATTGATTTTGTCACCAAAGGCGGAATTAAAACCGCGTTGAAAAGCCCAGACGTGGTTTTCAACCTTGGCGCGGATGAAGTCGAAATCGCAGAGAACCCATTTGTGATTTACCAAGGTTCACATGGTGATCGTGGTGCGCATCGCGCAGATATTATTTTGCCAGCAGCAGCATACACAGAAGAGAGCGGTATTTTTGTAAATACCGAAGGTCGCCCACAAATGAGCGCACGCGCAGGGTTTGCACCTGGTGATGCACGCGAAAACTGGGCGATTTTACGCGCCTTGTCCGCCGAATTGGGCGCGACATTGCCGTATGACAGTTTGGCACAGCTTCGCGCGGCACTTTTTGCGCAATATCCGCATCTAGGCGCGATTGATACGGTGCCAGAAAACAGTGGAAGTGCATTGAAACCCAAAAAATTGGGCAAAGGTGCATTTAAATATGCGATTTCTGAACATTACCTCACAAACCCGATTGCACGTGCATCCGAAGTTATGGCAGAGCTTGCGCGAAATGCAGCAGAACGCAAATCAGCAGCACTTGCAGCGGAATAGGAATTGATCATGGGCTTTTTCGAAACAAATCTTGGAATTTTCGTGACCATCCTTGCACAGTGTTTGGCTGTGATTGGGTTCTTGTTGGTCTGTGCGATGTTCCTTGTGTATGGCGACCGTAAAATTTGGGGTGCGGTACAGTTGCGCCGTGGTCCAAACGTTGTGGGACCTTGGGGATTATTCCAGCTGATCGCGGATTTCTTGAAATACCTTGTGAAAGAGGTCGTGATCCCAGCGGGTGCGGATAAAACCGTGTTTTTGCTGGCGCCGATGATTGCATTTGTGCTGCCTGTGGTGATCTGGGCGGTTATTCCGTTTAATGAAACATGGATTGTTTCGGATCTAAACATCGCCATTCTTTATATTTTCGCGATTGGTTCGCTGGAAGTTTACGGCGTGATTATGGGTGGTTGGGCGTCCAACTCCAAATACCCGTTTTTGGGTAGCTTGCGTTCCGCCGCACAGATGATTTCATACGAAGTTTCCATTGGTTTCATCATCGTGGGCATCATCATTTCAACGGGATCGTTGTCTTTGGTTGATATCGTAAAAGCCCAAGATGGCAATTACGGCGCGCTTAGCTGGTATTGGTTGCCACACTTCCCAATGGTTTTCTTGTTCTTTATTTCGGCACTTGCCGAAACCAACCGCCCACCGTTTGATTTGCCAGAGGCGGAATCAGAATTGGTGGCGGGGTATCAGGTTGAATATTCATCAACACCATTCTTGTTATTCATGATCGGTGAATATTTGGCGATTTGGTTGATGTGTGCGCTGACATCATTGTTCTTCTTTGGTGGTTGGTTATCACCAATCCCAGGTCTGCCAGATGGCCCATTGTGGTTGATCGGTAAAATGGCGTTCTTCTTCTTCATGTTCGCAATGGTAAAGGCGATCACACCGCGTTACCGCTATGACCAATTGATGCGCTTGGGTTGGAAAGTATTCTTGCCAATGTCATTGGCTTGGGTTGTCATTGTGGCATTCTTTGCACAATTCGGTGCCTTTGGCGGCGCTTATGCACGCTGGGCTGTTGGGGGTTAATGATGCTGCGTCGTTTAACAACATCAATTGCATTTCTGCTTGGCCTGATGGCTATGCCGATTGCGGCTGATGTTGCGGATGAAACTTCGTCGCTTCATGCGATGGCAGAGGACTGTGTTGCAGCCAAGCGCGATGTTTGCGTGGTGATGGCATCAACACAGGTTCTGACATCTATGGATATGATGGAACATCTGTTTAAAAACGATGCGGAAAAATTGGCACGATTTGCGGAACTGTTCGAAGTGTCTTCGTTCAAAACATTGCAAACGGGCCGCCCAGCATTTCGCAAGTTTCTGGCGGAAAATGCGATTTGGACATTGGATTTTTATAACGAGCGTTTCCGCGCTGGTTTCGAAAAAGACTACTCTTATGAAAAGGTGCGCCATAACTATGCGGCGTTCCAATTGTTGCGTGCACAGGCATGTGACGAACTGAATAATGCGCCTTGCGCTGAATCCGCTTTGTGGAGCTTGAACAACACACAAAAGGGCGGGCATTGGGATGATGTTGTGAAACATTTCCAAATGAAAGAAGAGCTGGCGATACAACTTCCTGCAAAAATGCTTGCAGATTACAAAGGACGGATTTGATGGCGTTTGATTATGCGCGCTCGGCGAAATATTTTTTGCTAGCAGATTTCATTGTCGGTTTTAAATTGGGGATGAAATATTTTTTCCGCCCCAAGGCGACGTTGAACTATCCCCATGAAAAGGGTCCTCTAAGCCCGCGTTTTCGTGGTGAACACGCATTGCGTCGTTATCCAAATGGCGAAGAACGCTGTATCGCATGTAAATTGTGCGAAGCGATTTGCCCAGCACAAGCGATCACCATCGATGCGGAACCGCGCGATGATGGATCACGGCGTACAACACGTTATGACATCGACATGACAAAATGCATCTACTGTGGTTTCTGCCAAGAAGCATGCCCAGTGGACGCCATCGTCGAAGGACCAAATTTCGAATTTTCCACAGAAACCCGCGAAGAGCTGTTTTATGACAAGGATAAATTGTTATCCAACGGCGAACGTTGGGAAGCGGAAATCGCACGCAACATCGAATTAGACGCGCCGTACCGGTAAGCGACACAGATAGGGGAAACATCTTATGGGCATTACACTTCTTGCCTTTTACTTATTTGCGATTGTTGCGGTCTGTTCCGGGCTGTTCGTCGTATTGGCGCGCAACCCTGTGCATTCGGTGCTGTGGTTGATTTTGGCATTCTTTAGCGCGGTTGGCATGTTCATCCTTGTTGGGGCTGAATTTATCGCGATGTTGCTGGCCATTGTTTACGTTGGCGCGGTCGCGGTGTTGTTCCTGTTCGTGGTGATGATGCTGGATGTCGATTTTGTGGAACTGAAGGGCGGTATGGCGAAATACCTGCCGTTTGGTTTGGCTATTGGCGCGGTATTGTTGATCGAACTGGGTTTGGTTTTTGGCCACTGGAACGTGGCCGATAACGCAGAGGCATTACGCCAATCAGTTACACCAGATATTGCGGATAAGCATAACACCATTGCGCTCGGCTCGGTGATTTACACCGATTATATCTATCTTTTCCAAGCATCGGGTTTGATCCTGTTGGTGGCGATGATCGGTGCGATCGTTTTGACATTGCGCCACCGCACGGATGTGAAACGTCAAAATATCCAAACACAGATGCATCGTGATCCAGCGAAAACGATGGAAATCAAAAACGTGAAACCGGGGCAGGGGCTATGATACCACTTGAACACTATCTTACCGTTGCGGCGATCCTGTTTGTTATCGGGATTTTCGGAATATTTGTGAACCGCAAAAACGTAATCGTCATTTTGATGTCGATTGAATTGATGTTGCTTGCGGTGAATATCAACCTGGTTGCCTTTTCCGCCCATCATGGGGATTTGACAGGGCAGATTTTCACACTGTTTGTGCTGACAGTTGCGGCGGCTGAGGCCGCGATTGGCTTGGCGATCTTGGTTTGCTTCTTCCGTAATCGTGGGACGATTGCTGTTGAAGATGTCAACGTAATGAAAGGTTAAGGGGCAATGGAACAAATTCTTCTTTTTGCTCCGCTTGTTGGTGCGCTTATCTGTGGTTTCGGCCATCGGATGATCGGCGAAAAAGCGGCGATGATGGTGGCAACGGGTTTGTTGTTTCTGTCCGCAATCCTGTCTTGGGTCGCGTTTTTAACATTCCATGGCAATGATCATGTGATCCCGTTGATGCGCTGGGTTGAAAGTGGCGGGTTGTCCACCGATTGGGCCATCCGCGTTGACCGTTTGACCGTGATTATGTTGATCGTGATTACATCTGTATCATCATTGGTACATTTGTATTCATGGGGCTACATGGCCGACGATCCCCAGTGGAAAGAAGGCGAAAGCTATAAGCCGCGCTTCTTTGCTTATCTGTCGTTCTTTACATGGGCGATGTTGATGCTGGTGACGGCGGATAACCTGTTGCAACTGTTTTTCGGTTGGGAAGGTGTGGGCGTTGCATCATACCTGTTGATCGGTTTTTATTACCGCAAACCAACGGCGAATGCCGCCGCGATCAAAGCGTTTGTTGTAAACCGTGTGGGTGACTTTGGTTTTTCATTGGGTATCTTTGGACTGTATTTCCTGACCAAGAGCATCAATTTTTCCGAAATTCTTGACCCCCACACAGCCGAGGCAATTTCACAGCAAACCATTCGGTTCCTCAGCTGGGATATCAACGCACTTGAGGTAATCACAATGTTGCTGTTCATCGGTGCGATGGGTAAATCGGCACAGTTGTTTTTGCACACATGGTTGCCAGACGCGATGGAAGGGCCGACACCAGTGTCCGCATTGATCCACGCGGCGACAATGGTAACGGCGGGTGTATTCATGGTGTGTCGTTTGTCACCACTAATGGAATACGCAACATTCACTCCGAATTTTATCATCGTGATCGGTGCAACGACGGCGTTTTTCGCCGCAACCGTTGGATTGGTGCAAAACGATATTAAACGCGTGATCGCATATTCCACCTGTTCACAGCTTGGCTATATGTTTGTGGCGGCGGGTGTTGGTGCCTATCCGGTGGCGATGTTCCACTTGTTCACACACGCCTTTTTCAAGGCAATGTTGTTCTTGGGCGCGGGTTCGGTGATCCATGCGATGCACCACGAACAAGATATGCGCAATTATGGTAACCTGCGTAAAAAGATCCCATATACATTCGCCGCGATGATGATCGGCACATTGGCGATCACGGGTGTTGGTATCCCACTGACACATATCGGTTTTGCGGGTTTCTTGTCCAAGGATGCGATCATTGAATCGACATTTGCGGCCGGTGCAGGCCCTGCGCAATATGCGTTTATTCTGTTGGTACTTGCCGCGGCCATGACCAGTTTTTATTCATGGCGCCTTATCTTCCTGACATTTTATGGCACGGAGCGTGGCGATAAGCATACGCATGAACATGCACATGAAAGCCCGATGGTGATGTTGATCCCATTGGCGGTTCTGGCATTGGGTGCGATTTTTGCAGGCATGTTGTGGTACGAAGATTTCTTTGGCCATCACGTCGAAGAATTCTTTGGCCATTCGGTATATGCCAACCATGAAACAAACCACGTAATCCATGATGCGCATAACGTGCCAAAATGGGTCAAGGTTTCACCGTTTGTTGCGATGTTGTCTGGATTTATTCTGGCGTGGATCATGTATATCAAAAAACCAACGGCACCTGCGAAGTTGGCAGAACAGCACAGCGGGTTGTACGCATTTTTGCAAAACAAATGGTATTTCGATGAACTTTACGATTTGATCTTTGTGAACCCAGCCAAGGCGCTTGGCCGGTTCTTGTGGAAAAAGGGCGATGGCAAGGTGATTGATGGTGGCATCAACGGCGTTGCCATGGGGATTATCCCATTCCTGACCAAATGGGCAGGGCGGGCGCAATCTGGTTACTTGTTCCATTATGCATTTGCGATGTTCCTCGGGCTCGCGGCGATTATCACTTACTTTGCGATTACTGGGGGGGCTCACTAATGGCCTTGACTGACAGTCTTTTGTCCCTTGTGATATTCCTGCCCTTGGTGGCGGCGTTTATCCTGATGTTTATTCTGCGTGGCGAAGATGCTGCGGCACAACATAACGCCAAGGTGTTGGCGCTGGTGGCAACGATTGCCAATTTTGTGGCGTCGATCTTTATCCTGACCAGTTTTGATAAAAACAACACAGGGTTCCAATTGGTTGAAACCCACGAATGGCTTGCAGGTTTGCAATACAAGGTTGGTGTTGATGGCATTTCGGTTCTGTTCGTGATGTTGACCACATTCTTGATGCCCATTGTGATTGGCGCATGTTGGAAGGTTGAACACCGCGTCAAAGAATACATGATCGCATTCTTGGTTTTGGAATCGCTGATGATCGCCGTATTCTGTGCGCTTGATATGATCCTGTTCTATGTTGTGTTCGAAGCAGGCCTGATCCCGATGTTCCTGATCATTGGTATTTGGGGCGGCAAAGATCGCATTTACGCATCGTTCAAATTCTTCCTCTACACATTGCTCGGTTCTGTTTTGATGTTGGTTGCGATGTTGTTCATGTGGTGGGATGCGGGCACGACCGATATTCCAACATTGTTGAACACCCATACATTTGACAGCGCGGATTTCACCATCCTTGGCATCACCATTGTTGGTGGCGTGCAAACATTGCTGTTCTTGGCGTTTTTCGCATCATTCGCGGTGAAAATGCCGATGTGGCCTGTGCATACATGGCTGCCAGATGCTCACGTTCAGGCGCCAACAGCGGGTTCTGTTGTTTTGGCGGCGGTTCTGTTGAAAATGGGCGGTTATGGGTTCTTGCGCTTTAGCTTACCCATGTTCCCAGAGGCATCGGCAATTCTGGCCGATTTCGTGATGACCTTGTCTGTAATCGCGATCATCTACACTTCGCTTGTCGCGATGATGCAAGAGGACATGAAAAAGCTGATTGCCTATTCATCCGTTGCTCACATGGGGTTCGTTACCATGGGTATTTTTGCGATGAACCAACAGGGTATTGATGGTGCGATTTTCCAAATGATCAGCCACGGGTTTATCTCTGGTGCGTTGTTCTTGGGTGTTGGTGTGATCTATGATCGTATGCACACGCGCGACATCGATGCATATGGTGGTTTGGTTGTGCGTATGCCGGTTTATGCACTGGTGTTTATGTTATTCACCATGGCCAATGTTGGCTTGCCTGGCACATCTGGGTTTGTGGGTGAATTTCTGACACTGGTTGGTGCATTCCAAGCAAACACATGGGTTGCATTTGGTGCAACCACGGGTGTGATCCTGTCGGCGGCCTATGCGCTCTGGCTGTATCGTCGTGTGGTGTTTGGTGATTTGATCAAGGAAAGCCTGAAATCAATCGCCGATATGGATACACGCGAAAAGCTGATGATGGCGCCATTGATCGTGATGACCATTTTGTTGGGTGTTTACCCCGCATTGGTTCTGGATCTGATCGGCCCAGCGGTAAGCAATTTGTTAGACAATGTCGCGACAGCACAGGGCGTGGTTGAAACCGCCGCACCTGTTGTGTCGCATTAATTAAGGGTGACTGACATGATCGGCACAGATATCAAAATCGTTTTGCCAGAAATCATTCTGGCGGGCTATTCCATGTTTATCCTCATGGTCGCCGTTTACGGCGGCAAGGATCGCCTTGCAGGCACCATTTTCTGGCTTACTGCGCTTGTGATGGCGGGATTGGGTTTGTGGATTGCCGCCGATGTTGACGTATCGCGCAGCGCATTTCGTGGGGCATTCATTGATGATAATTTCGCCCGCTTTGCCAAGGTGGTAATGTTATTCGCATCTGCCATCATGTTGTTGCTGTCGCAGGAATACCTGCGTCGTAACAATCTGCTAAAATTTGAATTTCCGGTTCTGATCGCATTGGCCAATGTTGGTATGATGATGATGGTTTCTGCGGGTGATTTGATGGCGCTTTATATGGGCTTGGAATTGCAATCGCTGTCTCTTTACGTGATTGCGGCATTTCGCCGTGACAGCCTGCGTTCAACAGAGGCGGGTTTGAAATATTTTGTGCTGGGCGCCTTGTCATCTGGCTTGCTGTTATACGGTGCATCACTGGTTTACGGTTATGCAGGAACCACGCAATTTGCGGGCATCGCATCTACCATTCAGGGTGGTGAACTTGGGCTGGGCATGTTGTTTGGCCTTGTGTTCATGTGCGTTGGTATGGGGTTCAAAATATCTGCTGCACCGTTTCACATGTGGACGCCCGATGTTTACGAAGGCTCGCCAACACCCGTAACAGCATTTTTCGCAACCGCGCCCAAGGTGGCCGCCGCCTGTTTGTTTGCACGTGTTGTGCATGATGCATTTGGTGCTGCGGTATCTGATTGGAAACAGATCATTGCATTCTTGTCCGTCCTTTCCATGTTCCTCGGCGCGATTGCGGCGATTGGGCAAACCAATATCAAACGTCTGATGGCCTATTCATCAATCTCTCACATGGGGTTTGCATTGATGGGCTTGGCGGCAGGTACGGAACTGGGCGTGCAATCATTGCTGATTTACATGGTGATCTATGTGGCGATGAATGTCGGTGTGTTTGCGTTTATCCTCAACATGGAAAAAGACGGGAACCCAGTCACCGATATTGCGGCACTTGGTCTTTATTCACGCCAAGAACCGCTTCGCGCAGCGGCACTTGCCGCATTGATGTTCTCACTTGCGGGTATCCCACCATTGGTTGGATTTTTTGGTAAGTTTTACGTGCTGAAAGCGGCGGTGCAGGCCGATCTGGCGTGGCTGGCGATTGCCGGTGTGATCGCATCTGTGATTGGTGCGTTTTATTACCTGCGCATCATTTATCTGATGTATTTCGGCGAAGAAGCGGATGCCTTGAACGGTAAAATGCCAACATTGCATTACGTGGCCTTGATGGCATCGGCGTTTGTGATGATCGCGGGTATCGTGAACCTGTTCGGGATCGAAGGTTTCGCCGCCAATGCGGCTGCGAGCCTGTTGCGTTAATATGAACGGCTGGCCCACCGGCGTGGGCCGCCGTGTTTTTGATACCATCGACAGCACAAATATTTATGCGCGCGCTATCGTGAATGATGGCGCGTCGCCCGTTTGGATCATGGCACATGAACAAACCGTAGGTGTTGGGCGGCGCGGGCGGGCATGGTCAACACAACGAGGCAATTTTGCCGCGACTTATCTGGCCGAGATCAAGGATGATTTAAACACGGTGGCGTTGCGCAGCTTTGTTGCCGCGCTTGCATTGTATGATGCGCTGAATGCTGTGGGTGTGGCGGCGGATCGGCTATCCCTCAAATGGCCAAATGATGTGTTGCTTGATGGGGGCAAGGTCGCGGGTATCTTGCTAGAAACCGCTGGTGTGGGACCAAGCCATATTTGCATCGGAATTGGTGTAAACCTTGCCCATGCACCGGAGCCTGCGAAAATGGAAACCAATGCAGTGCCGGCAAAATCATTGCTGGCGGATGTTGGGATAAACATTAACGCGGAACAGTTTTTGGATGCTTTGGCATTCGCGTATCAGCAACGAGAAACCCAATTTCGCGCTAGCGGATTTGACACCATTCGAACCGATTGGTTGACACATGCTGCGCGGCTGGGTGAAACCATCATCGCACGTACACCAAAAGGCGATACCGTTGGCACGTTTGAGACGCTAGACGAAACAGGCGCGGTTATATTACAAACCGCCAAAGGGCGCTGTGCCATTCACGCCGCCGAAATCTTTTTCACCTAAAGGACAACAAATGTTATTGGCCATTGATATTGGGAATACAAACTCGGTTTTTGCCATTCACGATGGCAAAGAGTTCATTGCATCTTGGCGTTGTGAAACCGTGGCGAAACGCACGGCGGATGAATATTATGTGTTCCTCAAACAGTTGATGGATTTGAACGGGATCAAGGCAACACTAGATCGTGTGATTGTTAGTTCAACCGTGCCACGCGCAGTGTTCAATATTCGTGTTTTATCAGACCGTTATTTCGATTGCCGCCCGATTGTGGTGGGGAAACCCGAAACAAAATTGGGCATTGATGTGCGCGTGGATGAGGGCACAACCGTGGGCCCAGATCGCTTGGTCAATACCGTTGCGGCCCATGATTTATATGGCGGTGATTTGGTGGTTGTGGATTTTGGTACCGCCACCACGTTTGACGTTGTTGATCACGATGGCGCCTATATTGGCGGTGTGATTGCACCCGGTGTGAACCTGTCGATGGAAGCATTGCACATGGCCGCCGCTGCGTTGCCTCACATCGATGTGACAATGCCCGACAAGGTGATCGGCACCAATACCGTAGAATGTATGCAATCGGGCGTATTTTGGGGTTACGTTGGGCTGGTCGAAGGGATATGTAAACAAATTCGCGCCGAACACCCACGCGCGATGAAAATCATCGGCACAGGCGGCTTGGCCTCGTTATTTGAACGCGGCACTGACGTATTTGAAAACATAGAAACAGATTTAACCTTGCATGGGTTAAAGTTGATCGCAGAACGAAACGACACATAATATGACTTCGAAAAATAAATTGGTGTTCCTGCCACTGGGTGGTGCAGGTGAAATTGGCATGAACATGTATCTGTATGGTTATGGCCTTGCTGGTAAGGAACGTTTCATTCTTGTCGATGTGGGTGTGACATTCCCCGATATGGACGGCACCCCCGGTGTTGATTTGATCATGGCGGACCCTGCGTATATTGAACAACGCGCGGATCGTTTGGATGGGATTTTCATCACCCACGCCCATGAAGATCATATTGGCGCGATTGGCCTGTTATATCCACGGCTCAAAGCACCGATTTATTGCCGCAAATTCACCGGCGCCGTTGCACGCGCCAAAATGGAAGAACGCGGCCAAGACCCTAATTTGGTAGAGGTCGTCGGGCCTTACCCCGAACAGGTGACATGTGGCGAGATGAAGGTGGGTTTCCTGCCCGTTTCCCATTCGATACCAGAGGCATCTGGTTTGGTGATCGACACACCAGCAGGGCGCATTGTTCACACGGGTGATCTAAAACTGGACGAAAGCCCAATGGTGGGTGAACCGTTCAATGCCGCACTCTTTGCTGAACTGGGAAAACAAGGTGTGCATGCGCTTGTTTGCGATAGCACAAATGTATTTTCACCCGAACCAGGACGATCAGAGGCAACGTTGCCCGAACCACTTGGTAAAATGATCAAAGGTGCCAGCGGCATGGTCGTTGCCACCACATTTGCATCCAACATCGCGCGTCTGCGCACATTGGCACAAGCGGGTGTTGATGCGGGGCGTTCGGTTTGTGTGCTGGGGCGTTCAATGCAGCGTATGTTGGGTTATGCCCAATCAACCGGTGTGCTGGATAATTTCCCGCCAACCATCCCATTGGAAGACATCCAAGACGTGCCACGCGATCATTTGATGTTGCTGGTGACAGGCAGCCAAGGCGAACGCCGCGCGGCATCTGGCCAATTGGCCAACGGCAAATATCTGGGCATCACGTTGAAAGAGGATGATACATTCTTGTTTTCATCCAAAACCATCCCGGGCAATGAAAAATCCGTTGGGCGCATTATCAACAGCTTTGCGATGCAAGGTGTGAATGTAATCGATGATAGTGCTGGGATTTATCACGTATCTGGCCACGCCAATCGCCCCGATTTGGAACGCATTCACGACCTGTTGAAACCCAATATGTTAATCCCGATGCATGGTGAATTCCGTCATTTGCGTGAACATGCCGAATTGGCAGAATCCAAGGGGATCAACGCCGCGGTTGCCGCCAATGGTACGATGCTCGACATTACGAACAAAAAACCCGTTGCATATGATCACGTCGAAACAGGGCGTGTTTATTTGGATGGCACGCGTCTGATCGGTGCGATGGACGGTGTGGTGTTGGAACGTATCCGCATGGCAACGCGTGGCATGGTTTCCGTATCATTGGTGATCGAAGAAAAAGAATTGCTGGGTGTGTGGGCCGAACCAACAGGTTTACCAGAAACCAACCCGATCGAGGATGATCTGGCCGAACAGATCGAAGCGATGGTTGAACAAGCCCTGATGGCAGCAAATGCGAAATCATTGGGAAATGATGACAAGGTCGAGGAATTGACCGAACGCGCCGTGCGCAAAGTTTGCAAAGACGAAACCGGCAAAAAACCAGTGGTCAAGGTTTTGATCAACCGTTTAGAAGCAGCATAAAATAAGGGCGCTTGGATATTCACCAAGCGCTCTAAAATCTTCAAACGCGCCGTAAATTATGCGTCGTCTGTTGCATCTGCATCATCGTTTGATGATGCTTGCGGTGCTGGGTCTTTTTTCACAAAATCAAAGGATTGCGTCATAAAGGCGGGCATGTGATCACCCATGCCTTTGACAGTATTCTTTGGTTCTTGTTTGTGATTGCGCGATTTTTTCGAACGATTGTTCTGTTCGTTGTTGTCTGCGGATTTCGCAGGCGCTTTGTCTTGTTTTGCAGGCGCTTTATCCTGTTTTGCAGGTGCCGATTTTTGCGGAGCCGGTTTTTGTTCCTGCTTTGGCTTGTCAGTCTTTGGTGCGCGTGTTGATTTGGGTGTTTCCACGACAGGTGCATCAAGACGTGGAATGGGGTGTTTCACCAATTCTTCGATCTTGTCCAAATGTTTTTGCTCGTGGGGGAGGCAAAGCATGAACGCCCAACCGCTACGCCCTGCGCGACCTGTGCGGCCAATACGATGAACGTAATCTTCGGAATGGATCGGCACGTCATAGTTAAATACATGCGATACGTTTGGAATGTCCAAACCACGCGCGGCCACATCCGATGCGACCAGCAATTGAATGTCGTTATTGCGAAACCCGTTCAACACTTCCATACGATAGCGTTGATCCAGATCACCATGAATAGCGCCGGCGTTATACCCGTGTTTTTTCAATGATTTCAAAACGATATCAACATCAACCTTGCGGTTGCAAAAAATGATACCATTGGTCAGCGTTTCGGATTGGCTCTCGATAATTGCACGCAATGTATCGCGTTTCATCTTCGCCTCTACCTTGCGATTTGGGGCTTTGAAACAGCAAACCTTTTGTTCGATATTTTCTGATGTCGTTGCTTGGCGTGCGACCTCTACCCGTGTTGGGTTTTGCAAAAACTCTTGCGTGATCCGCGTGATTTCAGGCGCCATTGTTGCACTAAAAAACAAGGTTTGGCGGGTGAACGGGGTCAGTTTGAAAATACGTTCAATATCGGGAATGAACCCCATATCCAACATACGGTCAGCCTCGTCCACCACCATAATTTCGATACCCGTGAGCAACAGCTTGCCACGTTCGAAATGATCCAACAAACGCCCGGGTGTTGCGATCAACACATCTACGCCGCGATCAATCAATTTATCTTGTTCGTTAAACGAAACGCCACCGATCAACAGGGCCATATCAAGTTTAACGTATTTGGCATAAAGCTCGAAGTTTTCCGCAACCTGTGCCGCCAATTCGCGGGTGGGTGCCAAAACAAGGCTACGCGGCATCCGTGCGCGTGCACGACCCCGTGCCAATTTGTGGATCATTGGCAGGGTAAAGCCCGCCGTTTTACCCGTACCGGTTTGCGCAATGCCTAAAACATCGCGTCCTTCCAATGCGGGGGGGATTGCCTCTGCTTGGATGGGGGTAGGGGTGTCATAGCCAACATCGGCTATTGCTTTTAGGACCTTTGGAGACAGGCCCAAATCTGTAAATTTTGTCATATTTCTCGCGTTTAGTTGCGGCATTAATAATTGCCGCATGCTCATCGCGGCCCGATGACCGAAGCGTCATCATTTCCTCATGCGCATGATTTAAAGGATTTTACGCATATGTCAATCTGGCGAAAAGAACAGGTGTGGTTATGATTGTTTGCGCGGCAAAATTGCCTATATAGTGGACAAATATTGATGTTTGGGGGCGCTATGCCAGATTGGTTTATTTATTTTATCGCGGCAATCGTTGTTGGGATCATTGCATTGATCATGTTGCGCATGGCATGGCGCGCGGGGCGGCGTGCGTTGTGGATGAAACGTTATAACGACGTTGAAATGGTCAACGCGATGATGGCAGGGCGCATTGCACGGGGCATGACTATGGATATGGTTGTGGATGTTTGGGGCATCCCTGCTGATCTGGACGAAGTGGTCATGAAAACCAAAACCAAGCATGAAATGAAATACGACGAAAAAGGTAAAAATCGTTATGGAACGCGTGTTTATCTTGAAGATGAAATTGTTGTAGGTTGGGAAACCAAGTGATCCGTTATCTGTTGGATATTTGGCAAAGCTTTCGCGCCTTGCCATTGTGGGTACAGCTTTGGATGGTGTTTATTTTAGTGCCGGTGAATGTATTGTCGTCGGATTTTATGCTTGATCCAAATGGATGGATTATTGCCTTGTTAGCCTTTGCAGGTCTTGGCGCAAATCTGGTGATTATGCTTGTGCAGCGGGGGTTTTCCAAAGCAATGGCAATACCCCATTTGATATTTTGGATACCATTGCTGATCGTCGCATACCCGCTGGTGGGGGCGGATGTCGATTATAAATACGGAGCCTTTATCACCGTGATTTTCTGGGTGAATCTGATTTCCATCCTGTTCGATCTGCGCGATGCGTGGCAATGGTGGCAGGGTGATCGTGGCGTTGCAGGGCGTGTCAGGGCGCGAAAACCCGCGCCCTTGGGTTAAACCATTACGGTTTTTACATCCGTGAGGTTCAATTCAGGAAAATCACGTTCAACACGATCAATATCCCATTGCAGGCGGGTCATATAAACGGGATCACCATCATGATCCGTGGCCATATGCCCCTTGTTTCCGTCAATGAACTTATCAACATTTTCTTTCGGACCGGTTAACCAACGGGCCGAAGTGAATTGGGTTTGCTCGAACCGTACGGGAATGCCGTATTCAAGCTCGATGCGTGACGCCAGAACTTCGAATTGCAACGCGCCAACGACGCCCACAATCCAGCCTGCGCCGATCATCGGTTTGAACAGCTTTGCCGCACCTTCTTCGGCGAATTGGGTCAATGCTTTGTCCAGATGTTTGGCCTTCATCGGGTCGGTGGCGCGCACAGATTGCAGCAATTCTGGTGCAAATGATGGGATGCCTGCGAACCGCAGTATTTCACCCTCGGTCAAGGCGTCACCGATGCGCAATTGGCCGTGGTTGGGGATGCCGATAATATCTCCTGCCCATGCCTCTTCTGCCAATTCACGATCAGATGCGAGGAACAACATCGGGCTGGCGATGGCCATGACCTTTTTGCTGCGCACATGGGTGAGTTTCATGCCGCGTTTGAAATGCCCGGCGCACAGACGCACGAATGCAATGCGGTCGCGGTGTTTTGGGTCCATATTGGCTTGAACCTTGAACACAAACCCCGAAACTTTTGATTCATCAGGGGAAATTGGCCGCACATCGGATGGGCAAACCTGTGGCTTGGGGCCAAATTTACCGATGCCTTCCATCAATTCCTGCACGCCAAAGCTATTGATCGCAGAGCCAAACCAGATTGGGGTCAATGTGCCATCAAGGAATGCTTGGTGGTCGAATTCTGGCAACAATTCGCGTGCCATTTCAACCTCTTCCAAGAATTTTTCAAGCAGGTCAGCGGGCACATGTTCGGCCAGTTTTGGATCATCCAAACCGTTGATTTCAACGCTTTCGGCGATCACATTGCGATCGGCGCGATCCATCAATTCAAGACGATCATTTAACAGATCGTAACAGCCTAAAAATTCACGACCAACACCAATTGGCCAGCTGGCAGGGCAAACGTCAATCGCAAGGTTTTCTTGGATTTCATCAATAATATCAAATGTTTCACGGCTTTCGCGATCCATTTTATTACAGAACGTCAGGATCGGCATATCGCGCAGGCGACAGACCTCGAACAATTTGCGCGTTTGGCTTTCAACGCCTTTGGCGCCATCAATCACCATGACGGCGGCGTCCACTGCGGTGAGTGTGCGATAGGTGTCTTCGGAAAAATCAGAGTGGCCGGGCGTGTCCACCAGATTGAACCAAAAATCCTTAAATTCAAAGGACATAGCGGATGCGGAGACGGAAATGCCGCGATCCTTTTCCATCTGCATGAAATCGGAACGTGTGCGGCGTGCTTCGCCTTTGGCGCGCACCTGTCCAGCCATCTGAATTGCACCACCATAGAGCAGGAATTTTTCCGTCAAAGTGGTTTTCCCCGCATCGGGGTGAGAGATGATGGCGAATGTGCGCCGCCGATCAATTTCGGGGGGCAAAACGAATGAATTATCTGCGCGATCTAACATGAGGCTGCGTATAGATAAGGTTTCTGGGAAGGGCAAGAAAACACTGTATGACATCCGTGGGACAAATGGCGGACATGCGTATGGCAGATGTCGCACATTTGGGCGGGCACAGGATTTTGGATATTTAAAACATTTGGAGGTGGGGGTGTTTGGTTTGTTAGCATTGCTTGAAAATTGAGCGAAACGGCATAGGTATAAAGGAGGGGGAATGATGAAAATTATATCGCAAGACGACAATCAGATGATTGTGTGTGAAGACAATAAATTCATGCGCATGTTTTTTGGCATGTTTTTATTGGCGGGTTTATATTTTATTTACAAAGTGATCACAGATCAGGTGGATGATTATTTCGGGGTGCTTTTATTTATTGTCATACCCGTTGCGGGTCTGGGATGGTTTTCGCCTGTGACCTGTATGACAATTGATCGTGGGCGCGATATGGTGGTGCATCGTCACAAGCACCCGTTGCGCGGTGCGGTTGAAACGCAATACAAGCTGTTGGATATTTCGGGCATATGGTTTGCGCGATTGCGCGGTGATCATCGCGGGATGCGCCGCGTATTATTTCGCGTCAATGACGAAAACATCGGATTTACATTGCACAGTTTTGGTACGTTTCGTGCCAATCAAATCGAAGCAGTCGTAGATCAGATGCAAAAATTTATGAATATCGGTGGTGATCCCAGATAAATCCATTTGTGCTGGACGCGGCGTGGTGATGCGTTAGTCTGCCCCCAAAGGCAGAAGGAGTGCATTATGGATTTGGGAATCAAAGGCAAACGCGCGATCGTTTCGGCGGCGTCAAAGGGGCTTGGCTTTGGCTGTGCGGAGGCATTGGCAAAGGCGGGCGTTGATTTGGTGATATGTGCGCGAACACAAGAAACATTGGACCAAGCGGCGGAAAAATTGCGTGTACACGGTGTGGATGTGACAGCCGTTGCCTGTGACATCACAATCGAAGCGGGACAAAAGCAGGTTTTGGATGCCGCGGGTCATGTGGACATTTTGGTCACCAACGCAGGTGGGCCACCCCCCGGTGTGTGGTCCGATTGGAATCGCGATGATTTCATCAAGGCGCTGGATGCCAATATGCTGACACCAATTGCGTTGATGAAGGCCTGTTTGCCCAGCATGATGGAACAGGGTTGGGGTCGTGTGGTCAACATCACAAGCCAATCTGTGAAAGCACCGATTGCAGCGCTTGGCCTGTCCAATGCTGCGCGTACTGGATTAACAGGATATGTTGCGGGAACCGCACGCCAAGTGGCGGGCAGTGGTGTCACGATTAACAATCTGTTGCCAGGGATTCACGCGACTGATCGTGCGGTTTCATTGGATACAGGTGTATCAAAGGCGCAAGGGATCAGCATGGATCAAGCGCGCAAAAACCGCGAGGGCACTATTCCCGCAGGGCGTTATGGCGAGGCATCTGAATTTGGTGCGGCCTGTGCGTTTTTATGTTCAACGCAGGCTGGATTTATCGTTGGGCAAAACCTGTTGCTGGACGGTGGCGCGACATTGGCGACCATATAAATGGCAGAGAAGTTCAGCCTGAAAGATGAGTTATTCAACCTTGATCGGGTGACATATCTGGCTGAACTTTTCCACGCGGCGGATTCTGGATTTGATCGCGATGGTTTTGTGGCCGCCGTGATGGAACGGATGCTGGATCTGGAATTGATGGCGCGCATTGGCTGGATTGCGCAATGTCTGACCCAGTTCTTGCCAGATGATTTTGCAAATGCTGCGGATCGGATTGAAGCAGCATTGCCACCCGAGCTTGACCCCAGCAAATCCGACGATGATTTTGGCAGTTTTATTTTTGCCCCCTTAAGCGAATATGTGGTGATGCACGGGCTGAACGATCAGCATTTTGAGCGATCAATGGCGCTGTTACACGCAATTACGCGCCGCTTTTCAGTGGAATTTGCGATGCGCCATTTTTTGATCAAATACCCAGAACGGGTGCTGACGATTTTTGATCAATGGGCGCGTGATGATAATTATCATGTGCGCCGATTGGTAAGCGAAAGCACGCGCCCCGTGTTGCCGTGGGGGAAAAAGGTTTCACTGGATGTGGCGCAAACCTTGCCGCTGTTGGATATTCTGTATGCAGATCGCACACGATTTGTGACGCGATCTGTTGCCAATCATTTGAATGATGTTGCAAAGAATAACCCAGCCCTTGTGGTCAACAGGTTGCGCGATTGGCGCGATCAAGGGGTGCAGGACAGCAAAGAAATGGCGTGGATGTGCAAACATGCGCTGCGCACATTGATTAAACAGGGCGATATGAATGCGCTGTCACTGTTAGGGTATCGTGCGAAACCAGCGGTTGAAGTGTTGAGTTTTGAAGCGCCTGCGCAGGTGAAAATGGATGATTATCTGGAATTGTCGAGCCAGATCAAAGCCTTTGAGGATGAGCCGTTAATCGTGGATTTCATCATTGAATTCGTAAAATCCAACGGCGAGAGAAAACCCAAGGTTTTTAAATTGAAGCAGTTTGAAATGAAGGCGGGAGAAGTGGCCGAGTTGCACAAACGCCATCGTTTGGTTGCCAATGCGACGACGTTTAAGTTGTTTGCAGGTCTGCATCGTGTGCATTTACAGGTGAATGGGCGCGTGATGGCCAGTGCGGATTTTGAATTGATCCCATAGTGGATATTTCGCAGATCGGTTTTTTGGATATTTAGAACATTTGGAGATAAGGCGCATTGTTCACGCATTTGTCAGGAAATGCGATGTCGACTTGTGCATTTTTCGTGATATCAGCCATTGAAATTTTTGGGGGAAATTGATGGAAATTTTTGCAAGCCCTTGGGCATTGGTCGGCTTTGTTGGTTTGGTGACATGTGCGAGTCTTTGGCTCGCGCCGCGTCATGTAAGCGTTGCGGGCTTTTTTGAAGGGGCGGATCGCAATGGTGGACAGCCTAGTTTGTGGGTGTTGGTCTTAAGCCAAGTGACCACTTGGATATTTGCGCGATCATTGATGAATGCTGCGATTTTGGGATATTTTTATGGGTTTGCGGGGACGCTGGCCTATACCACCTATTATCTGAGCTTTCTAAGCGGTGGTTATATTGTTTCGCGGATGCGGCGTGATCATGCGGGATCGGTACAGGATTGGTTGTTTGATCATTTCGGGCGTATGGGGGCGTGGACATATAATGTGGTGATTGCATTACGCCTGCTGTCCGAAGTTTTTGCAAATTTAATCGTTGTTGGGCTAATTTTTGCAGCGGCTTTCCCTGATGTGGCATGGGCAGAGGCGGGGTCTGTTGTGGCGCTGGCCTTGATCGGGTTGATTTATTCTGCACTTGGTGGATTGCGCGCATCGCTGCGTACAGATGTGTTGCAGATGGTGATTTTTCTGGTGGTGTTTATCGTCGCTTTTGGCGTGATGGTTTTGGGCGATGGGTTTTCGTTTGGCGCAATTTTTGGCGCACAGGGTGTGCATGATCAGGCCAGCCGCCCGGGTTGGGTGTTGGTTGCGGTGGCCGCATTACAGGTGTTTTCATATCCCGCACATGATCCCGTGATGATGGATCGTGGGTTTTTGGCGGATGAAGAGACCACGCGCAAAAGCTTTGTCTTGGCGTTTATCATTTCTGCGTTGTGCATTTTTGGATTTGGCATGTTTGGTATTCAGGCAGGTTTGATCGGGGCAGCATATGAAAATCAATTGTTGGGGACTTGGGCGGCGATGTTTGGTCCGTTTGTCTATTTCTTGATTGCGGCGTCATTGTTAATTTCTGCGATTTCCACGCTTGATAGCGCGTTGGCCTCTGCTGCGCGGTTGGTGATTGATGAATTCAATGTGGCTGTGCGAAGTGTGTTGAACGGGCGCATTGCCATGGTGTTTTTCATGGTGGGTGGCGCAATATTAACCCTGTGGGGGAATAAAACATTGTTTGATGCGGTGGCGGTGTCTGGCACAGCGTCGATGTTTTTAACACCTGTTTTGATTCTGGCATTCATGGGTATGGTTGTACCACGCTGGTCATATATGGTGGCGTGGACAGCGGCGATATTAGGGGCAGCAGCGTATATGTATCGTGGTACTGAACTGGTTTCGCAAATTGTGAATCCGTGGATTTCAACGAGCGAGGTTCACAAATATGATCAGCTGTTGGTGATTTGCATCGCCGTGCTGGTGATCGGATTTGCCGCAGGAATTTTAGGGATCATCAGCAATCGTATACTTGCCGTTCGCGCGTGACACTGGTATCGCCACGCTATGCCTGATTAAATTGGTCAGGTGAAGGAACCAAGGCAAGTAGCGTGACGCAAGACACAAATGAAACGGCAACATTGGAATTGCGCGATATTTCGCGTCGCTTTGGGTCGCGTAATGTGGTTGATGGGCTGAGCCTGCGGCTCCATGCGGGGCAGGTGACGTGTTTGTTGGGGCCATCGGGCTGTGGTAAATCAACGACATTGCGCATTGCAGCAGGGGTTGATCAACAAACGACTGGGCACGTTTTGATCAACGGAGAGCTGGTTTCGGGGGATGGACAACATCTGCCACCTGAATCGCGCGGCATTGGTTTGATGTTCCAAGATTTCGCATTGTTTCCCCATTTAACCGTAGCCAAAAACGTTGGTTTTGGTATTGCGCGTGATCCTAATCGGGATGTGCGTGTGCGCGAGTTGCTCGGCAAAGTTGGATTAGAGGATTTTGGTGATAAATTCCCCCATCAGTTATCTGGTGGTGAGCAACAGCGCGTTGCATTGGCGCGTGCATTGGCACCGCGCCCTGCGGTGATGTTGATGGATGAACCGTTTAGCGGGCTTGATAATCGGCTGCGTGATACGGTGCGTGATGCAACGTTGGAATTGTTGAAATCCGAAGGCACGGCGGTGTTGATGGTCACGCATGAACCAGAAGAGGCAATGCGCATGGCTGATCAGATCGCATTGATGCGCGATGGGCGTATCGTGCAATCGGGAGCTCCGTATAATATTTATAATTCCCCAGTTGATCGCCGCGCCGCCGCATTTTTTTCCGACATCAATGTGATCAATGGTCAGGTGCATGGTGCATTAACCCGAACACCGTTTGGCGATTTCCTAACCCCCGGAATTGCCGATGGCAAAGATGTGGAAATTGTCATTCGCCCACAACATTTGCGCATTGATTTTGATCGTGGTGGTCGTGGGCCAAACCCAACCGTAGAAGAGGGCACACCCGCACGCGGCGTGGTGGAACGCGCACGGTTTTTAGGGCATCAGAGCCTGGTCGAATTTGCCATGGATTATGACAATGTGCGCCTTCATGCGGTTGTTCCAGGGGTGTTTTTACCTAACGCGGGCACGCCATTGTGGTTAAGTGTGCGCCGTGATCGATGCTTTGTTTTTGTGCAGTGACGCAAATGTTTCAATAAATCGACAAATATTCACGCAAACGCGATTGTTTAGGCTTTGAAACCATTGAAAAACAGCCTAACTATACATTGGAAACAAAAAACGGCGCATCTGTGCTGATGATTTTTTAGGAGGATCACATGATTCCAATGACACCACTTTTCATCCAAAATATTGGCTTGCCTGGCTTGCTGCTGATTGCAGTTGTGGTTTTGGTCATGTTTGGCCGTGGTAAGATCAGCAACCTGATGGGCGAAGTCGGCAAAGGCATCACCGCGTTCAAAAAGGGTGTGAACGAAGGCAAAGAAGAAATGGATGCAGCATTAGAAGATGCATCCGAAGAAGCCAAAGATATTACACCAAACAAAGACAAGGCATAGGCCCTGTTGCCGCGCATAGGGGTTTTGCATGTTTGATATTGGTATGGCCGAAATGTTGGTCATTGGCGTTGTCGCCTTGATCGTTGTTGGCCCCAAAGACTTGCCCATGATGTTTCGCAAAGTGGGCAATTTTGTTGGGCGTGCCCGTGGTATGGCGCGCGATTTTCAACGCGCCATGGATCAGGCCGCGGATGACACGGGTATCAAGGATATTGGTGATACGGTGCGCAAGGCCACCGATATCAAAGATTTGGGTGTTGATACCATCAAAGACCCGATGAAATCTTACGCCGATAATTTTGGTAGCGGTGCAAAATCTGCAAGCGATACAAGTGCATCGGGCGCGTCGGGCGCAACAGCGAAGACTGCGAGCAAAACAACCGCGACCAAAACCGCCGCCAAAAAGCCCGCAAAAGCAGCAGCGAAAAAGACCACAAAAACGGCCACTAAAAAGACCGCCAAGAAAGCAAGTTAATGAGCGATACACCTGATCTGGAACATGATGAGATCGAGGCGAGTTCGGCACCTTTGATCGAACATCTTGCCGAATTGCGCACACGGTTAATCTATTCCGTCGGCGCGTTTATCGTTGCGATGTTATTGGTGTTTTTTGTCGCCGAACCCTTGTTGAATTTCCTGTTCGAACCGATTGCAAAAATTTTGCAAGAACGCGGACAGGATGCCCGCCTGATCTTTACCGCCCCCCAAGAAAAATTCTTTGTCCTGTTTCGGATTTCGGTGATTGGCGGCCTGATGCTGGCATTCCCTGTGATTGCCTATCAGATGTGGCGCTTTGTGGCGCCGGGATTGTATAAAAACGAAAAGGGCGCATTTTTACCGTTCATTATCGCATCGCCTTTGTTGTTCCTGTTGGGGGCAGCATTCGCGCATTACGTTGTAACACCGCTTGCCATGCGGTTTTTCATCGGTTTTGGTGATATCCTTCCCGCAGTGACCGATTTGTTGACCAGCGGTGATGTCGGAGAAGTTGCCAATCCAGACGCCAGCCAAGAGTTAGAAACCGTGTTCTTAGGCTCGGTCAAGGAATCGCTGGATTTGACATTGAAGTTTATCTTTGCCTTTGGGCTTTGTTTTCAGTTGCCAGTTTTGCTGACCCTGTTGGGGCTGGCTGGGATTGTTTCATCCGAAGGTTTGAAAGATGTGCGCAAATATGCGGTTGTTGGTATTTTGACCCTTGCCGCCGTTGTGACGCCCCCTGATGTGATTACACAGGTGATTTTGTTTAGCGTTGTTTACATGCTTTACGAGGTGTCCATCTGGTTGGTGATGATGGTGGAAAAGAAACGTGACGCACGTATCGCCGCCGAAGAAGCCGAGCTTGACCTGTGAATGATGATGCTTTGAACCGCATTGCAGCGGCGCTGGAACGATTGGCGCCGGCCCCATTATCCGCACCTGATTTTGATGCGGCCAATGCATTCGTTTGGCATTCAAACCCTGAACAATTAGCACCGGTTAAGGATGTTAGCCGTGTATCGCTTGATCTGCTGATTGGTGTTGATCGGGCGCGTGAAACATTATTGACCAATACCAGCCAATTTGCCGATGGATTGCCCGCGAATAATGCCTTGCTCTGGGGTGCGCGGGGTATGGGCAAATCATCTTTGGTGAAGGCTGTTCATGCCGCCGTTGGTGGTGCGCTCAAGCTGGTGGAAATTCAACGCGAAGATTTGGCAAGCGTATCCACGCTTTTGGCGATCCTGCGCCAAAGCAAATATCGTTTCTTGTTGTTTTGTGATGATCTGAGCTTTGATGGGGATGATGCCGCATACAAAAGCCTCAAAGCCGTTTTGGATGGCGGTGTCGAAGGGCGCCCCGACAATGTGTTGTTTTATGCCACATCCAATCGACGCCATCTGATGCCGCGCGATATGATCGAAAATGAAAAATCCACGGCGATCAATCCATCTGAAGCGGTCGAAGAAAAAGTATCATTGTCCGATCGGTTTGGCCTGTGGCTTGGTTTTCATCCGTGTGACCAAGATCAATACCTCAAAATGATTCGAGGATATTGCGATTCATATGGCGTGAGCATCAGCGATTCAGATCTGAAAGCGCAAGCAATCGAATGGCAGGCCACACGTGGTGCGCGATCAGGGCGCGTTGCGTGGCAATTTTTTGTTGATCTTGCGGGACGTCAAAAAATTAAATTGTAAATAACTATTTGTTTTTAAATGGTAATACCGGACGTATACCTTTGGTTTATGCGGTTATACCTTTCGTTTATAGCGCTTTGTTCGAAAACTTGGTTAATTAAAGTTGTTCCGTGCTGGATACCCAATGTCACTAGGTGCGTTTGTCGGGGACAAGGCAAATGTAGATTTTGATTTCTAGCGTTGATGACAAAGGCGAAGGTGCAACCAGAACCGATGTCACACAGAGTTGACGACGACACGCAGCGTTGCTCTAATTGGATGCAAGTGAATAGCCCCTCTTTATTATTCACTTGCATCCAATACCCGTTCCTTAACCCAAAGATTGACCCATGTTAAAATTTACCCGTACAGTGATTATAGTGAGCCTTGCAGTGGCAACGCCAAGTTTTGCCCAACAGGCGGCAACACCCGCCGATATTGTGGTGCGCCAATTGGTTAATCAGGGATTTACCATTACCAACCGTGGTCGCACATGGCTGGGACGAACAATTATCACAGCACAAAAAGGCATGGTCGAACGCGAAATTGTTGTTGCGCGCGGGTCTGGGCAAATATTGCAAGACGATTGGGTTTTTGATCCTGATGCTGGTGACGAAGCCAGAGCCGAAGAAGACGCAGAAGACGAAGAAGAAAGCGACCCGCGGAGCGGTGGTGGTCACAATGGCGGTGGGAATAATG
Organism: Paramylibacter kogurei; assembly: GCF_002742285.1. Taxonomy (GTDB): domain Bacteria; phylum Pseudomonadota; class Alphaproteobacteria; order Rhodobacterales; family Rhodobacteraceae; genus Amylibacter; species Amylibacter kogurei. Next base: position 513,601 of record NZ_MDGM01000012.1, read on the forward strand.
CTAGCGGTAATGGCGGTGGTCATAATGGTGGTGGTCACAACGGCGGCAGGCATGGCAATGGTGGCGGGCATGGCAATGGCCAAGGGCGCAATCGTTAATGTGGCCAAATTCATTTTGGGGTTAGCCCCATATAAGACGTTTGATTTAAAAATAATATCACGTGATTTTTCTCTAGATTTTGGTTAACTTCGTTTTGCAAACTAATTCATTTCAACACCCTGACGATTTCTGGGAAAGCACATTGAACAATCGCAAATTTTTGCTCTGGGCCACGGTCGGGATTCAGATTTTTTGTTCGGGTATCTTTATCGCCAATCTGGCGGTGTCGATCCTTGGGCTTCGCACGACAAGTATTGGCTGGCAATTGCGCGAAACTCTAGAAGTCAGCGCAAGTGTTGGGTTGATGCTGGGTGCTATTTTGGGTGTGCGGATGATTTTGCGCGCCGAACGAAGCCAGCAACGCGCCGAAGAAAAGCTTCGCGGTGCTTCGGATGCTTTTGTCACTGTTGTTAATCAAAAATTTCAACGATGGGCGCTTTCTGCCGCTGAAAAAGATGTCGCTTGGTTCACCATCAAAGGATTTTCAATCAAAGAAATCGCTCAGTTGCGTGGATCATCCGAAGGCACAGTAAAGGCACAAAGCAACGCGATTTATCGCAAAGTTGGCGTCAGCGGACGTGCGCAGCTTTTGTCGATTTTGGTTGATGATATGTTGATCAACAATGAAAAATTTGATGATCGCGAAGTATCGGATTTTTAGCCCATATTGTTTTTCCGATACCATCTGCGCTAGGCTTGGCCATATCGGTATCGGAGGTTTTGGTATGTTGGCAAAAATTCTGTTCAAGTTATTCCTGTTTTCAACCGTTGCCACGATGGTGCAGGCCCAAGAGGGCGGAATTGATTTTAGTGCGATGAAGATCGGTACAAAATTGACCACCCGCACCGTTTGGACGCCCCAATCAACCTTTGTTGCGGAATATATTGGCGCCAAAGATGGGTTTCATCTGATTCAAAATTACAAAGTTAAAGATGGATCATTAGAGGAAAATATTCTTGATGCCTATGATGATCAGGGGCGGCGCGTTTGGAGCACGCGCAACGGGCACACCAATCGATTTACCCCGTATTCCTGTCACTTTGTGATTGGCGAATGCAACCATCAATATGAATATTACAATGTGTTGACCAAGAAAATGGTGACCAATCAGTCGCGTTATTTCAATCGCCGAGAGGGTGATGTTTTTTATCTGGGAATATATCGCAGCGATGGATCACTACATGAGGTGGCCCATCAATTAGGCGCATATAATCTTCGCCTGTCAAATGTGCATCAAAACGCATTGGGCCAGGATTCTGGTTTTGAATTTATTGAATTGACCGTTCCTGAATAAAGTCTATTCGCGGTTTTCAAGTTGTTGTTTCATTTCTGCGCGATAGTCGCTGATCAGTTTTTTAGGTTCTTCAATCAAGGGTGTTGAGCGTTGTTTTAACCAACCGCGATAAGGTTTGACTTCATCTTTGATGCGTTGGCTTAAAACATCTGCGCATGCGGCCTCTGGCGCGTTTTCTTTGGTGGCTTTGTTGAAATAATGGATCATCGCCACCTGCCGCGCCGATGGATCGTTGCGTTTATAACAGCCAGCCAAAGAGACATATGCATTATGATAAACCACACCGATACGTCCTGCGTTCAGGTGTGTGCAATAATTGAAACGTGCCTGTTGGGCTTCTGCATCTTTGATCGCATTCAATTGATTGCGCAGCGCATTGGCGTCTTTTGCGGCGAAATATGTGCCCCCAGCAGTGTCCGATATCGCCTGAAGCTGGGTCGCAGTGGCATCGTCCACGTCAAACCCGATTGTATTCACAATGGTATTGATCCCCGCATCAACCAAGGCCGTTGCCGCGCCAACAGGATCACCGCCACAGGTTTCTTTGCCATCAGAAATAAGATAAACAACGGGGGCCAGATCGCCGTCTTTGGGGGGTGATAGCTGTGCCAATTCATTGCCGATAAATTCTAAAACCCCGCCAAGTGGGGTCCAGCCATTTGGAGAAAGATCGGCAATGCTGTCCTTAATTTTGGAGCGTCGGGATTTAAACCCATGCACCATTTCAGATGCGGAACAGGATAACGCCTTGCCATCATCTTGGTTATTTCCTTGGTGTCCGTAAACCACCAATCCAACATTCACTTCGTTTGGAATGTCATTCAAAAATGAAATCGCTTCGCGTTTAGCGATGTTCATTTTCGTGTCCTTGCCCAGTTTGCCCGCCATTGACCCCGATGCGTCAATCGCAAGGATCATATGGCTGGTGGGGCGTTTCGTGATTTTGGTTTGTGGAACAGGACATTCATCAAGCGTGTAGGGTGCAACGCTTACATCACAGCTTGCCAAATCAATCGGATATTCATCGACAAAACGTTGATAGAGCGCATCGCAATCGACACTGGATTCTTGTGCGTTGGCGAATGTGGAAATGCTGACTAAACTGGTGAAAATCAATACCGTGCGCATAACTGTCCCTTTGCTTATCCCTGAAAATATTTGATAAGCTTAGGCGCGACGGCAGGTTTTGTAAAATATTGCGGATTTTTCGGACAGGAAAATAACCACCCAACATGCGATTACGCTGGGTGGAATGTTGTTACAGGTATGGTGTTGGATCAACGGCCTCTGTGCCGCGGCGCACCTCGAAATGCACAAATGGTGGGTTACCACCGGCCACTTTACCAATGGTTTGGCCACGGGTGACTGTGCTGCCTTTTTTCACGGATGCATCCGATACGTTTGAATAAACCGTGTAAAGGTTATCTGGGTGACGCACCAAAATGATGGACGAGCCATTCACCGAATTGGACGTCAGTGCAACCGTACCATTTTCTGCGGCTTTGACATCTGTGCCAGCGCTCGCTGCGAAATCGATCCCTTCGTTACCACCAGATTTTGACGAAAACCCACGCAGGATTTTCCCGTTAACGGGTTTAAGCAGCTTACGTGAACTGGTTGTTGGTTTGCGCTCTGGCGCAGCCTCGGCCAGTTTTTCTGCTGGTTTTGCTGCGGGGACAGGTTTTGGTAAACTTGTTGTGGAACTTGGCGGTACGGGTGCCGATGAACCTGATCCGGGTTTGCTTACGGTTGTTGGGCGCGGGGCAGGTTGGGTGGCTGTGCTATTGCTCGCGACCTTCACTGGTGCGGCGGCAACAGCGGCGGAATTATCTTCGACGGGGATCAACAATTGTTGGCCCGTGCGCAAATTCAAATCCTTGTCCAGCCCGTTCCACGAAGCAAGTGACGTAACCGACACGCCATACAGACGCGCGATTGTATATGCGGTTTCGCCCGTTTTCACCACATGGCGTTTGGGTTCAGTTCCCGTTGGAATACGTGCAGGTGAATTTGGCACATCTTCCAATGCGGAGGATGCGATATCTTCCACGCTGGATGGGGTTGCGGCCGTTTCGACAGGTGTGATTGGAACGCCGCGATCGGCATTTTTCGGCAATGCCAAAACTTCGCCGTCGCGGGGCATATGATCAACCTTTAGCCCGTTAAATCGCGCCAATTCATCGGCGGAAATCCCCACACGCGCGGCCAAATCGGCCATTGTGTCGGATCGATTTGCAACAATCACCTGATAATTCGGGTATGTAATCACACCGCGTTCATCCGCTTGTGGGCGGGCTTGCGTTTTTTTAACATTGCTTCCAGGGATCGGATCAACCTTGCGCCCAATATCTGTGATTGAACGAATATCTTTGATATCATCACACGCGGTGAGTGCGAAAATGCTTGCGAAAATTATACCTGTCGACAGGTGAAAACGTTTCGTTTTCAATGACATGTGCCTGTTTCCTTTGCCTGTTCACCCTCTGCGGGGCTTATCTGTGCACGCGTGGTGCGATGCCTTCTATTAATGGGACAAAACGAACGTCTTCTAATTCTTCGTAATCCAAGCCCGATGCGGTTTTTGTGACCTTGATCAGGGTTTGGACTGTGTCCGACTGTCCTACTGGTAATACCATAATACCGCCCTCTTTCAACTGCGCCAAGAGGGTAGCGGGCGGATCTTCTGCAGCTGCGGTTAAAATGATGCGGTCAAAGGGGGCTTGGTCGGGCAGACCCAGCGCGCCGTCACCCACAATTATCGTCACATTCACCACGCCAAGATCGTTTAACGTTTTTGTCGCGGCCTGTGCCAGCGGGCGGTGGCGTTCAACGGAATAAACACGGCGCGAAAGCTGGCTGAGCACGGCGGCCTGAAAACCTGAACCAGTACCGATTTCCAAAACCTTGTGTCTTGGGCCAACCTCTAATGCTTGGGTCATTTTGCCAACAACCGATGGCATGGATAGGGTTTGCCCACAGGCAATCGGCAATGCCGCATCATCATAGGCATGTTTGGAAAAACTGCCCTGCGCAAATGGGTGGCGCGGGATCAATTCCATCGCATGCAACACACGTTTATCGCGCACACCTTTGTTGCGCAAAAGAAGCATGTATTGCATCATCAATTCGGGCGTCACCTGCATTTAAAACACTTCTTTCAATTGTGCGATCTGTGCATGCGCTGTCAGATCTACATGGCATGGGGTGACGGATATATATCCCGCCAGATTGGCGTGCACATCGGTTCCCGCAGCGGTGCTGGCGTGTTGCGGTGTGCCCTTGATCCAAAGCGTGTTTTCGCGCCGTTCTGTGCTAAACGGGGAACCGTGGCGAAACCCTTGTCTGGTAATTTTATGCCCCAAAACTTCGGCTGCGGGAACAGGTGGGAAATTCACATTGTAAAATAACATGCCCTGATCCGCAGCCCATGCATCTGCATCCAGAATTTTTTGAACGGTTTCAACACCAAAGCTGCGCGCAGGATCGAATGTATAACAATCAGCAAGTGCGGGGCCGTAAAATTGCGACAGGGCGATTGATTTAATATCGTGCATCGCCGCCTCTATCGTGGCACCAACAGTGCCCGAATAAAGCGTGTTTTGCGCGGCATTATTGCCCTTGTTCACACCAGAGAGGATCAGATCAGGTTTGTTGCCACCCAGAATTTCAAACACACCCGCAATCACACAATCCGCAGGGGAACCATGCACCGCAAATGCGCTGTCACCCCGATCATCATAATGCAGCGAATTGGTATAGGTAATGCAATGCCCAACCCCCGATTGTTCAACGGCAGGGGCGACAGTAGTGATGTTATTCGCATCTGTGAGTTTGCGCGCAATATCCAACAGCACCGCAAGGCCGGGTGCATCGATACCGTCATCATTGGTTATTAAAATGCGCATCCCGTCCCCGATGTTAACTGCTGTTATCACTGCTAGCGGAGTTGGGGGGTGGTTAAAAGAGTCTTTTGTTCAAAAAAATGATTTCGCTTACCCTTACGTCACAAATTTGTTGCGCCGAATTGATATGTTGATTTGTGATATGTTCAAGGAGTAGGCTTTGAATAATCTTATAACGACAACACAAAACAGGGTGCTGCTATGACAAAAAAACTCCTCACTTCATTGGCATTGCTGGCGACAACGGCTGGTTATGCTTCTGCTGATTATTCGTTGACGATTCTGCATACCAACGATTTTCACGCACGTTTCGAACCCGTAAGCAAATATGATTCAGGCTGTGGCGAAGAAGATAACGCCGAAGGCAAATGTTTCGGTGGGTCCGCACGTTTGGTAAATGCGGTTGCGGATGCACGTAAACGATCCAACAATTCCATCTTGGTTGATGGTGGCGATCAATTCCAAGGCACATTGTTCTATACATATTACAAGGGCAAGGTTGCCGCGGAAATGATGAACAAAATGGAATATGACGCGATGACCGTGGGCAACCACGAATTCGATGATGGGCCAGAGGTTCTGCGCGGGTTCATGGATGCGGTTGATTTCCCTGTGTTAATGTCAAACGCTGATTTTTCTGGTGAACCAAAGCTTGCGGATAAACTGGCAAAATCTACTGTGATCGAACGCGGTGGTGAAAAGCTTGGCCTGATCGGTTTGACACCAGTTGACACCAAAGAATTGTCCAGCCCAGGTGATAACGTTGTTTTCACAGATCCCGTTGGCGCGGTTCAAGGTGAAGTGGACAAGCTCACCGCAGAAGGCGTGAATAAAATTATCGTTCTGTCCCATTCAGGTTACGATGTTGACCAAGTGGTTGCAGCAGGCACAACAGGTGTCGATGTGATTGTTGGGGGCCATTCCAATACATTGCTGTCCAACACGAATGATCGCGCAGCGGGCCCATACCCGACAATGGTGAATGATACGGCGATTGTGCAGGCCTATGCCTATGGTAAATTTTTGGGCGAATTGAATGTCACATTCGATGACGCAGGCAATATTACAGAGGCAAAAGGTGAGCCGCTGATTATTGATGCCGCCGTTGCCGAAGACGAAGCCACCAAAGCGCGCATCGCCGAATTGGCCGTACCGTTGCAAGAAATTCGCGACAAGGTGATCGGATCAGCGGGCGGTGCCATCGAAGGTGATCGCGCAGTTTGCCGGATCGAAGAATGCTCCATGGGCAATCTGATTGCCGATGCGATGTTGGATCGCGTGAAGGATCAAGGCATTTCAATCGCGTTCCAAAATTCGGGCGGTGTACGCGCGAGCATTGATGCAGGCGAAGTGACAATGGGCGAGGTTTTGACCGTATTGCCATTCCAAAACACCTTGTCCACGTTCCAAGTCTCCGGTCAAACCTTAATCGACGCGCTTGAAAATGGTGTGAGCCAAGTGGAAGAAGTAAAAGGCCGCTTCCCACAGATTGCTGGCATGAAATTCACATGGGATGCAGGTGTTGCACCAAACGAAGGTCGCGTCCAAGACGTGATGGTGATGAAAGACGGCGCATGGGTCGCCATTGATCCAGCCGCGATGTATGGCGTTGTTTCAAACAACTTTGTGCGTGGTGGTGGTGATGGTTATAAAATGTTCCAAACTGCTGAAAATGCATATGATTTTGGCCCTGATGTTGCGGATGTTTTAGCCGAATACATCGCCAAAAACGCCGATTACAAACCCTATGTTGATGGGCGTATCGCCAAGAAATAAAGCATAATACATTTGGAAAAGGCCCTGCATTGCGGGGCCTTTTTGCATCTTTAGGTTGATATTGCGTGATCTGTGTCACTGCGAAAAGCGGTGGGATTTGATTAAAGTCTGGTATTCGATTTTTCATCCCATATTTGGAAGGGAGACTGAAATGACCAATACCGATACGAATTTAGACACTTCAGCAAAAATTGCGGATCAACCAGCGCGTCCTGCGCATGTTTGGGAAGTTGTGGTTGGTTCATTTGTGGGGGGTGCTTTTTTAACAATTGCTGATTTGATCTTCAATAAAAGCAATTCCATCACAGGCAAAATTGTGGATTTTGTCACGGCGCGCAACATGATTGGGCTTGGCCAAATTTGGCTGGAACTGATCGCGTTTGGATTGATGATTGGGCTGGGATTAGGTTTGTGTTTTGTTTATCGCCCACAGACCCGATTTGGTGCATTTACCAGAGGTTCCAGCGTGATTGCGGTGCTGACAGGTATGAATATCAGCGCAACATTGATGGCTGGAGAAGCCATAAGCCAGCAATTGATGTTGCGCGGGAATGTGGATGTTGCCACTGAAAAACCGCAAGCATATGGCCCACTGGGGTTGGGAACGTTGTTAAATGGCGATTCCAATGCACATCTGAAAAACGTTCCGATTTCAGGTATGATATCCGTAAATTGTAAAGAAACCCTAAAGGTGGGGCGCGAAGATTATTGCCCTGTGGATGTCGAACAATTGGACGCGGGCGTGCGTGAACAATTACAACCCGCGGGCCAACAGATTTGGTTCAAGAAGTGATCCGCTAAAATGAGCCGGCAAACCTGCATTAGATGAGCTTGGGGCCAAGCCCCAAGCGATGCCATTTGCACCAAAAAGTGCAAATGGTTTTGGATATTTTTACAAAATGGAATTAGGCGAGTTGCCCATCCGCAGTCACCTGTGTTTTGCCGCCCAAATAGGGGTGCAATACGTCGGGCATGGTGATGGAACCATCGGCGTTTTGGCCATTTTCCAAAACCGCAATCAAGCAGCGCCCAACCGCAAGGCCAGAACCGTTTAGCGTGTGCACGAATTCGGGCTTTTTCTCGCCCTCGCGTTTGAACCGTGCATTCATGCGCCGTGCTTGGAAATCGCCGCAAACAGAACACGAGCTGATTTCGCGATAGGTGTTTTGGCCAGGCAACCACACCTCGATATCATGGGTGCGCTGGGCGCCAAATCCCATATCACCCGTGCAAAGAACCACGGTGCGATAGGCCAGATTGAGTTTTTCCAAAATACCTTCTGCGCATTTGGTCATGCGATCCAACTCTGCGCGGGAATCTTCGGGTTTTGTGACCGAAACCATTTCGACCTTTTCGAACTGGTGCTGGCGCAACATGCCCGATGTATCGCGCCCTGCTGATCCTGCCTCGGAGCGGAAACACAAGCTATGCGCGGTGTAGCGACGGGGCAGGTAATCCTCTGAAATCATTGATCCTGCGACAATATTTGTGAGTGTCACCTCTGATGTTGGCACCAACCACCAACCGTTTGTGGTTTGATAACTATCTTCGGCGAACTTGGGCAATTGGCCTGTGCCAAGCATGGCTTCGTCGCGCACGAGCACTGGGGCGTTAACTTCTGTTAATCCGTTTTCTGATGTGTGGGTATCAAGCATGAATTGCGCCAATGCGCGGTGGATGCGTGCGATTGCACCGCTGAGCAGAACAAATCGTGCGCCGCTGAGCTTGGCCGCTGTTTCGAAATCCATACCGGGCATGACGCCTGTGATTTCAAAGTGTTCTTTGGCGTCGAAATCAAATGCTGGCGGGGTGCCCCATTTGTGAATTTCGACGTTATCATTTTCATCCGCACCCTCTGGCACATCGTCATGTGGGCTGTTTGGCAGGGCCATCAGAATGTCGTTTAATTTGGCATCTTCTACCTTTGCCTGTTCTTCGAGATCGGCAATTTCTGCTTTCTTTTCAGCAACTAAGGCGCGAAGGCGTTCAAATTCTGCATCGTCACCCTTGGCCTTGGCAGCACCCACATTTTTAGAGGCCGCATTGCGATCGGCTAGGGCGGCTTCGGCGGCGGTGATTTTGGCGCGACGTGATTCATCAATGGCCAAAATTTCAGAGGACATCGGGGCCACACCACGTTTGGCCAAAGCGGCGTCAAAGGCAGATGGGTTTTCGCGAATTGCGCGGATATCGTGCATGGGTTTGTCCCTGAATTGAAGTTTCGAATTGGGGGCGTGATACACCAAACCCATCGGATGGTTAAGCCCAAATATCGCCCCAAAACCAGCGTGGGACAACTGGCGGACATGCGTGGGACAAGTGTCGGACAACTGTATGGCGCCAACGCAGGACACAGATTTGGCCAAACACTCACGGTTTTGCGATGTTTGCGCGGTTATGCTTGCCAATATCCCATGCCGCCTATAGTAATCGTGCGACTGAAATTTCACGGGTGTTTTGCACCCAAAAACACGAGGGTTTTAAATGTTTGTTTCTCCTGCTTATGCACAGGCTGCGGGTGCACCGGGTGGTGCGTTAGGGTCTTTTATTCCGTTGATCCTGATTTTTGCGATCATGTATTTTTTGATGATCCGCCCACAACAACAGAAAATCAAACAGCATCGTGCGATGGTGGATGCATTGCGCAAGGGTGATCAGATTGTGACATCTGGTGGTATCATCGGCAAAGTGACCAAGGTAGGCAGCGACAATGAAATCGAAGTTGAAATCGCAACCGGTGTTAAAGTGCGCGTTGTACAGCACACGGTGCAAACGGTTTTGAACAAAACCGAGCCAGCGAAATCTGCAAAAACAGAAAAAACCGTTAAAAAATAATCACACTCATACAGGCGCAAGTTCATGCTCCAATTTTCTCTCTGGAAAAAGATCGTTATCTGGGGGCTGTGTGCTCTTGGTATTTTATTGGCAATTCCAAACGGGTTTTACGACCGCGTTGAACAAAGCAATGATGCCAATGTGGTGTTAAGCGGTGGATTGGCCGCAAACCCAGAAATCGGTGCGATGAGCGGGGCAGAGCTGGAAACGGTGGCGGATCAGTGGCCATCGTGGATGCCATCGTCATTGGTGAACCTTGGGCTTGATTTGCGCGGTGGTGCGCATTTGTTGGCTGCGGTGCAGGTTGGCGATGTTTACGCCACACGCATGGATGATTATTGGCAACAAGTATTGGGTGAATTGCGCGGCGAGCGTGCCACGATTGGCACCATTCGCCGTGTGGACGCCGCAGATGGTGAATTGCGCGTGCGCATATCCAAGCCAGAACAAATGGAACGTGCGTTGGAATTGGTGCGTGGATTGGCCAGCCCGATTGTAACCCTGTCTGGTGCCGGTTCCAATGATATCGAGGCACGTGCCGATGGTGATGTGATCGTCATTACGATGTCAGAGGCCGAGATTTTGGCCACCAATGATCGCACCATGGCGCAATCATTGGAAATCGTGCGTCGCCGCGTGGACGAAGCAGGCACACGCGAGCCGATTATCCAACGCCAAGGCGAAGATCGCATTTTGATCCAAGTCCCCGGTATCGGTAGCGCGGAAGAATTGAAATCCCTGATCGGGAAAACCGCGAAATTGACATTCCACCCCGTGGCAGGGCGCACATCGGATGAAAATACCCGATTGCAAGCACGTCAAATTTTGTTGCCTGCGGGTGATGAGCAGGGCGTGTTTTACATTTTGGATAAAACGCCCGTCATTACGGGTGATCATTTGGTAGATGCATCCGCACAGTTTGATCAAAATAATCGCCCAGCAGTTGGATTTCGTTTGAATACCACAGGTGGTAAGATTTTTGGCGAATATACCGCCAATAATATTGGCCAACCCTTTGCGATTGTATTGGATGAAGAGGTCGTAAGCGCCCCGACCATTCAATCACATATTTCAGGTGGTTCAGGCATTATCACCGGTAATTTTAGCGTTGAAGAAACCACAAACCTGTCCATTCAATTGCGTGCAGGTGCGTTACCTGCGGGGCTAACGTATCTAGAAGAGCGCACCATTGGGCCAGAGCTGGGCCAAGATAGCATTGATGCGGGCGCGTTGGCCTGTATGGTTGCCTTTGGCGCGGTGCTGGTTTTCATGTTCCTCAGCTATGGTTTGTTTGGATTGTTTGCCAATGTGGCCTTGATCATCAACGTGGCCTTGATTTTCGGCCTGTTATCCGCAATTGGCGCGACGTTAACCTTGCCCGGTATTGCGGGGATCGTTTTGACGATTGGTATGGCGGTGGATGCCAATGTGTTGGTGTTCGAACGTATCCGCGAAGAATTAAAAGCCGCCAAAGGCCCCGCACGTGCGATCGAGCTGGGTTATGAACGTGCGTTTAGTGCGATTATTGACGCCAATATCACCACATTGATCGCCGCAATCATCCTGTTTGTGATGGGCAGCGGCCCAGTGCGCGGATTTGCCGTCACACTTGGACTTGGTATCGTGACATCGGTGTTCACCGCGATTTGGGTGACACGCTTGATTATTTCAACATGGCTTGCGCATAAGCGGCCAAAAACAATCGACGTTTAAGGGGCGAAAACCATGCGTTTAAAACTGATCCCATCCGAAACAAATTTTGATTTCTTTCGCTTTTCGCCGATTACATTGGGTGCATCTGCGCTGGCGATGATCGTGTCGATCTTTCTGTTCTTTTCTATGGGGTTGAACTACGGCATTGATTTCAAAGGTGGTACAACCATTCGCACGGATTCCACCCATGCCGTTGATGTTGCGCAATATCGCGCGGCGTTGGATGCGTTGAATTTGGGCGATATTTCAGTGACCGAAGTATTCGATCCGACCAAGCCTGACCAACATGTTGCACAGGTACGTTTCGAAGCCCAAGAGGGTGACGAGGCAGTGACAACCGAAACCATTACGGCGGTAAAGGCAGCATTGAATGCCATCGACCCTGATATGACATTCCCACAGGTGGACAGTGTTGGCCCACAGGTATCTGGCGAATTGGTGAAAACCGCAATCATTGCGGTGTTATTATCCGTAGGCGCGGTGTTGTTTTACATCTGGCTGCGGTTTGAATGGCAATTTTCATTGGGTGCGGTGGCCGCTTTGGTGCATGATATTGTGCTGACAATTGGGGTGTTTTCGCTATTTCAAATGAGCTTTGATTTGAACATCATTGCGGCCTTGTTGACCATTGTTGGGTATTCATTGAACGATACGGTTGTTGTATTTGACCGTGTGCGTGAAAACCTTCGCAAATACAAGAAACGCCCATTGGTCGAGGTTTTGAACCTGTCGATCAATGAAACGCTGAGCCGTACGGTAATGACATCTGTCACCACATTGATCGCATTGATCAGCCTGTTTGTGCTGGGCGGTGATGTGATCCACGGTTTTGTTTTTGCGATGATTTGGGGCGTAGTGGTTGGGACATATTCATCTGTATTTGTCGCTTCTGCTATTTTGCTTCGCTTGGGTGTGAAGCGCGATTGGGAAAAACAAGACGGAGCCGCAGGCACGCAATTCGCCAATATCGACGCGTAATATGGAATTGATCCAGCAGGCATTGCAAATTGACGGGCTTTGGCTGTTGGTTTTTGCGGTGAGCCTTGCTGGATTGGTGCGTGGGTTTGCGGGGTTTGGCACGGCGATGGTGTTTATGCCCATCGCCGCACAGGTGGTGGAACCGATCACCGCCATTATCATGTTGCTGGTTTTTGATCTGTTTGGACCGCTGGCGCTGTTGCCCCGTGCTTGGCATGATGGTGAACCACGTGATGTGGGGTTGTTGGGGCTGGGCGCGATTATCGGGTTGCCGTTTGGCGTGTACCTATTGACCCAGCTTGACCCCGTTGTGTTTCGCTGGATGGTGTCATGTTTGGCGTTAATGATGCTGGTGCTGTTGATTAGCGGCTGGCGGTATCGCAATCCGTTGAACGCAATCATGACATCAATTGTGGGGGTGATCAGCGGATTTTTATGCGGCATTGCCGCGCTGCCAGGACCGCCGGTGATATTGTCATATATGTCCAGCCCACGCGCACCTGCGATGGTGCGGGGCAATACGATATTATATCTGTTTCTTGTGGATATCATGACCTTTGTCGTGTTCGCGATCAAAGGGTTGTTAACCATTGTGCCCATGGTCATCGGCGTGATCCTTGCGGTGCCATATGGCATTGGCGGGCTGGTGGGGCAGTGGATTTTCAATCCTGACAAGGAACATATCTATCGCCGTGTGGCCTATGCCATTATTGGGATCAGTGCCCTTGCAGGCATGCCAATTTGGGATTAGGCAGGGGGTATGCAGTTAAAAGAAATCACATATGACGGCCAGCCACCGATTGATTCATACGGGCCTGGCTTTTTCCGTGTCGAAGATAAAATCCATGACGGCCATTTATTGATGCTGCCAACGGGCGTGTTTCAATGGGGCGGGTTTGACGATTTGGAAAAAATCATCGCAGCAATTGATGCATTGGATGTGATTTTCATCGGGACGGGCGCAGATATGGCGCAAATTCCAGCCGCTGCGCGCGCGATATTTGAAAAAAACGCCGTACCATTCGAAGTGATGGCAAGCCCATCCGCAAGCCGCACATATAATATCCTGTTGTCCGAAGGGCGGCGCGTGGGGGCGGCGTTGATCGCGGTCTAATCCCAAAGGATGACGCAAATTTACGCGCCAAAGAATTATTTACCACTGTAATTGCATGGCAGATACGCTATAGCTGAAACAGAAATTACCACCCTAACGAAAGAGGCATAACATGGCTTTTGAACTTCCTGATCTACCTTATGCGCATGATGCGTTGGCCGCTGGCGGCATGTCTGCGGAAACATTGGAATTCCACCACGATCTGCACCACAAGGCATATGTGGACAATGGCAATAAATTGATTGCCGGCACCGAATGGGATGGCAAATCCTTGGAAGAGATTATCGTTGGCACATATGATGCAAAATCTGTGGCGCAAAATGGTATTTTCAACAACATCAGCCAGTTGTGGAACCACAACGAATTTTGGAAAATGATGGGCCCAACAGGGCGCAAAATGCCATCCGAATTGGAAGCGGCGATCAAAGACAGCTTTGGTTCTGTTGAAGATTTCAAAACAGCCTTTGGCGCAGCGGGTGCTGGTCAATTTGGTTCAGGCTGGTGCTGGTTGGTGAAAAATGCCGATGGCGGTTTGGAAGTAACCAAAACCGAAAACGGCGTGAACCCATTATGCTTTGGTCAAACGGCATTGTTGGGCTGTGATGTTTGGGAACATTCATATTACATTGATTTCCGCAACAAGCGTCCCGTTTATTTGTCAAACTTCCTCGACAATCTTGTTGATTGGGAAAATGTAGCGAGCCGTCTGGCAGCCGCATAAACCAAACCGAATAATTGGACGGCCCAAGAATCGAAGTGATTCTTGGGCCGTTTTCATTTGTGCTCTGCACCATTTGGCAACCAATGGTTGTGCGGCAAGTGGATTTAAAGAAGAAAACACAAAATTTGTGCAAAGTTGCGAAATTTGTGCAGAAAATTCGCATGATTTTCTTGACTCTGAACGCTGTTACCGCGACGTTACGTTCAAACGCTAAACAACGGGAGGACTAGACCTTGGTCTAGGTTGTTGGGCAAAGACCCTGCAGAGAAATCTGCGGGGTTTCTTTTTGCAAAAATGAACAAGGATTCGGATATGCGCGACAGCACAAAAGGTGTGATTGCGATGGTTTTGGCCTGTACGATCTGGGGTCTGTCCGCGCTGTATTATCGCCAAATCGCACATGTCCCACCGTTAGAGGTGTTAAGCCATCGCACGATCTGGTCTGCGTTGTTGTTATTGCTGTTCATCGGGATCAAAGGGCGGTTGCATGAATTGCGCGCATTATTGCGCGATGGGCGTGCGATGGCGTTGGTTGTGCTGGCGGCGGTGATGATTTCAATCAACTGGTTTGTGTTCATCTATTCCGTACAGGTTGGCAAATTGGCCGAGAGCAGCCTTGGTTATTACATATTCCCATTGATCGCTGTTGTGCTGGGTTATCTGTTCTTGGGTGAACGATTGTCACACCGACAATGGTTTGCGGTGGCATTGGCGTTTATCGCGGTTAGTTTGCTGACCTATGGTTTGGGCGTGGCACCGTGGATTTCATTGATCCTTGGCGGCACGTTTGGATTATACGGGTTGATCAAAAAACCATTGGCAGCGGGGCCAACCATTACCGTATTGGGCGAGGTGGTATTGCTATCACCATTGGCCGCGATCTGGATTTGGGGTGCGCATACACAAGGTTGGATTGGCATTGTTGATCGCCCCGGTGGATTTTTTGGCAACGGCATTGATACGTTTTGGTTGATCTTTGCAGGGCCAATGACGGCGGGGCCGCTGGTTTTGATGGCCTATGCGATGAAACGGCTCAGCCTTGCGAGCGTTGGGTTGGTGCAATATGTCAATCCGACAATCCAGTTTTTATTGGCAACGGTTATATTCATGGAACCGTTCACCAATTGGCACCTGATCGCATTTGCGTTGATTTGGATTGGGCTTGCGATTTATTCCATAGAAAGCTGGCGCAATCAGGATAAAACCTGATTAAGCACGCGCATTGCGGCGGGAACTGATTCACATATCGTGAAAAAGTCGCGGTTATGCGGGGCGACAAATCCGTTTTCGATCTGATGATCAATCATTGTCACCATCGGATCCCAATACCCATCGATATTCAAAATCACACAGTGTTTTTCATGCAATCCCAATTGGCGCCACGTCAGTAATTCGAAAAACTCATCCAGCGATCCAAGCCCGCCCGGTAACAGGACAAAAGCATCTGAATTCATCACCATCACCTTTTTGCGTTCATGCATATTTTCGGTGATGATAAAATGGGTCAGATCACGTTTGCCCACCTCTTGGTCCAATAAATGCACAGGGATCACGCCAAACGTTTGCCCGCCCGCCGATTGCGCAGCATTGGCCACAGCCCCCATAAGCCCCACATCACCTGCACCATAAACAAGACGCAAATCTGCATCTGCCAATGCGCGTCCCAGATCAATTGCGGATTGTTGAAAACTATCCTGTTTGCCCATGCGCGAGCCGCAATAAACACATACGGATTTGATTAAATTTTGGGTCATTGGAAAAACCTTTGTGAAAAAACTAGGGAGAATGTGTTTTTTGGCATTATAGTTGGGTGAAATCGAATGTCACGTGGGGGTCACATGAACGACGAAATTAATTCAGTATCACACAAGGGAAAATATGGTGTGTTGATCGCCGCACTGGTGCTGCTTGCGGTGATTGTTTGGCTGGTGCAATCCTTGATCCCCAAACCAGTGATTGATGTTGTCGATGATGTGGTGACACCCCAGACCCCTGATAATTCAGCATCTGTTGACGAAGCGCCAAAACCCGTCGAATTGGCGCAACCCGACGCGCCGAAATTTGATGTGGTACGTGTGGATGAAACGGGGGGTGCGGTGATTGCGGGGCGCGGCGAACCATCCACAACCGTCACAATCACAGGGAACGGTCAGGAAATCGGCCAAGCCGAGGTTGGTGCAGATGGTAATTTCGTCGCCCTATTGGATGTGCCAGCAGGGGATGAACCCACCGCTTTGCGGCTCCAATCCCAAACGGGTGATACCACGTCGGAAGACAGTTTTCTGGTAATGCCCATTGCACCTGAATCAAATGCAACACCGATGATTGTTGGCACACAGGATGGTCAGGTGATCACAACCCCATCCCATGTGGTGGATCAATCCCAACCCCCCAGTGTTGTCAGCGAAATCACGTTGGATACAATTGATTATGCCGCCACGGGCGATGTTGTATTCTCAGGGCGTGGCGTTGCCGATAATTCTGTGCGGGTCTATGTGAATAACGAACCCCAGCAAGTTGGACAAATTGACAATGGGCGTTGGTCTGTTGCGCTGCCTGATGTGGACGAGGGGATATATACGGTTCGCATCGATTCCATTTCACAAACGGGTCAAGTGACATCACGCGTTGAAAGCCCGTTTAAACGCGAAATCCCAGATGGGGATATATTAAGCGATAGCGTGACCATTCAACCTGGGTTTACGCTTTGGGCTTTGGCAAAGCAAAAATACGGGGCGGGGATGCGATTTGTGCAAATCTTTGATGCCAATCGCGACTCGATCAAAGACCCCGATTTGATTTATCCAGGACAAGTGTTCACATTACCGAACTAGGCTCTGGTCATTCTGTGCATCGGGGCGTAGTTTCCCGTCAGGCACGATGAATGAAGGAAATTTCCCTTGCGCAGATCCACCCACACAGAACAATCCGTTGACCGTAAACAAGCCGTAAATGTCGTTCAAAAAGTATTGCCATATCTGTGGCCTGAACAACATTCATGGGTAAAGGTTCGCGTTGTTTTGGCTATGATTTCTCTGGTCTTGGCCAAGGTCGTTTCGGTTGCCACCCCGTTTTTCTATAAAGGTGCGGTTGATGCATTGGCGCCAGAAAATGGTGAACCAAACACGGTGTTTATGCTTACGGCAGGTGCGGTGGGTTTAACCGTTGCATATGGTGTGCTGCGTCTGATGTCGGTTGGGTTTAACCAATTGCGTGATGTGATTTTTGCACGCGTTGGGCAACGGGCGTTGCGCCAATTGGCGCTGGAAACATTTCAGCATATGCATCGCTTAAGCCTACGTTACCATATCACGCGTAAAACGGGCGGGCTCAGCCGTATTATTGAACGCGGGGTCAAGGGCGTTGAATTCCTGTTGCGATTCATGCTGTTTTCCATTGGCCCGTTGATTTTGGAATTGTTGTTCATCGCAGGCATTTTGTTTTTCGTCTTTGATGTTTGGTATTTGGCGGTGGTGGTTGTCACCATCGGGATTTACATTTGGTTTACCTTTGCCGTCACCGAATGGCGCGTCAAAATTCGCAAGGAAATGAACGACCAAGACACAGACGCCAATCAAAAAGCGATTGATAGTCTGCTTAATTTTGAAACCGTGAAATATTTCGGTGCCGAAGAACGCGAAGCGATGCGTTATGACGAAAGCATGCGTGGATACGAGGCGGCGGCGTTGAAAACCAACTATTCCCTCGCATTTCTGAATTTCGGGCAATCGCTCTTTATTACAGTTGGTTTGGTTGGTGTGATGGTGATGGCGGCGTTTGGCGTGCAGCGTGGCGATTTGACCGTGGGCGATTTCGTGATGGTCAATGCGTATATGATCCAGATCACCATGCCGTTGAATTTCCTTGGCACAGTGTATCGCGAAATTCGCCAAGCATTGGTCGATATGTCCGAAATGTTCGAACTGTTGGAACAACCAGCCGAAGTGGTGGATAAACCAAACGCCAAATCATTGCGCGTATCTGGTGGCCAAATTGAGTTTGACGGGATTGATTTTGGCTATAACGCCGATCGTCAAATTTTGGATGATCTCAACATCACGGTTGAGGCGGGCAAAACATTGGCTGTTGTCGGACCATCTGGTTCGGGAAAATCCACCATCGGGCGGTTGTTATTCCGTTTTTACGATGTTGACGGGGGCGGGGTGAAAATTGACGGCCAAGACATTCGTGATGTGACGCAATCAAGCCTGCATATGATGCTGGGGATTGTGCCACAGGATACGGTGCTGTTTAATGATACAATCGGGTATAACATCGCCTATGGTCGTGATGGGGCAAGCCAGAATGAAATCGTTGCCGCCGCTAAATCCGCCAAAATCCATGATTTTGTCATGAGCCTTCCAGATGGATATCAAACCACCGTGGGCGAACGGGGTTTGAAATTATCGGGCGGTGAAAAGCAACGCGTGGGCATTGCGCGCACCTTGCTGAAAGATCCGCCAATTCTGGTACTGGACGAGGCGACATCAGCGCTGGATACCGAGACCGAGCGCGATATCCAAGAATCCCTGCGCGGGCTTGGCCGAGGACGCACCGTGATCACCATCGCGCATCGTCTGTCCACCGTGGTGGATGCCGATGAAATTGTGGTGCTGGAGGCTGGCAAAGTTTCCGAGCGTGGCACACATGATGACCTGTTGGCGCAAAACGGGCGTTACGCACAGATGTGGCAAAACCAAATAGCAGAGGAAGAAGAGCAGGGCGTTGCTTGATAAATAGCTGTCCACAGCAAGCAAAGATGGCCTTGGGGAATACTATTTATTTTACTCTAGAGTTTTGCGAAATTCGGATGGGGTGCAATTGGCAAATTTTAGAAAAGCGCGGTTGAATGCGCTCAGCGATTGATAGCCACATTCGCCTGAAATTTGAATAATTGATAAATCGCCTTCGGCCAAAAGTTGCACACCGTGGATCATGCGAAGTTGAGTTACAAGCTGTGACCATGTGATCCCAAGATTTTGTGAAAATCGACGCTGTATCGTTCGTTCAGATTGATTTGTTGCACGCGCAACGTCTTGTGCTGTGATTTTTTTGGATAAGTGTGCGTCGGAAAAATCTATTGCTTTTTGCAGCACGGGATCGTGCGAAAATGGGCGTTTAATATCAATCGCGCTGTTCGCGAGTGCCGCACAAGCGTTTAAAAGCGCTTGAAAGAAATTTTCAGCCTCGGGCGGATGATCGTTATCTTTTCCCCATTCTTTGCAATGTTGCACCATGTGGCGTGTCATTGGTGACATTTGAAATGCAATAGGGGTGTTGGGCATCAAAGTGCAAAACCCAGGTCTTGCAAGGATGGAACAGGCCGTGACTGGTTTTGAGATTTCAACCAACATTGGTGTATTTGCCGGAACCCATGCCGCAAAAGATGGGGCAAGCAGCCAGCTTTCCCCATTGATTGTGACGCGAAGCGCCCCTGTTTTTGCGTAAATCAGATAATCACGATCAAAACAGGCCCGTGTGGCGGGGCGCGGTTCCAATGATTGGAAAAAACAATAACTCGCGGGTTCCGTATTCGTCATATATTATTGTTTATCAATTTCAGCCACTGTCGTCACGGGCGCCGATGTCATCTTGGGGCGTAATCCTGCACCTAATCGCGCGAATGTTTCGCTGGCACGATAAACATCAAATTGTTTCATTGTTTCCCAATGTTGAATGATCGCAATGCCGTCATTTGATGGTTTGCAATATATTTCATAATGCGCGCAGCCAGACATCTTGCGTACGGTCTGCGCCTGATCGGTGAAAAGCCCGATTGCTGAGTTGATGTCTTTTGCTGCAAAGCTGGCTTCTACGGTGATGAGTTTCATGGGTTGATCCTTTCTTAGATGAATGGATCATGATGTAATCTGGATTTGCGTTCCAATGTACGTTCGCCAATAATGCGCCCCAACCCGCCAATATTTGGGGGGGTAGCTTTTGGCGAAAGTCGATTTTTACTTTATTCCGCTGCGTTCAGCTTGGTAACGTTTCCATCATCCACGTTGTCATCATCCCATGACACGGTGCCAAGCGATGCTTTTTTCGTGGATCTTTGCAATGTTCGATCGCGGCCAACGCGGCTGTTGCGCCCAGCGGTTAATGTGCCAAGCCATGCAGATGAATTATAAACACCTTTGTTAAACCAAACACGCAATGCCAAGAGGGACGGTGTGACGACCAAGGTTAAAACCGTGGCGAGCCCAAGGCCAAAAACCACCGCCGTGGATAGCTGTTTCCACCATAGCGCAGTGGGCGCATCTATCGTGTAACCACCATTATAAAAATCAATCGACAGCCCCAAAACCATGGGCGTAAGACCCGCAATGGTGGTGACTGTGGTCAGGAAAACGGGGCGAATGCGATCTTGTGCGGTTCGCGTAATCGCCGTGATTTTTGGCATATATGCGGCGTATTCTTGATAGGTATCAATCAAGACGATGTTGTTATTCACCACAATTCCCGCAAGCGCGACAATCCCTGTACCGGTCATGATAATCGAAAACGGTTGATCCATGACCAGCATCCCAATCAACACACCTGTGGTTGACAGGATCACCGCCAATAGCACCAGAATAGAATTATAAACGCTGTTAAATTGCGCAAGCAAAATCACAAACATTAGGCCAAGTGCGCCAATGAAAGCTTGGCTTAAAAATGCTTGGCTTTCTTCTTGTTCGGCTTGATCGCCTTTCCATTCGTAATCAATGCCAGCGGGAAGGGGATTTTCCGTTTCCAACCAAGTTGTAAGTTTTGCGATTTCTTCATTTGCATTGGCGCCATCAATCACGTCGGCCTTAATGTCGAAATATCGTTTTGAATCGACACGATCAATTTGACCCAGCTTTTGCACGGGTTCCAATGTGATGAAATTTGAAATCGGGATCAGACCGCTGGATGTGCGCACACGCAATGTTTCCAGCGTTGAAATAAGCCGATCCTTTTCTGGCAACCGCACGCGAATGTCGATTTCATCATCGGAAGTATCCACACGCATGGTTCCGAGCTGTAAGCCACGTGTAACCAGTTGCACCATTGCGCCGACTTGGGCCACATCGGCCTGATAGCGGCCCGCTTTTTCAACATCGACGTTGATTTTCCAATCAATGCCTGGGAGGGGGCGTGAATCTTCGATTTTGATCGCGGTATCGGTGTTTTCGAATTTTGCGCGTACCGTTGCGGCGGCGTCCAGCAAATCTTGCCAATCTTGCCCTTTGACGCGCAGTGCCAGTGGTTTGCCCGATGCAGGCCCCATTTCAAGCACCAAAATTTCGGCCTGAACACCTGGAATTTGCGCGATACGATTTGTGATATCGTCGATGATTTCAGTGCCCGTTGGGCCAGACAGGCGGGTATCCCATTCGGTAAGTTCGACTTGAACCTGTCCCACAGTGTCAAGCGGAGCCTGTGCGCCACCGGTGTTGTTGTTCAAACCACCTTCGCCAGCGAATGCAAAAACGTTTTTGATCCCTTCGGTGCCTTGCATTAATTCCTCGACTTGTTGCACCAATGCGTCTTTTTCTGGCAGTGAAAAATTCCCGCGCGCACGTACATATACGATGGCGTTTTCAGGCTGGGTTTCTACGAAAAATTCAACACCTTTGTTATTTTCGCCAAAATAGCCAAAGACCGAAATGACGAAAAATATCGTCGCACCCAGTGTCACCACGGGCATGATGGGATTGCCGACGATGAAATGAATGAAATGTCCAAACCAATTGCGCTGATAACCACCCTTGATCGGTTTTTCACGCGCCCCATGGCGAAGCGCATGACCAAGCGTTGAAACACCAACACAGCCTGCGATAAAGAATATCGCACCTGGCAAAATGTTTCCGCTAAGGAGTGTCATCAAACCAAACACCAAAAGACAGGCCGCCCCGATCAAGAGTGCAAAGCGGATTGTCCAATGGAATTTTGTCCGCAGCCAGCGGGCACCATTGCCAACACCACGTGAAAAACGCCCCGCAACGCCGCCAATAACAGGCAGATAAACCAGTGCCACTAAAAGAGATGCGGATAAAACATAGATCAATGTAACGGGCAGCATTCCCATAAATTCACCCGGCACACCTGGCCAAAAGAGCATGGGCAAAAATGCACAAAGCGTTGTCGCCGTGGATGAAACAATCGGCCAAAACATGCGTTTGGCGGCCATGCCATATGCTTTCATCGGGCCGACGCCCTCGTTAATTTTTTTGTCGGCATATTCCACCACCACGATGGCGCCATCCACCAGCATACCAACCGCAAGGATCAAGCCGAACATCACGATATTTGAAATCGCAATGCCCGTTGTGCCCATGATGGCAAAGGCGAGCAGGAATGATGTAGGAATGGCAAAACCAACCAACAAAGCAGAGCGCACACCAAGAGCCGCCAAAATCACAATCATCACCAGTGCGATCGCGGTAAAGACAGATGATTCAAGCTGGCTGACCATGCCGCCAACCTGAATGGATTGGTCTGTGGAATAATTGATCGCAATCGCATCGCGCAATTCTTGGGGCCATTCATCAACCGCGGCGGCGACTTCTTGTTTTACCAATCCCACCGTTTCGATCAGATTGACACCTTTGCGTTTTACGACCTGTAGTGCGACGGTGCTGTTGCCGTTAAACCGTGCCGTTCCAGCACGATCTTCAAAGGTCAGTCGAATATCGGCCAAATCACCCAGCGTGATAACGCGATCACCATTCACCTTGACGGGCAAGGAATAAACATCCTGAGGCTCGTCAAAGGATGACGGGATTTTAAAGCTAAACGCGCCTGTTTTGGTTTCCAATTCACCCGCTGCGATCAACAGGTTGTTATTGTTCACAACGCTGATCAATTCGCTGGCGGTGACGTTATATGCCTCTAGCTTGAGCGGATCGATCAGAACCTCAAGCATTTCATCGCGATGCCCTGCAAGACCGGCCTCTAACACGCCTGACATGGCTTCGATGCGATCTTGCAGATCTGTTGCCACGCGCAACATGGTGCGTTCGGGAATATCACCAGATAGCGATACAACAACAATGGGAAATTCGGAAAAATTGATTTCGTTGATTGTGTATTGATCCGCGCCATCGGGAAAATCGGCTTCGGCTTGATTAACCTTGTCGCGCACATCGGCAATGACCGCGGATTTATCCCAGCCAAATTCGAATTCAAGCGCAACCCCGCCATAACCTTCGGCGGCGGTGCCTGAAATGGTTTTTAAACCATCCAATCCCTTAAGCTTGCTTTCAAGCGGTTTGACCAACAGCTTTTCGGAATCTTGTGCGGAAATGCCGGGGAAGGGGACAGAAACGAACAAGGCCGGGATATCGATATCCGGTTCGCCCTCTTTTGGAAGCCCCGTATAGGCCAGAATACCCGCGCCAAGTGACAAAAGCACAAGCGCAACAATCATACGCGCACGTTCAATGGCCCAATCAATAATCCCCGTCATGATTTGTCGCCTTTATAAGTCACCTCTACTGGCGTGCCAGTGACAACATATTCATGACCCAACACAATTACGTCGATATTTTCTGGCAACCCTGTCACCCAGATACCATCTGGCGTGTCGCGGATCATTTGAACCGGCATGAATTGGGCGCGCCCATCAACAGCGGCGCGAATGCCAAAGCGCCCATCGCCATCCAGCGTCATTGCTGATTGCGGTAACAAATGCCCCTTTGTGCCATCAAGGCCAATATAGATATCCGCCGTGGATCCATCACGCATTTTCAGCAATGGGTTTGGAACGGTGGTTTCCACCAAAAATGTGCGTGTAATTTGATCGGCAGAGCGTGAAATATAGGTTACTTGCCCTTGCACCTGTTCACCCGTGATCAGGCTGGCCAATGCGGGCGCGCCGACTGCGATTTTGGCAACCTGTTGTTCGGTGGCATAACCTGTCAATTTAATTGGATCGAGCGCGATCACCGTGGCACAGGTTGATCCCGCTTGCAATAAATCACCAAATTCGGCGGCGTCAGATTCCAATAATCCAGAAAACGGAGCCGTAATTTGCAAATGCGCGATATCGTCTTGGGCGCGGATCACTGCGGCCTGTGCGGCCTCCAATGCCGCTTTGCGGCTGATCACTTGGGTTTCAGATGCAAAGCCTTTTTTAACCAAATCTTCGCTTGTTTTGCTGTTGTTTTGCGCCTCGGCAAGGCGTGCTTGTGCTTCTGCCAATGCGGATGCTTTGGTGCCTGGGTCCAATTCACAGAGCAATTCACCCTGTTCAACCAATGTCCCCTTGCGCAGCGGCTGTGAAACAACCGTACCAGAAGTTTCGGATTTCACTTCGACAAATTTGAATGCGGTGGTTTCACCGCGCAGTAAAATACCGCTGGTCACATCCTGTGCCGTGGATTTCATTGCCAATACGGAAATTTTCCCCGAAGTCTGTGTTGCAGGTGTATCTGTTTTGGTTTCCAGCGCGGATTTCGCATTTTCAACGGCCGCGTTTGCCGCATCGCGTTTCGCACGTGCCGCTTCAAATTCGCTTAATGCGATGGCGGCCTCTTCTTCAGCAATTTTTAACGCTTCTTCTTGGGCGCTGCGTTGTTCTTGTGCGGTGCCGCGTGCCAATTCCATGACAAAATCACGTTTCATAATTAAGAAAAAAGTCGCAACACATACCAGAATTGCGGCGATGATTGATGAAATTTTCATAATAGACCCGTGCGTTGTGAATTTGTAACGAAGTTAACTTACGTTTTTTGCAAAATTTCAGCCATAAGTTGTAGCTGTTAGCAATGCTTACTTTTATATGACTTTTGCAATATATCAACTATGTATCTGTGACCGTTGTGGTTTAGAGTCGCAATGATAAAACTTTGCTTATATATATGGCAGACCGAAACAAGAAGAGGCAGCACATGTCAACCACGAGCACAATCTCTAAAAAATCCGCGGTCGCTGACCCTGAACAAGTGTCGGAAACCATGCCAAAGCGCAAAAAAATGACGGTGCCCGCGTTTACGGCGGCCAAGGGTGGAAAACCATTGGTGTGTTTAACCGCATATACCGCGCATGTTGCACATATTGTTGACGAACAGGCCGATATGATTTTGGTGGGCGATAGTTTGGGTATGGTTATTCATGGTATGCCAAATACATTGGGTGTGACCATGGAACATATGATTATGCATGGTCAGGCCGTGATGCGCGGCGCTGAAAAAGCGTTGGTCGTGGTCGATATGCCATTTGGGAGTTTCGAAGAAAGCCCAGAGGTAGCGTTTCGCAATGCCGCACGTTTGATCAAAGAAACGGGTTGTACGGCTGTGAAATTGGAAGGCGGGCGTGAAATGGCACCAACCATTCGCCACCTCACAAATCGTGGTATTCCTGTGATGGCTCATGTTGGCTTGATGCCTCAGCAAATGAATACAGCGGGTGGATTCAAGGCCGTTCGTGAAAAAGATCAATTTGACGAAGTTGTCAAAGATGCCCAAGCTGTAGAAGAAGCAGGCGCATTTTCCGTGGTTGTCGAAGGTGTTGCCGTGCGTTTGGCAAACAAGATCACCAAATCCGTTGGCATCCCAACCATTGGCATTGGCGCAAGTGTGGAATGCGATGGTCAAATTTTGGTATTTGAAGATATGATCGGATTGTTTCCCCGCGTACCAACATTTGTAAAACGCTATGGCAACATGGAAGAAATGATGCGCGATGCGGTTGAACGTTATTCATCCGAAGTGCGTGCACGTAAATTCCCCAGCGATGATTACACATATAAGATGAAAACAGACTAGGGTTTTTGAACCCCCTTTGATGGTGCGTTTATCTGCTTGGCTTTCCTACGCGATTTACGCTAGTTTCCCCGCAGAAATACGCAGGAGCAAAACGTGAGCAATACAGATTCCTTTATCGAAGAAGTGTCCGAAGAGGTTCGCAAAGACCAACTTTATGGATATTTCAAAAAATACGGCTGGATTGCGGGTCTATTGATCGTGGCCATTGTTGGCGGCACGGCTTTCTCTGAATGGTCAAAGGCTTCGAAATCTGCGGATGCGCAAAAATTGGGCGATGACATCGCCGCTGCGATGGCATCTGATGGAAATGCACAACAAGCCGATGCATTGGCTGCGATTTTACCAGAATCTGGGAATGCTGCGGCATTGATTGAAATCCAACGCGCCGCTGTTTTGGCGGATAATGATAACAAAGCGGGCGCATTGGAAATCCTTGACACCTTGGCGCTTGATGGTGCTGCACCAGAAATTTACCGCGAATTGGCGATGTTAAAATCGTTGATGTTGCGCGGTGCGGAAACGGAATATGGCAAACGCATTTTGGCATTGGACGTCTTGGCAAAACCAGGTGCACCGTTTCGCCCCGTTGCTTTGGAACAAAAAGCACTGGCAATGATGGACGAAGGCAAAACCGAGGATGCGATCAAACAATTCCAAGCATTGTTGTTAGAACCCAAAGTCAGCAACGCCATGAGCGAACGCGCGCGTCAAACCATCATCGCGCTGGGCGGCACATTGCCCGACATTGCAGAAATGCTTTCAAATAGCGTGCAAGCGCAATAAACTATTTTAAACAGTGACAAAGGCGATTGGTGTAAACATGCAATTGAATAAATGCTTGATAAGTGTGGTTACTCTGGCTGTCTTGATCTCCGGGTGTTCTCGTAAAGAGGAAATTCTTCAAGGTGAGCGTTTGGATTTGCGCGCATCAAAGGGAGAAACCGCTGGCGTTACCGATGAAACTGCATTGAATGCTGCGAATGGGCAGGCCATTTCATTGCCCGCTATGCGATCAAACGCAAGTTGGACCCACCGCAATGGGACAACGGCCCATGCAATCTCCCATCCTGCGTTATCAACCACACCAACATTGCGCTGGTCGCGCGATATTGGCACCGGAACCACGGCACGTTTGCGTGTATCCAGCGATCCGGTGGTTGCAGATGGGCGCGTGTTTACATTGGATGCAGATGGGCGCTTGTCAGCGTTTTCCACATCAGGTGGGGCCGTTTGGTCCGTTGATATTTCCGCACCAACAGATACCAAAGATTCCATTTCTGGTGGTGGTTTGGCATATGGTGACGGCATATTGGTTGCCACCACCGGATATGGGGAAGTTTATGCAATGGACCCTGCCACAGGCACCAAACGCTGGAGCCACCGCGTGCACGCATCGGTTTCAAGCGCACCATTGGTGACAAATGGTAAGGCGATTTTAATCGCAGGCAATAACAAGGCGGTGGCGTTGGAATTGTCCAACGGGCGTATCGCATGGGAAAAAGATACCGCACAATCAGGTGCTGGTGTGATCGGCACAGGCAGCCCTGCCGCCGCTGGCAAAATCACATATCTCCCATTCGCGACGGGAGAAATTTCCGCCAACCTGATGGACAGCGGATTGCAATTGTGGACACAGGTTGTGTCTGGTTATCGTTTGGGCAGTGCGCGTGGATTTGTGGATGCGTTTTCAGGTGAACCAGTTGTTTCAGGCGATGTCGTTTATGCGGGCAAACAATCAGGGCGTTTAACCGCATTAAATCGACGCACGGGTGAGCGTCTTTGGACGATCAAAGAGGGTGCGCTTGGCCCCGTTTGGCCCGTTGGCAATTCATTGTTCGTTGTTACGGATGAAAACAAACTGAAACGATTGAATGCATCGGATGGTTCTGTGATCTGGTCACAAGATTTGCCGCAATATAAAAACGCCAAACGCAAACGCGGCGCATATGCACATTATGGCCCAGTTGTTGCGGGTGGTCGTGTGATTGTTGCCGGCAGCGATGGTCAATTGCGAAGCTTTGATCCCACAAACGGTAATTTGGTTGCCAGCACATCCATCCCAAGTGGGGCCGCATCACAACCCGCAATCGCGGGTGGCGTGTTGTATATTCTATCGAACAAAGGCCAATTGCACGCTTTCCAATAGGTTCAATAAACTGTATGGGGCGTGCTACACTTAACACACAGGCAATATCATGTCTTTTACACTTGCGATTGTTGGTCGCCCGAATGTTGGGAAATCAACGCTGTTTAACCGTTTGGTCGGGCGAAAGCTGGCGCTGGTTGATGATCAACCAGGGGTCACACGCGATTTGCGCGAAGGTGAAGCACGCCTTGGCCCCTTAAAATTTACCGTGGTTGATACCGCTGGTTTGGAAGAGGCAACAGACGAAAGCTTGCAAGGGCGCATGCGGATGCTGACCGAACGCGCGGTGGATATGGCCGATGTGTGTTTGTTCATGATTGATGGCCGTGCAGGTGTTTTACCCGCCGATCGCGTTTTCGCAGAAATTTTGCGCAAGAAAAACGCACGCGTAATTTTGGGTGTGAACAAGGCCGAAGGCCGCGCAGGTGAAGTCGGATTTTTCGATGCCTATTCACTCGGGCTTGGCGAACCGTTGCAATTATCCGCGGAACACGGCGAGGGCATGATTGATTTGCAAACGGTTTTGATGCCGATTGCGGATGAATTCAAAGATCGTGCATTTGAACCGGAAACGGATATCGTTCTGGACGAAGATGACGAAGGCGAGGAAATCACATTTTCCGAAAAACGCCCGTTGCAAATTTCCGTTGTGGGCCGACCAAATGCCGGTAAATCTACACTGATCAACCAAATTCTGGGTCATGATCGTTTGCTCACAGGGCCAGAGGCAGGGATCACACGCGATTCAATATCCGTAAATCACAACTGGGGCGGTGTGCCGTTTCGGATTTGGGATACGGCGGGTATGCGCAAAAAAGCCAAGGTTCAAGAAAAGCTGGAAAAGCTTTCTGTGTCCGATGGCCTGCGCGCAGTAAAATTTTCCGAAGTGGTGGTTGTTCTGCTTGATGCGGCAATTCCGTTTGAACAACAAGATTTGCGCATCGCCGATTTGGCCGAACGTGAAGGCCGCGCCGTGGTCGTGGCGGTAAATAAGTGGGATGTGGAAACGGATAAACAAGCCAAACTGAAAGATTTGCGTGAAAAATTCGAACGCTTGTTGCCCCAGTTGCGCGGCGCACCAATGGTGACAATTTCGGGCAAAACAGGACGTGGGCTTGATCGATTGCACGAGGCGATTTTGTCGGTGCACAAGGTTTGGAACAAACGTATTTCCACATCAAACCTCAATCGTTGGCTGATGGGCATGACCGAAAGCCATCCACCACCCGCACCGGGTGGGCGGCGTATTCGTCTGCGCTACATGACCCAAGTGAAATCGCGCCCGCCAAGTTTTGTGATCATGTGTTCGCATCCTGATTTGCTACCAACCAGTTATTCGCGCTACCTTATCAATGGTTTGCGCGTTGACATGGGCATGCCGGGCACGCCGATCCGCATTTTCATGCGCTCGCAAGCGGATAAAAACCCCTATGCAGAGAAAAAAGAAAAACGCGTGACCAAGTTGAACAAACACATTGAAGGAAAATTCCAAAAAGATGTGGGCCGCGGAACCAAGCCGAAATCCAAAAAGTGATCAGGACTTAACCGTAATTGGTGGCGCCATCTGGGCTGGGATACAATCCAGATGGGCTGCGATTATTTCATCCAGTGATGGATCATCGCAACGGTTGCAATGCTCAAACGGATCGATCCGATGATCGTAAAATTCATGCCCGCCATCCCAATACAGGATATGGCGATAATCACTTGTGCGTACGGAAATCGCATGTTTGCATTTTTCGGTATCCAAATTTTTGCCCCAGATTGAAACCGCATGCCCGCGCAGCGTTTCATTTGGATTGGTGAAAAGGGGCGATAGGTTTTGGCCAGAAAATTGATCGGGTTGTGGCAGGTTGCATTGCGCAAACAAGGTTGGTGCGATGTCGATTAATGAAACAGGTTCTTGTGTTTGTCCAACATCAACACCTGCACCTGCAAATATTAAGGGTACGCGCAATGCGCGTTCCCAGAGCGAAAATTTACGAAACGTAAGCTTTTCACCCAATTGCCAACCGTGATCTGACCACAAAACAACCAGTGTGTTATCCCAAAGCGCAAGTTCATCCATACGATCCAATACGCGCCCCAAAAGGGCATCAGCATAAGCAATGGATGCCAGATAAGCGCGAATAAAATCTTTGTATTCGCCCATATCGTGTAATGCACGCCCCAGATTTGCATTGCGATTGGCAATGAAACGACCCGCCTTTGGCAATTCCGCTTGCGGGGACAGGTTATCAGGGTCAAATTGGTTCGCGCCCAATCCCGGGGGATCGGCGATATCGCCATCAAACATGTCAAAATACCGTTGCGGTACAATAAATGGCAAATGTGGACGATAAAGCCCAAGCGCCCAAAATTGACCGGTTGAATCGCGGTTCATCCGCTCACAGATCCAATCGGTGTTATGCTCGTCGTTGAGCGTTTCATCGTTCGGGCAGGGGCCAAAATCAGACAGATGGCCAATGTCACCATTTTTCAGAACCTTGCTGATCGGTGCGAATTTATTCTGGTCCAACAGGTTATAATCGGTCCAGTCATGGGCATCGTGATGCGCCGCAGTTTGGTGAAAAACCTTGCCCGCGCCAAAGGTTTCAAATCCCGCATCGCGCATCCGTCCAACCAATGATTTGCGCGCACCTGTTGGATATACATCATGCCATTTATGCGCGTTCGCATATATCCCTGTTTCCCACGGATTTTGACCAAACAATGTGGCCGTGCGCGATGGCGAACAGGCAGGCACGGGCGCATAGGCGTTTTCAAACAACATCCCACGTTTGGCCAATCGTGTGATATTGGGCGTGATCGTTTGGGGATGCCCGCCAAGGGGTTCAACCCAATCGTTCAAATCCTCGATCGACAAAAATAAGATATTTTTCGCAGCAGTCATTTCGCCACTGTCGCAGGTTTTACAGGCTTTGCAACAGACGGGTTGCCTCGACACTGGGGTGTGTCAGCGCATCGCGATCTTCGCCGGGATGAAACCGTGCACGCGTTGCCGTTGGCATTGGGGCAGGGGTGAATGTATGCACATTTACCTTGCTGTTTTCTGTTTCCAATGCCCAGCTATTAAACAATGCATTTTGCGCCGCTTTGGCCGCGCCGTAGTTGCCGTAAAACTTACCCCCGACAACGGGATCATCAAAATGCACTGCGGTGCCTGATTTCATTTGCAGCAATGGTTCGACATTGGCAATTAATCGCCCCGTTGCTGTGACATTCACGGCAATGCTTTTGGCCCAATCTTTGTCACCAATATGAGGAACAGGCGCGAGTGGTGTGGCGTGAATGGCCGCATGTATCCAATAATCCAAGCCTGACCAACGTTCATAGATAGAAAGGCAAAGACGCTGCAACGCGCCTTCATCTGTGATATCAAGCGGGGCCAATGTGGCGCTACCACCTTTGGATTGAATGCGATCATCCAATTCTTCCAGTGCGCCAGATGTGCGTGCGACGGCGATCACATGTGCACCTTGCGTGGCCATTTGTTCGGCAACTGCCGCACCCAATCCACGCGACGCACCTGTGATCAGCGCAATTTTACCAGAAAATTTTGTCATTATTCGGCAGCCAGCTTGAAACCTTTGGCGATTTGATCGCGCGGTTCAACAGGGTATTCACCTGTGAAACAAGCATCGCAATATTTTGGCGCGGCATTGTCGCGCCCCGATTTGATGCCTGTGGCGCGATACAGCCCGTCAATTGAAATGAATTTCAAGCTTTTGACATTTAAATGCTCGCGCATTTCTTCTGCTGTCATTGTCGCGGCCAACAATTTTTCGCGCTCTGGTGTATCCACACCATAAAAACATGGCCATGCTGTGGGTGGTGATGCAATCCGAAAATGCACCTCTGCAGCGCCTGCATCCAAAATCATTTCTTTGATTTTACGACTGGTTGTGCCGCGCACCACGCTATCATCTACCAAAATCACGCGTTTGCCTTCGATCAGGGCGCGGTTGACGTTCAACTTCAAACGCACACCCATATTGCGGATTTGCTCTGAAGGTTCGATAAATGTGCGCCCCATATATGAATTGCGGATAATGCCCATGCCATATGGTATGCCGCTTTCGTGACTGAATCCGATTGCAGCAGGTGTGCCGGAATCCGGTACGGGGCAAACCAAATCCGCCTCGACAGGGGCCTCGCGCGCCAGTTCAACACCGATCTGGCGGCGGGTTTCATATACGGATTGCCCACCCAAAATGCTGTCTGGGCGTGAAAAATACACATGCTCAAAAATACAAGGGCGCGGTTCGTTACGCTCAAATGGAAAGCTGCTTTCGATGCCCGCAGGGCCGATCACAACCATTTCACCCGGTTCGATTTCGCGCACAAATTCCGCGCCAATTATATCTAGCGCACATGTTTCAGAGCTAAGCGCGTAACCATCACCGATTTTGCCCAATACAAGCGGGCGTACACCGCGTGAATCACGCACACCGATCAATTTGGTGCGTGTCATGGCCACAACGGAAAACGCCCCTTCTACACGGGAAAGGGCGTCTTTGATGCGGTTGGTATGGTTTTTGTGCAATGAACGCGCCATCAAATGAATGATGCATTCGCTGTCGGACGAGCTTTGGAAAATAGAGCCACGCTCGATCAATTCTTTGCGCAATGTATCGGCATTGGTCAGATTGCCATTATGCGCAATCGCACAGCCACCCATTGAAAATTCGCCGAAAAACGGTTGCACATCGCGAATGGCGGTGTTGCCCTTGTTGCCAGCGGTGGAATAACGCACATGCCCAATTGCGTTTTCACCGGGCAGGGTTTCCATCAAGGATTTTTTGGTGAAATGATCACGTACATATCCAAATCTGCGTGCCGAGTTGAACCCGTTTTCCGCATCATAGGCAACGATGCCGCCGGCCTCTTGCCCGCGATGTTGTAGTGCGTGCAATCCAAGCGCCACAAAATTCGCCGCATCTGTTACGCCGATCACGCCGAAAACGCCGCATTCTTCTTTTAATTTGTTGTGATCAAATGGATGAGCAAGGAAAGGCTTTGTATCGCTTAAGCGCATGGTGGGGTTCCGACTCGTGCAGCTGTTTTGGTCAACCTGTTTATAGGGGTTGGCCGAACAAGTGTCACGCGCCGATACGCAAGGTTTATTACAATTTTATGTCACCAAACAAAAAACGGCGCAGATATCTGCGCCGTTCCATCCGATTTTCGCGTTGGCTTAATTGCCAGTGCTTGGTGTTTCTGCGTTTGGCGTTGTGCCACCGTTACAGCTGGTGGTGAGTTCGGCGTATTTCGCCATCAACCAGTTTGTTGATTCTTCGGTTGGCAATGCTTCTTGGGCTTGTGCCTGTGTACCGGCCAGCAATTCTTTGGTCTTGCTTTGCTCAACCATGTCGATGCCTTCGTCACCTGGGATGATGAATTGATACAAGATCAATGCAACAAGGATCAAAACGATGCCGCGTGCGATGCCGAATAGAAAACCCAACCCTTGGTCAAAACCGCTGAGCGCGGAACGCTGTACAGCACCTGCGAAGAGAGGGGTAAAGATCGCAACGATAATCAGTGTCAGCGCAAACACAGCCGTGAATGCAACGATCATTGACAATTCGCATGATGACGACAGAAAATTGGATAAAACAGGAACCTCGGCCACCAATGGTTCAACCTGTGGCGCAAAGATGAATGCAACGATTGCCGCAATAACCCAACCCGCAATTGATAGAATTTCGCGAACGAACCCGCGAGAGTAGGCCAGAATTGCCGACAACAATAAAACAATTGCCGCGCCCCCATCTACGATTGTGAAACCTTCCATGATATTCCCCTTGTTATTGCTCTATCGTGCCGAAACAATTTTCGACGAACTGTGCAATATCCTCTATCTTTTGTACATTCATGCCCGATTCGGACGCAAGTTTCATCCTAGAAGGTGCATATGCGTTCGAAAATCCTAACTTTGTTGCTTCTTTAAGTCGGTTTTCAGCCTGTGAAATGGGGCGAAGCGCACCAGAGAGGCTAATTTCGCCAAAAACGACAGTATCCTTGGGTAACGCTCTATCTTGACGCGCAGAGATGAGCGCCGCCGCAACGGCAAGGTCTGCAGCAGGTTCAGAAATGCGCAAACCCCCTGCGATATTTAAATAAACGTCCAAGCCAGCAAAGCTTATCCCACACCGTGATTCCAGCACCGCAAGGATCATTGATAACCGCGCAGAATCCCAGCCAACAACCGCACGGCGCGGGGTGGCGAGCGATGACTGCGCAACCAAAGCTTGGATTTCCACGAGCAATGGGCGCGAACCCTCGATCCCTGCAAAAACGATGGAACCAGCGGCGGGATTATCCCGTTCGCCCAAAAATAGTGCCGATGGGTTTGTGACCTGTTGCAATCCCATGCCTGTCATTTCAAACACGCCAATTTCATCGGCGGGGCCATAACGGTTTTTTACGGCGCGCAAAATGCGAAACTGATGCCCGCGCTCGCCTTCGAAATACAAAACCGTATCGACCATATGTTCAACAACGCGTGGGCCAGCGATCTGACCCTCTTTGGTGACATGGCCAACAAGGATCACGGAAACACCACGGCGTTTGGCAAATGTCGTAAGCTCATGCGCGGTTGCGCGGACTTGGGAAACCGACCCTGGGGCACTATCCACATGATCAGACCACATGGTTTGAATGGAATCGATGATGGCGATGTCGGGGCGTTCGTCTTCTAATGTTGTCAGAATATCGCGCAGGTTCGTTTCAGTGGCGAGCTTTACCGGTGCATCCGCCAATTCAAGACGCTGTGCACGCATGCGGATTTGGCTACTGGCTTCCTCACCTGAAATATAGATCGCCTTTTGTCCGTTACGCGCAAAACTAGCGGCGGCTTGTAACAACAACGTGGATTTACCAATCCCAGGATCGCCACCAACCAATATTGCCGATGATGGCACCAAACCGCCACCCAAGACACGATCTAACTCTTGAATCCCAGACAGACCACGGGGCAGGGGCGCATCAACGGTTGATAAATCCCCGAGTGGAATTTTACGCCCCTTGTTCGCGCCCAGCGTTTTGCCCTTGGGGCCAGCGGCAAGGGGGGCCTCTTCTTGGATGGAATTCCATTCGCCACAGGTTTCACAACGCCCCGCCCATTTTTTATGGGACGCGCCGCAATTGGAACATGTATATGCAAGGGTTGTTTTAGCCATGCGCGTTTCTAGCCCATGCGTATTTCATTGCGCAAGCATATCATTTTGATTTTGCACCAAATAATGTGATTGCAAAGCTGGCCAGAACACATGCCGCAAATAGATATAACCCCCATGCGGTTTCAAGCCGCCCAACGCCAACGCCCTTGGCCACCACGATATAAATTGCGATCAAAAATATATCGGCCATGGCCAGTTTGCCCAATAATGCAAGCACGGGTTTAACGCTATCCTTTAGCAAATTAAATTGAATCAATGATGTTCCCACGACCTTCACCATTGGTGCGATCAGGGCAAAAAATGTGACCATAAGTGCCAGAAAAACATCCTTATCCCATAATGCTTGTAACCCCGTGATGACGCTGATTTCATCCAGTTTAAAAAACGGCAATAACCCCGCGCGCAACAGGGGGGCAAACCACGCGACGGGAAACAGGATCAACAGGGCAAGGTTGGCAATTTTAAGCATCATAATTTATCGTAAACTTCGGTTTGGAAATATTGTGTTAAATCGGCGTGAAATGTCGCGGCTTGTTTAAATATATCATTCTTGTTGATCGCTTTTTCAACCAAACCAGCCAGTTTTTCAAATCGTGCGATGGCATCATCTTCGGCGGTTTTGATCGCGGGGATTTCGCGCATTTCTTGCGCGATCATGCGCCCGCGCTGATAGGCTTGGTTTTCAAACGGCAGTTCAACATCGTTCGCATCCATCAAATGAAACGCTGGTAATCCGATTTGGGGCAGCTTTTTATTTCCATGGGATGCATAGCCACGCAGCATTTTAACCATAAACTCTGCGCGAGATTTACAATGATAGTGGCGCAGTTGTGCGTATGAATAATCAAAGTCCGAAGCGACATTTGCAGATAGGTTTATATTTCGCCCATCCGGTGTAACCCATCGCCAATTGTGATCCGTGGCGTTCAAGGGACGATGGACATTAAACCTGTTGGTCAGGGGCGGTTTAAACGCGGATTTAACTTGTTTAAACGCACGTAGATTACCGTTATTTGAAATCTCTGCCGCGCGGGTGAAACGCTCGCAAACGGGGTGATGCGCAAAGGAGGTTTGCCCAGCGGACCCGAACATGCGCCACGCAAAACTGATGATGTCAGGATGTTCAACACGGGCCATCAGATCCGAAAACGTGTCATCAACGGATAATTCCAGATATTCATCAATATCAGCCAAGAACATGTAATCAGATTGCGCGACCTTATCCAACAACTGGCCCCAGCCATATGCACGACGTTGCGCGGGAAAATGTTGAATGTCCTTAGGGGCGTGTTCAGGATTGGTGTTATCGTAATAGTCAATAAAACCAGCGTCTTGCAATGCGGAGCAAAGGTTGTTTGAACCATCAACGCTATCATTTTGGAAAATCACAATGTGATCAAAACCCAATGCGCGGTAATGGGCGACCCAGTCGATGATATATGGGGCTTCGTCTTTGATCGATGTGATCAAAGATGTGATCACCGCACGGCCTCTATCGGGCCTTCTGCGCGACCATTTAAAAATTGATCTAGGTAGGGATTGTTTGAATGTTCCAATTGATCAATCGGGCCTGTCCATTGAACCGAACCATCGTGCAACATTGCAACCTGATCAGCAATCGCGCGAACAGATGACATATCATGCGTAATGGTCATGGCGGTGGCGCCAATTTCCACAACAATTTCGCGGATCAAATCATTGATAACGCCAGACATTATCGGATCAAGCCCTGTGGTCGGTTCATCAAAAAAGATAATCTGAGGTTCCGCCGCAATCGCCCGTGCAAGCCCCACACGTTTTTGCATCCCACCGGACAATTCAGCGGGGTAACGATCAGCCACATCCGATTTCAATCCAACACGGCGCAGCTTTTCAATGGCCACGTCACGCGCATCGGTTTTGGACAATTTCAACGGCCCGCGTTGCAAACGAAACGCCACGTTTTGCCAAACGGAAAGGCTATCGAATAACGCGCCCCCTTGGAATAACATGCCAAATTGCGCCAAGAATGTATCGCGATCACCCTTTGTCGCATCTTTGCCGTTCACTGTGATTGTGCCGCTGTCGGGCGTGATTAGCCCCAAAATGCATTTCAACAACACAGATTTCCCCGTGCCCGAGCCGCCGATAATGACCATGCTTTCGCCTTTGCCAATCGACATATCAACCCCGTTTAAAACGCGGTTATCACCAAATGCTTTGTGGAGGTTTTCAACGGTAATCATGCGGAAAAGAACAACTCTGTTAATGTGTAATTGGCGGCCAAGATTAGTACAGATGCCGCAACCACGGATGTTTTGGTGGCCTTGCCCACACCCTGTGCACCGCGATCTGATTGCATGCCGTAATAACACCCCATCAATGCGGCGATCACACCAAATGCGGCACCTTTGACTAGGCTAGAAATGATATCCATCGCCTCTAAAAAATCAGCGGTGTTTTGCAAATACGCAGCCGCATTAAAACCAAGCCGCCCCGTGGCCACAAAATACCCGCCCATGATCCCAATGATATCGCCAATGCCCACCAAAATCGGTACAACACAAAGTGCGGCCAAAACCCGAGGAACGGTCAGATATTTCATCGGATTGGTGGAAAGGGTTGTCAGCGCATCAAGCTGTTCGGTCACCTTCATCGTCGCAATTTCTGCGGCAATAGACGAGGTCACACGCGCAGCAATCATCAGGCCAACCAAAACGGGGCCAAGTTCACGCACCATGCCAACGGCGACGATTTGGGGAACAACGGCCTCTGCATTAAAACGCGCACCACCTGCATAGATTTGCAAGGCAAGTGCAGCGCCAGTGAACACCGCAGTCAATCCCACAACTGGCAAGCTGAAATATCCGATATGCAACAATTGTTGTGCGAATTCTTTGGGGTAAAAGGGTGGGCGAAAAATATGGCTGATGCTGCTGAGTGTGAAAATCACAACACGGCCAATGGATGCAAACATGCCCAATGTCGCCGCGCCAATTGCACCCAGAAATCCGTTAATCCAAGACACCAATATCATTGTACCCTCATGCCCCGCCGATATAGCGCCGCGCATAACGGCCACCAAGCGAGGTTAAAATCTCATACCCGATTGTGCCTGCGGCATTTGCCAAATCTTCAATCGTTTGGGTGCTGTTTAACAGGTGCAGTTCATTTGGAACAGTGTCCAAATCGGTGACATCAACGGTCAACAAATCCATCGAAACCCGCCCAATCAACGGGCAAGGGGTGTCGCCTGCGAATAATGATACAGGATTGTGACCCATTGCGCGGATCAATCCATCGGCATAGCCAGCTGCCAGTGTGGCAACAACGCTGTCGCGTTTTGCGGTCCATGTTGCGGAATATCCAACGGTTTCACCCTTGGCCACTTTGCGGGTTTGGATCACGGGAATGGCCAGATGTGCAACCGGTTTTGCATCCGCAAATGGAAACCCACCATAAAGACCAACACCAGGGCGACAAAGATCAAAATGATAATCCGCGCCCAGCAATGTTCCACCCGTCGCAGCAAGCGAACGACGGGTGTTCACCCCATCGGTCATGGCATGAAACGCGGCCAATTGTGCGGAATTTTGGGGGTGTGTTGGTTCATCGGCACATGCCAGATGGCTGATGATCAAATCCGCATCATTTGCCGCATCTTTAACACCCATAAATTCGTCGGGTTCCAACCCCAAACGGTTCATGCCTGTGTCCAATTGTAAACCATATGCCAAATCAGAGGTTTCGTTGCGAAACCTTGTGACCTGTTCTGGCGCGTTGAGCATTGGGATCAGGTTATAGTCACGAATGGGTTGTGCATCTGTCAGCATCATGCCCGATAGAACATAGATTTTTGCATCATTCCCAACGGATTTACGAATAATGATGCCTTCTTCGGCAAGGGCGACAAAGAAACTCTTTACGCCTGCGCGATGCAATGATTTTGCAACCACATCCGCGCCAAGCCCGTATGCATCGGCCTTGATCACCGCCGCTGTTTCGATATTTGGCGCAGATTTACCATCAAGCGCGCGCCAATTTTGCGCAATCGCATCAAGATCAATTGTTAACGTCGCTGTTGCCATCACCAATTCCTTTGTTGGGATGCATTGGCCACAGCCAGCGTTCAAGGTCAAGTGTGGCATGTTGGTGCAGGTATCAAGGATATCCATCTGTCATGCCAAAATTTCCCGATTTGATTGATTTTACGGACGGAAGCTAAACTTATAATTGTTTAACATCAACACGATAGCGTGAAATTGCTTGGTTCTGCCACAATTCAATACTAATTTATAGATGTAAATTAGTTTTTGGACTCCGCACAGGAGGCGTAAATGCCGACAACATATAGCGCCGTCTTTTTGGGCAATATTCCGGATTTAGATCCAACCGAAACGAACGGCAATTCAGAGAATGCGTCAACCATCGTTGGGTCAACTTTTGGTTCCGCTGGGGCGCCATTGTATGATGAAATCGTCACGATGACCGCCAACAACACCAATGGCGA
The DNA here is from genome assembly GCF_002742285.1 of Paramylibacter kogurei. Taxonomy (GTDB): domain Bacteria; phylum Pseudomonadota; class Alphaproteobacteria; order Rhodobacterales; family Rhodobacteraceae; genus Amylibacter; species Amylibacter kogurei. Next base: position 553,588 of record NZ_MDGM01000012.1, read on the forward strand.
TACGGTTATCGAAGACAATGATTTTAACCAGACTGCCGGTAATTTAGAAACCTTTACCATTGATAATGACGGGGTTGTCACAACGATTTCCCCCGACAGCACCCAAGTTTATAACGCAACAGTCAATTTCGCCGATGGTAGCACGGCAAATGTCACCGCCGTTTTGGTGCAAATGTCCAATGGGGACTTATATCTATTCCCAGAAATTACCGCCAATGCGGATAACACATTGTTTGAATCCCAAGCGATGGAAAGCATCACTCTTGATGGCTTGATCGGTGATAATTTTGATATCACCGCCAATCGCAATGACACGCAATTTGTGTGTTTCCTGCGTGGAACATTGATAAAAACGGATAAAAAATATTGCCCGGTCGAAGAATTACGCGTCGGGCAAAAAATTCGCACCAAAGATAATGGTTTTCAAACCATCCGCTGGATCGGTCGTAGCCGCGTCAGCGGAGGCGGCGTGAATGCACCAGTGCGGATCAAAAAAGGCGCTTTGGGCAATCGTCGCGATTTGTGTGTTTCCCAACAACACCGCATGTTTTTACAAGATTGGCGTGCGGATTTATTGTTTGGCGAAAATCAGGTTTTGGTGCCTGCAAAATCATTGGTGAACGATCATTCAATCATCGTTGAAGAACGCGAAGAGGTGGAATATTTCCACATCTTGTTCGATCAACATGAAATCATTTTCGCCGAAGGTATTCCAACCGAAAGCTTTCACCCACAAGCAATGGGATTGTCAAAGTTAGAGGATGCAACACGCGAGGAATTGCTGCGCCTCTTTCCAGAGCTTGCGAAAAATCAATCGCATTACGGTCAAACCGCACGCATTGCGTTGCGCGAACACGAAGCCGCGTTATTGCAATAACTAAAAGCTGTCTTCGCCACCGCCTTGTTGCCATGCTTGTGCAAGATTGCCAAAGCGGGTGAATTGGCCTTCGAATGATAATTCCACGGTGCCGATGGGGCCGTGGCGTTGTTTGCCGATTACGACCTCTGCCTTTCCGTGCAATGCTTCCATTTCTTCTTGCCAGATCATCATTTTATCCGCTTCGTGATCACCCGGTTTTTCGCGCTCTTTGTAATATTCTTCGCGATACACGAACATGACGATATCGGCGTCTTGTTCGATCGAACCAGATTCACGCAAGTCAGAAAGCTGTGGGCGTTTATCTTCACGGCTTTCAACCTGACGCGAAAGCTGAGACAGGGCAATCACGGGGATGTCTAATTCCTTGGCGATGGCCTTTAACCCTTGAGTGATTTCCGACACCTCGTTTACGCGGCTGTCTTTGGCCGATGCCGGACGAACAAGTTGTAGATAATCCACCATTAACACATCAAGCCCATGTGTACGTTTCAAACGACGCGCGCGCGCGGCAAGTTGGCTAATCGGAAGTGCAGCGGTATCGTCAATATAAAGCGGGCAAGTTTCCAAATCTTTGGCCGCTTGCACAAAGCGGCGGAATTCTTCTTCGGTCATATCACCAGAACGGATCTGTTGTGATGGAACCTCTGCGGCCTCTGATAATATCCGCCCAGCCAATTGTTCGGCTGACATTTCGAGCGAATAAAATCCAACAACGCCACCCTCTACCGCGCCTTCTGTACCATCAGCGGTGATGCCTTTTTTATATGCTTTGGCAACATTAAAGGCGATGTTGGTCGCAAGCGAGGTTTTCCCCATTGATGGGCGGCCGGCAAGAATAATCAAATCGGAACGGTGTAAACCGCCCAGTTTTTTATCCATATCACGCAGGCCCGTTGAAATCCCTGCCAAACCGCCATCACGTTGATAGGCGGCGTTGGCTTGCGTCACGGCCTCTGTCACCGCTTGTAAGAAACTTTGAAATCCGCTTTCGACTTGGCCTTGTTCGGACAGGCTGTATAATTTTTGCTCGGCCTCAACAATTTGGTCTTTGGGTTCTGATGCGACCTCAATATTAGCGGCCTTTTGCGAAATCTCTTCGCCGATGGACATTAGATCACGGCGAATGGCCATGTCATAAATCATTTGTGCATAATCACGCGCGGCGAAAACAGACACAGATGCACCCGCAAGACGCGCCAGATACGCAGGGCCGCCCAGTTCGGCCAGACCTTCGTCGTCTTCCATAAATGCCTTGATGGTGACAGGGGAGGCGAGCGCGTTTTTTTGAATACGCGCAGAGATAACTTGAAAGATGCGACCATGCACAGGATCAAAGAAATGGATGTCTTTGACAACGGATGCAATGCGATCATACACATCGTTATTCACCAACAATGCGCCCAACAATGCCTGTTCAGCCTCGATATTATGGGGCAGGGTTGGTGATTCTGATGCTTCGGCGGGGACACCGTTGCCTAACGCGCTAATCTCATTCATGAATTTCTGCTCGCCGCTGGATTATGGTTTTTCTGATTAAAATCACTATGCCACAAATTGGTTGCAGAAGCTATCTGGATAAGCTGTGGATAAGGTGTGAATTACGAAAATTACGCGACTTTCCAATGTAAATCGAAACCTGGATCGAACACGGTGACGGTGCTGTCTGCTGTTTCAATCTTGCTTGGATAGACCACGGGAGCATCCGATTTCACCAGTGTAATTTTGCTGTCATTCACCGGTAAATTGTAATGTTCAGGGCCATTGAGGCTGGTGAATTTTTCTAATTTATCCAACGCATTTGCGGCCTCAAACACATGCGCAAGACATGACATGGTATTGGTTGCGGTGAAGCAGCCCGCACAGCCACATGCGTTTTCTTTGGTGGGGTCAGTGTGCGGTGCACTATCAGTGCCAAGGAAAAATCGTGCATCACCCGATGTTGCTGCATCCACCAGTGCAACGCGGTGGGTTTCGCGTTTGGCAACTGGTAAACAATAATAATGCGGTTTTATTCCACCCACCAAGATGTGGTTGCGGTTGATAATCAAATGATGCGTTGTGATTGATGCTGCCAAGTTGCGATCCGCCGATTTCACATAATCCACCCCGTTTTTGGTGGTGATATGTTCTGATGTTATTCGCAATTCGGGCAATGCATTGCGCAATGGATCAAGGATGGTTTCCAAGAACACAGCCTCGCGATCGAAAATATCAACCTCTGGATTCGTCACCTCGCCGTGGATGCACAGGTTGCATCCGATTGCGGCCATACGTTCCAAAACGGGCATAACATTTTTGATGTTGGATACACCCGCATCGGAATTGGTGGTTGCACCCGCAGGATAATATTTCACTGCATTGATCAGCCCGTCATGAAATGCCGCCGCCACATCATCTGGATCTGTGTTTTCAGTAAGATACAGCGTCATCAGCGGTTTAAAATCGGAACCATCGGGCAATGCGCCCATGATGCGATCACGATATGCGCTTGCGTCTTTGGCGGTGACAACTGGTGGCACCAAGTTTGGCATGATAATCGCGCGTGCAAAATCACGTGCGGTTTCGGGTAACACGGCGCGCAACATATCACCATCACGCAAATGCAAATGCCAATCGTCAGGGCGGGTAATGGTGATGGATTTTGTCATGCTTGGCTCCGTAAATCTGTTGGGTGTTGTTTAACGGTGCATGGTGCATATGTGCAATGCGGGATTTCTGGATTTTCGCGAAATTTGATTGGTGTGTATGGTCGACACTTGCACAGTAAACCCAACGTTACCGTATATTTTTCCCCTTGGCCTGAATTTCAATTTATGCCAAACAACGCATATTCTCAGGGCGGGGTGTAATTCCCCACCGGCGGTGTTTAAGGAAACTTATCAGCCCGCGAGCGCCTTTTTCGAAAGGGTCAGCAGACTTGGTGCAATCCCAAGGCCGACAGTGAAAGTCTGGATGAAAGAGAAGGGGCAGATGGGGGAATCCGTCTGTCTATCGCTCTGGGTTTTGTCTGGGCGTTTCTTGCGATTGCAAGGCGTCTTATTGAAAGGAACCTAAACGATGACAAAACCCCTTAAAATTGCTTATGTAAAGGCGCGCTGGCATGCGCCAATCGTTGATCAAACTCAAATTGGGTTTGAAGCAGAAATGAAATCCCAAGGTGTTGAATGTGATCTGGAAGTGTTTGGCGTGCCAGGTGCATTGGAAATGCCGCTGGTTGCGAAAAAGCTGGCCGCGACGGGTAAATATGACGGCGTTGTTGCCGCTGCATTGGTGGTGAATGGTGGTATCTATCGCCATGAATTTGTGGCCCAAGCGGTTGTTGATGGCTTGGTTCAGGCGGGGATGGAAACAGGTGTACCTGTTTATTCTGTCAGCCTGACACCACATGAATTCCAAGAAACGCCAGAGCATATCGAATTTTACACCAAACATTTCGTGAAAAAAGGTGCCGAGGCAGCGCGCGCCGTGATCATGATGGCAGAATTGGATATCGACTAGTTTCAACAGATGTTGAAATGAAAACGGCGCGCAACGATTTGCGCGCCGTTTTTGTATTCAATAATGATTTACAGTTTTGACATTGGCTCGTCAGTTGTCATCATTGTGTCTTCCATCATTGGTGCTGGCTCTTCTTTTTTGGCGCACGCAGTTAGAAAGCTGGCAGTCAGAATAAGTAGCAGAGATGTTTTTAGTACAGTCATTTCAATTTCCCTTGTTTTTGCCACAATAGGCAGCGCGAAGCGTTACACCATTATCAGCACAGGTAAAGATATATTGCATTTGAACAGCGATAAATTGCCGTAAGGGTAAGTTTGCTCTACTTTTGCGTGTTTTCCAGCTGGGCCAATCGAGCTTTGGCTTTTTTTGCTTGTGCCAAGCTCCACCCAACAAGGATAACGATCAATGCGATGGATATGCCATACGCAAGCAATACTTCTGTGGTGTGTTTTCCAAGATCAACCATGTGACCGCCCCCGATTTGCCAGCGCATTGGCTCGTCGCAGGCGAATTTCAGTGCGGGTGCGCAACAAAACCAAAGTAATGAATAATAAAACAAATGCGCCAATACAGACCAGCAGTGGAAAATAGAATGCGTTGTCCACATGCTGTTCCTTGTCCAAAGAAAGAGATGCACCTTGGTGCAATCCCTGTGACCAAAAATTCACCGCATAGCGTGAGAGCACGGCAAACACAGATCCAACCATACATAGGATTGAGGTAAGATCAGCAGCGGTGTCCTTATCCTCTATCGCTTCCCAAAGGGCGATATAGCCCAGATAAAACACCAGCAATATTACAAAAGCGGTTAAGCGCGGTTCCCATTCCCAATAGGTCCCCCAAGTGGGCTTGCCCCAAATTGCACCAGTGGCGATTGCGATCAAAGTCATGGTGATGCCAATGGGCGCGGCGGCCTTGGCGGCCAATGCGGAAACGTGGTGGCGTCGGATCAACCAGATCAAAGAGGCAACCAACATCATCACCCATGCATTGATTGCCATCATTGCGGCGGGCACATGCAGGAATATGATTTTAACCGTGGCGCCTTGTTTGTAATCGTGGGGCGTGAAAAAGAATCCCCAGATTAATCCAGAAACCAATAACATCGCCGATAAAATCGTAAGCACAGGTAAAACGCGCCCCGAGAGCGCCATAAATTTTACTGGATTTGCATATTCCCATAATGACATAGGCGGCCTTTTATTTGGTTGGTTTCATCGTCGCAACGGTTCAGAACGTCACGCTTGTGTTATTTTAAGTTCACCTTGAGCGCCATAGCACAGGCAAAGGGCATTAATGCGATGGAAAATAAGCTGATCCCAGTGGTCAGCAATAACGCCGGCATGGGGTCAAGTGAAACCGTTGCACGAATAACCGTTTGTGCACCAAACACCAGTGTTGGGATATAAAGCGGAAGAACGAGCAGCGATAGCAAAAGCCCACCACGCTTTACACCAACGGTCACAGCCGCGGCAAATGTCCCGATAAAGCTAAGTGCAGGTGTGCCGATCAGCAAACTCGCAATCAGCCAGATGTAACCGGAGCTGGGCATTTGCAACAGATATGCCAGTAATGGTGCGATCAGTGTCAGTGGTAATCCCGTGGTGATCCAATGTGCGGCGGCCTTTGATGCGGCAATGGATTCAAGGGGCAGGGGTGATGTTGCCAATGCCTCTAATGTGCCATCTTCGAAATCTAGTTGGAAAATACGATCAAGCGATAGCAAACAAGATAAGATCGCCCCGATCCACAAAATGCCAGGTGCAATACGGGCAAGTATCGCGCTATCCGCACCAACGCCCAGTGGAACAAACAAAATCACGATCAAGAAAAATGCAAGTGTCAGGCCAAATCCGCCACCAGATCGAAATGCCAGTTTAATGTCGCGCAAGAAAAGCGATTTCATGAAAAGCTTCCTTGCAAAAACGGATCCGTTTCGATGGTGCCGCTTGGCGCGAAATCCGCCATATCCAAGGTTTGTGTGTTTGGAATGTGCAAATCAATGTGGCTGGAAAGCACGGCAATGCCACCATCAGCGCAATGTTTGGTGATGGACTTTGCGAACACCGCCGCATGTTCCGCATCCAGTGAATTTGTCGGTTCATCCAGCAACCAAATTTGGCAATCTGTCAAAATCATACGTGCCAATCCCAGACGACGTCGTTGCCCGGCAGAAAGCGTTTGCCCATATCGATCCGCCAATGTTGCCAGATCAAATTTCGACATTACCCGATCAAGATCGCGGGCGTTGTAAACCCCAGCCCAAAAGGCAAGATTTTCACGCACGCTTAATTGCGCCTTGATCGCATCCAAATGCCCTGCATATGAAATTTGCGCGGGATCACAGTGAATTTCGCCCGTGGCGCTGGGCAAAATTCCCGCAAGGGTTTTTAATAATGTGGTTTTGCCGCTTCCGTTTGGGCCGCGCAGCACCAGACAATCGCCTTTGTTGAGATCGAAAGACAGGTTTTCAAAAATCGCTCGTCCCGCACGATGACAGGAAATATTTTGCACAGAGAGGCTCATGTTCAATGGCTTAGCCGATCAATAACCGTTTGGAAAGCAGCCAAAGCAGCGCAGATTATGCGTGCTCTGCATACAATAGTATACAATTACCACTTGCCCGACTCATTATAATGTCGCATAAGCCCACTAACCGTAAACTTAGCCATAAATCGGAGGCCTCATGACCGTAATCGTCGGCAAAGATTCTAGCAACACACGTAAAACGCTGACTGTTGGTAGCAAATCAATTGATTATTATTCCATTCCAGCCGCACAAGAAGCGGGACTGGGCGATTTTTCCAACCTGCCAGCAGCGCTGAAAGTGGTCTTGGAAAACATGTTGCGTTTCCAAGATGACAAAACAGTTTCCGTTGATGACATCAAAGCATTCGCCGAATGGGGCGTTAAGGGTGGTAAAAATCCGCGCGAAATCGCATACCGTCCAGCACGTGTTTTGATGCAAGATTTCACCGGAGTTCCAGCCGTGGTTGATTTGGCCGCGATGCGTGATGGTATCGTTGCATTGGGTGGTGATGCGGAAAAGATTAACCCGCTGAACCCTGTTGATTTGGTTATCGACCACTCGGTCATGATTGATGAATTTGGTAACCCACGCGCGTTCCAGATGAACGTGGATCGTGAATATGAACGCAACCTTGAGCGTTACACATTCCTGAAATGGGGTCAGAAAGCATTTAACAATTTCCGTGTTGTTCCTCCGGGCACAGGTATTTGTCACCAAGTGAACCTTGAATATCTGGCGCAAACCGTTTGGACAGACAAAGACCAAAACGGTGTTGAAATCGCATATCCAGATACGCTTGTTGGTACAGACAGCCACACAACAATGGTGAACGGCGCGGCTGTACTCGGTTGGGGTGTAGGCGGGATTGAGGCAGAGGCCGCAATGTTAGGCCAGCCAATTTCCATGTTGATCCCAGAAGTTATCGGTTTCGAACTTACCGGTGAAATGATGGAAGGTACAACGGGTACTGACCTTGTTTTGAAAGTGGTTGAAATGCTGCGCATCAAAGGCGTGGTTGGCAAATTCGTTGAATTCTATGGTTCAGGTTTGGATAAACTGCCATTGGCCGATCGTGCAACGATTGCGAATATGGCACCTGAATATGGCGCAACTTGTGGTTTCTTCCCGATTGATGGCGAAACAATCCGTTATCTTACAAACACGGGTCGCGACGAAGATCGTGTTGCATTGGTTGAAGCATACGCAAAGGAAAACGGTTTCTGGCGCGATGAAAACTATTCACCAATTTACACAGACACTTTGCACTTGGACATGGGCACAATCGTTCCTGCGATTTCAGGTCCAAAGCGCCCACAAGATTACGTGGCATTGACCGAAGGCCAAAACGCATTCCGTCGTGAAATGGAAGAAAATTTCAAACGTCCGATGGGCAAAGAGGTCGCTGTTGCTGGCGAAGATTACACAATGGAATCGGGCAAGGTTGTGATTGCGTCAATCACATCATGTACGAACACATCAAACCCATATGTGATGATCGGCGCTGGTCTTGTTGCACGCAAGGCAGCGGCACTTGGTTTGAACCGCAAACCTTGGGTGAAAACATCATTGGCACCTGGTTCACAGGTTGTGTCCGCATATTTGGAAGCGGCCGATTTGCAAAAAGATCTGGATGCGCTTGGCTTTAACCTTGTTGGTTATGGGTGTACGACTTGTATCGGGAACTCTGGCCCGATCCAAAAAGAATTGTCAGCAGCGATTGCCGAGGGTGATTTGGTGGCGACATCTGTATTGTCTGGCAACCGTAACTTTGAAGGGCGTATTTCACCTGATGTTCGTGCGAACTATCTGGCGTCTCCGCCATTGGTTGTTGCGTATGCAATCGCGGGTACGTTGGACATCAATCTGGCAACCGATGTGATTGGTACGGACAAAGACGGTAAAGATGTTTACCTGAAAGATATCTGGCCAACGACACAAGAAGTTGCGGAAATGGTTGAACAAACCGTGACACGCAAAGCGTTCTTGGACAAATACGCAGACGTATTTAAGGGCGACGAAAAATGGCAGTCTGTTGAAACAACAGATGCAAAAACATACGATTGGCCAGTACAATCAACATATGTTCAAAACCCGCCATATTTCCAAGGCATGTCCAAAGAACCAGGTGTGATTTCAAACATCAAAGGCGCCAAGGTTTTGGCACTGTTGGGTGACATGATCACAACCGACCACATCAGCCCTGCGGGTTCGTTTGCAGAAAGCTCACCTGCGGGTCAGTACCTGACAGAACGTCAAGTTCCTGTGCGTGAATTCAACTCTTATGGTTCTCGTCGTGGTAACCACGAGGTGATGATGCGCGGCACTTTCGCCAACATCCGTATCAAAAACGAAATGTTGGACGGTGTCGAAGGTGGTTATTCCAAAGGACCCGATGGCAAAGAGACCTCCATCTACGATGCCGCGATGGCATATAAAGATGCGGGTATTCCATTGGTTGTATTTGGTGGCGAGCAATACGGTGCTGGTTCATCGCGCGACTGGGCGGCCAAGGGGACAAACCTGTTGGGTGTGAAGGCCGTGATCGCCGAAAGTTTTGAACGCATTCACCGTTCAAACCTTGTTGGTATGGGTGTTATCCCGTTTGAATTCACAGATGGTGACACACGCAAAACGCTGGGTCTGACAGGTGAAGAAACGGTTTCTATTGCCGAACTCGAAGGTGATATCAAACCACAATCATTGGTGCCATGTACAATTACATATCCAAATGGCGATGTGAAAGAGATCACATTGAAATCACGTATCGATACAGAAGTAGAGATCGAATATTTGGAACATGGTGGCGTGTTGCACTATGTGCTGCGTAACTTGGCCAAAGCGTCTTAAAATACATAAAATTACAATTGTTGAAAACGGCTCCTTTTCAGGGGCCGTTTTTTTTATTCTCAAAAGATTCGGCTCTTGAATATTGAATAGGTTGTTCAAATTCCAATTAAGGCGAAAAAAAGGCAACCTTAGGTTGTTTTTGTAACTGATTGAAAAATCAGCAATGGAATTAATGCTTAAAAAATAGGAATTTGCCGACAAAAGTGACTTTATCGTGACGAAATATGTCTTTAATGTGTTTCGAAGGTAAATGGTATTAATCACCAATTTCGGTGAAGTAACGGGAGACATTTCAATGGGTTTTTTTAGTATTTTTAGATATTCTTCTCATAACTCATACAGCACACGAAATTGGTGGGATCGAGATAGCCGCGATGATCGCGATGATTGTCGCGATGGTGATCGCAATTCGTATGATCGCCATGACCGTTACGACCGCCATGATCGTTACGACCGCGATGATCGGGATTGGTGGTCACATGACAACGACGATTGTCAGACTTCTGGATCGCGTTACGATAATTGCAACGACGATCGTGATGATGATTGCGACAACACAAGCTGGTGGCATTCTCACGATGATGATTGCAACGATGATCGCGATAATGACGATCGCAACGATAATGATTGTGATGATGATCGCTGGGGTCACAATCATGATTGGAACTGTGACGATGATACTGTCGATAATGATGACCACGACGATAACGATGACGACCAAGGTGATGACGACGATCAAGGCGATGATTTGTGTGACGGCACCGACGAAGACGGCAATCCAATTTGTGAAGAAGAGGAAGAAGAAGTCGATTCATGTGATTATGACGTGAGCGATTGGTTCTGTTTACCTTCGCATCACTATAACCACAGCTACGATTGTGATGACGAAGATGACGACGAAGACATCGTCGAAGTAGACTAATCAAATATCACAATAAAATTGAACAACGGCGCAAATTGCGCCGTTTTTTCGTTTATGGGATGAATAAATTACACCAACCGATCTTCACAATCCGTCATGAATTCAACGAAAACCATCAAATTCCCAACGTAACACAATGATCGCGATTTCTTTATTAGCGTTTTATAACTCTGCGGATTAAGTTGGTGAAAATCGACATCAAGGAACTGAAATGCGTATATTGCTCACGTCGCTCTCACTGGTTTGTTTTGGAATGGGCGCAGCCCAAGCAGATCAAAAAATGGTAGTCTTGGAATTATACACAAGTCAGGGGTGTTCTTCCTGTCCTCCGGCGGACAAGATATTGACCGAGCTTTCAAAGCATGACGATGTCATTGGTTTGGGGCTTCATGTGGATTATTGGGATTATCTGGGATGGAAAGACAAATTCGCACAGGCGAAATTTAGCAAGCGCCAATCCACATACAACACAATTCTGTCCACGCGCTATCGTCTGGTCACACCACAAATGATTGTACACGGTGTCGGGCAGGTCGCAGGTGGTACGGGCAAAAGCCCACGTTTGATCGAAGACTATATCGCCAAGGCGCGCGCGCTGAAAGAACGCGCCGTTTTGAATATCGCACGTCACAACAAAACCTTGACCGTGCAGTTGGATAAAGCCAGCGCACCAGTGGGGCGTTCACGTGTTCAACTGGTTTATTTCAAACCGATGGAACGTGTGAAAATTGGCCACGGTGAAAATGGTGGGCGCACAATTGAATATACCAATGTGGTGTCGCAATGGGAAACCATCGCACAATGGAACGGATCTACGCCGTTGAACCTTACTTATGATTTGGAACGCGATGAACCCTTGGCCGTGATCGTCCAAGGTGAAAAGCTTGGCCCGATACTGGCCGCGCGAAAATTACAGTAATATAAACGGGTGCAAACGAAAAAGGCTGGGATTAACCCAGCCTTTGTTTTTATTTGCTTGGACCAATCATCATGGTCATTTGGCGGCCTTCGGTTTTGGGTCGATTTTCAACCTTACCCGTTTCGCCAACGGCTTCTTCTACGCGTTTTAGCAAATCCAAGCCAAGGTTCTGGTGGGCCATTTCACGACCACGGAATCGCATGGTGATTTTCACCTTGTCACCGTTTTCCAAGAACTTCATCACGTTGCGCATTTTTACTTCGAAATCATGCTTATCCGTGTTGGGGCGGAATTTGACCTCTTTAATCTCGATGGTCTTTTGGTTTTTGCGGGCTTCTGCCTCGCGTTTTTGTTGTTCGTATTTGAACTTGCCCAAATCCATGATCTTACAAACAGGCGGTTTGGCATTTGGCGAAATTTCGACAATATCCAATCCTGCTTGTTCGGCCAGTTCAAGGCCGCGTTGAGGGGTCACAACGCCGATGTTTTCGCCGTCTGCGCCAATCAATCGAATTTCGGGGGCATTGATGCGCTCGTTCGCGCGGGGTCCAGTATCGCGCTGTGGTGGCGCATGGTGTGGTCTACGGGCTATGGTCTTAAATCCTTTGTATTGTTAACGTATTTGGCCAATGTAGGTATGATTGCACATCTTGGCAACCACAGGTGACTAACTCGCGCTTTATGGCGCAATGGTCAAGGATTCTTGCAAGATTTCGCCGAAGTGAGGGTAAATAAGTAACTTTTTAGGCTTGGCGGTTGATACTTTGCTAAATTACACACACATACGCGATGTAAGCGTCGCGATCCCCCGTGGCGCAACCGAATGGGGTAATTATGAATAAAATACTGTCTTTGATAATCGTTTTGGCTGTTTTGGCTGGTGGATATTGGTTCCTGACCAAAGAAAACCCAATGGAAGCGGCCAAAGAAGCAACAGAAACCGCAGTTGAATCCGCAGGCGATGCCGCGGGTGCCGTTACTGAAACCGCAACAGATGCCGCAACGGCTGTGACCGAAGGTGCGACAGATGCCGCAACCGAAGCCGGTTCAGCGGTAAGCGAAGCTGTTGAAGCGATGAAAGATAACGCCGCCAACGCCGCATCAGAGGCTGCAGACGCCGTAACCGAAAGCGCAACGGACGCCGTTGAATCTGTGATCGATGGTACAAAATCAGTGACAGATGCTGTTGGTGATGTTGCAGGTGACGCAGCAGACGCTGTGAAAGATGCCGCAACAAACGCTGTTGAAGGTGCAACTGAAATGGCAACAGAGGCTGCGGATACAGCCACAGAAGCCGCATCAGAAGCAACAATGGAAGCAACAACAGAAGCTGCAGAAACAGCAGTTGAAGAAGCAGCAACAGAGGCCGCGACCGATGCTGTCGAAGAAGCCGTGACAGAAGAAATGTCAGAAGAAGCTGAAAAAACCATTACAGAAGCCGCAACAGAAGCAGCAAAAGACGCAGCAGCAGAGGCCGTAGAAGCCGCCAAAGATGCAGCGACAGAGGCCGCAACAGATGCAGCCAAGAAATTATTGGAAACAACAACGGGGAATTAATTCCCCGCCACGCGCGCGAATTGGGCCACCTTCGGGTGGCCTTTTTTGTGCGAAATATTTTGATTTTCGCATCATTCACTGATTAGCATAATTCAGGAGAATGAAATGCCAGACGTCGAACTACCCTTTACCCGCCAAGAATATAAATCCCGATTAACCGCAGTGCGCACAGAAATGGCCGCACGTGGTATCGAGGTTCTGTTTACCTGCGATCCCAGCAATATGGCATGGCTGACTGGTTATGATGGCTGGAGCTTTTATGTTCATCAGGGCGTGATCATCGGCCCCACAGGTGATCCCGTATATTGGGGGCGTGCAATGGATGCGGTAGGGGCGAGTAAAACCTGTTATATGGCGATGGACGATATCATCGGTTATCCAGACAATTATGTGATGTCCACAGAACGCCACGCCATGGAACATTTATCGCATACGATGAATGATCGTGGCTGGGGGCATCTGACACTTGGTGTGGAGCTGGAAAATTATTATTATTCGGCCAAGGCACATGCGGTTTTAACGAACGCGCATGGCGGAAAGTTTGTGGATGCCACCGCGTTAATCAATTGGCAACGCGCGGTGAAATCCGAAACCGAGCTAACCTATATGAACCGCGCAGCACGGATTGTCGAAAAAATGCACGCGCGGGTTTTTGAGATTTTCGAACCAGGTAAGCGCAAAAACGAAGTTGCCGCTGAAATTTATCGCACGGGAATTTGGGGGGCAGAGGATAGCGATGGTATTTTTGGTGGCGATTACGCCGCGATTTGCCCGTTGTTACCAACCGGAGAAGAGGCCGCCGCCGCACATTTAACATGGAACGACAAACCCATCCCCAATAATTCAGGTACGTTTTTTGAACTGGCTGGATGTTACAAACGATACCATGTCCCGCTTAGTCGCACGATATGGCTCGGTGAACCGCCCAAGGATATCACCCACGCTGAACAAGTGGTGCTAGAGGGGATTGATGCGGGGATAAACGCCGCTGTTGCGGGCAATACCACGGGCGATGTGGCGCGTGCATTTTATGCGGTGTTAAACAAATATGGGGTCGAGCGTGATGGGCGTTGTGGATATCCCATTGGCCTAAGCTATCCACCAGATTGGGGCGAGCGAACCTATTCGATCCGACCAGAGGATGACACCGTTTTAGAACCCAACATGACATTCCATTTCATGCCCGCATTGTGGATGCCTGATTGGGGATTGGAAATCACAGAAACACTGCGCATATGCGCAACCGGCGCTGCACAACCGCTTGCAGATGTTCCCAGAAAGCTGTTCGTGAAAAAATGACAAATGATTTAAGCGAAACAATTGAAATCTTGGATCGATTGATTGGGTTTGAAACCATATCATCACAGAGCAATGCAGAATGTATTGCATGGATCCAAGAATATCTTGAAAATTTGGGCGCGAAATGTGTGTTGTCATCGGCGGTGGAAGGCAAAGCGAATTTATTTGCAACCCTTGGGCCAGATGTTGATGGGGGCATCATTTTGTCAGGTCACACAGATGTTGTTCCTGTTGCGGGGCAAAAGTGGTCACATGATCCATTTGTAATGCGCCAAAGTGCGGGGCGGCTCTATGGGCGCGGGACGTGCGACATGAAAGGTTTCATCGCCGCCAGCTTGGTTTGCGCCAAGCATTACGCAACGCTCGATTTACAAATACCGGTGCATTTCGCGTTCACCTATGACGAAGAGGTGGGGTGTTTGGGCGCGCGCGTGTTGATTGACGAATTGGTGAAATCAGGGTTGAAACCGTCCGTCTGTATTGTGGGTGAACCAACCTCAATGCGCATTATCAAGGGTCATAAGGGATGTTGTGAATACACCACGCAATTCACAGGGGTGGAGGGGCATTCTAGCCAACCTGATTTATGTGTTAACGCGTTGGAATATGCGACGCGGTTTGTTTCCAAGTTGATGGAGGTGCGCGCAAATCTGCCCGCAATGGCGCCAAAAAATTCACCGTTTGACCCCCCGCATTCCACATCCAGCATTTGCGAATTTCAGTCAGGCGTTGCCCATAACGTGGTGCCAAATACCGCAACCGTGGGCTGGGAAATGCGCGTGGTGCAAAAATCCGATCACACTTATCTGCGCGGTGAAATGCAACGATTTGTTGACGATGTGTTGCGCCCAGAAATGCAGGCCAAATCACCCGCCGCCGATATCGCCGAAACCTTCGCATCAGAGGTGGACGGGTTGGAACCCGAACCCGATAGCGCGGCGGTGAAAATCGTCCAAGAATTGACAGGTGGCAATTCCACCGATGTTGTTGCCTTTGGTACCGAAGCGGGATTATTTCAACAAAACGGGATTAGCACAGTTATCTGTGGGCCGGGCAGCATTGAACAAGCGCACAAGCCTGATGAATACGTCGATCTGTCGCAGCTTGATACCTGTTTGGCAATGTTAAAACGTTTGGGCGATAAGTTGGTATAATTTCGCATTCACCGCTTGCATATCCCCCAAAGTTTTGGGTAAACGAAGGGTAAGCGGGTGTAGCTCAATGGTAGAGCAGCAGCCTTCCAAGCTGAATACGTGGGTTCGATTCCCATCACCCGCTCCATTCCCTTATCTTTGACTTGTCCAAGCGTGATGTAAGCGATACTCATTTGCGCATGTCTACACCCGAATCCACAGCCGCGATTTCCGAAGAACGCGCCAAGGGCAAAGATGTCGGCGCGTTGCGCGGCCTCTATCCCTTTTTTAAGCCATATAAATGGATGACGATTGCTGCGTTATTCATGTTGACCTTTACCGCATCAATTTCATTGATCATGCCACTGGCCGTGCGCCAAGTAGTGGATGGGTTTAACACCGATGATGTGTCGATCATGGATCGTTATTTCATGATTGCGATTTTTGTCGCTGCGTTGTTGGCGATTGGTACGGCGTTTCGGTATTATTTTGTTACCCGCCTTGGCGAACGGGTTGTCGCGGATATTCGCACAGCCGTTTATAATAAAATGATCGGGATGAGCCCCGCATTTTATGAAAAACTTATGACGGGCGAGGTGTTAAGCCGCATCACAACAGATACATCGCTGATCCTGTCGGTGATCGGGTCTTATATTTCATATGCGTTGCGCAACATGTTGATTTTGGTCGGTGGCTTGATTTTGATGTTGTTCACATCGGCGAAATTAACGGGGTTGGTGTTGTTATTGGTGCCATTTGTGTTGATCCCGATTTTCACCATGTCGAAAAAGGTGCGGGTTCTGTCCAAATTGAACCAAGACAAAATCGCGCAAAGTTCGGGCAATGCATCGGAAACATTATTGGCCGCACAAACGGTTCAGGCCTTTACCCACGAGGCCACAAGCCGTGGTACATTTTCACGAGTAACTGAACAAGCATTCGAAGCCGCACGCCAACGCATCGGCATGCGCGCGATCATGACCATGATCGTGATCTTCTTGATCTTTACCGGTGTTGTTGCGGTGTTATGGATTGGCGCACGTGATGTGCGCGATGGCAATATGTCCGCCGGTGTTTTGGTGCAATTCGTGATCTATTCGGTGATGGTTGCTGGTTCCGTTGGCGCATTGGCTGAATTTTGGGGTGAAATGCAACGTGCGGCGGGTGCGACCGAGCGATTGGTTGAATTGTTAAATGCCGATGATTTGGTCGAAGATCCCGATGCGCCCAAATCACTGGCATCACCTGTGCGTGGTGCGATTGCGTTTGATAATGTCACATTCCGATACCCTGCACGCCCCAAGGTTGCTGCACTTGATGGGTTCACGCTTGATATCAAAGCAGGGGAAACTGTGGCGTTGGTTGGCCCGTCTGGCGCGGGTAAATCGACCGTGTTTCAATTGTTGTTGCGGTTTTATGATCTGACCGCGGGTTCCATATCCATTGATGGTGTGAAAATCACCGATATGGCACGCGAAGATTATCGCAAACATATCGCATTGGTTCCCCAAGATGCGGTTATTTTTGGAACGTCTGCAATGGAAAACATTCGCTTTGGTCGCCCTGATGCAACAGACGCAGAAGTGATCGATGCCGCCAAAGCCGCCGCGGCACATAATTTTTTATCTGCACTGCCAGATGGGTATGAATCCGACGTTGGCGAACGCGGTGTGATGTTATCAGGTGGGCAAAAACAACGTCTTGCCATTGCACGCGCTATTTTGCGCGACGCGCCGATCCTGTTGCTGGACGAGGCGACATCGGCATTGGATGCGGCAAGCGAACAAGCCGTGCAAAAGGCAGTGGATGCATTGGCAAAGGAACGCACAACCTTGATCGTGGCGCACCGTTTGGCAACCGTCAAAAAGGCCGATCGCATCATCGTTCTGGATGAAGGGCGCGTTGTTGCACAAGGTACGCATAGCGAGCTGGTCAAACAAGGTGGGCTGTATGCTCAATTGGCAAAACTACAATTCACGGACCATGTTTAATTCGATTTTTTTCTCGGATTTACTTGCAATTTAACCCAAGCCGCCCCAAGTCTTAGACGGGGCGGACAAATCGCCCAAAAGTTAAAAGGAGAGTCCGATGGGTCTGTTAAGTTTTGTGAAAAATGCCGGTAAATCTTTGTTTGGCGCGGCAGAGGCTGCTGAACCAACAGCAGATGTTCTGAAAAAAGAAATCGAAGAGCTGGGTCTGGATGCATCTGGTCTGGATATTTCTGTTGATGGTGACAAAGTGACCGTAGGTGGCAATGCCGTCGATCAGGAAACCAAAGAAAAAATCATTCTTGCGGTTGGTAACGTTGAAGGCGTTGCAGGTGTCGAAGACAACGCAGGTGGCGGTGGTACATTCCACACCGTTGAAAAGGGCGACACGCTTTGGGCGATTGCGGAAAAAACAATGGGCAATGGCGCAAAATACACAGCGATTTTCGAGGCAAACAAACCAATGTTGTCCGATCCTGACAAAATTTACCCAGGTCAAGTTCTGCGTATTCCAGTATAATCCTTTCGTATTATACAATTGACGGAACGAAATTTAGATCAAGGGCGGGTTTTCCCGCCCTTTTTTGCATTTGTACGTACCGTAAGCCTTGCTCGTGATGTGTTTTTTCACCATGCTATGCCCCTATAAGAGCAGCACAGACTGCCTGTTTTGGGAGGAACACATTGACATATCCATTTCGCGACGTCGCCGATATCACGGCGGTTGAACAAAAAGAGCCACTAGGATCCGCTTGGGAATCGAAAACTGTTTATCAACAGCTATCAAAAACCACTGCGCGTTTTCCAAATAACAACGCGGTAAGTTTTCAAATTAAATCGGGGCCAAAGGACAAGGCAACAACCCTGACCTGGACCGAATTGAAACGCAATGTGACACAGGCGGCGAACCTGTTTCGTTCACTTGGTGTTGGCGAAAAAGATGTGGTGGCATATTTATTGCCAACAACACATGAAACACTGATCACGTTGCTTGGTGGTATGACAGCGGGCGTTGTCGCTCCGATCAACCCAACACTTGAACCCGATCAAATCGCGGCATTGTTGCGTGAAACTGGCGCCAAGGTTTTGGTAACGCTCAAGGCATTTCCAAAAACCGAAGTTGCACAATTGGCGGCGGCTGCGGTGGCAGCAGCGCCAAATGTGAAAACAGTTATCGAAATTGATCTGATCAAACATCTGACGCCACCAACATCTTGGATTGCGTCATTGATCCGTCCCAAAAACCCAGTGACCCATACGGCAAATGTGATTGATTTTGATAAATCATTGGCACGTCAAAATGGTGATGCTCTGGATTTCGAAGAAAACCTAGATGATCGTTTCTGTGCGAATTTCCATACGGGTGGCACAACGGGCATGCCCAAAATCGCCCAGCACCGCCATTCAGGCGTGATCTATAACGGTTGGATCGGTGGGCGTTTGCTGTATTCTGAAAATGACGTGGTGCTGTGCCCATTGCCATTGTTCCACGTTTTTGCGGCCTATCCGATTTGGGCTGGCTGTATGCATTCAGGTGCACATATGGTGTTGCCAACCCCAGCGGGGTATCGCGGGGATGGCGTGTTTGATAATTTCTGGAAATTGATTGATCGCTGGGGTGCAACGTTCATGGTTACGGTGCCAACTGCAGCGGCGGCGTTGCTGCAACGCCCTGTGGGTGATGCGGATATTTCCACATTGGATGCGGCATTTTGTGGTTCTGCACCTTTGCCAATTGAATTGTTCAAAAAATTCCAATCCGTCACGGGTGTTGAAATTGTCGAAGGTTATGGCATGACAGAGGCAACATGTCTTGTGTCTTGTAATCCCAAGGACGGGTTGCGCAAGGTTGGGTCTGTGGGCATTCCATTGCCACACACCGATGTGCGCATTTTGGATTGCGATGCTGCTGGCAAAGTTACGAAAGAAATGGGTGTGGACGAGGTTGGCGAAATCTGTGTGTCAAACCCAGGTGTTGCGGTTGGCGAAACCTATACCGAAGCGGCAAAAAATAACGGTTTGTTTGCCGATGGTGGGTATCTGCGCACGGGTGACTTGGGCCGTATCGACAGTGACGGTTATTTGTGGATCACAGGGCGTGCCAAGGATTTGATTATTCGTGGTGGTCACAACATCGACCCCGCCTTGATCGAAGAAGCATTGGCAGGCCATCCCGCAATTGCATTCGCAGGTGCCATCGGACAACCCGATGCCAAAGCAGGTGAATTGCCATGTGTTTATGTCGAACTTAACGATGGTGCACAGGTGGATATCGCAGAGCTGGAAAATTTCTGTAAAGAACATGTTCCAGAACGCGCCGCCGTGCCAAAATACATTGAAATCATGGATGAATTGCCAAAAACGGCCGTTGGGAAAATCTTTAAACCTGATCTACGTCGTTCTGCAATCACCCGCGTTTACAATGCTGCGCTGGCTGATGCCGGGATTGGCGCAGAAGTGAGTGAAGTTATCGAGGATAAAAAGCGTGGTCTTGTTGCGCGTCTCAGCAAAACTGGTGACGCTGATGATGCGGCGGTCACTGCCGCGTTGGGTGGGTTTGTTCGCCCATGGGAATGGCAATAATTCCACACCACATAATGTGAAAAGAGCGCGGATATTTCCGCGCTCTTTTTGCTTTAGGCTGTTGCCGCGCTAAGTGCTTGATCCAAATCAGCAATCAAATCTTTGGGGTCTTCGATCCCGATTGACAAACGCACCACATCAGATGCCGCACCTGCCGCCGCACGTTGTTCATCGCTTAACTGGCGATGTGTGGTGGATGCCGAATGAATCACCAATGAACGTGTGTCGCCAAGGTTGGCCACATGGCTAAACAGATTCAAGCTATCTACCAATTTCACACAGGCATCATAACCGCCTTTCACCGCGACGGTGAACAGGCCACCCGCACCCTTGGGACAGATTTTCGCAATGCGCCCATGATAAGGTGATGATTTTAACCCTGCATATGTCACGGCTGTGATCCGTGGATCATTTTCAAGCCATGTCGCAACCTCGATCGCGTTGGACACATGTTTTTCCATGCGCAGGCTAAGTGTTTCAATACCCATCAACGTGTAATGCGCCGCTTGTGGGTTCATTGTCATACCCAAATCGCGCAATCCAATGGCGATGGAATGGAAGGTAAATGCCATCGGGCCCAATGCCTCGTGAAATTTGATTCCATGATACGCGGGTTCTGGTGCGGATAGGGACGGAAATTTATCCGAAGCCGACCAATCAAATTTGCCAGAATCCACAACCGCACCACCTGTGACCGTGCCGTTCCCCGTCAGGTATTTTGTGGTCGAATGCACAACCAATGTCGCACCATGTTTAATGGGGTTGCACAGATATGGGGTGGCGGATGTGTTATCCACGATCAACGGAATGCCAGCATCATCTGTAATCGCTGAAATCGCATCCAGATCGGTGATATATCCACCCGGATTGGCGATGGATTCACAAAATACAGCACGGGTATCATCGTCAATCGCAGCCTTGACCGCGTCCAAATCGTCAAAATCGACAAATTTCGCGGACCAGCCGAATTTTTTGATGGTTTGGTTGAATTGCTGCACCGTCCCACCATAAAGGCGCGTTGATGCGATCACGTTTTTACCCGGCGACATCAATGGAAACAGCGCCATCAATTGCGCCGCGTGACCTGATGAACAACATACGGCACCAGCGCCACCTTCAAGGGCAGCGATGCGCGTTTGCAATGCACCAACCGTTGGGTTGGTCAGGCGCGAATAGATATATCCAACTTCTTCTAGGTTGAACAATTTCGCCGCGTGATCCGCATCGCGAAAAACATAGGCGGTTGTTTGGTAAATCGGGGTTTGGCGCGCGCCAGTGGCGGGATCAGGTTCCGCACCTGCATGCACCTGTAATGTATCAAAGCCAAGGGTGGGGGTATCGGTCATTGTGTCCTCCGTTAAATCACGGGTCGACTATATCCCCACCAATCTACTTTGCAATCAACTTAGGCGTTTTGCCCCGCAAACCTTGCTTGCATTTCATCGCGTTGATCATCGCTGATTTTTGCAAACATTACGTCTGGCACGTTAAACGCATGCCCTGCAGGCAAGGCGTTAAGCGCCACAGAAACATCCGTTGGCCAAGCAATATCTACATTCATCGCATCTGCCATGGTTTTTGCGGCGTCAGGGATGAATGGTTCAGACAATGCTGCATAAAGCGGGATCAGGTTTAATGCAAAACGCACAGATGTTGCCGCCGCATCTGGGTTTTCCTTGAACACAGTCCAAGGTGCCGCCGATTGCAAATATTCATTGCCCGCAACCCAAATCGCGCGCAGATCACCTGTGGCCTTGCGCATTTCCATCGCCGCCATATTGGTTTCATATGATTTAAGGCGAGCAGTGATTGTTGCAATCACATCCAATTCCGCCGCACCATATTCGCCCCCTGCGGGGACCTCTTCGCCAAATTTGGCACGACAAAATTTGGTGATGCGTGATACGAAATTTCCCAAGACATCGGCCAAATCTTTGTTCACACCTTGTTGGAAACTGTCCCAAGTAAATTCGCTATCCGATCCTTCTGGAACGTGGGTCATCAACCACCAGCGCCAATAATCGGATGGCAGGATATCCAAGGCTTCGTTCATGAAAACGCCGCGCCCTTTGGATGTGGAAAACTGACCGCCATCATAATTGAGGTAATTGAACGATTTAATGTAATCGACTAATTTCCAAGGTTCACCCGATCCCATAATCGTGGCCGGAAATGACAGCGTGTGAAAGGGGACGTTATCCTTGCCCATGAATTGGACGTAATTCACATCATCCGCGCCCTTATCCGTGCGCCACCAGCGTTCCCAATCGGCATCGGTTTTGCCATTGGCATCGGCCCATTCTGCGGTGGCGGCGATATATTCGATGGGGGCATCGAACCAAACATAAAATACTTTGCCTTCCATGCCGCCCCATTCGGCGTCACCACGTTTGACGGGAACACCCCAATCCAGATCACGCGTAATCCCGCGATCTTGCAATCCATCCCCATCATGAAGCCATTTTTTGGCAATTGATGTGGTTAAAACGGGCCAGTCGGATTTGGTATCAATCCATGCATCCAATTTATCGCGCAGCTTTGATTGGCGCAGATACAGGTGTTTGGTTTCGCGCACTTCCAAATCCGTTGATCCAGAAATTGCGGAACGTGGGTTGATCAAATCGGTTGGTTCCAATTGTTTCGTGCAGTTTTCACATTGATCACCGCGCGCACCATCATATCCACAATTGGGGCATTCGCCTTCGATATAACGATCGGGCAGGTAACGACCATCGGCGTTTGAATAAACTTGTTTTTCGGACACTTCTTCGATCATGCCTGCATCGGCCAAACGCCCTGCGAAATGCTGGGTCAGGGTATGGTTGCGCTGGCTGGACGATCGCCCGTAATGATCGAACGACAGGCGAAAACCACGCGCCAATTCGGCCTGAACATCATGCATTTCTGCACAAAAATCAGCGACATCTTTGCCAGCCTTGGCCGCGGCCAATTCGGCGGGTGTGCCGTGTTCATCAGTGGCACAGATATACATCACCTCGTGCCCGATGGCGCGACAGTATCGGGCGTATACATCAGATGGCAATTGGCTCCCGACAAGATTGCCAAGATGTTTGATGCCGTTGATATAGGGCAGGGCGGATGTAATCAGGGTGCGTGACATATTGCGTACCATTCTATTGCGTGTTTGGTGTGATTTAACGCAAACCATCGCCGACTGCTAGTCGCGTTTTTGTCTCTTTAACAGCTTGCCAATTTGAAATGATGTGCGGGGCATATAGCGATAGCTGGTACGCTTGGCGGCGGAAGGACGCGCCAACATGCGCCAGCCGCCAAAAATGACAAGACCAAAATGCGCTATGGATATAAATGCAAACAGCGCTGTTGGGCCATGCGATTGGATCAGGCTTGATGCGATTAACGGCGCAAAAATTGCGCCGATACCATAACAA
The DNA here is from genome assembly GCF_002742285.1 of Paramylibacter kogurei. GTDB lineage: Bacteria > Pseudomonadota > Alphaproteobacteria > Rhodobacterales > Rhodobacteraceae > Amylibacter > Amylibacter kogurei. The sequence goes on from NZ_MDGM01000012.1 coordinate 577,154, forward strand.
AACATCAGGGATGCGTTCAATTCCACACGTTTTTCAGCGGTGGTGAAATCATTGGCGTGGGCGGCTGAGACGGAGAAAATTGGAAATGTCGTCAATCCAAATAATGCTGCCATTGCATAAACGCCCATCGGATGGGTATTCCCAAACATGGTGAGCAGAATACAAACCGCGATGCTGGCCAGTGACAACCAGATCAGCACCCAACGGCGATCAAATTTATCGGCCAGATACCCGACTGGAAATTGTGCAATCGCCCCCCCGATTAAAACCGTCGCCAGAAACGTACCAATTTGGCTGCGCGTTAATCCAATTTCGCTGCCGTAAATTGGGCCGACCATACGAAACGCCGCAGATGAAACACCGGCGACAACCACACCTGCCACACCAAGTGGTGATGTGATTGCGGTGCGGATCGGGTGGAGGCGTGGCGCGGATGGCACGGCGGGTTGTTGCGATGTGGTAAGTGTTAGCGGCAAAATACAGGCACAGGCCAATATCGCGAGGATATTGTATGACACATATGATGCAGGTTCCAAAAACGCGATCATGGTTTGCGCCAAAGCAGACGCAGAAATATCGACCACACGATATGCACCCATCACGCGCCCGCGAATTTCATTGGTGAGTTTCGCTTGAAACCATGCTTCGATCACGGTGTAACATCCCGCGACGCACAGACCACTTAGGATGCGCAAAAATGCCCAAACATTTGGGCCGATGATGATGGGATGCGCCAGCGCCCCAATCGCACCCATCGCCGCAAAAACCGCAAATGCGCGCGAATGCCCAATGGTACCGATCAATCGCGGTGACCACCAACAACCGATAAAAAATCCCAGAAAATGGGACGACCCAAGCAACCCAATTTGTGTGGTCGTGAAACCTTCTTGGATGCCAGACAATACATCCAACGGGCCAATCGCACCTGATGACAATTGCAACAGGGTGATTGAAAACAAAAGTGCCGCGAAGGAAATTAAAAGACGCATTGGAAACTGCCGTGCTGTTTTTTGCACTATGGCAGTTTTTTCCGATTAAGAAAGAGGGGAATGTTAACGTATTGTCATACGGCGAAGCGTGTCATCGCGTTTGATGAAATGGCGATACAATGCCGCCCCCGCATGGGCGAGCGCGAGGATCACCAAAAGGGTGGCGGCAATTTCATGTATGCGAAATAATAACAGTTCTAACGTTTCATTTTCGGGCGCGATATTTGGCATGTTCAACAGGTTGAAAAACGATGCGCCCAATCCGCTCGCCGAACTGCCCGCCCAGCCGAGCAATGGGACCAAGACCATCAACAGATACAGGATGCGATGCATAATTTCCGCCAACCGATTGGCACGCGCATCATCACCCAAAGGTTTTGGCGCAGGGTTTGATTTGCGCCAAAATATACGCATCACGATCAGCGCGATCAGCAATATGCCAAAAGATTTATGCAAACCATAGTAATAAATTAAATCACGGCTGGGTGGCAGACCCGTCATATATCGCCCCAACCCAAACATCGCCATGATCAAAAGCGCCATCACCCAGTGAAATGATTTTGTTATCGTGCCGAAACGATCCTTGGAATTGCGCCACATGTTATTGCGCCTGTATTTTTGCATCAATTGCGATGCGAAGAATATCGCCAACCTCTTTGGCGTAACCTGTCGCACCGAACTCTGTACGATCAATCTGGCCAGTGATTTTGATGGTGAGGTTGTCACGTTCATCCGCGGTTGTACCAACTGCACGAAATAGCTTTGCCGTGAGGGTCAATGGTTTGGTGATGCCGCGCACTGTCACATTGCCATTGATCGTGGCGGTATTCCCACCCCCAGTGATGTTGGTTGATTGAAAGGTAATATTGGGAAAGTTATCTACGTTCAAAATTTTCTTTGAACGCAATGCTTGGGTGGCAAATGGAAACCCCGCCGTGGCCTTGGTTGTATCAAGGCGCACATTCACGGTACTGTTTTTCACGCGGTCAAAATCAATACGCAATTCGGCGTCATAATCATTGAACTTGCCCATGATGGTTTCTGGGCCAAACCGATAGGTGAAACCAACAATACTCGCATCCTTGTCAATGTCATAGCTGATCGGCGCAGCAAATGACATTTGCACGGATAACAGGATGGTTGATATGATCACAGCCAATCGCACATGCACACCTCTCTATGGTGTATCATGGTCAGATTGCGGGCAGCTTAGCAAGCAAAGCTTGCGTGATTAGGCGAATGCCTCTGGGTTAATGGCGCGTGCCATGTGATCCAAAACGGCATTAACAAAATTCGCTTCGCGACCTTCGGGGAAAAACGCCTTGGCGACGTCAACATATTCGCTGATGGCGACACGCGGTGGTGTGTTGCCAAGCACCAATTCTGCGCCCGCTGCGCGAAACAATGCACGCAAGGTTGGATCAATCCGGTCAATTGGCCATTTTGCAACCAATGCTTTGTCAGTCATTTGGTCAATTTTGGCCTGCGAATTCACCGCCTCGAATATCAGGGATTCAAACAGGGCGACATTGCCATCGGCCATCTGACCTTCGGCCATTTCTGCACCAAATCGGTGGTCAATGAATTGCTGGCGCACCTCGTCCATGGTTTGATCGGATGCTTCCATTTGAAATAACGCCTGAACAGCGTATAGCCGCGAGGCTGATTTCATTTGGCGTCTGTCTGTGCCTGTCATGTTGTCTTTTTTCCCTGATCGCGTTCAGCAATCAAAATATGTTCACTAGCAGGCTTAAAGCCGATGCCCTTCTTTTCGCCGTTTAACTTTCTGAACAGCGAGATCAAGTGCAAAGCGGCGGCTGCGGCATCACCGCCTGCATCACCGCGTTTGACATTGGCATCTTTCAAAAGGTTTTTACGGCTGTCGGAACAGATGACGCCCATCCCAATGGCAAAGCCTTGTGTGCTGATCTGGGTAATGGCCTGAACGCATTGAGCATAAATTGTTTCTTGAGCAATATCGCCATCAACAACCCCGCCCAAAACGACATAGGCGTCAAATTTCCCCGTGTTTATCGCCATGCGCAACGCAGGCGCCAATTCCAACACGCCAGGAACCTGATGAATTTCAAAGTCAGCACCAGATTGGCGTAACTGTTCGCGCGCACCATCAACCAATGCTTGTTCAACATCGCTATAATATTGCGCAGATATAACAATCACGCGTGGTGGGTTGTCACCAAAATCAAGTTTTGGTTTCACATTTGTTTTTGTCGCACCCAGCATCACAACCCCCTATATTTGTCGCAGTTCAACCAGACGCGCCACATAGCGCGCCAAGGTATCAATTTCCAAATTCACCTGATCATTTAGCGCCACATCACCCCAAGTGGTGTGTGTTTTGGTATGCGGGATCAAATTGACATCAAATCGGTTTCCATTCACCCCGTTTACGGTCAATGACGTGCCGTTCAATGTGACAGAACCCTTTTGGGCAATGAATTTTGCCAATGCTTCGGGTGCTTCGAATTCCACGCGCGTGCTGTCGCCATCGTTTTGAATATCCGTGATGATTGCGATGCCATCAACATGGCCAGACACCAAATGCCCACCCAATTCATCACCCACCTTTAAGGCACGTTCCAAATTCACAGATCGGCCAAGTTTCCAGCCGTTTTGTTTCGCACCGATATTGGTTTTGGAAACGGATTCTGCGGAAATTTCAACATCAAACCAATCGGCACCTGTTTCGATAACAGTCAGGCAAACACCATCATTTGCGATGGATGCACCCAAATCAATGGTGTCGATTTTATATGCGGTTTTAATACGCGCGCGCAGATCGCCGCGTTGTTCCAATTCGATGATTTCGCCGATGTCGGTGATGATCCCAGTGAACACAACATTATCCTTTTACAGTTATCGCGCAGATATATTTTGTTTGCGTGGCGTGCAAGCCTAACCGCGTGAATACCTTATACATAAAACCACACCTTCGCACAGAATTGTTTCAAACTTTCTCATTCGCCATGATCTGGCCATGTTAAACGATTATTGTTGTTGTATTGATAAATAACTGTCAGATATTATCTGTTCATAATTGGTGATCGTACAAGGGGATGTAAATGTCTGAAAAGGCATCGCAAAATCAAAAGCACTTTGTGTTTTTGCAAGGCCCGCACGGTCCGTTTTTCTTTGAATTGTCACGGACATTGATGGCATCTGGTGCGAAGGTAACCAAAATTGGCTTCAACCAAGGTGATCGCCATTATTGGCGCGACCATCAAACCTATGTTGCATTCAGCGATCAAGCCGACCAATGGCCAGCATTTTTCGAAAACATGTTGGGGCAGGGAGTCACCGATTTGGTTTTATATGGGGATGTGCGGACACATCATAAAATTGCGATTAAAATCGCCAAATCCCACAACATTACCATCCATTGTTTCGAAGAAGGATATTTGCGCCCCTATTGGGCAACATATGAACGTGGCGGTGTGAATGGGCATTCGCGCCTGATGGATATGAGCGTAACGGATATGCGCAAATCGCTCGCTAAAATTGACGAAACCCAGCCAGAGGCACCGGCGCGTTGGGGTGATATGCGCAAGCACATCTTTTTTGGTGCGATGTATCATTGGCATGTGATGTTTCGAAATGGAAATTATCCCCATTATCGCCCCCATCGCAACTTGCCCGTATCACGTGAATTTTGGCATCACTTTAAAAAATTGGTTGGCCTGCCGATGCATTCGGCATTGCGTTTCGCCGCGACGCGACGGTTAAAACGAAGCGGGGATGTTTATCATCTTGTGTTGTTGCAGCTGTCGCATGATGCATCCATTCAAGACCATAGCGATTTTGAATCCACCAGCGAATTTATGGATCTGTGTATCGCAGAATTCGCCGCAAATGCACCGCGCCACCATCATTTGGTGATCAAGGCGCACCCGCTGGAAGATTACCGCATACCCTTGGAACACATGGCGCGGAAAATGGCACAAAAACAGGGGCTATCGGCGCGGCTCCATTTTATTCGCGGCGGCAAATTGGCGGAACTGTTGGATTATGCACGTTCCGTCGTCACGGTGAATTCCACGGCTGCACAACAGGCGTTGTGGCGCGGGCTGCCTATTCGTGCATTGGGCAACAGTGTGTATTCAAAACCAGAATTTACATCAAACCAACCGTTGGGGGAATTTTTCGCCCATCCGCGCAAACCAGATTTAAACGCATATCGCGATTATCGCCGTTATTTATTGGCCACATCACAGGTTTCTGGCGGGTTTTATGCCCGCACCAGCCGTGTGCGTTTAGCACGTCAAGTGGTTGATATGGTGCTTTCGGATCGTGATCCATATGATCTGTTGTTGCAATCTGATGCTGCACCCGTGCAACAGTTGAAACTAGTACTGTAAATGTCATTCTATCTTTGCTAGAAATTCGTCATTGCGTTGAGGATACTTCAGGGCAGAATCATAATGCGCTGCTTTGAGGAGCAATAAATGAATTTTACAAAAGTCATCAAATTCGCAACGATACTTGGTGTTTCCGCTGCGCTGGCTGGTTGTGCAATCTTGCCACGCACAGGGCCAAACAAATCGGAAATCTACAAAGGTAGCGTGAACAAAGGCGGCAATGCCTATGTTATCGGGGTTGATGATCGGGTTGCGAAAACGGCCAATTTGGCGCTGCGCTCTGGGTTTAGCGCGGAATTCCGCAATTCTGGCGCGGTGGTTACGGATCTGGTGCGTCCGGGCGATGTTTTGGTGATTTCCGTTTATGAAAACGTTGAAATTGGTGTTTTGGGCACGGCTGGCGTGCCATCCAACCTGAATGAAATTCAGGTCGATCGTTCTGGCAATATCTTTATTCCATACGCAGGTCGCATTCGCGCAGCAGGGCGCACACCTGATAATCTGCGCCGCATTTTGACAAATATTCTGGCTAGCCAAACGCCTGACCCACAAGTGATCGTGCGCCGCGCCTCTGGCGGTGGTTCTAGCGTGTCCGTCATCGGTTCGGGTATCCAAGGTGTTTATCCAATTGAACAGGAAACGACCCATCTGTCGGGTATGTTGGCACGTGCTGGCGGTGTTAACACCGAACCAGAAGTAACCCGCATCACCGTTGTGCGCGGTAAAAACCGTGGTTCAATTTGGTTGCGTGATTTATATGAACATGTGGACCAAGACATCCACCTGCGCCCAGGTGATCGGATCATCGTCGAAGAAGACATTCGCCGTTTCTCCGTGCTTGGCGCTATTTCATCACAGGGTTTAACAACATTTCCAAAACCAACCATGAGCGCGCTGGAAGCGGTTGCTTATGCGGGTGGTTTGTCTGGGCAAACATCTGATCCAACAGGTGTGTTTGTGATCCGCGATGAACCTGCATCCGTGGCCAATACGGTGTTGAACCGTTCCGATATTACGGAACCTGTGCGCATGGCATATGTGTTGAACCTAACCAAGGCGAACGGTTTGTTCACCGCGCGTGATTTTGATATTCGCGATGGTGATACGCTTTATGTGACAGAGGCACCTTATTACCAATTCACCAAGGTTCTCAGCTCTTTGTTGTCACCCATCAGCACCGCAGGGCAAATCAACCGCACATTGGAATAGTATGAGCACAAAACCAAAGACGGGGCAGGGCACAGCGCGACCGCGTCTTTACGTTTACAGTTTGGGTTTGGTGTTTCGCCCGCGTATTCGCCGTATTTTACGCGCGAGCGGTTGGTCGGTCCGCATAGGCATTCCACGAAAGCAACGCGATAGCGTGGGTGTCTGGGGGCGCAAGCGAACCTATCGGCGTGGACGTATGATCGCAGATTGGCGCCAAGTGCCGATGGTCACCATCGAAGATGGGTTTGTGCGTTCTATTCGCACCGGTCGCCAAGGTGAGCCAAGTTTAAGCGTTATCATTGATAAATCCGGTGTTTATTTTGACACGGGAAAACCCAGCGAATTACATGATTTCATCGTGAATGCGCAAAATATGCGCCCCTTGGAATTGGAACGGGCAAAGGCAGGAATTCAGGCGCTGCGTGAAACGCATCTGACAAAATACAACGCCAATGATTTGTCCCCACCTGTGTTACCTGACGAATTCGTTTTGGTGATCGATCAAACCCGTGGTGATGCATCCATCACGCTTGGTGGGGGTGATGCAAACACATTTGCATCCATGCTGTTGATGGCGCGAACAGAACATCCCGATAAAACTATTCTGATCAAAACGCACCCTGAAACCAACGCAGGCAAACGCAAAGGTCATTTTCAAAAAACCGATATTGATGACAATACGATTTTGTTTGATGACGCTTGTTCGCCGTGGCATCTGTTTGATCGGGCCAGTGCGATTTATTGCGTGACATCGCAAATGGGGCTAGAGGCAATTTTTGCGGGTAAAAAACCGATCGTGTTTGGCCGCCCGTTTTATGCGGGTTGGGGGTTAAGCGATGATCGTAATCCTGACCAAACCCAACATGAAAAACGCAGTGCAGAACAATTATTCTGGGCGGCTTATTTGCGATACACACGCTGGTACGATCCTTATTTTGATCGCGCATCGGATTTTTTCAAAACGGCACAGGTGATGATTGCGCGGCGTCGTGCATGGATTGTGGCGCGAAAACCCATTGTTGCCTATGGCATGCGCTTGTGGAAACGCGGGTTTTTGCGTCGCTATTTAAGCGCTGCAAACAGCGAAATCCGCTTTTCATCGGATGCGAGTTTCGCTGTTAATCTTGCCCGTGCAAATCAGGCACAATTGCACGTTTGGGCAGGCAAAGAACCTGCGAATATGGCGGCAGAGGCCGCACGGCAAAACGTTTCTCTTATCCGTGTCGAAGATGGTTTTTTACGCTCTGGTGGTTTGGGTGCGGCCTTGGTGCGCCCAGCGTCGTTGGTGTTTGATGATTTGGGGATTTACTATGATCCCAAACGCGAGAGCAGGTTGGAACATCATATTAATCACAGCGCAAAATTGAACGCACAGCAATGCGAACGCGCGCGTAAAATTCGCCAAGCATATGTGAAACTTGGCCTTTCAAAATATAACCTTGATGGGGCGACATTGGATATTAATCCAACAGGTCGCCAAAAGGTGATTTTGATCCCAGGCCAAGTCGAGGATGACGCATCCATTTTGACCGGTGCGGGCGATGTGCGCACCAACAAAGATTTGGTATGGGCCACGCGCCAGATATATCCCAATGATTACTTGATTTATAAACCTCACCCCGATGTTGCGGCAGGTTTGCGCAAAGGTGTGGTGGAACGTGAGGTATTGAACGGATTGGTCAACAAGGTTGCAACCGATGTGGATATTGCCAGCTTGCTCGGGCAGGTTGATCGGGTGGCAACCATTACGTCATTGACGGGGTTCGAGGCATTGTTGCACGGCAAAACTGTCATCTGTTTTGGAATGCCGTTTTATGCGGGTTGGGGATTGACCGATGATCAGATTTCGCCCCCGTCGCGGCGCATTGCGCGGCCCAATTTGGATCAATTGGTTCATGCCAGTTTGATTGATTATCCAATGTATTGGGATCCCGTAACGGGTGCGCCATGTCCGATTGAAACTGTGGTTGAACGGTTTGAAAATAAACAATTTGGCGCATCAGGATTTGGGGTGCGGATGCTGGCAAAATTACAAGGTGTGTTTGCCAGTTATGCTTATTTGTGGCGCTAGGATCGCGCCCATGTGGCCATCACATCACCATTGAATTTATCCAACGATTTCAATGTGAAGCGCGGTGCATCGGACAGTTTGTCAATACCCATTGATGCAAGTGATGCCGCACCATCAGCGCCGATGGCAACGCCTGCCTGAAACGTGATCAATTGATCCACCAGATTGGCGCTTAATAATCCTGCGGCCAATGTGCCACCACCCTCGCATAAAACACGGGTTAATCCGCGAGCGCCAAGTTGTTGTAACACATCGTTTAAATCCAAACCGTTTGTGGAATTTGCACATTGTATCAAATTCGCGGTGGTGCTGCCCCAAGCGGTGGTATCCGCCGCATGACCGTGACACATCCAAACGGGTGTTTCATCCGTGGTTTGGCCAAGCACGCTTTGCGTTGGTGTTTTCAGATTGCTGTCCAAGACGATACGTACAGGATTGCGATCATCCAACCCATTGGTGCGAATGCGCAAATCAGGATTGTCAGCCAATGATGTTCCACGCCCAACCATGACCCCATCATGATTTGCACGCAGCATGTGCACATAGGCACGTGATTGTGCATTGCTGATCCATCGGCTCTCGCCTGTGCGGGTTGCAATGCGCCCATCAATGCTATTGGCGAGCTTGAGCGTCACCATCGGGCGCCCCTTGGTGATGCGCGTGAAAAAACCGATATGCGCGGCATCTGCTTGTTCTTGCAGGCATTGCGTTTCAACGGCAATCCCCGCATTGCGCAGCAATTGAAACCCTTTGCCACTAACGCGATCATCGGGATCTTGGGTGGCGCAAACAACACGTTTGATGCCCGCATCAATCAACGCCTGTGCACATGGGGGTGTTTTGCCATGATGTGCGCAAGGTTCCAATGTGACATAGGCCGTTGCGCCGCGTGCGGCGTTGCCCGCTTGTGCAAGCGCGACAACCTCGCCATGAGGGCGGCCTGTGGGTTGGGTCCATCCGCGCCCCAAAACAATTCCGTCTTTGACAATAACACAGCCTACGGATGGGTTGGGCCAGACACGCCCCAATCCGCGCGCACCCAATGCGAGCGCGAGGCGCATCCAGCGTTCATCAATGGAACGCGACGGCATGGTTATTTGTCTTCTTTGGGGGCAGGTGGGCGCAATTCGTGAACGAAATCTTCGAAATCATCGGCGGCCTGAAAGTTTTTGTAAACCGAGGCAAAACGCACATAGGCCACGGTATCAATCCGCGCCAATGCGTCCATGACGATTTCACCGATTTTATCGCTATCGACATCGCTATCGCCAAGGCTTTCAAGGCGGCGAACGATGCCGCTGATCATTTGATCAACGCGTTCAGGTTCGATTGGGCGTTTTTGCATGGAAATACGGATCGAGCGATCCAATTTATCACGATCGAAATCTTCGCGTTTGCCGTTCTTTTTCACCACAACCAAATCGCGCAATTGCACGCGTTCGTATGTTGTAAAACGCCCGCTACATGCGGGGCAGAAACGACGCCGGCGAATGGCGACGTGATCTTCCGCAGGGCGGCTATCTTTGACTTGGGTGTCGGTATTTCCACAAAACGGACATCTCATTTGGCCTGTTCCTCGATGTTTTCTTCTTTTTATTGTGGATAACTATAAATTATTTGGCACTGCTTGGGTAGAGTCTATTGCGCAACACTAAATAATGTATGAATGACTAGTGCGCAGCGTCATCACCGATGGCCGCACGCCAGTGTTTTCGACACAGCGAAACATAGGTATCGTTGCCGCCGATCAGGATCTGATCACCTGATTTTTGCACGTTTCCCTTGGCGTCTTTGCGCACAACCATTGTCGCCTTTTTCCCGCACCAACAGATTGTTTTGACCTCTCGCATTTCATCGGCCATGGCAAGCAATGCTGCCGATCCGGGGAACGCATGGCCCAGAAAATCCACGCGCAATCCATAACACATTACGGGCACGTTCAGATCATCAACAACCCGCGCCAGTTGCCAGACCTGATCGGGTGTTAAAAATTGCGCCTCATCAATGAAAACACAGGCAAATTCATCGCTGGCCAAGGCCGATTGAATGGTGTCAAACAGATCGGTTTCTTTGGTGTAACGTGTGGCATCTTGGGAAATGCCGATGCGCGATGCAATTTTGCCCGCACCCGCACGATCATCAAATGCAGCCGTGAGCAAAAACGTATCCATGCCCCGTTCGCGATAGTTATAGGATGCTTGCAACAACGCCGTTGATTTACCCGCATTCATGGTGGAATAATTGAAATATAACTTTGCCATGAACGCCCCCAAATCGCTGTTCAACCCTTGTGGCGGATTGCTTGGATTCGGGCAAGGCTTGGACGCAGAAATATTCAAGAAATTTTGAACGCAAGTGCGACGGAAATCAGTTTATGATCCGTATAAGTCAAACACCCCCAACAAGGAGAGACCAAAATGAACAGAATGACCGCAAAGGATTTCGATCAGGAACTGCTTGATTTATATGACTATTATGCTCATGGCTTAATGTCCAAGCGCGAGTTTTTGGACAAGGCTGGCAAGTTTGCAGTGGGTGGAATGACCGCTGTTGCCTTGCTGAATATGTTGTCGCCTGATTATGCGATGGCCGAACAAGTATCATTTAATGACCCTGATATTTTGGCCAGTTACGAGACCTATAATTCGCCAAACGGCAATGGCGATATCGAAGGCTACATGGTGCGCCCCGCCAATGCGACGGGCAAGTTACCAGCGGTGTTGGTGATCCATGAAAACCGTGGTTTGAACCCTTATATCAAAGACGTTGCACGCCGCGCTGCCAAGGCCGGATTTTTGGCATTCGCACCTGATGGATTGTCATCTGTTGGTGGTTATCCTGGCAATGATGTCAAGGGCAAGGAATTACAGGCCACGGTGGATAACACCAAGTTAATGAACGATTTTTTCGCAGGGTTTGAACATTTGTTGAACCACGCAGACAGTACCGGCAAGGTTGGTGCGGTTGGTTTTTGTTATGGCGGGGGCGTGTGTAATGCGCTGGCGGTTGCCTATCCTGAAATGGGGGCATCTGTGCCGTTTTATGGCCGCCAAGCCAGCGCCGAGGATGTACCAAAAATCCAAGCACCATTGTTGTTGCAATATGCCGGTCTGGATGAGCGCGTGAATGCCGGCTGGCCAGCGTATGAAGCAGCACTTAAGGAACATGGCAAAACTTATACCGCGCATATTTACGAGGGCGTGAATCACGGTTTCCACAACGATTCAACGCCGCGTTATGACGAAGCCATGGCAAAATTGGCATGGGATCGCACGATCGCATTTTTCAACGAACATTTGGCGTAAAAGCTGCGTAGGACACATGTCGGACAACCGTGCGACATGTGTCAGACACCCGTGTGACAGATTGTCAGGCGAAATGTGCAACAACGCGGCGTGCATATGGCGCGTCGCGATGTTCAAACAGATAAATCCCCTGCCAAGTTCCCAGCGCCATACGCCCGTTTGAAACGGGAATGTTTAACGACACGGGCATCATCGCCGATTTGATATGCGCGGGCATATCGTCCACGCCTTCGTAGGTGTGGGTGAGGTATGACATCGATGGATCACTGGTGGGTGGGACAAGACGCGCAAAATAATTGCGTAGATCGGTCTGAACCTCTGGGTCGGCATTTTCTTGGATCAGTAACGAACAAGATGTGTGTTGCACAAACAGGGTCAGTAATCCGTTACCACTTGCCCCTGAAATCCACGATTTCACGTCGCGAGTAAATTCATACAACCCTTGGCCGTTGGTGTGGATTGTGAATGTATCCTGCATCTTATGTGAACCACACGGCGAGCAGGGCGATTGTGGCAGGAACCGTTTGGACATAGAGGATTTTTTTGGATGCGGTTGCGGCACCAAAGATCCCAGCCACAGCGACAAAGATCAAATAACACGTTGCCACATTACGCGCCCAAACGGGATCGTTGATGAACAGCGACCAGAGCAACCCAGCCGCCAAAAACGCATTATAAATCCCTTGGTTCGCCGCCAATGATTTGGTTGGTGTGAACAAATCCTTGGGGAAGCTCGCAAACACATTTGGCCCACGTGTTTCCCACGCAAAGATTTCAAACCACGCGATGTAGAGGTGGAGCAGGGCGATCAGAGTAACGAGAATGATGGCGAGCATGGACATGGGATGCGGTTCCTTTTGGAGGAACCTAGCATGTGGGGCAGGTTTGTAAAATGGGAGAGAAAATACATATTAAGTTAGTTCAGTGAGCAGGCTCCACGCATCACGATACTCTTCAAGCCAACCAGCAGGGTACGGTGTTTCATCAGGGTGCCAAGCTTTGCTATAATCCGGTAAAAGTCTTCGTACCGTACTATCTTTTCGGATGTGACCGTTTTTACCCGGGCGACTTAGCCAAGCTTGATGACTTTCGCGAATGGCATTGCTTACGATTGAAGTAGGAATTACAAAAAACTGTAAGTCGTCATTCAACGTACTACCTAGGTCGACGAACACATAAAATATTCGAGGCTCAGAAAACATCTCGTGTTTTGGTCTCATGTGCCACCCGCCATCGCTCCCAATGTTTCTACGCGTTTTGACTTGGATTCCGCAAAGACTAGTTCCGTCCACGTCAGTTACGACTATGTCCATATTGGGAGCACCTTGTGGCGCCAGCGCTGCTATAAAGTCACGGCGTAATAATTCCGCCATGACATAGTGTTCGCCACACGCACCGGTTAAAGATGTGGTGTTGATGGCCAAACTTACTGATCCAAGAAACTCCGCAGCTTGCGTGACCGCGACGGATGTTTCAGTTTCCGCAGTGCTTTCGCCTCAATCTGGCGGATACGTTCGCGGGTCACGCTGAACTGTTGACCGACTTCTTCGAGCGTATGATCGGTGTTCATGCCGATGCCAAAGCGCATGCGCAGCACGCGTTCTTCGCGTGGGGTCAGGGATGCCAGCACGCGTGTGGTGGTTTCCTTGAGGTTGCCTTGGATCGCGCTATCCAGTGGTAGGATCGCGTTTTTATCCTCGATGAAATCGCCCAGTTGTGAATCTTCTTCGTCACCAATGGGTGTTTCCAGCGAAATTGGTTCCTTGGCGATTTTCATCACTTTGCGCACCTTTTCCAGTGGCATTTGCAGCTTGGCTGCCAATTCCTCTGGTGTGGGTTCGCGACCAATTTCGTGCAACATCTGGCGCCCTGTGCGCACCAATTTGTTGATCGTTTCGATCATATGCACCGGAATACGGATCGTGCGGGCCTGATCGGCAATGGAACGTGTGATCGCCTGGCGGATCCACCATGTGGCATAGGTTGAAAATTTGTAACCGCGACGGTATTCAAATTTATCCACCGCCTTCATCAGGCCGATGTTACCCTCTTGGATCAAATCAAGGAATTGCAGGCCACGGTTGGTGTATTTTTTCGCAATCGAAATCACCAGACGCAGGTTTGCCTCGACCATTTCTTTTTTGGCGATGCGGGCTTCTTTTTCACCCTTTTGCACTTGGTTCACGATGCGGCGGTATTCGGGAATATCCACACCCACATATTGCCCCACTTGTGCCATTTCAGCGCGAAGCTCTTCGGCCTTGTCGCGGTGTTTTTCGATGAATAGCTGCCAGCCGCGTCCGTCTTTTTCGGCGATTTTATCAAGCCAATTTGGATCAAGCTCTTCGCCGCGATAGGCGTCGATGAATTCACGACGGTTGATGCGGCTTTGGTCGGCCAGTTTCACCATGCCGCTGTCCACAGACATAATTTTGCGGTTGATGCCGTAAAGCTGATCGATCAAGGCTTCGATACGGTTGTTATGAAGGTGAAGCGAATTCACCTGTTCCACAAGCGTTTTGCGCAGTTTTTGATAGGATTGCTCGGACTTGTCGGAAAACTTTTCGCTTTCGTTCAGGGTTGCCGAAATCCGCACGTCCTGCATATCGGACAGTTTTGCGTAGTTTTTCGCGATTTTTTCCAGCGTGATCAACACTTCTGGTTTCAATGCTGCTTCCATTGCGGCGAGGGACAGGTTTGCTTGTTCGTCCTCTTCGTCGTCGTCATCATCATTGGTAATCGGGTCGCCGTCTGCGTCCAGCTCTTGCGCTTTTTCGGCATTGCCATCAGCGCCAGCGGTTGGGGTTGCGGTGACCTCTTCTTCGTCGCCTTCGTCAAGCGTGTCACCGAATGTGGTTTCCAGATCGATCACATCGCGCAGCAAGATTTCCTCTTCCAAAAGCTCGTCACGCCAAATGGTGATCGCTTGGAATGTAAGGGGGCTTTCGCACAGGCCTTCGATCATGGTTTTACGACCCGCTTCGATACGTTTCGCAATCGCGATTTCGCCTTCACGAGACAACAATTCCACGCTGCCCATTTCACGCAGATACATGCGCACAGGATCATCGGTGCGATCCAGCGTCGCCTTGCCCGTTTCGGCCAATGCGATGTCTTTTTTACCGTCATCAACGATTGTGACGTCTTTGACCGCTTCGTCATCATCAACTTCGTCGTCTTCGATAATGTTAATGCCCATTTCAGAGAGCATAGACATCACGTCTTCGATTTGTTCGGATGACACCTGATCAGGGGGCAGAACCTCGTTCAATTCGTCATAAGTGATATAGCCACGCTCGCGCGCAACGGCGATCATCTTTTTGACGGCGGCTTGGGACATATCGCCCATACCCTCTTTTGCGTCGCCCTTGTTTTGATCGTTGGTATCTTTTGCGGCCATGTGATGCTCCTTAAGCGGTGCGGTGATCGCGAATCATGCGAATCACTTAATGTGAGGCGAATCAACACGACAGGTGACTGATTCGCAATGCTATTAGCGTTTTTTCTTTACCCAAATCTCGTCATCGAGCATTTTTTGAAGTTGATTTTTCAATTCTTGCGTGTTTTCATTGCTTGAACCTTGGTCTTCGTCCTCTGCGCGGATCGCTTTTTCGCGTGCTTGGGTGGATTGTTGAATGCGCCATGTGATGCCTTCGTCGGCGAGACCTTGTAAATCTTGTTCTGCTTCTTTGATTTCGTGGGCAGAGCCGATTAATGCGGCATGTTTATCTAATTCTTCTTTAAGAGTGCGTTCGCTGAAATCTGGATTTGTGTTTGCCTTTAAATATGGATGTTCGCGTACAGGTTTGAGCGTGAACAACCGTTCAATGGGGTTATAGCCAAGCTGTTCTGACATCGCTGAAATAAGCGTATCAGAGGCATTATCATTAGATAGTTCGATATGAAGCTTTGCCAAGAGGGCGTTTTGAATTTCGTGCAAATCGGGTGTGGAAATTGGACAGCGTTCCAATGCGGTTTCAAATTTTTGTGCGGCGAATGGATTGCGCATAGCCGCGGCAAGGATCACAGATTCACGCAAACGCGCCATGCCCTGATCCGCCTGCGCGAGCAGTGTGGATTTCGTACCAGCAAGGGCAGGGGCATTGAATGGTTTTCGTGCTGTTCCCGGTTTCCAATTGGGTTGCCACGGGCGATTGGTTCCCGCATTTTTTGGCGCAAATAATGTTGCACGCAAATCTTTGATCGCAGCGCCATAATGATTGCGAATGGATCGATCCTGAATGGTTTTGATCGCATTGCGCAGGCTTGCATCTAATGCGGCGCGTCGCTCTGGGCTATCAAAAACCTTGCCTTCTGTTTCGCGTTGCCACAACAGATCGACCATGGGTTTTGCACCATCTAACACATCTTGCATCGCTTCTGCGCCAGATGCTTTCAACAGATCGTCAGGATCAAGTCCTTCTGGTAAGATACAGAAACGTAACGATTTTCCAGCCTCAAGCAATGGCAGGGCAAGATCAATTAATCGCATTGCTGCATTCATTCCCGCCTTGTCACCATCAAGGGCGATGATGGGTTCGGGATGGATGCGCCACATCAAGGCGAGCTGATCCGCAGTGATTGCGGTACCAAGGGGGGCAACCGCGTGGTTAAACCCAAATTGCGCCAAGGCGATCACATCCATGTAACCCTCGGCAACGATCAGGCAATCGGCCTTGCCTGCGGCCTCGCGTGCGGGGGCGTGGTTGTATAATGACTTGCCCTTATCAAACAGCGGAGTTTCGTTGGAATTGAGATATTTTGCCCGCGCATTTGGGTCCATCGCCCGTCCACCGAATGCAGTACATGCCCCTTGGGCATTGCGAATGGGGAACATGATGCGCCCGCGAAAACGGTCATATGGATGGCCGCCATCATCGGGTTTGATCGCCATGCCACATTCCACGATTTCATCAATCTTGGCACCTTTATCCAACAGGTGTTTGGTCAGCGCAGCGCGATCATTTGGGGCGTATCCCATTTCAAATCGTGTTTGGATTTCACCGCTTAAACCGCGCCCATTGATGTAATCACGCGCAGCAGCGCCAGCGCCCGTATTTAATTGCAGACGAAAATATTGCACCGCCTGTTCCATAACGCCCGCAAGAACCTTGTTCCGGTCATATTTTTCTTGTGCCTTTGGATCACGTGCAGGCATGGGCATGCCAGCCTCGCGTGCCAGAATTTCAATCGCTTCGATAAATCCGACATTTTCAGTTTCGCGCACGAATGTAATCGCATCACCTTTTTGGTGACAGCCAAAGCAATAATAAAATCCCTTGCGGTCATCGACATGAAAGCTCGCGGTTTTTTCGGTGTGAAATGGGCAGGGTGCCCAATAATCACCTTTGGCTGCATTGGTTTTTTTCGATTCCCACATCACCTTGCGCCCGACAACATCGGACAACGACAAGCGATTGCGTAATTCTTCGACAAAACCGGGTGGTAAACTCATGTGGTGAATATCTGTTTTGTGAACGTCCGATGCAAGTGTATAGCAGTGTTATGGATAGAAAAACTTTTGATCAATATTGCGCAAGCCTTCATGCCAGCGAAAACGTGATCCAATGGGGCGATGCGTCTGTGTGGAAAATCGGTGGCAAGATTTTTGCGATTTGTTCCAATTGGGGCGAAGGCGCGGGCAATATCAGTTTCAAATGTTCCGATTTGGCGTATCAGGTGTTAACCGATATGCACGATATCATTCCCGCACCATATTTGGCACGCGCAAAATGGGTGCAATTGGCCGCGCCCGACGCATTGTCGGATGATGAAGTTCGCGCCCATATTGATGCAGCCTATGATATCATCGCGCGAAAACTGACACGGGCGAAACGCGCTGAACTGGGCATTGTCGTGACCTAGGTCATTTCACATCTATGTCATGGCGCAGCGCACCATTGGCACGATCAAACACCAATATCCGATCATCATCGGTGACGATCGCATACCAATCGCGCCCCTGAGTAAATGCCGCAGGCTTTGCACCATCGGGCAGCGTGATTTCAGAAGGTAGCGCAATTGGTGCAGGTTCTTGCGAGAAGCGCATGACAAACAATAAAATCAACGCTACAAAGCCCACGATCATTGTGATCAGCAGGATTGTAATCAAGCGACGCAGAAAGCGCAGGTTGGCTGGTTCTGGCATTTCTTCTTGGGACGTATCGCTCATGGTTGACCTTTCGGATGACATTCTCGTTTTGACGGTAACAGAAACACCGCCGCCACGTCTTGATAAAGCCTTGGCCGAGGTTGTGCCAGAGGGTGTTGCGTTATCGCGCTCGCGTTTGGGCAAATTGATTGAAACGGGTGGGGTGCGCGATGGCGACGGCAATGTGATTGATGTGCTGAAATACAAAGCCAGTGCATTGCAAGAATTTCAAGTTCAATTGCCAGCACCCGAAAATTACGAAGCCGCACAGCCCGAAAATATTCCGTTGGATATTGTGTATGAGGACGATCACCTGATCGTGGTGAACAAGGCGGCGGATATGGTTGTGCATCCCGCACCCGGATCGCCCAATGGCACGCTTGTGAATGCATTGCTGCATCATTGTGGCGATAATTTACAAGGTGTTGGCGGCGAAAAACGCCCTGGCATCGTGCATCGCATCGACAAAGGCACATCGGGTATTTTGGTGGTGGCCAAAACCGATGCGGCGCTGAACGGGTTGGCAGCGCAATTTGCGGATCATTCGATTGATCGACGCTATCAAGCGATTGCAATTGGCGTTCCCAGTAAATCAGATCCACGCTTGGCTGGGATTTCAGGGGTGGGCTTCGAAGATGGCGGGGTGGTGCGCATTGCAACCAATATCGCACGTCACAAAACCGATCGCAAACGCATGGCCGTCACCGCGCATAGCGGACGACATGCCATTACCCGATTGACGGTGTTGGAACGATTTGGTGATCCAGATCGCCCCAATGCATCACTGTTGGAATGTCGTCTGGAAACCGGGCGCACCCATCAAATTCGGGTTCACATGAGCCATATTGGCCATGGGTTGGTGGGTGATCCGATTTATGGACGGCGGCGCAAGCTGGCAACAAGCGGTTATTCGCCTCAAGATGCTGTCTTTATAGACAGTTTCCCGCGCCAATGTTTGCATGCCAGAAGCCTTGGGTTTATTCATCCCGAAACGCAAGAATACATGGAATTTGCTGCGGAAATGCCCGCAGATATGCAGCGGATACGCGAAATTTTGCTGAGCTAATTGATTATTAGGAATGTTGAAAATATTTACTGTGATATTGTAGAATTTACATGAAATAACGCTGCGTATCGCATACAGATACTTGAAATTAACGAGTCGCGTACATAGGTCAACGATGCAGACCTAACTATGCAAGCCGAGGGGGCAAATATGAGCTACCAAAATTTACCAGCACCTTCACCCGAACAAGGGTTGAACCGCTATATGCAAGAAATCCGTACCTTTCCCATGTTGGAACAGGAACAGGAATATATGTTGGCAAAATCTTGGGTTGAAAACGAAGATACGGACGCCGCACATCAATTGGTGACGTCGCATCTGCGTTTGGCTGCAAAAATTGCCATGGGTTATCGTGGTTATGGCTTGCCCACCGCCGAGGTGATTTCAGAGGCAAATGTTGGTCTGATGCAGGCCGTGAAACGGTTTGATCCTGAAAAGGGTTTTCGATTGGCAACATATGCCATGTGGTGGATCCGTGCCAGCATTCAGGAATATATCCTGCGCAGCTGGTCATTGGTAAAAATCGGCACGACATCGGCACAGAAAAAGCTGTTTTTCAACCTTCGCAAAGCCAAGAATAAAATTGGCGCGCTCGAAGATGGCGATATGCGCCCTGAAAATGTGAAACGCATCGCAACCGAATTGAATGTTACCGAGGACGAAGTGATCGCCATGAACCGCCGTATGTCGGGTGGGGATGCGAGCCTGAACGCACAAATCGGCGATAGCGAAGAAGGTGCCGCCGAATGGCAAGATTGGTTAGAGGATGAAACCGCAGACCAAGCAGGCGATTACGAAATGCAAGACGAATTACAAACGCGCCGTAAATTGATGGCAGAGGCCATGAGCGTGTTGAATGATCGCGAAAAAGACATTCTGATGCAGCGCCGTTTACAAGATCGCGCCACAACATTGGAGGAATTGTCAGAGCAATACAGTGTCAGCCGTGAACGCATTCGCCAAATCGAAGTGCGCGCATTTCAAAAGTTACAACATGAAATGCGCAAACTGGCGGTTGAACAAGGCATGATGGCGCCACGCCCGCGCGGGAAATAATCCTGCAAGATTTTTGCCTGTCGGTTATTCTGGCAGGCGGTCGCGCAACACGCGGATCATATTTTCACCCATGACTTTGCGAATTTGCACCTCGGTTAATCCAAGGGCGATTAATTCATGGGTTAATGCGGCCAATTCGGATGTGTCATAACCCACCCGCACAGAGCCATCATAATCCGATCCCAATGAAACGTGATCTTCGCCCAGCAATTTAATTGCAGCGTTTATTGTGGCGGCAACACCTTTGGGTGTGGCATCACAGGTAACATCGGCCCAATACCCGATTGCGATCACGCCACCTTTTTGGGCAATCTCTTTCATCAAATAGTTGGGATAGTTGCGTTTCGCAGGACAATGATTGTATATGCCCGTGTGGCTGACAACGATGGGTGTATCCACGATTTCCAAAACGTCTTTGGCCACTTTGGGGCTGGAATGCGCCAAATCGAGGATCAAGTTTTCATCGTTAAGGCGGCGCACAACCGCGCGCCCAAGATCGGTTAACCCATGATTGCCAACGCCGTGCAATGAACCGCCAAGCTCATTATCAAAGAAATGTTGCAACCCGAACATGCGATACCCCGCATCAATCAGACGATCCAAATTTTCGATGTCACCTTCCAGTGGGTGTGATCCTTCGATGCCGAGCAATCCACCAACAATGCTTTTCCCCGCAGCGCGTTGTTCCAAGACAAATTCCAGATCTCGTTGATTACGGATGATATGCAAATCTTGGGGCGATTTTTCTGCAAATTTATGAAGCTTTTGCGCCTGATAAACAGCGCGTTCAAACAGGCTATTCCAGGTGCGCACGGGCCACATCTGTCCCATTGCAAGCAGGGTGATATTATCACCTGCATCAGCCGAATTATGTTCATAATTCTGGTTTTTCGGGCTTTTGGTGACGACTGTGAACATTTGAATGGCAACATTGCCTTCTTGGAGGCGGGGAATATCCACATGCCCACGATCCGCGCGTTTCAAAAGATTGCGTTTCCACAACAAGCTATCTGCGTGCCAATCCCCAATTGTGAGCGTTTCATGCAATGCCGCAGCATCAGCGGAAACGGGATAGGGATCATGGGTTAACATTGTATTTTGCCCTTTTTCCACAATGGCAGGTGCAAAAATCAGAAAGGCGGCAATGCCCAAAATTGCCAAAACGGGCACGACAATGGCCAAAAACTTTATAAAACGCATGATAGATCCTCCTGTTTGGTGCTATGCAAACAGAAAGAATTGCACCTGAATAGCCCTAACGTGGCGTTGTTTCGTCTTGTTCAAAGTTTTCCATCGGTTAATGTTTCTTTATGTCAATTAAACGAGCCCTTGATCGCGCCAAAATTTGCGTTGAACATTTCCAGCAAACCCATTTTTGCACGGAAAAATTTACGTTGACACGGTTGATGGGTAAAACCAACGCGGTGCACGATCATCATGTGTTTTTGATGCAAAGTAACGCGCGAAAATTGGTGCTAAAGCTGTGTTTTACGGCACGTGAAAAACATGGTCTTGGCGAAGAATTTCGAAACCTGCAAAAAGTGTTTGGTGATTTGGGAAATCAAGGCAGATGTCGCGTTCCCGAGCCCATAGCATATTGTGATGAACCGCGGTATTTTGTGTCTGAATTTATCGAAGGCGAAACAGTTTTTGATCTGTTGCATCGTGCAAAAACCGTTGCCCAACGTGATGACCTGTTTGCAAAGCTGGGTGAATTTACAGCAGCACTACATTTGTCAACGTATGTTGAAACGCGCCCGTTTTGGCCCAAGTTTTATATGTCAAAATTGACCGAGCGTTGGGAAGAAGCCAAAAAAATGGACCTGTGGCGCGATCATGATGTCGACGGATATATCAATCAGTTGCGCAAACAAATGAAACATGTGCGTGGGCGCGATGTGATCAAAGTGTCATCGCATGGTGATTTACACGCACGCAATGTGATGATTGGAGCGAACGCCATTTGGGGTATCGATTTTGCAGGCGCGGGGCATATGATGAATGTGATCGATGTGACAGGATTGATGATTGCGTCTGATTGTAAAACGCCGCCACTTGGCGGTGCGCTGTCCGATCTTGGCTTGGTGAAATCACATCAGGATGCATTTTTCAACGCCTATGCGCCAGCGGGATCATTGACCGAGGTTATGGCATTTTCCATGCGCGCAAATTTGCTGCGCACATGGATTGGTTATAGCGATCAAGACTACGCCACCACCAAGAAACGCAAATCATTTGCCTTGGTTGGTGCGCGTGTGAAACATGCCTTTGGCGATTAATCTTCCATCGCTTCCAATTCATCGATCATGCTGGAAATCAGGGATAAACCTTTGTCCCAGAATTTTGGATCGGACGCATCAAGCCCAAAGGGTGCTAGCAATTCTTTGTGATGTTTGGAACCACCAGCGGACAGCATTTCGAAATATTTGTCTTGGAAATCTGCGCCACCTTCTTCGTACACGGCATAAAGCGCGTTTACCAAACCATCCCCAAACGCATAGGCGTAAACGTAAAATGGGGAATGGATGAAATGGGGGATATAGGCCCAGAATGTTTCGTAACCGTCGCCAAATTCAAACACAGGGCCAAGGCTTTCGCCCTGAACAGACATCCAGATTTCATTGATTTGATCTGGGGTCAGTTCACCATCGGCACGCGCGGCGTGTAATTTACATTCGAAATCGTAAAACGCGATTTGGCGTACGACGGTGTTGATCATATCCTCAACTTTACCCGCCAACAGAATTTTACGCGCAGCCTGATCTGGCGCGTTATCCAACAATTTTCGAAATGTTAGCATTTCACCAAACACACTGGCGGTTTCGGCCAATGTGAGAGGAGTGGAAGACAGCAATTCGCCTTGCTCTGCGGCCAGCACCTGATGCACACCGTGCCCCAATTCATGCGCCAATGTCATTACATCGCGCTGTTTGCCCAGATAGTTCAACATCACATAAGGATGCACATCCGTAACCGTTGGATGTGCGAATGCGCCTGGTGCTTTGCCTGGTTTTACACCTGCGTCAATCCAGCCTTTGGTGAAAAACGGTTCTGCGATCTCTGCCATTTTTGGTGAAAACGCACCATAGGCATCCATCACCATTTTTTTCGCATCATCCCATTGCACCACGGTGTTGTCTTCGCGGGGTAGGGGCGCGTTGCGATCCCATGTTTGCATGGTTTCAAGGCCAAGCCATTTTGCCTTGAGCGCGTAGTACCGGTGCGACAGTTTGGGATAGGCCGCAACCACCGCATCGCGCAATGCCTCCACTACCTCTGGTTCCACATGGTTTGCCAGATGACGCCCCGCTTGGGGTGTGGGCAAACCGCGCCAACGATCTTCGATTTCTTTTTCTTTGGCGAGCGTGTTGGTGATGCGTGCGAACAGATTGATATTATCGGCAAACACGGCGGACAAAGCATGGGTTGCTGCCTCGCGTTTTTCACGATCTGGATCAGACAGCAAATTCAACGTTGCTTCCAAATTCAATTCATCGCTTCCAACAATGAATGTCAGGCTGGCCATGGTTTCATCAAACAAACGGTTCCACGCGGTTGCCCCCACAACCGATTGGTCGTGCAGGAATTTTTCCAATTCGTCAGACAACTGATAGGGTTTCATTGCACGGGTTTTTTCGATGATTGGGGTGTAGCGTGCCAAATCGTCATTTGCCGCCAACAATGCATTGAGCGCATCATCATCAATACGGTTTAATTCAAGCGAGAAAAACACAAGCGGCGTGGAAAAATCGGTGATTTTACCCTGCATGTCAGACATGAATTTTGCGCGTTCCGTATCGGTGGTGTTTTGATAATACCGCAGACCCGCGAATGACATGATACGCCCGCTAATCGCTTGGATTTGTTCATAACGCTGAATGCATTTCAACATGCCAGCGGAATCCAATGATGCCAGTTTACCCTCGTAATCATTGGCAAACGCGCTGCATTCGGTTTCCAGCCATTTCATATCACGCGTGATTTCGGTGCCATCCGTATTGGGATACAGATCCGACAAATCCCATTCTGGCAAATCGCCGAATCCATCCGCATTTTGCGCATCACGCGCATCAAATGTCATTTCGGGGCGGGGCATTGGGTGAAACATGGCAGAATCCTATTGTTTGGTTTGCGAAAACCTAGATTGAACGAAAGGGATGGTCAAAGGGCAAAGCGTTATAATTCGATTTGCTCTTTTTCGGGTGTGGGTTTGATCAGCTTGGGTTCGGGCGCATCGGGTTTGCGCCGAATGATGATATCGCCATTTGGCAGAACCTCTGGCGTTTCATAATAATTCAAATCCCCGATTTGATCGCGCAATGCTTCCATTGTTGGTGCAAATTCTTCGATCATATCTTCGAGTATTGCGGGGGCCTCTTTTGAAAATAGTTCAAGCAATTCCATCAACCGATCAGCGGGCTTTTCCTCTGCTGTGGCGGGAAATGATTGAAGCGCAATCGCGCATAATATCGCAATTCTTGTTTTCATTATATGAATATGGGTGAAACCAGATCGAATTTCCAGCCCCTAGGGCATCGCCAAATCAATCGTCACAGGGAAGTGATCGGATGCCAGCAACAATGCTTTGCGCAGTTTTGGTTTGTTAAAACATTTTGGATGATCAAACGGGTGCCAGATTTTCCAATGCGGGGCCAGAGTTTGCGTGATCGTGTTTGATACCATGATGTAATCTAGCAGCGCATTCAAATATGTTTTTGTGCGATGGTTATAAAATCGTGATGTGGTGGGCATGGCACCAATTCGCGCGGTAAACGCCGCCGCAGCATTTGGATCATACAGGTTCATCGCCTTGTCCGCATTATTGCCCAGCACGATTTCAACGCCGGATTGGCCAAATAATTCTTCGTATACATCCAGCCCTGGACCATCATTAAAATCACCCATGACAATCACATTTTCGCCATCGGACAAATGGGTGTCGACACGTTGGCGTATCCAAATGCATTGCGCCAATTGTTTGCGCCGATTGGCGATGGAAATCGAAATTTCCTCTTCTTTGTTTTTGGCGCCATGTGGTGCTTTTGATTTTGCATGTACTCCGATCAGGCGAAATGTTTCGCCTGTGGCAGCACGCATCGCAACCTCTAGCGGGGGTTTGGAAAATGTCACCAGATCGGGTTGACCATCGGTATCAAGATCAACCTTGAACACAGAGTCAAATCGTGGCGCATTGCGCGCCCCCAATTCGGTGCTTTCGAACCCTTTTGGATCGTGTGAAACCTGCATTTTTTTGGGGTCATACAACAGCGCAATTTCTTGCTGTGTGTCATTTTCAAACCCGACCAATGCCTGATTTTGACGCAAATTAAAATGGTTTGCGAAATTTTCCAACGCGTCCTTTGTGGATTGAACAGAGCCTGAATTGGGCGCCTCTATGATCATGATTGCATCGGCATTTATTGCGCGAAATACACGCCCCAAGGCATTGATTTGTTGACGTTTTGTCACATCATATCGCCCAGACCAGCTGTCGTCGTTGATCAATTCATTATTTTGATCGAACAAGCTGGCGAACCATTCAACATTATATGTGGCCAGTCGCATTATGCTGGCTCATGTGCTTCGTAGATTTCTTCCCATGCTTTGTTGGCGGCAATCATGCGTTTGGTTGCCATGCTGATGGCCTCTTCTGGCAAACCTTGCGCCATCAATTGATCTGGGTGCGTTTCGCGAATGATTTTGCGCCATTTTGCGCGGACTTCGTCGATTGGTGTATCCACATCCACGCCAAGCACATCATATGCATCGGGTTCGGCATCGGGAACAAAGCGCGTGCGCAAACCACGAAAGCTACGTTCATCAATGTTGAATTTGCGTGCAACGGTGTGCACGAAATCGTCTTCGGCAGGGTGGTAATGCCCATCTGCCATTGCAATGTGAAACAATCCTTCGACCAAGTTTTCCAATACGGATGTATCTTGGCTGAACATTTTATAAATCGTTTGGGCGTATACCTCGTAACCGGCAACATCGGTACGGGCCAAATTAAATACTTTGGCGGCCTGTGCTTCGTCGCGTTTGGCGATATGGAACACTTGGCGAAATGCGGCGACTTCGTCTTTGGTTACCAGACCGTCTGCCTTGGCCATTTTTGCTCCAAGCCCGATCACAGCGATGGTAAACGCCACGGATCGCTCCGGTTGTGAACGCAATTTTTCCAATACGGTAGATAGGCTTTCGCCCTTGCTCAATGCGCCGATTGCATCCGATATGCGAAGCCAAATAGACATCTATTATTCCTCGTTATTCATTTAGACAAAAATTTCTGCATTAAAACCAAATCATGCCATTTGGAAAATTTATAGCCCACTTCGCGCAAGGTGGCGACAGTTGAAAAACCGATTTTTTTATGAAATGCGATTGCGGCGGTGTTTTGTGCGCTGACACCTGCCATCAAACAATGCACACCATTTTCGCAACAGTGGTTTTCCAAAACCTGCATCAGTTTGCTGCCAAAGCCCCCTTTGGGCGCATCAGGGGCGAGCATAATGGTGTGTTCCTTGCTATGCGCATAACCAATTCCGTTTCGAAACGTGCCATATGTGGCAAACCCAATCACGCGCCCATCACATTCAGCACAAAAAGTAGCGTGATTTTCATCTGCTTTTTGCGCCAGCATCAATTCAATATCGCTCGCGGATTTTTCCACGGCGTTAAACGTCACGAGTGTTTCGCGAATATAGTGGTTCCAAATATCTGCGATAATTGCAGCGTCATTTTTGGTAGCTGGGCGAATGGTCATAAATTCAGTTTGGGCACAAATTTCAGAAGTGCAAGCATGTTTTCACACTGCAATGAATTGACTTCATTCTCATAAGACGGTGTTATTCGCGCAAACAAAGGAATGATTATGAAATACAATGAATTAGGTGGCACCGGGATCAAAGTTTCAGAACTTTGTCTTGGATCAATGACTTGGGGTACGCAAAACACAACCGCAGAGGGACATGCGCAAATTGATATGGCCTTGGAACATGGGGTTAATTTCATTGATACTGCGGAAATGTATCCCGTAAATCCACTGACCAAGGACACCCAAGGCGACACCGAACGTGTGATTGGGGAATGGGTGGCCAAATCGGGCAAGCGTGACACCGTGGTGATCGCAACCAAAGTGTCGGGTTCGGGATATAAAAACGTGCGTGATGGTGCCCCAATTTCACGCAAGACCATTTTAACGGCAGTGGAAAATTCGCTTCGTTCTTTGCAAACTGATTATATTGATTTGTATCAGTTGCACTGGCCAAATCGCGGATCGTATATGTTTCGGCAAAATTGGCATTACGATCCCAGCTCCCAAAATAAATCGCAAACCATTGACCATATGAACGAAGTGTTGAATGTGCTGAATGAATTGGTACAGACAGGCAAAATTCGCGCGGTAGGTTTGTCAAACGAAAGTGCATGGGGCACAACACAATGGGTGCAACAGGCGGATTTAAACGGTTTGCCGCGCATGGCGACGATTCAAAATGAATACAGTTTGCTGTGTCGTTTGTTCGATACTGATCTGGCGGAAACATGTCACAACGAAAACGTTGGGTTGTTGGCTTATTCACCTTTGGCAACGGGATTGCTCACGGGGAAATATCAAAACGGTGCCGTGCCCGAAGGTTCACGCAAATCGCTGGTAAATAATCTAGGCGGGCGCACGTCGGATCGGGTGTGGGAAGCGGTTGATGCGTATTTAGCGGTGGCGAACAAACATGGCATTGATCCAACACAAATGGCATTGGCGTGGTGTTTAACGCGCCCGTTCATGGCATCAGTCATTTTTGGTGCGACCAGTTTGGATCAGCTTGAAAATAGCCTGAAATCATCACAACTTACACTTTCGGATGATGTGTTGAACGACATCGCCGCCGCTCATAAATCGCACCCGATGCCTTATTGATGGCACGTAATTGATGGCCCTGTGGATTCCCATCACGATTGGTGCTGCGTTTGCGCAGAACCTGCGGTTTATGTTGCAAAAACATTTGCGCGCGACAGGGTTATCAACGGGTGGGGCGACATTTGCGCGATTTGTGTTTGCCTTTCCATTGGCGGGATTATTGTCCGCGTTGATATTGTTTACACGCAGCGAAACCTTGCCCACGTTTGGTTCGCGGTTTTGGGTGTTTGCCAGCCTTGGGGGTGTGGCGCAAATTATTGCAACCATGTGTGTTGTAGCATTATTTGCACAGCGCAATTTTGCCGTTGGCATCACCTTTAAAAAGACAGAGGTCGTTTTGGCGGCGGTGTTTGGGCTGATTGTTTTGGGGGATCGCATTTCGGCCAATGGATTTTTTGCGATTATACTTGGGCTTGTTGGTGTGATTATTCTGTCGGACAAGCCTGATTTGGTCATTGCGAAAAAATGGTATCAATCGCTTTGGAACAGATCAGCAGCACTTGGGATTTCATCGGGTGCATTGTTTGGCTTTTCAGGGATCGCATATCGCGGCGCATCGCTATCGCTGGGGCATGGTGATTTTTTGTTACGTGCGACAATTACATTAGCCTGTGTTACCGCGTTTCAAACCCTGATTATGGCGGTGTATTTGCGCATCTCCGAACGTGGGGAATTGCGCCGTGTATTTGCAGCCTGGCGTGTAACGGCACTGGTTGGTTTAACGGGCATGATCGGGTCGTGGTTCTGGTTCATGGCATTCACCTTGCAAAACGCAGCCTATGTCAAAGCGTTGGGTCAGATCGAATTGGTGTTCACCTTTATCGGATCATATTTTGTGTTCAAAGAACGCAACAGCAAACGCGAATTGATCGGGATTGCGTTGGTGGTTTTGTCGATACTTGTGCTTATTTTATGGCACTAAGAAGCATTGGCGATAATCGCGGCCAATGCGATGGATGCAAGGCGTGCCTCTGCGGGGTCGGCGCGGCTGGTTAATAGTATCGGAACTTTTGCGCCCATCACAACACCTGCGGCACATGCGCCAGCGGTGTAAACCAATGCTTTGAACAACGCATTGCCTGATACAATATCTGGAACGATGATTGCATCGGCATTGCCCGCAACGGGATCATCCATGCCCTTGGTTTTTGCGGCATCGCGAGACAAGATCAAATCCATTGCCAAGGGGCCAGATACATCTGCATCTAAAATTTCGCTTGCTGCCCAGTCGGACAAATCTTTGGCATCAATGGATGATGGCACGGATGGAATGGGTGTTTCTGTTGCCGATAAAATCGCGATTTTTGGGCGTTTTTGACCCAACAATTGCATCAGCTTTGCACATTGTATCACCGCAGATTGGCGGGTTTTCATATCGGGGGTTACATTCACCGCCGCGTCTGAAATCAACAATGGGCGGCTGTTGCCTTGGGTCATGTGGAAAATATGAACTAGCCGTTGATCCGTGCGCAAACCTGCATCACGGTTCAATGCAGCCTTCATGAACACATCTGTGTGCAAATGGCCCTTCATCAATACATCTGCGCGGCCTTCACCACACAAATGTGCCGCGGCGATTGCGCTTTCTTCTTCGCCCTGTGCATCAATGATTTCAAATTGCGATATGTCCCAGCCCAATGCGATGGCCTGAACAGAAATTTCATTGGCATCACCTGTGAAAACCGGGGTCATTAACCCCGCTAGCGTTGCCTCCATTGCTGCTTGCATCGGAAGGGTCGCACCCGCCTGTGCAATTACCACACGTGGCGCTGGGCACTTTTTGGCCTGTGCCAGCAATGATTTGGGTGCTGTGATTTTTGCATCGTTCAAAAAGGCAGTGTTCGTCATAAATGTCATTCTCTGAGATGTTTCACAAATCCTAGCAAAGCGCGCAATAGATGAAAAGCCACAGAAAATCCCGAGTTATGTGGTTCTGCCAAACCCATGCATTCGTTTGGCCCATTGCAGCGCAATGAATGCACCCTTAACGCGGGGTAAGAAATAGAGCGCGAATGCAACAAACAAGATGGAAAATCCAACGCTCATTACCAATGGTTCGGGTTCGTATCTTTCAAATACAAAAACCATCATTGGCCCCAACAAATGCGCGGATAATAATATGGTCACATATGCTGGGCCATCATCGGCGCGATGGTGGTGTAATTCTTCGCCACACACAGGGCAGGCATCGCGTACCTTTAGAAAACCATCCATAATGCTCCCTGTTCCACAATTGGGGCACAGGCGTTTCCAACCACGTTTTACCGCTGGCTTAACCGGGCGTTCATTTGACATTGGTTTTCTCGATCGTTGTTTGTGTGATCATTGTATATGGGAAATGGGGGGCATGCGCAGTGGGACAACCTGTCTTGCGGCGGGATGTCGCAAATTTTTTGTTTTTCTTGCGACGGAAGTTTCGCATTTGCGCGTTTTACACTTGAAGCGCACGAAATGGCGCTGAGTAAACCTATGGAGCAGTAAATGAAAAATTATATGACCACGGCAATGATTGCAGCAATTATCACAACAAGCGCAAGCTTGGCATTTGCACCAATCGCATCCGCCAAAGAGGGACCAGCACGTCACGGCATGGCATTTGAAACATTGGATGCAGACAAAGATGGTTTTGTAACCGAACAGGAATTGGTTGCACATAAGACCGTTCGCTTTAACGAAATTGATGCAAACAAAGACGGCGGAATTACTCAAGAAGAAATGGGTGAACACATGAAGGCCCGTTTTGAAGAGCGTGCCGCGCGAAAGAAAGATTCTGAACGTGCTGAAAAAGCAGCCGATCCAGAACGCGCTCAAAAACGTTTGGGTCGGATGTTTCGTGCCATGGATGAAAATACCGATGGTAAAATCGTGATCAGCGAATTGAGCGGGCCAGAGGCCAGCGCGGTTGTTGAACGTCTGGACACGGACAAAGACGGCAAAATTTCAAAGGCTGAAATGGACGCTGCAAAGAAGATGCGCAAAGGCAATAAAGCAGGCAAGCGTCATTCACACGACTAATCTTTGGCAAGCCAGAGGGAATTCTCTCTGGCTTGTCCAACAAGGGGTAATGGGTTAGGCAAAAGGAATATGATGGCCTTTGATGCAACAAATGAAATAAGCGATGACGCGCTCATGGTTCTGTATGCCAATGGGGATGAGCAGGCGGCGCATCTGTTGGCATCGCGCCATGTTTCGCGTGTTTTGGCGTTGGCCTATCGGATGCTAAATGATCGCACCGAAGCAGATGACGTTGCCCAAGATGCGATGTTGCGATTGTGGAAAATAGCACCCAAATGGCGCCAAGGAGAGGCAAAAGTTTCCACATGGTTATATCGCGTGGCGTCCAATCTTTGTACGGACCGGTTGCGAAAACGCCGTGGGACAGGGCTTGATGATGTGCCAGAGGTCGAAGACGACGCCCCATCTGTTGAGGCTGATATCATGGCACGTGATCGCGCGACCGCGTTGCGCAATGCCTTGCAACAATTGCCAGAACGGCAACGGCTGGCGGTGACATTGCGCCATATCGAAGAATTGGCAAACCCAGAGATTGCCGAAATCATGGGGATCAGCGTCGAAGCTGTTGAAAGCCTAACAGCGAGGGGCAAACGTGGTTTGGCAGAAATTTTGTCAGATCAAAAAAGTAAGATTGGATTAGCGACATGAAACCAAGTCAAAATGAAAAAGATGCATTTTTGAACGATTTTTTCGACGCGGAAAAATCCGCTTCGCCCATTGTTGGGGATGAATTGATCAATGCCATTTTGGACGATGCCAAGACCGCGCAATTGCCCAAATCGGCGATTGCCCCAACAATCGATGGGCCCAATATTTGGGAACAGATCGCCAATGCATTTGGCGGTTGGCGCGTCGCGGCCGCTTTGGCCACCTGTGTTTGTATGGGTGTTGGGCTTGGTTACACCAGCTCAATTTCCGAAGTGATCGGAACAGATTATGCCGTTGCCGGCGAAGAAGAATTTGAACTTGGCCTGAGCGGCCTGTTCGACGTAGCAGAATTGTAAGGTGGGGTGATTATGGAAAATCAAATCAAACAAAACAGAAATTGGAAAAAATATCTGTTGATTGGTTCTGTTGGGCTGAATCTGGTCTTTGCAGGATTGATTGCGGGGGCGGCTATCAAAGGCCCGCCAAAACATCATTCGTCTGTTTCTGTTGCGAATATGCGTGCGGTCATGATGGCATTACCCGAAGATAAACGTAAAGAACTGCGTGCAAATTTCGAACAAAACAAAGAGAAAAACAAATTTGACCGCGTTCAATTTCGTGCTGCGAAAGAGGACATCACCAATGCGATAGAGGCGGTTCCTTTTAATCGCAGCGTTTTGGAAAATGCGCTTAACCAACAGCAAAACTTGGTTTCTGTTGCCGCGCAATCCAGCAGCCAAGCATTTGTCGAAGTGATCGCAAATATGACGGATGATGAACGCGCGACATTTTCAAAAAACATGCGTGAACTTCGCAACAAGTCCAAGCGCAACAAAGACAAATAATCAAACTTTGCAAAAATGAAATTGATCACGCCCGTGTTTTTTCGATTGGAACAATGCCGCATCGGCGCGAGATATTAAACTGTCCTTGGTTTCGCGCCCATCGTGAATTGCAATGCCAATGCTGGCAGTAACGTGAAGCCGTTTTTCCAATTTATCAGAAACAAATTCCACCGTTCGAATTTTATCCAATATTCGTTGGGCGATTGTTTGTGCGGTGGGTAAAAAGCAATCGGGAAGCATGATTAAAAATTCTTCGCCACCAATGCGCATGATCATATCTGCGCTGCGCACACTGTTTTTCAATACATCGCCAAGTTCGTTTAAAATTTGATCACCAATGACGTGCCCATGTGTGTCATTCAGTGTTTTGAAATTGTCCAAATCCAACATCATTACCGCCAACGGTTTGGTTTTCGCATTTGGTTTGTGCATCAGGTGGGATAAATATTTCATCCCATAGCGCCGATTATAAAGACCGGTCAGGGAATCCATTTTTGCTTCTTGCACATGGTTGGATAAAATTTCGCGTGTTGATGATTTGCGTTTGGTAAAATGAACGATTGATTGCACGCGCAAGCCAAGCCGCGCAAGATTTTCAGAACCACAAGAATATTCCGACAATCCCAATCGTACCGCCATCGCATGAGATTGCGCATTGGCATGTTCAAAAACCACCAAGACAGGTATTGCGGTTTCCTTGATCAAAGCGTTTATTTTCCACACGATCGCATGATCGGATCGGAACAATTTATCCAAAAACGGAATGATAATCACATCGGCACATGCAATGTCTTTCATCAAAGAAGTTGGTGTATTGTTTATTGAGACACGTTTGGTTTTGCACCGCGACAGGGATGCCGCGATTTGATCGCAAAATAATGACCCATCATCAAGAATATGAACGTTTAAATTCTTTTTGGCATGTTGAAATGCGCTGGGCGTCGTTTCAGAAAATCCAACCAATTCAGCCGCGTGAAGATGGATTAAACTCGCGTCCAACTCTGCTTTGCGCCGATACAGCGTGCGAATGCGTTGGATCAAATATGTTTTATCCAGTGCCATTGAAATGAGGTCGTCCGCACCACAATCTTCTGCCAACACCCAATTTTGAGGCTTTGTATCGTTGATGATAATGACGGGAATATCACTGGTGTCTGGGTTTGATTTTATGGTGCGACAAACATCATATCCGGTGGTTGTTGCAAACCGTTGTGATAACAAAACCACATCCGCGCGGCGCTTTAAGATTGTATCACAAATGCCATCGGGGCACCCGATGAGACAAAGATCAAAATATTCTTTGGACAGCAGCATTTTTAACGCGATACGGTTTGTCACAATCGGATCAGCGACAAGTATTTTTCCAGGCATTTCGATCATTCCACGCTAAAAGTTATGGTGAATTGAACGCTTTTTCTGTTAACGAAAGATTTACAATTTTAGGAAAATTTAAGGAATGCAAATGGCCATGAACAAAGACCGTGCCGAAACAATTGCTTTGCAATGCTTGGAGTGGCTGGTGGGGAATGATGAATTGCTGCCTGTGTTTCTGGGGGCCACGGGCGCATCGGCGCAAGATCTGCGTGATGGTGCGGATCAACCTGCGTTTTTGGGAGCGGTTTTGGATTTTTTATTGATGGATGATAATTTTGTGCGTGATTTTTGTATGGCACAGAACCTTGAGCCTGAATTGCCATTTATGGCGCGCCAAATGCTGCCTGGTGGGGACATCCCCAATTGGACCTAAAGTTGAGAAAAATCGCGTTCTTCACCATCGAGCAGCTTGTTCAAGATATTTTCAAGCTGTTCCAATTCCACGGGTGATAATTTTTCGCGAAACCATTTTCCGATAAATGCCACGCGCGGAATGGCTTGGTTTAAAATGCCCTGCGCTTTGGTGGTCAGCGTAACATTTGTGCTTCGCTTATCGCCAAGCCCACCTGTGCGTACGATCAATCCTTCTGCCTCCATCTGGCGCAGGGTGCGCGATGCGGCGGTGCGATTGATTCCGATAAATTCCGCAATTTGTGATGGCTGGTGAAGCTTTTCTTCGCCAACGGCAACCAGAACGCACCATTTCATCCGCGTCAGTCCAAGCTTTTGTAGCTCGTTTTCAAGCCTGCGCGAATTTGTTTGGCCGATCATCGTAAACCGATAGCCAAATCCAGTTTGTAAGTTATAGCGTTTTGCATTCGACATAGTTCGCAATGTTAATTAACTTGTGCGCACTGTCAAACCCAATCGCGAAAGTTTCGAACATGTCACAGCCCAAAATCAAGGCCGTTCTTTTTGACAAAGACGGAACCTTATTTGATTTCAATGCCACTTGGGCGGCGTGGTGCAAAAATGTGATTTCATTACTCGCACCTGATGATTTACCCCGCCAAATACGTTTGGGAAAATCTTGTGGGTTTGATGTGGAAACAATGGCGTTTGAAACAGGTTCGATCATCGTGAATGGAACAGCAGAGGAAACTGTTGCTGCATGGCTTGGCGCGGATGATGCGCTGACGTTTGAAATGATTGAACAGATCGGGCGGGTTGAATTTGAAAAATTGCTGGCTGTACCAGTAAAAGAGTTGGTGCAAACCTTGCAAGGATTGAAATCATCAGGCTATGCATTGGGTGTTGCAACGAATGATTTGGAAGAAAATGCCATCAAACAATTGCGTGACGCAGGTATTTTCGAAATTTTTGATTTCGTTGCTGGGTGCAATAGCGGGTTTGGCGGCAAACCTGATCCGGGCATGATATTTGGATTTGCCGAGGCGGTTGGTATTCCAGCAAACGCCATTGCCATGGTCGGTGACAGCACACATGATCTTCACGCTGGTGATGCCGCGGGATGTTATCGCGTAGGCGTGTTAACCGGCCCAGCGGTGCGCGATGAAATTGAACATGCCGCCGATATTGTGTTGAACGACATTTCCGAATTGCCAGCGCATTTGGCAATTTAGCGTAAATTTCGCCAAGTCAGACGTTCAAACGTCGCTTCTGCGCATTTTTTGTTCTTGTGCTTGCTAAGCTGTTGGAAAACAGCGGAGGTTCACGTGGCATTACGAAAAAGAGGCGGTGGGCGTGCGGGCAATCAACGTCGCGCGATAAAAACGGCGATTGAACAAATGCCGTTTCGCCAACCCATCAACATAGATCGCCCGACCGAGCCATTGGACAAAGATGGCATTCAAGCCATTCACAATGGTGCAATGGACATTCTGGAAAACATCGGCATTCAATTTATGAACCCAGAGGCGCTTGCAATTTTGCGCAAATTTGGATGCGCGGTGGATGGTGAAAACGTACGCATGGGGCGCGATATGGTGATGGAAATGGTTGCCAAGGCACCATCTGAATTTACCATAACCCCGCGCAATCCCGCCCATCAAATTACACTTGGTGGCAATCACATGGCGTTTGTGAATGTATCGTCGCCCCCAAACATGTGGGATCTGGAACGTGGCAAACGACCAGGTGACATGAACGGGTTTCGCGACTTCATGAAGCTGACGCAATATTTCAACTGTATCCATGTGGCGGGGGGCTATCCTGTGGAACCCGTGGATGTTCATGCATCGGTGCGCCATTTGGATTGCTTGTTTGAAAAGCTCACACTCACAGACAAAGTTGTTCATGCCTATTCATTGGGCAAAGAACGGGTCGAAGATGTGATGGAAATGGTGCGTATCGCGGGTGGGCTTTCTCATGATGAATTTGACGAAACTCCGCGCATGTATACGAATATCAATTCGGTTTCGCCGCTGAAACATGATTATCCTATGCTTGATGGCACCATGCGCCTTGCGCGTCGGGGGCAACCCATTGTGGTGACACCATTTACCTTGGCGGGCGCAATGGCGCCGGTAACAATGGCAGGGGCAGTAACACTTTCATTGGCCGAAGGTTTGGCCGCGATTGTTTTGATCCAGATTATCCGCGCAGGTTGCCCATGTTTGATTGGCACATTTACATCGAACGTTGATATGAAATCAGGCGCACCAGCATTTGGAACACCTGAATATATCCGCGCAACCCAAATGACGGGACAGATGGCGCGGTTTTACGGTTTACCCATGCGTTCATCTGGGGTGTGTGCGGCCAATGTCCCTGATGGTCAGGCCATGTGGGAAACGTCAAATTCATTATGGGCGGCGGTGCAGTCGGGTACAAATTTGGTTTATCACGCGGCAGGTTGGCTTGAAGGTGGTTTAATCGCCAGCCCCGAAAAATTTGTGATGGATTGCGAAGTTTTGCAACACATTCAACGTTATTTTGATCCATCAATCACCGCAACAACACCCGATGACATTGCCATTGATGCCATCCGCGAGGTCGGTCACGCACCTGGCGCGAATTTTTTCGCGATCGACCATACCCAAGATCGGTATGAAACCGCGTTTTACGCCCCATTTGCATCTGACTGGCGAAATTACGAGGCTTGGGAACTGGATGGCGGCGTGTGGACCGCAGAGCGCGCGCATAAAATATACAAAGACATCATAAATGAATTTACGCCCCCACCGATGGACAGCGCGATAAAAGAGGAATTATCCGCATTCGTGGCGCGGCGCAAATCAGAAGGCGGAGCTCCAACCGACTTTTAACCACAGTCTTTGTATCAAATTTGAAATTTCATCAATTTGTTAACCATTCTTCGCAATAGTTGCCCAAAGCGAGAAGGATTGGTTGTGCATGGAATTTTGAATCGGGGATTGCAGTGTTTTATTCGCGATATTTATGGCGGACAGGCGTGGAATCAGGTGCGCGAAACCGTTGGGCTAACGTTTTGTAATTTTGAAACGATGCTCACCTATGAAGATATGATTACCGAACAAATGATTGCATCTATTTGTGACACGACACGACGCAATCGTCACGAAATATTAGAAGATTTTGGAACATATCTGGTTTCCGAACATAGCCCGCCTTCGGTTCTAAAGTTATTACGATTGGGCGGTGAAACCTTTGTTGATTTTTTATACTCGCTCGAAGATGTAAATGATCGGGTTCACATCGCGATCCCAGAATTGGATCTGCCGCGTTTCACATTGTTTGAATTCAACACCAAACGATTTCAATTGAAAAGCGAATTTCATCATACTGGATACGGCGCCATTTTTCTTGGGCTTTTATGCGCGATGGCGGATCATTATCAAACATTGGTATCGATTTCGCGGCGCAATGAATTCATTGCCGGGCAAACATGTGATCTGTTTGATATTGAAATTCATCAACAAGACTGGGCCGCAGAAAAATCACCGCGCAATGCAATGGTGACATATGATGCCTGAAGCCGTGATAAACCTTGGTCAAAATGACCTCGCGCGTTTAATGCCGATGTATGTGATCGTTGGCACCGATGGGAAAATTCGCGATGCGGGCCCGTTGCTTCGAAAGGTGTTGAAAGGCACGCGATTTCGGGGACGACATTTCATGACTTTGTTCGAATTTCATCGGCCGCAAGGGTTTGGTGAATTTGATCAGATTGAATCTCTGATCGACACCAAGGTTTTGGTGAACACACGTTGTAATCGGTTGCGTAAAATGGCCTGTGTATTGGCGCCATTGCCTATGGGCGATGGTTATTTGTTGAATTTCAATCTTGGGATCGGACTGGAACAAATTGTTGATCAGCAAAATCTGGTTGCAACTGATTTTGCACCAACAGACGTCAGCATTGATTTGCTGTATATGATCGAAATGCAAAAGGCCGTGTTGGGGGCGGCGCAGGGGTTAAACCACCAACTTCACGGGGCCAAAATCGAGGCCGAGGAATTGGCAATTACTGATCCGTTGACCGGTCTTGGAAATCGTCGGGCATTGATGCGGTTCGTGCGTCGGTTGCTTTCACGTGAATTGGCAAAAAACTTTGCTGTGATCTTGATGGATTTGGATCATTTCAAGGCTGTAAACGATAGCTTTGGTCACGCCGCGGGTGACTATGTGTTGAAAACGGTTGCCAACCGATTGCGTTCTGAAACGCGCCCATTGGACATGGTCGCGCGATTGGGGGGGGATGAATTTGTGATGGTTTTGCCAAATTTTGGCAATGTCAAAACCTTGGAGTCATTTTTCGATCGTATCATTCGAAAAATATCCGAGCCGATTCAATTCAAACAGGACAATTGTCAAATCGGAATCAGCTTGGGTGCCATCGTAACCAATGGTGATCAATTTGATTCCATAGATCAGATTTTGTCAGTTTCAGATACCGCGCTATATGAATCCAAAAATCAGGGGCGGGGACGATTTACAATTGTTTCGCACTGATACGAACAAACTGACGCTGTGATCGAATTTTGGGAAATGGTACCAGCGCCCCGGCTCGAACGGGGGGCCTCTTGATCCACAATCAAGCGCTCTAACCTACTGAGCTACGCCGGCACTGGGCGTTCAATTAGCGATCCTCGCAAAGGATTGCAAGCCTTGATCGACCTCTTGCATGAAACTTCTCTTATTGTTAGCGAGTTTTATAAAAAGGAGAATAAGATGGGTATCAATACACCAAGCGATGTCGAGGCGAATTTGCAAATTGGGCCAACCACGGATGGTATGGTGCGGTTGTTCATTTTGGGCGAAGCATTTGAAATTCCAATGGATTTTGACCCTGAAGAGGCAGAAGAAATCGCCGAAGAAATCAAGGCAGCCGCAGCGCAGGCGCGGAACGTTAAAGGTGCAAAATAGACTAGATTCGCGGATCAATTTGTTGATGAAGCCGCTGCGCCGCGCAGCGGGCAAAATTCAAAATCAATTTTTTTCGCCGCGCTGGGTTTAACTTTGTAATGGGTGCTGGTCGATTGATTGCCGCACCATACGAATCTGCGAAAATTAACCCTTGATCCGATGGCAATATATCGGTGGGAAAATCTGGTGGCGTGGCAAAATAAAACTGATCGCACCAATCGATATATCCCTGCCATTTATTGTCGGATGTGAAATCAGCACGGCTTGATTTACATTCCACAATCCAAATGTCACCTTTTGGAGTGATTGCCATCACATCGACGCGCAATCTACGAGTTGGCGTCAATTCGGTAATACTGGCGAAATTCATTTCACCAAATAAGCGCTGAACGCCTCGCGCCAAAAGTTGCCCAGCCTGAAGTTCGTGTTCCATACCGAACTGTATCGTTCACGCGAGTTTTTGGTCAAGTTTGCTAGATCACACCAATTGCCTGGAGACGATCAAAACAGCGTTGAGTATAGCGTTGTGCACAATATCGGGTTTGGATTTCCCGTTGTCCACGAAATGCGCGTTGTTTCGCCAAATCATAATCAGTGTATATCTGTTGCAACGATTTTGCGATCGCATCGGGTGAAATATCCGCCCATTGTGCGTTTTGCGTAGGATAAATGGCATGATTTTTGGGAACATCAATCATCGGCGCAACAATTGGATAGCTATTGTCATAGTTGCAAAAATCCTGCGTGCCACCATAATTGGTGACAATCAACGGTTTTGCCAGTGCCAACGCATAGGCGGCAAAATATCCAAAACCTTCGCCTCTGTGGGGGGAAATCAAACAGTCAGCGCTGGCGAGCAATCGGAAATAATTGGCTTGGGTCAAAATTGATTCACAGATTTTTATCCGACTGTCCAAAAATGCGATACGGCGAATTTGTCCGAATTGATTGTTGGGATCACCCCAATGATCCGACTGTGTTTTGGTTGTTTTTATGATGAACTCACAATCAGGAAAACGACGACGTGGGAATGCCTTTTGAAACGCATAAACTGCGGCGATTGGGTTTTTGCGTTCCACCGAAGAATGAAAATCAAATGCAGTTAAGCATCTGAATTTATCCCCGTCGCGCTGACGTGTTTTTGACAAAACGTCCAGCATATCAAGCTCTGGCATGGATTTTCCCATCAGCTGTATATTCACAGACGTTTGGTGGGCATAAAGGTCAGCGACAAATTTGCTTGGGACCCACAATTCGTCGAGCATATCAATGCCAAGGTGATGGATGTCGGGAATGCGTGATAATTCCCAAAGGGGAAACCCGATTTGATAGATGTCATTGCGCCGCGCCAATTCCGGCGTGATCAGTTGGAGCGGAACACGCTCTGCGTTGACATGATGTATCAATACATTTCGTTTTGGGCTGATCGTGTTTCGCTGGTGGGTGGGGGCATCTGTATGTGGTTGAAATGTATCGATTGTTTCAAATTTTAATCCAATCGTATCGAGCGCATTTTGCGTCATGCGCAAATTCGCCGCCAGACCGGAACACCCCGTTGTGATACCATTGATGACAAGCTTGTGCGTTGTTTTGGAAACGGTATTTGGTGTTTGTGGGTGAGCAAAGTTTAAATTTGGGCGTATTTTTGCATCAAACCATTGAACCAAGCGTATGTCGCGCCAAAGCATATCTGCGCCACTTGATTGTGAATGCGCACCACATAACATTGCGAAAAATAGCATTAACCCCGTTGGGCCATGCGCATGTTTTTTGAGCGTGAACAATTCCTGCAATCGGTGGGGAAGCGCGTCGAAATCAGATTTTCCGCTTAAAAACGCGTTGATTTCATCACAATATGGCACCCTAAAAAATTGAGAACGCGGTTTTGTTGAACTTTCAATGCTCTGCGGTATCCATTTTGTGGGAACCTTTGAACGCGCGTTTATTTGATACCAGCTAATATACGCATTGCGTCCACTGGTTGACGAT
Organism: Paramylibacter kogurei; assembly: GCF_002742285.1. GTDB lineage: Bacteria > Pseudomonadota > Alphaproteobacteria > Rhodobacterales > Rhodobacteraceae > Amylibacter > Amylibacter kogurei. The sequence continues at coordinate 618,470 of NZ_MDGM01000012.1, forward strand.
AGATTGAATTTTGATTGGAGATTAAAAACTTGAAATAAATGCAACATATATCGCGTGATATTTGGATATTGAGTAGGTTGCTGTGCCAATTCAATGGGCGATTTTTTTTCGCGTTGAAATGAAATATCTTCGCATGGCCAAAATTGATTTTTGATACGATGTATCATTTCATGTTCGCAAATTTGCGGTGACAAGGCCAAACGGCACAATGTTGCAAGTTCCGCATCATTTGCATGTGGTGAGCGTAAATGACGTAAAATGTAACGCGGGTTTAATGCGCCCGGTTCAAATTCAAAATTGGCATGTCGGGTAAATTGTTGCAGCGATGTTTGATCTTGTCCAACAGATGATCCAACACTTGATGCCAGATCAGACAATGCGTCAATTTCGTTTGTCGTTGATACATAATGAATGCGTGCCCGTGGTTTTGTAAAAAACATAGATTTCATGAATGTGATGCGCTCACGCGCTGTCCCCACAAAAATCACATCTGTGTTCATGTTTACAAAGCGGCGCATCATCTGAACCATGCGGCGGCGTTCCTTGATCCTTTTCCAAGGGTGATCGCCGGTTAATTCTGGTTCAACAATGCATTTTAAATATATGATAATATGAGAAAAATCAGGTAAGTTTCGTCCCAATTGCGCAAAACTTGTTTCATATTTATGCGGGGTTGCGAAATTGATGTGATATTGCGCAAAATCGCGCTGTACACCCGAAACAGTGGTGACCTTTGCCGCCTTGTTTATTGCGCCAGTAACCAGATTTATTGCGTCCCAATTGGGATTTTCATCGGGCGAAAAATGAGCATAAACCAACAGATTAATTGGGGCGTTTTCTGGCGTATTGGCACGAGCGGAATCATTTGTGTTCAAGGCTGAAAATAATTGATGTTTCATAACAATCCCGCATAAATTTTATTCAGATTTACGCCGAGAAAGTTAACGGGCATTTAATGAAAATTGTCTTTGTCGCGCCCCCTTGTGTAGGTCAAACAGAACGACTATCTTAACGCTTGGCGGGTTCTGCCCTTTTGGTGAGAAGTCCTATTCCAGTGGCCGATAATTTTTTTGAGAGGGAGCTGGCTCTGCGACTGGCCGTGGCCTATCATATCTGGCACCCACCTGGTAATCCAGGCTCTCGGGAATAACCCACTTCCACCTCTGCGATCCTTCGGGAATGCGGGCCCGCCACATTAAAGAAATCGGTCAAAATGAATACATCAGAATTAAAAGCAATGGCGCGCAAGGCGGCCTTTGGCGAACGTAAAATCGCACATGGACAAGGGCTTGATGATGATGCGAATGCACAACTTACGTCATTTTTAAAACAACAAGACCAAGCGCTTGTTATCGCGGCATATATGCCCATCCGAACAGAGGTATCCCCATTGCCCAGCATGAAACGCATGGCAATGCGCGGACGGCGCATTTGTGTGCCAGTCATTATTGGCGAGGGTCAACCGCTGGAATTTCAAGAATGGACACCAGATTGCGACATGATTGATGGCCCCTTTGGCGCATCTGTTCCCAAAAACGGTGCAATTTTAGTCCCCGATGTCATTATCACGCCTTTGGTTGCCTTTGATCCATCGGGTTATCGATTGGGATACGGCGGCGGATTTTATGATCGTTCATTCGCACAGATTGGCGAGCAGAAAAAATTCCAAGCCATCGGTTTTGCTTATAGCGAACAAGAATTGATGATCGTCCCGCGCGAAGAAACCGATTACAAGCTGGATGCAGTGATAACTGAAAAGGGCATCTTGTCCTTTTAACCTGTGCAATATACGCAAGGGGCATGAGATTATTATTCCTTGGTGATGTGATGGGCCGTGCGGGACGTGCGGCGATATCAGAGCGGCTTGCAAATCTTCGCAAAGATTGGCGCTTGGATTTTGTCGTGGTGAACGGCGAAAATGCAACGGGTGGCATGGGGCTTTCTGCTGCACATGCCAAGGTTTTATTGGATGCAGGAGCCGATGTTATCACGCTTGGCGATCATGCGTTTGATCAAAAGGACATGCTTTCGTTTGTTGAAACCGAACCGCGTATCATTCGTCCGCTGAACTATGCCGCGACGGCACCTGGTAAAGGTGCGCGTTTGTATACAGCACAAAACGGCAAAAAGGTTTTTGTGGCACAGGCCTTGGGGCAGGTGTTCATGAAAAAACCATTTGCAGATCCGTTTTCCGCGCTGGATCAAGCGTTAAAGGCCGCACCACTGGGTGGACAAGCGCAAGCCGTCATCGTTGACTTCCACGCCGAGGCAACATCAGAAAAAATGGGTATGGGGCATTGGCTTGATGGGCGCGCATCGCTGGTTGTTGGAACACACACACATGTACCAACGGCGGATACGCAAATACTCACTGGTGGGACGGCGGTACAATCAGATGCGGGTATGTGTGGCGATTATGATAGCGTGATTGGCATGGAAAAATTGGAACCGATGCGCCGATTTGTGACGGGCATGGCCAAAGGGCGATTCACCCCCGCAGGTGGGGATGCAACCCTGTCAGGCGTGTTTGTGGAAACCGATGATAAAACCGGATTGGCAATATCGGTGGCACAGGTGCGCGTTGGTGGGCGGTTACAACAATCTGGGCCGCAATAACCGGTTATTAACAAAGACAATTTAGCGATTAATCATAACGGTACTTGAGCAGTGCCCAAACAGTGTTAAATATGTGTTTAACACGCAAAGGGGCAATCAATGCTAGCGAATTTTATTCCTGAATCTTGGCACGCAATTCTGTCGATGGGCGTTGTCGCGGTCATGTTCTATATGTTCATCAAAGAGCTGTATCCAACAGAGGTTGTTGCCTTGTCTGGGGCTTCATTTTTGATGCTGACGGGCATATTGCCCTATGACACGGTGTTAGAGGTATTTTCAAACCCAGCGCCATGGACGATTGCCGCGATGTTCATCCTGTCTGGCGCATTGGTGCGAACAGGGGTTTTAACCAGTCTGACAAACCAAGTGACGACATATGGGGGTAAATACCCCATTCCCGTATTGATTGGCTTGGCAATTTTTGTTGTGGTCGCATCGGCATTCATGAATAATACACCTGTTGTTGTGATTATGATCCCGATTGCGATGCAAATGGCAAAATTGTTCAATGTAACGGCATCCAAGATGTTGATTCCATTGTCATATATGGCAATTCTTGGCGGTATATGTACCCTGATCGGGACATCAACAAATCTGTTGGTTGATGGTGTTGCACGTGCCGAAGGTTTGGAACCATTCACCATGTTCGAGGTTACACCGCTTGCCCTGATCCTTGTTGCATTTGGCACAGTTTATCTGTGGTTGTTTGCAAATCGATTGTTGCCCAGCCGCGAAAGCATGTCCGATCTGTTACGTGACAAAACCACCATGCGATTTTTTACAGAAGTTTTGATTCCAGAAAACAGCGCATTGATTGGTTCAATTCCAGTCGAAGTTGATGAATTCAAACGCGATAGCGGGCGGGTGATTGACGTTGTGCGCGGTGATAAATCATTGCGCCGTCGCCTGAAAACTGTGGAACTGGAAGCAGGGGATCGGGTTGTTCTTAAAACGGCTGTGACAGAATTATTGGGTCTGAAAGAAAGCAAAGACGTGATTGTCGCGGACAAGGTTGCATCGCGAGAGGCAACAACCGTCGAAGCGTTGATCAGCCCAGGATGTAAATTGATCGGTAAACGTTTGGGCAACATGCGTTTGCGCCGCCGTTTTGGTGTTTATCCACTGGCGCTACACCGCAAAAATCAAAACATCGGTAGCCAGTTAGAAGACATCGTGGTCAAGGTTGGCGATACGCTTTTGCTGGAAGGTGCGCCAGACGACATTCATCGCATGTCCGAAGAATTGAACATGGCTGAATTGGCGGAACCAACCGCACGCCCATATCGTCGTCAAAAAGCACCGATAGTGATTTTGGCACTGGGTGCAGTGGTGGTGTTGGCCGCAATCGGTGTTGCCCCAATTTTTGCGGTGGCTGGCGTTGCGGTTGCAACCGTATTGTTGACCCGCTGTATTGATGCGGAAGAGGCATTTGAATCCGTGGATGGAGCATTGCTTGTCCTGATCTTTTCGATGCTTGCCATCGGGGCAGGGCTACAAGCATCGGGTGCTGTGGCGTTGATTGCAAATGCAGTGGCGCCAATGTTGCATGGCTTGCCACCGTTTTTCGTGGTGTGGGCGATTTTCTTGCTGACGTCAGTTTTAACTGAATTGGTGTCAAACAACGCCGTTGCGGTTGTGGTAACACCAATTGCCATCGCATTGGCAACCGCACTTGGTGTTGATCCGCGCCCATTGGTTGTGGCGGTGATGGTTGCCGCATCGGCCAGTTTTGCAACGCCGATTGGCTATCAAACCAATACGCTTGTTTATGGTCCGGGTGGGTATAGTTTTACGGATTTCATGAAAATCGGTATCCCGCTGAACCTGTCGATTGGGTTGTTGACCAGCCTGTTAATTCCATATTTTTGGCCGTTATAATCGGGGCGAGTGATTGCATGTAATTGCCATCACTTGAAACCCGTCGCGCATCTTTCTATAAGGCGCAAAAGCTGTAATTCAAAAGAGGTTCGCACATGGCTGGCCATTCCAAATGGGCAAATATTCAACACCGCAAAGGACGTCAGGATAAACTGCGTTCAAAACTGTTTTCCAAACTGTCCAAGGAAATTACGGTTGCTGCTAAAATGGGCGATCCTGATCCCGATAAAAACCCACGTTTGCGTTTGGCCGTGAAAGAGGCGAAATCAAATTCGGTGCCAAAGGATGTGATTGATCGTGCGATCAACAAAGCGTCTGCTGCGGACGGTGAAAACTACGAAGAAATCCGTTACGAAGGCTATGGTCCAAACGGAGTGGCCGTGATCGTAGAGGCGATGACCGACAATAAAAACCGTACCGCATCCACCGTGCGTTCAACATTCACCAAATCTGGTGGTAATTTGGCGGAAACAGGTGCCGTTTCTTTCATGTTTGAACGCAAAGGTTTGGTTGTTTATCTGGCTGACGCTGGTGATGCAGACACAATTTTTGAGCATGCAATCGAAGCAGGGGCAGAAGATGTGGAAAGCTCAGAAGATGGGCATGACATTTATTGCGCCGATACGGATTTGCATGCGGTTTCAACCGCACTTGAATCCGCGTTGGGGGAATCAGAATCAACAAAACTGATCTGGAAGGCGACAACATCCACAGAAGTGGACTTTGAAGGCGCTGAAAAAGTGATGAAATTGATCGAAGCCTTGGAAGATGACGATGATATTCAGGTTGTCACAACCAACATGGATGCATCTGACGAAGTTATGGCGCAGCTGTAACAATTACAAAGTTTGACAAAGGCGCGGTGGATTTCACCGCGCTTTTTTCGTTTTAATACATAGTATTAAACGAATTTAAGCGTTGCTTTTTATCTTGTTTTGACTTGTGAAATGCGCAATTTTTGTTCAGAAAATCCCGAGTTTTGCAAAATATATTGCGCAGTGCCGTAGGGTATTTTGTAAATTTGCCAGTTTGCCGCATGACCAGCACGTAAATCGATGCTAAGACCGCCCACATGTGTATAAATCCGCTAGCATCCACGCTGGCGACGCTTGAACAAAGGAGGTTTGTCATGCGCATTGGGACTCCGAAGGAGATCTTTGAAGGCGAAACACGGGTGGCGATGACACCCGCATCCGCGCTGGAATTACAAAAACTAGGATATGAATGTCTGATCGAAAAGGGTGCAGGAACAGCCGCACGATTTTCTGATCAAGATTACAAAGACGCGGGCGTAACCGTTGTGCCATCTGCCGCTGCATTGTTCAAACAGGCGGATATTGTTGCCAAGGTTCGCCCACCAGAAGATGCGGAAATCAAACGTCTGCGCAAGGGCCAGACGCTTATTTCATTCTTCTATCCCGCTCAAAACGAAGAATTGATGAATGCCGCCAATAAAAAAGGCGCGCATGTAATCGCAATGGATATGGTGCCACGTATTTCGCGGGCACAAAAAATGGATGCGCTGTCATCCATGGCCAATATCGCAGGCTATCGCGCCGTGATGGAGGCGGGGAATAATTTTGGCCGTTTCTTTACGGGCCAAGTAACCGCAGCGGGTAAGGTTCCACCGGCCAAGGTTTTGGTTGTCGGCGCAGGCGTCGCTGGGTTGGCTGCGATTGGTGCGGCGACGTCGCTTGGTGCGATGGTTTATGCATTTGACGTGCGTCCAGAGGTTGCCGAACAAATTGAATCCATGGGTGCCGAATTTGTATTCCTTGATTTTGACGAAGAACAAACAGATGGCGCCGAAACGGGTGGTTACGCCGCCCCATCAAGCCCTGAATTTCGTGAAAAACAGCTGGAAAAATTCCGTGAACTTGCCCCCGAAATGGACATCGTGATCACCACGGCGTTGATCCCAGGGCGCGATGCGCCAAAGCTTTGGCTTGAAGATATGGTTGCCTTGCAAAAACCAGGTTCGGTTGTTGTTGATTTGGCGGCGGAACGTGGTGGTAACTGTGACCTGACCGTTGCAGATGAAAAAATCGTGTCGAAAAATGGTGTGACCATCATTGGTTATACCGATTTGCCATCACGCATGGCGGCGCAATCATCAACGCTTTATTCCACCAACATTCGACACATGATGACGGATTTGACCCCTGAAAAAGACGGTCAAATCAATCATGATATGGAAGACGATGTGATCCGTGGTGCAACCGCAACGTTTGAAGGGGATATTACATTCCCGCCACCGCCACCAAAGGTGGCAGCGATTGCTGCGAAAAAACCAACCGCACCAGAGCCAACAGCCGAAGAAATAGCCGCTGAACAGGCCGCTGCGATGAAAAAGGCAGGAACACAGCAAACAGCATTGCTCGCGATTGGCGGTGTTTTGATGTTGTTGATCGGTGGCTTTGCCCCCGCATCATTCATGCAGCATTTCATCGTATTTGCATTGTCGTGTTTTGTCGGCTTCCAAGTTATCTGGAACGTCAGCCATTCATTGCACACGCCATTGATGGCGATCACCAATGCGATTTCAGGGATTATCATCCTTGGCGCGTTGCTCCAAATCGGGGGTAATGGTTTCATCGTTGGCTTGTTGGCAGCGGTGAGCGTTTTGATTGCAACCATCAACATTGTGGGCGGGTTCATGGTAACGCGACGCATGTTGAACATGTTCCAAAAATCATAAGGGGGCGATCATGAGCATTGGTATCGTTACCGCTGCATATATCGCAGCATCAGTTTTGTTCATCCTCGCGCTTGGCGGGTTAAGCAATCAAGAAAAAGCCAAACGTGCCGTTTGGTATGGCATAGTCGGCATGGCAATCGCGGTGATCGCAACGGTGTTTGGGCCAGGCGTTGGCGGTTGGTCATATGCCGTATTGATCCCGCTGTTGGGGATCGGTGCATTTTTGGGCATGACCGTGGCACAACGTGTGGAAATGACCGAAATGCCGCAATTGGTTGCTGCATTGCACAGCTTTGTTGGTTTGGCAGCGGTGTTTATCGGGCTAAATTCCGACATCGTTGGCACGCATGGTTTGTCTCATGCGGAAATCGTGATCCACGAAATCGAGATTTTCCTGGGCGTGTTTATCGGCGCGATTACCTTTACCGGTTCGATCGTTGCCTATGGTAAACTGGCGGGGAAACTGGATGGCAAAGCGTTGGTTTTACCCTATCGCCATGGTTTGAATATCGCCGCGTTGGTTATCAGCTTTATCCTGTTGATCATGTATATGAACCATGCGGGAAGTTGGACATTATATTTGATGATGTTCATTGCATTTGCCGTTGGTGCGCATTTGGTTGCAGCCATTGGTGGTGCGGATATGCCCGTCGTGGTGTCAATGTTGAACAGCTATTCTGGCTGGGCGGCAGCGGCGACAGGTTTCTTGCTTGGCAATGATTTGTTGATCGTCACGGGTGCACTTGTTGGGTCATCCGGTGCGATCCTGTCATATATCATGTGTAAGGCGATGAACCGTTCATTTATCAGCGTGATCCTTGGCGGTTTTGGTGGGGCAACTGGCCCTGCGATGGAAATCGATGGGGAAATGGTCGCAACAGATGTGAATACGGTTGCTGCACAATTGCAAGATGCTGACAGCATCGTGATTGTTCCAGGCTACGGTATGGCCGTGGCACAGGCTCAGCAATCCGTGTCCGAGCTAACCCGTCGTTTGCGTGACAAGGGCAAAGAGGTGCGTTTCGCCATTCATCCCGTTGCGGGGCGTTTGCCTGGCCACATGAACGTGTTGTTGGCAGAGGCCAAGGTGCCATATGACATCGTGTTGGAAATGGATGAAATCAACGATGATTTCCCTGAAACCGATATGGTGATCGTGATTGGATCCAACGACATCGTAAACCCCGCCGCACAAGAAGACCCCAATTCACCCATCGCGGGCATGCCCGTATTGGAAGTGTGGAAAGCGAAAAATGTGATTGTTTCCAAGCGGGGGCAAGGTACGGGTTATTCGGGTATCGAAAACCCACTGTTTTTCAAGGAAAACACGCGGATGTTATATGGTGATGCCAAGGCAAGCCTTGATCAATTGCTACAATCCATCAGCTAAGTTTAAGGGCCCCTTGTGGGCCCTTTTATTTGCGTACGTCGATAAATTCAAAAATCGCGGGTTGCCCGCCAACCGACCATAGATCGGTATGATGCCCACCCTTGACGATTTCCATCACTTTATCTTGCGCAGGGGATACGGCGAACACAGATTGCCCAATGGCAAGCGGGACTTCTTGGTCTGCATCGCCGTGAATAACAAACAGCGGTACATCAATATTTTGCAACGTATCCTTTGACATCCACATCGGGCCAAGCGCAAGGCGTACGGGAAAATATGGATACATACCCGCCGCCACGTCGATCAGTGATGTAAACGGTGCCTCTAACATCAATGCCGCTGGTGGGTGTGTGTTGGCAAGTTGGATTGCAACGGCCGTACCAAGACTTTCGCCATAATAAAAAACGTTGCCCGCTGGTGGGGTTCCCAATATCGCAGACAGGTTTTCAATCAGATAAATCGAATCTTGTCTGATCAATGCTTCATTTGGATCGCCCTCTGATCCTGATGACCGCCGATAGGCCATTGCCACCAATCCATATCCACGATCCACAATGGCCTGAAACCGTGCCGCACGATTGGCCAGATTGCCAGCGTTGCCATGGAAATAGATTATGGTTGGATTGTCTCCGACCGCAGGCTGAGCCCAAACGATCAAATTGGTGTTGTCAAAGCTTTTGAAATCAATGGTTTTGATTTGTGGCAAGCTGAATGCGGCTGGGTCGTGTTCGGTGGTATCAAACGAATAAATGACATGGAGCCGCAACGCGTATAACACCGCGAACGCCCCAAGATATACAATAATCCCTGCAAGAAAAAGCTTTCGCATCTTGAACCCTTTTGATGCTTAAAAGCAGCAGGATAGTACGGATTATATTTAATGCAACTCGCTTCGATAATGATCATCCATGCGATCGGCAATCAAATCAAAGATTTCTACAGCAAACCAGCCAACGATAACACCGACGCCAGCGCCCAAAAGAAAAGACATTTTTTATTCCTTTTCTACTAAAACTTGTCGTTATTTTAGGATGTAGTTTATTAAAATTTGGTTAGCCTGCGCATATGCGAGGGGGTTTATTACAATTATTCACGCATGGACGGCATCACTCAAAGGAATGGACATGACCAAAGCACCCAATATTTTGATCATTATGGTCGATCAACTCAACGGGACGCTTTTCCCCGATGGCCCTGCTGATTGGTTGCACGCGCCCAATTTAAAAAAACTGGCGGCGCGTTCCACGCGGTTCAAAAATGCCTATACCGCATCACCGCTTTGCGCACCGGGGCGGGCATCGTTTATGTCAGGCTTGCTGCCCAGCCGAAGCCGCGTTTATGACAATGCTGCGGAATTTGCATCCGACATTCCAACCTATGCCCATCATCTGCGCCGCGCGGGATATCAAACCTGTTTGTCGGGCAAGATGCATTTCGTTGGCCCAGATCAAATGCATGGGTTCGAAGAACGCCTTACCACCGATATTTACCCCGCCGATTTTGGTTGGACCCCCGATTATCGCAAACCGGGTGAACGCATTGAATGGTGGTATCACAATATGGGATCTGTCACGGGCGCGGGTGTGGCCGAAATTTCTAACCAGATGGAATATGATGATGAGGTGGCATATAATGCAACGCGCAAGGTTTACGATTTGGCGCGTGGGTTGGATGATCGCCCGTGGTGTTTAACCGCCAGCTTTACCCATCCGCATGATCCTTATGTCGCGCGCAAAAAATATTGGGATTTATATGAGGATTGCGAACATCTGTTACCCGAAGTTCCCGCGATGACATATGACGATCATGATACACATTCCAAACGGATATTCGATGCGAATGATTGGCGTAGCTACGATATAACAGAAGATAATATCAAACGTGCGCGGCGCGCATATTTTGCCAATATCAGCTATCTCGATGATAAAATCGGTGAAATCTTGGAAGCCTTGGAAAATACCCGCCAAGAGGCAACAATTTTATTTGTATCCGATCACGGTGATATGCTGGGTGAACGCGGGCTTTGGTTTAAAATGTCATTTTTTGAGGGATCGGCACGTGTGCCATTGATGGTATCATCACCCGAAATGGAGGCGGGTTTGATCACTACGCCCGTTTCCAATATCGACGTCACACCAACGCTTTGCGATTTGGCGGGGGTGAGCATGGATGAAATTGCGCCTTGGGTCGAAGGTGAAAGTTTGGTGCATTTGGGGCAAGGGGGGAAACGTACTTCCCCCGTGGCAATGGAATACGCAGCAGAGGCATCCTATGCCCCGATGGTTTCTTTGCGGTATCAACAATGGAAATATAACCGCTGTGAATTGGATATGGATCAGCTGTTTAATCTCGACGATGATCCGCATGAATTAAACAATCTGGCAGAAGCCCCCCAACACCAAGGTACCTTGGTGCAATTACGTGCAAAATCAGAGGCGCGATGGGATTTGGATGCGTTCGACGCCGCCGTGCGCGAAAGCCAAGCGCGGCGCTGGGTGGTTTACGAGGCGTTGCGCAATGGTGAATATTATCCATGGGATTACCAACCACTTCAAAAAGCATCAGAGCGATATATGCGCAATCACATGAATTTGGATAATTTGGAAAATGACAAACGTTTTCCGCGCGGCGAATAATTACCGCGCAAGCAATAACGCCGCCACGTCGCGCACCGCGCGGCGTGCATCAGCAGGGGCGAGCTGTTCGGCCTCTGTCTGTGCTGCTTCCAACCAAACCCCATCCATATAGGCTTGTAACGCACGACGCACCGTTTCGCGGGTTTCAGGGGGCAGCAATTGTTTCAACTCTGCGCGAAAATGCGAACGCACGCGTGATCGGTTAATACGATGCAACCGCGAAAGACTAGTAGAATAGGGCGCGTGCGACCAAAACTGAATCCACACGCTGGTTTGTTCCACGGTGAATAATGCGTCATCAAAATTGGCATCACAAATCGCCATCAGCCGTTCATGGGCATTGCTGGTATTTTCAAATCGCAGCAATAACGCCTGTTTGAGGATATCCAACAAACGCCGCATGGTGGATTCCATCAATTGTTCTTTGCTGCCAAAATAATAATTGATGCTTGCAGCGGACGTTCCCGCACGCGCCGCAATTTCCGACATGGTCACAACGCCATAACCACGTTCGTGCACCGCAAGAATCGCGGCATCTATCAATTCTTCGCTTCGAATATCGCGGATGGTTTTTCGTGTCATGAGAATACAGTGCAGATTTTTTTCTGCTCTTTCAATAGTTTAATTAATTGTTGAAAAACTTAAATGGCTATTTAAATTTTTGTTTTGAAATATTAAATTTGCCGCGTATGCTCTGATCACCAAAAAAGGGCCAAAAAGGTCTGATAAAGGGAGGGTACCAATGCAATTAATACTAACATTTGGCGTATTACTGGCGTTCGCGCTGGTGATTTTTTGCGTCATCAAATGGTGGAACGTGAAATGTATCGGGGTAACACCGGTGCCATTGTTCACATTCATCGCAATTTTGTTCACATCCGGATTGGATGTTGGGCTGATTATGTTTCCGTTGACGGAATTTGGGGGATACGCGGAGGAGGCCGCATATTCATTCACAAATCCATTGGCAATTGAATTTGGATTTTGGGGGTTCCTGATCTGGGCCTTTTATTTCCTGACAGCGTTTTATTTCTGTGTCATCGAACCAAGGGTGAAATTTTTTGAAATTCCTGCCGTTCGGATCTTAAATAACATCGTGATTATTGGCACATGTGCGTTCACCGCCAGTTTGTTTTTGATCTATTTGCCTGGGTATATTCCCGAAATTGGCGATGGTGAATCGGTTGTCGCGACATTTTATGTGATCGTGTTTGCGGTGATTTTGGCCGCGGCATATTCCAGTACGGACATTAAATTTGTGCGTATCCTAAGTGTGGGATCAACATTTTTGTTCATGGCGCTGATTTTGGGCATGTGGATATATGCAGGGATGAGCCTGTCTGAATTTGGTTCAACCATTGGCAATATCGGTGGTTATTTTGGCAATCTGCACAAATTCGTTTTGCCGCTAACAGATTATCACGAATTCTATCTGTTCTGGTGGTTTGCATGGTCAATCATGATCGGGCAATTTACATCACGTTTTGTGGGTGGTTTGACAACATGGCAGGTTTTGCTCTCTTTGTTGATATTCCCATCCATTCCGTTGGCCGTTTGGTTTAGCGTTTTGTATTTCTATCATCTTAATGCCATCCCAACCGAAGGTGTTGTGAATTTGGCCATGATCGTGGTGGGCATAACCTTTGTGATTAACTCACTGGACAGTTTGATCCGCCTTTACACAGATAACCTATCCCTCACAGCGGATCGTTTCGGGCGCCCGTTATATATAGCAGGGAACGTTGCGGTATTGTTCTTGCTCACCATTCTGTTCAAGAGCCAATGGTTGCAAATCCAATGGATTGGTGCTGTGGTTGTCGGAATTTACTTTGCATGTTTGTTGTTCATCTTGTTCACAAAACGCAGCGAAGTGATGGCCATCAATTCATCCCCAGAGGATCGCACGCTTGATTTTTCTAAAATCGAGAAAGCACATTAAATTATAAACAACTGCGGTTTTCGGCATTGTCGAAAACCGCGCAAACCAAAGAAAGTATCGCAGATGCGCGCACAACCAAAAGCAAGCCATTTTATCAATGGCGAATATGTCGAAGACACCGCAGGCAAAGTGATTGAATGCGTCTACCCCGCCACAGGCGAGGTGATTGCAAAACTTCATTCGGCGACACCTGCCATCATTGGACAGGCATTGAATGCCGCGCGCGATGCACAAAAAGCATGGGCAAAATTATCGGGCACCGAACGGGGCCGTGTTTTGCGACGTGCCGCTGATATTATTCGTGAACGCAATCGCGCATTATCCGAGCTGGAAACGCTGGATACAGGCAAACCGATGCAAGAAACGCTTTATGTGGATGCCACATCGGGTGCGGATGCGTTGGAATATTTTGGTGGTTTGGCTGGCAGTTTGACTGGCGAACATATCCAATTGGGCGATGATTGGGTCTATACCAAACGCATACCGTTGGGTGTCTGTGTCGGGATTGGTGCGTGGAATTATCCAACACAAATTGCATGCTGGAAAGGTGCACCAGCATTGGCATGTGGTAATGCGATGGTATTTAAACCATCTGAAACAACACCACTTTGCGCATTGAAAGTTGCAGAAATTTTGATCGAGGCGGGCGCACCCGCTGGTATTTACAATGTTGTCCAAGGATATGGTGATGTGGGTGCGGCACTGGTCACAGATCCACGCGTGGACAAAGTATCACTCACAGGTTCCGCCCCAACAGGGCGCAAGGTTTACGCCGCCGCCGCCGAGGGTATGAAACATGTCACCATGGAACTGGGCGGGAAATCCCCGCTGATCATTTTTGATGATGCGGATGTCGAAAACGCCGTGGGTGGTGCCATGCTTGGCAATATGTATTCCACGGGTCAGGTGTGTTCAAACGGAACACGTGTGTTTGTGCAAAAGGGGATTAAGGATAAATTCCTAAAACGCTTCGCTGAACGTGCCGAACAAATCAAACTGGGTGATCCATTGGATGAAGAAACCCAAATGGGCCCGATGGTTTCCAAAAACCAACGCGATATCGTTTTGGGTTTCATCGAAAAAGGTAAATCAGAGGGCGCGACCCTGATTACAGGTGGCAACGCCGTTGATGGTGATGGTTACTACATTCAGCCTACCGCATTTTCCGATGTGACCGATGATATGACCATCGCACGCGAAGAAATTTTTGGCCCTGTGATGTCTGTGTTGGAATTTGACACAGAAGAAGAGGTGATCAAACGCGCCAATGATACCGATCTTGGGCTTGCTGCTGGTGTATTCACCAATGACATTACCCGCGCACATCGCGTGATTGATCAATTAGAAGCGGGCACATGTTACATCAACACCTATAACGATGCACCTGTCGAGGCACCGTTTGGTGGTGTGAAAATGTCCGGTGTTGGGCGCGAAAATTCCAAAGAAGCGATCAACCATTACAGCCAAATGAAAACCGTCTATGTGAAAATGGGCCCTGTGGATTCACCTTACTGATATGACTATGACTGCTGATTATGTAATTGTTGGTGCTGGCTCTGCTGGTTGTGCCATGGCCTATCGCCTGTCTGAGGATGGTAAAAATTCTGTGCTGGTGATCGAACATGGTGGCACCGATATGGGGCCGTTTATTCAAATGCCTGCGGCACTGTCATATCCAATGAATATGTCGATGTATGATTGGGGATATGAAAGCGAACCCGAACCTCATCTGGGCGGGCGCAAATTGGCCGCCCCGCGGGGCAAGGTGATTGGTGGATCATCTTCCATTAATGGTATGGTATTTGTGCGCGGTCATGCGCGTGATTTTGATCATTGGGATGAAAGCGGCGCGTCTGGCTGGAGCTATGCCGACGTGTTGCCCTATTTCAAACGTATGGAAACTTGGCATGGTGGTGCATCTGAATTTCGCGGCACTGACGGCCCATTGCATGTCACTCGCGGCCCGCGCAAAAATCCGTTGTTTCATGCTTTTGTAAAGGCGGGTGAACAGGCAGGTTACGAAGTTAGCGACGACTATAACGGGGAAAAGCAAGAAGGCTTTGGCCCGATGGAGCAAACCGTTTACAAGGGGCGGCGCTGGTCGGCGGCAAATGCATATTTGCGCCCTGCGTTGAAACGTGAAAATTGTAATATTGTGAATGGTTTGGCGCAAAAAGTTATTGTTGAAAATGGCCGTGCTGTTGGCGTGGAAATCGAACGCAATGGCCGCAGTGAAATCATTCATGCGAATAACGAAGTTATCCTTGCAGCGTCTTCATTCAATACGCCAAAATTATTGATGTTGTCGGGCATTGGTCCTGCGGCACATTTGCGCGAACATGGCATTGATGTTGTTGCCGATCGTGCAGGTGTTGGGCAAAATCTGCAAGACCATTTGGAACTGTATATGCAGGTGGCAAGCCTGCAACCCATCACGCTTTACAAACATTGGAATATATTCAGCAAGGCCATGATTGGTGCACAGTGGTTGTTCACCAAAACGGGGTTGGGGGCATCAAATCAATTTGAATCGGCTGCGTTCATCCGATCAGATAAGGGTGTTGATTATCCAGATATTCAATATCATTTCTTACCCATTGCTGTGCGATACGATGGTAAGGCCGCCGCAGAGGGGCACGGTTTTCAGGCACATACGGGGCCAATGCGTTCCGCTTCGCGCGGATCAGTGACGCTAAAATCATCGGATCCTAAGGATGCGCCAAAAATCCTGTTTAACTACATGTCCACCGAACAAGATTGGGCCGATTTTCGCAATTGCATCCGCTTAACGCGTGAAATTTTTGCCCAAGATGCGTTTAAACCATATGCAGGCAAAGAAATTCAACCAGGTGCAGCCATGCAAACGGATGAAGAGCTGAATGAATTTATCAGCGAACATGTCGAAAGCGCCTATCACCCCTGTGGCACATGTAAAATGGGTGCGATTGATGATCCAATGGCCGTGGTTGATCCAGAATGCCGCGTGATCGGTGTTGATGGGCTGCGCGTTGCGGACAGCTCAATTTTCCCACGGGTCACAAATGGTAATTTAAATGGCCCATCGATTATGGTTGGGGAAAAAGCAGCGGATCACA
The DNA here is from genome assembly GCF_002742285.1 of Paramylibacter kogurei. Taxonomy (GTDB): domain Bacteria; phylum Pseudomonadota; class Alphaproteobacteria; order Rhodobacterales; family Rhodobacteraceae; genus Amylibacter; species Amylibacter kogurei. Next base: position 634,722 of record NZ_MDGM01000012.1, read on the forward strand.
TTTTGGGCAAGAAGATGTTGCCAAAATCGAATTTGCAACCTTGGCTTCACCCTGATTTTGAAAACACGCAGCGTTGATATTTAAGTGGCGATCCGCACGGCGCGTTCGATGCGGATCGTTACAATCGAAGTGATGAGTGCAATAAACGAACTTGCGAAAATACAGGCAACCAGTGGAATGGCCGTGGTGCTATCCACCATCAAGTAACCCGTAAACCCAGCCAATATGGCCCCACCAAAGGTTAAAACTGCACCACCTAAACCGGATGCGGATCCTGCAAGATGCGGATTTACATCCAATAAACCTGCATTCGCACTGGGCAATACCATCCCGTTGCCAAACCCAATGAAAAATGTAAATGCAAACAGGCCAAGGGGATGCGTGACACCCGCCGCAATCACGGCCATTGAAATCAGCATCGGCAAAACGGTTGTAATACCACCCAGCATTAACATGCGTTCAATACCCATTGTTGTTGCAAAACGCCCGCTGATCCCATTGCCGAGCATGTAACCAATTGGGGTAATCATCAGGTAAATACCAATTGTGCTGGGCCCCAGACCATACACTTCTTTTGCGATAAACGGTGCACCGCCAAGATAAGCAAAAAAGGTACCCGCCGCGAACGCATTGGTTGCCGCATATCCCCAAAATCGCCGCGATGACAACAATTCGGGATATGCGCGAAACTGTGCACCGATACTGGTGGATTTATTGATATTTGTTTCGCCTTGGTCAAAATAAGCCAGTGCAAACACCAAAATTCCCGCTGCGGTAAGCACATAAAAATTTGCCTGCCAGCCAAATGCAGCGCCCAAGAACCCACCGATTGGTGGGGCGACCATTGGCGCCAGCGACATGCCCATTGTGACATATCCAATCAGGCTTGCCGCTTTGTCACGCGCCACCATATCGCGCACGGTGGCACGCGAAATCGCCATGCCCGTGCTCGCCGCGGTTTGAAAAGCGCGAAAGATCATAAACATAACAAAGCTTTGCGATAACGCGGCCCCCACGGATGCGAGCGAAAATATCGCGAGCGCACCCAGCATGACAGGGCGGCGCCCGTACCGATCAGACAATGGTCCAATAATCAATTGGATCACCGCCGTTAGTGCCAAATACCCAGATACGGCCAATTGCATCATTGAATTGGGCGTATCAAAATATTCGGCCATCGCGGGCAGCGTGGCCAAGAAAATATTGAGCGGGATCGCAGTAACACCAGCAATTGCAACAAGCGTGAAGATATGCGGCGGGGTCTCTTTATTTAGAAACGTAGGGGGTGGAAGATGTTTCATATGGGAATTGCTATGCCCATGCCCAAGCCTTGTCCAGAATAAAGTTAACAATGTTATCTTTATCCAAGACGATAAGGAACAACACCGCGCGTTTGCATATCAATGTCGAGTTTACGTTCCAATGGCGGAACAGAACGCTGGTGGCAATTTTCCCGCTCGCAAATGCGGCACGAAATACCGATGGGTTCAAATGCGCTGTCTTTGCGCGGCGCAAGATCATCGGCGTAAACCAAGGACGCTGCATGTTTTACCTCGCATCCCAGCCCAATTGCATAACGCCGTGTGGGGGCGTGAAACGATCCACCCGGTTTGCTGACCTCGCGTGCCAAACACAGGTATCGCACGCCATCGGGTGTTTCCGCCAATTGGCGCAAAAATTGACCCGGTGTTTCAAATGCACGGTGCACATTCCACAATGGACACGCGCCGCCAAATCGGGCAAATTGCATCCGTGTGGATGAATGGCGTTTGGTAATCGTACCCGCCTGATCCACACGAACAAAGAAAAACGGTATTCCCTTTAATCCTGGGCGCTGCAATGTGGACAGGCGATGTGCAACCTGTTCGACGGATGCGTTAAACAGATGTCCCAAATGTTCCAAATCATGGCGGTGTTCCTGTGCCGCCTGTAAAAAACGCGCATAGGGCATGACGGCAGCCCCCGCAAAATAATTCGCCAGCCCGATTTTGCAAATCGCGCGCGCTGCATCGGATTGAAACCGCGCGGTATCCAACGTCATTTCCAGCAAATCATCATGTTCGATCAGCGCGGTTTGATGGATGATCTGAAACAATTGCGTTTCGGCGCCCACATGTTGGTTTAAAAATAGGATGTTTTGATCGGGATCAAATCGGCGCAACTGTGTGTCGTGATCATATTTCACATCCACACCGTGGCGCGCCATCAACCAATCCGCGGCGGCCTTGCGCCCATCGCCATCCAAAATATCCGCCTTGGCGGCATAGCTTTCTGCGGCCTTGTCCACCGCATCAATGTAATTGTCGCAATAATGGAAAAAATCGCGCACTTCTTCCCATGGGGATTGCACGATACCGGTTTCTTGACGGCCCAATGCCTCGTCCAAAGAGGCAAGGCGTTCTTGGGTTTGTTTGTAATTGCGATGCAATTCTAAAAAAGCACGGGTTAGGGTGGGCGCGTTGGTGGCCATCAATTGCAAATCGGCCATGGGTGGGGATAGTTCTGCAAACACAGGATCGGCCAATGCCTCTTTCATATCCGCAAGAGACCGTTCTGCGCCCCCTTGGCGAAGTTGTGTCACATCAAACCCAAAGTTTTGCGCAAGGGCGAGTATCACCGAGCTGGCAATCGGGCGATGGTTGTTTTCCATCTGGTTGAGATAGGGCAGGGACACGCCCAAGCGTTGCGCAAAATCTTTCTGCGTGAGATCAAATTTTTGACGGGTTTCACGCAAGGCAACGCCAGCGTAGAGTTTGTTGGACATTTGTATAAACTTTGCAAATTTGCAGTTTGCAATACATCATTTGTCAAATATTTGCAACTATGCCATGTAATCCTTTATTGCTGGCTTAAATTTGCTAAAACAAAGAAACACTTAAGGGAGGATACCGTGCAAGATATTATTCAAGCGCTGGAAGAGCGACGCGACCAAGCGCGCCAAGGCGGCGGGGCAAAACGTGTTGCCGCACAACATGGCAAAGGTAAATTAACCGCACGTGAACGTATCGAAGTCTTGCTCGATCTGGATTCCTTTGAGGAATACGACATGTTCGTGGCACACCGCTGTACCGATTTTGGCATGGCGGATAACAAGGTTCCCGGTGATGGTGTAATCACGGGGTGGGGCACGATTAATGGGCGTATGGTTTATGTCTATTCCCAAGATTTCACCGTTTTGGGTGGGTCATTGTCCGAAACACACGCCAAAAAGATCTGTAAAATTCAAGAAATGGCGATGCGAAATGGCGCACCGATCATTGGCCTGAACGATTCAGGTGGTGCACGTATCCAAGAGGGCGTGTCATCCCTTGCGGGTTATACGGATGTGTTTCAAAACAACATCCTTGCATCTGGCGTGGTGCCACAGATCAGCGTGATCATGGGGCCATGTGCGGGTGGTGCGGTGTATTCGCCCGCGATGACTGACTTTATCTTTATGGTCAAAGGCAGCTCTTATATGTTTGTGACAGGCCCTGATGTGGTGAAAACCGTCACGAACGAAGTTGTCACCGCAGAGGAATTGGGGGGTGCCAAAACCCACACAACCAAATCATCTGTTGCCGATGGTGCATTTGAAAACGACATGGATGCATTGATGGAAGTGCGCCGCTTGGTTGATTTTCTGCCGTTGAATAACCGCGAAAAACCACCCGTGCGCCCATTTTTTGACGATCCAACGCGCCGCGAAAAATCGTTGGATACGTTGATCCCAGAAAACCCCAATACGCCTTATGATATGCACGAGCTGATTGAAAAAATCGGCGATGAGGGGGATTTTTACGAAATCCAACGGGATTTTGCGAAGAATATCATAACCGGCTTCATGCGACTTGAAGGCAGCACCGTTGGCGTCGTTGCCAATCAGCCGATGGTGATGGCAGGTGTTTTGGATATCGACAGTGCGCGAAAGGCTGCGCGATTTGTACGGTTCTGTGATGCGTTTGATATTCCGATCCTAACCTTGGTCGATGTGCCAGGGTTTATGCCCGGCACATCACAAGAATATGGTGGCGTGATTAAACATGGTGCGAAACTTCTCTATGCTTATGGCGAGGCGACGGTACCAAAGGTTACGGTGATCACACGCAAGGCATATGGTGGCGCGTATTGTGTGATGGCACCAAAACATCTGCGTGGTGATGTGAATTACTGTTGGCCAACAGCGGAAATCGCGGTGATGGGGGCCAAGGGTGCAGTTGAAATTTTGTATCGTTCCGATTTGGGTGATCAGGAAAAAATCGACGCTCATGTTGCCGATTACGAAGACCGCTTTGCCAATCCATTTGTCGCTGCCGAACGTGGTTTCGTGGACGAAGTCATCTTGCCCCGCAACACCCGAAGCCGCATTTGCCGTGCATTCGCAGGGTTAAAAACCAAGAAGTTGGATAACCCGTGGAAAAAGCACGACAACCTGCCGCTATGATCAAATATGGCGCGATAGGATTGCTGGCATTTGCTGGTGGGGCAATGGCACAACCTGTGCCTGATTTGCCGTCTGGCTTGGTGGTACAGCTGTATGATCTACGCCAAATTGTCGAGGATGGTGAACCATCGCTCTTATATCTTGGGTTTCTTGCCGATGATCTTTCGTCTGTTGAATATGAAACGGCATCGGTTGATCTGGATTATCTTTGCGAAAATTTCGCACTGGCAGAAGTTGCGCAAAGCGGACAAGAAACGGACGAAGTTTCGATACGCATTATGGATCAGCCAATCGCATATGGCGATGCCGATCCAGACGTAAAACAATTCATGTCATTTTATGACATCACCACGGGCCAATGCACGTGGCACTAACAATAAAGGCTGAAATCAAATGATCAAACATCGTGGGTTTCCATCACGTCTGCCAAGTTCAGACTTTCAATTCACTATCCGCCGTCCCAACAAGGCGGGTGCAACACCGCTTAAGGCGCGCGAACGTTATGCGGATCGCCGTCATGCCGATCGGCTCGCCGATCAGGCGTTTCTAGAAGCATTGATAGAACATTTTGGCGAAGAACCGTTTGAACGTGGCAATTTGGATGCAGGTCGGTTGAGTTGGCTTTTGGGGCGCGAAGTCATGCCCGTTGGTGACTTTGATCCAGCAGATTACGAAGCCTTATTACAGGTGAATATGGCCAAAGCGATGGTGAATTTTCCACAGATATTTGAGGAAGACTAAGCATGGATTGGCTTAACCAACATCAAATTTGGCGGCAAATTGCCGATAACCCAATCACGAAAATGTTAAGAATTGCCGTGGCGGCAGGTGCGCCTTACGCTCGATCTGTGCGTATGGGGAATGTCATTTCCAATGCGCATGCAAAACGGTTGTTGATGCCGTTTGTGGACGCCTGTCCAACACCTATCAACACTATTGAGATGGCCAATTTGGTTAATCCAGTTCGCTGTTTCATTTCCCCTCTACTGACCCCCATTCGTGTTTTGCGAGCGGGGGTTTTTTTCATGGTCGATGCGCCTGAAACCAATTCTGTAACCTGTCTTTCCAATGCAAAGGGTCTCTGATGTTTGATAAAATTCTGATCGCAAACCGTGGTGAAATCGCATGTCGTGTCATCAAAACCGCGCGCAAAATGGGCATCAAAACCGTGGCTGTTTATTCCGATGCGGATAAAAACGCGCTGCATGTGGAAATGGCGGACGAGGCGGTACATATCGGCGCTGCGCCGGCATCCGAAAGCTATCTTGTGATTGATAAAATCATGGATGCGATCAAGCAAACGGGCGCACAGGCGGTGCATCCGGGTTATGGGTTTCTGTCAGAAAACAAACTGTTTGCACAGGCCTTGGAAAAGGCAGGTATCGCATTCATCGGTCCAAACCCGTATGCGATTGAGGCGATGGGTGATAAAATCACTTCGAAAAAACTGGCTGCAGAAGCGGGTGTTTCAACGGTTCCCGGCTACATGGGATTGATTGCAGATGCAGATGATGCTGTGAAAATCAGCAACGAAATTGGTTATCCTGTGATGATCAAAGCCTCCGCCGGTGGTGGCGGCAAAGGCATGCGTGTTGCATGGAACGATGCCGAAGCGCGCGAAGGTTTCGCCCTGTCAAAATCAGAGGCCGCGAGCAGTTTTGGCGATGATCGCATTTTCATCGAAAAATTCGTGACCCAACCGCGCCACATTGAAATTCAGGTGCTTGGTGATGGTCATGGCAACTGTATTTATTTGAACGAGCGTGAATGTTCCATTCAACGGCGCAATCAAAAGGTGATTGAAGAGGCCCCAAGCCCATTTTTGGATGAAAAAACCCGCAAGGCAATGGGCGATCAATCTGTCGCCTTGGCCAAGGCGGTTGATTATAACTCTGCGGGCACTGTCGAATTTATAGTTGATGGGGATCGCAATTTCTATTTCTTGGAAATGAACACGCGATTGCAGGTCGAACACCCTGTTACCGAATTGATCACGGGGGTTGATCTGGTTGAACAGATGATCCGATCTGCTGCGGGTGAAAAATTGTCGCTTAAACAATCGGATATTGGCATTAACGGCTGGGCGATTGAAAGCCGTCTTTACGCCGAAGACCCATATCGCAATTTCCTCCCATCCATTGGTCGTCTGACACGTTATCGCCCACCAGCGGAAACCGCGACAGACGGCGCAATCGTGCGCAATGATACTGGCGTTTTTGAGGGCGGCGAGATCAGCATGTTTTACGATCCTATGATCGCCAAACTGTGTACATGGGCGCCAACACGCGGTGATGCAATTGATGAAATGCGCACCGCATTGGATAGTTTCGAGCTTGAAGGCATTGGCCATAACCTGCCGTTCCTGTCTGCCGTGATGGATCACGAACGATTTGTTTCAGGCAATATTACAACCGCATTCATCGAAGAAGAATACCCTGACGGTTTTGCGGGAGTGACGCTCCCCGATGTATCCTTGCGCAAGGTCGCCGCATCCGCCGCCGCCATGCACCGCGTTGCCGAAATTCGTCGCGCGCGTGTTTCTGGGCGGCTTGGTAATCACGAACGCAAAGTGGGGCGCGATTGGGTTGTCACACTGCAAGACACCCAATTTGCGGTGACGATTGATGCAGATCGCGATGGATCAACGGTTGTGTTCGATGATGGTGAAACCGTTCGGGTGAAATCAGATTGGAAACCGGGCACGAAGCTCGCGACATTTTTGCTCAACGACGAACCATTTGTGATGAAAGTGTCCAAGGTTCCCGGTGCAATCCGGATGCGGGTACGCGGCGCTGATTTAGTGGTGAATGTACGCTTGCCACGCCACGCGGAACTGGCCGAATTGATGCCCGAAATCATTGTGCCAGATACGTCAAATATGCTGCTTTGCCCAATGCCCGGATTGATCGTTTCCATGGATGTTGCCGTGGGCGATGTTGTGGAAGAGGGTCAGGCGCTTTGTACCGTCGAAGCGATGAAAATGGAAAATGTATTACGGTCTGAAAAACGCGCAACCATCACCAAAATCGCGGCACAAACAGGCGACAGCTTGGCCGTTGATGACGTGATCATGGAGTTTGAATGATGTCTGACGTTGAAAACTGGAAAATCGTTGCAAATAAAGAGCTTCGCGGCAAATCTTTAAGTGATCTTACGTGGGACACACCCGAAGGTATCGCGGTAAAACCGCTTTATACTGAACAGGATATGGCTGGTTTGGATCACTTGGGTTCAACACCAGGGTCCGCGCCATATCTGCGGGGGCCAAAGGCTACGATGTATGCAGGGCGCCCATGGACCATCCGCCAATATGCAGGGTTTTCCACAGCCGAAGAATCCAACGCATTTTATCGCAAGGGTTTGGCCGCTGGCCAACAGGGCGTGTCTGTTGCATTCGATCTGGCCACGCATCGTGGATATGATTCCGATCATCCACGTGTGACGGGTGATGTGGGCAAGGCGGGCGTGGCGATTGATAGTGTTGAGGATATGAAAATCCTGTTTGACGGCATCCCGCTGGATCAGGTTTCTGTTTCAATGACAATGAACGGCGCAGTCATCCCGATTTTGGCCAATTTTATCGTTGCGGGCGAAGAACAGGGCGTATCTGCGGATAAACTGGCGGGTACCATTCAAAATGACATTTTGAAAGAATTCATGGTGCGCAACACCTATATCTATCCGCCCGCGCCATCGATGCGGATTGTGTCAGATATTATCGGTTACACATCGCAAAATATGCCAAAATTCAATTCCATTTCAATCAGTGGTTATCACATTCACGAAGCGGGTTCGAACCTTGTCCAAGAACTGGCATTCACACTTGCCGATGGTAAGGAATATGTGAAAGCGGCGATCAAGGCAGGGTTGGATGTGGATGCGTTTGCGCCGCGCCTGTCATTCTTTTTCGCCATCGGCATGAACTTTTTCATGGAGGCGGCAAAATTGCGCGCCGCGCGGTTGTTGTGGCACCGTATCATGGCCGAATTTGAACCAAAGAACGAAAAATCAAACATGCTACGCACGCACTGTCAAACCAGTGGCGTATCCTTGCAAGAACAAGATCCGTTTAATAACGCAATCCGTACTGCATACGAAGCAATGTCCGCCGCATTGGGTGGCACGCAATCCTTGCACACCAACAGCTATGACGAAGCGATTGCGTTACCAACGGATGAATCTGCGCGACTTGCGCGTAACACCCAGCTGATTTTGCAAAATGAAACGGGCATAACCAATGTGGTCGATCCGTTGGCGGGGTCTTATTATGTGGAAAGCCTGACCAAAGAATTGGCGGATAAAGCGTGGGAATTGATCTGCGAGGTTGATGCATTGGGTGGAATGACCAAGGCCGTGGAAAGCGGGATGCCCAAATTGCGGATCGAGGAGGCCGCCGCCCAACGCCAAGCACGCGTTGATCGCGGTGAAGACGTGATCGTTGGTGTGAACAAATTCCAACGCGAAGAAGAGCCCAAAATTGACGTGCGCGAAATTGATAACGCGGCTGTGCGCGATGCACAGATTGCGCGATTGAAACAGGTACGAAAATCACGCGACACGGCGGCTTGTGACGCCGCACTGGCTGCATTGGAAATGGGTGCGAAAAACGGTGGCAACCTGTTGGCGCTGGCCGTTGATGCGGCGCGTGCGCGTGCAACGGTTGGTGAAATTTCCGATGCGATGGAAAATGTGTTTGGACGCCATAGCGCCAAGGTGAAAACCCTCAAAGGCGTATATGGCGCAGCTTACAAAGACGATCCTGATTTTGCAGCGTTACAAACGGAGGTCACAAAATTTGCAGCAGATCATGGCACGCCGCCCAAAATGTTGGTGGTGAAGCTTGGCCAAGATGGTCATGATCGCGGCGGCAAAGTGATTGCATCTGCATTTGGCGATATCGGGTTTGATGTCACCATGGGCCCATTGTTCCAAACACCGGACGAGGCCGCGGATGATGCGGTGGAACAAGGTGTTCATGTGGTTGGCATTTCATCCCAAGCAGCGGGGCATACAACGCTTGCCCCACAGTTGATCCATGCGCTCAAGGATAAAGGCGGGGAAAATGTGATTGTGATTTGTGGCGGGGTGATCCCGCCCGATGATTACAATTATTTGCGCCAATGTGGTGTACGCGCAATTTTCGGCCCCGGCACGAACATCCCACAAGCGGCGAAAGAGGTTCTGCAATTGGTACGCCAAGTGCAAAAATAATATCACATATCGTAAGAGGAGACGATAATGTACAAACAGGTTTACGAAGCATGGCAACAAGACCCAGAAAAATTCTGGATGAAGGCCGCAGAGGCGATTGATTGGGTCAAACCACCAAGCAAGGCATTGTTTGATGACAATGCGCCGCTTTATGAATGGTTTTGCGATGCCGAGGTGAATACCTGTTACAACGCCGTTGATCGCCATGTCGAAAATGGCAAAGGTGATCAAACCGCAATTATTTACGATAGCCCAATCACAGGGCGCAAATCCAAGATTAGCTTTGCTGAACTGCAAGTCAAAACCGCCAATATGGGTGGGGCGCTTTTGGCGCAGGGCGTGCAAAAAGGTGATCGCGTCATCATCTATATGCCAATGGTGCCAGAGGCGATGGTGGCAATGCTGGCCTGTGCACGTATTGGTGCGGTGCATTCCGTGGTGTTTGGTGGATTTGCCGCGAACGAGTTGGCGACACGTATTGATGACGCCACGCCCAAAGCGATTATTGCCGCATCTTGTGGGATCGAACCATCGGGAGTGATCGCATACAAACCACTGGTGGATGGCGCAATTGAATTGGCAAAACATAAACCCGACACGTGTATCATTTTGCAACGCGATGAATTACAGGCCGATATGGTTGCTGGGCGCGATGTGGATTGGCATGAATGCCAACAAGGTATCAGCCCCGCCGAATGTGTGGCGGTTAAGGGTAATGATCCGCTATATATTCTTTATACCTCTGGCACGACGGGTCAGCCAAAAGGCGTTGTGCGCCCCAATGCGGGGCATTTGGTGGCGCTCAACTGGACCATGAAAAACGTTTATGGTGTGAATCCGGGCGAAGTGTTCTGGGCCGCATCCGATGTGGGCTGGGTCGTTGGCCATTCGTATATTTGTTATGGGCCATTGATCCACGGCAACACCACGATTGTGTTTGAGGGCAAACCAATCGGCACACCCGATGCGGGGACATTTTGGCGCGTGATCGAAGAACATGATGTGAAAACATTTTTCACCGCACCCACCGCATTTCGCGCAATCAAACGTGTTGACCCAAAGGGCGAATTTGTCAAAAAATATGACCTGTCTGGTTTGCGCTATTTGTTTTTGGCAGGAGAGCGCGCCGATCCGGATACAATCAAATGGGCGCAAGACCAACTTGGCGTGCCTGTGATTGATCATTGGTGGCAAACCGAAATTGGTTTCCCCGCTGTCTGCAATCCTGTTGGCATTGAAGAGTTGCCAGTAAAACTGGGATCACCCGCTGTGCCGATGCCCGGCTTTGATATTCAAATCGTGGATGATGCGGGTAAACCATTACCAACGGGTGAGCTGGGTGCGATTGTTGCCAAGTTGCCTTTTCCACCTGGAACACTTCCAACGCTTTGGAATGCAGAGGATCGTTATAAATCCGCGTATCTTGAAACATTTCCGGGTTTTTATGAAACCGGTGATGCGGGATATGTGGATGAAGATGGTTATCTTTATATCATGGCGCGCACGGATGATGTGATCAATGTGGCGGGGCATCGTCTGTCCACAGGACAAATGGAAGAGGTGTTATCAAACCATCCCGATGTTGCCGAATGCGCCGTGATTGGTGTGAGTGATGCGCTTAAGGGGCAATTGCCGATGGGTTTTTTGTGCATCAACGCTGGTGTGGATCGTGATCCATCCGAAATTGTGGCCGAATGCGTGAAACTGGTGCGCAGCGAAATCGGCCCCGTTGCCGCATTTAAATTGGCCACGGTGGTGGATCGATTGCCCAAAACACGATCGGGCAAAATTTTACGTGGTATCATGGTGAAAATCGCCGATGGCGCGGAATGGAAGATGCCCGCAACCATTGATGATCCCGCGATTTTGGGTGAAATTGAGACAGCGTTATCCAATCTTGGCTATCCCGCCAAAGGGTAATCTTTGCAAGTTGCAAAGATTTGGTGAAAAATCTATAGTTTAACAAAGCCCTCTGGTTGAGTTGGATTATAGATGTCACCGCGTAGGTTAAAGCCCAGTTTACAAAGCAAATCCGCCAAATCAGCGCAAGATCGCCCGATGATCACGCATGATTTGCAGTCGGCCATGTCGGATGTAATCAATGGGCTAAAGCTCATTGAAACTGATGAATTAAGCAGTGAAAATCAGATTCATTATGATCGTGCGTGCAGCGCCAGCGACACATTGCAACGTATGCTGGCCGTTTTGTTTGACAATCTAAAGGGTGAAAAAAACGATCTGGCCACAGAAATCAGAGCATTCGAACTTGCGAAATTCGTCAGCGACATTCAACGCCGTTGGCATAGCCGTGCATCGGCCAAACAGATCGAATTTAAAATTACTTCGGCGCCAAACTTGCCTGAAAAAATTCAAATTGATCGCACTGCGTTGGAACGTATCCTGTCCAACATTTTGGAAAACGCGATCAAGTTTTGCGACGAAGGTTTGGTGCAGCTTGATATTGGGATCAATCTTGATGAAAACCTGATGTTTGTTGTGCGCGACAATGGTCCGGGGTTTAGCAAAGAAGCATTGAGCCTGTTATATGAATACAAAGGTCGTCCAGAAAATTCGGCAAAGTCGGGGACGGGGCTTGGGCTTCATATTGTGAAACGTTTGGTTGATCAGTTGGATGGAACAATTGATGTTTTCAATCAAACCACGGGCGCGTTTGTCACCGTGGAAATACCATATAGTTCATGGCGCGTATCAGAACAGACCAGCAATGTTCCCGAAGATGAATTTGATTTGTCTGGGCTTCGTATTTTATTGGCAGAAGATAACCAGACAAGCCAAATGGTTTTGCGCAAACAGATCGAAGGATTTGGTGTTATCCCAACGGTTGTCGACAATGGACTAGATGCATTGCGACAATTAGAAAGCGAAGATTTCGACGCGGCATTGATGGATATTGAAATGCCTGTGATGTCTGGCTTGGACACCATTATGCAATTGCGCAAACGCGATGATATCAAGGGGGCGATCCCGATTATCGCGGTGTCTGCATATGTGATGCCAGGGGATCGCGAAAAAATTATGCTGGGCGGGGCGGATCATATCGTGACCAAACCGGTCACAGATGCGGCTGCGTTTCGCGCCACGATTGGCGCAACCATTGCGGCTAAAACCGATGAAAATCAGCGCCGATTTGCCATTCAAAAAAACCGTCGTGAACCGTTGATCGATCAAGAAATCTATCGCGAATTGGAAAGCTCGGTCGGGCGCGAGGATATGCATGAATTGCTGTCAAAAATTTTGATTGATTTGAAATCTGTCGCGGCGGCGTTGAAAAAATTTGTAGCTGCAATGGATGTTGCAGGTGTGCGCGCGCAAACACATGTTTTGGTATCCGTGGCAGGTGCAATTGGCGCAAAATCAGTGCAAAAATCCGCTGAAAGTTTGAACATTTCCGCCAATCACGAAGAAATTGATCAAGTGCGCGATTATTATTTGGAATGCGCAACGGGGCTTAGCAAATTGATCGTAGAGGTTGATCATCTGAAACAGCAAAACGCGCTGATTTCATCATGAAAAAAGTGCTGTATGTCGAGGATACGGATTCAATTTCGATGCTTTACGCATCCTACCTCAGAAAAGCAGGATATATTCCCGTCACTGCCGCAACTGCGCAAGAGGCAGAACAAGAATTCATGGCCCATGATTACGAAGTGATCTTGGTTGATCTTGGCCTGCCTGATCGCAATGGGTTGGAATTGCTTGCGGATTTTTTGCTCCGCAAACCAAAATTGAAGGTCATTGTGATCACGGCAAATGGTTCCATGAACATCGCGGTGGAAGCAATGCGAATGGGTGGGGCGGATTTTTTGGTCAAACCCGTCAGCCAAGAAAAATTTTCCGCAGCAGTAAATAATGCATTTGCACAGCTTGAACAAACCGCTGCACCAGATGTTCGCCATGACGGCGCATTTGATGATCGCCTGAGCGAACGCGTGCGCCCGTTAATCGGTCTGCCGTTTGAAAAGGTAGAACGCGCCTTGATCGAGGCAACAATTCAACATTGCAATGGATCGCTGCCAAAGGCTGCGGATTTATTGCAAGTGGCGCCATCTACTCTTTATCGCAAAAAAGAAAACTGGAAATAGGTACAAAAATTGCCATATTTTGCGGTATAAGACATATCAAATTAACATTGTGATGCTTGAACAATCCAACAATGGCGTTACAAACAGGAATAAATCCGGTGTCGCGCACCTTTTTTACAGGATAAAATGATGATTAACTTGAGAGATTTTGCAATTTTGGCCGTTGTGTCAAGCCTGACCGCAGCTGGTGCTAACGCACAGACTTTGGCCAATTCAAAAGGTCCTGCGAATACCCCACCTGATACATATGGCGGATTGCAATTCGTGGATAACGAAGGTTGCGTTTTTGTGCGTTCGGGATATGCGGGCAAGGTTACGTGGGTACCACGTGTGGATCGCAAGCGTCGCCAATTATGTGATTCATCTTTCGTTCCAACATTTGGTGATGGCAAAGTTGCGCAAGCGAAAACAGGTGGTGGTCTGTTCGCCAAGAAACCAAAACCTGCCAAATTGGAAGAGCTACCAGAGCCAAGCGAAGAAGAAGCTGTTGCAAAAGTTGACGAAAAACCAAAGAAACCTAAATCAGGTCTTTTTGCAAAACGGGTGAAACCCGAGGTCGAAGAAGAAACTGTTTCTGTTCCTGTAGCTGAACCAAAAGCAGCTGAAGAAACAGTACAGGCACCTGCTAAAACAGAAGAAAAGCCAAAACCACGTAAACCGTTGTTTGGCTTGGGCAAGAAAAAGGCGAACACTACAAAAACCGCAGATGCACCAGTTGTTCTTGAAAAACCAGAACCGGTGGCCAAGGTTGAAGAACCGGTTAAAACACCAAAGATTGTAATTTCAAAACCAGCCAAAGTGGTGGAAAAAGAACCCGTCGCGGCGAAACCTGTTGAAAAGGTTGCCAAAACAGCAAAGCCTAAGAAGGTCGCAAAACCAAAACCCGTAAAAACGCCATCTTTCAAAGAGGGATATTACGTGCGCGTTGCGAATTTTTCCAATGCGGATAAAGCAAGCGAAACACTGGATTGGTTCAAGACATCTGGCCATCGTGGGTTGATCACACCAATCGGTGCGAAATCCGAATTGAATGTCGGCCCATTTAGCAGTGCCGCCGCCGCAAAAGCGGCGTTATATCAAGCGGTTGGCGCAGGATATAAATCTGCCAAGATTGTTAAGCATTAATTATAAGGCGCCTTAACCGGCGCCTTTTTTAATATTCTGCGTATGATTTTTCCTCGACCAATGCCGAGCCAAGCGCAATGTTGATTTGGTTTTTCAAATCGGCACGTTTGTCATTTGTCACATAAACCGCGCGCGCCAATTTTACGAATGTATCACCAAAATCTTTGGCGCGTTCGCAATCGCGAATATCATCTTCGATCACCCAAAGCTGTTTATTCACGTCCAGCAATGCTTTTTGCAATGCATTGATTTGGGCCGTGTCTGGAATGTGTTGATCGGCAACGGCCTGTAACGCTGCGCGTTCAGTTTCGACATTCGCCAGTTTGCCCGCATCGGTAATATTTTCGGATTTGATTTCCAAAATGGTCAGCTTGTCCAGCAATTCACCAGGTGCGATAGGGGTTAAAATCTCGGTCATGATTGTTTCTTTACCAATTGTTTTATGTCTTTGTAGAGCGAATTGAAAACGCCGTCCCAATCACCCGCGGATTTCTGTCGGATCAGGCGCATGGTTGGATACCATGGCGTTTCCTTGGGGTGGGGTTCGTATAGCCAGTAAGCCTCGGAATGGAGCAGATTCCAAACAGGCACGCCAAGCGATCCCGCAACATGCGCAATCGCGCTGTCCATCGTGACAACCAGATCAAGCTGTTTGATCAAGGCCGCACTGTCAGCGAAATCGCGATCATGCCCTGCGGCATCAACGATAAATGCATTTGCACCGTCTTTGATGAAATCATCATGCAATGGTCCCTTATAAAGAGAAAACATTTGCAGGTTTTCAATATCAGAAAGTTCCAAAAATTTGTGATGATCAAAGGATCGTTTGTGATTGGCGCGATACGTGACCGAGCCAGACCATAACACGCCCAATTTAAATTGGTTGGCAAAGGGGGCGACAATCGCATTTGCTCGCGCGATTGAATCCTCTGGCGTGTGCAATGTGGCGGGGGCAGGGATCGTGTCAAACGTGGTGTCCAGATATCGGGGCAAATCCATCATCGGCACCCAATAATCAGCACCCGCAATTTCGGATTTCTTGCTGACAAAGGCATCAATGCCCGTCGTTTGCGATAATAATCGCACCAAAGGTTTTTTGCACAGGAATTTCACCTGACAGCCAAGCGCCTTTAATCCCGCAAAAAAGCGCGCCATCAAAATGGTATCCCCAAATCCCTGCTCAGGGGTGACCACAATGGTTTTTCCCGTCAAATCTTGGCCGCGCCAAATTGGAAAATCAAAATCAGGCAGCGATATTTCATCACCCTGCCAACGCCATTCAAATTCGCGAAACCCATCGGGATATTCGCCTAATGACAACAGAGTCATTGCCAATTGAATGCGTAATTCTGCATGATCGGGGAATTTTTTAACCGCTGATTGCAATGCTTTTTGCGCATCTTTGTATTTCCCGGCGCCGCGATAAAATTTGCCCAGCATGGCGTGGTTCATCGGATCATCAGGTTCCAATTTCAAAAGCTGTTTGCGCAGTTTTACCGCTTGCTTTGCATCACCTGCATCAAAATATGCATTGCTGGCGTTTCCCAATATTTGGGCCGAATGTTCACCGCGTAATGCGCGTTCATGTGCAATGACGGCATAATCAAACTGTTGTGTGGAACGGAACAGCGCACCCAGATTTGACCAGATTACATGGTCATTGGGCGCAATCGCCAAATACTGCGCATAAGATTTCTTAGCCAAATCATATTTTTTCGCGCTGTGTTGGGAAATTGCTGTCTGTCGTAATTCTGAAGATTTCATAATTTACGTACCAATATTTCAATTTGCATCAAAATGATGCCTCTCTGTGAGGAATATAGGCATTATATCAACGGTTTGACAGTGAAAATTCATACTGTTTCACATTGTTCTATTCTATTCATGTTTCTAGTTTATATATACCAGCAACATGCGATGTGTTGCAATTACGGGACCAGAAAAAATGACAGATACAATCAGCATTGAACATGCGCAAAGTGATCGCGCCTATGAAATTGATTCAGGGTTTATCAATGCTGTTTTGGCCGCCGCAGAGGATGGCGCGCGTGACGATCTGATCGCCTTGTTCGAACCACTGCACGCAGCCGACATTGCCGATGTTCTGGAACAGGTCAGCGCAACCGAGCGGGAGGCCATTGTTGCCCTTTGGGGGGACGAGGTCGATGGCGAGGTTTTCGCCGAAATGGACGAAGATATCAGTGTCGAGCTGATGGAAAACCTGTCGGATGATATCATCGGCGAGGCGATGCGTGATCTGGATACAGATGACGTTGTTGACCTGATCGAAGATATGGAAGAACCCCAAAAAGAGCGGGTTCTTGGATCACTTGAAGAGGCTGATCGCGCCGCGGTTCAACAATCGCTGTCTTACCCCGAGGAAACAGCGGGGCGTTTGATGCAACGCGAATTGGTCATGGCGCCCACGCATTGGCGGGTTGGTGATGCGATTGATGAAATGCGTAAATCTGATGATCTGCCAGAGCGGTTTTATGATGTTGTGATCGTTGATCCACGTCTGAAACCCGTGGGCAAGGTGCCGTTATCCAGCCTGATGTCGCATCCACGTGATACCGCGCTGACGGAAATTATGGACGAAGAATTTCGCACCATCCCTGTGGGCCAATCCCAAGAAGACGTCGCATATGCATTCAACCAATATAACATGGTTTCCGCACCTGTTGTGGATGAACAGGATCGTTTGGTCGGTGTCATCACGATGGATGACGCGATGGAAGTATTGGAAGAAGAAGCCGAAGAAGACATCATGCTATTGGCCGGTGTTGGCGATGAAACGCTTCACGATAGCACATGGAACACAACCAAGCTGCGCTTTCCTTGGTTGGCTGTGAACCTTGTCACATCAATTTTGGCATCACTAGTGATCGCGCAATTCTCCAGCACGATCGAGGCGATTGTGGCATTGGCCATTTTGATGCCCATTGTGGCCTCGATGGGGGGGAATGCGGGTACGCAAACCCTGACAGTGGCGGTGCGCGCCCTTGCGACCAAGGATTTGACCCCATCAAATGCGTGGCGGGTTATTCGCCGTGAAATGTTTGTTGGCCTGTTAAACGGCTGCATTTTTGCGGTGATTATCGGCATTGTTGGTGTGATCTGGTTTGGTACACCGATGCTGGGTGTTGTTTTGGGTTTGGCCATGATTGTAAACCTGTTGGTTGCAGGTCTGGCCGGTATCTCTGTGCCAATTGTGCTGGATAAATTGGGTGTCGATCCCGCACTGGCGTCGAGCGCGTTTGTGACAACCGTTACCGATGTGGTTGGATTTTTCGTATTCTTGGGGCTGGCGGGCGCGTTATTGTTGTAATTATTTTGTTATTAACAATGTGCGATTGCGCGAACCTTTGGTGATCTTAACCGAGCTTTCACCGATGCCTGACACGCGCCAGCCGCTGACACGTTCCCCGTTTTTCAACGTTACATAACGCCCTGAAGGTGTGCGAAATAATGCGCGGCGTTTTTTGGCAGTGCCAAAAACCCCAACAAGGCTAAGCTGGTTTTTTTGAAAAACCTTGCTGGGCGTGCCACGAGTTACAACGCTTTCTTTTCGTGTTTGTGTGGCAGGGGCAGATGCCAGTTTGATCTGCTCTTTTTTTGTTTTCTCAACGGTGCGTGAAAAACTGGATGATTTGCGTGGGGGAAATGGGCTTACGCGGATGGCGCTACGCGATGCATTTGCGATATTGGATTGAATTTCACGCAAACGGGCCTGTTCAAGCGCACGCGCACGCTGTGCGGCGATTTCTGCAGTGGTGAATTGTGGCTTTGCGGGTTCTGGTTTCGCCGCAGGTTCGGGCGTGGCCACTGGTGCGGCCTTTACCACCAATTGATTGGGGCGTGGTTTGGGTGAAAACCCACGTAACGCAGGGCTTGCGCGATCCAACATGCTGGGCGCGGGCGCTTGTGTTGCGATGTTTTCTGGGCGTGGACGTGGACGCTCACCAGCCAATTCTGGGTTTGCAAGTGCCAACACATCAATTTCGGGTTCTGACGTTGTTTGTGTTTCAACTGGTTGATCAGGATCACTTGGGGAAACGGGGGCATCCGTTTGCACGGAAACCTCTGTTTCAATCGGGGTGGTTTGATCTGCGCGATTGCGCATCTTGGGGCGATATTGCGCCAATTCCGGATTGGCCAATGCCAATAAATCAACCTCTGGTGTGGTTGGTTTTGTGTCCGGCTCAACGGGTGTTTCCACAACCGCCACCGCTGGTGCACCAACGTTTGAATCCAGTGGTGTTATGGGTAAAACGTCGGTTACTTCTGGTGCGGTTTCTGAAATAGCGGGCTGGGCAACGGGCGTTGGTTTTTCACCTGTGGTCAAATGCGCAGGGCGCAATTTTGGGCGTTGTTGATCGGCAGATGGTTCAACGCGTGACGGTGGTAATACCGTTGGCTTACCGCGAAATAGGGTGAATCCATCTGGGCTGATGGTGCCGTCGATGCTTGGTTCCAGTGCTGCAAGTCGGATATATTCCGTAGGGTATGTATGAAGCGAGGTTTTCACCCCTTTGATTGCTTCTTTCGACATCACCGATTTCAAAGCAACACGATCCATTGCAACAGATGTGTTCTGTGTAACAACGATTGGCGTGGATTGCGCCACGACGGATGCATCCACATCCGACCCACCGCTTTGCAAAATGCCAAGGCCCAGAGCCAATGCACCAACCGCAGCAACTGGTTTTAATTTGTTCCAAGGTTTGCGGGCAATCACGGGTTGTTGGAAAATCGGTTCGTTTGCAAAACCAAATTGACGCCAACGTGACGTGTATTCACATGGGTTAAACCCAAGTGTTTGCGCATATGTGCTGGCCTCTGCCAATGTGGTGACAGCCACCGCAGCAACGTTATTTTCACAGGCCGTATCGGCCATACAAATCACCAAATTATCAATGGGAATATCGGTTTGCGCTGAAATTTCATGCGCTACGTTTGTTTCAACGTCGCTGGTAGTGGATGTGAACAAAACTTCGCTTGTGGGGATCATCACCGCAACGCGCGCTGGCATCACGGGGAACGGCTGCACTTGTTTGCGCATATCTTTGATAATGTGATCAAAATCGGGGGCGTCGGTTTGTGTTTCGATCAATGGCACCCAAACATCATCCGTTGCACGGTGAAGCAAACACACACGTTCATTTGAAAGTTCTAATGCATATCTTGGTCGAATCTTCACGTTCGTTTTACCCCTGCGTTGCCCATCACGCTTTGAAATTATCCTATACCTTTTTTCTCCACTGTAAAAGGAAAGCTGTTGTGAACAGGGTATTTCAAGCGAATTTTTACCGAAAAATCAGATCGATAAACCGCGAAATGCGCTTTAGGACATCAAACGGGGATATTCGATTTTTGGACAACGGTTTTGCACCACTTGCAATCCAGCATCGCGTGCGGTTTTCGCTGCACCTTCATGTTCAACACCTAACTGTGCCCAAACCGTTTTTAATGCGGGCAGGGCGCTGATCGCCTCTGTCACGATATCAGGCAGGTTTTCGGAACGGCGAAAAATATCGATCATATCAATATCGATGTCTTTGGGAATGTCGGACAGGCTGGCATAAACTGTTTCACCAAATAACTCTTGCCCTGCCAACCCTGGGTTCACACCAATCACACGATAGCCCAGATCCTTGAGGAACAGCGATACATAATGCGAAGGGCGCGCAGGGTTTGCCGATGCACCCACACAAGCAATGGTTTTCGTTTCGGTGAAAATTTTATGAATCATCGCATCAGTCATGGCGTTACTTTGGCGTGAAATAATAGATGCGCAAGAAAAAAGCGCCCAAAAACTGGGCGCTGAGTGTGGAACGAGGGACAGTTATACGATGAGTTCCAACATCGTATTCTATAGATAGGCATGATCAGTCAAATTTAAAGGGTCTGATCATTTCAACACATCGGGCCAATTTGCATCTGCTCGGCTAATATTGCCGGGGATGTCTTGTTGCCACGTGGCGCGCACATTTGTGTTAAAATTCAGATAAAGTTTATCATCAACGATGGTCCACGCGTCTGGGTCGGTCTTTGCCGTGGCACCATTGGCCACCGCATAGGCACAATACCCACCGTATTGTGGCGCGTATTTTTCAGGATTGTCCATGAACATTGATTTATTTTGTTCGGTTGCAAACAACCACGCGGAACCGTGCCAATCATATGAAATGTCACGATTTCCTTTAACCGGCGCGGATTGCGTGAAATATGCGACGGGATCATACCCATTGATCGCAGCACCATCATTTTCAAACACTGCGGGCTTGGCCGCATGAACGGCGGTGGCAAGGGTGGCAAGGCCCGCAGCAAATGCATGGCGTAAAACACGACGACGAGAGAAAACCATGAGTTTAACCTTTCTATATTCTGATTTGAGATCAGTATAGAAATTCTAAACTCTCGCGCAATTTGGGATACGCGAATGTGAAATCGCGTTACTTTTTCATTGGTCCAAGTGATGTGCGCGCCGCATAGAGCGATACCGCGGCCGCATTGGATACATTCAACGATCCAAATTCGCCCGCAAAATCAATCTTGGCCAAAATATCCACGGTTTCTTTGGTCAAATCACGAAGCCCAGGGCCCTCGGCACCCATAACAATCGCGGTGGGGCGATTGTTATGCACGAACAACACATCATCCAACACATCATTCGCGGTGCCATCCATCCCGATCAGGAAATATCCCATATCCTGCAAGGTTTTCATCGCCGTCACCAAATTGCGAATTTTGATATAGGGTTGGCGTTCCAACGCACCCGATGCGGTTTTCGCCAATGCACCTGTTTCGGGCGCACTGTGGCGGGTAGGGGCGATCACGGCGCGTGCGCCAAACACTTCGGCAGAACGCAAAATCGCACCAACATTATGCGGATCGGTCACGCGATCAAGCAATATGATCAACGGGTTTTCCCCTCGTGGAGCACAAGATTCGGACAGGCTCCCCCAATCTAATGGCTTTACCTCTAGTGCGGCACCTTGGTGAACCGAATTTGGATCAATCGGCACATTGAATTTGCGCGGGTCTTGGATTTCGGGTGTCATTCCGCTTTTGGTGATGGCATCGGCCAAACGATCGGCGGCATTTTTGGTAACAACCAAACGCAAGCGTTCGCGCATCGGGTTTTCCAATGCATCGCGCACTGCGTGAATGCCAAATAACCAGACTGTTTCTGCTGCACTCGCTGCGCGGGCGCGTTCTTTTTCAACCACCCAGATGGGTTTTTTCTTGTTTCGCGGGGCCATAATTACCAATTTTCCTGTGTTGATCCGTCTTTACACGCAACAACAGGCAGGGCAAGTCATCTTGTATCACATTTCTTGCGCTTTTGTGGTTGACGCAATGCGCGGGGCTGACTATTCAGGCGCTCGTTGATAGGCAAATACGCAAATCAATGGGCGACGCGCTGCAAGGTGCGGCAGTGGACTGTAACTCCGCCGAGGTAACTCATGCCTGGTTCGATTCCAGGGTCGCCCACCACTTTCTCTCCTTGATATGATTTCCGCTCAATTCGCTAGGGTCGATCTTTATGGCTATTCTTTTGGGTGAAACTTTCCTAAAGACAATGCCAAGGAACCAGAGGTGAAACCGTGAGCCAGCCATATAACATTTGCGCAATTGTTCAGGCTGGGCGGCTGGAATATGAAGCGTTGATTTTCACGCTGAGCTTTCGCCATCATAATCCCGATTTTGCTGGACGTTTGATTCTGTTGGAACCAGAGCAGGGCGATAAATGGGATCACGATACGCGGGTTTCAAACAATGTGCGTAGGCTGTTGGAACAGTATGGCGCGGAAATTATCCCGTTTCAAAACCGCGATTTTGGACAATGGTATCCACAGGGCAATAAAATCGAAGGTTTGGCGGCCATGCCCGCCAATGAACCCTTTGTGTTTTTTGACACAGATACGTTGTTTACAGGGTCAATTGACGATGTGCCGTTTGATTTTTCCCGCCCAACCGCATCGATGAAGCGCGAAAATACATGGCCCAAGGTCGAATTATATGGCCCCGATGCGCATGTGATTTGGAAATCGCTCTATGATAAATTCGGGCTGGATTTTGATGCATCCCAAGACACCAGTTTTCCCCACGGTTATTGGCAACGTTATCTTTATTTCAACGCAGGTTGGTTTTTTTACAAAGATCCGCACGAATTTTGCGAAATTTATCGCCAATATGCCCATGACATTTTGCATGATTCCCCACCCGAATTGGTGACGCAAACGTTTGATCCGTGGTTGGATCAGGTGGCCTTGCCTTTGGTCATTCATCGCCTTGGCGGCGCACGCAACACGATTCCGACGGGGTTATTGGATGGATCGGTCACATTCCATTATCGGGTGATTTCGCTGCTGTATGCGACAGCACCCGATGAAACCGTGGCGTTTTTACAAGAGCTAGTCGCGCCCAACAAAATCAAAAAGATTTTGAAACAGTACGAGCCGTTTAAAAAGACAATTTATCAATCCAAGGGGACGCGCGCGCGCGATATGTTTGATCGCGAAAATTTGCCGCGCAAAGAAGAAGTGATCCGTAAGCGTTTGAAAAATCGTAATCTTTGGGAACGCTAGGCTTTATTTTTTCTTGCGCTCGGCCTTTTCAACAATGCCAGATTTACCTTCGCGCCGTTCCAATTCGGCCAAGACATCTTCGAATTTCACACCGCGCGATGATAGCATGATCAACAGGTGAAACAAAACATCTGCTGCTTCTTCGGTCAGCTTTTTACGTCGCCCCTTGGCGGCCTCGATGATTGCTTCGACAGCTTCTTCGCCAAATTTTTCTGCACATTTTTCAGGGCCACGTGCAAAAAGTTTTGCGGCATATGATTTTTTCTCGTCTTCGCCTTTGCGCTTTTCAATTGTGTGGGCAAGACGTGTTAATACATTTGGCATTGCTTTAAATCCTGACAGGCACACCCGCGTGCTGCATATACTCTTTTGCTTCTTTTATCGTGTAATCCCCAAAATGGAAGATCGAAGCGGCCAAAACAGCCGATGCGCCGCCCTTTGTCACACCTTCAACCAGATGATCAAGGGTGCCAACACCCCCAGATGCAATCACGGGAATATTCACCGCATCACTAATGGCGCGGGTTAGGGGCAGGTTGTAACCATCGCGCGTTCCATCGCGATCCATGCTGGTGAGCAGAATTTCACCGGCACCTTTGGATGCCACCAATTTGGCAAATTCAACCGCATCAATGCCCGTACCCTTGCGCCCACCATGGGTGAATATTTCCCATTTTCCAGGGGATACGGTTTTTGCATCAATCGCAACCACAATGCATTGGCTGCCAAAACGATTGGCACTGTCTGCCACCACATTGGGGTTGGCCACAGCGGCGGAATTGAACGAAACCTTGTCGGCACCTGCCAGTAACAGATTGCGCACATCATCGGGCACGCGCACACCACCACCAATGGTGAGCGGCATAAAACATTGTTCCGCTGTGCGCCGCGCCACATCAAACATCGTGCCTCGGTTTTCAACAGTTGCGGCAATATCCAAAAAACACAGCTCATCCGCGCCAGCGGCGTCATAGGCTTTGGCCGATTCAACGGGATCACCCGCATCGATCAGATCAACAAAATTGACACCTTTGACCACACGGCCATCTTTGACATCCAAACAGGGGATAATGCGGGTTTTTAACATGTTAGCCTTTCAACAACGCGGTGGCCTCTGCCACATTGATCGCGCCATCATAGAGTGCACGCCCCGAAATCGCACCATTCAGCGGGGCGCCACAGTTTTTCAATGCACGCAGATCATCCATCGATGAAACACCGCCCGACGCAATCACGGGAATGGATACCGCATGGGCAAGGGCGGCTGTGGCCTCCACATTGGGGCCTTGCATCGCGCCATCGCGGTTGATGTCGGTGTAAATGATGGCGGCAACGCCGGCGTCTTCGAATTGTTTGGCCAATTCTGTGACCTCGACATTGGTTTCTTCGGCCCAACCGCGTGTAGCGACCATACCATTGCGCGCATCAATGCCCACGGCCACATGGCCTGGGAATTTCGCCGCCGCTTCGCGTACCAAATCGGGGTTTTCAACCGCAACCGTGCCAAGGATCACGCGTTGCAATCCTTTGGCCAGCCAGTTTTCGATTGTTGCGATATCACGAATGCCACCACCCAGTTGCGCAGGGACATTGCAAGCGGCCAAAATCGCCTCGACAGGGGCGGCATTAACGGGTTCGCCGGCAAATGCGCCGTTCAAATCCACCAGATGCAACCATTCGCATCCATCGTTTTGAAATGATAACGCTTGTGCCGCAGGATCATCATTAAAAACGGTCGCTTGTTCCATCTCACCCTTGTAAAGTCGCACACAATTCCCATCTTTTAAATCAATAGCAGGGTAAAGGATCATGACGATGGCTCCGCAGTTTGGTCATTTTTGCTCCACTTATCCTGTTCAGCGAAACTTTGCAAAGCCTGATCGCGCCGTAACGTTCCGCTTGACGTAACAAGGGCAAATTTTGCACTGTTTGCCCAATCTAGGGAGGATTAATTATGATGAAACGTACACTTTTGGCAGCGGCAATCGCGCTGACCCCATCTTTTGCATTTGCTGATGAT
Organism: Paramylibacter kogurei; assembly: GCF_002742285.1. Classification (GTDB taxonomy): domain Bacteria; phylum Pseudomonadota; class Alphaproteobacteria; order Rhodobacterales; family Rhodobacteraceae; genus Amylibacter; species Amylibacter kogurei. The sequence goes on from NZ_MDGM01000012.1 coordinate 660,198, forward strand.
ATTTTCGGCACTTGGCAAACAGTAAAAGACGACAATGGCAACTATGGCCATATCAAAGTCGAAGCATGTGGTTCAAAAATCTGTGGCACATTGATCAAATCATTCAAATCAGACGGCAGCGCGCTGAAAACCGATAATATCGGTAAAAAACTGATCTGGGATATGACAAATAAAGGCGGCGGAAGCTACACAGGTGGCAAGGTTTATTCACCTGATCGCGACAAAACATACAAAGGCAAAATCAAGCTGAACGGCAATAAGTTGACTGTTCAGGGTTGTGTTGGCCCGATCTGTCGTGATGGCGGTACGTGGTCACGTATCTAAATTCGCGATAAATTCAAATGATCTGACCCGCCTTTTGGCGGGTCTTTTCGTTTAGGGATTCCAACGTAGGAAATTGCCGATCAAACGCAAACCCGTTTCTTGGCTTTTCTCTGGGTGGAATTGCGTGCCAATAATATTATCGCGCCCCACAGCAGCAGTGATCGGCTCGCCATATTCAACCGTGGCCAGCAAATCGGATGGTGCATCTGGCAACATGTGATAGCTGTGCACAAAATACGCATGATCACCCGTTTTGATCCCATCAAACACGGGGTGATCCGAAAGGATATTCAACGCATTCCATCCCATATGCGGGATTTTCAACGAAGGATCATCGGGTTTCAGATGAACAACCTCGCCCTTGATCCAATCAAACCCCGTGTGATCGCCATGTTCACGACCCCAAGTCGCCATCATCTGCATCCCAACACAAATTCCCATAAACGGAACACCTGCATTCACGCGCGCCTCGATCGCACCAAACAACCCGTCAATTGCGCCCAGTTCACGCCGACAATCGGCAAATGCACCAACACCGGGCAACACAACGCGATCGGCGCTGCGCACAACGTTTGGATCAGCGCTGACAATCACATCGCCTGCGTCAAATTCCAGTGCCATGCGTTGGAAACTTTTCTCGGCGGATCGCAGGTTGCCAGAATTGTAATCAACAATGACCGTTTTCATTCGGATAAGGTGCCTTTGGTTGATGGAATTGCATCCGCCTTGCGCGGATCGGTTTCCACGGCGTGGCGTAATGCTTGTGCCACCGCCTTAAACGCGGCCTCTACAATGTGGTGGCTGTTGAAACCGTCCAAGGCCTCTACATGCAATGTAATCCCACCTTGCATCGCAAATGCAGTGAAAAATTCGCGTACCAACTCTGTATCGAACGTGCCGATTTTATCGGTTGGAATGTCGACTTTCCACACCAAATAGGGGCGACCAGATAAATCGAGCGCGGCGCGCACCAATGCATCATCCATCGCCAGCAGGCTGGAACCATAACGGCGAATGCCTTTTTTATCGCCAATCGCTTGGCTCAATGCCTTGCCCAATGCGATGCCCACGTCCTCTACCGTGTGGTGATCGTCGATGTGCAAATCACCGTCGGCGCGAACGGTCATATCAATCAATGCATGGCGCGACAGTTGATCCAACATATGATCAAAGAAACCAACGCCCGTTTGATTGTCGTAAACGCCTGTACCATCCAAATTGATGTCCACGCTGATTTTGGTTTCCGCCGTGTCGCGGGTGATTTTTGCAGTTCGCATATGCTTGCCCAATTGTGGTGAAAGTCATGTTTCAACGCCGTCGAAACAGGGGTGTTATAGAGCGGCGCGCGCATCCTTCCAAGAGGATAACGCGCAGATGGGGCGATCTGTTGCGCCCGCGTGTCAGTCGAACCGATCAACGCGCAGGGCGGATATATCCACATTGGGTGTTTGGTTGCGCACAATCTGGGTTGTGAATTGCGCCAATTTGGGTGCAATGGTCAGACCCAGATGTTGTGATCCAAAGGCAAAAATCACATTTGGATTTGATTTCGCCCGTCCCAACATTGGCAGGCTGTCAATTGTTGACGGGCGGTTGCCCATCCATGTTTCTTCGCCATTCCAAGTGAGGTTCGGAAAAACCTCTTGCGCTGTTTTGCGCAACAGATTGATCGGCATCTGCGAGGGGGCACTATCCAACGGTGCAAATTCCGTTGTCCCAGCACAGCGCAGCCCCATATCCATCGGCGATAACGCCAGTTTCGCATCCGTAACCAAATAGGGCGTTGTAGGTGTCAGATTTGGCGATTTTAGCAACAAATGATACCCGCGCTCGCCTTGCAGGGGAACCTTGTGCCCCAATCCAGCGGTCAGGGATTTTGACCACGCACCAGCGGCCAAAATAATATTATCACCGCGCAGTTTATCCCCGTTTTCAAGGATGACTTCGTTGCCATCAATGGCAGTCACTGCATTTTGCACAAACTGCCCGCCGTGTTTTTGAAAATGCGCAAACAGAGCCTGTAAGTATGCCGCTGGGTTCGAAATGCTGCCATTCGCGCCATAGCGCGCGCCAAAATGATAGGCGTCACCAATCGCAGGGTCTGCCGCCTGTAAATCTGGTAAATCCAGCTTGTCAGGGACACAGCCCAAGCTGGCCTTTAATTCATTGGCAAATGTGCTGTTTTCATAGTCCGCACGGGTGCGATACAGATATGTCAGCGTGCCAGATGTAATGTATTTTTCCGCGCCTGTGCCCTTGGCCAATTGGATATGCTGATCCACGGTATCATGGGTTAACATATCAATTGATGTCGCGATTTTGGTCACACGCGCCGCACTGGCATTGCGCAAAAATCCAAGACCCCAAGGCGCAAATCGGGGCAGATATGACCAGCGCAGGCGCAGCGGGCTATTGCGTGAGAATAATAATTTCGGAAGCTGTGCAAAAACGCTTGGTTCTGCGGCGGGGATGATCGCGGCGCGTGCCAACAATCCCGCATTGCCAAATGACGCCTGGGCAGGGTCGCCAACAGGCACGCGATCAATCAATGTCACCGCCACGCCATCACGGCGCAATTGTTCGCCAATACACACGCCCGTAAACCCAGCGCCAATGATCAATGCTGTTTTTGTCATGATCCCACATTCGGTTTTAATTGCAGACTGTCAAGCAGCGCGATAAGGTTTCGCAATGATTATCGGGGCGGCGTGACCCCAAGATGAAATGCAAAGGCACTCAATGGTTGATACCCCTGGAAAAATGACGCTCTGGGCCGTCGAAATATTTGTCGCAGCGGTGGAAGAGGGCACAATTTCATTGGCGGCCAAACGATTGAACGCCAGCCCGTCATCCGTATCGCAACAGCTTACAAATTTGGAAGCGGGACTTGGCGTTTTGTTATTGAACAGATCAACGCGCCCGATGGAATTAACATCTGCGGGTCGTTTGTTTTTACGCCGTGCGCAAAATATTTTGGGCGAGGTGACACAGGCCAAGGCCGAATTGGCCGTATTCAATTTTTCCAAAATGGTACGATTGCGCATTGGTGTTGTGGATGATTTCGATGCCGATGTCACACCTGCGTTAATGGCCCAATTGTCAAAAAAAATGGATGGCTGTCAGTTCTTGCTTGAATCCGCATCAAGCTATCAATTGGCAGAGGCGCTCGATTCCCGATCAATGGATGTGATCATCACCGCAGATGCTGATATGACCGAGGATTGGATGGATATTCACCCACTGTTGGTTGAACCGTTTTTGGTGGTTGCACCAAAGGGAAGCGTGGATCAATCGGGTGAAGTGATGGAACAGTTGTTGACCATGCCCTTTATCCGATATTCATCGCGCACCATGATGGGCCGCCAGATAGAGGCGCATCTGGCGCGTCAGCGGATCAATTTGCCCAACCGATTTGAATTCAATAATTACCATGCCATCATGTCGATGGTCGCGGATAAGGCGGGGTGGACAGTGACAACGCCGCTTGGCTATTTGCGCGCGCATCGTTTCATTGAATCGGTCGATGTCATGCCATTGCCGTTCAAGGAAATGACACGTGGCATTTCGCTTGTTTCGCGCAAGGATGTGATGGATCGCATCCCCCAAGACGTCGCCGATTTGGCACGCCCCTTGTTACAAGAAAAACTTGTGGGGCCATGCGTTGAAAAATTGCCGTGGCTGCGCGACAAATTTAAAGTGTTGATGTAATTATTCCGCCGCTTGCTGGCTTGATTTCACAGATGCAAGGCTGCTGAGGATAATATCCGCAAGCGTATCCAGATGTTCGCGTTTCAGCGCCGCAGGAAGACGGAGATCACAAGCACGCATCAGCATCGCACGGGTTTTTGGCAAATCTGGCAGGTTTTCCAAAAACTTCCAATTCCAAAAAACACGTGCATTTTCAGACTGTAAGCCAAAGATGCTAATGTTCAATCCGTTGCTAGCGCAGGTTTGCACAAATCGCGTGGCATCGTCATCCGAAAACCCATTGAGGTTAAATTGCATGGAATCTGGTGCGCGATGTTCGCCGTGTAATGCATCGGGAACGGTGATGAAATCCGATTGGTTTAATTTAGCGGCCAGATATTCAAAATTGGTTAAACCATCGCTCGCACGGCGCGCAACCTCGGCCAATTGGGGGCGGATGACAACCGCAGATAGGTTGGACATGCGCGTGTTATATAGGGGCAGCGTATTTTGATACTTCGCAAAAATATTTGCATCCGTCTGATGTTTTTTCCAGTTGTTTTCATAGGCGCCAGACATGATCACAGCCTGTGCATAAACGTCTGCATCATCGGTAATCATAATACCGCCTTCGCCGCCATTTACCAATTTGTAGGACTGAAAACTGAAACAGCCAACCGCGCCAATCGTACCGATTTTTTGCCCATTCCATGTGGTGCCAAGCGAATGTGCCGCGTCTTCGATCAGGGGAATGCCAGCCTGATCACAGGCCGATTTTAGAACATCCATATCGGATGTATGGCCGCGCATATGCGATACCAACACAGCCTTGATATCGCTGGTTAATTTGGTGGCGAAATCATCCATATCCATACGATAATTTTCGCCAACTTCAACCAACACAGGTTCGCAACCTGCGTGAACCACCGCGGACGGCACGGCGGCAAATGTGAAACCAGGGATAATCACCTTATCCCCGTTACCAAGCCCAAGTGCGCGTAGCGATAAAAACAATGCCGCAGAACAAGACGCAACCGCCACGGCGTATTTTGCACCCATCATTTGTGCGAAATCTTTTTCCAGCAATGTCACTGGAGCATTTTCCGCGGCGTGATAGCGAAACAGATCGCCCGATTGCATCAATTCGGTCAAATCTTGGAGTGCTTTTTCAGGGATAGGTTCAGCCGTGTGTAGGTTCTTACCGATTGTCATTTTCTGCTCTTTCAGTTTTTCCGAAACTTACATTCGGGAAATGTTTAGCAGAAAGACTGTCGAAAACATAGGGTAAATACCCGTTTCTTTTCAGGTGCTTATCAGATTGTTACCAAGAAAGAATTGTCGAATTAAACCCGCGATTGCACCCGTTGGCGGGCCAATGCGCTGTCGCGGTCATTGACGCCGAGCAGGTTCGCAACCAAACGCAAAAAGGTGTTTTCTTCGTTATCGCGATGCCCATCGGCCAGCACCAATTCCCACAGGGATTCAACCACGCCAATGCGATCATCGTAATCAACGCTATCCTTGACCACACGGGTAAACCGCACTGTATCTGGGGCCTGTTGTTCCAATTCTTCGGCCTCGCGGCGCAGTGCGTTTGCCTCTGTTTCATCCAAGTGAAACCGGTTGCGCAATACGGCGGAAATGGTCGCCATTTCTTCGGGGGCGTAATCATTATCAACCCGCGCCAAACGTACCATCAATGCGGCGAGCGCAAGGCGGGCATCATCGGTGCCAAATGGGGATGGTTCAGGGGCGGAAAATGCGGCAAGGATATTTTTTAACATGGGCAAAAATTAGGGGTGCGACGGGTGATTTGCAAGCCACAAAACCGTGTAGGACACCTGTGGGACAGGTGGCGGACAAATGGCAGACATGTGGCTGGCAAATCGGGAGGCGTGGATTTATCGAGTGGTTTGGTTAAACCAATCGGCTTTGTTCCACCGCAGCCTTTACAAAATCGCGGAACAATGGGTGTGGTGCGAATGGTTTGGATTTCAATTCGGGGTGGTATTGCACGCCGATATACCAAGGGTGGTCTTTCACCTCGACAATTTCGGGCAATTTGCCGTCGGGTGACATGCCAGAAAAGATCAAACCTTGTTTTTCCAATTGGTCGCGATATTTTGTATCCACCTCGTAACGATGGCGGTGGCGTTCGGAAATGGCGGTGGTGCCGTAGACTTCGGCCACTTTTGATCCTTCGACCAATGTTGCGTTATACGCACCCAAGCGCATGGTGCCGCCTTTGTCATCGTTGACAGCGCGTTCCACGGTGCGGTTGCCCTCGACCCATTCTTTGAGATGGTAAACCACGGGCTCAAAGCGTTTCGCGCCTGCTTCGTGGTCGAATTCTTCGGATCCTGCGGTATCGATCCCTGCCAGGTTGCGTGCAGCCTCGATCACTGCCATTTGCATGCCCAAACAAATGCCCAAATAGGGCACCTTGTGTTCGCGTGCGAATTGTGCGGCCTTGATTTTACCCTCGGTTCCACGCTCGCCAAAGCCACCTGGCACAAGGATTGCATCATAACCCGTCAGATGTGCGGCCGGATCTTCGCGTTCAAAAATTTCCGCATCAATCCATTCGGTGCGTACCTTAACTCGGTTGAACATGCCACCGTGCGTCAATGCCTCTGATATGGATTTATAGGCATCTTCAAGCTGGGTATATTTACCCACCACGGCGACCTTTACCTCGCCATCAGGGTGGTGAATGCGATCGGACACATCTTTCCATGTGGACAGATCGGGTTGTGGGGCAGGGGAAATATTGAATGCATCCAATACGGCCTGATCCATGCCCGCCTCGTGATAGGCCAATGGGGCATCATAGATCGTTTTCAAATCATACGCAGGGATCACGGAATCGGGGCGCACGTTACAAAATAGTGCGAGTTTTGCGCGTTCCTTTTCAGGGATTTCAGTTTCAGAACGACACACAAGAATATCAGGGGCGATACCAATAGAGCGCAATTCTTTTACAGAGTGTTGCGTGGGTTTGGTTTTCAATTCGCCAGATGCCTTGAGGTAAGGGAGCAATGTCAGATGCATGAAAATGCATTGATTTCGTTCCTTGTCTTGGGAAAATTGGCGGATGGATTCGAAAAAGGGCAAGCCTTCGATATCGCCAACTGTACCGCCGATTTCACACAGCATGAAATCAACTTCGTCATCACCGATATTGATAAAATCTTTGATTTCATTGGTCACATGCGGGATCACCTGAATGGTTTTACCCAGATAATCGCCACGGCGTTCTTTTTCCAACACGGTTGTGTAAACGCGCCCTGATGAAATGGAATCGGTTTGGCGTGCGGCCACACCGGTGAAACGCTCGTAATGACCCAAGTCCAGATCGGTTTCTGCGCCATCATCGGTGACGAATACTTCGCCATGTTCAAACGGGGACATGGTGCCCGGATCAACGTTTAAATACGGATCAAGTTTGCGCAAACGCACGGAATAACCACGTGCCTGTAACAATGCGCCAAGTGCGGCAGAGGCAAGACCCTTGCCCAAGCTTGAAACCACACCACCAGTAATGAAAATATAACGCGCCATGGTTCAGGCTGCCCCCGTGTTTTTGTTGTTATTTTGGCTGAAACCACCACGATATTCGATGGGCAAAAGCCATGTATCACGGGATTTAATCTATATTGGATTCGCGAGATTCTGACAAGCCTTAAACCGCTACATGATGTGACGTAACGGTTAAACCTATCAATTTATTGCGTTTATTCCGCGGTTGGCGGCAATGCTGGTTCGTCGCTGGATGATGGTGGCAACAGATTGTCACCCAATGGGTTTTCTGTTGGGGTATCGGTTGTGATCGGTGCAGTGACGCTATCCACAACTGAACCATTGCCTGAACCGCTTGCGGCCAGAATTGTTAATGTGATGCTTGTCGCCAGAAAACAAACCGCCAAAATCCAAGTAAGTTTCGTCAACGCATTTGCCGCTGAACGCCCTGCGGTATTGGCGCCACCGCCGCCACCAATGCCCAAACCGCCACCTTCTGACCGTTGCATCAGAACGACGCCGATCAGGCCAAGCGCCAAAAGAAGGTGAATAGTAAGTACGACATTTTGCATGTGATGCGGCCTTGGGTAAATTTGTTGCAGGTTGTTATGTAGTAAATCAACACGCGCTTGTCGATGGGTATTTACCCACTATTTTGCGATCATTGGGCGGGGCAGGTTTCACATATTTGTGTCACACTGATCTGTTGGTTCAAAATGTCGCCCAATGTTGCGCCGTCACTAAATTGCGTGGTTTTGGTTAGCGTGGTTTTTGAAATGCGATTTTCAAACGACAATGTTTCGCTTTGCGTCAAATCTTCAACGCCGCGTTGATAGATGATATCCAACCCTTGAGAGATCACTTCGGATTCTGTTGGCCAGACCTTGATAATCTGCGGGGATTGCGGGTGGTCATAAATCACCACCAAAACATCGCGTCCATCATGTCTGTGAATGGAAAAATACACATCATCGAATTGGCGCGATTGGTACAAGCGTTTGGAAACACAGCTAAAAAACGCATGATCTGGGTTTGTGGGCAATACATCAATGCATGGGCTGGCCAAATCGGTTTCACGCGCTGGGATCATTTCGCGCCCCAGATAGGTATAAAAATTCGCGGCACGAAGCCCGGATATGTGATATTCGCGCATGGCGTTTGGATCGGCATATGATTGCCCCGCGGAAAATACCGCAAGGGCGACAAACAAAGCGGTTCGCATGTGAAGAATCCTTTGAACATCCCGCGCATTTTCGCGGTGATGAATCAATTCTATAACGGTTTTGCGCCCTCCGCGACTAAATTGTTGTTTCACCCTGCGCGACGCTTGGCTATACACAGCGTCGGAGTTCATAACCGAAAGAATCTAAATATGGCCAATGTAGTTGTTGTCGGTGCCCAGTGGGGCGATGAAGGCAAAGGTAAAATCGTGGACTGGTTGTCAGAACGCGCGGATGTTGTTGCGCGGTTCCAAGGTGGCCACAATGCCGGGCATACATTGGTTGTTGATAGCAAAGTTTACAAATTGCACGCATTGCCATCGGGCGTTGTGCGCGGGGGCAAATTGTCCGTAATCGGCAATGGCGTGGTTCTTGACCCGTGGCATTTAATTGGTGAAATCGAAACCATTCGCGCCCAAGGCGTTGAAATCACACCAGAAAACCTGATGATTGCGGAAAATACGCCGCTGATCCTGCCAATCCACGGCGAATTGGATCGTGTGCGTGAAGAGGCAGCAAGCAAGGGCACAAAAATCGGTACAACTGGGCGGGGTATTGGCCCAGCGTATGAGGATAAGGTTGGCCGTCGTTCCGTGCGCGTTGCCGATCTGGCCGATGCAGCAACACTAGAGGCGCGCGTTGATCGCGCCTTGCAACACCACAATCCATTGCGCAAAGGCTTGGGGTTCGCGGAAATCGATCGCGACGAGCTGATCGCGCAATTGCAAGAAATCGCACCGCAAATTTTGCCCTATGCCGCACCAGTGTGGCAGGTGTTGAAAGAAAAACGCAAAGCTGGCAAACGTATTTTGTTCGAAGGTGCACAGGGTGCGTTGTTGGATATTGATTTTGGCACTTATCCGTTTGTGACGTCATCCAATGTGATCGCAGGACAGGCGGCAACGGGTGTTGGGCTTGGCCCAACAGCGATTGATTATGTGCTGGGCATTGTTAAGGCATATACAACACGTGTGGGCGAAGGCCCGTTTCCAACAGAATTAGAAGACGCAGATGGCCAACGTCTGGGCGAACGGGGCCATGAATTTGGCACAACAACAGGGCGCAAACGCCGTTGTGGTTGGTTTGATGCAGCATTGCTGCGCCAAACATGTGCCACATCAGGTATTACCGGTATCTGTTTGACAAAGCTGGATGTTTTGGATGGGTTTGAGACACTGAAAATCTGTGTTGCCTATGATTTGGATGGCAAGCGATTGGATTATTTGCCAACAGCCGCCGAAGAACAGGCACGCTGCGTTCCAATCTATGAGGAAATCGATGGCTGGTCAGAAAGCACCGAAGGCGCACGCTCTTGGGCGGATCTGCCGGCGAATGCGATCAAATATATTCGCCGCGTCGAAGAATTGATCGATTGCCCTGTTGCATTGGTGTCCACATCGCCCGAACGCGAAGACACGATTTTGGTCACTGACCCGTTTAACGATTGATCGGGGCAGGGCGCAATGAGCGATAAATCCAAAAGCATGTCATACAAATCGCGGCGGCGCTGGTCGTTGATCGTTTTGTTGATTGGGCTGCCGGCCTATATCATCATCTGTGTGACGATCATGAACCTGTTACAGCGATTGCATCCGCTGCTGGAATTGCTGATCTATGTGGTGATGGGGGTTGCTTGGGCATTTCCGGTCAAGGCGGTTTTCATGGGCGTTGGCAAAGACGACCCAAACAGCACCGATACATAAGCAATCATTAAAAATGTGAAGGGCCGCAAACCGAAGTTTGCGACCCTTCCCAACCGAGATAGGTTGTATCTGGTTATTTATTTACGATTTGCAACCAGCACGAGGTTATCTTCTTCCTCGGCGTCGTCATCTAATTGCAAACGAATGCGTTTAAAGCTTTGTGCAACCGCGATTTTGTCCTCATCAATGGGGTCAACCTCTGCCAATGTTGGTTCTTCAACATCTGACATATCGGAAACTGTTGCATCTGGCAGGTCAACAACCACATCGTCCAATTCTGGCAATAGCGCAGATGGTGCAGATTCTGTTGCACCTTCTGTTACGCCAAATTTCAAGCTTGGCGCACCGCGCATGCTGGCCAGAATTTGGCTCGCGCGGTCATCATCGTTTGATGCGGTTTCTTCTGCTGGCAAATCAACCTCTGGCTCTTCGTAAGTGCTACGAATGATGCGCAATGGGCGGCGGAAAACACGGCTCGTGTCAAATGAATCGATGTCGTCAGTCGCGGCGTTCAACGCAGCGGTCAGGCCATCGTCATTATAATAGGGGTCTTCTGGAATTGTTTCGTCCAGGATCAAACGATCTGCGGTATCGTCCGGTTGAATGTATTTTGTATCGAATTCTTGGGTGTCAAAGTTTGCGTCGACGTCGTCTTCAACAAAAATTTCGTTGCTTTGATCGTCCTGTGCATATTCCAGATCATCATCCAAGTTCAAATCGGCACGTGGCAAGATAACCAGACCGCTTTTGGTTGTGGTGATGCTCATTTCATTGTCTTGCAATGTTTTGGCAATAATATCCAACGCACGTGTTTGATCGTTTTCAGACAAAGTACCAAATGTTTTGTCGTCCGATGCAATACGGCGGAAATATTCTGTAACGCGTTTCATGATCGGGAAAGGATCGTCGAACCCTTCGAGTGTGATCGTAAATGTGCCGTAACTAATCGACAGTGCCTTACTATTTACATTCGTAGTCATTTGACCCCCCCGGGTTTGGTTTCGGTTTCCAATAGCCCCTCGCAAGCAGGACTAGATTTGCAGCAAATTCTTGCATAATCAACTAATGACTGCCGTTTGTGGCGAAATAGTGGAATGAAAATGGAAACAGTGCGGTTTAAACACGAACGGGGCGTCACTTTGATCGGTGCGGGACCCGTTGAAAACACACAAGTTTCAACCATTACGGGTATGGCAGATACCGTTTATTGTGCTGATGGGGGCTTGGCCAATGCGCTGTTTGAACCCCATGCTGTGATTGGGGATTTGGATTCAGCGACTGAAAAAATGCCATTTTATCAAAGTGTTAACAAAGTGTTAATTCATGATCAGGATCGCACGGATTTTGAAAAAACCTTGGCAACTGTTACTGCGCAATATTATCTGTGTGTTGGTTTTACGGGCGGGCGGATGGATCATCATTTGGCGGCGTTTAACACTGTTGCAAAAAATCCCGACAAATCGATTTTTTTGATCGAAAAAAACGAGTTCGCATTTCTTTGGTGTGATGAATTTGGCGAATTGTGTCTGAACTTGGGCATCGAATCGCCAATCGGCATTTTCCCAACGACTCGCGCGATGGGTGAGAGTCGCGGGCTTCGCTGGAACATCGATGGGTTGGAATTGGCGCCTGATGGGCGTATTGCCACGTCAAATGAAACCGATGCAGATCAAGTGGTTATCAAAATCACAACAGGCAAAGTTTTGGTAATTTTACCCATTGGTCAACTTTCAAACGTGTTGAAAACCCTGTTTTAACAGGCGGGTAAATTCACCGCCAAACCACCCAAAGATGTTTCTTTGTATTTTTCGTTCATATCCATTCCGGTTTGACGCATGGTTTCGATACAGGCGTCCAAACTGACCAAATGTTTGCCATCACCGCGCATGGATAGGGATGCTGCCGACACGGCCTTGATCGCGCCCAGACCGTTTCGTTCGATACAGGGGGCCTGCACCAATCCTTTGATCGGATCACATGTCATGCCCAAATGATGTTCCAATGCGATTTCTGCGGCGTTTTCGATTTGCTCTGGCGTACCACCCAGCAATGCACATAACCCCGCCGCCGCCATTGCGGATGCGGAACCGACTTCGCCTTGGCAGCCAACCTCTGCACCTGAAATCGATGCATTGTGCTTGATCAACCCACCCACAGCGGCGGCGGTTAACAGAAATTCTGGAATTTTATCCACGCTCGCATTGGGCACATGATCCAGATAGTATCGTAGGGTGGATGGAATAACCCCAGCCGCACCATTGGTGGGGGCGGTCACAACCTGTGCCCCCATGGCGTTTTGTTCGTTTACCGCCATGGCATACATCGAAATCCAATCGTTGATGATATGGGGGGCGGCGAAATTTTGACCATGTTCAGCCAACAGGCTGGTGTGAATATCCTTGGCACGGCGGCGCACGTTTAATCCACCTGGCAAAATACCATCGGTTGCCAGACCCGCATCAATGCAATCATTCATCACCTGCCAGATACGTTTGATCCCCTTGTCCAGCTCTGCTGCGGGGGTTTCAACGGTTTCATTGGCATATTTCATTTGCGCAATGGTTTTGCCGCTGTCACGTGCCATTGCCAACATTTCATTGGCGGATTTAAACGGATAGGGCACACTGGCCTGATACCCGGTGGTTTCCGCACCTGCATTCAATTCTATCGCAGTTTGCACAAAGCCACCGCCGATGGAATAATAGATTTCTTCCAAGATCACACCACCAAGCGCATCATAGGCAAAAAACGTCATGCCATTGGCGTGGCCGGGCAGGGTATTATCATAATCAAACCGCACATCAGCGTTTGCATCAAAATGATAAACAGGGTGGCCAACAGGCTGAATCTGTTTGTTTTTTTCGATGTCCACCATAATTTCCTGTGCCCGTTCGGCATTGAAATTATCAGGCGCCATACCCGCCAACCCCATAATGGTTGCGAAATCCGATTGATGCCCTTTGCCAGTGAACGCAAGGCTTCCATGCAGGCTCGCCCCGACACTCGCGGGTTTTAGACCCAGTTCCAAGATACGATCCAAAAATCGCGCAGCCGCCACCATTGGCCCCATTGTGTGGCTGGAAGATGGGCCAACGCCGATTTTGAAAATTTCAAAGATGCTTAGAAACATGAATTGGGTCTCCTTTTGTGGTCTTGTAACGTGGCTGTGTGATGTTTCCTATAGGAAACCGACGCATCTGTGGCGATTTCGCCCTCGTCGAACTATGTCAAACAACCTATAAGGCGAATAAGAATCTTTTGGGGGGACTTTTGTGATGTTAAACGCTGCTGAAACTGGTAAATTTATTTCCGCAAAACGGGCGTTGGAATTTGTGCAACCCGATATGAAATTGGGACTTGGCACGGGGTCAACTGCTGCTTGGTTGGTGAAATTACTGGCCGATGCAAAATCAAACAATGGTTTGCAGTTTAGCGCGGCGGCAACATCCAGTGTGACGACGCAATTGGCAGAAAGCCTTGGCATTAAAATTCACGCACTTGATGATATCGGACAGCTTGATCTGGCGATTGATGGGGCGGATGAATTTGATCCTGATCTGAACCTAATCAAAGGTGGCGGCGGCGCGTTATTACAAGAAAAAATCGTTGAAACGGCGGCGGATCAATTGGTGATTATCACGGATGCATCCAAACAAGTGCAACATCTGGGCGCGTTTGATTTACCTGTAGAGGTGGTGAAATTTGGTTGGCAAACCACGCAGCGCTTGATCGCTGATGTGTTGAAAACCGCAGATGTTGATGGGCAAACCATCACACGGCGCGGCGGTGATAACCCATTTGTGACAGACGAGGGTCATTTCATCCTTGATCTTCGCCTGAAAAAAATAGGTAATCCAGCCGCCCTTGCCACTGCGCTCACATCCATTGCGGGTGTTGTGGAAACAGGGCTGTTTTTAGATATGACCACCGCGATTGTGGTGGGTGATGGTAATGGCTTGGCGCGTGTTCAACACAAGGGCAGCGCGGATTGGACCGAACAACAATATGATCTGGACGCAGAGGCGGCATTGATCAAACGCGTGATGGGATAAATGATGGATTACGATTTCGACCTTTTTGTAATTGGCGCTGGTTCTGGCGGTGTGCGAGCGGGGCGTTTGGCCGCTGCAACGGGTGCCAAGGTCGCTGTTGCCGAAGAATATCGTTACGGTGGCACATGTGTAATCCGTGGCTGTGTTCCCAAAAAGCTGATGGTTTATGCATCTGAATTTTCCGAAATGTTCGAAGACGCGGCAGGGTATGGTTGGACGGTTGGCGAAACCTCGTTTGATTGGGCGACATTGATCGCGGCCAAAGACAAGGAATTGGAGCGTCTTGAAAAGATCTATGCCAAAAACCTGGGCGGGGCGGGCGCGCAAATGTTTGATACCCGCGCAACCGTAACAGGACCGCATAGTGTGAAATTGGCCAGCGGCGAAGAATTTAGCGCCAAAACCATATTGGTCGCCACAGGTGGCCGCCCATTCGTGCCAAATATTGATGGCAGCGAGCATGTGATAACATCAAACGATATTTTTCACCTAACCAGCCAGCCTAAACGTGCGTTGGTTGTGGGCGGTGGCTATATCGCCTGTGAATTTGCGGGAATTCTCAATGGCATGGGGACCAAGGTCACACAGTTTTATCGCAGCGAACAAATCCTGCGTGGGTTCGATAACCAAGTACGCGATCATGTTGCCAAAGAAATGCGTGCCAAGGGGATTGATCTGCGTGTGAATACCGATTTGGCGGGCGCGATCACCAAAGTGGGTGATGAATTGCACCTGACAGATAACAATGGTGATAAACATGTGTTTGATACCATTTTATATGCAACAGGGCGCGTGCCAAACACCGATAACCTTGGCCTTGAAACCGCAGGTGTAGAGCTCGGCAAATCGGGCGAGGTCATTGTTGATCAATATTCGCGCACAAATGTGGACAGTATCTATGCCATTGGCGATGTAACCAATCGCGTGCAATTGACACCCGTTGCCATCCGCGAAGGTGTGGCATTTGTGGAAACCGTTTTCCATGATAACCCAACCAGTCCCGATCACGATCTGATCCCAACGGCGGTATTTACCCAACCTGAAATTGGCACGGTTGGCATGGGCGAAGAAGAAGCACGCAGCAAAGAAGAGATCGAAGTCTATTCCGCCGCGTTTCGCCCCATGAAACATATCCTTGCGGGTAAGGATGAAAAAATGCTGATGAAATTGATCGTATCAAAAGCAACGCGCGTGGTTTTGGGCGTACATATCGTCGGCCATGCAGCGGGTGAAATGATCCAATTAGCAGGGATTGCCGTGAAAATGGGTGCAACCAAAGAACAGTTTGATGCAACCGTTGCGGTGCACCCCACAGCGGCAGAAGAGCTGGTCACGATGAAATCACCAACGCGCTAGCACACTTGAAATTTTGACAAATGGCTACAGTTATCATTTGATAGCATAAGACCGTAACGAAAGGACGCATTTTACAATGCCAGACAACAAGGGCGGCCCATGGGGCAGCGGCGGTGGAAACCGCGGTTCAGGGAATAACGGCGGCGGAAATCAAGGCGGTGGAAACCGCGGCGGCGGACGCCAACCCGTAAACGAAATCGACGAAATTGTCCGCAAAGGCCAGGAACAATTGCGCGCCATCATGGGCGGCAAATCTGGCAAAGGCGGCACAGGGGGCAATCGCCCATCTGCACCATCTGGTGGTTTTGGCGCGGGGTCTATGGGGCTGTTTGTGATTGCGGCGGTGGCACTTTGGTTATTTGCCAGTGTGTATCGCGTACAGGATGGCGACAACGCGGTCGAACTGTTTTTGGGCGAATGTCGCGGTGAATGTGTCGAAGGTGCGGGCATCAACTTTGCGCCTTGGCCTGTTGTGACCAAAGAAATCTTGCCTGTATCACGCGAAAACACACTGTCCGTTGGCGTTGCACGTGGTGCAGGGGACGACAAAGGTTTGATGCTAACGGGTGATGAAAATATCGTTGATATTGATTTCCAAGTGGTTTGGAACATCCAAAACCCCGAAGATTTCTTGTTCAATCTTGCTGCACCCAATGAAACCATTGCGGCCGTATCTGAATCAGCGATGCGCGAAATTATTGCGCGATCCAACCTTGCACCCATTTTGAACCGTGATCGCGGTGCGATTGCACAAGAGTTGCAAGAATTGATTCAAAGCACATTGAACAGCTATGCCGCAGGCGTGAATATCGTTCGTGTTAACTTTGACCGCGCCGATCCACCACGCGAGGTGATCGATGCATTCCGCGAAGTTCAAGCTGCAGAACAAACACGCGACACGTTGGAAAAACAGGCGGATGCCTATGCCAACCGTGTGGTTGCAGAAGCCCGTGGTGAAGCGGCGCAATTGATGGAGCAAGCCGAAGGTTATCGTGCACAAGTCGTGAACGAAGCCGAAGGTGAAGCATCACGTTTCGTTGCCGTATACGACGAATATGCCAAAGCCAAAGACGTTACACGCAAACGTTTGTATCTGGAAACAATGGAAAAGGTTTTGGGCGGTATCGACAAAATCATTCTGGATGAAAACAGTGGCGGTCAGGGCGTTGTGCCATATCTGCCGTTAAATGAATTAAACAAAAAAGCGGGGACAAACTAATGAACCGTTCTGCATTTATCATGCCAGTCTTGCTGGTGGCCGTTGTGGCCGTAATGTCATCAGTGTTCATCGTGGATGAACGCGAAAAAGCATTGCGTCTTTGGTTTGGTGAAATCACCCAAGAAATCGATGAACCCGGCATGTATTTCAAAGTGCCATTCGCACATGAAATTGTGACATACGACAAACGTATCTTGCCCCTTGATACACAGGCGCTAGAGGTCACACCACTTGATGATCGTCGTTTGGTTGTGGATGCATTTGCACGTTGGCGGATCGCCGATGCCACAACATTCCGCCGCGCGGTGCGCACAGGTGGTGTTGAATTGGGCGCACGTCGTTTGGAACCAATTTTGACCGCTGAATTACGTCAGGTTCTGGGTGGCGTTACTTCCAACACAATTCTTTCTGCGGATCGTGTGAATTTGATGACTCAAATTCGCGATGGCGCACGTTTGGAAGCGGCCGCATTGGGCGTGGAAATTATTGACGTGCGGATCAAACGCGCCGATTTGCCAACGCAAAACCTAGAGGCCACATTCGGGCGTATGCGTGCAGAACGTGAACGCGAGGCTGCGGATGAAATCGCACGTGGTAACGAGGCGGCGCAACGTGTACGCGCGGGCGCTGATCGTACGGTTGTTGAAACGGTATCAGAGGCCACCAAAAACGCCGAAATTATTCGCGGTGAAGCAGACGCACAGCGCAACGCGATTTTCGCCGAGGCATTCGGACGTGACCCTGAATTCTTTGCATTTTACCGTTCACTTAGCGCATATGAAAATTCCTTGAAATCTGGAAACTCATCCATGGTGATGTCGCCAGACAGCGAGTTTTTCGAATATCTGAAATCAGATAACGTAAAATAAATTGCGATAAATAGAATTGAAAAGGGCCGATGTTCGCATCGGCCCTTTTTGCATTTGGTTTGATTGCTGGTTAAATTGAACCCAGATTCGCGCTAAAACCCGCCGATCACAAAATTTGTCTTTAATAATCACATCTATTTGACAGGCTGTGCGCCAGTTAGACTTGCATTGTTGCGCAAACACTACAAATTATAGAACAGGCGCCAGTTTTGGCGCATCGAAGATGTTCCCAAGGAGGATATAAAGTGAAAAGCATCGCGATTACTCGGTCTGATACGACCGACCACAGGCAGACATATTTAATCGGTGCGGTTCTGACGCTCGCGCTTTTGATGGCGCAAACGCTTGTTGCACATGCACGCGGCGCACCAGATAGCTTTGCCGATCTGGCAGAACGGCTCAGCCCATCCGTGGTGAACATCACGACGACAACAACGGTCACACAACGTGCAGATCAACCGATGATGCCCCAAGTGCCAGAAGGTTCGCCATTTCGCGAGCTTTTCCCTGATTTGTTTGGCGGCCCAGACGGCCAAGCGCCATCACGCAAGGCATCCGCACTTGGTTCTGGATTTGTGATTTCCGCAGACGGTTTTATCGTCACCAATAACCACGTGATCGACAAGGCCGATGAAATTATCATCGAATTTTTCGATGGTAAAGAATTAGAGGCCACATTGGTTGGTCGCGATGAAAAAACCGATGTCGCGGTGTTAAAGGTCGAAGCCTCTGAACCGCTTCCATTCGTGACATTTGGCGACAGCGATGTATCGCGCGTTGGCGATTGGGTCATGGCCATTGGTAACCCACTGGGCCAAGGTTTCACCGTAACCAGCGGGATCATTTCCGCACGCAACCGATCATTGCGCGGCACTTATGATGATTACATCCAAACGGATGCTGCGATTAACCGTGGTAACTCTGGCGGGCCATTGTTCAACATGGATGGCAATGTTGTGGGCGTGAACACCGCAATCATTTCACCAACAGGTGGTTCCATCGGGCTTGGCTTTGCGATGTCATCAAATGTGGTGTCCAAAGTTGTTGCACAACTACAAGAATTTGGCGAAACCCGCCGTGGTTGGTTGGGTGTGCGTATCCAAGACGTTGACGCAGAAATGGCCGATGCATTGGGTCTGGACAAGGTCGCAGGCGCATTGGTGTCTGACGTGCCAGAAGGCCCCGCAACAGAAGCAGGCATTTTAGCAGGCGATGTCATCTTGCAATTTGATGGCAAAGACATTGAAGACACACGTGAATTGGTGCGCATCGTTGGCAATTCTGGTGTGGGTGATACCGTGCGTATGTTGATTTATCGTGACGGGAAAACCCAAACGGTCAAGGTTGTATTGGGCCGTCGTGAAGACGCCGAACGTGGCCAGGTTGTGCCTGCATCCGCTGATGCAACTGACACACCAGAAGAGTCTGAAAAATTGGGCATGACGCTTACTGCGATCACACCAGAATTGCGTGAACGTTTGAAACTGGACAATAACGCCAAAGGTGTTGCGGTGATTTCTGTTGATGAAACCAAAGATGCCTTTGACAAAGGTATCCGTTCTGGTGACATCATCGCAGAGGTTGGCCAAACACCAGTGTCCACACCAACAGAATTATCCGACATGTTCAAACAGGCGCGTGATTCAGGACGTAAATCGGTGCTGTTATTGGTGCAACGCGATGGCAATCCACGCTTTGTGGCGCTGTCATTAGAAGAATAAGCCAAGGTCAAATTTATAAAGACCGCGCAATTTGTTAACGCGCAAGTGCTAACAGATCACAATAAATAAACGCTGTCCGATTGATTTCGGGCAGCGTTTTGTCATTGCGCCACACATTATCTGACTTAGCTGCGATTGCTTTTCTGTCGCTGAAAGACAGCTTTGTTCACTCTTTCCAGAGTATTGGCGCGATCGTAGATTTTATGTAAAAATCCAATTACCGCCCCGCGGGCAGACATTTTTGTTGAAATGTTTGGTTCCAAGTTAAAGACATAAAGGAGATATTCTGATCGAAACTGTTTCTACCATAATTTTTGTTGGTGTCCTCCTTGCGATTCCTGTTTTCCTTGGGCGCTCTTTTCACCGTGCTGTCACAACACGAAAGCGCATTGAAAAAGAGGTGCCAAAACTGCACCATGCTTCAGGTCGCATTGTTGGCTTCACGAAAATAAAGTTTGCCTCAGAGAGCAGCTTTGCGGAGCATTATCCGATTGTTGAGTACGAGACCCATGAAAACGAAGTGATCTGGGCGGAAGCTCAACCCTGCAAGGAGGGTATGGTTGGCTTGAACACTGTTGTCGATATCATGTGTCGACCAGGCCGTGCACGGTCAGTCAGGATTGTACAAAGCCCGAACCAAACACAGGGTTTCATAACGCTTGAAAAGAACCTTGAAATCGTTCTGAGCCTTATCGGTATCGGCATCCTATTCGCCGTGGCAATTTGGTATCATGGTTTTGCACTGCACATCCTAGGGCCGATTTTTATCATGTTGGTGTTCGGTTATGCATTGGGTCATCTGACGAAGAAGGGTTTCAGCAAGCGCGAAGAACGATTGGATGCAAACCACTATCAAAGCATTTGTAATCGTCTTATCGCTGCGCAAGACAAAGGCAGTGTCCCTGCCAATCTGGCTGAATGATCCGCTTTATCAAAATCAGCTTTAAACACTGGAAAAAATATAAATGTAACTGCTCGGTCGAAGGTTTCTATTGGAGAACGTTTTGTCGCCTACTGCTGTGAATATGTCAGAATTTTCTGCGGACTTTTTGTTCGGGTTAACAAAAATCCGCAAAGATAAAATCATCTGCTGTGATGTCATCCGCATCCACCCCGCGCAGCTTGATTGAAAAACCTTCGCCCGCAATTGTGATCAATGTTCCATTGCGCTGTTGGGTCAATTGCAATTCTTCGAAACCGCCAATGAAATCGGGCAGGGCGATAACATCCCCGTTGGCATCAAAATCACGGATCGTATCTTGACCATCGGTGTTTTGAAAAAACACGAATGTATCCTGTCCACGCCCGCCACGTAATACATCATCACCAGATCCCGCATTGATCAAATCATCGCCCGATCCACCAAAGATACGATCGTTGCCCGCATCACCTTGGATCGTGTCATTCCCTGCGCCGCCACGCAAAATATCATCGCCATTGCCTGCGAAAATCTGATCATCACCTGCATCGCCATGCAGCCGGTCATTGCCATGCCCTGAAATCAAAATATCATCACCCGCACCACCGCGCCCAAAATTGTTATCAGTTGCATTGCCAAATGTGATTTGATCCGCACCAGCACCCCCAAACAACTGGTTTTGCCCCGCATTGTCGATCAATTCATCATCACCACGCCCGCCAAATATGCGATCATTCCCGTTGGAACCAACGGCAAAATCATCGCCCCCGCGCAAGTGAATTTCATTTGTTTCGCGATAATAACGCGGCTGATGTTCCAGATTGAAAGCATCCATTCCGTGGCCACCATAAAATGCGAAACCTTGTTGCGAGGCGATTTGTAAAATGCTCGGCGCGATATCAACAACCCAACCGCTTTGCCCATTTGCACCGATATTGTCATATGTGGCATCAAGGGTGATCGCGCCGTCAAATGCCAGTTGTCCAATGGCGATTTCTTGCCCTTGTTCCTGACGATAAAGGGTCAGTTGATCCACATTTACGGATACGGTTTGTCCCAGATAAGCATTCGATACTGGCGCGCTAAACTCTGTGCGTATAATCAAATTGGTTCGACCAAGGCTTTCTAAATTTTGCAAATCCTCAGCACCATTCAGCGCGACAAGCTGACCTGCATTATTCTGCGCTGATTGTGTAAACAATGCAGGTGACATTGTGATTTCGGTTGCCGTCAAAGTGTAAAAACCAGCATCTGTGCTGTGAAACGTCATTGCCATAACCCATACCCCTATGTGTTGATTGGGTTTAATTGTGACAAATTTCCATAAAAATCAAACTAAACTATTCGGTTTGGTTAATGCGTAATCTATTATAATTAAACGAAAATTTTCGACAAATTGCATTGATCGCCCCGCGCGCTCACATCGACGTGTTTCACATCAAACCCCTCTGGGCAAAAAGCGCTGGAAATGGCAGGTTTGGCATATTACATAGATTTGAAAGCAAGACATCAAAGGAAATGGCATGGCCAAAATTACCTATATCGAGCATAACGGCAAAGAACATGTTGTTGACGTGGCAAATGGACTGACAGTCATGGAAGGCGCGCGCGACAATAACATTCCAGGGATCGAGGCCGATTGTGGCGGTGCATGTGCCTGTTCCACTTGTCACGTTTATGTTGATGCCACTTGGGTTGAAAAACTTCCTGCTAAGGATGCGATGGAAGAGGACATGCTTGATTTCGCATGGGAACCCGACACTGAAAAATCGCGCCTGACTTGCCAGTTGAAAGTATCAGATGATCTGGATGGCTTGATCGTGCGTATGCCCGAAAAGCAAATATAATGCGCATTGGGGTGAAAATATTTACCCCAATTCTGACATGTGCGGTTGCGCTTGGATTTGGCGCAGCACAGGCTGATATTCTTGCCGCAAAATTTGTCGAACCCACCAAACGCTATGCGCATGCTGTTCTTGGCGACGATATCGAATATGGCGCATTGGAAGTGCGGGTTAAATCTGGGAAAAACCAAGAAACCCGCATTATTACCTTGCCCAAATCCCATGTTTTTGAAGACCTCACACCGCGCCTTGCCGATATGGATGGTGATGGCGATAACGAGGTTGTGGTGATCGAAACCGATGTACAACGCGGTGCAGCTCTTGCGATTTATGATGAAAATGGCAAGATCGCGGAAACACCGCATATCGGAACGTCTCACCGTTGGCTCGCCCCCGCTGGAATTGCCGATTTCAATGGCAATGGAAAAATGGATATCGCCTATGTTGATCGTCCACATTTGGCCAAGATCATGCGGATCTGGGAATTTGATAATGGTCGGTTGAAAGAAATCGCCAAATTGCAGGGGCTAACAAACCATCGCATCGGCGAAGATTTTATATCTGGCGGCGTGCGTATCTGTGATGGACGCGCCGAAATCATCACGGCGGATTCTTCGTGGCAACGGATGCGTGCAACCTATTTCATTGGCGCAAACCTTACATCCAAAGACATTGGCGCGTTGCGTGATAAACAAAGCCTGCAATCCGCGCTCAACTGCTAATCCATTTTGTATAAATATCCAAAACTGCAACCCGTCAACCACCATAAGGTTCAGGATCAGGCGATATCTGGCGTTTTGGATATTTAAAACATTTGGAGATTAGAGCGCCCGCCAGCCGATATCCTTGCGATAAAAACCATCTGGCCAGTCTATTTTCGCAATTGTTTCATATGCAGCGTCACGTGCAGATTGAAGTGTTTCACCACGCGCCGTGATATTTAATACCCGTCCACCATTGGCAAGAACTGTCGTGCCATCGGATTTGGTGCCGGCGTGGAATATATGCAATTTGGTTTCGTTGTTCAGCCCTTCAAGCCCCTTGATCGCGCTCCCCTTGGCATATGAACCAGGATATCCATTTGCCGCCATCACAATTGTAAGCGCATGATCATCCGCCCAATTGATTTGGAATTGATCCAATTGACCCTTGGCACAGGCAAGCATCGCATCAAGCGCTTGCGCGCCAAGGCGCATCATCAACACCTGACATTCAGGATCGCCAAAGCGTACGTTATATTCCACAAGACGAGGTTGCCCATCCTTGATCATAAAACCCGCATAAAGCACACCTTGGTATGGCGTGCCACGACGCGCCATTTCATCGACGGTGGGTTGCACAATTTCAACCAGTGCTTTTTGTGTGACCGCATCCGTCATCACGGGCGCGGGGGAATAGGCGCCCATGCCACCTGTATTGGGGCCTTGATCGCCATCAAAGGCGCGTTTGTGGTCTTGGGCGGTGCCGATGGGTAGGATGTTTTTCCCATCTGACAAGATGAAAAAGCTGGCTTCTTCGCCTTCCATGAACTCTTCGATCACGACCTCTGCACCTGCATCGCCAAATGCGCCGCTGAACATATCATCCAATCCGTCCAAAGCTTCTTGTTCGCTCATCGCGACAATCACACCTTTGCCTGCGGCCAGCCCATCGGCCTTGATCACAATGGGTGCGCCTTGTTTGCGCACGTAATCTTTGGCGGCGTTTCCATCGGTAAAACGTGCATAGGCGGCGGTGGGTGCACCTGATGCATCGCAGATTTCTTTGGTAAATGCTTTGGATGCCTCGAGCTGTGCTGCTGCGGCGGATGGCCCAAATGTGAGGATATTTGCCGCACGTAAATCATCGGCGACGCCTTTGGCCAATGGCGCCTCTGGGCCAACGATGACAAATGAAATGTTGTTGTCTGCGCAAAAGGCAACAACAGCAACGCTATCCTCTGGATCAAGCGCCACACATGTTGCGACATCCGCGATGCCTGCATTGCCAGGGGCGCAAAACAATTCATCGCATTTTGGATTTTGGCGCACCGCCCAAGCCAGCGCATGTTCGCGCCCACCACTTCCAAGGATAAGAATGTTCATTTTTGCGATACTCCTGACTTGGCCTTTGTTGTGATGCGTTCTAAAGTCGTGCAAGAGCAGAGGCAAGGGATCTAACACCAGATGTCCGATTTAATCGACGCACCGAGCGAGGGGCAAAACGCCCCCGAATTTAGCGTGTCTGAAATTTCAGGCGCGGTGAAACGCATGATTGAAGGCGAATTTTCCCATGTGCGGATCCGCGCAGAGGTAGGGCGCGTGTCGCGACCCCGCTCTGGTCATGTTTACCTTGATCTCAAAGATGACCGCGCGGTTTTGGCTGGGGTGATGTGGAAAGGTGTCGTGGCCAAGCTGCGCACCCAACCCGAAGAAGGCATGGAGGTGGTCGCAACGGGCAAGCTCACCACATTCCCAGGGCAATCGAAATACCAAATGGTGATCGAAAATATCGCACCTGCGGGTGTGGGCGCATTGATGGCCATGCTGGAAAAACGCAAACAGATGTTGGCGGGCGAGGGCATATTTGATCAGGATCGCAAACAGCCAATTCCATATCTGCCAGAGGTGATCGGCGTTGTCACATCGCCATCGGGCGCGGTGATCCGCGATATTCTGCACCGCCTTCGCGATCGGTTCCCGCGCAAGGTATTGATCTGGCCCGTTGCCGTGCAGGGTGAAAAATGCGCACCAGAGGTGACAGCCGCGATTGAAGGGTTCAACGCAATGAGCGTGGGCGGGGCGATCCCTCGTCCCGATTTGATAATCGTTGCACGCGGTGGTGGTTCGCTCGAAGATTTGTGGGGGTTTAACGAGGAATCGGTGGTGCGCGCCGCAGCAGCGAGCGATATTCCCCTGATATCCGCAGTGGGTCATGAAACCGATACAACACTGATTGATTTTGCATCCGATTTGCGTGCGCCAACACCCACGGCGGCGGCGGAACATGCCGTGCCTGTGCGCGCCGATTTGTTGGGATGGTTGGGCAATATCGAAACGCGGCGTTTACGCAGCCTGCAATCGGGATTGGATAATCGCCGCCAACGGTTGCGCGATTTATCACGTGCATTACCAAATCCCGCTGAATTGGTTGGAATACAGGGGCAGCGCTTGGATGTTTTGGCGGGGCGATTGCCCCGTGCCTTGCAATCGGTGGCGCAAAACAAACGCACGCGGTTATCCCAAACCAGTGCTGGGTTACGCCCACAGATTTTAAATCAACAAATTGTTCTTAAAAAACAATCCATTGATGCCGTATCTCGCCGTTTTGCCCAAGGTGCAAAAACGCAAGTGTCACAAATTCGTTCTCGTCTGGATGGGTTGGATCGCCTGCGCGAAACATTGGGCTATACCGCCACATTGAAACGTGGATATGCGGTGGTGCGCGACGATGCCGGTGCGTTGGTAAGCAATGCAAAAACCGCAGGCGCGGCGGCGGGGCTGGATATTCAATTCGCTGATGGCCATGTTCAACTTGGTGCTGCGAATAATCACAAACCAAAACCCAAAAAGAATCCGCCACCCAAACCATCAGGTGGGCAAGGTAGCCTGTTTTAGGATGTTAATTCGGGTGCGGGACATTCAATGTCATCATTGGTGATCTTACCCAATTGCAGGTCATAAATCGCAGGGTTTCCATCAATACGCGCGGAATATCCCCGATCACTATGCAATATATTCCAACACGATTTGATTGGGTTATCTTCGTATTCGAAACAAATCTGGTTTCCCTCTGAATGCCAACGCCCGCTTTCGCATGTGCCACCTGCGGGTTTCCAAATGGATTTCCCATCTTGGAAATATTGTTCAACACCGTAAAATTCACCAAATTGGTAGAAATACAATGTCTTACCCTCTGAAATTGCGCGAAATTCTTCGGGTTTGACAATGGTTTCAAGCGTTTGTGCCAAAACCGATTGCATCGAAATAAATGCACAGATGAACACAGCAATAAACCGCATGTCGTTGCCCCAAATTGTTTCGCAAACCATAGAGGATATGAAACCTTGGCGCAAACAATGGTTCAAATTCGATTTAACCGTTGCCAATCGCGCAATCGGGGCTGCATCAGGTTTTGAAACCAACGCGGGAACAAACAGATGAACATCATCGTTATCATGGTGAATGGCAAATGCGGTGATTGCATGTGTGCGCTGTTTTGCGCGGATTTACCATGCGTATGTGGTGAATTTTTCGGCCCGTGCCGACGGGGTGCGATCCAATAATGATGTTGTTGAATTGGTAAATACCGTTTGTAATGATCACGTTCGCGGCGCAATCCATAATGCCGCACATAATCACATAACAGCGTTATCAGCTGTGCCATCATCGACAATCCGATATAAAAACCCAAACCAACGCCACCCATCAGGTGATGAATTGCAATGGAAATCATCAACGGCACAAGCCAATATTTCAAATACGGGTGAAACAGATCCACCTGACCATGATTAAATGCCATGCGGCGTTTGTTTTCGGCGTAAAGCCCCGCCCGATATGATCCAATCCATGCACGCTTGATAAATTGATAGATACTTTCACCTTGTTTTGCGGTGTTGGGGTCAATCGGTGTGGCCTTATGAACCTGATGAATCAAGATTTCAGAGCTGGCGCGATGGCCAAACCACAAGCTTGCAAAAATCAAAGCGCCCAATTGTTGGACATAGCGATTGGGATGACGCAGCAGTTTTTTTGCGTTGGCAAAGCTGATCAATCCGAAAAATGCACCAAAACCCAACAAAAACAAGGGTATAATTGCGTATGGCAACATCGTACAAAGCATGATGACCACCGGAATGAACACAATATGCATAATACCAAAACCAACGCGCCACATCATCTGTGGCCAAAGAATTTCGCGATTACGGGGTTGATGATCTGGCTTTGTCAAAGAGTGTTGCAACAGGTTTCCATGGTTAAGTTCAACGTTCCAACCTTTATAATTTCAGCCGATAAATTTTTGGTAAACCGCCGCCAAGAAGCGTATAAAATTCGATAAAAGTCGTTTTTGTCATGGTTGCACCCATTCAATCCCCGCTATAGCGTTGGGTAACATGAATGGGGAATTCACATGGCATTGGATGACAAAAAAGGCGTTTGGAAATCGGGCAAGGGCAAAGGGCGCAAAACACCCAAAGGTCGCCAAGTCACCGAAGATACGCTGAATGAAATGCAATCCCTGTTGGCGGGGCGCGATATGCGCCGTGATTTGCTGATCGAACATCTGCATGTGATCCAAGATACATTTGGGCATCTATCCGCACCGCATCTGGCGGCATTGGCGGAAATGATGAAGCTTTCGCAAACAGAGGTTTACGAGGTTGCGAGCTTTTACGCCCATTTTGATATCGTCAAAGAAGATGAAGTGGCACCCCCCGCATTAACCATTCGCGTTTGTGACAGCCTGTCTTGTGAATTGGCGGGCTCGGAACAATTGCTACGCAATTTGGCGACGAAATATAATGGCAAGGGTGCGGTGCGTGTGCTGCGCGCACCTTGCATGGGGCGCTGTGATACGGCACCAACCTTGGAAATTGGCCATAATCACATTGATCACGCCGATTTGGGCAAGGTCGCCGCGGCCATTGATGCGGGTGACACCCATGCCCATATCCCTGATTATGAAATCTTTGAAAATTACCGCGATGACGGCGGTTATCGCGAATTGGAAGCGCTGCGCAATGGTTCGAAAACACCAGACGATCTGCAAGACGAAGTGCTTGAAAGTGGTCTACGCGGTATGGGTGGGGCTGGGTTCCCATCTGGCAAAAAATGGTCATTCGTGCGCATGAACAAAGGCCCGCGTTATTTGGCGGTAAACGGTGACGAGGGCGAGCCTGGTACATTCAAAGATCGCTATTTTTTGGAACGCGAACCCCATGTGTTTCTTGAGGGCATGTTAATCGCCGCTTGGGCGGTAGAGGCGGAAAAATGTTTCATCTATATGCGCGATGAATATCCCGCTGTGTTGGAATTGTTGCGCGTTGAAATTGCCAAACTGGAAGCGGCCGGCATCGTTGATGCGGGATATATTGATCTGCGCCGTGGGGCGGGGGCATATATCTGCGGCGAAGAATCCGCCATGATCGAAAGTATTGAGGGTAAGCGGGGAATGCCACGTCATCGCCCGCCATTCGTGGCGTCCGTTGGGATATTTGACCAACCCACATTGGTGCATAACGTTGAAACGCTCTATTGGATTTGCAAAATCGCACGCCATGGCGGCGATATATTCGGGGCGCATGGTGTGAATGGGCGAAAAGGCATGCGCAGCTATTCCGTATCGGGGCGGGTGCGCCATCCGGGTGTGAAAATCGCACCAGCGGGCGTAACCATTCGCGAATTGATCGATGATTATTGCGGTGGCATGGCTGATGGGCATGAATTCAAGGCCTATCAACCCGGTGGCCCGTCATCTGGATTGCTACCTGCCAGCATGGATACCATCCCGCTTGATTTCGACACATTGCAAGAATACGGCACATTCATTGGTTCCGCCGCCGTTGTGGTTTTGTCTGACCAAGACAGCGCACGCGCAGCCGCGCTTAACATGCTGCGCTTTTTCGAAGATGAATCCTGTGGTCAATGCACACCGTGTCGCGTGGGCTGTGAAAAAGCGGTAAAATTGATGCAGGCCGATCACTGGGATCAAGGATTGCTGGAAGAGCTATCAACCGCGATGGTGGATGCATCCATCTGTGGGTTGGGACAGGCCGCACCAAACCCCATTCGTTTGGTCATGAAACACTTCCCAGACGAGATTTAACATGGATATTACCATCCTGATTGGGCTGTCCGCATTGCTTGCGGTTATTCAGTTATTGTTCTTTTGTTATCGCGAAAATTCGTTTGGAAAGACGTTAACAAAAACATCTAGTATATTGTTATTGTTTGTTTTTGCGGTTTTAACAAAATCGCCCATCTTGTTCATTATCGGCCTTGGGCTTTGTGCGGCGGGTGATTATTTATTGTCCCGCGATGGCGATAAAAACTTTATGCTGGGTGTTGGGGCATTTGCGCTTGGTCATTTGTTTTATGCTGCATTGTTCTTAACACATCCTTTGCCCTTGTTTGATATCATTGGCGATGGTTTGGGGCGGCAATTTTTGGCCGCGATTATTGCCATTGGGGCTTTGATGGGGATGATTTTGTGGTCACGCACGGGCGAGTTGCAATTTCCCGTTACGATCTATGTCATCATTATTTGTATCATGGGCATCACATCGCTAAAATTTTTGGGGCTGGATCGGGCAACCATTGTTCTGGGCGTGGGGCTGTTTATGGCATCAGACATCATTCTGGCGCTGGAAAAGTTCGTTTTGCGCGATCATAGCATCTGGCGCAGCTTTACGCCGTTTGTCGTCTGGGCAACCTATTGGGGGGCACAGTTTTTTCTAACTTTCGGTGTTATATACGCCTATCGCATCGCACTGATCTAGTTGCGATAAACCGCACAGACACAGCCACTTGATTTCAGCTTGGAACAAAATGCACCTGCCGCGCGGCGATCATCAAATCCGATCCGTGCGGTATAAACGCGCCGTGTTCCCGCCATGCGTTTGTAAATGTAATCCACCGTTTTTGGGCGTAACAATGCTTTGCAAGATTGCGCACGGCGCCGATAGGCCGCGGCGGCGGCACGTTGGCTATTGCCAGCGGCCAGTTGCACACCCCAGGGTTTATACTGTGGCAGTGCCTTATATTTTGTATAAATTCGCTGCTCCGCCAGATTAAAACAGGCGGGCAGAAACGGTAAATCCCCGCTCAGTCGAAAATCGGGATTGTTTGGCGGATTATCACGCCAGATTTTTGCGCTGATATTGGTGATGATCTGAACATAGTTCCATGTTTCAGTGGGCAATCCCGTATCACCCGCCATAAATGATCGTGCGCGCAATTCACCCGCATTATATGCCGCCGCGGCCAATCCCTCGTTTCCAAATCCACGCACCAAGCGCCCCATGTAACGCGCGGATTCATCCAATGCCTCGGCAGGGTTCCACGGGTTTTTCAGCCCGCGAATTTTTGCAGTGGATGGGATGAATTGTGCAATCCCTTGGGCGTTGGCGGGGCTTCGGGCGTTGGGGTTAAATCGGCTTTCTTGCCAGATCAGTCGCGCAAAAAAATGCGGATTTACACCATGGCGCGTGGCAAAGGTTTCAATTGCGCCACAAACATCTGTTTCAAATTGTGCAGGGTTGATGCAAACGGGCGCGCCGTGTTTATCGCTGGAACATTGTGTTTTTTCATCCGCATCTTGTGCCAACACGGGTGCGGACAATCCACAGAAAACCACCCAGAAAATCATCATAAACAAACGCATGTGCACGTTTACCCTGCTATGATCGGACTGCAAAGATAGAAATCAAAATAACGATGGCTCTTCCATCTTTTGTTGATGCGTATTAGGTGGGGTAAAGGAAATTGGAGCCCGCGTAATGTCTTTCTTCAAAAAACTTAAAACCAAGCTGTTTAAATCTTCTTCCAAACTAGAAGAGGGGCTTGATGCCATTGTTGAAGATGGCGGTGAAGAAGAGATTGTTGAAGAAACGCAAGCGGCCGAACAAGCAAGTGACCAACAAGCGAAATCCGATGCTGAATTTGAGGCACTACAGGGCGATATAGAAAGCGTGAGCGCCGAAGACGCCGCATTGGCCGAAGAACAGGAACCTTGGGTTGAGCCCGAAGATAGTATCGAAGATAATATTGAAAATCAGCTCGATCAGATCGAAGAAAACCTTGACGATTTGAAACAAGAGATCATCTCGCCAGAGCCAGAGCCAGAGCCAGAGCCAGAGCCAGAGCCAGAGCCAGAGCCAGAGCCAGAGCCAGAGCCAGAGCCAACTCCTGAACCTGAATCGACGCCGGAGCCAGAAAAGCCTGTTAAAAAAACAGGGCTCTTGGGGCGTATGTTGGGGCGTGGTGGTGATGATGCTAAGCCAACACCAGAACCAGAAGTTGCACCGACACCAAAGGTAGAAACACCCGTTTCCCAACCCAAAACAGAACCAATAGCAGCGCCACCAGCGCCAGAAGCCAAAGCAAAGGTTGAAAAACCAACACCAAAACCCGCGCCAAAGGTTGAAAAAACAGCGCCCAAGCCTGAACCCAAGGCCGAACAACCCACGCCAGCACCAGAAACACCGGTACGTCCATTGGACACATCAGAAGGGTTACTGGCGGATGATGCGCAAGAGGTTGTTGAAAACAAGGGTATCCTGAATCG
The DNA here is from genome assembly GCF_002742285.1 of Paramylibacter kogurei. Taxonomy (GTDB): domain Bacteria; phylum Pseudomonadota; class Alphaproteobacteria; order Rhodobacterales; family Rhodobacteraceae; genus Amylibacter; species Amylibacter kogurei. Next base: position 691,895 of record NZ_MDGM01000012.1, read on the forward strand.
CGTACTTGGTCGTTCAAACAAAACAGTGGTGCGTCGCACGTTGGATGATGCGATGCTCGAAAGCCTTGAGGAATTGTTGATCAGTGCTGACATGGGCGTTGACACAGCGCTGCGCGTTTCTGCCAATATGGCCGAAGGACGGTTTGGCAAAAAGCTTTCTGTCGCAGAAATCAAAGATTTGCTGGCCAGCGAAGTGTCACGCATCATGGAACCTGTTGCCAAACCCATGCCGCTTTATGCGAAAAAACCACAGGTGGTTTTGGTTGTCGGTGTGAACGGGTCTGGCAAAACCACCACCATTGGTAAACTGGCATCCCAATTCAAAGCAGCCGGTAAATCCGTGGTCATCGCCGCAGGGGACACATTTCGCGCCGCCGCCGTGGAACAATTACAGGTCTGGGGCGATCGCGCAGGCGTGCCCGTGTTAACTGCACCCGAAGGGTCCGACCCCGCATCATTGGCATTTGATGCCATGGAACAGGCCGAACGCGACGGCGCTGATTTGTTGATGATCGACACGGCAGGGCGGTTGCAAAACCGTCAGGATTTGATGGAAGAACTGGCCAAAATTGTGCGCGTGATCCGCAAGAAAGACCCCGACGCACCCCATAACACATTGCTGGTTCTGGATGCGACCACGGGGCAAAACGCGCTGAGCCAAGTGGATGTGTTTCAGAAAATTTCCGATGTTTCGGGGCTTGTCATGACGAAACTGGATGGCACGGCCAAGGGCGGTGTGCTGGTCGCGCTGGCCGATAAATTTGGCCTGCCCATTCATGCGATTGGAGTGGGTGAACAGATTGACGATCTGCAAGCGTTTGATCCCGACGAATTTGCCCGCGCTTTGACAGGTTTGGAAAATTAACTTTGCCTCATAACGTATTGAAACAATTGCAATAGGTCAAACATGAGCGATTGGATCATCAACATTGCCAACACCCCTGCGGGAAGCAACCTTGCGTTGGGGTTGGCATTATTTGCCGCCGTCATGCATGCCATTTTTGGCGCATTGCAAAAAGGTAAATATGATCCCTGGTTGATGCGTGGTGCGATGGATTTTTGGTACGGTTTGATCGCCGCACCCATCGCATTATTTATCGTCCCTTGGCCCGAACCCCATATGTGGCTGATTTTTGTGGGCATGTTTGTCATTCACGTGATTTACAAAATCACCCAAGGCATGGCGTATAGCCACGGCGCATATACGGTTGTTTATCCCGTTGTGCGCGGGCTTGGCCCATTATTCACGGTGCTTGCGGCGGGGATTGTGTTTGGCGAACATTTTGGCGCGGTGCAATGGGCAGGGGTTGTGTTGCTCACCCTGTCTATCTTGATGCTGGCGCGGCTAAACCTTAATCGCGCCAAACGCAGTGGTGTGAAATTGGAAAGCGATGAATTGAAGCTTGCACTGGCATGGGCGGTAGCGGCTGGGTTCATGGTGGCGGCCTATACCACATATGACGCTTATGGCATTCGCGCCACGGCCAACCCGTTCACATTCCTTGCGTGGTTCTTTTTCATTGATGGGCTGTCGGTGTTTCCTTGGCTTGCCGCTTGGCGTTGGCGGGGGATGGAAAACCGCCCTGATGTGGCACCATTGATGATGCGTGGGCTCATCGGTGGGATTGTTGCCTATTTCAGTTTTGGCGCGGTGATGCTGGCCACAAGATTGGATAAGGTCGGCGAAGCGGCGGTGTTGCGCGAGACATCACCAATATTTGCAGCGCTGATTGGTTGGCTTTTCCTCAAAGAAACCGTAGGTGTAACCCGTGCCATATTCATGGGATTAATCGCGATGGGCGCGGTATTGGTTGAATTTGGCGGCTAAAGGATAGTGAGATGAGCAATAAAAACGTCAGCCCCTTGGTAAAAACCGCATTGGAACTGGGGCCGGTGATCTTGTTTTTCGTGGCTTTTGTTTTGTTAAAAGATCGCGAATTTATCGTGGCTGGCACACCGTACAAAGGATTCATCGCTGCCACCGCGCTATTTATTCCTGTTTTGCTCATTTCCACGGGGATATTGTGGAAACTCACTGGCGAATTATCAAAGATGCAAATCGTCACCGCCGTTTTGGTTCTGGTGTTTGGTGGGCTTGGCATTTGGTTTAATGACGAGCGGTTCTTTAAAATGAAACCAACATTGATCTATCTGATCTTTGGTGGGCTGTTGGGCTTTGGCCTGTTGCGTGGGCAATCATACCTCAAGGTCGTGATGGAACAGGCCTTGCCGATGGTGGATGCGGGTTGGATGGTTTTAACCAAACGCATGACCGCGTTTTTCTTTGCCCTTGCCGTTGCAAACGAAGTTGTCTGGCGCACCATGTCAACAGAGGCATGGGTGAATTTCAAAACCTTTGGGCTCACGGCGGCGCTGTTTATCTTTATGATGACACAGTCAGGATTGTTCGCAAAATACGGAATTGAACAACCCGACGACACGGACGCGGCATAGACCGCGTCCCGAACACTATCGTTTGAACAGATTTTTCTGGGCGGATTTATCGCCCAGTGTTTTGCGTTTTTCCGCCGCCAATGCGCGACCACGGGCAAGGGCAGGGCGCGCCGCACAACGATCAAGCCACGCTGCCATATTGGGGAATTTTGTCAAATCCTGTTCTTGGCGTTCCCACAGGCTCGCCCACGGCCACACGGCCATATCTGCAATGGAAAAATCACCACAAATATAATCCTGCCCCGCCAGTTGTTTTTCCAAAACACCATACAGGCGGGCAACCTCGCTGCGATAGCGATCTTGGGCATAGGGGATTACTTGTGGTGGTTCCAAATTCGGGGCATAGGCCAGAAAATGATGCGCTTGTCCCGCCATCGGGCCAACACCACCCATTTGCCACATCAACCATTGATCGATTTCAATCGCATCGCGTGGTGATGCCCCGTAAAACTTGCCGGTTTTACGCGCCAGATATTGCAATATTGCACCAGATTCAAAAATCGAAATCGGTTCACCATCAGGGCCATCATGATCCACAATCGCTGGCATCCGATTATTGGGGGATATCGCCAGAAATTCAGGTTTGAATTGATCGCCAGCACCAATATCCACAAGGTTCAGATTGTAATCTAATCCCATCTCTTCCAATGCGATGGCGATTTTCCAACCATTGGGGGTTGGCCAAAAATATAGATCAATGGGTTTGGTCATATATGTGTCCTCACTTTGTGAAAACCATTGCAGAAATCGCGCGTATTACAACCCCGTACTACAATCCAGCACGGTGGCGATATGACAATCCGCGCAACCAAGTGAATGAAAGATAGGGCAATTTAAACATCGCACGGATTTTGCGTGGTTGTGCGCCATTGCCCAAACGCATGGATAATTCGGCGGGGGAAAATCCCGCTTCGCGGCGAAAAATGGCGTGATACAATCCAAATACCCCATCACGGGTGTAAAATGACCAGTGGCAAAAACCCGCGCTGGGGCGGGCCATGCGAATGCCCATCATGCCAAGGCATTGTAAAACAGATGTGCAATCAATCTGAATATTCACCCAGTTGGATCGACGAAACGGGAAATCCATACCCAATGCGCGATTGGCGGGGCCGGGGCTGGGCGCGAACCGTTCAAACAGCAAATCATAAAAATCATTTTGCCGCGCGGTGATATTGTAAAATTGTGCACTACGCGCGGCAGGGTATTGCAAAGCGGCCAGCGCCACCGCACCAAATTCCGCGCCCCCCATCATCACAACCCGCCCAAGGTTTTGGTGCAAAATATGGCGCAAGGATTGCAATACAACCCGTGCCCCCATGGAATGCGCCATAATGTCGATTTTGCGGTTCGGTGCGATATCATGCAGGATATTGATCAATCGCGCCAATTGCGCCCCTTCCAATTCGGCGCGGTCATAAACCTGATGCACGGCGGTGCGCGCCAGAAAATAATCAGATCGCGCATGCCATGCAAACCCGATCGCAAGACCGCCCCGATTGTCATATTGCGCGACACCCATCTGGCGCGGCCAAGATCGAATTTTCCAATGTTTACGATCAACATGGCGGGCGAAAATGGTGCGATGGGGGTTATTCGCATGGACAAGGGGGGAAAATTTATACCCATGCACCATGATAATAATGGGGGAACCCACCGGCACGGTTTTCAGATTTTCCGCCAGCAATACCGCCAGATCACGCGCAGGCAAATCGGGGTGAAACAAACGCCCGTTTACAGAATTTACACGAAAGACAGACATCGGACTGCTCGTATCTTGTTTTATCGTTATGTGTTTCATAACCGCTAAAAACAACAAAACCGTAAACATAGCGTTTCAGTTTCATGAACCGAACAAATTTTCTGCAAATTTTTCGTCGCTGCTTGACGTTTTGCCGTTGATGGGCGTAATAACCAACTGTGGCGATTTGTAACCGGATTGTGGGCCACGTTAAACATGCCGCTAAAGAGGTCGAGGCGCGATAACCCCGACTTTGGTTGGGGTTTTTTTATGGGCGGCGCCCAAAGGATATGAATATGGAAAACTGGAAAGCAAAAACAAAATTGGTACACGCAGGTGCCAAACGCAGCCAATTTGGCGAATTGTCAGAGGCGATTTTTCTGACCCAAGGGTTTGTGTATGACACTGCCGAGGATGCCGAAGCACGCTTTATCGAAAGCGGGCCAGATGATTACATCTATGCGCGTTACGCCAACCCAACCGTGCGCATGTTCGAAGAACGCCTTGCAGCACTAGAAGGGGCAGAGGATGCATTCGCCACCGCATCGGGCATGGCGGCCGTGTCTGGCACATTGTTTTCCATGTTACGCGCGGGTGATCATGTTGTATCGTCCAAGGCATTGTTTGGGTCTTGCCTGTTTGTGATTGATGATATCCTGCGCCGCTGGGGGATCGAGGTCACATTGGTTGATGGCACTGATCTGGATGCATGGGCCGCCGCAATGCAGCCAAACACCAAGGTTTGTTTTTGCGAGGCGATTTCAAACCCGACATTGCAAGTGATCGATATCGCTGGCGTTGCCAAAATCGCCCATGCGGGCGGTGCGCAATTGGTTGTGGATAACGTATTTGCCACCCCAGTGTTTCAACGCACGCTGGAACTGGGCGCGGATGTGGTTGTTTATTCCGCCACCAAACATATCGACGGGCAGGGGCGCTGTTTGGGTGGCATCGTTTTGGGAACCAAGGAATTCATCCAAGACACATTTATCCCATTTAACAAACACACAGGCCCCGCGATGAGCCCATTCACCGCTTGGGTGATGCTCAAAGGGCTGGAAACACTTGTTTTGCGCTGCGAAGCACAGGCAAAATCCGCCGCCGCCATCGTTGATGCGCTAAAGGGTCATGCAAAGTTGACCACGGTCATCTATCCCACCGATGAAACCCACCCACAGCACGAATTGGCAAATCGCCAAATGAGCGCAGGTGGCACCGTTGTCGCGTTCGAGGTTAAGGGGGGCAAAGCGGCTGCATTTAAATTGCTGAACAATTTGGAAATCTTCACCATTTCCAACAACCTTGGTGACGCCAAAAGCCTGGTCACACATCCCGTGACCACCACCCATAAAAACCTGACCGATGAAGCCCGCGCAGAGGCCGGGATCACCGATGGCATGATCCGCCTGTCTGTGGGGATCGAGGATACAGATGATCTGATCGCTGATCTGTTGAACGCGCTGAAACAGGTGTAGCGGAATATTAGGGGAAATGTTTCAAAATCAGATCAAAGCGTCGTGATTGCGCCGCTTTGACTGGTAACTTTTGATCTAAACCCCTATATAGACCGTATCAAGGGCACTAGACCGAAAGGAAACCCCTATGAACCTTCCAGATCCATTGAAAAACCAAACAGGCGAATTGGTTGTTGAAAAACCAACCAAGGAACAGGCCGAAGATGCCGTGCGCACTTTGTTGCGCTGGGCTGGGGATAACCCAGAACGCGAAGGGTTGTTGGATACACCTAGCCGCGTGGTAAAGGCATATGGCGAATGGTTTCGTGGATATGAAGAAGACCCGATTGATATGCTGAAACGCACATTTTCAGAGGTCGAAGGGTATGACGAAATGGTGTTGTTAAAAGACATCCGTTTCGAAAGCTATTGCGAACACCACATGGCCCCGATTATCGGTGTGGCGCATGTGGCCTATATCCCAACCGCGCGGGTTGTGGGGATTTCCAAACTGGCACGGGTTGTGGATGCATTTGCCAAACGCTTGCAAGTGCAGGAAAAAATGACATCACAAATCGCAAATGCCATTGAAACCGCATTACGCCCCCACGGTGTTGCGGTGGTGTTGGAAGGCGAACATCATTGCATGTGCACGCGCGGCGTAAATAAAAACGGCGTCACCATGATGACATCCGCCATGCGCGGTGCGTTTAAAACTGATCGCAATCAGCGTCGCGAATTCATGGCGGCAATTGGGAAGTCAGCGTAACCCTTTTGGGTTTTATGCGGATAAGCTGTGCCTCCGGCACGGGTTTTTGCAACTGTTTGGCGCGATGCGGTGGCTGGGTCTTTGTTTGAATTGCTGAGATAATGTCAAAGCAAACCTTTCACCGTTCGCATCTGTAACGCGATTGAAACCCGTTTGCGGGTAAAAGCATTTCGTCGACAATATGATTTTGGGTTTTTGGGATGCATACACATTCCATAAATTATCAACAAACGGATCACTGGTTTTGGGGACCTGCCCATGACCAACAAGGGAAACCTTGTTTTGATGCGGGGGAAACCCTGTCCTGCCATATCATAACGGTGGCGCCGCCAAATCAAAATTCACTTTGCGTGACTTAACCCCTCGCAAACCCCAAGTGACCCCGTTGCAAGACGGGGCGACAGGGTGGTTTGTGGGGCGGTTTTGTTGTGCAATTGTGTGATGGGTGTCACGCTTATCTATCTTGACAGTTTGCCGTCCCTCCACCAAACCTTGCGCATGTTTGATTTTCGCCCTGCGGGTTATGTTATTGGGATGCTGGTCGTAGCGCTGGGCGCTGCGATGTTGCTCCCTATGATCGTGGATATTGTCACGCAGAGCGGCCATGCGGGTGCATTTGCGGTTTGCGCATTTATTACCTGTATTTCAGGGGCGGTGATCGCATTGGCCTGTGCCAATGCCGCCGAGGGCGGATTAACCATTCAACAGACATTTTTCCTGACCACTGGTGTGTGGTTGGTTTTGCCATTTTTTGGGTCTTTGCCGTTTATTTTTGGCGCAACAGAGGCGCGATTTGTTGATGCGTTTTTTGAGGCAATGTCAGGGCTGACCACCACGGGTGGTACGGTATTCACAGGGCTTGATACCATGCCCAAAGGATTGTTGTTTTGGCGTGGGTTGATGCAGTGGTTTGGCGGCATTGGTGTGGTTGTGATGGCGATGGTGTTTTTGCCCATGTTGCGCGTTGGTGGGATGCAGATTTTCCGCACCGAAGGCTTTGATACATTTGGGAAAATCTTGCCACGTGCTGCGGAAATTGCGCGCAATATTTCATCGATTTATATCACGCTGACACTAACCTGCATGGTGGCCTATGCCATGGCGGGGCAATCGTTTTTTGATGCGATGGTACATTCCATGACCACCATCGCCACAGGCGGTTTTGCCAATTATGATTCAAGCTTTAGCGATCTTGGCGCCGCCACCGAATATATCGGTGCAACATTCATGATTTTGGCGGCGCTGCCCTTTGTGCGTTATGTGCAATTCATGGGTGGTTCGGTAAAACCCCTGTTCAAAGACAGCCAGATCCGCGCATTTGCAATGACGCTGTTGGTGGTGGTTTTAATGCTGACAATCTGGCGATTTACTTTTGTGACGCAATCTGGCGAATTTGCATTTCGCAAGGCGCTGTTTAACGGCGTGTCGATCCTGACGGGCACAGGCTATGCCAGCGATGATTATATGCTGTGGGGAGGGTTCCCGATTACGGTATTTTTCCTGATCGGTTTGATCGGGGGCTGTGCGGGATCAACCACATGTTCGATCAAGATTTTCCGCTTTCAGCTGTTATTTGCATCCATTCGTGCCCAAATTCAACGCATTCACAACCCAAGTGGCATTTTTCAGCCCAGATATGAACGCAGACCCGTATCCGAAGATGTTATTTCTTCTGTGATGGCGTTTTTTATGTTATTTATGGTTTCATTAGCCGTTTTGTCCATTGCACTAGGCATGACGGGGCTGGACGCCGTGACCTCAATTTCAGGTGCAGCAGCGGCGCTGGCGAATATTGGCCCAGGATTAGGGGCCGAAATAGGACCATCCGGCAATTTCGCCGGTCTGAACGATGGCGCCAAATGGTTGCTTTCGGCAGGAATGTTGGTCGGACGATTGGAATTAATGGCGGTGTATGTGATGTTTACCGCAACATTTTGGAAAGGTTAACCATGGTAAAGGGTGATTTAGACCCCACCAATTGGGATGAATTTCGCACAACTGCGCATCGCATGTTGGATGCAAGCATAACAAAAATGGAAAACGCGGATCAGGGGCGGGTGTGGACACCTTTGCCCCAAGATTTGCGTGATCAGTTTAGCCGCGATTTACCGCGCACGGGCAGCAATCCCGAACAGGTCATGAATGACATCATGCCATATGGTGCGGGCAATACGCATCCTCGGTTTTGGGGTTGGGTACATGGCGCTGGTGCACCAAGCGGCGTTCTGGCTGATATCATTGCTGCGGCAATGAATGTGAACGCAGGGGGGCGCGATCATATCGCACCCGTTGTGGAACGACAGGTCGTGCGGTGGTGCGCGGATATCATGGGTTTTGGTGATGATGCGTCAGGGCTGGTTGTATCGGGCACATCGCTGGCCACGATTATCGCGCTCAAGGTTGCGCGTGACAAAGCATTGCCAACCGTGCGCGGTGGCGGCATCGGCGATGCACGCCTTGTGGGATACACATCAAAACAAACCCATACCTGTGTAAAACGTGCGTTTGATATGTTGGGTCTTGGCAGCGATGCGTTGCGCATGATTTCCTGTAACGATGCGTTTGAAATGGATCTGGATGATCTTCGCGCTCAAATAGCGGCGGATCGCGCCGATGGTTTGCAACCGTTTTGTGTGATTGGCACGGCGGGTGCGGTGAATATGGGTGCGATTGATGATCTGGATGGGATTGCCGATATCGCCAAGCGCGAAAACCTGTGGTTCCATGTTGATGGCGCCTTTGGTGCCACCGCACGGGTGGGGCATTTGGTGCGCGATCAATTGGCGGGTGTTTCCCGCGCCGATTCACTGGCCTTTGATTTTCACAAATGGCTGCAAACCAATTATGAATCGGGCATTGTCTTGATCAAAGATGAATCTGCCCATCGCCATTCATTTGCCGATCGCCCCGAATATTTGCGTGGTACAGAACGTGGTCTTGCGGGCGGTGCATTTTGGGCGGTTGATTACGGCCCAGAGCTCAGCCGTGGTTTTCGTGCGCTCAAAGTTTGGGCGCATCTGGTGGAACATGGCATCGATAAACTGGGCGCGAGCATTGATCGCAACATTGAAACGGCGCGATATTTGCAGGCCCGCATCGCACGAGAACCCAAACTGGAATCGCTTGCACCTGTGCCGTTGAACATCAATTGTTTTCGCTATGTCACCAATGATGTGAATATGGATGCAATCAACGAGGAAATCGTGATTCAACTCCAAGAAAGCGGTGTCGCGGTGCCTTCAACCACGCGATTGAACGGGCAATTGGCTATTCGTGTGAATATCACCAATCACCGTACACAAAATTCCGATATGGATTTGTTGGTGGACGAGGTGTTGCGCTTGGGCGAAATGTTGAGCGTCGCTGCGGCCTAGCGCAATCCAACTTGTGCATGGCCCGCTTTGCTTTTAGCCTGTTGTGAAAATGGGAGGCGAACATGAGCAAAGAATACAAAGCAGATGTGATCGTCATTGGCGCGGGTCTTGCGGGCATGGTTGCCGCAAGCGAAGCGGTGGCGCGCGGGCGTTCGGTGCTGTTGTTGGATCAAGAAGGCCAACAATCGCTGGGTGGTCAGGCATTTTGGTCGCTGGGTGGGTTGTTCATGGTCGATACCCCGGAACAACGCCGCATGGGCATTCGCGATTCAGTCGCACTCGCCGCACAGGATTGGGCGGGTTCCGCACAGTTCGATCGCACAGAGGATGCAAATCCACGCCTTGTTGCCGATGCCTATCTGGATTTTGCCAGTGGCGAAATGCGCAGTTGGCTGCATAAAATCGGTATGCGTTGGTTCCCTGTTGTCGGCTGGGCGGAACGTGGGGGTGGCATGGCGCATGGGCACGGGAATTCTGTGCCACGCTTCCATTTGACATGGGGCACAGGCCCAGGTGTTCTTGCCCCATTTGAAGCGATGCTCAAAGCGGCAAAAGACGCAGGTAAGCTGCGCTTTGCATTTCGCCACCGCGTCACTGCGCTGGAGGTTCACCATGGTGTCGCCAGTTCCATTGCGGGTGAAATACTGGAACCCACGGATGCACCGCGCGGCCAAAGCACATCGCGCAGCGTTGTCGGTGATTTTCGCGCAATTGGCGAAAGCATCATCGTAACATCTGGCGGTATTGGCGGTGATTTCACCAAGGTGCGCCATGTTTGGCCCACAGATCGTCTGGGGGCAGCGCCCAAAAACATGATTGCAGGTGTACCCGATTACGTGGACGGCCAAATGCAAGAAATCGCACAGGGTGCAGGGGCAGGGATCATCAATGCCGATCGGATGTGGCATTATACCGAAGGCGTGCAAAACTGGGATCCCATCTGGCCCAATCACGGCATTCGGATTTTACCCGGGCCCAGTTCGATGTGGTTTGATGCGCTTGGCAATCGGATGGAGGCACCATTTTTGCCAGGGTTTGACACACTTGGCACATTGCGCCGTATTCTTTCCACGGGGTATGAGCATAGCTGGTTTATCCTCACCCAAAAAATCATCGAAAAAGAATTCGCGCTGTCAGGATCAGAACAAAACCCCGATTTCACCTCTGGCAAATGGGGACAGGTGCTAAAATCCCGCCTTGGCAAAGGTGCCACGGGGCCTGTGGAAGCGTTTAAAAAACACGGCGCCGATTTTGTGGTGGCCGATGATCTGGAAACGCTGATTACGGGGATGAATAAAATCACACCCGATACACCGCTGGCATTTGATCACATCCAATCCCAAATTGTTGCGCGTGATCGTGAAATCGACAATGAATTTAGCAAAGATGCCCAAGTCACCGCCATACGCGGTGCGCGCAATTACCGTGGCGATAAATTGATCCGCACCGCAAAACCGCATCGCATCCTTGACCGATCAGCGGGGCCATTGATCGCGGTGCGTCTCAATATCCTGACCCGCAAATCGCTTGGGGGGATTCACACCAATCTTGATGGGCAAGTGATCGGTCAAGACGGCGAAATCATCCAAGGCTTGTTTGCGGCGGGTGAGGTCGCAGGCTTTGGCGGTGGTGGTTATCACGGCTATAACGCGCTGGAAGGTACATTCTTAGGTGGCTGCCTGTACAGCGGTCGCCAAGCGGGGCGAAAAGCGTAATCAGGCGGAAACTGCTGCGCAGTTACAAGATATTGATCAAAGGGGCTGCCGCCCCTTGCTGTAACGTCATGCAAAGCATGTCATCACATCTACCCCGCGGATATTTTAACAAAATGGAAAGAAATTTGATTCAAATTTGAACTGCGGGACAGGCAGGGATGCCGATGGCCGTCAAAATGGAGGTCGTCTTGCAACTTGCAAGGCGGCTTTTCCAAATGTTCAAAATATCCTCGCCGAAGGCATAAAAGCTTTCGCACGCGATCGGCGAATAAATTGATCCGATTGAATTGACCAAACTCGCACCTTTCCCTAAGTAGGGTTGAACTGTCTATCACAAGGGTTTTGTCAAATGGCTGTCGCTAAACCGCGCTCTTTCCAAGAAATTATTTTGCGCCTTCAGGAATACTGGGCCAAACATGGCTGTGCGATCATGCAACCCTATGACATGGAAGTGGGGGCGGGGACGTTTCACCCTGCAACAACATTGCGCGCACTTGGCAATAAATCTTGGGCTGCGGCCTATGTGCAACCATCGCGCCGCCCAACGGATGGGCGTTATGGTGAAAACCCCAACCGATTGCAGCATTACTACCAATATCAGGTGATCATCAAACCAAGCCCGCCAGATTTACAAGAATTATACCTTGGCTCGCTTGAGGCAATCGGTGTGGATATGGACATGCATGACATCCGTTTTGTCGAGGATGACTGGGAAAGCCCGACGCTTGGCGCTTGGGGGCTTGGCTGGGAGGTGTGGTGTGACGGCATGGAAGTGTCACAATTTACCTATTTCCAACAGGTTGGCGGGCATGATTGCACGCCTGTGTCGGGCGAGCTGACCTATGGTTTGGAACGTTTGGCGATGTATGTGTTGGGTGTGGATCATGTGATGGACATGCCGTTCAATGATCCCGATGCCACGATCCCGCTAAAATACCGCGATGTGTTTGAACAAACCGAACAGGAATATTCGCGTTGGAATTTCGACATTGCCGATACGGATACGTTGTTGCAACATTTCAAAGATGCCGAGGCCGAGTGCGAACGCATTTTGGATGCACCCCATGTGGACCCCAAAACGGGCAAATCCATCATCATGGCGCATCCGGCATATGATCAATGTATCAAGGCATCGCATTTGTTCAATTTGCTGGATGCACGCGGCGTGATTTCGGTGACCGAACGCCAAGCCTATATCGGGCGGGTGCGGGCCTTAGCCAAGATGTGTGCGGATGCATTTGTACAAACGGATGCGGGCGGGGCCGCTGCGGTTGTTTCTTAACTGCGGAGTTTTGGTGTGACCAAACCAACAAGCGACGATAACACCCCAAAGAAACCAGAAGAATTGGTAACACATCTTCGTGCGCAAATTGTGCAAATGCGCGAGACAATGGATAAACAGCGCAGCACCTTGGACAAGCAGCGCGATACATTGGCAAAGCAGCGTAAAAATTTGGAAGACCTGCGCAAACAAATCAAAACACAGGCGGATAAAAAATCCACTGCGAGCGAAAAAGACATCGCCAATTTGCATAAGAAATTAGAAAGCGCAGAGACCAAGCTTGCCACTGAATCTGAAAAACTGGCCAAGCTGCGCAAATCATACAATAGCGCCATGGCCAAGCAAAAAGAGTTGCGCGATCAAAGTGCAGCGCGTCTTGATGCGGTTGCTCAACAGCGCGAAAAAAACGCACATCTGCGCGAATTATCGGTGCATCAATTACAATCAACAGAACGTAAATCCACATCACATGGTATGCTCAAAGGCATGGCGATGTTGCTTGCCCCTGAAGATATCGTTTTTGATTGTGGGGCAAATATCGGTGATGTCACGGCGATTTTTGAACCAACGGGTGCACAGATCACGGCGTTTGAGCCTGATGAAAACTGCGTTGCGAAAATGAAATCTCGCTTTGGCGATGCGCCCAATATCACATTGATCCAAGCGGGTGTTGGCATTTCCCAAACCCGTGCAAAATTATACCACAGTAGCGATTATGCCGATAGCGAAGCACGAAGCCAGGCAAATACCTTGATCCACGGCAATGCGCGGGTGGATTACGATGAGACCCATGCCAGCGAAGTCGAAATTGTTAATCTGATCGAAATTATCGAACAGACAATCGCCAAACATGGTGAAATTGCCGTGTTAAAAATGGATATCGAAGGCGCGGAACTGGACATATTAGAAGCATTGTTTGAAAAATCCCTGTTTGATCATATCCGTTGTAGCGTTGTTGAAACCCACGAACATATTTTCACGGATTTGGCGGATCGTTACGCCGCCATTCGCGCGGCGATTGGTGCGAAATACCCGCCGAGCAAAGTGTTTTTGGATTGGATATAGGGTGATGTCTATGGAACGCCCTTGTACGCATTTGGTAAGTCAAGTAATTGCCATTCCCAAGAACAGGAGAGTACCATGCGTGGAACCGTGTTAATTGGTGGAATTTTGGTTGTTGCGAGTGCGATGGGCGCTGGGCTTTGGTATTCGCAAAACTATGCCTATTACAAAACGGTGGATGGTGTCACGTCCGTGACCGCATATGGCGATGAATTTCCTGTCAGCGATTATCGCGGCATTGATGCGGACACGTCACCATTGAAAATGCGCGCCTGTTTTAATGTGGATTGGGATTATTTCCCAACGGATGAATTCAAGGATGTGGCAACACCGCTGACCGCGCCACGTTGGTTTGATTGTTTTGATGCAAAACAAATCGCAACGGATATCGCCGATGATAATGCGACAACGATCCTGTCGGATGAAAACCAACCCTTTGGGTTTAACACCTATATCGCGCAATATCCCGATGGGCGCGCGTTTATGTGGCGCCAGATTAATGAATGTGGCCATGCGGTGTTTGATGGGCAGGATCTGCCCGAAGGTTGCCCCGATCCAAATGCGCCAAAACCCATTCCAACTTCACCCAGTGATGTGAATATCGCATTAACCCCGATCAGTGGTAGCGCAGAAACAATCGCCATATCCGATGCAATGGGCGTTGCGGCGGGGGATGATTTTTGGGCCTGTTTCACGGTTGATCTGAGTTTTGCTTTTTTAAGCGAAACTTATGAAATCGTCGAAGAGGTTTCGCCAACACCGACTGATCTGTCTTGCTTTGACGCAGATACCGTTGCCAGTGATGTGCATACAGGTGGTGCGCTTGCGGTCATGGGACAGAAAAACATCACACCGGGCGTTGATCGTCTGGTTGCAATTTACGAAGATGGACGTGCCTTTGCATGGCATCAGAAAGCGGCAGAATAAACATGGCTGATTTACTACTTGAACTTTTCTCCGAGGAAATTCCTGCGCGTATGCAACGCAAGGCTGGCGATGATCTGAAAAAGCTTGTCACCGATGCGCTGGTTGATGCGGGCATCACCTATGCCAGTGCGGCTGCGTTTAGCACGCCGCGTCGTTTGACATTGACCATTGATGGATTGCTCAAGGAATCCCCAAATACCCGCGAAGAACGCAAAGGCCCGCGCACCGATGCGCCTGAAAAAGCATTGGATGGATTTCTGCGCGCCACAGGTTTGAACAAGGATCAATTGGAAACCCGTGACGATAAAAAGGGTCAGGTGTATTTCGCCGTGATCGAAAAAACTGGTCGCCCTGCATCCGACATCATCGCCGAAATCGTGCCAAATGTGATCCGCAATTTCCCATGGCCAAAATCTATGCGCTGGGGTGCGGGCAATCTGCGCTGGGTGCGCCCATTGCATTCGATTTTATGCGTCCTGTCCGATGATGACGGGAACGAGGTCGTTTCATTTGATGTCGATGGCATTGAATCGTCGAATTTGACCGCAGGGCATCGTTTTCACGCGCCACAATGGTTTAGCGTGAATAATTTTGAAAACTACCGCGCAGAGCTGAAAAAATCATATGTGATTTTGGACCCAGTGGAACGGGGCGAACATATCTGGGAAGATGCGAAAAACATGGCATTCGCCCAAGGTTTGGAATTGGTCGAAGATGCGGGTTTGCTGGCAGAGGTATCTGGCCTGGTTGAATGGCCCGTTGTGTTGATGGGCGATATTGCCGATGATTTCAAAGACTTACCACCAGAGGTTTTGATCACCTCGATGAAAGAGCATCAGAAATTTTTCAGTGTGAAAAACCCAAAAAAGGGTCGGATTGAAAAATTCGTCACCGTGGCCAACCGTGAAACCGCAGATCAGGGTGCAACGATTTTGGCAGGGAATCAAAAGGTTTTGTTTGCGCGCCTGTCGGATGCGAAATTTTTCTGGGAAAATGATTTGCGTGTGTCCATGGATGACATGGCTGCGAAATTGTCCAATGTAACATTCCACAATAAATTGGGCACACAGTCCGAACGCATTGAGCGCATCGCAGCGTTGGCGGGTGAACTTGCACCCATCGTTGGCGCGGATAAAGATGCCGCGATCAAAGCGGCACAAATCGCCAAGGCGGATTTGTCGTCCGAAATGGTATACGAATTTCCCGAACTGCAAGGTGTCATGGGGCGTTATTATGCGCTGGCCGCAGGGCAGGGCGCGGATATCGCCGATGCTTGCGTTGAACATTATTCACCCCTTGGTCCAAATGATGATGTGCCAACTTCGCCTGTGTCCGTATCCGTGGCCCTTGCCGATAAGATCGACACGTTAACGGGTTTCTGGGCGATTGATGAAAAACCAACAGGCAGCAAAGACCCATTCGCCCTGCGCCGCGCAGCCTTGGGTGTTATTCGTTTAGTGCTGGAAAATGATGTGCGGGTGAATTTGGGGAAAATTTTCGAATGGGGATTGATCGCACACAGATCGCCGCGACCTAACCCAAAGGATGAGGATGATTATACTGGATTGGATAAGGATATGAACCTCCTCTCCTTCTTCCACGACCGTCTAAAGGTGTTCCTGCGCGACAAGGGGATCAGCCACGATATTATCGACGCTTGTCTGGCGATGCCAAACAATGATGATTTTGTGTTGTTGGTCAAACGTGCCGAGGCGTTGCAAGCATTTATCAAAACCGATGACGGTGAAAACCTGTTGCAAGGGTTCAAACGCGCCAACAACATCCTGACCGCAGAAGAGAAAAAAGATGGGGTTTCATACGAGCTCGACCCCGATCTGAAATTTGCCGAGGATGACGCCGAACGCGAACTGTTCGCCGCCTTGGACACGGCGGCCAAATCCATCGCACCTGCGATCAAGTCTGAAGATTTCGCCGCCGCGATGCAGGGCATGGCCACATTGCGCACACCGATTGATGCGTTCTTTACAGCCGTGCAAGTGAACAGCGAAAATCAGATGGTGCGGCGCAATCGTTTGTGTCTTTTGAATCGGATTCGCAATGTCATGGCACAGGTCGCGGATTTCACCCTGATTGAAGGGTGACGCCACGTCATGGGGTGGCGCAATACCATTATGGCGCCACTTCGCCCAATTGAACAAACTAAAATCGCGCAATTGCCCCCATCGTGCCCAAATTTGGTCTTGATTCTAGGTGAAATAGAAAGGGATCAAGCGAGGGTTTAACACCCGGGGGTGGGTAGACTGCTTGGTCAATTCGCGAGGTTTCATACAGCGCGGAACACAAGTGTCCCTAGCCTTGTCCCAGGCTACACATGGTTAGGCGCAATTGATGGCAAATCGCCACAGTTGCGCTTAACTTTTTCTGGCTCCTTGCATATCTGCCCGAATGGGGCGTAACGTGATTGTCAGAGGATTAATCATGGACGGTAGCGCACAAAAATACCCAGATTGCATTGCATTGCTGCCCGGTGCGGATGTTCCATGTGAACTTTACGGCGCACGTGCAGCATCGATTGTGGATCTGATGGCGGCGGATTTGCCTGTGCCAAAAGCATGGGCGTTTTCCGTTGAAACCGTGCGCAAATTTGCCCGTTCCGATTTTAGTGCTGAATTCCCAATGACCGATGCGGTGCGTGCGGGGCGATTGTTATCCGTGCGTGCCAGCGCCCAAGATCGCGCATGGGGTGGGCCTGAAACATTGTTAAACATCGGCATGAATGCGGATTTGCGCGATGTATTGGCCAAACCACTGGGCGAAAATCGCGCTGATGCGCTGTATTTTCGATTTATTCAGGATTACGCGGTCAAGGTTGGCCGTCTTGACGCCGAGGATTTCGAAATCATCCTTGAACGCTGCACGCGTGCAGGTGTGCCCAATTTCGGTGCCGCCGTGCAACAATCATTAGCATTTTTTGAGGATGAAACCGATAGCGCATTTCCATCCGACCCCGAATTACAATTGCGCCAAGCATTGCGATCATTGGCCGTGGCATGGGGTGGCACCAGTGCCAAAATCCTGCGTGGTGCATTGGGTGCACCCAGCGATGCAGGGTTGGGTTTGATTGTCCAAGAAATGGTTCTGGGCGTTGGGCGCGGTGAATTTGGATCGGGCATTGCGCAATTTGTATCCGTTGGCACAGGCGAAAAAACCGCATTTGGGCGGTATCTGAGCCAGAGCCAAGGGCGCGATGCGATGGAAGACACGCAAAAGGCACAGTTTTTGGCCAAGGATCCACGCGGCCCATCATTGGAAGAAATCTATCCAGAGGCATTTGCGCGATTGCAAGAATTGGCCGAATATGCCCGCAAGGCATTTTGCGATGATATGCAATTGGAATTCACAATCGAGGATGGCGCGGTTTGGTTGCTTGATGCGATCCCCGCCGAACGCACGGGGCGCGGTGCGGTGACAATGGCGGTACGCTTGGCAACAGATGGGTTGATTACCCGCCAAGCTGCATTGCAAACCATCAGCCCCAAATCACTAAACGAAATTCTGCACCCCCAGATCAGCGCGAAAGCCGTACGCGATCGCATTGCAAATGGTATCGGCGCAAGCCCGGGTGCCGCAACAGGGCGCATGGTGTTTAGCGCCACCGCCGCCCAAGCATCAGAGGCGCGCGGCGAAGCCTGTATATTAGTGCGCGTTGAAACCACGCCCGATGATATTCGCGGGATGCATTCGGCCAATGGCATTTTGACAGAACGCGGTGGCATCACCAGCCACGCCGCCGTGGTGGCGCGTGGCATGGGATTGCCCTGTGTTGTGGGGGCCGCGGACATTGATATTGATACACGTGCGCGCAAAGTCACCCTGAAGGGGGGCGAAGTTCTGGGCGAGGGCGATGTGATCACATTGGAAGGGGGCACTGGCGATGTTTTGCGCGGTGCACCCGATCTGGTACAGCCCGAATTGGGTGGCGCATTTCAAACATTCATGTCTTGGGCCGATGAATTTCGCAAATTGGGTGTGCGCGGCAATGCCGACACGCCCGAAGATTTCCGCATGGCACAGGCATTTGGCGTGGATGGCATTGGATTGGTGCGCACCGAACATATGTTTTTCGACGAGGGCCGATTAACGGTGATGCGCGAATTGATTTTCGCCGATAGCGATAATGACCGCCAAGCGGCGCTGAACCTGTTGTTGCCGATGCAGCGCGACGATTTCATCGAAATGTTTACGATAATGGGCGAATTGCCGGTTTGTATCCGCCTGCTTGATCCACCGCTGCACGAATTTTTGCCAAGTACACGCGAAGAAATGCAATCGCTGGCCGAAAGCATGGGATTGCCATTGTCCAAGGTGATGACGCGCATTGATGATCTGACCGAATTTAACCCAATGTTGGGCACACGCGGTGTGCGGCTTGGGATTACTGCGCCCGAAATTTACGAAATGCAGGCGCGCGGCATATTCGAAGCCGTCGCCAAGGTGCAAAACGCCAAAGGCATATCAATCAAACCCGAAATCATGATCCCGCTGGTCTCGGCCAAACGCGAGGTCGAATTGGTGAAATCACGCGTTGATGCCGTGGCATCGGCGGTGCAAGTGGAATTGAATACCAAGCTGGATTACGCCATTGGCGTGATGGTGGAAACACCGCGTGCAGCGTTGCGTGCAGGCGACATTGCCCAAAATACGGCGTTCATGAGCTTTGGCACAAATGATCTGACACAAATGACATATGGGTTAAGCCGCGATGACGCCGGACGGTTCATGCGTGATTATGTTGCGCTTGGTGTTTTCCCAGAAGATCCGTTTCACAGTATGGATATTGATGGTGTGGGCGAGCTGATCCAGATTGCTGTGGATCGTGCGAATGCGGTGAACCCAGATATCAAAATGGGGCTGTGTGGGGAACATGGCGGGGATTCTGCATCGGTCGCTTTTTGTCACGAAGCAGGGCTAGATTACGTTTCTTGCTCGCCATTTCGCACACCTATAGCGCGACTTGCCGCTGCGCAAGCTGCATTAAATGTGCCTAAAAATTAGGCAATTTATTTAGACGGTTTTGCTTAACTGCCTCTGAGACAACAAAATTTTCGATGGTGCGGCATTTACGCAGCCCTGCTATGCGTCGAAAATTCTAGACAAGACCCCCTGTGACCCTTTAAAGCCTGCCCGAAATAGAGCAAAACAATGGGATCTGTTCCTCATGGTCACGCGAGTTTCTAAATTTTTGACGTCTGCAATGTGCGGCGCAATACTAAGTCTGTCCGCTGAATCTGCCTTCGCAGAGCAAGCGGCGGAAATCGATGCAGATGTCACACGCATTTTGGCGGATGAACGCATCGTTCTGCGATCTGTACGCAAAAATGATGTCATCATTATGACGCGTGTGGATGAATTGCAGCCAAAATCAAAACCAAAGAATTTGCCAAAAGCGTCTAGCTTGCAACCTGTGGCCGCAAAAACCGTGCCCAGCAAATCGCAACTTGCCGCGATGCCCGTCGCATCTGGCAATGCGGAATGGGCCTGTTTGACCGAAGCATTATATTTCGAAGCACGTGGTGAAACGGTAAAGGGTATGTTTGCCGTGGCAGAGGTGATTATCAATCGCCGCGCATCAAAACGTTTCCCTAATTCCGTTTGTGGTGTGATCAGCCAAGGTTCGCATCGCAAAAACGCATGTCAGTTTTCGTATAAATGCGATGGTCATGCCGAAGTGTATCACGAACCACGCGCATACAACATGGTTGGCAAGATCGCCAAAATCGCATTGTCACGCAAAGCGAGCCCATTAACCAAGGGTGCCACTTTTTATCATGCGAAATCTGTGAACCCAAAATGGTCACGCGCGTTTTCACGCACAGCCCAAATTGGCGCACATTATTTTTATCGCGGCGGCTGATAAATCTTAATCTGCTAAATTTTGCGTCAGGTAGTAGCCACCACAAGGTTGGCTGGTGCGGCGTGAATATCCGATGCCATTCCCGATTTTACGAATACGCGGGTGCATAATGTTTTGTTTATGCCCTGGCGATTTCACCCATAATGCCACCATGCGCGTGGCAAGGCTGGCATAGCTGTGTTGGGGAATGGGGGATTTTGAATCATGAAAAACATAGGCACAAGATTGGCTGTTACGCGCAATAAACGGGGTGCGCCCATAATTTAGCCGCGCATCCAGCCCGACATTTTCCGCCATCACCTTGGCCTTGATGCCTTCTTTGCGATAACGCGGTTTAAGCGAGCCATAGTGGCGGGCCTTGTTGCCACCTGTGCGTGCCATTTTACGGCTATGATCGGCGGCGGCTTGGCGTAATCCGTGAATTTCTTTGAGCTTGGGTTTCCCTGCGCGACACCGGTAATAATTGGTGACCTTGGTCGCGGCAGATGAAAACAGTTTTTGGTTCAACCGATCTGGGCTGATGACTTGCATTTCTTGTTTGGTGAATTTTGGTTTGCTACAACCCATTGCATGGGCCGATGTTGCGCCCATTGTTGCCATTGCCACTGCGTAAATAATGAATTTGCGCATTTCCCCGTTTACCCCGTTTTACGAACCCGTTCACACCTAATATAATTCTGTTTTACCAAAACTTATGTCGTTTTTATGGCATGTTTCCTTGCGAGGGCTGTTATTTCCTGACAAAGAACCTATCTGAAAGATAGAAAGCGACGCCATGACCAATGAAACAACATTAGCATTCGAATTGCCAGAGGCACGCGCGGCCGCAACCAGCGGAAATGCGCCATTGGATCGTATTGCGGTGCGTGATTACACCACAGAAGTGGAAATCGGTGCGTTTCAGGCCGAACGCGGTGTGACCCAGCGTATTCGATTTAATGTGGTGCTAGAGGTTTCATCAAGTGCCGCGGCCAAATTCGACGATGTGGATCAGGTGTTGTCATATGACACAATCACAGAGGCGATTCAGGATCAATTGGCGTTTGAACGCCTAAACCTGTTGGAAACGCTGGCGGAACGTATTGCCGAACAGGTGTTGGTGAACCCGCGCGCCGTGCGTATTTTTGTGCGTATCGAAAAGCTGGATCGCATTCCTGGATCGTTGGGTGTTGAAATCGTGCGCACACGTGGGGATGGTGAAAACCTCCACCCCATTGATACGCCCGCGGCCCAAGAGGTGAGCATTGTGCATCCCTTGGTGGTGTTTTTGCCAAATACAGTTTTGCATGGGGCAGGGTTGCCCGCATGGCTTGATGCCATTGCCGCGCATGAATTGCCCGCAATTATCTGTGTGGAACAGGCGCTTGAAACCGCGCCACAGGCAGATGTGGATGCGGCAAACAATCGTATCGCGTTATTGTCGATCGAACAAAACGCATGGGTTTTGGCAGGCAAAGATAAACGCTGCGTGGTGGTGGACAGCCGCACCGAAATGGATTGGGCGATTAAAAACGGGCAACTATCCGTCTGGGCGCCATCGAAAATGGTGTTGGATGCGGTGCGTAAACCAAAGGTGGGCGCGGATCAACCGCTTGCACTCGCGCAGTGGTTCGCAGCGGAATTTAGCGCCGATCATGTCAGTGTGTTGCAGGGTTTTGATGGCGCGATTGCCAATGAACGCCTGCAAATCGTTGACACAGCCACCGATTTGTAGGATTCCATCAACAGGTTTATTTAAGGTAACTTGTTGATGCAATATTTCAGACCCATCGCGCAAACGGATGCGGCGCGGCCACGCGATGCGTTATCTCTTGCGGGTGGTTCGGTTTGGTTTTCCCATTGCGAGGTTTTATCGCGCGGTGCTGTACCCCAAATAATCCCTGTTTCAGAATTACCAGATGATGTGAAAACGCGCCTGTCGTCCCCACGTGCAGCGATTGCAAATATCGCAATGGATAAACCCGCGATCATGGGCGTGTTGAACGTGACCCCAGATAGCTTTTCTGATGGTGGGCAACATGACGATCGGCTTGGCGCGATATCACGTGCGATGCAGATGATCGGGCAGGGTGCCGATATTATCGACGTTGGCGGTGAATCCACGCGCCCCGGTGCCGATTTTGTGGATAACTCCGAAGAAATCAACCGCACCATCCCCGTGATTGCGGGGCTGAAACTTGCCAAAATTCCCGCACCCATTTCGATTGATACCCGCAAGGCAGAGGTGGCCAGTGCCGCAATTGATGCAGGGGCAGTTCTGTTTAATGACGTAACCGCGCTCAGCTTTGATCCAGACAGCATCGCGCTGGCAGGGGATAAAAAGCCGTTTGTTTGTTTGATGCACGCAAGCGGTGACCCCAAAACAATGCAGGACAATCCGCAATATGATAACGTGTTGTTGGATGTTTATGATTACCTGTCAACACGTGTTGATGCATGCATCGCGGCGGGTGTACCACGTGAAAATATCATTGTTGATCCGGGCATCGGATTTGGCAAAACCCGCGCGCATAACGTTGCGCTGATTAACGGATTATCGTTATTTCACGGGCTGGGTTGCCCTGTATTGCTCGGCGTTTCACGCAAACGTTTCATCGGTGAAATCACTGGTGAGCAAGACGCCGCCAAGCGCGCGGTTGGGTCTGTTGCGGTGGCGTTAAACGGGTTATCACAGGGTGTACAGATTATCCGCTGTCACGATGTAACCGAACATAAACAAGCGTTCGATATGTGGAACGCAATGAACCAAGGATCAAACACATGAGCCGTAAATATTTTGGAACCGATGGTGTGCGTGGGCGTGCAAATACCCACCCGATGACGGCAGAAATGGCCATGCGTTTGGGGGCGGCTGCGGGGCGCTATTTTCGCAAAGATCAAAAAGAGCACCGCGTCGTCATCGGCAAGGATACGCGCCGTTCCAGCTATATGATCGAAAACGCATTGATGGCAGGGTTCATGTCCACGGGGATGAATGTTTTCCCGCTTGGCCCTGTGCCAACGCCCGCTGTTGGGATGTTAACCCGTTCCATGCGCGCCGATGTTGGCGTGATGATTTCCGCATCGCACAATCCACATCATGACAATGGCATCAAATTTTTCGGCCCCGATGGATATAAACTATCCGATGAGGCGGAACTGGAAATCGAAGCCTTGATTGATGGTGATATCGAATTGGCACAGCCCCAAAACATTGGCCGCGCGCGGCGCATTGATGATGGGCTTGGCCGTTATATGGAATTTGCCAAAACGGCCTTTGCCGGTGAAAAGCTTCTTCATGGGATGAAGGTAGTGATCGATTGCGCCAACGGAGCGGCGTATAAGGCCGCACCCGCCGTGTTGTGGGAATTGGGCGCAGATGTGATCGAAATGGGTGTGACCCCTGATGGTTTTAACATTAACGAAGGCGTTGGTTCCACCGTGCCCACCGCCGCCGCCGCACGGGTGATTTCAGAGGGTGCCGATGTTGGCATCTGTCTGGATGGTGATGCGGATCGTGTGATCTTGATTGATGAAAAAGGCCAAGTCGCCGATGGCGATCAATTGATGGGTCTGATTGCCACGCAATGGGCCGGCAAGGGCCGTTTGGCGAAAAACACCCTTGTCGCGACGGTCATGTCCAACATGGGGCTGGAGCGCCATTTAAATGGGCTGAACATCGATCTGGTGCGCACAGGCGTTGGCGATCGCTATGTGGTGCAAGAAATGCGCGCAAATGGGTATAACCTTGGCGGAGAGCAATCAGGGCATATCGTGATGACGGATTACGTCACCACGGGTGATGGGCTGATTGCGGGTCTGCAATTTTTAAGCTCGATGGTGGAAACGGGGCAAAAGGCCAGCCAATTGGCCAATGTTTTCGAACCCATGCCACAGATGTTGGAAAACGTACGCTACGGCGAAGGCAAAACACCATTGGATGCGCAATCTGTCAAAGATGCGATCAAAGACGGCGAAACACGTCTGGCATCCAACGGGCGCCTGTTAATCCGCAAATCAGGCACAGAACCATTGGTGCGCGTCATGGGCGAATGCGAGGATGAGGCATTGTTAAACGACGTGGTGATGGGTATCGCGGCGGCGGTGAAAGGTGCGGCGTGATATAGATGCTGAGTGTGGTAAATGTACATAAAAACAGCATGTTAATACATGTAGTTGCAGGGTTGTTTGCACTTTTATATGCGTGGTCTATTTCACAGTCAGCATATGTCAAAACGGGGATACAGTTTATCAGCCCCTTATTGGTTATAATCACAGTGCATTTGATTTGGCTGGCATTTTGCGATGAATTGAAACGCGGGTTTTCAATGATTGTTTTGACGCGTTGTGCACAAACTGCAATTGTTCTCGCGATTGTCGTGGCGATATCCAGCGTTATCACACCAACACCAGCACAGGCAAATGCTGGGGAATTGATTGCTGCAGTTTTGGGGGTGTTGTTCTGTCTTGCGGTTTTGGCGGCATTGGTCGCAATTCTCGCGTTCGCAATTCTTCTGATCTTTAAGCTGGGGCGCGTTATTTTACGCAAATTGCGCGGATCAAACGATGATGGATCACAGACGCGTTTTTATGATGTGGCATCGATGATCTTGGTGATGACTGTTTTAGGGATCGCCAGCCTTGAAGGGGTGACAAATGCATTCTCATTTGCAACGCGAAATAGCACCACTGCAACAAGGTTGATTAATGCACCTGTTGAACAGGTTTGGGATACGATGGAAACGGCAACCTCGCCACAGTTTGCACTGCCAAAGTTTTTGCAGATATTTCCCCAACCTGTTGATGTGGTGATTGACCAAGGCACAAGTTTAGGCGCGTTAAGACAGGTGGCATTTCGGGGGCGCGAAGGGGCAGGTGACTTAACTCTGCGTGTTGTCAACCGAACGGATGATCGTGCGGTTTTCGCCGTTTTGTCCGATACCAGCCCAATTGCAAATTGGGTATCGCATCGGTTTATCACGTATCATGTTAATCCCGTGCCAAATGGAACCGTTTTAAATGTAACTTTGGAATTTGATCGCGAATTAGCACCAAGTTGGTTTTTCACGCCTTTAACCAATGTTGCAGGGTATTTTGCGATGGACGTTCTTGCGCGCGATGTCAAAATTCGTAGCGAAAACCGGTTGTGATGCGAGAACGAACACCCCAAGAATTGGTCGCAAGCGAGCGGGTGTTTCCAGCTGAAAATACAAACGCAGTTGATGGTGTTATTCGGATTTCTCCAGCCAAAACTCTTTGGATTTTTG
Organism: Paramylibacter kogurei; assembly: GCF_002742285.1. Lineage (GTDB taxonomy): Bacteria > Pseudomonadota > Alphaproteobacteria > Rhodobacterales > Rhodobacteraceae > Amylibacter > Amylibacter kogurei. The sequence continues at coordinate 717,794 of NZ_MDGM01000012.1, forward strand.
GCCATGGTTTGGTTGGTATCGCAGGGATATTTATTTACCCGCAGGTAGGTGCGTTTTTGGTTTTTCTGCTATTAAGTGCGGTCACAATTTGTGCGGGACACAGTGTGGGGATGCATCGCTTATTAATTCATCGCAGCTTTGCCACGCCGCGTTGGGTTGAATATATTTTGGTTTGGCTGGGTGTTTTGGTGGGAATGGCTGGGCCCTTTGGGATGATCCGCCTTCATGATTTGCGTGACTGGCATCAACGCCAAACCCATTGCCCGCCGCATCCTTCGCATGATGCTGTTTTTTGGCGTGATGCGTGGTGGCAGCTTTGCTGTTATTTTGATTTGCGCAATCCGCCAGAAATAATCATTGAAAACAACGTATTAAAAGATCGTTTTTATCGTTTTTTGGAACGTACGTGGATGGTACAGCAAGTCCCATTGGCAATATTGCTGTATCTGTTTGGTGGTTGGGCTTGGGTGTGCTGGGGGATAAGTTTGCGAATTTTTATCTCACTTACGGGCCATTGGATGGTTGGGCATTATGCACATAAACAGGGTGAACAAGGATGGCGCATAGATGGCGTTGCTGTGCAGGGGTATAATCTACCACGACTTGGGCTGATAACCTTTGGTGAAAACTGGCATGGCAATCATCATGCATTTCCCCATTCTGCAAAATTGGGATTGGAACAAGGTCAGATTGACCCAGGGTTTTGGTTGATATCAGTTTTGCATTTCTTGGGGTTAGCATCCAAAGTAAAAACACCTGACAGCGAACCACCAAGAGCGGGGTTGCAGCCGTGTGAAGGTAGCAAACAAATGCACCAAACCTTGTGGCATAGCAATTAGCGCGTACCGATTTGATCCATTGAAACGCTGATCCCAAACAGACGTTCGGCGTTTTTATATGCGATCTTTTCGGCGATTTCGCGGGGGAGCTTGGCCAGCCATGCGCGGTTGGAATCTATGATGCCATCGTAATTGTCCCACTGGCTATTCACCCAAGTGTCGCTGCCAATCATCAAACGATCCGAAAAGGCCATGATGATTCTTTCCCATGCGGGGTTCAGTTTATCGCCATGCCCCAAAATTGCGTGTTCGCGCAGCGATGTATCCGCAACGAGCGCGGGGAAATCATCCATTAACGCATAAACATCACGTGCATTTTCACCAAGCCCCGCATGCGCCCAGATAATTTTCACATCTTTGTCCAAGCTATAAAGCCAACGCACGGGTTCAGTGCCTGAATGCACATGAAGATAGATATCGCGTTCCTTGGCCATGCGGATGACTTCGCGAAACAGTGGTTCGTCGGTTTGATCCAAGCGGTGGATGTGAAATTCACCGATGCCTTGGTGGGTGTAATCCGCAAGCCGTTTTTTAAGATATTTTGTCATCCCCTCGGTCTTGGCCCAATTGGATGATCCTGCTTCGCCGTGATAGGGGCGCAATTCTGGTACGATGCGATTTGGCGCATATTCCCACAACATGATTGTGCCCTGATCGGGGGTGGATGATACCAAACCCATTGCCACGCCGTTGCGATCCATCAATTCGACAATTGATTTCACGGGGTAATCTGCCCATGCAGGTTGTTTGTAATGGATATGAGCATCAAACAGCGGCAAATCGTGAACGCCATCACCAATGGGTGCGTGATTGCCATCTGCCAATGCCAGAGCGCTGGTAAATGCCATATGGATGCAAAAAGAGGCGATGGAAGGGGCGGTGATTTTCATAATGGATGCCTTGCTGCCAGATGTGGTTGGTTTAGGTTAGCTTGGGCATATTATCCTGTCTAGAAAAACACCGCTAATCGCGCCGCAAGATCCCCATGACGGTGAACCATTGGCTGATCAACAGCCCGATTAGGATCAGGCCAAGGGCTGCGATGAATTGGCTGGGCAATGCCTCGCCAAGCAAGAGCACACCAAAAAGCACGGCCCACATGGGGACTTGGTAATTCACAAGGCTCAAAAAACTTGGGCCTGCCGTGTTGATCACAAAGACCAACATCAATGTCGCCAATGCGGTTGGGAAAATACCAAGGTAGATTGTACCAAGCAATGCGGATGTGCTGGGCATATCTGGCCAGCCTTCGACATACAGCGCAACAGGGAGCAACATCAGCGTGCCAACCAACAGGCCAGCGGCGCTAAATGAAATGGTGGGCACAGGGGGGCAGAGGCGCGTATTCATCGCACCAATTGCATAACATATGGCCGCACCAATACAGGCCATGCGCGCAATGGGTTCCATTGATGCACCCGAGTTGGCCAACAGGCTGGCAGGGCCAATCAGAACAACCACGCCAATAAACCCAACGGCAAAGCCGATGAATTTGCGCAGGTTCATTTGTTCCCCTGCAATCAAGAAATGCGCCAGTGGCAGGATCAACAGCGGCACAACCGCCATTGTGATCCCTGCAAAACCGCTGGTGACATAAAGCTGTCCCCAGTTGAGCAAGGTAAAGGGCAGGGCGTTGGTAAACAAACCCATCGCCAGAATATGCAACCAGATACGTTTATCAACGGGCGTTGAAAATCCCGGCAATCGCCCGCCACGCATGGCGTTGATCACCAGTAAAAACACCGCCGCAATCAACAAACGCATTGCCGCCACGCTTAATGGACCAAAACTCGCCAATGCCAGCTTTGCCCCCATGAATGATCCACCCCAGATGATGCCAAGGATAAAGAGCAATGCCCATGCGGATTTAGTTGGTTGAGTCATTGGCACACCTTAGGGGAATTGAGTGAAATAGAAATATGAAAACTTGCGCATTTGGCGCGCGTTACGACATTTTTTGTGATCAGCCCAAAAACAAATTTTGATTAAAAAAGGCCGCCCCAGCGGATGGGGCGACCATGAAAAATTTAAACCTGATTTTGGTTTAGTTCTTTTCTTTGTCGACCATTTTGCCTGCAGAAATCCAAGGCATCATTGCACGCAATTTTGCGCCAACTTGTTCGATTTGGTGTTCGTCATTGGCACGACGTGATGCTTTGATTGTTGGCTGACCAACAGCATTTTCAAGCATAAAGTCACGCACGAATTTACCTTGTTGGATGTCTGACAATACGTCTTTCATCGCCTTTTTCGTTTGCTCGTATGGCAAGATGCGCGGGCCTGTTACGTATTGACCATATTCCGCAGTGTTGGAAATTGAATAATCCATGTTTGCGATGCCGCCTTCATAGATCAAATCAACGATCAATTTTGTTTCGTGCAGACATTCGAAATAAGCCATTTCAGGTTCGTAACCTGCTTCGACCAATGTTTCGAAACCACAACGGATCAATTCAACGATACCGCCACACAGAACCGCTTGTTCACCAAACAGGTCTGTTTCGCATTCTTCGCGGAAATTGGTTTCGATGATGCCTGAACGACCGCCACCAATCGCAGAACAATATGACAGGCCGATTTCTTGGGCTTTGCCAGATGCGTCTGTGTCAACCGCGATCAAACATGGAACGCCGCCACCTTTGGTATATTCGCCGCGCACGGTGTGGCCTGGGCCTTTTGGTGCCATCATGATGACGTCAACGCCTTCTTTTGGCTCGATCAGGCCGAAATGTACGTTCAAACCGTGGGCAAATGCGATTGCAGCACCTGGTTTGATATTGTCGTGGACGTATTTTTTATATGTTTCTGCCTGCAATTCGTCGGGCATTGTGAACATGATCACGTCACACCATGCGGCCGCTTCAGCGATGCCCATGGTTTTCAGGCCTTCGGCCTCTGCTTTTTTGATGGATGATGATCCTTCGCGCAGGGCAACAACCACGTTTTTCGCGCCACTGTCGCGCAGGTTCAACGCATGTGCGTGGCCTTGGCTACCGTAGCCCAGAATAGCAACTTTAAGGTCTTTGATCAGGTTCACATCGCAATCGCGATCGTAATATACACGCATGATTTTCTCCGTATGTCATGTTTGGTGTTCGTCTGGGCCATGTATAATCACGGGCTTGCGAAAGATGCCATCGCATATTGAAAAAAATATCGCGATTTTGTAAAAGTTATTCGTGATTTAACTAATTGGCGAAAAATTCATGCAACAATTGGACGATCTGGACAGGCGGATTTTGCGAATCTTGCAAGATGACGCAAATATATCATCGGCAGAGCTGGCCAAACGGGCAGGGGCAAGTGCGCCATCCTGCTGGCGCCGTGTGGAACGGATGCAGGCCGATGGCGTGATTTTGGACAAGCGCGTGGAAATTGACGCCAAGGCACTTGGCTTCGCGGTCGAGGTATCATTGCGCATCACATTGGATAAAACCCAATCAAATGCATTTGATATTTTCATTGCCGCCGCACGCGATGTGCCAGAGGTAAGCGAAATTCAAACATTTCTGGGTCGTGTGGATGTGCGGTTAACCGTGCTGGCGCGCGATATGCCCCATTACCAAGAAATATATCGCAATCGTATCCTTGCGTTGCCGCACATTGCGGATATCGAGGCATTGATGCTGGTCGCCGATGTAATGAAATCGGAAAGGTTGCCGATATGATCGAACTGGATGATACGGATCGTGCGTTGTTGCGTGCGATGCAGGGTGATGGGAATCTAAGCGCCGCGGGTTTGGCAAAGAAAATCGGCCTATCGCAACCCGCCACTTGGCGGCGGATCAAACGGCTGGAAGATGCAAATGTGATCTTGGGGCGGCATTTGGTGTTGGACAAAGAAAAGCTGGGCTTTGGTGTGACGGTGTTTTTGGGCATTAAACTTGCAACCAAGGGGCGCGTAGGGTTGGCCGATTTTGAACGTGCGGTGGCGGCAATCCCAGAGGTGCAATTGGTGCAACACGTGCTGGGGCTATATGATTATCGGCTCAAGGTCGTTGCGCGTGATCTGTCAGATTTTGAACGGGTGCTGCGCCGTCGCATCATGACATTACCAAGTGTCGGCAATGTGGAAGCAAACGTGCTCTTGTCCGAAGAAAAACGCCCGCTTGCGCTCTAGGGGGTTCAATCGCATTATTTTTTGCCCTAGTGATAGGCCAACATATATCGGAGACCCCCATGAGCGATTTCAAATCCAAAGTAGACCCAAACGGCCACCAAGAATTTTCGGTGGTGTTTACCGATCGTAGCCTCAATCACATGAGCGCGGCGTTTCAGGGGGTAATGAACGATATTTCATCCACCCTGCGCGAGGTTTACAATGCAACCCATATCGCATTGGTCCCAGGGGGTGGAACATACGCGATGGAATCCGTCGCACGCCAGTTTGCGCAAAATGAAAACGTGATGGTGATCCGCAACGGCTGGTTTTCATACCGCTGGACCCAGATTTTCGAGGCGGGCAATATACCCGCATCTGAAACCGTGATGAAGGCCACACAGGTTGGCAACACACCAACATCACCATTCGCACCCGCACCGATTGCCGAAGTCATCGCAAAGGTAAAGGCAGAAAAACCAGCCGTTGTGTTTGCCGCCCATGTTGAAACCGCATCGGGGATGATTTTGCCAGATGCCTATATTCGCGATTTGGCGGCGGCGGTGCATGAACATGGTGGTTTGTTCGTGCTTGATTGTATCGCATCGGGCTGTGTCTGGGTTGATATGGTGGAAAACGGTGTTGATGTATTGATTTCCGCGCCACAAAAGGGGTGGTCGGGTTCGCCATCCGCTGGCATGGTTATGATGAATGATCGCGCCTATGCGCGGATGCAGGAAACAACATCCAACAGTTTTGCCGCCGATTTGAAAAAATGGACATCCATTATGGAGGCATATGAAAACGGCGGCCATGCCTATCATGCGACAATGCCAACGGATGCGCTGCGCGGTTTGCGCGATTTGATGAATGAGAGCCGTGAAATCGGGTTCGATAAACTGAAATCCGCACAGATTGAATTGGGCGACAAGGTGCGTGCCACCTTGAAAAATCGCGGTGTGCAATCGGTGGCCGCCGATGGGTTTGGTGCACCGGGTGTGGTGGTGAGCTTTGCCACGGATGCTGACGTGCAATCGGGCAAAAAATTCGCCGCGATCGGGGTGCAGATTGCCGCGGGCGTACCATTACAAGTGGGCGAGCCTGAAACATATGCCAGTTTCCGCCTCGGCCTGTTTGGGTTGGATAAATTGCTGGATGTGGATGGCACGGTTGCACGGCTGAACGCTGCTCTTGATCAGGTTCTTTAATCCGTCCCAAGCCCCGTTTTCATCAATGTTTGGCGCAGGGGTGTTACATGATGTAATGCCTGCAACCCCTTTAGGCGTAACGATTTTAGCGTATCGTGATCCGTCATGGATGCACGGTTTAACATATCCACACCCTTGATCCGCCGCGCCATATCGGGGTGGCGGATGGATTGATATTGATCCAACATTTCAGCGCTGCCAAAGGTATCGCGATGATCCATGCACAGGGTCAGCAATGTTTCAATATCGGCCAAGCTCATATTCAAACCCTGCGCCCCGATGGGCGGGATGACATGGGCGGCCTCTGCGATTAATGCACTGCGCTGCCCAATCAAATGATCCGCTTGTTGTGTAATAATCGGCCAGATCGCACGGCGGCTGGCAAGGGTCAGTTTGCCCAAGACATCACAGGATCGATCCTGTGCGGCGGCGGTGAATTCGGCATCGTTCAATGCGGCAAGGGCACTGGCATTCGCACCTGTTTCCATCCAAACAATAGATGAATAATGTGCGCCATCCAAATCGGGCATCGGCACGGTGGTAAACGGCCCGCCTGATCGGTGAATTTCGGTGGAAATATCATCATGGGGCTGGCTGTGTTTGACGACAAAAACCAATGCCTTTTGCCCATAACGTTTGGTTTGCGCATTGATACCCAGCGCTTCGCGCACAAACGAATTGCGCCCATCCGCGCCGATCAATAATCGCGCTGATACCTGATCGCCATTATCCAAATTCACCAGCGCATGATCATTGCGCGTGGTCACACGACGCAGCGCCGTTTGGGGAATAAATCGCACGTTTTCAAGGGCTTCGATGCGGTTCAGCATTTCGCGGCGTAACAACCAATTGGGCAGGTTCCAACCAAATGGTTCATCGGAAATTTCCGATGCATCAAAATCGGCAAGTTTTCGAATTTCATTTTCCACACCACCTGCATCGGCCAAACGCATGATTTGCAACGGTGCAGCATACCGTTCCAAATGCGCCCAAATGCCTGCATCGCGCAACGTATTGCGGGCGGGTTGCAAAAACGCAGTGCTGCGCAAATCAGCGCCATCCGCATTGGCATCAGTAATCACAGGGGCGGGATCAACACAGATCACATCAAACCCCGCCGTGCCAAAGGCACAGGCCGCGGCCAAACCCGCGACACCGCCGCCCGAAATTAAGATATCAGTGTGAATACGTGACATGGTGCAATCATAGGCGCAATCATTCAGGCGCGAAACCCTGCGGTATGCAGGCGCGACAGAAAGACCGACAAATCGGTATCGCGAAAATCGATGTAATGGGCATCATCATGCGCACCGATATGAACGGTGGTGACACCCCAAGTTTTGGGGATTTCCAGATTGCGTGCCTCGTCTTCGAAAAAGGCGGATGTTTTGGCATTCACCTTGGCCTTTTCAAACACCATTTCAAACGCATCGGCGCGGGGTTTGGGAATGTAATTTGCATCCTCGACCCCGTAAATTTCATCAAACGCGTTGGTGATCCCACGTGCGGCACAGACACGTTCGGCGTGATTTCGCGACCCGTTGGTATAAATGATCTTGCGTCCTGGCAAATCCGCAATGCGGTTTTGCAATTGTTCATCGGATTCCAGATGATCAAGGTTGATATCATGCACCTGTTGCATGAAATCCTCTGGTTCAATCGCGTAATGTTTCATCAACCCCGCAAGCGTGGTGCCGTATTTCACCCAATAATCGCGGCGCAATGCATTGGCGGTTTTTGTATCAATCGCCAATGTTTCGGTCATGTATTGCACCATCAAGGTTTCAATCTGATCAAATAGCGCGGCCTGTGGCGGATAAAGCGTGTTATCCAGATCAAAAATCCAAGTGTCGATATGTGAAAAAGCCTGTTGCATTTCATAAGGTTAACCGCAGTATACGCACAGGTACAGGGGAAAAGATGACGAACGCAGATGAATGGCAAGGTCAAGTTGGACAGGTCTGGGCGCGACAGGTTTTCGCGCTTGATCGCATGCTATCGGAATTTGGCGATATTGGTATTGCCGCACTTGGTGATCTGAACGGGCGGTGCGTGTTGGATCTGGGTTGTGGTGCGGGGCAGAGCAGTGCGAAATTGGCCGCTGCTGGTGCGCAAGTGACAGGCATCGATATTTCCCCTGATCTGATCAAAGCAGCGCAGGCACGTGGCATTGATGGTGCAAGGTTTTTGCACGGCGATGCGGGGCAGGCGGATATGGGCGGGCCATATGATGCGCTTTATTCGCGATTTGGTTGTATGTTTTTTGATGATCCTGTGGGCGCATTTTCGCATTTGCGTAGGCAGGTTGGTGCGGAGTGTGATTTATCGCTGATTGTTTGGGGGCCATTGGCGCAAAATGATTGGGCGCGCGTGCCGTTTTCATTGTGCAAAGATTTGTTTCCAGAAACACCCGCGGCACCCGCGCCCAAGGTTGGGCCATTTGCATGGGGAAATCCCGATGAATTTGCACCGATTTTGGCCGAAGCAGGATGGCGCGATGTGACATGGGCGGCGCATCAATCACGCGTGATTTGTGCGCTTGGTGATGGTGATGGGCTGGAGATGGGCGTGCAGTTTTGCATGACCATTGGCGCATTGGCGGGACGCCTAAAAGGCACACCCAAGGATTTTCGCGCAAAAATTGCCGATCGTTTGCGCACAGGCTTGGTGTCATATCTGCGCGATGATAAGGTGCAATTTGACGCGTGCATTTGGCATATCAAAGGAAAATCATGACAAACCCATCCCAGAAAATCCAACAGGCACAGCAATTGTTGCGCGAAGCGCGTGGTGAACTTGGCACCGCAATCAAATCGGAGCGCAGCCGTAAACGTGGCGAGCTGAACCGATTGGCGCATCTGGCCACTTCGATGCTGGGTGAAAGCAATTTGTTCTTTTCCCAATCAGGGCAGGATCGTTTGGTGGACAGCTTGCTGGGCGGCAAAACGGGTGGCGTGTTTGTGGATATTGGCGGGTATGATGGGGTGACGGGATCGAACACCTTGTTTTTTGAAATGTTTCGCAAATGGTCGGGCATCGTGGTTGAACCATCGCCAACGCAGTTACGATTGGCGAATGCTGCGCGAAATGTGCCGGTGTTGGGCTTTGCCGTGGCAGGGCAATCAGGACAGGCCGAATTTTTAGAAGTGACCAGCGGTTACACCCAGATGAGCGGGTTTTTGGACAGTTATGATGCCAAACTGTTGGAAAAAGTGCGTGCCAATCCCAAACATCGCGAGGTTTTGCATAAGCTGGATAAAAAAACACTGGGTGAAATTTTGGGTGATCAAGATATCACAAAGGTGGATTTTTTATCGCTGGATGTCGAAGGCGGGGAAATGGGGATTTTAGAAAGTTTCGATTTTAATGCGTTCGATGTGGATATCTGGACCATCGAAAACAATACGCAATCCAGCGATTTACCCAATTTTATGCGATCAAAGGGCTATAATCTGGTGGAATTTGCGGGTGTAGACGACATTTTTCGCAAAATCAGATGATGCGTGACATTGGGTGGTTTTTTGTTAGTCTGCCCCAAATTTAAACGGGGCGGGTATGACGGATCGCAAAGAAAACAAAGACGCGTATGAAATGATCATCAAGGCGATTGATCTGGGCGTTTATGGCCCAGGGGATCGTTTGGTGGAATCCGAATTGGCGGATCGTTTTGGTGTGTCACGCACGCCTGTGCGCGAAGCATTGCAACGTTTGGAAATTGAATCGTTTTTATCGCGTGATGGGCGGTCATTGATTGTGGCGTCACTCGATCATACGCAATTGGGCGAGCTTTATTCTGTGCGTGCTGAATTGGAAGGCTTGGCGGCATATTTGGCCGCGCAACACGCCGCACCCGAAGAAATTCGCGTATTATACGATATGATCGAAAAGGATCGCGAGATTGTTGATGATCCGAAAAAATTGTCACGTGCGAACCGTCGGTTTCACAATCAGTTGCATTTGGCATCGCATAATCGGTTTTTAATCAAACAGTTACACCAAGTGCACCGCACCATGGCATTGCTGGCCAGTACAACATTATCCGCCGATGGGCGCGGGCCGATGGCGCTGGATGAACATCGAGCAATCGTTGATGCGATTAGCGCAGGGGACGGCGCGGGTGCGCGTGCTGCGTTGAAAAAACATCTCTCCTATGCGTTTGAAACCCGTTTGAAATTGGATGCAGGCGAGGTCAAAAGCATCATTTGATTTACGCGGCATGTTCAATTGGGGCATCTGCGCGGGTAAGGCGATCAATTTCTACATCGCAATCATGATCATTGATTCCATGCTGGGTTTTATCCCAATACATCGGATTTACGATCAATTCATATAATGCCTTGTACGCCGCGAAACAGCCAATTGGCCAATAGAATATCATTGTGGGAATGGTGAATGTTAATTGGCGCAAGGATGGCGCGCGCGTGGCAACAAATCCCAATACCATCAACACCAGTTCGGTAAACACAAACCCATAGATTAAGGATAACAAAACACTTTGCGGGATGGCGTTATATATCGGAAGGTCAACGCCCAAACATAATAGCCAAAGCGGTATCACGATTGGCGCACAGAGATAGGCCGAAACCGTGCCCGCCAGCATTGTGTTAAAGGTTAAAAAACCGCGTAGCCCCAGATCGTGGATCAATTCACCTGGGCGGCGCATATGGGTAAGCCATGTAACCATGAAGCCCTTGAGCCAGCGCGAACGTTGTTTCACCCACGGGATGGCGCGATAGTTTGCCTCTTCATAAGTGGTGGAATCCGTCACCTCGCATCGCCAGCCCAAGCGATAGAGCCGCATGCCAAGTTCGGCATCCTCAGTCACGTTATGCGCATCCCATCTCCCCAAGGTTTCAATCGCACTTCGTTTGAAAAACACCGATGTGCCACCCAAAGGAATGGGCAGATTGAAATGTTGAAGTCCCCGCAATATCACACGAAATAAAATAGCATATTCGATTGTAAAACAACGCGATAGCCAGTTTGTCCGCGTGTTGTAATAATCAAGTGCGGCCTGTACGCAGGCCAAATTTTCAGGACCGTTTTGCAAATGTGCGGCCACGGTCAAGATTTGATTTTCTTCTGGCGCGTCTTCGGCATCATAGATGCCAATGATATCACCCTGACAAAAATCGAGCGCATAGTTCAGTGCGCGAGGTTTGGTTTGCAATGTATCATTTGGCACAACAACCACGCGCATCCATTTGGGCAGAATGTGATCGTTCAAATGCGCGCGCGTCGTTGTATCGTTTTCTTCGATCACCAGACAGATTTCCAACAATGAACGGGGATATTTTAACCGTGTCATGCGTAAAATCAGGCGATCAATGATATTTTCTTCGCGTAGCAGCGGGATCATGATGCTGACCTTGGGCAGGTTTAACACAGGCGCAATGTCGGGGGATTTTTGTCGAAAATACCCGATCATACAGATACATTTCATTGCTGTATTAAAAAATAATGTAATGATAATCCACATCACCAATCCCGTGCCAAGCTGATTAAAATAGCCAAGGATACAGAAAAAGATAATTGCGACACCTAAAATGATACGCCGATTATAGGGACGTAATAATTCGCGACAGCTAAATTTTTCGGGGCAGGTGGTGCGTGCCTTTTGCGTTAAAAAATCGCGATGTGTTTCGCACAGATGGTTTAAAACCGCATCGGGTGCGGCGCTGACAAATCGCAAATGAAACGGCAATTTTTTTGCCAACGATTTGATGTGTTCACGCAAACTTGGATCGCCCAAGGCCAAGGTGAGGGTTTTGCCAGATCGTGAAATCGGTACAAACACATGTTTTAAGCACAGGGTTGGATCAAACAAATCTGCCAAAGCAGGATCAATCCGTTCCACATCAATATCAACAAAAGGGAGGTCATAGGTTTGATATAAATGATCAAGCATATCAGCCGCTTGTGCGAAATTCCCCGCACGCGTGACGTCGCTTACGTGTTGATTGGAACCATTGTGCAGTTTTAGAGCATCAAGCAGCGCAAGCGGTGATACACGATCAACATTGCCCACAGACCCAACCGTGGATCGAGATAAACCGCCAGTGTTCGGCGATAAATTTGATTTTAGTCGCGCAACAGCCATTGTCCCAGCCTTTACATGTCATGCAAAGAGCGTCGCGCGATAAGGTTAAATTAGTCTAAATTTTATTTAATTGAGAGAGGCCGCAAAGCGTTCAAACAAATAAAAGCTGTCTTGGGGGCCTGGGGATGCCTCTGGGTGGTGTTGAACGGAAAACACCGGGCGATCCGTCATGCGGATACCACAATTTGAACCGTCAAACAGGGAAACATGGGTTTCTTCCACGCCTTTTGGCAATGACTGGCTGTCCACAGCGAATCCGTGATTCATGGATGTGATTTCAACCTTGCCTGTGCCGTGCTCTTTCACGGGGTGGTTCGCGCCGTGATGGCCGTGATTCATTTTCACGGTTTTTGCACCCAACGCGAGGGCAAGCATTTGATGCCCCAAGCAGATGCCAAAAATCGGAATATCGCCTTTTTCCAAAATGCCTTGGATCATTGGTACAGCATATTCACCCGTGGCGGCCGGATCGCCCGGACCGTTTGATAAAAACACACCGTCGGGATTATGTGCGAGCACTTCTTCTGCGGTGGTGGTGGCAGGCATGACGGTGACATCACAGCCAGCAGAGGCCAAGCAGCGCAGGATGTTGCGTTTCGCACCGTAATCAATGGCGATTACTTTTTTGCCCTTGCCGCTGCGTTTGGGGAAACCATCAGGCCAAGCCCAACGCATTTCATCCCATTGATAGCTTTGCGCGCAAGTAACCTCTTTGGCCAGATCAAGGCCTTCTAAGCCACTGAAATCACGGGCTTGTTGCAACAAATCTTCGATATCGAACACGCCATCGGGGTTATGGGCGATGGCAACATGCGGTGCACCTTGGTGGGTGATTGCGCGGGTTAGGCGGCGTGTATCAACACCGCCAACACCAATGCGACCACGTTTTTCAAGCCACGTAGCAAGGTGTTCTTGGCTACGCCAATTGGATGGATCGGTTGGGTCCCATTTCACCACCATTGCGCGGGCAAATGGATCTGCGGTTTCGTCGTCTTCGTCCGTAACACCCGTGTTGCCAATATGTGGGAATGTGAATGTGACCGCTTGCCCTGCATATGACGGATCAGTCATGATTTCCTGATAGCCCGTCATTGCGGTGTTAAAGCAAAGTTCGGCAACCACTGTGCCACTTGCGCCAAAGCCGTGACCATAGAATATGGTACCATCAGCCAGAACAATACAAGCGGTGGGTTTTGCGAGGGATTGAAGGGAGGATGCAGTTGCGGGCATGGGTGAATCCTTTGGCAAATTTGCGCGAAACTACGCCGTAGTGATCATTCGGTCAAGGTGAGAAAAATGGGTTTTCTGAAAGATTTCAAACAGATGTTTTTATCACTATCTGTTGTGCCTTTGGCAGGGGTTCTATATGCTGTTTCGTTCGAAGAAATGGAAATGAACCGGAGAGATTCCATATGCGCGATACCATTAACACCGCTGTGAAAGCTGCGATGAAGGCAAAAGAATCAGAACGCTTGGCAACCTTGCGTTTGATCAATGCCGCCATCAAAGACCGCGATATTGCCGTACGTGCAGAGGGCAATTTGGACGGCGTGTCCGACCAAGATATTTTGGGTATCCTTGGCAAGATGATCAAACAACGCAACGATAGCGCAAAGGCATTTCACGACGCTGGCCGCACAGAATTGGAAAAGCAAGAACTGTCTGAAATCAAAGTGATAGAGGAATTTTTGCCCAAACAATTGTCAGAGGATGAAACCCGCGAAGCGGTGAAATCCGTGATTGACGATTTGGGTGCGGACAGCATTCGCGACATGGGCAAGGTCATGGGCGCGCTCAAGGAAAACTATGCCGGTCAAATGGATTTTGGCAAGGCGGGCGGTGTTGTGAAAGCGCTGTTAAGCTAATCAAAATCAAACCCGTTTGAAAGCCGCCCATTGAGGCGGCTTTTTTATTTCAGCAGCTTGCTACGATATTGCACAGACCGTGTTTTGCGCGAGCGCAAGTATGGGAAACGTTTCGAGGCTAAAACATCACCTTGCCAATGAAGGTTGCAAACCAATAGTCGATTTGACCAAAAGGGAAAATGTAACTCAGAAGGCTTACCAAAAAATGCAAAATGAGCGCGGTGCCAATACCAACAGACGTACCGAGCAATATGCCATGCATTGTCTTTTCAGGCTTGCGTGCACACCAACAGCCAAGTGCGATGGCAAAAATGCTGGTCAGCATGACGATGACACTTTGGGTCATTGAGATTGAAACGAGCATGACTGTTCCTGTTGGGTGATGCGAGCCTGTGGTGTTTTAGACGATGGCATGTCTGGCTGTCGGCGTAAATGTTTGAGCGCCGTTTCAATATCATTACGCTTTTGGTTATGAATTGAGGTAGCCACCCAAGATTGCGATGAATGCGCCAACATGCACAACCATAATTGCACGATCTTTCCACATGACACCGACGACAAACCACAAAATGATCCCAATCACAAAGGCCAGAATATTCCAAGGTACGATGTTCAGACCCGTCAAGGCATAGCCAACCAGCTGTACCACCGTGGCAACCCATTTTACAATATCAACACGTTTCATCGTTTCGCTCCATTTTTGCGAGACGTTAGAGATTTGCAAAATTGGCGCAATCACAAAACACTAGAGTTGAAATTAATCACGAGCCAATCGGTTCGCGTAAATGTTTGAGCGCGGTATCAATATCATTGCGCAGTGCGATGCGTTCCTCTGGTGACAGAAACGCGCCAAGTTCAATGGTACGTTTGCCATCTGAGGCTGTGAGATAGCTTTGTGCGATGGGCGTGTCTTGTAATTTAAGGCGTACCCAATATGGGTTTGTGACCCAATATTGGTTTGGCGCGCGTGGATTGTTTCGTTCCACGGTGAATGTATCGGGCCAGATGCGGATGCGTTCGCACAGTTTGCTGTCGGTATAGGAACGTTCCAGAAAATACCAAAGGGCCGCGAGTGTGATTAGCATTGCGCCAAGGATTATCCACATCGCTATATGCCCAATGAATGCACCAAGGGGGAGTAGGAACATCACACAGATAATCCCGATCAGCCAGACAAACCCAACACGGGGCAGGGAACGGTGTGCGTGTATCGTATGATCAAACAGTGGGGCATCGTTGCGATTGGTGGCCGCAAAAAAGACCGCTGAATCCTCAGCGGCCTTTGATATTTTTTCAAATTCTACCATGTGAATTAATGGGTATTTTTGTTCCACATATCTTCTGTTGGTAGGATTTCGAATGTGTGCTCTGGCGGTGGGTTTGGAAGTGTCCATTCCAATGTATCCGCATGTTCGCCCCAGTATGCTTTTTCTTCGACCTTTTTACCCCAGCGCAATGTGTAGAACACAACGCCGATGAAGAAGACGAATGAAGCGAATGAAATCAACGCACCGATTGATGATACATAGTTCCAATAGGCGAATTCCACAGGATAGTCGATGTAACGACGTGGCATACCTTGGCGACCCAAGAAGTGTTGTGGGAAGAAGGTAATATTCGCACCGATGAACATCATCCAGAAGTGCAACTGACCAGCCCATTCAGGGTACTGGCGACCAGACATTTTGCCGATCCAGTAATAGATACCCGCAAAGATACAGAAAACCGCACCCAGTGACATCACATAGTGGAAGTGAGCAACAACGTAATATGTGTCGTGATACGCACGATCAACGCCAGCCTGTGACAGAACGATACCTGTGACACCACCAACGGTGAACAAGAACAAGAAACCAAACGCCCAAAGCATCGGTGTTTTCAGCGAAATCGAACCGCCCCACATCGTTGCAATCCAAGAGAAGATTTTAACGCCTGTTGGCACCGCAATCACCATTGTTGCAATCATGAAGTAGCGTTGCTGTGTAAATGACATGCCGACCGTGTACATGTGGTGTGCCCACACAACAAAGCCAAGCGCACCAATTGCAACCATCGCATAAACCATCGGCAGATAGCCAAAGATTGGTTTTTTCGAGAATGTTGAAATCACGTGTGAAATGATACCAAAGCCTGGCACGATGATCATGTAAACTTCTGGGTGACCAAAGAACCACAACAAGTGTTGGTACAAGATCGGATCACCACCACCAGATGGTTCAAAGAATGTTGTGCCAAAGTTACGATCGGTCAGCAACATAGTGATCGCACCGGCCAATACTGGCAATGACAGCAAAATCAAAATCGCGGTGACAAAAATTGACCAAGCAAACAACGGTGTCTTGTGCAATGTCATGCCAGGGGCACGCATGTTCAAGAATGTTGTGATCATGTTGATCGCACCCAAAATGGATGATGCACCTGATACGTGAACAGCAAAGATTGCGAAATCCATCGACATGCCTGCTTCGCGTGTTGAAAGTGGCGCATATAGAACCCAACCAACACCAGAACCAAGCTGGTTATTGCCACCTGGCATGATCAAAGAGAACACGGCCAATGTGGAACCCGTGACATACATCCAGTATGATAGGTTATTCATCCGTGGGAACGCCATGTCAGGCGCACCAATCATCAGCGGCATGAAATAGTTACCAAAACCGCCAAACAGGGCAGGGATCACCACGAAGAACATCATCAAGATGCCGTGGCCTGTGATCATCACATTCCAAAGGTGGCCGTTGGGGGTACAGTTTTCAACGGCTGCTGCGGCAAGGCTCGCGCCTTCCATACACATATGCTGAACACCTGGCTCCATAAGCTCGATGCGCATAAAAACCGTGAAACACACCGAAATAAAGCCCAACAGGCCAGCGGTGAAAAGGTAAAGGATACCGATATCTTTGTGGTTGGTTGACATGAACCAACGGGTAAAGAAGCCTGGACGGGCGTGATCATGGGTGGCTGCGTCTGCCATGTGGTCTCTCCTGACACGTCATTATTGTGATGCGAATCCCGCAAGATACGCATTTTTCCAACGTCCTGATACACAAGCTATGCGTCGGCGACAACTGTTTGAGTTGCCGCAGTTATTCAAAAAGACGGCTTGTCGCAGGCAAATCACCGTTTATTTTTGCACGTCATCGCGTTAACCATGGTAAAAAATGGGAAATGAGCGATGAATTTGAAAACTGTGGTGGGGGCGTTGTTATTATCTATTTCAACCGCAACGGGGTGTTTGGCACAGAATACGGATGAACCAACGGCGCAAATGAAACCTGCAATGGTGGCCTTGCCTGCATTGTTTTCGGTTAGCGGCATATCCAGCGATGATGTGTTAAACGTGCGCAGCGGCCCCAGCGCGAAATTTCGCGATTTGGGTGATTTGAAACTGGGCACAAAAATCGAAGTCACACAAATCGCACCAAACGGTCAATGGGCACGCATCATTTGGAACGAGCGCAACGCATGGGTTTCCAATCGATTCTTAACCCATGTGCCAACCCAACAATTGTTAAACACCAAACTCCCCGCGAATTTGCAATGTTTTGGCACAGAGCCGTTTTGGAATTTAAAAATGGTGCAGGGCAAAGAAATCACATTCGAAGGATTGGGATTGTTGCCTGTTAGCGAACCACTGGATTGGGAACGTGTTTCAGCCAATCACACATTACGCTTCGCCATCGGCAGCGCATCCTGGCGCGCCTTGATGCAAAAGAAAATATGCCACGATGGAATGTCAGACACCGAATACGGTTTGCAAATCGACCTGATGGGCACATCCGCAAGCGATGCGGTTGTATTATCAGGCTGCTGCCGTTTGGTAGAGTAGGGCGCTATTCCTCGCGCCAAAGGTAATTACCCATGGCGTGGTTGCTTCGGAAAATCGAATTCAAAATGAGATCGTCATTTATGACAGTGCGCAGGCTTGGTGTATCTGAAAGCAATGACACCCCCATGTTCGCGCGGCCATCCACGAGCTCATATCCCATCGCATTAAGTAGTGTTGGATAAATATCGAGAGCGATGCCTTCTTTGTCGATTGTACGTGGTTGGGATCCGTCGGAATAATAAAACAAATTCCGTCGCGCATCTTGCATGCTGGATAGTGAGCTTGCCATTGAACTTCGCCGTGCAAAATGATCGCTCATAACTGCGACAACAGTGTTTTCACTTAATCCATTTTCATCAAGGAATTGGTTGAGCTGTTGCAAATGGATGGCTGTGCATCGAATGGCATCAGGAATGCCAGATCCGGTTTTTTCAACATCTTCTGGTGCACAGGTGGTATCCAAAAATCCATCCGGACCATGTGTTGATAGCGTCAACATGGAAAACACAAATGGCTTTTCTTGTGAAGCAAGATATGAAAGCTCCTCGCGTGCCTTGTCGAACAACACTTCATCATTGAACCCCCAAATGTTTCGACGACCTTCTTGTTCGGGCATAGGCACTGAATCTTCGTCAAAAAAACGTGTGAACCCGTGGCTGGCAAGGAAACCACGTTTGGAATATTTTTTCGTACTCGCGCCATTCATGTAGGATAAAATATACCCGTCCTCGGATAAAATATCACCCAGACAGCGGATTTTCGGCATAAAGGTTTCAATAACAACGCCAGAATCTTTGCGCCCATAAAGGCCGTTGTTCAATGCTTTGGGCAACAAAGGAACACCGCATTGTGTGCCGACCATTCCAGCAATGGTATAGGTGGTGCCGATGGTTTGATCGACATTGGTTGCGTTGATAGATTTATCTTCTAGCGCTTGGAAGTGTTTATAAACTTGCTTGGTTTCCGGCAGATCGACATAGCTTCGTTCCAAACTTTCCAAATAGATCAATATCAAGTTTTTTTGCGTTGTTGGTCTGGTGATAATTTCTGGTTCTTTGATCAACTCGGCTGCGGGATAATTCGCGTGAACAGGATTTGGAACCACTTGGCGATATATATATTGCGATAACGGGCTAATCGCCAAATGTGCGATGCAAATTGCAAGTAGGACTTTTGAGAATGATGTGAGGATCTTATTTAAAAAATAGGCCGATAAAATCAAAAGCGAAACAAATGTCATTTCCAAGCCCGCCGCGGATGCAAAACTTCCACGTCCAATTGCGGCGACTTCTTCCATCCCATTGTCACGGAAAAACAATATGATGGGTTCCATGTCATTTGTGCCAAGCGTGATTTTCAACAAGGCAAAGGGCATGGAAATTAGCAGAATAAAAAACCAAAACGCCAGCATACCATAGTGGGTGCGTTCGCTTTGTTGCTTTTTCGCAAAGAAAAATAATGCGAAGAAAAGAATGACAAAGGCATAAAAATAAATGGCTTCTGGAAATGAAACATAATTTATCCGCGTGCCAGCAGTCGCAACCAAATAGTACAAGGAAATAAGGCAAAACAAAAATTGTGCAATAAAACGCACTGTAAACGTTGAAATAAGCTTAATCATTTTGTCCCTTTGCGACGGCTGTGAATGGCTAGGCACCAAATCTATATGGCAAAACTATGAAAAAAATTAGAGTTGTTTGAAAATTCTCGTAAAAGTTGACTTCAACGCCACATCCAGATCATCCATCGTCACAGGGCGGCCCAGATCAACCAGACTGGTCACGCCGTGTTCGGCAATGCCACACGGGACGATGCCGTTGTAATGTGTCAGGTCGGGTTCGACATTGATGCTGATCCCGTGAAAGCTGACCCAGCGGCGCAGGCGTACACCGATGGCGGCGATTTTGTCTTCGGGTGGGGTGCCAAGCGCGGTGAGCGGTTTATCGTGGCGCACAACCCAAACGCCCACGCGCCCATCGCGGCGTTCGCCAACCACATTAAATTCGGCAAGGGTTTGAATAACCCATTCTTCAAGGTTCCAGACAAGTTTGCGCACATCTTTGCCGCGTTTATTGAGATCCAACATGGCATAGGCCACGCGTTGCCCCGGCCCATGATACGTATATTGACCGCCACGTTGGGATTTATAAACGGGGAAACGATCAGGATCGACCAGATCGGCGATATCTGCACTTGTCCCTGCGGTATAAAGGGGAGGGTGTTCCACCAACCACACCTGTTCCGGGGCATTGCCTGCAATAATATCGGCCACGCGATTTTCCATCGCATCAACCGCAAATTCATAGGGTGTTAACCCATCGCTAATTTTCCAATCTAACATGGGGTGTTATTGGCAAAAATGAACGCCAACGTCCAGTTGATAAACAACATAAGGGAATCGCATAAAACCGCTTCACAAGTTGGAATGGCTTCGTTATATCGCCCATACCTTAATGTGCGGCCGTGGCGGAATTGGTAGACGCGCAGCGTTGAGGTCGCTGTTCCTTAACCGGAGTGGAAGTTCGAGTCTTCTCGGCCGCACCAAAAGTCTTTCGTTACAAGGGCTGCAAGGTATTAGGGGTCTCTCGTTAGGCGCACCAAAACAATCTTTAAGTTATTATTATTTAAGCAGCTTTTTGGGTTGCTTGCATAATATTCAACCACGGCGCGAACAAATTCTTTTAGAATGAGTGTTGCAATGCGATATTTTTTGCGCAAAGCTATGCACTGCTCGAACTGACAAAGATCAGGCAATGGGCAAAATGGGAGAATATTTTTGGCTGCTAGCGAAAGTGACAAAGACTTCGTTGTCTTTGACCGCGTACAGAAAAGTTACGACGGTGAACAATTGGTCGTAAAGGACCTTAATCTGAATATCGGTAAGGGCGAGTTTTTAACAATGCTTGGCCCATCGGGTTCTGGTAAAACCACCTGTTTGATGATGTTGGCGGGGTTTGAAACTGCCACGCATGGTGATATTTTGCTGGGCGGCAAGCCGATCAACAATATCCCACCGCATAAACGCGGCATCGGGATGGTGTTTCAAAATTACGCGCTGTTTCCACATATGACCGTGGGTGAAAACCTGTCGTTTCCACTGGAAGTGCGCAACATGAGCAAATCCGTGCGCGAGCAAAAGGTTAAAGATGCGCTTGATATGGTGCAGATGGGCGATTTTGCAGGGCGACGCCCCGCGCAATTGTCCGGCGGTCAACAACAACGTATCGCATTGGCGCGGGCATTGGTGTTTGAACCGCAATTGGTGTTGATGGACGAACCGCTGGGCGCGCTGGATAAACAATTGCGCGAACATATGCAGTATGAAATCAAACATCTGCACGAACGTTTGGGTGTGACGGTGGTTTATGTCACGCACGACCAATCAGAGGCATTAACAATGTCCGATCGTGTTGCTGTGTTCGAAGATGGTCGTATTCAACAACTGTCCAGCCCCGATGATTTGTATGAACGCCCCGAAAACGCGTTTGTGGCACAGTTTATTGGCGAAAATAACAAGCTGTTTGGCAAGGTTGAGGCGATCACCAAAGGTGTTGCCACGGTCAAGCTCCCGATGGGGGGCGTGGTCAAGGCCAAGGCGGTGAATTGTGAACACGGACAGGATACAACCCTGTCGATCCGCCCTGAACGGGTGAAGCTGGGGGCGAGCAAATCCAGCAACGCAACAGACGCCAAAGTTTTGGAGCTGATTTATTTAGGCGATCATATTCGGTGTCGCATGAATGTGCATGGCAACGAAGATTTCGTGGTCAAGGTTCCCAATGCAGCAGGGCATAAACATTTAACCGTTGGTGAAACCACCACGGTGTCATGGCTTGCAGAAGATTGTCGCGCGCTTGACGCATAAGGCGTGCGAATGAACACCTTTTGGGGCAAAGCCCAATCCTAAAAGGCCAAACATAATGGGTACTAACAAGGAGAGAGTTTATGAAGCTCAAATCATTACTACTAGGCGCGGCGGCAACATCGCTTGCAGTTGGCGCAACAGCGGGTGAAATCACTGTTGTATCATGGGGTGGTGCGTATACCACATCCCAAGTTGAAGCATATCACAAACCGTGGATCGCCGAGACAGGCAATTCCATCGTGTCCGAGGATTACAACGGCGGCTTGGCCGAGATTAAATCTCAAGTGGAAGCGGGTAACGTGACATGGGATTTGGTCGATGTTGAATTGTCCGATGCGGTTCTTGGCTGTGACGAAGGTTTGTTGGAACCAATTGATCCATCAATCTTGCCAGCGGGTGCAGATGGTACACCAGCAACAGAAGATTTCTTGCCCGGTACATTGCACGAATGTGCGGTTGCAAACATCGTTTGGTCCACAATCTTTGCTTATGACAGCTCAAAGATGGCGAATGGCCCAACAAGCATTGCAGATTTCTTTGACACTGCAAAATTCCCAGGCAAACGCGGTTTGCGCAAAGGTCCAAAAGCGAACCTTGAATTGGCGTTGGCCGCAGACGGTGTTGCCGCAGCGGATATTTACGATGTTCTGTCCACACCAGAAGGTGTTGATCGCGCATTTGCCAAGCTAGACACCATCAAAGGTGACGTTGTTTGGTGGGAAGCAGGCGCACAGCCACCACAATTGTTGGCAGATGGCGAAGTTGCAATGACAACTGCGTATAATGGGCGTATTTTCAACGCAGTAGCGTCCGAAGATAAACCATTTTCAATCGTTTGGGACAGCCAAATTTATGACCTTGATCTGTGGGTAATCCCCAAAGGCGCACCAAACAAAGATTTGGCAATGGAATTCGTGGCCTATTCAACGGCAACGGAACAACTGGCTGCGCAAGCGTCATATATTTCATATGGTCCTGCACGTAAATCATCGGCACCATTGGTGGGTTCATTCCACAACAAACCCGATCTTGCGATGGGGCCACAGATGCCAACCGCGCCAGAAAACTTTGGCACAGCGATCCAGAATGATTTTGAATTCTGGGCGGATAATACAGACGAGCTGAACGAGCGTTTCAACGCTTGGTTGGCTGGCTGATCTGAACTATTGCGCAGGGGTCATTCCCCTGCGCATCACGACATTGGGTGATCTGCACCCAAGATAATAGCGATTTGGAAACCTAACCCCATGAGCGATGTTGCAAACGGCCCCGTGTTGGCCGCCGATGGCACCCCCCTTAAAAAACGCCTCAGCCAAGCGTTATTTCGCAGTAAGCTGCGCGCATTTGGTTTGGTTATCCCGTTGCTTTTATTGATATTAATGGCGTTCGTTGCGCCAACGATCGTGTTTTTGAAACGCGGCGTTTACAACGATGAATTTGCAAAAGTGATGGTTAATTCCCAACCATTGCTTGCCGCATGGGACGTCACCAGCGAGCCCAGCGATGAAATGTATGCCGCATTGGTTGCCGATTTGGTGCAAGCACGCGAAGACAAAACAATTGGTCGCGTCGCAACCCGTGTGAACCGTGAATTGTCGGGCACACGATCCATGTTCACCAGTACCGCGCGCAAAGCGGCAAAAATGGAACCTCCATTCAAAGACGCGCTGATTGATGCCAATAAAAAATGGGCCACGACAGAGGTTTGGGAAGCGATGAAAATCGCCAATAAAACCTGGACGCCTGCGTATTTGGCCAATGCGGTTGATTTGAAATATAACGCCGATGGCAGTTTCGAGCGTAAATCAGAAGAACGCCGCATTCATTTAAAACTGTTTGTGCGGACCATGGAAATTTCGGTGATTGTAACCTTGATGGGAATTTTGCTGGGCTATCCCGTGGCATTTTTAATGTCGAGCTTGCAGGCGCGAACCGCCAATCTGTTATTGATCCTTGTATTGTTGCCGTTTTGGACATCGCTGTTGGTGCGCACAACCGCATGGATTGCGTTGCTACAGGGCGAAGGTGTTATGAATGATCTGTTCGTTCTGTTTGGTCTGGCCGAAGATCAAAACCGTTTTTCATTGATATACAATAAAACAGGGAGCCTGATTGCCATGACGCATATTTTGCTGCCGTTTATGATTTTGCCACTTTATTCCGTCATGAAAACAATCCCGCCCAGTTATGTGCGTGCCGCGAAATCCATGGGCGCGTCGAATTGGACTGCGTTTTGGCGTGTGTATTTCCCACAAACCATTCCGGGCATTGGTGCAGGGGGAATATTGGTTTTCATCCTTGCGATCAGTTTTTACATTACACCTGCCTTGGTTGGTGGTGAAAGTGGCACGATGATTTCCAATTTCATCGATTTTCACATGCGCAGTTCATTAAATTGGTCGCTGGCGGCCGCAATGGGTGCGGTGCTGTTGGTGATCGTGCTGTTCTTATACTGGCTCTATGATCGGATCGTGGGCATTGATAATATGAAGTTAGGATAATCTAGTGACGCAAAGTTATCGTTATATCCCGCCAAAACCCCCGATGTGGTTCAATCTGGCATGGACCGCTGGATTTGGTGCGATTGCTGGGTTTTTAACGGCCCAAGGTGAAATTCAGCGTATGATCCCATATGCATTAATTGGTGCCGCGATTTTTGCCGCGCTCGCGTTTGGCGTCATCATATTGGTAAAATCCAAAAACCTGTCTGGTCTGATCGGGGCCGTGGTGTTTTTTGCGTTGGGATTTGGATTTATTGGTCTGTCTTATGGCGTGTTGATGGCGGTGATCGGGTGGATCATTGGGCGTATGTCAATTTGGTTGGCCACGGGTGAATACCGCGCGAACCAACCACCATATGCCAGTTCAAACGAAGTTTTGTGGTTTTACAGTTTTCGCACAATTTGCGGTTTCATATTTGTGTTTTTGATTGCGCCCATCATCGTGGTGATGCCGCTGTCGTTCAACCAAGAACCTTATTTCAGCTTTACCGCGGGGATGTTGTCATTTGATCCAGATGCCTATTCATTGCGTTGGTACCAAGACATTTTCCACAACGGCATGGCCGCACCTGATGCGGTTGTCGGCTGGTGGTCGGATATGTGGAATAATGCGCAATGGGTGCGTTCGGTGCGCAACAGTTTCTTTATCGGGATCATGGCCACCATTTTGGCAACGACGCTTGGCACATTGGCCGCGATTGGTTTATCGCGCCCCGAAATGCCATATCGTCGTGCGATCATGGCATTGCTGATTTCTCCGATGATTGTGCCATTGGTGATTATCGCATCTGGCATGTTCTTTTTCTTTTCTGACATGAGCTTGCCCGGTTATGAGCGCGGATTGGCCAAAAGCTATCTTGGGTTGATCATTGCGCATGCCGTATTGGGCACACCTTATGTGATTATCACCGTTACGGCGACGCTGGTTGGGTTTGATCAAAGTTTGGCACGTGCTGCCGCGAATATGGGGGCATCCCCTGTGCGCACGTTTTTCAAAGTGCAAATGCCGTTGATCCTGCCCGGTGTGATTTCAGGTGCGCTCTTTGCGTTTATCACCAGTTTCGACGAGGTGGTTGTTGTCTTGCAAATGGCGGATGTGAAACAACGTACGATCCCGCGCCAGATGTTTAGCGGCATCAAAGAACAAATCAGCCCCACCATTTTGGCGGTGGCGACGATTTTGGTGATCTTGTCGATTATCCTATTGACGGTGGTTGAGCTGTTACGCCGGCGCAGTGAAAAAATGCGTGGGATGAGCCCAGGTTAACCCGTCGTATTTTGGATATTTAAGCAAAATGGAATTGGGGGTGTTATGCCCCCAAAAACGCCAGCCAAGCCGAAATGGTAAAGACACTGATCGCTGTGAGGATAACCACCGCAGATGCGGCCGTGGCCTTGCCCCGATCATAGAGATTAGCAAAGATATATGTATTGATACCTGGCGCCATCGCGGCGGTGATCACAACCGAATTGCGCTGTGCAACGGATAGATCAAACACATGTTGTGCGAGGATATAAGCAAATGCTGGAAACAAGATAAGCTTGAGGAGGCCAAGCACGGCGACCTCTGGCAGGTTATTGGTGAAATGATACCGCACCATCACTCCGCCAAGCGCGAACAGGGCACAGGGAAGTGCGGAACGCACCATCATCTCAATCGCCGAGTTAAGTACCGTTGGTAGGGTAACACCGCTAAAGTTCACCAAAAATCCCAGCATTAGACCGATGGCGAGGCTATTTTTAAATATCGCTTTGAGCACGGATTGAAACGTTGCCATTGCGCCGCGACCATCGGCGCGCAAAACCTCCATCGAAGTGATGCCAATGATATAACAAAACGGCGCATGGATCGAAATCAACGCATAATTTGCCGTGAGTGAATCCGCGCCAAAGGCTCGTTCCATGATCGGAAGACCTAGTAAAACCATATTGGAAAACAGGGCGGTGAAGCCAATTGAAACCGAGGCACCGGGTGTGCGGCGAAATCCAAATGCGGCGATCAAGCCAGAAAGCACAAAAATGCTGGTCGCGGGGATATAATAAGACAGGATCAGATCAAGGCTAAACACCGCCGCAAGATCTAGGTTGGCAACCGCAGTGAACAACAGGCATGGAATAGCGTAGGTTTGGGTGAAATTCATCAGCGCATCGACATGGCTTTCGGCGAACAAGCCTTTCCACACGGTAAAATACCCAGCCCCGATGATCAGGAAGACTGGGAGAACGATTTCAATGATTGAGAGCATTAGATTTTTGCCGTTATTTCAAGGCCGTCATACGCGGCGGTGACATGTTCAGGGGTGTCGTCACAGATTGTTTGATAATCCAGATCGACATGCATATTGGTCAGGATCGCACGTTTTGGCGCGTATTTTTCAATCCATTCCAAGGATTGTTCAAAATGTGTGTGGCTGGGATGGGGTGTGTAACGCAATGCATCAAGAATCCAGCAATCAAGATTTTGCATCGGTGCATCCGCTGGGATTGCGGAAATATCAGGCGTGTAGAGAACATCATTGATCCGTAATGCGCGCACTGTGATATTGCCGTGATCAACATCAAAACTGTCAATTGAAATCGGCCCACCCGCGCCATCAATGGTTAGTGTCGTTAGCAAATCATGCATTTTGAGAATTGGTGGATAGGGGCTCCCGATGGGCTTTTCAAATGCATATCCAAACCGCCCCATGATGGCGGCCCGTGCAGAGGGTGCGGCGTAAACATTGATCAGTTTGCGCATATTGATCACGATCATCCGTAAATCATCCAGCCCATGCACATGATCGGCATGTTCATGTGTATAGATCACGGCGTCCAGTTCGCCGACTTTGGCGTTCAACAATTGTTGGCGCATATCAGGGGATGTGTCGATCAACACATTGGTTATACCTTCCGTACCGATGCGTTGCACCAGTAACGAACAGCGCGTGCGCAAATTGCGCGGGTTTTGTGGATCACATGCGCCCCAGTTATTGCCAATGCGCGGCACACCACCAGACGAGCCGCAGCCAAGTATAGTGAATTTGATCTCAGACATTATGATTTCACCCAAGCGCTGGCCTTGGCAAAGAGGCGATCAAAATTGGCGGTGGTTTGGGCTGCGAATGTTGCGTAATCAACGCCAAATACTTCGGCCCCAACTTGCGCGGTATGGGCGCTAAAGGCAGGTTCGTTGCGTTTGCCACGATGGGGGACGGGTGCCAAATACGGGCTGTCGGTTTCGACCAACACGCGATCAATGGGGGCAGCGGCGAAAATATCGCGCAAGTCTTGGCTTTTGTTAAATGTCGCAATGCCAGACATCGACAGGTAAAAATCAAGATCAAGCGCGGCTTTGGCCAATTCGGCGCTGGATGAAAAACAATGCATCACACATGTATATGCGCCGTTGTCATATCCTTCGCGCAGGATTTCTGCCATGTCATCATCCGCAGCGCGTGCATGAATGATTAACGGCAGGCCAGATTCACGCGCCGCATCAATATGAATGCGCAACGATTGTTTCTGAATTTCGCCACTTTCGCTCGTGTAATGATAATCCAACCCCGTTTCACCAATGCCCACCATTTTGGGATGTTTGGCGATGGTTAATAATTCATCCACGGATGTTAACGGTTCCTCTGCGGCACTCATCGGGTGGGTGCCAGCGGCGTAAAATACGCAATCATGTGCATCGGCAATGGCCCGCACGGACGGTTCATTGCGAAGACGCGTACAGATCGTCACCATCCGCTCAACACCTGCATCATTGGCACGTTTAATTAAATCGGGAATTTCGCCATCAAAATCAGGGAAATCAAGGTGGCAATGGCTGTCAACGATTGAAGGGTTTGTCATTCTATTGGCCCGTTCAGCGCCGATTAGTTACGCGCCGTTTCATCAAGTTTAAGAAACATATCTAGGATGACAGAGGAAGGGTCAAGGTTCACCGCACGCGCATGTGTTGAACGTGATGTGATTTCTTGCAACAGATTGGCCCATTTACGTGCGGCGGCTGCATTGGGTGCGAGTTTGGCGAATAGCGATGCTTCACCCTGTGCGGCCTCGATCACGGTGCTGGGTTGCAACGCGCCGTGGCGTGCAAGACGGGCAAGAAATGTTGCGAAAAGGCGCAATGTCATATCGTATTTTTGTTCCGCCGCTTTGCCAACACAGGCATTGGCCAGTGTAAGTGCCGCGCCACGATCAAGCCCCGGTGCACGTGCGGCGATGGAGACGATGGACGCATAAAGTTTCAAACCATCCGCGCCCAACATTTGAATCGCTTGTCCCGCTGATCCATCGGCTAGGGTGGCAAGTGCAAGGCTATTTTGGGATGCTTCGAATCCTGCCTGTGCCAATACCCCATCCAATTCGGTTTCGTTTAATTGCACACAGCGCAATTCGCGACAGCGCGATCGAATGGTGGGCAACAGGCGCGCGGGTTGATGGCAAACCAGCAAAAGGATCACCTTTTCTGGCGGTTCCTCCAAGATTTTTAGCAATGCATTGGCAGCGGCTGTATTCAATTCATCCGCTGCATCCACAATCGCCACGCGCCATCCACCATCGGCGGCGGAAAAATTGAAAAAGCTTTTCAATTTGCGCACCTCTTCAACGGTGATTGCTTGTTTAAGTTTTTTAGATTTTTCATCATATGGGCGGCGTGCCAAAAACAATCGCGGTTCACCAAGCGCTGCGATGCGCCGTGCCACGGGATGATCAACGGGCACAGATAAATTTGTTGGGGTGGGGGCGGCATCCACGAACATGCCACCATCATCATCAGGTTGTGCCAATAAAAATCGCGCGATGCGCCATGCCAATGTGGATTTGCCCACACCGCGTGGGCCATTGATCAGCCATGCATGATGTAAACGCCCTGAATTAAAGGCCGTTAAAAACGTGTCTTCGGCGGCAGATTGCCCGATCAGTTTTTCGGTCAGGCGCGGGTGTGGTGCGCCATCAATCACATCGGATTGGGGGATTGAATCATCGCTCATCCGATTGCGGCCTTGGCGATGGAAAGAACATCAGATGCAATAGCATCAATCGGGCGATTGCCATCAATCACGCGACAACGGTTTTCATTTTCGCTTGCGAGTGCCAGAAACCCCGCACGTAAATCCATTTGAAATTGCAAACCAAAATCTTCGAACCGATCTTCGCCGCTATTGCGTGCCAAACCACGGGTGAGCGCTTGTTCTGGATCAACGTCGATGATGAATGTCAGGTCTGGTTCAACCTTGATGATCGTATCATGCAGTGCATCCACCGTTTTGCGCAGGTCGGCGCGTGCCACACCTTGGTAAACACGAGTGGAATCGGCAAAACGATCAGAAATCACAACGGTGCCATTGGCCAGTGCAGGGCGTATGGTTTTTTCCAAATGATCGCGACGTGCGGCCGTAAACAACAGGATTTCCGTTTCAGGCGACCAGCGGTCTGTTTCACCCTCTACCAACAATTTTCGAATGTCTTCGGCGCCCACACTGCCACCTGGTTCGCGGGTAATGATGACATCAACACCCTGATCCGCCAGTGTTTTGGCGAGTAATTTCGATTGTGTGGATTTTCCCGAACCGTCGATACCTTCGAAGGTGATAAATATTGCGGTCACGCGATTACTCTTTGGAAAATAGTTTGCCGCCCAAAACATCCTTGCTCAGGATTTCGGCAGAGGCACGCATACGCGAAAGTAAGCCACCTTTGGCAACTTCTTTTTCGGCGTAAAGCGGATATTTTGACGGCTCCATCCCATCGGGAATAACTGTCAGCGTTGCGATGGGTTTATCCGTGCTGATCGGGGCGGCGATGGGGCTTTGGTAGTTTACTTCCAATTTAACAGGGGTGTTTTTATTATATGGGGCAAGGGTTGTGATACCTTCTTTGGAAACAAGATTGACGGAGTTTTCCTTGCCAATCCATACCTTGGCGGATGCGATACGGGTGTTTTTTTCAAACAGATCCTTTTTCACAAATTGGCGAAATGCCCAGCTCGTTAAACGTTCTGCCTCATTGGCGCGATCAGATTCGGAATTCAACCCTGTAATCATGAATATGATGCGTCGATCACCCTGTTTTGCAGACCCAACCAGACCATATCCTGCCTCTTCTGTGTGACCCGTTTTCAACCCATCCGCACCAATACCCAGTTTCAACAGTGGGTTACGGTTTTTCTGGCTGATATTATCCCAGGTGAATTCTTTTTCCGCGAAATAGGCATAAAATTCAGGGAATTCGGTGATAATGCGATTGGCCAAAAACACCAGATCACGTGCGCTCATCCGTTGGCCAGGATGCGGCCAGCCGGTTGAATTGGCGAAAATGGACGATGTCATGCCCAATTCCTTGGCACGTGCGGTCATTTGACGGGCGAACTCTGCCTCTGATCCGGCCAATGCCTCTGCCACTGTGACACAGGCATCGTTTCCTGATTGTACGATAATTCCGCGCAACAGGTTATCGACAGATACGCGTTCCTTGGCACGCAAGAACATTGTGGAACCGCCCATATTATGAGCCTTTTCCGACACAGGGAATTTGGTATCCAATGAAATACGCCCAGCACGCAATGCTTCGAATAACATATTCAGCGTCATCAGTTTGGACATGGATGCAGGGGGCACCGATTGATCGGCGTTTTTCGCCAATAATACCGTACCCGTGGTTTGATCCACCAACATCGCCGATTTTGCCAGCGTTTCAAACGCTTGTGCAAATGACGCGCTAGACATCAATCCAATACATGCCAGAACCCGAACCAGACGCATAAATATTATCCTTTTACCAAATAGGCATCGTTGAAACCCATTGCCTTGACCTTGCCAAGCAATGATTTTTGCGACGCAGCAGTATCCGCAGGGCCAGCAAGCACGCGCCAAAACGATTTGCCTTTTGCCGATGATGCAACGATTTTCCCAGAAATGCCGTTTGAATTCAACTGTGCCAATGTTGCGTCGGCATTTGCCTTGACGCTAAAGAAACCCATTTGCACGAAACGCGCATTCGCGCTTGCCTTGGGGGCAGGGGCGGCGCTTGGTTTTGGCGCGGCTGGTTTTGCGGCGGCAACTGGTTTCACATCACTTGGACGTGGCAGAGGTTTAACCATACCCACCATCGCATCTTCGCCTGAATCCGATTGCGTTGTGGGGGCTGCATCAAGCGAGCTTGCCGCAACGGTTTCGGGTTCACCCGCCGGTGTGACATCCGCCGCCATTTCATCTGCAGGGCCAGCAACAGGCACTTGTTTTGTGCGCATCGCGGTGACGGTTAATTCAACAGGACCACCCGCAAGTGCGCCAATTGCTTCGGCTGCATCGGATGAAAGTTGAAATTCTGGGCCAGGGTTATCACGTTCACGGCGAAATAACGCACCGATCACAAATTTTCCATTGGCGTTGTTTTTGATCACAACACGTTCGGGTTTTTTGTTATCCGCATGTGCAACCCACACACCACCCAATGATGGGCGACCATCCCATAAACCTTTGGCGGTTTTTTGGAATACTTCGGGTGCTTCGACATCTTGTTCAATGGTTTTGCCAACTTGTGCGGCTTGTGCAGATTCTGCACCTGTCGCATCGGTTGGTTTATTCTTTGCCTTTAAAAAATTTGGCGTTTTGCCTTCTTCACAGGCAGATAAGCCCGCGAAAAGCAAAAAGCTGCAGGCGATTTTGGTGGGGAATGCCCCAATACGGTTGCGTGTCACGCCAATCCTCCTGTTGCCACCCGCTGTTTTTCAGCTTGTTCGTGGCATACTGTCTAACCTCTGGGCAAAAAATCTGCCGCTGTGCCATAGTTTAACAGCCTGTTTACATAATGAAAGCGTGTTCTTGCCAAAAAAAATGCAAAAGGCGGTGTTTTGCCACCGAAACGGGCTTGCAGTTTCTGTTCAGCGGATTTATGCAGCACCTCGTAAACGATCATGTTCGCGAATATTTCGCGATCAATGACACGGAGAGGTGGCAGAGTGGTCGAATGCGGCGGTCTTGAAAACCGTTGAAGTGCGAGCTTCCCAGGGTTCGAATCCCTGTCTCTCCGCCATAAAACACATCTATATTATTGATTTTAAACAATTATTATTTACTTTAGATTTTTCAGCCCCACATCTAGCCCCACATTTGTAATGCGCGCTTAGGCTAAATAACTAGCTCTAGAAAAACCTGTTGCACGGCGCTGCAATCTGTAGCAGGTTGTGTCTTGTCGTCACAGTGAACGACATTCGTAAGTCGAAGCATAAGATGTGCTTCCCTTCTTTTTTGAAAAAAAGCCCACGTCGTGGGAAGGGAAACATCTATGTCTAACACACCAAACACCCCCGATCTGTTTGAGTATAATAATTCTGCTGCTGTTAAGCCGCGTGCCGCTTCTGGCGAAAAAACGCCAATATCATCGGAAAACCCTCATCAGCCGTTAGCTACAAAATCAATTCAATCGCCAGTTAATGATCGTATTTATTTGCGCGTCGAGGATGTTGCGGCGCGTTACGACGTGTCTATTGCAACGATTTGGCGTTGGGCGAGTGAAACAGCGAATGCGTTTCCAAAGCCCATTCAGTTGAGCAGGGGGACAACGCGATGGTTGCTTGGTGAGTTGGAAAATTATGATGCGCAGGTGAAAGCGGATCGGGATGGTTCCAATGGCTAAAAGAAACATGAAGAGTTTGTTTAAGGCCAACCGCGTTTATAGCGTCAAGCAAGTCTGTGAAATATGTGGCGTGACCCAAAATGCCGTATTGGGGTGGGTAAAAGTTGGATTACATCCATCAGATGTAACCAAACCATGTGTGTTCCAAGGCTCGTCGCTCATAGCGTTTTTTGAAGCGCAGTCGAAACGAGACAATAGAAGTTTACGAATAGGTGAATTCAAATGTTTCTCATGCCGCGGGGTCTTTTGGCCAGATGCGGAAGCGATCGAATGCATGCTTTCAACGAAATATGGAAACGTGCAGGTAAAGGCCTATTGTGACGGCTGCAAAACCTGCGCCACAAAGTTATTGAATGCAACACAATGGGACAGTGTTCAAAAATGTAAAAACACGGGCGCTAGCCTAGATACAATAGACGAAGGAAAAGCAGGTTTTAAGGCTAAAACAGGCATAAAACAGATCACTAGCGAGAATACTTTCTACTATTCGAATGATAGATTGCTGCATGGGTACATCGTTTTTATGGGCAAGTATGCGACGAAAACGATAGATGCGCATCTTATTGCGATCCGAGATTTCGAACGATTTAGCAAGGGTGTCGCGTTCAAACAGATCACCCCGCAACTTGTTGCGCAATATCGAGAAGACCTTATTCAACGCGGGAGTGAACTTGGCGAAGACGCCATCAGCAATTCGACGATCCGACATCGCGCATCACAACTGCGCTTATTCCTCACTTGGTTGCTTAAGCAAAAAGGGTATCGCAGCCTTGATCAGACTTTGCCAGAATATCTGGATCTTCCCAACGCGCTGATGGCCAAAGTCATGCCGGCAAAGGAGAAGGTCTATCCAACGCTATCGGAAGCAGAAGAGATGCTTCGATCCATGCCCAAGGCAACGCGGTTGGATCGCCGTCAACGCGCCGTTTTTGCCTGTGCTTTTTTAACAGGATTGCGTGCAAACGCATTGGCAGGTTTGCGGCATCGCGATATGGATTTGCAGAAAAGTATCTTTGTTCAAGATGGCACCAATGGGCGTGCAAAAAACGGCAAGAGTTACCGCGGACGGTTTTTTCCAGTTCCAGAAATATTTCTGAGTGTGTTCACGGAATGGGTCAATGAAATGGAAACGTTAGGAGCAAATCGCGATGATGCTGTGTTTCCAGCAGAGCAATCACTTATTCAAAATCGATCCCCTGGTGTTCAACCGCGCAAACCTTTTGAACCTCTAAAAGGTGGAGATGTCGTTCGACAAGCATTCGTAGTGGCCAGCAAGAATACCGAACACCACTATCACCCACATTTAGCGCGTGACTGTTTGGCAGCGTTTGGTGTTGAATTGTGCCGGAGCGAAAAAGAAAGAACAGCGTGGTCACGAAACTTGAGTCACAAAGATATCGAGACCACCCGTCTTCGTTATGGCCCCATGGCTGAGAAAACTTGGCTCGAAGTCATGGAGGTAATTGAAACAGAAAGAAACGAAACGGATGATGAGAAAGACTTAATTTTAAAGTTCGCGCTGCAAGAATTGCACCCACGCGATCCAGATTATGAAAAAGCGAAAGCTCTCTATAATGCGCGAATTGGAAGGCCTAATGAAAGGTAGAAAAGGGCGGGGAGCGGTCATTCGCTGCCAGTGCAGAGTACCGATGTTCATTTTCCGAAAGCGGACATAACGGTGATGACCTGAGTTCTGAAGTTATGAGACCGTTAACATAGCCAAGAGAACTCTTTACCTAGAATTCAAAGCTTGTACGTGCAATATTGCACAATGATTTTGTGTAGATAGATTTGCGAAAAAATGCCTCAACCCAGTAACTTAACAGAAACGTCGATCGGAGCGATGACGGACGCCGGAGAATTCGAGCGGCTTGCGACGAGCGTTCTGAGGATCGCAGATCCATTATACGAGCAGATTGTTCATACAGGTGTGAATACGTCAGGCCAAACGATTGTTGATCCCTTGGATGGGATATCGATTTGCCAAGACGCCACAGGAATAAGTTATGCAATTGCTTGCGAGCACACTATAACCGCACGACCAAGCCTTTCTGACAAGTGGCTTGACCCCACTGATGGAGACCTAATCAAGGCTATTCGCGTACTAAAATCATTCAAGGAAAAGAACCCTAGCTTCTCTCTTAGAGTAGTTCTGACTAGCAAGATCATCCCTCCATCTAAAGTAGTTCAGGATGCCAAAAGCGAGGCCGCAAAGCACTCGGTGGAGTTGGACGTATGGTCAAACGATAGGCTGTCTAATGTTTTAGACGTCCATGAAGATGGGCAGTCCATTCGCTCAAAGTTCTTCGGCACCGACCAGACTAGGTTATCACGCGATCTTGCGGATGAAATTTCACAATGGCAGTTATCAAGACATGCACCGTTGACCCAACGGGACCAACTGATAGTTCGTGACGTTCGGGCGGCATGTCCATCTCTTGAAACAATATCATCGTCTGTCGTTTATCTGAATGGTTCCTCTGGAGCGGGAAAATCCGCGTTTTGTCACCAACTTTGCAGCGCTGTGGTCGATGGAGGTGGTTTGGGTTTTATTGTTACCCATGACGTTTTGGAGAGGACTTCGTCTCTTGCCCAAGCCATCCGCGAGAGCTTAGTTGCAGAAGTTCCCTCCCTAGCCCTTGATGATCCAGTAAGTGAACTCACTCGTTTGTCTCAGGGGCAAGAGGTGCAAATATGGATCGAAGATATCAATTTATCAACGTCACCAACTGATCTGATTTCAAAGCTGGATCGTTCGGCTAGAGAACTCGACGGGTCAAAAAATAGCCCTCAAGCTAGCCCCCTGAAAGTTCTGTGCCCTATTTGGCCGGAGAACCTCCGAGCACTTCCAACCGAAGTGAATAAAGTAGTTCAAAGCCGTGTAGCTGACCTTACGGATTTTAGTGATCACGAAGCCAGAGAAGCAATCCAGAAGCGACGCTCAGCCGCTGGTGTTGAGTTGACGAATGTAGAAGCAGACGAGGTACGCGAAGACCTTGGTAACGACCCCCTCTTGATTGGGCTTTGGACGGGGCACGGTTCTGTAAATGCGAGCGAAGTCCTTTCTGAGTACGTCGCTAATTGCCTTTTAGAAATCTCTAAGACGAACTCGCGCTCCGTATATTCGCTCCGTCAGTCAGTCATCTCAATTGCTGCTTGGATGCTTGAAAATCGAACCAACGATCCTTCGTTTGACCAGCTATCTGCAGAATTTGAATCGACACCAGTGTTCGGAGATATGGAAGCAATATGCGGTGGCGGGAGTCTATTCAGAGAAGTTTATCAAGGAAATCAATCAAAACTAGGTTTTCGTCATGATCGTGTAAGAGATTTCCTACTAATCGAAGCGATTTCGAATGCACTGAAGAAGGAGGACTATTCTCACGATTACCTGTCCGACCCGTTCTACTCCGACTTGGTCGCTCGAGCTTCTGTCCGAGCAGATATACCAGTTAAGTTTTGGGAATTTGCAAAATCCAGCATTCCTTTGATCTGTTTTGGTGCGTTGAAGCACTGCCAGAGGGGGAACCCATCGATTGCCAAGCGCTTGCTGAATGATTGTGAAGAACTGGTTGATGCGGGCTTGCTCGAAAATGTCCCGAAGCAAATTCGATGGGCCATTGAATGGCAAATTTCTGGCCTGCAAGGTAGCCAGTTCAAAAAACTAATTGAGACCACCAAGGAAGATACGCACGCGGGCCGGGAAGCCAGAGTTCTTAATGGGGACGTTAAGGCAGCAGCAAACCTTTGCTATAGAGTAGAGCCCTCATCCAATGCCCCTTTTCGTGATCGTCTCATTGCGCATGCTCGTGCACGGCATGGAACCAAGTGGCTTGAAGGCATAGCTGCGTTGGTCGGCGACACCACCAACACAGAGAAACAACGAGAAGCAGCACTTTACCTCGCTGGGGAGTGTGCCGACGAACGATTGGCAGAGTCCGTCGCTGAGTGTTGGAACACGATGAAGGATCATGAAAATGAGTTATCTCACGGGATGCTGTTTGCTGCCGTCTCCTGTTTAAGTGGCTTCGACGAGCAGACATTGGAGGATGTTTTCAAGGCTTGGGAGGCATTGCCCACCGAAGATCCAGAGGGCAAAGATAAATCAGGGCTGAGTGACCGTCGGTACAATGTGGCCAAATACTGTCTGGCTGGCGGTTTGCGACGAGTTTGTAGCGACAGGACGCTGGAGCCCTTAATCCAACTTGCTACAAACAATGAAGACATGGGGCATGTGGTTTATGCGTGCTTAGAACAGATTGACCATCCACTAGCTGCCGTTTTTGTGGCTTCTTATATAGCCGGTATCGACCAGCGTGTCGAAGGTAAGAAGGGCTGGTTCAACTCGCTCGCAAGTTCAAGGTTTGGTCTTTTCGGCTCCGACATGGACCACAATGTTCGTTACTCCCGACCTGCCTTACTTTCGCTAAAGACCGATTGGGAGAAGACTGAAAACGAATTCTTCTTCCGAAAACGTTGCTTTCAGCTTTGGCGAGCATCTACCAATGTGAAACAGTTACAACTGCTTTCAGAATACCTGCCAAAAGGGCTTGAGGAAGAGTTGCTGCTTTCCAGATGCCACATCGGCGATATCACGGCGATTCCTGAACTAAGGGCAAAGATTGAAGAACGCCGTTCAAATGGCATCTACTGGTTTCAGTTCATTCGCAAATTCGACAGCCGGTTGTTCGAAGATCTCATTTTGCAAAAGTTAGAAGAGGTCGCTGTCGCATTGAAAACAGGCGAAAAACCGGATTACCGCGCGGATAGAACTATAACTGACATTCTCGCGGAGCGCCGCGATGAGTTCGCAGAGAGTACGATTATCAAACATTGGGAAGATTTGCAGCATCGGTACAACTATCCACATGTTTTGTTGTGTATTGCCACACCCGCGACTCTCAGACTCCATGCGCGTCACTTCGAAGGCATTGAGGACAAAGAAGACTAT
The DNA here is from genome assembly GCF_002742285.1 of Paramylibacter kogurei. Classification (GTDB taxonomy): domain Bacteria; phylum Pseudomonadota; class Alphaproteobacteria; order Rhodobacterales; family Rhodobacteraceae; genus Amylibacter; species Amylibacter kogurei. Next base: position 755,679 of record NZ_MDGM01000012.1, read on the forward strand.
TTCAAGCTCCTTAGCTTTGCTTATGGTTTCCGTAACCCAGACAGATCAGGCATAACTGAGGTCACCCAACTTAAGGCCTTTGAGCCATACCTCGATCACTTCAAAGCCACTTTGATTGATGAGCTTTGGGATGAATGTAACAATAAAGGATTCATAGACTGGCGCATAGAACACTTAGATAAACGGCTTTCTGAAGAGAGTTGGGCCTTCAAGCAAATCAACGACGAAGCGGCTTTCCGCGATCTAGATGAACAACTGGCAAATGGTAACAGCGTAGAAATGGCTGCTTACTCATGGTCAAGCATCCGGCGACGCGACTCAAACTCCCCCTGGCAGCTCATCGACACGGCTGTTCGTTATGTCCAAAGCCGAGCAAGCAGTGACGCCGCTGAGTTCTTTGCAGAACTGTTGGCCTTGATCGGGACGCGAGATGATTTGAAGTTTCTTTCAAAGCAAGTAAGTGCCGGGCTACTCACCCAAGAGCAATACGAAGGTACGGTGTTTGCTGTCCAAAAAAGGTCTTTGATTTAGGAGTAAGTAATGTGGGAAAAGCCCGCCCATCGCAAAATTGAAGGTACCGCTAGACCTCTGCGAGTGGCGTACCTCGTCGACTTGAAAACGTGTGATGACCTATTGATCGACGCGATCATAGCCGAGAGTTTCAGTCGCTGGTCCGGTCGGCGAACTCCGATTATCCCGGCTTCATCAGATGGCGTTGACCCCGCCTATCAGGCATGGCTACATGCCTTCGACGCAGACATAATATATAGCTTTGCAAATCTGACTGATGATGCTGTAGCGCAACTAGACGAATTGATGGCGCCTGGAATTCTCCATCATCATGAGGACAGATATCGCGATCCCGAAGGCGACCGCCGGTTTCGCGTCGAACTACCGCTTCAAGGTTTGTCATGCCTGTCTGTGTTGCCCATGTTTGCCAGTCGCCGATGGGGTTTTGGTGATAGGCCTCAGAGTATTCTGACTTTCGACAAATATTGGGATGGATCCGAAGACACGTTCCTTCGGGAAAACTTTGGTTTTCTTTCGACGAGTTTTGGAAACAGTCAATTGGCGGATTCTGCACCAGAATTGTTTAGTTGCCTCACTCTGATCTCAAAAGAAGCGCTGGAAAACCGCCAACACGGCAAAAGTGAGTGTGCCAAGTATGAGAGCGATCCTCGCGCCTTTTTGGAGGCACTTGCTGAGCCAGCAGCCATTCTACCTCCATGTCAATTATCCGAGTTGTTTTGCCACTATCTTGAGCCGAAGAACTCTTTGAAAAGAGGTGGCGTCAACGTTGTCGTCGGGGACGATATTTCGGATCGCTTGGTATTTTGGAACGGGCATAACCGGTTTCCCCGCAACGAGATGACCGGGACGTCATCAATTCGAATCTCTGTCGAGCAATCAAACGACACAGATTTCTTGCAATTGATAGGAAAGGTTTTGGATCGTCGTGGCGTCCAGGACGATCAATACTCACCGGTAGCAACGATCCGGTCAACGTCGCTCGATGAAAACGAACTTGCCGAAATTGCTGAGCGCATCAAGCCTGAAGGCAAGTCTTGGAAACGCTATGAGACAGAAACCATTTCAGATGCAAACTGGGCAATTCCAAAGTTTTGGGAGGAACGAGCATTCTTTACAACAGGGTCGGTAGCCATTTCGAGAGAACCAAAGGGGCAACAAAGAAGCGAGCTCGCCAACGGTCGCGCGGAACTTCTTCTTGCGACCCCATGGCACCTGTCTGAAAATTACTTGCCACCCAGCGTGCGCGCAGGCCAGTGGATGGTCGACTTGTCGATTGAACGGGAGAATGACCACTGCAGGTTTTCTAATGTCGTTCACGAGTGGGTCCTGCCTCGCAGGCTTCGCATTGATCCATTTTTCTCACTTAGCAGGGACAACTCGTCTTCTCAGATGTATCCACGATACTGCCAGAGACCGACACGGTCTGGCTACTTGAGTGCTTCGACTGAACTTACAGTTCACCAAGCCTCCATCTCGGTGCCGGATGATGATCATGCACTCTTTGGAGGATTACTGGACTTTCAGAGAGATCGCTTCCTCCGGTCGGAAAAAGACAACGATGGCCGCCAAACACATCCTCCGAAAGTTAGGGATGCAAAGTATTCCGACAAAGGGCGCTATCTGTTAGGTGCTCTCCAACATTTCAGTAATTTGCCCGACGCCTTGCAAGCACTGATGCATGACTTTTGGCGTGAAACCCTGCGCAAGTTGGGTGCTAATCCTTCACACTTGGATGACCAACTTGAAACGGATTTCCAGAATGTCCTTTCCAAACGTCTACGGACAAACAGTAATGAATGGATGGTCAGTGATGAGCAGAGTCGCCAAACCGTAGCCCGAGAAGCGCTGAGGGTTGCTTCACAGCTAAGACGTCCAGATCGATTCATACAATATGATAAGTTGTTGAGCCGCTATGACAAATTAGTTTCGTCTTTCTTAATCGAAAACCCACATATGAAAGAGGAAAATCGTGATCAGTATCTTCCACCACAAGAGTTAGATCCTTCGATACAGTACCTTTGTGAGAGAAAAGTGCTGTATCAAGGTTATGAATGGCAGTGTCGAAATTGTTATAACCGGAACTGGATTTCAATTGATGACTTGTCCCGAGTGATGACTTGCAATGTGTGCCAGAATAAAGCGCTTCCGCCCGTCTCAGGTGGATGGCAGTTCAAGGCCAGCGGTTTCCTTGTCGAAGCGTATAGTGACCATGGAACCGAACCGGCGATATGGGCACTTTGGCAGCTTGCAGAACGTGCGCGGAGATCATTCTATTTCTTGCCCTCGATTTTGATCTGGTTCAACGAATACCGAGAAGATGGGGCAAATGACTGTGAAGTTGATCTTTTGGCAGTCGTAGATGGCGAAACCATCGCAGTCGAAGCCACTACTTCCAAGACATTGAAAGCTTCTGAAATCCAGAAGCTCGCCGCGTTTGCGGAGAGGGTGAGGCCCGACAAGTTGTACGTTGTTTGTGGAGCGAATGGTGAGCGTGCGCGTGATAAACTGGTGAAAAGGATTCAAGAAAGTTTGCCAGAGGCAGTGAAAGTCGAGGTAGCGACGTATCAGGTTTCCAGCGAGAGAAATGACCCCTATCTGCCCAGTTAGTCTTGAAGACGAATTCGAGTTTCTCTGGAGCGGATACCGCCTGAATTTCAATCTTATACCCCATTTTGTGAGTTCAAGCTGTCCCAGATTGCGCAATCGTAGCGCAGGTCATCCGCAATGATCGACCCCACCGCAGCATGGCCGAGGGCGGATCAACGGCAGCAATGAGCCGAAACGAACCGTATTGATACCGTGCAGCGAATATCTGCTCGTAGAAAGTTCAAAAATGTGATTTTTGCTGAAAAAAAGACGGAAAGTTTTCATTCTGTCGTTTAACGTCTAACTTTGGCTTAGAAACACTTTGACCTGAAGTCAGAAATTCAAATATCGACATCTCATGGGAGATCGGAAAATAATGTCTAACAAATTTCTCTATGGGACAGCGGCAGCATCGGTTTTGCTAGCCATCGCTTCATTGGTTTTTTCGCCTTCATCGGCTCAAAATGCAAAGCAGTCAAATGACACTGCGGCTGTCGTTGAGGCGGCAAATTGGGCAGACAATGTCATGATCACGGTTGATACTGACGCAAAAACGTTCCGGTTCCAATCCAATGGCATCCCAGATCATGGTTTCGCGGAACAATACTTGATTCCAAGCAATCCAAGTGATCAACCTTTTGCAGACAAGCCGCTGGAGTTCTTTGATGTGGAGAACTCTACCGATTACTTCAAAGAGACAGAGGTTGATGCAACAATAACAACGCAGCCTGTCTATTCAGACAACTCAACTGACACTTCGCTGGGGAGAATTGGCGTGGCCTTAAGTGGCGCACAGATTTTCAACGATTATGAGAATCCCGCGCGCTCCGTCGTTGCGGTCGATGATCAGGTTGTTCATGATCATGTTGCATTTCTGGACAACTGCAACGGGCACACGCTCGTGGACGGGACGAACTACCACTATCACGGCATCCCTGTTTGCATCGCTGAGGCCGCCGCGCAAGCCGGGCAACATTCGCGGATGATCGGTGTTTTGGCAGACGGCTTTCCTGTCTATGGTAACAATGATGTCGGGGGCATTGTCGTGGTGAACGACGATTTGGATAAGTGCAGCGGCCATTTCGGCCCGACACCTGAATTCCTAGAAGGAATTTACCACTATCACCTGACGGCAGACGAGGCGCCCTATATGATCGACTGCTATCATGGTGAGGTCGAAGTGGCCGCGAACAACGGTCCCGGTGGCGGTGGTGGCGGACCAAAATTTTGCCGCAGTTGCCGAGCAACTGGACATCACTGAGACCGCATTGGTCGAGGCACTTGGTGACTCACGTCCGCCAGACTTTGCTGCGGCGGCCGAAGTTCTCGGGATCAGCGAAGACGACCTGCGCGCAGCTATGCCTGCACCTGGCCAGTAAGGACCTGGTCTGGTGGAAAAATTCGCTTACCTGATCATTGGAGCGTCGATGGCTGTCGTGGCCATGACGCTTTTCCAGATATCGCATGACCCCATGTCATCTGACATGGGCACTGAGACTACGAACATGGATTTGGCGAGCGGGTCCGGCGCGATGGAAGCGCACCAGCATCCTCCGCGCGAAGTTTCAGCGGAACTGCCACAGCCAAGCGTAACGCACCTGGTTTTTCCTGACATAATGGGGGGGTATAATGTTCAGATACTGCCCGTTAATTTCAAGTTCACACCCGCAGCTATCAATCATGCACCACAAGACAACGAAGGTCATGCCCATATCTATGTGAATGGCGTAAAGTTAGCCCGAGTTTATTCCAACTGGTATCATTTGTCTGGCGCTTCACTGGCTCTTGGCGAGAATGAAGTTAGAGTGACATTGAATGCGAATGATCACAGCGAGTGGTCGGTGAACGGCATTACAATTTCATCTACTGTCAAGGTTTTCACACCCATGCCCAACCAATAGTTCGTTATTTCAATAGAATTCCGAGGCTTTTGTCGCGCATGCCCGGGCGATTAGTAGGTGAATTTCGCCGATTATCAATCTCTTGAGTATAAGAACGAGAACTATTCATTCAATATTCACAATCGAAACGTGCATTACTTAACAAGCAGTCATTTAGCTTACACGGATGAATGGCGCCTGTGTCCGCTGACTGGTCACTGAATTAATTTTAAGCTGACAAGATTGGTCAGATGATTGGTTTAGGGAAACCGGCTGAACAAATAAGTACAAAGCTGAGTGTCAACTTTGAGCCGAAGGTACTTGACCCGGCCTTCTGAGAGAGTATGGTTTAGTTGGGCTGACGCTCCAGCCTCCCCCCTCCAACGGGAAAGTATTTAACATGCAGAGTTTGAAATAGAGCTTTTTCTGTCGAGCAGGCACATAAGGAGGGATTGTGTATTTTTGCTCGCAATCGGAGAAACTCAAATGATGCTATCTGCACCAATCAATGAACTGAAACACAAAGCAAAGTTACTGCGCCGTTCCAAAGGCATCCGGCTCAATCGAGCATATGCTGTGATCGCCAAAGAGGAAGGTTATGCGAGCTGGAGTCTCTTGATACGAGACTATGAAGCACATAAACCGACACCAAATATGCAACCAAGAACAGGCTATCAAATCACCTCGTTACCGATCGATGATACCTACCGCAAAGAAGCGATCGAGCTGGCCAACAGCATATTCGAAATGGTTATGCATCGGATAGAACCTAAAAATCCAATTGAGACGCGGAAGTTGTGGGACGCGGCGGAATACGTCGATGAACATCATCTCGACTCAAGTATGCTTCCAATCGATAGTGAGTACGCGCTTTCTTTGATCGAGGCGTTTCTGGTCCATTACGTAATTGATCTTGCAATTAAAGCAGAACGTACGACGAACGTCTAATCAGGAACAGGCTATGGTTGGGGGGCTTATTCCCCCGACCAATGACAACTTTGGGTAAAATTCTGGGTCTTAAATTTGTTGGTGTTGAACGGCAGGCAAGGGCCGGGCATGTCTGCTACCCCAAATAATCCATAATTGGGCAATCCGGCCGCTGATCTTCTCCTACATGACTTTATTAGGTGTTCCAGTTCGTCGTGCAGAGATTGGAGCTCCCATTTTTATCTTCAATTTCCTGAGACTTTTTTTAACGCAATGCGTTTGACCTCTGCGCTCGTGCGATCCCTGTCTTGAAAGAGGTTCAAGAGCTCACTGCACTCATCAATGCTAAAGCCAAACGCGCGTGATCTTCGAACAAAAAACCAACTTCCGCACCGAGTTTTCATCATAGGTTATGTATCACGGCGCCGTATGCGCAGGTGCATCCACCAAGTTTATGTGAGCGTATTGACGGCCTGGTTTCACTGGTAATCCGGCGGCGTTGGTGGCGGATGAAATGTTTATGTCGAATCTCCTTGACCTTCCAGCCACTGGAAAGATTAGATGTACATTACCGCAATGACAAGATCGCCTTTAACTAACTCTTCAAGGACGCAGCCGATGACAAAAGCCACCACGCGCAAACATGCCACGCTTTACCGAATGGTAATGAGCGATCACATGTGCCCCTACGGCCTGAAGGCAAAGGATCTGTTGGAGCGCCATGGGTTCAAGGTCGAAGACAGGCACCTCGAGAGCCGCGAAGAAGTTGATGCCTTCAAGGCGCAACACGACATCAAAACGACCCCGCAAATTTTCATCGGCGACGAGCGCATCGGCGGCTTCGATGATCTGAGCGATCATCTTGGAAAACCGGCCAAAGCGAAAGATGGCAAAACCTATCAGCCAGTCATCGCCTTATTTTCCATCGCTGCCCTGCTGGCCGTCGTCGTGACGTGGCTGACCCTTGAAGCTCTTTTCACGGGCCGAACCATTGAGCTGTTCATCTCGATCTCCATGGTGCTCCTTGGACTGCAAAAGCTGCAAGACGTTGAACGCTTTGCGACGATGTTCTTGAATTACGATCTGCTCGCTCAACGCTGGGTGCGCTATGGGTATATCTACCCATTTGTCGAAACAGGCGCGGGATTGTTGATGATGGCAGGCGTTCTGACGTGGCTTTCCGCACCGGCGGCTCTGTTCGTTGCAGGCATCGGCGCGATTAGCGTCTTCAAAGCTGTCTACATCGACAAGCGCGAGCTGAAATGCGCCTGTGTCGGTGGAGATAGCAAGGTGCCGCTTGGATTTATCTCGCTTACCGAGAACTTGATGATGATTGGCATGGCGATGTGGATGTTGGCAAAACTGTGAAGACCAAAGGCAGTTGCAACACATACTGCGCTAAGCTAAGCTTTTGATGTGAAAATACTTCGTGGCATACTCGCGATCACCCTGATTGCCATGCTCTTGATCGGAAACCTGATCGAGAGCGCTGTGCTTGCTGGAACCTCTGAATGCATAGGAGCGCATTGCCACGAATATACGCCAAACTATGATGCTAGCGAGGCTGGCCATTCACATGAAGGCTCGGATAGCGATCAGGTTACGCACGACTGCTGCAACCAGATATTTTGCCAAGCGGTGGCGTTGTCGGACTATCCAACCATGGTACGCCCCGTTGGCCTTCAATCGGTGTCTTGGATACAAACCGGGCAGCTCGCTGCTGTGAATTGGCCAAGAACACCGAAACGACCACCTAACAGTTGATCACGATTTTCGAGCTCTGTTCCATTCTTTTGGGCAAAGCATGATCTGTCGCGTCCAGCCGGGCGATCGACGTTTTTTCAGCATGTTAGGAAATCAACGTGAACCAAAAAGTCTTACTCATCGGAGCAGGCGCCATTGCGGCCGCCACCGTATTTATCTTGCGACAGTCGGAACCTCGGCAGAGCATTCCTCAGGGCATTGACCAGGCGACCCCAGTCACAGATTCAGCTATGGTGGCAATTACCATGCCAGAAATCAGCGGTAATGCTGTGATCGGGCAAAACATTTTTGAAGGCATTTGTGCGGCTTGTCATGGCGTGCAGGGCATCGGCAATGCAGAGGCAGGGCCGCCGCTCATTCACAAAATCTACGAACCCAGTCATCATGGTGACGAAAGTTTTCAGCGTGCGGTTGAAAACGGTGTAACCAGCCACCATTGGCAGTTTGGAAATATGCCTCCGGTTCAAGGCCTCACACGTGGCGATGTTGCTATGGTGATCGATTACATTCGCGCAATTCAACGCGCCAACGGAATAATCTAAGGATATGATCATGAAAAAACTTACCCTATTCGCTTTGCTTGCAATGCTTTCATCAGGTGCATTTGCCCATTCCCGCGTGGACACAACAGCGCCTCATAATGGTGCAGTGCTTGCAGAAGTTCCAACCGAAGTCAGTTTCAACTTTGCCAATGATATTCGCCTAACACGGGTCGAAATGACCCATGCAGATCACCCTTCTGTTCAGCTCGACCTTGGCGAGCTAAAGAGCTTTGAGCGCGCATTCACGCTTCCTCTGGAAGGCATGGGGCCAGGTATATATCGCATCGAGTGGCGCGGGCTCGGAGTAGATGGTCATGTGATGCAAGGCGACTTCACATTTACGGTGGAATGAGCATGCCGGATATATGGGGTCAGGCCGCAATCCTGACGAAGCTTTTGCTGTATGTCGGGGCCTTAGGTGCGAGCGGGCTGATAATTGTTCAGGTTGTCTTTGCCAATGCAACGACTTCTTTGACCCAACGTTTGCGAAACCAAACAGTTTTACTCACCGCTTTGGCGTTGGTGGCATCGCTGCTGGGCTTCATGCTGCGTGGTGCAGCCCTGACCGGCAGCGCAGACGGAATGACAGATCCGGAAATGCTAGGTCTCTTATGGCAGACCCCTGTTGGCGATGCGCTTTTGTACCGGCTCGCGGGGGGCGCATTAATCATCGTCGGATCCTTGATGCCCCGCTTCGGTCAGTGGGTCGCGCTGGCTGGTAGCGTGCTGTTGCTTTGGTCCTTTGCCAAAGTCGGTCACGTTGCAGACATTGGACCGTTTTATATGCGCCTTCTATTGTTGCTTCACCTGCTTGGCGTCGCATTCTGGATCGGCGTTTTACCACCCTTGCATCGGCTCTCACAAACACCAGATCTCCTCAGCCAGGCGGCGAAACTGGGGCATCAATTTGGTCAGGCAGCAATAATCATCGTTCCCGCTCTTTTATTCGCGGGTCTCGGCATGGGGTGGCTGCTGACCGGCACGCTGTCGGCTTTGATTGGAACGGGTTATGGACAAGCCTTGATGGTCAAAATCGCACTCGTTGTCGTGGTCCTTATGCTGGCCGCGGCAAATAAACTCCGCTTTGTTCCGGCAATACAGGCAGGAGACGCCAATGCGGCGCGGCATCTGGCGCGATCAATACAAATAGAGACAGCGGTCATACTGGCGGTGCTTGCGGCAACTGCAACGATTACCAGTGTGCTCACTTTGCCAAACTGAGGCCCATCATGAACAGACGTGACTTTCTTTTGACCGTCAGCGCGGCGGCAGCCCTGCCAAGCGTCTCACTCGCACGAGGCCAATATGAGCTGGTCGCCGAGGCAGTGGAGGCACAGATCCTGCCCTCTGCCGAATACGCGGCGACGCGCTCATTTGGCTTTAATGGCGGCTTGCCCGGTCCGGAAATCAGGGTGCCGCAAGGCCAGCAACTTGACGTTCTGCTGCGCAACCAATTGAATGAGGGCACAGCGGTCCATTGGCACGGTATCCGCCTTCAGAATGCGATGGATGGGGTGCCAATCCTGACGCAGGAGATCGTCGATCCGCAAAGTACCCATGCCTATCAATTCACGCCTCCCGACGCGGGCACCTTCTGGTATCACTCCCATTACATGTCGCACGAACAGGTGGCGAGGGGATTGATGGGGCCTTTGATTGTCGAGGAGACCAACCCGCCAGATGTTGATCATGACATCACCGCCGTGCTGGCCGATTGGCGTCTGGATGAGACCGGGCAAACGACTGACGATTTCGCCACAATGCACGATGTGGCCCACGCTGGGCGCATGGGCAACTTTGCGCGCGCTTTCCTGCCTGACGTGTCACTGAGGAAAGGGCAGCGCATCCGGCTGCGGATGATCAACGCCGCAACTGACAGGATTTTCCCGCTCACACTGACCGGACTTAAAGGCAAGGTTGTTGCGCTTGATGGCATGCCGCTGTCGTCACCACGGGAGTTTGAAGCCATTGATCTGGCCCCGGCGCAACGCGCCGATGTTATCGCAGACGTGGAAGATACTCCGGAAATCGCAATGGCGACACGCGAGGGCAGCTATTTGCTTGGTCAAATTGCAATCGAAGGCGACGTGGAGCCCCGCGCTAGTGCTATACAAATGTTACCGCCAAATGATATTCCGCACCCGAGAAACGTCACACAAGACCTCATACTAACCATGCAGGGCGGCGCTATGGGCGGCAGGCATGGCGGCGATAATATCTGGGCTTTCAACGATCTTTCGGACCTTCAACTTGTGCCCTTTGCTCGTTTTGAACGCGGAGAGACCGCGCGGATCCGCCTCGTCAATGCTACGAGCTTCCCGCATGGTATTCACCTGCACGGTCACCATTTCTTCGAGGCGCACGATGACGGCAGCCTTGGTGATCTGCGTGACACGACATTGGTGCAGGCGGGCGAAACAAAGGATATAGTCTGCGTCTTCGACAACCCCGGCAAATGGATGTTGCATTGCCATATGCTAAGCCATCAGGCGGGAGGTATGAAAACCTGGGTGGAGGTTCTATGAAACTATTTCTGACTATTACGGTGTGCTTTGCTGCAACGAGCGTACTAGCGGATCACGAATTGGACAGCCGTGATCTGGCGAATGGGCAAGCCTTGTACGTAGAACAATGCGCCGTGTGCCATGGCGCCAATCTCGAAGGGCAACCGGATTGGCGCAGTCCCGGCGAAAACGGCGTGCTGTCCGCTCCGCCGCATGACCAAACAGGGCACACCTGGCACCACGACAATCAACTTTTGTTTGAATACACAAAGCTGGGTGGGGAAGCCGCGCTGGCGGCACGCGGGGTCATCGGTTTTGCCAGTGGGATGCCCGAATTTGATGAAACACTGACGGATCAGGAAATTTGGGACATTCTCGCCTATATCCGTTCGACTTGGCCGGAACGGGTTCAGGGTATCCAATCTGGACGAAATCCACCGCACGAATAATGCAATGGGATCGGGTAAACGTTGCGTCAATTTCTGGTTAGTAGCGCTGTGACTTTCACCTCGACGATTAACAAACTTGGGTCAAACAAGGAGACAAAACCATGCTGACACGCCGGAGAACGCTGGGTCTGCTGACCATTGCGCCAGCCGCAGCCACCCTTTTGCCGTCAGCTGCATTGGCGCGTGAATCAGAGGTTTTTCAAAACCCGGTCGCGATAAATGCAATCGATCCCGTCGCCTATTTTGAGCAACAAAAGCCAGTGCCCGGCCAAGCCGAACATGCAAGACGTTGGAATGGCGCAGAATGGCACTTCGCCAATGAAAACAACGCCAACACGTTCGCGGCAAACCCAGAAGCCTTTGCCTCGGTATTCGGGGGCTACTGTGCCTTTGCTGCGTCGCGTGGTTACCTCGCCCAACGATCCCCGAAGCCTGGACCATCTATGAGGGAAAGCTCTACCTGAATGCGAGCTTGAGCGCACAGGAACTTTGGTTGCGGGACGTTCCGGGAAATATCGCCGCCGGTTTGGGCAATTGGCCAGGCATCCTTGGGTGATCTACTTGGTGCCCATACGTGTCTCTTGGAGTGACTTTCTCTGAGCATATTCACCACGCCCAGATTTGCTCAATGCCCCCTGATCAGTCAGGTCTTTCAGAGCCCGATAACAGGCCTCTTTGGTTAGGCCGATTTCGCTCGCAAGCTGTGTAACTGATCCCCGTAACCGACCACTCGCGACCGCTAGGTAAACCCGCTCACGCGCGGATTTAACGGCATGAAGCGTCAAAAGCTGGCGGTAGTTTTGTACCTGCGTCGCTAAACGCTTTGTTAGCCTTTCAGAAAATACGGCATCCTCGCGCTGACGTGTCTGGATGGCGCTCTTTGACAGGCGAATAACTTGTGAAGGCGCGACTGCTACCGCATCACAGTGGTAATGATCGGAATAGAGGGAAGCCTCCGCAAACATGTCGCCCGCTTTGGCATTTTGAAGTGTCACTGCTGCACCCGCTTCGGTCATACGGGTCAGGCAAATCGCTCCAGAAACAACAAAAAACACACCCCGTGTCTTATCTCCCTGACGAAAGGCGTGGTCGCCCTTTGCAAGGATCAAAATCGTGTTCGCATCTTCTTTCAGAAGATCAAAAGGTTCTGGCAACATATGATTTTAATCATATTTCATTTGGGGCGATTAGTCTATCAGAGATTTAGCTTCAACAAAAAACTGGTCCTTCAATGTTCAAAATTTCGCTTTGCACTTTCCTCGCACTCGCCACCGTTCCTGCATTTGCCCAACAAGCGCACCACCAGTCAGCAGGCCCGACAGAGGTCGGACAATCGGCCTTCGCCGCAATCTCCGAAATCGTTGAGGTACTTGGAAATGATCCAGAAACGGACTGGACCAAAGTGAATGTCAGCTCCCTACAAAACCATCTCGTAGACATGGAGCTTCTTACAATGAGAACGAATGCCACCGTGGAAACGATCGATTTGACTGTTGTGATAACTGTTTTGGGCCAAGGCGAAGCTGTTGGGGCAGTTCAGCGGTTGACAACGGCCCATGTACCGATGCTTGCGGCTGAGACAGGTTGGGAGGTAGACGTCGATCCGACTAGATCAGGAACGATTTTGCGTATAGCCGTGAGTTCTGAGACAGAGCTGGCACGGGTGACGGGACTTGGCTTTTATGGCATCATGACCATTGGCGCTCATCATCAGGCGCATCATTTGCAGATCGCTCGTGGGGATGATCCGCACCGCTAAGGCGTTATTGCACTAAGTAACTTGGCACCATTTGTATGGAATTTGGTATTTTCAATGAGCACCCAGCGAATAGCAAAATGCTCAATTTCGTATTCACAATGAATGTCCGCTGATGCAGGCTGCGACTGCAGAACTTAGTCTCGTTTCGAAAGTTGGCTATGTGCCGCCAGTAACGGCAGCCCAATGTTTTAACTCTCAGCTGCTTCTGAAATAGCCCACGCATATTCTAGTTCTACACCAAGATATCGAACGGTGCCGTCCACTTTGGTGTGACCAAGTAGCAATTGAACAGCGCGTAGGTTACCTGTTTTCTTGTAGATTTGGGAAACCTTAGTTCTTCGCATTGAATGTGTTCCATATACACTTGGCTTCAATCCAACTGACGCAACCCGTTTCCTAACAAGGCGTGCATACTGTCTTGTCGATATATGAAGTGGTTTGTGAAATCTTCTTGGCCAAAGAAACTATGAACCAACCATCAGAGGGTATTTTAGCCAACTGGAAACTGATTTACGCGTCCCCTCTGTAATTTCTAAGCACACAGGGTTTTGTATTTTGCTTTGCAAGACTGACGCACGCTCTTTCATTTGCCCTGCGGCAAAAACATCTGTAACTTTTAATCTTACGAGATCACATCCGCGAAATTTGCTATCGTTGGCCAAGTTGAATAGTGCAAGGTCTCGAATTCTTTCAGAAATTTCCAGTCGGTCGCTAATAGCCCAAACATGCTTTGGTAAAAGTGGTCTCTTTTGATCGATTAATCGCCCTTTGTTCCAAGCTGGACGTTTCGGGCAAATGGCGGGTAAATTTGGTGTATGCATGATGTATTCTCCGATCCACTACATTCCTCCTCTCCGCCTACCAGACGTTGCATAGGCTCAATATCATAGAATAGTTCGATACCGCCAAAGGCTATCTTGAGCCCATTTTACCGATTGCTGCGCTTTGCACGAACGTCAAGTTTTTTAGATGCGGTCAAAAACGTGTCAAAGCTAAACCGAGTTTTGCCAAAAGTTTATGGCGCTAGAATTTTCTGTGATTCCGGATGTTCGGCAGTCAGCGAGAATAAGGACCGTTTTGTTGCCATTAGCTCTTTCTTCACAAGATATAAGTATCGCGAAATATAAGTATCGCGAAGAAATGTTATTTTTTCAAAGACTGAAAAAAACGTGACTTGCAATTTTTGCGTTTCCGTCTACTTACTGAGCAATGGAATACGAACTTACATTCAGGATTACCTCGCTTCTGCGGCAGACGCTGCTGATGTGTGTGATATCTTTGTTATTGTTACCCCAAATTGTGAGTGCGGGTGTGGCCCAATCGAGTAAGTTTATGGTTTCCGATTACCTGCACTGTGCGGAAACGCATCATAATGCTGGTAATCCTTCCGGTGATATTGGCGTGCAGCACAATCATTCGGAATCAGACAGTTGCGAAATTATGGGCGCGTCTACTTGTTCTGGTGTAATGGCTGTCCAAGCCGTGCTGGAGGCGCAGATGCAGCAGCTGTTAGCCCCCGCCGGGCTGTCCTTTGAAATAACGCTATATTCTAGCGTCAATTTAGACGCATTCAGAAAACCTCCCAAAGCAGCTTGATCAGTTTTTAGATCGGTGCGCTACTTATTGTGCGCACTATCCTTTTTTGATCATTGGTTTGACCTGTTTCAACAGGTCATGTGGAGATTATCATGAGCGGACGCTATGCGGCACTCAGCATTCTTGCCTTAGGAGCTGGATTGGCTGGGGGAATTTATACAGAACGATTTCACTTGAACCCAACAGATATGGCCGAAAATTCGGGCCCGGAAATTTTATACTGGGTTGCACCCATGGATGCGAACTTTCGTCGGGATGAACCTGGTCAATCCCCTATGGGCATGGATTTAATCCCGGTTTATGCGGGTCAAGAGAGTTCAGAAGACCCGTCTACGGTCACTTTGTCAGCGGCTGAGATTAACGCAATTGGCGTGCGAACTGCCGTAGCGCAGATAAGCGATATTTCCGAAACCATCGAGACCGTAGGCTTCGTCGGGTATGACGAACACCTGACTAGTCATGTTCACACTCGCGTTGAGGGATGGATTGAAGAATTGACGGTTCGTGCGGTCGGGGACCGTGTTCTGGAAGGTGACATATTATTCGAGATGTTTTCCACGGTTATAGGATCCGCAAGCGCCGAACACGTCCGCATTATGAAGGAAGGTAATCGACGCCTGCTGGAAATTTCGCGTAATAAGTTGCGCAGTCACGGTATGTCGGATCGGCAGATTGAAGAAATCGAAGCGACGGGGACTACGGCACGCAACTTGCAGGTTTACGCCCCCCAAGACGGTGTTGTTATCGCTCTTGAAGCCGCAGACGGCATGTACCTGCAGCCCAACACGCGGGCGGTTTCGCTGACAGACCTGTCCACTGTTTGGCTGATCGTGGATGTGTTCGAGCGTGATATTGCCCGTATGACCGATGACATGACGGCATTTGTCCGTTTTGAGCATTTAAATGGGCAAATCTTTAAAGGCCAGGTCGACTACATCTATCCAGAGTTAGATGCCGCGACGCGTACTCTCCCAGTTCGCCTACGCGTTAACAATTCCAAAAGGCTTTTGAAGCCTAATATGTTTGGCAATGTCTCACTCGTACCCAATAAAACCCGTCAAGCGTTGACGGTTCCAACCGAGGCAATCATCCGAACAGGTGGAGCTGAACGTGTTATTCTTAAAACCGGTGAAGGCACGTTCGCACCGCGACTGGTGACAACTGGCTTGCGCGATAACTTTGGTGGTGGCGGGCGAACGGAAATTGTTCAAGGTCTAGCGCCAGGCGAAGAAGTTGTAGCATCCGCTCAATTCCTAATCGACAGTGAAAGTGCGTTGAGCGCAGGTGTGATGCGGATGGCACCTACGGGTGCGGAACCTGCACGAGGCGCAGGTGAATTGCTCGCATTCGATCCGCAGACTCGCGTGGCAACAATTCGACATGGAGATCTGGCAAGTGTTGGCTGGCCTGCAATGGATACAGATTTTGCTGTAAAAGCAGACATTCCCGTTGGCCGATTAACGGCAGGTCAGCAAGTCAAGTTTGAGGTGATCCGTGGCGCAGATGGTTTGCTCTACATAAATGAAATCGCTCCGGATGACGGCATTGCGGCGACAGGTGTGGGAGTTGTCGAGGCCGTGACCGCTGACGGTAAACTCACAATGAGCCACGACCCAATTCCAGAACTTGGCTGGCCTGCAATGGTTATGGACATGCCAGTGTCCAACCTTGATGTGGTTGAGGTGCCACTCGGTACACAAATGGAGTTCGATTTGGCTGAAAACGCCGATGGTATGTTTGTCATCGTGGGGGTGAGGCCTGTTGATGAAAGTGCCGAGATCCAAGAGAATATGGACGAACGTGATCTTATCTTAGAAATGGCGGCAGAATCTTTCGTCGTCGCCGGCACTATTGATGCGATAGACTCAGATGCTAGACGGGCGACCATTACACACGGCATGATAAAAGAAACGGGCATGCCAAGCATGACGATGGATTTCGATCTTTTGGATACCGTTGATATTGCAGAATTACCCATCGGAACGGAAATGACCCTCACTTTTGAGCGCCCAGACGGAATGACGATGGTTTTGGCAGCCGTAGATACAGCTGCGCCGCCCATCGAAGTTTCAGGAACGATCAATGAAGTGGATCCGTCCAGCGGTACGGCAAATATAACACATGGACCGATGACGGATATTGGCATGCCCGGAATGACTATGGACTTTGAACTGTCGCCGTCAGTGGAAGCCAGTTCATTGCCTTTGGGCGAAGAACTGACGCTGCTGATGACCCGTAATCCTGATTTTTCCATGAGGCTAGTAGGCGTCATAACAACAGAGCAGGTGAGCCAATGATCCCCGCCCTTATACGCGCATCTATCAAGAACCGGTTTATGGTTCTGGCGTTGTCCATGATGTTAGCCATAGCGGGGGGCTGGGCGATCAGGTCTACACCTGTTGATGCCATCCCTGACCTGTCAGATGTGCAAGTCATCATTAAAACGCCTTTTGCGGGACAGGCGCCGCAAGTGGTTGAGGACCAAGTTACTTACCCCATCACTACCGCAATGCTTGCGGTTCCGGGTGCCACTGACGTGCGCGGTTTTTCATTCTTTGGGGACAGTTACGTTTATGTCGTTTTTGAAGACGGTACTGATCTCTACTGGGCTAGAACACGAGTTTTAGAGTATTTAGGCCAGATCACAGCCAACCTTCCAGAAGGTGTCTCTCCTCAACTAGGTCCAGATGCGACGGGAGTCGGTTGGATTTACCAATACGCATTGATTGATCGCACCGGAAATCATGATCTTTCTGAACTGCGCACTTTGCAGGATTGGTTTCTGAAATACGAACTCCAGACCGTCGAAGGCGTTTCCGAGGTTGCCACGATCGGGGGTATGGTCAAGCAATACCAGGTTGTCGTGGACCCAAACAAGCTGCGCGCGTTTGATCTTACGCTTGGGCAAATTCGTAACTCGATACAGGGCGCAAACCGAGAAACTGGAGGCAGCGTCATCGAGATGGGCGAGGCAGAATTCATGGTTCGATCGACAGGATATGTTGACGAGTTATCGGATCTGGCCAGTGCCCCATTAATCGTCAACGACCGAGGTGCTGCGATTACTTTGGAAGACGTCGCCGAAATCCGGCTTGGGCCAGAGTTGCGGCGCGGTGTTGGTGAATTTGACGGTGAAGGCGACGCAGTAGGTGGTGTTGTGATCTTGCGGTGGGGCGGAAATGCACTTACCACGATTCAAGCTGTCGAAGCACGGATCGAAGAATTGCGGTTAAACCTGCCTGCAGGTGTTGAATTAATCACTACCTACAATCGGGCTGGTGTAATTGAGCGTGCGATTGAAAACCTCGAGAAGAAACTGACCGAAGAATTCATTGTCGTTGTGTTGGTCTGTGCCGCGTTCCTGCTGCATATCCGCTCATCTCTCGTGATTATTTTATCTCTACCCCTTGGTATTTTTGCCGCCTTCATCATCATGAAGTTTCAGGGTGTGAACGCGAATATCATGTCCTTGGGCGGTATCGCGATCGCTATCGGGGCCATGGTAGATGCCGCTATCGTCATGATCGAAGCGATGCACAGGCGGATCGAAAAGGAACCGCTGACATCGCAAAACCGTTGGCGGATAGTAACTGAATGCTGTGAAGAAGTAGGTCCAGCGCTATTTTTTGCACTAGCGATAATCGCGGTCAGCTTTTTCCCTGTGTTCGTGCTTGAAAGTCAAGAAGGCCGGCTCTTTAAGCCGCTAGCTTTTACAAAGACATATGCAATGGCAGCTGCTTCTATCCTTGCTGTGACGTTGGTGCCGGTGCTGATGGGATATTTTGTGCGCGGGCGTATCATGCCGGAGCGTAAGAACCCGTTGAACCGATTGGTAATCTGGGCTTACCGCCCATTTCTGGATGCAGCCGTCGCGTGGCCTTGGGCTACAACGATGCTCGCTGTAGGTCTGGTGGTTTCGATGGCGTGGCCCTTGCAACGCGTTGGGACAGAGTTCATGCCAGAGCTGAATGAGGGTGATTTTCTCTACATGCCCTCGCTGTATCCGGGTGTTTCCATAGGCAAGGCGCGCGAGGTTTTACAGCAATCGGACCGTTTGATCGCGACCGTACCCGAGGTTCTAACTGTGCATGGAAAACTTGGCCGCGCCGGAACCGCGACGGATCCCGCACCACTTACAATGATCGAAACGACCGTGCAACTGCGCCCCGAAAGTGAATGGCGCGAAGGCATGACGATGGAGCGCATCCGAGAAGAACTTGACCGTATTGTGCAAATCCCCGGTGTTACAAATGTATGGATCCAGCCAATTAAGAACCGCATCGATATGCTTGCCACCGGGATTAAGACACCCGTAGGCGTGAAAATTTCAGGAGCAGACCTGAATGTTATTGAAGCAATCGGCATCGAGATCGAACAGGTCGTCGGGGGCATTGATGGGACAGCATCGGCCTATGCTGAACGTCCTGTTGGTGGCCGTTTCATCGAAATCAACGTCGATAGGGACATTGCCGCCCGCTACATGATGAGTGTGCGAGACGTTCAAGATGTCGTTCAGACTGCAATCGGTGGCATGCAAGTCTCCGAAAGTGTTGAGGGTCTTGAGCGGTTTCCGATCAATCTGAGGTATCCGCAGGAATGGCGCAATAGCCCCGAACGATTGCGCGATTTACCAGTTGTGACGCCATCGGGCGCTCATGTCCCACTTGGAACCCTAGCGGAAATTCTGATCGTTGATGGCCCTGCGATGATCAGATCGGAAAATGCCCGTCGCACAGGATTTGTGTTTATCGACATCTCAGGTCGCGATCTGGGGGGGTATGTGAGTGAAGCCCGAGAACTTGTGGCTGAAATGGTGAACCTGCCACCGGGTTATTCGATTACGTGGTCGGGTCAGTATGAATATATCGAACGGATGCAGAACCGGCTTAAGCTTGTTGCACCTGCAACTCTTCTGATTATCACACTTATGCTATTCATGGCCTTCAGTCGCGTCACCGAAGTGGCGATCATCCTTGCGGCACTACCCGTGGCGCTTGCGGGTGGCGTGTGGCTGATATGGTATCTGAATTTCGATATCTCGGTCGCTGTTCTGGTAGGTTTCATCGCCCTTGCGGGCGTCGCCGTTGAAACGGCGATTGTGATGCTCCTCTATCTCAATTTGGCTTGGGAAAAACGCAAGACAAGCGCCATGCAAGAGCAACGGGAGTTGACAGCATTAGATGTCGAACAAGTCGTTTTTGAAGGCGCGTTGTTACGTGTACGACCGAAAATTATGACGGTGGCAACGATCTTTGCAGGCCTCATTCCAATCATGTACGGTCACGGTACAGGGTCCGAAATCATGCAGCGGATCGCAGCCCCTATGGTCGGCGGCATGGCAACGGCAACGTTGCTAACCCTACTTGTGATCCCGTCCATTTTTGTGATCTGGAAACGCTTTGCGCTGTCTCGGGTGAATCATGAACTGGCGACGGAATACAGGGGCAGGCCAGCTTCCATCCCCAATGCGGTTCCAGGCGAATGATCGTCGGACACGAATGGATGAAAGTTTATTGCAAGGTCATTTCGCTGCAGGTGCGCTAATGTCGGGTGCAGCGCACCGTTCAACAAGCGGTTGTTTTTGGATGGCTGTGCAGATTGAGAAACAGGCTGCCTTTTAATTTAGGTCACTTGGATAAATTCAAAAGGCCAGTTTGCTTCGTATGCCGATACGCCTTCGTTTGCCGCACATTCCCGCACTGCAGGAGAAATACGTTCTGCTACGAGCACGCCATCAAGGCGACCATGTGCGAAATCATCCCGCTTTCCTAGAGCTAACAGGTGTTCCGAGACCTGATGCACTGCAGCAATGTTGGCTTCGGCGCGTTTAAGTTCGATAATTAGCCGGTCGCCACTAGCTCGGTTCCGCGCTAAAATATCAATTCGCCGCGAGGTTAATCCGCCATCGACAGGAAATTCATCTTGGACAACGTCATAACGATGACCCCATGGCGTTTGTTTCCAATTCGATAGAATTTGACGCTGATTTTAGTCAAGCAAGCACTTTCGACGCTGAGCCGGTTGTTAACTCAAATTGTTAATGACTGATATGGATATTCCTGCTTTTTCTATTTGCTATTCAGAATGATGATGCTCTCCTGCAAACAAAAAACTTCCCCAATTCTCCATCATATCACGTCTTTGTTCCAATAAATCAGTGCGATGATACGCGGATTCTGTTTCGCTCTTGATGGCATGTGCAAGTGCCCGTTCGGCGAGGTCGCGGGCATAACCATTTTCAGAGGCCCAATCGCGAAAGCTTGAGCGAAATCCATGAACTGTGGCAAAGCGCTGGGCAGTATCACTTGCGATTTTTGCATCACGCAATATTTTGCTCAGCGTCATGTCACTGAGAGGGCTACGCCCTGATTTCGAAAATACCCAAGGGCCTTCGTGTGCAAAGGGCTTGCGATGCTTTAGTAGATTGAGCGCGGGTGCCGATAATGGAACATTATGCGGTTTGCCCGTTTTGGTGCGATGTGCAGGGATCGACCAAACATTATTTGGTAGATCAATTTCATCCCATGTTGCACCGCGCACTTCTCCTGATCGCGCTGCAGTCAAAATGAGAAACAGTAATGCCTGTTTCCCGCAAGTCATATTGTCAGCTTGGAACAGTTGTTTTGCTGCGCTGGGCAGATCCCGCCACGCAACTGCTGGGAAATGTTGAACACGGTCACGTTTTTTTGGTTGTTTTGGAAGCAGAGCACTCACAGATGACACAGGATTATGTTCGATATACCCCTGCGCGATGCACCAAAGCATCACACGTTCGCAGCGCTGTTTTAATCGACTGGCTGTTTCTGGTTTCGTGAGCCAGATCGGGCGGAGCGCATCTGCAAAATCAGCAATTCTTAATTGATCAACGGTAACATTTCCTATCTTTGGAATGGCATAGCTACGTAACGTGTTTATCCATTGCTGCTTGTGCTTGTTGTTTTTAAAGGCTGGAGAAATATCCGCAAAAACCTTTTCACAAGCTGTCGCGAAGGTCGGAATATTATTCTCTTGCTCTTGAATGCGTGCATCGCGTGCGCGCTGATCAATAGGATCTATGCCATCTTCGATGAGTGCCTTATATTGAAGGGCTTTGGCCCGCGCTTGTGCAATACTGATATGAGGATAGGTACCCAAACCCATATCGCGTCGCTTACGCGTTTCTGGTGAGACAAACCGCAAGGTGAACTTAGCTTTTCCATTTTGAGAAGAGGGTTCAAAGCGCAAACCAGGTACGCCACCAACACTCACAGGTTTATCACCGGTTTTGCATTTTCGTGCTTTTGTATCAGTTAACAACTCTTTCTCAGCCCCACATCCAGCCCCACATTTATTCTGTGATTTGTTGATATTGATTGCGATGGAATGAAGCAAGAAAAATTAATTATGTGTTAAAATTCATTTAATAACAAATGTTTAGTGCGCGAGTATGATGTTTCATGCAACATGACTTTAGCGGACTGTCTCTCCGCCACCATACCCTTTTCATCAGTTTTGAATCATGGTTTGGCAATTTGTCCGGTGCGGTTTTTGTTCGACAATGATTGAATAAAAACTACAATTTTGGGAATGCCACCAAAAGGATCGTTTCATGAAACCCCAAACACCTCGTTTTGCCCCACCCAAAGATGCGGATAAACGACGCAAAATTTCGCCTGTTATTTGCTATCCGCCAAATGCGTGTATTGAGGCTGATCATGGTGCAATTGCAGATTTACGCAACGAGGCAAAACATATCAAAACTGTAACGGTGCCCGCGCGTGATGCCGCTTGTGTGGATGTGCCAGCGGGTGCGTTTTTCCGTATTTTATCGGTGCAGGGACCACAGGTTGGGGATTTAAACCTTTGGAATAAAGTGGATTTACAAGAAAAGTTTTATTCTGGCAAAACCCGCGCATTGCATGGCACACATTTATCCACGGGTAATCGCATGTGGTCAAGTTTTCCCAACCTGCGCCCGATGGCGACTATTGTTGACGATACGCTGGATTGGTATGGGTTTGATGAATTTGGCGGGTCTGTTCATGATGTGATTGGAACGCGATGTGATCCTTATACGGGGCGGCTTTTGTCGGGTGGGAATTATCACAATTGTTGTCATTCAAACCTGACCCGTGCATTGGCACAGCATTGCGAATTATCATTCATGGATGCGGAAAAACACGTGCATGATGTGTTGAACGTGTTCATGTGCACGGGATTTACACGTGACACAGGGCAATATTTTATGAAAGCAAGCCCCGTGCGCCCCGGTGATTATCTGGAATTTTATGCAGAAATTGATTTGATTGTTGGCCTGTCTGCATGCCCGGGTGGGGATTGTGGACAGGAACATACATCAGATGTTGCGCAATGTTATCCGCTTGAAATCGAAATTTATGATCCTGGTGCTCAAGCACGCGCAATGCATAAAACCCCACCAAAATCAGCATATGATCAAAGCCATGGACAAGGATAATCTTGGGCTAGCTGGGACAAATAAGAATTGCACGAAAATCGTTTACATTGGTTAATGTGGGGCCGGTGATAATCTGACCACCCACTTTGGCAAAAAAGCCATGTGCGTTGTTGTTTGCAAGCGCCAATTTGGGGTCCATTTTATGCTTTGATGCATATGCCAATGTTTCGGGCCCTGCATAGGCACCGGCAACTTCTGCAGCGCCATCAACACCATCGGTATCCGCGGCGATAACGTGGATGTTGGGATGCCCGTTTAATGTGATTGCTGTCGCAAGCACGAATTCCGCATTTGGCCCCCCGATACCATCACCACGACGTGTGACCGTGCATTCCCCCCCAGACAAAAGAATGAGGGGTTTGCCAGTTTTATTGACATGGGATTGCAATGACATTGCCATTTTTGCCTGTGATTGGCCAATGTTGCGTGCTTCGCCTTCGATTGCATCGCCCAGTTCGCGGATTTCGCAATTTGCATCAGTTGCGATGCGCGCGGCCTCTGATAACGACATGGATGGTGCGGCAACAATTTGGTTTTTGGTTGTTTGTAGCTTGGGATGATCAGGTGCAATCACTTGGGACGATTTTGCAATCGCACGGCGCAAATGATCGGACAGTTTGATGTTATAGCGATCCAAAATATCAAACGCATCTTGCGCGGTACTGGTATCACCAACTGTTGGGCCAGATGCAATCATGGCAGGGTCGTCGCCCGGCACATCGGAAATCATCAATGTCAACAATTGCGCGGGATAACAAGCCGCGGCCAATTGGCCGCCTTTAACGCGGCTGAGGTGTTTGCGCACGATATTCATGTCACCAATTGGTGCACCAGATGAAAGAAGCTTTTGATTTAACTCTATTTTATCATTTAACGACACGCCATCAATCGGCGCACATAACAAGGCCGAACCGCCCCCAGAAATGAGTGCTAGAACCAAATCATTTGGCCCAAGTGACGACACACGTTCAATCATGTGCCGCGTGGCCGTTTCGCCAGCGGCATCTGGTACGGGATGTGCGGCCTCGACAATTTCGATCCCTTCACATTCACGCGCATAGCCATATCGCGTGATCACCAATCCTTCACATGGGCCATAGTGTTTTTCAACGGCCTCGGCCATGCGCGCACTGGCCTTGCCAGCGCCAATAACAACCAAACGTCCCTTTGGGCGGGGTGGCAGGTATGGTGCCACAACGCGCAATGGGTCGGCCACGCGCACAGCAGATAGAAAAAGAGATGTCAGAAATTGACGAGGGTCAGTAATGGGGTAAGGCATGGTACGTCGTTATTCCAACCAGTTTTTATAATCGCTGACCAACAGGTGTTTAGGTGCGACGTCTTCATCAATTTTGGCAAAACGCCCAATTGGTTCGCGAAAAACATTGTCTGTTTCATCATCATTCACGGTGGATACCTCGCCAACCAAAACATCGCCACCTTCGCCCCAAAATGCGTGCCAATCACCGGGCATCAAAGTTACGCTTTCACCTGGGGCAAGTTTGAGTTTTTCACCAGCTGCAAATTCTCTTTTGATCCCATCGCAATACACCCGTCCACCGCTGGTTTCATCAAAATTCCCTTGGTCATCGGATCCAAATAATTCTATCACCAACGTCGCGCCGCCGCGATTGATGATATCTTCTGCCTTAATAATATGGGTATGCATCGGACTTAGCTGATCTTGGCGAGAGATGAGGAGTTTTTCCGCATAACACATGCCACCACCGCGTTGTAAATCTGCAAGGCGCCCGTTGCGCAGCGTGAACAAGAACAATCCCATTTTATCAAAATCACCTGCGCCATAATCGGTGATGTCCCACCCACAACGCGCATTGATGACGTTGTTGGCGATATCCTTGCGCTGCCGAAATTCATCGGGTGTCCAATATGCAAAGGGCGGAAGAACAAACCCAAAGGAACGGATCATATCATCAGCCGATAAAAGGATATCATTTATACGTGAACGTTTCATGGTAAGCCTTTGTTTATTCTGCATAAGGTGTATGTGCTAGCGAGCGCAATTTTTTTTGAATTTCAGGCGCAATCATGCACCAAACTATTTTATAATGACAGCCGGAATATATCTCTTGATCAAGGTGCTAGTGGCATCTTTAACAGGGCATCATGCAGCGATGTTATATATTCAGGTTTAAACGGATCGAGATGATCGCAATTCAATGCTGTGACCTGATGTTGTGGAAATTGACTGCGCCAATCTGGTCCTTTGATTTGGGGAATTTGATAAATATCGACTGTTGGACCAGATGCGCAATAGATGAGATCAACAGCATTTGAATATTCCCCTTGTTTAAACGCCCATTCCAACAGGATAAGCCGTGAAGGGGCGCGTTTAATTTCATCAAATCGTTTTGCCAATTCCACCGCGATCATTCCGCCCTGACATACGCCCATAATGGCAAAGTTTTGATCACGTAAAATGCCCTGCATTTGTGTGAAATAATGATCGATTAATGCATCATAAGCGGCGCCTGAATAATTGCGCGAAACTTCGACCAGTGATCGCATGGCATAAACGGGTTGATCCTGTCCCATTTGTTTTGCGAGTGCTTCAAATTCGTCTTTGGCCTGACAAATCAAAAATAGGGGCGGTTTGCACCCTTTGGTATTTGCGCCGATGATTAAGCTGTCTGGGTGGGTGCGCTCGCCTGACCATGCGCCAAAGTACAGTGCGATTTTTCGGCGCAACGCCGCTGGATCATTGTTTATGTCAGCGTCTGACATATTCGCGTTACGCTTGGTTGCGTTTTCCAAACAGCGTGCCAAATTGCGCAACGTTGGTTTTTTATAAAACGCTGGCAAATTTATCCGACAGTTGTACTGCTGTTCCACCGCCCCAACCAATTTCGCACAGGTTAATGAATCACCCCCAACGGCAAACAGGTTTGTTTGCCCATCGGGTGGGGTGGTCATGTTGAACGTGCTTTGCCATTTGGTGATGAGCCAAGGATCAATTTCATCTGTTGATGGTTTGCGGCTAAGCGTTTGATAGGAGTGCGGAATCCACCGTTTGTTTTGGTGATCTGACAATAAACGTTGCCGCAAAAGTTTACCCGATGGGCCAAATGGGAATTCGGATTGGGCAATCAAATACAGATGCGCAATGGCAATACCGGTGCGTTCTGCCACGATTTGTTTGACGATCTGGCAAAGCTGTTCTGTTTTATAGGGGCCAAGTTTTGGCGTGGCGATAAAAACCACGAGCGTATCAGTTGCGCTCTTGTCATCGCGTGCACTTACAGCGGCGACATACGGTGGGGAAATCGGATCAATTTGGCCGATTATTTTTTCAATATGTTCAAGTGCAACGTTTTTACCATTTGAAATAATCGTATTCTTTTCCCGCCCGATGACGGTGATTTGGCCGTTATGCCAAACTCCCAGATCACCTGTGCGAAACCATCCATCATGTGTAATTGCATCGCCGCTGGCGGCTGGATCGTTATAATACCCGCTAAATAGCTTGCGCGGTGCATGAACCTCTATCCGTCCTGATTGACCGTTCGCCACGCGATTGCCATCGTGATCTGTGATACGCACGGAAACGCCCGGACGGCAGGGGCCGCTTGTGACATCTGTTTGGGCAAAAAACTCTGTTTGGGATTGGGCGGGGGCCTGACAGATTAATCCGACCTCTGTCATGCCATACCCAATCCCGATGGCTGGGTTTTTGGCACCACATTTTGCCAAAACTTGCGTCATTTCCCGCACAACCGTTGGAACCGTCATTTCCGCACCAAAACCAAGCGTTTTGACATGTGACAGGTCAAAAATCGCACCAGTGTTGTGAAATTCCGTGATAACACGCGCAGCGAAACTGCTTGAAAGGCTGATCAGTGGGATTTTGAACTGTTCGATGATGCGCAACCCCGACAGCGGCTGCGCGGCAAAATGATCGGGTTGTAAATACACCATTTGCGGCGTGTTCGGTAATATGAGCGTGCTGAGTGATAGTCCATCAAAGGGTTGCATTGTTAATGATGCATCTAAAACGGGTGCACGTTTTTGTGTTGGATAGCGATGAAACAAGGTGGGTTCATCCACCACAACCAATTTTTGTCGTGCCGTTGTGCCCGAAGTTTTAAACAAAAACTTAACGGGTTTGCGCGTAATCGGCGCTGGCGCTGTTTCGCGTGTCGATAACAATTCGCCCAAATCAACGATGCGCTGGTTTGGTAATTTATCCATTAACCCATCAAGCGGAATGGACGTGACGATCATTGGTTCAGATAATCGCACCGCCCAATCGGCAACAACATCCACCACTTGTCCGCGTGCAAGAGTGGCTTGGTTGATATGAACGGGCAAAATATGCACCCCACCAATGCGCATCGCTGCCCAAATGGTTGGGATCAGTTCAAACAGGCTGGTGCAAACCACACAGATTGTATCATTGGGTGTTACACCACGCGCGACGAACCCCGCATGAATACGCAGGCTGGCATGGTGCAAATCATCAACGCTGTTGGAAATTTGATCGCCGCGTGCGTTAATCTCGGTGTATTTTGCTTGTGGGTGAGTGGCGATAAAACCTTGGATCAACGCGAATAGATCGGGATGATTTGCATTCACATATGGTTGGAAATCAAACACGTGCATCCGTCATGGAAAACGCGCGAACAACGTCATAGGCATCTGATAAAATCTGTGCGGCCAATGGGGACATATCTCCATCCGCTTTGATCACGTCATAACCATCAAAAAATCGTTTGCTATTTTTGTTGATTGATTGGGTTAATTCATCGGATGTGATTGCATCCAATGGATTGCTTTTTAACAACATATGATTGAATTCTGCCATGCGCGCACAAACGATTGTTGCGTGGTATATGCCATCCATCGGGCGTGGATCGCTGCGCAATGGCGAGCTGTAATTTTGATCCAGTGGATTAAACACCAACGGGTTATCAAAGCTTAGCCCAAACAGGCGGGCATGGGTCGTTTCATGCACCAGAAAATTCACCACTGATAACAGGGTTTGATGGGCATCAATATTGACGAATGTAGCGCCCCAAGTCATCAAGGACGTGACGCTACCAAAACCAGCGATTTTGGGGTCTTTGGTTTTGCTTGATCCACAGATTAAATTGAAACAACCGTTGATTTCATCCCAAAGCTTCGCATCAGTTGATTTAATGATTTCAAATGCTTGATGCAGATGGGATGTAAAATTTTCAAAATCCGCATCGCTGGGTGGGATCATAGGTGATTGGCCAACTTCGGAAAACAAAAGCGGGGGGAACAAATCGTAATTTGCACCAAGCGCGGTTTTGTTAAATGGGCAAATCGACAACCCATCACCACCGGATGTATTTCGCATCGCATCCC
The DNA here is from genome assembly GCF_002742285.1 of Paramylibacter kogurei. Taxonomy (GTDB): domain Bacteria; phylum Pseudomonadota; class Alphaproteobacteria; order Rhodobacterales; family Rhodobacteraceae; genus Amylibacter; species Amylibacter kogurei. The sequence continues at coordinate 784,021 of NZ_MDGM01000012.1, forward strand.
AATGGTTTAGGATTTGACCCGTCGAACCATTTTGCGCCGCAATCACAAGATTAAAATAATGTGCAAACATGCTGGCGGGTTGGCGGGTGGTTTTGATCCGTTCCACCATTTCGCCAATTTCATCATCCGATTGATTGATTAATTCGGAAAATGTTTGCGCAATATGAACAAGGCTTTGCGCGAGGTTGGCGCGCAAAGCCGTATCAATTTCATCTGGGTGTTGAGCCCCGTCGAATATTTTCATCTGAATTGTTCAGGAAATTTGATCGGATCAATCAGATTTCGACTTGGCCGCGTTTGGAAAATAACCGACCAAGTTCAGCAACGCTTTCTTGTTGGGGTTCATTTTCGACAACCCCACGTTTGGAAAACAGACGGCCCAGATCACCATCGGTTTGTTTGTCATCTGTCGCATTCGATGCGTGAAGTTTGTTGAACTGACTAAAACCGAATAATTTACCTGTGTCTAATTTTGACTGTGCCATAAGCTGTCTCCTTGTATGTATGTGTGGATGCTGACATCAAACTTGGAACCGGTCAACATTTGTTAACCAATTGTTCGACCTTTTTTGAAACGCATCCGTCAGAATAGGGCAGGGTTCCAACGTTTCAAAAAATAAATTCAAAAAAATTGAATTTGTTGCGACGGAAAAATCCCGACGTTTCGTTGAACCTTTGGTTGCACCATTTATCAGCCAAGGAAATGAAAGCGCATAAATTTTGCACAGAAGGGGAAAGCGGAAAGTAATCTGGTTTCCAAATTTTTGCTCTTGGTTTTTGGGTTGATACGATTTTGATACGTCTTGCTGGCCAGCAGGGAATAAAATGAAAGGCAAAATGCCGTGAAGAATTTATTGGTTATGTCCACAACGCTCGTCATTTTAATGGGCGCTTATGTTGCATCATTTGGGATACCCGCGCCACTTGCGCCAATTATCGGAATGGATGAAGCCGATCAGCAAGCATCACAACAACAAGATGGCCCACGCAGGGGTGGTGGTCGTAACAGCGCAACCAGCGTTGTGATGAATGCGTTGGAAACAGAAAGCTATACGATTGTTTTGCGCACCATCGGGAGCGCAGTTTCAAAACGCAACGCAACCGTGATCACCAGTGAAACGGGCGAAGTGGTTGAAACCAATCTGCGAGCGAATGCCTTTGTCGAAAAAGGTGACGTGTTGGTGCGATTGGATGATCAAACCCAAGTTTTACAATATGACATCGCATTAGCAGAGCTAAAACAAGCGCAAGACACGGTAGAGCGGTATGAAAATCTGCGCCAATCTGGCAATTCCACCATTACCCAAGTCACCATGTCAGAGGCAATATTGGCACAACAACTTGCCGAGGCAAACGCAGGCTTGGCCAAAATCGCGGTCGAGGATCGCACAATCAAAGCGCCGATTTCTGGGCGCCTTGGGTTAAGCGATATTGATCTTGGCGATGTGTTATCAACCAATGACGTGGTTGTTGAAATTGACGATTCAACCACATTGTTGGCTGAATTTGAGGTCCCTGAGCGATCCATCGGTCTGTTGGTTGAAGGGAAAACCGTTCTGGTTGGCACGCCAAGTTTTGCTGGCCGCACGTTCGAGGGCAAAATTGTCGCCTTTGATAGCCGTCTTGATACCGTCACACGCAGCGCCACCGTGCAAGCAGAGGTCGATAATTCCGATGGGATGTTATGGTCCGGGATGACGCTGGGTGTGCGCATGTTAGAGGAAACAGATCCTTTACCTGTGTTGCCAGCAACTGCAATTACTTGGAACCGCGACGGCTCAGGAATTTGGGTGGTAGATGGCGATGGTAAGACCATTCGAAAACCCGCAACAATTCGATATCGCGATGGCGATCGGGTGTGGGTTGATACGGATGTTACTGTTGGTACATCTGTGGTGGTAGAGGGCGCGGCCAAGCTACGCGATGGTGCAAATGTGGTTGATGTTGCTGCACAATCTGTTGGTGGAGCACGTTCATGAGCATTGAGAAAGTGCTTCACAAAGCAGGCTTTGCCGATACATTTGTCGCGCGTCCCATTTTTGGGATTGTTTTAAATCTGTTAATCATCATTGCAGGGCTGGCGGCATTGTCCAGTGTGGACGTGCGCGAAATGCCCGATGTGGATCAGCCTGTCTTATCCATTCGCACCACTTATGATGGTGCCGTTCCCACAACCGTTGACACAGAAGTCACCCAAGTTTTGGAAGATGCGCTCAGCGCATTAGAAGGTTTATCATATATTGAATCAACCTCTAGCTCTGGTTCGAGCCGTATGACAATTGATCTATCTGATGGCACAGATATTGATATTGCTGCGAACGAGGCACGTGAAATTGTTTCGGACACTTTGCGTCAGTTGCCCGATGATATTGACGATCCAACTGTGAGCAAAAGTGATTCAAATTCCGATGCGATTATTCGGCTTGCGTTGATGGGTGATGCAACATTTGACACATTGACCCAAATCGCAGAAGGCCCAGTTTATGAACGCCTGTCCCTGATCGACGGGATCGCAGAGGTCACAGTGCGCGGCAATCGATCAAACGAATTTCGCGTCACACTTGATATGCTGTCTTTGGCGAGCAGAGGATTAACAGTATTTGATGTGACCACGGCATTGGAAGCCTTGCGCGACGATACGGCGTTGGGGGAATTGGAAACTCAATCACAAACGCTTGCGCTTCGGGTTGGGAATGAAACCGTTACCGTTGATATGATTAAACAAATTCCGATTAATGACACCACACAAGTGTCTGATGTCGCATTGGTTCAATTCATGCCCGAAGATCGCGATGTATTTGCGCGGGTGAATGGGCAAACGGCCATTGGGTTGGATATTACGCGCCAATCTGCGGGCAATACGCTTGAAATTTCACGCGCGGTGAATGTTGCGGTGGATGAATTGCGCGCCAATCTGCCCGAGGGTGTTCAGCTCATCATTGCATCAGATGATGGTATTTTCATCGAAGGATCGGTGAACGAGGTCACAAAATCAATCTTGCTTGCTACTGGAATTGTGATTGCGGTGATCTTTCTGTTTTTACGATCTGTTCGCGCCACGTTTATTCCTGCGGTGACAATTCCAGTCGCACTTATCGGGACGGTTGCGGCGATCTGGCTGACAGGGTTTTCGATTAACACGATTAGTTTGTTGGCACTGGTACTGGCCACGGGGATGGTTGTGGATGATGCAATCGTTGTGATTGAAAATATCGTGCGCAAACGAAAGGCAGGCATGGGTGCCTTTGCGGCGGCGGCTGCCGGTACGAACGAGGTGTTCTTTGCCGTGATTTCCACCACTGCAACATTGGCCGCTGTGTTCATTCCAATTTCATTTTTGCCTGGTCAGGCAGGGGGCGTTTTCTCTGAATTTGGTTTTGTTCTGGCATTTGCCGTGACGCTATCTTCGCTTACGGCATTGACCTTGGCACCTGTATTGTCTGCCTTGCTTGATCCCGGCAAACCAAATGGCAATTCAAACAAACCGTCCAAAATTGTGGCGCAACTTTCGCATGGGTTCGATACGGTGATGGATTGGGCAATCCGCACGCCGGTGTTTATTTTGGGAATTGCTGCCGCATTTGCGATGATCGCACTTGGCGCTGCATCAAATTTGCCATCAACCGTTACCCCATCCGAAGATCGCGGTTTCTTTTTGGTTCAGGCACGCGGCGCATCCGATACCACGGTGGAATATTTGGACACACAAGTGAGCCTTGTTGAAGAAATTCTCTCTCCTTACCAAGAAGCTGGCGATATTGCAGCGGTTCAAAGCATTATCGGCGTTGGGGGTGGAACAAATGCCTTTATCATTGTGCGCCTACCAGATTGGAGCGAACGCGATTTTACTCAACAAGAGCTTGTCGCAAAAATTAGCGGTCAATTGTCCAGTGTGCCCGGTGTTCAGGTCAGCGCACGTTCGACAAATAGCTTGAACATTCGTGGCGCAGGGCGCGGGCTTAGCTTTGCCATTACTGGTACAAATATCGAAAATATGACTGAGGCCGCCGATGCCTTGGTGGTGGCGATGTCACAAGATCAAACATTTTTGAACCCGCAACTGTCCAATGACAGTGTACAAGCACAGCTAGAGGTCACAGTCGATGACGCCGCCGCCAATGCAATGGGGTTAAGTGCTGCCGAAGTGACCAGCACCATTAGCGCATTGGTACAAGGTGAAATCGCTGTGAGTGTGTTTGAAAATGACACCGAGATTGACGTGAATGTTGTGCCCGGTGGCCCGCCCATTGATGATCCATCTGATATTGCATCTGTGTCGTTGCGTCTTGATGATGGTGGCTATGTTCCACTGTCGGCGGTGGCATCAATGGACACAATCGTAAGCCAAGCACAGATCGAACGCCAAGGTGGTGCGCTATCGGTTGCGATTCAGGCAAACCTTGGCCAAGGCATTGATTTATCCGCATCTATGGATCGCATCCAAGAAATCGCCCAAGAGGTGTTGCCCGATGATATGAATATCATTTTCACGGGCGAGGCGGCGACATTAAACGATAGTGAATCGGGGATTTACACTGTTTTTGCCGTGGCATTGATTGTCGTGCTGTTGGTTTTGGCCGCCCAATTCGAAAGCTTTTCAAGCGCGGTGGTTATCATTTTAACCGTGCCATTTGGTATCGCCGCGGCATTGCTTGCGATTTCAATTTCGGGTGGTTCGTTGAATTATTATAGCCAAATCGGGCTGGTGATGTTGATCGGTGTGATGGCCAAAAACGGAATTTTGATCGTTGAATTCGCAAATCAACTGCGCGAGGCAGGCGAAGATATCGACACCGCCATTCGCAACGCATTGCGGTTGCGCATTCGCCCCGTGATGATGACCATGGTGTCCACCGTTTTTGGTGGGCTGCCATTGATCCTTACCTCTGGTGCGGGTGCCGAGGCACGCGTTGCCGTGGGCTGGGTAATTGTTGGCGGGCTTGGATTTGCCACGGTGTTCACATTGTTTCTGACACCAATTTTTTACCGCTGGATCGCGGTTTGGGGCGGTGCGCCGGGTGCGGCGGCAAAACGTTTGCAGGTGGAAACAGGACAATTATCACAACAGGGGTAGGGTGTGTTTTACGTGTCATTGATTTGCCCCGCTAATCATTTGGACAGGTTGTTGATGAACCAGTGATGTCATTTCATTTGTTTTGATATACAAGTGTCATCATGATCGATTTCAACAACCATTTCCCCCCGATGAACGCACGCACACACGAAGTGTGCGGCGCATCCGCGTTATTCTTTGCCTTTTCGCTTGCAGCGCGTTTGGGCGGAACAACCATTTGGGTGCGTGAATCTTGGCGTTCAGAACAAATTAATCCATCTGGTTTCGCGCAATATTTTGACCCACAAAACCTGTTGGTGGCGCAGGCCAAAAATCAAACAGATGTTTTGGCCGTTGGCGAAGAATCCTTGCGCGGAAAATCGGTGTCTTTGGTGGTGATAGAACTGGATCAGGATATTTCGTTAACACAGGGGCGACGGTTGCAATTGGCGGCGCAGGCGGGGAATACAACAGGGCTTTGTCTTATTCCTGACGGTATGGGCAGTAATGCCGCCCAAACGCGGTGGCGCTGTTCGCCAATTTTTGATGAAACGGGGGGTGTTGCGGACTCGACTCTTCAAAATTGGAGTATTATTAAGAACAAATCAGGAACATTGACAGCATGGAATGTGAATTGGGATGCAAAAACGCGTCGTATCAATGTGGTTTCCCCGACTGCCCAGCGATAGGGTTCTACGCGTACGTCCATTTGAAACACATTCTGAAACGCCGTTTGTTTTAACCCAAAATCAACAAAATACGCAGCGCGTGTATTGTTTAAACAGGGCTGCGGAAAAACAGGGGCTTTATCGTGGTATGGGGTTTTCCGATGCACGATCATATTGCCCCGAATTACAAAGCCAACCCGCCAATACCAATGCAGATTCACAATTTTTACATGTCTTGGCGCGTTGGGGGAAACGCTATTGCCCTTGGGTTGGGGTGGATGGTGATGATGGGCTGTTGTTTAACGTCAGCGGATCAACACATTTATTTGGCGGCGAACAGGGGATGCTGGTTGATATGCGCCAGCGTTTGGCACGTGCGCAGATTAACGCGCGTATCGGTATTGGCGATACACGGGGGGCTGCTTGGGCACTGGCGCATTATGGCGATGATGCAACCGTGTCTGATGTGGGCGAAATTGCAAATCTTCCTATTGCGGCGCTGCGCGTTGATGCCAAAACGGACATGTCATTACAGCGCGTAGGATTGCGCAAAATATCCGATCTTTTGACATTGCCTCGCGCCAGCGTTGCACGCCGATTTGGTGGGGATGTGTTGTTACGTCTTGATCAAACATTGGGCCAGCAACCAGAACAAATTTCCCCATTGCAAGACGCCCCGCATTACGGGGTGCGTATGACATTTCCCGATCCCATTGGTCTGTATGATGATGTGATGGCGGGAACGGCGCGTTTATTGGATCGCCTCTGCGCAAAATTAAAGGCACAGGAAATGGGCGCGCGGGTGTTGCAATTAACCCTGCGCCGTGTGGACAAGGGTAATCAACAGGTGGAATTGCGTCTGGCCGCGCCATTGCGTGATCACACCCGGATATTGCCGCTGTTTGAACGTGGCGTGCACGATGTTGATGCGGGGTTTGGTATTGATCAATTGCGCCTTGCTGCTGTGCATGTTGAACCATTGCCGAATGAACAAATCACCCCCAGTAGCGCGAAACCCCGCGATGGGTTGGATGATTTGATCACGCGACTTGGCAATCGCATTGGGTTGGAAAATATCCAACGCTTTCACCCCGCTGATAGCCATATACCAGAACGCAGTTTCCAAATTTCCCCTGCCGCATATAGCGATGCATCGGGGAATTGGGTTGCGCTGCGTCCACGCCCGTTGCGATTATTTCCCCCTGAAACAATTCGTTTTACGGGGCAGATCACATCACGCCCTCCCATGCAATTTCACTGGCGGAAAATGTTTTTTAGCATTGCCCGTGCAACCGGCCCTGAACGTATTGCGCCAGAGTGGTGGTTGCCCGATGATAATTGGCGTTCTGGTTTGCGCGACTATTGGCGGATTGAAACACGTCAGGGGCGGCGGCTGTGGCTGTTTTTTACACCACAAAACCCCAATTGGTTTGCACAAGGGGAATTTGCATGATCGCGCTTAATCCATCCCTGTCATCTGGTTATGCGGAATTATGTGCGACATCAAATTTCACATTTTTACGTGGGGCATCTCATCCAGAAGAGTTGATCATTCGCGCCGCTGAATTGGGGCTAAAGGCATTGGCGATTACGGATCGTAATTCACTGGCGGGTGTGGTGCGGGCGTTTTCGGCACGCAAGGAATTGCGCCGTGAACTTGGTGAAAATGCACCGTTGCCAAAATTGATTATCGGTGTGCGATTGGTGTTGCGTAACAGCACAACACATTGGATTGCATTGCCCCAAGATCGCGCCGCATATGCGCGCCTGACGCGGTTATTGACCTTGGGCAAACGGCGCGCGCCCAAGGGTGAATGTTATCTTGATCTGTTGGATTTACAGGCGGGCTGTGCGGGGATGAACCTGATTGCATTACCACAGGGTAAATTGCGCGACAGCAGGGGGGATATTGCGACATTGCGCAAATCATATCCCGCACATGTATTTGTGGGCGCGGCACCGCGATATGATGGTAGCGATCAGCAATATTTTGATGCCTGTGCCACGCTTGCGCATCGTACCGCCGCCCCGATGGTGGCCTTGGGCGATGTTTTGATGCACCACGCCAAACGGCGCCAGTTGGCGGATGTTTTAACCTGTATGCGCAATCACATCACGATTGATGATATTGGCACGCGTGCATTGCCAAATGCCGAGCGGCGGTTAAAGGGCGAGGCGGATATGTTGCGCCTGTTTGCTCGCCACCCCGCCGCATTGCGCCGCACGGTAGAGATTGCGGATAAATCGCATTTTTGTCTGAGCGAGCTGAGCTATGAATATCCCGATGAAATTGCGGGGGGCGAAGACCCACAAAACCGATTGGCGCGGCTGGCAAAAGATGGTTTGAAACGCCGCTATCCCAAGGGTGCGCCCGCCAGTGCCATTGCGCAAATGGACAAGGAATTGGCGCTGGTGAAAGCGTTGAAATTCCCCGCATATTTTTTAACCGTGCATGATATTGTTACCTTTGCGCGTGATCAGGGAATTTTATGCCAAGGGCGCGGATCAGCGGCAAATTCGATCCTGTGCTATCTGTTGGGGATCACGGATGTAAGCCCCGAAATTATCACAATGGTGGTGGAACGGTTTGTATCCGAACATCGCGGTGAACCACCCGATATTGATGTGGATTTTGAACACGAACGCCGCGAAGAGGTGATCCAACATATCTATGCCAAATATGGTCGCCACCGCGCAGGATTATGCGCAACCGTGATCCATTTTCGATCACGCGCCGCCATTCGCGAAGTAGGCAAGGTGATGGGGTTATCCCAAGATGTGACGGCCAATCTGTCTGGGCAAATTTGGGGGATGTCAAATGGTGGTGCTGATCCTGAACGGGTCAAGGAGCTAGGGCTGGATATGACCAATCCGCGTCTTGCGCAAACCATAAGGCTAATTGGTGAAATTATCGGATTTCCGCGCCATCTGAGCCAACATGTCGGGGGATTTATTATCACCAAGGGGCGGCTTGATGAACTTTGCCCCATTGAAAATGCCGCGATGGAGGATCGCACAATTATCGAATGGGACAAGGATGACATTGATGCGCTGGGGATATTAAAGGTGGATATCCTGTCATTGGGCATGCTGACCTGTATTCGCAAAAGCTTTGATTTAATTGAAAATTTTTCGGGCGAGCGATTGTCTATCGCATCGGTGCCTCAGGCGGATAAACCTACCTTTGATATGCTCTGTGTGGCCGATGCGATTGGCGTGTTTCAGGTGGAAAGCCGTGCACAGATGAATTTTTTGCCGCGCATGAAACCGCGCGCATTTTATGATCTGGTGATCGAGGTGGCGATCGTGCGCCCAGGGCCCATTCAGGGGGGGATGGTGCATCCCTATATTAATCGCCGCCAAGGAAAAGAACCGGTTAGTTTCCCATCCAAGGAATTGGAACGCGTGCTGGGCAAAACCCTTGGTGTGCCGTTGTTTCAGGAACAAGCGATGCAAATCGCCGTTGTCGCGGCGGGGTTTTCCCCATCAGAGGCGGATAAACTGCGCCGATCCATGGCCACGTTTCGCCGGATGGGCACCATCGGGCAATTGCGCGATAAGTTCATTACGGGCATGTTGAAACGCGGGTATGACCAAGAATTTGCACAAAGCTGTTTTTCCCAAATCGAAGGGTTCGGTGAATATGGTTTCCCAGAAAGCCACGCCGCCGCATTTGCCATGCTGGCCTATGTTTCTGCGTGGTTGAAATGCCATCACCCAGCGGCATTTGCCTGTGCGTTGCTTAATTCACAGCCCATGGGGTTTTATGCCCCCGCCCAAATCGTGCGCGATGCGCGTGAACATCAGGTTGAAATTCGCCCAATTAGCGTGAACACAAGTGAATGGGATAACACATTGGAAAAACGTGCGGATGGCACGCTTGCCTTGCGGCTTGGCTTTCGCCAGATCAAAGGGTTTCGCCAAGAGGATGCCGCATGGATTGTTGCCGCACGTGGCAATGGCTATCCTGATCCTGAATCGGTTTGGTTGCGTGCGGGTGTCGGTGCGACGGTGTTGGAACGCTTGGCCGAGGCGGATGCCTATGGTGATATGGGGCTAGGGCGGCGCGATGCGCTTTGGGCGGTCAAGGCGATCAAAGGGCAATCTCCATTGCCATTATTCAGCGATCAAATCGACGGAGAAGGCATTCGCGAGCCACAGGTCAATTTACCCGTGATGCATTTGGGCGAAGAGGTGGTCGAAGATTACGTCGCCATGCGGCTTTCGCTCAAGGCACATCCAATGGAATTGCTCCGCCCCAATATTGTGGGGCTAACAACGCATGCGGATCTGGTCACAACACAATCGCGCCGCGTGAATGTGTGTGGCTTGGTCATTACGCGCCAACGCCCGGGCACGGCATCAGGGGTGATTTTTCTAACACTCGAAGATGAAACAGGGGTTTCAAATGTGGTGGTGTGGCCGAAAATTTACAAACAATTTCGCCGCGCTGTGATGGGCGGGCGGTTGTTGCGCGTCACGGGCCATGTGCAACGCGAGGGTATTGTTGTACATCTGATCGCCCAAACAGTGGAAGATGTTTCGCATCATTTGTCTGATCTTGGTCATCCGATGGATGATGCGGTTGGTGTTACCCAACCCCAAGCCGATGATGCCCCACGCCGCCCGCGCAACCAACCCCGCGCCATGCATCCACGTGACCAAGCCAAACGATTATTCCCAAGCCGTGATTTTCACTAGCAGATGCAATATGTGCGCTAATTCGTAACCGTATCCCGCGCTTGTGCAGGTGTCATTCCTGTCCAATCATGAAACGCGCGGTAAAATGAATTGGGATCTTGGTAGGCGAGCAAATAGCTGGTTTCTTCGGCGCTTAAGCGTTGTTCACGCAAATAGGTGAGTGCCAAAGACGCGCGCGTTTCGTCCAATATGGTTTGAAAATTGGTGCCGTCCTGTTTCAATTTGCGTTGCAGACTACGCTTGCTCATGCCGATGCGGGCGCTGACTTGATCTGATGAAACAACGCCAGAAGGCAATAATTCGGTCACAGCACGACGGACACGTTCGCCAATGGATTGGTCTTGATTAGCCTTGTGCAGGCGCAATTGCAATTCTTGTTCGACGACATTGTAAAATGCGGTGTCCGCAGAAATCAACGGGCGACGGGCATCATCCATATGCAATGTCAGGCGCGAAACATTTGACCGTGTGATCGGTGCGCCAACGTAATCTTTGTACGCTTGCGTGACATGATTAAATGTAGGCAATTCCACCGCCATTGGAACGATATGATGGGCGGTGAATTCGCGCATCAAATCCAAGAAAAATATAATTTCAGTGACCGCATAAATATCAGGAATGTTCAACGCACCTTCGCAGGAAAAGGTGATATCAAAACTGTCTTTGGTTTCGCGAAAATTCAATCGGATCGGGGCAACCAATGGTTTAAATACCGCCAATCGATTTATACCAGTGTAAATATCTGGACTGGCCGAAAACGCAAACAAGGCAGGTTGAAACGGCCCACGTGAAACGCCGCGACCCAATGTAAGCGACAGTTCCGGGTGATCCATTTCAGCGGCAATTGCATCCCAAATGGCGAAATACGTTTCGCTATCTACACCTTTGGTTTCATTTTCCAGATAATCGCTTGGCAATCCGCTTCGCGCCAAAACACGCGCAGGTGACACCCCGTGCTGATTGCAAATTTGGCGCAGGTCACCAGTAATTTTGTAAAACCTTGGGTTTGACATCGGCATACTCCTTTGGGTTTTGCATATCTGGTGCTGGATCACGAAAACAGACCGGAACGGCGCGGTGGCGTTATTTGTTTTAATTTTGGCGCGATTTGCAAGTGTTTTTGCATGGGGATTTGCGCATTGAATGATAACATTACCCAAGGTGGTGTTTTTCGGCACGCATGCGCGATGCGATATTCACACCACAATTCAATGACATAACGGAGGAAACGACGTGACACGTGAACTTAAACTTAACGGTGAAACGATCAGTACCAAGGCACAAGACGGCACGCCCTTGCTTTGGGTGATCCGCGACGAGTTGAAAATGACGGGCACAAAATTTGGCTGTGGCGTGGCATCATGTGGTGCCTGTACCGTTCATATTGATGGGCAACCCACGCGTTCTTGTCAGACATTTATCGAAGACGTCGAAGGCGTTGAAATCACCACGATCGAGGCGATGCGCGACGATAAAATCGGCGCAGCGGTGCAACAAGCATGGACAGAACTTGATGTTGTGCAATGCGGTTACTGTCAATCTGGGCAAATCATGTCCGCAGTTGGATTATTGGCCGAAAACAAAAAACCAACAGCGGATGAAATTGATGAATACATGTGGGGCAACGCGTGTCGCTGTGCCACCTATCAACGGATACGCGCAGGCGTTCAGCGCGCCGCAGAAATTTTGGAGGCTTAAGATGACTTTGACAACTTCGCGTCGCCGTTTTTTGCAAGGTGTCGCCGCCAGCACGGTTTTGCTGGTGGGGATGCGTGCCAATGGCGTTCTGGCCGCGGCCAGTGAAACCACCGATATCAATCCATTCGTGCGCATTGATGCCACGGGTCGGGTCACTGCCATCGTGAAACATTTTGAAATGGGGCAGGGACCGACAACAGGGTTAACAACCCTGATTGCCGAAGAATTGGGCGTTACGATGGATCAAATCGATTTCGATTTCGCCCCATCCAACCCACAGGTATACAACAACTTGTTGTTTGGCACGTTTCAGGGCACGGGTGGATCAACCGCCATGGCCAATAGCTTTGCCCAATATCGCAATGCAGGTGCGGCCGCGCGTGAAATGTTAATTGCCGCCGCCGCCAGCGATTGGGGCGTGGATGCAACCACGCTTGATATTGTGGATGGTATGGTTACCGGTGGTGGCAAAACCGCCCCCATCGCCGACTTTGTTGCCAGTGCTGTAACACAAGATGTTCCTGCCGAACCACGGTTGCGCAAACCTGACGAATGGCGATTGATCGGCAAAGAGGGGCGCGTAAAACGCAAAGATACGCCCGCCAAAATTGACGGTTCAGGCATATTTGCGATGGATCTTCATTTGGAAAATCAACTGGTGGTCATGATTGCACATGCGCCGCGCATGGGTGCCATTGTGAAATCATTTGATGATAGCGGCGCAAAAGACATGCCTGGCTTTGAAATGGCAAAAACATTACCTGATAATTCGGGTGTTGCTGTATTTGCCGATACGACGTGGAACGCAATGCAAGCGCGCGATGCAATAACGGTGGAATGGGACGATACAAATGCAGAAATGCGTTCATCCGACACAATCCGCGCCGAATTGATGAGCGCCGTTGAAACGGGTGATGCAACATATCAAACGCGCGGCGTGCAAGCCGAAACAGCAAGTGCAATGGAAAGCGCGGCAAAGGTTATTGATAAAACCTTTTATTTTCCTTTGCTGGCCCATGCCCCGATGGAACCTTTGACCTGTACCATTGAGCCGATTGCAGATGGTGGTGTAATTTTACATGATGGCGCACAATTCCCAACCTTTGGCCATATGACATTGACCCAAGTTTTGGGTCTGCCAATGGAAAAGGTTCAGGTTAAAACCGTGCTTGCGGGGGGATCATTTGGCCGTCGTGCCAACCCAACAGCGGATTACAATTTGGAATGTGCGATGGCATTCGCGCTCACGGATCGTTCGCGTCCTGTGAAATTGGTTTGGTCACGCGAAGATGACATTCGCGGTGGCTATTACCGCCCAGCGTTTGCGCACCGTGTGCGTGTGGGTTTGGATGATGCTGGGCAAATCATTGGCTGGGATCATCGTATTGCGGGGCAATCCATTATGAAGGGCACGGCGATGGAACCAATGGCCGTTCACGACGGGGTTGATCATTCATCCATCGAAGGCGTTGCCGATACCGTGTACGCCGTGCCAGGAATGTCTGTTGGATTGACAGATCACGCCAAAGCGACAAGCGTTTTGTGGTGGCGTTCAGTGGGGCATACCCATACCGCGTTTGTGATGGAAAGCATGATTGATATGATTGCATCCGAAACCGATACCGACCCGATGGAATTGCGCCTGTCGATGTTGCCAGGTGAAACGCCTGAACAAAAACGCATGGCGGGAGTGTTGAACAAACTGGCTGAGCTAAGCAATTGGAAGGCGGGTGCGCCCGATGGACAATCGCGCGGGTTGGCTGTGCACCATTCATTTGGTTCATACGTGGCAGAGGCGGTTGATGTTTCGGGTGGTGGCGATCAGGCCGTGAAAATCGAAAAGGTTTTCTGCGCCGTTGATTGTGGTATCGCGGTGAACCCAGACGTGATCCGCGCCCAAATGGAGGGCGGCATTGGTTACGGAATTGGCCATGTGATGCGTGATCAAATCACCCTGACAGATGGCGAAGTGGATCAAACTAATTTCCCAGATTACGAACCGTTGCGCATTTCTGACATTGGCACGATCGAGGTGGCGATTGTTGCATCTGCGGATGCCCCAACCGGTGTTGGTGAACCGGGTACACCACCATCAGGGCCGGCATTGGCCAACGCGATTGCCCGTGCGGGTGGCCCGCGAGTGACCATGCTTCCGATGATTGACGAAGTTGAATTTGCATAAAGAAAAACGCCGCCCCAATCTATGTTGGGGCGGCGTTTCACAATTCAAAACTGATTTGGGCGATTAAGTTCCCCGTGCAATCGCCGCAACGCCTGTGCGCGCCACATCAATCAGGCCAAGTGGGCGCATCAATTCCACAAATGCATCAATTTTTTCGGGCGTTCCCGTCAATTCAAACACAAAACTTTCAAGCGTGGTATCAACCACCTTGGCACGGAATACTTCGGATGTGCGCAAGGCTTCGACACGTTTGTCATCTGTGCCCGCAACCTTGATCAACGCCAATTCACGTTCAACGGATGGGCCCTCGACCGTAAGATCATGAACATCATGCACGGCAACCATACGGCCAAGCTGTGCTTTGATTTGCACGATGATGGATGGGGTGCCCGTGGTCACAACCGTGATACGAGACAGGTTTTCGCCGTGATCAACCTCTGCCACTGTTAGGCTTTCAATGTTGTAACCACGACCAGAGAATAGCCCGATAACACGCGCCAAGACACCCGATTCATTATCGACTAAAACCGCAAGTGTATGGGTTTCGATGTCATCGCCCATTGTGCTCTTGAGGTTATAGGCGCTTTTGGATGTCGCAGATTTTTTAATGGCCAACGCGTTCATGGCAATTTCCCTTCTCGGATTCGATGACGTAAACAATAGCGGATTGAAAACGAAGTGTCAGCCCGAAGTTTACACCAATTCGTATCCGTCACGCAGCGGAGGTTCACCAAAACCAGACAATGATTTTCGCTGTTTTATCAATGTATCGTAAAACTGTGGAAATGCGCGCCTGAATGCACGGGATTGGGTGCGCGTCATTTCGTGGCGATAGCGGTCTCTGACAGCTTTGTTCATTTGGGTGAACCGATTTTGTGCAACATGTTTGATCACGCGGCGCGGATCAATATCCAGCTGCAATTGCGCCAAAATCCGTCGTGTCGTGTCGATTTGTGAAAATGCCAAGTCAGAATAGTAAATGGGTAAACAATTAGGTCGGTACAACCATTGGGTCAGGCTATCAATTTGGCTACGGATGTTGCGCATTGCGTCGTCTAAATCTTTGATTTCGCTAAATGCGTTCATGCCCGATTGGCGGCTTTTGCGCCCATGATCCAACATTGAAAGCGCCATTTCACGCGGATCACGATATGTGGCCTGAACCAATGCGTCGCCTTGGTCAATCATATTAATCACCACTGGATCTGGGCGGGTATGTGTTTTAATCGCAATAGGGTGACCAATTGCGCGAACTTCATTTTTCAAAGCATTGATATTATTGCTATTTAAATGCTGGCAGAAATTAATTTTTCGCGAAATACCAAGTGCGGATTCAGACAATCGCGGTTGTGGGAACCCCGACAATTCAAGCGCGGATCGTGTTGTTTCAAATGCGAGCGTGCTTCCACATTTTGTCATGCCATAGCAAAACACGGTCTTTGCGCCCAATGGGTGCGTAGTTGTTGGAAAGCGATGGGTTAATATGCTCATGCCGCGATTTTCCCACAGTGGGTTAAACCAACGGTAAATATTTCGCGTGTCAGTAAAATTTTAGACATAAAAAAGCCCCTCACAATGGAGGGGCTTGTCATTCGTTGGGTGGGGTTAAACCATCACCGCGCCGTCGCTGTCGATTGCATCCTTGGTGGATGCATTGCCCAACAGCATTTCATTATGCGCCTTGCCCGATGGGATCATCGGCAAACAGTTTTCATGTTTTTCAACCAAGCAATCGAAAATAACAGGGCCGTCGTGATTGATCATTTCCATGATTGCATCATCCAAATCGGCAGGGTTTGAAACCTGAATACCCTTTGCACCGAATGCTTCGGCCAGTTTTACAAAATCGGGCAGGGATTCAGACCATGAACTGGAATAGCGTTCACCGTGGAGCAATTCTTGCCATTGGCGCACCATCCCCAGACGTTCATTATTCAAAATGAACTGTTTCACAGGCAGACGGTATTGGGCAGCGGTGCCCATTTCCTGCATGTTCATCAGCCATGATGCTTCGCCTGCGACGTTAATCACTAGGCTTTCGGGATGTGCCAATTGGATGCCAACGGATGCGGGCATGCCATATCCCATGGTGCCAAGCCCACCCGATGTCATCCAGCGGTTAGGGTCTTCGAAACCCAGATATTGCGCGGCCCACATTTGGTGCTGGCCAACTTCGGTGCAAACATAACGATCGTGATCTTTTGTCAATGCTTCCAGACGTTCAAGCGCATATTGCGGTTTAATAATGCTGTCGGATGTTTCGTATGACAGGCATTTAACCGCACGCCATTCGTCAATCTGACCCCACCATTTTCTCACATCATTGGCCATCGTTTTGCGGCCACGTGATTTCCAAACCTTGAGCAAATCTTCCAATACATGGGCAACATCGCCCAGAATTGGCACATCAACATGAATCACCTTGTTAATGGATGATGCATCAATATCAATATGCGCCTTTTTGGAATGTGGGCTGAATTTTGGAATGACGCCGGTGATACGGTCATCAAAACGCGCCCCAACACAAATCATCAGATCGCAATCATGCATGGTCAAGTTGGCCTCATACGTGCCGTGCATGCCCAACATGCCCAACCAGTTGTCACCAGATGCAGGATAGGCGCCAAGCCCCATAAGCGTTGATGTGATCGGAAAATTGGTTTCCTTGACCAATTCGCGCAACAATTGGCTGGCTGCTTTGCCAGAATTGATAACGCCACCACCAGAATAAATAACCGGTTTTTTTGCCGTTTCCATCAAGGTCGCCAATTCGGTGATCGCATCCATATCCCCCTTGAGGCGGGGTTGATAATGGGATGTTTTCGCCTTTTTCGGTGGCATATATTCACCGTTTGCGAATTGAACATCCTTGGGGATGTCAATCAAAACGGGGCCGGGGCGACCGCTTGTTGCGATATGAAACGCTTGGTGCAGCGTTTCGGCCAATTGATCGGTTTCTTTCACCAACCAGTTGTGCTTGGTGCAGGGGCGGGTGATGCCAACGGTGTCTGCCTCTTGGAATGCATCAGATCCGATCATGAATGTGGGAACCTGACCCGTCAAAACGATCATCGGAATGCTGTCCATCAACGCATCGGTCATGCCTGTAACGGCATTGGTGGCACCCGGGCCAGATGTTACCAAAACAACGCCCGGTTTGCCCGTGGAACGTGCGTAACCCTCGGCGGCATGTGTGGCACCTTGTTCGTGACGCACAAGGATATGGCGAATATCATTCTGTTGAAAAATCTCATCGTAAATAGGAAGAACAGCACCGCCTGGATACCCAAATACGGTATCAACGCCTTGATCTTTCAAAGCTTTTACAACGATTTGAGCACCTGTCATTTGCTTGCTCATGTGAATCTCCTATGTGTGTCGATGCGATAGATATAAAAAAACCCCCAATTGGGGGCAACACTGAAAGGGAGCCCTTACAGTGTGTTACATCACCACGACGATATTTTGACATTGCGTTTTCATAGGGGCAATGTAGCGTGCTTATGATCAGCGTCAAGGGCATATTTGCAATTTAATATGCTAAATAGGGTGGTTTTTGGTAATTTTATTTCGAAAACATGTCTGAAACGTATTTTAATTACAAAAATACGCTATCCTTTGCCATCGACCAACACATCGGGGAGCTTGATCGTAGCAACCTGTTCCAAAATTGATCCGCGATCCTGTTTCAACATTTCGGGGTTCACATCCTCTGGGCTGGCAAGGGGCTGCCATTGGTTGGCGATATACACCTCTAGCCCTGAAAATTTTGCTTTGTAATCCATCTTGGGCGATCCGGGCACCCAATAACCAAGATAGACATAATCCAACCCCATTTCCTGTGCCAATGCGATGTGATCAAGGATCATATGGGTTCCGGGGCTTTTGCCGCTGCGCTCTGGATTGAAAAACGAATAAACCATCGACAACCCGTCATCCAAAATATCTGTCAGGCTTGCTGCTTGCAATTTGCGCCGCGCGTTTGGCGCATCTTCGAAATATTCAATGATGCGGGTCTGAACAGGCGTTTCTTCGACCATGGCCGCGAATTCGAACATATCCATATCGGCCATGCCGCCATCCGCATGACGCGTTTCCAAATAATCCTTGAACAGATCATATTGTTCATCCGTGGCCCAAGCGGTGTGTGCCTCGCGCATTAAATCGCGATTTTTGCGCATGATGCGTTTTTGCGAATTGCGCGGTTTGAAATCGGCCACACGAATACGTGCCGATAAACAAGCGGCGCAGTTCGCACATGACGGGCGGTAGAGCACATTTTGCGAACGACGAAATCCTTGTTTAGACAGCGCATCATTCAATGCCTTGCCATGTTCGTCTGCCAAACCCGTAAACAGTTTGCGTTCAACCTTGCCGTCCAGATACGGGCAGGGCTGTGATGCGGTAACATAAAACTGTGGTGCAACGGGCAGGGTGTGACGCATTGGTTTACTCTTATTCGTCAGTAATCATTTGATACTGGTGGTTATACCCTAGGCTAGCAAAGGTTTTATGACGTTTCAACCGAGCGACAATCACAAATCCATGGGTTTATTAATGGCGGTCGTGCCCAATAGATAATCATGCAAACCTTGGCCGTGTGAATTCAAAAATGTCATCAACAAGCTAAGAAGCAATAGCGGAAACACCAAAAAGTTAAACATATAAAGACCCGTGTGCCACATGGATTCCTGTTTGTTTAACCGATTGCCGTATTTATTTCGAATTTCGATACCTGCAATCATCATGCCAACGGTGGCGGATTTCTGGTTCAAGAAATACGCACGATAAGCAAAGTTAAGAACAAAGATGAAAAAACCAAAGACCATCATCAACCCAAGGGTCGCAATCGTGGCGGCCAAAAATATCAGCACCAAAATTATAACATCAATCACCCAGGCGATAAACCGTTTGAATGGAACGCCTTCGTAAAATTGTGCGTCCAGATGTGGATCTGGCAGGCCCGATAGATCGTGATCAAAACTTAACATATCTGTTCCCGAAAAAAATGCTCCGCCCCAATATGGGGGCGAAGCGACAAGTTCACAATAGGGGAGATAGCGGAACTTGCAATGCGTTAAGCCGTTGTTTTCTTGGCCTTTGCACGGTCATTCATGAATTCGTCAAATTCGGTTTTATCCTTGGCATCGCGCAGACGTTGCAAGAAAGATTGAAACGCGGATTGTTCATCTTCAAGACGTTGCAAGGTTTCTTCCTTATACGCATCAAACGCGGTGTTCCCCGTGGATGAATGGCGACGGTTTTGTGAACAGTGGAAAAAAGAACGTGACATACGGTTGCTCCATATCATGTAAAAAAGGATGGCAAGACCAACGGGCCAGACAAATATAAACCCAAGTATCATTGCTGCGATCCATGCCTTTTTGCCTTTTGCATCAAGCCAAGCGACAGCATCGGCGAGCCAAATAGCGGGGGTAGACATTTTGGTATTCCTTTCTGTTTGCGGTTCTGAATAATGTAAATGTTATTCACATTAACATATTTAGCAAGGAAATTTTGAATAACAAGGGGGTGGTGCAAAAATGTGTTGTTTTTCATAACAGATCGGCGCAATGCTGATGATATGAGCAAAGATTCACCAAAATCATATGCCTCGCCACCCTGTTTTGCCCATGAATTAATTCAAACCGACGATGGGTTTGGTGTTGTTGATCCACAAGCCGAACTGGACACCGCGCGATGGCGCAAGGCCACGCGGGCGGCATTGATTGACGCACGTTTGGGTGTTTCTGTGGATGAACGCAAAAAACTAGCGCGTGATATCGGTGATATGCTGGATCAGATTATCAATCCAACGGCGGGGCATATTATCAGCCTCTACTGGCCATTTCGCGGTGAATTAGATTTGCGTGGCTGGATGGCGCGGGCATTCGCGCGGGGTGCAAAAATTACACTGCCTGTTGTTGTGAAAAAACACGCGCCGCTGATTTTTCGCGAATGGACGCCAGACTGTGAAATGACGCGGGGCGTTTGGAATATTCCCATTCCCGCCACAAACGCAGAAATAATACCCAATATTGTGATTTCACCGCTGGTTGGGTTTGATCCCCAATGTTATCGGCTGGGATATGGGGGCGGGTTTTATGATCGTACCTTGGCCGCGATGACGAAAAAGCCATTGATAATCGGTGTTGGGCATCCCGTTGGGGCATTGAAAACCATATTCCCTCAACCCCACGATATTCCGATGGATATGATTATTACGGGCGTAGACCACGTGATGGAACGCCCCGATTAGTCATCATTTGGCAAAACGCCCAAACCACGCAGATATATACCAAGCCCGCTTTCCATCAAATCTTCGGGTGAAAACGGCGAACGCTGTCCTGGTTCACCACGAGCGAACAATTCAACCACACCATGGCTCATCGCCCAGATATGTTGGCTGACCATTGTTGCGGGTGGGCGGCGATGGGCTGGTAAATCTTTGATCAATTCTTCGCAGGCATGCACTAATACGCCAAGTGCGCGATTAGCTACTGCGGCCAAATCGGGATCGCTGTTAATCGCAACACCGCTTTCAAACATTGCGATGTAATGCCCCGAATGTTTTTTGGCGAATGCCTGATACGCACGCCCCGTGGATTCCAGTGCGGCCAGTGGCGTATTCCCCTTGGCATAGGCAAATTCCATAAGATCACCGAAAATACCAAACCCTTCGCGTGCGACCTCTGCGATCAAGGCTTCGCGGCCTTCAAAATGGCGATAGGGTGCAGCGGCGGACACGCCGGCCAGTTTTGCCGCCTCTGACATTGTGAAACCTGTGGGGCCTTTTTCTTCGATCAACTGAATGGTCGAATCAATCAAAGCCTGTTTCAGATTTCCGTGGTGGTATCCTTTTCTAGCCAATGATTTCTGGCCCACCAACGATTTTGGGATCTGGTTTTGATACCACCTTTTCGTTTTTTTGTGCATAGGGGATTTGAGCCAAAACCGTGCGAATGGCATTGATGCGTGCACGTTTTTTGTCGTCAGTACGCACAATCACCCAAGGTGCGTGTTTGGAATGGGTTTTTTTGAAATTTTCCTGAATGGCGGTGGTGTATTCATCCCATTTCGCCAATCCTTTGACATCAATCCCAGACAATTTCCATTGTTTCAAACGATCGGATTCACGCGACAAGAAACGGCGCAATTGTTCGCCCCGACCAACATTCAGCCAAAGTTTGATCAAGATGATCCCATCATCCACCAACATGTCCTCAAATTCATTGACCTGTGCGAAAAAATGTTTGCGTTGTTCGTCGGTGCAAAATCCAAAAACCTTTTCCACCACACCGCGATTATACCAGGAGCGGTCAAAAAATACGATTTCACCAGCACTTGGCATGTGTTGGATGTAGCGTTGGAAATACCATTGGCCGCGTTCTGTTTCGCTGGGTTTGGACAATGCCACAACCCGCGCCGAACGCGGGTTCAGGTTTTCGCGAAACCGTTTGATCGTGCCACCTTTGCCAGCGGCGTCGCGCCCCTCGAATATAATTGCGATACGTGCACCAGATTCTTGTGCCCAAGATTGCAGCTTAACCAATTCCACTTGCAAATCTTCGATTGTGTCTTCGTATTCGTCTTTGTCCATCTGTTTGTCATAAGGAAAAGATTTATCCAAAATCTCTTTCTTGCTGGCGGTTTGGATTGATTTTCGAATGCTGTCGGGGGCTTCGTTTTCATAAAATGCACTGATCGCGCCGTCGAATGGTTTTTGCATGGGCTTCCCTTTGAACTTTCACCAACATATGCGCAGATTTTGCGCGCTTGCAAGGTTAGGGGCGCGTTAATCGTGCGATTGCGCTGTAAATTTCGGGTGTCGCCAATTGATGTGCACCGTGTCCCATACTTGGGATCAATGTTAAGTTTGCGTGCGGCACGCGCTGTTTCATCACCTTGGCGTGGATTGCGGCGGGAACGGAACGATCACGTGTGCCGTGGATGATTTCGATGGGCAGGGATAATTCATCATAACGTTGGGACATCAATTTGATATTTCTCAACAATCCGCGCACCTGTCGTGCATTAGCGCGAAATGATTTTGGTCGCACGGTCAACGCCGTGCCGACGTGATCCAGAAACCCGTCTGGTGGGGATTGTGGCGTGAAAACCCGTGCATAGTCATTTCGAATTTTGCGTGTGGGGACAAAGGCTGAGATGATCGGGGCAACGATATAGCTGGTCAATGGATGCCCAACATAATCATATAAATCGGATGGTGGAATGATCCACGGGTTTGAAACCGAAGAGAGCAATAATATCCCATCCAGCATTTGTGGATAATCCAATGCCCAAGCAATTGCGACCGCACCACCCAATGAATAACCAACAACGACGGCGTTTTTAATGCCAAGCTTTTGCGTTGCTTGGCGCAATATGTCGGCCTGATATTGCGGGCTTTCGCCCTTGATATCGTAAACATCGGTATATCCATGACCCGGGCGATCAAAGGCAATAACGGTATAGTTTTTCGATAGCTCAGGCGCGACCTTGAACGTCCAATCGCGCAGGTTTCCACCCGCGCCATGCAACAAAATGATCACAGGCGCACGCCCAATGGGCGGACCCATTTTCACATAATGCACACGCTTGCCCGCGATATTGAGAAAATCACCAATGGGTGGATGGTTTTTTTCGGCAATCTGTACCGAACGCACCGCACTGATCCAGACAATCAATGTGATTGCAATTGCTGCGAACAGACAGATTATGCCAATTTTAACCAGCATCCACACCTATCTTGTTTAGATCATACGGCGTGGACTGATAAATTTCGTTAATCCAGTTGCCATAAAGCAAATGTGCATGGCTGCGCCAACGATTGGTTGGTTCACGCGATGGATCATCATCGGGGTAATAATTCATCGGAACATTGATCGGCGTATTGCTCGCCACATCGCGATCATATTCTTCTTTCAATGTGCCATCATCATATTCAAAATGGTTGAACACATAAATTGCGCGATGATCGGGGTCTTCGATCAAACACGGCCCTGTTTCGGACGAGCTGATCAAGGTTTTCAGACGATCATTTGCGCTGATATCGGCGGGGTCGATTTCTGTCCAACGGCTTACGGGCATGACGATATCATCGGAAAATCCGCGCAAAAATGGCGATGATTTATCTGTGATCGTATGGCGAAAACAGCCAAATGCCTTGGCATCCAACATCTGTTTGTCGATGTTGTGAAAATGATAGATCATGGCCATGGCACCCCAGCAGACGCCAAAGGTGGAATGCACATTGGTCTGTGTCCATTCCATCACCTCTTTCATTTCATCCCAATAGGTTACATCGCCAAATGGCAGATGCTCAATCGGCGCACCCGTGATAATCAGCCCATCGAACTTGCGCGATTTCACTTCTTGGAAGGTTGTATAAAACGCATCCATGTGATCGGCACTTGTGTTTTTGGACGTATGTTCCGTCATTTGGATCAGGGTAAATTCAATCTGCAACGGTGTTGCACCAATCAGGCGCGCAAATTGCGTTTCTGTTTGAATTTTCTTGGGCATCAAATTCAAAAGCGCGATTTGCAACGGGCGGATATCTTGGCGTTGTGCGTCTTTGTTTGACATCACGCTCACGCCTTCGGATTTCAACACGTCAAAGGCAGGGAGCTTGGATGGAATTTTGATCGGCATGGAATTACTCTTTCAATATTCTTGAAATTTAGCGCGGTGATTAACGCGCTTCAAGGGCAGCGGACACAACAGCGGAAAAATCCTCGCAATTGTGAACATTTGCGATGTCTTTGGCATCAACCCGAACGCCCCAGTTTTTTGCAATCTGTGCATATCGGGGCAGGCGGTTTTCCAATAATTTTTGATATCCCCACAGGATAAAATCATCGGGGTTTACATCAACAGGCGCCACCGATTTTTCGGACAGATAATTTTCCCAACAATCAAGCAAGAAATCTTCTTGGTAATACATTGGCTTGGGTGCTTTGGCGAAACGTTCAACCAATACATCCGTATGGCCCGAACCGCCGTCAATCCAGATTGGAAGAACGTGATCAGATAACAATGACATGACCGGATCGTTTTTATCGTTTGGATCAACCACCTCGACCACGGAACCTGATGTGTCACAAACGAAATTGTCGTAATCATAAAGCTCTTTTGCGCGGTGAATAAAATGAACCGTGTCCTTCATCGCATTGATTTCTGCATCACGATGCAACCGCTGGCGGCGCAAATATTCATCAAACGCGATGCCACCTTTGGACGTATCACCGGGTTTACCCAGATATGTGGACAGGGGTGAAAGATCGGAAAATTTCATATTGGCTGCGATATAAATCGCATCGGATCGTAACAATTCCGCCAAGAAAGGATTACGCATCGCCTCTTTCTTAAAGTTATCGGCGATATGTTCGCCCATATAACGTGTGCCAATACGATAATCGACGCTGTAGTGAAACCAACTGCCTTGGTCGCGCAAAATCTGGCTGATATGGGTTTTCCCAAGACCAGACATGCCAAACAGCATGACGCGTTTGGATTTTGACTGGTTCCAATCATTGGCGGTTTTATAAATCATCGCAAGTCTCGTTTGTTTTTCACTCAATAACCAATTTTTGTGGGGCAATTCAAACGGATTGCGCAGATGTTAAAAAAACAGCCGCCTTTATGCCACGGCGCGTTTTTTGCGGTTTTCATCCCAGATATTGAGATAGTTGGACGCGAATATGATAATCGCACCAATCACAACCCAGATTTCAAGCGCTTCGTTGTAAAATACCGCGCCCACCACCGCGATCAACGGCAGGCGGGTGAAATCAACGGGCATCACCACCGTGGCGGGCGCAAGACGCAGCGCCGTGGTCAGGCAGAAATGTGCGAATAATCCGCCAAGTCCGACAACGAACACCCATGGAATGTTGCGCATAGCAGGCAAGGCGATATCTCCATCATATCCTGCGCAAATCACGCCAAATGCCAATTGCATGACAGTAAGCCAAAACAATATGCAAGTGATGGTTTGTGTGCGGGTTAAAATCTTGGTAAAAATTGCGGAACCGGCAAAGCCAAGCGCACAAAGAGCGGCTGCAATAATGCCCGGTGATATGCCAGCCGCCCATGGTCGCGTCACAATCAAAATCCCAATAAATCCTGTAAAAACAGAGAGGATACGCAGCGAAGTTAATCTTTCTGCCAGTAATAATGGTGCGGCCAGCGTCACCCAAATAGGAACCGAAAATTCAAATGCAAAAAGCTGTGCAAATGGGATCAAGGTAATGGCGAAAAACCAAAGGTTTTGTCCCGTGAAATGGCAAAGATTGCGGATAAAATGAAGCCCCAGCCGATCGCGTTTGATTTGCCCCAGCGTTCCAAAATAGCGGGCACAGATCAAAACGACCACAACACCGATCATCGAGCGGTACATCATGATTTCGAAAGTATCCAGATCAAGGCTCATTTCGCGACCAGCCACCGCCATCGCGCTAAATGAAACAACAGACCCCATCATCCACAGGGCCGCCTTGAGTGTATCGGAAAGGGGCATTTGACGCATTCTTTTGAAAATTATTTGCGCCAGATTAGCGGTGATCGATGAATTTACAACCCATCAATCAACGCATTATTCCCATTCAATCGTGCCCGGAGGTTTTGATGTGATATCATAGGTGACCCGGTTGATGCCTTCGACCTCGTTAATGATACGTGTCGCGGTTTCGCCCAAGAATTCATGGCTAAACGGATAATAATCCGCGGTCATACCATCCACGGATGTGACCGCACGCAATGCACAGGCAAAATCATATGTGCGCCCATCGCCCATAACACCAACCGTACGCACAGGCAAGATCGCAACGAATGCTTGCCAAATATCGTCATAAAGCCCGTGTTTGCGGATTTGATCGATATAAACAGCATCGGCACGGCGTAAAATTTCCAATTTGTCACGGGTAATTTCACCAGGACAGCGAATGGCAAGCCCTGGTCCCGGAAATGGATGGCGGCCAACGAAACTGGGCGGTAGGCCAAGTTCAACACCCAATGCGCGAACCTCGTCTTTGAACAATTCACGAAGCGGTTCAACCAACTTCATATCCATTTTTTCAGGCAGACCACCAACGTTATGATGGCTTTTGATTGTTACCGATGGACCGCCAGAAAAGCTAACGCTTTCAATGACATCTGGGTATAATGTGCCTTGGGCAAGGAACTTTGCGCCAATCGGGCGGGCGTGTTTATCGAATACGTCGATGAACAACTTGCCAATGATTTTGCGCTTGGTTTCGGGGTCTGATTGACCATCCAATTCGCCAAGGAACAATTCTTGTTCCTGTGCATGGATCAATTTCATATTGTAATGATCGCGGAACATTGTGACCACTTCTTCGGCTTCGCCCATGCGCAGCAATCCGTGATCCACAAACACACATGTCAATTGATCGCCGATGGCCTCGTGCAACAACACAGCCGCGACCGAACTGTCCACGCCGCCCGATAGGCCACAGATCACCTGTTCATCACCAACCTGTTCGCGAATGGCGGCAATCGCTTGTTCGCGATAGGCACCCATGGTCCAATCACCGGTGAAACCTGCGATGCGAACGAAATTTTCGTATAACATTGCACCGTTGGGGGTGTGGTGAACCTCTGGATGAAACTGTACAGCATAAAATTGGCGTTTCAAATCGGCTGTCACGGCGAATGGTGCATTAGGCGATGTGCCATATACGGAAAATCCATCTGCGATTTTGGAAACGTGATCGCCGTGGCTCATCCAGACTTGTTCTTTGTCTGTGGCGAACCAACCTTGCAAAATATCTAGTTTTTCTGCGGTTGGGGTGACATAGGCGCGGCCAAATTCAGCAGTGCCGTGGCCACGTTCTACTGTCCCGCCTAATTGATGCATCATCACCTGTTGGCCATAACAAATGCCCAAAATCGGCAGACCCATTTCAAACAGCACATCAGGTGCGCGAGGGCTGTCCTTGTCGATGACGGATGATGGGCCACCCGATAGGATGACGGCCTTTGGATCAAATTCACGCAGAAATTTTTCGTCCACATTGTTGAATGGATGAATTTCGCAATAAACGTTTAATTCGCGCAAGCGCCGCGCAATAAGCTGCGTTACTTGGCTGCCAAAATCGATGATAAGAAGGCGGTCATGTGATGGTGTGCTCATGCCAGCAGGGTTTAGGCGAGGGGGTGGATTCGTGCAAGCGCAATCGCGCAACGATACACTTGCAATTATCATGAAATGTCGTTCTTTGATAAGACTTGCCGAATTTGCATGTGTTTTTGCACCGCAAATAGCGCTATTTATTGGCCAGTTAATTCCAAAAGGTTCCAAAGATGACCGAAACAGCATCCCCAAGACGCCGCGCACGCGGTGGCGGCGCAGCACGTCGCGCAGAACGTAGCGCCGTTGTAATCGAAACAGCACGCTTTATTGAACGCAACATCCCAAATTTTGAGGTGTTGAATGATGATGCGTTGGACATCATTTTCAATAACGCCGAAAAAGTGTTGGAAGAAATCGGCGTGAATTTCCCAGACAATCCATCAGCATTGGAAAAATGGGCCGCAGCGGGTGCAAATATTGATGGTGATCGCGTACGCATTCCACGTGGTTTGGCGCGTAAATTGATTTCGACAGCGCCAGCAAAATTTACTCAACACGCGCGCAACCCTGAAAAATCTGTTGAAATTGGCGGAAATACCATGGTGTTGGCACCTGTGTACGGCCCGCCCTTTATTCGCGACCAAGACGGCGGGCGTCGGTATGCCACGATTGATGATTTTCAAAAGCTGGTCAAACTGACCTATATGTCGAAATGGCTGCACCATTCGGGTGGTACAGTGTGCGAACCCACCGATATTGCGGTGAATAAACGTCATTTGGATATGCTTTATGCGCATATGAAATATTCCGACAAACCGTTCATGGGTTCGGTCACGGCACCCGAACGTGCACAAGATTCGGTAAATATGTGCAACATCCTGTTTGGTGAAGAATTCGTTCAAAACAACACGGTGATGACGTCGCTGATTAACGTGAATTCCCCGATGGTGTTTGACGATATCATGATGGGCGCGATGGAAGTTTATGCGCAAAATAATCAGGCATGTATCCTGTCCCCGTTTATCGTTGGCGGTGCAATGGCACCGGTTTCCGTTGCGGGCACATTAACTCAGGTGATGGCGGAGGCATTGGCGGGCGTTGCCTATAATCAGTTATGTCGTGCTGGTGCACCTGTTATTATGGGTGCATTCGTGACATCAATCGATATGAATTCAGGTGCGCCAACATTTGGCACGCCAGAGGCATCCAAAATCTTATACGGTGCAGGGCAGTTGGCGCGCAAATTGGGCTTACCTTTCCGCTCTGGTGGGGGTTTGTGTGGATCAAAGCTACCCGATGCGCAGGCGGCGTATGAAACGGCGAATACGTTGAATGCGGCATTGCTGGGCGGGGTGAACTTTTGTCTGCACGCCGCAGGCTGGTTGGAAGGAGGACTTGTCGCGTCACCAGAAAAGCTGGTGATGGATGCCGATCAATTGGGTATTCTACATTCAATCGCCAAGGGTGTTGATATGTCCGAAGACGCCCAAGCCATGGATGCGATCCAAGAGGTTGGCCCAGGTGGGCATTATTTGGGATGTGCACATACCCAAGCCAATTTCAAAAACGCATTTTGGCGTTCAAATGTGTTGGATTATCGCCCCTATGAAACATGGGCGGAAGATGGTGAAAAGGATACATTCACGCTCGCCAATGCGCGGGTGAAACAGTTGCTGGCAGATTACCAGCAACCGCCATTGGATCCCGCCATTGATGCGGCATTGATTGATTATATCGAAACCCGCAAAGCATCAGAAAAGGATGCATTTGGTTAACGAAATCTAAACAGCAGCATTACCGCGCTGTTTCAAAATCAGGTTCATTTCCGCCAATAGCGCGGTCAGAACCGAAATATGTTCGATCAAACTGTAAGAGGCTGCACCAGAAATGCGTGCGGCCTCTAGCGCTGATTCCCGCAACATCAAATCCTCTTTTGCGCTTCCTTCACGGGGCAGGCGGTTAACTTTTAACAGGTGCTTTAAATCCTTATCACGCACATAATTTTGTAATCCAATGCGCGCGGCGCGTACCAATAATTTGGGGCGAAAGATGTGTTGGTAAACTTGTTGAATTGTCACGATTGTCTCCTTTGTCGTGGAGTAACTGTTGCACATACAAATCAACCGTTGCGGGAATATCAGAGTCACCGAACGCCAAATATTCAATTTATTTAAATGTTTAGGCAAAAATTAACTTATCGAAAAAATTTAACACAATCTTTAGATTTCAATCAAAGGTTGTTTCGGTAATGAATGGTTAACCAATTTTTTAGGATACGAAGTGAGCGATTTTGGGGTTCAAATACAGTTAAATGATCAGATTTTGGCAACAGATACGGATTGCTTGTCCACAAATCTGTATCTGGCGCATACTGTATTGGGCCGAAGCCTGCGAAGCCTTGCACAGGAAATGGGCGTTCACCCATCCACGGTGTTGCGTCGTGTGCGTCGAATCGAAGAATTGCGCGATGATCCATTGGTTGATGAATATCTTGAACAAGCTGAAACACCCCAAATGGTTGATTTTCTAAAAGAAAGACTTGGAAAAAATATGACAACCAAAACCAAAACCGCAGCCACCAAGAAAGTTACAAGCGAAGATATCCGCGTATTGCGCCGCATGTGTGAAGCGGGGGCATTTATGGCGATTTCACCAAAATTGGACAACGGCGCGATTTTGCGAAAATCTGGCCCTGGGCAGCCGACAAAAACAGCGGTGGTTTCACGTGAGCATGCCAAGAAAATGACGGTTAGCGATTGGATTAAATGCACCAAAAACGGTGCGGTTCACGTGTATCATATAACTGAATCTGGTCGCGGGGCATTGCGCCGCGCACTGTCCGAAAAACCACATTCGGGTGATGGTTTTGCCGAGGCACAAACACCCTTTGCCGCACAGCACCGCGAATTTGGTGATAAAAACATATTTGATACCGCGACAGGTCGGATCACCAAAAAGCGTGTTAATTTGCGTGAAAGCCCGCTCACAATGTTGGCGCGCAAAAAAGACAGCAATGGCGAACGGTTTTTATCCCCTGAATTATTACAGGCGGGCGAACGGTTGCGCGAAGATTTTGAATTGTCGCAAATGGGGCCGCGGATTGCACAAAATTGGGATCGGTTTTTAACCGGAAGCGATCGGGGCGCATTTAACAGCGCCGGTGTTGGTGGGTCCGACGCAGCAGCGAAACGTTTGCGCGATGCCTTATCCGCGCTTGGTACAGGGTTGGGGGATATTGCGCTACGCTGTTGTTGTTATCTGGAAGGGCTGGAAGTGGCGGAAAAACGCATGGGCTGGTCTGCGCGATCAGGAAAAATCGTGCTGCGCATCGCATTGCAACGATTGCGCCGCCATTACGAAGAAGAATACGGTGAAATGAACCGTAAAATCGGTTAAGCGTTGCTGAGCGCATCCACGATTTGCGCAAAATCCGCGGCCTTGAGCGATGCGCCACCCACCAAACCGCCGTCGACATTGGACACAGTTGCAATTTCGGCGGCATTTTTGGGGTTCATTGAACCGCCATATAACACGCGCACCGAACGCCCGACACCTTCGCCAAAGCGGCGTTCAAGACGGGCGCGAATAAAATCATGTACTTCGCCAATTTGATCAAGGGTAGGGGTTAATCCAGTGCCAATCGCCCAAACGGGTTCATAGGCCACAACCAATGTTTCCGCCGTGGCTTTGTCTGGAATGGATGTCGCAAGCTGACCACCGATAATATCAAGCGTGTTGGATGCGTCGCGTTGTTCCAGCGTTTCACCAACACAGACAATCGCCGTTAATCCCGCCGCCCAAGCCGCACGTGTTTTATCGCGCACACAAGAATCGGTTTCACCGTGATCGGCGCGACGTTCGGAATGGCCAAGGATCACATATTTTCCACCCGCATCAACGATCATATCAGCGGAAATTTCGCCCGTATGCGCACCCGTTTCATTGGCGTGACAATCCTGTGCGCCGATATTTATTGCCGATTTATCCGCAATTTGCGCAGCAGAGTTAATCAACGTTGCTGGTGTGCACAATAACACATCGCAATTGGGCTGGCCGATCATTTCTGCGAGGGCTGCAATTTCACCAAGGCTCGATTGCAATCCGTTCATCTTCCAATTGCCAGCGGCCAGTTTTTTGCGCATTACATACCTTCGAATTTAATTGATTCACCACAGCCACAGGCCTCGGTCACATTGGGGTTGTTGAATTTGAAACCAGATTCCAACAATGAAACCTCGTAATCAATTTCGGTGCCAAACAGGAACATTTGCGCCATTGGGGCGATCATGACCTTGGCGCCATTATGTTCGACCAGTTCATCGTTTGGATCAACGGCATCGACATATTCCATCGTGTATTCCATGCCAGCACAGCCGCCTTTTTTCACACCAACGCGCAGGCCTTTTTTGTCGCCGTCACCCATCAGTTTAACAATCTGACTGGCGGCGCGATCGGTGATGCTAACGGCTTGTTTACCTGGAATGCCAAACATTACATGAATCCTAGCTCTAATCGGGCTTCGTCGGACATCATGTCCATGCCCCATTGGGGTTCCCAAACCAGTGATACGCTGACCGATTGTACACCTGGAATCGGTTCAACGGCCTCTTCAACCCAGCCGGGCATTTCGCCTGCAACGGGGCAACCGGGCGCAGTGAGGGACATCAATATATCAACCGCACCATCGGCATTGATTTCAATGGTGTAAATCAAACCCAGATCAAAGATATTCACAGGGATTTCAGGGTCATGCACTGTTCGGCATGCCTCGCAAATCGCATCATACAATGGGTGATCCGTCGTTGATGGTTTAATCAACGGGGTACCTTCCATCAGGGGGGCTGTTTCACTGGTCATATCAACGTCTTTCTTGAATTCCTGACTCTTCTTATATGGATTGGCGTTGGCACTGTCCATAAGGGGCGGCTATCAAATCAGATCAACTTTTGCGGCGCGCCGTTGTCGGGCGGACGGATTTTTCGATGTGATCGTAAACTTTGCCCGCTACATTTAATTTGGATGCTTTTTCCATTCCTTCAAGACCGGGGGATGAATTTACCTCCAGTACTTTGGGGCCATCATGCGAGCGTAACAGATCAACACCTGCAAAATTAAGCCCCATGGCCTTGGCTGCGCGCACGGCGGTTTCGCGTTCTTCTTTGGTGATTTTCACTTTTGCGGCGCTGCCACCTTGGTGCAGGTTTGATCGAAATTCACCCGCGGCGGCGGTGCGTTTGATGGATGAAACCACCTTGCCGCCGATCACCATGCACCGCACATCTTCGCCTGCGGCCTCTTTCACAAAATGTTGCACCAAAAAATCGGCCTTTAGCCCGCGAAAGGCGGAAATTACCGATTCTGCGGCCTTGGGCGTTTCGGCCAAAACCACGCCTTTGCCCTGTGTGCTTTCGAGTAATTTCACGATCAACGGCGTTGACCCTGCCAATGTCACCAGATTTTTGGTGTCTTTGGGGGATGATGCAAATGCGGTTGTTGGCATGCCGATTTTATAACGTGCCAGCAATTGATGTGCATACAATTTGTCGCGCGATGCTGTGATGGCCTCTGATCCATTCACGCAATAGGTGCCAATGGTTTCAAATTGGCGCACAACAGCGGTGCCATATGCGGTGATAGATGCGCCAATACGTGGAATCACAGCGTCGTAATGGGGCAGCTTTTTACCGTCGTAATGAATTTCAGGTGCCAATGTGCGGATATTCATATAACAGCGCGATGTATCAATGGTTTCAATCACATGATCGCGGCTTTCGCCTTCTTCGATCAGGCGACGTGTGGAATAGTTATCAGGCTCGCGGGTTAAAATCGCGATGCGCAACGACCGTTTCGCACCGTCTGGGCGTTGGGATTTTTTATAGAGATCATAGCTTAACTTTGGTTGGACAAAGCTTTCGGATGGGTTCACCACGATATCATCACCCAACGCTTGGCGCCCCAACAACATGCGATAGGCCATATTGGCGCGATCGGTCAGGGTGATTTCGATCGGGCGTTTGTGGTCACCAATTTGCATATTTGTCCGCACAACATAGCGTAGTTCGGATTCACCGTTTGAACTGGTCACTTCGCGTCGATCAATCACATCTGCGGAACAAATAACCTCTAGATCATCGCGCCCCGGGATGGGTTGAATAACAAATCGCACACGTGGCTTTGACGCTGTTCCAAAAGGTTCAATATTAAACGCATGAAGCGCAGATGTTCGCGCACCTGTATCAATCTTGGCCTTTAACGCGGGCAATCCCAAATCGGGCAGGGCAAGCCATTCTTCCCAGCCCAATGCCAGTTCATCATGCTGATTTTCGCCATGTGCCATCGTATTTCCCCCAATTTGGTGTTTTTCGCTTGAAATCATCAACTGGTTCTCTAGGGAAGCAGCATGTCAAAATCATTCTCTTTTCATATATCCGCAAATGACGGTCGCGCAAGGACTGGAATCGTTTCAACTCCAAAGGGCGATATCCGCACGCCTGCGTTCATGCCTGTGGGCACTGCTGCGACGGTCAAGGCGATGATGCCCGAAAATGTACGCGAAACCGGTGCGGATATTTTGCTGGGCAATACGTATCATTTGATGCTGCGCCCGGGTGCAGAACGCATTCACAATCTGGGTGGTTTGCACAAATTCATGAATTGGGATCGCCCGATTTTAACAGATTCTGGCGGGTTTCAGGTGATGAGCCTGACCGATTTGCGCAAACTGACCGAAGAGGGCGTAAAATTCCGTAGCCACATTGATGGCAGCGAATATAACCTGACACCAGAGCGCAGCATGGAAATTCAACGCTTGTTGGGATCCGACATTGTGATGTGTTTTGATGAATGCCCCGCATTGCCCGCAGATCGCGCACGGATCAATGAATCAATGCAATTGTCGATGCGATGGGCACAACGTTCGCGCGATGCGTTTGGTGATCGCCCTGGCTATGCACTGTTTGGGATTCAGCAAGGTGGACTAGAACAGGATTTTCGCGAGGAAAGCGCAGAAGCGTTGCAAAAAATCGGCTTTGATGGTTATGCCATTGGCGGATTGGCCGTGGGCGAGGGGCAAGATGCCATGTTTGGTGTGCTGGATTATGCCCCAAACCAATTGCCACAGGATAAACCGCGATATTTGATGGGTGTTGGTAAACCTGATGATATCGTTGGTGCGGTACAGCGCGGCGTTGATATGTTTGATTGCGTATTGCCCAGCCGATCAGGGCGCACAGGGCAGGCGCTCACTCGTTTTGGTGCGGTTAATTTGCGCAATGCCCGCCACAAAGATGACCCACGCCCGTTGGATGAAAATTGCACATGCCCCGCATGTTCCAATTATTCTCGCGCCTATTTACATCATGTGCACAAGGCAGGCGAAATCATCGGATCGATGTTATTAACATGGCACAACCTGCATTATTATCAGGAATTAATGCAAGGGTTGCGCGATGCAATTGCCGCGGGTGAATTGGATGCGTTTGTTGCGCAATTTCATGCGACGCGTGCACAGGGCGACATTGATCCGATCTAATGTGCGCATGGTCAAAAAACGCTGTGGAAAACACATAAACGCGCATTGTTCTCGGTTTTGTTTTCTGTAATAGTGATTTCGAAATTTGTTTTTCATCTTTTTGTGATGCACCGTGTGCTTGACAGTTTTTGTTTGGATGACCAATTTCTAAGAACCTTAACAGGAGAAATATATCGTTGCCGGATGAACTGGGACGTTGAATTTCTTGCTAATATAAAAGGACATTAAAATGACTGACGCGAGCAGCGTAACCTATCCCGTATTGCCATTGCGCGACATCGTCGTGTTTCCACATATGATCGTGCCACTTTTTGTTGGGCGCGAAAAATCTGTGCGCGCACTAGAAGCCGTGATGGAAGATAACAAAGAAATCGTGTTGTCATCCCAAATTGACCCATCCGAAGACGAACCAACATCCGAGAGCATTTATCAAATCGGTGTGGTCGCAACCGTTTTGCAATTGCTCAAATTACCCGATGGCACCGTAAAGGTGTTGGTCGAAGGCAAGGAACGTGTGCGCATCACCGAATATTTGGATAATGACGATTATTTCGAAGCCAACGCAGAGGTGTTGATCGAACACCGCGGCGATGAGGACACAATCGAAGCATTGTCGCGTTCCGTAAGTGCCGAATTTGATCGCTATTCCAAGCTGAACAAAAATGTTCCCGAAGAGGCATTAAAAGCGGTTGAAGAAAGCGATAGCGCCGAAATTCTGGCGGATACGGTCGCTGGGCATTTGTCCATCCGCGTGGATCAAAAACAAGAATTGCTGGAAACGCT
Organism: Paramylibacter kogurei; assembly: GCF_002742285.1. Classification (GTDB taxonomy): domain Bacteria; phylum Pseudomonadota; class Alphaproteobacteria; order Rhodobacterales; family Rhodobacteraceae; genus Amylibacter; species Amylibacter kogurei. The sequence continues at coordinate 819,733 of NZ_MDGM01000012.1, forward strand.
GGATTTGGCCGAGCGTCTGGAAACCATTTATGGTTTGATGCAGGGCGAAATGTCTGTGCTGAAGGTCGAGAAAAAGATCAAAAGCCGCGTTAAAAACCAGATGGAACGCACACAGCGCGAATATTATTTGAATGAGCAAATGAAGGCCATTCAAAAAGAGCTGGGCGATAGCGAGGGCGGTGGCCAAGACGAAACCGCCGAGCTGGAAACAAAAATCAGCGAAACCAAACTGTCCAAAGAGGCCAAAGAAAAGGCCGAAGCCGAATTGAAAAAGCTGCGCAACATGTCACCCATGTCCGCAGAGGCAACAGTTGTGCGCAATTATCTTGATTGGATGCTGTCCATTCCGTGGAACAAAAAATCCCGCGTGAAAAAGGATTTGAACAAGGCGCAAACAGTGCTCGATACGGATCACTATGGTCTGGAAAAGGTCAAAGAGCGCATTGTTGAATATTTGGCTGTGCAACAACGTTCAACCAAATTGAAAGGCCCAATCATGTGTTTGGTTGGCCCGCCCGGGGTTGGTAAAACATCGCTTGGTAAATCGGTTGCGCGTGCAACGGGGCGTGAATTTATCCGAATTTCCCTTGGTGGGGTGCGTGATGAATCCGAAATCCGTGGTCACCGCCGCACATATATTGGCTCTATGCCCGGTAAAATCATCCAAGCGATGAAAAAGGCGAAAACCAATAATCCGCTGATCCTGCTCGATGAAATCGACAAGATGGGCCAAGATCACCGCGGCGATCCCGCGTCTGCCTTGCTCGAGGTATTGGATCCAGAACAAAACGGCACATTTGTCGATCACTATCTAGAGGTTGAATATGACCTTTCGAACGTGATGTTCCTGACCACATCCAACAGCTATAACATCCCGGGTCCATTGCTGGATCGTATGGAAGTGATTGCATTGTCTGGTTACACAGAGGACGAAAAGCAAGAAATTGCCAAACGTCACCTGTTGGAAAAACAGATGAAAAATCACGGGCTGCGCAAAGGTGAATTTGAATTGACCGATGATGCATTGCTGGATGTTGTGCGCCGTTACACCCGCGAGGCGGGCGTGCGGAACTTGGAGCGTGAAATTGCGAAACTCTGCCGAAAGGCCGTGACGCAAATCGTCAAAGGTACGGACAAGGCTGTGAAAATCACCGCCAAGAACATCGAAGATTTCTTGGGCGTGAAACGGTTTAAATTCGGTCTGGCCGAAGAAACCGATCAGGTGGGTGTTGTCACAGGTTTGGCCTATACCAGCGTTGGTGGTGAATTGTTGTCGATCGAGGCATTGAAACTGCCTGGTAAGGGTCGGATGAAAACCACAGGTAAGCTTGGCGATGTGATGAAAGAAAGCATCGAAGCCGCTTCATCATATGTGCGCTCAATTTCTCCTGACATTGGTGTAAAACCACCGGTGTTTGAAAAGATTGATATTCACGTGCACGTGCCAGAAGGCGCCACACCAAAAGACGGCCCATCAGCGGGCGTTGGTATGGTGACATCCATCGTGTCAGTGTTGACGGGCATTCCTGTGCGCAAAGATATCGCTATGACGGGCGAGGTGACATTGCGCGGGAATGTTTTGCCGATTGGTGGGCTCAAGGAAAAATTGCTGGCGGCATTGCGCGGTGGTGTGAAAACCGTGTTGATCCCAAAGGACAATCAAAAAGACCTGCCAGACATTCCTGACAATGTGAAAGCGGGGCTGGAAATCATCCCAGTATCATCCGTGTCAGAAGTGTTGAAACACGCATTGATCCGCGCACCAGAAGCCATTGATTGGGACGAGGCCGCAGAAGAGGCCGCCGCCGCATCCAAACTGGCAGAGGCGCAACGCGCATCATTGGCACATTAATCACCAAGATTAACTAAATTCTAAAACAAAGCGGGCATTCCTTGGGGTGCCCGTTTTTTATTGGAATGCCCATGTCACTTGATTCACCAAAACCCGTCATCATTCGCAAACGCGATCTGTTCGAGGCGGTGGTATTACAAACAGGCGTGCGCAAGGGCGAGGTGCGCGAAGTCATCGAAGCATTGCTTGAAAAACTGCATTTTGCCCTTGAAAACAACGCCGAAATCCATGTGCCGCCATTGGGACGGATCAAACCAATCCTGCGTGAAACCGACGATGGGCCACGCATGATTTACAAATTGCACTTGATGAAAACAGAAAATCAAAAAAACTGTAAAAAACCGTAAAACAGCCCTTGATGCCCGCGCAAACAACGTCTAAACACCGCGACACAGGGTGATTAGCTCAGTTGGTAGAGCGCTTCGTTTACACCGAAGATGTCAGGAGTTCGAGTCTCTTATCACCCACCATTTCCTCTCTTTTTATCAATCGTTTCAATTTGGCTTTGCCTTCATTTGAAATTTCTTCGTGATCAATTTGAAAACGCACAGGATCTACCTTGAGATATCTTGGCGTCATTGGATTTTGGCTCGAGGGTGGCGTTGAGCCTAAACGAACCACCATTATTTTCTTTCTTTGTTACCCAGTGGGTTGCGTATACGGTTGTACGTATTGGAGGAAAGGATGGCCGATACAATTGATTTTGAGAACATGGAACGAGATGGTTGGAGCGATCCTTCCATTGCCAAAGGTTATGCCGATGGTTTTGAAATGGCGACACAACTTGTTGCTGAAAAGCTGGCAGACGCAGTTGGTGCCAACCCGAATGTAGAGGTGCTTGACCTGTGTACCGGACATGGAGTGGTTGCAAAAGAATTGGTGACACGTGGTGCAAAAGTAACCGGATTGGATTTTTCCAAGCCAATGATTTTGCTGGCAAAATCCGCTGTTCCCAAGGCCATATTTGTACAGGGTGATGCCATGGCGATGGAGTTCGCAGACGAAAGTTTCGACGCAGTAACAATTGGATTCGGAGTCCCACATTTCCCCGATACCCGTCGTGGGCTGATTGAAGCTGCAAGAGTTTTAAAAACAGGTGGTAAACTTGCGTTTTCAATTTGGCATGGTCAAGGATCAAACGGCTCATTCGGTTGGTTATTTGACGCAGTCGGGCGTTTAGCTGATCCATCGATTACATTGCCCGCAGGCCCCGATGCGCATGAACTGGCCGATTTTGTTACCGCGAAATCGATTGTCCAAGATGCTGGCTTCACTGATGTGAAGTTGAAAGAGATCGCATCCGAATTAAGCCTGAAAAACCCCGAAGCATTGTTTGATCTGTTCGATGGAGGCGCTGTTCGGACAGCCTCGTTACTTAGTCGACAGCCCGATTCAAGACGGGAAGCTATTAGACGTGATTTAGCGATGCGAACTAAACGTGATGGCACCAAGAAAGGACAAGGATATTTTGTCCCAGCTCCATCAGTTGTCATCTCAGCTGTTCGTATTTAATTTGCGTTTGCCAACAAATGGAATTTTTGGGGTGTGAAGAATTGTCATTTTGTTTATATGGCAGACATCGAGCGGGTATTAAGGTTTAGTAAACTTTCATGTAATAGAGCGGCTAACTAAGTCACATTTGCACCTTTCGATCGAACGTCAGATGTATCCTAAAACCGCCCAGACACCGATGCATCTGGGCGCGTGTTGGAACTAGTCCCAATATTTATTACGACGCGATTCTAGCAAAAACTTGTCAGAATCTTTGATCGGACCCTTCGCCTTGGTATAGGCGCAATTTGCCTTGGCTTTGGACAGATTTTTGGCAGAGCGCGCGTTAGAGAAAAAGCGCAAACCGTTCAGAATATTTTCACCGTTCATGGTTAAATATGTGCCGGTGAGTGCTTGGTTGTTAAAGTTGGCCGTAATTGCCCCCTTAAGGTAACCAGTACCACATACAATAATTTGACCGTTATGTTCTGTAATCAAAATCTTGGCAATATATTTGCCACTGCTTCCCCAATTGATGCCCCAATCAGAAAACGTGTCGTTTACCGCAATTTTCCCAGCTTTCTGCCCTTGTTTTGCGGCAAAGCTAGGGGTGAGTGCCATGCACAACACGGTTGATGACAGGGCGATTGTTTTCAAAATACTCATTCTTGATTCCTTATATTGATACACACAACCTATCGGGAGTTTTTGTAAGCCAACACACCAAAGAAGCGTCAATTCTGTCGGTGTGGCATGCCATCAACAGTGTTTTGCAAAATTAGCGCAATGTGGATAACAGATTGCTGTAATCATCCGTCCACAGGTGTCTGTAATCAGAAGTCATGCTGCGCCATGTGTCGTCTTTGACAAATCGCTCAATAGCGCTCTGGTTACGGGCAAAAATTGCAACAGCGGATGCTTGATCCACATTTTTTGCGTTTGTCGCAGGGGCATAGCGAGTGCCAAGCGCAATCAATCCCAATTCGGATGCAATTTTTGACAAGGGTTTTTGTAATGCAAAATATCGGTTGGAAATATGCATCACCAAAATGCCGTTGTCGTTCATATGCGACAGATACAGCTCTATCGCCTCTTTCGTGATTAAATGTACGGGGATTGCATCAGAGCTAAACGCATCAATTAACAGAATGTCAAAATTCTTGGGTGTTTGTTTGGCCAATACCAAACGTGCATCACCAATATGAGTTGGAATATCAGCTGCGCATTGATCAACGAAATTAAACAGATTTGGATTGCGCGCAATATCATCAACCACAGGATCAATTTCGTATAAATCCCAATTTTGATGTGGCTGGCGATAACATGCAAGCGATCCAACACCCAATCCCACAATACCAATGGACGTTGTTTCTTGTGTTTGTGCCGCCAGCATTATACGCCCCATCGGACCATTTGGATGATAATAGGTAAGCGGAGTAGGGCGCGAACCCTTTTCAGATATACGTTCCGCGCCATGCAATGTTGTGCCGTTAAAATATTCGCGAACACCATCGTTATCCACGATGCGATGTACGCCAAATACGCTTCTGGTTTGATAAACATGATTTGGCTGCGCAGCAAAATAAGTGACCAAAACAAACAATGCCAATGAAATTGCGCTTTGCCATGCGCTGTTTTTTAAAATGAACACCAATAAAAACCCGACAAATGTGACCGCGATCAGGTTTGGTTGTGCGAGCGTGTCGCCAATGAATTTGGGCAACAACAACGCCACGAGAATCGCGATCCCACCAAAAACAATCGCGCGGATCATATCGGTAAGTGTTGGTTTTGTTTTGCCGTTCCAGATCAAAATGCTTGCCGCGGCAATCACAATTGGGACTTCATGAATGTCGTTAAACATATGTGTTGCGATGATCGAATTGAAAAATCCGCCCAAGGCGCCGCCAAGTGACATGAATATGTAAAACTGTGTTAAATGATCTTCGCTTGGGCGCGCATCATACAGGCGCTTATGGGCGATGATCGCGAGCAAAAAAAATGTAACGATCAGGATTAAAAAATTGGTCCAACCAACGGCCGATATGCCTTCGATGCGTGTGGCAAAGAGCAAAAATATGAGACAAGCAGGGATGATCACGGCCTGTCGTTCGGCCGATAAAAAATGCCGACCTGAAAATGCGATGATGAATGACACCAGATATAATGCCAGCGGAATAATCCAAACCAATGGAAATGAACCGATATCTGCACTGATTTTAGAAGTGACAGCCAGCATCAATGACGATGGTATCGCGGCAAGAATGATCCAATATAATCGGCGAATATTATTGGGGGCTGGTTCTATCTGTGGTGCGATACTCGATTGTTCGCGAGTCACATTATTTAGCTTGGCCAAGCGACCCGACCAAAACAGCATCCCACCCAGAATCACGAAACCCGCCGTCCAGATCAACCCGATCATACGCGCCCCTAGCAATGGTTCGACGATCAACGGAAATGCCAGTAATGCAATCAATGAACCCAGATTCGAAGCGCTATATAAAAAATAAGGGTCATCGGCCGACGGTCCGCCGCTTCTTGAATACCATTTTTGGATCAATGGTGCATTTGCAGATAAAACAGCAAAGGGCAAACCAACCCCGGTGGCAAATATTAATAAGGTATTTGTCGTGCTTATGGAGCTTGTATCGGCAATCCAATTGGTGTTCACGCTAAGTGGTACAAACAATAGCGCAACCGCCCATAGCCCAATGTGCAAGGCGATTTGCCAAAAAACTGACAAATATTTTGTGCTGAGATGGGCATAGATATAGCCCAACAACAATACTGTTTGAAAAAACAACATTGCCGTCGTCCACACAGACGAAGAACCTCCGACAAATGGCAAAACCAATTTAGCAAAAAGCGGCTGAACAAAGAACAATAAGCCAGCAGAGAGAAAAATAGTGGGGATGAAAACGATTTTTGAAATATGCGGGCGATTGAATGCCATTCATGAAGTTCCGTGTCAATTTTTTGCGTATCTGCCGCAAATTATCCTCGAAATATGGTCTGAAAATGGCTGGAATCCAAACTTAATTTAAAAAGGTGCTTTGAACCGCTTGACGACACTGAACACGCGCCCTACAAGGCCTCCACTTAGTGTGCGGTTGTAGCTCAGTTGGTTAGAGTGCCGGCCTGTCACGCCGGAGGTCGCGGGTTCGAGCCCCGTCAACCGCGCCACTAAGAAAAATGGTTGCATCGCTTTATGCGGTTGTAGCTCAGTTGGTTAGAGTGCCGGCCTGTCACGCCGGAGGTCGCGGGTTCGAGCCCCGTCAACCGCGCCATTTTTCAAAACTTCAAAACGTATATAACGCCAAAGATTTCGCCATTAAGGCGGGCGTTTTGACGTTTTCGATTTGCATCGACACATCAAATTCAAACAAATATTGGCCTTTGCGACGCTCATTGATGCTGTCCAATCCAACATTCGCGCGGATGCGGGCATTTGCACCAACAGGATGCAAAAAACGCACGCGATTTAACCCATAATTGATTTGCGCACGTGCATTTTTGGGAACAGGCGCAACCTGATTTAACATATGCGTCAGTAGCGCAAGTGTGAGATATCCATGTGCAATCGTGCCACCAAATGGTGTTTCTGATTTTGCGCGTTCTGCATCAATATGAATAAATTGATGATCAAGCGTGACGTCGGCAAAGGCATTGATTCTGGATTGGTCCATTTGAAACCAATCTGATACCCCCAGCGGTTTACCAATTTGTTTTAAATATGCTTCTAAATCCAGCTCTTGTGGTGACATTTTAGCGCCTTTCGTTGAATCCGAATGAAACAGGCTTTGTTGACGCAACGCAAGGGTAGGGCGGCGATTCAATTCGATTGATTCCTTTGGCGAAACGTCTAATCTCTCTCTTTAGATTCGAAATACAGGGAGAGTATTATGATTTTGAAATCACTAGGCACTACATTGGGTGTTATGGCATTGACCGCAACAGTGGCGATGTCCGATACCGTTCGCATGGGTACAGAGGGCGCATACCCTCCCTATAACTTTGTGAACGACAAAGGCGAAATTGATGGTTTTGAACGTGAACTGGGCGATGAGCTTTGCGCGCGCGCAGAACTGGAATGCGTTTGGGTGAAAAACGAATGGGATTCGATCATTCCAAACCTTGTGTCTGGTAACTATGACACAATCATTGCAGGCATGAGCATCACCGAAGAGCGCGACGCTGTGATCGATTTCTCTGACGCTTATTTCCCATCTGATCCATCTGCATATGTTGGTTTGGCGGGTGCTGACCCTGCGTTGATTAACGGTGTGGTTGCCGCACAAATCAACACGATCCAAGCAAGCCATGTTGCATCAAGCGGTGCACAATTGATGGAGTTTGCATCCCCTGATGAAACTGTTGCAGCCGTGCGCAATGGCCAGGCTGACACTGCATTGGCAGACAAAGCATTCTGGGAACCAATCGTTGCTGAAAGCAATGGCGAACTGGAATTCGTTGGCGAAGACATCGTTTTGGGTGCTGGTATCGGTGTGGGTGTGCGCGAAAGCGACGGTGAATTGAAAGCAAAATTCAACACTGCCATCGCTTCCATGAAAGAAGACGGTTCATTGAACACGATCATCAAAAAATGGTTCGGTGAAGACGCCGCAACATTTGAATAATTGGTTTGGGGCGTTAGTTTTAGCGCCCCATTCATTTCAGAATGTTTGAATTTTGTACAGATCCAAAATCACTGGAAACATTCCAGTGGTTTTCTTGTTACCTGACAACGCCAAAGCATATGTCGATGTATTACAGCCTGTTTACGGTTGTGGCATTGATTTTGTTGACGGCGCCATTTGGATTGATGTTTGGGTTTATGGGGGCGTTTGCAAGCCGATCCAAAAACATGATCATCCGCATTTTGGGCAAAGGTTACACATCCATTGTGCGCGGTGTTCCTGACATCGTGTTTTTTCTGTTTGTGCCCATCGCACTGGACCAAGCAATCGAATTTATCCGCCATAAAACGCTGTGTTGGGATGTGACCGAACCGATCTGGCGCGGCAATGATTTTGTGGTCTGTCGTGCCGCAAAAATGCCGCTGAGCGAAGCCGCCGTTTGGACGCATGACGTATATGGCTTTCTGCTCGCAGTGGTGGCATTTGCATTTGTATTTGGCGCGTTTTGTTCAAATGTATTGGCAGGTGCGCTTAAATCTGTTCCGCGTGGCCAAATCGAGGCTGGGCGATCAATGGGGCTTGGTGAACGTCAAATTCGCCGCCTGATCGAAGTGCCACAAATGTGGATATATGCATTGCCGGGGTTGTCTAACCTATGGCAATTATTGATTAAATCAACACCGTTGCTATTTTTGCTTGGTGTCGAAGACCTTGTTTATTGGGCCCGCGAATTGGGTGGATCAAAAACCAGCGCCTATGCCTATAGCCATGCTGATTGGCGCTTGGCTTATTTCACCGTTTTGTTGTTATTCTACTTGTTGGTTACGTCGATTTCACAACGCGGATTTGAACGTATGCGCAAACGCTTGGCGCGTGGCCAGAATTTTTCAGGAGCATCCTAAATGACCTGTGGCGAGGCGGTATCAGCCTATCTTTTCCGCGCGATTGGTGTTGGCGAACGCCTGTTACCAAGCAATGACATTGGCATTTGTGAACAGGCGATTTTGATCGGTTCTGGCGTTATGTGGAACATATATTTCGCATTATTCGCGGTGATCCTTGGATTTTTTGCGGCGACTGCGTTGGCGCTTGGAAAATTTGACGGTGGCAAGTTCACTAAAAAATTCTGCGAATTGTTTATCTATTTCTTTCGCGGCACACCGCTGTTTATCCAGTTCTTTTTTGCATATGAATTATTCGTGCTTTTGCCACGTTTGTCGATTGATATTCCGCTGGGGTTCACAACAATCACCGCCGAAACGCGCTGGTTTACGCGTGCGTGGCTGGGTGCGGCGATTGTGCTGTTCCTTAACACCGCGGCATATTCCGCAGAAATATTTTACGGTGCATTGCGCGCCATTCCACGTGGCGAAGTAGAGGCGGGCGCCGCTCTTGGCCTGTCGCGTTGGCAACGCTTTCGTCTGATTGTGTGGCCCACCATGTTACGCTTGGCATGGCCATCATATACAAACGAAGCGATTTTTCTGTTTCACGCTACGACCTTGGTTTATTTTTCGTCTTTCCCTGCGTGGCAACAAAAGGGTGACGCATTATATTACGCCAACTATTTTGCCGAAAAAACGTTCAACCCGTTTATCGCATATCCGATTGTGGCGGCGTATTTTATCGCTGTGACATTGTTTTTGATCTTTGTATTTGGGCGCGTGAACAAACGCCTGACGCGTCACATTTTTTGATAGGGAAGCGTCACAACAAAGACCGCACCGCCATCATGGGCGACACAACGCAATGATCCGCCAAGATTTTTCATAATTTCTTGGCTGATCGGCAAGCCCAATCCAACGCTTCCGGATGGGCTGTTTGATGACAACTGTATGAATTTTTCAAAAATCATTGCGTGATCTTGGGTCGGAATACCTGGGCCGTCGTCAGTGAAAACCAGTTCTACAGAATCTTGATTTTTACGACACTCAATGCTGATTGTGGGGTTGTCTTTGTCCGAATATTTCACCGAATTTGTGATCAGATTAATAAACACCTGTGACAAGCGATCCGTATCGGTTTCAATCACGCTGTCCAATGCATCACCATGATAGGAAATTTTGGCATTTGCCTGTGTCACAATTTGCTGGGTAGATTTTAACACCCGTTCAACCACATCGGATATTTTTACCCGCCGTTTCGTAAGCTGCAATCGCCCGCTTTCAAGAAAGCTTAGGTCAAGGATTTCATCCAACAGATGGGTTAATCGTTGGCTTTCGTCATTGATTACAGATGAAAAATGTTTCAGCGTCTGTGGATCAAGGTTTTCGCTATTGTGCAAAATCTCTGAAAACGAACGAATGGATGTCATAGGTGTGCGAAGCTCATGGCTCACCTTGCTTAAAAAATCATCCTTTTGACGGCCTAGTTTGGTCAACTTGGTATTGGCGGCGCGTAATTCTTCGGCGGTGTTTTTCAACACTTTTGATTGTTCTTCTAATCGGGCGGAATATTCCAAAACCTGTGCGGTTTCGTCCGCCACGGCGATCAAATCTTCGACAGAGATAGCTTCGCTTGCGATGGCTTGCCCGATCATGGCATGGGCCGTTGCCGCCCCAACAGAGCCTGCAAAATTACGTTCCAACGTTTCCATGAATTTGGTCGTAATATCGGGAAGTCCTTCTAACTTACCTTGTAATTTTGCGTGTTCGGCAAACAGCTTTTTCGCATCGTGTCGCCCTAAAATACGCTGGGCAAGAATATATAATTCCTCTGGCGTTGTGGCTGGTTCGATGGGGCGCGGGTTGGTTGGTTGGCCGTAAACATTAATGAATTGTTGTGCCTGAACACGTTCCAGCGGGCGCGGTGATGTGGCAAGTGATGCGATGACAAATGCGAGTGTATTTGCGAAAATTGACCAGAACACCGCGTGGATCAACGGATCGGAAATGGATATGCCAAATAACGCTTGTGGGCGTAGCGCTGAAATTCCAAATGGGCCATTGATGATCGCGTTTTGTGACAGGATAAAACCACCCGCAAAACTTGGTAAAAACAGGGTATAGGCCCACATGGCGAACCCAACGCTAATCCCAAAAAATGCCCCCATTCGCGTTGCATTTCGCCAGAATAATCCCCCAACCAACGCGGGCAACACCTGTGCCACACCCAAAAACGCGATGTAACCAATTGATGCCAACGCGGATCGCCCACCCGTGAGGATGAAATATAAATAACCAAGCCCCAAAATCACCGCGATGCTGATACGTCGTGAGCGTAACAAAACCATTCGGATATCATCACTTTCGGGGATGCGACGACGAAACGTGTAAAGCCATAATGGCAATACGATATGGTTTGAAATCATGGTTGATAATGCGATTGCGGCGACAATCACCATTGATGTGGCCGATGAAAACCCACCCAAAAATGCAAATGCGGCAAGTCCTGCGCGGTTTTCAGATAGTGGAATCGTCAATACGAACAAATCTGGGTTTGATCCTTCGGGCAGGATGTTTAACCCTGTGACCGCGATGGGAACCACAAAAATACACATTAAAAACAAATACATCGGAAATGCCCAACTGGCCGTGGCCAAATGGCGTTCAGCGGCATTTTCAACCACAACCACCTGAAACATGCGTGGCAAACAGATGATGGCGGTCGCCGACAGGAACGTAAGCGTCACCCAGCGCGGTGAAAATATCCCCTCGGTTTGGGGCAGGCGTTGTTCCATCAAGGCAAGCGTTTCGCTTGGTCCGCCCGACACGCCCCAAACCACGAAAACACCCACCGCAATCAATGCGGCAAGTTTCACAATTGCCTCTACCGCGATGGCAGTGACAACGCCGTGGTGGCGTTCATTTGCATCCAAATTGCGTGTGCCAAACACGATGGTAAACGCGGCCAAGCCAAGCGCGATTAACAAGGCGGTGATGGCGGGGCTTACATCTGCAGGGGAGCCTTGTGTAAATACAGTAAAGCTAAGCGTTAATGATTGTAACTGTAGCGCGATATATGGCGTTGATCCAACCACCGCCAAGATTGTCACCAAAACACCCAATACATTGCTTTTGCCGTATCGCGATGAAATCAAATCGGCGATGGATGTGATGCGTTGTGTGCGCCCGATACGCACCAATTTTCGCAAAAACCACCACCAGCCGATAAAAACCAATGTCGGCCCTAAATAGATGGTTAAAAATTCCAATCCATTACGTGCGGCGGATCCAACCGCGCCGTAAAATGTCCATGCAGTACAGTAAACTGATATTGAAAGCGTATAAACAAACGGAGATTCGATGAATCCCATTTTCCCCTGTTTTGCGCGTGTTTCGGCCAATGCCGCAATACCAAACAGACAGGCCACATACAATAACGATATGGTCACAATCAGATTAAAGCTAAGCATTATTCATCCGCCACTTCGCTGACCAAAAAACGCGACAGGATGAACGCGCAAATGATTAATGCCGCCCATGTGCCAAAGATATATGCCAACAGGCCAAGCTTGTTCGGGCCATCTGATGTCAGTGTAAATGCATTGATCATTGGGGTCAGCAACAGACAAATCCCCAAGCCCAAAATACCCAAAGATAGTTCGGATAATTTACGCCGCCGTCGGCGTTTGTCGATCTGTTGTTGTCCGCTGATTTTGTTCATGATTTCAACAGGTTCAAAACACTTGCGACCAATTCGCTATTGGCAAAAGGTTTGGTCATGAACAGGCTAGCACCCGCGGTTTCCGCCGCTGCGCGATCCTTTTTCTGACCTTTGGCAGTTAACATCAATACGGGTAAATCAGCGAGCGTTTCGTTGCTTCGGATATCTTCGAGAATTTTCATACCCGATATGTTTGGCAACATTAGATCCAATATAACCAAGTCAGGGCGTGTTTTTTGAATAAAAGCGACCGAGCCTTCGCCATCGTTGAATGAAGAAACACGCAAACCTTCGCGTTCCAACAGAAATGTCAAAGCCTCGACAATGAATGGTTCATCTTCGATGATCGTAACGGATTTTGCCAACTCTCCCTCCCAAGATGCAGCGGGGACAACCTAGCGGGATTTTTGAAACTAACAAGGGGTTAGGATTTTCCAAGCAAATAAGCATCGCGCCGCGCGGTGCAATTTGGACGCGGACACACCGTGCACTGTAACCCAACCGCCAATTGGGGAAGGGCGGCAAAATTGGCGTTTGCCAACAATTCATAATTGGCGGTGAATAACATAATGCTTTCGTTTTGCGCAGGCATTCCGATTTGCGGCGGCGCAACGGGATATGAAATGCTAAACGTATAAAACCGCTCGCCCGTGGGCATGTCCAAAAATGCGCTAACAGGTTGGCCCGTTTGCGACATGCAACGATACACAGGCCAAAGCGCACAAGCACCACCAAATCGGGGTAGGTTAAAGGTGGACAATTGTTTGCGATACAAAACGGCACCAGACCCATCACATTGCAACAATCCAAATTTTGGCACATCAGCATCGGTTGGCATATGGGCAAGACGAAAACAGATTGACGATATATCGGTGTTCAGCATCTGTGCCAAAACCAAGGGATCATATCCCACCTGTTTGGCCTGTTCCATGAATGGATCAATCGGCAAGCGATGCGCCATATCAACGTAACTGTTAATCGATGCACGCAGTTTATCGCGATCCGCTGAATCACCATCGGTGTTTTCAATCAGCGCATCCGCCGAGGTGGTTTTATATTCAAGATCAGTCAAGAAATGATTGTTTTGCTCTAACAATGCTTCGAAGGATAATGTGCCTTGGGTCATGGATTGGGTTTCAGAGCTGGGTTCAAAATGTTCTAAGACATCCGAAACCGTGGTTGATAAACGGTTTGCCTCGTCGCGCAAGTTGTCCATGAACCGTCTGGCCACATCAATTGGGACATCTGTTTCATTCGCCAAGATTTCTGCGGTGGATCGGATTGTGGTGATGTTTGACAACATCAAATGCATGGCTTCTGCGAAAAACGGGTCGTGGTGCATTTGATCGGCAAGGGCGGTTAATTGTTGCTCCTGTTGATCGACCTGATCTTGTAGGCGTGCAATCAAACGCGCGAATCCGGGGAAGCGGGCGGCGAATTCGGCGCTTCGGTCTGTTTCAATGGCAAAGCCGCGCATTTTCAACCCCGAACGTTTCACGCGATCAATCAGGGATGTATCCATGCCCTCGGACAGGGTTTGCGCATCAATGCCCAAGCCCTTTGCCAGCGCGATTAAGGTTTTACCAGCAATCGAGCGACGGTTGTGTTCAATCAGGTTAAGATACGACGCAGAAATCCCCGCAAGTGACGCAAGGTCCTTTTGCGAGAGGTTTTTTGATTTGCGGTTTTCACGGATACGTGTTCCCAAATGTGTTCGCGCCATAAATTATCCTTTGAAAACAGGTGGTTTTGCCTGTCTTGTAAATTAATTTACATTTTGTGCAGATGCAAATATAAAATATTTACAAAAAAACTGTTGATAAACAATAAGTTATTGTAAAACTTTCTAATCGCGCTAGCCTAAAGGCGTCAATCAGACACTGGCGTATGCTGCGAGGAGGCATCATGCGGCCAGATTTAGGGAGGATAACTATGTCTAACTTTACACGTCGTGGATTGTTGAAAACAGGTGCCGTTGCCGGTGCCGGTCTTGCAATGCCGACATTAATCACAAGCCCACTTGCGGCCTATACGAATGAACCAACAGGTGGTTCAGTTACATTGGGTTTCAACGTACCACAAACGGGTCCATATGCGGACGAGGGCGCGGACGAACTTCGTGCGTATCAACTTGCTGTTGAGCACCTGAATGGTGGTGGCGACGGTGGTATGATGAACACGTTTTCATCAAAAGCGCTTAAGGGTAACGGTATCCTTGGCAAGAAAGTGGAATATGTAACAGGTGACACGCAAACCAAATCTGATGCGGCGCGTGCTTCTGCGAAATCCATGATCGAAAAAGACGGCGCAATCATGATCACAGGTGGTTCTTCATCTGGTGTGGCTGTTGCTGTTCAAGGTCTGTGCCAAGAAGCTGGCGTTATCTTTATGGCCGGTTTGACACACTCGAATGACACAACTGGTAAAGACAAGAAAGCGAACGGTTTCCGTCACTTCTTTAACGGTTATATGTCTGGTGCTGCTTTGGCGCCTGTGTTGGCAAAAGAATATGGTACGGATCGTCGTGCATATCACCTGACAGCGGATTACACTTGGGGCTGGACGCAACAAGAATCCATCCAACAAGCGACCGAAGCCAAGGGCTGGAGCACAGTTAATAACGTGCTAACACCATTGGCGACGACTGACTTCTCGTCATATATCGCGCCTGTATTGAATTCTGGGGCAGATGTGCTGGTTCTGAACCACTACGGCGGTAACATGGTGAATTCACTGACAAACGCGGTTCAATTTGGTCTGCGTGACAAACAAGTGAACGGTAAAAACTTTGAAATCGTTGTGCCTCTGTATTCAGAGCTGATGGCCAAAGGTGCGGGTGAAAACATCAAAGGCATCTTGGGTTCAACCAACTGGTCTTGGACACTTGGCGATGATGGTACCAAAGCGTTTGTTAAAGCATTCGGTGAAAAATATGGTTTCCCACCGTCAAATGCGGCGCAAACTGTTTATGCACAAACATTGTTGTATGCGGATGCGTGTGAGCGCGCAGGTACATTCAACCCATGTGGCATTGCAGAGGCATTGGAAGGCTTTGAATTCGATGGTTTGGGCAATGGTCCAACATTGTATCGCAAAGAAGACCACCAGTGTTTCAAAGATGTGCTTGTGATGAAAGGCAAAGATAATCCAACAAACGAATACGATGCGTTGGAAATCGTCGAAGTCACACCACGTGCACAGGTTGAATATGCACCAGATCACCCAATGTTTGCGGGTGGCGATTTGGGTCAATGTAACCCAGGCGCATAATTTTATCGCACAACTTAACGATCACGCTGGCGTAAATGCTGGCGTGATCTGCTCACCGCGGGGAACGCGGTTTTCAGATTATACAGGGTAGAGAGCAATGGATCAGTTCCTTTTACAGGTATTGAACGGGCTGGACAAAGGCAGCGCATATGCGCTGATTGCGTTGGGGCTTACACTTATTTTTGGTACGCTGGGTGTGGTGAATTTCGCCCACGGCGCGCTGTTCATGGTGGGGGCGTTCTGCGCCGTTTCCATGCAAAAAATCTTTGAAATTTCGAAGATTACAATCGACGCAACAAAAACAGATTTTTTGGGCAATCCGTTAAAGGTGAAAACGCCCTATGTGATTGAATGGTTTGGGGAATCCGCAGGGAATGCGATGATCAACTGGTCGGTTCCTCTGGCGATTTTGCTTGCCATTCCGGTGATGTTGCTGGTGGGCTACATCATGGAACGCGGTTTGATCAAACATTTCTATAAACGCCCCCATGCGGATCAGATTTTGGTGACATTCGGTTTGGCGATTGTGATCCAAGAAATTGTAAAAGCATCTTATGGCGCGAACCCAATCCCAACACCCGCACCAAGCCAATTTGTCGGTTCATTCGATTTTGGTGTGTTGCTGGGCATGGATCCAAACGCGGTCATCTATCCTTATTGGCGTTTGATTTATTTCGCGTTTTCCGCTGTGATCATCAGCGCGGTTTTTGCATTCCTACGCTTTACCACATTTGGAATGGTTGTGCGTGCGGGCATGGCCGATCGTGAAACGGTTGGTTTGCTGGGGATTAATATTGATCGTCGCTTTACCTTGATGTTTGGCGCCGCTGCCGCGGTGGCGGGGCTGGCGGGTGTGATGTACACGCCAATCAATTCCCCCAATTATCATATGGGGATGGATTTCCTTGTATTGTCATTCGTTGTGGTTGTTGTTGGCGGCATGGGCAGTTTGCCCGGTGCGGTTCTTGCGGGCTTTATGCTTGGCATTTTAGAAAGCTTTGCGTCAATGAACGCAGTCAAAGAATTCTTTGAAATGCTTTACCTTCCGTCGATCGACCAAATCATCATCTATCTTGTTGCCATTATCGTTTTGCTGACCCGACCACGTGGTTTGATGGGCAAAGCTGGCGTAATGGAGGAATAAATGAATACTTTCAGCAAAGCAGACAAAAACACACTGTTATTTGTCATTATCATCACCATGCTCGCGCCGTTCATCTTGAACCCGTTTCCAGAAGGCTCGGCCATGGCACAGTTTAACGCAGGCTATCCCGATTTGATGCAGCGTTTCGCAATCTTTGGTATCTTGGCCGTTGGATTTAACATCCTATTTGGCCTGACAGGGTATCTATCATTTGGGCATGCCGCATTTTTGGGTGTGGGTTCATATTCCGCCGTTTGGATGTTCAAGCTCTTGTCGATGAATATCATTCCGGCATTGATCCTGTCAGTGATTATCGCGGGCATATTCGCGTTGGTCATCGGGTTTATCTCGCTGCGCCGATCTGGGATTTACTTTTCAATCCTTACGCTTGCTTTTGCTCAGATGAGCTTTTCGCTTGCGTATTCGGTTTTGACACCAATCACCAATGGTGAAACGGGTTTGCAAATCACGTTGAACGATCCACGTATTTTGGATGGTGGAACAGGTGCGGGTAACTTGCCAGTCACCGGTTTGTTCGGGCTTGAAATGCGTAACACATTTACACTTGATTTGGGTGCATGGGCGTTTCAATTCAACGTTGGCTATTACATCTGCGCGATCTTCTTGATCTTGGCTTTCTATCTGTCGATGCGGATTTTCCGTTCACCGTTTGGGTTGATGTTGCGTGCGATTAAAACCAATCAAACGCGCTTGAACTACACGGGTCTAAACTCGCGTCCATATACATTGGCGGCATTCGTCATCTCTGGCATGTACGCAGGTCTTGCGGGTGGTTTGATGGCGGCAATGGACCCGTTGGCGGGTGCGGAACGTATGCAATGGACGGCATCAGGTGAAATCGTTTTGATGACAATCCTTGGCGGTGCGGGCACATTGCTTGGCCCTGTATTGGGTGCTGGATTCATCAAATATTTCGAAAACATCTTTTCAAAGATCAACGACAATGTGTTGCACACATGGTTTTCGATCCTGCCTGATGGTTTGGAAAATGCGATTGTTTGGGTGCTTCATTTCTTTGTCGGTAAGGGCTGGCATTTAACACTTGGCATGTTGTTCATGCTGGTGGTGATCTTCCTTCCCGGTGGTTTGATGGAAGGTGCGGATCGTATCCGTGCACGATTTGGCCGCAACAAAGGCAAAGGCGAAGATACGCCAAATGCCACCAACCCAGCAGAATAAGGAGCGGATTTCAAATGGGTATTTTAGAAGTCCAAAATGTGAATAAATCCTTTGGTGGGTTGAAGGCATTGCAAAATGTGAACCTCAATATCGAAGAGGGCACAATTCACGCGATTATCGGGCCAAACGGTGCGGGTAAATCAACATTGTTGAACTGTTTTGTGGGCAAATTGGTCCCTGACACTGGAACGGTGATGTTTAATGGGCAATCTTTGTTGGGGATCAAACCCCACGAGATTAACCAAACAGGCGTTTCACGCGTGTTCCAAACGCCAGAGATTTTTACAGATCTTTCAGTGATGGAAAACGTGTTGATCCCGTGTTTTGCAAAACGCGACGGGGCGTTCAAAATGAACGCGCTCAACCGCGTGCGCAACGAGGTTGATATTCAAGAAAAAGCCGAACAGATGTTGATTGATGTCAACATGATCGACAAACGCGATATGATTGCATCATCCATGTCACGCGGCGATAAACGCCGCCTTGAAATGGCGATGTGTTTGGCACAAGACCCCAAGCTTTTGTTGTTGGATGAGCCAACGGCGGGCATGGCGCGTGCAGATACGAATAACACAATCGATTTGTTATCCGAAATTCAGGATCGCCGCCATATCACCATGGCTGTGATTGAACACGATATGCATGTGGTGTTTTCGCTGGCGCAAAAGATTAGCGTGTTGGCACAAGGCACTGTTATCGTTGAAGACTTACCAGAAAATATTAAGGGCCATCCAAAGGTTCAAGAAGCTTACCTTGGGGGGGCACATTAATGGCGAATATGAACGCAAACCACGCGCAAAACGCACCAGCGTATTTTTCGGCACATGATATCCATGCATATTATGGCGAAAGCTATATCGTACAAGGCGTGTCAATGAATGTTCACGAAGGTGAAATTCTGGCACTGCTTGGGCGCAATGGCGCAGGGAAAACATCAACATTGCGTGCACTTGCACGCCTTGATGATCCTGCGGTGCATAAGGGTGAAATCTGGCTTGATCATCAACCGCTTCATACGATGAAATCATATCAGGCGGCGCAGGCTGGCATCGCATTGGTGCCAGAGGATCGGCGCATCATCCAAGGTTTAACAGTTGAAGAAAATATTCAACTGGCACAAATTGAACCGCCCATTGGTTGGTCGCTGGAACGCATTTATGATCTGTTTCCACGTCTGGGCGAGCGGCGCAAACAAGAGGGCACAACCCTGTCTGGTGGCGAGCAACAAATGCTGGCAATTGGGCGCGCATTGTCCCGTGATATCAAACTTTTGCTGCTTGATGAACCCTACGAAGGTCTAGCCCCCGTTATCGTTCAAGAGATCGAAAAAACGTTGCATCTGATCCGTGAGCAGGGCATCACAACGATCATTGTGGAACAAAACGCAGTGGCTGCTTTGAACCTGGCTGATCGCGCTTTGATCTTGGATACAGGGCAAGTTGTCTTTGACGGCACCGCAAAAGAGGTGTTGGATAACGAAGAGCTACGCCACGAATATTTGGCCATCTAGCGCCAATTCAGACGAAAGGTATTGAATATGACCGACCCGATTTTCCCACCAAGCGCGAAAGTCGCTGCAAACGCGCATGCGGATGCCAAAAAATACGAAGAAATGTATGCAGCATCTGTAAACGACCCAGAGTCATTTTGGGGCGAACATGGCAAACGTCTGGATTGGATGACACCATACACAAAGGTGAAGAACACAACGTTCGCATATCCTGATGTGTCGATCAAATGGTATGAGGATGGTGAACTGAATGTATGTGTGAATTGCGTTGATCGCCATTTGGAAAAACGCGGCGATCAAGTTGCAATTATCTGGGAAAGCGATGAACCAGGTGGTGATGAAAAGATCACTTACAAAAAGCTTCACCAAGAGGTGTCAAAGCTTGCCAATGTTTATAAATCATTGGGCGTTAAAAAAGGTGATCGCGTTGTTCTCTATATGCCGATGATCCCAGAGGCGGCATATGCTATGCTGGCCTGTGCGCGTATTGGTGCGATCCATTCCATCGTGTTTGGTGGGTTTTCACCCGATGCGTTGGCATCACGCATCGCCGATAGCAAGGCAGCATTGGTTGTCACCGCAGACGAAGGCCCACGCGGTGGGCGTGCTGTTGGGCTAAAGAAAAATGTTGATGCGGCCTTGGACATTTGCGGTGATGTCACCACACTTGTTGTGGCACGCACAGGCGGTGGACCCGGCAACAAAGAGGGGCGCGATCATGATTACGCAACCCTGATGGCTGATGCATCTCCCGATTGCCCCGCGGAAAAAATGAACGCAGAGGATCCACTATTCGTTCTTTATACATCTGGTTCAACGGGCAAGCCGAAGGGCGTTGTCCATACATCAGGTGGTTATCTGGTGTCCGCATCCATGACCCATCAATATACGTTCGATTATCATGATGGTGATGTGTATTGGTGTACGGCGGATGTGGGTTGGATCACGGGCCACAGCTATATCGTTTATGGCCCGCTGGCCAATGGCGCGACGACCTTGATGTTCGAAGGCACGCCAACATATCCAGACGCATCGCGTTTTTGGCAGGTGTGTGAAAAACACAAGGTCAATCAATTTTACACTGCCCCAACGGCGATCCGTTCATTGATGGCGCTTGGTGATGATCCGGTGAATAAATGCGATCTATCGGCGCTCAAGGTTTTGGGAACCGTGGGCGAGCCGATCAATCCTGAGGCATGGAATTGGTATCATAACGTTGTGGGCAAGGGAAAAGTGCCCATCGTTGACACATGGTGGCAAACCGAAACGGGTGCACATATGATGACCCCATTACCAGGTGCTACACCGACAAAACCGGGCTCAGCGACCAAACCATTCTTTGGTGTGCAACCTGTCGTTCTTGACCCAACCACAGGCAAAGAAATCACCACAACTGAGGCCGAAGGCGTATTAGCAATCAAAGACAGCTGGCCCAGCCAAATGCGCACGGTTTATGGCGATCATGAGCGTTTCGTGAACACCTATTTCGCCGCCTACAAAGGATATTATTTCACCGAAGACGGCTGTCGTCGTGACAAGGATGGATATTATTGGATCACGGGGCGTGTGGACGATGTGTTGAACGTATCAGGCCACCGTATGGGCACCGCCGAAATCGAAAGCGCACTTGTCGCCCATCCAAATGTGGCAGAGGCCGCCGTGGTGGGATACCCACACGCGGTCAAGGGGCAGGGCATTTATTGTTATGTCACGCTGAACGCGGGTGTTGAATCATCCGATGATTTGCGCGTTGAATTGCGCAACTGGGTGCGCAAACAAATTGGCCCCGTTGCATCACCTGATTTGATACAATGGGCGCCAGGTTTGCCCAAAACCCGTTCAGGCAAAATCATGCGCCGCATTTTGCGCAAAGTGGCCGAAGATGATTTTGGAAGCCTTGGCGACACATCCACATTGGCGGAGCCAGAGGTCGTGGATGATCTGATCGCAAACCGCATGAACCGCGGCTAAATTAACAGATGAATTAAATCCCCCAAGACTCTGATCTTGGGGGATTTTTTTATGATTAGCTTTCGGCTAGCAACGCATCAACGCGATCTGTCACGCGATCTTTGTCATAAAGATCAAAATAGGCCGCGTGCATCAAATGTGGTGGTCCGAAAAAGAACCGCTCGTAAAGCGCTTGGCGATTACCAAATCCCGAAACCGCCACATCATGCGCCAAACGGTATAATGCCACGCGATCCTTGGAATCCAAATTTGCAACTTGGAAATATTGCAATACATCTGGGGTCAGATCATTGGCAAAGTCCGCCTCGGCAGGGGTAGCCATCAATGATGATGATCCCATCATTTGCAGAATTTCCACCATGCGCGGGTAATATTTCGGGAACAAATTGCGCGATGTATCAAGCGGGCTGCGCAATGGGATGAAATTGCCATATTCATCTTCATGTGCTTCGGCTTCTGCTTGGTAAAGCAAGGCGCGGATGGTTTCGGTCATTAACATGACCTCTGACACCATGCCCTTCATCGCCAAATCGCGATCACGGCCCGTGGCCTTGAGGATGGACACCAAAATACCTGTTAAAAACTCGGCCTTTGCCAGTTTCCCACATGCCACCTGATGCGCCATATGCACCACGGCATTGGTGGCACCAAACGCTTGGTTGCACAATTCTGGTTCGCCATACATGAACACGCGTTCCCATGGCACCAAGACATTGTCGAATATCACGACCGCATCCATTTCTTCAAACCGCGATGCAAGAGGGGCGTCAAAATGGGATTTTCCGTGATCATATGTATCACGACAAATCATTTTTAGACCCTTGGTTGCAATCGGAATTGCGAATGCAAAGGCAAATGGTTCATTGGCGGGGTCTGCACGTAATACGGTTGATGGGAAAACCTCAATCTCATCGGCCGATGGGCCAAGTGTTGCGAGCAATCGCGCGCCATTCACGATGATTCCGGCATCGGTTTCTTTCACCACATGCAATGCCACTTCGCTGCTAAATTTACCTGCGGCGGCTTGGGCGTGGCTAATCTGTGGGTTGACCAATGTATGGGTTAAAACCTTGTCATTGGTGCGGACATGGTCATAAAAATTGGTCATGTTTTGCGAAAAATCTGCTTGGCCTTTGGTGCCTTGTGCCAAAAACGATGTGGCGGATGCAAATGACATCACCGATGCGTTCTTGTAGTCAGGTGTGCGCCCAAACATCCCGTTCGACCATTTCGCCCATTCGTAATAGGCGCGACCCTTGGCTAGAATGTCTTCTTTGGATTTTGGAATTTTGAACGACATGGCGCAACGCGATCCGTCGTTATCCTGATAGGTGACAGTGTCGCGATATTTTTCATCATGCTGGCGATCCAGAAAACCCGCCAGAGTTTGCACGCCGCGTTTAATGCCAGGCTCGGTGGTGACATCGGCCACGCGTTTTCCACGTGTCCACACCTCGCGTTCATCTTGAAGCCCCGCAATATATTGCGCACCTGTACGAATGCCATTTCCCAAGGTCATTTGTTCCTCCTAACGCTTTGAATTATCGTTGATAATGTCATTTAACGCGACATCAGTCATATTGAGTTTGATAGTGTCTAAAATTCGTTCCAACGCCGCCCAATCATCTGCACTTACAGAATTTTTAAGATGGGTTTGAATGTCTTGAACCAAAGGCAAAACCTGTTGTTGCAGCGCACGCCCTGCATCGGACACGACGATATAGGTTTTGCGCCGATCCGATTGCGAGCGTACCCGTGCTACCAGTCCCTTTTTTTCCAACCGATCAAGGATTCCAACAAGGCTCGGCGCGGGGAGCAATGCTTGTTTTGAAATCTCGATTGCGGTGGTTTTTTCTGATGTCCATAACATGCGCAAAACACGCCATTGTTGTTCTGTCAGATCAAACCGTGCGAATAATTCTCGGTGAACCGGCATTACCGCATCCAGCGTGTAATTTAGAATCATCGGGAGTGATCGTTGAAAACTTTGCATGATGTACATCCAAATTAATTAATATATTAATAATTTAGATATGCAATTTAATCAAGAAAAATCTAATACGGCAACCCGACATAGTTTTCAGCGATACTTGTTTGGGCCGCATTTGATTGCGCGGTGTAGCGAAGCTCACTTTCTTGGATATGTTGATCGAAATCTGTTTGATCGGGAAAACGATGCAATAGGGTGGTCATCGACCAGCTAAACCGAATAGCCTTCCAAATACGATCAAGTGCGGTTTTGGAATAGTTCGCAAGTTGTTCTGAATTTCCAGTATTAAAATGTACTTGCAGCGCTTCGAACAAATAATGCACGTCAGACAGGGCCAAGTTAAGCCCCTTGGCACCGGTTGGCGGCACGATATGCGCCGCATCACCACATAAAAATAGCGTACCATGTTGCATGGGTTCACAGACAAAGCTACGCAATGGGGCGATAGATTTTTCAATGCTGGGTCCCGTAACCAACGCATTTGCATGTTCCACGGGCAGGCGGCGTTTTAATTCATCCCAAAATGCATCATCAGACCAGTTTTCAACCTTATCCGTTAAGGGAACTTGGATATAATAGCGTGATCGTGTTGGGGACCGCATGGACGCCAGTGCAAATCCACGGCGATGATTGGCATAGATCAATTCATCCGCACAGGGTGGGGTATCTGACAGCACGCCAAGCCATCCAAACGGGTATATTTTTTCGTATTCGGTGCGAATATCATCAGGGATGCTGGGGCGGCTAACGCCATGAAACCCATCGCAGCCTGCGATAAAATCGCATTGAATTTTGTGGTTTTCACCATCCAATTCATATGTGACCCGTGGTGCATTTGATTTCAGATCATGCAGTTTCACATTTTCCACGCCATGAATAATCGTTGCACCGATGTCATCTTGTGCATTGTAGAGATCGCGCGTGACCTCTGTTTGGCCATAAACCATCATACGCTTGCCCGTGTGTTCATGAACATCGACGCGGAATTCTTGGTTGTTATAGGCTAAATGAAATCCATCATGCGGTTGGCCTTCGGCATCCATGCGTGTACCAACGCCTGCCTTGCGCAATAATTCGACACTTCCCCATTCCAAAACACCTGCGCGGATGCGCGACAGGACATATTCACGGCTTTGGCGTTCCAAAACAATGGTTGAAATTCCCGCACGGTTCAAAAGCTGAGATAACAATAATCCAGATGGGCCTGCGCCAATGATTGCGACTTGCGTTTTCATGATCCCTCCCGAAATTTGTTAGGTTACATTAACGCGGACAGGGGCAATTCCAAATTGGTTTGATGTTATGCGTTATTCACTTAGGCTATAGGTGGCTTGATCGCGGTCAACAAAAACTGTTCCAAAACATCTGCATCGACGGGTTTCAGCATAAGCTGCAATCCTGCCTCTTTGCATTTTCGACGCAGTTCACCAGATCGATTTGCCGAAATGATACGGGTTGGGATGTCATTGTGTTTTTGCAAAATGGTTTGCGCCAGATTGATACCGTCATCCCCATAATCAAGTTGATAATCGATCACCATCGCATCGGGCATGATTTGGATTTCATCAAGCAAATCCAACGCCTCTGGTGCGCTGGCGACGTCTAATACGTTGATATCCCATTTGTTTAATAACAACACCATTGCGCGGCGTAATTCTTGATCGTTTTCCACCAACAGGACAATCAAACCTTGGTTTTGCAAACTGTTGCGTGGTGAATATTTTGAATTTTGCGTCGTTGGGTTGGATTGGATTTGATCGGAAATGGGGACATTTACGAAAAACCCCGAACCTTTGCCCAAAACGGACCAAAGCTGGAGCGGATGGCCAAGCTGTTCACAGGCGCGTTCAACAATTGCAAGGCCAAGCCCCATGCCCTCGGATGCGCTGGCACGGGTTTCAAGGCGTTGAAATTCATCAAAAATAATGGCCTGATCTGGTTCGCTAATGCCGCGCCCTGTGTCCCAAACCTCTAGCCTTAGCGATCCACCGTTGCGTCGCGCACCCACCAAAATACGCCCCTGATCGGTATATCGAATGGCGTTGCTGATAAGGTTTTGCAAAATACGGCGCAGATAGGATGGATCGGAACGCACTGTGACGCTGCTATTCACCACAACAAGTTCCAAGTTTTTGAGTGCCGCAATCGGTTGGAATTCATTTTTCAACGTCGTCAAAATATCGCTCAGTCTAAAATTACCAACCTCAAGTGATGCAGAACCTGAATCAAGTTTCGAAATTTCCAACAAATCTTCGATAATGGTTTCAACGCTTAACAATGCCTGTTCTGCCTTGGCCAAGATTTCTTGGTTTGCCTTATCTGACAGCGCAGCAAGATAGAGTTTTGCCGCGGACAGGGGTTGCAATAAATCATGGCTTGCGGCAGCAACAAATCGGTTTTTTGATGCGTTTGCGCGTTCGGCGGATTGCAATGCCTGTTGCAAATTATCGGTGCGTTCTTCGACCCGTAGTTCCAGCGTTTCGTTGGCGCGTGCCAACATACGGGTGGCGGATCGTTCGGCGGATACATCGGTGAGGCTGATTACAAAACCACCATCGGGCATACGGCGGACAAAGGCATCCAGAATTTGCCCACTTTTGGAGGTCACCTCAAATGACAAAGGACGTCGAACATTTGGGGATTCCACCCAATTATTCAAAATTTGCATCACCTTGAGGTTTTCCGCGCCAAAACTGCTGCGCAGATTGTCAACAACCCGCGTAAACCCAACCCCCATACGAAGCGATTTTGATTTCAGGCTCAGCAGGCTATTGAGGCTTCGGTTCCAACCGATCAAACGTGATTGTTTGTCAAAAATCGCAACCGCTTGGTTCAAATGGTCCAACGTGGCTTTGATCATCCGCGCCTGATCGTCCAGCAATTTATCCCGCTCTTCGCGTTCGGTGCGGATGATGTCGGTGACATCGGTTTGCATGATTACGGTGCTGCCGTTCAAAGTGCGATCGGTGCTGACCTGTAACCACTGGTCATCATCAATTGCGATATTGAACACCGCGTGTGGTTTTTTGTGCAACTCCTTGCGATCAGCCGCCCAATTTTGGCGGTTGGTTCCTTCGGGTGGGATTAAATGTGGGCTATTGGCGGCAAGGTCAATGAAATCATTCAACATTAACCCAGGTGCCAATTTCGGGCGGATATCGGGCAGGGCGGTGCAAAAACGGCTGTTGTTCATCACCAGAACATCGTTTGAATCAAACAATGCGAAACCTTCTTCGATGGCCTCGATGGCGTTAAACATATCTTCGCGTGCAGATTCTGTGGCATCCATCGCACTGGCAAGGTTTTCGTTGGATTGATTCAACAGGTGCAATGCCTGTTCCAATTCGGCAGTGCGTTTGCGCACCTGATCCTCTAGCAGGACTGCACGTTCAAATTGGGCATAGGCATCGCCGTTTTTATTGGTGTCTTGTTCAACACGCCGCATCAGCGCATCAACAATTTTCAACAGCTTTTCATTTTGCTCGGTGATTGGTTTGGATGTATCGACCAGAGAATTCATGCGTTACACTTTGTTTTCAGGTCGATAAATCGCGACACCTGTCATGGTTTGGTTCACATGCATTGCGCCAAATTGTTCGCCATAGGTGTTAAATCCGATTGCGCGGTTTTTGGCCATGATGTTGGACAATGCAATTGTTTTTTGGCCTTGGGCTGCTTCTAATCTGCGTAAAATACAATCGCAAATCAACATACAATCGAGTGATCCTTGATCGGCAATTTTGGAAAATTCACGTTCCAGATGGGTTTCCATATCTTCGGCATCTGCAAGCGTTAAAACCAACCCTTCATCAATGGCCGAGAAAAACACCAGATCGTTGTCTTTGGTCACCTGTTGGATGGCACGCACATGATGGCGCCCACCCACGCGTACCACCAATGGGTTGGATGCAAATGTAAATTCGGATAGCTGGTTTGGGTCCTTGCCCAAGATACGCGCATATTCACGTGCTGCGGGTTCGGCGTTGATTTCATGCACGATACGTCGCGCAGGATCGGCGCGGGTCACAACCATTTTTTCGCTGCTTGCCGACAGATGATCAAGGCTAAAGGTTTCAATCACACAATCGCTACGAATAAATGTTAAAACGGCTGCGTTTTGGTGGCTGGTACCATTGAAAGAAACAAAGGTTTTTTCAAATCGCGTACCATCGCCCGCAGAACCGCCAAACAATGGCACAGGGCCAAGGCCCGATGATATTTTGCTGACCAATTGATCCTCAAACAGAGATAATCCATCCACGATCAAAAACGCAACTTCGTGCGAAAATGTCGGATTTGCATCGGTTAATTCGGTGCGCGCACGGATCATATCGCCGATAAGGTCGGTCGCATTCACCGATGTCACATCGTTGATAAGTATCGTTTTTGTCGAAAAATGCGCATTTGGTAATCCTACCGCGACTATCTGATCTTCGGTATAGCCAGACATGATTTCGCCTGCTGTGGTACAGGCGACAATACGATCGGTTTTAAATGCGCTTTGGGCAAGATGCACAACGTTGTCAAAATCTGCACTGGGAGACACGTATAAAAATACATGTGCAAAATCTTGGCCCAATTCATCTGCAAGAATTTGAATAGCATTTGGATGATGCGCCGCAACAGATGCGGATCGCACGATGTGATCAATTTGTTGATTCACCACAAACCCCTCCCAAAGTTGTGGTTAATGTGTATTCACGTCCGTTTGCATTTGCGCAAGGTTTTGGAACTTTGCCTGTTGCAGCAACAAAACCGCCTGTGTGCGATTTTGCGCGTTTAGTTTTCGCAAAATGGCCGTGATATGAGCCTTCACCGTAGCCTCTGCAATCGACAATTCATAGGCAATTTGTTTGTTTAATTTCCCATCACTCATCAGGCGCAAAATGCGGCCTTGCTGACGGGTTAATGTGGCAAGGCGATCAATAACGATTTGTGGTGAATCTTTGTCAGTTTCGGCATTTGGAGATTCCACAAATTCTGGGGGTAGATATGTTTTCCCGCTGCGCAGTGTTTCAAACGCCTGTTTAAACACCTCTTTTGGGCTGTGTTTAGGGATAAATCCATTTGCACCAGCGGCAATTGTGGATCGGATCATTTGATTGTCCGACATGGATGATACAACAACGATAATTAGTTTTTCGTTGCGTGCACGAATGCGCATTAACCCATCTAAACCGTTTACGTCAGGCAGGCTGAGATCGAGCAAAACAATATCGGGGGTTAATCCCGCATCAAGTTTATCCAACGCATCTTGTAATGATGCAGCGGTATCTGGTGTTTCGATGTCTGATACCATTTGCACGATTAACGATAATGCATCACAAAATAAGGGGTGATCATCAACGATCAACGCTGAATTGAGATCAATTTGAAGCTGTTCCGTTGCGCTCTCTGTCATTGATTACTTTCACAAAGTTTGATGGTCACATCAGATAATGGCTTACGCTAGCGAATATGGCTGATCTATTCAACTGATTGGCGACTTGGACATTGGTCGTATTTAGGGTTTTGCAGTTCAAGCATAGAGTTACCCCATTATTGGGAGACAAGAATCGTGGAATTAAAAGATACCCGCGTGATCAAGGCCGATCCAGCAACAGTATGGAAAGCAATCCTTGATCCCGAAGTGTTAAAGGCATGCGTGCCAGGTTGCCAAGAAATGACAGGCAACGCCGAACAAGGATTTACAGCAACCGTTGTACAGCGTGTAGGGCCGGTAAAGGCCACGTTTAAGGGCATTGTTAATTTGTCCGATATGAACGCGCCAAACAGCCTGACAATCAGCGGCGAGGGCCAGGGCGGTGTTGCAGGATTTGCCAAAGGTGGTGCGGATGTAACCCTAACGCCAAATGGCGAGGGTACAGAGCTTACGTATAACGTAGA
Source organism: Paramylibacter kogurei (assembly GCF_002742285.1). Classification (GTDB taxonomy): domain Bacteria; phylum Pseudomonadota; class Alphaproteobacteria; order Rhodobacterales; family Rhodobacteraceae; genus Amylibacter; species Amylibacter kogurei. Next base: position 849,292 of record NZ_MDGM01000012.1, read on the forward strand.
GGCCAAAGTGGGTGGTAAACTTGCCCAACTTGGATCGCGTATCATTGACAGTTTCGCCAGCAAAATGGCGGATCAGTTTTTTCAAAAATTTCAAGATATCGTCGAAGGTGGGGGCGCACCCGCTGCCAGCACAGCACAACCCGTTAAACAGGGTGGGTTCTGGGCATGGCTAAAACGTTTGTTTGGCGGCGCATAAATTACAATAGCGGAGGAAAAAATGACAAAAATAACGATGACAGTAAACGGAAAGGCCGCGAGCGCGGATGTTTCCGATAACACCTTGCTGGTGGAATATATACGTGAACATCTGCGCCTGACGGGCACACATGTTGGTTGTGATACCAGCCAATGCGGCGCATGTGTTGTGCATGTGAACGGCCAAGCAATGAAATCTTGCACGATGCTTGCCGCCGCTGCCGAAGGTGCTGAAGTAACCACCGTTGAAGGGTTGGCCGCATCCAAGGATGATCTGCACCCGATGCAATTGGCATTTAAAGAAAACCACGGTCTGCAATGCGGTTTCTGCACACCTGGCATGATTATGACAGCCACCGATATGGTCAAACGATATCAGGAAGCGGGCAAAGAATTGACCGAAGACGCCATTCGCCACGAGCTTGAGGGCAATATCTGCCGCTGCACGGGGTATCATAACATCGTGAAATCCATTCAGGACGGCGCGTCCAAAATGACAACCGCTTAAGGGAGGAAAAACCATGAGTGAAGGAATTGGCGCAAGAGTCCTGCGCAAAGAGGACAAACGTTTTATCACAGGCAAGGGGCGTTACACCGATGATATCATCGAGCCAAACCAAGCCTACGCCGCATTCGTGCGATCACCACATGCACATGCCAAAGTGAATGGCATTGATGCATCCGCCGCATTGGCGATGGATGGCGTTGTGGATGTTTTGAACGGTCATCAATTAACAGGTGATGGTATTGGTAATATCATCTGTGGTTGGGGTGTAACATCCAAGGATGGCACACCGATGAACATGGGGGCATGGTCCGCACTTGCCACTGATACGGTGCGCTATGTGGGTGATGCGGTTGCGGTTGTGATTGCGGACAGCAAAGAAATCGCCAAACTGGCGGCGGAATCCGTGGTCGTTGATTATGAAACGCTTCCTGTTGTTGTTGGCTCTGTCGAGGCATTGGCAGATGGCGCACCACAAATTCACGAAAACGCACCGGGCAATCTCATCTTTGATTGGGAAATTGGTAACAAGGAACCAACCGATGCGGCTTTGGCAAGCGCAGAACATATTGTCGAGATGGACATTGTGAACAACCGTTTGGCGCCAAATCCGATGGAGCCACGTTCAGCAATCGCAACATTTAATGAATCCGAAGATCATTATACCCTATATACTACATCGCAAAATCCACATGTTGCACGTTTGGTTTTGTCTGCGTTTTATAACGTAGCACCTGAACACAAACTACGTGTGATTGCACCTGATGTTGGTGGTGGTTTTGGGTCCAAGATTTATATCTATCCCGAAGAAATCACATGTCTGTGGGCATCCATGAAAACCAATCGTTCGGTGAAATGGACATCCGATCGCACAGAGGCATTTTTAACAGATGCACATGGTCGCGATCACGTCACACATGCCACGATGGGGCTGGACAAAAACCACAAAATCGTTGGGTTGAAGGTAAATACCAAGGCCAACCTTGGCGCGTATATGTCGCTGTTTAGCTCGGCCACGCCAACCTATCTTTATGCCACATTGCTGTCTGGTCAGTATAACATCGAAAATGTTTATGCTGATGTGCAGGGTGTTTATACAAACACCGTGCCAGTGGATGCATATCGCGGTGCAGGGCGACCAGAGGCCAGTTTCGTTATGGAACGCATGATGGAAACCGCTGCACGCCAGTTGGGTGTTGATCCGGCCGAATTGCGTTTAAAAAACTTTGTCAAAGAATTCCCGCATCAAACGCCTGTTATTATGGCCTATGACAGCGGTGATTTTGCAGCGAACCAAAAACAAGCAATGGACGCTGCCGATTACAAAGGGTTCGAAAAACGTCGGGCAGAGGCCGCAAAACGTGGCAAGCTGCGCGGGATTGGTTTTTCAAACTATATCGAGGCATGCGGTATCGCACCGTCCGCCGCGGTCGGGAGCCTTGGCGCCGGCGTTGGCCTGTGGGAAAGTGCCGAGGTACGGGTAAACCCCGTTGGCACTATTGAAATCCTGACAGGTTCACACAGCCACGGGCAAGGCCACGAAACCACATTCACACAAATTGTAGCGGAACGTTTTGGTCTGCCGACGGAAAACATTTCCATCGTGCACGGCGACACGGACAAGGTACAATTTGGCATGGGTACCTATGGTTCCCGCTCTGGCGCGGTTGGCATGTCCGCCATCGTCAAGGCAATGGACAAGGTAGAGGCCAAGGTCAAAAAAATCGGCGCACATGTGCTGGAAGCATCCGAAGATGACATCATCATCGAAGATGGCGCGGTCAAGGTGAAGGGTACGGATAAACAGATGTTGTGGCACGAGGTCGGCCTTGCCGCCTATACCGCGCATAATATCCCAGAGGGCATGGAACCAGGTCTAAAAGAATCTGCGTTTTATGATCCAAGCAACTTTACCTTCCCTGCGGGCTGTTACATTTGCGAGGTCGAGGTTGATCCAGAAACGGGTGTGACCAAGATCATCCAATTCACAGCATCCGATGACTTTGGCACAATTATCAACCCGATGATCGTAGAGGGCCAAGTCCACGGTGGCCTTGCCCAAGGTATCGGTCAGGCCATGTTCGAAGGTGTGGTATATGATCCCGACGGGCAACAGTTATCCGCATCATATATGGATTACTGTATGCCACGTGCGGATGATGTGCCGATGTATCAGGTTATGCATCAATCAACCGAATGCCCAGGCAATCCATTGGGTATGAAAGGCTGTGGCGAGGCTGGCGCGATTGGATCGCCACCAGCGGTGATCAACGCGATCACAGATGCCATTGGCAACAATAACCTTAACATGCCAGCAACCCCCAGCGCCGTTTGGGCCGCTTTGCAAGAAGCATCCAAACAAGCCGCAGAATAAGGAGAGCAAAGATGTATACGACAAAATATCACAAAGCGTCTGATGCAGCCAACGCGGCATCCCTGTTGGGGGCATCGCCAGAGGCAAAAATATTGGCGGGTGGTCAAACTTTGATCCCCACCATGAAGCAACGCCTTGCAGCACCAACCGATCTGATTGATATCAGTGGCATCGCAGAGTTGCGCGGCGTGACGATCGAGGCGCGCAAAAAACTGGGCGTGTTAAAGGCAAAGGGTGGTGAAACCATCACCATCGGTGCGGCAACCACCCATTACGAGGTTGCCAATAACGCCGATCTTGCAGCGGCTTGCCCTGCGATCACTGGTTTGGCCGCCAATATTGGTGATCCAGCCGTGCGCCATCGCGGCACGATTGGCGGTTCCATTGCCAATAACGACCCTGCGGCGGATTATCCCGCAGCGTTGCTGGCGCTTGGTGCAACCATCCACACGACATCGCGTGACATTTCTGCGGATGATTTTTTCACAGGAATGTTTTCAACGGCGTTGAATGACGGCGAGGTGATTAAATCTGTGTCCTTCCAAGCACCCGCCGCCGCTGGTTATGGGAAATTCCCCGTACCTGCGTCGCGCTATGCGATGGTTGGTGTGTTTGTTGCCAAATCCATTGATGGTGATGTGCGTGTGTCTGTGACGGGCGCGGGTGATGACGGTGTATTCCGCCATGCCGGTTTGGAATCCGCACTAACATCTGATTGGTCACCAGCATCTGCCGCAGGTGTGAACGTTGGCGCCGAAGGATTGTTATCCGACATCCACGGCAATGCCGCGTATCGTGCCAATTTGATTGGTGTGATGGCCAAACGCGCTGTTGAATCCGCTTAATCGGCGGAAAACAAAACTGAAATCCACCAGCCCCTTGTTGGGCTGGTGAAGTTTGTTAGTGTGGCAATATGACGAATAACATACCCAAATCCATCGACGAAACGCTGACCCTGTTACGGGGCCAAGGCTACATCTGTGATCGCGGATTGGGCACATTAACGTTTCTGTCGCTTTCGCTTGATCGCCCGATATTTTTAGAAGGCGAAGCAGGGGTGGGTAAAACAGAACTTGCCAAAACTTTGGCTACTGGATTGGGGCGCGATTTAATCCGTTTGCAATGTTACGAGGGCTTGGATGCATCCACTGCCGTTTACGAATGGAATTTCGCAAAACAAATGTTGGCCATGCGCGGGGACGATGGGCGCGATATATACACGGATGAGTTTCTGATCAAACGCCCACTGTTACAGGCGATGGAACCCCATGCAAATGGTGCACCGATCCTGTTGATTGACGAAATTGATCGCACCGATGCCCCGTTCGAGGCATTCTTGCTCGAAGCATTATCCGATTATCAGGTTAGCGTACCCGAAATCGGTACGATCAAGGCACCCGAACCGCCGATTGTGATCCTGACATCCAACCGCACCCGCGAGGTGCATGATGCATTGAAACGGCGCTGTTTATACCACTGGGTTGATTATCCCGATTTCGAACGCGAATTGGAAATTTTGCAATCACGCGTACCAGAGGCAAAAGCACAACTCAGCAGCGAAATCGTGGCCTTTGTCCAACGATTGCGGGGTGAGGATTTGTTTAAAAAACCTGGTCTTGCCGAAACGCTTGATTGGGCAAAATGTTTGGTCGCACTTGATGTTGTTGCCCTGGCACCTGATGTAATCGCAGACACTATCGGGGCGGTATTGAAATACCAAGATGACATTGCAAAATTACATGGATCAGAGGTTAGCCGTATTCTGGAAACCGTACGCGCCGATCTGCGCGAGGCGGGATGAGCGTTATCCCCATAACACCCCATGGGCGGTTGCCTGAAAACATTACCTATTTTTGCAAAGCCTTGCGCCGCGCAGGTGTGCCGGTTGGCACGGCCCAAGTGATTGACGCCATTCGCGCCGTTGAAACCGTGGGGTTCACCAATCGGCGCGATTTTTTCATTACCTTACGCGCAAGCCTGATCACCCGACCAGAACATTTACAAGTGTTTGAACAGGTGTTTCGCATGTTCTGGCGCGATCCCGAGTTTTTGGAAAAAATGATCACAAACCTGTTGCCCGTGATCAATGCACCACCGGTGGAGAAAAAACCAAAACCCGCCGAAACCCGTGCGGCGGATGCGATGGCGGATGGTGCTTCGCGTGATGCGCCTGAGCAGGTGCGCGATGAATTGGAACTGGATGCGCAATTATCCGTGTCGCAAAATGAATTGCTCAAAAACATGGATTTTGAAGCAATGAGCAATGCAGAAATGCGTGATGCAGAACGCGCCATCGCAAAAATGGAATTACCCGTTTTAAAAACCCCGTCGCGGCGATACCAAACCGCAAGTTATGGTCATATGATTGATGCACGCGCCGCATTTCGCGCTGCACGTCGTCTGGGTGGTGAAGTATTATCATTGCCACGCAAACGGGCGGTGAAACAGCCGCCCAATTTGGTGGTGCTTTGTGATATTTCGGGATCAATGTCGGCATATTCGCGCATGATGATGCATTTCATCCATTCGGTATCGCTCAAACGCGGGGCAGGTTGGGCGCGTGTGCACGCATTTACCTTTGGCACACGTCTGACCAATATCACCCGAATGTTGAATGAAAAAGAACCCGATGCCGCGCTGAAATTGATCGGCAATCAGGTAAACGACTGGGATGGTGGCACATTGATCGGTACATCGCTTGAACGGTTCAACAAAGATTGGTCGCGCCGTGTGCTGGGCAGCAATGCAATGGTGTTGTTGATCACTGATGGTTTGGAACGAGAGAATGTTGAAAACCTGTCGCAACAAATGCAACGGCTATCATTATCCGCCAAACATATTTTATGGCTGAACCCTTTGTTGCGATGGGATGGTTTCGAACCCCAAGCCATGGGAATTCGTGCAATTCTGCCCCATGTTGATAGTTTCAGCGCGTGCCATAACCTTGCATCATTACAAGAGCTTGCAGCACTGCTCAGCAATGTAAATAATACCGGTGAGAAAAACCGAATGAAGGCCATGTTATGACGCAAATTGAACATATGCCAAGCGTGGCAATGCAATTCATATCCGATGGGCGCGGTGCCGCGCTGGCCACGGTTATTTCAACTTGGGGATCCGCACCACGTCCAGCGGGATCGCAACTTGCAATTAGCGAAGACGGCGCGTTTTTTGGGTCCGTTTCGGGGGGCTGTGTCGAAGGTGCAGTGATACTAGAGGCACAGGCCGCCATTGCAGACGGCCAATGCCGTGTTTTGGATTACGGCGTTGCGGATGAAGAAGCATTTGCCGTTGGCCTTGCCTGTGGCGGTGACATCAAAATTTTGGTCGAACCAATTGGTGTTGGCGATGGGCCAACAGTGGCGTTGATCACCGAATTGGTCAAAGCGGCGGAAGAACGTCGCGCGATTGGGTATCAAGTTAATTTGTCAACTTGGGAGCGTAGCTTGGTTACGCCCGTTAATGCCCCTGACGCGTTTGCCGCAGATAAATCAATGTTGGATGGCGACACATATGTGGGCGTGTTCAATCCGCCGCTGCGCATGGCGATTGTGGGGGCGGTGCATATCACGCAATCACTGGCGGCGATGGCACGCATGGCGGGGTATACCGTTTATTTGGTTGATCCCCGCGACAGTTTCGCAACCAAGGAACGTTTTCCTGATGATCAATTCATTGATGAATGGCCTGATGATGCGATGGATGCAATCGGGCTTGATCCACGCACGGCGGTTGTGACTTTGACCCATGATCCAAAAATGGATAATCCAGCCTTGGAACGCGCATTGAAAAGCGATGCGTTTTATATCGGTGCTCTTGGATCGCGCAAAACCCATGCGAAACGGGTGGCACATTTGCAATCTGCGGGGTTTAGCGAGTCTGAAATCGCCAAAATCCATGCGCCAATCGGTGCGGATATCGGGTCAAAATCGCCCGCAGAAATTGCCATATCCACCATGGCAGAAATCACCGAACGACTACGCCGACCAGAGACACGGCGATGAAATTTGGACCTATTTCAACAACCGATGCACGGGGTGCGATTTTGGCGCATTCGTTACGAGCGGGTGATTTGCACCTGAAAAAAGGACAAGTTTTGGATCAGACGCAGATCGCGGCGCTGGAACAGGCGGGTATTTTTGAAATAACCGCCGCCATTTTGTCCAATGCAGATATTGGCGAGGATATCGCCGCGCAAAAAATCGGGGATGCGCTGCAAAACGCAAATATCGGCTGTACCATGCCAGTTGCTGGGCGCGTGAACCTGTTGGCGGGGCATGATGGTGTTGTGGTGTTTGATGTTGATCAGATCAACGCGATGAACAACATTGATGAATCAATTACAATTGCCACGCTTGCAAATCATTCAAAAGTTGCCAAAGGTAGCCTGATCGCAACGATCAAGATCATCCCATATGCCGTTGATAAACAACATCTAAACAGTATTGTTCATGTGATTTTGGATAACACGGTGCAATTGTTTCCGTTCAAACCCAAATCGGTTGATTTGATCCTGACCAAGACCACAGGGTTTAAGGAAAGTTTGCTTTCCAAGGGTGAAAAAATTATCGCAACCCGCATCGCGCCATTGAATATGACGATAAATCAATGCGAAACGGTTTCACATTCAGAAGATGCGATAAAAGCCGCGATAAAGAATTGCCGTTCCGATGTAATCTTGTTGTTAGGTGCATCGGCCACATCGGATCGCCGCGATGTAATACCTGCGGCCATCGCACGGGCAGGTGGGCAAATTTTGCGATATGGCATGCCTGTTGATCCTGGGAACCTGTTGGTTTTGGGGCAAATTGTTGGGCGGCCTGTTGTTGGCCTGCCTGGATGTGCACGTGCGCCCGCGTTAAACGGGGTGGATTGGGTGTTGGAACGCTTGGCAGCAGGGATTGATGTGCAATCAAATGATATCGCCGCAATGGGTGTTGGTGGATTGCTCAAGGAAATTCCAAACCGTATCCAACCCCGCGCAAAACGTGCAAAGGAACCCACGCTGAATTACGGTGTGATGTTGGCCGCAGGTGCATCGCGTCGCATGGGCGATCAGGATAAGCTGCTGCGTAAAATCGATGGAGTGCCATTGTTGCGCCGATCCGTGGAAACCATGTTGGCCGCAAATTTTGATAAATGCGTGGTAACATTGCGAACAGGGGCAGATGCCCACCGCGCAGCACTGTCGGGGTTAGACGTTGAAATTCAAGAGGTTGTGGACGCAGATCAAGGCATGTCCGCATCGATCCGCGCCGCAATGGGATGTGCAAATGGCAAGGCAAAAACTATCACGTTTGCGCTTGCCGATATGCCAGATATTCGCGTTGATCATTTTAATGCGCTGTTGTCAGCGCATGACCCAAATCAAGATCGGCTGATTATTTGTCCAAAAACCAGTGCGGGCACACGCGGGCATCCTGTTTTGTTTGATGCACGGTTTAGCGAAAATTTAAAAGATATCAGCGGGGACAAAGGTGCGCGCGATGTGCTGCGCGCGGTGCCTGAATTTATCCACGAAATTGAAACGGATAACGCTGTGACGGTCGATTTGGACACGCCCGATGCGTGGAAAAATTGGGAATCCAAAAACAATTAACCCAAATAAAAAGGCACCCCGAAGGGTGCCCTTTCAGGGGAGAATTTTTATATTAATTGGCTGATGCCATTTGCTTTGGCAATTTAAATACCCACATCAAGCCACCTTGGTTCAGGTAGTTCACCTTTTTGGCAACTTCGCCACCCCAAAGTGGAACCGCACCGCCCCAACCAGAGGCCACAGCAACATATTGTTCGCCGTCCATGTCCCATGTGATTGGCTGACCTACGATACCAGAACCGGTTTGGAATGACCAAAGCTCTTCGCCGGTTTCATCGTCGAATGCTTTGAACTCACCCTCTGGTGTACCTGTGAATACAAGCCCGCCAGCGGTGGACATTACACCACCCCAAAGAGGCGCGTTGTTTTTGTATTCCCATTTGATATCACCTGTGTCTGGGTCAACGGCCTTGAGCGAACCAATGTAATCTTCGAACAATGGTTTGATGGTAAAGCCAGAGCCAAGATACGCGGCACCTTTTTTATAGGTTACTGGTTCATTCCAGATATCCATGCCCCATTCATTTGAGGGAACGTAGAACAGGCCCGTTTTTGGGCTGTGCGCCATTGGCATCCAGTTTTTACCACCCAAGAACCCAGGAACGGAGAACGTAGTTTCACCTTTTTTACCATCAGCAGCGGCTGTTGGATCACCGGGGCGATTGTTTTCAATGAAAATCGGGCGACCGTTTTCATCAATGCCTTCGGCCCATGTGATGTTTTGCACAAACGGTGATGCGGAAACGAATTTTCCGTCTTCGCGATTCAAGACATAGAAATAACCATTGCGATCCGCAGTGGCGTAACGCTTGTTACCTTCACGATCGGTATAGGCGACAACTTCGTTCACGCCGTCAAAATCCCAACCTTCACGTGGGGTTGTTTGGAAATGCCACTTGATTTCACCCGTTGCTGGATCAATGCCCAGACGGCTCGCGGCATAAAGGTTATCACCAGTGTTGCCATCGGTGGGTTTACCCGCACCGCGCAGATGGCTGTTCCATGGGGCAGGGTTACCTGTACCAAAAATCAGCGTGTCGGTATCGGCATCATAACTGCCACCCAGCCACGTTGCACCGCCACCTGTTTTCCACATATCACCTGGCCATGTGGCATTAAGTGTACCCGTCATGGTGGATTCTTCGCCGTTCAACGTTCCCATGTGACCTTCGATCACAGGGCGTGTCCAGACCAGATCACCTGTTTCGGCATCGCGCGCTTGCACTTCGCCAACCACACCAAATTCACCACCTGAATTACCAGTGATGACCAAACCGTTCACGATCAAAGGTGCGGCAGTGTATGAATAACCAGCTTTGTAGTCAGCGATTTTTTTGCGCCAAACAACGTCACCCGTTTTGGCGTTCAATGCAACGATACGCGCATCCAATGTGCCAAAATAAATTGTGTCACCATAAATGGCGGCACCACGGTTCACCACATCACAACATGGCAAGATACCTTCGGGTAGGCGGGCGTCATATTGCCAGATCTCTTTGCCCGTTTTGATATCAATCGCATACATGCGTGAATATGAACCGGTGATATACATCACGCCATCATGCACCAATGGCTGAGTTTCCTGGCCGCGCTGTTTTTCACCGCCAAGCGAAAATGCCCATGCTGGCACCAAGTTTTTAACGTTATCTTTGTTCAAAATTTCCAACGGGGAATAGCGTTGCAAATGGCGACCCATACCATTGGTAAGAACGCTACTTGTGTTTGCGGCATCGTTGGCGATATCGGCTTCTGTTACGGGGCCTGCTGATGCTGGTGCTGTTGCGATTAGACACGCAACTGCGGCAGCTACGAAATTTCTCATATTTTCCTCCCTTAGTGCAAGGACACGACCCAAAGAGTCGTCCTTATGGTGGGGGAATTATGGAACAGCGGGCACATACGGGGTATTAGCCTTAGGTCGATACGACCAAAGGCTAATATGAAAATGAACAAAAACCCCGTCGCTAATCATTTGGTCGTATATCCGTGGAAATCCCTGCGAATTAGATATGAATAAAACATATAAGGGAGAGAGATATGAAGCAGCTTCGTCTGATCATAACAGCATTTATCGCAACGATGTTAAGCGCCAGCCTTGGTTTTGCAGAAACACCGGTTCTGCGCGCGGCGGTGTTAAAGGTGGGCACGGTCAATTGGGAATTGGACACAATCAAACACAACGCTCTTGATCAAAAAAACGGATTTGATTTGCAGGTGACTGGCATGGCTGGAAATCCAGCAACACGTATTGCATTTCAAGGTGGCGAAGCGGATGTGATTGTCGCCGATTGGATTTGGGTTGCGCGCCAACGTGCAGAAGGAAAAGATTTCGTTTTCATCCCATATTCCAAGGCTGTTGGTGGTTTGTTGGTGAAAAAAGACAGCCCAATTCAATCACTGTCCGATTTAAAGGGTAAAAAAATCGGTATCGCCGGTGGACCAGTGGACAAAAGCTGGTTGTTGCTCCGTGCTTTAGCGGAACAAAAGGGTGGTTTCGATTTGGCGGGGGAAACTGAACAGGTTTTTGGTGCGCCACCCTTGGTGTTTAAATCAGCACTCAGCGGAGAGGTGGATGCCGCAATAAATTTCTGGCATTTCAATGCAAAAATGCAAGCGGCGGGTATGCGCCAAGTTGTTTCCGTTGCTGATGCAGCAAATGAGTTGGGGCTCAGCAGTGAAACACCATTGTTGGGATATGTGGTGCGTGGTGAATTGGTACGCGAACATCCTGAACTGGTGAACGGATTGGCAATGGCATCACGCCAAGCCAAGGAAATTTTGGCAACAGATGATACTGCTTGGGATCGTTTACGCCCAATGATGCGCGCCGAAAAAGACAGTGCATTTAATGCGCTCAAGGATGGATTTCGCGCAGGTATCCCAACAAGCTATGCCGTGAATGAAAAAGACGCTGCAACATTGTTGCAAGTGATGGCAAAATTTGGGGGTGAAAAACTGGTTGGCAAGGCTGTAACATTGCCACAAGGTGTATTTCTACAACCAGAAAGTTAAACAGATTAAAACGCTTTCGCGAATAATATCGATTGCAGCTTTTATCGCAATCTGGGCGGGCTTGGCCTTTGTTTTGCAAGATCGCGAAACATTGCCAGGGCCGCTTGCTGTTTGGCAATTGATGATTGGGGAATTGCAATCGGGCGAATTGTTGTTTCATATCGCGATCACATTGCGCCGCGTTGCATTTGCATTCGTTATTGCGATGTCCTTGGGTGTTGTATTTGGCCTGATCATTGGGCGAAACCGCAATGTAAACCGTTGGTTTGATAGCTGGCTTTTGATATTCTTAAACCTGCCGGCGCTGGTCACGATTGTGCTGTGTTATTTGTGGATTGGGCTTACGGAAACGGCGGCGATTGTAGCGGTGTCGTTGAATAAAATTCCGATGGTCACCGTAATGATCCGCGAAGGTGCACGCGCATTAGATCCCAAATTGTTTGACATGGCACAGGTGTTCCATATGAACCGCGCCGCTCGATTGCGCCATGTGATCCTGCCACAGTTGGCCCCCCAATTGGCCGCATCCGCGCGGACAGGTTTGGCGTTGATCTGGAAGATTGTCTTGGTGGTTGAATTTTTAGGGCGGTCCAACGGTGTTGGATTCCAAATCCATCTGTATTTCCAACTGTTCGATGTGGGCCGTGTTATGGCCTATTCGATCTCGTTCGTGCTTGTGATGTTGGCGGTGGAATACCTGATCCTTCAACCAATTGAAAACCGCGCTAACCGCTGGAGGCATGCATGATTTCTGTGGCCGTAAAGCGCAAATCATTCGGTGCACAAACCGTGTTGCAGGATGTGAATTTTGACATTGCCACAGACGAACGCGTTTCGATTGTTGGTCCGTCGGGCGTTGGGAAATCAACATTGTTACGCCTGATTGCGGAGCTGGATCGCGATTATGAAGGGCAAATATCAACGGTTAAAAACAGTGCCGTGGTGTTTCAAGAACCCACATTATTAAACTGGCGCGATGTGATGGATAATCTGCGGATCACGACGCGCAAGGATGATCGCACGCTTGAAAATATACTGGCCGAGGTTGGGTTAAGCGACAAGAGCGATATGTTTCCATCACAGCTTTCGCTTGGTCAACAGCGTCGTGTATCATTGGCGCGTGCGTTGGCGGTGAATCCTGAATTGTTGATTTTGGATGAACCATTTGCATCGCTTGATGATGAAATGGTTGATGAAATGCTCGCACTCACAAAACAGGTGGTGGATACGCGCAACATGGCATTGCTGTTGGTTACGCATACCAAAAAAGAGGCGGCATTTTTAACGGATCGTCAATTGATGTTGGGTGGAAATCCGGCCACAATTATTCAATAATTTGGTGCGTATTTCCAATTATCCGCATCGGGTGTGACGGTTTCAACGTCGTAATCATCCATTTGTAATTGTTTGGCGATATCTAAACCGTTGTTCGCCGCTTGATCCACATATTGGCGGCCAAGCTCGATATTTTGCGTTTGCCCATGCCCGCGCATCAGATCTAGCCCGTAATTATACATCCCCATTGCATCACCTGCATCCGCTGCGCGCCGATCCCAATCGGCGGCGGCATCTGGATCGTATTCATCGCCATATCCATTATCATCCAGATATGACATCCAAGTCATGGCCTGTGTCCAACCTTGTTTGGCGCATTCGCGAAAAATTGTGCGTGCCTGTTCGTGTGAACCACCTTTGGTCAACAAATAACCTTGCGAGCAGATTACCATATTCACATCGCCACCCTCGGCGCGTTTTACGGATTTTCGCAATGTCATTTCTTCGGGGTTAAGCGTGCCACCCTCGATATCTTCTTCGTTGGCGGCAAAGCCTGGATTTGAAAGCGATAGCGACAAAAGTAGCGTGGTCAGATAATATTTCATGTGCATTCCTTATGATGCGGCTGAAATAGGCTAGCCCGTTTTTCGGTTGGTCATTGTCTTGGCTGGATTGTATCCCCAAAGGCTCGCAATCATAAATACGACAAAAGATGTAACAACCCAGATCAACGCCATCCCGTTAAATTGCCCATAAAGCGCAAAGCGGATAAGCTCGATCGCATGGGTGAACGGGTTATAGGCGCATATATCGCGTAACAATGGCGACCCTTCGGCCATTTTCCACAATGGGTATAGCGCGGTTGACAGGAAAAACATCGGAAAGATGACGAAGTTCATTACACCAGCAAAGTTTTCCAATTGTTTGATCGTTGATGATAATAACAACCCCAATGCGCCCAACATCAAGCCGCTACAAACCAAGACGGGCAGGGCAAAGACATATCCAATCGGCGGGAATGTAATGCCAAATAGTGCTGCGATCCCAAGGAATGCATAAACTTGTAGCAGTGATACAAAAACACCTGCGAATATTTTGCTGAGCAATAACCACCAGCGCGGCAATGGGCTGGTTAACAACAGCCGCATTGATCCCATTTCGCGATCATACACAAGGCTTAACGATGATTGCATGCCATTGAATAATTGGATCATGCCACATAGGCCAGGCACAATATAAACCTCGTAGGTGATATAGGTTTGATAGGGGGGCATGATGGATAACCCCAATGCCGCGCGAAATCCCGCGGCAAAAACAACAAGCCAAATCAGCGGGCGCACAAGTGCAGATAAAAAACGCGAGCGTTGCCCAACAAAGCGGAGCAATTCGCGACGCACAATGGCGAATAGGGCGGTAAAATAGATCATGCGCCCACCGTTTTTTGGGAAAACCAATGTGCCAGATCATTTGTGCCAACCACATCGGATACTTGTCCTGTTTCCAACACTTGACCATGGTGTAACAACACCATCTGATCGGCGGGGTAAATTTCATCGACCAAATGTGTCGCCCATAAAATGGTGATACCATCATCACAAAGTTGGTGAACATATTGGGTGATGGATTGGCGCGTTTCGTGATCCAAGCCAACGGTTGGTTCATCTAGCAATAAAATGGAAGGCTCATGAACTAATGCACGCGCAATTTCCATGCGACGACGATGCCCGCCATTTAGATTGCGCAATTTTTCATCGGCGCGTTCACCCATTGATAATCGATCAAGCGCATCTGTAATCCTTGGTTTTGCGCGGCGTCGTGATATTCCGTGAAGTGCGGCGAAATACAACAGGTTTTCACGAACACTGACATCCAGATCAAGTGTTGGTTGTTGAAACACAACGCCAATATTTTTGCGCGCAATGCGGCCATAACTGGCCAAATCATGACCCAAAACCGAAACCGCCCCATCGGGGGATCGCACCAACCCCGTTAATACAGAAAACAATGTTGATTTCCCAGCGCCATTGGGGCCGAGCAAGGCGCAAAAGCTGCCCGTTGGAATATCAAAAGAGACATTGTTCAGCGCATTTTTTGTAGCATACGAATAGCTTAGGTCGCATACTGATAAGGCATATTTACTCAATGGTGATGGTCACAGTCTGTAGATCACTTCCAGGGACGCCAAAGCGATAGCTGCCTGGCTTAATTGCCACGAATGATAGCTCTGCTTCACCTGCTTCGTCAAATTCCATACTGTCAATGCCATAGGGGCGGATCTCGATGCCCTCGACCACGAATTCATCCACCCAAATGGCGCGGAAAAATCTTGCACCAGCAAGGGCGAGCTCTTGGCTCCCGTCCGCGGTGATTTCCAATTCGTAATAGGTGCCGGATTTAAGTGTAATCGTATCACCATTTTCCAAAAGTGGCATTCCCGATGACAATGAAATTTCCGGAATCTCACCGCGATTGGTTTTGGATAAAATCCCTGCCTGACCAAAGCCTTTATCATCGTCGTCATCTGCGAACGCAATGCTGGTGGCCAATATCAAAGGGATGCACAATAATTTTGCGATTGAATATTTCACTATAATCTCCGTTATTTTGTTGGTCGGTATGCGGCACCCCAAGGGAACCGCCCAACCTTGATTGTGTTTATTGCGGTTAGCTCTGAAACATCAATTACGCTGACGTCACCAGACACACCATTGGTGGTGAAGAGCAATGATTCATCAGCATTGAAGGCCATATGCCAAACGCGACGCCCCACAAGGATATAATCCAAAACTGCATAGGTATTCGGATCCACGACAGCGACGTAATTCGATGGACCAAGTGCAACGAATGCGTATTTTCCATCATCGGTTAATTTAAACCCAACAGGTTGGATGCGATCACGATGCACACCTTGGATTTCAAAGTTTATCTTGGCCTTTTCGGTTTGATCGGCGGTGTTAAACACGCTGATCGTGCCCCCAATTTCGGCGCTGACCCATAATTCGGAACCATCTTTGGTGAATTCTGCGTGGCGGGGGCGTTGATCCACCAATGTATTGGCGAAAATGGTTTGGTTTTCGGTATCAATCCAATGCGCCATATTGGTGGTTTCCGATGTGGTGATAGCGATTTTTCCATCGGGGGAAACGGCCATGCCTTCGGGTTCAATTCCAACATCAATCTGTGCAATCACGCGGCGCGTGTCCGTGTCAACAACTGTTGTAATCGCATCATCTTCGTTGGCGATATAAAGATGTTTGTTATTGGGGTGTAACACGAATTGTTCGGGGTCTTCGCCTGATGGCAAGTCGTGCAATATTTTGCCGGTGTTTGGATCAATCACCTGCACCGCATCGCTATCGGATGCACAGACATAAAGCACCGAAAAATCCTTGGAAAATGTGATGCCTCGCGGGCGTTGACCAGTTTCAATCGTGCGTGTCACTGTTTGGGTTTCAATGTCGATCACCGAAATGGTGTCGTCTTTCTCATTTGTTACCCAAATTTCATCCCCAAACGCGGGTGAACATAACAGTGCGAATAAGAGCGTGAATCGCATTTAATCCTCCTGAAACGCGGTACAGTTGGATTCTGGTTGATCCAGCCCCAACGTGTCCAACTCGTTATATTGATGTAAAAAACCGGCAAGCGGTGCCATTGCAACCGTGGCGTCGTGATGTGCCAAAACAATGGGTTGGCGCATTTGCCCGTTCCATGATCGAAACGACAATTTGCGTCCCTTAAACCCAGCAAGTGCAAATTCATCTGACAGCAAATATGATTTAAGCGTTTTTAAATCATTGGTGTTGGTACGCGTCACAGCTTCGCCAATGGCGCGTATAGCGGCCCAACTTGCGTAATCAGTTTGGCGCATGTCACGATTTGCAAGATCGCTAAAACGATTTTGTAATTGCACCGCACCATATTGTTCCACTGAACGCGCCCAGCCCGTTGTGACCAAACCAACCGAACCGGCAACGGGGCGGGGCAGCCATGTGTTGTAAACCACATATCGCGCAAAATCATTGGTTTCATCGGCAACCACAAGCAATTGGTGATCCTTGAAATCCTGTGTGAACAGGGGAATTTCATTGCTGGCGCTGCGTCGCATGTCCGTGTCAAATGTCCAATCTTTGCGCCCAACCAGATCAATGCCAAATTTGTTGATTGATTTTTCAAATGATGTTGCGAGTGCTTGGTCCGCCGATTGTGGCCCAACAATCATCGCCCAAAGTTGCCATTTTTTCGCAAATGCAAACTGGGCCAATGCATCCGTTAGCATGGCATGTGATGGGGCTGTGTGAAACATATTGGCCAGACAGGATTCATTGCGCAATGCATTGTCCATTGCGCTGGCATTAAATAATATGGCTGCGCTTTCCACCACCATTTGCGATATAGCAATCAGATCGGGTGTGGGTGCATTGGCCACCAGAATTGTTTCCCCAAAATCAATCAGATCTTTCAGTGTTGAAATGTCTTGGTCGGGCGCGAGGGTGATTATATCCAACGCATAATCATGCCCCAGAAATTTCCCTGTGGTCTGATTATCAACCAGACCAAGCTTTGCCCCAACCACACCCAAATCGGTTGGGATGGGATCAAGATTTGAAAGTGTGGGCGCGTGGTTTTGTTCCCGCATTACATATGTGATCGAAACGCGTAAATCATTGGCAAACGCAAAATTTGCCAGCATTGCAATGCTGATCGCCAAAAGCATTCCCAAAAATTTCATTGTGATCCTCAACACTTCCTCAAGACCACGCTATCGGCTCTGTCAAAATTACAAAATGATCCAAAGGTCTAATAGAAGGTTTTGACGGAGTTTGGCAAAAGGTCACAAAGCAAGCATTCGGGAGGTTCGCAATGAACAAGGGTTTTGGTTTTCTGGCGGCAATGTCATGTGGCGTTGCGGCATTGGTTACAACACCAACAGCGCCAGTAAACGCACATGGTGATGTAGCACCACAAGCGGTTGATACAACTGGTCTGCCAAATTTGGGCGATGAACAGTTAGAGGAAAATCCGTGGCGTGACCCAACTGGCGAGGCATGGTCTGCCGCCGTCACCATTGGCGATTCTGGATATAACCAAAACTGTGCACGTTGCCATGGATTGGGTGCGGTATCGGGTGGATTAGCACCTGATTTGCGCTATCTCGAGGCGGATATTGACGGTGACGAATGGTATTTAGAACGCTTTAACGGCGGGTTCACACAAAACGGAATTACGAAAATGCCTGCCTTTGGTGAATTGCTTTCGCAAGAGGCGGCATGGGCCATTCGAACCTATCTGGAAACGCGCCCTGATGACGGTGCACTGGATGATCACACCGATGCATTGCAGGCGATCAAGCTTGATCTGGAAGCAAAGTCCGCATCAATAACGGAGGGTGATAAAACCGTTTCTGATTACGCAACAGAAATTGGTGCGATCAAACAACAGCTTTCGGATATTGCGCAAACTGTTGAAACAGGATCAGGCGCACCGCTGGCGGATTCCGTGGCATCACGTGCTGTGGCGGCACTTGATGACAGTGATGAGAGTTTGAAAAAAGCCGTTGATATTTTATCCATCGGCCTGTCAGTTGCGCAATAATGCGCGGCGGTCTTGTCGCGCTCTCGCTCTTGATTGCAACCCCTTCGTTTGCGCAAAACTGCGAAGGGGTAAAATCGGGTCTGGAAGCCTACGGTAAACCGCAAAACACTGGGCGTGATATCGTAGGGCAGAGCCTGGATGATATCATTGATCGCGGTTGGATCATGTTTGGCGTGTATGAAAATTACGCGCCTTATTCATGGATGAAGGATGGCGAACTTGTTGGCGTTGATGTCGATCTTGGGCGACTAATTGCACAGGATTTGGGTGTCGAAGCACGGTTTTTCCAAACAGCAGCGGATGAAAATGTTGATGCGGATTTGCGCAACAACGTGTGGCGCGGCAAATTGATCAGCGGCCAGATCGCGAATGTGATGATGCACATTCCATATGATCACGAACTGGGCTGTCGTAATGAACAGGTTGTTTTAACGGGCCAATATTTCAACGAAAAAATGGCTATTGCTTATCGCGATGATGTTTATCCCGATGGTGGGCCAACACCTGCGTATTTTCGGTATGATAAGGTTGGCGTTGAAAACGATACCTTGGCCGATTTCTATCTTGCGTCCATTGGCAACGGTTTAATGGTGCCCAACATGGTGCGATTCAATCATATTGATGATGCGATGGCGGCATTGCGCGACAAACAAATTGCCGCCGTAGCAGGGCCAATTGGGCAATTGGAACATGGCGTGGTCGATGGTATTTCTGTTCATCAACCCCCGTTGGTCGGTTTGGCAAAGTCACAATGGACATTGGGCGTTGCCGTGCGTCACAACTGGCGCCCATTGGGATATGCAGTGGATGATGCAATTCGCATGGCTGTGAGCGATGGGCGCATGGCAGATATCTTTGCCAAATATGGATTGCAATTTACCCCACCAGAGTGGTGATTTTCCCATGCTTGTCGATCAGGATACAGCGCTGAATTACACCCGTTTGTACCAATCGTTGCGCCAAGGATAAATCATCCGCCAAGCAAAGCGCGGTTGATATCCCATCCGCGATGCTCGCGCGTTTTGCCACCACGCTTACGCTTTGCCAAACGCTTGGGATTGCGCCGCGTTTGGGATGTAAAATGTGGCCTGTGTGTCCGTTTAACATTAATGCCGATGGTGCAGATGTTGCAATTGCGGCGTTGGACAGGGTGATTGCACTATCGCTACCGCCAATTGCGATTTTTACTGGATTTGTGCCTGTACGATATTCGCCAATGTTGACGGTGGCGTCGGGAAAACCTGCATTGTGAAGCAGAGTGGATATTTGATCGGTGACAAAACCCTGTGCGATGCCGTTTAATGTCATTGCCATACCGGCACGCGCAAATCGCAGGTGATCAGGTGTATTTTGAACATGCCGCCAACCCACTCGGAGCAACGCTTGTTTTTCTGCATCCACTGGCAAATTGGGGTCATTCGCATATGCTTGCCACAATGGCTGTATCGTTGGGTCAAATAATCCGTTGGTCAACGCGTGGATTTCATTCACTTCATTCAATAGCGCATTGAAATCAAATGAATTTGCCGTTTTTCCTGTGTGGTTTAGCGATGAAATTCGCGATTGTGGTTGATAGATCGAAAATTCACCTTCCAACCGTCGGATATGCGAAACCGCGCGGGTGATGATTTGATCCGTGTTTGATTGCTGACTATGCAGCGTGATTGACACATCCGCGCCCAAGGCCACACCACGCCAAGTCCGTGCATGACTGGGCAGGCCAACACCCATTGCGGCGGCTGAAATAGTGATAAAACGACGGCGTGATATTGTCATAGGCTTCGACCCTTTTGTGCAAGGATAAGCGGCACACATTGGTTTGGATTGTCATGGATTGTGATACAGTCAAGACATTGAAAACATTCGCTATACTTGATTTCACCAGACTTCTTGATTGCACCGTAATTGCATTTTACTTTGCACAGCTGACAGGGCGATCCGCAAGCCTTGCGCCGTTCAATCCAATCGCGCCCGCGGATCAATCCACCAATCGCCATCACCGCACCAAGCGGGCAGAGATATTTGCAAAAGCTTTTAAAAACAAACATGCCCAAGATTAACCAGAGCGCCGCATAGGCCACGTAATACCAGTTGCGCATGAAATAGGTGGTGATGGCGGTTTTAAATGGCTCTACTTCGACCAATTTATCCGCCGTATCTGGGTTGTAAAAGGTCATGAATATCAGACCAAACAACACTGGGTATTTTAGATAAACCAAAACCGCATCAACGCGTTCAGGTAGGTTGATTTGGGGCAATCGCAACAAACGCCCTAAATGATGTGCGAATTCTTGCAATGCACCAAATGGGCAAAGCCAGCCACAAAACAACCCACGCCCCCACAATACAAAAGAAAGGATCACCACGAGCCAGATCAACAACGAAAACGGATCGTAAAGTAAGAACGCCAAACTTTGGCCCTCATACACACTTCTCATCACACCCAGAGGGGTGACAATCGACAGTTGGCCTTGGCCCCACCAGCCGATGAAACCCGTAACAAATGCCAGTATCGACAGGCGTATTGGTGTGTAAAACCGATGCCCCGCCAGCCAGTTTATTTTGCCCAGCATTATCCAGATCAGCGCAAAAAGGGTAACGCCTAATATTATCAGATCCACGATCCGCGATTGAATTGCCTCTAACCATGGTGGGGTGGGGACGTGGATATTTTCACGTATAAAAAAGCGTTCATCGGTTTTATGGTTTGCCTCGAAAACGACGTTACCAATTTCGGGGCGGAATGATCCGTGTTCACGTGTGGCCTTGACGCTGATTGTCCAATCGCGTGTGGGATCAAAGCCCAATCGCCGATCGGTGCGAAAAATCATTGCGGTTTCACCTGGAACACCATCGGCCAATTCCACATCAAGATCGGAATCGCGCAACGCAATTGGAAAACCGTCTTGATGTGCCTCGATTAAATCGGGGCTGGTGTTGCGAATGAATGTATCGCTGACCAACCCATGACGCCCGGCGTCGATCACCAACAGCGGTTCATCATGATTGGAAATCTGCATGAAACCTTGCAATTCATCATATGCATCTTGGGATAACACCGCACGTGCAATGGATTGTGGCCCTACATCAACCAGCCAAAGATCGAGATAGGCTTCGTCGGGTTCATCGGCGGCAATGGGGTCGTCATCTTCCCATAACGTATCTTTGAATGCAGCCTGAACCTCGCTATTTTTCACCAACTGACGGGTAGCAATGCCTTTGTCGACCAGCGTTTGCCAATCCAAATCTTCGTTATAATCTACGTTTGGTTTTGCCGGTGGGCCAGATGGGATTTGTTGCAACATTTCCTTGGCAACCTTAAAGCTTGCCGCCAAAATCGTTTCATGTGCAATGCGCACACTGGCCGTGGCTTTGGTTACGCCATCAAGATAAATCAGCGATGATGCCCCGTCTTTGCCGCCATAGGGAACGCCAACAACCAAGGTATCAAATATTGATTTACCTTTGTATTGTTCGACAAAATTGTGAAACAACGCACCATCCAAGCCAGATACAAATATCGGCTCGTTATGTTCAAGAATTTCGGCGTCGATAAATTTACCCTGTAAATCAATCGTCACGAACAGATTGATCGGTGCGCCAGAAAAACCGGGGATCACCGCATAGGGTAGTGTTTCAAATGCATAGCCGCCAACGCGCCCGTCTAGATTGACAATTTGATATGTGCTCGGCCCGATTTCATCACCCAGCGCAAAGGGCGGTTCAATTTTTGCTGCCAAGGTTTCGTAATCAACCTGTGCATACACAGTGTTTGCGATCATCATGATGCAAACGAAAATTGCGATAAAAATTTGGGAAATGAATTTATTCATAGGGGATGCTAGGCATCGTGCAATTCACCACGCAATACGATGTTGGTATTAGATGGTATAAATCCCGTGATCTTCGACTAAAGATTCATTGAACATTGTGCGTTTTTCTGTGCATCTGTTGGCGATGTTAAAAGCCAGAGGAACACCAAATGTTGAAACCAGCCATCATCGCAAGCGCCGTTTTATTGTCCATTTCGCCAGCCTTGGCACAGGATACAAATGCGCCAGAAGAGGCGACAGCCGATGTTCAAGAAGTCACCGAACCAGTTGCTGATGCAGAGGTTATGGAAACAGTTGCGGTTGATCCCGAACTGATCAAGGCGGGTGAAAAGGTATTTCGCAAATGCAAGGCCTGTCACAAGGTTGGGGACAGCGCCAAAAACGGGGTTGGTCCGATGTTAAACGGCATTATTGATCGCCCTGCGGCAACGGTGGATGGGTTTAGCTATTCTGGCGCGATGAAAAAAGCGGGTGAAGAAGGGGTTATTTGGAACGCTGAAAACCTGACTGCATATCTGGAATCGCCAAAGGGGTTTGTAAAGGGAACCAAAATGTCATTCGCTGGATTGCGCAAAGAAAAAGATGTCACTGCGATTATTGCCTATCTTTCAACATTCGCGGAATAATTAGTTCCCATGAACCATTAACGCCACGACCAGTGGTTCGGGATCGGTTCCAAAATACAAATCTTGTTGATCGCGCAAATCTGTTATCAGGGCGGCGCGATTTTGCGTTTTAACCCGCGTCAAATCCATTGCGGAGTTTATTGCATCACCACCACCATTTTGCACGTCGGCTTGTATGGTATCGTGATTGTCGATAACAAATTTTTTCACTAACGCGCGGCGATGATTATAGGCACCGTTTTGCGCACCTGTTGTGATCGCCTGAACGGGCCACGTCAGCGGGTTGCCCAAATGATTGGGCGCATTGCTAACGCATCCCGCAAGGGTGATATATAACAAGAGCCAACGCATGGGGTGATGTTATGAAATTTCACCCAGAAAAACAGGGTTAAATGCTTGACTCTGCAAACGCTTTTGACGATAAGCCGCCATCTGTTGCGCAAATTTGTGCAGAGAAATGTTCATATCGCACCAAACGGTGCGCGCTGTTCGAGGCGCGATTTTATCGCTAAACAGTTGGTTTTAAATATAAAACCATCGGGCCACAGGACGCGGAAGTTAAAGGAAAGACGCATATGTTTGCGGTTCTAAAAACTGGTGGCAAGCAGTATAAAGTTGCAAGCGGGGATATCCTGCGTGTTGAAAAAGTAACTGGCAATGCTGGTGAAACTGTTCAATTCAACGAAATTTTGATGGTTGGTGGCGACAAGCCAGTAATCGGTGTTCCAACAGTTGCAGGCGCAGCCGTTCAAGCCGAAATTCTGGAGCAGGGCAAAGGCCCAAAGCTGATCAACTACGTTAAACGTCGTCGTAAGCACTCTAGCCAACGTAAAAAAGGTCACCGTCAACAGATCACTGTTTTGCGCGTAACTGACATTCTGGCCAAAGGCGCTGACAAATCTGGCGTTGCTGTTGCAGAAAATGGTGCGGGTTTCGTACCTGGTGCCGTAGAAGCAAAACCAGCGAAAAAAGCAGCGGCGAAAAAGCCAGCTGCGAAAAAAGCCGCTCCTGCGAAAAAAGCAGCAGCAGAAAAGAAACCAGCAGCAAAAAAAGCAGCCCCTAAAAAGGCCGCTAAAAAAGCTGAAGACAAGTAAAGGACACGCGAAATGGCACATAAAAAGGCAGGCGGCTCGTCCCGCAACGGTCGCGACTCCGCTGGACGTCGTCTTGGTGTAAAAAAATACGGTGGCGAAGCAGTCATCCCTGGCAACATCATCGTGCGTCAGCGCGGTAACAAATGGTGGCCGGGTGAAAATGTTGGTCAAGGTAAAGACCACACATTGTTCGCACTGAAAGGTGGCGCCGTGAAATTCCACAAGGGTTTCAAGGGTCGCACATTCATTTCAGTTTTGCCGGTAGCGGATGCTGCTGAATGAGCTGATTGATTTCAGATTAACCATATGGTTATTGAAAAGGGTCGGCTGTTACGTCGACCCTTTTTTTATGTAAAGTGAACCCATGAAAGATGTCATTCAAACCAAACGCTTGACCCTGCGCCATTTTACCAGCGCAGATGCCCCCGCTGTGGCCAAAGCATTGAATGATTACGAGCTGGCGCGATGGTTATCATCCGCGCCCAATCCTTATGGTTTGGATGACGCAAAGAAATTCATCAACAAAACCAAGTCGATGAAAATCAAACCCTTTGCGATTTTTGATCAAAACCAATTTGTTGGCTGTATCGGTACGGATGGTTTGGTTGGGCTGGGATATTGGATTGCTCAGGATCATTGGGGCAAGGGATATGCATCCGAAGCTGTGCGTGAAGTCGTGAATTGGCATTTTTCCAATCCACGTAATACCGAACTACGTTCAGGTTATATTGCCGATAATGATAAATCTGCGGCGGTTCAGGAAAAGCTAGGTTTTCAGATCACTGAATATAATACGGTTGATACCGTATTGCTCGGCACTGTTGATCATGTGAACACGGTTTTAACCCGCGATGCGTGGCTTACGTCATTCAATTTACCAATTGAATCTGCACGGATATTTTTGCGCCCGTTATCCTTGGATGATTGGCATGATATGCAGAGCATTTCAGGCAATCGAGAAACCGCGCGGATGGTTTCAAAAATCCCCGTACCGTGGCCCGAAAGCCAAGTTAAACAAATGATCGCAGATACCGCGTTTCGCGGACAGGTTGGTTTCATGCTGGCCATTTGTTTGCATGGTGGGCGCATGATTGGCGTGATTGGTCTGGGCGGGGACAAAGATCCGTCCGTTGCTTATGTGATGTCAAATCAGTTTAAGGGGCGGGGCCTTACAACCGAGGCAGTAAATGCCTTGCTCCATTACAGTTTTAAAACCTTCGAGTTGCCATTTATTGCATCCGAAGTATTCACCGATAACCCCGCGTCGATGCGGGTGTTGGAAAAAGTAGGCTTTGAAAAATGTGGCGAGTCAATCGAACCATCCAAAGCGCGGCTTGAGCCTTCTCCCGTCTTTCTATATCGCTTGACGCGAAGCAAATTCGAAAGCCAAAACAAATGAAATTCCTCGATCTCGCCCGTGTATATCTGAAATCAGGCGCAGGCGGTAACGGCTGTGTATCCTTTCGCCGTGAAGCCCACCAAGAATTCGGCGGCCCTGATGGTGGCAACGGCGGCAATGGTGGCTGTGTTTATGCAGAGGCCGTGGATAATTTGAATACATTGATTGATTTTCGCTATCAGCAACATTTCTTTGCGCAAAATGGACGCCCGGGTATGGGTAAACAGCGTTCTGGCAAAGATGGCGAAGATATCGTGCTAAAGGTTCCTGTGGGCACTGAAATTTTGGAAGACGACCAAGAAACCGTAATTGCCGATCTGACCGAAGAAGGCCAACGTGTGTTGTTGGCTCAAGGTGGCAATGGCGGTTTTGGAAACCTTCATTTCAAATCTTCCACAAACCAAGCACCGCGCCGCGCCAACCCTGGCCAACCGCTGGTGGAATTAGAGGTATGGCTACGTCTGAAATTGATCGCGGATGTGGGGTTGTTGGGTTTGCCCAATGCGGGGAAATCAACATTTTTGGCAGCAACTTCAAATGCCCGCCCAAAAATCGCAGATTATCCGTTTACGACGCTGCACCCCAATTTGGGAGTCGTTGGTATCGATGCCAAGGAATTTGTGATCGCTGATATCCCTGGCCTGATCGCTGGCGCATCTGAAGGTGTTGGTTTGGGGCATCGTTTCCTTGGCCACGTTGAACGTTGTGCGGTGTTGTTACATCTGATTGATGGCACATCCGAAGATGTCGTGACCGATTATCAAACCATTATCACAGAGCTGGAAAAATACGGTGATGATCTTGCAGATCGCCCACGAGTGACGGTGCTAAACAAGGTTGATGCGTTAGACGAGATTGAGCAAGCCCAGAAAATCAACGATTTAGAACAGGCAAGCGGTGGCAAGGTTTTGGCGATGTCAGCGGTGGCACGCACTGGCACGGATAACGTTTTACGCGCCCTTGCGACACAAGTCGAAGATCGCAACGCTCGTGAAAAAGCGGAGGAAAACGCCGACGAAGGGACGACAGGATGGCGCCCCTAGATCAGACAAATCGTATCGTTATCAAAATTGGTTCTGCGTTATTAGTAGATAGCGAAAGCTCCCAATTGCGCCTGTCTTGGTTGCAAGGTGTTGCTGCTGATGTGGCCGCGATGCGCAAGGCTGGCAAAGATGTGGTTTTGGTTTCTTCGGGTTCCATTGCCTTGGGGCGTTTGGTTTTGGGGTTGCCTGCTGGTGCATTGACATTGGAACAAAGCCAAGCCGCCGCCGCTGTTGGGCAAATCCGATTGGCGCGCGCATATGAACAGGTGTTGGAACCCCTTGGGATAAAGACCGCGCAGATATTGTTGACGCTCGAAGATAGCGCAGATCGCCGTCGTTATTTGAATTCCCGCGCAACCATGACCACATTGCTTGGCCATGGTGTTGTGCCGATTGTGAACGAAAACGACACGGTTGCCACAGATGAAATCCGATATGGCGATAATGATCGCCTCGCGGCACAGGTGGCGTCGATGTGTGGCGCGGATATGTTGGTATTATTGTCCGATGTTGATGGGTTTTACACGGGCAATCCCAAAACCGACAGTCATGCAAAACATATGGGCGTGGTTGAAACCATCACTCCAGAGCTGGAAAAAATGGCGGGCGGTGCGGGCACTGCGGGTGCCAAAGGTGGCATGAAAACCAAAATCATGGCCGCAAAAACCGCAATGCGTGCGGGGTGTGGGATGGTGATCATGCTCGGCGATATTGATCGACCGTTGAATGCATTACAAAACGGCGCAAAGCATAGCCTGTTTTTACCCGAAGGTGATCCTCGCCAAGCGCGCAAAAAATGGATCGCGGGCATGAAATCCAAAGGTTCAATCGTCGTTGACGAAGGCGCTGCAAATGCGCTTGGACAAGGGAAATCATTGCTGGTTGCAGGGGTTGCGCAAATCTCTGGTGTGTTTAGCCGTGGTGACATGGTGTCGGTTGAAAATACTACTGGCATTGAATTGGCCAAAGGATTGGTCAATTACGACGCCGCAGAAGCACGCGCAATTGCGGGATGCAAAAGCGGTGAAATCAAAGAAATACTGGGATACCCAGGGCGCGGTGTGTTAATTCATCGCGACGATATGGTGATATGAGGGCATGATGGATATTCAACAAATGATGGCTGAAATTGGCCAAAAAGCAAAATCGGCAAGTGCGGAACTGGCCTATGCCAGCCCGGACAGCAAAACCGATGCATTGAATTTCGCAGCCGATGCTGTTTGGAAAAACCGCGCAGATATCATCTCTGCTAACGACAAAGATATGGTTTTTGGCCGTGACAAGGGATTGAGTGCCGCAATGCTGGATCGCTTGATGCTGGATGAAACGCGGATCAAGGGCATTGTGAATGCGCTTCGCGAAGTTGCGGCACAACCTGATCCTGTGGGGGCGATATTACAATCATGGGATCGCCCAACAGGGTTGAATATTAAACGTGTGCGCACACCGCTTGGCGTGATTGGCGTCATTTATGAAAGCCGGCCGAATGTGACTGCCGATGCGGGTGCGCTGTGCCTAAAGGCGGGAAATGCCGTGATTTTGCGTGGTGGTTCTGAAAGTTTTCATTCATCAAGTGCTATTCATCAATGTTTGGTGGATGGATTAACCAAAGCGGGTCTGCCTGCGGATTCCATTCAACTGGTTCCCACACGTGATCGCGCGGCTGTGGGTGAAATGTTAACCATGACTGATACGATTGATGTGATTGTACCACGCGGCGGCAAAGGTTTGGTTGGGCGCGTGCAATCAGAGGCACGCGTGCCTGTGTTTGCGCATCTTGAAGGTATTTGCCACATCTACGTTGATGTGGATGCTGACATGGAAAAAACCCGCAAGGTTATCATGAACGCCAAAACGCGGCGCACAGGAATTTGTGGATCGGCGGAATGTTTGCTGATCGATCGTCGTTTTTTCGACGCAAACGGTGCACCGTTTATCAGTGATCTGATCGCAGCAGGGGTAGAGGTGCGCGGCGATGAAACCTTGCAATCCATTGACGGCGTGATGGCCGCGACTGATGATGATTGGGGACGTGAATATCTGGATATGATCATTGCGGCGCGGATCGTTGATGGGGTCGGAGGGGCGATTGCCCATCTGCGCCAATATTCATCCAGCCATACAGATTGCATTATGACGGAAAATGACGATACCGCGAATATGTTCTTTCAACGGGTCGATAGTGCGATTTTGATGCGTAACGCTTCGACACAATTTGCGGATGGCGGCGAATTTGGCATGGGGGGCGAAATTGGCATTGCAACGGGGAAAATGCACGCACGTGGACCTGTGGGGGCGGAACAATTGACCAGTTTCAAATATTTGGTCGAAGGGGACGGAACAATCCGTGCATAACACATAAAAAAACCCGTCAAATTGGCGGGTTTATTTTTTGATGATTAGGGTTTAGCCCCAAGTGCGAATTGGACCACAATCCACATGCACAAATCCAGAGCGGTGATATTTACCAACACCGCCACCACGACCAGCAACCGCCGCACGTGCGATGCTGCTGACAGAACGGGATTTTAGGCGCACATCAGATGCCTGTGCTTTCAAGTGATAGCTTTTCTTAGCCACACCAGAACCCCGCGAACGTAACATATTATTGGTACGGCTGGTGCGATAACCAGATAGCAATGTGAATGGTTCATCCGTATCCAGACGGAAATGCGTTGCGGCGATAACGTCGATCAAATTTGGATCCATTTTCGCAACCGAATTTTCACGCCAGTCGCGCATGAAATAGTTGATCTCTTTCATTGCGGGTTTGATATATTGGCCGTCAATCCAGTAAATCGTATCAACCGATTCACCTGTGCGCGATGAACGCAAACGCACGCGGCGAATGTTTCCCGCGCCTTTAACATAACCAAATGTTTTTGAATAAACTGGCGCTGCCGACACCATTGCAATTCCTGCGAACGCCCCTAGCAGGCCACGCCGAGACAAATTTGAATTATCTTGCGATTCCATTTTTGTAACCTGTCCTCTTTTTTAACAGCCCTATTTTGAGCCTTTGCCGATTGCCCCCCGTGGAAATCGGATATGTTTTTATTACACAGGCCGATTCGAAATCCAAGGTAAACTTTATTTTTCAGCGATTTTTTGCTTAGATAGCAGGGGTTTAGGGGCGTTTGGTCAAATTAGTAACTTTGATCACTTTTTGTTCTAGTTGTATTTTGTAAAATCATGATTAATGCGCGAAAAATTGCCGAAAAATTGATTGGCGACAGTCTAACAATTGGTGATAAAGGGGTTATATTACGTGTATAAAACCATGGTTACGGGGACTAAAGCTTATGATTAAGATATTGAAGCCGCTCAAGGTGGCGAGTTTTGCGCTCTTTGCAATTTCGGCAAGCGCAACATTGAACGCACCGGTACAGGCACAATCATTGCTTTACCCAGGTATTCAAAACAGCGCTGCACGACTAAAAGCTGCAGATGCTGACATTGTAAAATTCTATCAAGAACGTCGTTTCAAACCGATTTGGGTAGGAAACCAAAATTCATCGCGACGCAATGCGTTTATCAAAGTGTTGCGTGATGCAGGTGATCACGGCTTGCCCGTGTCGCGTTATAATCCATCAGGATTGGCCAAAGCGTTGAAAACCGCGCGTTCGCCAGAGGATCGTGGAAATGCCGAAATTTTAGCGTCCAAAACATTTGTTCAATATGCACGCGATATTTCATCTGGTGTATTGCAACCAAGCGCAGTTGATCGCGAAATCGCGGTTCAGCCCAAAAAATATGCCGCTTATGGGTTGCTCACAAATTTTGCGAAAAGTTCACCAAAGGGATATTTGGCAAAGCTCGCGCCAAGCAATCCTGAATATGCCGCTTTGTTAAAAGAGCGTGAACGTCTGTCTAAATCCATGCGTGGTGCATCGGTTGCGGATGTGCCTTTGGCCACAATTAAACCCGGTATCAGTAGCAAAAATGTTGTGATCATGCGCCAAAAATTGGGTGCGCTTGGATACGGAAAATTGGGGAACTCTCCAACCTATGACGGGAAACTGGTTGCGGTTGTGAAAAAATTCCAATCCGATCGCGGGTTAGGGGCGGATGGTATCGTAGGCCCATCAACAATTCGTGCGATGAATTTTGGACCAAAGGCACAAATGGTTAAGGTTTTGGTAAACCTTGAACGTCAGCGTTGGTTGAATTTCCCACGTGGTGATCGCCATGTCATGGTGAACTTGCCTGATTATTCCGTGTCGTTGGTGGATAAAGGCAAGGTTTCGTTTAAATCCCGCACGGTGATTGGCCAAACCAAGAACGATTTCCGTACTCCTGAATTTTACGATTCAATGACCCATATGGTGGTAAACCCCACATGGAACGTGCCCAAATCCATCGCTGTGAAAGAGTATGTTCCAATCATCAAGCGTGACCCAGGATTTTTGGCAAAGCGTAATATGTATATGGTGAACGGAAGCGGTAAGGCCGTGCGCCCAAGCGTGGCTGAATTGTCCAAGTACAACAAAGATAACTACGGAAAATTCCCGTATTACATCAAACAAAAGCCTGATCCGCGCAACGCGCTTGGCTTGGTGAAATTTATGTTCCCAAATAAATACAATATTTATTTGCACGACACGCCATCAAAATCGCTGTTCAACAAAGAAACACGCGCGTTTAGCCACGGTTGTATCCGTGTGCACCAACCGTTTGATTTTGCTTACAAATTGCTGGAACGCCAAGAGGCAAATCCAAAGGCATCATTTGCAAATTGGTTGAATGCAAAAAAGGAACGCTTTGTGAATTTGAAAACACCAGTGCCAGTATATATCACATATCGCACGGTTTATTTCGACGGTGGTTCAAAACCAATCTATCGTAGCGATATTTATGGTCGTGACAAAAAGGTTTTCGATGCATTAACCCGCGCAGGGGTGGCAATGATCGCAGTTGAAAGCTAAACACCACATAACGGTGATAAACGGGGCGCCGATTGTGGCGCCCTTTTTTGTGAAGGGTCGGGCATGACTGAACAAACAGTTGGTGAAATTGCACAGGCATTGGGTGCCGAAGCGGTTGGTGATTTAAATATTAAAATCAGCGCAGTACAAGAGCCAGCGAAAGCAGTTTCGGGTCAACTCGCGCTTGCGATGGAGCCAAGCTACGAGGACGCATTACGCCAAGGGTCGGCAAGTGCAGCCATCGTTTGGCCAGATGCGGACTGGCAGGATATGGGGCTGTCTGCTGCAATCATTGCGCCGCGTTCGCGATATGTATTGTCTGGTGTTTCATATATATTTGAACACAAGCCTGAAATTGCCTCGGGTATCCATCCAACAGCAATCGTTGATCCAACGGCAAAGATTGGCGCAAATGCCGCCATTGGCCCGTTTTGTGTGGTTGGTGCGCGTGTGGTGATCGGGGACAACCTGCGCATGGTTGGCCATTGTACCATCGGTGAGGATGCCGTTATCGGCGACAATGCTTTGATGTATTCTGGCGTGCGCATCGGCGCGCGCGTACATATTGGACATGGATTTATTTCACAATCCAACACCGTTGTGGGTGCCGATGGGTTTTCATATGTCACACCACAGCCAGGCGCGGTGGAAGAGGCAAAAAAAACCGGAAAGATTAGCGAACATACCCGCACAGACGGATTTGCGCGGATCAATTCATTGGGCGCGGTTCATATTGGTGATAATGTGGAAATGGGTGCAAATTGCACCATTGATCGAGGCACAATCGCCAATACCACAATCGGCAATGGCACGAAATTGGATAACCTTGTTCATATTGGCCATAACGTTGTTGTTGGGCAAACCTGTTTGATCTGTGGCCAAGTTGGCATCGCAGGCAGTAGCGTGATCGGCGATCGTGTTGTTCTGGGTGGCCAAGTCGGCGTCGCGGATCACATCAATATCGGATCAGACGTTATTGCAGCAGGAAAATCAGGTATTTCATCCAATGTACCCGCTGGGCGCGTGATGATGGGCAACCCTGCGATGAAAATGGATTTGAATATCCAATCCTACACCGCATTACGCCGTTTACCACGTCTGGTTGCAAAGGTCGCAGAGCTACAAAAATCTGTTTCAAAAATACTGGAAACCAAGTAATAGGCAGACGACTAACTGCAAAGGGATCTGAAAAGATGTCTGTTCAAGATAAGATTGTCGAAATCATCGCCGAACAAGCGGTGCTAGAGCCAAGCGATGTATCGCTGTCAATGGGGATCGAGGAATTAGGGCTTGATTCAATGGGGCTGGTTGAAACCGTTTTTGCCATCGAAGAAAATTTTGATGTATCGGTGCCTTTCAACGCAAATGACCCAAGTGCATCTGATTTTGATGTATCATCTGTGCAATCAATTATCACCGCTGTCGAAGGCTTGATCGCCGCGAAATCTGCCTGATATGAAACGAGTTGTCATTACGGGGCAGGGAACGATCAATGCCTTGGGTGCGGACGTTGCACAAACAATCGACGCGATGGCAAATGCACAATGCGGCATCGGTGCGTTAGAATTTCCAAATGCAGATCGATTGTCGATTAAAATCGGCGGTCAGATTAAAAACTTTGATGCCAGCGAACGGTTCAGCCGCCAACAGCTTAATTTCTATGACCCATTCACACAATTTGCGTTGATCGCAGCGGAACAAGCCATTTCACAATCTGGTTTGGTTTTTGATGGTGAATTGGCCGAATTTTCAGGCGTGATTTTGGGAACTGCGGGTGGCGGTCTTCAAACGCAAGATGAAAATTATCGTTCCGTTTACGAAGATGGTAAAAACCGCGTGCACCCGTTTGTGGTGCCACGTTTAATGAATAATTCCGCCGTATCTCATGTTTCCATGACGCATGGGTTAAAGGGGCCGTGTTTTACGGTTTCAACAGCCTGTGCATCATCAAATCATGCGATGGGTCAGGCATTTCAAATGGTGCAATCGGGCGCGGCCAAGGCAATGATCACAGGTGGTAGCGAAAGCATGTTATGCTTTGGCGGGATCAAGGCGTGGGAAGGGTTGCGCGTGATGTCAAACACCGGATGCCGCCCATTCTGCGCAAGCCGTGATGGCATGGTGCAGGGCGAAGGTGCTGCCGTATTTGTATTCGAGGAATACGAACATGCCCGTGCACGCGGTGCAGAAATACTGGCCGAAGTTGCTGGGTTCGCCATGAGCTCGGACGCAAGCGATATCGTCATGCCAAGCGTGGGTGGTGCGCGGCGTGCTATTCAAGGTGCGTTAAACAGTGCGGGGTTAAACCCCACCGATATTGGTTATATCAACGCCCATGGCACTGGCACGGCGGCGAATGATAAAACCGAATGCGCCGCGATCAAAGATGCGTTGGGCGATCATGCATATGATGTGATGGTGTCATCAACTAAATCCATGCATGGGCATCTTATTGGTGGCACTGGCGCGGTTGAAATGTTGGCCTGTATTGCCGCGATCAAAGATGGTGTTATCGCCCCAACGATTAACCTGGCCGAGGCAGATCCAGAATGCGATCTGGATTTTGTGGCCAATGAGGCGCGACAAAAATCAGTTGATGTTGCGATAAGCAATGCATTTGCATTTGGCGGGTTGAACGCGGTAATCGCATTGCGCAAAATATAAAGCCCGCACAATTTGCGCGGGCTTTAAAAATGCGGTTTTAATAAAACTTATTTTGGTGCGATTGCATCCCATGCGGCGGTGATACCTGTCAAAGATACAGCCAATGGAATTGGTTTATCCGGTGCGCCAACAGATGTGATTGTCATCACGGCATTGGCACCTTTTTTCAAAGCATCCAATTCGCTGTTGGGCAGGCCAAAGCGTGAAATACAGCCAGATTTTTCACACCAGCTATATTCATAATTGCGAACCTTGCCAGAATCGATGCGCATTTTCGCACCTGATGGCAACAAGGTGCCAAGTGGTGTGATGAATGTGACGCCGGCAACGGCTTGGCTGCCTTTTGGCAATGCAACAACGTTGAATTCCGCAACGCTATTGCCATCGCTGTCTTTCAACAGTTGGTACAGGCTACATGCGTCCGCTTCGTCACCTTTGATACAGCGCACTTGCCAATCGCCATGGGTTTCGCGAATGAATTCCTGGCCCAGTTGCACTTCGCCATCATCATCGGATGCAACAGGGAATGTTTCGTTTTGCGCTGGCGCTGCCTCAGATTCGGCAGGTGCTTCTGTTGGTGTGGCTGGCGCCTCTGTGGCAGGTGTTTCGGTTGTGGGCGTTTCGGTTTCATCCGATTGCGCCATCGCCAAAGACGATGCAGTCATACCCAATGCCAAAGTGATTGAACATACAGTCAGTTTCATTTGTAATTCTCGCTGCTCTATTTAATTTCGCTGGTTTTTAACGTTATTTGATGGGCTTGTCAGGTAAAATTTCCATCAGGCAAATTTGATCGCCAAACGGGCAAGATTATGCTGAATTTGTTGGGGTAAACAAAAAAGGTACGCCCGTTGGCGTACCTTTTCTAGCTTTTTAAGCTTTCTCCCCTGTCGGACTGGCCGAACATTGGCTAATGCATACGCCATTCAAACGATTTCGTCAACAAATCTTACGTTAAACCGCCCAAAAATATACGTTTTTTGTGATTGAAACCTAGCGTTGGACACGCAACATGCCTATGTTCACGTTACGAACACAAGGGGATGAATATGTCGCAGTCAGATCGCATTTTTATTGGTGGTGGTGGTGCCGAATATGGCGAACCGCAAAACCTGATTTTGAAATACGCCAATCGTCACGGTATGATTGCAGGCGCAACAGGCACAGGTAAAACCGTGACCTTACAAATTTTGGCTGAAAGTTTTTCCAGCCAAGGCGTGCCCGTGTTCTTATCCGATGTGAAGGGTGATTTATCTGGTCTTGCAAAATCAGGCTCGCCAGAGGCGAAGTTGCATGATGCATTCATGAAACGCGCCGCCACGATTAAATTTGACGATTATGATTATTCCGATTTTCCCGTAACATTCTGGGATATGTTTGGCGAACAGGGGCATCCTGTGCGCACCACGGTTTCCGAGATGGGGCCATTGTTGTTATCCCGTCTGATGGAACTGACAGAGGCGCAAGAGGGCGTGATGAATATCGCGTTTCGCGTGGCCGATGAACAGGACATGTTGTTGCTGGATCTAAAAGATTTGCAAGCAATGTTGGTTTGGCTTGGCGAAAATTCTAGCGAGATCGCTTTGCGCTATGGTTCTGTTTCCACTGCATCCATTGGCGCAATTCAGCGCCGTTTGCTGGTTTTGGAAAACCAAGGCGCGACACAGTTTTTTGGCGAACCTGCGTTAAACCTAGAGGATTTGATGCAAACCACGCCAGGTGGGCAGGGGCGTATTAATATTCTGGCGGCGGATAAATTGATGCAATCGCCGCGTCTTTATGCGACTTTCTTGCTCTGGATGTTGTCCGAATTATTTGAAACCCTGCCAGAGGTTGGTGATCCAGATAAACCCAAACTGGTGTTTTTCTTTGACGAGGCGCATTTGTTATTCGACGATGCGCCAAAGGCATTGTTGAACAAGGTCGAACAGGTTGCGCGGTTGATCCGATCCAAAGGTGTCGGTGTTTATTTCGTGTCGCAAAACCCAGCCGATATACCAGAGGATATTTTGGGACAGCTTGGTAACCGCGTGCAACACGCATTGCGCGCATTCACGCCCAAGGATCAAAAAGCATTGCGCATGGCGGCGGATACATTCCGCACCAATCCCGATTTTGATACAGCCGATGCGATCAAAGAGGTGGGTGTTGGCGAGGCTTTGGTTTCCACATTGGAAAAAAAGGGAATGCCATCCATCGTCCAACGCACATTGATCCGCCCGCCCAGTTCGCAACTTGGCCCGATAACATCTGATGAACGTGCCGCCGTTATCGCGCAATCGCCCGTGGCGGGGTTGTACGAAGCGGCGCTTGATCGTGAATCTGCGTTTGAAATCCTCTCTAAACGATCCGCAGAGGCAGCAGAAGCAGCCGCCAAGGCCGAAGCAGAAGAAGAGCGTTTAGAGGCCAAAGAAAAAGAGCTAAAGCTCGCGCGTAAATTTGACGGTTATACAACCAAGAAAACAACGCGATCCACACGTTCATCACGATCAGACAGTCTTGGAACAACCTTGGCAAAAACCATGATTAAACAATTGGGTACGCAATCTGGGCAAAAAATGATCCGTGGTATTTTGGGTGGCCTGTTCAAAGGCAGATAAAGGAAGAGTGGGAGATCAACTGATTTCCCATTTGCCATCAACCCGTCGAACTTGTTGCCAATTTTTCATCTTTGATCGAAACCAAGTGCGCTGACGTTTGGCGTATTGGCGGGTTTGCACCTTTGCCAATTCAATTGCCGCGTCTAAATCCATGTCGCCATTGATATGCGCGATCAATTCTTTTGCACCAATTGCTTGGCAAGATGGCAATGTTTCATCCCAGCCATTGTTCATTACAGCGCGACATTCATCCAACGCACCCATATCCACCATCATATCAAAACGCCGATCAATTCGATCATTCAGCCATTCTTTATCACTGACAAGGTTGAGTGGGACCGTTTGATCAAGGGGGAGCAATGGTGGCGGTGTTTCATCCTGCCATTGTGCCAAACCTTTGCCTGTTGCGCGTAATACCTCCCATGCGCGTTGGGTGCGCGCAGGATTTAAAATGTCTATTTTTGAATATGTTAGTGGGTCACCTTCACGTAGCTGATCCGCAAAAATCCCCAACCCATATTTTGCGCCCAATGCGTTTGCCTCGGTGCGGATTTCTGCGGGAATATCGGGGATATTGGTCAACCCCATGGTCAGGGCCATAAAATACAATCCTGTACCGCCCAGAATGATCGGGCGTAATCCATTGGATCTGGCATGTGCAATTTGATCGCTCACCTCGCGAAGCCAATGCCCCACGGAATAGTCTTGTGCTAAGCCGACATGCCCATACATAAAATGGGGACAGGCGGCCAATTCATCGCCTATCGGGCGTGCGGTGAGGATTTGCCAATCTGCATAAACTTGTAATGCATCGGCATTAATGATGCACCCTTGAAATTCCCGTGCAATTTCAATGCCTAGCGCGGATTTCCCGCTTGCGGTTGGGCCTGCGATCAACACGGGTAAATCATTTTGCAAAACACGCGATAGCATATTTGGTTTCCTTGGCGAGCGGGCAAGAAGGTGCCGAAGATCACTGTCTATTAAATTTCAATCACATTTGCCATTGCAAGAAACTGGAATTTCAGACATTTTGCGCAAAGATAACGAAGGAGACGCAGATGTCGAATGAAACGGGCGATTCAACGCCAAAATTTAAACGTG
This sequence comes from Paramylibacter kogurei, assembly GCF_002742285.1. GTDB lineage: Bacteria > Pseudomonadota > Alphaproteobacteria > Rhodobacterales > Rhodobacteraceae > Amylibacter > Amylibacter kogurei. The sequence goes on from NZ_MDGM01000012.1 coordinate 887,135, forward strand.
TTCTGCTGAAAATCTCCGGAGAGGCCCTGATGGGCGACCAAGCATTTGGTCTGCATCCCCCAACCGTTGAACGTATCGCAAAAGAGCTAAAATCCGTCCATGACGAGGGAATCGAGCTTTGCGTTGTGATTGGTGGTGGCAATATTTTTCGCGGGCTTTCAGGGTCTGCACAGGGGATGGAGCGCACAACCGCCGATTATATGGGGATGTTAGCGACCGTTATGAACGCGCTGGCCATGCAGGGCGCCTTGGAGGCGTTAGGTGTACATACACGCGTGATTTCCGCCATTCCAATGGATCAAGTTTGCGAGCCATACATCCGCCGTCGCGCCGTGCGTCATTTGGAAAAGAAACGTATTTGCATTTTTGCGGCGGGAACAGGGAACCCATATTTCACCACAGATACCGCCGCGACATTGCGTGCAACTGAAATGTCCTGTGAGGGCATTTTCAAAGGCACACAGGTTGATGGGATTTACGACAAAGATCCAAAGACCAACCCAGACGCCGTTCGCTATGATCGCGTGACATATGACGAAGTGTTGCAAAAGAACCTGAAAGTTATGGATGCATCCGCAATTGCATTGGCGCGTGACAATAATCTGCCTATTGTGGTGTTCTCGTTAGAGCAAAAGGGTGGTATGACTGGCATTCTGCGCGGCGAGGGCACATATACCGTCGTGGAAAACGGTTAAGAATATCGAACAAGGAATCTGATTATGGCTGATATTGAAATTGACACCGCCGATCTGGAGCGCCGCATGGAAGGTGCAATGGTTGCGTTGAAAAACGAATTTGCCAGTTTGCGTACTGGGCGCGCGTCTGCGTCGATCTTGGATCCTGTTTTGGTTGATGCGTATGGATCAAACATGCCGTTAAACCAATGTGGCACGGTGAATGTTCCAGAACCGCGCATGATCACGGTGACTGTTTGGGACAAAGGCCTGGTTGGCGCCGTTGAAAAAGCCATTCGTAATTCGGGCATCGGGATTAACCCCGTCGTTGATGGTATGGTTTTACGCCTGCCAATCCCTGAATTAAACGAGGAACGCCGTGCGGAACTTGCCAAAGTTGCGGGTCAATACGGTGAAAACGCCAAAGTCGCCGTGCGCAATGTGCGCAAAGACGGCATGGATCAGGTGAAAAAAGGCAAAGCAGACGGCATGAGCGAAGATGATCAGAAATTCTGGTCCGATGAAATTCAATCGCTGACAGATGCCGCGATCAAAAAGGTTGACGACGCAATCGAACACAAACAACAGGAAATTATGCAGGTATAGAACCCTGTGAATTTGTAACACGCAGAATGTCCGAAGTATCAGAAAACTTGCATTTGGCCATCATCATGGATGGCAACGGTCGCTGGGCGACCGCACGGGGATTCGAGCGGTTAAAGGGACATAAACGTGGTGTTGAACGTGTTCGCGAAGTGGTCGAAGCTTGTCCCGATTTAGGTGTCAGCCATCTAACACTTTTTGCATTTTCCACCGAAAATTGGAAACGATCAGAAAAAGAAGTGAATGGACTGATGGCGCTGTTTCGCCGTTACATCCGTTCAGAAGCGGCTCGCCTGTTCAAAGAGGGCGTGCGTGTGCGTTTCATCGGGCGCCGTGGCGAGCTTGATAGCCGACTACAAGATTTGATGGCAGGGCTAGAGGCGCAAACCGCCGAAAATTCCCGTCTGCATATGACCGTTGCGATAAATTACGGTGGCCGCGATGAAATTGTTCGCGCATCGCAAAAGGTTGCGGGAATGGTTGCCGCGGGACAGATTGAACCGCATGACATCACCGAAGATTTGATTTCTGCACAAATGGATACTGCCGAAATTTGTGATCCTGATTTGGTGTTGCGCACATCAGGTGAATTTCGCACATCAAACTTTCTGCCTTGGCAATCGGTTTATGCGGAATATGTATTCGAAGAATCTGCATGGCCAGATTTTACGGTTGAATTACTGGCACAAACTTTGGCTGAATTTCGCAATCGTGACCGTCGCTTTGGTGCGGTTGGCACGAAATGAACAATCCCGCGCAATTTTCTGATCTTGGAACTCGTCTGGCCTCTGCCGTTGTGATGACCGTGATTGGTGGTTTTGCAATTGTGCAAGGCGGGATGTGGTTTCAGGCGCTTGGGATTTTAATCGGTGGATTGATGGCATGGGAAACATTGCGCATGCACGGCGCATCGACAATGTACACCATTGTTGGAGCAGTCGTTTTTGCATTTGCACTGGGTCTGAATGTGTTGGCGCCAAGTGTAATTTTTGCCTTTGCTGCATTGGTTTTGGTGGCGTTATTGTCGCTTGGTGTTTCCAAATCTCGTCTGACAACAGGCGTTGCATTGGTGTTTATCCTGATCGCATGTGCGGCATTGGTGCAATTGCGCCAAGGATCGATGACGAACCTATTGTTTCTGGCGGGTTGTGTGATTGCATCTGATATTGGCGGGTATTTTGCAGGGCGCATAATTGGCGGGCCAAAATTTTGGCCAGCGGTCAGCCCGAAAAAAACTTGGTCTGGTACAATTGGTGGATGGGTTTTGGCGGCGATTGTTGGGCTGTTATTTGTCCTGTTCGCACAGTTTGGCGTAAAATACATCCTGTTTGGCGTGATCCTTGCCATGGCGGCACAGGCTGGTGATTTGGCGGAATCTTGGATGAAACGTTGCGCCGAAATCAAAGATAGCTCTAATTTGATCCCCGGTCATGGCGGTTTGCTGGATCGATTTGACGGGTTTATGGGTGCTGCGGTTTTGACGGGCTTGGTATTGCTTGCCACAGGAAACTGGGGATAACCCATGCGAAGCGTTTCAATTTTTGGCGCCACCGGATCAATCGGGCAAACCACGCTTGATGTGATTTCACAACAAGCAGATGATATTGAAATCAAGGTTCTGACAGGTAACGGCAACGTTGCCTTGCTGGCCAAACAGGCACAACAGTTCAAACCAAAAACAGTTGTGATCGCCGATGAATCCAAGCATGCCCAATTGCAACAATTATTGTCCGGCTTGGATATTTCGGTTCAGGCGGGCAGGGATGCAATATTGCAAGCTGCACGCATTGATGTGGATTGGGTCATGTCCGCCGTGGTTGGATTTGCCGGGTTTGAAATCAGCCTGATAGCAGCGCAACATTGCAAAACATTGGCGCTAGCTAACAAAGAAAGCCTTGTCTGCGGTGGCCCATTGTTACGCAAAACCTGTGATGAACACGCCACCAACCTGTTGCCCGTGGACAGCGAACATTCCGCAATTTTGCAATGTTTAAATGGCGAAAATTTGAACACTGTTGAACGCGTGATAATCACCGCATCGGGCGGCCCGTTTCGCAAATACACTCTGAAAGAGATGCGCGATGTGGATGCATCACAAGCCGCAGCACATCCCAACTGGTCGATGGGACAGCGCATATCAATTGACAGCGCATCGATGTTTAACAAAGCGATGGAAGTTATTGAAGCAAAAGAATTATTTGATCTGTCCAATGATCAGATAGAGGTCTTGGTGCATCCACAATCCATCGTTCATTCCATCGTTGGATTTAACGATGGGAATATGATCGCACAATTGGGCCCGGCGAATATGGCGGGTGCGATTGGATATGCGCTGAACTGGCCAGAACGCGCAGTTTTGGATCAACCACGCTTGTCAGCCAAAGATCTGGTTTCACTAGATTTTAGTGAATTGGATGATAAACGGTTTCCTGCTGTATCCTTGGCGCGACGCGCGATTGACATGGGCGGATTATCTGGTGCTGTGTTTAATGCGGCCAAGGAACAGGCGTTGGACTTATTTTTGGCACAAAGAATTGGTTTTCTGGATATGGCTACGCTTGTTGAACGGGCGTTGGATCATTACATGTTGTCTGACTGGTCGCGAGAAATGTCGCTTGCGAATATTCAGTTTGCCGATGAAACCACGCGCGAATTTGTGCAAAATTGCTTAACCGAGGATGTTGCCTGATGTTTGAAATGATTGAATCTATTCCCGTTTTTGGCAATGGTTTGTTGGTTGTTGTGGCGATGGTGATCGTGCTTGGCACGGTCGTGTCCATTCACGAATACGGCCATTACATCGTTGGGCGCTGGTGTGGCATTGATGCAGATGTGTTTTCCATTGGTTTTGGCAAGGTGATTTATTCACGTTACGACAAACGCGGCACGAAATGGCAGGTGGCTGCAATCCCGTTGGGCGGATATGTGAAATTTCGCGGCGATTTGGATGCGGCGAGCACGCAGGGCAAGGAAAACTTGGCCAATTTATCACCCGAAGACGCGGCGCGAAGCTTTCCAACCGCTCCACTTTATAAACGTGCACTGACGGTTATGGCTGGGCCAGTTTTCAACTTTATCCTCTCAATTGTGATTTTCACGGGGCTTGGGCTTTATTCTGGTCAGGCTGTGGATGATATGACTCTGGGTAAGGTAATCGCGCCCAAAGGTACCCAATACGAAATCCGCGAGGGCGATAAAATCATCGCGGTGGACGGCGTTGAAATGAACAGCTTTTTGGAAATGGCAGAATGGGCCGCCAATGCAGAGGCTAATAAAAACACGATTTACACCGTGGAACGGGACAATGACATCATAGATGTTACGGGGCCGTTTCCAGCACCCGCATATGCCGCGGCAATCATGCCTGTTTCCGCAGCATCAAGTTCGGATTTGCGTGCCGGCGATTTTATCGTGTCTTTGGCAAATCAAGAGGTGAACTCTTTTCGCCAACTGGTAGAGGTAGTTAAAACTGTGGGCGAGGGTGAAATCCCAATTACCGTTTTGCGCGACGGCGAACGCATGACCGTGCCCATTCGCCCACGCGAACAAGTTTATGAAAATGCTGATGGCGAAATTGAAACACGTATTTTGCTTGGCATTTCGGGGGGCAATGCATTTGAACCCGCGATTGTGCCCGTTGGTTTTGGTAAGGCATTGTCCAATGGCGTATCACGCACGTGGTCTGTGATTTCAGGCTCCATTCGTGGCATAAAATTGATGTTTCAGGGCGCGATTAGTCCCAAGAACCTACAAGGTCCTGTGGGTATTGCGCATATGTCCAGTGACGTAGCAAAATCGGGCTGGATCAGTTTGATTGCATTGATTGGGATTATTTCCACCGCAATTGGGTTTTTAAACCTAATGCCGTTGCCTGTGTTGGATGGTGGTCATTTGGTGCAATTCGCGTATCAAGCGGTGGTTGGCAAACCGATGAATGAACGCGTGGTGCGCTATGCCACGGTGGTCAGCTTGTCATTGTTGCTGACCTTGATGTTGTATTCCACATCCAATGATTTGGTGCGCTGGTTTCAATAGCAAAATCTGGCTTTAACTTTGATCTGAATTATCGTAGTTTACCTCAAAAATATACTTGGGGACGACGATGAGCAGTACCAAACGATTGAGCGCCGCTGGGCGTATGGCCGCGCAACTTACGTTTGTTGGCGTATTATCCGCAACAACTGGGCTGATTTCACAGCCCCATGTGGCACAAGCACAATCCATTTCATATCAATCGGTAGAGGTGCGCGGCAACGCGCGCATCGCATCAAGCACGATTTTGTCCATCGCGGCGGTTGAACTGGGTGTTGTGACATCGCCAGCCAAAATTAACTCTGCCGTGCAGCGGTTATATCAAACGGGTTTCTTTGAGGCCGTCGATATCGACGTTCAAGGTTCAAATCTGGTGATTAATGTGGTTGAAAACCCAACCATCAACCGGGTGAGCATTGAAGGCAACCGACGCTTGAAAGACGACATTTTATTGGGTTTGATTGAATCATCTTCACGCCAAACATATTCACCAACCCGCGCTGAATCCGATACACAAAAAATTGCAGAAGCCTACGCAGCATCTGGTCGTGTCGCGACACAAATCACACCCAAGGTTATCAAGCGTTCGCAAAACCGCGTTGATCTGGTATTTCAAGTGGTTGAAGGAAGCATTTCAGAAATCGAAAGCGTCAGCTTTGTCGGTAACCGCAACTATTCCGATCGCCGTTTGCGCAGCGTGATTGAATCCAAACGCGCCGGCATTTTCCGTGCACTTTCAAAACGTGATACATTCGTTGCAGACCGCATCGAATTTGACAAACAAAAGCTGACGGAATTTTATCTAAATAACGGGTATATCGATTTCGAAGTACTGGGTGCATCCAGTGATCTTACTCGTTCACAAGACAGCTTTGGTGTCACATTTAATGTCCGCGAAGGACAGCAATATAACTATGGCGAAGTAACAATCGTTAGCAACGAACCCGATGTTGATGCCGCAGATTTTCAAAACCTGCAAAAAATCAAAAACGGGCGGCGCTATGATCCGCGAAAATTGAATGATCTAATTGATAATATCGAAGTTCGTGCGAACCGCTTGAATTATCCATTCTTGGTGGCGCGCCCTAATATTAGCCGCAATGATGATACGCGCACTCTTGATATTGAAATTAGTTTGGAACGTGGCCAGCGCGCATTCATCGAACGTATCGATATTGAAGGCAATTCAATTACACTGGACAAGGTGATCCGCCGCGAATTCAAAGTTGCCGAAGGTGATCCATTCAATCAACGCGCCATTCAACAGGCTGCTGATCGTGTTCGCGCACTTGATTATTTCGAAGAAGTAAACGTCGAAGCCCGCGAAGGGTCCGCAGCAGGGCGCGCGGTCATTGATGTGAACGTCAAAGAAAAAACCACTGGTTCGCTTGGGTTTGGCGTTGGGTATAACTCGTCCAATGGCCCGGTTGGTAATGTTGAAATTTCACAACGCAATTTCTTGGGCCGTGGGCAAAGTGTGCGTTTTGGGATTTCCACATCGGGCGAGGCCAAAGATTTCCAACTTGCCTTTACAGAGCCTCAATTCCTGGATCGCGATTTGGCGGTTGGGTTCGATTTAAGCGGGCGCACAACGTCATCGTCTTATCTACCTGTGGATTTTGAAACCATTCAATTTTCACCACGCGTATCTTTCCCAACAGGCGAAGACGGGCGGTTTACGATTTACTATAAATTGGCACGATCAGAAGTGTTACGCCAAGAAACCGATGATTCAACCGATGATATGCCGCTTTACGAGGATGCATCTGCGATCACGTTGGCGGATGTCGATGATGGCGCGGTTATGACCAGCTCGATCGGGTTCGGGTATAAAATTGATAAACGTGATTCAATTATATCGCCTACGTCGGGTTACACATTGTCATTTGACCAAGAATTTGCGGGGCTTGGTGGCGATGTTAGCTTTTCCAAAACATCAGCAAACTTCAAAATGTTCCGCTCATTTTTCAACGACAATGTTGTTGTGACTGCTGAACTGGAAGGTGGATATTTACACAATATAGATCGCGGTTCACGCATCACCAATCGTTTCTTCTTGGGTGGAGATCAATTGCGCGGCTTTGAAGATTATGGGATTGGCCCACGGGACGCATCAACAGGTGATCCTGTTGGCGGCAACACATATGCGGTTGCACGCCTTGAGGCAAGTTTCCCAATTGGTTTGCCAGAAGAATACGGCATTTATGGCGGTCTGTTTTATGACATCGGCTCTGTTTGGGGTATTGATGACACCTTTGGTTCAGACCTCAATGGCGAAGATAGTAGTGCGATTATCCGCTCTGCGGTTGGGTTCTCTATTTTCTGGGATACGGCAATTGGGCCATTGCGTTTCAATTTCGCCAAACCATTGAAAAAACAAGCGTATGATGAAACTGAAACCTTCCGATTTACGGTTGATACGCGGTTCTAATGGGCGTTTCGCGGCTGATTGCATCTGGAATTTTAGCGCTTGAATTTGGCATTGCGGGATATGTTTTTCCCGCAACTGCTCAAACGTATCCCGTGTACAAAGAACCAACAGTCGCATCAATTGACCAAGAACGCTTGTTTGCGGAATCCGATTTTGGAAAACAAGCATTGCAAGAAATCGAAACGGTTTCGCGGGAACTCAGCCTTGAAAATCGCCAAATCGAAGCAGAGCTTACCGCCGAAGAAAAAGAACTGGCTGAATTACGTAAAACCGAATTGCCAGAAGTTTTTAAACAAAAGGCCGCTGATTTTGATCGTCGTGTGAAACAAATTCGCGCCGAACAAGATCAAAAATTTGCCAATATTCGCGCTTCGTTGGATGCCGCACGCCAAACATTTAACACCAAGGCCACTCCAATTTTACAACAATTGATGGTGGACACAGGGATCATTTTTATCTTGGACAACAGCGCAATTTTGATTGGACAGCCTGATGGCGATATCACCGATCAAGCCATCGCACGTATCAATCAAGAATTCGAACAATAATTGACCGCTCGCTTGAACAGGTTCGACAGAGTTGTTAGGCAGTAAAAAGAAAAGAAAAAGGGACAAATTCATGGCCGAAAATCAAACCGATGGCGAACTGCATCACGCGGATATTCAAGACATCAAACGGATGATTCCGCACCGCTATCCATTTTTGTTGATTGATGCTGTGCGCGATATGAAACTGGGCGAAAGTGCCGTTGGGATCAAGAACGTAACCATGAACGAACCTCATTTTCAGGGCCATTTTCCTGAACGCCCCGTCATGCCTGGGGTTACGATTGTCGAGGCGATGGCACAAACCGCGGCGGTTTTGGTGGTGAAAACGCTGGATATGATCGACAATGACATGTTGGTGTATTTCCTGACCATTGATAAATGCAAATTCCGTCACGTTGTATCACCACCCGATCAATTGGAATTGCATGTCAAAGTGGTGCGCGGCCGTGGTAAGCTGTGGAAATTTTATGGCGAAGGCAAGGTGAATGGCAAAGTCGTGGCCGAAGCAGAATTTCAGGCCATGATGGTCCCCCCGGAAGAGGCTTAACAAAAATGGCAATTGACCCTAGCGCAAAAATCCATCCCAGCGCGGTCATCGCAGATGGCGCAACCATTGGTGCAAACGCAACCATTGGCCCGTTTTGCGTCGTCGGTGAAGAAGTAACATTGGCAAATGACGTCGAATTAAAATCCCATGTGGTTGTTGAAGGTTGGACAGATGTGGGCGAGGGAACGGTAATTTTCCCATTCGCATCAATCGGTCATATTCCACAGGATCTTAAATTTGGTGGCGAGCGCACAAAATTGGAAATCGGTGCGCGCAATCGTATTCGTGAACATGTCACAATGAACCCTGGCACCACCGGTGGCGGTGGTTTGACCAAGGTCGGTGATGATGGGCTTTATATGATGTCGGTGCATGTTGGGCATGACTGTATCGTTGGCAACAACGTGATTTTGGCGAATAATGCGTCGCTTGGTGGGCATTGTATTATCGAGGATAACGTTGTGATCGGCGCCCTTGCGGGTGTGCATCAATTCTGTCGCGTTGGGCGCGGTGCCATGATTGGCGGATTGGCCGCTGTGGTGGCTGATGTTATTCCGTTTGGCACGGTTATGGGTGATCGCGCGGATTTGCACGGCCTTAACTTAACGGGTCTGAAACGACGCGGTGTCAGCCGTGCAGAAATTTCAGGTCTTCGCGCTGCATTCAAAGAACTTTTTGCAACTGGCGGAAGCTTGAAAGAACGCGCAGCTGTGATGCAAGGCGAAACAGATAACCCATGGGTGAAAGAGGTAGTTGATTTCATCCTCTCGGAATCTAGCCGCTCAATCTCTACCGTGAACCACGGATAGCGTCATGATGGCCGCGCAACAAAACGGGCTTGCTATAATCGCAGGGCGCGGCGATTTACCAAAATTATTGGCCGAGGAATGTGCGCGGCGCAACGAACCCTATCTGGTGATTGGGTTTGGGAATGCTGCGTTAAAATGGGCCGTGGATCACCCGTTTGAAACAGCCCAATTTGAAAAGGCTGGCGCGTTATTTGACACCATTCGCAATGCAGGTTGCACCCGCGTTGTCTTTGCAGGTAGCATGTCACGGCCCAGTTTGAACCCGTTAAAATACGACTGGAAATTTACCAAACTTGCACCGCGATTGCTTAAATCACTTGGCGCTGGCGACGATGAAACTTTGCGTACAATTGCAAGTGTATTTAACGAAGAAGGTTTTGAAATTATCGGTGCGGATAGCATTTTGGAAAACCTTGTTGCAAAACGTGGCATTCCGTCCAAACGTCAGCCCAGCGAAATTGATCGAACCGATGCCAATCGTGCCCGTGAGATTGTAACGCAACTTGGCCAAGTTGACGTCGGGCAGGGGTGTGTTGTGGCAAACGGGATATGCTTGGCACTTGAAACCATCCAAGGCACAGATGCCATGCTGGATTTTGTTGCACAAACTGCGGCACCTTATCGGCACAATGCGGATGCTGGTGTGTTATTCAAGGCGCCTAAACCGCATCAGGATCGTCGCATTGATTTTCCCGCAATTGGCACCGACACAATCCACGCAGCACATCGTGCTGGTCTGAATGGCGTGGTTGTGCCCGATGGTGGGGCGCTTATCATTGATTTGCAAGAAACCGTTAAAATCGCCGATGAATTGAATCTTTTCCTTTGGATACAGGGTGGCGATGAATAAACCGTTAAACCTGTTCATTCTCGCGGGCGAGGCATCAGGCGACAAACTTGGTGGTGCCTTGATGCAGGGGCTAAACACGCTTTATGACGGCGACATCACTTATCGCGGTGTTGGCGGTGATCAGATGATCGCCAATGGTTTGCCCACCCTGTTTGATATGTCCGACCTTTCCGTCATGGGGTTGGTTGAAATTTTACCCAAAATCCCAAAACTATTATCGCGGGTAAAAACCACAGCGCGCGCCGCAATCGCCCAAAAACCCGATGCGATCATCACAATCGACAGCCCAGATTTTTGTTTCCGCGTTGTCGCAAAGGTTAAAGAAACCTATCCAGACATTCCCGTAATTCATTACGTTGCACCATCTGTTTGGGCTTGGCGCCCTGAACGTGCTCAAAAAATGGCGCGATATGTCGATCATGTTCTTGCATTATTGCCATTCGAACCCCCGTATATGATTGATGCGGGTATGACTTGTGATTTCGTCGGGCATCCCGCGGCATTTGACCCGCCCTTGGATGCGGCGGCCCTTGGCGCGATGAAGCAACAATTGGGATTGGAAGGTCCGGTTATCACGCTATTACCTGGGTCGCGGGCTGGTGAAATCAAACGGATGATGCCAATTTTTCGCCAAGTTGCTAAAAATATCTCTGCAAAACACCCCGATACAAATTTTCTGCTCCCCGTTGCACGCCCCGTTGTCAAACAGGTGCAACGCGCCGTGGCCAATTGGGCACTTCCGGTAAAGCTATTGTTGCCACAAGCCGATGCATCTGCGACCGAAGCTCGTAAAAACGCAGCATATGCCATCAGCGATGTTGCCCTTGCCACATCTGGCACGGTTGCATTGGAATTAGCTGCGCAAAACTGTCCGATGGTCGTGGCATATCGCGCCAATTGGGCAACAACGCGAATGGTTAAAAAACTCGCTCAAATTGATACAGCAAACCTTGTAAATATCGTCACGCAAAGCCGTGTCATTCCCGAATTCCTTTTCGAAAAATGCACAGCAGCACAATTAACCCCCGCGATAATGGCGCTTTTGGATGACAAAGCGGCACTTGGCGCACAGGAAAACGCGCTGCAAGATACTATGAAAGCATTGGGGCGCGGTGATCCAGACATGAAACTGGCCGCCGCGCGATCTGTGTTGAACAAGTTGGGCAAATAAATGGTGTTCAAAGGAAATCTGGATATTGATCCGCGTGGCATGATTTATGAATCATTTCGCATTGAAAATATCACAATCGAAGAATGCCGCGTCATTTTCCTTGATTGGGCTATGTTCGCCCCTGCGGGTGATATGTCTGAACAGCTTTCGCAATTTATCACGGAATATGGTGACGCTTATGCCGAACACCCAATGATGACAGTCATCAAAGAAGGTTTGGAAAAAACACCTCAAAAACGCCGCCGTGGTGGTCGAATGGGGCGGCGCAATTCCTAGCGCCACGCCCATCTCCATTTTGTCTAAATATCCAAATCAACAGCGCGTCAAAACGTAACGACGGTAAGATTAGTTCAACGCTGCCAAAATACGCACCCAGCTTCGGATACCCTTGTGAAATGATCGCAGGTCATATTTTTCATTGGGTGAATGAATGCTGTCATCATCTTGGGCAAACCCGATCAGCATGGATTGAGTGCCGATGATGTCTTGAAAATGCCCCGCAATCGGGATGGAGCCGCCACAGCCAACAAACACGCCTTCATTTTCCCATTCATCAGATAATGCACCGCGTGCCTGTTCAAATGCGGGGTGATCGATTGCCATGCTTGATGCGCCAGAATTGCCATGTCCGTGAAATTCCACGCTGCAATCTTCGGGCAGAAAACTTTCAATATGTGCGCGAAAGGCATCGCGAATTTTGACAGGGTCTTGTTGCCCGACTAAACGAAAGCTTACCTTTGCGCTGGCTTGTGCGGGCAGGACGGTTTTGAAACCTTCGCCTGTGTATCCACCCCAAATGCCGTTCACCTCGGCTGTTGGGCGCGACCATAACATTTCCAAAACGCTGCGACCATTTTCGCCAGCAGGTTTGGATAAACCAACATCACCCAAAAAACGTGCCTCGTCAAAATCAAGGTTTTTCCATTGTTCGGCGATCTGCGCGGGCAATTCTGGAACACCGTCATAAAAACCATCGAGCGTTACGCGCCCCGTATCATCATGCAACGCGCCAAGTGCGCGGGTTAACACACGAATTGGATTGATGGACGGGCCGCCATACATGCCTGAATGCAAATCTTTGCTTGGGCCCTTGATGGTGATTTGTTCACCAACCAAACCACGCAACATGGTGACGATGGATGGTGTGTTGGGTTCCACCATGCCTGTGTCACAAATCAATGCGACGTCGGATTTTAGCTCTGCGGCGTTTTCCTTCATGAATGGCACCAATGATGGTGAACCGCTTTCTTCTTCGCCTTCGAAAAAGATCGACACATTTGTTGGCAATGATCCTGTTGCGGCTTTCCAAGCGCGACAAGCCTCGACAAATGTCATTAACTGGCCTTTGTCATCGGATGAACCGCGCCCGCGAATAACCTTGCCATTTGGGGTATCTTCAACGCGCGCATCAAAGGGCGGATTATCCCACAATTCCAACGGATCAACGGGTTGCACATCGTAATGGCCGTAAAACATCACATGTGTTCCATCGGTTTTATCGTTATGTGCAATCACCATCGGATGCCCAGGTGTTTCGCGTTTGCTGGCTTCAAAACCAATGGATTTCAAATCATCCACCAACCAATCCGCGGCGCGATTACATTCAGCGGCATAGGCTGGATCGGTTGAAATGCTTTCAATTTTAAGCAATTCGATCAAGCGGGCGAGCGCGTTGTCTTGATCGGCATCAACATGCGCAAGAACTTTATCCAAAGACATTTTTTTGGCCTTTCTGGGTAAAACCGTTAAACTGGATTACGGGCATAACACACCCTGTAGATCAAAATGAAAAGACCAAAATGAAAATAGTTTCGATGATTTCTGCGTTGTTCGTCTGCTTGGCACATAATGGCTATGCCAATGATATTGCATTGCAATTCCCGCTTGATTGCACGCTGGGTCAGGATTGTTTTGTACAACAATTCATGGATCATGATGATACGAATGACGCACGTGATTTTACCTGTGGCCATGCCACATATGATGGGCACAAGGGTACGGATTTTCGGATCAAGGATTTGGCCGCAATGAAACGCGGGGTGCCCGTCTTGGCGGTGGCTGATGGTCAGATCGTAGCACTTCGCGATGATATGGCGGATCAACTATGGACGACACCCGAACAAAAGGCTGCGATCAAGGGGCGCGAATGTGGTAATGGCTTGGTTATTCAACACGCCAATGGATACCAATCGCAATATTGCCATATGCGATTGAACAGTATCACCGTCGCCAACAAGGATATGGTCAAGGCGGGTGATATTTTGGGCATGGTGGGCGCATCGGGTAACACGCAATTTCCACATCTTCATATCACCATGCGCAAAGCGCGCCGCGTGATTGATCCGTTTTTCATTGATGAAAATGAAAGCTGTGCATTTGATCCCGACAATACATTATGGAATGACGATTTTCTGGATCAGTTTAACCCTCAAATCACTCAAATTTTTGCAACAGGATTTGCGCCAAATGTGGTCGAAATCAAAGATGTGCAAGACGCGCGTTTTACCAATTTTACGCCCCAAGCAGATGATCCCGCCTTGGTTGCATATGCAACCGCAATTAACATGAAGAAGGGCGATGTCTTTCACATCAAATTTATTGGCCCCAATGGTGTGATTGCAAATACGAAAACTGATCCGCTGGATCGGGCGAAATCGCGTTATTTGCGTTTTGCGGGCAAAAAGAAACCCGATGGCGGTTGGCCATCGGGCGAATATAATGCGGTTTTCACCGTTTTGCGTAATGATAAGGTGATCGAAATCGAAATGATAAAGACGCAAATACGCTAACTCATCCGCGATAAATCCAGCCACCACCAAAAATGCGCGTACCATCGGCGTCGTAAAACACACATGCTTGGCCCGGTGCGACACCTTCTTCGGCTGCGATCAATTCAACGGTTGCGGTTGTTGGCCCCGTTGGGCGAATAATTGCATCACGCGGCGCACGCGTTGAACGCACACGCACGGCGACAGTGCGTTCAGATACCGCATCGAACGGCTCATCGCCCAGCCAGTTAACCTCGCGAATTGGAAATGTGGTGGTGGCGAGCGCGGATTTTGGCCCGACAATCACATGGCGTTTGTCCGCATCCAGTTTTACTACATATAACGGTTCACGCCCACCAATACCCAACCCGCGGCGTTGGCCGACGGTGTAATTGATAATGCCCTTGTGTTCGCCCAATACTGACCCATCCAGATGCACAATTTCACCTGGGCTGGCTGCCTCTGGGCGCAGCTTTTCGATAACGGCGGCATATGATCCGTTTGGCACGAAACATATGTCTTGGCTATCTGGTTTATCCGCCACGGGCAGGCCGAATTTTTTCGCTAATTCACGCGTTTCCGCCTTGGATTTCAAATGTCCCAGCGGAAAGCGTAGGTAATCCAATTGATCCTGCGTTGTGGAAAATAGGAAATAGCTTTGATCGCGATCGCCATCGGCGGCCTTGTGCAATTCCGCTTTTTGATCACCCATAAAGCGTTGGATATAATGACCCGTTGCCATGCAATCGGCATCCAAATCCTTGGCCGTTTCCAACAGGTCGCGAAATTTTACGCGCTCGTTACAGCGGATACAGGGCACAGGCGTTGCACCAGCCAAATAACTGTCTGCAAATTCATCAATTACCGCGTCTTTGAATTTATTTTCGTAATCCAAAACGTAATGGGGGAAATCCATTTCCTCGGCCACGCGGCGCGCATCGTGAATATCGCGCCCCGCACAACAGGCACCTTTTTTGGCCAATGCCGCACCGTGATCGTATAATTGTAAGGTGACGCCAACAACGTCATAGCCTTCTGATTTTAGCTGCGCTGCCACAACCGAACTATCCACGCCGCCCGACATTGCGACAAGCACGCGTGTATCTGCTGGGTCTTTGGCAAAGCCCATGGAATTTAGTTTTTGTGGTGTATCTAGCGCCATCACGGCCTCCTAATACGCAGCAATATAATAAAACCTTAGACACTAACAAGGTTCAGTTTCACGCCTGCTTAACCTTCCACTGCAAAAAAGACCATGCGGTAACAAGGAAGTGTTAATGTTTACGAAAAAAGAAATCGGCCCGATCGAGGTGTCTTTGCCCGATGGCAGTAAACTCAATCGTTCCGATCTTCCAGCAAAAGATACAAAACGTTGGGTGGCGCGATTGAAATTGGTGATCGTACAGGCGGTTGTGCATGGATTGATAACCCATGAAGAGGCATGCGAAATCTATGCGCTTTCATCAGAAGAGCTTGAATCATGGATACTATTGTCAGAAAAAGATGGTTCTATCGCCCTAAAGGCGACCGCATTAAAGGAATATCGCCATTAGCGGGTTGTGTCTACACATATTTGTTAATATTCTTAAGGTTGAGTAACCAATGATTAACCATTTTTCTCGATGTTGTGTGGAATTGGTTTACTAGGACTTGGAGAAGTTACGAATGCGAATACTTTTGGTAGAGGACGATCCAACAACGTCCAAAAGCATCGAATTGATGCTGACCCATGCAAACTTCAATGTGTATGCAACGGATATGGGCGAAGAGGGCATCGATCTGGCCAAACTTTATGATTACGACATCATTTTGCTAGATATCAATTTGCCCGACATGAATGGACATGAAGTGCTACGCCAATTGCGTGTGGCAAAGGTAAATACGCCGATTTTGATCTTGTCTGGCAATGATGGTGCCGAAGACAAAGTCAAAGGATTTGGTTCTGGTGCTGATGATTATCTGACCAAACCGTTCCACCGCGAAGAATTGGTCGCGCGTATCCACGCAATCGTGCGCCGATCAAAGGGACACGCGCAATCTAAAATTGAAACGGGTGATCTCACCGTGAATTTGGATGCGAAAACTGTTGATGTGCATGGTGAACCGGTACATTTGACGGGCAAAGAATATCAAATGTTGGAATTGCTGTCTCTGCGCAAGGGAACAACATTAACCAAAGAAATGTTTTTGAACCACCTTTATGGTGGCATGGATGAACCCGAATTGAAAATCATTGATGTTTTCATTTGTAAGCTACGTAAAAAATTGTCAGAGGCTACAAATGGCGCAAATTACATCGAAACGGTGTGGGGGCGTGGCTATGTATTGCGTGACCCGCGTGAAACCCAAACGGGTGAACCGATGGTTGCCAGCGCATAACGCGGTTCGCATTTCACTGGACGCATCACATAAATCAACGTAATTTCTGCGCAAGAATTCTTGCGCAGAAAGCGATGTAATGACAAACGAAATTCCCGTTGAAAATCTTACACGTGAACAGGCCAAAGCCGAATTAAAACAGCTTGCCGATGAATTGCATCGCGCAAATCAAGATTACCATCGCGACGATGCGCCAGTGTTAAGCGATGGTGAATATGACCGTCTTAAACAACGCAATTTGGCGATTGAATCCAAATTTCCTGATCTTAAGCGAACCGACAGCCCATCAGATCAGGTTGGCGCGGCGGTGTCCGAAAAATTTACAAAAATTGAACATTCCGTGCGGATGTTATCATTGGGAAATGCGTTTTCTGATGAAGACGTGGTTGAATTTGACGAACGCATTCGCAAGTTTTTAGGCATCACCGCGGATCAGCCTTTGATCTATACCGCAGAACCAAAAATTGATGGCCTGTCCTTGTCACTTCGTTATGAACACGGGGAATTGGTTCATGCTGCAACGCGTGGTGATGGTGCTATTGGCGAAAACGTCACGGCAAATGCGCGGGTGATCCAAGACATTCCCAAATCGATTAAAAATGCCCCAGAAATTGTCGAAATTCGTGGCGAAGTGTATATGAGCCATGAAGATTTTTTCGCACTAAACAAGGCGCAATCCGAAACAGGTGCAAAAACATTTGCCAATCCGCGAAATGCGGCCGCAGGATCGTTGCGCCAATTGGATTCAGGTATCACCGCTTCGCGTCCGTTGCGGTTTTTTGCATATGCTTGGGGCGAACTTTCTGCACCACTTGGCGATACACAATCACAATCGGTTGTGCGGATGGGCGAATTTGGATTTAAAACCAATAGCTTAATGAAAGAATGTGATAGCCCTGATGCAATGATAGCTCATTACAATCACATCGATGAAATGCGTGCTGATCTGGGTTATGACATTGATGGCGTGGTTTACAAGGTTGATGATCTGGCGTTGCAATCGCGTCTTGGGTTTCGATCAACCAACCCACGTTGGGCGATTGCGCATAAATTTCCCGCTGAAATCGCACATACACATTTGGAATCAATTGAAATTCAGGTTGGGCGCACTGGCGCGTTGTCACCTGTTGCCCGATTAACGCCCGTAACCGTGGGCGGCGTTGTTGTGTCAAACGCCACATTGCACAATCCAGATTATATCGCGGGCAGGGATTCCAAAGGTAATCCCATTCGTGATGGGCGTGATATACGTGTTGGTGATTGGGTCGAAGTTTATCGCGCAGGTGACGTTATACCAAAAATCCGCGACGTCGATTTATCCAAACGTCCATCAGATAGCGTTCCATATGAATTTCCCACCCTTTGTCCCGAATGCAACAGCCCCGCAATCCGCGAAGAAGGCGACAGCACCGTCCGTTGTATAGGTGGGCTGATCTGCCCCGCACAAGCGGTAGAAGGGTTAAAGCATTTCGTATCGCGCGGCGCATTTGATATTGATGGGTTGGGCAATAAACAAATCGAAGCGTTTTATCATGATGAAACCCTGCCGATCAAAACCTTTGCGGATATATTTACCCTTGAAACACGCGATAATGCACAGCTTGCAAAACTGAAAAATCGGGACGGGTGGGGCGTGAAATCAAGTGAAAATTTGTTTTATGCAATCAATGAAAAACGTGTGGTTGCATTGAACAAACTGATCTTTGCCCTTGGCATTCGCCATGTTGGCGATAGCAGCGCAAGCTTGCTCGCCAAACAATATGGATCATGGAGCGCATTAACGGATGCGATTGATTCAATTCAAGACTACCAAGGCGAGGCATGGGAAAACCTGTTATCAATTGATGGCGTTGGTGATGTCATGGCGCGCGCGATTGTTGATCGCTTTCACACCCCAGAACAACGCAAAATTATTGATGATCTGGTTGTCCACTTGGATATTCAAAACGCGATCATGCAGGATAACGCCGGCAGTCCCGTCGCCGGCAAAACAGTTGTTTTTACGGGTAGTTTAGAATTGATGACCCGCGCCGAGGCCAAAGCGCGCGCAGAAACAATGGGCGCAAAGGTTTCTGGATCGGTTTCGAAAAAAACCGACATCGTTGTCGCAGGCCCTGGTGCTGGTTCCAAGGCGAAAAAGGCCCAAGAATTGGGGATCACGATCATGGACGAGGAAACCTGGCTTGCCCTGATCAGCGCAACCTGAGCATACTAGCCCCATGAGCACACGGCCCGAAATTCTGTTCCCATTTTTCACCGCGCTGACGGGGTTAACAGGCGTGGGGCCAAAAACGGCACAGAATTTGTCAAAAATTGCGATTGAACGGCCAAAGGATCTGATTTTCACGCTGCCACAATCGCTTGTAAATCGTGAACCACGCGAAACAATTCAAGGTGCTGTGTTTCCATCCATTGTAACGGTCGAAGTTTTGATCGGGGATCACAAGCCAAACACCGCAAAAGGGCGGCCCTATCGTGTGACGGTATCAGATGCCAAAACCAGTTTTCAACTGGTGTTTTTCCATGCCCGCGCTGATTGGTTGCGAGAACAATTGCCAACGGGTCAGCGGCGCATTGTGTCTGGCAAAGTTGAAATGTTTGATTCCATCGCGAATATGGTCCATCCCGATTACATCATTCCGGTTGGTGCAGTGCATGAAATTCCGCAACATGAACCAATTTATCCGCTAACCGCAGGGGTAACGCAAAAGACCATGCAAAAAGCGGTGACAAGTGCACTTGATCGCGTGGTCGATTTGCCTGAATGGATTTTGCCATCCTTGGCACAAAAACACAATTGGCCAAGCTGGTCAGAGGCCGTGCGATCTGCTCATGCGCCAAAATCGAGTGCAGATTTTGCACCAATGGCACCGGTGCGTGCACGACTTGCTTATGATGAATTATTTGCCCATCAAGTGACACTGGCTTTGGCACGTCAAAAAATGCGCCGCGCCAAAGGCATTGCCACAAAAACCACTGGAAGATTGCAAGATAAGATATTGAAATCACTTCCATTTACGCCCACGAATGCACAGCGCAGGGCCGTATCGGAAATATTGGGCGACATGGGCGAGCCATATCGCATGAACCGACTATTGCAAGGTGATGTTGGGTCGGGCAAAACGCTTGTCGCATTTTTGGCAATGGCGGGTGTTGTGGAAACTGGTGCACAGGCGGTGATGATGGCACCAACCGAAATACTCGCGCGTCAACACTTAGAAAGCCTTCAACCATTGGCCGAACAAACGGGCATTGTGATGGAGATATTAACAGGGCGCGACAAAGGGAAAGAACGCACAGCAAAGCTCGCAGCACTTGCCGCTGGTAAAATACAAATATTGCTGGGCACCCATGCGGTGTTTCAAAAGGATGTGGAATTTCACGATCTGCGCCTTGCCATTATCGATGAACAGCATCGATTTGGCGTGCGTCAACGCATGGATTTGGGCGCCAAAGGTGCGGCCGTTGATATATTGGTCATGACAGCAACACCCATTCCGCGTTCTTTGGCATTGGCAAATTTTGGCGATATGGATGTATCGGTGTTGGATGAAAAACCAGCAGGGCGCAAACCTGTGGATACGGTTTTGGTGAATAATACGCGGCTGGATCAGATTATTGATCGGTTAAAACAAGCAACCCAAGGGGGCAAACAGGCATATTGGGTTTGTCCATTGGTGGGGGAAAGCGAAGTAAGCGATTGGACAGCCGCCGAAGAACGATATCGTTCGTTGCGCGTCGCACTTGGCGATGAAAATGTTGGGTTGGTTCATGGCCAGATGCCCACGGCACAAAAAGACAGCGCCATGGCCGATTTTGTCGCGGGCAAAACCAAAGTATTGGTTGCCACCACGGTGATCGAAGTGGGGGTGAATGTGCCAAATGCATCCATCATGGTGATTGAGCAGGCCGAAAAATTCGGTTTGGCACAGTTACACCAATTGCGCGGCAGGGTGGGGCGTGGTTCCGAAAAATCCAGTTGTTTGCTGCTTTATGCTGGGCCGCTTGGCGCAACTGCGAAAAAGCGTTTGGAAAAGATGCGCGAAACCGAAGATGGGTTTGAAATCGCAGAAATGGATTTAAAACTTCGCGGGGCAGGTGATGTTTTAGGGGTGCAACAATCGGGTCTGCCCCAGTTTAAAATCGCAGATATCGAGATGCAATCTGATCTGATGAAAATTGCATATGATGATGCCAGATTATTAATGACCACAGACCCAACACTGGAATCTGAACGCGGACAGGCGGTGCGGGTTCTTTTGTATTTGATGGAACGTGAGAAAGCTATTCGTTTAATATCAATAGGTTAGCGATAATTCTCTTTTCGTATTGTCATTTTGTTCTCTTTTGTTCCCTTTTTATTCTTTACAAAGCGTAAATAATTTGGAACAAAGAGTAAACAAATTACAGAAACGGCAGGAATATCACATGTTGAAGTCAATCTATGCACTAATGACACGCAATCCCGACAGCGCAGCCGAAGATTACATCGGTTTCGCAGCACTTTTCGTTATCGTTGTGGTTGGATTGAACCTGCCCGCTGTTTTGTAATTCAGTTTCCGCCTGCGGTCTGGCCGAACCCTTTTTTACCTCGGGGGTGAGATTGTTTTTAATCTTGGCATTGGCCGACATGACTTGCCGCGCTTGGTTTATCCAAGCGCGGTTTTTTTATGCGCTTTCAGATTGGATCGCATCATCGAATGCGGCTAATGTAGCATCAAATGCCAACATGATGGATGCGTGGCGGTTCCGATAATCTTTGGCAGATTCCAAAACGATTAGATCCGCAAACGGGGCATCAGGGACGGGGCCGTTTTGGGTTAACATTTCAAACAACTGATCGCGTCCAGTTTCAATTTCATCACGTGTGCGACCAATGATATTGGCGCCCACGACAGATGCAGATGCTTGCCCCAAGGCGCAGGCTTTCACGTCTTGTGAAAATGCGCTGATAACGCCGTCTTTGACATCAAGCGCAACCTGAATGTTAGAACCACAAAGCGGCGATCGCTTTTTCGCCATGCCCATCGGTGCAACCAATGGATCGGTATGGGGAATTGCCGCTGCAAGCGCAAGAATGCGTTTTGAATAGAGCTTGATCAGGTCGGTTGTATCAGACATATGAATTCGCTTTGCAGATTGGTGTTCATTCCCTAATTAGAGAGTGAAATCGGAATTGAAAAGTGCGAGGGCGGTTATGGCAGCGGAATTTGACATAGAAACACTTAAATTTGATGACGCGGGGTTGATCCCAGCCATTGCACAACAACACGACACGGGCGAAGTGTTGATGATGGCTTGGATGAACCGAGAGTCATTAAAGGCAACTTTGACAACGAAACAAGTAACCTATTGGTCGCGGTCGCGCCAAGAGCTCTGGCGCAAGGGGGCAACGTCTGGGCATATGCAGACGTTAAAGTCATTGCGGATCGATTGTGATCGCGATTGTATTTTGATGCTGATTGATCAGATAGGCGCGGCGTGCCACACGATGCGACGCCATTGTTTTTATACAGATGTCACAAATGGAAACGAAGTAGAGCTGATATCACCGATGGAGCCGTGATGCCGCGTTTCTGGCAATGTCGCGATTTGGATATTTAAGCAAAATGGAGATTAGGCATTTGTATCAAAAAGCGCGCGGAGCATTGCGGGGCTGAAACCCTTGTGGCGATAGGATTGTATTGCCATCGCATCATATCGTTTGGCCAAACGTTTCCCGTTTTCATCGCGGATCAATTTGTGATGACGATAGATCGGTGTGTGAAGCCCAAGCAAATTTTGCAAAAGAATGTGAATTTTTGTGGCATCAAACAAATCATACCCACGTGTTACATGAGTAATATTTTGTGCATGATCATCGATGACAACAGCGAGGTGATAGCTTGTCGCGATATCTTTGCGTGCCAGTACGATATCTCCGATTTTGTTGATCAATTCATTCGCGTCAAAGCGGATTGATCCTGTTTCCTGATTTGGGCCAATTCCGATTTCATTGAATGTGAAGTAGGTTTTAGTCAACGTTTCAATCGCGCGGGCCATATCAAGACGCAGGGCAGCATTATTTGGAATTTCGCGGCGGGGTTTGTTGCGACATGTTCCTGGATAGATGATCCCGTCTGGGCCAAGAATTTGTTCGCCGTCTTCCTGTGGGGCGGAGGCGATTGCGATGTCTTTGCGCGTGCAATCACACGCATAAAGCAAGCCGCGATCCCAAAGCGATTGTATGGCGTTTTGATAGGCATTGGTGCGTTCTGATTGGCGCATAACAGGCGTTTCCCACGTGATGCCAAGCCAAGCCAGATCATCAAAGATGGCGTTTTCAAATTCTGTTTTGCATCGCGTTTGATCGATGTCTTCGATGCGAAGTAAAAATTCACCACCGCCTTGCATTGCGCAATCATATGCGGTGAGCGCAGAATAAGCATGCCCAAGATGTAATAGCCCTGTCGGAGACGGGGCGAAGCGTTCGCGAATGATCATATCGCGACCCTAGAATGGGGTGATTATGACTGCAACCATGCTGTCCAATCGGATTTCGCACGATCTGTGTATGCTTTGTAACGTGTGGCGCGATTGCGACGCCCGCCTTTGATATTTTCAACAGGGGGGAAAAGACCGAAATTAACGTTCATTGGTTGAAACGTTTTTGCATCCGCACCGCCAGTGATATGTGTGATCAAAGCACCCATCGCGGTTGTGTTTAGTGGTGATTGCAATGGCTTACCCAAAGATTCAGCCACCGCCAAACGCCCAGCAAGAAGCCCCATCGCAGCACTTTCAACATATCCTTCTACGCCAGTAATCTGCCCCGCAAAACGGATATTTGGGCGCGATTTCAGGCGCATTTGATCATCCAGTAATCTGGGCGAATTGATAAATGTATTGCGATGGATGCCACCAAGGCGTGCGAATTTCGCGTTTTCCAAGCCTGGTATCATGGATAAAACGCGTGCCTGTTCGGCGTATTTCATCTTGGTCTGAAATCCAACGATATTAAAAAGCGTTCCAAGCGCATTATCACGACGAAGCTGTACCACCGCATGTGCTTTGATATCGGGTTGGTGCGGATTGGTCAGTCCAACGGGTTTCATCGGACCAAAGCGAAGCGTTTCGCGACCACGTTCGGCCATCACTTCGATGGGTAAACAGCCATCAAAATAGGGCGTGTCTTTTTCCCAATCCTTGAATTCTGTTTTTTCGGCGGACAGTAACGCATCGATGAATGACTCGTAGGTTTCTTTGTCCATCGGGCAATTCAGATATGCGGTGCGTTCTTCTTCGGTGTCGCCCTTGTCATAGCGTGATTGCATCCATGCTTTGGACATATCAATGCTATCGGCGTAAACGATGGGCGCGATGGCATCAAAAAACGCAAGTGAATCTTGGTCGGTTTGTTTCAAGATTGATGCGGCAAGAGATTGCGACGTCAGCGGCCCCGTTGCGATAATGGTTTGGCCCCAATCATCGCTTGGGATTTGTGTGATTTCAGTGCGATCAATCGTAACCAACGGATGATTGGTCAGCCGATCGGTGACAGCGGCGGAAAACGCATCGCGATCAACGGCAAGTGCAGAACCCGCGGGCAGGGCATGAGCATCGCCCATTTCCATGATCAAACTGTTGGCCGCGCGCATTTCCCAATGCAATAAACCAACGGCGTTTGATTCATCATCATCAGAGCGAAACGAATTGGAACAAACCAATTCAGCCAAATCTGTCGTTTGATGGGCAAAGGTTTCAACTTTGCCGCGCATTTCATGAATGATCACGGGAATGCCCGCGTTAACGATTTGCCAAGCGGCCTCTGATCCGGCCATACCGCCGCCGATGATGTGAATAGGATTTGTCATAGGCGCGGTTTATGCCAGTCCTGCGCAAAAGAAAAGGGGCCGCGATGCGACCCCTTTGAATATTACTAATTCTTTGTTTGCGAATTAAATCGCGCCCAGAATATCAGTAAATGCCGCGATTGGTGCGAATTTTTCGTTGCTTGGGCCAAAGTTGTATTTCACGCCAACGTATGTTGATGTTGAACTTTCGCCCTCTGCAGAAAGACGTGTAACGCCAGCTTCTAGAGTGACACCACTGTTTGCGATGTCATACCCAAGATCAACACCGTAAACTTCGACATCGCCGTCCAAAGAAGCAAAATTTGCAGTCGCGTTCAGACCAAAGTTGAATGTGTAGCCAGCTTCTAGCCCCAAAACTACCAAATCTTCGTCGAATGCGCTTGCCGCACCAAGTTGGAATTTGGCGTTGTATTTGTTGTTGTCAAAGCCGGTGATGATACCGTATTCGCTCACATCATCGCCCAAAAATTCATCAAGATCAGTGTTTGCTAAATACAAACCAGATTGGAATTCTTCGCTGATTGCGAAACCCAAGGCCAATTGTGTACGGCCAACAGTTTCAGAAATGCCACCAGCAGACAAACGAGTCGCTTTGTGTGACAGTTCGCCCAAATATGATTCATGGCGCAAACCAGCGGCAAGATCCAAAACGGTTACATTGATGCCCGCATCGTCAAGCGTGCCGCCCATGCCGTCTTTTTTGATACCGATAGATGCGAAAGAAAGTTCCGCAGCCTGAGAGAAAGAAGAAGTTGCCATCGCGATTGCAGCAACAGAGAGGAGGAGAGTTTTGTTCATTTGTGTATTCCTTTGATAATGATGGGGAAATGTCATGCATTTCGACCCATCACAATCCAAAAATATGTTTAGAAAAACCTGTGATTTTTCTTTTGCATTTTTGCAACTATTTTAACGCGACTTGCGAATTTTTAACTCGCATATCACGACAGTGATTACGATTTATCGACAGATAAACCACCTGCACCTTTTGAGAATAGGATCAAAAATCCACCCGCAAGCGCGATGTTTTTCAACATGCCATTCATATCGGCAATACCGTGGTAAAGCACACCCGTAACAACACAAAATGCTGCCAATGCGATGGCGATCAGGCGTGTTTGAAACCCAACGATAATTGCAATACCGCCCAACAGTTCAAATAACATCACGGGCCATGCCAAAAATCCCATGCCAGGCAATTGAGTTTCAATAAAACCGCCAAATCCAGCGGCGCCCATCATTGTAATTTTTGAATATCCCGCGAATGCGAAAAGAAGCCCTAGCAAGATACGACCAACCGGGTGCGCATATGAATTGAGTTGTGTCATGAGTATTTCCTTTGATTGATTTGTTTTGCGTTTGCTAACGCAGGGAACAAATCAAAACAAAGGTTATTGTTGATACAAACTGTTCACGATATTGCGACAATCGCCGAGGGTTATTCCCCCGACGATTGGTCTGTTTCTACAGGCGTTTCTTGTGCATCGGCATCAATGACGTCTTCTTCCGACGTTTCCGCGATATAGGCCACGGACACAACTTTTTCGCCATCTTTGGTATTAAACACTGTTACACCAGATGATGAACGCCCTTGGCGTGAAATGCCAGAAACGGGACAGCGGATCGATTGACCGGTGGATGTGGCGAGCATGATCTGATCCTCGTCCTCCACGGTGAATGCGGCCACGATTTTATCATCGCGGCGCGACAGGTTGGCCGCCGCAACGCCCATACCACCACGACCAGAGACGCGATATTCATGCGCGGATGATCGTTTGCCAAACCCGCCAGCGGTGATGGTTAAAATCCAATCTTCCATCGCGGCCAATTCTTCGTAGCGTTCGGTTGAAAGTTCACCCGCATCCGATGCAACTTCGCCGCCTTCTTCGCCCGTCAATGCGCGGCGCATTTTGAAATAGGCATTGCGTTCATCCGCCGTGGCATCAACGTGGCGGATCACGGCCATGGATACGACGTTGTCGCCATCAGCCAATCGAATGCCACGCACACCAGATGAATCGCGTCCTTTGAACACGCGCACATCAGTGATCGGGAAACGGATGGCCTTGCCCAACGAAGTCGTGAGCAAGAAATCATCGGCTTCTGTTGCAATGCGCACATTGACGATTGAAACGCCTTCGGACAGTTTCATCGCGATTTTACCGTTTGCCTTCACATTGGTGAAATCAGACAGCGCATTGCGGCGCACGCCCCCATCAGATGTGGCAAATACAATGTGCATATTGCCCCATTCATCCTCTGGCACATCAATTGGCATTAGTGCGGCAATGGACACGCCCTGTTGGATTGGCAACAGGTTCACAATCGCCTTGCCCTTGGCATTGCGCCCGGCAAGCGGCAGGCGCCATGTTTTCAACGTGTAAACCATACCGTCGGTGGTAAAGAACAACAGGGCGGTGTGAGTATTGGCCACAAACATGTTGGACACGAAATCATCGTCCTTGGTCGACATGCCTTGCAAACCTTTGCCGCCGCGTGCTTGTGCACGGAATTCGGCAAGGTTTGTGCGTTTGATGTAGCCACCATTGGTGATGGTGACGACCATGTCTTCTTTCTCGATCAGATCTTCGTCGTCCATGTCCCCAGACCAGTCAACGATTTCGGTGCGCCGTGGCACCGCAAATTTTTCCTTAACTTCGCGAAGCTCGTCAGAAATGATCGCCATTATCCGTTCGCGCGAACGCAGGATATCCAGATAATCTGTGATCTTGCCCGACAATTCTTGTAATTCATCCGTCACTTCTTGCACACCAATTGCGGTTAGGCGTTGCAAACGCAATTCAAGAATTGCACGCGCTTGAACTTCGGACAGGTTATATGTGCCATCGTCGTTCATCGTGTGGCTAGGATCGTCGATCAGCTTGATATATTGCGCGATGTCTTGGGCAGGCCAGCGGCGAGTCATCAATTTTTCACGCGCTTCGGCTGGATCGTTCGAGCTTCGGATCGTTTGAACGATTTCATCGACATTGGTAACGGCCACGGCCAAGCCACACAAAATGTGGCTGCGCTCGCGTGCTTTGCGCAGTTCAAATGCGGTGCGGCGTGCCACGACTTCTTCGCGGAAACTGATGAAATAATCGAGGAACTTAAACAGCGTCAACTGTTCAGGGCGCCCACCATTGAGCGCGAGCATGTTACAGCCAAACGACGTTTGCAGTGGGGTAAAGCGGAACAACTGGTTCAACACCACCTCTGCCGTTGCATCGCGTTTCAGTTCAACAACTACACGCACGCCAACACGATCGGATTCATCTTGGACATGGGCGATACCTTCGATTTTTTTATCACGGGATAATTCCGCGATCTTTTCGATCATGGTTGCCTTGTTCACCTGATATGGGATTTCATCAATGACAATCGCATAACGATCCTTGCGGATTTCTTCCACACGGGTTTTGGCGCGAATGATTACGCTTCCGCGCCCCTCGGTATAGGCCTTGGCCGCACCAGAGCGCCCCAAAATGATACCGCCCGTTGGAAAATCAGGGGCAGGGACGAATTGCATCAAGCGTGAACTGTCCATGTCCGGGTCTTCGATCAACGCAAGTGTCGCATCAATCACCTCGCCAAGGTTATGTGGCGGGATATTTGTGGCCATACCCACCGCGATACCACCAGCGCCGTTGACCAGCATATTGGGATAACGCGCAGGCAGAACCGTGGGTTCACGTTCCTTACCATCATAGTTATCTTGGAAATTAACCGTGTCTTTGTCGATATCTTCCAACAGAAATTCGGTTGGCTTATCAAGCCGCGCCTCTGTGTAACGCATCGCAGCGGCATTATCGCCATCCATCGAGCCAAAGTTACCCTGACCATCGATCAAGGGCAGGGACATGGAAAAATCCTGTGCCATACGTACAAGCGCATCGTAAATCGCGCTGTCACCATGTGGGTGAAAGCTCCCCATCACGTCACCGACGGATTTCGCGGCCTTACGATAGGATTTATTGTGGGTATAACCATTTTTATGCATCGCATATAAAATGCGGCGGTGAACAGGTTTCAAACCATCGCGCAAATCGGGAATTGCGCGGCTGACAATCACGCTCATTGCGTAATCCAGATAGGAGGTTTTCATTTCCTCTTCGATGGAAATATTTGGCCCATCAAAGACTGGTTTTTCAGGGGTGTCGTCCTGTGGAATATCTGTTTCGTCGCTCACGGATTATCGCCTGTTTTGCTTTTCTATATGTTGTGGGAATTTGTATCAGACATTCCCATAAACCGCAATGATTTGTGGTTTTAAATCTGTTACACGCTTTGGATAAATTATGCCAAGAATTTTGGTGGCATTGTGATGTGTAAGGCGTTGATAATACGCACAATTAGCAGATTGCGTGCAAGCGATTGATGGGTTGTTCACGTGCTGATGTTCGCGAAAACAAAAAAGGCCCCTGAAAAGGAGCCTTTGTCACATTGTTTTTGGATCACCTAGAACGGGATATCGTCATCCATATCGTTGCTTGACGATGCAGGTGCGCTGTAGCCACCGCTGCCACCTTGGCCACCCGTCATTGGGTCTTGTTGGCCATAGCCACCGCCGCCTTGGCCGCCACCGTCACCAGAACGCCCATCCAGCATGGTGAGAGTGCCATTGAACCCTTGCAAGACCACTTCTGTGGAATAACGGTCGTTGCCTGATTGGTCCTGCCATTTGCGTGTTTGCAGTTGGCCTTCTACGAATACTTTGCTGCCTTTGCGCAGGTATTGTTCGCACACGCGCACCAAACCTTCGCTAAACACGGAAACGGTGTGCCATTCGGTTTTTTCACGACGCTCGCCTGTGTTTTTATCACGCCAGTTTTCCGACGTTGCGATACGCAAGTTGCATACTTTGCCGCCATTTTGGAATGTGCGCACCTCTGGGTCAGCGCCCAAATTGCCGATAAGCATTACTTTGTTCAATGATCCAGCCATAATTTCATCCCTCGTGCGAATCCAAATAAGTTATTAACCATAGCGTTTAGCCAAGAATGAACCAATGATCAAAACGTAAAAATTCCCCTAATGCCCAGAGGCATTTCATCAATTACTGGTATTGTTGGCATTTTCCCCGTATATGTTTTGCAATTCAGAGGCTGAAAAAAGATTCTTTTATGATTTTGCGAAACTTTATTGCGACTGTTGTATCCGTTTCAATCTTACCCATTGCAGGGTCGGCCACTGGTCTGTCGGAAAAGCATAAGTTGTTGATTGATAAGCGTTTATCGAAACAATATAACAATTCAGCGCGGCTTTTGCCTAATTCAACCAAGATCAATTACGAAACCATTCCAAGCTATCGTGGCAAATACAAAGGCGTGTACAAACCAATGGCAGAGGCTGCGGCGCGCAAACACGGCATCCCCGTTGATTTGTTCAATCGCCTCGTTCAACAAGAAAGCAATTGGAACCCACGCGCCAAATCACATGCGGGCGCGATTGGTTTGGCACAGTTGATGCCGTTTACCGCAAAAACGCTGGGCGTTAATCCACGTGACCCTGAACAAAACCTTGATGGCGGGGCGCGTTATTTAAAACAGCAATATCGCAAATTTGGATCGTGGCGTTTGGCATTGGCCGCGTATAACGCAGGGCCTGGTGCAGTGGAAAAATATTCTGGCATCCCGCCATATCGCGAAACACGCAATTATGTGAAAAAGATCATGGGGCATTGATTTCGTAATTTATATATTACAAACAATGCGCTAATGCATCTAGTTAATCCTAGGTAACATATAACTTTTAATTGAATTATTACATCGTAATAATTTATTAATGTTCTGCTTGTGTTCCGCGTGTTTCATTGCCATCTTAGACATATTGATTTACAGGTCGCACAGGTATCAAGGGCAGGCATATGGCAGAGCTTAAAAACATTGAAATTCGCGGTGCGCGGGAACATAACCTGAAAAATTTCGATGTGGATATTCCGCGCGATAAATTGGTGGTGATCACGGGGCTGTCCGGTTCTGGTAAGTCGTCGCTCGCGTTTGATACGATTTATGCCGAGGGTCAGCGTCGATATGTTGAATCTTTGTCCGCATATGCACGCCAATTCCTTGATATGATGCAAAAACCTGATGTTGATCATATTGCGGGGCTTTCACCTGCGATTTCGATTGAACAAAAAACGACGTCGAAAAATCCACGATCAACCGTTGGCACCGTCACCGAAATTTACGATTACCTGCGCCTGTTGTTTGCACGTGTTGGGACACCATATTCACCAACAACAGGACTGCCGATCGAAGCACAGCAAGTTTCCGAAATGGTTGATCGGATCATGAGCATGGATGAAGGCACGCGTGCCTATCTGCTCGCCCCGATTGTGCGTGACCGTAAAGGTGAATATCGCAAGGAATTTCAAGAACTTAAGAAACAAGGCTTTCAACGGGTCAAGGTAGACGGCGAATTTTACGAACTGGACGATGCGCCAACGCTTGATAAAAAGTTTCGCCATAACATTGATGTTGTGGTTGATCGTATTGTGATCAAGGGGGGCTTGGAAACACGTTTGGCCGATAGTTTGCGCACCGCTCTTGATCTGGCCGAAGGGATCGCGATTTTAGAGACCGCGCCAAGTGATGGCGAAGCCGAACGCATCACGTTTTCAGAAAACTTTTCCTGTCCGGTCAGCGGTTTTACAATCGCGGAAATCGAACCACGGTTGTTTTCATTTAACGCACCCTTTGGTGCGTGTCCTGAATGTGATGGGCTTGGCGTTGAACTTTTCTTTGATGAACGATTGGTTGTGCCTGATCCTTCCATATCGCTCTATGATGGGGCACTTGCGCCTTGGGCCAAGGGAAAATCCCCGTACTTTCGCCAAACCATCGAAGCGCTCGCCGATCATTATGGGTTTTACAAAGATGCCGCTTGGCGCGATTTGCCGGCTCATGTGCATAAAATCATGCTCTATGGTTCTGGAAAGGATGAAATCAAATTCCGCTATGACGAGGGTGGCCGCGTATACGAGGTAACCCGCGCGTTTGAGGGTGTTATTCCAAATATGGAACGGCGATACCGCGAAACCGATAGCAACTGGATCCGCGAAGAATTTGAACGTTACCAAAACAATCGCCATTGCGGCGCCTGTGACGGTTATCGTTTACGCGAAGAGGCCCGCGCCGTAAAAATCGCCGATATTCACGTAGGGCAGGTGGTTCAGTTTTCGATCAAAGAAGCCTTGCAATGGGTCGAGGACGTGCCCGCAACCCTGACCAATCAGAAAAATGAAATTGCCAAAGCGATTTTAAAGGAAATCCGCGAACGGCTTGGATTTTTGGTGAATGTTGGTTTGGATTACCTCACGCTAAGCAGAAACGCAGGCACTTTATCAGGTGGTGAAAGCCAACGCATTCGATTGGCCAGCCAGATTGGCTCTGGCTTGACGGGGGTTTTATATGTGTTGGATGAACCATCCATCGGCCTGCACCAACGCGATAATGATCGCCTGTTGGAAACGCTCAAAAATCTGCGCGATCAGGGAAATACCGTGATTGTTGTCGAACATGACGAAGAAGCAATTCGCACCGCAGATTACGTGTTGGATATTGGTCCAGGTGCAGGTGTGCATGGTGGCGAGATCATCGCCAAAGGCACACCAGCGCAAATCATCAAAAGCAAAAAGTCCATCACGGGTCAGTATTTAACAGGTGCGCGTGAAATCGCGATACCTGTCGATCGGCGCAAGGGGAATGGCAAAGAAATCACCGTCACCAACGCCACGGGCAATAATTTGAAGGGGATTGATGCCAGTTTTCCCCTTGGCACGTTTACCTGTGTGACAGGTGTGTCTGGCGGCGGGAAATCGACATTGACCATTGAAACACTGTTTAAAACCGCATCCATGCGGTTAAACGGTGCCAAACAAACGCCAGCGCATTGCGATGAAATTCGTGGGCTTACCTATTTGGATAAGGTGATTGATATCGATCAACGCGCGATTGGGCGTACACCGCGATCGAACCCTGCCACATATACTGGTGCGTTCACGCCGATCCGCGAATGGTTTGCTGGATTGCCAGAGGCGAAAACCCGTGGCTATAAACCTGGTCGGTTTAGCTTTAACGTCAAAGGCGGGCGGTGCGAGGCGTGCCAAGGCGATGGTGTGATCAAGATAGAGATGCACTTTTTACCAGACGTTTATGTTGAATGTGAAACCTGTCGTGGCAAACGATATAACCGCGAAACGCTAGAGGTGTTGTTCAAGGGCAAAAGCATCGCAGATGTGCTTGATATGACCGTGGAAGACGCCGAACAGTTTTTCCAAGCCGTGCCAAGCATTCGTGACAAAATGACAGCGCTGATGCGTGTTGGGCTTGGCTATATCAAGGTAGGGCAACAAGCGACGACTTTGTCGGGCGGCGAAGCACAGCGCGTGAAATTGTCAAAAGAATTGTCGAAACGATCCACAGGGCGCACGTTATATATCCTTGATGAACCGACAACGGGGTTACATTTCGAAGATGTGCGCAAACTGTTAGAGGTGCTGCATGAATTGGTCGATCAGGGCAACACGGTGATTGTGATCGAACATAATCTGGATGTGATTAAAACCGCCGATCATATCATCGACATTGGCCCCGAGGGCGGCGACGGAGGTGGTACAATCGTTGCCACTGGCACACCCGAAGATGTGGCATCTGTAAAGGGTAGCTACACGGGTTATTATCTGGATCAAATGTTGAACACGGCAATCAAACGCAAAGCGTAAGAGTTTTGCGCGTTTTTAATGACCTAACCGGTTTTTTCTGCTATAAGTTGATTAATATCAACAGGAGAAATATGCATGCTGATCAGCCAAATTTTAACGTCCAAAGCCAAAGATGGTGTTTTAACAATTGATAAAAGTCAATCAGTGCGCGATGCGATTTCAGATCTGTCTGCACATCGCATCGGTGCCTTGGTCGTTAGCAGTGATGGTCACACCGCCGATGGCATTATTTCCGAGCGCGACATTATCCGCGAGGTCGGAAAACGCGGTGTGGATTGTTTTTCTTTGAATGTGGCGGATATTATGACCGCTGATATCAAACATTGTTCCCTAAAGGATACCGCAGAACAAGCATTGAAAATGATGACCGAAGGCCGTTTTCGCCATCTGCCCGTGATCGAAGATGACAAGCTGATCGGGCTGATTTCCATTGGCGATGTGGTCAAGGCGCGATTGAACGAAGTTGAATCCGAAAATTCTGCCATGATCAATATGATCACAGGGCATTAAACAACTTGACGTTCGCGTCAGTATGGGGTCAACCTGCGCCCAACAAAATTATGGGGGGAAATTGCCATGCGCATCGGTCTGTATCCAGGGACGTTTGATCCGATCACGGTTGGTCATATCGACATTATAAAACGTGCATGTACGCTGGTGGATCGTTTGGTTATCGGGGTTGCGATTAATCGTGACAAGGGGCCGTTATTTTCGCTGGAAGAGCGCGTTGAAATGATCGAGCGCAACATGAGCAAGATCGACAAAGGATCAACAGAAATTGTCGTGGTTCCATTTGAAAACCTGTTGATTGATATGGCCCAAGAGGTTGGCGCATCTGTGATCATCCGCGGCCTGCGTGCGGTATCCGATTTTGAATATGAATTTCAACTGGTCGGTATGAACCGTGCGATGAACGATCAAATTGAAACTGTGTTCTTGATGGCAGAGGCAAAACACCAAGCGGTTGCATCACGTCTTGTGAAAGAAATCGCCCGCCTTGGTGGCGATGTTTCGCCGTTTGTGACCAAAGGCGTTCAAAATGCTTTGAACGAAAAATTCGCAAAAAAATAGGGCTTTGGCTTTTCTCTTTGTTCTGCCTGTCGTAGGGTGCGCGCAAATTCAAAAACGGAGGCCATCTTGGCAGATTTTAAAGACCCAGAAAATACCATCGTAATGACACTTGCAGGGGGCGAAGTTCACATCGAACTATTACCCGATGTTGCCCCATTGCACAGCGCACGCATGAAAGAATTGGCACGCGCAGGAAAATACGACAACGTTGCATTTCACCGCGTGATCGACGGTTTCATGGCGCAAACTGGTGATGTTGCAAATGGCAACATGGAAGACAATTTTAACATTGGTCGTGCGGGCACAGGTGGTTCGGAATTGCCAGATTTGCCAGCGGAATTTTCTAAATTACCACATGATCGTGGCACATTGGGCGCGGCACGTTCTGCGAATCCGAATTCCGCCAATTCACAGTTTTTCATCAACTTTGGCGACAATCATTTCTTGAATGGTCAATATACCGTTTATGGGCGAGTGACATCAGGCATGGAACATGTCGATGCGATCACACGTGGCGAGCCACCAGCGAGCCCAGATCGCATGGTAACGGTACGCGTTGCGGCTGATCTGTGATGCGCAATCTGTTTTTGACAGCCGTTTCAATGTTGTTTTTGGGTGCGGGCGTATTTGCGGCCACACCAGAAAACACATTGGTTATCGAGCTTGACGGTGCAAGCACTGGTATAATTGAAATTGAATTGCTTCCAGAGCTTGCCCCTGAACATGTGGAACGCGTTAAAAAATTGGCACGCGAAGGTTCATATGACGGGGTCGTATTTCATCGCGTGATCGATGGTTTCATGGCGCAAACTGGCGATGTTACGCATGGCAACCTAGAAGGTTTCATTCCACGGTATGCGGGTTCTGGTGGTTCAAACTATGAAGATTTGCCAGCAGAATTTTCAAAAGAGCCGTTTTTGCGCGGTGTCGTGGGTATGGCGCGATCATCTGATCCGAACTCTGCCAATTCACAATTTTTCATTATGTTTGCCGATGGTGAATTTTTGAATGAACAATACACCGTATTTGGTCGCGTAATCGAAGGCCAAGATGTGGTTGATGGGATCAAAAAAGGGCACGCACAAACGGGTGCGCTGGATGATCCAGACTATATGAAACGTGTTTATGTAAAATCTGACAATTGATATGGAGGCCCTGACGGGCCTTCACCTTTTGGTGAGGCACACTATCCAAACGTGATGTCTTGGCCTAGCCTCCGTCGGTGGAGGCACCATGAAAAAAATCATCTTAACACTGGTCTGTATATTTCTAGCATCTGGGGCCATGGCGGATGTGCGGTTTTGGAAAATGGCGTGGAAAAACACGGATTTTACCAAGACCATTGTTGATTTTGACACCATCTTGGATGGTGGCCCAGGCAAGGATGGAATCCCTGCGATCAGCAATCCGACAATGATCCAAAATGCAAAAAAAACCGGGTTAGGTGAACAGGAACCCGTGATGGTTGTTCACATCGCGGGACAAACGACGCGCGCCTATCCCATTCGATATTTAATGTGGCATGAGATCGTGAATGACAGGTTGGGGGACACGCCAATCGCGGTAACATTCTGTCCATTGTGTAATTCTGGGGTAGTCTTTGATCGCCGTTTAAACGGTGTTCAGTATGAATTGGGGGTTTCAGGATTGCTACGAAATTCCGATATGATCATGTATGATCGCCAAACCGAAACCTGGTGGCAACAATTCACGGGGCAAGCGATTGTGGGTGAATTGGTGGGGCAAACATTGGTGAAATTGCCCAGTTACACCATCAATTGGGGAGCGTATGTAAAACAACATCCAGATGGATTGGTTATGGCAACGCCAAAGCATAATCGTTCCTATGGTGCCAATCCTTATGCGGGATATGATACGGGTACTCCGTTTTTATATCGCGGTGAAAACCCACCCCATGGGATTAACCCATTGGAGCGGGTTGTTGTGGTGGAGCAGGCCGCATGGCCGCTTCAACGGGTGCGTAAAGAAGGGCGCATTGTTGAGCGGGGCATTGTGATTGAATGGGATGCAGGCATGGCATCAGCGCTCGACACCAGAGAAATCGCAAAGGGGCGCGATGTTGGATCGGTGCGGGTCACAGATCAATCATCGGGGGTTAATGTCGTGCATGATGTTGGCTTTGCCTTTGCATTTCATGCGTTTCATCCAGATGGAAAATGGATGTTAGGAAACTGAGCAAAA
This sequence comes from Paramylibacter kogurei, assembly GCF_002742285.1. GTDB lineage: Bacteria > Pseudomonadota > Alphaproteobacteria > Rhodobacterales > Rhodobacteraceae > Amylibacter > Amylibacter kogurei. The sequence goes on from NZ_MDGM01000012.1 coordinate 923,798, forward strand.
TGAGATCGCGATTGCGATCATTGTGATAAGCTTGGCCCAAGGGCCAAGCGTGTTTTTGGATATTTAGACAAAATGGAATTTTAGTCTTGGAGTTTAACCAAGGCGTGCTTTTTCTTGCTGGATGAAATTTTTGGTGTTTTGGCGATGTCATCAACCGTGAGCATCAGGCCAATGTCATTCACGGCTTCGTCATTCAGACGCGCACCACCACCTTGGATGATGCGTTTGGCCTCTTTGCCAGAAGGGGCAAGACCAGCACGCACCAAAGTTTGCGCAAAGCTAATCCCATCACCGATGTCGTCACTGTTGAGTTCCAACGTTGGCAGATCATCACCAACACCGCCTTTTTCAAAAACTTCGCGAGCAGTGGTTTCTGCGTTTTTGGCGGCGTCTGTGCCGTGACAAAGCGCAGTAACCTCGTTTGCCAAAATGATTTTGGCCGCGTTGATTTCAGAACCTTCGAGCGCGCCGAGGCGTTCGCATTCTTCCACGGGAAGTTCTGTGAATAGTTTGAGGAATTTTGCCACATCAGCATCAAGCGTATTGCGCCAGAATTGCCAAAATTCATACGGGCTGAGCAGTTCTGCGTTGAGCCACACCGCGCCATTTGCGGATTTACCCATTTTGGTTCCATCCGCCTTGGTCAATAGTGGTGATGTGAGGCCGAACACTTGGTTTTGGTTAATGCGGCGGGTCAAATCAATTCCGTTAACGATATTACCCCATTGATCGGAGCCACCCATTTGCAATGCGCAATCATAGCGGCGGTTCAATTCCAAGAAATCATAGGCTTGCAGGATCATGTAGTTGAATTCAAGAAAGCTGAGCGATTGATCGCGATCAAGACGTGATTTCACGCTTTCAAAGCTAAGCATGCGATTGACCGAGAAAAACTTGCCAATATCACGCAAAAATTCGAGGTAATTAAGATTATCGAGCCATTCCGCATTGTTGAGCATTACCGCATCGGTTTTGCCATCGCCATATGACAGGTATTTGGCAAAAACCTGTTTCATACCGTCAATATTTGCATCAATCGCTGCATTATCCAAAAGCGGGCGTTCATCGGCGCGAAAGGATGGATCACCAACCTTGGTCGTGCCACCACCCATCAGGGTGATTGGCTTGTGCCCGGTTTTTTGCAACCAACGCAACATCATGATGTTCAACAAATGCCCAACATGCAGCGATTTCGCCGTGGCATCATATCCGATATAGGTTGCAAGTGGACCTTCGAGCAGGCGTTCATCGAGCCCCTGTAGGTCTGTGCAGTCCTGCAAGAAGCCCCGTTGCTGCATCACTTGCAGAAACTCTGATTTGGGCTTGTATGTCATCGGTATTGATCCTTTTTAATTCTGTCTTTGCTTCGTATAACGGGTTTATTGCGAAAGGAAAGACAGATGGTGAAATTTACCCCAATTTGGGCGCTTGGATTGATGTCTGGCACGTCTTTGGACGGGGTTGATGGCGCGATGGTGTTAACCGATGGTCAACAAGTTTTAGATTTTGGTGCCACGTTTTTTCGCCCCTATAGTGAACATGAACACGGAATTTTACGCGACGCCTTGGGGTTGTGGCCCGATGGCGATGCGACGCGGTTGCAATTGGCCAAATCCATTGTTGAACAGGCGCATGCCGATGTAATCGCACATTTTCCAACGGCGGATGTGGTGGGGTTTCACGGACAAACACTTGCGCATGATCCCGCAGGTGGGCGAACGTTTCAAATTGGTGATGGTGCGGCGTTGGCAACCGAAACAGGCAAAAAGATCGTGTGGGATTTTCGCAATGCCGATATGGCCGCAGGGGGTGAGGGCGCACCATTGGCACCATTTTTCCATTTTGCATTGGCCAAGCAATTGGGTGGAAAAGAACCAATTGCATTTTTAAACCTTGGTGGTGTGGGGAATGTAACCTGGATTGACCCGCGCAAAGGATTGCCAACAGAGGCTGGGGCTTTGTTGGCGTTTGACACGGGACCTGCGAATGCGCCGATCAATGATTTGATGGTGGCACGCAGCAATGCCACATTTGACGAGGACGGTGCGCATGCGCTGGCTGGGCGCGTTGATACGAATGTTTTAGAAACGTTTTTTAAACATCAATATTTTGAGCGAACCCCACCAAAATCACTGGACCGTAACGATTTTACCCAGATTGAAAACTTGGTTGTCGATCTGTCATTGGATGATGCCGCAGCGACCTTGACAGCATTGGCGGCATCAAGTGCATATGCCGCGCAGATGCATTTTCCTGACGACCCAGCGCGATGGTTGATTTGTGGTGGAGGGCGGCGCAATCCTGCATTGATGAACGGATTGCGGCAACGGCTGGAACAGGTTGCGCCCTGTGAAGACGTCGGGTTTGATGGTGATATGTTGGAAGCCCAAGCATTTGGATATCTAGCCGTGCGTGTTTTGCGCGGATTGGCGACATCTGCACCAAGCACAACAGGATGTAGCGAGCCCGTGTGCGGTGGGATTATCAGCACCCCATAAAAAAAGGCGGCCAAAGCCGCCAATTTATTATCGTGTGTTTTCTGTCAGCCTTCGGCGAACATATTCATCGACCGATCCGATCATCGTATCCATGTGATCTTTTTCAAAGAAGTGGCCAGCGCCATCGATCACCTCGTGTGTGATAGTGATGCCTTTTTGTTCGTGCAATTTGCCAACCAAACCTTCGACATCTGCGGGTGCAACTACGCGGTCAGCAGATCCGTTGATGATCAAGCCAGAGCTTGGGCAGGGGGCAAGGAAGCTAAAGTCATAAGTGTTTGCGGGTGGAGCCGCGGAAATGAATCCAGAAATTTCAGGGCGACGCATCAACAATTGCATACCAATCCACGCGCCAAAAGAAAATCCAGCAACCCAGCAATGTTTCGCATTTGGGTTTTTCGCCTGCAAGAAATCAAGTGCCGCCGCTGCATCTGATAATTCGCCAACGCCTTGGTCATATTCACCTTGTGAACGGCCAACGCCGCGAAAGTTAAAACGCAAAACAGTAAAGCCCATATTATAAAATGCGTAATGCAGATTATACACGACCTTGTTGTTCATTGTACCACCAAATTGTGGATGCGGATGCAACACAATCGCGATGGGCGCGTCTTTGGATTTTTGCGGGTGGTAGCGACCTTCTAGGCGGCCTTCTGGACCGGGGAAAATGACTTCTGGCATCTGTAGCGCGTGGCCTCACATAATATTTTCGTTTCAAGCGTCGTTAATCTTGACGGAATCGCTCGGAAACTTTAGAACCATTCTAAATTGTAAGGTGCAAGCCCCCACTCGAATAACATCTGATAAGGGTTTGTTCCGTTTTCGTCAATATAATCGGCAGTGAAATCATATGAAACTGAGCACAAAAGGCAGATATGCAATGATCGCGTTGGTCGATTTGGCCATTGAGGGCGAAAAAGGGTTGGTATCGCTTGGTGGGATTAGCGAACGCCAAGATATTTCGCTGGCCTATTTGGAGCAATTATTCGTGAAATTGCGCCGTGCAGAAATCGTTTCATCGGTGCGTGGCCCAGGTGGCGGTTACAAATTGGCAAAAACCGCGGATGCCATTCGTGTATCGGATGTTTTGGAAGCGGTTGATGAAACCATGGATGCACTGGCCAAAGGGGCAGGTGCATCGGGTGCATCATCAGGCAGCCGTGCACAATCGTTGAATAATCGGCTGTGGGAAAGCCTGTCTGCGCAGGTTTATGTGTTTTTGCATTCCACACGTTTATCCGATGTGATTGAAAATCAGTTGGCGCCATGTCCTGCGGTGCCTGGGTTGTTTCAAATGGTGGACGAGGCATGAAGATTTTATGCCTTCGGCGAGGATATTTGAAACATTTGGAAAGCGGTGTTTGATATGAGCCGTGTGTATTTGGATTGGAATGCGACAACGCCGGTTCGCACAGAGGCGCGTGATGCGATGATTGCGGCGATGGATGTTGTTGGAAATCCATCCTCTGTCCATCGAGAAGGGCGGGCAGCCACGGCAATCGTGGAAAAGGCGCGAGGGCAAATTCGTGCGGCATTTGGAGCAGAGAACGCAGATTTGGTGTTCACATCCAGCGCAACAGAGGCCGCGGCATTGGCAATGGCGGGGCGTGATATGGCCGCGAGTGATGTGGAACATGATTGCGTGTCTGCGTGGTCAGACGGTGATTTGGTCACCGATGCAAATGGAATTGTCGCGATCAAAGACCCAGAGATGTCTGCGGTTCAGATGGCAAATAGTGAAACAGGGATTTTACAGGATTTGCCAAATGGTGTTGGCGTTGTTGATGCCGTACAGGCATTTTGCAAGGTTTCATGCGCGTTTGAATGGTCTGGTGCGCAAATGGCGATGTTATCGGCACATAAGCTTGGCGGGCCAAAGGGTGTTGGTGCACTGATCCTACGCCAAGGCATAGATCTTAAGGCGCAAATCAAGGGTGGTGGCCAAGAAATGGGGCGCCGTTCTGGAACCGAGAATGTGATTGGTATCGCAGGTTTTGGTGCCGCAGCAGAAGCCGGTGCGCGTGATTTGGCCAATGGCGTTTGGGAAGAGGTTGCACAGCTGCGCGACAAGATGGAAGCAATGATTGCAGATGCAGTGCCTGATGTGGTTTTGGTCGGGCAATCGGTAAAACGTCTGCCCAATACCAGTTGTTTTGCTGTGCCAAATTGGCGTGGTGAGACGCAAGTGATGCAAATGGATTTGGCGGGTTTTGCAATTTCTGCTGGATCAGCCTGTTCCAGTGGCAAGGTTAAGGCAAGCAAGGTCTTGAAGGCCATGGGTTATGATGACATTACGGCGGCAAGTGCTGTTCGCGTGTCACTGGGCCCGACGACAACAGAACAAGAGGTGACTGATTTCGCGCAAGCGTGGATCAAAGCCTATCGTAAATTTGCAGCAAAAGCTGCGTGAGGAAGACAGATATGAGCGAAGTAATCGTAAAAGAAGGCGTCGATGAAGAAACCGTAGAAGCGGTGAAATCCATTGCGGGCAAATATAAATATGGTTTCAACACCGATGTTGAAATGGAATATGCACCCCTTGGCCTGTCCGAAGATATCGTGCGTCTGATCTCTGAGAAAAACGAAGAGCCAGAATGGATGCTAGAGTGGCGTTTGGCTGCGTATCGTCGCTGGTTGCAAATGGAAGAGCCCAATTGGGCGATGGTTGAATACCCCAAAATTGATTTTCAGGATCAGTATTATTACGCGCGTCCTAAATCCATGGAAAACAAACCAAAATCATTGGATGAGGTTGACCCCAAACTGTTGGAAACATACGCAAAATTGGGCATTCCGTTGAAAGAACAGGCCTTGCTTGCTGGTGTTGAAGCACCCGAAGAAGAACGCAAAGTTGCGGTTGATGCGGTGTTTGATTCCGTTTCCGTTGGGACAACATTCCAAGAGGAATTGAAAAAGGCTGGCGTGATTTTCATGCCGATCTCAGAGGCGATCAAAGAGCATCCAGAATTGGTGAAAAAATATCTTGGTTCGGTTGTGCCACAATCTGATAATTTTTATGCAACGCTGAATTCCGCAGTGTTTTCAGATGGATCGTTTGTCTATGTGCCGGAAGGCACAAAATGCCCGATGGAATTATCCACATATTTCCGTATCAATGCGGAAAACACTGGGCAATTTGAACGCACACTGATTATTGCGGAAAAAGGGTCTTATGTTTCCTATCTTGAGGGCTGTACCGCGCCGCAACGTGATATTGCACAATTGCACGCAGCTGTTGTTGAATTGGTGATCTTGGAAGATGCTGAAATCAAATATTCCACCGTTCAAAACTGGTACCCTGGAGATGAAGACGGCAAGGGCGGGATTTATAATTTCGTCACCAAACGTGCCGATTGTCGTGGTGATCGTGCCAAGGTCATGTGGACGCAGGTGGAAACAGGTTCTGCGGTGACATGGAAATACCCATCATGCATTTTACGCGGCGATGATTCACAGGGTGAATTTTATTCCATCGCGATTGCAAACCACCACCAACAGGCCGACACGGGTACAAAGATGGTGCATTTGGGCAAAAACACCAAATCGCGCATCGTATCCAAGGGGATTTCGGCAGGTGTTGCGCAAAACACATATCGTGGTTTGGTTTCAATGCACCCTAAGGCGAAAAATTCGCGTAATTATACCCAATGCGACAGCCTGTTAATCGGCGATAAATGCGGTGCGCATACCGTTCCCTATATCGAAGTGAAAAACAATTCGAGCCGTGTGGAACACGAAGCAACCACATCAAAGGTGGATGATGATCAAATGTTCTATTGCCGCCAACGCGGTATGGACGAAGAAGAGGCGGTTGCCTTGATCGTCAACGGCTTTGCCAAAGAGGTATTGCAAGCCCTGCCGATGGAATTCGCGATGGAAGCGCAAGCATTGGTTGCGATTAGTTTAGAAGGGTCCGTTGGTTAATGGAAAAATTCCGATCCAACACCGGTTCCCCTGCAAGGACGCGACAATCATTACTGTATTCATACATACGTGTTGCCGGTTTTTTGTCATGGTTTCTGATAGTGGCGGGTGCCTTTGCAGGTGTTTGGGTTGGCATTGTATTCGAAAATGAAAATCTGATCCTTTGTGCGATCATTGGCGCGTTTGTGTTTAAAGTGATCAGCTTGGTCATAGATAGGAAACTAGCTCAACTCGCCACTGCAAAAGACGAAGCATTGTTCAAAGAGCGCATTGAGATCAGAGAACAACATACACAGCGCCAGTTGGCCGAAATGAGAGAAAAAGAGAACAAAAATGTTAGAAATTAAAAACTTACAAGTTGATCTTGAAGAAGAAGAGAAAACAATCCTCAAGGGTGTTGATCTGAAAATTGGCGAAGGCGAAGTGCACGCGATTATGGGGCCAAATGGTTCTGGTAAATCAACCACGTCTTATGTTTTGTCTGGCAAAGATGGTTACGAGGTAACCGGTGGTTCGGCCACGTTGGATGGTGCGGATTTGTTGGATATGGAACCAGAAGAGCGCGCGGCAGCGGGGCTTTTCCTTGCGTTTCAATATCCAGTGGAAATCCCAGGTGTTGGCAACATGACATTCCTTCGCACAGCCGTGAATGCACAACGCAAAGCACGCGGTGAAGAAGAGCTATCCGCGGGTGATTTCCTAAAACTAGTACGTGAAAAAGCAAAAGCATTGAAAATCGATGCGGATATGTTGAAACGCCCCGTAAACGTTGGCTTTTCCGGTGGTGAAAAGAAACGTAACGAGATTTTGCAAATGGCAATGTTGGAACCAAAGATGTGCGTTTTGGATGAAACGGATTCTGGTTTGGACGTGGATGCGATGAAATTGGTGGCCGAGGGCGTGAATGCATTGCGCGATGGCAAGCGTTCGTTCCTTGTGATCACGCATTATCAACGTTTGCTGGATCACATCAAACCTGATGTTGTGCACATTATGGCAGATGGCAAAATCGTTAAATCTGGTGGTCCAGAATTGGCGCTAGAGGTTGAAAACAACGGTTACGCTGACATTTTGGCAGAGGTGGCCTGATATGGCTGTTCCTTCAATCAAATTTGATACGGCGGAAACGCTGATCTCGGCATATAAAATGCCAACGGGTGCGAAATGGTCGGATGCAACACGTACAAATGCGATTGCGCGTTTGCGTGAAATGGGTGCACCGAACAAGCGTGACGAATATTGGAAATATACCGATCCATCCGCATTAACAGCGATACCTGCGGCGAATGCGGCGCTATTTGAAAATGATGAAACACCCATGTTTGATAGCATTGATCGTCTTCGCGTGGTGTTTGTTGATGGTGTTTATGATCCTGCGCAATCGGATGATTTATCTGGTGAAAACGTTGTGATCGAAACCCTTGGCGATGCCTTGGGCAAGGATATCCACTGGGCCAAGGATTTGTTTGGTGCGCTGGAAGCAGACGGGCAAAACCCTGTGCCACGCCCATTGGCAACATTGAATACCGCCGTGGCGAGCGAAGGTTTGGTGATCCATGCAACGGGCAAGGTTAATCGCCCAATTGCGATCCGTTATGTTCATTCATCAGAAAGCTCTGATGCGATGGTGCACCACGTCATCAAAGTGGAAGAGGGCGCAGATATCACATTGTTGGAAAGCGGCCCTGGTGCGGCGCGTTTCAATTCCGTGGTCGAGGTTGATATTGCCGATAATGGTGGTTTCCATCATGTGCGCACACAAGGGCGCGATCATGAACGCAAAACCGTGACACATATGTTTGCGCGCCTTGGGCGCGAAAGCACCTTTAAATCATTCACCATGACGGTGAACGGTGTGTTAACGCGCAATGATACGGTGATTGAGCTGACAGGTGATGATGCACATGCAACCGTTGGCGGGGCATCCGCAGGCGATGGTACAGGGTTTCATCATGATGATACCGTGTTCATCACACATGATGCGGTAAACTGCGAGAGCCGTCAGGTATTCAAAAAGGTGTTGCGCAATGGTGCAACTGGCGTTTTCCAAGGTAAAATTTTGGTAAAACCAGATGCGCAAAAAACCGATGGCTATCAAATTTCACAAGGTTTGTTGTTGGATGAAGATAGCAATTTCTTGGCCAAACCAGAGCTGGAAATTTACGCTGATGATGTGGCCTGTTCACACGGTTCAACCGTGGGTGCAATTGATGATGACACGTTGTTTTATCTGACATCACGCGGCATCCCGCGCCAAGAAGCCCAAGATATGCTGGTTCTTGCATTCCTTGGCGAAGCGATTGAGGAAATCGAAGACGAGGCGCTGGCGGCTGATATCTTGGATCGCATGGATGCATGGATGAAGCGGAGACAAGGGTAATGTCGCTGGTTGGTGATATTTTTCAATCGGTGATTACACCGAGAAAAATTATGCGAAAACAGATGGATGCCGGAATTCGCGAAGAACAAACATTGTTCTATGCCTTGTTTTTCGGTGCTATGCATTTGGTATCGCAGATGCCAAATATCGCGGTGAAAGCAACCAAAACAGAGCAAAGCATTGCCAATCTTACGGCGATGCAATTTGCATCATCGGTGTTTATCACGCCATTGGTGATTTACGGTATCGCATTGATTTTCCATTTTATTATGCGAGCCTTTAATGGCGCTGGTTTGGGTGTTCAAACGCGCCGCGCGGTGTTTTGGGCGGCAATCGTCAGCATCCCATTCATGTTGATCAGTGGCATCGTGAATAGCGTCGCGCCGTTTTACTATGTGCTTGGTGCAGGTGCGATCACGACGCTTGTTTTTGCATGGGTTTTGGCAGCCAATCTTACCGAGGTTCATTTCCCAAATAGCGGAAAAAAACAGATCAAAAAAATCTAAAGGCAAGCCCATGTATGACGTGAATGATATTCGCAAAGACTTCCCCATTTTATCACGTCAGGTGAATGGTAAGCCGTTGGTTTATTTGGATAATGGTGCATCCGCACAAAAACCACAGGTGGTGATTGATGCGATCAATACGGCCTATTCACAAGAATATGCAAATGTTCATCGTGGGCTACATTTTTTATCGAACCTTGCAACCGATAAATATGAAGCGGTGCGTGGTATCGTGCAACGTTTCCTAAATGCCAAACACGAAGACGAAATTCTGTTTACCAGCGGAACGACAGAGGCATTTAACCTGATCTCATACAGTTGGGGCATGCCCAATTTAAAGGCTGGCGACGAAATCATTTTGTCGATCATGGAACATCACGCCAATATCGTGCCGTGGCACTTTTTGCGTGAACGTTTGGGTGTGGTGTTGAAATGGGTCGAAACCGATGTGAACGGTGATCTTGACCCACAGGCGGTAATTGATGCCATCACACCAAATACAAAAATGATTGCAATCACGCAAATGTCCAACGTGATGGGCACGGTGGTGGATGTGAAAACGATTTGTGCCGCGGCGCGTGCCAAGGGCATCGTTACGGTGGTGGATGGTTCTCAATCGTCTGTGCATATGCCAGTTGATGTCCAAGACATCGATTGTGATTTTTTCGCAATCACGGGGCATAAATTATACGGCCCATCGGGATCTGGGGCATTATATGCAACACGCGAACGCATGGCTCAAATGCGCCCGTTTATGGGTGGGGGTGATATGATCCGCGAAGTGTCGCGCGATACGATCACGTATAACGACCCCCCGCACAAGTTCGAGGCGGGCACACCAGGCATCGTTCAAACCATCGGAATGGGTGTTGCGATTGATTACATGACTAAGATCGGCATGGATAACATTGCAGCACATGAACATATGTTGCGCGATTATGCACAGGCCAAGTTAAGTGGATTAAACTGGCTGAATATTCAGGGAAATTCCGCAAACAAGGGCGCGATTTTTTCCTTTACCATCGAAGGCGCAGGTCACCCGCATGACATTTCCACGGTGGTTGATCAGCGTGGAATCGCGGTGCGTGCTGGGCATCATTGTGCACAGCCGTTAATGGAACATCTTGGGGTCAGTGCAACGTGCAGGGCATCCTTTGGCCTGTACAACACAACCCAAGAGGTAGACGCACTGGTAAACGCATTAGAATTGTGCCACGAACTTTTTGCATAAAATCAATCAGTTGACTTGATTTGACAGGTTTTATCGGGAATAATTAACAGAATAGGGCAATTTTACCTAATTTTGCCATAATTGAAGATATATTCTGTAGTGTAGCGTTGCGCGTTGTGTGTGGCGCATCCGTTTTAAATGTAACTGCTAACTTGTCGTATGAGTGCATGTAATCTGTTGAGTAAAGAGTAATGACAATTGCATACACAAACTTTGCGTTTGAGGAATAAAATGGCTTTTTCTAATTTTAAGCACCAGATCACGCGTTTCAAAGATGATGAATCTGGTTCATTTATCTTATTTGTTTTGTTTTTATTTGTATCCTTGTTCGTGTTTGGCGGCATGGCGGTTGATATCGCACGATACGAAAACACACGTGTACGTTTGCAAACGACACTCGACTCGGCCATTTTTGCAGTTGCGGTAAGCAATTCAGATGAATCCGATGAAACTGTTTTCAACGACTTTTTCGCGAAATCTGGTCTGAGCAAAGATGAGATGAACGCCGACTGGGATATTGATCCAGGTGCGACACCGGGTGAATTTATTGCTTGGGCAAGTGCCGATAGCAACAATTTGTTCCTATCGCTTTACGGTATTAGCAAATTTGACGTTGATGCCTCTGCTTCGATTGAACAAGAAATTGGTGACATTGAAATTTCATTGGTTGTGGATGTATCCGCATCAATGTCAGGAACGCGCATCCAGCGATTGCGTACCGCTGTGATTGATTTTGCAACGGATGTGTTTGCGAACCCGAACGCAGATGTTTCGGTTTCAATCATTCCGTTTGACTATCAAACATCAGCCGGCCCTGCAATTTTGGATGCATGGGCTGCCGTTCCTGATCAAGCGTTATCCGTAGAAAATATTCTGTCCGATTGTATTGATTTGGACCGTGGAACCTTTGTTGATGGTTTCGGCGTAAACCCCGATCAGATTGTCGGAGGTGATTATTCCGTTACCGCGTTGACCGAAGACTTGGCCGCTGGCTTGCCAACAACATTGCAACGCGCCGGTGAATTCCGCGATCGTTCATCAGCCTGGTTGTTTGGTGACACGCGCGGAGATTCTGGATTCAACTGGAATAGAGATAATATTGCGTCGTTAGGCAACAATAACTATATTCTCGATTTGGTTGGGCAAGGGCACGACAATCCAACGTGTCGTCATACAATTGATCCTGATACTGGCAATTCTTCTGAAAATAGCATCCTGCCGTTTGCAGATAATGTTGGTGCAGTGACGACTTATATCAACAACCTTCAGGCAGAGGGATCCACCGCTGGCGATTTGGGCATTAAGTGGGGTTTGGCGTTGTTGGATCCAACATTCCGCCCAACAGTTGATCAAATGATCACAAATGGCGATGTAGACCCTGTATTTGCTGGACGTCCACACGACTATACAGAAGCAGGCACGATGAAGGTTATCGTGCATCTTAGTGATGGTGCAAATACGCTTCACCAAGCCTTAAAGGATGAATATCGTTCTGGACCGTCTGGTGTCTATTGGCATGAGGAAACCCAAACATATTCAGTAAAACGTAAAACTGGGCCGTACAAAAATCGATATTTCTGCGCAAGCGGCAAAGAAGCGCTGCCTGTATTGCCGTCGCTTTGCGATATTGCTGGCATAACTGGCAATGCAAAGAATAGCCCACTAACACATAGTCCGATTCCATGGGGCAGCTTGCCAATCGTTTCAGAAGCACGCCAGTTGGACATGGAAGAATTGACACGTCGTTTTTCAATTCCTGATATTATTGATCTGTTCTACGGCATGGATGGTATCGAAGCGGAAGACATGGTTGAAGGTGATGGTGAATACACAGGTGGTGTTTGGCAAAGCCCAGAAGCGGACGCACGGATGCTTTCTGTTTGCAGCCTTGCACGTGGATTGAAAGACCCAGATCGTAATAACTTCCTATTGTTTACAATCGGGTTTGAGGTTCCCGCAGGTGGTCTTGCAGAGCGAGCGCTTAAAGGATGTGTGAACAATGATGATGCGTTTTATGAACCCGCTTCAAATGACAACCTGAGTGAAACCTTCCGTGGTATTGCGGCGGCGATCTCTAAACTACGTTTGACAAGCTGATGTCGAAATTTCGAAACAGTGTAAAACAGTTTTGGCAAAGGGAAGAGGGCACCTCGACGCTCGAGTTTATCTTTATCTTTCCTTTGTTCTTTTTCATGTTTGCACTCGCGCTTGAGGGCGGTTGGTTCACGGCACAAAAGGTTTTTTTAGAACGCGCCGTTGATATCAGCGTGCGAAATCTGCGGCTTGGTAAAATTCGCGGAACAGATGAAAAAGACGCTTATGACGTGCTTAAGGATGAAATCTGTGAACACGCAGGGATCGTTAATGATTGCGCTAATGCAATGAAGCTGGAAATGTATCAAGTGTCGCCAGATGAAACTTTCTCTCTGGGGGTTCGTGATTGTGTTGAACGCAAACCCGAAGATCCAGATGCAACACCAACACGCACATTTACGATGGGCGAATTTGGTGATGTGATGTTTGTGCGTGCATGTATCGTTGTTGATCCGTTGTTTAGCATCACACCGATCACACCTGCGTTTGAATTGGATAGCTCTGGTGGCTTTTTCCTATCAACATTTACGGCCTATGCCGTAGAACCCGATGATAATGATTTCTCTACGGGTGCTACGGTTGCGTCTGGTTCTTAGGAGATACTGACATGTCGTTATTAAAACTAAAACGTTTTGGCAGATCAGAAAGCGGAACGATGACCGTGGAAGCGGTGTTAATGTTTCCAATCATGTATTGGTTGATCATTTTTGGACCTGTCTTGTTTGATATTGTGCGTGAAAAAACATCTGTGGTGCGCAATTCGTTTACCATTGCCGATATTATTTCGCGCGAAGAAAACGTAACAGAAGAAACCATGGAATTTTACGAATCCATGTTTGCTAGTCTGATGCCTCAATCATCACGAACTGGTTTGCGCGTCACGAGCATCGTACGTGATGAGGTAAATCCAGATGACTATGATGTGCGTTGGTCACACGGCAATATTTCCGATCGCCCAGAGATTGCGTCACGTTTGGATGAAATGGATGAACTTATCCCATTCATTGAACCTGGTGAATCAATTTTATATGTCGAAGGTTTCCAAACCTATTCATCGGTTATCAGTTATTCTTTCGCAGGATGGAACCTAGGCTGGCGCGATAAAGAGCTTGGACATAATCTATTTATTCGTCCACGCTATTTCGCCGAAGTAAACTACGTTCCCAAAACCCCACCAGAAGAAGAGGGCGAAGAATCCACCGAAGATCCATGATCTTCATTTGGGTGTAGCTCAAACTTTTCATCGGGAAAATATTTGTGTAATCGAATATCGGCGGCGCGCGCGTGGCCTTCCATGCCTTCCATTCGTGAAATACGCGCGGTGGCCTGTGCCACATCATATGAACCTGCGCGTGTTGCACGTTGATATGTAACCAGTTTCATATATTTGTGCACCGATAACCCGCCTGTGTATCTGGCCGATCTGCTGGTGGGCAACACGTGGTTTGTTCCCGTTGCCTTGTCACCAAATGCCACTGTTGTTTCTTCACCCAAGAATAGTGATCCATAACAAGTTAACCGTGAAAGCCACCAATCTAGATTTTTGGCCTGAACGGTTAAATGTTCGGGCGCGTATTCATCGGATGTGGCGGCCATTTCTTCAAGTGTGTCGCATAAAATAACCTCGCCATAATCACGCCAGGCAGATTCAGCATTTTTACGATTCACATCGGGTAGATTGGCAATTTCTTGTGGCATCAAATCAATCACTTGCGTTGCAATATCGCGATCATTGGTCACCAACCACACAGGCGAATTGTAACCATGTTCGGCTTGGCTAACCAAATCTGTGGCGATAACCATTGGATCGGCGGTTTCATCGGCCAAAATTAAACTGTCCGTTGGACCAGCGATCATATCAATACCCACACGCCCAAAAAGTTGGCGTTTTGCCTCGGCAACAAATTGATTTCCCGGTCCCACGATAATATCCACAGCGGGTAGGCCAAACAGGCCAAACGCCATGCTCGCCACACCTTGCACACCACCAAGCGCAAGAATGTTATGCGCACCCGCCCTGTGCGCGGCATAGATAATAGCGGGATGCACACCATGTTTTGGATCGGCAGGGGAACACGCCGTGATATGTGGAACACCAGCAACCTTGGCCGTTGTGACCGTCATCAAAGCGGATGCGATATGGCTGTAACGCCCACCGGGGATATAACACCCCGCTGCATTTACGGGGATCATGCGTTGACCCGCAAACAGTCCCGGTTGAACCTCAATCTCAAATTCGGACATTGCATTTTTTTGCGCGATTGCAAAACGTTCGATGTTTTGATGGGCAAAATCAATATCGCGTTTTATTGACTCGGGAACACGCGCAAGGGCATCTGTGATTGCGTCTTTGCTTAACAATGCTGGGCCGGGGTATGAATCAAATTTTTGCGCATAATCCAATGCCACCTGATCGCCACCTAATTCAATTTCCTGTAAAATTTGTTCAACAGTATGGTTCACAGATTTTGAATCTGTTTGGGCGGTCTTTGATGCTGTTTTTAAATAATGAATTGGCATGAAAGATTCCTTGTTTTGTTATTGATTGCTCAATCTGGCAATCTGGCAAAGGAAAATGTGAAGCATTCAGGAAATGCAAAACTGATGTTCATGTATTTCATTGTATGTGCAGCTTGATTATAAATTCGTACTTGTAAATTGAACGCCACTGGCACATCGTAAACAGCGCAAACAGGCAAGGGGAAACGATGGCTAAGCATCTCAAAACACTGATCAAAAACGCGGATGTTGTTGTTACGATGAATGACAATCGCCAAGAAATCGCGGCCTGTGATATTTTAATTGAAAACGGTGTGATTGTGGGGGTGGGTGAAAACTTGCCCGATGTAGATCAGGTGATAAATGCAACGGGCTGTGTCGTAACACCTGGTTTGGTGAATACACATCATCACCTGTTTCAATCACTGGTACGTGGAGTGCCTGCGGGACAGGATGCGTTGTTATTTGGTTGGTTGAAAACCCTGTATCCGATTTTTGGGCGCATGATGGGCGAAGACATGTATGTTTCGGCGCAACTTGGGCTTGGTGAATTGGCATTGTCTGGCTGTTCAATGAGCAGCGATCATCAGTATATTTTCCCAAATGATGTGAAACTGGAACATGCAATCGAGGGTGCGCGATCCATTGGTGTGCGGTTTCACCCAACGCGCGGTGCGATGAGTGTTGGCGAAAGCAACGGTGGATTACCACCTGACAGCTTGGTTGAACAAGAACCAAAAATATTAGAAGATTTCTTGCGCGTTGTGGATGCATTCCACGATCCATCTGATGGCGCAATGTTGCGCGTTGGTTTGGCCCCGTGTTCACCATTTACCGTGAGCGAAGGTTTGATGAAAGACGCAGCAGAGATGGCCGTGGACAAGGGCGTGATGTTACACACGCATTTAGCCGAAAATGACGAAGACATCGCCTATTCATTAGAGCATTTTGGCTGTCGTCCTGGGCAATATGCCGAAAACCTTGGCTGGACTGGTGATCATGTGTGGCATGCACATTGTGTGAAACTGGACGCTGGGGAAATTGATTTATTTGCGCGTTCCAAAACTGGCGTCGCCCATTGCCCATGTTCAAATTGCCGTCTTGGATCGGGTATTGCACCGGTGCGTGAAATGCGTGATGCGGGGGTAAAGGTTGCGCTTGGCGTTGATGGTTCCGCCAGCAGTGATGCGGGGCATTTGTTAACAGAGGCACGCCAAACGATGTTATTACAGCGGGTCAAAAACGGTGCGGATTCCATGCGTGCACGCGAAGCATTGGAAATCGCCACACGCGGTGGCGCACAGGTATTAGGGCGACATGATTTGGGTTCGATCGAGGTGGGCAAACGCGCCGATATCGCCATTTGGGATGTCAGCGGATTACAAGCCGCTGGGGCATGGGACCCTGTGGCGGCACTTGTTTTAAACGGGCCGTTTAACGTGCGCGATTTGCTTGTAGAGGGAAAACCAGTTGTTGCAGAAGGCCAATTGGTGAACCAAGAAGAGCGCATGATCGTTGAGCGCGTTCAAAAACGTGTGGCGCGATTGATGGCCTAAATCTGTTCAAGCAATCGGGGTAGGATTTCCGCATCATCGCGGTGTTGCTGATGTTCGAAAACACGCCAGTTTTGCGGGGTATATTTATACGCCGCATCAAATTGTTTAAAAACCTGTGCCGTGCACAAACCATGTGGCAAAACATCGACATCACCACCATGTTGATAAAGATACAACGTGAGCGCACCAGGACCCGCGATCCAAAATATATTTTCAATTTTTTTGTCGTGCAAATTGCGTTGCGCGTGATCCAAAAAACCAAGGATGAATGGATGCTCTGCGGGTGCGGCCATGATCCCGTTGATTGTTGTGCAATTTGCAAGGTGGCTATTTGCGGATAGTGTTACGCAGGTATCGTTAGCACAAAAGCGATGCGAAGATGCCTGTGGTTCTGAATCTGCATCAACATAAACGCCACCAATTTTTGCCAAATAATACAGGCGTATGAAATCTGATTTCAGGGCTGGGTGCCAAAGTTTGTGAAATGCACTGGCCGCATCATTTCCAAAATGTTCCCGAATGAATTCCGATGCCGATGTATCATCAAATGCAATGTAATTCGATTTGCCAATCCCACGCCATTTTCCCATGCCTTCAGTTATTCGAGAGGGTGGCGATTGATCCCAATATTGTGCAATTTCTGGTGTTGATGTGCAGGTATTTTTTAATAAATCGCTTTGGCGATGATTATACAGATTTGCCCATCCCATTGCCTCGAACCGCGTTAGCGGGTGCATGTGTTGATCATTTATAATTGTGGTCAACGCTGTGGTTGCGGTGTTTTGAAAACGATCCAATATCGCATCAAACAATAGCGGTTGGTTTTGATGCAAGAACTTTTTCAATCCGCGTAGCTGTTCAAAATTTGGTTTTTTAGGCGCAGATAAAACGTCGTCAAGCAGGGTAAAAACAAACCCCGCCGCATAATTTGAATCTGTTTTTTCCAAAACCTTTGCGATACGCCCATACGCACCCATTTTACGCAGAATTTTCAGGCGCGTTTTGGAAAATGCCTGTCCCACGTTTAGTAATACGAAACGCTGTTAAACCAATCGCGGATTTTTACCCGTTCGGAATCTTCCATAAAGGTAAGGTTTGATGGGGGCATGGCGTGGCTGACCGCTGATTGGATATAGATATCTTTTGCACGCGCGGCAATTTGAGCAGGTGTTTCCAATTCCACGCCTTTTGGTGCCCATAAAATACCCTCGTAAACGGGTTCGGCGGCGTGGCACATTGAACAGCGCCCCATAACAATATCATGCACACCATCAAAGCCAGCAGCGGCCATATATTTTTCCTGTGCGCTGGTTAAATTAGCCTCTTCTGTTTTTGGTTGTCCAACAACGGATAACCACATGATGATTAAAAACAGCGCGGTCGTCGCCATCCATGTCCAATGCGGATTCCCTTTGCGTGCGTGGATGCTGTTGAAATAATGGCGGATGGTCACGCCCATCAAAAACACCAAGCTTGCAATGATCCAGTTGTATTCGGTCGCAAATGCCAATGGATAGTGGTTGGACAACATCAAAAAAATCACGGGTAGAGTGAGATAGTTATTATGCGTTGAACGTTGTTTAGCAATTTTCCCGTATTTGGGATCGGGTGTGCGGCCCTCAATCAAATCGGCCACAACAATGCGTTGGTTGGGCATAATTACCAAAAACACATTTGCGGTCATGATTGTGGCGGTGATTGCGCCCAGATGTAACAGCGATGCGCGGCCTGTGAAAATTTGGGTATATCCCCAAGATAGTGCAACCAAAATGACATAAAGTAATATCATTAGTCGCCTGTTATCACTGCCAAATTTTGAATTACACAGTGCAGAGTAAACCAGCCAAACACCAACCAATGATGCAAGTGAAATCAATATCGCAACAGGCACAGAAATATCGGCAACATTTGGATCGATCAGATACAGATTGGCACCCGAATAATAGACCAATATCAACAGTGCAAAGCCAGACAGCCATGTTGCATAGCTTTCCCATTTAAACCATGTCAGATGTTCTGGCATGGTTTCGGGTGCCACCAGATATTTTTGGATGTGATAAAACCCACCCCCGTGCACTTGCCATTCTTCGCCGTGCGCACCTTTGGGAAGGTTGGGCGTTTGGCGTAACCCTAAATCAAGGGCGATAAAATAAAACGATGAACCAATCCACGCGATTGCCGTAATCACATGCAACCAACGCACCGCAAATTCGGCCCATTCCATGAAAATTGCAAAATCATACATGGGTTAGCTCCCGCGATAAGTTGAATAGCCAAAGGGCGAAAGCAAAAGTGGGACATGATAATGTGCATCCGCATCATTCATTCCAAAACTGATGGGGATTGTGTCCAAAAACAATGGTTCCGCTAATTTGTCATTTTGGGCACGTAAATAGGAGCCCGTCAGAAAATCCAAACGATATTGCCCCGTTTGAAAATCATCCGCTGGCAAAATCGGGCTGTCTGTGCGCCCATCGGCATTTGTTTTCATCGTTGTGATATGCTGTGCCGTGTCGCCATCGATACGATAAAGTTGGATTTCCAGACCCGCAGCGGGTGCACCGCTGGCTGTGTCCAATACATGTGTGGTGAGGTAACCTTTGGGCATTGTCTTACTCTTGTTATTACAAGGTAACACTGCCAGCAGATCACACAAAAAGAAAGCCCCTTCGGGCTTGATTATTTCGCGACATAATGATGAAACTTGTCGGGTGTCTGTGAAAACGGCACATAATGCAGAATGTAAGGATCTGAAAAATGAAACGATATCAACGTGATATGCGTGGGTTTGGACCCAATGCACCCGTTGTAGAATGGCCAAATGGTGCGCATATTGCCGTGCAGTTTGTGCTGAACTACGAAGAAGGTGGTGAAAATTGTGTTTTGCATGGGGATGAAGACTCCGAAGCATTCTTGTCTGAAATTGTTGGTGCCGCCGCATGGAAGGGCCAGCGCCATTGGAACATGGAAAGCATTTATGAATACGGTGCGCGCGCTGGGTTTTGGCGGCTTCATCGCTTGTTCACCAGTGCGGCTATACCAATTACAGTTTATGGTGTTGCTACATCATTGGCGCGATCCCCAGAACAGGTTGCCGCGATGCAAGACGCCAATTGGGAAATTGCCAGCCACGGATTAAAATGGGTGGAATACAAGGATTATACCCCAGATCAAGAACGAGAACATATCGATGCGGCCAAGGCATTACATGCAGAAGTGACGGGCGATGCGCCGCGCGGATGGTATACCGGGCGCAGTTCGGTCAATACCGTTGATTTGATCACCCAAGATGGATCATTTGATTATGTTTCAGACAGTTACGCCGATGATTTGCCATATTGGTATCATCACGGTGATCGCGAACAATTGGTGATCCCATATACATTGGATGCCAATGACATGCGCTTTGCAACACCCCAAGGGTTCAATACAGGCGATCAGTTTTATACTTATCTTAAAGACAGTTTTGATGCGCTTTATGAAGAGGGCGCGGCGGGTTCACCCAAAATGATGTCCATTGGATTACATTGTCGGCTTGTCGGGCGCCCAGGGCGTGTTCAGGCGCTGAAACGATTTGTTGAATATGCGAAATCACATGACAAAGTTTGGTTTGCACGGCGCATTGATATTGCCAAACATTGGCAAAAACATCACCCCGCACCAATGCGCGGCTTGGAACCGATCCATATGACCAAAGACAGCTTTGTCGAAAAATTTGGCGGGGTATTCGAACATTCCCCGTGGATTGCACAGCGTGCGTATGATGATGAACTTGGCCCTGCACATAACAGCGCGATTGGATTGCACAATGCATTGGCGCGTAAATTCCGTGTGGCCAGCGTCGAAGAACGCCTTGATGTGTTAAAGGCACATCCAGATTTGGCGGGTAAACTCGCCGCCGCAAAACGATTAACGGCGGAATCCACGGCGGAACAGGCGGGCGCGGGGCTTGATGCCTTGACCAAGGAAGAGCACGCGGAATTCACCCATTTGAACACAAGTTATACCAGTAAATTTGGCTTTCCATTCATCATCGCGGTCAAAGGATTGACCAAAGAGGATATTTTGACCGCGTTTAAAGCGCGCATCAACAACACCCGCGAAGTCGAATTTAATACTGCGTGCAAACAAGTTGAAAAAATTGCATTGCTCCGATTGTCGGATATTCTGCCATGACGAATAGCTATTACGTGCCGCGCGGTGGTTTGCCATCACAATCAACACCGCTAAAAGGACGCGCTGTTTTCACAGATGCATACGCATTTATACCCGCCGAAACATATAGCGATATCGTCACAAGTTATCTGCCGCATTGGGATCATACACGGGCATGGATTATTGCACGCCCCTTAAGCGGATTTGCAGAAACATTCACGCAATATATTGTTGAGGTTTCCCCAAATGGCGGGAGCAAAATCCCAGACACAGACCCAACCGCACAGTCCGTTTTATTCGTCGTTGATGGTGAAATAATTGTCACGATCAATGGTGAAAAACACAGCATGGGCAAGGGTGGTTACGCCTATTTGCCCGCTGGGTGTGATTGGTCATTGCTAAATCAAAGCAACAATACCGCAACATTTCACTGGCTGCGTAAACGTTATGAACATGTTGACGGGATCGAAACGCCATCCCCATTTGTCACCAATGAAAACACCGTACCCCCGCGTGAAATGCCCGATTGCGACGGCGTTTGGGCGACCACACGATTTGTAGAACCCGATGATTTGCGCCATGATATGCATGTTAATATTGTTACCTTTCAAAACGGTGGTTTAATCCCGTTTGAAGAAACCCATGTGATGGAACACGGGCTTTATGTATTGCAAGGCACTGCGCGGTATTTGTTAAACCAAGATTGGGTTGATGTGGGGCCGGGTGATTTCATGTGGCTTCGTGCATTTTGCCCACAAGCCTGTGTTGCGACAAGCGATGAACCATTTCGCTATTTATTGTACAAAGATGTCAATCGACATCCCAAATTCGCACCCTTTGGCCGATCATGATTAAGATACAAACCAAACCACTTACCAGCCGCGCATTTGCACCATTTGGCGATGTGATCGAAACCGGTAGCGTTGATCCAAAAATTATCAATCAGGGAAACTGTGAGCGGTTCAATGATTTGGCAAAGATGGATTTCACCGATGGGCGCGCAGGGATCAGCCTATTTAGTGCAAAGCCGCGAAGCTTGCCCTATACCCTTGATTTGTTAGAGCGCCACCCGCACGGAAGCCAAGCATTCATTCCCATGTCACAACATCCGTTTTTGGTGATTGTTGCCCATGATGATGGCGGCAAGCCAAGCGATGTACATGCCTTTGTCACAGACATTGGGCAGGGTATAAATTTGCATCGCAACACATGGCACGGCGTTTTAACACCGCTTCATGAACCTGGGTTATTCTGTGTGATTGATCGCATTGGGTCGGGGAATAATTTGCAAGAATATCCGTTACCAACGCCAATAATTGTCGCCTAAATTAAAGGCAGACTATCTTTTCAGCTACTTTATTTAGTCGATTTTTCTTGATTTTTACAAAAAATACACAAAACCTTGATTCACAGTATGCGGTTAACGCATTTAACGCGCCCACAGATGGCGTAATTTTGAAACGGGGAACAAAAAATGACAGATACTTCGATAGGGACGCCAGAACAGCTGCGCGATCCCAATTATACGCCCGCATTGGGCAAGGCGATACCACTTGGCATTCAACATGTTTTGGCGATGTTTGTATCCAACGTGACACCAGCAATCATTATTGCGGGTGTTGCTGGGTTTGGATTTGGATCACCAGATGTTGGAGCGTTGATATATCTTATTCAAATGTCGATGTTATTCGCAGGCGTCGCAACATTGATCCAAACCATTGGCATTGGTCCCGTTGGGGCACGATTGCCAATTGTTCAAGGAACCAGTTTTGCATTCCTGCCTGTGATGATCCCCGCCATGATCGGCGCGGGAACCGCTGGTTTACAGGGCTTAATGTCTGGTGTGATGATTGGCGGGCTATTCCATTTTTGCATCGGCTTTTTCATCGGGCGCATTCGGTTTGCATTGCCGCCATTGGTGACAGGGTTGATCGTTTTGATGATCGGTCTGGCATTGATCAAGGTTGGCATTGAATATGCAGCGGGTGGAGCTGGTGATTTTAATCGTGGCAAACCCACATGGGGTGGCGTTTCCAATTGGTTCCAAGCGGGCGTGGTTATCATCGTGACCTTGGCGTTGAAATTCTTTGCACGTGGATTGTTATCTGTGGCCGCCGTTTTGGTTGGCCTGATCGCAGGGTACATCGTGGCCTTCGTCATGGGCGATGTCAGCCTTGCTGGCGTTGGTCGTGCAGGCTGGTTCCAATTGCCAAAACCATTTGCATATGGGTTTGGGGTGAACTGGGCGATTGTTATTGGCATGTGTTTGATGGCATTTATTTCCGCGATTGAAACCGTGGGCGATGTGTCTGGAATTACAAAAGGTGGCGCAGGGCGTGAAGCAACCGACGAAGAGGTCACAGGCGCAACGTTCGCAGATGGTTTGGGCACCGCAATTGGCGGCATATTTGGCGGGTTGCCAAATACATCGTTTAGCCAAAACGTCGGTTTGATCGCAATGACAGGTGTGATGAGCCGCCATGTTGTCACCATCGGTGCGATATTCTTGATCATCTGTGGCTTGATCCCAAAAATCGGCGCAGTCATCAATTCCGTACCAATCCAAGTTCTGGGTGGCGGTGTGATTGTGATGTTTGGCATGGTCGCCGCCGCGGGTGCATCAATGTTGTCTGATGTGAATTGGAACCGTCGCAATATGGTGATCTTTGCGGTTGCTCTGTCTGTTGGGCTTGGCCTGCAACAGGTGCCTGATGCAATGGCATTCTTGGGCAATACTGCGAAAATTTTGATGACATCTGGTCTGTTGCCAGCGGCATTTATCGCGATTGTTCTAAATTTGGTTTTGCCAGAAGATATTGGTTAATCAAACGAAATCAACTTATTGGCCGCGCCTCTATTTGGTGCGGCCTTTTTTGTTTTTGTTGATCTTGAAACACAAACCTGATTATCTGGTGTCAATGGCACGCCATCCCTTTACGCCACATCGGGGGATCGCAGATTGGCCAAACGGCAGAGACGGTGGCGGATATTTACCATGGAAATTGCGTTTCTTCTGAATGGGGAAACCCAGAATGTCAGCGTTGATAATCCAACGGTCACGCTGCTTGATTGGTTGCGCGAAACCAAGGGTTTGCACGGCACGAAAGAGGGCTGTAACGAAGGTGACTGCGGCGCTTGCACCGTGATGGTGACAGATGCTGATGGCAGTAAATCATTGAACGCATGTATTCTGTTTTTACCACAACTCCACGGCAAAGCATTGCGCACCGTCGAAGGTGTGGGAACGCAATCCGATATGCATCCTGTGCAATCGGCAATGGTTGAACATCACGGTTCACAATGCGGGTTTTGCACACCTGGGTTTGTGATGTCGATGGTATCTGCGCATGCCAATGGCGCCACTGATCACGATAACCAACTGGCGGGGAACTTGTGCCGTTGCACAGGCTACGCACCGATCATTCGCGCCGCAGAAGCGGTTGAAAATGCACCGCGCCCTGATTGGATTGCAGCGGATCAAGACGGCGTTTCGAAATTTGCAAAACCTACAGGCCCGACAACTAGCAATGAATTGGCAGCGTGGTATCTAAAAAACCCAGACGCCACCTTGGTGGGTGGTGCGACGGATGTTGGGCTGTGGGTGACAAAATCGTTGCGCGATTTGGAACAGGTTTGTTTCCTGTCACAGATCCCCGATTTGGCGAAAATTGAACATCGTGATGATGGTTTACACATCGGCGCGGGGGTCACAATAACCGCGCTGCGTGATGCGGTGGCGGATATTTATCCCGATTTCGCCGAAATGTTGCGCCGTTATGCATCTGTGCAAATTCGAAACGCAGCAACGATTGGTGGCAATATTGCAAATGGATCACCCATTGGCGATGGACCGCCCGCATTGATCGCGCTTGGTGCAACGCTAACGTTACGCCGTGGCGATGAACGGCGCGAAATCTTGTTACAAGATTTCTTTGTTGAATACGGCAAACAGGATCGCAAAACAGGCGAATTTGTTGAAAGCATATTCATTCCAAAACAAGATGATCGTCTAAAATGTTACAAACTGTCGAAACGGTTTGATCAGGATATCTCTGCGGTCTGTGGCTGTTTCAATATTTTTGTCAAAAACGGGACCGTGGAATGTTGTGCCATCGCATTTGGCGGCATGGCGGGAACCCCCAAACGCGCCGATGGGGTAGAGGCCGCGTTAATCGGCAAACCATGGACACGTGAAAATGTTGAAATGGCAATGCAACTTTTCCCCAATGATTACACGCCCATGGACGACATGCGCGCATCCGCTGAGTATCGCATGAAAGCGGCACAAAATATGTTATTGCGCTATTTTATCGAGGATACCACCGATCAACCGTGCGTTTTGGAGGTTTCATCATGAACCATATGAAACCAACCCCACATGATGCCGCCCCATTACATGTGACGGGGGCAGCGCGATATATTGATGATATTCCGATGCCCAAAAATGCGCTGTCACTGGCATTTGGATTGTCCGATGTTGCGCATGGTAAAATCACAGCGATGGACTTAGACGCTGTGCGTTCCGCAGATGGTGTTGTTGCGGTCATCACGGCGGATGATTTACCCGCATCAAACGATGTATCGCCGTCCGTGCATGATGAACCAATGTTGGCAAATGGCACGGTGCATTATATTGGCCAGCCAATATTTTTGGTTATCGCCGATACACATTTAAACGCGCGAAAGGCCGCGCGAATGGGTAAGGTTGAAATTCAACCACTTCCAGCAATCCTCACCATTGATCAAGCCATCGCGGCGGATAGCAAATTTGAAGATCCCATTCGGTTTTTGAAGGGCGAGCCAGATTCTGCAATGAAATCTGCGCCACATCAAATTTCAGGAAGCATTGAAATTGGTGGCCAAGAACATTTTTACCTAGAAGGGCAGGCCGCATCGGCATTGCCCCAAGAAAACGGTGATATGCTGGTGCATAGTTCAACACAGCACCCGACAGAGGTTCAACATAAAGTTGCCGAAAGCCTTGGATTGCCATTCAATGCCGTGCGGGTTGAAACGCGACGGATGGGTGGTGGATTTGGCGGCAAGGAAAGCCAAGCAAACGCGCTGGCCTGTGCCTGTGCCGTTGCGGCGCGGATAACCAATCGCCCCTGTAAAATGCGATATGATCGCGATGACGATATGATGATCACTGGCAAACGCCACGATTTTCGCATCAATTATCAGGTTGGTTTTGATGATGATGGAACATTGCAATCGGTGATGATGGAACATTTCGTGCGCTGTGGCTGGGCGCAGGATTTATCATTACCCGTGGCCGATCGCGCGATGTTGCATTCGGACAATGCGTATCATTTGCCACACGCGAAAATTATATCACACCGATTGAAAACCAACACGCAAAGCGCCACCGCATATCGTGGGTTTGGTGGGCCACAGGGTGTTGTGGCGATTGAACGCGTGATTGATGAGGTCGCCCATTATCTGGGGCGTGATCCATTGGAAATTCGCCGCGCCAATTTTTATGAAAACGGGCAAACCACGCCATACCATATGACGATAGAGGATAGCGTGATTGCACCGTTGGTGGATCAATTGGCGAAAGCATCAGATTATGCCAATCGCCGTTTGGCAATTGAATCCGAAAACCGCGCAAATCCAGATGCGATTTTAAAACGCGGCATCGCGCTAACCCCCGTAAAATTCGGGATCAGCTTTACCTTAACTCATCTAAACCAAGCGGGCGCTTTGGTGCATATCTATGCCGATGGATCGGTGCATCTTAATCATGGTGGCACCGAAATGGGGCAGGGTCTGTTTACCAAGGTTGCGCAGGTCGCAGCACATGAATTTGGCCTACCGCTTGATATGATCAAAATCACGGCGTCTGACACGGCCAAGGTGCCAAATACATCGGCAACGGCTGCATCGTCTGGATCGGATTTGAACGGAATGGCGGTGCGAGATGCGTGTCATACGCTCAAAGGGCGGATCGCTGCGTTTTTTGCGATTCATTTTGAAACCGATGCAGCGGTTGAATTTGTGGATGGGATGGTGCGTGCGGGATCACATGAAATGACATTTGCAGATGCGGCAAGTCTTGCCTATCAAAACCGCATTTCATTATCGGCCACGGGGTTTTATGCCACGCCCAAAATCAAATGGGATCGCATGGCGGGAAGGGGCCGTCCGTTTTTCTATTTCGCATATGGCGCGGCGGTGACAGAGGTTGTTGTTGATACACTTACCGGTGAAAATCGGATTTTACGCACGGATATCTTGCATGATGTTGGTGCTTCACTGAACCCGGCCATTGATATCGGACAGATCGAAGGCGGCTATGTCCAAGGGGCGGGGTGGCTTACCACCGAAGAATTGGTTTGGGATGATAAGGGCAATTTGCGCACCCATGCGCCAAGTACCTATAAAATCCCAGCGTGTTCTGATCGCCCACGCGTTTTCAATGTGGAATTGTTTGATAATGAAAATGCCGAGGATACGATTTATCGATCCAAGGCCGTTGGCGAACCGCCATTCATGTTGGGCATTTCTGCGTTTCATGCGCTGTCACATGCGGTTGGGTATGCAGGGGCATCTGATATTTACCCCAACCTAAACGCACCCGCCACGCCAGAGGAATTGTTGCGTGCGGTGTATCGCAACGCGGATGGTACAGATGCATTTTGATCGCGAACACATTGCGCAATTGATCCAAAACGGTGACATCGTGCGCGTGGTCATCGCCACAGATCACGGGTCGGTTCCACGCGCCACGGGTACGTCCATGATTGTAACGCGTGATCGCCAAATTGGCACAATCGGCGGCGGGGCATTGGAATTGCACGGCACAGAAATTGCGCGTGAAATGCTTGCCGATGGTGGGGATAAAAGGGCCGTAAAAATTCCATTAGGCCCCGCGCTTGCCCAATGTTGTGGTGGCGCTGTGACATTGGTGTTTGAACGGTTTAGTCTCGAAAACCTGCCAGAGAATGACATTGTTTTTGCCCGTGCCATTGCCACAAATGATATGTCACTGGATGTAAAACGCATACTTGCCAATATCCGCAATCAATCGATGCAGCCAAATACGATATATCGTGATGGTTGGCTGATCGAACCGATGAAACAAATCAAACAACCGCTGTGGTTATATGGTGCGGGTCATGTTGGGCGTGCGTTGGTTAATGTATTGCATGAATTGGCGTTTGATATCACATGGGTAGATACCGCAAAGGATCGGTTTCCCGATCAAATTGCAAAGGGTGTAACGCCATTAATTGCAAGCAATCCTGCAATGGTCGCGAAACACGCACCTAAAAGTGCTGTGCATTTAATTATGACCTATAGTCATGCATTTGATTTGGAATTGTGCCATCAAATTTTGAACATTCCTCATCAATCTGTGGGGGTGATCGGATCAAAAACAAAACGCACACGTTTTTGCAAACGTTTGGCGCAATTGGGACATTCGACAAGTGACATTGATAAACTGATCTGCCCCATCGGGGATCCAAATCTGGGCAAAGAGCCGGCAGCAATCGCAATTGGGATTGCGCAAATGTTGATCACATCACAAAACAAAACCGCCAAAACGGCGGTGGCTATATGAAAAACGGGGCAGATTTCTCTGCCCCGTTTCAAACGAGGGGTGGCTAAATTAGAAGCCCATTACAACCGCAAGACCAAGTGTGCTGTCGGTTGATTTCAAAAGATCACCCGCGTCAGAGTTGTGCTCTGTGCGATAGCTTACGCGTGTGGTCAATTTGTTTGACACTTTGAAGTTTACGCCCAAATCGTTGGTTGCAACTGTGTTTGTGCTTGAACCCAAAACGTCTGTGTCATTGGTCAACGATACAGTGTCTGTGATCGCATAGTAATAACGTGAAGACGCGATAAAGCCTGCTTCTGATGTTGAAACTTTGGCTTGATCTTCGATGTAACGCATGCCTGGGCCTGCTTGTACACGCCATGTGTGGTTTGGAGAGTTAACGATACGATAACCAAGACCAACACCTGCGAATGCATCAATACGGTTTTCAGACGCTTCGTTCAATTCACCGCGTGCTGTACCGAATGCATACAGTTTTGGTGTGAAATAGCGGCTACCTTCGTATGTACCATACAAATCAGTTGTCGCGTTTGCTTCGTCGCTATCCAAATATTCAGCGGCAAAACCAAAGCTGTGGCTCCAATCACCAACGCCCAAAGTTGCACGACCCGCCAAAGACAAATCAGAAGAGCTGCTGTTACCTGCGTCTTGTGAAGCAGATAGTGCAACAGAACCTGTCCAACCTTGTGCAACGCCCAATGTTGAATAACGTTCGTCGTCATCAGAACGCTCGATGTTGTCATTCACAGCATCTGTGATGTCATCGATACGATCGTCCAAGCCTTCTACGCCTGTCAGCGCGTCTTGCGCGAAAGTAGGTACCGACAGAACAAGTGCCACTGCGGAGGCTGTAGCGAATTTTACTGCATTTTTCATGTGGGTATCCTTTCCCAAATAAAGAACAAGGGCCGAATGACCCAAGAGCATTTCTGCTGAAACGGTATTTAGGAATTGTTATGAAATAAGTAAAATTCAAAATAATCATGCTTTAAACGAGTTTGACTTATGATAAGTAAACCCAAGTATATTCTGCGATTTTATCGGCTTAAATCAGCTAGATTCTGCAAAATATCGTCTTGGGCATGGTCGATACCATCGGCCATGTCACGTAAACTTGACTTTGCAATGGCCACAACATCCGCATCTGCATCATCGCGCCATACGCTCCAGATCGGATAGGGGAAGGTTGGCGCATGTGGAACCAGATGCAATCGCCCTGCATCCAAATGGCGTTTTACGGATCGTGCGGGTAAATAGGCCGCTGCGCGACGATGAATAATGTAATCCAGTGCCATTGCCCCCAATGCGAACGTTAAACCATTATGATGCAAGTTGGGCAGGGCGGCGTTATGCGCATGAATAAATTCCGGGCCCCAATCCACAAACACATATTGCCCATCAAGTGGAAGCGTTGGATTTTTCCAAGATGCCACAAGCACTAGATCATCATCCAACACAGGTTCCACGGTTAACCCAGGGCGTGTTTGGGGCGTGTAAACCAATGCGGCCTGAATAACGCCTTCGATGATAAATCGGGTCAGACGATCGGGCATGCCCACTTCGCCACGGATAGTTAATTCGGGCATGCGTTTTTGCATATCATCCACCCAACGAAACCCAAGGCGTGGCCACAACGAATATTGCGCACCAATGGTCAGGCTTCTGGTGAAACCTTCGGGGATGGCAATTTGTTGGCGTGCTTCTTCCCAGATTTTAATCAGGCTAAGCGCATAGTTTTCGAATTCTTTCCCGGCGGAGGTAAGTTCCGCACCAGCCTTTGATCGGGTGAACAGCGGCTGTCCCAATGAATCCTCTAGGCGTTGAATACGCAGGCTCACGGCGGATTGCGTGACGAATAAATGATCCGATGCGGAAACAAACGAACCTGTGGCGGCGACCTCAAGAAAGGTTTTGATCAGTGTAATATCCATATGCAATGCATAAGGAATACTTGTTTCAACTTCAATTTAAACTGTGATCGGTTAATAAATGCCATTCGCACGTTGCAGGCTTCGAACATAGGCGATGATTTGTTTCACCTCGCCCTGCGTGATGCCCTCTACCGGAGGCATATCGCCAAATTGCCAATGATGTGCGCGCACACCTTGGCTGGCGGCGCGCAAAAACGATTCATCGCCGTGGTGGTTTGGTTCGTAAATGATATGCACAAGCGGTGGACCGTTTTCTGTACCACTTGCATTTGCGCCATGACATAGCGCACATTTTGCATCAAAGAAAGTTTTGCCCATCACGGCCGCACCTGTCAGGGTTGGGATTTGCATTTGTGCTGTTTGTTGCTGGTCTGGTGCATTTTGGGGCGGTTGGTTTGTAAGCATCAAAACCGCAATCAACACCGCAAAGACAATTCCCGTTACTGTGATAATCATACGCATCTGTTATTTTCCTTGTGAAAGTTCGTTCAAGATCGGGCAATCGGGTCGGTTATCGCCCGCACAATGTTTCATCAAATGCGAAAGCGTGTCACGCATCGCCGAAAGTTCGCTAATCTTTTGATCAATCGTTGCCACATGCGCCTTTGCGATTGCTTTTACATCCGAACTGGAACGTGCGGTATCGTCATAAAGTGCGAGCAGGTTGCGACAATCTTCGATTGAAAAACCCAAACCGCGTGCCTTGGCCAAGAAATGAAGCTGATGTAGCGCGTTTTCACCAAACACACGGTATCCATTTGCCGCGCGATTTGGCGTGACCAACCCGATGTCTTCGTAATAGCGAATGGTTTTTTCTGGCAAACCCGTGTGATCCGCCGCTTGTCCAATGTTCATATCAGGCCTCGATTGTTTGTGTTTTGATGAAACGCAGGCGAAGCGCGTTCGTTAGAACAAATATGCTTGATAGCGCCATCGCACCTGCAGCCAAGATAGGCGACAGCAAAATCCCAAAAGCGGGATATAGAAGCCCCGCCGCCACAGGGATTAGCAGGATATTGTACCCAAACGCCCAAAACAGGTTTTGATGAATGTTGCGAATGGTGTTCTTGCTGATCTCTATCGCATTTATCACACCCATCAAATTGCCGTTCATCAACACCACATCACCTGATTCAATCGCAACATCTGTGCCTGTGCCAATGGCGATTCCGATGTCTGCAGCGGCAAGTGCAGGGGCATCGTTGATCCCATCACCAACAAAGGCGATTTGATCATCTTTCCCGCGCAAGGATTGCAATGCGTCAACCTTGCCATCGGGCAAGACCTCTGCCACCACATGATCAATACCAAGGTTTTTGGCAATCGCATACGCTGTGGTTTGATGATCCCCCGTAATCATTGCGGTTTGAATGCCCATGTCATGCAAAATTTCTATCGTTTTTTTGCTGTTGGGTTTGATGGGATCAGATACCGCGATGATGGCGGCCAATTGACCATCAATGGCCACATAGATTGGCGTTTTCCCATCCATTGCCAGCGAATTTGCATCACTGTGCATAGAGTTTGTTTTGATGCCATGATGATCTATCAATCGCGCGGCACCGATCAATACAGTGTGGTTATCAACGTCACCTGAAATACCCATGCCCGTGATCGCTTGGAAATTTGTGGTTTTATGAATGGGGATATCATGTTCATTTGCATGTTTCACAATGGCGCGCGCGATGGGGTGTTCTGATGCGGATTCCACACTTGCGACATATGACAAAACCTCTGGCTCTGAAAATCCATTCACCACGTGAATATCCGTAAGGGTGGGTGAACCAACGGTGAGCGTGCCGGTTTTGTCAAATGCGATAACGTCAACCTGTTGCAGCGATTGTAACGCGCTGCCTTGGCGAAATAACACACCCATCTGCGCAGCACGACCAGTACCCACCATAATTGACGTTGGCGTGGCCAAACCCATTGCACAGGGGCAGGCGATGATTAACACCGCAACACCCGCAACCAACGCATTGCCAATTGATGGCGCAGGCCCAAAGAAAAACCAAATACCAACCGTGATCACCGCAATTGCCAAAACCATCGGAACAAACCATGTGGTTACGCGATTAACGATTTCTTGAATTGGGAGCTTGGCGCCCTGTGCCTGTTCCACCATTTTAATGATCTGAGACAACATTGTATCATCGCCCACCGCCGTTGCGCGATATGAAAACGCACCATTTTCATTGATAGTGCCACCAATAACTTGTTGATCTGCATATTTTTTAACGGGTGTAGGTTCGCCAGTGATCATTGCTTCGTTCACGAATGATTGTCCTTCGATCACAACGCCATCGGTTGCGATTTTTTCACCTGGTTTGGCGTGGATAATGTCATCCAATTGAATTTCGGCAATCGGCAAATCAATGATTTTACCACCCCGTTCAACACTGGCCATTTTTGGCGATAGGGCGATTAATGCGCGAATGGCGGCACCTGTTTGCCCTTTGGCGCGTGCCTCTAACCATCGCCCAAACAGGATCAGAACCACAATAACTGCCGCTGATTCAAAATAGACGTTGTTGGAATTGCTGGGCAACATTTGCGGCGCAAATGTTGCGATGGTTGAAAATGCATATGCCGCGCCTGTACCCAATGCGACCAACGCATTCATATCAGGTGCACCGCGCAATAGGGCAGGAATACCCTTGGTGAAAAATCGCAACCCTGGCCCGAACAGGATCAATGTCGTCAGGGCAAACTGCACAAGACGTAACATGGGCTCACCAACCAAAGCGTTTAAATAATGATGGAGGCTTGGGAATATATGGCCACCCATTTCCATTACAAAAACTGGCAACGCCAAGGCGGCGGCAATCGCGGTTTGTGTTGCCAGCGTTTTTGTCTCTGATGTTTTGTCGATTGGTTTGTGTTCAGATTTAATCGACGCAGGGTATCCCAAAACCGTTACGATTTTCGCAAGTGTGGCATTATTTGTAAGGGTTTCATCAAAGGTAACATTGGCAGATTCAGTGACCAAATTCACAGCCGCACTTGAAACGCCATTGGTATTTTGAAGCGCCTTTTCCACGCGCCCCACGCAAGATGCGCAAGACATGCCTGTTATTTGAAGCTCGATTGTCTGTGTCATGGCCATAACCTTTGAAGCGTATAGCCCTGACTTAATCCTTCCAGTTAATGGAAGGTCAAGCGAATATATGTTCACAAATTTGAGAACGAAAAACGCCGCCCACATATTATGGGCGGCGTTCAAATGTGATCACTCTTTACCTTATTTTGGCAACAGCACCTTGTTGATCACATGAATAACACCATTTGATTGGTTCACATCGGCGATGGTTACGCGGCTTGCGTTGCCGCTTTCGTCATAAATGTAAACGTTGCTACCTTTGACTTGGGCTGACAATGCGTCGCCTGAAACCGCTTTAAAGTGGAAAAAGCCATCTGGGCTTTTGCGTGCAGCGGCAACGATATCCGCGGCCGACCAATCACCAGCAACAACATGTGATGTTAAAACCTTGGTCAATGTGTCTTTGTTTTCTGGTTTCAACAATGTTTCAACCGTACCAGCGGGCAGGGCGGCAAATGCATCATTTACGGGTGCGAATACGGTAAATGGGCCGTCTGATTGCAATGTATCAACCAAACCTGCGGCTTGTACTGCGGCCACCAATGTTGTGTGGTCTTTTGAATTAACTGCGTTTTCAACAATGTTCTTGTCCTCAAACATTGGCGCGCCACCCACCATTGGGTTTTCTGCAAATACAGCAGCTGTTGACAAAATCGTTGATGCAGCGAATGCGGCGATAATACGTGTGGTTTTCATAATTTCTCTCCTATTGGGTGCCGCCCTGATTGGCAGCTATGAAGTATCCACGGGAAGACATTGGAAAAAGTTTCAACACCGGGTGATTTTTTTTGAAATCGCATAAAAAAGGCCCGCCAAGTTTCCTTGACGGGCCATCACGGTGTGTAATGATTACATTTTCGGTGTTAACACCGCATCAATTACATGGATCACACCGTTTGACTGTTTCACATCAGCGATTGTTACGGTCGCCTTTGTGCCGTTTTCATCTTCAAGGATCATTTTGCCATCTTCATATGATGCTTGCAGTGTGCAACCGCCCAATGTTGGAACAGGGTGCTTACCGCCATCATCCTTGATCATTCCTTGCAATGCGTCGGCCATCACAGCTTTGCCAACGGCATGACAGGTCAAAATGGTTGTAAGTGTTTCTTTGTTTTCTGGTTTCAACAACGTTTCAACTGTGCCATCTGGCAATGCATCAAATGCCGCGTTCACAGGTGCGAAAATTGTGAATGGACCTTCTGATTGCAATGTTTCAACCAGGCCAGCGGCCTGTACCGCAGCCACCAATGTTGTGTGGTCTTTGGAATTTACCGCATTTTCAACGATGTTTTTATCTTCGTACATGGCCGCGCCGCCAACCATTGGGTTTTCGGCAAATACAGCAGTGGATGTCAGTGTCAGTGCAGCAGCAGTTAGAATAGATTTTGTAAACGTCATGAGGGTGTTTCCTTTGTTAGCTGCCCGACGTTATGTCAGGCTACAAAGGAACCACGCAGAGTGTTCAGAATAGTTTCAGAAAAAGCTAAGTTTTCTAATCACAGGTCTGTGATGGGTGTCACAACCAATACAGGGCCAGTTGCTTGACCCGTTGGTGAACCACCAAATGGTTCATCACTGATTGCCAATGTGCCACCTTTGATCGCCGCTGCATGTTCAGCCGCCAATGGCATAACACCGCGTTCCTGTTCTGGGATCACACCCAATGACACCGCAACGGTTTCACCCGCAGGGATCAGCCACAATTCCAATGATCGCCCTTCGCCTGTGGTGCCTTTGTGGCGAATGAAATGTAATTCATCGTCGCCGTCTTGGTATCCGGCATGAATGAACAAACTTTCATCCGCTGTGATCATATCGGCCACTTGGGTTGGTGAAAATCTGTTCAAGTTGTAGCTGTAAAAACCAATCATCACCAATGCAGCAACCGCAACAGCAGAGGCAATAAATCGGCGCAGGCTCCAGAAATGGGCACTCACACCGTGGGACGGTGTATTGGCGGCAAACATATCCAATTCGATCTTGGCCTTAAGGTGATCGGGGGGCGACACGGGTTCGAATTCATTCGCCATTGTTGCGAAATCTTCGTCCCATTCGCGCAAAGCGGCACGCAGCGCTGGTTCGTTTAACAAGCGTTGTTCAAAGGCGGCGCGTTCCTTGGCATCCAACAGATGCAGGGCATATTCGCCAGCGAGCGCGAAATCGTCCTTATCTATGTCTGTTGAACCACTCATCTACTCAAACATTCTTTCAGTTTCAAAAGGCTACGGCGTAGCCATGTTCGCATTGTATTTATTGGCACATCAAAACGATCCGCCAACTCTTGGTAACTGTCTCCGTTCAAATAGGCGCCGCGCACGGCATCTGCATGACCATCGTCCAGCTCATTCAGACATGTATCGATTTGTGCACGTTCTGATGATGCAATCGCTGCCGCCTCTGGTGTGGGGCCTTGATCGCGCAAATCGGGCACATCGTCGATATCTGTTGTTGGTGCTTTTCTTGCGCGTAATTTATCAATCGCAAGGTTCCGCGCCAGGGTTATCAACCATGTCATCGGGCTATATCCATTTGCGGAATAGCTGCTTGCCTTTTGCCAGATCCTGACAAAAACCTCTTGCAATGCTTCCTCTGCATCAGCCCGATTATTTAAGATACGTAAGCAAACACCAAAAAGTTTCGCCGATGTTGCATCATAAAGTGCAGAAAATGCATTGCGATCGCCAATTCCGACGCGCGCAATCATGTTTTCGATGTCAGATACAGTGGTCATTACGGCCTTATGTGGATATTTCCCGTGACAATAATCGACTGAATAATAAATACAAGCAATGGTTTAGGTGAATTTACGAAAGAATTTGGTTTCATCAAACATAGATTCCAATTGTTCCATACGTTCACGGGTATCTGGCCAGATAATTTCTTGGACACGTGCGATAATCGTTTCCAAAATCAACATGTTAACAATGGATGAATCCCACGCCGATGGCACAGAGATACGTGCCGCAAAAACCAAATTTGTGAATTTACTGATTGGTGAAATCCATTGATCGGTGATCAAAACCACCTCGGCCCCTTTGGCGGCGGCCATTTCAATCAGCTTGAGCGTGCTGTTTTCATAGCGCCGCACATCAAAAACCACGATCACATCGCCTTGTTTCACATCCAATAAATAATGCGGCCAAGCATTTGAAATGGATTGGATATGGGTCACATCGGGGCGAATAACCTGCATATGGAGGAAAAAGTAATCGGCCAAAGCATGGGTAATACGCCCACCAACAACATAAACAGATCGATTTTGATCGGCCAATAATTCACATGTGCGATCAAACACTTGCGTATCAATTTGATGATATGATTTGCGGATGTTTGTCATCACAGCATCGGTAAAGCGGTTTAAAATATGTGTATCGGGCGCATTTTCGGCCCAGCGATCATGTTTTTCGATGGGTCCCGATATTTTTGCGGCCAGCTCTTTACGTAATTGTGCCTGAAACTCTGGAAATCCTTTGAAGCCCAGTTTTTGCACCAAACGCGCAACGGATGGGGTGGATACGTCTGCTTTTTCCGCCAATTCGGTGATCGAACCCAAACCAGACACGGGATAGTTTTCCATCACAACATTGGCCAACTGTCGCTCGGCGCGTGTGAGGCTATCAAAATGAAGTGTAAGCCGATCTGAAATATTGTTCGATGCCATGAATGCAGTCTCCATATTGAACATATATCGACATTGTTTTTCTTTTTGAAGAGAAATTTACAGAAATGATTTGACAGGTGACGCAAGACTGAACAGAATTTTTCAAAACACGGGACAGGGGAATCAAGTTGGGTCAACGGCAACACGATCATTCGCACGAAGATGCAATGCATCCAGTTGCGGTTGTAAATGCAAATGGTGCATCACCGATTGTGTTTGTCTGTGAACATGCCAGCAATAATATCCCAAATATGTATCATGAACTGGGTTTGAACGCCGCCGATAAAATATCTCACGCGGCCTATGATCCCGGTGCACTTGGCGTGTTGCGCTGTTTGGTGAATGAATTTGATGCAGTTGGGGTATATGGCACGGTTTCGCGTCTTATCTACGATTGCAATCGCCCACCAGAGGCCGCAAGCGCAATGCCCGCCAAAAGCGAAAAAATCATTGTTCCAGCAAATGCAAATATTACGCCGGCAGAACGAGATGCACGTACCAATGCGGTTTATGTTCCATTTACGAACACACTTGCCGATATCATCGCCCAAAAAGGCGGGCAGGGGATTGTGATCACCATTCACAGCTTTACCCCCACATATTTCGATGAACCACGGCATGTTGAAATTGGTGTCATTCACGATGATGACCCAACGCTTGCCAGTGCATGTGTAACTGAATTGCAGGGCGATGGTTCTTTTGTTTGCGAAATTAACGAACCGTATTCTCGTGAAGATGGGGTTGCGCATACGCTCAATCTGCACGGCACAAAAAATGGATTGCAAAACGCAATGATAGAGGTGCGCAATGATTTGATTGCCACACCCGATGATGAGATGAAAATGGGAATTTATTTGGCGCAACAGTTGCGCAAAACATTTAAGAGCCTTGGCATTGATTTGAACGAGGTATCGGCATGATTAACCTTGCACGGCGCTTTGTGAAAATCGTGGATACGATCAACTATCGTATTGGTCGCGTGGTTATGTACGGCATTTTCGTTATGGTTGGCGTACTGCTCTGGTCATCCATATCAAAAACATTTTTCCTCCCATCACTCTGGACGCTAGAGGTCGCACAATTTTGCATGGTGGCCTATTATATCCTTGGCGGGCCGTATTCCATTCAAATGGGATCAAATGTGCGCATGGATCTGTTTTACGGCGAATGGTCGGATCGGCGCAAAGCACAGATTGATTGCATCACCGTGTTTTTCCTGATCACGTATTTGGGGATCATGCTTTACGGTGCGTGGGACAGCACGGCATATTCGCTTCAGTATAATGAACGCAGCCCAACGGCCTGGCGCCCATACTTATGGCCGATCAAAGTAACCATGTGTATCGGAATATTCCTGATGTTGCTGCAAGCGATATCAGAGCTGATCAAAGACATCTTCAAGATTAAAGGGGTGGCTTTGTAATGTCGCACGAAATGATTGCCATTGTGATGTTTTCATCAATGATGCTGATGCTGTTTACAGGTCAGCGTGTGTTTGGTGCGATTGGCGCCGTGGGCGCAATTGCCGCCGTGACATTATGGGGCACGGGTGGGTCTGATATTCCGTTTTCATCGGCGATGAAGCTGATGAAATGGTATCCATTGTTAACACTGCCGATGTTTATTTTCATGGGCTATGTCCTGTCTGAAAGTAAGATCGCCGATGATCTTTATAAAATGTTTCACGTCTGGATGGGGCCGATCAATGGTGGGCTTGCCATTGGCACCATCGGTTTGATGGTTTTGGTATCTGCTATGAACGGTCTGTCAGTTGCGGGTATGGCGATTGGGGCCACGATTGCGCTGCCGGAATTATTAAAACGCGGATATGATAAACGTATGGTCACAGGGGTGATACAGGCGGGATCTTCGCTTGGTATCCTTGTGCCGCCATCTGTTGTGCTGGTTCTTTATGCCATGATCGCACGCCAACCTGTGGGGCAGCTGTGGCTTGCGGGTGTCATCCCCGGTTTGATGATGGCAACGATGTTCATTATTTACATCGCCGTGCGCTGTAAAATTAACCCAAGCCTTGGCCCCGTTTTACCACCCGAAGAACGCACAGTTTCAACCGCAGAAAAGCTACGCTTGTTACGTGCTGGATTATTGCCACTGGTGATCTTTGCCGCGATGATGGTGCCGTTTGTAAACGGTTGGACATCATTGGTCGAAAGCTCCGCCATTGGCGCCATGACCGCATTTGCCGCCGCCGTATTAAAGGGGCGCATGACAAAGGCGGTGTTTGAAACATCGGTGCGCCAAACGCTCGCAATTTCATGTATGTTCATGTGGATCATTCTGGCCGCACTTGGGTTTGGTGCAGTGTTTGATGGGCTGGGTGCTGTGCGTGCAATTGACAATCTGTTTACACAACAATTGGGGCTGGAGCCGTGGATGATTTTGGTGCTGATGCAGCTGTCATTCTTGTTGATGGGCACGTTTTTGGACGACACGGCAATGCTGGTGATTGTTGCCCCATTATACGTGCCATTGGTTCAGGCGCTCGGATTTGATTTGGTTTGGTACGGCGTTCTCTATACCATCACCACACAGATCGCATATATGACACCGCCCTTTGGCTATAACTTGTTTTTAATGCGTGCAATGGCACCCAAGGAAATCACGCTGCGTGATATTTACGGGTCCATCCTGCCGTTTGTGATGATTATGGTTTTGGCACTGACACTGATTATGCTGTTCCCACAAATCGCGTTGTGGCTGCCAGAATATGTTTACGGGAAATAACAATAAGAACTCGCAACGAGCATCACCGCCCTTTGGGCATAACAACCAAAATAGGAGAGTGAAGATGACAACAAGACGTAAGTTTATCACCAGTGCCGGTGCAGGAGCCGTGGGCGCAAGCCTTGCCGCACCTGCAATCGCGCAATCGAAAATCACATGGCGTTTGCAAACATATGCAGGGCCTGCATTGGCCGAACATGTGGTGAAACCTGCCATTGATGCCTTTAACAAGGTTGCAGGCGATGAAATGGAAATCGAGCTGTACTTTGCCGATCAATTGGTCCCCACGGGCGAATTGTTCCGCGCAATGCAAAAAGGTACAATTGATGCGGTGCAATCAGATGACGACAGCATGGCATCCCCAACAGAAGTCACCGTGTTTGGCGGATACTTCCCATTTGCAAGCCGCTATTCATTGGATGTGCCCGTGTTGTTCAACCAATATGGTTTGAATGAAATCTGGGACGAAGAATATTCAAAGGTTGGTGTAAAACACCTGTCCGCGGGTTCTTGGGATCCATGCCATTTCGCCACCAAAGATCCAATTAATTCGCTTGAGGATTTGAAAGGTAAACGTGTATTCACATTCCCAACCGCTGGTCGTTTCTTAACCCAATTTGGCGTGGTTCCAGTGACATTACCATGGGAAGACATCGAAGTCGCCGTGCAAACGGGTGAACTTGATGGCATCGCATGGTCTGGCATCACCGAAGATTACACAGTGGGCTGGGCGGATGTTACGAATTACTTCCTGACCAACAACATTTCGGGTGCTTGGGCGGGGTCATTCTTTGCCAATATGGATCGTTATCAAGAGCTGCCAGATCACTTGAAAGAATTGCTAAAATTGGCAATGGACAGTTCGCATTATTATCGCCAATGGTGGTATTGGGGTGGCGAAGCCGCATTGCGCGTCAACGGCCCGAAAATGCAACTAACCACAATTCCAGACGAAGAATGGGCAACGGTTGAAAATGCCGCGCTTAAATTCTGGGATGAAATCGCAGCTGAATCCGAAACCAAGGCCAAGGTTGTGAATATATTCAAGCAGTATAACGCGGATATGGTCAAAGCTGGCCGCCCGTATCGTTACGGCTAATACTACTGGGCGCGTGGCAACGCGCGCCCATTCACAGACAACAGGAGTTATCATGTCAGGTAACATGAGTTTAGAAACGCTAAAACCGATGGTTCTGAATGGATCGATTGATACGGTTTTGGTGTGTTTGGTTGATATGCAAGGGCGCTTGATGGGCAAACGGTTCCATGCGCAAAACTTCATTGATCATTCATGGGAAGAAACCCATTGCTGTAACTACCTGTTGGCAACAGATTTGGAAATGGCAACGCCAGATGGTTATGCCTCCACCAGCTGGCAAACGGGATATGGCGATTATGTCATGAAACCCGATATGTCCACATTGCGCATTGTTCCTTGGCTGGAAGGCACGGCAATGGTTTTATGTGATGTGCTGGATCACATCACGCATAAGGATGTGCCACATTCACCACGCGCAATTTTAAAACGCCAAATCGCACGACTGGCCGAGCTTGGCTATGTTGCGCAAACCGCAACCGAATTGGAATTTTTCCTTTTCGAGAAAAGCTTTGATGAAATCCGCAAGGGCAATTTCCAAGACCTTGCACCAATCAGCGCATACAACGAAGATTATCATATCCTGCAAACCACGAAAGAAGAGCACGTGATGCGCCCCTTGCGCAACTTGTTGTTCGAGGCGGGATTGCCGATCGAAAACACCAAAGGCGAGGCCGAAGCAGGGCAAGAGGAATTGAACATCCGTTATGCCCCTGCAATGGACAATGCCGATTATCATTCCATCGCAAAACACGCGACCAAAGAAATCGCATGGCAACAGGGGCATGCCGTAAGTTTCTTGCCAAAATGGCACCACGAACGCGTGGGCAGTTCATCACATGTGCATCAATCATTGTGGACATTGGATGGTGACAGCGCGTTTTACGATGAAAACGACGATTTGGGCATGACTGATACAATGCGCCATTATATGGCGGGTCTGATCAAATATGCGCCGGATTACACTTATTTCCTCGCCCCCTATGTGAACAGCTATAAACGGTTTGCAAAGGGCACATTCGCACCGACCAAAACCGTGTGGTCGATAGACAACCGCACCGCTGGTTTCCGCCTGTGCGGTGCAAAAACCAAAGGTGTACGTGTTGAATGCCGCATTGGTGGGTCCGATTTAAATCCGTATTTGGCAATTGCTGCACAACTGGCAGCAGGGATCAAAGGGTTGGAAGATAAACTTGAACTGGCCGCGCCGACCGCAGGTGATGTTTACGAAGATCAAAACACCACACATATCCCACACAGTTTGCGTGATGCGACGGATTTGTTGCGCAATTCAAAAATGCTACGCGCTGCGATGGGGGATGATGTGATTGACCACTACACCCGCGCCGCGACATGGGAACAAGAAGAATTTGACCGCGTCGTCACTGATTATGAAATCAAACGCGGATTTGAAAGAGCCTAAAATGACAAACACTGCAACTTGTATTTCACCCATTGATGGGTCTGTTTTTGCGACACGTGAAACGCTTGATTTCGCCGCGGCGACCAAGGCCGTTGCCGCCGCCAAATCCGCGCAACGCGCATGGGCCGCACGCCCATTGGATGAACGTATCGCATTGGTACGCGCAGGTGTTGCCGCGATTGGCGACATGAATAATGAAATTGTCCCAGAAATCGCCCATCAAATGGGGCGCCCTGTGCGTTACGGCGGTGAATTTGGCGGGTTCAACGAACGCGCCAGCCATATGGCCGATATCGCCACCGAGGCGCTCGCGCCCATTATCGTTGAAGACAGCGCAAATTTTGATCGCAAGATTAAACGCGTACCCCACGGCGTTGTGCTGGTGGTGGCACCTTGGAACTATCCCTATATGACGGCGATAAATTCCGTGGCTCCCGCTTTGATCGCGGGCAATGCTGTTGTGTTAAAACATGCCTCACAAACCCTGTTGGTGGGTGAACGCATGGCACAAGCGTTTCATTCGGTGGGCATCCCAAAAGACGTATTTCAAAACATGTTCCTGGGGCATGATACCACATCCGAATTGATCGCAAATGGTGCATTTGGTTTCGTGAATTTCACAGGTTCTGTTGGTGGGGGCAAAGCGATGGAACGCGCTGCCGCTGGCACATTCACGGGTGTTGGCCTGGAATTGGGTGGCAAAGACCCAGGATATGTCATGGAAGACGCCGATCTGGACGCCGCCGTTGATACATTGATCGATGGTGCGATGTTTAACAGTGGCCAGTGTTGTTGCGGGATTGAACGCATCTATGTGGTCGATAGCCTTTATGATGCATTTGTCGAAAAGGCTGTTGCGATTGTCAGCGCCTATAAGCTTGGGAATCCGTTGGACCCGGAAACAACGCTTGGCCCAATGGCACATGTGCGTTTCGCAGAAGAGGTGCGCATGCAAACCGCAGAGGCAATCAAAGCGGGTGCCAAAGCACTGATTGACCCAAAACTTTTCCCAAATGATGGCGGCGCATATCTAATGCCCCAAATCTTGGTCGATGTGGATCATTCCATGCGCGTGATGCGCGACGAAAGCTTTGGCCCAGTGGTGGGTATTATGCGCGTCAAAGACGACGCAGAGGCGATCAAATTGATGAATGACAGCGAATTTGGCCTGACCGCATCATTGTGGACACGCGATTACGAACGAGCCGAACGTATTGGCGATCAATTGGAAACGGGCACGGTATTTACCAACCGTGCAGATTATCTTGATCCGGCATTATGCTGGACGGGGTGCAAAAACACAGGGCGTGGTGGTGGGTTATCCGTGATTGGATATCACAACCTAACCCGTCCAAAATCATACCACATTAAGAAAGCATAAACCGATGACAATCACAGCAAATTGGTCATATCCAACCGCTATCCGTTTTGGGGCAGGACGCATCAGTGAAATCGCCGATGCCTGCGCCGCCGCTGGCATCAAAAAACCGCTTCTTGTCACCGACAAAGGTTTGGCAAATATGGCGATCACGCAATCCACATTGGATTTGCTGGACGCCGCCGGTTTGGGCCGCGCGATGTTTAGCGATGTTGATCCAAACCCAACCGAAGAAAACGTTGCCGCTGGTTTGGACGTATACCGTGCCGGTGGGCATGACGGCGTTGTTGCATTTGGCGGTGGATCTGGTCTTGATCTGGGCAAGGTTCTTGCGTTCATGGCGGGGCAAACCCGCCCGTTGTGGGATTTCGAAGATATCGGTGATTGGTGGACAAGCGCCGATCCCGATGCAATCGCACCGATTGTCGCCGTACCAACAACCGCTGGTACAGGTTCCGAAGTGGGCCGCGCATCCGTGATTACCAATTCCGTTACGCATGAGAAAAAGATCATTTTCCACCCAAAAATCCTCCCTTCCGTTGTGATCTGTGATCCTGAATTAACGGTTGGTATGCCACCATTCATAACCGCAGGGACGGGCATGGATGCATTTGCGCATTGTCTGGAGGCATATTGTTCCCCCCATTATCACCCGATGAGCCAGGGTATGGCGCTGGAAGGGATGCGATTGGTTAAGGAATATTTGCCACGCGCATATAAAGATGGCACCGATATCGAAGCGCGCGCGCAAATGATGTCTGCCGCCGCAATGGGGGCAACCGCGTTTCAAAAGGGGTTAGGTGCGATCCACGCGATTTCCCACCCAATTGGTGCCGTGCACCACACCCACCATGGCACCACAAATGCGACCGTGATGTTGCAAGTGTTAAAATTCAACAAGGATGCAATTGCAGATCGTTTAACAGATGCGGCGAATTATCTGGGTATCAAAGGTGGCTTTGACGGGTTTTATCAATTTGTATCCGATTTAAACGACAGTCTTGGC
Source organism: Paramylibacter kogurei (assembly GCF_002742285.1). GTDB lineage: Bacteria > Pseudomonadota > Alphaproteobacteria > Rhodobacterales > Rhodobacteraceae > Amylibacter > Amylibacter kogurei. Next base: position 968,551 of record NZ_MDGM01000012.1, read on the forward strand.
ATTCCTAAGAACCTGACCGAGTTAGGCATTCAAAACCCTGACATCGATGCGTTGACCAAAAGTGCGCTGAATGATCCGAGCACTGGCGGCAATCCTGTTGTAATGACATATGAAAATACAAAAAAGCTGATCGAAGATTGTTTGTAATTTAGGCAAACGAATACGCCATTGAAGCTTAAATGCTTCGCGTAGCGTATTGATTATATTGCGATAAAATTTAAGCGCTGCTGTCGATACAATGACAGCAGCGCTTTTTCATACGCGGTGAATAAAATTTAATCGACATATAAAAATTTACCATTTGATAAATTTTTGAACCTGTGCGAACCTGATTCCAACAAATTCCAGCAAAGGAGGAGGCATTGATGCCTAATTCAATAGCAACGAATGGGGTCGTCGCAGAACGTTTGGACAAACAAACGCTGGCCGATAATTTCACAGATTTGCATCCACCACTTGACGATCACGAGGCATTGGTTGCCGCTGATCGGTGCTATTTCTGTCATGACGCGCCGTGCATGACAGCCTGTCCAACGGATATCGATATCCCTTTATTCATTCGCCAAATCGCGACGGGTACGCCAGATGCATCCGCTAAAACGATCTTTTCACAAAACATATTGGGTGGCATGTGCGCACGCGTTTGCCCCACCGAAACTTTGTGTGAAGAGGTCTGTGTTCGCGAAACGGCAGAGGGCAAGCCGGTGGAAATCGGGCGACTTCAACGTTATGCCACCGATACATTAATGGGCAAGGGTATCCATCCGTTTGTGCGCGCCAAATCCACGGGCAAAAAGGTTGCCGTGGTGGGTGCGGGTCCTGCGGGATTATCATGTGCGCACCGTTTGGCGATGCTTGGTAATAATGTTGTCATTTACGATGCACGCGCCAAGGCAGGCGGACTAAACGAATTTGGCATTGCCAGTTACAAATCCGTTGATGGGTTCGCCCAAAACGAATTGAACTGGTTGTTGTCCATCGGTGGGATTGAGTTGAAAACAGGGCAATCGCTTGGCGTTGATATCACGTTGGATGGTTTATCAAATGATTATCACGCCGTGTTCCTTGGCATGGGGCTTGCTGGTGTGAATGCGCTTCGTGCGGATGGCGAGGACAAGGATAACGTGCTGGACGCTGTATCATTCATTGCCGATTTGCGACAAGCATCTGATCTATCTAAACTGAGCATCGGACGGCGCGTTGTCGTCATCGGTGGCGGTATGACAGCGGTTGACGCCGCAGTGCAGGCCAAATTGCTGGGCGCAGAAGAAGTAACAATCGCCTATCGCCGTGGCAAGGATCGCATGAGCGCATCTGTTTATGAACAGGACTTGGCAACATCCAAGGGCGTGCGTATTTTGTACAATGTTCAACCCGAACGTATCCTTGGGAATGGCGCGGCCGTTGGTGTTGAATTTGCCTATACGCAAACCAAGGATGGCAAATTGGTTAGTACGGGTGAAACGTTTGAGCTGCGCGCCGATCAGGTTTTCAAAGCAATCGGTCAAACCCTGACAGGCGCACCAGATGCGCTTACTATCGAACACGGAAAAATCGCGGTCGATGAATTTGGCCGCACATCACAATCGGGCGTTTGGGCCGGTGGTGATTGTGCCAATGGTGGCGAAGATTTGACCGTAACCGCCGTCGCCGAAGGGCGCGACGCAGCAATGGATATACATGCAAGCCTCACGGCCTAAGCATTCGAAAGGAGCCTATCATGGCGAACCTCGCAAGTGAATTTATCGGAATAAAGTCTCCCAACCCGTTCTGGTTGGCCTCGGCGCCACCGACAGACAAAGAATATAACGTCCGTCGCGCGTTCGAAGCTGGCTGGGGCGGGGTAGTTTGGAAAACCCTGGGCGAAGAAGGCCCGCCCGTGGTTAACGTCAATGGCCCACGATACGGCGCAATCTGGGGCGCGGATCGCCGATTGCTGGGCCTTAACAATATCGAGCTGATCACTGATCGCCCATTAGAGGTAAACCTGCGCGAAATTAAAGCGGTCAAGAAAGACTACCCCGATCGCGCAATCATCGTTTCCTTGATGGTGCCTTGTGAAGAAGAAGCATGGAAAAAGATACTACCATTGGTCGAAGAAACGGGTGCGGATGGTGTCGAGCTTAACTTTGGCTGTCCGCATGGCATGTCTGAACGCGGCATGGGTGCGGCGGTGGGGCAGGTGCCCGAATATATTGAAATGGTTACACGTTGGGTGAAACAATATTCCAAGCTTCCGTGTATTGTGAAGCTGACGCCAAATATTACCGATGTGCGCAAACCAGCAGAGGCCGCAATGCGCGGTGGTGCGGATGCGGTCAGCCTGATTAACACAATCAATTCAATCACATCTGTTGATCTTGATTTATTTGCGCCCGAACCCACAATTGATGGCAAAGGTGCGCATGGTGGGTATTGTGGCCCAGCGGTGAAACCGATTGCATTGAACATGGTGGCTGAAATTGCGCGCAACCCAGAAACCGCAAATTTGCCAATTTCAGGTATTGGTGGCGTCACAACATGGAAAGACGCCGCCGAGTTTATGGCGCTTGGTGCAGGCAATGTTCAGGTATGCACCGCCGCCATGACATATGGGTTTAAGATTGTTCAAGAAATGATTAGCGGCCTGTCCGATTGGATGGATCAAAAGGGTGTTACATCAGTGTCTGAAATCGTTGGTCGTGCGGTTCCCAACACCACCGATTGGAAAGATTTAAACCTCAATTACATCGCCAAGGCGAAAATTGATCAGGATCTGTGCATCAGTTGTGGTCGTTGTTTTGCCGCTTGCGAAGATACTTCGCATCAGGCGATTAACATGTCCGATGATCGTGTGTTTAGCGTGAATGACGATGAATGTGTGGCATGTAATTTATGCGTAAATGTGTGCCCAATTCAGGATTGTATCACCATGGAACAAATGCCAGCGGGTGCGATTGATCCGCGTACAGGTGAAAAAGTTTCCGATAAACACGGTGATTGGACAACACACCCAAACAACCCGATGGCCACTGCGGCCGAATAATTATTTGCGCGTTAACATCGCGCGAAACATCATATCCAAATGCGCCTGCGCTTGTTCAAAGCGCAGGTTTGCAGAATCCCCAAGCACCGCTTGCACCTGAACATCGAAATCTGCGTAATGTTGCGTGGTCGACCAAATCGAAAAAATCAGGTGATAGGGATCAACTTCGGCCAATTTCCCATCGTCGATCCAGCGCTGAATAACCAATGCTTTGCTGTCGGTTAATGTGCGCAAAGGCCCGGTAAGCTGATCAATGATATGTGGCGCACCTTGTAAAATTTCATTAGCAAACAATCGGCTTTCGCGTGGATAATCGCGTGCCATTTCCAATTTACGTTGAACATAGCCACATATTTCATCAACGGGATCGCCCTCTGGTGAAATTTGCTCTAACGGTTCCAGCCATGTATCCAGCAGATGTTCCAACAATTGCGCATGCATGGTTTCTTTGCTGTCAAAATAATACAGAATATTGGGTTTTGACAGTTGCGCGTTCGTAGCAATCATATCAATTGTGGAACCGCGAAAACCATGTTTTGAAAACACATCAAGGGCAGCGTTTAAAATTGCCTCGGTCTTTTCACGTTGAATGCGGGTGACTTTTTTGGTTGTGCCAGAACGTGCCAATTCAGGTTTGTCTTTCCGTGCAGATGACCCGCAAAACTGCATGTCAATTTTTACTATTTGATCAAAACTAGCAAAGAAATCGAATGGTGAAAAGACAGAGAAAAACATTTCATTCCGTGATCCACAATCTTGGTTGAAATAAAGCATGAATATTTTGCACCAACATATTGTTTTGATGATAAAATAGTCAATTTATGTTGACCACATTTAACGCATGGAAATTTATGATAAATTCCTTGACCCAATGCTTGTCTGGCGTTCATAATCTTTACCAACTGGTCAGAAAAATTATCCAACAAACAGGAGCAAACAATGCCACCAATGAACAGCAATCTGCGCATCAACGGTGATCGCCTGTGGGATAGTTTGATGGAAATGGCCAAAATTGGCCCTGGCATCGCGGGTGGGAATAACCGCCAAACCCTTACGGACGAAGACGGCGAAGGGCGCGCATTGTTTCAATCGTGGTGCGAATCCGCTGGTGCCAAAATGGGTGTTGATGAAATGGGCAATATGTTTGCCACATGGGGCGGCACCGATCCCGATGCGTTGCCCGTTTATGTTGGATCACATTTGGATACACAGCCGACGGGTGGTAAATATGACGGGGTTTTGGGCGTTCTAGGAGGCTTGGAAATTCTGCGCACGCTCAATGATCTTGATATCAAAACCAAACATCCCATCGTCCTAACCAACTGGACAAACGAAGAGGGCACGCGTTTCGCCCCCGCCATGCTCGCATCTGGTGTTTTTGCAGGAATGCACACCCAAGAATGGGCTTACGATCGCGAAGATGCAGAGGGCAAGAAATTTGGCGCAGAGCTGGAACGCATCGGATGGAAGGGCGATGAAAAGGTTGGCGCGCGTAAAATGCACGCATTTTTCGAACTTCACATCGAACAAGGCCCGATATTAGAGGCCGAAGGCAAAGATATTGGCGTTGTCACCCACGGCCAAGGATTGTCATGGACGCAAATTACCATCATAGGCAAAGAAAGCCATACCGGTTCCACCCCCATGCCCATGCGCAAAAACGCAGGGCTTGGTATGGCGCGTGTTCTTGAACTGGTCGATGAAATCGCATGGTCGCACAAACCCCATGCGGTGGGCGCGGCGGGGCATATCGATGTATATCCCAATTCGCGCAATGTGATCCCCGGCAAGGTCGTGTTTACCGTTGATCTACGCTCGCCAAGTTTAGACGTGATCACCGATATGGAACAACGCCTGCAAGCGGGAGCGCAGAAAATTTGCGACGAAATGGGTTTGGAGGTATCATTTGAAAAGGTTGGGGGATTTGATCCTGTCACCTTTGACGAAGATTGCGTAAACGCCGTGCGCAATGCGGCCGAACGCATGGGATATTCGCATATGAATCTGATTTCGGGCGCAGGGCATGATGCATGTTGGATCAACCGCATGGCACCAACCGCGATGGTGATGTGCCCATGTGTAGATGGGCTTAGCCATAACGAAGCCGAAGAAATTTCCAAAGAATGGGCAACGGCAGGCGCGGATGTTTTAATGCAAGCGGTCGTGGCAACAGCGGGGATTGTGGAGTGAGAATTTATTGTAAACAAACAGGACGTGAAGCACGTAAAATTCAGAACAAGAAAACTGATTTAGTACCAGTGTACAAGTGTTTTCCGCCGAATTGTGGCGTGAAAACAGATTCCAAAGCAATTAAATTTGAGCGAATTGGTGATGCTGCAGATTATCTTTCTTCTGTCGAAGGTTCATCGATTAGAGTTGCTGCAAATGGAGAACATCGTAACGCGGTATTGCTAGGTTCTAAACTGGAAATCGGGTGATCAACGGAGAACAAAAATGACAACCAAAGTTATCAAAGGTGGCACTGTATGCACTGCCGATCGCACCTATAAGGCCGATGTTTTGATCGAGGGTGAAATCATCAAACAGATTGGCGAAGATCTGAAGGGTGACGAATATATTGATGCAGAGGGCGCATATGTAATCCCGGGTGGCATTGATCCCCATACACATTTGGAAATGCCATTCATGGGCACAACGGCGGCGGAAACATTTGAATCGGGTACTTGGGCTGCGGCCTGTGGTGGCACAACGATGGTTGTTGATTTCTGTCTACCGGGCGAAGATGGCAGCATCAAAAACGCAATCAACGAATGGCACCGCAAATCCGCGCCACAAATCTGTTCCGATATTGGCTATCACATGGCGATTACGGGATGGGATGAAAATGTATTCACCGAAATGAAAGACGCTGTTGATATGGGCGTGAATAGTTTCAAACATTTCATGGCCTATAAGGGCGCATTGATGATCGAAGACGATGAAATGTTTGCATCATTCAAACGCTGTGCCGAATTGGGCGCATTACCCATGGTTCACGCCGAAAACGGCGATCTGGTTGCCGAGATGCAGCAAAAATATCTGGCCGAAGGGATCACAGGGCCAGAGGGCCATGCATATTCGCGCCCACCTGAATTCGAGGGCGAGGCAGCAAACCGTGCGATCACCATTGCCGATGCCGCAGGTGTGCCATTGTATATTGTTCACGTTTCTTGCGAACAGGCGCACGAGGCCATTCGCCGTGCGCGCCAAAAGGGCATGCGTGTTTATGGCGAACCTCTTATTCAATTTCTGACACTCGATGAATCTGAATATTTCAACAAGGATTGGGAACATGCCGCACGCCGTGTGATGTCACCACCGTTCAGATCAAAAAATCACCAAGATAGCCTTTGGGCGGGTCTACAATCAGGCAGCTTACAAGTGGTAGCAACCGATCACGCCGCATTCACCACAGAACAAAAACGCATGGGTGTGGATAATTTCACCCTGATTCCGAATGGTTCCAACGGGTTAGAAGAACGTCTTGCCGTATTATGGACAGAGGGCGTGGAAACAGGGCGCCTTACACCAAATGAATTTGTTGCAACAACATCAACAAATGTCGCTAAGATATTGAATATATATCCGAAAAAGGGCGCAATCGTAGAGGGTGCAGATGCCGATATCGTGGTATGGGATCCAAAAATCAGCAAAACAATTTCGACCAGCAACCATCATTCTGTTCTGGATTACAACGTGTTTGAGGGGTTCGATGTGAAAGCACAGGCACGATATACGCTGTCGCGCGGTGATGTGATCTGGGCATGGGGCAAAAATAGCCAACCAAGCCCGGGCCGTGGTCGTTTCGTTCCACGCCCTGCATTTCCATCCGCGCACAAGGCATTGAGCCAATGGAAAGCATTGAACAGCCCGCGCAAAATCGAAAGAGACCCGCTAAACATCCCTTCAGGGATTTAAATAAGGCGGGTTCGCCCGCAACCAAAGGAATACCCGCGTGAGCGAAGCAACTGTTATAGAAGCAAAAAACCTCAGCCTGACTTTTCAAACCAATGATGGCCCTGTGCATGCATTGCAGGATATCAATCTGGAAATAAACAAGGGCGATTTTGTATCGTTCATTGGCCCATCTGGCTGTGGCAAAACCACGTTTTTACGGGTGATGGCGGATTTGGAAACGCCAACCGCGGGTGAAATTACCGTCAATGGAATGACCGCGCGCGAGGCACGTAAAAACCGCGCCTATGGCTATGTTTTTCAGGCGGCGGGTTTGTACCCATGGCGCACGATTGGGGGCAATATCAAGCTTCCCCTTGAAATCATGGGTTATTCCAAGGCCGAACAGGATGAACGTGTTGCGCGTGTGTTGGAATTGGTTGAACTCTCTGGCTTTGATCGCAAATTTCCTTGGCAGCTATCAGGCGGGATGCAGCAACGCGCAAGCATCGCACGCGCCCTTGCGTTTGATGCGGATATTCTGTTGATGGATGAACCGTTTGGCGCGCTTGATGAAATTGTGCGTGACCATTTGAATGAACAGCTGCTCGCACTATGGGCACGTACGGAAAAAACCATTGGGTTTGTGACCCATTCAATTCCAGAGGCGGTGTATTTATCGACCAAGATCGTGGTGATGTCACCGCGCCCCGGTCGCATTGCCGATGTGATTGAAAGCACTTTGCCACGTGAGCGCCCGCTCGATATTCGCGACACGCCAGAGTTTTTGGAAATTGCCCATCGTGTGCGTGATGGATTGCGTTTAGGGCACGGCGATGATGTCTAGCGCGGGTTTCATATCGCGTTTTGCACCCGTGCTAACGATCATCGCGATCATTATTGCGGTCTGGTATGCAAGTGCCGTTGCGTTAAATGCGCCTTGGGCACAGGACAAGGCGAAACGGGCAGGGGTGACGTTATCGTTTTCTGAACTTGTGAGCGATACGTGGGCGCAGGAAAAACCAAAATTGCCGGCACCACACCAAGTTGCCACAGAGATTTACAACACCACTGTGATGAAAAAGATCACATCGAAACGATCCTTGATCTGGCACGGGTGGATAACGCTATCCGCTACGCTGCTTGGCTTTGCGCTTGGCACGGGGCTTGGAATTTTGCTGGCCGTGGGCATTGTACACAGCCGTGCAATGGATTTATCGGTGATGCCTTGGGTGATTGCCAGCCAAACCATTCCGATTTTGGCCGTGGCGCCAATGATTATCGTGGTCTTGAATGCGGTTGGTATTTCTGGCTTGCTGCCAAAGGCGATGATTTCAATGTATCTGTCATTCTTTCCAGTGGTGGTTGGCATGGTCAAAGGATTGCGTTCACCAAGTGCGATGCAGCTTGATCAGATGCGCACATGGAGCACCCCCAAAAGCACCGTATTTTGGAAACTGCGCTTACCCAGTGCGATGCCATATTTGTTTACATCATTAAAAATCGGGATGGCCGCATCGCTGGTTGGTGCCATCGTTGGTGAATTGCCAACAGGCGCGGTTGCAGGGTTGGGTGCGCGTTTGCTGGCTGGAAGTTATTACGGACAAACCATTCAAATATGGAGCGCGTTAATTTCCGCAGCGATCCTTGCGGCAGTTTTGGTTGCCCTGATCGGGTTAATCCAACGTATCACATTGCAACGGATGGGGATGCTACGATGATTTGGATCGCATTTGGCATCGTATTTTGGGCGGCAATGTGGTGGTTAAACCTGCGCCTGTCCAAGGCTAAGCCAAACAAATTTACGGGCTTTGTCGTTCCAACCATTTTTGGTGTCACGATACTCGTTCTTTGGGAATGTTTGGTGCATGGTTTTGAAATTAGCCCAGTGTTATTACCCGCACCAAGCGCCATCGCGACACGTTTTGCAAACAGTTTGCCCATCTTGTGGGTCGATTTTGTGCAGACCTTTGTCAAAGGTGCGCTATCTGGGTATATCCTTGGCTGTGGGGCGGCGTTTTTAACCGCAATCGCGGTGGATCGATCACCGTTTTTACAGGCGGGATTGCTTCCCATCGGGAATTTTGTCGCCGCATTACCCATCGTTGGTATGGCTCCGATTTTGGTGATGTGGTTCGGATTTGATTGGCAATCAAAAGCGGCGGTTGTGGTTGTGATGGTGTTTTTCCCAATGCTTGTGAATACAGTCGAAGGGTTAAAAGCATCCGATCACATGCAACGCGATTTGATGAAAACATATGGTGCTGGATATTTTCAAGCGCTTACGAAACTTCGATTGCCAGCGGCAATGCCGTTTATATTCAATGGGTTAAAGATATGTTCAACCCTTGCCTTGATCGGTGCGATTGTTGCGGAATTTTTCGGATCGCCCATCAAGGGCATGGGATTTCGCATTTCCACAGAAGTGGGGCGTTTGGCGCTTGATATGGTTTGGGCCGAAATAACAGTTGCCGCAATCGTTGGTTCGGCCTTTTATGGTATCATCGCATTAATCGAAAAAGCGGTGACATTCTGGCACCCATCACAACGACGATAAGAAAGAGAAATTAAAACCAATACTTACAACAACAAGGAGACGATCATGAACAAATATGTAACAACAGCACTCACAGGTGTGCTCGCCTTGGGTGCGACGTTGGCTCAGGCTGCGGATGATGTGACGCTACAATTAAAATGGGTTACACAAGCGCAATTCGCGGGATACTACGTCGCTCTCGACAAAGGTTTTTATGGCGAAGAAGATTTGAACGTCACCATCAAACCAGGCGGCCCAGATATCGCGCCCGCACAGGTGATCGCGGGTGGTGGGGCGGATGTTGTTCTTGATTGGATGCCATCGGCACTTGCGTCTCGTGAAAAGGGTTTGGATTTGGTGAATATCGCACAGCCCTTTAAATCCTCTGGCATGATGTTAACCTGTCGCAAAGATGCGGGTGTGGCAAGCCCCGATGACTTTGCCGATAAAACGCTGGGCGTTTGGTTCTTCGGCAATGAATATCCGTTCCTCAGCTGGATGAGCAAACTTGGCCTAAAAACTGATGGGTCCGCTGGTGGTGTGACCGTGTTGAAACAGGGTTTCAATGTTGATCCGTTGCTACAAGGGCAGGCGGCCTGTGTATCCACAATGACCTATAATGAATACTGGCAGGTAATTGATGCAGGGTTAACGCCTGATGATCTTCAGGTGTTCAAATACGAAGACCAAGGTGTCGCGACACTCGAAGATGGCATGTATGTTTTGGGTGAAAACCTAAAAGACGAAGCATTCAAAGACAAAATGGTTCGTTTTGTACGCGCCTCCATGAAGGGTTGGAAATATGCCGAAGCAAACCCAGACGAAGCAGCGATGATCGTTTTGGACAATGATGCATCGGGTGCGCAAACCGAAAAACATCAAAAACGCATGATGGGCGAAGTGGCAAAATTAACCGCTGGTTCAAATGGTGCACTTGATGTGGATGCATATCAACGCACGGTTGATAGCTTGTTATCAGGCGGTTCAGACCCTGTGATTACCAAGGAACCTGTTGGTGCTTGGACACATGAAATTTCGGATATTGCACTGAAATAAATCAATACGAAAGCCGCGTAAATTTGCGCGGCTTTCTATCCCCAAAGACGATCGCGCAAACGATAGGCCATAACCGAGGGCACCAAAAACCACGGATGGCCGAAATAATATGGACGTGTGCGAAATGGTACATCGTCAAATGCGCTGGCCTTATCCCGTAAACCCGCAACCGTTTGCCCAATGCGCATTCCAAGATAGCTGGCCATGCCAACCCCAGATCCACAATAACCCATTGCAAAATGCAAACCACGATCATTGCCCGTGTGCATCATGGAATCAAATGTATATCCAACCTTGCCTGTCCAAGAATGGCTTACCTTAACCCCAAGTAATTGCGGGAAAATACGCGTCAATTCCTGGTGTAGTTTGGGTGCAGATTTTTTGGGATCCGTTTCACTTAATGAAACGCGCCCGCCAAACAGGATACGTTTTCGATCTGGCGATGGGCGGTAATAATATACCAATTTTCGCGTATCAGATAACACGCGATTGGTTGGCATAATTTCATCCATGACACTTGTGGGGATTTCATCGGTTGCGATAATATACGATCCAATTGGGATCACCCGACGTTGATGCCAGTTCGACAATCCCCCCGAATATCCGTTCGTTGCCAAAATCACTTGGTCGGCGGTTATCGTTCCGCGTTTCGTCGTCACACTAAAACAATTGGCGGTGCGATCAATTGCGGTTACGGGGCAGAATGACACCAAATGCGTACCTGCGTTGGTTGCAATATTGCGCAATGATTGATGATATTTCGCGGGGTGAACGCTGGCGTGATGGGGATACACAACCCCACCATGATAAACATCTGTCCCAAGCTCTGAACTTAAATCGTGTTTTGATACAACAAACGCATCCGTTTTAATTTTACTGGCATCAAGAGTGCGTTGTAATTTTTCAAACGCTGATTTGCTATGCGCGCCGTGGAAACGTCCGCAAGGTTGATAATCACATTCAACATTTTCAGCGGCAATAAACGATTTGATGTAATCAAGGGATGCTTGCCCTTCGGCCATGATATTGCAAGCAAGTTCTGCGCCAAATTGATGTTTCAATTTGTCATAGCTTGGCTTTATCGATGTGGAAACTTGGCCACCATTTCGTGTGCTTGCACCATATCCGCAATCATTCGCATCAACGATCAGCGTCGATAACCCCGCGCGTGCCGTTTGGATTGCGGCGTGTAATCCCGTATACCCAGAACCAATAATCAACACATCGGTTTTGGTTGGCAAACTGGCATCTGACGCTGGGGCGAGGGGTGCCGCATCCCACCAATATGGGGTTGGTTTAAAATCGTCGGTAAACAGATTTGTCATTGCGCTGCCTGATCGGCCAATATCATATCGGCCCCTTTTTCACCCACCATAATTGCAGGTGCATTGGTGTTCCCAGATGTCACCGTGGGAAAAATCGACGCATCAACAACGCGCAGATTTTGAACCCCGTAAACCCGTAAACGTTGATCGACAACATCAACCGATGGATCAGTCCCCATTCGACATGTGCTGACGGGGTGAAAAACGGTTCCTGCATTGTTGCGAATAAATTCCAAAAATTCTGTATCGGATTGAATGTGCTCGCCCGGTGAAATTTCAAAATCTATGATTTCGGACAGCGCGGGCGTTTGCGCCAGTTGGCGCAGGAACGACATGCCCTCTATCAATTCTTGTCGATCAAATTCGGTATCAAGGTAATTTGGTTGAATTTCTGGCGCTTGGAACGGATCATTTGTTCGGATGTTCAAATACCCACGACTGGTGGGACGGGTGGGCTGTGCGGCCGTTAGAAACCCCGCAAAGGGATCTGGGTTCATCAAGGGGCGTTTGCCCGGTGGCGCTTTGGTATAGCTGACAGGTGAAAAGAATAGCTGCATGTTGGCGCGCGAAAGTTCGGGGCGTGTGCGGATAAATCCACCTGCTTGGTTAACACCCAATGATAATGGGCCGCGCCGCGTCAGCACATATCGCAATCCCTGCCAGAATTTTCCGCGCATGGAATGAAGCTGATTATTCAGGGATGGCACCTTGGATCGGTATAGAAAATCAACGGCCAGATGGTCTTGCAAATGCTGACCAACACCATTTGATTGATGTACTACGTCGATACCGTGTTGTTTCAGCGTTTCTGGCGCACCCACACCCGACAATTGCAACAACTGAGGCGAATTAACTGCTCCTGCGGATAACACCACCTCGCGCTTTGCAAATGCGCGATGGGTTTGGCCGCGTTGTTGATATTCCACACCAATTGCCCGTTTACCATCAAACAAAATCCGCGTTGCATGTGCGCGTTTTTCGATACGCAGGTTTTTGCGTTTTTTCACACCGTGCAAATATGCGCGCGCCGCAGACATGCGAAATCCGTCTTTAGCGGTGTTTTGATATGTTCCAACGCCTTCTTGGCTTGCCCCATTAAAATCACGGTTATGGGGGATTTGCATTTGCGCGCCGGCCTGAATGAATTGATCGCAAAGCGGATGTAAATCACGATCCATTGTACACACATGCAACGGCCCACCAGTGTTGCGATAATCATTGGCGCCTTGGTCGTTATTTTCCATTTTCAAAAAATAAGGAAACACATCATTCCAAGCCCAGCCATCATTGCCCATCTGCGCCCAATCATTGAAATCATCATGTTGACCACGGATATAAACCATAGCGTTGATTGAACTAGACCCGCCAATCACTTTGCCTCGCGGCCAATATGAAACGCGATTGTTCAGGTTTGGGTTTGGTGCTGTTTCATACATCCAATTTAGGTGTTTGTTATAAAACGCTTTGCCATATCCAATAGGCATCCAAACCCAAAAGTTAAGATCGCTTCCGCCTGCCTCTAGCAACAACACTTTGTATTTGCCAGAATGGGTAAGACGATTAGCCAGAACACATCCCGCGGACCCAGCGCCAACGATAATGAAATCATATTGTTCCATTTTTCAGCTCAACTTGGTGGATCACGTTGTACTGCAACACTGATCAACGCGAGCAGTCCAGAACCGACAATCAAGAAAAACGAAACCGCATTTAGCACAGGTGTTGATCCCACCTTGGCCATGCGATCATACATGGTGATGGTCAGCGGCGATTCAGATCCGACCAAAAACAATGTTGTGTTGAAATTTTCGAACGATACCAAAAATCCAACAATCCCCGCCGCAATCATTGCAGGGCGCAGAAACGGCAGCGTGACACTTCGCAATACTTGAATGCGGCTGGCACCAAGATTTAGCGCGGCTTCTTCCATGGAATAGTCGAATTTTTTCAAACGTGCGGTGATGACCAACGACGTGATTGTTGTGATGAATGAAAACTGTCCCAGAACCACCAGCAAAATGCCCGGGCGCAAAAATTCCAGTTCCAGATTAAACCGATCCTCAACTCCATTTGCCATATTGCTGGCCAAAACCAAAATGGAAATACCCAAGATCACACCAGGGATCACCAGCGGCAAAATCATCAGGATATAGAAAAAGTTTTTTGCGGGAAAATTACCCCGCACAAACAAAAACGCATTTGTCGTGCCAACGAATACGGACAGGGTGGATACCAATATTCCGATGATGAAAGAATAGTATAATCCGCGCAGCAAGCGGCGATCATGGAACATGCCCAGTTTTGGTTCGGTATCATTAAAAAACCAATCCAACGTAAAACCTTGCCAAGGCAGGGCGGGGAACAATGAATCGTTAAATGCAAATGCACCTGCTGCGATCAAAGGTGCGGCCAGAAATATGAAAAATGCCGCGACATACAAGCGATAGCCAAACATAAAGGCAGGATTTTTATTTGGGTTTGCCATGTGATCCTCCGCTAGCTTTTGGCGACTGTGTTGGCCAAGGTTTGACCAGATAATTTCAGGCCGAGCCAAACAACAAACGATGTGAACGCAAGCAACAAAAACCCAAATGCCGCGCCAGATTCCCAATTAAATCGGGTAATAAACTGATCGTAAATCTGTTCGGTAAACCAGCTTGAATTTTTCCCACCAAGCAAGATCGGGGTAAGATAGCTGCCCGCGGTCATCATAAAAACCACGATACAGCCCGACACAATACCTGGCATCGCATAGGGTACGATAATGCGGCGCAACACCGTATACCCATTTCCGCCAAGGTTATATCCCGCCTCGATCATCGCATCATCCATACCATCAAGCGTGGACACAAGCGGCACAATCATGAACAAAATCACGGTATAAACCAGCCCCATCACCACGGTGACATCATTATAGAGAAATTCGATTGGCTCGCTCACCATTCCGCTCCATTGTAGGAAACTGGAAAACACGCCTGTTTCGCGTAACAATAATATCCAACCAAAAGCGCGGATAAGATCGCTTACCCAAAGGGGGATAAGACAGAGCAAAAATAGCGCCCCACGTGAACGCCGCCCAGCAATTTTTGCGATGTAATATGCAATTGGAAAACCGATCAATAGCGCCAGAATGGTTACCAAAATTGACATGGATCCAGTACGCAACAACGTGTTCCAGTAAATGGGTTCGTTGATGAAATCGATATAATTGCCAAAGCCAAATTCATAAACGCGTGGCGCTACTTTTTCACGCAACGATAAAACGACCATGCCCAAATGGGGAAGGATAATCAGCAATAAAATCCACAACGCAAATGGCGCAAATAACAAGATGAGCGACAGGCGTTTGATATCACTTTGCATCAAATTCCCCTTTGTCCGCGAAACACATGGTTTGGGCGTGCGCCCATGACATGTTCACGTTATCACCACTGCGCAAATCACTGGCGCTACCCGTTACGACAATATCAGCTTCGATCAATTGTCCATTATCGCTGCGCACCAAAACCCGGCTGTTTGCGCCGTTAAACAGGATGCTATCCACGGCGCCAGACATGGTATTTTGTGTATCCTTGCTAGATTTTGTTTTGGTCTTTTTCGCGGCGATAAATTCGGGCCGCACAAAAATATTGACCGCATCGCCATTTGACAGACCATCATTGGGGTTGCGCTGACAAACCAAGGCCAAGCCGGTGTCGGTTTCCACCTTTATCTGTTTTGCATCCATATTAATAACCGAACCGTTCCAACGGTTTGAATCCCCAACGAACCCTGCAACAAATGCGGTATCTGGTTTGTGGTATAATTCCTCTGGTTTTCCGATCTGTTCGAATTTGCCATTGTTCATAATCGCAACATGATCGGACATGACCAATGCTTCTGATTGGTCATGTGTAATGTAAATAAATGTTGTGTTGAATTGATGTTGAAGAAGCTTAAGCTCGATTTTCATTGCCTCACGCAATTTCAGATCAAGCGCCCCCAATGGTTCATCCAATAACAATACATCAGGGTCCAAAACCATGCAGCGCGCAATTGCGATACGTTGTTTTTGTCCGCCTGAAAGCTGATGAATTTCACGTTTTGCCACATCGGGCAGGGCGATGCGTTCCAATACATCACGCACCTTGGTTTCGATTTCGCCCGCACTTACCCCATTACATTTCAATCCATATGCGATGTTGTCATAAACATTCATCATCGGAAATAATGCGAGGTGTTGAAAAACCATTTTCACATTTCGCTTGTTTGGGGGGGTGTTCAAAACCGAGCTACCCTTGATGCGAATGTCGCCTGAAGTTGGATTTTCAAATCCTGCAATCATGCGCATCAATGTGGTTTTGCCACAACCTGATGGGCCCAAAATCGAAAAGAATGATCCCTTTGGAATGTTGAAAGAAACATCGTCAACCGCACGCACCGCGCCAAAGTGTTTCATCAAGTTTGTGCATTCCAAATCATAATCTTGGGCATTGGTCATGTGGTATTCCATCAATGGTAGTGGTCGAAAAAAGGGCGGCAATCATGCGTGATTACCGCCCCAATTTGTTTTGATTATTCTGTTGCGGCTTTGATTTTTTCCAATGTCTTGCCTTCCATATCTTCCACACCGGGTGGAATGTTGGCAAAGAATTTCAAATTGGCGATATCCGCATCTGTGAACGCGGCTGTTACGGCCTCTTTCTTGTCCGCTGGTAACATATCAAGCCCACCTTTCACGGCGGCAATCGCGCCTGTGCTTCCAGACATGATTGTTACGTTTTCAGGTTCCAGAACAAAGTTGATCCATTTATATGCCGCGTCATCTGCCTTGCCTTTGCGCGGCAGTGCGAATGTATCAATCCACGCAAGCGCACCGGTTTCTGGTGGCACAAATACGATATCTTTGTTTTGACCATAAAGTTTATATGCTGTGGAATCCCATGTTTCAGATGCCACTACTTCGCCAGATAACATCATCGCAGACAGATCATCGCCGCCTTTCCAATAGGCTTTGATATTTGATTTACATTCAATTAATTTATCCGCAACCTTATCCAACAGCGCTTGGTATTTATCCAAATCGCTATAGGCGGCGAACGGGTCTTCGCCCATCGAGTAGGCCGTGCCAAGCAAAATTGTACGTTTCAAACGCATGGACGTTTTGCCCGCATATTTTGGATCGCACAAATCACCCCAACCCTTGAAATCGGGTGCGGCGGCTTTGTTTGCCATCAAACCAGATGTGCCCCATTGATGTGGCACGGCGTAAACTTCTCCATCAATCGTTGTGTTTGCCTTAACCCCATTCAAATGTGAATCTTCCATCACACTGGTGTTAATTTTGGACAGATCCATCGGTTTGTAGATATCATATTCAAGTTGAGCCGAATAAATGCGGTCATGGCTTGGCTGTGCCAAATCAAAACCAGCACCACCCGTTGCGCGCAATTTTGCGATCATTTCTTCGTTGTTTGAAAATGTCACTTCGACGGTAATATCAGGATATTTTTCTTGGAATTTTTGCACCAATTCTTCTGGTGCATATGACCCCCAAGTTAACAAACGCAGTGTTTCAGCATTTGCATATGATGCGGATGTCAGCATCAGCGCAGCGATCAATCCTGCGCCTTTCTTTGTTGATAACATACTTTTCTCCCTTCGATGAAACGCACCACGTGCGTTAGATAACTTAACGAGCTTAGAAACACATTGGTTTACGAGTTATATCCATTACGGAATTAAAAGCAGACCAATTTAGATTTTATGACGAACCAATTTTGCAAGCGTTTTCATACCGGCGTTAATTTGTTCGGGTGTGCTGCTACCAAATCCCAGAACCAGTCCCTTTTGCGCAATGGGTGTTAAACAGTAACGATTCAGTGGTGCAACGATAACACCGTTTTCACCAGCCGCACGCACCAAATTTTGTTCATCTGCATTTTTGTTTAAATAACCCATTGTGTGAAACCCGCTTTTGGTTTCGCCCAATGTGAAACTGTCAGGCATATGTTTACTGGCATCAATCATCGCATCATATCGCGCCGAATAAAGGCGGCGCATCATGCGAATGTGGGTGGCAAAATGGCCTTCGTCCATGAAATCCGCAACAATGGATTGCACCGATGTTGGGGCGGTGCTGATCCATGATGCAAACAGATGATCGAACGTATCAATCAACCCATCTGGCACCAACATGAAACCCAAGCGCAAGGATGGAAACAAGGTTTTCGAAAATGTCCCGACATAGATCACGCGCGATTGTGTATCGATGCTTTTGAGGGGTGGATGCGGTTGCCCACCAAAATAGAAATCACCGTCGTAATCATCTTCTACGATCATCGCTTGCGCCGTGTTCGCAGCGTCAAGCAATTCTAACCGCCGTGCGAGCGACATCACATGACCCAATGGTTGTTGATGTGATGGCGTTACAAAGGCAAGCCGAAAATGTGGTGATTTTTGAACACCTTGCGAAACAATCAAGCCATCTTTATCCACATTTATGGGCACCATTTGCGCACCGCGTGACAAAAATGCATTGCGCGCGCCAGCGGCACCTGGGTTTTCATACCAAACCTGATCACCCGCATTTAGCAACACCGAACCGATCAAGGAAAACGCTTGTTGCGCACCCGCTGTGATAAAAATTTGTTCGCTATGGCAACGAATACCGCGTGATGCATTCAGGTGGGTTGCAATGGCGTTGCGCAATTGAAGCAATCCCTTTGGCTGGCCATAGCCCATGATGTCATCGCGTGATCCCCGCAAATGACGCGCAGATAAACGCGCCCAATGCGCCATTGGAAATGCATCCAATGCGGGCAGGGCAGTGACAAATGCACCAGTGGTATGTGGCAACCAAGAACGCGGTGCATATGTTTCTGTTGCATGTGTTAGATTATGCGCAAGCCGTGGGCGTGTTTCGGTAAATTGTGCAGTGTCCACATTTGGTGTCACAGGGCGTTGGTTTTCTAAAATCTCGCTAACATAGGTGCCCGCACCAACGCGCGATTCTAACAATCCTTCGGCGACCAATCGGTCAATTGCATCAATCACCGTGGTGCGTGACACTTGGATTTCCTTGGCCAATGTACGCGTCGCGGGCAGACGATCACCCGCCATCAATCCCCCCGTCAGGATGATATCGCGCAACCCCATATAAAGCTGCACACCAATTTTTTTCCGTGCGGAACGATCAATTTTGATCGAGGTTAACAATGCGCCTTGTTGTTTTTTCATATCGGCCTTCGTGAAATTGGTTTGATATATTCACTATAATGGACCTTATCTAAATACCAATCGGAATTATCGTTAAGAAAAATCCATAAAACCCAAGGATAGACTGTGAAAATTAGTTCGATTGAAACTTTTACGAATGAATTCGTTTGTTTTGTACGTGTGACTACGGACACCGGGGCACAGGGTTGGGGGCAGGTCGCGCCGTATTACGCCGATATCACGGCTCAGGTTCTGCATCGCCAAGTAGCGCCATATACATTGGGACAAGATGCAAATGACATTGATTTTTTGGTCGATATTGTGCGCGACCGTGAACATAAATTTCCAGGCTCGTATTTGCGCCGCGCACTTGGCGGGCTTGATACCGCATTATGGGATCTTCGCGGCAAGTTAGAGGAAAAACCAGTTTGCGCATTAATCGGTGGCTCTGTGGGTCGCGTGCGCGCCTATGCATCATCAATGAAGCGTGATATCACCCCCGCGGCAGAGGCAGATCGTTTCGAAAAGCTGCGTGACCAATACGGATTTGATGCGTTTAAATTCCGTGTTGGTGCGGAATGTGGACACGATCAGGACGAATGGGAAGGACGCACCGAAGAAATCATTCCAGCAATTCGCCACGGATTGGGTGATGATGTGGCGTTATTGGTTGATGCAAATTCATGCTATTCCCCAAAACGCGCGATCGAGGTGGGTAAAATCCTGATCGACAATGGCATTTCTCATTTCGAAGAACCTTGCCCATATTGGCATTTTGACCAAACCAAACAGGTCACGGATGCGCTTTCGATTGATGTGACAGGGGGCGAACAAGATTGCATGCTGGACAATTGGAAACGCATGATTGATGGCGAAATCGTTGATATTGTTCAGCCTGATATCTGTTATTTGGGTGGTATGACCCGCACATTGCGCGTCACAGACATGGCGCACAAGGCAGGCATTCCCGTAACCCCCCATTGTGCGAACCTGTCAATGGTTACTTTGTTTACCATGCATTTATTGCGCGCCATTCCAAATGCAGGAAAATATCTGGAATTTTCCATCGAAGGGTTGGATTATTATCCGTGGCAGGAAAACCTGTTTGTAAAATCACCTTTTGACATCGTTGATGGCCATGCCACAGTAACGGATGAACCAGGTTGGGGCGTGGAAATCCGCCAAGACTGGCTTGAAAACGCCACCTATCATATTTCTAAACACGAGGCCTAACATGTTGGACAAACTTGATGATTTGATCACTGGAACCGCCAGCGTGGATTTGCCTGACGGCCATTTTATCAATGGTGGATATACCAAAGCTGGTAAAGACATGATCGAAAGCTTTGATGCGGGGCGCGGGGCGGTATTTGCGCGATTTACCAATGGCACATCGTCGGATGTAGATCAGGCGGTCGCGAATGCCCGCACAACATTTCAAAATATCTGGCGCAAAACCGCACCCGTTGAACGTGGGCGCATATTATCCAAAACCGCCGCTTTGATTTTGGAAAACCTTGAACGCCTTGCCATCATCGAAACGCTTGATTGTGGCAAACCACTATCAGAGGCACGCGGTGATGTGCGTGGCGCTGCGCGTTGTTTTGAATATTACGCAGGCGTTTGCGATAAATTACAGGGTCAAACATTCCCACTTGGCCATGATTATCTTGGGTATAGCATATCTGAACCTATTGGCGTGACAGCGCATATTATCCCATGGAATTTCCCCATTTCCACCGCCGCACGTGGCATTGCGCCCGCATTGGCCGCAGGGTGTTGCGTTGTGGCAAAGCCCGCAGAAACAACACCGTTTAGTGCGTTGTTATTAGGTGAAATTTTACATCAGGCAGGATTGCCCTCAGGGGTCTGTAACGTGATTACTGGCACAGGTTTGCAAACCGGTGCGGCATTGGTTGCGCATCCTGATATTGGTCAGGTGACATTCACAGGCTCTGTTGCCACAGGACGCAATGTGATGAAATCAGCCGCGGATAATATAACGCGTGTTGTATTGGAACTGGGCGGGAAATCACCCGTTGTGGTTTTGGGCGATTGTGATCAAGACGCCGCGCTAAACGGTGTGCTCGGGGCGATTTTTGAAAATGCTGGTCAAATTTGCTCTGCCGGTTCACGATTAATTATCGCACGTGAAATCCACGATGAATTTATTGATCGTTTGGTGAAACGCGCAGCGGAAATTTCCGTTGGGCATGGGCTTTCTGATCCACAAATGGGACCGTTAAATTCACAACAGCATCTGCAAAAGGTTGCAGGTTTTGTTGATCGCGCAAAAACGCGTGGGGCAGAGGTTTTAACAGGTGGCAATATTACCCAAGATCCCAAAACAGGGCAGGGTTGGTTTTACGAACCAACAATCATTGCCAACCGCCCCAGCGATGATGAATTGGTCCAAGAAGAAATTTTTGGCCCAGTTTTAACCGTTCAAATCGCCGATGATGTTGATCATGCGCTTACGTTGGCGAATGATTGTCAGTTCGGATTGGTTGCAGGCGTTTATACCAGCAACGCAACAACGGCACATCGTTTGGCGCGTGATATTGATGCAGGGCAAATCTATATCAACGAATATTTCGCAGGTGGGATAGAAGTTCCCTTTGGTGGTAACAAAAAATCAGGCTTTGGTCGCGAAAAAGGGCTGGAAGCATTGCAAAGCTATTGCAAAACCAAAAGTGTTGTTGCCAAAATTTAAGCAAAAATTCCTGATTGGAATTGCAGCTTATCGTCGAGATAAACCGCATTCATCGGTTTGCCCTTTGTAAATGAACCATAACCGCAATGATCGCGCAGCAACGCGATTGGTGCAGATGTTGCCATGCAAATTGCGGTTTCGATATCTGCGCCAACTTGTTTAACCATCACACGCAATGCCGTTGGCATATCCAAATCCGCCCCGGCCAATGTGCCATCGGCCAAGGTTAAACGCCCATTTTTGCGAAAAATTTTGCGCCCGTTCAGGGTAAAGGATTGGATATCTGACCCAACCGATGCCATCGCATCCGTGACCAAAAACATTTGCCCTGTACCGTGATTTGCACGCATTGCATTGCGTATGGTTGCGGGGTGAACATGGATACCATCGGCAATCATACCCATCGAAACATTTTTGTGATCCAACGCGGCACCAACCAAACCTGGTTCGCGCCCCGTAATCTGGCTCATGGCATTAAACAGATGTGTGGCACAGGTTGCACCGCTGGCAAAACGTTCCATACAGGTTTCGTATGTGGCATCTGTATGCCCCAGCGAAACGATCACACCCGCCGCGCTAAGTTGTGCAATTTGTGCATCACTTACGTTTTCGGGCGCGACGGTAATCAAAACATTGGGCAATCGTTTGGCGGCACTTAGTATAATTTGCAAATCTTGATCTGTCATTTGACGGATCAAGTCTGGATCATGCGCACCTTTACGTTTGACCGATAAATGGGGGCCTTCGAGGTGAATACCGATAATACCCGCAATTCCTTGATCTATCGCCGCTTCAACCGCATCAATCGCATTAATTGTGCGCGTGGATGTATCGGTGATCAAGGTTGGTAAAATCGCACCTGTTCCAGTGCTCGCATGGGCATTGATGATGGTTTGCAATGCATCAACCGATTGATCATCATTGAACATAACACCGCCACCGCCATTGACCTGTAGATCAACAAAGCCGGGGCAAATCGTGCCAGCATCAAGAGAAACCTCTGTGTAGCCTGATGGCAAATTGTTCAACGCAACGATGTCGTGAAAATTCTGACCATCACATAAAAACGCATGGTCATTGATCAACCGATGCCCGTCATGAATTTTTGCACCGGTATAGGCGGTGAGGGTCATATCAAACTGTTTCCGTTACTTTTTTCAAATGGCGTGGTGCATCGGGGTTAATCCCACGTGCAGCGGCAACCTTTTCCACCATTGCATAAAAATGTGCAATCATGACGATGGGATCGGTCAATGCATGCCCGCTGCGCACCACATTTAATGGCGTTGCGTGTTTCACCAGACCACTAGTTGAAAATACAACACCACCTTTTTGCGCGATTTCGTCGGCAACAGATGCAAGGGCAGGTTCCGCCGCATCATGCGCGGCCATCGCGATCACTGGAAACCCTTGATCAACAATAGAAACGGGGCCATGTAACACCTCTGCCGAAGAATAGGATTCAGCGTGGATTTGACAGGTTTCTTTGAATTTCAATGCCGCCTCATTGGAAATGGCATAGGATGGTCCGCGCCCCAAACAGAATAATGAATTGCGTGTTCCAATTGCCTTGCGCAGATCGGACCAATCCTCTTGGACGGCGCGTTCTAATGCTTGGGGCAAGTTTTTAATCGCCTTTTCCAGATCAGCGTCTTTTGACCATTTTGCCAATAACCAAATTGCCGAAACAGCAGAGTTTACAAATGTCTTGGTCGCGGCAACGCTTAGCTCCGCGCCTGCGTGGATGTCCAAGGTAAAATCGCTAACCTGTACCAATGGTGAATCCGCATGATTTGTTAACGCAATGGACGTGGAGCCAGCGGCGGTTGCCATACGTGCCAATTCAACAATGTCTGGGCTTTTGCCTGATTGTGAAATTGAAATACAGGCACTGTTTTTCAGCGCCATTTGGCGCTTGTAAACCGACGCAACCGATGGCCCAACCGATGCCACGGGAATGCCCAATAATAATTCTGTCGCATATTTGAAATAAGTAGCAACATGATCGGAAGATCCACGTGCAACACTGACGATATATGCTGGGTCATGGTCACGTAAAACATCCGCAGCACGCGCAATTTCAGGTTCACCATGCGTTAACAGACGATCAACAGCGACGGGCAATTCCAATATTTCGCGCCGCATTTGGGTTTGTGATTTCGTCAAAGTTTCATTCCTTTGCTAATCGCAATTCCGCCACAAAGTTATAGGCATCCCCGCGATAGATTGATTGTGTAAATTCCGCTACGCGCCCATCCGCAAGATAGGACATGCGTTCAATTTGAAGCCCCGCAGCGCCTTGTTCCATTTCCAGCAATTCGCAATTTTCGCCGATGACGTTGATTGCAGAAATTTTTTGCAATGCGCGTATTGGACGACGCCCATATGTTTCCAGCAACTCGTATAATGATCCCTGAACCAATTCGGGGTCAGGCAGGATTTCTGTTGGAAGTGATGCGCGTTCAATCGCCATCGGGCGCTCATCAGCGGTTCGCAGTCGTGTCATGCGCGAAACTGATGCATCAGGTGCCAGTGCCAGCGATAACACCTCTGCCGGGGAGGGCATGTATATTCCCTTGTCCAACCAGCGTGATGTTGAATTTAATCCGCGCCGTTCCATGTCTTCGCTAAATGATGTCAGGCGTGACAATGATTGTTCGATGCGCGATTGATCTGGTGCAACGAACGAACCTGATCCTTGTTTTTGAATGATCTGCCCGTCTTGTGCCAATGTTTGAATGGCTTTCCGCACGGTGACACGTGATAATCCAGTGATCGCACCAATTTCGCGTTCAGGTGGAAGCGGGCTTGATGGTTGCAAAATGCCATCAGCTATTCCAGACGACAACCGATTGCGAAGCTGTAAATAACGTGGCCCCCCATCAGGCGTGAGCCATTTTTCAGGCGCAAGATATTTTGCAACAGTCATGCGCAGGCCTCGTTTGATTGCAAAACCAATTTGTGTGCCATCGCCAACCCACCATCAAGCGCATCGCCCAATGGTTTTGTAATATTTGTGTTGAACGGTTTGCCAAGGTATTCCAAATAGCTTGGCCCAACACCGCCAGTTAAAACCAAACGCTCGCCCGATTGATATCCAAGCGTAGTAAGCGCAGATCGCAAATACGCAGCCCCTTCATTCATCAATGCACGGCCATGTTGATCGTCATTGCTGGCGGCGCGAATAATATCGGGTGCAAAGCGTGCGTAATCACGTGGGGTTGCGGTGACGCTAAATTTCACCATCGCGTTGATGTTATTAAATTGCGCTAGCAAAGATTGGGTTAGGGGGGAGTGTACCAAGATTTTATCATCACATTGCACAACAATTTCAAGCGATCGACGGCCAAGCCATGCGCCAGATGCCTGATCGGAAATATAAAACCCGCGTCCAGAAACAAAATGCATTTGCCCAGCATTTGACGCCCCACAAAACGTTCCCGTTCCAATGCCGATCACATATCCATCTTGTCCGCCAAGCGAACCCAAAACAGTGGTGGGTCGATCATCGGTTAATGACAGTTTGTGAAATTTGAATTTTTTTCGCAAAATCTGGCCTTGCTTTTCATCCATATAGCCCGCCAAACCAAAATGGGCGCAAATATTGGGCGTGGCATGATGATCCAGATGTGCATCTTTTAATGCAGCATTGATCGCAGCGGCGACATTCACACATGCTGAATCAAGGTTTGATGCTACATTTGCCGCGTCACCAATAGCGCCGCCAAGCCGGTTTCCATCACAATCAGCAATGGCCACACGACAGCCAGAACCGCCACCGTCAACCGCCAGAATATATGGTTTTTGTGAATCACTCATGTAATACCTTTATAATACCTTTGTTGAGATGTGAAGCCCAAAATTGAAATCCATATCGGCTATCGGGGCTTTTTAGATTGAAAGGATATTGATTTTACTTAAGTAATTCTGCGAAAATCTGCCGTTTTTAAAAATGACTCGACAATAGGTATTATAAAGGTATTATTTTTGGAATAAGGAGATTCGACATTGCTGCCGCAAACTGAACAGATCGCCAATTCAAATATGCACATTGATGCCGTTGCGCCAATGCGTGCTTTGACCATCATGTTAGACGTGCAACGAAAATCGCTGGATGCAATTGAACATGTCGCATCAGAGATCATCCTTGCAAGCGAACAGGTCGCAAAAACCATTCAGTCAGGTGGCACAATCCATTACGTTGCGGCGGGCAGTTCGGGGTTAATGGCGCTTGCAGATGGCGCTGAATTGCCCGGAACATTTGGCATTTCACAAGATCAAATTCGCATCCATATGGCTGGTGGCGTCCCCACAAATGGTCAAATGCCAGGTAATACAGAGGATGATATTTCCAGCGCACAAGAAATCGTAAATGCGATGCACCAAAACGATTGCATCATTGCCATTAGCGCCAGTGGAACCACGCCATTCCCATGTGAAATTGCCAATGCCGCCAAGGAAAAAAACATTGCGGTTATTGGTATTGCCAATAACCCAGATACCAGATTGCTTAACATCGCGGATATCGCGATTTGCTTGCGTACCCCGCCAGAGGCACTGGCAGGATCAACCCGCATGGGGGCGGGAACGGCGCAAAAGGTTGCGCTTAATTTCATATCAACACAGGCGGGGATTTTGCTTGGGCATGTTCATGATGGCCAGATGATCAATTTGATCGCTGACAATGCCAAGCTGCGACAGCGCGCTGTAAATATCATTTGTTCCATTGCCCATGTATCACCACAGGATGCA
Source organism: Paramylibacter kogurei (assembly GCF_002742285.1). Lineage (GTDB taxonomy): Bacteria > Pseudomonadota > Alphaproteobacteria > Rhodobacterales > Rhodobacteraceae > Amylibacter > Amylibacter kogurei. The sequence goes on from NZ_MDGM01000012.1 coordinate 995,049, forward strand.
GCGCACGCAATGGATATCGCCAATGGAAACACCAAACACGCAATTCTAATTGCCAAAGGATGCCCAGCATCCGAGGTGAATAAACTGCTTGCAACCTATGGGCCGCGAATGGCCGATTGTTTGCTGGCATTAAATGCTGCGAAAACCGCACAAACATAAGGGAGACCACAATGTTAAAACGTACAATTACCGGCAGTTTGCTTGCCACCACTGTGTTATGCACAAATGCCATGGCTCAGGATGTGACATTAACCATCGAAAGCTGGCGCAACGATGATTTGGCTATTTGGCAAGAACAGATCATTCCCGCGTTCGAGGCCGCAAATCCAGGTATTAAAATCAAATTTACCCCATCGGCACCTGCTGAATATAACGCAGTTCTGAATTCCAAATTGGATGCAGGTTCCGCGGGGGATCTGGTGACATGTCGCCCGTTTGACGCATCACTTGCATTATATGATGCGGGTCATTTGGCAAATCTGTCTGATCTTGATGGCATGAATAATTTTTCTGATGTCGCCAAATCAGGCTGGAGCACCGATGATGGTTCCGCAACATTCTGTGTGCCAATGGCATCTGTGATCCACGGCTTTATCTACAACAAAGATGCGTTTTCAGAGGTTGGTGTCGAAGTTCCAAGCACCGAAGCCGAATTTTTTGCAGCGTTAGAAAAAATCAAAGAAGACGGCAATTACATTCCAATGGCGATGGGCACCAACGACCAATGGGAAGCGGCAACAATGGGCTACAACAACATTGGCCCAAATTATTGGAAAGGCGAAGAGGGCCGTCTTGCATTGATCAATGGCGATCAAAAGCTAACCGATCCACAATGGGTTGCACCATTTAGCCAGCTTGCAAAATGGGGCGCATATCTGGGTGATGGTTACGAAGCGCAAACATATCCAGACAGCCAGAACATTTTCACACTGGGCCGCGCGGCAATCTATCCCGCTGGTTCATGGGAAATTTCAGGCTTCAATAATCTGGTCGATTTTGAAATGGGTGCGTTTAATCCACCGGTACAGGCAGCGGGTGACACGTGCTACATTTCCGATCACACCGATATTGCGATTGGCATGAATGCGAAAACCGCCCATCCAGAGGAAACGAAAACATTTCTTAACTGGGTTGGTTCTGCAGAGTTTGCGAAAATCTATGCCAATGCGTTGCCGGGTTTCTTTTCATTGTCAAACCACGAGGTTGGCATGGAGGATCCGCTTGCACAAGAATTCGTAAGCTGGCGTTCAAAATGTGAATCATCCATTCGATCCACATATCAAATCCTGTCACGTGGCACGCCAAATTTGGAAAACGAAACATGGAATGCATCCGTTGCTGTAATCCGTGGGAACGAAACACCAGAAGCCGCGGGCGAACGTTTGCAAAAAGGTTTGGCAAGCTGGTACGCACCACAACAATAAGCGTTTAATCACAACGGCTTGGGCGGTGTATTCGCCCAAGCCAATCAACAGGGGAACAGCATGAACAGCACACAAAAACCATCGCGTATCAAATGGCATATCTTTGTGTTTTTGGCACCCGCGGTGCTGGTTTACACGGCCGTGATGATTTATCCGCTGTTCAATACATTGCGCCTCTCGCTTTATAGCGAGGTTGCCCAAGCCCGCGAATTTGTTGGCCTTGAGAATTTCAAAACTCTGTTTGGCGATGAAAATTGGTCAAAACAGTTTTGGAATGCGCTTGGTAACAATTTCTGGTTTTTTATCATTCATATGCTGGTGCAAAATCCGATTGGTATTTTGCTTGCGGCAATCCTGTCGCATCCGAAACTACGTTTTGCCAGCTTTTATCGTTCCGCCATTTTCATCCCCACAATCCTGTCATTTGTGATTGTCGGATTTGCGTGGAAATTGATCCTGTCACCGATTTGGGGCATCGCGCCGGGAATGTTGGATGCAGTTGGATTAAAATCGCTTTATGCGCCGTGGTTGGGGCGCGAGGCATATGCGTTAACCACATTATCGCTGGTATCCGTATGGCAATTTGTCGGTATCCCAATGATGTTGATCTATGCCGCGTTGCTCTCCATCCCAGAGGAAATCTTGGAAGCAGGGGAATGTGACGGTATCACAGGCGCGGCGGCATTTTGGAAAATCAAACTGCCCCTGATATTACCCAGCATCGGCATTATTTCGATCCTGACGTTCGTGGCCAATTTCAATGCATTCGACCTAATCTATGCCGCCCAAGGCGCGCTGGCCGGACCTGATTTTTCCACTGATATTTTGGGTACATTTATGTATCGCACATTCTTTGGGTTCCAATTGCAATTGGGTGATCCGCATATGGGATCAGCGATTGCATCCGCGATGTTCGCCATCATTTTAGTTGGGGTGTGTATTTACCTGTTCGCAATTCAAAGCCGCATGCGGCGCTATCAATTTTAGGGGTCGGTTATGAACAAAGCTCGCCATAACAAAACCAATGTGATTGCCGCGCATGCTGCGTTGATCGCCTATACATTGATCGCGCTATTCCCCGTTTTTGTTATTGTTATCAATAGCTTTAAAACACGCCGTGCGATTTTTCGCGAACCGCTCGCATTACCAAATGCTGACACGTTTAGCATGGTTGGATATGAAACGGTTTTAAAACAGGGGGATTTTTTCCTTTATTTCCAAAACTCGATGATCGTCACCGTGGTGTCGTTATTTTTCATCCTGTTATTTGGCGCGATGGCCGCCTTTGCCTTGGCGGAATATCGGTTTAAGGGGAATACCTTGATGGGGCTTTACCTCGCGCTTGGGATCATGATTCCGATCCGTATCGGCACCGTCGCGATTTTGGATATGATGGTGGCCACAGGTTTGGTCAACACGTTATGGGCGCTCATCTTGGTTTACACCGCCCAAGGTTTGCCGCTCGCGGTATTTATCCTTAGCGAATTTATGAAACAGGTTTCGGATGATTTGAAAAATGCAGGGCGCATTGATGGGTTGTCTGAATATCGCATCTTTTTCAATCTGGTATTGCCGCTGGTGCGCCCAGCAATGGCAACAGTGGCAGTGTTTAACATGATCCCGATTTGGAATGATCTGTGGTTCCCATTGATCCTTGCCCCCGCAGAAGAGGTGAAGACACTTACCCTTGGCAGCCAAGTGTTCATCGGCCAATTCGTGACCGACTGGAACGCGGTATTATCCGCGCTTTCATTGGCGATCCTGCCTGTTATGGCGCTTTACGTTGTGTTTTCACGCCAGCTAATTCGTGGCATCACATCAGGAGCAGTGAAATGATCCGCGCGATTGTTATTGGCCTTGGTAATATGGGGCAGAGCCATGCGCTCGCGCTGCAAGCAAACAGCGATGTCGAATTGGTTGGGGTTGTGAACCGTAGCAAGGTCACATTGCCCGAAACCCTAACCAAGGTTCCATTCTATTCTAATTTCAAAACCGCACTGGACACATGCAATCCTGATCTGGTCTGCATCGCCAGTTATTCTGACAGCCATGCAGATTACGCCATTGCGGCGATGAATGCGGGTGCAGATGTATTCGTGGAAAAACCACTTGCCACCAATGTCTCGGATGCAAAACGCGTTGTTGAAACGGCGCAAAAATTGGGGCGAAAATTGGTGGTTGGTTATATCCTGCGCCACCACCCAAGCTGGATTCAATTGGTAGAACAAGCGCGCGCATTGGGCGGGCCATATGTATTTCGCATGAACCTGAACCAGCAATCATCGGGGGATACGTGGGATACACACAAGGCATTGATGCAAACAACATCACCCATCGTTGATTGTGGTGTGCATTACGTTGATGTGATGTGCCAGATTGCCATTTCAGAACCCGTTAGCGTCCATGGCATTGGATTGCGCCTGTCAGATGAAATTGCGCCTGATATGTATAACTACGGCCAGCTTCAGGTGCGTTTTGCCGATGGGTCCGTTGGGTGGTACGAAGCAGGGTGGGGCCCGATGATGTCCAACACCGCCCATTTCGTCAAAGATATCGTTTCGCCAAATGGCGCCGTGTCTATCGTGGATAAATCCGACATTCATTCGGATGATGTCGAAGGGCATACACGCGTTGGTTCCATCCTTGTGCATCGCATCGATGGCGATGAAACAATCACCATGCCAGACGAACCCGGCCACCAAGAATTATGCGATCGCGAACAGGCGTTTGTGATCAATGCAATTCAGAACAATATCGATTTGTCTGCCCATATGAATGATGCGGTGCAATCGCTTAAAATTTGTCTGGCAGCGGATGAAAGCATCCGTTCTGGAAAAATTATCCAGTTAGGAGACTTTGAATAATGCCCGCACTTAAACTTGAAAATGTCTATAAATCCTTTGGTTCGGTTGATGTGTTAAAGGATATTAACCTTACGGTCGAAGACGGTGAATTCGTCGTTTTTGTTGGCCCATCTGGTTGCGGGAAATCAACGCTCTTGCGGGTGATTGCGGGGCTAGAGGATGCAACAAAAGGTTCGGTATTTATTGCAGGTGAACAGGTGAACGACACACCACCGTCACGCCGTGGCATTGCAATGGTTTTTCAATCTTATGCTTTATATCCCCATCTCAGCGTCAAGGCGAATATGTCGCTTGGCTTAAAGCAGGAAAAACAACCCAAAGATTTAATAGAAACACGCGTACAAAAGGCGAGTGAGATTTTATCGCTTAATGATTATCTAGATCGCCATCCTGCGGAATTGTCTGGCGGACAGCGCCAACGTGTTGCAATTGGGCGCGCAATTGTGCGTGAACCAAAACTGTTTTTGTTTGATGAACCACTGTCAAATCTAGATGCGGCATTGCGCATGAACACACGGATTGAAATCGCCGAACTCCATCGCACATTAAGCGCCAGCATGGTTTACGTTACCCATGATCAAACCGAGGCGATGACCTTGGCCGATAAAATCGTGGTGCTCCGCGATGGGCGGATTGAACAAGTCGGAAGCCCGATGGAGCTTTATAACAATCCAGCAAATAAATTTGTCGCGGGTTTCCTTGGCTCGCCTGCAATGAATTTTTTGAACAAACCAGATGGGCAGGGGGGAACGATTGGCATTCGCCCCGAACATTTGCGTGTCGCCAAAGGCGGAAAAATAACAGGGAAAATTACCCATATTGAAAATTTAGGAAGCGATACAAACCTTCTTGTGCGCACCGATACCAATGAACCGATCACTGTGCGTTTATTTGGTCAACATGCGATGGATGTTGGTGCCAAAGTTTCGCTAACCTATGATGAGGATCAGGCGTTTGAATTTGACAATGATGGTTTGCGGGTTATGCGATAGGGTTTCGTTCAACTGTCACGGCTGACCATCTGTAAACCAACTATGATTGGTGGCTTTGATTTCTTCGATCAAAGTCAAAATCCTGCTTAGATGTTTTTTAACAACTTGTGCGACAATCTCCGTATCCTGCGCGGCAATTGCATCAACAATTTCAATATGCTCTTCAAGTGCAAAACGTTGCGATGTTTCGTTAAGTGATAACATACGGATACGGTCCATATGGGCCTTGCTGTCACGAATTAAATCCCAGACGTAACCAACATCTGCCAGAACACAAATTTTTTGATGAAATTCATCGTCTAACTTGTGAAAGGTAACACGATCATTCGCACTTACCGCGGCGCGTTGCAGCTCGATCAAGTCACGCAATTGTTTGATCCCATCAGGGGTAAGCCGATCACAAGCGGCCTGACAGGTGTGCACCTCTAACGCGATGCGAATGAACCGTGCGCGAAGCACGGATTCTTCTGAAATCAGGCTAATCTTTGTGCCGCTTTGCGGACGGATTTCCAAGAAACCCAATTTTGCCAATCTTTTAAATGCCTCGCGCACGGGTTGGCGCGATACGCCCATTTTATTGGCGACTTCGGTTTCTGAAATTTTTGTGCTTGGCGGGAGCTCTAATGTCAAAATATGTTTTTGTAATTCATCAAAAACTTGATCTGCCACCGTTGGAGTAGGGGTATGATGAATGGTTGAAAGCGGCAAAGCGGTTTGTGTTTTATGTGTATTTCCACTCATCGATTGCTTGGCCTTTTTTTCACTAATTTCGTATTTTGATTATACAGTAATTCCCGCATCTATCAACTGGGTTATTAGTTGACATGATGTTTTTGTCAAACTAGGATATCAGTTACAGATGGGCAAGACCCGCATTAATGACCGAAAAGGGGACAATGATATGTTGCTTGATAAAGATCGCTTGTTCCCAACGGATCCTGCCGTGCGAAACTTGGCACGTTCGCTATATGACGATATTTGTGACTTGCCGATAATTAGCCCACATGGGCACACCGATCCGCGTTGGTTTGCAGAAAACAAACCCTTTTCTGATCCCGCACAATTGTTGGTCACACCAGATCACTACGTGTTTCGCATGCTACATTCCCAAGGCATACCATTAGAAGCAATGGGCGTTCCACGCGAAGATGGGGGCAAAACGGAACAAGACCCACGCAAAATTTGGCGACTATTTGCGGAAAACTACTATCTGTTTCGCGCTACACCATCGCGTATTTGGGTGGATCACGTATTACAAGAAGTGTTCGGCATTTATAAACCATTATCGGCAGAAACAGCCGACGAAATTTACGACCACATCGATAATTGTTTAACACAAGATGCGTTTCGCCCACGTGCCCTGTTCGAACAATTTAATATCGAGGCAATTTCCACCACCGAAAGCGCAATTGATGACCTCAAGTGGCACAAATTGATCCAACAAAGCGGGTGGGGCGGCAAAGTAGTGACCGCATACCGCCCAGATGCGGTAATTGATCCCGAATTTGATGGCTTTGCCGACAATGTGCAAAAACTGGGTGAAATGGCTGGCGAAGATACAACCACTTGGCAGGGGTATCTGGCTGCACATCGCAATCGCCGTGCGTTTTTCAAATCATTTGGTTCAACCTCATCCGATCACGGGCATCCAACCGCGCGCACCGAAAATTTTGACCCAAGTGTTGCCGCAAACCTGTTTGACAAAGCGCTGCGTGGCGAATGTTCCGCGGACGAGGCCGATGCATTTCGCGGACATATGTTAACCGAAATGGCGCGAATGAGCCTTGACGATGGATTGGTGTTACAGATCCACCCAGGGGCCGCTCGCAATCATTCCGATGCCATTTTTACAAAGTTTGGCCGCGACAAAGGTTACGACATCCCATCGCGCACTGATTATGTAAATGCGTTGAAACCTTTGTTGAATGCGGTGGGTGGAGAACCAGACCTAACAATCATTGTGTTTACACTTGATGAATCCAGCTACGCACGTGAACTGGCACCACTTGCGGGGGTTTATCCCGCATTAAAACTTGGCCCGCCGTGGTGGTTTCATGACAGTTACGAGGGCATGATGCGGTTTCGCGAAATGGCAACGGAAACTGCGGGTTTTTATAACACTGTTGGCTTTAATGACGATACGCGTGCGTTTTGTTCCATACCTGCACGCCATGATGTTGCACGCCGAGTTGATAGCGCGTTTTTGGCGACCTTGGTTGCCACTGGGCGACTGGCGGAAAATGACGCACGCGAAGTTTCATATGACCTTGCATATCGGCTTGCAAAACAAGCGTACCGGCTCTGACATTCAAATTCACATAAAAAGAGAGATATTCATGCTCAAAACTCAAGTAAGACACGCAATAGATCCCGCATCGGCCAAATCACTGGACACTGAACAATTACGCGACCATTTCCATGTGGGCGGATTGTTCAAAGAAGGTGAAATCAATTTGGTTTACAGCCATTATGATCGCCTTATCCTTGGGTCTGCCGTGCCAAATGGCAAAACACTTGTGCTAGATAATGTCGCGGCCACCGGAACGCCATCAATCCTTGATCGTCGCGAAATGGGTATTTTAAACATCGGCGCTACGGGTCAAATCGTTGTGGAGGGGGTTGAACACACGCTTAATAACGGAGAGGTTCTATACATCGGCATGGGCGCAGGCGCCGTTGAATTTAACGGGGACGGGCGGTTTTATGTGTTATCCGCACCAGCGCATCAAACCTTTCCCACACGCGTGATCAAACCATCCGATGCGCGCCGTGTTGAAATGGGTGCACGTGAGACCGCCAACGAACGGGTCATCATTCAGTTTTTGCACCCTGATGTGTGCCAAACCTGTCAGCTTTCGATGGGATATACGCAATTTGAACAAGGTTCTGTTTGGAATACCATGCCTGCACATCTGCATGATCGACGCATGGAAGCGTATCTTTATTTTGACATTCCTGATGATCAAAGAGTTTTTCATTTTATGGGTGAACCAACCCAAACCCGCCATATCGTGATGGCAAATGAAGAGGCAGTGATTTCACCGCCTTGGTCAATTCATTCAGGCGCTGGAACGTCGTCTTATACATTTTGCTGGGCGATGGCTGGCGATAATATTGATTTCACCGATATGGATATAGTCGCGATGGAGGATTTACGGTGAGCAATCCATTTTCATTATCGGATCGCACGGCCTTGGTAACAGGCGCAAATACTGGCATTGGACAGGCAATTGCCATTGGTCTGGCAAACGCTGGTGCCACGGTGGTTTGTGCCGGGCGACGCGAATGTGGTGAAACCGTTGAACACATCACCAATATGGGCGGCGCTGCGTCATCCATATTGGTGGATTTTTCCGACCCAATGGCGGGGCAGGATTTATTTCAAAACCAAAACATCGATATTCTTGTGAATAATGCTGGCATCATTCGCCGCAATGATGCGCTTGATTTCACCGAATCCGATTGGGACGATGTGATGGATGTGAACCTAAAGGCGTTGTTTTTCACAACCCAAGCATTCGCTAAATCGGTGGTAAATCGCAATGCACAGGGTGCGGTGGTCAACATCGCATCGCTTCTGTCATTCCAAGGCGGCATTCGCGTGCCATCCTATACCGCATCAAAACACGGGGTTGCGGGGCTTACTAAATTGCTTGCCAATGAATGGGCGGCGCAGGGCATAAACGTCAACGCAATTGCTCCTGGATATATCGAAACCAACAACACCACGGATTTGCAAAACGATCCTGTGCGCAACAAAGCAATTCTGGATCGTATCCCAGCAGGGCGATGGGGGCAGGCATCTGATATCGCCGGTGCCGCTGTATATCTTTGCAGCCCAGCCGCACGCTATGTGCACGGCGCGGTATTAAATGTTGATGGGGGTTGGCTTGCCCGTTGATCGTTTAAAACCCGTTGGTGCAACACGTCCTAAAGCGGGCGTGGTTCATCTGGGGTTAGGTGCATTTTTTCGCGCGTTTGGCTGTGTATATATTGCGGATGCAATGGCGGCCTCTGGTGGGGATTGGGGGGTTGTCGGCGTATCATTACAAAGTTCGCGCACCGCGGATGCGTTGCGACCACAAGATTGGGCATACACATCCGTGAGCCTTGGCCCAAACGGCGAAGAAACTCGCGTGATCGAGGTTTTGAACAACGTTCTTGTTGCCCCTGAAAACCCATATGCGGTTTTGAATGCAATGGCGGACCCGAATATCAAAATTGTATCATTGACCGTTACCGAAAAAGGATATTGCCATAATCCTGCAACGGGTCGGTTAAACATAGCACATCCCGATATCAAACATGATCTGGAAAACGAAACGCCGAAATCCGCCATTGGCTATTTGTTTCGTGCGCTGCAAATTCGAAATAACGCGCAAACTCCACCGTTCACGGTTTTAACCTGTGATAATTTGCCAGAAAACGGAAAATTGGTGCGGGGATTGGTGTTGGAATTTGCTGAACTAATTGACCCAACATTTGCGGATTGGATTAAATCGGAATGTTGTTTTCCATCAACAATGGTGGATCGTATCACACCCGCCACCACAGATGCGGACATTGAACGCGTGGCAAAGATCACGGGCAAATTTGACGCCGCACCAGTGATGCATGAACCATTTTCGCAATGGGCAATTGAAGATAACTTTGTCGCCAACACCCGCCCAGATTTCGCCGCTGCTGGGGCGGAAATGGTGGCAGATGTGACCGCACATGAACATATGAAACTGCGCATGTTAAATGGTACACATTCAGCGCTTGCATATACGGGATACCTTGCGGGGCACGAAACGATTGCGGATACTATCGCCGATCCCGTTTTTGCAAAATTTGCACGTGCTCTTTGGGCCGAAATTATTCCAACGGTGATCGCGCCAAACGGTGTGAACCTTGCCGATTATGCCGACGCTTTGCTTGCGCGTTATCGCAATCCCACAATCCGCCATAAAACGTGGCAAATCGCCATGGACGGGAGCCAAAAGCTCCCCCAACGATTATTGGGGACAATCACGGAAAATCTGGAATCTGGTCGCGATAATACCGCGCTATTCCTCGCAGTGGCGGCATGGATGCGATATGTATCTGGATCGGACGAACTGGGCCGTGCAATTGATGTGCGCGACCCAATGGCCGCGACATTACATGATGTTTGCCAAATGCACTCGACCCCGTCGGCAAAGGCAACGGCACTATTATCAATGCGCGAAATTTTCCCACAAACACTGGCTGAAAAATTAAAATCCCCCATTGCCAATGCGGCGGAGCAGATTTGGGAACGCGGTGCAAGAAACGCAATTCAAAAGGAGACAACATGATCGAATGCTGGCGTTGGTATGGTGAATATGATCTGATTTCATTGTCAGAGATCGCACAAACTGGTGCGCGTGGAATCGTAAGCGCATTACACAATATCCCTTACGGCGAGGTATGGCCAAATGATCAAATCCAAGCGCGAAATGATCAGTTCAAGAGCGCTGGCTTTCATTGGGCAGTGGTCGAAAGTTTACCCGTGCATGAACGGATTAAACGCGGTGACGGTGATCTGAGCACCTTGTTTTCCAATTATCGCCAATCAATTGTGAACCTTGCCGATCACGGTGTAAAAACGATTTGCTATAATTTTATGCCGCTATTGGATTGGACGCGCACTGATTTAACTGCACCCGTTTTGGGCGGTGGAACATGTCTTCGGTTTGACGCGGTGAAAATGGCGGCATTTGAAATTCATATGCTGGCGCGAAAAAACGCCGAAGCGGATTATGATGAAAGCGTGGTCATTGCTGCAAAACATTGGTTTGATCGATCAAGCCAATCTGATCAGGATGAATTGCTTGACGCAATTATGGCGGGCATGCCAGGTGCATTTGATCGTTACGATGTTGCAGGGCTTAATGATGCCTTGGCGCAATATCAGGGAATTGATCGCAACGTTTTGCGCCAAAATTACAAACGTTTTCTGGACGAGGTGGTGCCAACCGCCGCGGAAAACGGTGTTAAACTTTGCGTGCATCCAGATGATCCGCCGCGAGATATCCTTGGGCTCCCACGTATTGTTTCAACTGCTGAGGATTTGGAATGGATCATGAAGGCTCATGACAATCCTGCCAATGGCGTAACGCTTTGTTCAGGTTCATTGGGTGCAAACCCGCAAAATAACATTCCAAAAATTGCCGCAAATGTTGCTGATCGCATTCATTTTGCCCATCTGCGTAATGTGCGCAGCGAACCAAACGGATCATTCGAAGAAGCGCCGCATTTGGACGGCGACACCGATATGATCGCATTGATCAAAGTGTTGCTTGATGAACAATCGCGCCGGCGTGAAATGGGCCGTAGCGATTATCAAATCCCGTTCAGACCAGATCATGGCCATCATATTCTTTCTGATGCTGATCGCGAATATATCCCTGGGTATCCGCTTGTTGGGCGGTTACGTGGATTGGCCGAATTACGCGGTGTAATGCGCGCGTTGTCACATGTCTGACCCAATCCTGTTACACCCAAACGATAATGTGGTGGTATTAACCACGCGTGGTAATATCGGAGATGACCCGCTAAATTGCGGCAACACATTACAAAACATTATTCCAACTGGGCACAAAATCGCACGCTGTGATATCCCAAAAGGGGAACACATATTAAAATTTGGGCAATTCATCGCGATTGCAACCCAAGATATCGCAACTGGGCAACATGTGCATGTGCATAACTGTCAGTTTGCGCAAACTGCGCAAGATTATGAAATTGGTGCGGATTTAGACATCGCAAACGCCGCGGTGCCAGCGCCAACCGGTGCTACGTTTAATGGATATGCACGTGCAGACGGGCAGGTGGGTACGCGCAATTATATCGCGCTTATCGCCACGGTGAATTGTTCCGCAACCGTCATTCGAAAGGCCGCATTTGAACTGGAATCCAGCGGTATGTTGGATCGTTATGAAAATGTGGATGGTGTTGTGGCATTTGCACATGGTTCTGGATGCGGCATGGCATCGGATGGGCGCGGGTTTGATATTCTTGATCGCGTGTTGTGGGGCCATGCAACGCATCCAAATGTCGGGGCAACAATTTTTGTCGGATTGGGGTGCGAGGTTATGCAAATCGCACGCATGCAAACGAAATTTGGCAAAACTGGCGGCGAACGGTTTCGGGCATTAACGATCCAAGAATCTGGTGGTACACGCACAACCATTGACCAAATCAAGGCACATGTTTGCGAAATTTTGCCCGATGTGAACACGGCAAAGCGCAGCAAACAATCCATGTCTAAACTGCGCGTTGCATTGCAATGCGGCGGATCAGACGGGTTTTCATCAATCACAGCCAACCCAGCATTGGGCATCGCCAGCGATTTAATCGTTGCAGAGGGCGGGGCGGCAATTCTTTCCGAAACGCCCGAAATTTATGGCGCGGAACAGTTATTTTTGCGCCGCGCAGCGTCCAATGATGTTGCGCAACAATTGATTTCGCAAATCAAATGGTGGGAAACCTATGCCGCGCAAAATGGCGGCTCGATGGACAATAACCCAAGCCCTGGGAACAAACAGGGCGGGATTACTACAATTCTTGAAAAATCACTGGGCGCCGCGGCCAAAGCTGGATCAACACCGTTAACTGCTGTCTATGATTATGCCGAAAAAATCAGCGGTGCTGGTTTTGTGTTTATGGACACACCTGGATATGATCCCGTATCCGTCACAGGCCAAATCGCAGGTGGTGCACAGATTGTGGTGTTTACCACGGGGCGGGGATCGGCATTTGGATCTAAACCTGCACCAACAATTAAGTTGGCAACCTCTGATCGTTTATTTGCACAAATGCATGACGATATGGATTTGAACGCAGGAGATGTCATTTCAAATGGCGTGAGCATTCACGACAAAGGACGTGAAATTTTTGACGCAATCCGTGCAACTGCGTCAGGTCAATTAACCAAGTCAGAAATGCTGGGATTAGGCGATAATGAATTCGTTCCTTGGCCAATAGGTGCCGTGATGTGAAGCAGTTATATCAGGCATGCAATAATCCCATAATACATATTATGTTAATTTAATAGATACTAAAACCTAGCCTAAACGCTTATTTGGCGCGATATCACGAATATCTATGGTCAACTCAATGATACCACCTTGTTCGCTAACCTTTTGAAACGCTGTAATAAATTGCGAAGTTTTGGTGACCAGTTGATAGTCAAAACCATATGCGTTGCTAATGTCTTTGAAATTTGGATTTTGAAGTTCTGTACCGCTAATGCGATTGGCATATTTGCCTTCTTGGTGCATTCGGATCGTGCCATAACTTCCGTTATTAAAGATGATCACAACGGGTTTCAGATCATTTTGCATGGCTGTGCCAAGCTCGTTGCATGTCATCTGAAAATCACCATCACCAGCGAAACAAATCACTTGGCGTTTGGGATGGATGGATTTCATTGCAATCGCGGATGGAAACCCTGCGCCCATGGCACCTGATTGTGGCGCAATAAGCCGGCGATTATGATTAAAATTCAAATACTTACTGTGCCAAATTGCGAAATTTCCAGCGCCGTTGGTGATAATTGCATCATTATCCAGCAATCCATTCAGCGCATCACAAATCTGTGCAGGATTAACCGCACCAATGGTTTCCGGTAATTGACGCGCGTCATGATACCCCGTGCGACATTCATTCATCCATTCGGCCCATTGGCAATTTATATTACAATACAAAAGCTGTGAAACCAAGATATTAGGACATGAATTAATATGTGTATCGCATTGATAAACCTTACCTAATTCGTCTGGCGATATATGTGTGTGAATGATTTTTTGCGTCGGTGTTGGCAGATCAAACAATTCCCAACCATCTGTGACAACCTCGCCAAATCGTTGATTTATAACCAAAATCAAATCTGATTGTGCGATGCATGTTTTCATCGCATCTGATTTTCCAAACGATGCATCACCGATATATTGCGCTGAACTGTTGTCCATCAAATCCTGATTACGAAAACCACAGATCACTGGTATTTTGGCGGATTCAGCAAATTGTTGTAGATCAAGGCGCCCTTGCCTATCCCAGCCACCGCCACCAACCATAATCAACGGCCGTTTGGCATTTTGCAACGCAGATTGAATCGTTTCGATGTCTTGCGCAGACGGGCTAGGTTTTGCGATGCTTATCGCAGGTGGAACCGTTTTTTCGGTTACTTCTCGTAACATATCCTCTGGCAAGGCGATGACAACGGGGCCTGGGCGCCCTGACATTGCGGTGCAGTAAGCGCGCGCGATAATTTCAGGGATACGATCAGGATCGTCAATTTCCGTGACCCATTTCGCAATGGGCCCAAAGAATGCGCGATAATCAATTTCTTGGAACGCTTCTCGTTCGCGCATGTCCCGCCCGATTTGACCAATAAACAGGATCATCGGGCTGGAATCTTGCATGGCGGTATGCACACCAATGCTTGCATTCGTTGCACCAGGTCCACGCGTGACAAAACAAATGCCGGGTTGGCCTGTGAATTTGCCATAAGCCTCTGCCATAAACGCCGCCCCACCCTCGTGTCGTGTGGTGATGAAATTTATCGCATCTTTTTGATCATAAAGCGCATCCAACACCGAAAGATAGCTTTCCCCGGGTACGCCATAAATTACATCAGATTTTTGAGCGATAAGACATTTCACCAAAAGTTCAGCAGCAGTTTGCATGTTGATTCCCGTTTTTTTCATCACGCAACCATTTTTGGCTGTGCCGCGCAAGGCGTGATCATTAATTGACCCAAGGGAAAGCAAATGCAGATAAATGTGCGGTTTGTCACTTTTTGTGCAGCGCAAAAACGTTAGCAATACGCCCAGAGGGACACAGAGCACACGGCTTTCCTAGGGCCATTCGCTTCCTCTTTCTGCGTGGGGTCCTGACACTCCCGGTTCAAAGACCCTACGCAACACATATTTAAAGATTTTTCATTCGCCAGCGTGTGGCACAAAACAAATTTTCATAAAAAAAGCCCAGCGTAATGCTGGGCTTAATTTTTTCGATTTAAACGTTGGGAGAATTAGCCACCCATTGTTTTTGCAACTTCTGCTGCGAAATCTTCTTCTACTTTTTCAATGCCTTCGCCCACTTCGAGGCGTACAAATGAAACAATTTCGGCACCTGCGTCTTTGGCAGCTTGGCCAACAGTCACGTCAGGGTTCATCACGAATGCTTGGTTAACCAAGGTCACTTCGGAGTAGAACTTTTTGATACGGCCTTTGATCATGTTTTCGATGATATTGTCAGGCTTGCCAGATTCACGTGCTTGTTCAGTCAAAACTGTTTTTTCACGCTCGATCACGGCTGGATCAAGATCTTCTTCGGACAAGGATGCAGGGTTTGTTGCCGCAACGTGCATTGCGATTTGTTTCGCAGTTGCTTCGTCGCCGCCTTTCAGCGCAACCAAGACACCGATTTTGCCCAAGCCATCAGCGGCAGCAGTGTGGATATATGAACCCACAACATCGCCAGTAACCTTGGCCATACGACGCACAGTCATGTTTTCACCGATTGTTGCGATCGCATCTGTTACTGTGTCTTCGACAGTTTTGCCGTTTACATCCGCTGATTTCAGCGCATCAACGTCGTCAACATTTACGGCCGCAGCAACAATACCGTTCACCATTTTTTGGAAGTCAGCATTTTTACCAACGAAGTCAGTTTCGGAGTTCACCTCAACCGCAACGCCAACGCCGCCTTCGACCTTTACGCCAACCAAACCTTCGGCAGCAGTACGACCAGATTTTTTAGCAGCTTTTGCCAAACCTTTGGTGCGCAACCAATCCATGGATGCTTCGACGTCACCATCGTTTTCAACAAGTGCTTTTTTCGCGTCCATCATGCCAGCACCTGACAGTTCACGCAGTTCTTTTACCAATGCAGCTGTAATCGCCATTGTATTCTCCAATTCGTTCGGAATTGAGGGGGCTATATCGCCCCCTGATGTCAGTAATGTGACAGCTTAACCAGCCATCAATTCTTTTGCTTGGCCGATCCAATCGTCGCGCTCAATGCGGCCTTTGAATGACAGATTGTCATCAACCCACATGATTTCGTCGTTTGACCATGATGCCACTTGTGCAAATTGGTAGATGCCCAATTTGTTCATTGTTTCTTCCAGTTTTGGACCAACGCCAGAGATTTTTTTCAAATCATCTTTGTCTGCTGGTGCTTCTGTGAACAATTGTGGTTTTGAACCGGCGCTTTCAACAGCTTCTTCTTCTGCTGGTGCAGCTTTTGCGGCTGGTGCTTCTTCTACGATTTCTTCGATTGGTGCTTCTTCCAATGCGCCAACGTCGATACCCGCAGAACCCATTTGTGATGCCATGCCGTCCAATGCCGCACGTGCGATCAAATCACAGTAAAGACCAATTGCGCGCGCTGCGTCATCGTTACCAGGGATTGGGTAATCAATGCCATCTGGTGCAGAGTTAGAGTCAACAACAGCGATCACTGGGATACCCAATTTTTTCGCTTCTGCCACAGCCAAAGATTCTTTGTTTGTGTCGATAACAAAAATCAAATCTGGGGTGCCGCCCATTTCGCGGATACCGCCCAAAGATGCTTGCAATTTAGTTTGCTCGCGTTCCATGCCCAGACGTTCTTTTTTCGTAAGACCATCAGCGCCGTTTTCCAATTTTTCGTCGATTTGTTTCAAACGCGCGATTGAATTAGAAACTGTTTTCCAGTTTGTCAGCGTGCCACCCAACCAGCGGTGGTTCATGTAATATTGTGCTGAACGCTCTGCGGCGTCTGCAATTGCTTTGGCTGCTTGGCGTTTTGTACCAACGAACAAAATTGAACCGCCTTTAGCAACGGTTTGTTGAACAACCAACAACGCCTGATCCAACAGGGGAACAGTTTGTGTCAGATCCATGATATGGATACCATTGCGTGAACCATAGATAAACTGGTCCATGCGAGGGTTCCAACGATGTGTTTGGTGGCCAAAATGTACGCCTGCTTCAAGCAATTGACGCAATGAAAACTCTGGTAGAGCCATTGTAACTTTCCTTTTCCGGTTTCGCCTCAGCGGGGTCGAAGGGCAATTTGCCCAACCGGTGGAGTATCAGGGATTTCTCCCCCAACACCCGCAAGCCCCGCCTGTGGATTGATTTGCGCCGTTTATGCCAAGATTATCATATGTTCAAGCCCCTATTTGAACAAATAAGCACCATCGGCGCGCTTTGGTGGAAATTCACATTGCAATTCGGGCGAGACAGACAATAAATAACGTAACGCATGAAACTTAACGAAATACATTAGCACTGATGGCAAAACCAAAACCTAGCAATGCCCCCCGCCCCAAACGTGCGGGACTATTTGCACGATTACGCAATAATTTTTTAACAGGGTTGGTTGTGGTGCTGCCTGTGGCGCTGACAATCTATTTGTTATGGACATTTGTTGGGTTCGTGGACAACCGCGTGTTGCCACTTGTGCCAGAGGCTTACAACCCCGCCACTTATACTGATGCTAATATCCGCGGCTATGGGTTGTTTGTATTTCTTATCTTCACCACATTTGTTGGTGCATTGGCCAAAGGGATTTTTGGGCGTCAATTGCTCCGCTTTGGCGAAAGCTTGGTCGATCGTGTGCCTGTTGTACGCTCCATCTATAATGGGGTGAAACAAATCGTTGAAACGGTGACGAGTTCGTCCAATTCCAGTTTCGACAAGGCGTGTTTGGTTGAATACCCGCGCAAAGGTATCTGGGCCATTGCGTTTATTTCCACCGAAAGTTCGGGTGAAATTCTAACCAAGACCGGCCAAGAAAAAATGATGAGCGTGTTTTTACCTACCACACCAAATCCAACATCTGGTTTTTTGCTCTTTGTACCAAAATCCGATGTCGTTGTTTTGGATATGGATGTCGAAGCAGCGGCGAAATTGGTGATTTCTGCGGGGCTTGTCATGCCACCAAAAGATGGTGAAATCAAAAATGGCAGTGCGAAAACCGCACGCACAGTGACCAAGAAAACCGCCGTGAAATGATCACGGCAGGTTTAACGGGGTTTTCCACCTCTATTTCATTGATCTTGGCAATTGGTGCACAAAATACATTGGTCTTACGCCAAGGTTTAGCAAGGGCACATGTTTTACCCGTTGTCTTGTTTTGCGCCATTTCTGATGCGGTTCTGATTGCACTGGGTGTGGCAGGGTTTTCGGCGATCGTCGATCAATACCCATCCTTGCCAAAAATAATGGCATGGGGTGGTGCGATATTTCTGTTTGTTTACGGTGCGATGCGTCTTTATGCGGCGGCCACATCAGATTATGCCAATGAAATGGCGGGGCGATCCCTGCCCTTGCGCCAAGTGTTGTTCACGCTTGCGGGTGTGACATGGCTGAACCCACATGTATATTTGGACACGCTTGCGCTGATCGGTGCAATTTCAACAAAATTCCCAGCAATGGATGAAAAGTTAAGCTTTGCATTCGGCGCGGTATCCGCATCATTCGTATTCTTTTTCGCACTTGGTTTTGGCGCGAAATATCTCGCGCCATTTATGCGGTCACCGCGCACATGGCGGGTTTTGGATGTTGGGATCGCAATTGTAATGTTCGCGATTGCGATTTTGTTGATTGCCAAGTAACGCCAAGACAATAAAACTTGGCGTTATCAATGCATTAAACGCTATTCTTCAACCCACCAAACCTCTGGCAGGAACCCCTGCCAATCACCATACATCGGCAAGCGTTCTGGGTATTTCAGCTCTTTTTTGTGGGCAATACGGGATTCCTTGGAATACCAAAGCGGGATCATATAGCGCCCCGCAGTCAGGATCCGATCAAGCGCTTTGACCCCAGCCACAAAATCATCTTGGTTTTCTGCGGTCAAAAACGATTCAATCATCGCCTCTGCGGCTGCGCTATCCATCCCCATGAAATTGCGGGTTCCCTGCTCGGTCACGCCATCGCGCCCCCAATATAATTTTTGTTCATTGCCCGGTGACAGCGACAGATAATAGAAATTGTAAATCATGTCATAGTCATAGGCATTGCGCCGTTCGTTATATTGCGCATCATCAATGGATGAAATGGTGGCGCTAATCCCCAACCGTTTCAATGCATCAAGATAGATATTCACGATACCTTCGGTTTGAATGCCGCCAACCGTACCGCCATTTTTCAATAGAATATCAAATGTAAACGGATCACCAGCGGCGTTTTTCAACACACCATCCTGAATTGTCCAACCCGCCGCTTCCAATTGTTGTTGTGCGACGCGCAGGTTTTTACGATTTCGTTCGCCCCCTTGTGCCACGGGCAATGAATAACCGTCGATCGTGCCTGGAACCAAATCATCTTTAAACGGTTCAAGTAATTCCAAAACCTTACCTGATGCGCCGCCGTGATCCATACCCAAAACGGAATTTGAAAAATACGAAGTCGAACGAGGTTCAACCCCACCATTGGTGGTTTGATTGATAAATTCAAAATTGAATGCATGGATTAACGCATCACGCACACGCCAATCTTTGAAAATATCGCGCCGTGTGTTCATCACGAACCCCTTGGAGCCCGATGGACGCGCGTGTGGGATGGTCGATTTCACAACATCGCCCGACGTGACCGCGGGAAAATCATAACGTGTTTCCCACCGCCCCGCATTACCCTCGCGATACCAAGATGCGGCGCCTGATTTAAACGCCTCGAAAATCACATCGCCGTCTTGATAAAATTCGTAACGCAATTCATCCGCGTTGTGCTGCCCTTTGTTAAAGGCCAAATCATTACCCCAATAATCGGGGTTGCGTTTGAAAGAAATGAAACGGTTAGCTTCGAATTTATCAATGACATAGGGGCCAGAGCCGTGGAATGTATCTAGGCTACTTTCATCAAATGCGCGCCCCTCCCAATCCGCCTTTTTCAAAATCGGGCGTAGCCCTAAAATAAGCGGCGCTTCGAAATCAACCACATTAAACGTAAATCGGACAGAATGCTCGCCTGTCTGTTCTACTTTTTCGACCTTTTGCCACGAACCTTGGTATCGTGGATGGCCAATGGTTCCCATTGTTTCAAAAGACCAAATCACATCTTCGACTGTAACAGGTGATCCATCGGAAAATTTGGCGTTTTTGTTCAGCGTAAACTCAACCCATTCGCGATTGGGGCCTGTTTCAACACTCTCTGCAAGCAGGCCATACAGTGTGAATGGTTCGTCATAGCTTCGGCCAAGCAAGCTTTCGACAACATGCGCCCGCACACCCCATGGGGCGCGACCCTTGAGGATGTACGGATTCAACGAATCGAATCCCCCTTTATCCCCAAAAACGATTCGCCCACCTTGTGGCGCATCTGGGTTTGCATAGGGTAATGACACAAAATCTGGTGGTAATGCAGGGTCTCCATACATAGCGATGCCATGTTTTGGTTCTGCCAATGCCATGCCCCCAAACAACAGCGCCGCCGTTGTAACAAGTGCGAGTCGCTTATTGTTGATCGTTCTTCGTGTCATCTGCGCAACATCCCTGTATTGAATCGCTCGTTTTTTGGTTGATAATAGCCTTGAAACGGAATTGTTCAATTTTTTCCTTGGCCTAAGGCGGGGGCTCGCCTATAAATATTGTACTGCTCGATAGGTTTCTTGCCTGTATGAAACCTGCCTCAATACTTGACGCCCTCTTCGTGAGGGCGTTTTTTTTGGCTAATTCAGAGTTGTTACCCACAAAATTACCGCATCCTCTTGCGACGTGGAAATCACGTTATGCCCCATCGCAGCGTCATAATACACGCTATCACCGCGGCGCATTTCAACGGGTTCATAATGTTCCGTGTAAAATTGAATGACACCCGACAGCACATATAAAAATTCCTCACCATCATGGCGTACCCAGCCGTCAAATTCATCAACGCGGCGTGCACGCACACGGGCGCGATATGGCAACATGCTTTTCTGTGTCATGCTTGCCGCCAACATTTCATGTTCATATGTCGGTGTTAGATGCGGTTTACCCTCACCATTTTTGGTGATCGCCATACGCGCCATTACCTGATCGGTTTTTGGCGGGGTGAAAAGCTGTGGAACGGAAATATCCAATCCTTCGGCCAGTTTTTTCACCGCTTCAAACGTTGGTGACATTTGTTCGTTTTCGATTTTTGACAATGTGGAACGTGCCAATCCCGCCTGTTGTGCCGCTTGTTCCAGCGTCCAGTTTTTCGCTTTGCGCAAATCACGCACGCGCGCGCCCAGGTTTAATGGTTCAAGCGGTTCTGCTTTTTTCCCATCAGCACGTGCGATTTTGATAATACTGGCTTTGTCATGTTCTGTCATGAATGTGATATAGACCGCGCAAAACTTGGTTGCAACTTGGATTAAGATCACGCAAACCTCCCCCCATGACAAAAATTGATATTATATCCGACCCAATTTGCCCGTGGTGTTACATCGGGAAAACCCGTCTTGATCGCGCGCTTGAAGCAAACCCAGAACATGATGTTGTTATTGAATGGCATCCGTTTCAGCTTAATCCCGACTTGCCTGCCGATGGCATGGATCGTCGTGAATATCTGGAAACCAAATTCGGTGGCAAAGAAGGCGCCATTCGTGTGTATTCACAGATCGAACAAACCGCGATTGAAACTGGGCTTGATATCAATTTTGCCGGGATCAAACGCACCCCAAATACGATCAATGCGCATCGCTTAATCCATTGGGCGGGTATTGAGGGCAAACAAAACGCTGTGGTTGATCGTTTGTTCAAAGCATATTTCAAAGAAGGTCGCGACATTTCCGAAACCTCTGTTTTGGTGCGGATCGCATCTGGTGTGGGCATGGATGGGGATGCCGTGCGCAAATTGTTGGACGGCGATGCAGATATCGAAGATATTCGCAATCGCGATAAACATGCACGTCAACGCGGCGTGTCTGGTGTGCCCTGTTTTATTGTCGCCGATACCTATGTGGTCAACGGTGCACAGCCTGTTGAAATGTGGGACAAAGCCATCAAAGAAATTTCTGAAAAAAATAAGAGCCAATAACGGCTCTTATTTTTTGGCTTTGGCCGCAATTGCCAATTCACGCGCAATTACAAATGCACCCTTAACCTTGCTGTCATCAGACAACCAATCGCGGCGGATGATGATCTTGTTATCCTTCACCTTGGCCGTGCCGCGTTGGGCTGCCATATAATCAGCAAGACCAAGTGGATTTGCAAATTTATCATTATGAAATTGGATCACGGCCCCCTTTGGCCCGCCATCCAATTTAGCAATTCCAGCGGCATGGCACATGGCCTTGATCCGAACAACGCGCAGCAATGTGTCCACTTCACTTGGCAATTTGCCAAAACGATCTATCAATTCGGCGGCGAAATCTTCCAATTCGACCTTTTTGGCAAGACTGGACAAGCGACGGTATAACCCCAAACGCACATCAAGATCGGGTACATAACCCTCTGGAATCAATACAGGAACACCTAAATTGATTTGGGGCGACCATGTACCGCTATCATCGGTTAACCCTTCAAGCGACCCAGCTTTCATCTTGGCAATCGCTTCTTCCAGCATTTCTTGGTAAAGTTCATAGCCAACTTCACGTACATTGCCCGACTGTTCTTCGCCCAACAAATTACCTGCACCGCGGATGTCCAAATCTTGGGACGCGAGCGTGAACCCTGCCCCAAGGCTATCCAACGACCCCAACACGCGCAATCGTTTCACTGCCGTAGGTGTCAACGGTTTACGTGGCTTGGTTGTCAGATAAGCATAGGCACGGGTTTTCGATCGCCCTACCCGCCCGCGAATTTGATAAAGCTGTGCCAAGCCAAACATATCTGCACGATGGATGACCATTGTGTTCGCTGTTGGAATGTCTAATCCGCTTTCCACAATCGTGGTTGCCAACAAGATACCGTATTGCCCATCGTAAAACGCGTTCATCCGGTCATCCAATTCACCCGCCGCCATTTGACCATGTGCGACGATATATTTGATTTCGGGCAGTTGTTCTTGCAAGAAACCTTCGACTTCGGCCAAATCAGACAGGCGCGGAACAACATAAAAACTTTGCCCACCGCGGTAATGTTCGCGCAACAATGCCTCTCGAATTGTGACGCCATCAAATTCCGAAACATAGGTATGGATCGGCAACCGATCCACCGGCGGTGTTCCGATGATCGACAATTCACGCACACCAGACAATGACATTTGCAATGTGCGCGGAATCGGTGTGGCGGTCAGGGTTAACACATGCACATCGGATCGAATTTGTTTTAACCGTTCCTTGTGGGTGACGCCAAATTTTTGTTCTTCGTCGATGATCAACAAGCCCAAATTGTTGAATTTTATCTCTTTTCCCA
Organism: Paramylibacter kogurei; assembly: GCF_002742285.1. GTDB lineage: Bacteria > Pseudomonadota > Alphaproteobacteria > Rhodobacterales > Rhodobacteraceae > Amylibacter > Amylibacter kogurei. The sequence continues at coordinate 1,018,651 of NZ_MDGM01000012.1, forward strand.
GCAATGCATGGGTTCCAACCACGATTTCAACTTCACCAGTTTTTAATGCATCCTTGGTGGTTTTTGCGTCTTTCGTACTAACAAATCGCGATAGCTGGCGCACCTTGATGCCCGTTCCGCGAAACCGTTCGGCGAAAGATTGATAATGTTGACGCGCCAACAATGTTGTGGGTGCAATCACCGCAACCTGCGTTCCACTGGCGGCGGCCACAAATGCGGCGCGAAGTGCAACCTCGGTCTTGCCAAAGCCAACATCGCCACAAATCAGACGATCCATCGGGCGCCCCGATGACATATCGGCAATCACGTCCTCAATCGCATGAAGCTGATCATCGGTTTCGGTATAGGGGAACTTTGCCACAAACCGATCCCATTGATCTTGTGGTGGTTCCATCACTTCTGCCTTGCGCAATGCACGTTCAGCGGCGATGCGGATCAATTTGTCCGCCATATCGCGAATGCGTTCTTTGAGCTTCGCTTTTTTCGCCTGCCACGCACCCCCGCCCAAGCGATCAAGCATGGCGGTTTCTTGGCCGTAACGGCTCAACAATTCAATGTTTTCAACGGGCAAGTAAAGACGTGCATCATTGGCATATTCCAACAATAAACAATCATGGGGCGCACCCGCCGCCGTGACAGTTTCAAGCCCCATGAATCGCCCAATGCCATGATCGATATGAACGACCAGATCCCCCGCAGACAGGCTTGTGGCCTCGGTCAGGAAATTATCGGCGCGGCGGCGTTTGGCGCCAGTGCGCAACATCCGCTCGCCCATCACATCTTGTTCAGATATGACCGTTAAGTCGTTGGTTTCGAACCCTTCTTCCAATGGCCAAACGGTTAAGTAAAGCCCGCCAGAGCGATCCTTAATATCGCCAAAACGCGCAAGGTTGCTGGCATTTGTTACGTCTTGGTCAACCAACATCCCCGCCAGCCGTTCGCGCGCACCTTCGGAAAATGATGCGATCACAACATTGGTGGATTTTTGTTTTGCAACAACATGGTCGGCGAGTGATTTGAAAACACTCGCGTTTTCATCCAATCGATCGGGGGCAAAATTGCGCCCAATCCGCCCGCCTGCATCGGTAATATTGGGCCCAACACCAATGGGCAGCACCGCCAAATGGCGTTGATCATGTCCGCGCAATTGTGCGTGAAAGCTGTCTTCGTCAAGATAGAGAAGTTCAGGCGCAATGGGTTTATAAACACTTTCCAAACGCGATTTGGATTTCAGCGCGTCAAGGCGTGCCTCGTATTGATCCACCACACTTGCCCAACGTTTTGCGTGGGTCTGTTGCAATGAATCATCAATGAAAACAGGTGCTTCTGGCATGTAATCAAACAGCGTTTCCATATGATCGTGAAAATATGGTGCCCAATGTTCAACGCCTTGGTATTTGCGCCCCGCGCTCACACTTTCATACATCGGATCATCAGTTCCCGCCGCCCCAAATTCAGCGCGGTATTTTGCGCGAAAGCGTTCGATGGATGCATCATCCAGTATCACTTCGGAAACGGGTGCCAATTCAAGGCGTTCCAGTTTTTCCAATGTGCGCTGTGTTGTGGGATCAAACCGTCTTGCGCCATCCAGCACATCGCCAAACAGATCAAGGCGCACTGGTCCCACGTCGCCTGGTGCAAAAACATCAATCAACCCACCACGAATGGCGTAATCCCCCGCCTCGACCACCGTTGGGGTTTGAACAAACCCCATGCGGGTGAAATAGGCGCGTAACTGATTTTCATCCAATTGATGCCCAACCGTTGCGACAAAGCTGGCATTTTCCAACACCGCACGGCTTGGCACGCGTTGGGTGGCCGCATTTGATGTGGTCAATAAAATGAACGGTTGGTTAATTCCGCTGTGCAAAGCGGCCAAGGTGGACATACGCCGCGCCGAAATATCGGCATTTGGCGACACCCGATCATATGGCAAACAATCCCATGCAGGAAAATCCAATACCAAAACATCAGGCGCGAAAAAACCCAGTGCGCGTTGAACATTCAACAGACGTTTTTCATCACGACAGATAAAAACAGTGGGTGTTTTATGCTTTTTGACAAAATCAGCCAGAATTTTTGCATCATACCCTTCGGGAACGCCGCCGATTTTTACGATTTTTGGTTCAGTATTTGCCATGCATTCCACCTAGCCGACCATGTGGAATGCTTCAACCGATTAACTAAAATAAAATATCCGAATGCCCGCCCAAACGGATGTGACGATCATGCTTAACATGCCAAAAATCTGTTTGATACGACGGTGCACAACATATGCGGTATAAAGAGACTGTCCGGTGATTTTTTCTGCTTGAATGCGATAGGCAAAGCGCACCGAAAACAATGTTGCACCTGTGAGTGGCGCCATTAACAAAAATATCGCCTGCATGATTTCCATTCGAAACCCAAACCCAAGCGTTGCCGCAGATGCGAGTAAAAATGCGATCACAGCCATGACCGCAACGCCATATTGATCGAATGCCTCCACCGTGTGGCCAGTGTTGATGCGCATCAATTCTTCGAAATCATGCATATAAACGCCTTCGCGTTCATGCCCAAGACGTGCGTCATGTAATGGAACACCCAATGTGAAATATGTGGCGCGTGACCAAATGAACGCCAAAAACAGCCAATACCATATGTTAAAGAAACTTTTCAGTTCCAGAATCTGTAAAAAATCTTCGGTCATACTGTTCAATCTTGGGTTGCTGCACGCCATATTGCGTGGTTGTGAAACAATTGTCTAATGGCTTTTCACTTGAATGTCGGGCAAAATTTAGGCACGAGTTCAAGAAATCAAGCAAGGATACAAAATGATCACGCCAGCCGCACATTTCCCAATGTCTCGCCCGCGCCGCCTTCGCCAAGCAGAATGGATGCGCCGATTGGTTTCGGAAAACACATTAACCGCCGCTGATTTGATCTGGCCGATATTCATTTGTGAAGGCCAAGATGTTGAAGAACCAGTAGAATCTATGCCCGGCGTTTCACGCATGAGCATTGATCGCGCCGTGATCGCAGCCAACGAAGCCGCGAATTTGGAAATCCCTGCGATTGCATTATTCCCCAACACACCCGATGCATTAAAAACGCCAGATTGCGCCGAGGCGTTCAATCCTGACAATCTTGTGAACCGTGCAACACGTGCGATCAAACAAAATGTACCTGACATTGGTATCATGTTGGATGTTGCCCTTGATCCATATAATTCCGATGGGCACGATGGTTTGGTGCGTGAAGGTGTTGTTTTGAACGACGAGACCTTGTTTGTGTTGGAAAAACAAGCGCTTTCCCACGCAGAAGCAGGCGCGGATATCCTTGGCCCATCTGATATGATGGATGGACGCGTTGGTATGATCCGCCAAGCGTTGGAGCAAAACGAATATCAAAATGTGGCCATCATGGCCTATTCCGCGAAATACGCATCTGCATTTTACGGCCCGTTTCGTGACGCAGTTGGTGCAACAGGTGCGCTCAAGGGTGACAAGGCGACATATCAATTAAACCCTGCCAATTCGGACGAGGCCGTGCGCATGGCCATGCGTGATATCGCCGAGGGTGCAGATATGGTGATGGTCAAACCAGGCATGCCCTATCTGGATTTGTGCCAACGTGTTGCCAATGAAACAGGTGCGCCAACATATGCGTATCAGGTTTCGGGTGAATACGCGATGATCGAGGCCGCCGCGCAAAACGGCTGGATCGATCGTGACAAGGCCATCATGGAAGCGTTGCTTGCGTTTAAACGTGCGGGATGTTCTGGGATTTTGACATATCACGCGCTGGAAATTGCCAAAAAACTGGCTGAACCCATTCTTTGATAAAATCAGCGATTTTTTGCGCGATTGTGCGAAAAACCAAGACAATCAAAGAAATAACAGTTAAGATAAACTTGATTTCGACAAAAGATCGAAACAAGAGGCATAGCAGTTACAGGAGCATTCCATGAAAGATTGGACAAGGCGGGGATTTTTCCTTGGCGCAGGCACGGCCACATTGGGCGCGTGTTCAACCGGAACAGGCAGCACAGAGCGGTTTAAAATTGATCGCCGCACCCAAGAAGCATTGCGCGATATGCGCGGCAAATTACCATTCACAGCCGATCTCGAACAAAAGGCCGCTGGCATGTTGGTTATGCCCGTAGTGGGTAAGGCTGGTTTGATTTACGGCGGTTCATATGGCGAAGGGTCATTGTTAATCGGTGGCGCACCGGTTGATTATTATTCCGTTGCAAGTGCTTCGTTTGGTTTACAAATCGGTGTTCAAAAACTTTCAACAGTTCTGTTTTTCATGAGCCATGATCGTTTGGCGAAATTCCGTTCACGCAATGGTTGGACCATTGGCGCAGATTTGGAATACACCCTGATTGACAGCGCGGAAAACGCCGCTGTGGACAGCAACACATACAAAGACGAAGTATACGGTGTTGTGTTTGGCCAAAAAGGATTGCACGCAGGTGTCACCCTTGAAGGGTCGAAATACTCTCGCATTATCCGATAAATATTGCGTTAGCTATAATAGCTAACGCATTGATTTAATTACTTACATGCGTTTTTGATTGCGGCAATGTTTTTGCCGTAATCGTCAGGTGTGCCACCCTTAAACACAGCAGACCCCGCGACCATCACATCAGATCCCGCTTCCCAGCAAAGCGGTGCGGTTGTTGGATCAACACCGCCATCAACCTCTAGCCAAATGGGGCGATCGCCAATCATTTTGCGTGCGGCGGCAACCTTATCCACCACAGAATGGGTGAATTTTTGCCCACCAAACCCTGGATTGATTGTCATCACCAAGATCAGATCGATTTTATCAAGGCAATATTCAATAACGGATAATGGCGTTGTGATGTTCAATGCCACGCCCGCCTTGCAGCCAAAACCGCGAATGGCCTGTAACGTGCGATCAAGATGCGGCCCCGCCTCTGCATGAACCGTTAAAATATCACTGCCAGCATTTGCGAACGCCTCGATATATGTATCGGCGGGTGAAATCATCAAATGCACATCCATCACCGTTTTCACATGTGGGCGAATGGCGGCCACAACGTTTGGCCCGATTGTCAGGTTGGGAACAAAATGCCCATCCATCGGATCAACGTGAATCCAATCCGCACCCTGTGCCTCGACATCGCGAATTTCTTCACCAAGGCGGGCAAAATCCGCCGACAAAATGGAAGGTGCGATTTTTAGCTCGCGTTTTGGGTCGAAAGTGACGGGCATGATATTATCCTTTGTTCAACCGGCGGATCAGGCTGGATGTATCCCAGCGCCCACCGCCCATTTTCTGAACTTCTTCATAATAGCCATCAACAGTTTTCGCCACCGTGATATCTGCGCCATTTCGCCCTGCCTCTTCGATACAAATGCCAAGATCCTTGCGCATCCAATCAACGGCAAAGCCAAAATCGAATTTGTCATCAACCATCGTGTGGCCACGGTTGGCCATTTGCCATGATCCGGCAGCACCTTTTGAAATCACATCAACAACCGCTTTGGCATCAAGCCCAGCTTGTTGTGCGAAATTGATGCCTTCTGACAATCCTTGAACCAAACCTGCGATGCAGATTTGATTGACCATCTTGGTCAATTGCCCTGCCCCAGCACCACCCATCAGGCGCGATGCTTGTGCGAAACACATGATTGCGGGCTCAACGCGTGCATATGCGTCCGCATCCCCACCACACATAACGGTCAAAACTCCGTTTTCAGCGCCCGCTTGCCCGCCTGATACGGGCGCATCGATGAATGAAAAACCAGCATCATCGGCGATTGCCGACAATTCACGCGCGACATTTGCCGATGCGGTGGTGTGATCTACAAATACAGCACCTGATTTCATTGTTGAAAACGCGCCATCATCACCCGTTGTTAACTGGCGCAAATCATCGTCATTGCCGACACAGGCAAATACGATGTCTTGGCCATCGGCGGCGGCGGCGGGTGTGAGCGCAAGCGCACCCTTATGTTCACCAACCCATTTTTCGGCCTTGGCTGTGGTGCGGTTATATACCGTCACATCATGCCCTTTGGCGGCCAAATGCCCCGCCATTGGATAGCCCATTACGCCCAAACCCAAGAAAGCCACTTTTGCCATAAATCACCTGTTTCCTAAATCACATTGTCAGCTTATGAATGGACTGCTAATCAGTTTGCGTCAATACGAAGGTCGGTGAATGGCAGTTACTTTTAAATGGTTAACGCGGTTATTTCTGTTGTTGTGCGTTCTTGGACTTGGCGCGATGGCAATTGCATATTATTTCGCGTCGCGCTCCATTCCTGATTTTAACCAGAATTATACGGTTGATGGTCTGAGCGGCCCGATTGAAATTGTGCGCGATAATCACAGCGTTCCACATATTTTTGCGCAAAATGACCCAGACGTTTATTACGGGCTTGGCTTTTCCCACGCCCAAGATCGATTGTGGCAGATGTTAATCCTGCGCCGCACTGCCCAAGGGCGGTTATCTGAAATTCTGGGTGAACAAACGCTGAGCGTGGATGAATTTGTTCGCCGTCTGGATATTTACAATCTTTCAAGTGCATCGTTTCAATATCAAACCGATGAAACCAAGACCGCGTTGAAATCATATTCTGACGGCGTGAACGCGTGGTTAAAGGTTGTTCAATCGGATGCGTTGGGGCGCGGTGCGCCAGAATTATTCTTGTTTTCACCCCAAATTGCACCATGGACCCCAACCGATAGTTTGGCGGTCATGCGTGTGATGGCATTGCAGATCAGTAATAACCTGCAAGATGAAATTTTACGTGCGAAGGCCGCGTTAACCGTTGGCAATGAACGCATGCGTGATTTGATGCCAGATTCCCCCAATGATGCCGTGATGGCATTGCCTGAATATGCCAGCCTGTTTGAAAATCCGCCCCGCTCGTTTTCGCCCCAGCCCACACAACATGCGCTGCACCCGATCAAACCCCGCGAATTTGCTGGCGCGTCAAACGCATGGGCGGCGGATGGATCACGCGCTGCGCGAAAGGCACCATTGCTGGCCACCGATCCACATTTGGGATTATCAGCGCCCAGCATCTGGATGTTGGCGCGGATGGAGTTTTCCGATGGTGGCGTAATTGGTGCAACCATTCCAGGCCTGCCGTTTATTGTATCAGGGCGCAGCGATGATTTGGCATGGGGGCTGACCACGACATATCTGGATGATTTGGATGTCTATGTTGAAAAACTGAACCCCGCCAATAGCGACGAATATTTGACCCCAAATGGATATAAGCCGTTTATCAAAAAACGCGTGATCGTTGATATCAAGGATCAATTGGGCAAAACCATTGATATGCGCTGGACGGAAAACGGCCCCGTCATTCCATCCGATAGCTTTGATTTGGGCGCGATCACCCCGATTGGTCATGTGACCAGCATCAATTGGACGGCGCTTCGCGAACAGGATCAATCGGTTTCTGCCGGTATTCGCCTGATGCGTTCAAAATCCATTGCTGCTGCACGAAACGCGGTTTCAATGCATCATGCGCCGGGGCAAAACCTGATCCTTGCTGATAAAAACAGTGTGGCATTACAAGTGGTCGGGCATATGCCCAAACGCGATCCAAATCATGCAAGCCTTGGTCGTATTCCATCACAAGGATGGCTGATCCAAAACCGTTGGCTGGGTGATTTTCCATTTAGCGAAAACCCAAATAGCGTGAACCCAGCCAGCGGCGTTGTTGCCAATACCAACAACAAAATCACAGATGAGAAATTCCCAAAACATGTGGGCCATAACTGGGGCGATACACAACGTATCAAGCGCCTGACCAAATTGTTGAATGCACGCAAGGTACATACGCGTGACAGTTTCATGGAAGCACAGCTTGATCCTGTATCATACACCGCGCGATCACTGCTTACGCTGATTGGGCGCGAATTGTGGTTCAAGGGCGAACCTGCCGCCAGTGGCACAGTGGAACGCCAACGTCAAATCGCGCTGGAATTGTTATCAAGCTGGAACGGAGAAATGGATCAACATGTGCCAGAACCGTTGATTTACACGGCGTGGCTTCGCAATTTGCAACAACGTTTGATTGCCGATGATCTCGGCCCGCTGAGCAAGGAATTTTACAAGGTACAACCGGTGTTTATCGAACGGGTATTTCGCGATATCGACGGTGCATCGAAATGGTGCGATATCCTGCCATCCAGCGAAATTGAAACCTGTGTTGATATTGCGCGGATTGCACTGGATGCCGCATTGCTGGAGCTGAGCGAACAATATGGAAGCAGCATCGATAGCTGGCGCTGGGGTCAGGCACATCAGGCAAAGCATGACCATCAGGTGTTGGGCAATATTCCATTGCTGAGCTGGTTTGTGAATATCCGCCAAGATACACCCGGTGGTGACAATACATTGTTGCGCGCACGCACTGCTGGAAAAGGTGCAGAACCCTATGCCAATGTTCATGCCGCAGGGTTTCGTGCACTTGTTGATTTTGCCGATCCGGAAAGCTCGCTCTATATCATTTCAACGGGTCAATCAGGGCATTTTCTGTCGCGTCATTACGATGATCTGGCACAGCTTTGGCGTCGCGGCGAATATATTCCGATGACACTTGATCCTGAATTGGCACGCAGTGGTTCAGACGGTGTTATGGTGCTGTCACCACGCGCACAACCTTAAACCGTATCAAATGTTGCGGCTTGTCGCGCTGTCCATGTAACCGTGATTTCAAACCCGTAATCGGTTGGATCCTCTCCATCGACCACGTTTTGTGCAAATAACCACGCGCGGCGTTTGCCTTCAGCAAAGCCAAGTTTGATTGTTTCCGTTGTGACAGGATCAAGCAATGAATCCTCAATCGTGTCCAACAGATCCGGGATCCCTGCCCCTGTTAGCGCCGAAATTAATTCGATTTTATCGGTGCGCACCGCTTGGTTGGTTTGGGTTTCCAATGCGCGTTCGTCCAACAGATCGGATTTGTTCCACACCTCCACCACATTTTCGAGTGCCGTATCTGTGATGCCCAGATCGCCCAAAATTTCCATCACATCCATTTTTTGTGTCACGGTTTCTGGATGCGCGATGTCACGTACATGCACGATTAAATCGGCGTCTAGAACCTCTTCCAACGTGGCGCGGAATGCGGCGACTAATTGCGTTGGCAATTCGGAAATGAATCCAACCGTGTCCGATAGGATCACCTCGCGCCCATTTGGCAATTCAATCACGCGCATGGTGGGATCAAGAGTAGCGAATAACATATCCTTGGCCATGACCTTGGCCCCTGTCATGTGATTAAACAGGGTTGATTTACCCGCGTTGGTGTATCCGACCAATGCAACAATAGGATATGGCACCTTGGCACGTGCGGCGCGATGAAGGCTGCGTGTTTTGACAACCTTATCCAATTGGCGTTTCAGGCGCACAATCGCATCATCAATGGCACGACGGTCTGATTCAATCTGGGTTTCACCCGAACCACCGATAAACGACAAACCACCACGTTGGCGTTCAAGGTGGGTCCAACTTCGCACCAATCGCGATTTTTGATAATTAAGCGCGGCCAAATCAACCTGCAACACACCCTCGCGGGTTTGCGCACGATCGCCAAAGATTTCAAGGATCAGACCCGTGCGATCCAACACCTTTACACCCCATTCTTTTTCAAGGTTACGCTGTTGAATGGGTGACAATGGCCCATCAATAATCACCAAACCGATTTCCATATCATGGAATATCTGTTTCAACTCTGCGACCTTACCCGTGCCAAACAACAAACCCGCCTGTGCCTTTTTCAAGGTCACAACGGCGCTGTGTTCGATTTCAAGGTCAGGCAAAGCAGAGGTCAGCGCAATTGCCTCGTCCAAGCTATTCTTGGGCAAGCGGCGTGCGCCGATATTGGCGATATCGGGGTGAATGACGCTAACGCGCATCCTAAAACTGATTACTCACTCGTTGATTCACCATCATACAGAACCACAGGTTCTGCGGGCATAATCGTAGAAATCGCATGTTTATACACCAGTTGTGATTGACCATCACGGCGCAATAGCACACAAAAATTGTCAAACCAAGTGATTGCACCTTGCAGTTTCACACCATTAATCAGAAAAATTGTTACGGATGTTTTTGTCTTGCGGACATGGTTCAGGAATGCATCCTGAAGATTTGCTTTATCGGCAGCCATTATTCCTAGCCTTCTTCGTTTTCCCCTACCAAGAGCAGACTTGATGGGTTTTTGTTATTGTTGCGGGCAGTTTTGCAGCTTTTTACTACGATATTCTAGAAAAAACACCTAGCCCCCTGCACGACAGAACTAAAATATGTGTTATTTTCGCCAATAATTGGGGTTCAAAATGGCAATGACGGCCAATGCCTCTAATCGACCAAGGATCATCAGGGCACACAAAACACCTTTGCTGGTGTTTGAAAGCGCTCCATAGGTTATTCCGTTATCACCTGCGGCGGCCAATAATGGCCCGGTGTTTGACAATGCGCTGATGGATAAAATCAAGCTGTCCTCGAAATCCACGCCCATTAACGACAGACACAGCATTCCTACCGCAATGGACACCAAGAAAAGCATGAAAAATATCCACGCGGCATATGCGCCTTCGCGGCGGATATTACGTGCACGGCTCCCTGATCCACCCACCGAATGAGGATAGCTTAGCCGCTGCATTTCACGAAGCCCATGTTTATAGAGCGCATAAACACGCAATAATTTCACCCCACCCGCAGTGGTCGCGATACCCCCACCCATGACCGCAACCGCCATCAAGATTAGCCCCGTGGTGCCAAGCCCCGACCAATCACGCGACGCAGCCCATCCATTGCTTTCAAACCCTGTGGTGGTCAGGAATGACAGCACGGTAAACATGCTACCCCAAAGTGCGGAAATGGCCTGATAAAATTCATTGCCTTGGTTGACTTCGCTCGCTGCGAGCCAATGGCGGAAAAACAAAACGGCGGGGATGACCACCACCAAATAAAGCGCCATGTTCAATTCTTTGTCACGCTTTACCAAGTTTATCGCCGATTCATTGCGATCTACGAAAAACAAATGGCGGGTAATGCCATAGATGAAAAAGCCAAAGATAAACACCTCGCCGATATATCCGGCCGCTGATCCGCTTAACCCGCCAACGGGTGAAATGCCACTGGTGGAAAGCGTGGACATGGCATGGATCACCGCAACCAACATGCGATCACCGCTGAGGATCAGCAGCAATGCCAACACAGCGGTTAACAAAGTGTAAAGCGGAAAAATGACAGCGGAATAGCGGATCAAACGATCGCGCAATGCCGCGCGTTTAATGGTTTGATTCAATAAAACACCGTCTTTGCTACTGGTGTAAACCTCGAAACCGCCCAGATTAACGGGTTTGAAAATCGCAATCGCGACAACCAGCATTAAAAATCCACCCATCCAGGCGGCCAATGCACGCCATAAATGAATAACATCTGGAACGGTTTGATTTGGTAAAAAAACCGATGCACCGGTTGTGGTAAAGCTGCTGACCATTTCGAAATAGGCCGCAAAAAAACCGATTTGGGGCATCAAAAATGACAAGGGCATCGCCATAAAAAACGGCATCAGGACAAAACCCGCCAGAATATCCATCAAACGGTTTGCGCTGCGATTACTGAGGTCACGATTGGACATCGCAATTGCAATCAATGCCGTAATCAACAGCAATACAATGCTGTGATATAAAAACGTGCGTGCAAACAACCATTGTTCCAGTCGCGCGGCAAACAAGACAGGCACCAGCATAGAACCCGCGGTGATTGCCATCATCACCACAAACAACGGTTGATTTCGAAGCGCGATCATTTCTTAGAAAAAATCGATGTTCACTTGGAACAGGCGTTCAACCTCTGGCACATCAGAGGCAAGGGTAAAGATGACCACGATATCGCCCTCTTCAACCTTGGTGCCACCAACGGGGCGCAATACTTTGTCACCCTTTTTGATTGCACCAATAATCGCACCCTCTGGCCATTCGATGTCACGAATTTCACGCCCAGCGATGGGCGAGCTGGACAGGATTTGTGCTTCGATCACCTCGGCCTCTGCATCGCCAATGGAATAAACGGCACGCACACGCCCGTGGCGAATATGGCGCAGAATGGATGAAACGGTTGTTGCACGCGGGTTGATAAACGCATCGATATTCAACGGTTTCATCAAATTGGAAAGCGTTGGATCATTTACCAATGATACCGCCATTGGACAGCCCATTGATTTTGCGCGTGCTGCGGCCAACAGGTTGGTTTTATCATCATCCGTTACGGCCAAAACCGCATCGGTATTTGCGATATTCGCCTCTTCCAGCAATTCCATATCCAAACCATCGCCGTGCAAAACGATTGTGCGTTCCAATTCATCAGCAGCGCGTTCCGCACATGCGCGATTGGCTTCGATCATTTTAACATGAATTTTGGCAGTACTTTGTTCCAAGCGATGCGCAACACTTAGCCCAACATTGCCACCGCCAATAATCAGAACGCGTTCCTGTTTCGAACTGGTTTTGCCAAAAATTTCCAAACAACGCGCCATGTCATCGGTATGAGTGCAAAGATAGATTTGATCACCGGCATAAAGTTCATCAGATGAATTTGGCACCATCAAAACGCCCTTGCGCCGGATGCCAACAACGGTGGCGCGCAGTGTTGAAAACAATTCGGACAATTGTTTCAGTGGCGTATTTAACACCGCACAGCTTTCTTCAAGAGCGAGGCCGATCAATTCGGCATCACCATTCATGAATGGTTCTGTGTCAAATGTTGATGGGGATGCCAACTGACGCAAGGCCTGTTCGGCAACCTCGCGTTCGGGTGAGATCACCACATCAATGGGCAAATGGTCACGTTGATACAGGTCTGAATAAATCGCATCCAAATAGGATTGGCTACGCAGACGTGCGATTTTGCGTGGAATTTTAAACACGGAATGTGCCACCTGACAGGTGACCATGTTCACCTCGTCTGAAAACGTAGCGGCAATGATCATATCCGCATCACGCGCCCCTGCCCGCGTAAGAACATCGGGATAACTGGCGTTACCTGCGATGCCGCTAACATCCAATGTGTCCGTGGCACGTGCAACCAATTCGGCGTTATTATCCACAACGGTTACATCGTTTTTTTCAGATGATAAGTGGCGCGCGATTTGCCAGCCAACCTGACCAGCACCACAAATGATGACCTTCATTATTGGTCTCCTAATTCATCGAACGGCGCACCGTCCATCGGCGCAATTTGTGCCAATTGGACGGGCGCGTCAATGCCAGATTACCCATCTGTCCCTGTTGCAACAGCCTCTAATTCGGCGACACGTGCGCCCGATTTATTGGTTGTTACAACGTTTAGGGTTTTTAATTTGCGATGCAATGCGGATCGCTCCATGCCCACAAATGTGGCCGTTTTGGAAATATTCCCCCCAAAACGGTTGATTTGAACCATCAGATATTCGCGTTCAAACATTTCCCGCGCATCGCGCAAAGACAGGCTTGCAAAATTGCTGGTCAGACCAAGGTTTTCATCCTGTTGCGTTGGTTCTGCGTTTGGCAGTTCATCTGGCATGATTGGCCCTGAATTTGGCCCCAAGATCAAAATCCGTTCAATCACATTGCGCAATTGGCGAATGTTACCCGGCCAAGATTGCATCTGTAATACCGCGCAGGCCTCGTTACTAATCTCGCGTTTTGTAAGACCCTGTTCTTTGTTCAATTCCTCGACGAAGTGACGTGCGATTGCAGGGATATCATCGCGGCGGTTTTCCAGTGATGGCACTTCGATCGGTACAACATTTAGACGATGGTACAATTCTTCGCGGAAATTCCCCGCATCGATTTCCGCCAGCAAATCGCGATTGGTTGACGATAACACGCGGATATCAACACGCACTTTATCCTTGCCCCCCACACGGGTGAATTGTTGTTCCAACAATACGCGCAGAATTTTTGATTGCGTACCAATGGGCATATCTGCAATTTCATCGAAATATAGTATGCCACCATGTGCTTGTTCTAACAAACCTGGTTCATAACCACGATCCGATGATTCACGCCCAAATAGCACGTCTTCCATCCGTTCGGGTTCGATGGATGCGGAATTAACCGATACAAATGGCCCTGCGGCGCGATCTGAATTGGCGTGGATGTAACGGGCGGCAACCTCTTTGCCTGAACCAGATGGCCCTGTCAGCATCACACGCGCATTGGAAGTTGTAACCTTGTCTAAATTTGCGGTCAGCATTTTAAATGCCGCAGAATCCCCAATCATGGTTGTGGATGTAAACCCAGTTACCTTGAGCTTGGCATTTTCGCGGCGCAGGCGTGATGTTTCCATTGCACGAGAAATCACCACCATCAATTGATCAATATTGAACGGCTTTTCAATGAAATCATATGCGCCCTGTTTGATCGCAGCCACCGCAATTTCAATATTGCCATGACCGGAAATAATCACCACGGGGATATCGGGATTATCACGGCGCACTGTTTTAAGGATGTCGATCCCATCAAGTTTGCTGTTTTTCAGCCAAATATCCAAAATGATCAACGCGGGTGGTTCGGCGTTGATCTGACGAAATGTTTCGTCTGATTCCGCGGCCAATCGCGTGCTGTAACCTTCGTCCTTGAGAATATCCGAAACCAATTCACGAATATCTTTTTCATCGTCTACAATTAATATATCTGACATGCCTACTACCCTTTGTTTATGCGACTTTTGCGTCTGCTTTTTGATTATGTTCGGTGGAATTGCTGCCAAGTGGCAAAATGATGCGCGCTAATGCGCCAGTGTGACGACACCCCTTAAATTTCTGGGCATCGATTAATTCGAGGGTTCCACCGTGTTCCTCGATAATCTTTTTCACAATCGACAGACCAAGCCCTGTCCCCTCGTCACGATGGGTGACATAGGGTTCAAACAGACGTGATCTGTTTTCCGCAGGAAGGCCAATGCCATTGTCTGCGATTGTAATTTCAACGGCGTCGTCATGCATTTGCATGGCAACTTTGATCTTGGGTTCAAACCCATCTTCAATGTCTTTTTCTTGATATGCTTCAATGGCTTCGCCGGCGTTTTTGATCAGATTGGTCAGCGCCTGACGGATCATTGTATCGTCGATATCCAGCCAAATGGTACCGGCACGATTTGACATGGAAATATGCACATCCGTTAACGCGGCCTTTTGTAAGACAACGGCATCTTTGACCAATGCGGTCAAATCATGATTGCGCTTATCTGGCTCTGGCATCCGTGCGAATTTGGAAAATTCATCAACAATGCGGCGTAAGTCATTGGTTTGACGCACAATAACATCAGTGTATTGTTTCAAATCATCTGATTGATCACCCAGCATCGGGCCAAATTTTCGGCTTACGCGTTCGGCGGATAATTGAATTGGCGTCAGTGGGTTTTTGATTTCATGTGCAATGCGCCGCGCGACATCACCCCATGCAGCCATGCGTTGCGCAGAAACCAAATCGGATACATCGTCAAAAGTGACAACATAACCTTCAACTTCGCCACCTTCTTCGCGCCGTTCCGCCATGCGCACCAGCAAAATTTCAGATGTGCCAGCACGTGTAAGGCTGATTTGGCGTTGTTTGGATGAAACGGTTTTATCCTCTACCTCGTGGAACAATTCGGAAAATTCGGGGATTGCATCGTCAATTTCACGATCCATGTCACGGGCAAGATCAAGGTTTAACAACCGTTCCGCCGCGCTATTCATCACACGAATGCGCCCATCTTGGGACAGGCCAATCACCCCAGCGGTCACGCTGGACAATACGCCATCAAACAAACGACGGCGGCGTTCGGTTTCGATATTGGCAGCGATCAAATCATCGCGTTGTTTTTTCACCTGTGATGTCATGGTGTTAAACACACGGCTGAGCATCGCGATTTCATCATCGCCACGTTCTTCGACAACGCGCACATCAAAATCACCGCGCCCCAATCGTTGCGCGGCACCCGCAAGCCGCCCAACGGGGCGTGCCAAACGTTCGGCAAAAATCAAACCAATCCAAATCGCAGACAGCGTAATAATCGCAGCAAACGCCAGATAAATCAGACTAAAATCAAACAACAAGCGATCGCGTTCGCTTTCCATTTGATTGTAAAACTGAACGGTTTCTTTGGTATCATCAAGCAAGCTTAGGATTTCACCATCGACTTCGCGTGATACATATAAAAATCTGTCGGCAAAGCTTTCTAATCGGACAAGTGCGCGGAATTCATCGTTTGACCAATCTTCGATCACCACGGTTTTGCCCGCTATCGCGGCCTCTAGGTTTTCGGGTTTTGGTTCTTCAAATCCAAACAGATAGCTTTGTTCGCCCCGCGCGCGAAGCTCTGACCCGCCATCAATGACATAGGCCTCTTTTAATCCGCGTTGCACATTTGTCTGAAGCTGCGTTAAGGCCACGCGCAATTCGCTGTCTTCTAAAAATGGTTGGCGACGTTTTAATTCGTTTAATGAACGCGCCAGCAATGCCACGTCTTCTTGTAAATCTTCGCGTTGTTCGGTTTCGTATGCTTGTGCTGCTGCTAGCGATGAACCAACCACATCACGCACACGGTTGGAAAACCAACCTTCGAGCCCTGCGTTAATGATAAGTGCTGCGAATAACGCAACCAAAACGGTTGGGATCAATGCGATGATCGCAAAGACGCCGCTTAATCGCATATGAAGCTGTGAACCAGCAGAATTGCGTTTTCGCGCGATATAAACCCGCGTGATGCTGGTTATCACCAAAGACACAATTAAAATACCATAAATAAAGTCGGCAAAAATAATGCCACGCATGATTGGCGAACTGCCTGCATCGGCAATTGTACGAAGCGCAACGATCGTAAAAATGATGAGTAACGGGCCAAGCGCCAACAACCCCCATGCGAATGTCATTCGCACACTGGAAAGTTTACGCCACCTGTTGAGCTTGTCGCCCAATCTTATCAGTGGGAACTGCCTCATAGAGTAACCGTTCCGTTTTTACCTCAGTACCTGTGGCGCTTTTACATCATTTTCTTACTGCGTGTCACGACAATATCGAGATCTGATATCTTTTTTCGCAAAGTATTGCGGTTTATGCCCAATAATTCGGCTGTTTTGATCTGATTTCCGCGTGTTGCAGCCAATGAAAGCGCGATCAAGGGCAACTCCACCTCTCGCAAGATACGGTTATACATGCCAGGTGGCGGTAATGCATCACCATGCAAATCGAAATACCGTTTAATATGCGCCTCCACCGCGGTGGATAGTTTTTCACCTGACAGGTTATCATTTTCAGGTTTCATTCGTGGCATGGTCTGTAAGGATTCAGAAACAAATGAACCTGAAATTTCATCCTCTGGCGCCATAATCACCATACGATTTACGAAATTTTCCAATTCGCGCACATTCCCTGTCCATAATGCGGACCGCATATGTTCCAATGCCTTGGCGGAAATGGTTTTGCTGGGCAATCCAGTTGTCGCCGCTTGTTGCAAGAAATGATGCGTCAATTCGGCAATATCGCCCAAACGATCACGCAATGGTGGCAATGCGATGGGCACAACGTTCAGACGGTAAAACAAATCTTCACGAAAACTGCCTTCGTTTACCAAGTCGGCCAAAACACGCCGCGTGGATGAAATAAAGCGAAAGTTTTTCGCCTTAACCGCATCGGAACGAAGCATTTCCAGCAAATGCACCTGTGAATCCGGTGTCATTTCGGCGATTTCATCCAAATAAATCGTGGCACCTTGAAGCGCGACATCAACGCCTTGGTCTTCGTGCCCACCCAGCAATATTCCCTCGATCTTATCTGCGGTCAGGGTTGGCGCATTGATCACAACGTAGTCTTCTTTGTTGCGATGTCCCAATTCATGCAAGCTTCGCGCAAGCAGGCTTTTGCCCGCACCACTTTCGCCAGAAATCATCACGCTCAGATCCGTGTTCAATACGCGGGCCAGCAAACGGTAAACCTCTTGCATGGCGGGCGCACTCCCGATCAGGGGTAAATCCTGACCTTTGGATACATCCAATGTGTTGTGCAAATCCGACGGGCCACCCTGTGACAAAGCCTTGTTAACTTTGGACAGTAACTCTTTCAAATCAAAGGGTTTTGGCAGATAATCGTAAGCGCCAGATTCCGATGCTTTGATCGCGGTCATCACCGTATTTTGTGCCGAAATAACGATCACGGGCAATTCGGGGCGTTTGCGTTTGATGGATGGCAATAATTCCAAGCCATTGCCATCTGGTAACATCACATCGGATACGATGGCGTCACCTTCGCCCTCTTCGACCCAGCGCCATAATGTATTCACGCTGCCTGTCGAGCGCACCTTACAACCAGCGCGCGTCAATGCTTGTGTCAGCACCGTGCGAATAGTGCGATCGTCGTCTGCAACCAATACTGTACCGTCCATTACACCGTTTCCTTTTGTTTTTTCCAGATCGGCAAACGCACGATAAACGTGGTGCGTCCTTCGCCGCTGCTACATTCAATTAACCCGCCATGGCTGCCGATGATTTTTGAGACAAGCGACAGGCCAAGCCCCGTGCCATTCACCTTGCTTGAAACGAAGGGTTCGAAAATTTCTTTGATCAACGTGTCGGGGATGCCCTTGCCGTTATCCGTGACTTCGATTTGCAGCGGCAGGTTTTCGGTTTTATGTCCCGACACCGCAAATTTCACGCCTGAATTATACGAAGTGCGCAGCTTGATAATACCGCCGCGATCATCCACGGATTCGACTGCGTTTTTGATCAGGTTTTGAAACACCTGAAGCAATAAATCCGCATCCCCAGCCGCATCTGGCAATGATGGGTCAAAGTTTTTGTCAAAGGTCACATGCGCACCATATCCCGCCCGTGCAGAAGCAGAAGCGCGATCCAGCACATCGTGGATATTCACCGATGCGCGCCCAATTGGGCGTTGGTCGCCAAAATGTTCCACACGATCCACCAGTTTTCCGATGCGTTTCGCCTCCTGCCCGATCATTTCGGCCAGTTTGGAATCTTCTGCATCTGCATTCATCGCCAATAATTGCGATGCGCCAATAATGCCCGCCAATGGATTGCGGATTTCATGGGCAAGGGTTGCGGCCATCGCGCTCACGGAACGCGCCGCTGTCATATGGCCCAGTGATTGGCTCATTTTTTGCGCAACCCCCGTTGGTTGAATAATCAACAGGATCTTGCCCCGATCAACATCCAAAAAATGCACATGCAAATTACAGGGTAAAACGCTGCGCTCTGCCGTGGCGACATCGACGCCGTATTGCGTAAACGAAGATGTCTGTTCATGTGCCTGTCGGATGGTTTCAATCACAATCGAATTTTTGCCAAAATAGCGCGACAATGGTTTGCCCATCATCTGTTTAACCGAAGTTTGCGCCAATTGTTCGGATGCGGGGTTGCCCCGTTCGATCAAATTATCACGCCCCACCACAAACGCAGGAAATGGTAACGTTTCCCAGATCAATTCAAGCGATATATCTGTCATGCTGCCACCTGAATATGTTCGGGGAAATCTGCGATTAAACGTCTGGTTTCATGAATATCTTTTTGGGTCAAAACCCGTTTGCGCATTTCGGGTGAAAGGTTCATATCATCCATATACCAACCCAAATGTTTACGTGCGACGCGGTTACCCAATTCATCACCGTAAAAATCAAGCATTGCATTGTAATGATTCAAAATCATATCAATCAATGCCTGTCCCGTTGGGATTTTGGGCGCTTTCGTACCATAAATTTGCGATGCAATTTGGGCCAAGACCCAGGGTTTGCCATAACTGCCCCGTCCGATCATAATGCCATCGGCACCTGATTGGGATAACGCGCTGCGTGCTGATGTGGCATCCACAATATCGCCATTTGCGATTACGGGTATTTCAACCGCGTCTTTGACCGCACGAATTGCGTTCCAATTGGCATGGCCTTTGTAAAACTGTTGGCGCGTGCGTCCGTGAATCGTCACCATTTTCACACCCGCACCCTGTGCCCAAGCGGCAATTTGCGGGGCGTTATGGCTTTCGTCATCCCAACCCAGGCGCATTTTTAGCGTCACGGGAACATCCACTGCGCGAACAACCGCATCGATCAGCGTTAACGCAAATTCGGGTTCCTTCATCAACGCACTGCCGGAATACCCCTGTGTTACCTTTTTCGCAGGACAGCCCATATTGATATCAATTATTTTCGCGCCATTGCCTGCGCAAATCTTGGCGCATTCCGCCATCCAATGCGCATCGCGACCAGCGATTTGAACCGATGTACCCTCTACATCAAACCCAAGTTCAGCACGCGCACGCACAGATGCGCGTTCTTGTACCATTTCTTGGCTAGCAACCATTTCAGACACGACCAAGCCCGCACCAAAGGATTTTACCAAATTACGATAAGGTAAGTCTGTAATCCCCGCCAAAGGCGACAAAAGCACAGGAGGCATGATTGCCTGTTTTCCAATCAGAATAGAAGCCATGATTAATATATGTGCACTAAAATTGGTTGGGCGCAATCACAAATTTTGTGCACCGCAATATTAATTAGGCGATTACCAATATAAAACGCACGTTGCCACGCGAAAATACGCCGCTATAAGCGGTATCATGACAATTGCAGCACTTATCGTGGCCGCTGGCCGAGGCACCCGCGCAGGCGGTGAAACACCCAAGCAATATCGTGCATTGGGCAATAAAACTGTTATCTATCATACAATTATGAACCTTTTGGCACATGATGATATTTCTAAAATACGTGTTGCGATTCACGCTGATGATGTTGCGTTGTTTCATGACGCTACACGAAATATTGATGATGCACGGCTTGTCGGGCACATTATCGGCGGCGCAAGCCGGAGCGAAACCGTGCGCTTGGGTTTGGAATCAATCAGTGCGGAATATGTATTAATCCATGACGGCGCACGCCCATTGTTGCCAATTGAAACGCTGACCCGTGTGATAGATCAGGTGCAGATAACAGGTGCTGCATTTTGCGCCCTGCCCATCACCGATGCGATTTGGGCGGTCGATGATGGGCAGGCAACAACGGCGCAGCCACGCGATACATTCTGGCGTGCACAAACACCCCAAGCGTTTGAAACCGCCAAAATTTTGGCTGCGCATCGCGCAACGGATACCCCTGCGGATGACGATGTTGCGATTGCACGGCGTGCTGGTATGGACGTTGATGTTGTGCTTGGATCAGAGCGAAATATAAAAATAACACATGCTGGCGATTTTGCGCTGGCGGAAAAATTGCTGAGGGAATGACGTGATCGACATACGCACAGGGAACGGGTTTGATGTACATGCGCTGGGCGCTGGTGATCATGTGATTTTGAATGGAATTAAAATTCCACATAATAAATCAATGATTGGTCATTCGGATGCAGATGTTGCCATGCACGCAATTACTGACGCTCTCTTTGGCGCCGTGGCACAGGGTGATATCGGACGCTGGTTCCCACCAAGCGATCCACAGTGGAAAGGTGCCAGTTCAGATATTTTCCTGCGCAAAGCAGTTGAAACTGTGCGCGATTTGGGATTCCAGATTAGCAATGTCGATTGCACCATTATCTGTGAAATGCCGAAAATTACCCCACATGCCCCTGCCATGCGTGAAAATATTGCAGGGATATTAAACATTGATCTGGATCGCGTTTCGATCAAGGCAACAACGTCAGAAAAGCTCGGCTTTACTGGTCGAAATGAGGGCATTGCCACATTGGCAACGGCAACGGTGATCAAACAATGACACGCTTTATTGCAACTTGGTTTTATTCAGGGCTGGCACCACGTGCACCTGGCACATTTGGATCATTGGCCGCACTGCCATTTGCATATGTATTACACATGTTTGGGCAATGGTGGTGGTTGGCCATTGCGGCGGTGATTGTGTTTTTCATTGGCTGGTGGGCAACCGCACTGGAAACCAAAGGCAAGGATGATCACGACCCGTCCGAAATTGTTATTGACGAGGTTGCGGGCCAATGGATCGCGTTGATCCCTGTCAGCTTTGCCGCGTCTTACCATCCGGAATTTCCATTCTCACACGGTGAATTGTTTATCTACAGCCTGCTCGCTTTCGCATTGTTCCGCTTGTTTGACATCACAAAACCATTCCCCGTTAGCTGGGCCGATAAGAAAGACACAGCATTTGGGGTGATGATGGATGATGTGCTGGCGGGCATCATGGCCGCGATCTGTATCGTTGCCCTATTTCGCATTCAGGATATGTTTTGATGTCAGAACTGGTCGAAACGATTTTGGAATCTGCACGCAATCGTGGCATTACCATCGCCACCGCAGAAAGCTGTACCGCAGGTATGATCAGCGCGGCATTAACCGATGTTGCAGGATCATCCGATGTATTTGATCGCGGATTCGTAACCTATACCAACGATTCCAAACAACAGATGCTGGGCGTGAACGGCCATACATTGCAAAAATTTGGCGCAGTCTCTGAACAGGTTGCGCGTGAAATGTGTGTGGGCGCATTAAAACATTCCGATGCAAACCTTGCCGTCGCGGTCACAGGCATCGCAGGCCCCGGCGGATCAGAACACAAACCCGAAGGCCGCGTTTGTTTTGGCGTGGTGCGCACTGGCAATGAACCATCGGTTGAAACCGTTGAATTTGGCGCCATTGGTCGTGCAAATGTGCGTCAAAAAACGGTAGAACATGCGTTGGCGTTGTTATTTGCGCAAATAAATGCAGCAAAACTATAATAACCAATTGGTAATTTTTTAGGCTAACACCGTAATTTCTGCACACAATTTAAACAATTACTCGCAACTGCACATTAATTTGGCGTAATGACCGCAGGTTAAGCAATCCGCGCCTTGATCATGCACAATTTCGTGGCATAGACCCTGACAAAGAAAAAAATCAAAGGGAAATGTTCTTATGAATGGTGCAGATACAGCATGGATCATTGTCGCAACGGCACTGGTTCTGTTTATGACCTTACCTGGCCTTGCGTTGTTTTACGGCGGCTTGGTGCGCGCACGAAATGTGCTGAGTGTTTTTATGCAATGTTTTGCAATTGCATGTTTGATGTCGGTTCTTTGGCTGGCATTTGGGTATTCCATCGCTTTTGGTGATGGCAATATGTATTGGGGCGGTTTGGGCAAAATGTTCCTCAACGGCGTTGATGCCGATAGCCTGTCTGGGACAATCCCAGAAATCCTATTTTTCGCATTCCAAATGACATTTGCGATTATCACCCCTGCCCTGATTGTTGGCGCTTATGTTGAACGGATCAGCTTTGCGTTCGTCATGACATTTTCGGGGCTTTGGATGTTGCTGTGTTATGCACCAGTTGTGCATTGGATTTGGGGCGGCGGATTGCTCGCAGGTGGCGAAGGCGCATTATTCGCTGACGCTGTGAATGATTTTGCCGGTGGTATCGTGGTGCACGAAACCGCGGGTCTGGCCGCATTGGTCATTGCCGTGGTTTTGGGTGGACGTCGCAAGAAAAACGTACCCCCACATAATCCAGGTTTCGTAATGTTGGGTGCTGGTATGTTGTGGGTCGGTTGGTTCGGCTTTAACGGCGGATCACAGTTGGCTGCGGATGGTGGTGCGGCGATGGCATTGACGGTGACACATTTGTCAGCGGCAACTGCATCGCTGACTTGGGCTGCATGGGAACGCATAAAATACGGCAAAGCATCCTTGGTTGGCATGGTCACAGGGACAATCGCAGGCCTTGCATCCATTACACCCGCATCTGGTTCTGTTGGCCCGATTGAGGCGTTAATCATCGGTGGGATCGCCGGCATCATGTGCCAGGAAATGTGCTGGGTCATCAAAGAATGGTTGAACATTGACGATACATTGGATGTGTTCGCTGTGCACGGCATTGGCGGCATGTTTGGCATCATCATGCTGGCATTGTTTGGCCACGCAAGCTGGACCGCGCAATTGGGCGGATTGGTTGTTGTTGGTCTATTCACATTGGTTGTGACATTCGTATTGGTGAAACTGGTTGCGCTGGTCTTCCCAATTCGCGTGAGCGAAGAGGACGAGATCACAGGGCTTGATCTGGCATCACACGGCGAACGCGCATACGATCACGCATCGTAATAAATTTACTATAAAGGTGCATTTGGCCGTCCCTTCGGGGGCGGCTTTTTTATGTGTAGAGGTTTTTTGCGCGGGTTTCGAATGCGCCCACAATGCGTTGCATCGCCTCGTTAAACACAACGCCAATCAACCCTTGTAGGATTTTGGATTTGAATTCGAAATCAACGAAAAAATCCACCTCGCACCCATCAGGGTGATCGTTGAATTTCCAGTGATTGTTCAAATACTTAAACGGCCCATCCAGATATTCGACATCAATCTGCATATCATCGGGGTTTAATGTGACACGGCTCCCAAAACGTTCGCGAAACACTTTGAATGAAATCACCAGATCAGCGTCAAGAATTGTTGTGGAATCCTGTTCTGTGCGTTTGCGAATACGCGCCGCAGAACACCATGGCAAAAAGTCAGGATATGCGTTTACATCCGCAATCAGATCGTACATCTGTTGGGGCGTATAGGGCATCACTCGTTTTTCGGCATGGGTCGGCATGGCGCCTCTTTTATCAGGATGAATGGCAAGGTCACGCTTAATCTTGTCGCGGTTGTACAATTTGCTAGGATGAATTGAGAGGAACCAGAATGAACCACGATAATTACCAAGTTGAACCCATGATTTCCGCTAAATCTATTGCTGCGCGCGTGGAATCGCTAGCTACGGAAATTTCCAAACATTTCGCAGATACCGACAAATTGATCGTGGTCGGCCTGTTGCGCGGATCATTCGTTTTCATCGCCGATCTGGCCCGCGAACTGGATTTGCCATGCGAGGTCGATTTTTTGGAAACCTCGTCTTACGGCAACAGCACGGAATCATCGCGCGAAGTGCGGATATTAAAGGATCTTCGCGGCGAAATAGAAGGCAAAGATATCCTCTTGGTCGAAGATATCGTTGATACAGGGCACACATTGCACCATGTGCTAAATCTGTTGAAATCACGCAACCCTGCCCGTTTGGAGGTTTGCGCATTGCTTGACAAACCCGCACGGCGTGAGGTGGACGTTTCCGCAAAATGGATTGGTTTCGAAATCCCCGATGAATTTGTGGTGGGATATGGCATTGATTATGCCCAACGCAACCGCAATTTGGATCATATCGGCAAGGTCGTATTCAAATGAACCTGCACTGGTTGATGCGCGCAAAACGCTGGGCACAACGACCGCCATCTTGGAAACGTGTGAAACTGGTGATGGCCGTTGTCGCGATTTGTATTGCAATCGCAGTGTTTGAACATTTTTTCGGCTGGCCTGATGCGTTAAATGTGAACAATAACCTGCGCGGACGGATGCCAAAATTCTAATCGCTTGACTTATGTGTGCGAAACCTATTGAAGCGCGATCAATGGCATCGGCCATTTGCGCGTTTTGGAATTTGTGTTTGTCGCATGAAAAGAAGAAGCGCAATCATAAATGAAACGCAATGCGAAACCTGTCGTGCCAATGGCACCAGACGGGCTGTTTCGCGTCAGATAGGTATAATCAATGAATACAGGCACCGTAATTTGGTATAACGCCAAAAAGGGCATCGGATTCATCAAACCAGACGAAGCTGGTGATGATGTTTTTGTACATATGAAAGCACTGAAAAAAACAGGGCTAAAACAAATCAAAGAAGGCGATCGTCTTTTATTTGAAATGGAAACAGATGATGTAACGGGCAAACAAGCCGCTGCAAACATCACTCAAATGACAGACGAAGAAGGCCGCATTTTGCGCAATGCAAGCCGCCCCGCCCCCACAGCAAAAAAACAAAAGTCAGAACCAAAGCCAAAATCAGACGCAAGCGCGTTTGCTTCCTTGGGGCTTGATCCTGAAATCGTCAAATCGCTTGGTTTTCAAGGTTATGAAAAACCAACACCGATCCAAGAACAGGCCATTCCAGCCATTCTAAAGGGGCGTGATATTGTCGGCTTGGCGCAAACTGGTACGGGTAAGACCGCAGCATTTTCATTGCCATTGTTGCAAAATTTGCTGATGAACCCAGCCGAATTGAAACCACGTTCGGCACGTGCGTTAATCTTGTCGCCGACACGTGAATTGGCATTGCAAATCCACACCGCGATCAAAGAATATGGCAAACGCATGCCTTTGACGATCACATCTGTGATCGGTGGTGCGCCCATCCGCAAACAAATGCAGGCATTGTCCAAAGGTGTGGACGTTTTGGTGGCAACACCTGGGCGATTGGAAGATTTGGTTGATCAAAAGGCATTGCGCCTTGATCAAACGAATTTCATCGTACTGGACGAAGCGGATCAGATGATGGACATTGGTTTCTTACCATCGATCAAGCGTATCTTGGGCAAGGTTGCAAGCGAGCGTCAAACGCTGCTTTTCTCGGCCACCATGCCAAAAGCGATTAAAGAGCTAACCAATACATATTTAGATGATCCTGTTGAAGTGGCCGTTGCACAAGTGTCTTCAACCGCAGAGCGGATCAAACAATCGTTGATGTATTTGGTCAAGATGAACAAAGGATTGGCGCTGGAACGCATTGTAAAAGCGAACCCAAACAAACGTATCATCGTGTTTTCACGGACCAAACATGGATCAGATAAGCTGGTTAAGTGGTTGGGAACACAAGATATTAAAGCTGATGCGATTCACGGAAACAAATCCCAAGGCCAGCGCCAACGGGCATTGGATGATTTTCGTAAAGGCAAAACCTTTGTTTTGATCGCCACCGATATCGCCGCGCGTGGGATTGATATTCCGGGCATCGAATTGGTTGTGAATTTTGATCTGCCAAACGTGCCAGAAGCATATGTTCACCGCATTGGGCGCACTGCGCGTGCAGGTGCGGAAGGGCGTGCCATTGCGTTTTGCGCACCAGATGAGCAAAAACAATTGGCAGATATTTTGAAGGTGATCAAACAGGATATTCCTGTTGAGGTGATGGAAGGTTTGACCAACACACCCATGCCATCCATGGATAAACCAGCTGGCGGGCGTGGCCGCGCATCGCGCCCACCACGCGGTGGGAAATGGGCAGGCGCTGGCAAGGGCAAGGCGAATTCATCGCGCAACAAAGGCAAGCCAAAGGCGCGCGGGCGCTAGAGCAGATGCCTGCGGCGCGGATATTTTAAACATTTGGAGAGGGCCAGCAATTCATTTGCTGGCCTTTTTTATTAGTGGCCGAGTGCCTTGAGCCGTGCAGCGCGAAGGCGGGCAAAATCATCGCCTGCGTGATAGCTGGATCGTGTGAGCGGCGTGGCAGACACCATCAAGAAACCCTTGTTAAACGCAGTTTTTTCATAATTTGCAAATTCTTCTGGCGTGACAAAACGATCAACCGCGTGGTGTTTTGGGGTTGGTTGCAAATATTGCCCGATGGTGAGGAAATCGATATCAGCGGCGCGCATGTCTTCCATGACTTGCACAACGGATTGTTTGTTTTCCCCAAGGCCAACCATGATACCCGATTTGGTAAACATGGATGGATCAAGCTCTTTCACCCGTTGTAACAGACGCAAACTGTGGAAATAACGCGCACCCGGGCGGACCTCTGGATACAATCCCGGAACCGTTTCAAGGTTGTGATTGAACACATCGGGGCGTGCAGCAACGACGGTTTCAAGCGCGCTATCATCACAGCGAATGAAATCTGGAGTGAGGATTTCGATTGTGGTGTTTGGCGATTGTTTGCGAATGGCGCGAATGGTTTGTGCGAAATGTTCCGCACCCCCATCAGCCACATCATCGCGATCAACGGATGTGACAACAACATGGTTTAAGCCAAGTTTTTTAACCGCAGACGCGACACGACCCGGTTCAAACACATCAAGATCCTCTGGCGGTTTGCCTGTTGCGATATTACAAAAAGTACAAGCGCGTGTACAAACCTCGCCCATGATCATCATTGTGGCGTGGCCTTGTGACCAGCATTCACCGACATTTGGGCAACCCGCCTCTTCGCAGACAGTGACCAATTTGTTGTCGCGCATGATGTCACGGGTTTTTTTGTAACCATCTGACGTTGGTGCCTTGACCCGAATCCAATCCGGTTTTTTAGGCTGGGCATTGTCAGGCTTATGCGCCTTTTCTGGGTGGCGCTGTTCGGGAATATTTAAATCACGCATCACAATCCTCGCTTGTTGCGATTACTATACATACCGCAGATTGGAATGTAACACTTTGTGCATCAAATCAGCCAAATTGTGATGAATTTCATAGCAGGGTTTCACATTCTGCATAGGTGTTGAAATAACGCCGCGCAAAATTGTCGCAAAGACCCGTATGTTACAAATATGTTGTTGTATTGCACGCCTTGAACAATAGGTTGCGCAAGAGAATAATCGATTCTGTGGTTTGCAGTAACCACATTGAAAACAAAGGAAAATACGATGAAAACTGGTGTCACCCTCCCTGACGTTACATTTCACACCCGCGTGCGTGATGACGCAATCGAAGGCCCAAATCCATTTCGCTGGGAAGATAAAACAACGGCTGATTTTTTCGCCAATAAACGCGTGATTTTATTCTCGCTTCCAGGTGCATTTACGCCGACATGTTCAACATACCAATTGCCCGGCTTTGAAGACAATTTCGCCAAATTCCAAGCCGCTGGAATTAATGAAATTTATTGTTTGTCCGTGAACGACAGTTTCGTGATGAACAAATGGGCGCAGAGCCAAGAGATTAAAAATGTCAAAGTGATCCCAGATGGTTCAGGTCAGTTTACCCGCAAGGTTGGCATGTTGGTTGATAAAGATAACCTTGGGTTTGGTATGCGTTCATGGCGCTATGCCGCCATCGTGAATAACGGCGTTGTTGAAGCATGGTTCGAAGAGCCAGGTCGTGCAGATAACCATGGTGATGATCCATATGGCGAAAGTTCACCAGAAAACCTGTTGGCCTATCTAGACGCAGAAGCAAACAAAGCGGCATAAGCCACGCTTTGCAATTCGCATGTTAAGGGCTACGCTGGGCGTGGCCCTTTTATTTTGGAAATGAGTATGAACGACACATTCAACGGTATCACCACCCATCGCGGACGCGAGCATCATATTTCGAAAATGGGCGAATTCATTAAACAGATCATTTATGGCGGCAATGATGGGATTGTCACAACTTTTGCTGTGGTTGCAGGGTTTGCAGGTGCTGGTCAGGACGGCGTGGCGCAGGTTGGTGCAATTGCGGTGTTGTTGTTTGGTTTGGCCAATTTATTTGCCGATGCCACGGCGATGGGCTTGGGTGAATATCTGTCGGCGCGCAGCGAAAACGATTTGTATCATTCGGTACGCGATGATGAATTGGTCGAGATTGCACAAAACCCAGAGATGGAACGCCAAGAGGCATTGGAAATCCTAGCAGACAAAGGCATGAGCGATGCGGATGCGGTTGCCATGGCCGATATATTACAACGCTATCCCGAATATTATGCGGATTTCATGATGGCCTATGAAATCGGGATGTCCGATCCTGCCGATGAAAACCCTGCGCTTAACGGTTTGGCCACATTTGCGGCATTCATCGCATTTGGGATTATCCCGCTGTTGCCATATTTTATGTTTGATCCCGTGCGATCCACATTTCATCTGTCGGTGATTGCAACGTTCAGTGCGCTAACCATATTGGGGCTTTTGCGTTTTGGGGTTATTCGTCAAAACATTTTGCGCTGTGTTGGTGAAACAGTTCTAGTCGGCGGTGTATGTGCCGCCGTGGCATATGGTGTTGGTTTAGCATTTGCGTAAGGGCGGCGATGCTGCCGCCCCCTGCCCGTTCAATTAAAAATGGATAGCTTTGCCATAGGCATCCAGCACAGATTCATGCATCATTTCAGAAAGTGTCGGATGCGGGAATACGGTGTGCATTAAGTCTTCTTCGGTGGTTTCCAATTGGCGACCAACGACATAGCCTTGGATCAATTCGGTCACTTCTGCGCCCACCATATGTGCGCCCAACAATTCACCGGTTTTGGCATCAAAGACGGTTTTGACCATGCCTTCAGCCTCCCCCAATGCGATGGCTTTGCCGTTGCCGATGAATGGGAATTTCCCAACTTTGATACCGAAACCTTTTTCCATGGCCGCCGCTTCGGTATAGCCAACGGATGCGATTTGAGGATGGCAATAAGTACAGCCCGCAATGCTTTCGGGTTTTACAGGATGTGGTTTTTGTCCTGCGATTAATTCGGCCACCATCACACCCTCATGGGATGCCTTATGTGCCAACCATGGCGGCGCCGCCAGATCACCGATGGCGAAAATGCCATCGACATTTGTGCGGCAATACGGATCTGTCACAACATGGGTGCGATCGGTTTTGATTTTGAGCTCTTCCAGACCCAAATCTTCGACATTGCCAACAATCCCCACAGCGGAAATCACTGTATCGAATTCTTGTTTTTCTGTTTTGCCGTCTTTTTCAATATGCGCGGTCACTTTACCCTTGGCGCGATCAAGCTTTTTGACAGTCGCCTTTTCCATGATCGTCATTCCCTGTTTTTCAAAGGACTTTTTGGCGAATGCGGCGATTTCTGCGTCTTCAACGGGTAAGATGCGATCCATCACTTCAACCACGGTCGTTTCTGCGCCAAGCGTGTGATAAAAGCTGGCAAATTCGATACCAATCGCACCTGAACCTATCACCAAAAGCTTTTTGGGATTATGCGGCGGGTTTAGCGCGTGTTTATATGTCCACACGTTTTTACCATCTGCTTCCAGCCCCGGTAATTCACGCGCACGTGCGCCCGTGGCCAAAACGATGTTTTTGGCGGTAAGCTCTTGCGTATCTTTATCCGTTTTCACGGAAATTTTGTTTTTCGAGGTTAATTTTGCCGTACCCATAATTGTGGTGATTTTGTTTTTCTTTAACAAATGGGTCACGCCAGACGACAATTGTTTCGCAACTCCGCGCGAACGTTTCACCACCGCGCCCAGATCATAGTTGATGTTATCCGCAGACAGGCCAAATTCAGCGGCGCGGTGCATCAAATGGAAAACCTCTGACGATCGCAACAAAGCCTTTGTTGGGATACAACCCCAGTTCAGACAGATCCCGCCAACATGTTCGCGTTCAACCACGCAAACCTTTAACCCCAATTGCGCACCGCGGATCGCAGCAACATAGCCACCTGGCCCTGCGCCAATTACAATCATATCAAAGGATGTGTCAGCCATCATAGATCTCGCATATAGTTTAACGTTAAACTATTATATAATGCACCAAATCAAACGATGTGGCAAGCGTGGCTACTCGTTGGATTCCGCGCTTAGCTTTTCAACAATCGAGCGATACCCACCTTCGGCAATGAATGCGGTTTCTTCTGGGGTGTCTTCGCGGCCCAAGGCGGCGTTACGAAATGGAAATCTTCCAAATTTATGAATAATTTCACGATGCGCGCGCGCGTGAATTTGATTGTTTCCAATGTCGCTGGTACGTTTTTTAAACAACTTCACCGCGATATTTTGATCGCCCAAGTTTTCTGAATGCATAAATGGCATGTAAAAAAACTGTCGTACGGGTTCATCAATTTCCTGATCGAAATTTTTACGAATGGCCCGTCCCGCCACATCGCGTGCAAAGGGATCAGCGTCAAATGATTCAGGGCGCCCACGAAACATATTACGTGCAAATTGATCCAACAGAATGATCAACGCCAATGTGCCCGTGGCGGTTTCTTCCCACTCTTCCAACTTGCCACTGGCGGCCAGATCGTAATCGTTCATAAACCGTTGCGTGATTTCTGCGTCTACTTTTTCGTCCGCCACATACCAACCGTCGGGGCCAACATCGTTTACCCAAAAATCAACAATTTCTTCTGCGCGTTCCATGCTTACTCCTGAGCAGCGTGCTGTTCTTCTTCCAGCGCCATTTCGATAGCATATTCTTGTGCAAGCTCAACTGCAACAGGTGAACCAGATGGGGAAATGGGGGTGTAAACGCTGGTATCTTCCACAGACGGTGCTGCGCGTTGGGTCATACGATACATCGCATAAAGCGACATCATCGCCATCAAAACCCCGATATAGGCGAAAAAGCTGTTAGGGCCAAACTGCGTCATCGCCCAACCCACAATCATCGGGCCAACGATCGCACCAAGACCGTTAATAAAGATCAATCCGCCAGAGGCCGCGGCCATATCTTCGTGTTCCAGAAAGTCATTCGTATAGGCAATATATAATGAATACAATGGGTTAGAAACACCACCGATGATAAACCCAACCACAAGATACATCACAAAGGTGCCATCAACAAATGTGGCGAACAATGATGCAACAAATCCAATCGCAGTTATCGCCACGATTAAAATGCGTCGGTCCATCCGATCAGACAGCCAACCAATTGGAAACTGGCAAAGCATCCCACCGGTATAGATTGACGCCACAAACCAAGTGATATCAGAAACATCCATACCCTTTTCCGTGCCAAAAATCGCCGCCATACCAAAAAGAGCAGAAAACACACCACCAAGCAAAAAGTTACCAACCGCCCCAAGCGGTGATGCAACCATCAAATCATAAAGCCGCATGGGTTTTGTCGTTTGAAACTGTGGCGCGGGGCTTACCGACAACAAAATCGGGGCAAATGACAAAGACACCGCAACCGATACAATCACAAACAACGTATATCCGCCTGGATCGGCAAAGTTCATGACCCATTGCGCCAAAACGATACCGATCATTTGCACGATCAAATACATCGATAAGGTTTGTCCGCGCGTTTCATTTGTTGCGCTATCGTTCAGCCAGCTTTCTGCCACAACATAAACGCCAGAAAAACTGAACCCCAGCACGACACGCAGGAAAAACCAGAAATACTGGTTTGGCCAAGCGGCGTATAGGATCAAACAAGCGGAAATAAGCGATGCGAGCGCTGCAAAAACCCGCACATGCCCAACACGTCGGATCATTTCAGGGGCAAGCCGTGATCCCCCCAAAAAGCCAAGGAAATAACCCGCCATCACCCACGACATGGTTACAGGGCTAAACCCTTCGATCGCGCCGCGAATACCGAGCAACGTGCCCTGCAAGCCATTGCCAAGCATTAACAAGAGCATACCAACCAGCAATGCCCATGAATTTTTAAGAACCCCAAACATGGGCATTACTCCGTAAGATTTAGCTGTGACTTAAACGATCACCAAACATACAAATGTGCTGTTTTCGACGAATTTTGGCGTTAACGTACTATGGAACCAATAACGATGCATCACCATAGGAAAAAAAGCGATAATTTTGGGCGATTGCGGTTTGATAAATCTCTTTCATGCGATCCATTCCCATTAACGCGCTGACCAACATTAACAATGTCGATTTTGGCAAATGGAAATTGGTGATCAATGCATCAGTTGCGTGAAATTCAAATCCTGGGGTGATGAAAATATCGGTATCCCCGACCCAAGGTTTGATTTCCCCACCACGTGCTGCGGTTTCGATCAAACGTAATGCCGTGGTGCCAACGGGGATTACCCGCCCACCACTGGCGTGGGTTTGTGCGATTTCGGCGGCGGCGGTTGCGCTCACCTCGCCCCATTCGGAATGCATTTTATGATCTGTAATGTCGTCAACCTTGACCGGAAGAAAGGTTCCAGCACCCACATGCAAGGTCACTTCGCTGGTGTTCACACCCATTTCGCGCAGTTTATCCAACTGATCCGTTTCAAAATGAAGCGATGCAGTCGGCGCGGCAACCGCGCCCATGGTTTTGGCAAATACGGTTTGATAATCCGACATATCTTGTTCATCGGCGGGGCGTTTTGATGCGATATATGGTGGCAATGGCATAAATCCATTGGCGGCCAATTGTTGATCAAACGCGTTTCCAGACTGATTGAATTCCAACACCATGCCCTGTTCGGATTTGGAAATCACCATGGCCCAAAACCCATCGGCGAAAATGATCTGTTCACCAATATTTGCCCGCTTTGCGGGTTTTGCCAATGTCAACCAATGCCCGTTGGTATCCATGGAAAGCAAGGTAATTTCCAACCCTGCAAATGTTTCGCCATTATCCGAAATGCGCCGGCGTTGTCCGTTCAAACGTGCGGGGATAACCTTGGTATTATTTAAAACCAAACGATCGTTCGGGCGCAAAAATTGCGCCAAATCGGCAAATGTTTGATGTTTGATATCGTTTGATTGCGCCACCAACATACGCGATGCAGACCGCGGTTTTGCTGGACGCAACGCGATCAATTCTTCGGGTAATTCAAAATCAAAATCAGACAGTTTCATGAAAACAGCCTGTGTCCGAACGCAGATATAATTGCAAGCCTATTGCGACGGCTTTGGTTGATTTTGGCGAAAAATTTCACGAAAAATGCCAGGTGTTAAAATGGAAAACGGATTTACGCCCACTTTGGGATTTTTTGCGTCACCTTTCATTGTGTAGGTAAAGCTAAACAAACCTTCGCCTTTTTGACGGCCAAATAATTTTCCAAACACACGTTGAAACGCACCGTTCAACACATAAAGCGGTGTGACCACCCCTTCTAGATCAACCGTTTTTTGACCCAAACTATACCAGCCATTCACCGTCATACCCATTGATGGGCCAACCGCGCTTATGTTTTGAAGCTGGATATTTTTAGGCGTGATCGCAAAATTGCCGATGATTTTATCAAAATGAATGCCCTTGGATTTCATTTGTTGCAACAAGCCAACCACCGACATTGCGTTAAGCAATGAAGTCATACCGTTGCTTTGCACCATACGCCCACCGCTGATGGAAAATTTGCCTTTGAAATGTCCGTCTTGTTGTTGTGGCGCGATTTCAAGTATTAAATCCCCCCCCCGATAGGTTTGCATCACACCACCCCCGCGCAATGTGCCCCCTGCATCAGCGGATTGAATGCGAATGCGTGTGCCGTTTTGGCCATTTTCAAATGTTCCCGCGATGTTGGCCTGATTATTTAATCGCGCGCTAAATCGCCCCACCGCGGATGCACCCGCGCCCCGCGTTGCACGCAAACCATGCAATGTGATGGCATCCGTGATGACAAGCTGATCAAGAGTGACATCAATTGCCCCTGCGCCGCTGGCATTCCCAAATTGAAAACGGCGCATATCGGCGCGACCACCGTTAAGAACGATTTTGCTTGCCTGTACACCCTGCCCGATAAGTGTTGCGGATGTGTTAAACCAATTCCCAACCTTGATTTCATTAAATTTTGCGCCCTTGAATGATCCTTTGTCACCAAGATCAACCGTGCCTTTGGCGGTCAGACCATCCGCTGCAAATGTAAATTGATCAATTTTGGGATTTTGCCCCAGTGTTCCTGAAACACGCAAATCACCCGATGAATTTGCGCCCTTGCGCCACCCCAAGGTTGGCACATTCACAGACAGCCCGTTTAGTTTACTTTGCAACTGAAAATCAGGGGCTTGATTTCTGTTCAATTTGATATCGACCGTCGCATTTGTACGGCCATCAATGCTCCCTTTGGGGAAATTTACATTAAACTTGCGTAAACTGTTTTGATCCAGCCGCAGGGTGGATGTGATATTTTGCGATTGCCCTTGCCCAAATGCCATTGTCCATTGCGTGGTGGTATCCAGCCCGTCAAACCGAATTGGCCCTTGCAATGTCATGCCGGCATTATCAACATTCATTGCAACGCTTTTGGCAGTAATTGTTTTACCTGATACAAGTTTTTCAGAGCTAAGGTTTTGAATGTCGCCGTTGAAATCAATAAACAAATCTTTGTTTTTTGTATTTTTCGATAATGGAACGTGCAATTTTCCGCGGGTGCGCAAATTTCCTTGTGCCACATCGGTTTTCAACCCAACCTTGTCCATGAATTGAAACTGTTCAACATTTAACAATTCAAGCGCGGCTGGTACGCTTCCTTGGGTTTCCAAATCAATTTTTGCAATCGCAGGCTTTGCCGTGATTTCAGGAATTGAAAGCATTGAACCCGCCAAATCCACCTGCTCGCCACGCGGGGTTATGACATGCCCCTTGGCCAGCGCAATTGAAAATGCGGTTTCGGTTAACCGCCCCACCCCAGTAGCGGATTGCAATGGTGGCATGGTGCGCATGAATTTTGCATCAACATCGCTGGCGAAAAAATTCATATCCAACGTGGGCGATCCATCACGTAGAACAATATGCCCGTTTAAATCCTGCACCTTGCCCTTGGTGATATTTTTGGCAATCCAGTCGCGGGTTTTTGTTGCTGCTTCCAACGGCCAAAGCGAAATGAGGCGATTTATACCAATTTCATCAACACGAAATTGATAGCTGTTTTGCCAAATATCATCGTTAATCCAAGATGTCCCTTCAACAAAATAGCTACTGTTTTCATCTTTTAAATATACCTTTGGGACATGAACGCGAAATTTTCCGATGTGAAAATCTGCGTTTATATGCGCTGTTTGAAACGCCAAGGTTTTGGAAAACACATCATGATCTGCAAATTTTAACTGAGACACCTCCAAATCAGTTTGCAGAATTTCAATTTCGCCCAGATCATCGCGAACCAAAATCGCGTCACCCTCTGCGGCTAATTTTAAGCGCGGGGCATCAATTTCAACGCTATCAAATGAAAACCGATCTTGCTCCCCTTGATAATTGAAATAGGCTTTGATCTGATCAAATTTGGGTGCGGTTTCATCCAGCAATCCGCGTATACGCCCGTTCGTTAAATCAAGCACGCCAGAGAAATCTTTGACGATTTCTGTTTCTGACAATTCCAATAAAAACGAACCCGATGCCACCGCATCAACCCCGCGCAACCAGCCAAGCGCGCGCACCTGTTGCGCCAAATGCGTCGGGCTTGCATTATCAAACCCAACCTTAAGCTGGCTTGTATCGCTCCCTAATCGATGGCGCAGTGAAATTTGCAACGTGGTGTTTGCATTTTCGTCCTGTTCAAGTTCAAGATTGCTTTGCAAATCAAATAAATCGTCGCTTCGCGTCAGGCTAACATTGGCGCGATCAAATGTATATTGTTGACCCGAAAACCGATCATCATACCGCACCTTGGTGTTGGTAAATTCGATCGTCTGCAAATCTTGCAACCATTCAATTTTTGCAAATGAATTCAGAACACTATCAATCGAATTAAATGCAATATCAGATGTTTCAGTTTGTGTTTGGAAATTGAATGACCCGTCTTTGTGGCGAATGATTGAAAGATTCATTTCCTGAATGCGCAATGCCTCTGGGCGGGCGTCACCTTGCACAGCGGCTATGCTTGAAAATGCCAGCTCGGCCAAAGGAAAGGATAACATATTCGCCCCATTGGCATTTTTCAGAGCAACATTTTTAAGCTGGATATTCACCGCTTGATCCAAATCCTTGGCGTGGATTTGAAACTGTCCGATCTCCACCGATGAACCGTTAATTTCCCGATTGATACGATTTTCTACAAATTCAACCAATTTGGGATGTTCCACCGGTCCCGTTGAAAACCGCAGATACAAAAAGCCAATAAATAACAATGCGATAACAACAGCCGTTATTGTTACCGAACAGCAAAATCCGATAAAATGCAAAAACGGATGTTTCCGTTTACGCGGGGCAACGGCGGTGTCTTTGGTCATTGGTGTCCCAACTGGGTTCCTAGCGTATTTTGGGTGGCATTTTGGAAAATGCTCCACTATTGCATTTTACGACAGATCGCACAGCGCGCCATGTAAAAAGGATGATATAGATGCATATAGGTCAAAAATTGCCTAACGTAACCCTTCCGCGTGACGGCGGTGCAAATGTGGACCTATCAAAATTGGCAGGGAAAAACGTGGTTTTGTTTTTCTATCCGCGTGATAACACGCCGGGTTGCACCACGGAATCCATTGAATTTTCACGCATGAAAGACGCATTTTCCGATTTAAACACAGTGGTTTATGGCGTGTCTAAGGATAGCGTTGCATCACATGATAAATTCGTAGCCAAACGCGAATTAACCATCCCCCTGTTATCCGATGAAAATCACGATCTGTGTGAAACATTTGGTGTTTGGAAAGAAAAAAACATGTATGGCAAAAAATTCATGGGCATCGAGCGTTCGACTTTTCTGTTCAACGCGGATGGTGATCTAGTCAATGAATGGCGCAAGGTCAAAGTTGCCGATCATGTTGAAACCGTATTGCAAGCGGTCAAAGATTTATGAGCCGTCCAACCTTAACCGCCTTGGCGGTGGATGTGCTGACCACCAAAGACGGGCATGAAAAAACGCAAAAATCAATTGCCGCGGCCAAGCTGTGGTTTGATTCAGTCGATGATGGCGACCCGCTTGAAATCGGGAACACAACGCCACCCGATGTGCCTTCGCGCCCTGATGCGCCTGAGCTATTGCCCCCGAATAAAATGCCGAAACGCAAAACAGGCTCCGTCAAAGGGCGTGCGGCGTTGCTACATGCGATTGCGCATATTGAATTGAACGCTGTGGATTTGCATTGGGACATCATCCCACGTTTTGCCCATGTGGATATGCCCCGCGGTTATTTTGACGATTGGGTCAAAGCAGCTGCCGAGGAATCCAAACATTTCAATCTGTTATGTGATCGCCTACATGATATGGACAGCTTTTACGGCGATATCCCTGCACATCTGGGCATGTGGCGATCAGCGCAATCAACCGCAACCGATTTCATGGGGCGCCTTGCCATTGTGCCAATGGTGCTAGAGGCACGCGGGCTGGACGTAACCCCTGGCATGATCGAAATGTTTCGCAATGTTGGTGATGAGAAAACCGTTGAAACATTGGAAATCATCTATAGCGAAGAAGTTGGCCATGTGGCCTATGGTTCCAAATGGTTCCACTTTTTATGTGGTCGCCATAACAAAGATCCAAAGGTTGAATTCCACCGATTGGTCGGTGAATATTTCCCCGGTGGATTGAAACCACCCTTCAATGATGAAAAACGCGCAGAGGCCGGATTGCCGCTTGATTTTTATTGGCCAGTTGCCGTCAGTTAATCAATTTTCAAATCATAGTTTCGCCACCGCGTTTCATCACCATGCTCAAAGTGGCAAAATCCCGCTTATTTAACCGCATATCGTGGGGTTTTTTGAAACACTGGTAAAAACTGTTTGATTGAACATGTTCCATTCCGTAAAGACTGTGGCGGGGTAACTAAGCCAAGCAAAAAATCAAGAGGCTGGGGAATGAAAAGACTATTTGTTTCATTAAATCGCGCATTGGGAAATCAAGTTCCTGAACAACGTATTTATATGAGATCAGATAAATCAACTCGCTACGTCCGTTTGTCGCCACTGGCACAGACGACCATTGGTGCGGCTATCGCTGTGACGGTGTGTTGGAGTGTGATCGCATCATCCGCGTTGTTAATTGATAAACTGACGGCAAATTCCGAAGGAAAACAATCTGCAGTTATTCAAATTGCGTTTCAGGATCGTTTGGAACAAATTTCTGGTGAACGCGATCAGCGCGCATTAGAGGCACAAACTGCACAAGAACGGTTTTACATCGCACTTGAACAAATTTCAGAACAACAATCCGATCTGTTAGAAGCCGAAGAAGAACGCCGTGAATTGGCGACCGGCATCAAGATTATGCAGCGCAA
Source organism: Paramylibacter kogurei (assembly GCF_002742285.1). Lineage (GTDB taxonomy): Bacteria > Pseudomonadota > Alphaproteobacteria > Rhodobacterales > Rhodobacteraceae > Amylibacter > Amylibacter kogurei. The sequence continues at coordinate 1,058,187 of NZ_MDGM01000012.1, forward strand.
ATTGCAAGCTGCTGTCAAAGATCGTGATATCGCACAGAAAAAATCAGATTCATTGTTGAATGAATTGCAAACTGTTTCTGGCAGCATCGACAATCGCATTGGCAATGCCGAGGATGTGCAAACCACCCTGTCGTTTGTCACCGACGCACTTGGCACCACAAGCCAAGAACGCGATGCGGTTTTAATGGAACATAAGGCGCTGAAAGATCGCGTTGCCGAAATGGAGTTTGATTCACGCCTGTTGCAAGAGCGCGGCGATCAAATCTTTGCCCGCCTTGAAGAGGCCGTGGATGTGTCCCTTGGCCCATTGAAATCAAACCTAAACCGTAGCGGCATCAGCGTTGACAACCTCATCAACGAAGTCAGCCGTGGATATTCAGGCACAGGTGGTCCAATGACTCCGCTTGTTGTATCATCCAAAAGCATTTTTGATGATCAAATTTCAAACCGTGCGAACAAACTGTTGAAAGATTTGGATCGCGTTAATCTGTTGAAATTGGCCGCACGCAAAGTGCCATTGGGACACCCCGTTGCAGGCAGCTTTCGTTACACCAGTGGATTTGGATATCGTAGCGATCCCAAAACTGGTGGGCGTCGTTTACACAAAGGCCGTGACATGGCAGGCCCACGCGGCACGCCCATCGTTGCCACGGCTGATGGTGTTGTAACATTTTCTGGCCGTCAAAGCGGTTATGGAAATTTGGTAAAAATTCGTCATAGCCAAGGTTTCGAAACCTTTTATGCACATCTGAATGCTATTCGCGTTAAAAACGGACAGCGTGTTTCACGTGGCGATCGTATTGGTGATATGGGTAACACTGGACGCAGTACAGGCGTTCATCTACATTATGAAATCCGCGTAGGCGGCCAAGCTGTTAATCCAGCGAATTATATGAGGTCAGTAAACTAATGTTTTCGAAAAGCAAAATCAACACACCTGCAAAAGACGCAGCGCCAGCAAAGACAGAGTCAAGCCCAGCAACGGCAAGCAAGCCTGCTGTGACACCGTCATCATCTGCGTCTCCTGCGCCTGTTGCACCAAAGGCAAAGCCGCCAGCGTCGACATTGTCTGCAGATTTGGCGATCAAGGGGAACATGAAAACCTCTGGTGACATTCAAATTCAGGGCACTGTTGAAGGCGACATTCGCGCGCATTTGCTTACCATCGGCGAAGGCGCCACAGTTAAAGGTGAAGTGATTGCAGATGATTTGGTAATCAATGGCCGCATCATCGGTCGTGTGCGCGGCCTTAAGGTTCGTTTGACATCAACTGCTGATGTAAAAGGTGACATCATTCACAAAACAATCGCAATCGAAAGTGGTGCACATTTTGAAGGTTCCGTCACACGTCAAGACGATCCATTGAACGCAACCGTTGCCAAAACATCAGGTAAAGCAGCGGCAAAAGACGCCTAAGCTTCTTCGATTTCGAATTGAAAAGGCCCGTCCATTTGGATGGGCTTTTTTTATCCCAAGAGCTGTGGGATCATAAGATAGGCCAATACCGCGGCCATCAACAACAACAGCAAAGTCAAAAATTTCTGGACATGCCCCATCAGCCCCTTGCGTGGTTCCGCCGTTGGCTTTTCTTTTTTGGCAAACAATCCGCTTAACATGCCGCCCTTTTTCGCGCCATCGTCTTGAACCACATCATTGGCCACGCTGGCTGGCGATGCTTTGCTATCCTCAGCATTGCGAAACAAGGATCTTAATTCGTCTTCGGCACGATCAAAATCGGGATAATTTTTGGGGCCATCACTCATGATAATCTCTCGCTTTGCTGTGCTTTCTACGTTAACACCATCATCCGCGGTTCCCAAAGCCATTTCTGACGTATTCTCAGAATCTGTGACACCAGATTGAAATGGTTCGATTGGCACATAGTCATCGGCAAGATCGGCGTGTTTTGTGACACGCAGATGCACCGCCCCAAACGGATCTGTGCTTGATTTATCTTTGTGGTAAACGTGGATCACTTCATGCGCGGAACGTCCAAAACTTTCACCATGTTTGGGGATGGTTCCCAGATGCCGACAATATTGCATAAACATCAACGACAATTCCAACAGCGTCTTTAACCCCAGCGGAGATTGTTCAAACACCAGTTTTTTTCCGATGAATTTTTCTGAATTCAAAAATCGGGCGCCAATTGATTGTTGCCCCGTTTGTGGGTCGTTTGATCCAAATAAAACTGGGTGAGTGAACAGAAAAATCGGAAATTTTTCACGTGTGGTCGTTTCAAACCCATTGGCAGTCAGTAAATGTTGTGATGCCACCCAATGTACAAGGCTGGGTTCTTGGGCGCGGTTCATCAATTCCACCAGTTTCAACAACAGCGTTAAGCGAAAGGTGTAGTTTTCTTGGGTTTCTTTGCCACCGGATTTATCGGTGCTGTCAATGGATTGCAGCATCGCCAAAACATCATCAGGCATATCATCAACGCTGGGGGCAACGCCGGTTCCTGTGCCCACATGGATCAACACATGGGTTTGATGCGTATCAATCAACCCTTCAAAATCAACGGCAAGTGATTTGTTAAACGGGGATTCCAACGCTTTTTGAAACGCGTTTTTGGCCAGCTTACCATTGTGCAATTCGATTTTAACAAAGCAATTGCCGATGCTAAAATGCAAATCGCTGCCCGTCGCAGATCCCTGGAACTTTTGCCCAAAGCGTTGGTTTGGAAATGCACTGACGATTGATTTTATCAATGCGTCAAAATCAAGGGAAGGAAGCGTATCCGCATAAAGACAAGCCGCGGTAATATCGTGGCTTTTGGCAAAAATTGCTGGATCAAGCTTCATACTAATTACCCTTCTTGTGCCTCCGCACGTGTTTTACCAGAAACATCCAGCGCCAATGCTGCGGCCATGAATTGATCCAAGTCCCCATCCAACACGCCTTGGCTGTCGGATGTTTCCACATTGGTACGCAAATCTTTCACCATTTGATAAGGTTGCAAGACATAGGATCGGATCTGGTTGCCCCAGCCCGCGTCGCCCTTGTTGTCATGGGCTTCTTGAATGCCTTCGGTGCGTTTGCGCAATTCAATTTCATACAGACGCGACTTTAGCGCGTTCATACATGTGGCACGGTTTTGGTGCTGTGATTTCGCCGATGCCTGCACCACAATTCCCGTAGGAATATGAGTCATGCGCACAGCGGAATCTGTTTTGTTGACGTGCTGGCCACCCGCGCCCGATGCGCGAAACGTATCGACGCGCAAATCGGATGGGTTGATTTCAATTTCGATATTGTCGTCAATCACAGGGTAAACCCAGACAGAACTGAACGATGTATGGCGTTTGGCGTTTGAATCAAACGGAGAAATGCGCACCAAACGATGCACACCGCTTTCGGTTTTCATCCAACCATATGCATTGTCGCCTTTGATTTGATAGGTCACGGATTTTATCCCCGCCTCATCGCCTGCGTTATAGGCGACTTCATCCACCGAATAACCCTGTTTTTCGGCCCAACGCACATACATTCGCGCCAGCATAGATGCCCAATCACAGCTTTCTGTGCCACCAGCGCCTGCATTGATTTCAAGGAATGTATCGTTGCCGTCAACCTCGCCGCTTAACAATGCGGCGATCTCTTGTTTGGCGGCCTCTTTTTGAACTTTGCGAATGGCGGATTCTGCTTCGTCGATGACCTCTTGGTCATCTTCCATTTCGCCCAGTTCGATCAATTCGATATTATCGGCCAAATCTTGGGACAGGTTTTTAAACCCATCAATCGCATCCGATAACATTTGACGCTCGCGCATCAATTTTTGCGCTTTTGCGGGATCATTCCACAGGTCTGGGTTTTCGGACAGCGCATTGAATTCTTCCATGCGGTATTCGGCAGTATCCCAATCCATGCGCTGTTTTAACAGCTCTAGCGATTTATTGATTTCACCAACAAGGTTTTCGATTTCTGCACGCATTATTCTGGTCCGTATTATGAACCATCTTTCTATCCATTCGCATAGCCTAGGTAAAGAGCAACCGCATCAATACAACCCACCGCTGGACAAGGAACCAAAGCTGGCTTTGGCGGGAATTTTCTTTTTCTTACCCGTGGATGTACGCACCACTTTGTCCTTTTTCGGGGCGATGGTATTGCGGCTAAAGTTGCTGAAAATTTCGATATTTGTTTCAGCTTCAAAACCACCATCGATGAAATCAAGCAGGCTGTTTGCGTCGATTTCTTCGCCGATGCGGAACAATTCGCGCACAACATGATCGCCTGTTGCATCATCGGGTAAACGAACACCGCTGAAACGGTCGAATTTATAAAATACAGTATCGGCGGGCTGTTCGAAATTGTCCGCCCCGTATTTTTGCACGGCCTTGGCCATAAATTGTTGGAACACTGGGCCACACATACCGCCACCTGATGCGCCCTTACCCAATGTTTTGGGCGTATCAAATCCCATGTAACAACCCGCCACGATATTACTGGTGAAACCTACAAACCACACATCTTTGGCATCGTTTGTTGTCCCTGTTTTACCCGCAACTGGCACACCAAGGTTTACGGTTTTACGCGCTGTACCGCGTTCCACAACGCCGCGCATCATTGATGTGATCCGATATGCGGTAACTTCGTCCATGACGCGTTCTTTGTCTGATGATAGTGTCACGCCCTGCCCGTCGGCCAATTCACCTGGGCCACAATCGGCACAAACACGGCCATCGTGGCGAAATACGGTTTTGCCGCTACGATCTTGCACACGGTCGATCAAGGTCGGATGGATGCGTTCACCACCATTGGCAAACATCGCATAGGATGACACGATTTTATAAAGCGTGGATTCCTGCGCGCCAAGCGCACCAGATAACACGCGCGACATACGATCATAGACACCAAAGCGTTCCGCATACCCCCCAACAACACCCATGCCCACATCCTGTGCCAAACGAATGGTCATCAGGTTACGCGATTGTTCGATACCAACGCGCAGCGGTGCGGGGCCATAAAATTTGTTTGATGCGTTTTTTGGTGTCCACAAACCTTGGGGTGTGTTGATTTTAATCGGTGCGTCAACAACGATGGTCACAGGGGAATATCCACTGTCCATTGCAGCCGCATATACAAACGGTTTGAACACCGAACCCGGTTGGCGCTGTGCCTGTGTGGCGCGGTTAAACACGCTGTGCTGATATGAAAAACCACCTTGCATGGCCAATACACGCCCTGTGTTGGTATCCATCGCAACAAAGCCACCTTGAATTTGTGGCACTTGGCGCAACGACCAAGATTTCACACTGCGATCTTCGTTCAGCGCAGATTTCACCATCACAACATCACCCGCTGAAAACATATCAGCGGCGTTTTTCATGCGGAACCGATCGCCATCTTTGTTGATCTTGTTTTTGGCCCATTTGTTTTCTACGGAATAATACAAACGGTCGCGCTCTTCGTTATAATCAAAACCTTCAACACCAATTTGCGCGGTTTTTTCACCCACACTTAACACCACGGCAGGATACCAGTTTTCGATATCACGCGGCGCTTTGGCGTTGTCCAATGCATCGCGCCATTTGGTTTCATCGTCCAACAACGCAGGATCAATGGTTGTGATCGCACCGAAATACGGGCTGTTGCGGCGGTCGTATGCCTCTAGCCCACGGCGAAGCGCACGTTCCGCTTCGCGTTGCATATCGGTATCCATTGTTGCACGCACAGCGTAACCACCAGTGAAAAATTCATCCTCGCCAAATGAATTGGTTACTTGGCGGCGAATTTCATCGGTAAAATAATTGCGTGGCGGGCGAGAGGATCGCGCCGTTTCCATATGCCCACCCTGCACTGTTTCCAGATCGCTGGCACGGGCCAGTTTTATATCTTCTTCGCTGGCATATCCGTTTTCCGCCATCTCACGCAGCACGAAATTTCGACGGTTCAATGCACGCTCTTTTTGGCGCACGGGGTGATAATTTGACGGTGCTTTGGGCAAGGATGCCAAATAGGCCACCTCTTGCAAATTTAATTGTTCCAGCGTTTTCCCGAAATAGGTTTCTGCCGCCGCCGTCACGCCATATGAATTTTGACCCAAGAAAATTTCATTTAGATACAGCTCTAAAATGCGATCTTTGCTTAACGATCCTTCGATCCGTGCCGATAGGATCAATTCCTTGATCTTACGCTCTGCAGAACGGTCATTGGTAAGCAAGAAGTTTTTCGTAACCTGTTGTGTAATCGTCGACGCACCGCGCAGCGTACCACCCGTGGCGGCATCAATCCCCGCCTTTACGATACCAAGTGGATCGTAACCTTTGTGGTTATAAAAATTCTTATCCTCGGCGCTGATAAATGCATTTTTCAAAATATCTGGCATTTCTTCGACCGGGGTGAACAAACGACGCTCCGATGCAAATTCATCCATCACACGCCCATCAACCGCATAAACGCGTGAAATTGTTGCGGGTTCATATCCTGCCAAGCTGTCATGATCGGGCAAATCACGGCCATAGGCCATAAACACCGCTGCGATCGTGGCAACACCCAAAATCGCACCCAATGTGAGCACCGTAAAAATAACACCGAAAAATGAAACAATTGATCTTAGCACGGGAATTCCTCGTCGAGTTCGACAGTCATTTAGGCGGTTGTTGGGTTTGGGTCAAAACACAAGTGGTAAAAACCCGTCCAAAATCCGCCGATACATTTCGCTCTACATAGGGAATTTTGTGTTTAATTAAAACCCTATTGTCGTAACAATTTTGCGGCTGCTGCGTCTTCGACAGCCCATGAATCCAATGCCAGAACGATACCATCTATTACTTTGGAACGCCATGATTGTGTGATCAAATTATTAAGATCACGCCGATTGGTCATGAATCCAAGCTCGATCAAAATGGATGGGATATCAGGTGCCTTGAGCACGGCAAATCCAGCGGCCAAATGCGGGCGGCTGCGCAGCTTGCCTACGGATTGCGCGATTTCCAGCACCATCATTTCCGCCAACATATCGCTTCGCTCGAATGTTTCGAGACGTGCTAAATCCATCAAAACACCCGCCAATTCGTCATCTTGATCGGTAAGGTCGACGCCTGCCAGCAGATCAGAACGTGAAAGCTGGCTTGCCAATAATTCCGCACTGGTATTGGACGCTTTGTTTGACAAAGTATAAACCGTAATCCCAGAGGCCGATCCAGATGTCACCGCATCCGCATGAAGCGAGATAAGAACATCTGCATTTTCCGCACGCGCCGCAGCGATCCGCCCTGGAAGCGAGATAAATTCATCATCGCCACGTGTCATGAACGCCTGAAACCGACCCGTGCGAATGAGCGCCTCTTTCAATTCAAGTGCAAATTGCAAAACCAAATCTTTTTCGCGGTGCCCATCGTATATGGCACCTGTATCCAGCCCCCCGTGGCCGGGATCCAGCATAACAATGATCGGGCGCGTGCCATCTTGGCGTTTTTTTGGGATCATATCCCCCTTAAACGCAGGCAAATCCCAAAGCGCATCATTGGGTGGCGTTGAATATTTCGCGAAATCTTCGGCGTTAACCTGTTCTAAATAAACCGCTAGCTGCCCAACCCCTGCACTATTTTCCGTGCCCATTTCCGCTGTTTTCACCACCATCGGCTCTGACAAGGTTAAAACCATGCGCGACCAACCTGGGCGAAAGGCACCATAGCGGGCATCTGTAACCGTTTCTGATTGTTCGACAAAATCGCTTGGCAATTGTGCCCAATCAACTTGTTTGAAATCCATCACCAAACGATAAGGTTCGCCCAATGTGTAAACGCGAAACGGAACGGGTTGGGTTAATCCCAATTCAATTTGCAGCCCCCATAATTTATCATCCAGTTTGGTGCGACTTGGGTCAATACGCGCCAATGCACCGAAATCTTGGGCCATAATGATGGTCGCCCAAGATTGAATGAAACAAAAAATTAGCGCTGTTATGATGCTTTTCACTGCTATTTACCGCTCTTTGGCTGTTTTCAACAATATAGCAAATCAAAAACAGATTGTAATTGCCTAATGTTCAACTTATTGATGAACAATCGGTGTTTGAAAAATCACCACAAAGTTTCGCTGGCGGTATTCTTTGCGACAGGCATTTGCTGAAGACCGCAATGAACCCCCAGCAGGCCAAATGGCCAAACAGAACAGCCCATTTTGCGCAATCAGTGCGAAATCGGCCTTATATCAACGCTCACGAATAAGAGCGTCGGAGAAAACCGCGATGAAACGCGCGCCGAAAAACAGCCAAAACACCGCGGACATGTCTGCGCCTGTTGGCGTATCGCGCGCTATCGCCTTAACTAAACATGTAAATCTTTTGTCCCCTGAACAAGGGAGGCTTTGATTTGCGTGTCAGAAAGAAAACATGTCAAAGAAAATGCTTATCGATGCAACACATGCGGAAGAAACCCGCGTTGTTGTTGTAGAAGGAAACAAAGTAGATGAATTCGACTTTGAAAGTCTAAATAAACGTCAGCTTGCTGGGAATATCTATCTTGCCAAGGTTACACGCGTAGAGCCATCGCTTCAGGCGGCTTTTGTTGATTACGGCGGGAATCGCCACGGATTTCTCGCTTTTTCCGAAATTCACCCCGATTATTACCAAATTCCTGTTGCCGACCGCGAAAAGCTGTTGGAAGAGGAAGAAGCATACGCCAAGGCCGTTGCCGAAGCGGAAGAGCAAAAATCAAAGCAAAAACCAAAATCACGCCGCCGCAGCCGTTCAAAATCCAAAACCGTTGCGGAAACAGCAGCAACGGATGCAGTTGTCACAGGCGATGCCACATCACCCGATGTGATTGATCTGGACGAAGAAAACGGTCTGGTCGATGTGCCAGAAAACCAAACGGAGCAACCAACCCCGTCAACAGAATCGGATTCCGATGCGGGTGAGCCCATCGAAAACGAAATCGAAAGCGTTGACACCGTTACCGAAGTTTCAAGCAATGATGCGGATGAAACCGCCCAAGAGGTTGATTCAGAAATCGTCGAAGAAGGCGAATTGCACGATGCGGAAATCTCTGATGACGAAGTTCAAGCAGAGGTGCGCCCACGCAAACCCCGCCCACGTCGTTACAAAATCCAAGAAGTGGTCAAGGTTCGCCAAATTTTGTTGGTTCAGGTTGTTAAAGAAGAGCGCGGCAACAAGGGTGCTGCGCTGACAACATATCTGTCACTTGCTGGTCGTTACTGTGTTTTGATGCCAAACACCGCACGTGGTGGTGGCATTTCACGCAAGATCACCAACGCCACAGATCGCAAGAAAATCAAAGAGATAACCAACGCAATTGAAGTGCCCAAAGGCGCCGGCCTGATCGTGCGCACCGCTGGTGCCAAACGATCCCGCACCGATATCGAGCGCGACTATGAATATCTGTTGCGTCAATGGGAACAGATCCGCGATTTAACATTGCAATCCATCGCCCCTGCGCAAATCTATGCCGAGGGTGATTTGATTAAACGCACCATTCGCGATCTTTATAATCGTGAAATCGATGAAATCATTGTCGAAGGTGATCGTGGTTACGCGGATGCGGTTGAATACATGAAAATGTTGATGCCAACCCGCGTTGAAAAAATCACGCATTACAAGGAATCAATGCCCCTGTTCGCCCGTTATCAGGTCGAAGCGTATTTGGGTGGTATGTTTAACCCAACTGTGCAGCTAAAATCAGGTGGGTATATCGTGATTGACGTGACCGAAGCCTTGGTCGCGGTTGATGTGAACTCTGGTCGTGCCACCAAAGAAGGCTCGATCGAGGATACAGCACTTCGCACCAACCTTGAGGCCGCAGAAGAATTGGCACGCCAAGCACGCCTGCGCGACTTGGCTGGTTTGATCGTGATCGATTTTATCGACATGGAAGAACGGCGCAACAACTCAGCCGTTGAAAAACGCCTGAAAGACAAGTTGAAAAATGATCGTGCACGCATTCAAGTGGGCCGCATTTCGTCATTTGGATTGCTCGAAATGTCACGCCAGCGACTGCGCCCAGGTATGCTAGAGGCCACAACAGCACCCTGCCCGCATTGTCATGGCACGGGTTTGGTGCGTTCGGACGGAAGCCAAGCATTGGCAATCCTGCGTGAAATCGAAGAAGAAGCGACACGCAAACGCACAAACGAAGTGTTGGTTACAACACCCGTTAACGTTGCCAACTATCTGTTGAACGCAAAACGCGAACATATCAGCGAGATTGAAACACGTTATGGCATGTCCGTGCGGATCGAAGCAGACAGCGCGATGATCAGCCCAGACTACACCGTTGAAAAGCTGAAAACCGCAACACGCATCGTGGCACAACATGCCGATGAATCTGGTGCAATCACCATGAGCAGCACATCAACCGATGATCTGACCACAGCCGCACCTGTTCCATCCCCTACTGGTGATGACGAAGAACAGCCCAAGAAAAAACGGCGTCGTCGTCGTCGTCGTGGTGGCCGCAACAAAGGTGCAGCGGATGCACCACAAAATCAGGACGCAAATGATCAAAGCGTCGAAAATGCGCCAAATGATGCTGATGCCCCAGCAAAAGTTGAAGCAAGTGATGCAAATGATGCCCGTGCAAAAACTGATGCTTCTGAACCAGTAAGCGAAGCCAAGGCGGAAACAGCGGCTGAAGAATCGCCAAAAGCGGAGGAAAAGCCCGTTAAAAAACGTGCTCCTCGCAAACCGCGTGCAACCAAGGCAAAGCCAACAACAGAAACGCCAGCGGCGGAACCTGTTGTGGATGACGCAAAACCTGTGGAAACCGCAGAGGTAGACGAAAAGCCAGCGCCGAAAAAACGTGCGCCCGCAAAACGGACCGCCGCCAAAACCACGGCGAAAAAGGCACCTGCCAAGAAAACCACTGCAAAGGCGAAAACCAAAGCAGATGCATCAGAGACGGTTGAAACAACAACCGAGGATGCGCCTGTTGCGAAAAAGACCGCGCGCAAACCCGCAACAAAACGCAAGCCAGCGGCCAAGAAAACCGCCGCTGCGGATACGCCCGTGGAAACCCCATCGCCAAGCCCAACGCCCGCGGATCCAGCACCAACGCCCGCGGATCCAGCACTAGCGCCTGCGCCGACGCCAGAACCCACACAGGTTCCCGCACCCGATCCAACGCCGGCATCACCACCCGCCGAAGCGGTTGCAAAACCTGCACCCAAGCGACGCGGTTGGTGGTCACGCTCGTAATTAATGATAAAAAGCCTCGCGCAAGCGGGGCTTTTTGGGCATAAATTTGCGCATAACATCACTGTGCATTGTTTTTTACAAATCAGAGCGGCATTGTTTTTGAAACCAAAAAGGGAATATTCATGCTTGGTTCAAAAATATACAAATCTGTGCTTACCGCCGCATTTGTTCTGTCCAGCACAATCAGCCTGTCCGCACAGGGATTGATCCGTGATGCCGAAATCGAGCGAACATTAAAACTGGCGGCCAAACCTATCTTGGCCAAAGCGGGTGTCTCGCAAAGCAACGCAAATATTTTGGTTGTGAATGATCGTTCTCTTAACGCATTCGTGGCAGGTGGACGCCATATTTTTGTGCACCACGGGCTGATCCTGAAACTTAAATCTGTGGAACAATTACAATCCGTTTTGGCACATGAAATTGGCCACATAACGGGCGGGCATATCGCCCAACGTGCAGGTGCCGCCGCAAGTTCAAAATCCGCCGCTGGAGTTGGATTTTTGCTGGCAATTGCCGCTGCTGCCGCTGGTTCTGGCGAGGCGGCCGTTGCATTATCCGCAGGTACGCAATCGGTTGCGACGCGCAATTTTTTAACCCACACACGTGCCCAAGAATCCAGTGCTGATCAATCGGGCGCACGATATATGGCCGCCGCTGGCATTGACCCAAAAGCGGCAATCGAAGTGTTGGAAATTTTTGATGGTCAGGATTTGATGTCCGCCAAACACCGCGACCCTTATACATTGTCCCACCCGATGTCGCGCGAACGTATCGCAAATTTGCGCGCCTTTGCAGGGGCTTACAAACCACGCGCGAGCACGCAGCCACCAAATATGGATTATTGGTATGCGCGTATGGTCGCAAAATTCAACGGATTCACCAATAATCCCGCAAGCGTTTTGCGCCGTGTCAAAAAATCCGACAAAGGCGAAATTGCCACCCTTACCCGCGCCATTGCATACCATCGCAAACCGGATCGTAAACGCGCCTTGAATGAAATAAATCGACTGGTCAACATGCGCCCCAAAGATGCGTATTATCATGAATTGCGCGGGCAAATATTGCTGGAAAATCGTGATGTAAACGGCGCGATTAAATCCTATCGCACGGCAACACAGCTTGCGCCAAATGAATCCCTTATTCTTGCGGGATTGGGGCGTGCGCTTAACGCTTCAAACACCAATAACTCGGAAGCATTGAAAGTTTTGCAACGAGCCTATTCCAAGGATGCGCGTGATGGGCGCATGTTGCGTGAATTGGCCGTGGCCTATGCCCGTGCTGGGCAAAATGGCAATGCATCCGTGGTTACGGCGGAGCGATACGCGCTTGCGTCCAATTTCCAACAGGCATCTGTGCATGCAAAACGCGCACAAGGTTTATTGCCCCAAGGTACCAGTGGATGGCTAAAAGCCCAAGAAATCTTGTCATTAGCAAAACAAGCGACGTCACGTAAACGTTAAGACTTTTCACACTGCCAAAACATCTTTATACAGGCTCAAATGACCTTGCCGAAGATAAGGCACAAAATTTCGAGGGTGAAATGACCAAAAAAGATCAAGATACGGATGTTCAATTTGTACAGGCTTTGGCCGAATTGCTACGTGAAAATGACCTGACAGAATTACAGGTAAAACGCGAATATGGTGACGACAAAACATTAAATGTGCGCGTCACACGCCAAACCGCCGTTACAATGGCCGCCGCTGTGCCACAAACAATCGCAGCACCAGCCGCTGCACCTGCACCCGCTGCTGCGGCACCTGCTGAATCTGCCAAGGCCAGCGATCCCGCCGATCACCCAGGTGCGGTGACATCACCCATGGTTGGCACTGCATATTTGCAACCCGAACCTGGTGCGGCACCATTTGTAAGTATTGGTCAAAAAGTTTCCGCAGGTGACACATTGTTGATCGTCGAAGCGATGAAAACAATGAATCAGATCCCTGCCCCGAATGGTGGCACCGTAAAACGTATCCTCATCGAAGACGGCACGCCCGTTGAATTTGGGACGCCACTTGTGATTGTTGAATAAGCGATAAACGAAAGAAACAACCATGTTTTCCAAGATTCTTATCGCCAATCGCGGTGAAATTGCATTGCGGGTCATCCGCGCCGCCAAAGAATTGGGCGTGCGCACCGTTGCCGTTCATTCAACTGCGGATGCTGATGCAATGCATGTGCGCATGGCAGATGAAAGCATCTGTATCGGTCCACCATCGGGTGCGCAAAGCTATCTGAACGTACCAAACATCATTGCAGCATGTGAAATAACTGGGGCCGAGGCCGTTCACCCTGGCTATGGCTTTTTGTCGGAAAACGCCAATTTTGTGCAGGTGTTGGAAGATCACGACATTACATTTATCGGGCCAAGCGCGGAACACATCCGCATGATGGGCGATAAAATCACAGCTAAGGACACGATGAAAAAGCTGGGCGTTCCATGCGTTCCAGGGTCAGATGGCGGCGTTGATACCATCGCAGAGGCACATAAAGTTGCCGATGAAATGGGATATCCCGTAATTGTAAAAGCAACCGCAGGCGGTGGTGGCCGTGGGATGAAACTGGCGAAAACCAAAGACGATCTGGACGAAGCATTTTCAACCGCGCGATCCGAATCAAAGGCCGCATTTGGCAATGATGAGGTTTATATTGAAAAATACCTCACCCTGCCCCGCCATATCGAGGTTCAGGTTTTTGGCGATGGTCGAGGCCGTGCCGTTCATTTGGGCGAGCGTGACTGTTCATTGCAACGCCGTCACCAAAAGGTGTTTGAAGAGGCCCCGGGCCCAAGCATCGACGAAAAAACACGCGAAAAAATCGGCAAGGTCTGCGCCGATGCGATTGCAGACATCAAATACTCTGGTGCTGGTACAATCGAATTTTTGTATGAAAACGGCGAATTTTACTTCATCGAAATGAACACACGTTTGCAGGTGGAACATCCTGTAACCGAAACCATTTATGGTGTGGATTTGGTGAAACAACAAATCCGTGTTGCCGCTGGCGAAGAGATGACATTCAAACAAGAAGAATTGTCCATCAAAGGCCATGCGATCGAGGTGCGGATTAATGCGGAAAAACTTCCAAATTTCACGCCTTGCCCAGGTAAAATCACAACATTCCATGCCCCAGGCGGTTTGGGTGTACGTATGGATTCCGCGCTTTATGCGGGCTATTCCATCCCACCCTATTACGACAGTTTGATTGCCAAGCTGATCGTATCTGGCATTACACGCGAAGCGGCACTTGCCCGATTGCGCCGTGCACTTGGCGAATTGATTGTGGATGGCGTGGATACCACCGTGCCCTTGTTTGACGCGCTCTTACAAGAAGAAGACGTTCTCACAGGGAATTACGATATTCACTGGCTTGAAAAATGGCTGGAAAAACAAGATTCCGAATAAAAATCAGATGGTTGGGCGCATAACATGACCGCCCAACCACAAAAAGTAACCCCGCACCTATTACTGCAAGCCTATGCCCAAGGCGTTTTTCCGATGTCTGAAAGCGCGGATGACCCCGAAATTTTCTGGGTCGATCCACAGATGCGCGGCATTTTCGAACTGGATGCGTTTCACGTGTCACGATCATTGGCGCGGCGGATTAAACGGGGCGATTATACTTATAAAATCAATTCCTGTTTTCCAGATGTTGTCCGTCACTGTGCGGATCGCGATGAAACTTGGATAAACGCGGAAATATTTGAACTTTATTGTCAGCTCCATGCATTGGGCTATGCGCATAGCTTTGAAATTCATCGTGAAAATCGTTTGATCGGTGGGGTTTATGGCGTGGCATTGGGTGGTGCGTTTTTTGGCGAAAGCATGTTTTCAAAGGAAACGGATGCGTCAAAACTAGCGTTATATCATTTGATCAAACATTTGAAATCGCGCGATTTTACGCTGTTCGACACTCAATTTATCACGCCGCATCTGGCGTCACTGGGTGCGATAGAAATCCCGCGCAGCGAATATCGCAATCGTCTGGATCAGGCGTTGGGAATAAAAGCGACGTTTATTTCGGCGCCAGACATTTGATCACCCAAACATCGTAACGCGGGTGTTCCAGTGCGGATAATGCAGGGCTAGATGCCACCATCCAGCCATCAAACGCAGGATTATCCATGCGGGAATCCAAGATCAACAAATGTGCAAATGCATCTGTGTTCAAACGACGCTGAGGATAACGGCATTCTTTGAGCGTAACTTGAATTTTTGCCACTTCGATGGTGGAACCGCTTTGCATTTCAAAATCGGCAACTTGTCCGGTAACGCGGTCCAACATACGAATGATCGCGCCAGAACCATTGGTGGTTTTCACCGCGGCAAAACCGGGCAACGCCATTAAAAATGCCAATGATGTCAGCGCGATACGGATCATTGTTCGCTGCCCGCCACGAATTTAAGCAGCAATGATATCAGGCTTACCGAACCTTGGGTGTCGATAAATTCGCCGCCCTGTTCCATTGCAAATTCGGACCCACCTGGCACGACCTCTACAAATGTGCCGCCAAGCAATCCTTCTTGGGAAATTTGCACGCCTGAATCTTCGGGGATTTTCAAATCATCGCGCATTGAAAACTGCATATTTGCGCGAAATGATTCAGGATCAAGCGCAAGTGCCGTTACCGTGCCAACCTTGACCCCGGCCATGCGCACATCCGTGCCAACGGCCACGCCATCCGCACTGCGAAAGCTTGCGTTTAATTCGTATCCACCTGATTTAGTGGAAAATCCCACGCTGGAAGATGCGAAAATCAAAAATCCTGCGGCAGCAGCGACAACAACGGCGCCAACAGCAGTTTCAGTGAGGTTATGTGCCATCGCCAATACCCTTTGCTATTCAGGTTGCCACGCTTCGTAATCAGTACGATCAGCAGGTTTCGCATGGCGCAAAGATCCCGCCGGCGCATAGGCCATTGCCGTCCCTGTCAGGTTTTCCTGATGCGGTTTTTCCCAAACTTTGTGTTTCAGCGGCTTATCAGTTGGCGGTTCTTTGAACGTGTGGTGCAACCAACCGTGCCAATCGGCAGATACGCGTGATGCTTCGCATTCGCCATTGAAAATTACCCAACGGCGCTTACCGTCACGTGTTTCATAGAAAATATTGCCCTGCTCATCTTCGCCAACCTTCACACCCTTGCGCCAAGTGTAAAACCGTGTGTTAAGCGTTTGGCTGTTCCACCAAGTAAATAAGCTTTTGATAAAGTCCATCTGCGGCTTCCTTTGTTCTGTTATCTTTGTATATGCTACAAACCCAGACCAACGTCCAGCATAAGAAAAATGCACTGGCGGGATTTTCCGCCAATGCATTCAATTTTTTCGCATTTGAGCGTGGTTTAGCCCGCAGATGCGGTTTCTTCGACCTTATCTGCATAAACGATCAAGGGTTCACCTTCGCCGGTTACGGCATCTTCGTTCACCACAACGTCTTGTACGTTCTCAAGGCTTGGCAAATCGAACATCGTATCCAACAAGATGTCTTCCATGATGGAACGCAAACCACGTGCACCAGTTTTGCGCGCGATGGCGCGTTTGGCGATGGCACGCAAGGCTTCGTCTGTGAATTTCAGATGCGCATCTTCCAATTCGAACAGGCGTTGATATTGTTTGACCAATGCGTTTTTAGGTTCAGACAAAATGGTAATCAACGCATCTTCATCCAAATCGGTCAGCGTTGCCAGAACCGGCAAACGCCCAACGAATTCTGGGATCAGGCCAAATTTCAACAAATCCTCTGGTTCCAATTCCGTGAACCATTCGCCTACGGAACGCTCTTCTTCGTCTTTGACGTCTGCGCCAAATCCGATTCCTGATCCTTTGCCACGTTGGCCGATGATTTTGTCCAAACCGGCAAATGCACCGCCACAGATGAACAGGATATTCGTTGTGTCCACTTGCAAGAATTCTTGCTGTGGGTGTTTGCGCCCACCTTGCGGAGGAACGGATGCAACCGTGCCTTCCATGATTTTTAGCAACGCTTGTTGCACACCCTCGCCTGAAACATCGCGGGTGATGGATGGGTTATCGGATTTGCGGGTGATTTTATCCACCTCGTCAATATACACGATGCCACGCTGTGCGCGTTCCACATTATATTCAGACGCTTGAAGTAATTTCAAAATGATATTTTCAACATCTTCGCCCACATAACCAGCCTCGGTCAATGTGGTGGCGTCGGCCATGGTGAATGGCACATCAATGATGCGCGCCAATGTTTGCGCAAGCAATGTTTTACCACAACCCGTTGGCCCGATCAGCAGGATGTTTGATTTCGAAAGCTCGATATCATCCTTGGTATGTTCGGCATGATCCAGACGTTTGTAATGGTTATGCACCGCCACAGACAAAACCCGTTTGGCAACATCTTGGCCAATCACGTATTCATCCAAGAAATTACAGATATCCGCAGGCGTTGGCACACCCTCGCCAGAGGTGGTGATGCCACCTTTGGCCTCTTCACGAATGATATCCATACATAATTCAACACATTCATCACAGATGAACACAGTCGGACCCGCGATTAATTTGCGGACTTCGTGCTGGCTTTTGCCACAAAACGAACAATACAGTGTATTTTTCGCGTCCGTATTGTTTGAATTCGACATATTTTACTCCGCCTTATTTGCGCTTGCCCGATACGATATGGCAGAACCATGCCCGTTACAATGCGATTATTCGTTTCCTAATGGCCAGTCATGGCTAAATTATGACCATTTTTTTGACACAAGATAGCCATGGCAAGATGAATAAACCCTTGATTGTGCGCCCTATTCGTCCGGCAATTCGCGTTTTTGTACGATTTCATCAACCAGACCCCAATCTTTGGCTTCTTCTGCTGTCATGAAATTATCGCGATCAAGGGCGGTTTCGACCTCTTTCAATTTACGACCACAATGTTTGACGTAAATATTGTTCAGGCGATCTTTCAGTTCCAAAATTTCTTTGGCGTGCAGCGCGATATCGGATGCTTGGCCTTGGAAACCACCCGATGGTTGGTGCACCATCACACGTGCATTTGGCAATGCAAAACGTTGCCCCGGTTCACCCGCAGCCAATAACAATGATCCCATTGACGCCGCTTGCCCAACACAAAGCGTTGAAACCTTGGGGCGGATATATTGCATCGTGTCATAAATCGACAATCCAGATGTCACCACGCCGCCCGGGCTATTGATATACATAAAGATATCTTTCTTGGGGTTTTCCGCCTCAAGAAACAACAATTGCGCCACGATCAATGTGGACATGCCATCATGCACGGGGCCCGACAGGAAAATGATGCGTTCTTTTAACAGGCGTGAAAAAATATCGTATGATCGTTCCCCACGTGATGTTTGTTCCACAACCATTGGAACCAATGTATTCATATAAACTTCGTGTGGGTCTCTCATGATATTTCGCCTGTGTTTGCAAATTTCTGCGATAACTGTAGTGCGCCTTGCGGGGGGCTTCAAGGCGCGTTTTTGTCTTGTTGTTTGATTTCGAACTTATCTGGGATCAAAACAAATTTACCTTAATTTCTGGTGAATTATTTGTGGTGTAAAAATGCCACGAGCCTAAATTCCCCCGCGTCACAAATGTCACATTGCGTTTGACCACAACCACATTGTCGCACTAACGTAATCGTGAAGTTTCTAGGGAGAGAGCATCATGAAAATAAAAACAATTTTGGCGTCAGGTGCAGCCGCGTCAACACTCATCGCATCATCCGCTTTTGCTGGCGGTATGGATCGCGCAACATTCAGCCCAAGCATCTTGTTTGAACAAGGCAACTATGCAGAGGCAACATTGGGTTTAACACTACCAAGTGTTTCACCTGCTGGCGCGCCTCATGCATTTAATGTTGCGGAATCTTTCACAACATTGAAATTTGGCTATAAACACCAATTCAATGACAAACTGGCAGTGGCATTCGTTTACAACAACAATCCAATTGGTGTTGATATCAACTACGCTTCATTGGGGAGCCCTCTTCGCGGCTCAGTAGATTCAACCTCAGCGACCTTGCTTGCTAAGTATTCATTTACCGATCGTTTTAGCGCCTATGGCGGTGTTAAACATCAATGGGCCAAAGCAACAGCAGACCTAACGCCAAATGGTATTCCAGAGCCAACTACGTTCTCAAAAGACTCTGATACTGGATATATCCTCGGTGTCGCCTATGAAATTCCTGACATCGCTTTGCGTGTTTCATTGTCTTATGAATCAGAGCTTGAATTTGATCTGGATACAATCGGTGCCGGTTCTGGTACAAATTATGGCGCCACCACTGCGGGTTCGCCAGAAGCATACACACTAGAATTCCAATCTGGTATTGCTACAGACACATTGTTATTTGGTAGCGTACGCCGCGCAAAATGGTCAGATTCCAACATCATTCTACCCGCAGCATTTGGCTCGACCCCACTATCAAACTTCGAAGACACGACATCTTACTCTCTGGGCATTGGCCGCAAAATTAGTGACGCATTTTCAATGTCTGTAACATTGTCTTACGAAGAATCTGGCGCTGAACCAGTAAGCCCACTTGCACCGACCAACGGCATCGCGGGCATCGGAATTGGTGGTGCATATACGGCTGCCAATGGTGTGAAAACATCAATGGGTATTAACTACTCGAAACGTGGAGATGCCGTTACATCAGCGGGAACAAATTTCGCAGATAACGAAGTTATCACAATGGGCTTGAAAGTTTCAAAAAGCTTCTAATACATTGTAAAATATAATAATTAAGCCCGCCTTGTGCGGGCTTTTTTATGCGCGGTTGACTTTTCGTAAGATTCTACTTACCGTAAGCCATGACTTACGATATGATTTTCACTGCCCTCGCCGATCCGCGCCGTCGCAACATATTGCAACAGATTGCAACGCAACCCATGTCGGTGGCGCAACTGGCTGATCAACATAACGTCAGCCGCCCCGCAATTTCGCAACATCTCAAAATCCTGACTGATGCTGGACTGCTATCCGTCACGCCAAAGGGCACCAAACGGATCTATCAGATTAATCGCGATGGGCTGGAACCCGTGCGCGCCTATATCGACGGGTTTTGGGATGATGCGCTCACCGCTTTTCAAGACCACATTATCAACCAAACAAAGGATTAATCATGCTGCCACCTGTCATTAAAACCATCACGGTTCCCTGCCCGCCCAAACAC
Source organism: Paramylibacter kogurei (assembly GCF_002742285.1). GTDB lineage: Bacteria > Pseudomonadota > Alphaproteobacteria > Rhodobacterales > Rhodobacteraceae > Amylibacter > Amylibacter kogurei. The sequence continues at coordinate 1,078,510 of NZ_MDGM01000012.1, forward strand.
GCGTTTGATACCTTCACCAAAGACATTGATACGTGGTGGCCCAAGGAAAAAAACAGCGTTTCCGCCATGAATGGCGCGGTGGCGCAACGTGTTGTAATGGAACCAAAAACCGGCGGTGCAATTGTAGAAACCGATCACACAGGCACGGATTTAGTCTGGGGGTCTGTCACCGAATTTTCACCCCATACCAAACTGGCGCTCGCATGGCATATCAATCTGGAACCCAAAGATGCAACATTTGTTGAGGTCACGTTTGAACCCAGCAGCACTGGCACAACAGTCACCCTAAAACATTACGGCTGGGAAGCATTCGGCGACAAGGCGCAGGATATGCATGATGGCTATAACGCGGGTTGGGTGGGTGTGTTTGAAACCGCCTTCGCCAATGCCTGTTCATAGACATCCACATAAAAAAAGAGCGCCACTTGGGCGCTCTTTCAATCCGTAATCTGAAAACAGATTAAGCGTCCAATTCTTCAACTGCTTTTTGCAGCTCTTCTTTGGTCACTTCTTTTTCTGTCGTTTTTGCATTTTCTACAATGTAATCAACAACTTTGTCTTCAAAGATTGGTGCGCGTAGCTGTTGCTGCATCTGCTGGTTTTTCTGAATGAATTCAAAGAATTCACGCTCTTGACCAGGGTAGTTTTGCACCTGTTGCATCACCGCTTGCTGCATTTCTGCGTCTGTCACTTCGATCTTTTGGATCTGACCAACTTCTGCAAGCAACAAGCCCAAACGCACGCGGCGTTCTGCCAATTTGTTATGCTCGTCTGTTGGTGTGATTTCTGGGTGATCGTGGCCCTGAACATCTGGGTTCTCTTCGTGCCACAACTGATGTGCGATTTGGTTTGCTTCGGCTGTGATCAAGCTTTCTGGCAATTCAAATGTCACCAATGAATCCAAAGCATCCATCAAATCGCGCTTCATCACCATACGTGCCGCACCAGCATATTCCGCTTCTAGGCGCTCGCCGATTTGTTTTTTCAAATCATCAAGGCTCTCTGCGCCAAATTTTTTGGCCAATTCATCGTCAAGAGCGGCTGCTTTTGGCTCTTTCACTTCTTTCACTTTGCATTCAAAAACAGCGGCTTTACCAGCCAAGTTTTCAGCGCCGTAATTTTCAGGGAAATCAACGTTTACAACAACATCTTCGCCTGCTTTGGCACCAACCAACTGTTCCTCGAAACCGGGGATAAAGCTGTTTGAACCCAGAACCAGCGGATAATCATCTGCTTGACCGCCATCAAATGCAACATCGTCAACTTTGCCCAAGAAATCGATAACCACTTGGTCACCGTCTTTTGCTTTGCTGCCTTTTTTGCGTGGCTCAAAGTTTTGCGCAGTTTCTGCCAAGTTTGCCAATGCTTCGTCGATATCCGCATCTGCTGGCTTAACAGTCAATTTTTCCAATTTCACTTTGGAAAAATCTGTTTCTGGCACGTCTGGAAGGCGTTCATAGTTCAATGAAACCTCTACATCGTCGCCCTCTTTCCAATCATCATTGGTCATTTTAACATCAGGTTGGCCCGCTGGACGGTCGCCTGATTTTTCAAAATGCTCGTTCATTGCGCCATCAATGCTTTCTTGCATTGCTTCGCCCAAAACTTGCTGACCGAATTGTTTTTTCAACAACGCTTTTGGAACTTTACCCTTGCGAAAACCCTTCATTTCGATGGTTGGCGCGGCTTCTTCCAATTTGGCATCAACTTTGTCTGCCAATTCTTTTGCTGTTAAAACAATGGTATAGCCTCGTTTCAGGCCTTCGTTCAACGTTTCGGTCACTTGCATTTTGCGGTCCTTTTAACTGGGGTTTGGCCACACGCCATAACCCACATGCATGGGAAAAACTGACGTCCTTTTAGGGATGGAACGGCATGGGTGCAAGGGCAGATTTTTAAGGGAAAAATTGCGCAAATATGCGCTTGTCTTGGTTTTCATCAATATAAAGTAAGATGGTACGGGTGAAGGGACTTGAACCCCCACGCCTCGCGGCGCCAGAACCTAAATCTGGTGCGTCTACCAATTCCGCCACACCCGCACATATATTCGATTCATATCTCGAATGACGTGCCTTCTAGCGCAAGTATTTGTGGGATGTAAGAGCAAAATTGATCAAATTCGTAAAATTTTTCACCGATCAATATTGCCTATGAATATGGCATGTCTGAATGTTGCAAAACGCGGCACCTTTCTGCATCGCCTAATTATTGCGCATTATGCCCAATTATTGTGCAAATAGATCAACAAACACCCCCTTCACCATCGTCAAAGCGTATCCGAATTGCAAAGCTGCACAAAAGATGGCTGAAACACATGCAGCATATTAATTTTCGGAGACTTCAGCCCCATGAAAAAGATCGAAGCGATCATCAAGCCATTTAAATTGGACGAAGTGAAAGAAGCCTTGCAAGAGGTTGGCGTCCAAGGTCTGTCCGTTATCGAAGCCAAAGGTTTTGGCCGTCAAAAAGGACATACAGAATTATACCGCGGTGCGGAATACGTTGTGGATTTCCTGCCAAAGGTAAAAATCGAATTGGTGATTTCTGACGATCAATTGGAACCAGCGATCGAGGCGATCATCGACGCCGCGCGCACCGAAAAAATCGGCGACGGGAAAATTTTCGTCTCTGACATTGAACAAGCCATCCGTATTCGCACAGGCGAAAACGGCGTGGACGCACTTTAACTAACGCATCATAAGAAGAGGAGCACTCAACATGAGCGCAAAAGATTTAGTAAAACGTATCGCGGACGAAGACATTCAATATGTCGACATCCGTTTCACCGACCCGCGCGGCAAGCTACAGCACGTTACAGTGATCAATGACGAAGTCGACGAAGACTTCCTCGAAGGTGGTTTCATGTTTGATGGTTCATCCATCGCAGGTTGGAAATCCATCGACAAATCAGACATGAAGTTGATCGTGGACACAGAATCCGCATATCTTGATCCATTCTATGCTGAAAAAACATTGGCTGTTCACTGTCACGTTGTTGAACCAGACACTGGTGAAACATATGATCGTTGCCCACGTTCAACAGCAATGCGCGCCGAAGAATATTTGGTAGCATCTGGTATTGGTGACACATCTTTCTTTGGCCCAGAGGCCGAATTCTTCCTATTTGATGATGTGCGTTTTTCAAACACAATCAACAAAGTGTCTTACGAAATTGATGCTGCTGATGCGTCATGGAACACAGACACCGAATATGAAATGGGCAACATGGGCCACCGCCCTGGTATCAAAGGCGGCTATTTCCCTGTAAACCCAACAGACGCGGCACAAGATTTGCGTTCTGAAATGCTTTCAACCATGAAATCAATCGGCATGAAAGTTGACAAACACCACCACGAGGTTGCGTCATGTCAGCACGAGTTGGGCTTGGTTTTCGGCACGTTGACCAAACAAGCGGACGAGCTTCAAAAATACAAATACATCGTTCACAATGTTGCACATGCCTACGGTAAATCTGCGACATTCATGCCAAAACCAATCGCTGGTGATAACGGCACAGGCATGCACGTGAACATGTCCATCTGGAAAGACGGCAAACCATTGTTCGCAGGCGACAAATACGCTGACCTGTCACAAGAAGCGCTGTATTTCATCGGTGGTATCTTGAAACACGCCAAAGCGTTGAACGCGATCACAAACCCATCCACAAACAGCTACAAGCGTTTGATCCCCGGTTTTGAAGCACCAGTTCTACGTGCATATTCTGCGTCTAACCGTTCTGGCTGTGTGCGTATCCCATTCGCCGAAAGTCCAAAGGCAAAACGCGTAGAGGCTCGTTTCCCAGATCCAGCAGCAAACCCATACTTGTGTTTCTCTGCTCTGTTGATGGCTGGCCTTGACGGTATCAAAAACAAAATTGATCCAGGCGAAGCATCTGACAAAGATTTGTACGATCTACCAGCCGAAGAATTGGCAGGCATTCCAACAGTATGTGGTTCATTGCGCGAAGCATTGGAATCACTCGAGGCTGATATGGACTTCTTGACCGAAGGTGGCGTTTTCACAAAATCTCAAATCGAAGGTTACATTGCTTTGAAATGGGAAGAAGTGTTCAAATACGAGCACACGCCACACCCAGTTGAATATGGCATGTACTACAGCTGCTAATCAGTTGATGAATAACGAAAAGGCCCTGTATTTGCGGGGCCTTTTTTTATGGGTGGTTTTTAAAGTGTGGTTAATGTTTCGCGCTGCTCTTGGCTGAGCTTGTTCATTGGCACCACAATTGTATGAATACCAAACACCGTCGTTCCCGTTTGCGGTAAAAATCGCAAAGATTGGCGTTCCACACGCATCCAACCCTGCCCAATTGGCGCGGGTCGATGGGGTGCATTTTCGGATCGCGGTTGATGCAAATCGGGATCGGCGTAAACCAACCAATTGGCACGCCATAACGCCCGCCCATCGCGCATGGTGTCAAACATGCGCTGCACACGGCGCGCAATATCATCGTTAAATGCAGGCACAGGCACATGAATGCGCGACATCGGTTTGCCGATTTTTTCCGATAACGTCCAACTGGCGGGAAAACAAAGTGCTGCACCTTGCAACACATGTTCATCACCCGCTTTGCCCATCAGGCAAAAATCCTGTTGCACCAATCGACGTGCGGTGATCAGCGGATGATCATCATTTCGCGCAATAACAACCCCATCAGGGCGCGTCACAGTTTGATCCGTAATCTGATAATCTGGGCGTGCGTGCAACGATGCAATCACCATATCCAAAAGCTCTGCCGCGGCATCGCTTGCTATGTTTTCCATCGCAAAAACCGCATCGCGCTTTTTGTCCAACAGATGATCGGCATAAGCCATCTGTTGATCAAACGCATCATCCACCAATAACCAATCCGCCGGTTCCAACGGGTTCATCCCCGGCAAACGAGAAAGCCTCTGCTCTGCCCAAGGCGACAGCGATAATTGTGATTGGCAGATGTTTTGAAAATCAATCGTCATGCGCATCTTTTGACAATCAACCGCTGCAAAAACAAGTGTGACAGTTTGTGTAAATATCACGCCAAATTTGATGGGCAAAAAATTTCTTTTGAAAAACCAATGAATTGTGCCACATTTTGCCTATGTCATTCTCGTTACTCAGATTTACGCTCTATATTACAGGGCTGATGATCGTGGCCATCGGCGCGAGCATCTATCTGTTTGGGATATACCCAATGGCACAAATTTTCGCCCCAATGGCAGATATATTGCTGGGCGATATTGCCCCGCTTGATCAATTGAACCACCCCGATATCGACAGCGAAATGCGGTTCTTGGCGATATTTTATGTGGCTTACGGCATGATCGTATTAAATACCGCATCTGATTTACGCCGGCGAATGCATCGCATTCCATTATTGGCAACGGTGGTATTGTTGGGCGCAGTTGGGCGCGGAATTTCGATATATTTCAATGGCATGCCACATGGGATCATGTTGATATTGCTCAGCGTTGAAATCGTCGTGCCGCTGTTCATCATCATGCTTCAGCAACGCGCAAAACGGCGATTATTCTAAAAAACGACATGATCGCGGCGCAAATTGGCGATACGCGGCGGATAAATCAGACTTTGCTTAACCTGCGGAGGATTGATTTTGAACGACCATTACGCATCAATGCGAAAAATCGACCCAACGGCGGGCGCCACCCTGCCCGATGGAACGCCCAATATTGCCGATCGCATCGAAATCGGGCCAAGTTTACTGGCCTTGGATGAATGGAAATTGGCGGGGCTAACCCTGCCTGATTTGCCTGCCATGCGTAAATTTCGCTGGCAACGCTTGGTCGATCATATCAATGCCCGTGATTACGGCGGGTTGTTGATTTTTGATCCGCTCAATATTCGATACGCCACTGACAGCACCAATATGCAGTTGTGGAATACGCATAATCCATTTCGAGCGGCACTGATCTGTGCCGATGGTTATATGGTGGTTTGGGATTATAAAAACGCCATGTTCCTGTCAGAATTTAACCCATTGGTGCGCGAACAACGATCGGGTGCTGATCTGTTTTATTTTGATCGCGGCGATATGGTGGATGCGGGTGCGGATACATTCGCAAAAGAGGTGCACGATCTGATCAATCAACATGGCGGTGGCAATTTGCGCCTTGGGGTGGACAAGGCAATGTTCACAGGGTTTCGCGCGCTAATGGCACAGGGTTTTGAAATCATGAACGGTGAAGAGCTCACCGAAAAGGCGCGATCAATCAAAGGTGTTGATGAAATTCATGCTATGCGATGCGCCCATCATGCCGCCGAAACGGCGGTACACGAAATGCAAGATGCGGTGCGCATTGGAATGTCGGAAAATGAAATCTGGGCCGAATTGCACCGCGCCAATATCGCGCGTGGTGGTGAATGGATTGAAACGCGATTGCTCGCCACGGGGCCGCGCACAAATCCGTGGTTTCAGGAATGTGGCCCGCGCCAATTGCAAAACAATGAAATTCTGGCGTTCGATACAGATTTGATCGGCTGTTATGGCATGTGCATCGACATCAGCCGCACATGGTGGATTGGCGATCAATCCCCTCGCCCCGATATGATTACCGCCATGCGCCACGCCCATGATCATATCATGGAAAATATGGCGCTGTTAAAACCCGGTGTCACATGTGATGAACTGACATTCGGGGGGCATCAATTGGCGCCACAATATGTGCGCCAACAATATGGATGCCGTTTTCATGGGGTTGGTTTGTGCGATGAATGGCCATTGATCGCATATCCAGAAAACCACGTCACAGGCGCGTTCGATTATGAACTGAAGGCGGGTATGGTCCTGTGTGTCGAAGCCTTGGTCAGCCCAGAAAATGGCGATTTTTCAATCAAGCTGGAAGATCAGGTTTTAATCACAGAGGATGGTTATGAAAACCTCACGACCTATCCTTTTTGCCCGCATTTGATGGGTGAAACCCGCTAATTGTTGGGAACCATCGCGGGCTGTGCATTAAGCAATACGCGCAATCGCAGCCCCAGTAATATCGCCGCCAAGCCAAGCCCAAAAACAAGCCCCCACCAAACACCAGTTGCCCCCAGCCCAAATGTGAACCCAAGGAAATAGCTGGTTGGCAAACCAACAAACCAAAATGACACCACCGCAATCATCATCGGGATTAACGTATCTTTTAATCCGCGCAACAATGCCGACATAACCAATTGCAAGGCATCCACAATTTGAAACATTGCCGCGACAACCAACAAGGTTGAACCAAGTGCCACGATTTCAACAACACGGGTTTCTTCGCGATCCAAAAACAGCGGGATCAATCGATCGGGCAGAACCAGATACAACACCATCGTCACCACCGCAATTGCCACGGCCAAGATAACGGCCACGAATGATGCACGGCGCAATTCGTTGTTTTCGCTACGCCCCCAAAACCGCGCGGCACGCACGGTGGCCGCATTGGACATGCCAAGCGGGATCATGAAAAAGATCGTAACGATCTGTAAAACAATCCCATGTGTCGCCAGTGCCAATGTGCCAAACGCCCCAACCATCAATGTGGATGCGGTGAACAATCCCGTTTCCGCAAGCATGGACAGGCTGATCGGCCAACCTAATGAAAACACCTCTTTCAGACGGTGAAAATCAATTTGGAAAAACCCACGGTAAAACAAATATCCGCGAATTTCATCGCGCCAATAGGCATAGCATAAAAACGCAACCAATGTGGCGCTGGTGGTCATCACCGATGAAATCGCCGCCCCGCGTGCGCCCAATTCAGGCATACCAAAATTGCCAAATATGAACACATAGTTCAAAACCGCGTTCCAAATCGCACCCAGAACCACAACCCAAAACACCACTTGCGTGCGTTCAAGCGCTGAAAAAAAGCTGCGTGTGACAAACACCAATGCACCAGGGATCAATGCCCATTGCGCAATGGACATATATTGCCCCGCAATATGGGCAAGTTCGGGTTGTTGCCCCGTCAACAGCAGGAATTTTTCAAGAAAGCTCAGTGGAATAATCGCAAGCATACTGTAAACAAGCGCGATCAACGCGGCCATGCGTACCGATTGGCGCACCTCGCTATCGCGCCCTGCTGCAATCGCATTGGCCGCCATTGGCATCACCGCAAAGGCAAAGCCAGATCCGATCAACAACACAAGGATAAACACCTGTGTTGCCAAAATCGTACCTGCCAATTCTTCGACGCCATACCAGCCTAGCATGACCACATCCGTTGTTTGGATTAACATCTGTGCCAGATGCGATCCAACCAATGGTGTGCCCAATGCGAGCGTTGAACGAACGTGTGATGACCAGCTTTGCAAGCGTTTACCCGATAAATATGTTTTGCAAATCGCAAAAACCAAATGAACTTTTCGATCGCTATGTAATGTCTTGAACCAGAATGTATAATTTCTTCTTTAAAAAACGTGACTAAAATCACTGTTTTTTGTCAAGTTCGGAATAAATGTCACGTGGTTTTATTGAAACTGAAACAATCAATTCCTATCTGTTTGCCACGCCCAGAGGGAACATTGAAAAATGTTGGGTGATTACTGAGTTGCCGACGTCTGCTGTCGGTTGAATTAAGCCGCCACGCGATGTGGCAATGGGGATAAAATGTTAAAAGCTGCTGTTATCGTGGCCACGCTTGTGGCCTCTCCTGTTTTTGCAGGGTCTTGGAATGGGTCAACAACGGATGGGATCCGTCTGGCCAGTGTCACAACCAAATCTGCCGATGAATTGGCCGTGATGTGTGACGTTGGAATCAACGCCCCGATTTCAGCGGTGACAATGACGATCAACGGCACATCACCCATGCCAAATTCCACCGTCATGTTGCAATTTGACAAAGACGCGCCAATCTATGCCACCACCGATGATGAGGGCGGCATTGGCACATTCACCCACGAAGATGTCGCGCAATTCAACCGCATCATCACGTTGATGAAGTCCAAATCCAAGGTAAAGGCACGTTTGTTCAACGGTGAAACCGCCACATTCGCATTGCGCGGATCATCGGCGGCCATTGGTGATGAATGTGCGGTTCACGGCGATACAATGCAAATGGCCTCGCAATAATTGCTATACCCTGTGGGGTAACTTGTTCTATGATCTTGCAAAACGAGCAATAACGAGAATCAAGAGCCCCAATGGCCCCAAACGACCTATTCAAAGACGAACCTGAAAAATCATATGATGCATCCTCTATCCAAGTGTTGGAGGATATGGAACACGTGCGCCTGCGCCCTGGTATGTATATCGGTGGAACGGATGATCGCGCGCTGCATCACATGGTGGCGGAAATCATCGACAACTCGATGGACGAAGCGGTCGCAGGCCACGCCAATTGGATCGAGGTGGAATTGCACGCCAATTTCCACGTCACCATTCGTGATAACGGGCGGGGCATCCCCACGGATATGCACCCCAAATTCCCCGAAAAATCCGCACTGGAAATCATTTTCTGCACGCTCAACGCAGGCGGTAAATTTTCTGGCGATAGCTATGAAACATCCGGCGGCTTGCATGGGGTTGGTTCATCCGTGGTCAACGCCCTGTCCGATCACGTGCGGGTCGAGGTTGCGCGCAACCGCGAATTATTCGCAATGGATTTTTCACGCGGCATTCCCCAAACCAAATTGGAAAATCTGGGCTCCACGCAAAACCGTCGCGGCACCACGGTCACATTCCACCCTGATCCCGAAATCTTTGGCGCATCGGCAAAATTCAAACCAAAACGCCTGTATGACATGGCGAAATCCAAGGCCTATTTGTTTTCGGGCGTTGAAATCCGTTGGAAATGTGCACCCGAATGTCTGGGTTCAGGCGACGAAACACCGCTCACCGACACATTCCATTTCCCAAATGGATTGGCGGATTATCTGTCACAACGCCTTGAGGGTGCGAATACCTATTCCGATCAACCCTTCGCGGGCAAGGTACAATTCGCCGAAAAATTCGGAAACAACGAAATCGGCAATGTTGAATGGGCGATCAACTGGACCCCATCGCGCGATGCGTTCACCCAATCCTATTGTAACACCGTCCCCACACCAGAGGGCGGCACACATGAAAGCGGATTTTGGTCTGCGATCCTCAAGGGGATCAAGGCTTACGGCGAACTAGTGAACAACAAAAAGGCCGCGCAAATCACCCGTGATGATGTCATGGGCGGTGGCTGTGCGCTGGTGTCCGTATTCATTCGCGAACCCAAATTCGTGGGCCAAACCAAGGATCGCCTTGCCACGGTCGAGGCAACTCGCTTGGTTGAAAATTCCGTGCGTGACCATTTTGATAACTGGTTGGCGGCGAATAATAAATTCGCAGGTGCCATTCTGGATTATATGGTCCTTAAGGCCGAAGAGCGCCTCCGCCGTCGCCAAGAAAAAGAAACCGCACGCAAATCCGCCACCAAAAAACTCCGCCTGCCGGGCAAGCTAACGGATTGTTCCAATTCCGCACGCGAAGGCACCGAATTGTTTATCGTCGAGGGCGACAGCGCGGGCGGCAGCGCCAAAATGGCGCGTGATCGTAAAACCCAAGCGCTCTTGCCGCTGCGCGGTAAAATCCTCAACGTGTTGGGGGCGGCCTCCAATAAAATGGCGACGAATAACGAAATCAATGATCTGTGTCAGGCGCTAGGCGTTGGCATGGGTACGAAATTCAACGTCGAAGATTTGCGTTATGAAAAGGTCATCATCATGACCGATGCGGATGTTGACGGTGCCCATATCGCCAGCTTGCTCATGACATTTTTCTTTACCCAAATGCGCCCGCTGATTGATCAGGGTCATCTCTACATGGCCTGCCCGCCCCTGTTCCGCCTCACCCAAGGATCGCGCCGCGTTTATTGCATGGACGATCAGGAAAAAGACGAAATGCTGGCCAAAGGTTTGGGCGGTCGCGGTAAAATCGACATTTCACGATTCAAAGGTCTTGGCGAAATGGACGCCAAGGATTTGAAAGAAACCACAATGAAACCCGAAACCCGCCAATTGATCCGCATCACCATTGACGAAGACGAACCGGGCGAAACCGACAAACTCGTCGATCAACTCATGGGCAAAAAACCAGAGCTACGCTTTCAGTATATTCAGGAGAATGCGAAATTTGTTGAGGAGCTGGATGTATAAGTTTTCGCAAAAGCGAAAATCTTAGGCCGACAGCCAATTGCAATGCAATTGGTGAGAGGTGTTAGACAAGAGAGAAAAAATGCAATTTAGTATAAGCAAATTCGTATTAGAATTACTAAAGAGTTACCCTGAACAAAAATTTACCGCACGCGAAATCGGAGAATGGATAATGCAAAATTATCCCAAAGCGGTAGAAAATAAACGCAATAATAGTACTGCAAGAAAATTTCCACTCGATACTGACACCGCTATGTTAAACCAAATTGTCGCGGAGATAGGTTCACAACGTCCCCAAATTCAAAAAAAGCATCGTGACATCAAAACAACTGAAGGTCGACCTCGACAATTCTACTATAGCTTGAAATCCGATGATCAAGAGATACTTGATCTAAACCAGTTCGATCAAACCAATAAAAATTCAAACCATTCAGAACAAAAACTTTCAGAAGCAGACCTATACCCACTACTAGCAAATTATCTTGGAACTGAACTTTCGGTTTACAGTAAACGAATAGACGAACGTCGGTCCAAAAACAAAAATGGGTCAGGTGGAAACAAATGGCTATATCCTGATCTCGTTGGAATGGAAGATCTCAGTGCAAATTGGCACCCTGAGATTAAAAATAACGTAAAAGAGTACGCTGACAAAAAGACTAAACTCTGGTCATTCGAAGTAAAACTTATTGTAAACAGATCCAACGTACGAGAAGCTTATTTTCAAGCCGTAAGTAATTCAACTTGGGCAAATTTTGGGTATCTCGTCGCGGCAAATTTGGTAGGTGACAATACTTTAAAGGAACTTCGTGTCTTGTCAGGACTGCACGGAATTGGATTTATAAAATTAGATATCGAGAACATAAACGAAAGCCAGATACTTATTCCAAGCAAAGAGCGTTCTGATGTTGATTGGGATACGGCAAATCGACTAGCTGAAGAGAATACTGATTTTGTGAGTTATATTCAATTGGTACTTCAATTCTACCAAACCGGTGATGCTCGTCCAAATGATTGGGACCATAATCCATCTGAAGATTTTGCTTAATCCGCCACCCACATGTCCGCCACATGTCCCACGGGTGTCCGACGCATGTCCTACACACTAAAAAGTTAACGTGAAATTGGTTGGGATTAGTCCCACTCAAGCCGCATTTCTAGGCGCATCATACAGGCGTAAATTGCCAGTAAATTTTCATCCGCCAGCCCGCGCCATTCATGGCCTTCGCCATATCTGTCTTTCAACGTTTCGCGGGTTTTATCGTCTAAAAATCGCACACGGCGTTTTAATTCGGCGACGCGTTTTTCGACCAAAGCCACTGAATTCACTGCAAATTTTTCAAAAAATGGGGACAGGCCGATCACTTCGTGCATCAAATCCGCCTCTTGCTTGGGCGTCAGCGGTGCACGTTTGTTCGGCGCGGATTTTTGCGCAGTTTTACTTTTGACTGGTCGATGAAACTTTGACCAGATATTCGAAGTCGTCACAGTATCCCCCCACTCAATACATGCAAAAACACGTCTTTTTCATCGTTAAAAATATTAACGAGCGGTAACTTCTACTATAGGGGGTATAGTGCCCTTTTCTACCTGTCCTTTTAGACAGGTCGTTGACACAAGGTCAGCAATAAAAATGCAATGAAATCAAGCCTCTTCGGCTCGCATGGACAGTTCCAGCCATTCATCCTCTGCATTTTGCAGCGCGGTATTGCGTTCCACCAAACCATCGGTGGCTTTTTGAAACTTTACCGGTTCCTTAACGAACAGTTCGGGGTCGCTTAAAAACGTTTCTAACTTCGCAATTTCCGCCTGCAGACGATCAATTTCTGCGGGCAAAACCTTTAACCGATGCGCCTCGGTAAAGCTCAATTTATCATCGGATTGTTTGGGCTTTTCACCGACAGGTGCTTGTTTTTGCGACTTTTTCTTGGTTTTTTCGGCTTTTGCAACCGCACGTCGCTGGCTTTGATAATCAGACCAGCCACCCGCATAAACTGTGGCATTCCCATCGCCCTCTAATGCAATCGTCGTGGTCGCAACCCGATCCAGAAAATCACGGTCATGGCTGACCAACAGCACCGTGCCGTCATACCCATCCAGAATTTCCTGCATCAAATCCAGCGTTTCCACATCCAGATCATTCGTCGGCTCGTCCAAAATCAAAAGATTGCTTTCCTTGGCCATAATCCGCGCCAACAAAAGCCGCGCTTTTTCCCCGCCAGACAGAACGGAAACGGGGCCACGTGCTTGATTTTCATCAAATAAATATTCTTTGAGATATCCCACAACATGGCGCGGATTGCCGCGTACCATGATCTGATCATTCTTGCCCGACACGCCCAATTCTGGGTCCTCGGTCAAGCTATCCCATAATGACATTTCAGGGCGCAGCGCAGAACGGTTTTGATCAAAAACCGCAGGCAGCAATTTTTGCCCCATCCGCACAGAACCCGTATCAGGTGCAAGTTCGCCGGTCAGCATATTCAACACCGTGGTTTTACCCACACCATTTGGCCCCACCAATGCGATACGTTGGCCGCGCGTGACCTTGAGCGAAAAGTCGTGGATGATCGTGCGATCGTCAAATTTCTTTGATATATCAAGTGCTTCTAAAACCAGTTTGCCCGATTTTTGACCGCTATCGAGCACCATCGCGGCGGCACCCTTGCGCATGATTTGTCCGGCACGTTGTTCACGTAAATCGGCAAGGCGGCGAACCCTGCCCTGATTACGTTTGCGCCGTGCGGAAATGCCTTCTACCGCCCAACGTGCCTCTGATTTTATCAAACGGTTCAGCTTGTGGCGTTGTTGGTCTTCTTCTTCTAATACAGTATCGCGCCAATCCTCAAATGCCTCAAAACCCTTGGGGTTGTTGCGCACCATGCCGCGATCCACCCACAATGTGCCACGTGTGAGGCTTCGTAAAAATGCGCGGTCGTGTGAGATTAGGACAAACGCTTGATTTGTTTGCTTTAAATGATCTTCGAGCCATTCAATCGCTTGGATGTCCAGATGGTTTGTCGGCTCGTCCAGCAGCATTAAATCAGGTTCTTCGGCCACGATTTTACACAGTGCCGCGCGGCGCCGTTCCCCACCCGATGCGGTGGCAGGCGTGCGATCCAAATCAAGTTTCAAACCCTCGGCCACGATTTCAACCTTGTAAAAATCCGTTTCCAACAGATCAGAACGCGCATAATCGCCAAGGGTGGCATAATCGGCCAATTCGGGGTGCTGGTCCATGTAACCAACCGCCTTGCCCGGGCGCAAAAACCGCTCGCCATTATCAGGCTCGATCAATTTTGCCATCACCTTCATCAAGGTTGATTTGCCCGAACCGTTGCGCCCCACCAGACATAACCGATCGCCGTCATGAATGGACAGGGACAGCCCCGCAAAAACGGGATCACCGCCAAAGGTGAGATGAATATCAGAAAGGGTCAATATCGGAGGAGTAGCCATGCCAGTGCTATCTTGCATCTGATGGGCGGCGTCAAGGTGAATTGGCGTATGAAATATCGCAAAATATGCGCGCAGCGCTTGCCACTTTTGTGAACTCTGCGTAAAACCCAGTAGCAATAAATTTCTGACAGGTGGTAATAATGCTTTCAGCCATGCGCAGCGGTAAAAATCGCTATTTTTTCTACGCTCTTTTGGGGCTTTTGGCCATTGGTTTGATCGGCTTTGGTTCTGGCAATATTGGCGGAGGTTCAGCGCGTTCAATTGGTAAGGTTGGGGAACAAAGTGTTCCAATCAACACCTATGCAAATACATTGAACAATGCGGTGCAAACAATGGCGCAACGCTTTGGGCGCAACCTGTCCCCTGCGGAAATCGAAGGGCTGGGATTACAGCGCAATGTTCTTGCCGCCGTTTTATCCAGTGCAGCACTTGATAACGAAGCAAAACGTTTGGGCATCAGCGCGGGTGACGTCGCAGTCGCAACAGAAATTCGTCAAACACCATCATACCAAGGATTGGATGGCAGTTTTGACAAAGAAGCCTATGAATTTGCGCTGGAACGTTCGAATGTAAGTGCTGGCGAAAACGAAACCGCAATCCGCGAAGGATTGGCACGTGCAATGGTGGAACGCGCGGTTGCAACGGGTTTGTCAGGTGCGCAAACACAGGCCATGAGCCTGGTATCATTTGCAAATGAAACGCGTGATTTTGACTGGATCGAAATTGATGAAACCCATCTGGAACAACCTGTTGGCGCACCGACAGATGAACAATTAAATACGTATTATTCCGAAAACCCAGACCGTTATACAACACCTGTTGCACGCGAAATCACCTATGCTTGGTTGTCTCCGACAATGATCGAAGATCAGGTTGAAATTTCCGCGGATGAATTGCAAAGTGCCTATGATTTGCAAACTGAACGCTATAACCGCCCAGAACGTCGCGCCATTGATCGTTTGGTTTTTGCCGATAACGAAGCGGCGACAGATGCGCGTAATCGGCTGGACGGTGGTGCCATTACATTTGATGCATTGATCGCTGAACGTGGATTAGAACCCGAAGATGTTGATCTGGGCGAAGTTGAAAAATCAGGCGTTTCAACCAGCGTTGCAGACGGGTTATTCGATCAAAATGAATTGGGCATCTTTGGCCCGTTTGAAAGCGATCTTGGCCCAGCGATTTATCGCATCAACGCCATTTTTGATGCAGAAATCACCAGCTTTGAAGATGCACAAGAGGAATTACGCGCCGAAATGGTGGGCGATTCCGCAGCGCGTTTGGTGGCCGATATGCTCACTGACATTGACGAGCGTTTGGCCGCAGGTGCGACATTGGAAGAATTGGCAACCGAAACAGAAATGGAGCTTGGCCAAATTTCATATACCCAAGATTCCGAAGACAGCATCGCCGCATATGATGAATTTCGCGATGCCGCAGAACAGGTAAATGTCGATGATTTCCCAGAAGTTTTGGAATTATCCGACGGTGGCATTTTCGCAATTCGATTGAATGAAATCAAAGACCCGACATTGCGCCCTCTTGCGGATGTTAAAGAATCCGTCGTCACAGATTGGACAGCCGCAGAAACCGCCAAAGCATTGCAAGCACGCGGCGAAGCGATCATCGCAGAAATCGCAGCGGGTAAATCAATTGCAGATTTTGACATCCCTGTGGAAACCAAAACAGGCGTGAACCGTGGTGCACGCGACGAACAATTGCCAGCATCATTGATCCCTGATCTGTTTGACGCAAAAACAGGCGATAGCGTTCTGGCAGCAACCGATGATACGGTTTTAATCGCACAGTTAAAAAACATCACCGCCGTTGATGGCGACAATGGTGAAACCGCAATCTTGTTGGACACGGTCAATTCCGAGCTTCAATCACAAGTATCAAACGATATTTTGGATTTGTTCGCACAAGCGTTACAACAGGAAGCGGGTGTGACCCTCAATCAGGTTGTAATCAATTCAATTGATTCACAAATCGTGTCTGGCCAATGATTATTTCCCCTTCGTTCGATGATTTCGCACGCGGGTTTGACGCGGGCGAAAATCAGGTGGTTTACACCCGATTGGTTGCCGATCTGGATACGCCCGTATCCTTGATGTTGAAACTGTCACAGGCACGCAAGAATAGCTTTATGCTTGAATCCGTGACAGGTGGCGAAATCAAAGGGCGCTATTCCATTTTGGGGATGCAACCCGATGTGATTTGGAAATGTCACGGCGATACGGTTCAGATCAATCACAAGGCATTATATGATGATGATGCGTTTGTGGATGAAACATCTGATGCGCTGACATCATTACGCGCATTGATTGCGGCCAGCCGCATCGAACTGCCCGACGATCTGCCCCCCATGGCGGCGGGGTTATTTGGTTATCTTGGCTATGACATGATCCGACATGTGGAGCATTTGCCAAATGTGAATGTTGATCCGCTGGGTCTACCAGATGCGGTGATGACCCGCCCATCCGTGGTGGTTGTGGTTGACGGTGTCAAAGGCGAAATCACGTTGATCAGCCCCGCGTGGGCATCTGGTGACTTGTCGGCAAAGGCCGCATATGCACAGGCATCTGAACGCGTGGCGGCGGCATTGCGCGATTTGGATCGCCCTGTTGCGCCCGAAACATTGGAACCCCACGGTGTTGCGGTTGGTGAACCCGTTTCCAACATGACCAAGGATGAATATTTTGACGTGGTGAAACGCGCCAAAGAATACATTGTTGCGGGTGATATATTTCAGGTGGTGCCATCGCAACGGTGGACCTCGGAATTTAATCTGCCCCCGTTTTCATTATATCGCGCATTGCGCCGCACCAACCCATCGCCATATATGTTCTATTTCAATTTTGGAGGGTTTCAGGTGATTGGCGCCAGCCCTGAAATCTTGGTCAAGGTTGAACGCGGCGAAGTTACCATTCGCCCGATCGCAGGCACCCGCCCGCGTGGCGCAACGCCAGAACAAGACAAAGCGTTGGAATTGGATTTGCTCGCCGATAAAAAAGAGCTCGCCGAACATTTGATGTTGCTTGATCTGGGGCGTAATGATGTGGGGCGCGTTTCAAAAATTGGCACGGTTAATCCCAATGAACAATTCATCATCGAACGTTACAGCCATGTGATGCATATCGTATCAAACGTGGTGGGACAGTTGTCCGATGATCACGATGCGCTCTCTGCCCTGCTCGCAGGTTTGCCCGCCGGCACTGTTTCAGGTGCACCCAAGGTACGTGCAATGGAAATCATCGACGAATTAGAGCCTGAAAAACGGGGCGTTTATGGTGGAGGCGTTGGCTATTTTTCCGCCAACGGAGATATGGATATCTGCATCGCGCTTCGTACCGCTGTGACCAAGGATCGCAAACTCTATATTCAGGCCGGTGGTGGCGTTGTTTATGACAGCGATCCAGAGGCGGAATTTCAAGAGACCGTTAACAAATCCAAAGCATTGCGCCAAGCCGCAAAAGAGGCGGCATTATTTTCCGCCCAATCAGGAAATGGTTAATTAACGTTTTTTGCGAATGGCGACGCTGACAGGTACGATGGAAACACCCGATGCTTTGCCGCTTTGAACCCAGCTTTGTAATGCGTCAAATGTGGTAGCCGTGCCTGATGCGATAACGATTGCGCTTCCGTCTTGGTTCGCCTGAAAAACTGCGCGATTCAGATTGTTGTAAATCCCATCAGCATCTTCGCCATTGGCATCGAGAACGCGAAAAACTGAACCTGATCGCATGGAACGTTTTGCGGCCTCTCGCGGGGTTGGATCAAGCCCACGTTTATAAGAAATAATCGCATGACCGCTTTCGGCCAATACATTTAAAACATCCTTTTGCGCGACATGCTTTTTTTGAAGCGAGCCCAGCGGATTATCAATGAATGCCACCGCCGTTGGCACAGCAGACAGATAATCACGCACCACTGTTGTGCGCGTATCGCTATCGCTGCCATCGGTTACGCCTGCGCCCGCGGTCATTGGGTTTTCGACCAAAACCTCAAAGCCAGCACCGTAATATTCGGCAGCGGCGCGTTTGGAATCCAGCATGTCACCAGAAATGGCAAAACTTGCGGCGAAATCGGCCTTGAGCAAATCCGCACGGTTCAAACCATCAGGGCCAAGATCTTGGATCACAATGGCAATGGCGGGTTTGTCATCAGAAATGTATTCTTGGGAAAAACTGTCAAACGCGCCAAAGGTTTCCTCTGGTGTTTCTGGTGTTGCCTCTTTGTTCGTCTCACTTTCAAAAAACAGTTGGTTTTCAGACACTTCTCCGCCAAC
The DNA here is from genome assembly GCF_002742285.1 of Paramylibacter kogurei. Taxonomy (GTDB): domain Bacteria; phylum Pseudomonadota; class Alphaproteobacteria; order Rhodobacterales; family Rhodobacteraceae; genus Amylibacter; species Amylibacter kogurei. The sequence goes on from NZ_MDGM01000012.1 coordinate 1,097,363, forward strand.
TGTGGGCAATCCACTGTTTGATTTTTCACCAATGCCAGTGCCAATGCGTACCGCTGGTTTTGTGGTGTTGACCGCCACATCATTGGATTCGGGTTGGTTGAACTCTTCGTTGCTTGGCAGGGTTTCAGTGAACGTTGGTTTTTCTGGCGCAGTCTGTGTGATCGCAGGTTGCGTGGTTTCAACGGTTTCTGGCACACCAACCATGCTTGGTTGAAGCGTTGGCGCGGTTTCAGCCGCACCGATTTGTGTATTTACGGGTTCTGAATTGCTCCCGCTGTCATTTTCATCCGGCTGAATGCTGCCATCGGCATCGTCGGCCTGTGGGTTTTCAGATTCTGTGTTTGGCGCCGCATCTGGCTCCGTATCACCCGCACTGGTTGAATCGCTTGTCGCAGAATCACCTGTTGCTGGTGCAACCTCTGTATTGGCTGTTGGTGGCGTCACTGCGATTGGGCTTCGCACGGATACCAAAAACAACAGTAAACCACATGCCAAAAGGCCGAAAATGAATCCTGAAATGGCTTTGACGATTGTCATTCTGCCCCCTTCCCTGTTTTATTTGTGCCACTGGCCTTGACCATTGGTTGCCACATTGGGCATTTATACGTCCAAACGTTAATGGGTACAGCCCTAAATTACAAAGTTTTTTGGAACCGTGACATGCTTCTGTTAATAGATAATTACGACAGCTTTACATATAACCTTGTACACTATCTGTCCGAACTGGGCGCAGAGGTTGTGGTTAAGCGCAATGACGAACTGGATGTGCAAGCCGCAATGGCGCTGAACCCCAGTGCGATCATGCTATCCCCTGGCCCATGTGACCCCGATCAGGCGGGCATTTGTTTGGCAATGACAGCGGCCGCAGCCGAAACAAAAACACCGCTGATTGGTGTGTGTTTGGGGCATCAAACCATTGGTCAGGCATTTGGCGGCAATGTCGTGCGTTGCGGTGAAATCGTGCATGGCAAAATGGGCACGATGCATCATAACGGAAAATCGCTGTTCAAAGATTTGCCAAGCCCGTTTGAGGCAACCCGTTATCATTCCCTGATCGTTGATCGCGATACACTGCCCGATTGTTTGGAAGTAACCGCATGGTTGGAAGATGGCACAATTATGGGGCTGCAACATCGTGAATTGCCCATTCACGGCGTGCAATTCCACCCTGAAAGCATTGCATCCGAACACGGGCACAAAATGCTGAAAAATTTTCTTGATACAGTAAAGGTTCCCGCATGAGCGACGCAATGAAGCCCTTAATTTTCGCCGCCTCCGAAGGGCCGTTAAGCCGTGCACAGGCGAAACAAGCATTCATGCATCTGTTCGAGGGCACCGCAACACCTGCGCAAATGGGTGGATTGTTGATGGCGCTGCGTGCGCGTGGTGAATCCGTTTCCGAATATGCCGCCGCCGCCGAAGTGATGCGCGCCAAATGTTCCCCCGTGAATGCACCCGCTGGTGCGATGGATATCGTTGGCACCGGTGGTGATGGCATGGGCACATTGAACATATCCACCGCCACTGCGTTTGTGACCGCGGGTGCGGGTGTGACCGTGGCTAAACACGGCAATCGCAATCTGTCATCAAAATCGGGCGCATCTGATGCGCTCTCTGCACTGGGTGTGAATGTGATGGTTGGTGCTGATGTTGTGGAACGCGCCATTTCCGATATTGGCATTGGCTTTATGATGGCACCCATGCACCACCCTGCGATCAAACATGTAATGCCAGTACGCGTTGAACTGGGCTGTAAAACCATTTTCAACATCCTTGGGCCGCTGACCAATCCTGCGGGTGTGAAACGCCAACTTACAGGCGCATTTGCCCCTGATTTGATTTTCCCAATGGCGGAAACGCTCAAGGAATTGGGATCGGAAAAGGTGTGGATTGTGCACGGCTCCGATGGCACCGACGAAATTTCAATCGCTGGCACCACCGCCGTGGCCGCATTGGAAAATGGCGAGATTACTGAGCGTGAAATTCACCCATCCGATGCTGGCCTGCCTGTGCATCCGTTCAAGGATATTTTGGGCGGCACACCTGATGAAAACGCCGTTGCGTTTGGCGCATTGCTGGACGGTGAACAATCGGCATATCGCGATGCAGTGTTGCTTAATTCTGCCGCCGCATTGGTGGTGGCGGATAAGGTTTCTACGCTAAAAGAAGGGGTTGAATTGGCACGCGAAAGCATCGATTCAGGCGCTGCGAAACAAAAGCTATCCGCATTGGCTGAATTTACATCAAAGGCAGCATCATAAATGGCCGACATTTTAGAAAAGATCAAAACCTATAAATTACAAGAGGTTGCAGATCAGAAAAAAGCGTTACCTTTCAGTGAATTGGAACAACAAGCGAAAGCGGCATCACCCACACGCGGATTTGCAAATGCATTGTTTAAGGCATCTAAATCTGGTTATGGACTGATCGCTGAAATCAAAAAGGCCAGCCCGTCCAAGGGTTTGATCCGCCCTGATTTTGAACCAGCAAAATTGGCAAGCGCCTATGCCGCTGGTGGGGCGACTTGTCTATCCGTCCTCACCGATACGCCTAGTTTTCAAGGTGCACCTGAATATCTTACCCAAGCACGCGATGCCTGTACCCTGCCCGCATTGCGCAAAGATTTCATGTATGACACCTATCAAGTCGCCCAGGCCCGCGCATGGGGTGGCGATTGTATTTTGATCATTCTTGCATCCGTCAGCGATGCACAGGCGGCGGAATTGGAATCATGTGCATTCGAATGGGGTATGGATGTGTTGTTAGAGGTGCATGATCGCGCTGAACTTGACCGCGCGTTAAACCTTAAATCGCCGCTGTTGGGCATCAACAACCGCAATCTGAAAACATTTGATGTGACACTGGATACCACACGTGAATTATCCAAAAACGTGCCTGCGGATCGCCATATGGTAACCGAAAGCGGGATATTCACACCCGATGACATGGCCCAAATGGCCGCTGTTGGCGCGCGAAGCTTTCTGATCGGTGAAAGTTTGATGCGCCAAGACGACGTCACCCTCGCCACCAAAACATTGCTGGCAAACCCTGTGTTGGCCGCGTGATGGGTGATAAACTGACCCATTTTGATGCAAGTGGTGCGGCGCATATGGTTGATGTGTCCGACAAAGACATCACCGCGCGTATCGCCACCGCCAGTGGGCGTATTGTGATGCGCCCAGAAACGCTCGCCATGATTGCCGATGGCACCGCCAAAAAGGGTGATGTTTTGGGCATTGCGCGTCTTGCAGGGATTATGGGGGCGAAAAAGACGCCTGATCTGATCCCGCTGTGCCATCCGTTACCCATCACCAAGGTGTCTGTGGATTTGGATGTAAATCGCGATGAAAATTGCGTGGACATCACCGCCACCGTGAAAACCACAGGTCAAACTGGCGTGGAAATGGAAGCGCTCACCGCCGTCAATATCGCAGCCCTTACGGTTTATGACATGGTCAAGGCCGTGGACAAGGATATGACCATCACCGACATTCGCGTGATATTGAAAGATGGCGGCAAATCAGGGCGTTACGAGGCAAAGCTGTGATATCCGTTGACGAAGCGCTAGCGCAGGTTTTAGCATTACTTTCCCCAACAGATATCGAAACAATCGAAATTCGTGATGCAACTGCGCGGGTCTTGGCGCAACCTGTCATCGCGAAACGCGACCAGCCCCCGTTTGCGTCATCCGCAATGGATGGTTATGCCGTGAAATCGGGCGAGCTTGATCCTTATGCACAACTATTGGTGATCGGTGAATCCGCTGCGGGCAATCGGTTTGATGGCACCATCAAAGCGGGACAATGCGTGCGCATTTTCACAGGCGCGCCCGTGCCCGAAGGTGCCGATCGGATTTTGATCCAAGAGGATTGCACCCGTAGCGGCAATGTCATCACCGTTAACCCCGATATCGATACCGCCCATTACATTCGCCCCGCTGGTGGTGATTTTCGCGCTGGTTCCACCATTGATGCGCCAACGCCCCTAACCCCATCCAATATTGCATTGATTGCGACGATGAATGTGAATGAATTGCCCGTCTATCGCAAACCCGTGATCGCGCTGGTTGCCACGGGTGATGAACTGGTCCACCCAAGCGAAACGCCAAATCAGGATCAAATCATCAGCTCAAACAATTTCGGGCTAAAGGCATTGATTGAATCCCATGGTGCCACCGCCCGCCTGTTGCCGATCGCACGTGATGATATGGACAGCCTGACAACGGTTCTGGACCTGTGCGAGGGTGCAGATTTGATTGTCACCCTTGGTGGTGCATCTGTGGGCGATCATGATTTGATGGGCAAAATGGCCGCCGATGGCACGCTAGATACCGAATTTTACAAGGTCGCAATGCGCCCGGGCAAACCATTGATGGCAGGGCGATACAAAGGGACACCGTTGATTGGCCTGCCGGGAAATCCCGTGAGTTCGCTGGTTTGTGGCTATGTGTTTTTGATCCCTGCCATTCGCGCCATGCTTGGCCTGCCCCGCGCGGCGCTCGCCACACAAACCGCAACGCTTGGTATCGATTTGCCCGCCAACGGCCCGCGAAGCCATTATATGCGTGCACATTGCGAAATCACTGATGGGCAAAACATCTGTACCCCGTTTGAACGTCAAGACAGCTCTTTGCTGTCTGTGATGACAGCGGCCAACGCATTGATGATCCGCCCGCCAAACCAAGGCGCATTGTCCGCGGGTGATGATGTGCAATTTGTGCCGCTCTGATGGAATTGCCCATCGCATTTTTCGTAATTGCCGCGATCATGGTATTCCTGACGGGGGTGTCCAAGGTGGGATTGGCCGCAGGTTTTGGTTCCCTTGGCGTGCCGATGCTTTCGCTGTTTGTACCACCCGCTGTGGCCGCTGGCATATTGCTTCCGATATTGATCGTGATTGATACCACCAATTTATGGACCTATCGCAATCATTTTCAAAAACAGTATTTTTTGTTGATGATACCGGGTGCCATTTTGGGCATTGGGCTGGGATCACTTGCCTTTGGCGTGGTTGATCCCAATTTTGTCCGCCTAATGGTGGGCTGTATCGCGCTTTGGTTTGCCGCGATTTATTATGGTAAAAAATACCTGCCCGATTGGGGTGGACGGCTGGATATGAAATGGGGCTTTGCCTTTGCTGCGGTATCTGGATTTACCAGCCATCTGGCCCATGCCGGCGGGCCACCAGTACGGGCGTTTTTGCTTAATCAAAATCTTCACAAAAGCGAATTTGTCGGCACGTTTGGGTTTTTCTTTGCGGTGGTGAATTGGATGAAGCTCCCACCCTATATCGCCTTTGGTCAGATCAATTGGGATACACTACCGATCAGTGCGCTTTTGCTCCCGATGGTGCCATTTGGTGTTTTTGTTGGGATATTTTTGCATAAACGTCTGAAACAAGAACAATTCATGCGCGTTGCTTACGTTTTGTTAACCATGACAGGGCTTAAACTGATCTATGATGCTGTTGCGCAATTGATTTAGCGCTTGTTAACTTTTTTCAAAGCAATAATTGACACAAATCAAGAACGCTTATAGAACAGAGTGGAACATAACAGATACATAACAGGGTGAGGCGCAACAATGTTAACACGTAAACAATTGGATTTGCTTGAATTTATCCACACACGTTTGAAAAAAGACGGTGTTCCGCCCAGCTTTGATGAAATGAAAGAGGCGCTTGATTTACGCTCAAAATCGGGCATTCACCGCCTGATTACCGCATTGGAAGAACGCGGATTTATCCGCCGTCTGCCCCATCGTGCACGTGCGATTGAAATTATGCGCCTTCCCGAAAGCATGGATGGCGGTGGCTTTCAGCCCCGTGTGATCGAAGGTAACGCACCAACACCACCTGCCGCAGCATTACCGATTGAGGCTGTTCATGCCATGAACTTGCCCGTGATGGGGCGCATTGCGGCGGGTACCCCGATCGAGGCCATTCAACAGGTTGCCAATAATGTATCCGTTCCCAGTGATATGTTGCGTAACGCGGGGCGTCATTACGCGCTTGAGGTGAAGGGTGATTCAATGATTGATGCGGGTATCAATGATGGTGATATCGTCGTGATTAATGAACAATCGGATGCCGATAACGGTGAAATTGTTGTGGCCTTGGTCGAAGATCAAGAAGCGACACTAAAACGTCTGCGCAAACGCGGATCTGCCATCGCGCTTGAGGCGGCGAACCCTGCCTATGAAACCCGCGTATATCGCGATGATCAGGTGAAAATTCAGGGGCGTTTGGTGGGGTTGATCCGCACCTATTAATTTCTGCGCTTAAACCCGCGCCGTTGATTATTCCAAACCCGCATGCCAACCGATTGGCGTGCGGTTTTTACATTGAGCACACCGTTTTTATCCTCAAACGCCAAAGCACCCATATCGCGAAAATCGTAATAGCCGAAAAATGTGCACCCCTTTGGCGCATCCTCTTTCCATTTAGGGGCCAAAACAATTGCCGCGCTATCGCAATGCCCCGCCAATTGTTCAAATGTCGATTTTGTATCCCAAAGATACGTGATTTTTTGCCCCGCAAGCGTGTAATAAATCAAATCAGGATCGCCTGAAATCAATGTGTTTTCACGTGCGCGCAGATCACCATCATTTTCCAACCAGTTCGTTGCGGCATAACCGCTCCCACGTTTGCGGTTTAACATCCGCCCTTGGGGTGACATCGCGCCAACAAGACGCCCATCATGGGACACCAAAATATCAGGGCGCGGTGCAATTTTCCAAAACACGCCCCCACACAGACAAGCAACCACACCTAACATACGCAATGTTTTGGAAAACATGATGATGCCAATTGCGCCAAGCGCAATGAACGGCAATGCGTATGGCCCAGCGTCCGGTACGCGTGACACGGCACCGGGTAAGTTGGACACCCAATTGGCCACGGATAATATCCAATCAATCCCCTGTCCCATAATCCAAAATGGCACCCCGTCCAACCCAAAGGGTGCAAATATCGCCGCCAATACCGCCGAAGGCATCACCACCATTCCCATGATCGGCAGGGTCGACATATTTGCGATCAATCCGTAATGCGCGACCTGATTAAAATGATAGGCCGCAAATGGAGCCGTCGCAAAACCCGCCACCAAGGATGAGATTAACAATCCCAAAACTGGTTGCAAGAACCTCATTCCACCACGCCCCATCGCACGCCAAAATGGAATATGTTTCAGCCCATCAAAACAGACAATCAATGCAATGGTTGCGGCGAATGACATCTGAAATCCAGGCTCCATCAGGTTTTCAGGCCAGAGCGATAAAATGATCACCGCCGCAATTGCCACGGCACGCAGTGATATGGCAGGGCGATCAAGCAATATCGCAACCAACATGACAGACACCATAATAAACGCACGTTGCGTGGCCACGGCCGATCCTGACAACATCAGATAGCTTGCCCCCGCCAGCAATGCCAAAATAGCCGCGATTTTCTTGGTTTTGATGCGCAGATTGAACCACGGCCAAAGCGCAAGCGAATAACGCGCGATGGCAAAAACCACACTGGTCAATAACCCCATGTGCAATCCCGAAATCGCCAGCAAATGCGCAAGATTTGATTTGCGTAACGCGTGTAAATCGCTGGGGTCAATATTGGCGCGATCCCCTGTTAAAATCGCACTGGCAAATGCACCCGCCGCGCCACCCACATGCGATTGGATATAGGATGACAACGCCATTCGAGTTTTAAATATCTGAAATTGAAACCCGCGCCCGGCACCCCGATCCAATATTTCCACCGTTTTGCGCGAATATCCCACCGCCCCCAATTGATGAAACCAAGAGCGGCGCTGAAAATCAAAACCATAAGGTTCGCTTGGCGGTGACGGTGGTGCAACATTGGCAATCACGCGGATCACATCGCCCGCCGCTGGCACATAGTTATCATCCTTGGAATGGAGCGAAACACGCACATATTTGGGGGTGCGCGGTTTTGATATTTTGCCCATTTTATCCACCGCCAATGTGATGCGTTGTTTGTTGGATGCAGAACGATCAATTGCAACCACCTGCCCCGATATGTCGCCGTAATAGCGCCAGCCCAATACCGGTGCGGCAACAGAATGAGCGCGAACGCTCCCCAACAAAAAACCGATCACAACCCAAACACAAACAAAGATCACCCAACGCAGTGGATGATGCCAAATAAAACCCAAAACAGTTGCGATCACAGCGCCAATGCAAAGCCCTTGAACCAACACAAATGTCGGTTCAACCATCAGCGAAAAATAGATGTATATCCCAACGCCCAAAAAGACGGGAAACCACAAAAGCGCACGATTACGTTGCGCCGCAATTTCGGATATTATTCCCAACGCGTTCACATCACTTGTCACCTTTGCGTCAATTGCCTAAAGACAAGGAAATGCTACACTCACGTTGGTTTCCAAGAGGTTAATATTCCATGTCCACCCCACAGGTCGTCACCCGTTTTGCCCCATCACCCACTGGTTACTTGCACATCGGCGGCGCACGCACGGCGTTGTTTAACTGGCTTTATGCACGTGCCAAGGGTGGTAAATTTTTGCTGCGGATCGAAGACACGGATCGCGAGCGTTACACCCCTGCCGCCGCACAGGCGATTCTGGATGGTTTGGCGTGGCTTGGGCTTGAATGGGACGAAGAACCGACCAGCCAATTTGCGGGCGCAGAACGCCACCGCGCCGTGGCAAATGAAATGCTGGCAAATGGCAGCGCATATAAATGTTTTTCAACCAAAGAAGAAATCGAAGCATATCGTGAACAGGCCCGCGAGGACGGACATCAAAACCCGTTCCCTAGCCCATGGCGCGATGCTGATCCCGCAGATCACCCCGATGCGCCATTCGTTATTCGCCTGCGCGCCCCACGCGAAGGTGGCGTTGCAATCAAAGATATGGTGCAGAAAAAAGTATCTTGGGCCGCGAGCAGCTTTGATGACTTGATCCTGTTGCGATCCGATGGCACGCCAACATATATGTTGGCCGTTGTGGTTGATGATCACGATATGGGTGTCACCCATGTTATTCGCGGCGACGATCATTTGATCAACGCTGGGCGCCAAAGTTTGATTTACAAAGCAATGGGATGGGATATCCCCGTGTTTGCCCATATCCCGCTGATCCACGGCGAGGATGGCAAAAAGCTGTCGAAACGCCACGGCGCGACAGGTGTCGAAGAATACGCGGCCATGGGTTACATGCCCGAAGCCATGCGCAATTATCTGGCGCGTTTGGGCTGGAGCCACGGCAATGACGAATTGTTCAGCACAGAGCAAGCCATTGAGTGGTTTGATTTCAACGGTATGGGCAAATCACCATCACGTCTTGATTTCAAAAAACTGGATAATGTTTCGGCGCATCATATCAAAATTGCGGATGATCAAACACTGACAGATGCGGTGCTGGGTTATATGAGTGCTGCCAACCTGCCGATGCTCACTGAGCAACAAACAGATGATTTAAAACGCGCGATGCCCTATTTGCGCGAGCGGTCAAAAAAACTACCTGATGTTTTGGAAAAAGCAGCGTTCATATTGTCGCACCGCCCCATTGAAAAAGACGAAAAATCAATGGAAATCCTCAATTCAGTATCCAAAGGTATACTGAAACGATTGACCACCGCGATACAAGATGCTAGCTGGAACCATGAAAGCTTGATGCAAGCTTCAAAGACATTCGCCGAGAGTGAAAATTTGAAACTTGGTGAGCTGGCACAGCCAATACGTGCCGCTTTATCAGGCAAGACAGTATCGCCATCTGTTTTTGACATGATGTTGTTACTTGGTCGTGATGAAACCATCGCACGACTAGAAGAAAGTTCCGTGTAACGCCAACAGGCAACGGAACGCGCAAGAGGAAGCGCATTCTAGTTTAAGATGGAATGGATGCGGGCACGCCTGGTGCCCAGACAAAAGGGAAGGTTAAAAATGTCCGACAACGAACGTTCTGCTACATTAATAATTGATAATAATAAGGTTGATCTGCCAATCTATTCACCATCTGCAGGCCCAGATGTTTTGGATATTACCAAACTTTATGGCCAAGCGGGTGTTTTCACCTATGACCCTGGTTTCACATCCACTGCATCGTGTGATTCAACCATCACATATATCGACGGTGGCAAAGGTGAATTGTTGTATCGCGGTTATCCGATTGATCAACTGGCCGCGCAGTCGCATTATTTAGAAGTGTGTTATTTGTTGCTCTACGGTGAATTGCCAACGACAACACAGCTTGAAACTTTTGAAGATAAAATCACAAATCACACAATGTTGCACGATCAGATGCAGCATTTGTTCCGCGGTTTCCGTCGCGATGCCCACCCAATGGCGATTATGTGTGGTGTGGTTGGCGCATTGTCTGCGTTTTATCACGACAGCACGGATATTTCCGATGCCAAACAGCGCGAAATTGCATCCATTCGTATGATCGCAAAAATCCCAACGATTGCGGCATATGCCTATAAATACTCTGTGGGTCAGCCATTTGTTTCACCGCGCAATGATCTGGATTATGCGTCCAACTTCTTGCGTATGTGTTTTGCGGTTCCTGCCGAAGAATACGAAGTGAACCCGATCCTGTCCAAAGCAATGGATCGCATTTTCACGTTGCACGCAGATCACGAACAAAACGCATCAACGTCAACTGTGCGTTTGGCCGGTTCTTCTGGTGCGAACCCATTTGCATGTATCGCAGCAGGCATCGCCTGTTTGTGGGGCCCTGCACATGGTGGCGCAAACGAAGCGGCACTTACAATGCTCAAGGAAATTGGCACGGTTGATCGTATCCCAGAATACGTGGCTCGCGCCAAAGACAAGAGCGATCCATTCCGCTTGATGGGTTTTGGTCACCGCGTTTACAAAAACTTTGACCCACGCGCCAAAGTGATGAAAGAATCCGCTGACGAAGTGTTGGGCTTGCTTGGTATCGAAAACAACGAAACGTTGAAGGTCGCCAAAGAGCTGGAACGCATCGCATTGGAAGACCCCTATTTCGTAGAGAAAAAGCTGTATCCAAACGTGGATTTCTACTCTGGTATCATCTTGTCTGCGATGGGTTTCCCAACATCAATGTTCACGCCAATCTTTGCATTGTCGCGCACCGTTGGTTGGATTGCACAGTGGCAAGAAATGATTGCAGATCCAAAATTGAAAATCGGTCGTCCGCGTCAGTTGTACAAAGGTGCCACAAATCGCGATTACGTCGATTTGGCGAAACGCTAATCACAAAAACAAAGGCCGCTGAAATTCAGCGGCCTTTTTCGTTTGATAATCGTGGCGGTTAACGCCCCTCGTATTTCGCAGAACGTTTTTCCAAAAATGCCATCACACCTTCTTTGAAATCGCGCGTGCGCCCTGCTTTGCCTTGCAAATGTGCCTCTGATTCCAATTGTTGATCCAATGTTTGATCGAATGACAAACGCATCGCCTTTTTCAATAATCGATATGCCTCTGTTGGGCCTGTGGCCAATTGGTGCGAACGGGCATTGACCACATCCATGAATTCATCATCTGGCACGGCTTGCCAGATCATGCCCCAATCCTCGGCCTGTTTTGCGTCGATCTTTTCTGCAAATAATGCTGCGCCCATTGCGCGTGAAAATCCAACCTGACGGGGCAACCAATATGTGCCACCCGCATCTGGGATCAATCCGATACGGGTGAATGCCTGCATGAAAACGGCCGTTTGCGCGGCAATGACCACATCGGCAGCCAATGCCAAGTTGGCACCAGCCCCCGCCGCGGGGCCATTCACCGCCGCGATCGTAGGAACAGGACAGTCATAAATGGCACGCAACAATGGTTCATATTCGTCGCGAAGCGTGCCTTCCAATTCGATGTCATCGACATTGCCCGCATCACCCAAATCTTGGCCAGAACAAAACCCGCGTCCTGCACCAGTATAAACGATCACGCGTGCTTCGCTCGGGGCGCGGCGAAATGCGTGTAACAATTCGGCACGCATCTGTGTGGTCAAACCGTTCATCGCTTCTGGTTTATTCAACGTGATCGTTGCGATGTCATTTTCCACCGCATAGAGGATTTCAGAATATTGCATAACGGCTCCCTTTGGTGCTGCCCTGTATTTGCGCACAGTTGGCGCAAATTTCGATGCAATGTCAAATCTGTTTGGCTATTTCTGTTGCTTGCGCCAATCCTCTAACGCAGCGTTATAATCAGGATCAAGCGCGCCATCTTGTATCATCGGTAAAAACGACGCCATGGGCGCTAAATTTTGCGGTATTTTTATAGTGTTAGATCGAAAATGATGCATTTCCCGCGCCCCAAAATAAAACGAAACGATTGCACCCAGTAACCACCACAACGGCTCGGGCACTTGGTTCAAGCCAACCATACGCAGGCTAAACGCCGCTGGATTGATCATTGCAAACACAAACAACCCCATCGTGCCAAAGGCGAGCATCGGGCGCGGCAAACGGTTTAACCCATTCACAAAGCTGTTGAACAAACCCATCGGCGCAAGCGTAAATTCCTGTGCGTATTGATCAAGGCTTGCACGATACTGTTGATATTCTTGTTTTTGCTTTTCGGTTTTGTTGGGCACGAATACCTCGCTCACGCGTTCGGCGGTACGCCCGACACGTTCCACGGCCTTGCCCACACCCAAAATTTTGCCAATCAAACCCATTTTGAAATCCTTTGTGAATGTTGTGTCGCGGTGAAATGATAGTGCGCGGATATGAATTCTTCGGCGCGTTTGATCCAGCCACCTTTGGCGCCGCTACGTGTATTGGCATATTTGCGCGATGCTTTGCGCCCGTCGGCCAATTTGTAATAATAATTGCGCCGCGCAATGCCATAGGCATCCACCAGATGTTCAGGTGCGCGTCGAAAAATCCGCGCGGTTGCACCAATGCTTTGGGGACCAAGTGCACCATCCACACCAACATCTTCACCAAATTCACGCAACAAGCGTTGCAGAATTTTCACCGCATTGCCCCCTGCATTTACATACATATCAAATACAGACGCCTGCAACGGTTGGGGCAACTGATCAATCTTGGGCTTTTGGTAATAGTGTTTTTTGAAAATATCTTCGGCTTGGGCGCGGGTCAGCTTTTGCACATCACGCGTATCAATATCGCCGTCACGATCCAAATCCAGACCCAATCGGCGCATGGTATGGATGGTGACACCATATTTTGTCGCCCCGCCTGGATCGTCGGGGTCATTCACATATCCGCCCTCGCGGGCAACGATTTCTTTGGCAATTTCATCAACAGTTTGCATTTTTCACCTATCACCCCGCCGTGTGATAAGGATTCCTGCAAAAGTTAAATATATTAACTATTCACCGTTCGGTCGATACACGCCCTGTTCTTTGAGCGCATCTGCTACCTCTTTGGGCATGTAGTTTTCATCATGTTTCGCCAAAATTTCATCGGCAACGAAAATCCCACCGATAAGTCGACCCGTACCGATCATGCCCTGCCCCTCGTCGAACAGATCAGGCAAAATTCCGCGATAGGTCACGGGAACCGATGCACCGCCATCTGTCACACTGAATGAATATGTTTCACCCGATTGGCGAATGCTATTCTCTTCGACCAAACCACCAATGCGAAACACTTCACTGGATTTTGGGCGTTCTTCCATCACCTGTGTTGGGCTGCGAAAAAACGCAATCCCATCACGCATGGCATAGCCGATCACAACCGTCGCCAGCGCCATCAAAACAAAGCCGATGATGATCAACTGTATCCGACGCCGTTTTTTCAGACCAACCGCCATTATGGGAACAATGGGGCCAATTGAAGGCCCATTTCTTCTGGCAATCCTAACATCAGATTGGCGTTTTGCATGGCTTGGCCTGATGATCCTTTGGTCAAATTATCAAGTGCGGCAATCACAATTGCACGCCCCGCGATCCGATCACCGGTCACACCGATATGGCAATAATTTGAACCACGCACATGGCGGGTACTTGGCGCCGTGCCAAAGGGCAACATTTCGATAAACGGTTCATCGGCGTAGGCCGCGACAAGTGTATCGTAAATCGTTTGGGCATCGCCCTTTACATAAACATTTGCGATAATCCCACGGTTTGCAGGCAACAGGTTGGGTGTGAATTGAACCTTCACCTCGCGCCCTGCGATGGCGCTAAACTCTTGGTCAAACTCGGCCAAATGGCGATGTGTGCCGCCGATGGCATATGGGTGCGCTCCTTCAGATAATTCAGCGTGCAAGAATGGCTCTTTCAATGAACGCCCTGCACCGCTGACACCCGTTTTAAGATCAATGATAATATCATCCAGATCAATCACACCACCCGCAATCAATGGGCGCAAAGCATATTGCCCCGTTGCCGCGTTACACCCTGTGCCCGCAACGACGCGTGCGTTTTTGATGTCATCACGGTAAAATTCCGTCAGACCATAAACCGCCTCGGCCTGAATATCCAACGCATCATGTTGGCCGCCATACCATTTTGCATAAACCTCTGGGTCGCGCAGACGAAAATCAGCGGATAAATCCACCACTTTCATATCCTTTGGCAATTCTTTGATCACGGCCTGACTGGTTGCATGTGGCAATGCGCAAAAGCACAGATCAACATCCGTGAAATCGATATCCTCGATTTTTACCAAACTTGGCAAATCCAAGTGTCGCAAATGGGGAAACACATCGCGCATTTCCATGCCCGCCTTACGCTCACCGCTGAGCGCCACAATATCCATCATCGGATGCGTTGCTATCAAGCGCACCAATTCCGCGCCCGTGTATCCAGATGCCCCAAGAATTGCGATATTTTTTGGCTGTGCCATGTGATTTATCCTGTGTTTAAAGCGGGAATAGGCGATTTTTGCGCTCGGCGCAATCAGGCCGCTTGGAATGTGATTTTCTTGCCCAAAAATCGGGTCGCCGCAAGGGATACTTTCGCCGCATCACCGCTGGTTAGAAAACCACCATCGCGCCCATCGCCGGCCATATGGGGATGACGCGCCAAATAATCGGCAAGGCTTTTGGCAACAATTGTGCCTTGGGCGTAAACCTGAACCGTGTCACCCAATGCCGCTTGAAACGCATCGCGCAAAATCGGATAATGGGTGCATCCCAATACCGCCGCCTGTGGGTTTGGCATGCGGCGTTTTAATGCGGCAACATGGCTTTCAACCAGCGCCTCTGCTAATTCCATATCATTGTCTTCCAACGCGTCCACCAACCCTGCACAGGGCTGTGCCTCGATATCCACGCCAATGGCGCGAAACGCCAATTCACGTTGAAACGCGCGGCTGGCAACGGTTGCGGGGGTTGCGAATAATGCAACTTGTTTCACATCCACTTCGCGTGGCGGGGAATTATCGCCCCAGTTGCGTTCGGTTACCGCCTCGATCATCGGGACAAACACACCAAGCACGCGTTTATCTGCGGGCAACCACGTTTCTTGCATCCGTTTTAACGCCACAGCACTGGCCGTGTTACAGGCCAAAATCACCAGATCGCACCCCTCGTCCCAGAGCCGCTCTGTTGCATTACATGTCAGGCGAAAAATATCATCGGCATCGCGCACACCATATGGCGCATACGCGTTATCACCATAATAAACCAATGGCTGATCAGGCAGGCGCGTTTGGATTGCTTGGTGAACGGTCAGCCCACCCAAACCACTGTCAAAAATCCCAACAGGCATCTAGCGATAATGATCCTCGAATTCAAAACCGTGGTCATAATTGCCCAGCGGTGTTGGCGACAAGCTATAGGTCGCTTTGCGCAGGAATTCCATCATTGCCGTTGGGTTATCACGATATTTTGCCAATGTGTGTTGTTCAATTGGATCACCAATCACCACTGGCACGGATTTCCGAATGCGTTTTTTAAATTCGCGGATCAACAACGCCATGCGCAAATTGTAATTGGCGTGGCTTGCGATTTGAAACAACCGGCTGTTTGATCCATCAAAATAAACCGGCACAACCGCAGCACCAGATTTTTGCACCAGCTTTGCGGTGAAATTGCGCCACTGAGGATCCATCGCCTGCCCCATAGGGCGCGCAGATGTTGATACCGTCCCGCCTGGGAAAATACCAATGCATCCCCCATGGCTAAGATAATCAATCGCTTCTTTGCGGGTTTGCAGGTTTTGCTTCACCGCCTCTTTGGTTTCATCAAAGCTAATCGGTAGAATGATTTTGTTAAGCTCTTCGCTCTTGTTAAATACGCGATGTGCAAGAATGCGAAAATCTTTGCGGGTTTGGGACATCAAATGCCCTAAAACCAAACCATCCAAAATGCCAAATGGGTGGTTTGCGATCACGATCACAGGGCCCGATGATGGGATTTTATCCAAACCGCCACCAACGAAATCAAGCGACACGTCATAGCGTTTGACCATCACTTCCCAAAAATCTTTGCCATTGGCGACGTCTTGGTCATAACCCAGAGCTTTTTTCAAAAGCTTAGGCCGCCCTGTCAGGTTTTCCATCGTGCGAATGAATGCGCGTCCACTGCGTGATTTCGCGGAACTGGCATAACTAATTTCGCGTCCAAAAGATTGATGTTTGCCCATTGTCATCTACCGAAAAATTAATGTCCTAGCGATATAAAACAGTAGCGTAACAATACCATGACACAAGGTGAATTTTGCCGCGCTTATGCATTGTTTAAAAACGTTTCAATCGCAACACTTGCACGATCCAGATTTGCAGCGGTTTCACCGTAATATTGCACAAGTTTTTGACGCGCGGTTTCTGCTTGTTTTGGTGATTTTATAAAATCATCTATGTCGCCCAAGCCATTGATTTGTGGTAATATTTCCAAAGGCAGCCATTGATTTTGCAACACGGCCGTTGGCACGCCAAAATATACCGCATCCAGCACTGCGGTTGAACTGTGCGAAATACAAAAATCACAGATTTCAAGACAATCGTTGATGGTTGAATATTTAAAATCACCTGCGTGACGATCGGACACTACGATATTGAAATGCTTCGATAAAATTGAATCCATCGCAGATTTTTCCGCGTCATTTTGACGACCCCGATGTGGCCGATAAATTACCAGTGTTTTTGGATTGCGTGTGCAAAAATCATCCAGCAATTTGTAAAATCGGTTTTTGTCACCCTCTGTCAGGCGGAAATCTTCGTGAAAGTTCGCGCAGATCAACAATCGATGTTCAAATTTTTGCGCAAATTTCATAAATGTTTCGTTGAATTTACGTGTTGGGAACAGGCTTTTCTTGGGAAAGCCGACAACAGATGCCTTTTGCATAATGTCATCATCATAAAATGAATGTTCCCAATGGTTTACCTTGTCCCATAACAGGAGTTTTTCGGAATGGTATTGCACCTTTGGCATGGCCTCATCGGGCCAATTGACCCGTTGTTGCACCAGCCCGTGCTGAATAAATATTGATTTGGTTCCAACCCGTGCGGCGAATTTATCGCGAAATCCATGTTTGCTGGGTTTGGCCAATAAATCACCATGGCTGAAAACCGCATCGGCACGTGCGATCCGTCTGAACATGCCCAGTTCCATACGCAAACGCCCCATCGGCGTGGGTGACAATCCTTGTTCACGGAAAATATCATGATAACGGGGGTCTATACGCAAAAGACGAGATGAAATCACCACATCCAGATCAATATTATCGCGTTGTTTCAACCGCGTTAAAATAGGATAGCAAATTTCAAACAGCGGTTCATGTGCAATAATGCACAGCAATCGTTTGCGGGGGTTTGTCATGCCTGTCTGCGCTCTGCGTCTGTTATTGTTTTGAAGGGGTTATACCCCAAATCTCATCTTTTCGCCACTGCAAAACCATTTGGCCCCATCGCCAAAAACAGCATTACATAGCAACACAACGCATCAAACTTGATTAGCGCGACGGACAATTTTGCCAACTGGCGACAAACTGATCCGATATATAATACAATCCAAAATCGGCTTTCATTATCATAACGCGGCTGCGCCATGTGTTGCCTTCACCTGCACAATTCGCGTCATACAACGTAGCGGTCATACCGTTTACGTTTACAGGATTTGTAAGTTTGCAATTGTTTTCTATACCATAAACCACATTATTCTTGATTGCTATTGCCCCGCCATCCTGTCCAATCGTGATACAGTCCCAGCCCTCGAACATTTGCCCTACAGGTCGATAAACACCGTCATATTTATCTGCAGCAACTGCAATATTTGCCGCATTCATACCGATAGCCACAATCACTGCTCGTCTAAAAAGTGCTGTGAAATATGTCATTTCATTCAATTCCCTTATCCAAAATAATGAAAAAATTAGACACCAGATAATTCCAAATTACAACGCCTAGGCATGGTTTATCTTTTCGCCACTGCAAAAGAAAAGGGCCAGCAAACGCCAGCCCTTGTCCAATAAATGTGTAAAACTTAACGTTTTGAGAACTGGAAGCTCTTACGCGCTTTGGCTTTACCGTATTTCTTACGCTCAACAACACGTGCGTCACGGGTTAGGAACCCAGCCGCTTTCAATGGTGCGCGCAATGATGGTTCGTACAATTGCAACGCTTTTGAAATACCGTGCTTAACCGCGCCAGCTTGGCCAGACAGACCGCCACCTTTAACAGTTGCCATCACGTCGAATTCGCCAGTTACGCCAGCAACGCTAAACGGTTGTGCCAAAATCATTTGCAACACAGGGCGTGCAAAATATTTGTTCAACTCTTTGCCGTTTACGGTCACTTTGCCTGAACCAGGTTTGATCCATACACGAGCAACCGCATCTTTACGTTTGCCTGTTGCGTATGAACGGCCCAATGCGTCGCGCACTGGTTCGCGTTTGATGGTTTCTTCAACAACAACTGCAGATTCTGCAACTGCGTCCTTCAGATCGTCCAATGATTTGATATCGTCGCTCATGATTGGCTCCGCGTATTTTTAGGGTTCATGGCTTTTACGTCCAGAACTTCTGGGTTTTGTGCTTCGTGACCATGCTCTGTGCCCGCATAGATGCGCAAGTTTGTCATCTGTTTGCGGCTCAATGGGCCACCTGGCAACATACGTTGCACAGCTTTTTCCAATAGGCGCTCTGGAAATTTACCTTCCAAGATTTGGCCAGCAGTGCGGGATTTGATCCCACCTGGGTAACCAGTGTGCCAGTAGTGGATTTTGTCTGTGCGTTTTTTACCTGTCATCTGTACCTTGTCGGCATTGATAACGATAATATTGTCGCCCATATCCATTGATGGTGTGAAAGATGGTTTATGTTTTCCGCGCAGGCGGAAAGCGATGATTGATGCCAAACGGCCTAACACCACGCCTTCGGCGTCGATGATAAACCATTTTTTATCAATATCAGCTGGTGTCGCTGAAAAAGTTTTCATGAGTCATTCCCATAGATTTGTCGCGCGTTATCGCGCTTGAAACTGATATGGGGCTTTTAAGGGTTTTAAATGCACAGTCAATGCACATTTATCCGAAATAATTAATTAAAAACAATGGGTTATAAAATAGGTATAATAATACCCCAAATATTACCCCTATTTTCGTGCAGGCGGAATGGCATATGTCAGGTTTGCATGTGCCACAGGTTCATCCATCCCCTCACTATAAAGCATCACATCCCCCACAGACAGGGTTTTGCCCAGCTTCAGCACCCGCGCCTTGCCGATCATATTGCTCGGTGCGGGTTTGCGCATAAAATCAATGGAACAATTGGTTGTGACGGTCAGCGCCTCTGGCCCAATCCGCGCCATCGTAGCGATGTAATAGGCCACATCAGCCAGCGCAAACATGGATGGGCCTGATACCGTATTACCTGGGCGCAGGTGGCGTTCTTTGACATTCATGCGTACATCAACGGTTTCGCCATCCATATGGATAATCTCAAAATCAGCAGCGATTTGTGGGAACACTTTGGCCAAGAAATCTGTCATCTCTTGGATTGTCATTACGGGTTTCATATGCCACCTTTTTTCTATTGCGATTGTGATAGCGAGGATTTCCCCATGAGCCTAGACATTTTGTTACGCCAAGACAGTGGTAACGTTACGACCCTTACGATGAACACGCCAAAATCATTGAACGCGCTGTCTGATGATATGTTGGCGGCGTTGCAAAATGCGTTTGACGACATCGCACAAAACCCAAAAATTCGCGCGGTGATCCTGCGCGGCGCGGGCAAGGCATTTTGCGCAGGTCACAACCTCAAGGAAATGACAGCTGCACGCAGTGGCGCTGATGGCGGCAAGGCCTATTTTGCCGATCTGTTTGCGCGATGTGCCAAGCTGATGTTAACCATCCAATCCCTGCCCCAACCCGTGATCGCACAGGCACATGGCATTGCCACGGCCGCCGGGTGCCAATTGGTTGCCACATGCGATATGGCTGTGGCGGCGGATGATACACGATTTGGCGTGAATGGTGTCAATATCGGCTTGTTCTGTTCCACGCCCATGGTGGCGCTGTCACGCAATGTGCCACGCAAACAGGCGTTTGAAATGTTGACCACTGGTAAATTTATTGACGCGGAACAGGCAGAAAAAATCGGCCTGATCAATCGTGCGGTCGCATATGATGATCTGGACGCTGCGACAATGGAATTGGCGCAAACCGTTGCGGCAAAGCTGGGTTCGGTGGTGAAAATCGGCAAACAAGCGTTTTATAACCAAGCCCAAATGCCAGTAGACGCGGCATACGATTACGCCGCCGATGTGATGGTGCAAAACATGATGTACCAAGAAACCGCCGAAGGAATTGCCGCGTTTATCGAGAAACGCGCGCCGAAGTGGGCGCAGTAAAAACTCCCCCTCACCGCAACTTCTGCGTCGCTGGATACATCGCCACAAACAATGCGCGCAGTATCAAGCACACAACCGCGACTGCGCCCAGTTGGTGCAGGATCGCAACCTGCCAAGGGGCTGCGTATAATACGGTGGTGATGCCAAGGATCATTTGCAAAATGATGGCGACGATCACGACGTTAAACGCGCCTTTGACGGCCGTTAGCGCCGATGCGCGGCTTTTGAACCACGCAAAAATCGCAAGCGCCATAACGGCGTAGCCCAACATGCGGTGGTTGAATTGCACCAGCGCTGGATTTTCAAAGAAATTTTTCCACATCGGTTCGTAATCAAAACTCTCGCTTGGTAAAATTTCACCATTCATCATTGGCCAATCGATATACCCGCGCCCCGCATCAATGCCCGCAACCAATGCGCCAAGGATGATTTGGACAAACACCGCGATCAACAGGATTTTGGCCCAAGTTGCGGAACGCGTATCGCTGTTTCGCCGCGCTTGGAACAGCTCCATTTCATTGCGCCGCAACTGAAATACGAACCACATCAATGTGCCAAGGATAATAAACGCCAGCCCCAGATGGGTCGCCAATCGGTAAGATGCCACATCAACCATGCGCCCCGTCAGCCCTGATGAAACCATCCACCAGCCAATGAATCCTTGTAATCCACCCAGCAAACCAATGATCAAAAACCGAAATTTCCAACCACGTGGAATGGGTTTGGTTGCGATGAAAAACAACGCCCCCACGGCCCAGACCAGCCCAACCAAACGCCCCAATTGGCGATGGCCCCATTCCCACCAATAGATGAATTTGAATTCGGACAATTCCATTGCGTGATTGACCAGTTGATATTCAGGCGTTGCCTTGTATTTGCTAAATTCGCTGTCCCAGTCCGCTGCATTCATTGGCGGCATCGCACCCGTCACGGGTTTCCATTCGGTAATTGAAAGCCCACTGTCGGTTAGGCGCGTCAAACCACCCACAACAATCATGCAAACAACCATCGCAAACAAGATCAGCATCCAGATTGATGCAGGTTTGCGCCATGAATTACGCCCCCCGTCGATATGCCCACCTTTTGGCGCGCTCGCCACGGGTTTGTCGGTTGCGACCTCTTCAAAAATGCTACGCGGTTTACTCATGATTGCCTCCGTTATTGGCAAACTTAGGGGGTTGTTTTCAATCAGACAAGCGTCAGATAATCGCGCCTAGTCCTTATTTTTACCCAATGCTTTGATAATGCCGTGAAATGTGCGCACATCGGCCTGTGTCAATGGCATGCGCGACATCATATTGCGCAAGGTCAATATCATGCTTTCGGCCTTATGCTCTGGCCAGAAAAAGTTCACATCGTGCAGCGCGGATTCCATGCGTTCCAACAGCTTTTGCACCTCGATCGTTTCGGCGAAATCTGTACCGGCCAGCTCGACCACCTCTGGCGGGGTGGCATCGCCCTGACGGCGCCATTCATATGCGGTGAGCAATACACATTGCGCCAGATTAAGCGATGCAAATGCAGGGTTTACGGGCACAGAAATCAGCGCATTGGCCTGTACGATATCATCATTGGCAAGACCGGATCGTTCAGGGCCAAACATCACGGCAACCTTTTGCCCCTGCCCGATCAATGCGCGCGCATGTTCCATTGCGCGTTCGGGTGTCATCACGGGCTTAGTCAAATCACGGCTACGCGCGGTGGTGGCGAATGTGAAATTCATATCCGACAATGCATCAGCGGTGGTTTGTGTTACACCCACCTTGTCCAAAACACGCGCAGCCCCGCTGGCCATCGCGGTGGCCTTGGGGTTGGGCCAACCATCGCGCGGATTTACAAGGCGCATATGTTCCAGCCCGAAATTCCACATCGCCCGCGCAGCGCCCCCGATGTTTTCGCCCATCTGGGGTTCCACCAAAACAAAAACCGGTTGCGGCCCGCCCCAGCCCGTATCCTTTGCGTGATCTGTACCTGACATTAAATCATTCCATATTTATCCATGCGCGTGATACATTTAGGGTCAAGCGATGGCAAGGAGGCAGATATGGCCTATGACGAAGGACTGGCGCAAATTTTGCGCGATCATCTGACCGCATTGCAAGGTGTGGAAGAGAAAAAGATGTTCGGCGGCATCTGTTTCATGTTCAACGGCAATATGTTGTGCGGCGTGCACAAAGGCGGTGGCATGTTTCGTGTGGGCAAGGATAATCACGCAGAGGCATTGAAAATCGACGGGGTCAGCCCGATGGCATTCACAGGTCGCCCAATGGGTGGCATGGTGGATGTAGACCCCGATTTAATGGGTGATGATGAACGGCGCGGACAAGTGATGCGGCTAGCCCTTGATTTCGTGGGGAACCTGCCCGCCAAATAACATACGGTATACATTCGCATACACGCTTTCATTACGTGGCGTTATACGATAAACAACGCGCAATTCCGATTCCAAAAACAGAGGTTACTATGACCAAGATCAAAGTAGAAAATCCAGTCGTCGAACTTGACGGCGACGAGATGACACGCATCATCTGGCAATTTATCAAAGACAAACTTATCCTGCCATACGTGGATCTGGATCTGAAATATTACGATCTTGGCATCGAAGCACGCGACGACACAGATGACCAAATCACCGTGGACGCGGCAGAAGCGATCAAAAAATACGGCGTTGGCGTAAAATGTGCGACCATCACCCCTGATGAAGCACGCGTCGAAGAATTTGGCCTCAAGCGCATGTACCGTTCACCAAACGGCACCATTCGTAACATTCTTGGTGGTGTTATTTTCCGCCAGCCAATCATTTGTAAAAACGTACCGCGTTTGGTTCCAGGTTGGACAAAACCAATTGTTGTGGGCCGTCACGCATATGGCGACCAATACAAAGCAACCGATTTCTTGTTCCCAGGCGAAGGCAAATTGTCCATCAAGTTTGAGGGCAAAGACGGCACAATCATCGAGAAAGAAATGTTCGATGCGCCCTCTTCCGGTATCACCATGGGTATGTATAACCTTGATGCGTCGATCTATGATTTCGCACGTGCGTCATTGAACTATGGCCTGAACCTTGGCTGGCCTGTTTACCTGTCTACCAAAAACACAATTTTGAAAGCGTATGACGGTCGTTTCAAAGACATCTTCCAAGAAGTTTACGAAAACGAATTCGAAGCCGAGTTCAAGAAAAAAGGCATCCATTACGAACACCGCCTGATCGACGATATGGTTGCGGCCGCGTTGAAATGGTCTGGTGGATATGTTTGGGCGTGTAAAAACTATGACGGCGACGTGCAGTCCGACACAGTGGCACAGGGTTACGGCTCACTTGGCCTGATGACATCACAATTGATGACACCCGATGGGAAAATCGTAGAGGCAGAAGCCGCGCACGGCACCGTGACACGTCACTATCGCCAGCACCAAAAAGGTGAAGCAACCTCAACCAACTCTATCGCGTCAATTTACGCATGGACTGGTGGTTTAAAGCACCGCGCGAAACTGGACAACAACACACAGTTGAACGACTTTGCCAACACGCTTGAAAAAGTGATCGTTGATACGGTTGAAAGCGGCCACAT
Source organism: Paramylibacter kogurei (assembly GCF_002742285.1). Lineage (GTDB taxonomy): Bacteria > Pseudomonadota > Alphaproteobacteria > Rhodobacterales > Rhodobacteraceae > Amylibacter > Amylibacter kogurei. The sequence goes on from NZ_MDGM01000012.1 coordinate 1,121,664, forward strand.
GACCAAAGATTTGGCACTGCTTGTTGGCCCAGATCAAGGTTGGCTGACAACCGAAGGTTTCTTGGAAAAAATCGACGAGAACCTGAACAAAGCGATGTAAACCATTGCTTTGATGAATTACACGAAGGGTCGCTGATTTCGGCGACCCTTTCTTTTTGGATGAATACAATGCCCCTAAACGAACCCCATAAACAAACCGATCATAGCCTGCACGAGGATATCCAAGCCTTTGTTCTTGGTACATTATTGATGTCGCTCGCGATGCAATTCATCACGGCACTTGGCCTGATCACAGGGCAAACCGCGGGGCTTGCGGTTTTGCTCAGCTATATCAGCGATTATTCCTTTGGGTTGATTTTCTTTGTGATCAACCTACCGTTTTACATCTTTGGCTATTTGCGGCTTGGTCCGCGCTTTACCATCAAAACATTCATCGCGGTATTGATGGTTTCCTTTGGCGCGGATCAGATGGGGAATCTGGTTTCATTTGACGCACTCAACCCGATTTTGGGCGCGGTTCTGGGCGGGTGTTGCGCAGGGCTTGGGCTGGTTGTGTTTTTTCGCCACGGTGCATCATTGGGCGGTGTTGGGGTCGTCGCGCTTTGGGCACAAGATCGATATGGCGTACAGGCGGGATGGATCCAGATGGGCTTTGACCTGATCCTCTTTATCCTTGCGATTTTCATATTGGCAGATGCAAGTTTGGTCGCCCTCTCCGTTTTGGGTGCCTTGATCCCCAACTTGATAATTGGTGTGAACCATCGCAAGGATCGATACATCGGGCGCTAAACTGATCGCGCTTGACCCATCGCTTAATTTGCTTCAACTCTGGCGCATCACCTCAAAGGATTGTGCCATGCCGATACATTATGTCTATCTTATCGTTGCAGTTATTTTTGAAACCTGCGGCACGGCCAGCCTTAAGGCCAGCGAAGGATTTACCAAGCTTTACCCCAGTATCGGCGTTGTGATCGGCTTTGCCGGTGCGTTTTATTTCCTGTCACTCACGCTCAATTACATGCCCATCGGGATCGTTTATGCGATCTGGTCGGGGCTTGGCATTGTGTTAATTACATTGATCGGTCTGGTGTTTTTCAAACAACACCTTGATGCACCGGCCTATGTCGGGCTTGCGCTGATTATGGCGGGTGTCTTGGTGATCAACGTGTTTTCACGCACAAATTTGCATTAATCACGCACCCCGATTATGTGTTTTCGCATAAAGCGCGGCCACGGTTTTACTCGCTGTTTTTTCACAGGCCACAGGTACAAATGCATGGATCAACGCCGCAAACGCCGCACCGAACAATTTCATTGAAAAACCCAATGCAAACATGAAATGCTCAATGTAACTTTCATCAACGGATTGCGGGTGGTCTAGGAAAATTTTGCGTATCATTTGGATGCTCCTGTAGAATTTCCAACAGAATACTCAGCCTTGCGCAAAACATATCCCAAAGTTTGCAAAAAATGTTCACTTGATGGGATTTTATCCCATGATATAATCAATCTTATGGAAATAAATACACTAGATCGGAAAATACTGGCGCAATTGCAACGTGATGCGGGGCAATCGCTGGATGATTTAGGCGCGGCGGTTGGATTATCGCGCAATGCCTGTTGGCGGCGGATCAAAACGCTCGAATCCGCAGGGGTGATTAAACAACGCGTGGCGATATTGGATGCAGCGTCGGTTGATCTGGGGTTATCCGTGTTTATATCCGTGCGCACCAATCGCCATGAACCAGACTGGCTCGCTGAATTTGCCCGTGCAACGCGCGAAATGCCCGAAATTTTGGGCGCTTATCGCATGTCTGGCGATTTGGATTATTTAATCCGTGCGCAAGTGCGCGATATGGCCGGGTATGATCGGTTTTACCAACGCCTGATCAAGCGCGTAAATCTGGCGGATGTCTCCGCCAGTTTTGTGATGGAACAGTTAAAAGAAACAACTGCGCTGCCTGTTTGACGGTTATACACCCTCAACAATCGTATAATTGCGGGTTGAAACACCCTCTGCCAAGGCAAAGTTCAGAGCCTCGACATATTCTGGGCTGTCGTAAAACTCCACAGCCGTATCGTAATCTGGGAATTTCACAATCACATTGCGCAATTGTTCTGGCCCCTCTTTGGTTACACAACGTCCACCGCGTGCCAAAAACTCACCGCCAAATTTTGCAACCGCTGGTCCCGCCAATTCGGCGTATTTTGCGTATTCTTCGGCGTTGTGCACATTGATTTGCACCATACAATAAGCTGCTGGCATATTAATTCTCCAATAATTTTTCGACGGCTTCCACCGCTTGGTCTGCATTTGCGGCACTTGCACCACCGGCCTGTGCCATATCGGGGCGGCCACCGCCACCTTTGCCGCCCAATTCACCCGCTGCGGCCTTGACCATATCAACGGCGGAAATTTTTGCGGTTAAGTCATCGGTAACACCTGCGGCCACCGCCGCCTTGCCACCTGCATCTGAAATCAACAAAATTGCAGCGGAACCAAGACGGTTTTTATGTTCGTCAATCAACCCGCGCAAATCTTTGCCCGGCACATCGTTTAGCACCTGAGCAAAGAACGGTACACCGTTGATTTCACGTGCATTTTGCGCATCACCCGAACCAACCATTGCCACCGCTTTGCGCAGTTCTGCAATTTCATTTTGCATCAATTTACGCTCGTCCAATAATGCCGCCACACGCGGTGCGATATCGTTTGGCTGTGCTTTCAGCGTGGTTGCAACTTGGTTCAATGACTGGGATTGTCCACGCACATAATCCAACGCGGCCTGCCCCGTTAATCCTTCGATCCGACGCACGCCAGATGCCGATGCCGCCTCGCCCGTCAGAACAAACAGGCCGATTTGCCCTGTGCGCGCCACATGCGTACCGCCGCACAGTTCAAGGCTATATGTGTTTTTGTCCATGCCCTTGCCCGAACCATCCTCTATGCCCATTGACACCACGCGGACCTCGTCGCCATATTTTTCGCCAAACAACGCTTGTGCGCCCAATGCACGTGCATCATCGGGCGTCATGATCCGTGTTTCCACGGGTGCGTTTTGGCGGATATAGGCGTTCACCTCATCCTCGACTTGCGCCAATTGATAGGGCGTCATCGCCTTGGTGTGAGAAAAATCAAAACGCATCCGATCCGCCGCATTCAATGATCCGCGCTGTGCCACGTGATCACCCAATGCGCCGCGCAATGCTTCGTGTAACAGGTGTGTCACCGAATGATTTGCACGAATGGCGCTGCGACGTGCGTGATCAACGATAAGTTCGGCGGCATCAGTGGCGCTTACATTGCCATCTGTGATCTTGCCCATATGCACAAATACGCCAGCCTTTTTGCGCGTATCGGTGATTTCCACTGTGCCATTGTCCGTTTTTAAAACGCCCTGATCGCCAACCTGACCACCCGATTCCGCATAAAACGGTGTTTGGTTTAACACGATTTCCACCGTGTCGCCCTTGGCTGCGCTATCCACAGATGCGCCATTTTTGACGATGGCCACGATCTGCCCCTCTGCGGTTTCGGTGTCGTAGCCCAAAAATTCGGTTGTGCCTTTGTCCTGCGCAATATCAAACCACACGGTTTCATCGGCTGCATCACCCGACCCTGCCCATGCGGCGCGTGCTTTGGCCTTTTGTTCATCCATCGCGGCATCAAAACCAGCGGTATCAACCTCGATCCCTTTTTCGCGCAATGCGTCTTGGGTCAAATCAAGCGGGAAACCATATGTGTCATACAATTTGAACGCCGTTTCACCCGCCAATGACGCACCCTTGTCCATGCCAGCCGTTTCATCGTCCAGCAATTTCAAACCACGATCCAACGTGGTTTTGAAACGGGTTTCTTCCAGCAAAAGCGTTTCTTCAATCAAGGCTTGGCCTTGGGTCAGTTCAGGATATGCCTGTCCCATTTGTTTTACCAAAGCTGGCACCAACTGATGCATCACCGGATCCTTGGCACCCAACAGATGAGCATGGCGCATCGCACGGCGCATGATGCGGCGCAAAACATATCCGCGCCCCTCGTTTGATGGCAAAACACCATCGGCAATCAAAAATGAAGTGGATCGCAGATGATCGGCAATCACGCGGTGATGCACATTTTGATCACCGTAAGGATCAACATGCGTTGCATGCGCCGATGCTTCGATCAAATCACGCATCAGATCGGTATCGTAATTATCATGGCTGCCTTGCAACAGGGCCGCCATACGTTCCAATCCCATGCCCGTATCAATGGATTGCATATCCAGTGGTTTCATTGATCCATCGGCGAATTGTTCGTTTTGCATGAAAACGACGTTCCAGATTTCGATGAAACGATCGCCGTCTTCTTCTGGTGATCCGGGTGGTCCACCCCAGATATGATCGCCGTGATCATAAAAAATCTCGGTACATGGCCCACATGGCCCCGTTGGACCCATGCGCCAAAAATTGTCATCCGTTGCGATGCGAATAATGCGATCATCGGGCAGGCCTGCGTATTTTTTCCAAATATTCGCAGCCTCGTCATCGGTGTGATACACAGTGACGTAAAGCTTTTCTTTTGGGATACCAAATTCCTTGGTGATCAAATCCCAAGCCAGCGGAATGGCTTGTTCCTTAAAATAATCCCCAAACGAAAAATTGCCCATCATTTCGAAAAACGTATGGTGGCGTGCAGTGTATCCGACGTTATCCAAATCGTTGTGCTTACCACCCGCGCGCACACATTTTTGCGCGGTGGTTGCACGTTGGTAATCGCGGGTTTCTTGGCCAGTGAACAGGTTTTTGAATTGAACCATTCCTGAATTGACAAACATCAAAGTCGGGTCATTGCGCGGGATCAGCGGCGAGCTGTCCACCACACGGTGATCGTTTGATTGGAAAAACTCCAGAAATGTGCTGCGAATGTCGTTGAGGCTGGCCATAACTTACCCATGTAGATGTTGTTTCAAGCGGTTTAGCGCAGCCATTGACCCCTGTCCACAGGACTTGCGTTTCTGTGGGTTATACCTTGGTAATAATGTCGTTTTTTCGCACAACGCCATCTTGGACCACACGGCATAAAATTCCACGCAATCGATACGGGATATGTTCGGGGATGGTGATAAAGTTTTTCGCATCAACGCCGTAGCGCACTTTCCATTTGACGCAAGCGTCGTTGAAAACACCGCTGACCTCTACTATCGCACTTCCAATTTTCAAACGCTGCCCCACCGGCAGATTTTCATGCGAACAATCCAAATCTGCGATAATCGTGTCACCCGGATGGGGTGTATTTTCGCGATCCGTCCAAACCGCATCCAATATGCGCTTGCCAAGGATAGACACCTGAATGCGTGGATCAGGGGAACCGTCATCCAATTTCATCCAAGGTGCGGTTTCCCAGCGTTCGCCCGGAATGCCGCGATCAACCGTAAGGGTGATTTCATCAACAAAATCACGCTCACCATAATCAGGTCGCAGACATAGCGTTTCGATTTTTACGTGATCTTTTGGTGCGTCCAAAATATCTGGCAGGCGTGCCATCAATTCATCATGTGTAATATGTTTCATAAAAACAATTAGACACGAAAAAGGGCTGTGCGCAACACAGCCCTTTCATTGGATTGCAAAAGGTTGAATTAACCCTCTAACACTTCGTCGGCATCGGCCTTTTTCACCGCCTCGATTTCGGGTTTGGGCATATCAAAATCCAAACCATTGGCCGCGCGGATCTTATCTTCGATTTCCCACGCAACTTGTGGGTTATCTTTCATAAATGTCTTGGCGTTTTCACGCCCCTGCCCGATGCGTTGATCACCGTATGAAAACCAGCTTCCTGATTTTTCGACAAAGCCAAGCTTAACACCCAAATCAATCAGCTCGCCACGTTTGGAAATGCCTTCACCATACATGATGTCAAATTCAACCTGCTTGAACGGAGGCGCTGTTTTGTTTTTCACGATTTTCACGCGGGTTTGATTGCCCACAACCTCGTCACGATCTTTGATCGCGCCGATGCGGCGGATATCAAGGCGCACAGAGGAATAAAATTTTAGCGCATTACCACCAGACGTCGTTTCAGGGGAACCAAACATCACGCCGATTTTCATCCGAATTTGGTTAATGAAAATCACCATACAGCCAGATTTTGAAATTGAACCTGTCAATTTACGCATCGCTTGTGACATCAAACGTGCCTGTGCGCCAACCTGATGATCGCCCATGTCCCCTTCGAGTTCTGCACGTGGAGTCAATGCGGCAACCGAGTCAACAACAACCAAAGACACCGCGCCCGAACGGACCAATGTATCGGCAATTTCCAGCGCTTGTTCACCCGCGTCGGGCTGTGAAATTAACAATTCATCAATATCAACGCCCAGTTTTTTCGCATAAGATGGGTCAAGTGCGTGTTCCGCATCCACGAATGCACAAATCCCGCCTTTTTTCTGTTCCTCGGCAATCGCATGAAGCGTTAGCGTGGTTTTACCAGAACTTTCCGGCCCATAAATTTCGATGATCCGTCCCTTGGGCAAACCGCCGATACCAAGTGCGATATCAAGCCCGATTGAACCTGTTGATGTCGCCTCGATATCCATACGCGCGTTGTCATCGCCCAATTTCATGATTGAACCTTTGCCGAACTGTCGTTCGATTTGGCCCAGTGCAGATTCTAACGCTTTTTGTTTATCCATTGCTCGTCTTTCGCCCAGATCTAAAAGTGGTGTTCCCATAACTATTCCCTTTTTTACGAGCAAATTGCAATGCGCAATCTGCACCTGTGTTCGCTTCTTGTTCTATTGTTTATCTATGAGACCAAAAAGAGAACATTTCAAGTAAAACTTTATCTATCGACTGTGCGCAATGATTGTTTATAAATGGTAAATAGGTTCGAAATAGTTCGTAAGGCATTCAAAATGCAGATTTTTATAAGCAAATCACTTGTCTTTTTTGCAGTACCAAAAACAGGAACAACTGCGATTGAACGCCAAATTGAACCGCGTGCAGATATATCGTTGCGCCATAATCCAGCGATTAAACACATTCGGCCACAACGTTTTAACCGGTTCTTGGAACCTTATGTTCTAAAACACGCGCCTGCACCCTTGATTAAAATGGCGTTAATGCGCGAGCCATTGGATTGGTTAAAAAGCTGGTATCGTTATCGTCAACGCCCCGAAAATCTGGGACGATCTACCAGCACGGCCTTGGTCGATTTCAATCAATTCGTCCAAGAATATTTGGGAGATGATCGTCCTGATTATGCCAATCTTGGCTCGCAACATCGTTTTTTGACTCTTCAAAATGGCGATTTGGGTGTGACAGATTTATTCCGTTACGAGGAAATGCAACAAGCCGTTTCATTTTTGGAATCCGTTCTGGATCAAAAAATTACGCTTGAGCGCAACAACGTATCACCCCAAATGGATTTAAAAATCAGCCCGACATTGTTAAAAGAGCTGCAAGCAAAGCGCAAAGCGGATTTTGATCTTTATGAAACCCTATCAACCTAAATCAAGAAAGTGATTTAGAAACCATTTCCACCAAAGCCTGCAGCGAAAATGGTTTGGCAAGAAAATCGTAATCCTCTGTTGTATTATTCTTATCTTCAAATACCTCTTCGGCATATCCTGACATGAAAATAACCTTGGCCTTGGCACAGTCTTTGCGCGCCTTTCGAAGCCATTCTGGGCCATTCAAACCTGGCATGATGACATCAGAAATGATCACATCAATCTGATCACAATGTTTTTTGACCAATTCAATGGCTTCTTCGCCAGAACGCGCCGCAACCACATTGACACCCTGTAATTCCAATGCGCGGGTGGCAAAGGCGCGAACGGGGTCTTCGTCTTCGACCAAAAGTGCAAGCGCACCTGACAAACCTTTGGCGTGAACGACGGGTTTCTCGGCCGACAAATCTTCGGAAACTGTGGCGGGTTGTGCGACGGGTAATAAAACGGTGAATTTGGCGCCGTAGTGATCGCCGTTTTCAACGAAAATGTAACCGCCCGTTTGTTTCACAATGCCATAAACTGTGGAAAGCCCAAGCCCCGTGCCCTCGCCAACTTTTTTGGTGCTAAAGAATGGTTCGAAAATTTTGGATTGGTTTTCCTGTGAAATTCCAACACCCTCGTCTTCGACTTCGATACAAACATATTCGCCTTTTACGATGTCGACTTTATCACGTTTGTGATTTTGGGAATATGTTATGGATTTGCTACGCACCCAAATATTTCCGCCTTTTGGCATCGCATCGCGCGCGTTTACGACCAAATTCAAAATCACTTGTTCCATTTGGCGCCCGTCAACATACGCCAAGGGGAGCGATTTATCCTGTTCCAGATGAAGCTTGATCGTTTCACCGACCAGACGATTTAACAGATGTGTCAAATCCGCAAGGATATCGTTTACCTGTACCTTTTTGGGTTGCAATGTTTGCTTGCGTGAAAACGCGAGCAATTGACCAACCAACGCCGCCGCACGATTGGCATTATTTCCAATTTGTTCCAAATCGTTATAGCTCGCGTCACCTTTGTCATGGCGCAATTTCAACAGATCACAATACCCCGATATAGCGGTTAATAGATTGTTGAAATCATGGGCGACACCGCCCGCCAATTGACCAATGGCTTGCATTTTTTGGCTTTGCACAAATTGTGCTTCCAGCGTTTTCAGTTCCGTTGCATCGCTTAAAACCGCAAGCAATTCGTTCCCGCCGATTTTGGCCAGCGTCACCTGCACAAACACATCGTTATTTGCGCGTTTTACTTTCAATATTTGCGGCTTGCTTGCGCATTCATTGCGTTGTTCTGCAGCAAGCCATTGAGATACCGATCGGCCCAAGCCTTGGGTCAGTTCTGAAAACAATGGGGTTTCATTTTCTGAACACCCCAACAGCTCTTTCGCCGCGGTATTGCAACGTGTCGTTTCACCCGCTGTATCTATGGTCACAAGCGCGATTGGCAAATTATCCAAAAGTTCGAATTTGTTGATCTTTTTGGGTAATAAATGCGCCGGGATCGCCGCGCGTTTGCGTTGAAACAGTTTTGAGGGTGAAATGCGTTGCAACACACGTTTTTTCGTGAGCGCTTCAATTGCATCCGAACCCACCTGCCCCGTTAAGAAAAACACCAAGCCAAATGTGCTTACACTTGCCATTGCGATCAGGAATGAAAGCGACCTTGGTAGCATTAATTGCAAGCCAACCGTGCATAGCCCCAAAATCAAGATGATGGACGTATTGAACGTAAACCAATTGTTTACGCTGTTACGGCGGATCAAATTTTCTGACAAAAGCTTGGATTTCATCAAGATATCAAATAGCGAAAAGGTAAACCAAAGGTTAACAACCCTTAAAATTCACCCTTATTTTGAACCTTTTTAAGAACCGCCAGATAAAACCCATCGCCAGCGCCCGTCAGATGATATTTGCGTTCAAATTCCAGTGTAAATTCCGAATTCTTTACCAAAAATTCAGCAATCTGTGCGCTGTTTTCAACATCCAATAGCGAACAGGTGATATAGGCGATACGCCCCCCCGATTTCACAAGGATTGGTGCGTTACGCAATATCTCTGACTGCGTGCCAATGATGTCATCCAGCTCTTGGCTGGTTAATTTCCATTTCCCATCAGGATTGCGCCGCCACGCCCCTGTACCAGAACAAGGCACGTCCAAGACAACCAAATCATAGGATTTACCCAACGAAACAGGGTCTTGTTCCAACACATTCACAGATGCTTGCGCACGCGCCGCTCGGTTAATGAGATCGGCCAGACGATTTGAATGTTTGTCAAATGCATCAATCGCAAGGCTTGGCGACATCGCCGCGATGGCCAGCGATTTACCCCCACCGCCGGCACAATAATCCAGAACGGATGTTGCATGTTCCAGCGGTAAATCCAGAACCACCTGTTGCGAGCCTGCATCCTGTAATTCAATCAGACCGTTTTTATAAGATTCCGTTTGTGGAATTTTTCGGGTTTGTTTGGACAAGCGCAGCGCGGTTTTCACACCTTCAACTGGCGTGGTTGCAAGATCGTCCAGCAAGAGCGCATCGCGCATCGCATCAACATTCGTTTTTGCGACATTAACCCGCAAATCAATTGGTGCACGCGATTGCATTTCCACAAGGTTATTAATCAACCCTTCCCCAAGGCTATTTTGCAATTCGGGCAAAATCCAATCGGGGATATTGTAGCGTGTTGCGATATCATCGCTGGGCGTTGAGCAAATCGCGCCTATTTCAGTTTCGCTTAACGTATCGGGAGCATATCCCTCACCACAAAAAATATCTTGTGGTTTCAAATCGTTATCAAGCAAATGCCCTAAAACAACGCCGCGCCCGCCCGTTTGCCCCGCGCGATGTTGATATGACCGCTTGCACCGCAAACAATCAAATACAATGTCACGCAAAGCGGCGCGATCCTTGGACCCCGCAAATCGGTTTTTGCGCGCCCAATTTGTCAGCGTTTTTTCAGCGCTCGCGCCGTCAAAAATCTGATCCAGAATGTCAATCGCAGAGGCGTATCGCGCAGCAGGTGTCACTAGCCAATCCGATAATTCGGGGATTCACGGGTGATCTGCACATCATGGACATGGCTTTCTTTTAGCCCTGCACCACTGATTTTCACGAATTTGCAATTTTTGCGCATGTCATCAACCGTGGCACAGCCCGTGTAACCCATTGCCGCACGCAACCCGCCAACCATTTGATGCAAAACAGCGCCCGCTTGGCCTTTGTATGGCACTTGGCCTTCGATGCCTTCGGGCACCAATTTGTCGCTGCTGGCTTCTTTTTGGAAATACCGATCGGCAGAGCCGCGTGCCATTGCACCAACAGACCCCATGCCGCGGTACGATTTGAATGAACGCCCTTGGTACAAGATCACTTCGCCAGGTGCCTCGTCTGTGCCGGCAAGCATGGAACCAACCATGGCACAGCTTGCGCCCGCCGCAATCGCCTTGGCGAAATCGCCCGAAAATTTGATGCCGCCATCGGCGATGATGGGTGTATTTGTGGATGCTGCTGCTTTTGCGCTATCGCTGATCGCGCTGAGCTGTGGCACACCAACACCCGCAACAATGCGCGTCGTGCAAATGGAACCGGGGCCAATGCCAACCTTGACCGCATCCGCACCCGCATCAATCAATGCCTTGGTCGCATCACTTGTCGCAACATTCCCCGCAACGATTTGAATGTTGGGATATTGTTTTTTAATCTTTTCAACGGTTTGCGCCACAGAAATGGAATGGCCATGCGCGGTATCAATCACCAAAAGATCAAGACCTGCATTAATCAATTTTTCTGAACGTGCAAAACCCGCATCACCCACGGTGGATGCTGCGGCAACACGCAGACGACCCAATTCATCTTTGCACGCTTGTGGGTTCAAAACCGCCTGTTCCAAATCCTTGATCGTCAGCAAACCCGTCAATTCATTGTCTTTGTTCACCACCAGCAGTTTTTCAATGCGGCGTGAATGCATCAGGCTGCGCGCATCATCCAGATTTGTCGGCTCCTGTACAATCGCAAGATTATCTGTGGTCATCATCACCGAAACGGGCGTGTTATCGTCCGATACAAATCGCATATCGCGGTTTGTTAGAATACCCTGAACACGGCCATCGCCATCGACCACTGGAAATCCAGTGATACGGTATTTTTCCGCCAGCTTTTTCGCATCCGCCAAGGTTTGATCGGGCGTGAGCGTAATCGGGTTGTAAACCGTACCAGATACAAACCGTTTCACACGACGCACCGCATCGGATTGTTGTTTTTCGCTTAGGTTGCGGTGGATCACACCGATCCCGCCTGCCTGTGCCATGGCAATGGCCATTTTGGCCTCTGTCACCGTGTCCATCGCCGAGGATAGGATCGGAATATTCATGCTGATGGATTTGGTTACTTGCGTGCGAACATCCGCATCAGATGGCAGCACAGTAGATGCGCCAGGAACCAGCAAAACGTCGTCAAAGGTGAGTGCCTCACGAATCTCCATTGGGTATCTCCAAGAGTTATCGGTATTGCCGCCGCTCTATCTCATGGTGCAGCGCAAAAGGAAAGGGTAAATTCCCTCTGTCATACGAATTGTGTGAATTTGAGCAAAGTTTTTGCACGAAAGGCATTCAAAGAATGCGCCATGTGCATTGCCACTGGATGGGGCGAAAATTTCACGCTAGGGTTTTGTTGAAATTCAAATGGGGGGTAAATGGCTGATATTATTTTGGTAATTCTGGCGGGTTTTGGTGCTGGTGTTTTAAATGCGATTGCGGGGGGTGGTACGTTTTTAACCTTTCCTGCACTTGTCATGATCGGCATTCCACCCGTGATGGCAAATGCCACAAGCGCGGTTGCGGTTTTCCCAGGTTATCTGAGCAGTGCATTTGGTTTTCGCGCAGAATTGCGCAATTTTGATCGTGCACAATTGATCCGCCTTACCCTGATTACCCTAGCAGGGGGCGTGGTTGGCGCACTGTTATTATTGGTGTCATCCAATCGCGCATTTAGCGTGATTGTGCCGTTTCTGCTTTTGGCGGCGACATTGGTGTTTTTGTTTGGCGATCGCATTCGCGCGGCTCTGGCCCAAAAATCCAAATCGGTCACGCCATATGGTGCATTTGGTTTGTTTTTGGTGAGTATTTATGGCGGTTATTTCAATGGGGGTTTAGGCATCGTTTTGTTGGCGCTTTTCGCCATGTGGGGAATGCAGAATATCCATCAGATGAACGGGTTGAAAAACGGGCTTTCATTTGCCCTGTCGGCTATATCTGTTGGTGTGTTTGCTCTATCGGGTTTGATCGCGTGGCAATCGGCGATTGTGATGATGATTGCATCCACCATCGGGGGATATTTGGGTGCACCACTGGCGCGAATGTTACCAAAATCGGCAATCCGCGCCATTATCGCAATCATTGGGTTTACCATGAGTGCGGTATTTTTCGCCCGCTTGTTTTAACCGCGAAAACCCGTTGCCACCACGAATTTTTCAGAACTGTCTGAACGGCTTGCGGGGGGTTTCACGTTGGCTACCTTGGTGAATTTTTGTTTCAACAGTTTTTGCAAATCACCCTCGGCACCACCGGCCAGAACCTTGGCCACGAATGTGCCGCCCTCGTCCAGCACATCAAATGCGAAATAGGCTGCAGCCTCGCACAGGTTCATGATACGCAAGTGATCGGTTTGTTTGTGCCCCGAACTGGCCGCGGCCATATCGGACATCACAACATCGGCATTCCCGCCAAGCCATTCTTTCACCTTGTTATCCGCGCCTTCGTCCAAAAAATCCAAAACGTGCAATTCACAGCCCGGGATCGGATCAACCTCTTGCAGATCAACACCCAAAATCGTGCCAATTTTTTTGCCTTTTTTATCACCCAATGCATTGACACGTGGCACGGCAACCTGACACCAACCACCGGGTGCACAACCCAGATCAACAACACGTGCACCAGGTACTAAGAAACGGAATTTATCGTCTAATTCCAAAATCTTATAGGCCGCACGACCACGATAACCATCCTTTTGTGCGCGCTGCACATAAGGATCGTTTAATTGACGTTCTAGCCAAAGTTTGGACGACAAACGCCGCCCCTTTGCGGTTTTGACGCGCACGCGCAAATCGCGTTGACCGCGCCCAGATGTGTTTTTTTCATTCGACATGATTCACGCTCTACTTCAAATGGCCCGCTTTGACCATCTGTGAATATAATAAACCTTCGCGCAGGCCCCGATCGGCGATTGTTAGTGTATCGGTGGACCAGACCCGTAAAATCGCTTGTAGGATTGCGGCGCCCGACATGATCAAATCCTTGCGGTTGCGCCCGATACAGGGTTCGCATTCGCGCCCCTTGGGGCCAAGCTGTAAATAACGATCCACTTCGGCATCGACTTGCATCGCGCTCATCGCTTGTCCATCCACCAGATCACGATCATAGCGGGGCAATCGCAAATGCGTGGATGCGATTGTTGTCACCGTGCCCGATGTGCCGATAATTTGGAAATTTTGCAAAAAATCCTGTTCATTGCTTTCCATTACGGGGCCAAATTGGGCGATGTATTCTTCGAAATACCACGACATCATCGCATAACGATCCTTGTCGCCATCCACATCGGAAAATTGATCTCGCAATGTTGTCACACCAAAGGGAACGGAAATCCAATCGACAACCTTGACCCCATCAAACGGTGTGCCAGTGCGTGGTTTTTTCAAATTGCTGCGCAACCCCATCATTGCGGCGCGGCGCATCTTTGGTTCCACATCGGCCAGATCCAGCCAGACCAATTCGGTCGACCCACCACCAATATCAATCACCAAAACCTGTTCGGTGCCACGGCGCAGATGCGCAGCACAGCCAATCGCGGCAAGGCGGGCTTCTTCTTCGGGTTTGATAATTTCAAGACGCAACCCCGTTTGACGAAACACGCGTTTTACAAAATCGCGCCCATTGCTGGCCTGACGACAGGATGCCGTCGCAATCAAACGTGCGTTTTGAACATTATGATGGCGTAACTTTTTGGCACAGACATGTAATGCGTCCATCGTGCGGTGGATCGCTTTGGTCGAAAGCTTGCCTGTTTTTTCCAACCCTGCCCCCAAATAGACAGGTTTGGAAAACGCATCGACAACTTCGAAATGTTCACCACGTGGGTGTGCAATTAACATTCTGCAACTGTTCGTGCCCAAATCCAAGGCACCAAATAATTCCGTTTCTTGCGCCACCCCCGCGGTCTGATTCCCAGCATTCGGGAACGCGATGACCTTATCAGAGGCGTTTTGTGACATTTTATATCCCTAGGTTACGTAAATGTTACGCGCCAAAGCGCCCCTAATCAAGCAATCATAATGAATGAATCAAATATCCTTTATGCAAGATTACCATTTTCGTCGTTTCTTTTAGCAGTGAAGTCGAAAACCGCACCTGTTAAGACTGCATCACCCGCTACAGAAACTAAAAACGCAAAAGAGGTTGAACATGCCATCAGTCACAATCGTATATTGGCGCGATATCCCTGCTCAGGTCATCGTGGGCAAAGGGCGGCGCGGCGCCAAGGTGCAATTGCCCGAACGTTTCGAACAGGCGATTGACCGTTGCGCGATGAAAATCGGCGCACAGGATACGGATGCCTATTTGGCGGAATGGCGCAAGGGCGAACCGTTCGACGTCGAAGGCGATCAAGATCAAGTCGCAAAAGACCAAGCTGAAATGCTGGATAAAGCGTTTGATCAGGAAAAAATAAAAGCGCTGATTGCCAATGACGGCTGGGCGTAAATCGTTTCTTTCAAGGGTGGGTAAGGCCATGTCATTGTTCAATCTCAAACCAAAAATGGTGACGGATTCTGTCAATCCAAATGTGGAATCATTTCTGCAAGGCTACTCGATTGAGGTCATGCCGCGCACCGCCGCCAAGGTGGAGGATTTTCGCGCCCTGCTCCCATCTGGTACGCGCGTTTACATCGCTCATATTGATGGCACCCCGATTGATGACATGGTGGAAACCGCCAAACGTATTACCGATGAGGGTTACGATGTTATGCCCCATTTTCCTGCGCGTATCATCAAGGATCGCGCAACGCTGGAAAACTGGATTTCGCGCTATGCGAATGAGGCTGGTGTAAAACAGGCGCTATTGCTCGCGGGTGGTTTGGACGCACCACAGGGCGATTTTGAAACATCCATGCAATTGCTGGAAACAGGTCTGTTTGATCGTGCAGGTTTCACCAATTTGCACGTTGCAGGCCACCCAGAGGGCAACCGCGATATTGATCCCGATGGCACACGCAAAAACGTTGATGCGGCATTGTCTTGGAAACAGGAATTTTCCAAACGCACCCATGCGAAAATGGCCATCGCCACACAATTTTGTTTTGAAAGCGAACCGGTGATTGAATGGGCCAACAACCTTGTCGCCCAAGGCATTGATATTCCTGTTCATATCGGCATTGCGGGTCCTGCGAAATTGCAAACAATGGTGAAATTCGCCATTGCCTGTGGCGTGGGGCCAAGCCTGCGTGTATTGCAACGCCGCGCCAAGGATGTGACCAAATTGATGTTACCGTTTGAACCCAACGACATCATCACCGAATTGGCCGATCACAAGGCCGCAAACCCAGATTTCAACATTGCACAGGTGCATTTTTTCCCGCTTGGCGGGATTAAAACGAATGCAACTTGGGCCATGACCCACGGCGGCGCATCAGGCGTTCCCGCCGTTCAATCCTAAAGGAATTTACATGACACGCACTATTGTCGAGAGCAAAACCAGAACTTCAATTATCGGTTTTGATCAACCGTTTTGTGTGATTGGCGAACGGATCAACCCTACGGGGCGCAAAATTTTGAACGCCGAACTCGAAGCAGGCGATTTTTCATCCGTGGAACGCGATGCGATTGCACAAACAATGGCGGGTGCTGGGATTTTGGATGTAAATTCGGGTGCCGTGTTCAGCAATAAAATGGCCGAAGACGTGCGTTATGCCGATAACAACTTTGTCGAACCACCGCTCATGCGCCAACTGGTGGAATTGGTTCAAAACACCGTGGATACCCCGATTTGTATCGACAGCTCGGTTCCCGCCGCACTTGAAGCAGGACTAGAGGCATGCAATGGCCGCCCTTTGGTGAATTCCGTGACGGGGGAGCTGGAAAATCTGGAAAAGGTTTTGCCATTGGTGAAAAAATACAACGTTCCCGTTGTGGCCATTTCCAACGATGAAACAGGTATTTCAGAGGACCCAGAGGTCCGCTTTGCTGTCGCGAAAAAAATCGTAGAACACGCCGCCGATTATGGCATCCCTGCCCATGACATCGTGGTTGATCCGCTGGTCATGCCAATTGGCGCGATGGGGTCTGCGGGCAATCAGGTTTTCGCATTGGTGCGAAAATTGCGTGAAGAATTGGGTGTGAACACGACCTGTGGTGCATCGAACATTTCATTCGGCCTGCCAAACCGCCACGGCGTGAATAACGCGTTTTTGCCAATGGCGATGACCGCAGGCATGACATCGGCGATCATGAACCCCGTTCAAATCCCGGTTGGCCCGAAAAAAATCCAAGCAAAATTGGATGAACTCGCCGCCGCTGGCATTATCGTACCCGATGATATCGATCCAGAAATGCTCGCAAAACTTACCGGTATGGGTTCAACCAAATATACTCCTGGCAAAGAAATGGAAGCCATCCGTGCCGCCAATTTCCTGATCGACCAAGACGCCAATGGTGCCGAATGGATCAAGTTTAACAAAATTGACACTGGCGGCGCCCCCGAAGCAGGCGCACGTGGTCGTCGTGCAGGCCGCGGCCGTCGTCGGGGTTAACACCCGATTGAATACGAAATTGTTAAAACCGGCGCTTGCATCAGGCGCCGGTTTTTTATTGGCGTATATCATATCGAAACAATCTGTTTATCTGGTTTTTATTGAACGGTACGTCTTTGGATGTATGG
The DNA here is from genome assembly GCF_002742285.1 of Paramylibacter kogurei. Taxonomy (GTDB): domain Bacteria; phylum Pseudomonadota; class Alphaproteobacteria; order Rhodobacterales; family Rhodobacteraceae; genus Amylibacter; species Amylibacter kogurei. Next base: position 1,139,088 of record NZ_MDGM01000012.1, read on the forward strand.
ATCATGTGAACAAAGGAGTTTTCACATGGCAGATACCTATCAAATTCCCGCCAAAACCACAGTTGGCCACGTTCACCTAAAGGTTGCCAATATTGACCGCGCGCTAGCGTTTTATCAAAACTTGCTTGGCTTTGAAATTACAACGCGCCTCGGTGATGACGCGGTATTTTTATCGGCTGGCGGGTATCACCACCACATCGCATTGAACACATGGTTCAGCCGCGATCAACCCGCCGCGCCCAAACGTTCGGCAGGCTTATTTCATTTGGCTCTTCTTTATCCAACACGCAAAGATTTGGCGCAAATTTTAAAACGATTGTTGGATCATGGATATCAATTGGATGGCGTATCCGATCACGGTGTATCAGAGGCATTATACCTGCGCGATCCCGATGAAAACGGTGTTGAACTATACTGGGATCGACCACGCAATGAATGGCCACGTGACGGCGATGGGCAATTGCAAATGGTCACCGAACGGCTTGATCTGGATGCGCTTTTGGCATTGGCCTAGGTGAAATATGTCACTGTGGCGAATATAGACATCAAAACGGCGCAAGCGATGCATTGCGCCGTCTTGCCTGTGGTCAAATAGCAGCCTAGAAGGTTTGCAATGAACACAAAGGCAGCCCCATGAGCGACGATAAAAACCCACTGGTTATTTTCACCCCATCAGGCAAACGCGGCAATTTCCCCGTTGGGACACCAATCCTCACGGCGGCGCGCCAATTGGGGGTTGATCTGGATTCTGTTTGTGGCGGGCGTGGGATTTGTTCCAAATGTCAAATCACACCATCATATGGTGAATTTTCTAAACATGGTCTCACAGTTGCCCCCGACGCATTATCCGAATGGAACAGCGTCGAGGAACGTTACAAATCTAAACGCGGCATGATTGATGGGCGGCGATTGGGATGTCAGGCGACGGTTCAAGGCAACATCGTGGTCGATGTCCCCCCCGAAAGTCAGGTGCACAAACAGGTTGTGCGCAAACGCGCCGAAGCACGCGACATTATCGTCAATCCATCGACAAAATTGTTTTACGTCGAGGTGGAACAACCCGACATGCATGAACCATCGGGTGATTTGGAACGCCTTGTCGCGGCGTTGCGCAAGGATTGGGATTTACCCGAATTAGAAGCCGATTTTTCAATCTATGCCACGCTGCAATCCGCCCTGCGCAAAGGTGACTGGAAGGTTACATGTGCCGTGCATTTGGGTGATGATTACGTCAGCCCACGCATTGTTCAGGTTTGGTCGGGATATTACGACGGTTCCGTTTACGGCATGGCCGTTGATCTGGGTTCCACCACCATTGCCGCGCATCTGTGCGATTTACAAACCGGCGAAGTGGTTGCCAGCAACGGCATCATGAATCCCCAAATCCGCTTTGGCGAAGATTTGATGAGCCGCGTTTCATATTCCATGATGAACGAAGGTGGCGCGGTTGAAATGACCCGTGCGGTGCGCGAAGGCATGAACGCCCTGTTCACCCAAATCGCGGCAGAGGCTGAAATCGACCCTGCCTTGATATTGGATGCGGTATTTGTATGTAACCCTGTGATGCACCATCTGTTTTTGGGCATTGATCCGTTCGAACTGGGACAAGCGCCCTTTGCGCTCGCCACATCGGATGCGGTATCAACACGCGCGAAAAACCTCGATCTGAAAATCCATCCTGCGGCGCGGATTTATATTCTGCCCTGTATTGCGGGGCACGTCGGGGCGGATGCCGCGGCCGTGGCATTATCGGAATCGCCCAATACATCGGATGATCTGGTGTTGGTTGTGGATGTGGGTACGAATGCGGAGATTTTACTGGGTGATAAAACCCGTGTTCTGGCCTGTTCATCCCCCACTGGCCCCGCATTTGAAGGCGCGCAAATTTCCAGCGGCCAACGCGCCGCACCTGGTGCGATTGAACGCGTCGAAATTGATCCCATTACCAAAGAACCGCGTTTTCGCGTGATCGGATCCGATATTTGGTCGGATGAAGACGGTTTTGATACCGCAATTCTATCATCAGGTATCACGGGGATTTGCGGATCGGGCATCATTGAAATGGTTGCAGAAATGCGCATCGCTGGCATTGTCGATCAGGCAGGTTTGATCGGCTCCCCCGAACAAACCGGCACCGATCGCTGTTTCCAAGATGGGCGCACATATTCATATCGCGTCTTTGACGGCACGGCGGATGGCGGCCCGCTGATTACGGTGACAAACCGCGACATTCGCGAAATTCAAATGGCCAAGGCGGCACTTTATTCTGGTGCACGTCTGTTGATGGATAAATTTGAGGTTAATCAAGTGGATCGCATCGTGTTGGCAGGTGCATTTGGTGCGCATATCAGCCCCAAACACGCCATGGTATTGGGTATGATCCCAGATTGTGAAATTGCCAAGGTGACATCTGCTGGCAACGCAGCGGGCACTGGTGCACGCATTGCGCTGCTCAACACCGATGCGCGACGTGATATTGAATCTGTGGTGCGCAATATTCACAAAATCGAAACCGCAATCGAACCGCGTTTCCAAGAACATTTTGTTAATGCATCCGCCATCCCCAATAGTGTCGAACCCTTCCCGATCTTGGCCGAAGTGGTGACATTGCCAGATGTAAACTTCAACGCAGGTAGTGGTGATACAGGTGGTGGACGCCGCCGTCGTCGGCGCGGCTAGCTATTGAGAGACTTCCGGCGTGGTTTCGACGATATTTAAAACCCCCAACGATTCAAACCCGCCCAGCACCGCATCCACCGCAACCGTGGCCAAAACCAGCCCCATTACGCGGCTAATCACACTGGCCCCTGTTGCGCCCAGAAATTTCTGGCTGCGGGTGGCGAACAACAAAACGATCAACGTAATGGCCAGAACGAGGATTAACAAACCTGCCGTAACCAATTGATCTGAAATTGGATTTTCATGGTTGTCAGTCAAGATGACCACCGCCAACATCGCCCCGGGTGATGCAATGGATGGCATCGCCAATGGAAACACCGCCCCCGCCAGATGATCACGTTCGGCCTCTTCAATTTCGCGCATGGGTTTGGATTCACCAAAAATCATCGTCATGGCAAACATGAACAACACTATCCCACCCGCAATTTGAAACGAACCAAGCCGCAGCCCCAAAGATTCCAGCACCAATTGCCCACCAATCAAGAACAACAGCAACACAGCGGTCGCCACGACAACCGCGCGGATCGCAAATCGACGATGCAAGGCACTGGGCACACCCATGGTGGCAAATAAAAATACAGGGATTGAACCAATCGGGTCGATCACCACCAAAAGCGTGATAAATTCGCGTAAAATATTTGACCAATCCATCATCACCAATCCATGAAAAAAATAAACGTAGATATCCCCGTTTGATAGCGCACTATCACAGTGTTCTTACCAATGCCAATGTGCCACATTGTGGCATCACTGATTTTTGACAATCGCCATTGCAGAGCAGGAAAACTCAGATTATGAAAGCGCGACGCGGGTATGGTGAAAAGGTATCACGAAAGCTTCCCAAGCTTCAGTTACGGGTTCGATTCCCGTTACCCGCTCCAGCAAATCAATGTTGTGATTAAACCAGAAATTGTAAACGACCAAATTTACAATAGATCCGCTTACTATCCATACACGGACGTTTTCATTAGCCGGTTCAATTTAACAGGATATCAAACGTCAAAATCAGAAATGTTGCTCTGATCCACTTTCTACCTTAAGCTGATTACATGCAAGACAGCCCGCCAGATACCCCAAAGGCCGCGACGCCAGAGGCGCAATCGTTTATGCGCATTCGTCGTGCTGTGGGATATTTGGGGCTGGCATTTCCATTTGTTTTGGTGATTGGCGGCTTGATGCTTTCGATGGATGATCGGGTACTACCGACATTATCCGATTATTTTTTCACCCCCATGCGTGACGTTTTTACCGGTGGGTTAATCGCCATTGGGTTCTTTTTGATTACCTATAAGGGATACGAGGAACCATACGGGTTTTGGTCGGACAAGAACCTGACATTCATGGCAGGGATGCTGGCGATATGTGTTGCGTTTTTTCCGTTTCGCGCCTGCGTCGGGAACACGATATGCACCCTGCCCCAGCAATGGTTTCAGTTTGATGTCAGTCAATATATCCATTACGGCGCCGCGGTTGGATTTTTTGCCATCCTTGCGCGCTTGTGTCTGGTGAATTTTCGCATGGTCAATCATGGCGTAAAAACCAATAGCAAATCTGGGCGCGATCGGATTTATTTTTTGGCTGGGCGCTCGATTGTGGGCGCGTTGATTGCACTACTATCGCTTTATGTTTTGGATCGGCTGTTTGGCGGTGTGCTTGATTTTGCCTATCGCGTATCGCTGGTATTGATCCTTGAATCGATCTGCATCTGGGCCTTTGCCATTGCGTGGCTAGTCAAAGGGCGCGCCGATAATACAAAAATCATTGGCGCACCGATGAAAGCGATTTTAAAGCTGCCAGAGAGTTAGGGTTTTAGCGCTGCCAACAATCCAAGCGTTGATCCATCTTTGCCATCTGGGGCCTCTGCCCCGCTGACATAGCCTTGCATTTCTGTGGCCAAGACCTTGCCCAATTCCACGCCCCATTGATCAAAACTATTCAATCCCCAGATCACGCCTTCGACAAAAACGCGATGTTCATACAATGCGATAATCGCGCCCAGCATTTTGGGCGTAAGTTGTGGGTAAATCAAAGTGGTGCTTGGGCGGCTGCCTTGGAATACGCGGTGACGGGCTTGGCGTTCCAATTCATCGCCTTTCAATCCAGCTGCGGCCATTAAGGCACGCGCCGCGTCAACGTCGCGCCCCAACATCAATGCCTCTGATTGTGCCAAACAGTTGGCCTGTAACAATTCATGCTGATGTGCCAATTCGGGTTCGTGTCCGGCCTTCGCCACCATAAATTCACATGGGATCACCCGTGTGCCTTGGTGGATCAATTGATAAAACGCATGCTGTCCGTTGGTGCCCGGTTCACCCCAAACAATTGGGCCGCTGTCACGTGGCAAATCTGTGCCATCCATCGCAACACCCTTGCCGTTGCTTTCCATATCAAGCTGTTGCAAATAAGCAGGCAAGCGTGTCAGGCGTTGTTCATAAGGCAGCACCGCACGTGTGGCATAGCCACAAATATTGGAATGCCACACCCCAACCATCGCCAGCGCCATTGGCATATTTTGTTCCATCGGCGCGGTTTTGAAATGCGTGTCCATGTCATGCGCACCTTGCAAGAATTGCACAAAATCATCGCCACCAATCGCCAACATTAACGACAGACCAATCGGGCCCCAAACGGAATAGCGCCCGCCAACCCAATCCTCGAACCCAAACACGCGTTCGGGTTTCACGCCAAAAGCCGCTGTTTTGTCAGCGGCTGTTGACAGCGCCACCAGATGATCCGAAATATCATCCACACCCAGTGCTGATTTCATCCAATCGGTTGCGGATTTCGCATTGGTCATGGTTTCAATGGTGGTGAAGGTTTTAGATGCGATAATCAACAACGTTGTTTCTGGGTTCAGCCTCTTCAACGTGTCATGAATATCTGCACCATCCACATTGGACACAAAATGTGTGCGCGGCCCATCATGATATGGCGCCATCGCTGCCGTTGCCATCACGGGGCCAAGATCAGAGCCACCAATGCCGATATTCACAACATCGCTGAATGGCTTACCTGTGGCACCCCGAAGCGATCCATCACGCACCGCCGATGAAAATAGTTTCATATTTTCAAGCGTTTGCAATACCTCTGGCATCACATCTGTGCCATCAACCTTTATCGGTACACCCGATAGGTTTCGTAACGCCGTATGCAAAACCGCGCGCCCTTCGGTATCGTTGATTTTCTCGCCTGCGAACATCGCATCGCGTTTGGATTCAACACCCGTGTTGCGCATCAATTCAAACAACAATCCACGCGCAGTGCTATCTAAATTTGTTTTGGAATAGTCCAAAACCATGTCCACCGCATTTACCGAAAAATGGGAAAACCGCGTGTCATCCACATTGAACAGATCAACAATTGGGCGGTCTTTGATATGGCTGTAATGGTTTTGAAGGTCGTTCCAAATGTCGCGCATGATGGCTCCGTTAATCTGCGTAGAAAATATCCGTATTCACGTCATCGCTCAGTATAACACGAATTGGCGATAGCGCTAACGGTTGTTCGCGCAATGCATCACTATATGCTGCTTTTTTCTCCGCACCTGCGATCAAAACATGAATGTTTTTTGCGCTTTTTAATGCGGGTGCCGTGAGTGTTATGCGCGGCTCTGGTGCACCAGGGGCACGCATGGGCAAAAGGATCGGTGCATTATCGTCCAATGCTTCGTCCAACAAATCCGCCTCTGGGAAAATGGATGCGGTGTGCATATCCGCCCCCATTCCCAAAACACAGACATCAAGCGGCATCGCCGCCGCAACATCACCAATGATATCGCCCAAAACATCCTCTGGGCGATCTGCCGGTTGATAAAACGGCACAAAACGCGCCGCCAAGGCATTATTTTGTAACAATCGCTGTTTAATTAATGTGGTGTTTGATCGATCCGATGTTTCTGGCACGAAACGCTCGTCGGTCAACATAACCGTCACATTGGCCCAATCCAAATCTGCACGGTTCAGCGCATCAAAAAATGGCGCAGGCGTAGAGCCCCCTGGTACGGCCAAAACCGCGCGTCCATTGGTGGCCAAGGCATCGGCCAATTCGCTTGCAACCCGATCCGCCAATCCTTGCATCAATGCCGCACGGTTTTCAAATGTGTGAAATGGTTTTGTCATTGTTTAATCTCTCTCCAGCGCCGACCATCGCGGTGCATTAACATGAGCGCATCATCTGGGCCAGAGCCCCCTGAATCGTATTGAATGGGTTTGCTGCCCTTTTCGACCCATTGATTAATAATCGGATCAATCCAATTCCATGCGGCCTCTACCTCATCGCCGCGCATAAACAGCGTTTGATTACCACGGATCACATCCATGATCAGCCGCTCATATGCATCTGGCAGATCGATATCTTCGCCCTCCAACGCCTCTGCGAATGTCATATCAAGTGGAACTTCGCGAAGGCGCATGCCGCCTGGCCCTGGGTCCTTGATGGTCATGCGCATCGTGATACCCTCGTCGGGTTGCAGGCGAATAATCAACGCATTCCCGCGCAAATGCGTGCCCGTATCATCAAAAATCGAATGGGGCGGATCCTTGAAAACCACAGCGATTTCGGTCAAGCGATTGCGCAATCGCTTGCCCGTGCGCAAATAAAACGGTGTGCCCGCCCATCGCCAATTGGCGATTTCAACTTTCATCGCAACGAAACATTCTGTATCGCTCTCAGGATTTTCACTATCTTGGATATAGCTCCCTTTATCCTCGGTTGCGCTATACTGTCCGCGCACCACTTCATTGGGTGCTACTGGTGATAATGCCTTGATAATTTTCAGCTTTTCATCTCGAACGGCGTTTGCCTCGAATTTGCTCGGGGGTTCCATCGCCGTGAGACACAACAACTGCATCAGATGGTTTTGCACCATATCACGCATCGCACCCGATTTATCATAGTACGCCCCGCGCCCGCCCACGCCTAAACTTTCAGACGCGGTGATTTGCACATGATCCACATGTTGTGCGTTCCACAATGGTTCAAATAATGCATTGCCAAAACGGATCGCCATCAAGTTCTGCACCGTTTCTTTGCCCAGATAATGATCAATGCGATAAACTTGTTTTTCGTCAAAACATTCGGCGAGCTCTGCATTCAACGCCTTGGCCGTTTCCAAATTGCGCCCAAATGGTTTTTCCACCACAATCCGCGCATCCTGATCCGCCAATTTAAATTGCACCAAACGACGCGCGATTTCACCAAATAGCGATGGCGCAACGGAAAAATAAAATGCGCGGATCACATCACCGCGCAACATTTCCCCCAATGCTTTCCACCCATCATCCGTGAAAATATCCAGTTGCAGATAATCAAGCTGGCCCAAAAACGCATCAACATCGCGCTTTTTCAACAGTGATTGATCGACGTGATCCTTTAATCCTTGATGCACATGTTCGCGAAATGCATCTGCATCATATTCGGATCGCGCGGCACCAATAATTCGCGATGTTTTTGGCATTTGCCCCGATAACATCCGACGATAAAGCCCCGGCAAAATTTTGCGCGTTGCCAAATCCCCCGTGCCGCCAAATATCACCAAATCGAAATCTTCTACGGGTATGACTTTTGCAACCATGCGAACCTCTGTTGTTTTATGCCGCCACGTTACCAAAGCAGCATATTTGCGCAAGGTCTGACACACGCATGCTCACATTTGTGTGGGGAACCAGCAGCGACACTTTCTTTTTGGCAAAAATCAAGTTAGCCAAGATGAAAGCAAGGGGTAATGAATAGAATGAACGACCAAAATTTCGATAAATTGGGTGCAACACCCGTGGGCAAGTTTGAAAACCCAAATGTCACTGCCAAGGGTGAAACGCGGGCCTCTGTTGCGCTGACCAACCCAACGACGCTTTGGTTTAATACGGGCACGTTATGCAATATCGAATGTGTGAATTGTTATATCGAAAGCTCCCCCAAAAACGACAGTTTGGTTTATATCACAGCGGCCGAAGTCAGCGCATATTTGGATCAAATCGCTGATCGTAAATGGCCCACAACCGAAATCGCCTTTACAGGTGGTGAACCGTTTATGAATCCGCAAATGATTGATATTACGCGTCTTTGTCTTGAACAAGGGTTTCAAGTTTTGATCTTAACCAATGCAATGCGCCCGATGATGCGCAAATCTGTGCAAACAGGGTTATTGGCGCTTCGCGATAAATTTGGTGATAAATTGACACTACGCATTTCGCTTGATCACTTCGATCCAGACATGCACGACGCTGAACGTGGCAAAGGCAGCTATGATACCACCCTCAAAGGTATGAAATGGTTGCGAGACAATGATTTTCAAATGCATGTCGCTGGGCGTTCCGCCTTTGGCGATAGCGATGAAACAAGCCGCGCAGGTTACGCCGCACTATTTAAAACATATGGATTTCAAATCGATGCGCAAAACCCGGCCACAACGGTGCTTTTCCCTGAAATGGACGAAACAATTGATGTGCCAGAAATTACCACCGAATGCTGGAGCATTTTAAACAAATCGCCAACCGATGTCATGTGTGCCAGTTCACGTATGGTGGTCAAACGCAAAGGTGCGGCAAAACCCGCTGTTCTGGCCTGCACACTCCTGCCCTATACACCAGAATTTGAACTTGGCGAAACTTTGGAACAGGCCGAACGCCCGGTCCAACTCAACCATCCCCATTGTGCAAAATTCTGTGTGCTTGGCGGGGCAAGTTGCAGCGCGTAACGCTCCAAATGTTCAAAATATCCTCGCCGAAGGCATAAAATTTTATGACCGCAAAGCAAGCGCATCGGATAAAACGCTGCGCACAACATCCAAATCCACTTCACGTGTAACAAATGCATCGCCAATGTCGCGTGCCATGATGAACGCGATTTTACCGTCTTTGACCTTTTTATCCTGCCCCATCAACGCAACAAGCGTATCGGCATCAGGTAAATCGCCCGCGATATCGGCCAAATCCACCTTTTGACCCATTGCACGAAGATGTTCACGCACACGGCTTGGCGCTTCTTGGCTGCATAATCCCAATCGCATGGATGTTTCAAAGGCAAGCGCACAACCAATCGCTACACCTTCGCCGTGCAACAAACGATCCGAATATCCCGTTGCCGCCTCTAGTGCATGACAAAATGTATGGCCCAAGTTTAACAGCGCACGCACACCTTGTTCGGTTTCATCCTCGCCAACGATTTCGGCTTTCATCTCGCAACTGCGCTTGACCGCGTAAATGCGTTTTTCGACATTCCCCGCCGCTAAATCTGGGCCGTTCACCTCTAACCATTCAAAAAACGCGGCATCGCCAAGCAATCCGTATTTGGATACTTCGCCATATCCCGCCAAAAAATCGCGCTGTGTCAGCGTGCCCAACAATTCCACATCGGCCAAAACCAATTGGGGTTGATAAAACGCCCCGATCAGGTTTTTGCCACGTACGGAATTGATCGCGGTTTTCCCCCCGACAGAGCTGTCTACCTGTGCTAGCAAGCTGGTTGGGATTTGCACAAATCGCACGCCGCGGCGCAAAATGCTGGCGGCAAAGCCAACCAAATCGCCGATCACCCCACCGCCAAAGGCGATAATCACATCGTCCCGTTCGATTTTTTGCTCTAACAACCATTCAACGCATTCTTGCAAATGCGCCCATGATTTGGTGGATTCACCTGCTGGTAAAATCAACGTTTGCGCATCCACTCCATTTGCGGACAGTCCAGATTTCAATGCTTCCAGATGGAGCTTGGCGACATTTTCATCCGTAATAACCGCAGCACGTGGACGTTTTAGCAATGGGGCAATAAATGCCCCTGACTGCGCCAATAATCCTGTGCCAATTTCAATGTTATATGAGCGATCCGCCAAATTTACATGAACTGTTTCGCGCATTTTATCCAACCTTTTTCAACCCGCTTTCGGGGGTGTTCAACAATTCAGCGATCACTTTATCAGCCATTTGTTCTTTGCTTAAATCTGCACCTGCTTTGACTTTGATTTCTGCTAATGCATATTTTGGTTTGCGTGCGATGAACAGCTTTTCCAATGTCCCATATGGATCTGGTCCTTGCAACAATGGGCGCGTTGCCTTGGATTTCACACGCGCCCAAAGCAGATCCAAATCCGCATCCAACCAGACCGCAACACCTTTGTCAGCGATTGCGGCGCGATTGTCCGCAGACATGAACGCACCACCCCCTGTTGATAACAAACAAGGCGGGCCATCAAGCAGGCGTTGTAATACTTGGCTTTCTTTCAACCGAAAAAACGCCTCGCCGTCGCGGGCAAAAATTTCGGCAATGGTCATTTGTGCTGCGGTTTCGATTTCATCGTCCGAATCGATAAACCGACAGCCCAGTTTTTGCGCAACAATTGTGCCAATTGCGGTTTTACCCGCACCCATCAGCCCGACCAGAACAATTGTTTTTGATAATTGATACCCCACACGACCCTCATTTTTGCGTATTCAATTACGCCCCTTTCTGATAGCATTAAGGGATAAACAGGCAAGAGCAAAGCCGTGAAAAAAGACGGAGGCACAATAAAAATGGGGCGCTTAATCAAGTATTTGTTCTTTTTGGCCATTTTGGTGGCCCTTTGTTTGGTGGGATATTCCTTTTTTGGGGATTTGTCCGCACCATCGGTAAACCATACCGAAACCATCGAACTTGAATCCCAATAGGCCAAAAATGGCGCATCATTGGATACATCCATTTTTGGAAGCCATCCGCGCCGAACGCGATGCGGCGGACAATACCATTCAGGCCTATTACCGTGATTTGGTGGATTTTGAAGAGTTCTTGACCAAAAAAAACCAAGATTTTTCAAATGCAACTCGTGGCGATGTTGAAGAATATATTGTTGAATTAGACACGCGCGGAATGGCCGAAACCACCCGCGCACGCCATTTATCATCCATCAAACAACTTTATCGATTTGCATTTGAAGAAGATTGGATCACCGACAACCCTGCCATGCAAATTAAGGGGCCAAAAAAGAAAAAGCACCTGCCCGACACCATGAGCGAAGCAGATGTGAACGCGATGTTAGAGGCCGCAACAATCACGGGGCGCAACGATTTTGATAAATTGCGCAACACCTGTTTGATGCAAATGTTATATGCCACAGGCATGCGCGTGACCGAATTGGTATCACTGCCCGTGAATGCCGTGCGCGGTGATCCCGAAATGTTGTTGATCAAAGGCAAAGGTGGCAAAGAACGGCTTGTCCCCCTTTCCACCCCTGCCAAATTGGCAGTGGCTGTGTATTTGCGTGAGCGCGATTTGCGCGAAGAGGCGAAACGGGGCGCGGAATCGCGGTTTCTGTTTCCATCCAGTGGTAAGCTTGGTCATCTAACGCGTGTTCGATTTTATACCTTGATCAAAGAGATCGCGCTAAAGGCAAATATTGATCCAGCAAAGGTCACACCACATACTTTGCGTCATGCCTTTGCCACACATCTTTTGGCCAATGGTGCCGATTTGCGCGTGATCCAAATGTTGCTGGGCCATGCGGATGTGGCCACCACCGAAATTTACACGCATGTTTTGGATGAAAAGCTTCGTGAACTGGTGTTTGAACATCATCCACTGGCGGATTAGGTGCAAAAGATTTTATGCCTTCGGCGAGGATATTTGTTCAAAATGGAGATTGGGCTTGCGCATATCTATGGGCAAATTGTCATCTGATGGCCAAATGCCGCTCAGAAGTGTTTGATCATATCCTTGGGTCAGGTTTACGCCGCGCATCGCAGAATTGGCACCATGATGATCGTATGATAGCGCATTGTTTTTAATACCGTTTTCAGAAATTAGTGAAAAATTTGTCTGTGGACGAGAATCATGAGCAGGCATTCCAATTGCGCCGCTATTGTGCCAAATGGTCGATCCGATTTGACGCGTCATAGGCAGGCCTGTGTGCCCCGCAAGCACAATATCAACCGCACCGATTTGTTTGGTTAAAATGGAGATTTCATTTTCAATATCCTGATCTGGCGTTGTGGGCCAAATAAAGCGGCTAATATCGCTGGCAGCGCCGTGTATCACCCCATATCGCTTTCCCGCATGGGTGAAAGTGATGCGATCGGGCAAACCTGCCATCCATTTTTTGGATTCAACAGATGTTTGGGCACTGCCATGCGCATACCATGCACGCGAAAGCAGATTACATGTTGAATTTTCATCAAAACCACAGCCACAATCATCATCACCAATGGCCAAATTGCGTTCACAGTTACCCGCCAAAACAGGGCCACCAAGGGCGCGAATACGTTGGGCACATGCCTCTGGATCGGCGCAATATGCAACAATATCACCGGTACAGATGATATTTTGCGCTGGAATATTTTGGACGCGTGCAATGTCCAAGAACGCGCGCAATGCGTGCAAATTTGAATAAACCCCACCATAAATCAGCAGATCACCGTGTAATTCGCCCAAATCATGAATGATCATAACGCGCCCTTGTGTCATTGCGCCACTTGAATGGGCGCATTAGAACCCCCATAAAAGAAGCTATGCTGTTTTATGCAAGGAACAAATCAGAATGGAAATGATTATTGGCGCGATTGTGAACCTAGACACAGCGTCTTGGGTAACGATTGGGGCGATTGTAGCGTTGTTGGTGATGTCTGCGTTTTTTTCGGGCTCTGAAACCGCGCTGACCGCGGCGAGCCGTGGGAAATTGCATGGGATGGCGGATAAAGGATCATCGGGGGCGGCGCGTGCGTTGAACCTTACCGAAGATACGGAAAAGCTGATCGGGGCGATTTTGCTGGGCAATAACCTTGTGAATATTCTGGCAGCATCACTTGCAACCAGCCTATTCACCCGCTTGCTTGGTGAGGGTGGCGTAGCGATTGCGACCTTGGTGATGACGCTGTTGGTGTTGATATTTGCGGAAGTTTTGCCAAAAACATATGCGATTAATCACACAGAAACCGCCGCAACCAAGGTTTCGGCCCCCATCCAAGTTTTGGTGATGCTACTGTCCCCCATTGTAAAGGCCGTTCAATGGTTTGTTGGCGGTTTGTTACGCCTGTTTGGCGGCAAACCTGATGGTGATGATCTTTCAGAAGCTGCACAAGAAGAAATTGCAGGTGCGATTGCGCTTGGCCATCGCGAAGGTACATTCGAAAAAGACGCCAAAGACCGCCTGTTGGGTGCGCTTGATCTTAAAGATCGTGAGGTCGAAGAAATCATGCTGCATCGTTCCAACATTGAAATGATTGATGTTGGCTTGCCTGCACAGGATATTATCCGCATTTGTTTGGAATCCGCTTATACCCGTTTGCCTTTGTTCAAGGATGATCCAGAAAACATCGTTGGCGTGGTGCATGCAAAGGATTTGCTGCGATCCGTTGAACGGTTGTTGCGGGATGGAAAAAACCGTGCGGATGCATTGGCGACAATGGATATTCAAAACATTGCAATGGAACCTTATTTCGTTCCTGAAACCACAACGCTTGATGATCAGATGCGTGAATTTTTGCGCCGCAAAACCCATTTCGCACTGGTCGTTGATGAATACGGCGCCTTGCAAGGGTTGATCACACTAGAAGACATTCTGGAAGAGATCGTTGGTGAAATCACCGATGAGCATGACGAGATCGAAGACGTTTGGGCGCAAAAAGATGAAATGGGCGATTACCTTGTTGATGGTGGTGCAACCATTCGCGACATCAATCGTGCGCATGATTGGAACCTGCCCGATGATGAGGCTAATACCGTTGCAGGTTTGGTCATTCATGAAGCGCGGATGATACCGCAACCCGGTCAAGTGTTCAGCTTTCATGGAATGCGGTTCGAAGTTGTGGAGCGCGAACAAAACCGTGTTACGCTGATGAAGGTTCGCCCACTAAATTAATACAACATATGAAAACACGGGCGCATTTCTGCGCCCGTATTCATTACCTGTAATTTGCATCATCGGCCGATACGGCCTCTGGTCGTGCAATGGCGCGAACCATTTGATCCATTGTGATGCTGCCAACTGTTTTGCCGTCTTTTGTCACCGTCGCGGTTTCAACATGGCTGTCCACACAGGTTTGCAATGCCTGTTCAATGATCGTGTCATGCGGGATTTTTGGCCCATCACAAGGTTTTTTGGCAGGTGTCATTGCCGTACCCACCTGCAACACCCGTGCGCGGTTAATATCCTGAATGAAATCAGTGACATAATCATCCGCAGGATGCAAAACGATATCCTGTGGATTGCCCGATTGCACCATCTTACCATCACGTAAAATCGCGATGTTATCGCCGATGCGCAATGCTTCATCCAGATCATGGGTGATAAAGATGATGGTTTTATGCAGCTCTTCTTGCAGATCAAGCAACACGTTTTGCATATCGGTGCGGATCAAGGGATCAAGGGCGGAAAACGCCTCGTCCATCAACAAAATTTCCGCATCGGTCGCAAGTGCACGTGCCAAACCGACACGTTGTTGCATACCACCAGACAGCTGTGCGGGGTAATGTTGTTCAAACCCCTTTAGCCCCACACGTTCCAACCAATACTGGGCGCGATCCGCCGCTTCTGGCGCGGCCACGCCTTGGATATCAACACCGTATCGGACGTTTTCAATAACTGTGTGATGGGGCATCAGAGCAAATTTTTGAAACACCATTGATGCCTTGAACCGACGAAAATCGCGCAAGGTCGCTTCAGACATTTGCAACACGTCTTCGCCATCCACGATCATTTGTCCCGCAGTGGGTTCAATCAATCGGTTGATATGACGAATAAGCGTGGATTTACCCGATCCAGACAGGCCCATGATCACCTGAATGCCACGCGCGGGAATATCGAGATTGTTATTATTCAACCCCAATACATGTCCATGTGCATCAAGCAATTCCGGTTTGGACATGCCGTTTTCAATGTGCTGCACCATATCCGCGGGCCTGCGCCCAAAGATTTTATACAGATTTTTGATTTGTACTTTTGGTTCAGACACCGTGGCCTCCTTCGCGATGTTTTTGCAAACGTTTGCCGTATGCCTGTGACACACGATCAAAGATGATCGCAATGGCAACGATTGCCAATCCATTGAACATACCAAGTGCCAAATATTGATTGTTTACCGCACGCAACACGGGCGTACCAAGCCCACCTGCCCCGATCATCGCGGCAATCACAACCATAGCTAGCGCCATCATAATCGTTTGGTTTACACCTGCGAAAATATTAGGGAGCGCCAGTGGGATTTGCACCCCCCAAAGCCGTTCACGCTTGGATGCGCCAAAGGCATCTGCCGCCTCTAACGTATCCTTGTCGACAAGGCGAATACCAAGGTTGGTGAGGCGCACAATGGGTGGAATGGCGTAAATCATCACCGCAATCAATGCGGGTGCCTTGCCAATGCCCAGTAACATCACAACGGGGATCAAATAAACGAAACTTGGGATGGTTTGCATCACATCCAAGATCGGCACAACAATGGATTGCACCCGATCGGATCGCGACATCCACACCCCAAGTGGTATGCCAAATGCAATGCATAACATGGTTGATACCGAGACCATGGCAACGGTTGCCATTGTATCCTCCCACATATCAAGCCAGCCAATGAACAAGAATGATGCAACCGTGGCTAACGCCAATTTCCAACTGCGCGAACCATAATATGCCAAACCCGCAACAATGATTAAGAACAGCGGCCAAGGCGTTGCAATCATTACCTTTTCAAACCAAACAAGAAAGGATTGGAGCGGATCAAAAATCGCTTCGATCCATTCGCCATTAGCACGTGTAAATTCACGAAAACTGCCATCAATTGATTTTTTTACATCGCGAAGATCCTGACGCCCCATTGTGGGTGGATCAATCCACGTTAATTTAGACCAGTCGATAATGCTATCGCTTGCCATTCAATATTCCCCCGTAATTTTTGGATAGAAAAAAGCCCGCCAAGTTGTCTTGGCGGGCTGATATGCGATTAATTTAAAGCGCTGCTTCGATTTTCGCGGCGGCATCTTCTGATACCCATGCTTTCCACAGATCGCCTTGTGTTAGCAAAAATTCAATCGCGGCATCTTCGCCAGTTGCCTGTTCATCCGCCATGTAAACCAACATTGCGTTCATGGTTGCACCTGGGAAAATACGCGTTGATAGATAATCAACCGCAATACCGCCCTGTTTTTTGAATTCATCCGTGACAACGGTGTGCACTTCTGAATGTGTCCATGATGATGGTTTTGGGTCAGCACAATCTTGTTCTGCCTTTACGATACAACCATCCCAGTTTTCAGCACCCGCGAACGGTACGCCAAAATCAACGGGCTGCATGTCGTATTTGCCAACCAACGCAGTTGGCGACCAGTAATAACCAAACCAATTTTCGCCGCGCTCCGCTGCCTTGGCCATGGAACCGTCAAGACCAGCGCCTGAACCTGGATCAACCAGTTTCCAACCCTTTGCTTCCATGTCGAATGCACGGAACATATTTGCGTTTGCCAATTGGCAACCCCAGCCAGCAGGACAGCCAACCAATGCGCCTTTGGATGGGTCTTCGGAATCTGGGAACAATTCTGGGTGTTCCAGAATTTTCAGAACCGTATCCAATTCAGGATGCTTTTCTTTGAACGCAGGTGTTACCCACCAGCCTTCGCCAAGATCGGTAATTGGACCTTTTAGAAGTGAGTGCAAACGACCTTCTTCCATTGCCACTGCAAGCGGTTCACGCACAGCATTTACCCAAAGCTCACTGGCGACATCTGGTTCGCCTTTTTCATCCATGGATGCAAATGTTGTTGTCGTGGCACCGGGAACCAGTTCCACATCACAGCCATAACCGTTTTCCAAAATGAACGCGTCCACATTCGCCATAAACTCGGCAGATGCCCAGTTCATTTCTGCGATTTGCACGGAACCACATTCAGCGTAAGCGGCACCAGACAACATCATAGCCCCCGCCACTGTTGCACCCATTTTTGCCATCTTAAATTTCATTGTTTTCTCCCTGTCTTTGTGCAGTACACGTTACGCAACTCTTTCCTTCGCCGTCACTGCTTTACGAAGCAATGTGGGCATAAAGCGACATCCCCCGCATAAGGTCAAGGTTCAAAGCGGTCACTTTTTCTTTTGTTCAAAGTTTTACTTTTTGGTAAAATTCAAATTAAGTAACAATTTTATAATAAAATTACAAAAACTCCACGACAGGCGACACTTTTGGCAAATACAGCGCAGTTTGAGAAATGGTCTAAAAACGACATTCGGATTATCCGAAAATTACATTTGGGTAATTTACAACAATGGCATTTCACGGCTTACTGCCACAAACAAAAGGATTTGTCATGTCACGCTTCGCACCTCTGCCCGAACCGCCCTATTACGCCGTAATTTTCACTGCACAATTAAGCAAAGATACCCAAGGCTACGCCGCGATGGCGGAAAAAATGGGTGAACTGGCGGCAAGCCAACCCGGTTATCTTGGCATTGAATCCACGCGTGATGCAGGCGGGCTTGGCATTACAGTTAGCTATTGGTTGGATGAAGCCGCGCTGACAAATTGGAAAGCGGTGAGCGAACATCTTTATGCGCAAAAAATGGGGCGCGAAAAATGGTATGAACATTATACACTGCGCGTGGCCAAAGTTGAACGCGCCTATGCCGGGCCAAAGGGGCGATAGAACGCTATCAATTCAGATCGACATAGCGCCCTTCAAGCATTTTGCCCGATTTATCCTCAAATCGCAATTTGCGCCCATCGCTG
Source organism: Paramylibacter kogurei (assembly GCF_002742285.1). GTDB lineage: Bacteria > Pseudomonadota > Alphaproteobacteria > Rhodobacterales > Rhodobacteraceae > Amylibacter > Amylibacter kogurei. Next base: position 1,157,441 of record NZ_MDGM01000012.1, read on the forward strand.
CTTGCGTGAATTTTATAGCATGTCCATGCTTTATTTGGCGGCCATTGCGAACAATATTTGTTCCCCCGCACCCGCCAACGCCCCCAATGGCCATCGGTCTGGGTTTGATACAATGTTTTACCTGTCGCCTTAAAATCTTGTTGCTCGGTGCCATAACTGATCGTGCGCGATGTCAGCGCAGATTTTATCTGTTTGCCATCCAGCAAATGCCACCCCTGCGCCAATGTGGGATTGGCCAAGAATATCAATAAAAGAACAAGCCTGAACATCGTGCGACACCCCTTACCTTGTTTTGATTGCAAGACCAGTTTAAGAGACGGCTCGTAACATTCCAACACAAAAGGTCGTCATCAATGATCCCCCGCTATTCCCGCCCCGAAATGGTTTCAATCTGGTCGCCAGAAAGCAAATTCAAAATCTGGTTTGAAATCGAGGCACACGCATGTGACGCACAGGCAAAACTGGGCGTAATCCCAGAAGCAAACGCCAAGGCGGTTTGGAAAGCAAAAGACGTTGAATTCGACGTTGCACGCGTTGATGAAATCGAAGCAGTCACAAAACATGATGTGATTGCGTTTTTGACACATCTTGGTGAAATCATTGGCCCAGATGAGGCACGTTTTGTTCACCAAGGCATGACATCATCCGATGTCTTGGACACTTGTTTCAATGTACAATTGGTTCGCGCCGCCGATATTTTAATCGAGGATACAAAACAATTGCTAGCCGCTTTGAAACGCCGCGCGATTGAACACAAAGACACTATTCGTATTGGGCGATCCCACGGTATCCACGCAGAGCCGACGACAATGGGTCTGACATTGGCGCGTTTTTACGCGGAAATGGATCGCAACCTGAACCGTTTGAAAAAGGCTCGTAAAGAAATCGCAACAGGTGCGGTATCTGGTGCGGTAGGCACATTTGCAAATATCGACCCATCCGTCGAAGAACATGTATGTGCGCAATTGGGTTTGGAAGCAGAACCAATTTCAACCCAAGTCATCCCACGCGATCGCCACGCTGCATTCTTCGCTGCCCTTGGCGTTGTGGGTTCCAGCATTGAAAACATCGCAACTGAAATTCGCCACATGCAACGCACAGAAGTGCTGGAAGCAGAGGAATTTTTCTCTAAGGGGCAAAAAGGGTCATCCGCGATGCCCCACAAACGCAACCCAGTTTTGACAGAGAACCTGACCGGCTTGGCGCGTCTGGTGCGCATGGCTGTGGTCCCTGCAATGGAAAACGTGGCGTTGTGGCATGAACGCGATATTTCGCATTCATCCGTGGAACGCAACATCGGGCCAGATACCACCATTACATTGGATTTTGCATTGGCACGTTTGACAATGGTGATTGATAAATTGGTGATCTATCCCGACAATATGATCGCAAATATGAACAAGTTCCGCGGTCTGGTGCATTCACAGCGCGTCTTGCTTGCCCTGACACAAAAAGGTGCGTCTCGCGAAGACAGCTATAAAATGGTTCAGCGCAACGCGATGAAAGTTTGGGAAGAAGGCAAAGATTTCCTAACCGAATTAAAGGGCGACTCAGACGTCAAATCATTCATGACTGATTCTGAATTGGAGGAAAAATTCGACCTTGGGTACCACACAAAACACGTTGATACGATTTTCAAACGTGTCTTTGGCTAATGGTACATGTCTAAAAGGATAGGTCGGTTAAAACTATTTTAACGAATACCACCTAAACGGGAAAAAGAGTGACTATTGTCACTCTTTTTTTTGTGAAAAGGCGTCACAACTTAGGGGCACCTTTTTAGTATGCTTTTTTAGATTATCGGCGCGATAGGGGTCCTAGCCCTTAAGGATTATTCTGTCCTGCAGCATTTGCGTGTTTCTGCTCGCGTCGATCTTTACTCTTTCATCAGGCTTCATTCACCATCTGATCTTTGGCAACCAGCAACAGCTCGGCCATTTTGGCGCGAATGTCTGCTTCTGTTGCCTTGTCACCCAAATCACCAGACAATTTGCGATAAACGTCTTCATCGCCAGCCTCTTCGAAATCGGCTTTGACCACGTCTTTGGCATATGCTTCGGCCTCGCCTGTGGTTTTACCCATCAATTCCGCCGCCCAAAGGCCAACCAATTTGTTGCGACGTGCGATTGTTTTGAATCGCATTTCTTCGTCATGCGCAAATTTGTTTTCATATGCGCGTTCGCGATCATCAAAAGTGGTCATTTGTTTTCTCCATAGGGTTAGTGTCCCACTATATATGATACGAAACCGCGCAGGTCTCAAGATGGGCGCGTGTTGTTCTTGTTCAAATGCCTGTCATTGCCTATAGAGTGGCGTAAATGTCGAAAGACTCAGCTACGCAACGGAGATGCGAATGGCACGCGGCGCTAAAATTTACGAAGGCAAAGCCAAGATTTTATACGAAGGCCCAGAGCCAGGAACAATCATCCAATTCTTCAAAGATGACGCCACTGCGTTCAACGCAGAAAAAAAAGACGTGATTGATGGCAAGGGCGTTTTGAACAACCGTTTTTGTGAACACATTATGACGGGGCTGAATGCGCTCGGTTTGCCAACCCATTTCATTCGCCGCCTGAATGCACGCGAACAATTGTGCCACAAGGTTGAAATTGTCCCGCTTGAGGTAATCATTCGCAATGTTGCCGCTGGTTCCATGGCGAAACGCTTGGGTCTGGAAGAAGGCTATCAATTGTCCCGCCCATTGGTTGAGTTTTCATTCAAAGAAGACTCGCTTGGCGATCCATTGGTTGCAGAAGAACATATCGAAGTGATGCAATGGGCCACGCGCCACGAGTTGGACGCCATGATCGACATGGCATTTCGTGTGAATGATTACCTGTCGGGTATGATGCACGGCATTGGTATCAAACTGGTTGATTTCAAAATCGAATTTGGCCGTCAATTTGACGAAGATGGCAATATGACATTGCTATTGGCCGATGAGATCAGCCCAGATAGCTGTCGTTTGTGGGATATCGAAACGGGGCGCAAGCTTGACAAAGACGTATTCCGCCGTGATTTGGGCAACCTCACGGACGCCTATTCCGAAGTCGCCCGCCGCCTGAACATCCTGCCCAAAGGTGGCAGCAAAACCGGCCCCAAATTGGTAAAGTGAGATAATCCCATGAAAGCACGTGTACATGTAACCCTTAAAGCTGGCGTTTTGGATCCTCAAGGTGCCGCCGTTCGGCATTCGCTTGGCGCACTTGGTTTCGAAGGCGTTGAACGCGTCCGCCAAGGCAAAGTGATCGAGCTGGAATTGGCCGAAACAGATGCGGCCAAGGCCGAAGCATCCGTCAAAGAAATGTGTGAAAAGCTTTTGTCAAACACTGTGATCGAAAATTACACGGTGGAGATTTTATAAATGCGCGCAGCCGTCATTCAATTTCCCGGATCTAACTGTGATCGCGATATGGCGGTGGCAATGGATCGTGTATCTGGCCACAATAAACCAACCCAGTTGATTTGGCACAAAGAAAGCACCCTGCCCGATGGTTTGGACATCATCGCAATTCCAGGTGGCTTTTCATTTGGTGATTACCTGCGCTGTGGTGCAATCGCCGCACGTAGCCCGATCATGCGTTCCGTCATTGATTTTGCCAACAAAGGTGGTTTTGTTTTGGGTGTTTGCAACGGTTTTCAGGTTCTTACAGAATCTGGTCTGTTACCCGGTGCATTGATGCGCAATGCAAATCTGAAATTCATCTGCAAGGATGCAGGCCTGCGCGTTGAAACAAGCGATAGCGTATTCACATCCGCCTATAAAAAAGGCGCTGTTGTGAATGTTCCAGTGGCCCATCATGATGGCAACTACAACGCCGATCCTGAAACATTGAAAACCTTGATCGGTGATGATCGCATTGCGTTTCGCTATGCCGAAAATCCAAACGGTTCGATGGATGATATTGCGGGTATTTTATCCGACAATCGCCGCGTCTTGGGCATGATGCCCCATCCAGAGCGTTTGAACGACCCACAATTGGGTGGCACGGATGGTGCCAAACTGTTTGAAAGCATCGCATCTGCGCTTGTTTCCGCCTGATAAAAATCACACTGCGGGCAACGCTTGTCGCCTGCCCCAGTGTTATTATAGACTGTCTTGATAATGACAGACTCTGCCACCACTGAAAATTCACGCAATCTAACCCCCGGTGCTTTGCGCATGGGGGTGGTTTTGTTCGTCATTGCGGCGGGTTTGGTGATTTGGTTATCAAACCTGTATTTCACCGAAAAATATTCCGCGCAAACCCGCGCAGATGCTGAAAAACAGCTTACGTTATATTCGGGCCGCCTGATTGCGGAATTACAGCGAAGCTCGGTTGTGCCGCTGTTGTTATCCCAAGATACCACATTGTTGCGCGCGCTGAACGATGACGATTATGTCCGTTCATCGCAAAGTTTGATCAAAACCAGACAGGAAATTGGGGCCAAGGCGATATTCTTGCTCGATTCACTTGGGCGTACCGTTGCGGCCAGTGATCGGCGCGAATTGGGTACGGTGCTACGCGAAGAACCGTTTATGACCAGCGCGTTACGCTCTGCTGAAACGGTATTCACCGCACGCGGCGTTGGCGAAGGGCCGCTTGGCTTTTTCTATTCTCGTAAATTGATATCTGGGGGTGAATTGGTTGGTGTGATTGTGGTCGAGGTGGATTTGGACAATTTGTTCAACACTTGGTCAGGATCAGAATCCACCATCATGGTGACAAATTCCGAAGACATCGTGATCCTCTCCACCGAACGCCAATTTCGCAACCAAACCTTGCAACAAGCATTAGAGGCCAAGCCTGTCCTCACCGCCGTAGAACGCGCCATTCGCGCCACTGGTGAATGGTCAAATGCGGTGGCAGATGCGTATTTGTCGGGCCAGCCGCTGTTTCAATTGGAAACAAAAATCCCGTTTCAGGGATGGAAGTTAACCTATTTGGCATCATCCGAACCCGTGCGTGCGCGGGTGAATGGTGTGATCGCACTTGAAATTATGGGGCTCGCGATTTTACTATCTTTGGCGTTTTATACGTTGTCACGCCGCGCAATTCGCCAATCATTCATTTTCAAGGCGGAATCCGAAGAATTGCGCGCATTGAACGATCAGCTTTCAAGCGAAATCACCCAACGAAAACGCGCCGAGCGTGAATTGGAAGTGGCTGAACAAAGCTTGGCACAAAGCTCTAAATTGGCCGCCCTTGGCGAAATGTCCGCCGCTGTTAGCCATGAATTAAACCAACCACTCGCCGCCATGCGCACATATCTTGCGGGTGCCAAGGTTTTGTTGCAACGCAATCGCCCAGAAGAGGCCGCAAGCAGTTTCCAACGCATTGATGATTTGATCGGGCGTATGGGCGCAATCACCAAACAGCTTAAATCATATGCTCGCAAAGGTGGGGATGATTTATTGGCAATTGATCTGCGTGATGCATTGAACGATAGCCTTTCAATGATGTCGCCCCAACTTGGGCAAAGTCAGGTTCAGGTGGACACGTTGTTGCCCAATGAACCTGTGATTATCATGGGTGATCAGGTGCGAGTGGAACAGGTGATCGTGAACCTGTTGCGAAACGCACTTGATGCGATGAAAGGCCAAGAAGAACAGGAAATTCAGATCAGCCTGATCAGCGGAGAAATGGCCACCCTATCCGTCCAAGATAACGGCCCAGGCATCGCCGATTTAAACAATTTATTTGAACCTTTTTTTACCACAAAAAACCCAGGCGATGGTGTTGGCCTCGGCCTTGCCATTTCATCGGGGATCGCCAAGGATTTGGGTGGGCGGTTAATTGCCAGAAACGTATCCCCCAAGGGTGCTGTGTTTGAATTCCAGTTGCCACAAGTAGAAAATGCGGAAAAACTCGCGGCTGAATAACAGCCACATTATTGGCGGAGCAAATATGCCAGAACAAATTACAATTACCATCGTTGATGATGAACAGGACATGCGCGAAAGCATTTCGCAATGGCTCACCCTTTCAGGATATCGCACCAAAACATTCGCCAGCGCCGAAGACGCGCTCAAGGTGATCGACAGCGATTATTCTGGGATCATCATTTCCGATATCAAAATGCCCAAAATTGATGGCATAACGTTTTTGAAAAAACTACAATCCATCGACAGCCAATTGCCCGTGATCCTAATTACAGGTCACGGCGATGTTGCGATGGCCGTCGAAGCGATGCGCATTGGCGCCTATGATTTCTTGGAAAAACCGTTTGATCCTGAGCGTATGGCGGAATTGACTAAACGTGCGGTGCACACACGCCGCCTCACGCTTGAAAATCGCACGCTGCGCCGTGAACTTTCCGATGGCACAGTTTTGTTGCGTAAATTGATCGGCACCAGCCCTGTGATGGAACGCTTGCGCGAAGACATCCTTGATCTAGCACAGGCCGATGGACATTTGTTGATCAAAGGCGAAACCGGCACAGGCAAAAGCCTGATCGCGCATGCACTACACGCTTGTGGCCCACGCCAAGGTAAGAAATTCATTTCGGTCAATTGCGCGGCCTATACAGAAGACGACTTATCAACCCGCCTGTTTGGCCCGTTGGATGATTCCACCCCCCTCGTCGAAAACGCGCTTGGCGGTACGTTGTGCCTTGAAGATATCGAAAGCCTACCCGCATCCATTCAGGCACGATTATTGTCGGAAATCACCGAACATGATCGCGGCGAAGATGGATCGGCATTACGCATTATCGCAATTTCAAATGACACCAGCGATAATGACGAAAACCTTGAATCTGCTCTGCGCCAAGATTTGTATTACCGACTTGCGGCGATGCACATCACTCCACCCCCTTTGCGTCAACGCGGCGAAGATATTTTGAGCCTGTTTAATCGATATGCCGAAACATTTTCCGAAGAATACGGTTGCGAACAACCCGAAATTTCCGCCGAAGATGCCGCAAAATTGTTGCAAGCCCCCTGGCCTGGCAATATCCGCCAGTTGATCAATCTGGCCGAACGCACCGTATTACAAAGCCGTCGCGGCAGTTATTCCATATCCAACATCCTCATGGCCGATGTTGGCGAAGAAGTCCCCGATGTTGTCACCGACGGCAAACCATTGAAGGAACATGTCGAAGCGTTTGAACGCATGTTGATCGACAACACAATGCGCCGCCACAAAGGATCCATTCAATCCGTGATGGAGGAATTATCCCTGCCACGGCGTACCTTGAATGAAAAAATGGCGAAATACGGGCTGACCCGTTCAAATTACGTCGGTTAATAAAAGAGCGCACCATTGGATGCGCTCTTTTCAGTTCAAATGTTTGGAAATTTATTCTGCAATCGCTTTGTTGGTCAAATTATCCAACGCACCGGTCATCATTTTAAACACCTCTAAATTGGCATCGGCACCATGAGCCTGCGCCATATCCGTGGGTGCGCGATAGGTGATCATTACGTTACCATCTCCATCTTCATAGGCCAAAACCCGCAGCGGCAGATCAAGCCCAATTGTCTGGCTCGCAATCATCGCGGGTGTGCCCAACTTTGGATTACCAAACAATAGCATCTCTGTTGGACGCAAATCCATTTCAACGCTTTTGGCACCCGCTGCGTGATCGACACGCGCAAATACTTTGGCACCCGCACCTTCCACTGCGGCCACCATCCGATCAATGGTTTCAGAAACGGAATGCGCAGAGGATTTGGTGATCATCGTGTCGGCATTCGCCATGGCCGTGGTCGCAAGAATGGCAAAAAAACCAGAATAGAAAACGTTTTTCATATGATGTCCCTTTCATTAAAAACAGTCATGAAATCGTAACGACCCAACCCCAATATTGATATTCACAGTTGCGATAGCACCCAAACTTGGCAAAATCACACCAAGCTACCCCTCCAAATGTCCAAAAATATCCTCGCCGAAGGCATAAAATCTTTGTCAGCGGCGCGAAACATCCGCCAATGCAACCGACAAATCGCCGTAACCTGTGAAACGCCGTTCCAACGGTAAACCCATTTTCTGTGCGATCAATTCCGCCTTGCGATCCAATGTTGGGTCATTCACCTGAGCTTGATAAACCAGCTTGGTATAATTTCCAAAATACATGTCGCGCAGTTCAGGATGACGATCCAACCCCATGGGTTTCCAAACAAAAGCATCAAATTGCTTTACCAAAAAATCGGTCAGATAAAATGCGGTGATTTCATCTTCTAATTTGCCAAACGCATCATTGCCTTCAAAAAATGAATAACAATGCGGGCCGGCGATCATATCCACGCCAAGTTCTTTGCATTTTGACGCCAACATCCCGCCCGTACCACAATCGGCATAAGCGACGAAAATCTGTTCATAATTGGCGCGATGTTTTTCCACGGCGTCTGCCACTGCATCGGTGATCTTTTCAGGGTACAGATGCAATTTTGCGGGCAAACAGGTTAAATCCATATGCCCCCAATCATTTAATTTGATCAGCGCCAATATTTCACGCGCCAATGCCCCACACGCCAGAATCAAAACGCGCCCAGCAGGATCACTGGGCGCATCTAATCCTGTTTCGCTCAGTTCTATATCGCTGAGCTGTGCCATGTTATCCCGCGGCCATTTGGTTGTGTTTCTTTGCCATAAATTCCTTGGCCGTTTCCACCGCAACAGCGGCATCACGACAATAGGCATCTGCACCAATGGCCTTGCCAAACTCTTCGTTCAATGGCGCACCACCGACAAGCACGGTGAAATCATCGCGCATACCTTTTTCCACCATCGTATCAATAACGACCTTCATGTATGGCATGGTAGTGGTCAAAAGTGCGGACATGCCCAGAATATCAAATTCACCTGTTTCCAAGGCTTCGATATAATTTTCAACAGGGTTGTTAATGCCCAAATCTTTTACTTCGAAACCGGCACCTTCCATCATCATGGTCACAAGGTTTTTGCCGATATCATGAATGTCACCTTTCACAGTGCCAATCACCATGGCACCCAAACGCGGCGCGCCGGTTTCGGCCAGCAATGGTTTTAGGATGGCCATGCCACCCTTCATGGCACCCGCGGCCAACAACACCTCTGGTACGAACAAAATACCGTCGCGAAAATCGATCCCAACAATGCGCATTCCTTCGACCAACGCTTTGGTCAACACATCATAAGGCTGCCAGCCGCGTTCAAGCAGGATATTCACGGCCTCTTCAATTTCTTCTTTCATGCCGTCATACAGATCATCGTGCATTTGCAGCACCAGATCTTCGTCGTTCAATTCCGACAGGATGATTTCTTCTTCGTCTGACATGTTCTTATCCTTGCATTGCCAACCGCTGGCCTGTGTTTACCAAATTCTTGAAAATCACTGGTTTTGCTGATCATTTTACGACGAAAACAGCCAAATCACCGACTTTCACAACATTTTTAATGCATTAGCCCCGCCCACGGCGACGTTCGCGCCGTTTTGGGCCACCACCATCTGTCCCATCGCTTTCGGATGAAAACCCACCCAATGCGGCGGCAATTTCGTCCAATGTGGGGGGTGCACCAACTAGCGTTTCCTCCAACGCTTTGCGCATGGCGCGCAAATGGTTTGGCATGGTGCCACAACATCCGCCGATGATTTTTGCACCTGAATTGCGTGCCAGAACCGCATATTGCGCCATCAATTCGGGTGTGCCGTCATAATGGATGTGACCATCGACATATTTTGGAATGCCTGCGTTGCCTTTGGAAATAATCGGCTTGGTTGCGCCACCCTCGACAAACCCCAACACAGTGCGAAGCAGATCAGATGCGCCAACACCACAATTGGCACCAAATGCCATGGGTGCATATCCCAGATCATCCACCATTTTCACCATGCCTGCACTGGTCGTACCCATCATGGTGCGCCCTGCAGTGTCAAAGCTCATGGTGCCCGCCCAGGGGTGACCTGTACGCGCAATTGCATCGGCGGCGGCGGCGTATTCTTCGGGGGCGGAAATGGTTTCAACCCATAAAACATCCGCACCACCTGCGATCAACCCTTCGGCCTGTTCGTGAAACATTTCAACGGCATCTTCATGCGATAACGTGCCCGCCGCACCCATTATTTCACCTGTTGGGCCCATAGAACCCGCAACAATAATATCGCGTGATGATTTATCCGCCACTTCTCGTCCGATTTCAGCTGAAATTTTGGATAATTCATGGGCGCGTTTTTCTGCGTTATGCAATTTCAAACGCGATGCATTGCCACCAAAACTGTTGGTCAAAAACAAATCCGACCCTGCATCAACCGCCCCTTGATAAAGCGCTGTAATGCGATCGGGATGCTCTTCGTTCCAAAATTCAGGTGGTTCACCCGCTTGTAAACCTGCGTTAAACAGGTTTGTACCCGTGGCACCATCGGCCAGAACCCAACCTTGCGTTTCGATCAGTTTTGTAAGTTTATCAGTCACTTGCGTATCCATGTTACGGTAAAAATATCATGCGGTGGTGTGTTGTTTTGCTTTAGGATAGCGCATGCCACAGCAAAACACATCAATCCAATTCATATTGGACATAAAGATTATGAACAATCCTTTAGGATTGCGCTGCCTTTGCGGCCACTTCATTGATCCGTGCGATCATAGCACGCAGCCCATTTGAACGTTGCGCAGATAAATGTTGATCCAACCCCAAACGCCCAAATGCAGCAATCGCGTCTGTTTTAAGGATTTCCCCAACCGTTTGCCCATTGAACAGCGCATGTAATATGGCGATCAAGCCTTGCACGATCATCGCATCCGATGCGCCTTGAAATGTGAAAACCGCATCGTTTCCCGACCCTTCGATATGGGGCACCAGCCATACTTGTGACGCACAGCCATCAACCTTGACCGCAGGCACACGCAGCGCATCATCCAACACGGGCAATGCCTTACCCATATCGATCACATGGCGATAACGGTCTTCCCAATCATCCAAAAATTCGAATGTTTCGACGATGTCTTCAAATTCAGCGCTCATTGCGGACTCTTCCTCGTTTGGCGTTGATTTATGACCCCGCCCCGCATCTGTCCAGTGAATTTGCGCAAAACCCGTCAAAGGGCTTTAATTTAGATGCGCGATTGGCTATCGATAGTGAAACGAAAATGAGGCGACCCCATGCAAAATACCGCGCAAAAACTTTTCAGCACCGCAATTATCGGCGCTTTACTTGCATCCTGTTCGGTTTTTGACGGTGCACGCAATTCATCAGGTAACAGCGCAGGAAGTTCTGCTGGCAGTGGCGGTAGCGTTGGAAGCGGTTCCATTGGCTCAGGTTCATTTGGCAACAAACGCAGCGACGAAGAAATCGGCGCGGCAAAAACCGCTGTGGTGGATAATCGCGGCTTGGTACCGGTGATTAAATCGGCAAAACTTGATCGCACCAAAGATGGTTATATCCTGCGTGTGATCGGTGGTGTTGATCGCACTGGATATTATGATGTGGAATTGGTTGCGCGTAATTTTGGCGAGGACGATGAAAATGGTGCGTTGATCTACGATTTTCGCGCCAATGTTCCAAACCCTGGTATCGATGTGCCAACCGAACGGTCCAAGGAAATTTACGCAGGCGTGTTTATCCCGATTGATACCTATCTTCAGGCCAACACAATCAGCGTACAAGCCCTACAAAACAACCTTCGCGTCACGCGATAACCTGTTAAATATTAACGATTTTTACGGATTTTCCGTTTGATGCAAGTGCAACCTTGCCTTCGCACAGGCGCAAGGCATCATTGCCAAAAACCTCTGCTCGCCACCCTTTGAACATTTTACCGTCGCGTTCCCCTGCGGCGATTGCATCCAGCTCTGCTGCATTCGCAATTAGCTTTTGCGCAACGCCGTAACCTTCGGCCTTTGCCTTGAGCATCACACGAAGCAATTCTGCCAAACCTTCGGCACCTTGGGGTTTGATCCGATCATCAACGGGTTTAGGAATATCTGATGCCTGATACCCGCCCGCACGTTTGATGGCCGCTAAAATACCGTCGGCAATGTCGCCTTTGCGTGCATCACGCAACAACAAGCGAGATTTGTTTAATTCACCAATGTTTTGCGGACGTGTTGCCGCCAATTCCATGATCGCATCATCTTTCATCACGCGATTACGTGGGATATTGCGTCTCTGCGCAAAACCTTCACGAAATTCGGCCAATTCACGCACTGCGGCCAGAATTTTCCATGAATTTGTGCGGGTTTTGACGCGCATATAGGCCAATTTGGGATCGCTGATATAGGTTTGGGGATCCAATAGCACCGCCAACTCTTCTTCGACCCAACTTTGACGTTTGGATTTTTTCAACTCCGCCGCCAAGGTTTCATAAATTTCGCGAAGATGCGTCACATCACCAATGGCATATGTCATCTGTTTCGCCGACAAAGGGCGCGCAGACCAATCGGTGAAGCGCGATGATTTATCCAACCCCTGTTTGGCGATTTTGCGCACTAGGGTTTCATACCCCACCTGTTCGCCATATCCACAAACCATCGCCGCCACTTGTGTATCAAAAAACGGTTTTGGCAGAATCTGGCGATCAACATAGAAAATTTCCAAATCTTGACGCGCGGCATGGAAAACCTTGACCACAGATTCGTTTTGAAACAGCTCATACAGCGGATCAAGGTTCAGCGTATCCGCCAACACATCAATCAACACCGCAGATGAATCATCTTCGCCCGGATGGGCCATTTGGATCAAACAAAGTTTGGAATAATAGGTGCGCTCACGTAAAAATTCTGTGTCGATGGTCACATAATCATAGCCAGAACAAATATCGCAGAATGCGGCCAATTCAGCCGTTGTTTTTATCATTTTCATGAAAACCAGCTTTATGCGCTTCGCGCGATCTGTTCAAGCGGTGTTCGGCGATTTTTGGGGATTTACATTTGGCTCCGACGGTAGGGATCGAACCTACGACCAATTGATTAACAGTCAACTGCTCTACCGCTGAGCTACGTCGGAATGTCCAAATGTAGGGGTGATATAACGAAGCCTTTTTAGGGCGTCCATAGCGTTTTTTACAGTTTTTTGCATATTCTGTGAAATTCCCAAGAAAATAGCGCCATTGTGCGCTCGCCTCTTGTCCTTTGCCCCCGTGCAAAGCTAGGCTCTGGCATTATGAGCCTGTTTCACCTTCGCCGATATATGCCCAAAACCCTGATGGGGCGTTCGATTCTGATTCTGATGATTCCGATTGTGGTGATTCAGTTGGTGGTCGGGTTTATCTTTTTTGACCGCCTGTTTCGCGATGTGACATTGCTTAAAACCGGCGAAGTGGCGCGACAATTGGAATTTGCCCTGCAATCAAGCGATCCTGATGCGCTGGTCAAGCTGGGGTTTGAGGTGGAAACAGTTACGGATTTTACAGGAAGCGGTGATTCCATCGCAGCGCTGGATTTCACCGGACAAAATGTAATTGAAAAACTGCGCACACAATTTTCCAATGTCGCCTTTGTTGATCTGACAACGGATGATCATCTGGTGCAACTGGGCATGAATTTTGATGGGCAGTTTATAAAAGTAAGCTTTGATCGCGCCCGTGCCTCTGCACGTAATCCTCATCAATTGTTGGTGGCGATGACCATTGCATCGCTGATCATGTCAGTGTTGGCCGTTTTGTTTTTGCGCAATCAGGTCAAACCCATCCGCCTATTGGCAAAATCAGCAGAGGCTTTTGGCAAGGGGCGCAATATTCCATTTCGTGCCCGAGGTGCTGCCGAGGTACGATTGGCCGCCCACGCATTTCGCGCCATGAAAGAACGCATTGAACAACAAATTCAGCAACGCACCCTGATGTTATCTGGGGTAAGCCATGATTTACGCACCCCCCTAACCCGCATGAAACTGTCACTTTCAATGCTTGAGGATAACGAAGAAATCGAACATCTGCGCAAGGATGTGATTCAGATGGAAGGCATCATGGAAGAATTCCTTGCCTTTGCACGCGGTGATAGCGCTGAACGCCGCCAACAAGTGGATGTTGCCGCACTTGCCCAAACATTGGTGGAAAACAATAAACGTGCCGGAAAAACCATTGTATTGAATGCAAGCGATAGCCCGATTTATCTGACCTGTCGTAAACTGGCGATGACGCGTGCATTGGACAATTTATTATCCAATGCAGCCCAACATGGCGATCAGGTATCACTGACGATTCATAACACTGAAAAGGATGTGAAATTTTCGATCGAGGATAATGGCCCCGGCATCAATCCCAAAGATCGCGAAACCGCCATGCGCCCGTTTGAACGGCTGGATTCCGCACGTAACCAAAACCAAGCCAGCGGCAGTGGATTGGGTTTAGCCATCGTTGCCGATATCGCGCGAAGCCATGGCGGCAACCTAGCGTTGAGTGATAGCAAAACATTACACGGGTTGTGTGCCACGATCACCATTCCAAAGTGATTAACATCACCAAATCAACAATTTAATAATGTTGTTTTTCAGCAAACGTGAGCGACATCACTGAATGTGCGCGCGTGTTGATATGTTCTGATCCCACAATTTCAATTTCATTTTTTCACCCCAATTTGGGATTTTCAGAAAGGGTTATATTATGCCTCTCTATTATTCAGGTACAACCATTACAGGGTCGGGTGACGCCGACATTATTTTAGCACAAGGCGCAAACAACACAGTTTATGGTGGTTCTGGCGCCGATATTATGTTGGGCGATATTGGTGGTTTCCGAAACACTTTCGGTACAAACAACAGCTTTGCAAATGCTTTTAACTTGGATTCCCCTATAGCTTGGTCGACAGATGAAAACGATCTGTTTGGGAATGACGGCCTTGCACATACAACGCTTTCGATTGCTCCACAGGCAAATCAGCAAGAATATTTTGAAATGACATTGGCTGCTGGTGAAACCATCACGCTTGATATCGACGGGGCTGGCGGCTCACTTGGATCGAACGATGACAGTGACATATCGCTACGCATTTTCAACAGCGCGGAAACACAAATCGCGTCAAATTTTGATTCCCCCATCACCAATGGTGGATTGGGATCAGTCAGCGCAGATGACGCATATCTTAGTTTTACCGCACCTTCTGCTGGGACTTATTACATTTTGGTCAATAACAATGGATTGGATTTCCAAGGCGACGAACATTTTCTGTTGAACATCACATCAACACACCACGCAACAGGTAGCGCGGATTTAGCTGGTGATGATGTTATGTATGGCGGTTCTGGCAATGATTTGATGATGGGTGGTGGTGGTGATGACACCATGTTTGGCGGCCAAGGCACCGATACAATGTATGGCGGCACTGGTCATGACACCATGGCAGGCGGACCATTCACCGGTGATCTTTATGGTGGTAATGGCAACGATATTTTCGAAAACTACGGTGGCGCATTTATCGATAACGTTTACGGTGGGTCTGGTTCAGACACGCTGGATTTACGCAATCGGACCGCAGGGAATGCCGATATCGACCTGTCGACGGGAACCTATACCGCAAGTGGACAAACCGCCGATATTTCATCTGTGGAAACCATTTTTGCAACACATGATGACGACACGATCGATCTAGGTGGCTCGAACGGTTATACCGCAAATGGCGCTGGTGGTAACGATACAATCATTGGCGGATTGAACTATCAATTGCTCCGCGGGAATGATGGTAACGATACGATTGATGGTGGTTTTGCATCTGGGTCTGGAGTTGGCGATTCACTTTATGGTGGCAACGGAGATGATACGATTACCGGTGCAAATGGCGATGATTACGCCCACGGTGGCGATGATTCTGACCATATCACACTCAACGACGGTGATGATGTTGCATTGGGCGGTCTGCACATCGACACCATTTACGGTGGCGCAGGCGACGATACAATGTCTGGTGGCCAGCACCGCGACTATCTGTATGGCGGTGATGATGATGACCGTTTGAACGGCAATGGCGGTGATGATTACATGATTGGCGGCAACGAAAATGACCGCCTTGACGGTAACAATGGCAACGACACCATGTATGGCGGGAATGATAATGATCGCCTTTACGGTGGTTCGGGCAATGACATTGTGAACGGTGGTGTTGGCAATGACGTCATGAATGGTGGTAACGACAATGACACCATGTATGGCAGCAACGGTAACGATCGCTTTTACGGCAGCAGCGGTAACGATTTCATGTATGGCGGCGCGGATAATGACCGCATGTTTGGCGGCAGCGGCGACGATTACATGGATGGCGACACCGGCAATGATGTTATGCGTGGCAGCACTGGATCGGATACGTTCAATTTTGAAATCGGCGATGGCGATGATCGCATTATCGATTTTGAAATCAACGTGGATACGATCGATCTTGCGTCAACTGGACTTGGCTATAACAACTTAAACTTCGTTGCAGTTGGCAATAGCACCCGCGTTGAATACAGCGCAACCGACAGCATCATGTTGCAAGGTGTCAATATTAACGATCTCGATCAGAACGATTTCCTGTTCTAAGGAAACTTGATCATTCAATTTGAAAGCCGCCCTTTTTATTAAGGGCGGCTTTTTAATTAAACTTCTGTCAAAATTTCACTGTAGGGCAAGCGCGATTTGGGCAAAGCTTTGTTATAATCATCTGGCGCTTTATGATACCCAATGGGAACCACGACCAAGCTGCGATATCCTTTTTCCGTCAGGCCAAATTCCGCATCCAGTATATCCGTTTCAATTCCTTCCATCGGGGTGGCATCAATGCCAAGTGCGGCAACGCCCAACAAAAATTGCCCAACATTGAGATAGGTTTGATTATCGGCCCAACCTTGCAGATTGTTTTTCTCGTTCTTAAAAATATCAATGAACATGGAACGCCCGCCGTGCATCTGCGCCTTGTGGGTTTCTGGATCGCTTGCAAAACGACCATCAGATTCTTCTTGGGCCAAGATTTTTAACAAATAGTCTTCGTCAACGTTGGTGCGGCTGGCGAATACAACCACATGGGATGCGTTGCGAATGGATGGGCTGTTAAACGGGAAACGGCCATCGGATGATTTTGCAATGCGATCCTTTCCTTCCGCTGTGCTTGCAAGAATGAAATGCCATGGCTGTGCGTTTGTGCTGGATGCGCTAAAGCGCAACAGCTCTTTCACCTTTTCAATATCAGTGTCAGAGATTTTTTTATCGGGATCGTATGCTTTCGCAGTGTGGCGCGATTTGGCAATTGATGTGATGTCTAGTGGCATTGTTTCGTCCATTTCATTGTTCGTATTTTCGACCCCATTGATAATTCAATTTGGTCGCACAACACTATCCACGGAATTGGGAAATCATTCTTTTGGATATTGAAAGAATGACTTTAAAGAAGATCGCCATACAAATTCATGTTGGTTTCAACGATACGTTGTTGCATGAAATTTAAAAATGTCTTCACCCGTGTGGGCATCATCCGCCCTGGTGGACGCACAGCCCATATTTTTCCCTCTGGCATCAAGGTATAATCGGGTAAAACCCGTACTAAACCACCAGATTTTAGATCCAGCGCCGCGTGCCAAAGCGAGGCGCGCCCAATACCCATGTCTGCACGCACCAATTTGGCAACAGCATCGCCCAGATTAACCGTAACTTGCCCCCGCACCTGCATTTCATGCACAACGCCATTTTTATCGCGCAAATGCCAACTGCGCATTGATCCCAACAACAAACAGGAATGATGCATTAAATCATCAGGTGTTTGAGGCGTGCCATGCGCAGCAAGATACGCAGGTGTTGCCACCAACCATTGTGGATTGTCATCAATGCGCTGCGCCATGAGGCTGCTTGGTTCAAGCTCTCCCATGCGAAATGCCAGATCATATCCATCTTGAACAATATCCACATAGGAATCGGACAGATTCAAATCCAACTGCAAATTTGGATGCGCCAACATAAATTCAGGCAAAAATGGCAGGATATGCTGGCGGGCAAATGATGCCGATGCGGTTACACGCAATTTACCCGAAAGCGTGCCGGTATTTTGCGACAATGCCGCGCGCGTCTCATCTATTTCACCCAGAATATGTTTTGCACGATCACACAGCAATTCGCCATCTGGTGTAAGCGAGATGGAACGCGTCGTGCGGTTGAACAATTTCACACCCAGTTCATCTTCTAATGCTTTGATTCTTTGGGTGGCATTGGTGGGCGATAAATCAAATTCTGCCCCTGCCCGTCCAATCGCGCCAATCGTTGCAACACGCAAAAATAATTCCAATGATTTCAGATCAAGAGACATGCACACCCCGTTTCGCATCAACGATAACAGACGGGCGGGAATTTGGTAGGCCCGGCAGGACTCGAACCTGCGACCAAAGCGTTATGAGCGCTCTGCTCTAACCAACTGAGCTACAGGCCCGCCATGGGCTGTAGGTATCACAAGTGGTGCGAAGGTCAAGACGGTTTACACCCCACAATCAATTCATTAGCGTCTATCTGAACGACGTTTTTTAAGGAATAAAATGCCCACATTTAATTTGAAACCTTTGGTCAAACGATTTGCAATTGCCTATATCGTGGCCATCATTTTGGTCATGGTTGTATTTTTCATCTTGGAAAAACTGTTTGGCGTTTCCGCAAATTCGGCATCGGGGCTTATCTCGATCATGGTTGCCGCCATGGATATGGGGCAAAATTTCTATAAACAAGAAAATCGCGTTCCTGAAAAATCAGAAAGCTGGCGCATGGCGCGTGCAGCAACGGGTGTAACACTTTTGATAAGCGCTTTGTTATTTGTTGCGATATTCATTGCATCACCCGGATCATTTGCAAATGTCGGGTTGCCCGGATTGATAGTGGTTCTTGTGATCATGATGTTGATTACGCTTCTCGCTATTCGGTTTTTTGCAAGCTTTGGCGCCAAAAACTATGCCAAGGCATTGGCCCGTCAAAAGTCATAACCAGTTATCATTGTCGTTAAACAGTGGACAGTTCTCGGTACAATTGGTAATGCGCAGCTAAAATTTACCAACCGAAAGTTTGCGCCATGACCCAAGCCAAAAATCCAATCACCTATGCAGATGCTGGCGTTGATATTGATGCGGGCAATGAGCTTGTCGAACGGATCAAACCAGCGGCAAAATCAACCAAACGTGCGGGTGTCATGGACGGGCTTGGTGGGTTTGGCGCGATGTTCGATCTAAAGGCGGCTGGGTTTAACGATCCCGTCTTGGTTTCGGCCACGGATGGCGTGGGAACCAAGCTGCGCATAGCAATTGATACGGGTCATTTGGATACGGTTGGCATTGATCTGGTGGCGATGTGCGTCAATGATTTGATCTGTCAGGGTGCCGTGCCCCTGTTTTTCCTCGATTATTTTGCCACAGGCAAATTGGACATCGACAAAGCCACAGATGTAATCAACGGCATTGCCGAGGGCTGTCGCCAAGCAAACACTGCACTGGTTGGTGGTGAAACCGCCGAAATGCCCGGCATGTATGAAGGCGAAGATTTCGATCTGGCGGGCTTTTCCGTGGGCGCGATGGAACGGGGCGCCACATTGCCGCGTGATGTGGCCGAGGGCGATGTTTTGATCGGCCTGCCATCAACAGGCGTGCATTCCAATGGATATTCCTTGGTGCGCAAGATTGTCGAATCCTCTGGCCTGTCATGGAATGATGATTGCCCATTTGGTGACGGCGTTTTAGCAAAACACCTGCTGGAACCCACAAAAATCTATGTCAAACCCGCTGTTGCAGCACTTGAAACAGGCAAATTGAAAGCCTTGGCACATATTACAGGTGGCGGTTTGACAGAAAACCTACCCCGTGCCCTGCCCGATGGTTTGGGTGCGCAGATTGATTTGGATGCGTGGCAACGTCTGCCGATTTTTGATTGGCTGATTGCACAGGCGGGTCTGGAACAGGCAGAGGCGTTGAAAACATTTAACTGTGGTATTGGCATGATCGCGATTGCGGGGGCCGATGATGCAGATGACATTATGGCCGCCCTCGCCAGCCAAGATATCGCACCCGTGCGTATCGGCCAGATCACAAAAGGAAGCGGCGTCGCCTATACTGGCGCTCTCTAATATGAATAAACGCGTGGCAATTTTAATCTCTGGCAGTGGATCAAACATGATCTCGCTGGTCGAGGCTATGAAAAATCCCGCGTTTGGCGCTGAACCTGTATTGGTATTGGCAAACAACCCGGACGCCGGCGGCATTGCCAAGGCCGATGCCATGGGCATTCCCACCGCAATCGTGGATCATCGCCCATTCAAAGGTGACCGCCCCGCGTTTGAGGATGAATTGCACCGTGTGATCAGCGCCCATTCCCCCGATGTTATCTGTCTTGCGGGGTTTATGCGCGTGCTGACGGCAGGCTTTATCGATCGATGGGAGGGTAAGATGCTTAACATTCATCCATCCCTGCTCCCGAAATACAAAGGCTTGCACACCCATCAACGCGCAATTGATGCGGGGGATGAGGCAGGTGGTGTATCGGTGCATGTTGTAACCGCCGCACTGGATGATGGGCCGATACTTGGACAAGCCAGCGTTCCAATTTTACCAAATGACACTGCGGAAGATTTGGCGGCGCGTGTACTGGTTCAAGAGCACCGACTCTACCCAGAGGTGTTAAAGGAATTTTTAAACTCCTAGGTAAATTTTCACACCAGATTCGCAGAATAAATGACGGATTTGACGGTAATTTGCGAAAAAATAGGCCTCAATTTAAGAAAAATTTGCCCAAATTTGGCAGGTATAAGGCATCATGTTTAACGCAAACCTAGTGTAAAGAACATGTCCTTTTAGCCAGTACTAAAAAGCTTTCTGCCACATTTTTCAATTTACCCCGCCATCTTAACCCCTAATTAAATTGTTATATATCAATTAGTTAAAACATTCACTCAGCAAATCACTTAAAACCAAGTTCCCTTCAACAACTTTGTCGGTTGCTTGTAACTTTTTCTTCATGATCATTACGTAACGTCGAATTTCAGCGCTCGATTTTCCTAATCTTGGTTAACGAAGGAATAAAACGTCATAATTTGCACAATTGCTGCCACATTTCCGCCCAACACTTCTCTACTATGAGATGTACGGACATTGAGCGATGTCCACTAAATCAAACAACCTAGGGGGTTATCACGATGACACAGGACAACAAAATCTTACACACAATCCGCCGTATGTCATTTATCGCGTTGATCGCAACAGTAATCGGTGTGGGCGTATTTGGCCCCGTTATTGCAGAGAGCTTTGCTGACTACCTTATCCAGCAATAATTCCTGATCCCGAATATATGAAAGGGTCATCTGCGATCCTTTTCTACATTCCATCCGCCACATCCAACACGCAAGCGTGGCAGATAAGACTCATAATTCGATAAAATCGCGCAACATTGGGGAAAATTTCCCCAATCGTGCACCCGCTGCCCTAACAATTTGAAAAACATCTCAAAATGAGGGGGAAGTCGTGGCAGTTGTTGATTTTAACCAAGGGTCTGATCCAGACGCCAGCGAAGGTTTAAATATCACCATGCGCAATATTCGCAGGTTTTCATTTACCGCACTCGTGATTGCAATCATCGGACTTACAATGTTTGCGCCAACCATTGCGGACAGTTTCTTAGAATATTTAAAACAATAAAGGGCCCCGAAAGGCCCTTTAAAAATCAAAATGTCTTGGATTGGGCATTCACACTGTGAATACCCTGTCACCCAACATTGTTGGATTAACCAACCAATTCTAGACCAGAGAAGAAGAATGCGATTTCTTCTGCTGCTGTTTCTGGTGCATCTGAACCGTGAACTGAATTTTCACCGATAGACAATGCAAATTCTTTGCGGATTGTGCCTGCAACTGCTTCTGCTGGGTTTGTTGCACCCATGATTTCGCGGTTACGTGCGATTGCGTTTTCACCTTCCAGAACCTGAACAACGATTGGTTCTGAAATCATGAATTCACACAATTCGTCGAAAAATGGACGCTCAGAGTGAACGCCGTAAAATGTTTGTGCCTGTGCCAATGTCAATTGGATGCGTTTTTGTGCGATTACGCGCAAACCGCCTTCTTCGAATTTAGCAACGATTTGACCAACAAGGTTACGTTTTGTTGCGTCTGGTTTCACGATTGAAAATGTGCGTTCTAGCGCCATGAGGAAAATCCTTTGATTTACGGTTCAACTTGCCCCGCAATCGCGGGTTCGCGCTGCCACTAGCACAGGCAATCGCAGTTGAAAAGCCTGCTGTTGACACCCCCTGCTCACTCCTGCAAAGCAGTCCCATGATACGTATTGAAGACATTTCTTATTCTGTTTCCGGGCGCCAGCTGATTAGCGGCGCATCTGTTGTGATTCCTGATGGCCACAAGGTGGGTATTGTTGGGCGCAATGGTACGGGTAAAACCACATTATTTCATTTACTTACGGGTAAATTGGCGCTGGATGACGGTGCGGTGGAACTTCCGCGCAAGGCGCGCATTGGTGGTGTCAGCCAAGAAGTGCCATCAAACGAAGTGAGCTTGCTGAACACCGTTTTGGCCGCTGATACGGAACGCAGCGAACTTTTGGCGGAATCAGAAACCGCAACCGACCCCACCCGTATTTCGCAAATTCACGAACGCCTTGCCGATATCGATGCCTATAGCGCCGAAGCACGTGCCGCCAGCATTCTGTCTGGTCTAGGTTTTGATGCGGCGGCACAGGCGCGTGCCTGTTCCGAATTTTCGGGCGGTTGGCGCATGCGCGTGGCATTGGCCGCCGTTTTGTTTTCCGAACCTGATATTTTGCTTTTGGACGAACCGACAAACTATCTCGATCTGGAAGGCACGATTTGGCTTGAAACCTACCTTGCAAAATACCCCCATACGGTTTTGGTGATTTCGCACGACCGGACTTTGTTAAATAAATCGGTGACGTCTATTCTGCATCTGCATGATAAAAACCTGACACTTTATACTGGCAATTACGACACATTTGATAGCGTGCGCCGTGCGCGTCTGGCCGAACAGGCCGCCATGGCGAAAAAACAAGAAGCCGCGCGCGATCATTTGCAAAGCTTTGTCGATCGTTTCCGTGCCAAAGCATCCAAGGCGAAGCAGGCGCAATCGCGACTGAAAATGTTGGAACGTATGGAACCGATTGCATCATCCGTTGAAAACGGCGTTGCATCGTTCAGCTTTCCCAATCCAGATGAGCTTTCATCGCCGATTGTACGCCTTGATGAAGTGAACGTTGGCTATGACGACACACCGATTTTGCGCAAATTGAACCTGCGGATTGATGCCAATGATCGCATTGCGCTGTTGGGTGCGAACGGGCAAGGAAAATCCACTCTTTCCAAACTGTTAGCAAGCAAACTTGAACCAATGGGCGGCGAATGGATACGGTCATCCAAGCTTAAGATCGGATATTTTGCACAACATCAGGTCGATGAATTACATCTGGATGAAACGCCATTGCAACATATCGCACGCGAAATTCCAAAAGCGGGGCAAGCCAAACAGCGCGCACGCCTTGCCGCGGGTGGTATTGGCCCCGAACAGGCCGATACATTGGTTGGCAAATTGTCCGGTGGGCAAAAGGCACGATTGTCGATGTTGCTGGCCACCCTAGATTCCCCCCATTTGGTGATCTTGGACGAGCCGACAAACCACCTAGATATCGAAAGCCGCGAGGCATTGGCGCTGGCCTTGGCCAGTTACGAAGGCGCGGTTGTGTTGGTGAGCCACGATCCCCATTTGATTAACGCCATCGCGGATCAGCTCTGGTTGGTGAAGGATGGCACAGTATTGCCGTTTAACGACGATATGGAAGCGTATAAAAAGCTGTTGCTTGCCGAACGCGGTGGCACAGCCAAGGCCAAGGATAAAATCCAAACACAAAAGGTGAAAAAGGCCGACAAAGGCCCCAAACCCGCCACCATCGCCAAACGCAAAAACCTGCAACCGTTACAAGCCGATGTCACCAAATGCGAAGAGCGTGTGACAAAAATCGAAGAAATGAAGGGGCAAATCGAACGCCGCCTTGCCAATCCATCATTTTATGCATCCGATGATCCTGCCAAAATTGCGGAATTATCCAAAAAACATGCGGAAATTATACAAGCCTTGAAAAAGGCAGAGATTTTATGGGAACGTGCGTCCGAACGGCTTGACGCCGCAAAAGAGGGTTAAATGGAATTATATATTTCTGTCTTTGCGACACTGTTTGTGGTGATCGATCCCATCGGGTTATTGCCGATATTTATCGCGCTTACCCAAGGCCAAGGGTTATCGTATCGACGCAAAGTCGCCCTTAACGCCAGCTTGATTGGCGCGGTGTTGCTTACGGTATTTGCCTTTGCGGGGGATGCGTTGTTGTCATTCATCGGCATCGGTTTCCCTGCGTTTCGCATTGCGGGTGGGATGTTGTTGTTTCTGACTGCGGTTGAAATGTTGTTTAACAAACGTTCCAAACGGCGCGAAGAAGACGCCGAACAAGAGGATCACGATGATCCATCCGTGTTCCCATTGGCAACCCCCCTGATCGCAGGCCCCGGTGCAATCACCACCATCATTTTGATGACAGGCGATAGTGTGAACGCATGGCAAACCACTGCCATCGTATTGGCCGCAACGTTTAGTGTGATCATCATCGCCTATGTTTTGTTTTACTTTTCCAACCTCTTTGAAAAAATGTTAGGCCAGACAGGGATCAATGTGATTACCCGCCTACTCGGCATGTTATTGGCAGCATTGGCCATTCAATTTATCATTGACGGTATGCGCGGATTAGGAGTGTTTGGATAATGGAAGGCCAAGGTGCAAATATCATTTATCTGCTCGCCTATTTGGCGATGATGGTTTTTTTTGGCGGGTATTTTTTGCGAGAAAACCGCGGTGATATGTCGAAACATATCAAACAGGCAGGTATCTGGATGATGATATTTCTGGGTGTGGCGTTGATCTACAAAATGTTCAACTAGCACCAGAAGACGCCTTTAACGCCCAAGGCCCATCGGCCTGTGACCAATATTTTGCAACGACACCAGCATCGGTAAGCCGTTTCCATTCACTTCGCGCAGCATTCAGTGCGTCGGGATTATTCCCATCAAACAACAGACATGTGCGTTCATATCCGTTGATTTCATCCGCGGTTGCGGTTGCACCATCGACTAACATCAAAACCTGTGCGTTGTTCACATTTTTGTCCGCCTCGGTCAGCAACACCGGTTGACGTGCATCATTCGCACCTGTCATAAACCCATGCGGCAGAAAACTGTCAGGCGTTCCACCCCACAGTATTTCATCCAACCAAACCATGCGTTTGGTATCGGTTCCGCGCACAATCACGCGCCAATCGCGTGACAAACACTTGCCCAATAATTCGGGCAAGGTTTGTTCCAATGGGCTTTGTACGAGATGATAGAAAAAGATTTCGCTCATTCTGCGGATGCGGCAGGTTTCGCTGGTTTTTCTTCGTATTTATCGGCGATCAAACGGTTTAATGCGCGTACACCCCAACCTGTTGCCCCTTTGGGTGCAAAATCGGTTTCGGTTTTCACTGATGCAACACCTGCGATATCCAAATGGATCCATGGCATGTCTGGTTCAATGAAACGTTGCAAGAATTGCGCCGCCGTGATCGAACCCGCCGCACGGCCACCAACATTTTTAATGTCGGCAATGCGTGATTCAATCAATTTGTCATAACCCGCACCCAGCGGCATACGCCATGCGCCTTCGGCCTCTGCGCTTGCGGATTTTAAAAAATTCTCTGCCAACACATCGTTGTTGGAAAACACACCTGCGTTTTCATGGCCAAGCCCGATAATGATTGCACCCGTCAAGGTGGCAAGGTTAATCACACCCGTTGGTTTATACGTTTTTTGCGCATACCAAAGAACATCGGCCAAAACCAATCGGCCCTCTGCATCGGTGTTAATCACTTCGATCGTGTCACCTTTCATGGATTTCACAACATCGCCTGGACGCTGTGCCAGCGCATCGGGCATGTTTTCAACCAACCCAACCAAGCCAACAACATTTGCTTTGGCCTTGCGCAGTGCCAGTGTTTTCATAGCACCCGCAACAACACCGGCGCCGCCCATATCCATTGTCATATCTTCCATGCCACCTGCAGGTTTCAATGAAATGCCGCCCGTATCGAACACAACACCCTTACCCACAAAGGCAAATGGTTTTTCTTTGCCGCCACCGTTCCATTCCATGATCACAATTTTCGATGGGCTGGTTGAACCCTGTCCCACACCCAGCAACGACCACATGCCAAGTTTTTCCATGTCCTTTTCTTCCAAAACCTTGACCTTGACGCCCAGCTTTTCCAAATCGATCAAGCGTTTGGCAAATTCGGTTGTGGTTAAAACATTCGCAGGCTCATTGACCAAATCGCGCGTGAAAAACACACCTTCGGCGATGGCAGATAAATCGGAATAGTCATCCGCGATTGATTCGTGTTTATCTGACATGACGGTCACTTCGCCAAAACCCTTGTCTTTGTCGGTTTTGTGATCCTTGAATTCATAACGGCGCAGGGTCAGGCCAAACACCAATTCGGCAACTTTAAACGGTTTTAAAAACGCCAAGGTTACGGGTTTCGTGCCAACCGCTTTGCCCAAATCCGCACCGATTTTGCGTAGCTCTTCTGATTTGGTTCTTGGATCAATTTTTAAGACCAGAACGCTATCAACCTGCATTCCCAGAGGCGCAGAAATTTCAATGAATTCACCTTGTTTTAGGTTTTCAAACCGCGTTGATTCAACAAATGATTTGATCACACCTTTGGTCAATTTATTCACACGGCGCGCGGCGCTATCCATGCTCCCTGAAGGGGGTAATGCGATGGCGATTTTGCCTTTGATGTCTCCAAATTTTTCCAGATCAACGTCGATAAATTTTGGTGTAATTGGGGCGCTCATTTAAAATACTCCGCTAGCGTGTTTGACTTTGATGGAAACTTAGCGCGTTTGCGCGCAATTCACCACTCTGCTCTGTTGTTTTTTGCAAAACTAAGTTAGAAAAAATAACCAGAACCATTTCAACGGGATAGCGATTTGAAACAGCTTGATCAATATATCCTCAAACAGCTGTTTGGCCCGTTTGCGTTTTTTATGATCGTGTTTATCGGATTGTTATGGTTGAACCGTGCGCTTGGGCTGGTGGATGTGGTGGTTGAAAACGGACAGCCTGCGTCAATCTTTGTTGAACTTGCGATTAATCTTTTGCCCAAAACAATAGAGGCTGCGATCCCAATCGCAGGGTTTGCCGCATCCGTAATGGTAACGAACCGCTTGTTTTCAGAGGCGGAATTGGTGGTGATGATGAATGCGGGGCGTTCGGTTGTAAGCCTTGCGTTTCCTTATTTCATGTTTGGCGTGATTTGTTGTTTGGCGATGTCATTTGTGGTGCATTATCTTGCGCCATTTGCCACAAAACGGCTGGCAGATCGGCAAGAAGAAATCGGGCGCCAATATGTGACGCAAATCGTAAAAGAAGGTGAATTTGTCACTAATGATGGGCGGTTCACCTTTTTCTTTGGCGAAAAAGGCGCGGATGGCACATTGCGCGACATAATGATTTCGGAACAGGTTTCACCAAACAAAACCGTCACCCATGTCGCCCAAAAAGGACAAGCAGTCACCCAAGATGGCACAACCAAACTATTGTTATTTAATGGTTCGATCCAAGATTTCACCCTGCCCGACGTGGCATTGAATGTGATCCAGTTTGGTTCACTTTCATATGATCTAAGCCAGTTTGAAACCGCCGTGAAAACACGGATCACGCGGCCAAATGAATTATATACCTCCGATCTTTATGATTATATCGAGGCACGCACACTTGATGTCAAAAACCAAGCGGGTGCCGTTGCCATATTACAAGATCGTTTTGTGAAACCCCTGTTGTCATTGCTGACCCCAGTGATTGGCATGGCCACATTGCTGGTGGGTGGGTTTTCACGATCAGGGTTTATTTTGCGCATCATCGTTTCCATTGTTTTGATGTTTTCCATCGATACATTTCGTGGCGTCAGCCAATCATGGGTGTCATCTGATGGGGCGCATTGGATTGTATCTTATGCGCCTGTGGCACTGGCGATAATTGTATTGGTTGTTTTGCTGTTTTTGGGATCGAATGATCTAAAAACCATACGAAAACAGATTTTCGGAACCAAGCAACGACAGGTGGCATCATGATGTTAGGCCTGTATTTTGCGCGCCGCTATCTGGTTGCCTTTGTCCGCGTATTTTTGATCGTCGCGGCATTGATGTTTCTGGCAGATTTGTTGGAAAACGTCAGCCGTCTTGGGAGTGTGGAAAACGCCACAAAGCGTGCATTTCAATTGGCAGGCTTAAATGTTTCATCCCTTATTAGTCAGGCATTGCCCATCATCATCATGCTGGCCAGTATTTCGTTTAGTGTCAGTATGGCGCGATCAAATGAATTTGTCGTTTCCCGCGCGGTGGGAATGTCCGCGTTAAAGTCGCTGTTGCTTACGGCAATCTTGGCTGTATCGCTTGGCATTTGCAGCATCTTGTTTTTCGAACCTTTCGCAAATGAAATGTTGGAAAAACGCAATACATTGCGCAATGCGAACAAAACCCAGACCGTTGCGGTGAATGACACGGGGTTTTGGCTCCGCCAGAAATCACAAAAGGGCAATATGATTGTGCAAGCTGCGGCAGCAAATGATAACGGTAAAATCCTGCGCGATGTAACATTGTTGGATTTTGACCAAACAGGATTGGCCGTGGATCGTTATTTTGCCACGGTGGCGTTTCTGAACAATGAAGAATTGGTTTTAACAGATGTTAAACATTGGGATGTGCAATCGGGCAATCCTGAAAACACGGCACAAACACCTGCGATCAAACGCTTTCCAACCACAATCACACCCGCACAAATTTTGGATGGTTTTCCGGCACCTGAAACCATTGCCATTTGGGCACTGCCAAAATTTGCGAAACAGATCGAAGATGCGGGATTTTCATCTTTGAAATATCGGATGCAATTTCAAATGTCCTTGGCCCGCCCATTGTTGTTTTTGGCGATGTTTGTCATTGGCACGGTGTTTACGTTGAAAAACGCACGAATGGGCAATTTGGGTTTGGCGATGCTCTATGCGCTCAGCTTTGGTTTTTCGCTTTACTTCTTGCAGAATTTTGCAAAAACACTCGGCGAGGCAGGACAGGTTGCCGTGATCATGGCGGCATGGTTCCCTGCCCTTGCGGCCTGTCTGATGGCCTTGGCGATGTTTTTGCATTTGGAAGATGGGTAACGGGAATTGAAACGGTTTCAGAACATAGCATTTGCGGCCCTCACCCTGTTTTTATCAACCGGTGCGATGGTCAATGCGCAAAACGCGCCAGAGGGTGTTGGGCTTTTGGCCGATCAAATTTCGTATGATCCCGATACCCAATCATTGATCGCCACGGGCAATGTGCGGGTCATTTATAACGAACAGGTGCTGACAACTGATCGGGTGATTTATAACCAAGCGACGGGCGAACTGACCCTGCCCGCTGCATTTGAATTGGTATCGGATGATGGCACGGTGATCACAGGCACATCCGCCACATTGGATGATCAGGCGACACGTGGATTAATCACAGGTGCGCAGATATTGATCAACGATCAATTCCAAATGGCCGCGTCTGATTTTTCACGAAGCAATGGGCGCTACAAGGTGATGCAACAGGTCGTAGCATCCACCTGTAATATATGTTCGCAAAATGATGTCCCATTCTGGCAAATCCGTTCAAAACGTGTGGTGCATGATGAACAGGAACGTCGCATCCACTTTGAAAATCCAAGTCTGCGATTGTTGGGTGTGCCAGTGCTGTACCTGCCGTATCTCAGCACACCAGACCCAAGCGTTTCACGCGCAACCGGTTTTTTGATCCCTTCGTTTCGTCATTCGTCCAATCTGGGTTATCGTGTTGATTTACCATATTATATTGCGATTGATGACCATCGCGACGCAACCATTACACCATCCATCGCATCCGCTGAAAGCTTTGTCGTGGAGGGCGAATACCGCCATCGTTTTGTCAACGGTCAGATCACCGCAAATGGTGCAATTGCCTTGGCCGATCCGCTGAGCGATACACGATTTCGAAGCTTTGCCACCGTCACGGGTGATTTCAATCTGCGCCGTGATTATCAATTGGCGTTTAAGTTGGATTTATCATCGGATGATACATTCTTGGATCAATACGATTTCAACGATGATGACCGCCTATTCAATTTCATCACCTTGGAAAAAACCACGGACGACAGCTTTTTCTCGCTTGGTGCATCATTCACACAAAGCCTGCGCGCCGATGAAGTTGACGAAGAAATCCCATTGGTTTTCCCACAGGTTTATTACCGCAAAAACCTTGATTTTGATGCCTTGCCAGGGCGGTTTGGATATACCGCGCAAACTGTTTCGCTCATCCGCACCGACGGGAGCCGCTTTGCACGTGTTGGTGGACAATTGGATTGGTACAACAACTGGCAATTCAACAATGGCATTTTGTTGAATATGGAAACCAAGGTCGAAGGCAATGCCTATCTGGTTTCAAATTCGGTGGAATATCCCGAACGCCACTATACCAATTTCACCCCAACGGCGGCGGTTGAACTGCGCTACCCTTTGTCAAAAACAGTTGGCAATGCGATTCACGTGATCGAACCAATTGCACAGCTTGTCTGGTCACCAGATCGCGCATTCGACAGCCCAAACGAGGATTCCCCGCAAGCGGAATTTTCCGAAAACAACCTGTTTTCTACCGACCGGTTTCAAGGGTTTGATGAATCTGAACGCGGGTTGCGTTTGAATGTCGGGGTGAATTATCTGCGATATGATCCGCGCGGCTGGGAATTGGGTGTTACCGTTGGTCGCGTTTTCCGTCAGCGCGATTTGAACCAATTCCCCGACAGTGTTTCAGCGGGTTTGGATGGGATTGTGTCCGATTATGTTGGCGCGTTTAGCTTGCGCTTTCCAAATCAATTCAGCCTGTCTAGCCGTGCATTGTTTGATGGGCGCGGCAAGGTGTCCAAGAACGAAACGCGGTTTTCGGCCACACATAAAAAGCTGAAATTGGATGCATCATACGTCTGGTTGGATGAACAAGTGGTGCTGGATGAAAACGAACGCCAACACGAAATCGCGCTGGATGCACGTTATCAGGCCAACCAAAATTGGTTGTTTAACGCCGAATGGCGCCATGATTTAGAGGCAAACGACGCCACCGAACGCACATTAGGCGTTCAATATGAAAATGAATGTGCAAAAGTGGCTTTTTCGGTCTCGCTTCAAAACGAAGCACTTGGTAAGCTGACGCGCGAATTCGGGCTCAAAATCTCACTCGAGGGATTGGGCGCACGCAAATCGAAACCTAAATTCGCCCGTCGCTGTGGGCTCTAAGTTGGTAAAATAATATGATGAGAATGATGTCTTTGGTGCTTGGTTGTTTGTTATTCTGTGTTCAAATCGCACAGGCTCAGGCACCGTTTCACACCGCGATTACGGTGAATGACGGAATTATCACCAATTACGAAATTTCCCAACGTACCGCGATGATCACAGCGTTTGGCGGGCGTGGTGATACACGTGATACGGCCGTGAACCAATTGATTGACGAACGCCTGTATCAACATGCTGCGAACCTGATCAACATAACCGTTGGCGAAGATGAAATCGCCGAAGGCATGGAAGAGTTTGCAAATCGTGGCAACCTTAGCACCGAACAAATCATTCAATATTTGGCAGCTCGGGGCATCGAAGAACAAAGCTTTCGTGACTTTGTCACCAATGGTTTGTTATGGCGCCAAGTTGTACGCGCACGTTTTTCACGCCAAGCAACCGTAACAGATAACGAAATTGACAGTGCATTGGGTGGTGCCAATCAGGGTGCGCTATCTGTTCTTATTTCTGAAATTGTAATTCCACATTTGGAACGCGGCCCCGATGGTGCCAAACAATTGGCCGAACAACTGTCTGGTTCAATCAATAGCCAAGGCGCATTTGCATCCGCCGCACGGCGATATTCACGTTCGCCAACTGCGCGAAATGGTGGGCGATTGGATTGGGTGCCAGCGGCAAATCTGCCGACATCTATCATTACGCAATTGCTCGCATTGGAAAATAACGAGGTGACAGGGCCAATCGAGCTGAACAACGCAACGGCAATTTTTCAACTGCGCGGCACACGTCGTGATGCCACCGCGCCCAAGGAAACGACGGTATCCTATGCACAGGTTGCCCTGCCCGTGGGTGGCGAGCTGAAACAACAAATTGCTGCGGCACGTGTATTGATTAACAAATCGGATCGCTGTTTGGATCTGCGTGCAAATTCAGAAAAATACGGCGCAAACGCGTATCAAGAATCCGCTGCTTTGCAATCTGAACTGTCCCAAACCATTGCAATGGAATTGGCAAAACTTGATCGCAACGAAGCAGGCTATTATCCAAATTCCGCCGGTGGGTTATCTGTGATTATGTTGTGCAGCCGTACTACAGAATTACAAGAAGGCGAGCGCGAAGCGTTGCGTGGCAATATTTTCAATCGCAAAATCTCGGGGCTTGGCAATGGCTATTTGCAAGAGCTTAAGGGCGCCGCATATATCGAATACAAATGACCGCCCCCATCGCATTAACCAGCGGTGACCCAAGCGGTGTTGGCTTGGAAATCGCATTGCGTGCTTGGGATGAATTGCGCGAAAAATTACCGTTTTTCCTGATTGCGGATTACGATTATATGCGTGAACTTGCGCAACAATCGGGTCATGCCGTTGTTCAGATTACCACACCAGATGAAACGCGCGCGGCGGCAAAGACGGGTTTGCCCGTATTGCACTGCCCGTTTGTTGAACGCCCAAACATCGGCGTGGAGCATCCACAAAATGCAATCAGCACCATTGCGTCCATTGACCAAGCGGTTGAATTCACAAAATCGGGTCAGGCCAGCGCGGTTTGCACATTGCCTATCAATAAAAAGGTTCTGCACGATGGTGCGGGTTTTGCCTATCCAGGGCATACCGAATATTTGGCGCATCTGGGTGGGGTTGATCGATCATTCATGATGCTGCTTGCGCCTGAATTGCGCGTGGTTCCCGTGACCATTCACATCGCTCTGGCCGATGTGCAATCCGCCCTAACCCCTGAATTGCTTATCGCCACAATCACCGCAACACATGGCGCATTACAACGAGATTTTGGCGTCAAAAATCCCCGTTTGGCTGTCGCAGGGTTGAACCCTCACGCAGGCGAAGGTGGCGCAATGGGGCATGATGAAATCGAAATGATCCGCCCAACGCTTGATCAATTGCGCAGCGCTGGTTTGGATATCACCGGCCCTCTTCCCGCCGATACCATGTTTCACCCAGCCGCACGTGAAAAATATGACACCGCCATATGCATGTATCATGACCAAGCGCTTATCCCGCTGAAAACACTTAACTTTAGCGAAGGCGTGAACACCACATTGGGATTGCCCTTCATTCGAACATCCCCCGATCATGGTACCGCGTTTGATATCGCGGGGCGTGGCATCGCAGATGCACGCAGCCTGATCGCTGCATTGAAATGCGCAGGGCAGATGGCAAAAAACAGAGCAAGATATGACGCTAAATAACCTCCCCCCATTGCGCGAGGTGATCGCCGAACATGCGTTGAATGCGCGAAAATCGCTGGGGCAAAATTTCTTGCTGGATCTGAATCTTACGTCAAAAATTGCGCGCATGGCGGGTGATTTATCGGGGCATGATGTTTTGGAAATCGGCCCAGGTCCCGGTGGTTTAACCCGTGGTTTGTTGATGGAAGGTGCGCGTCGCGTTGTTGCGATTGAACGCGATGATCGGTGTTTACAAGCACTCGCAGAAATCACACAAGCGAGTGATAATCGATTACACGTCATCAGCGGCGATGCGCTGGAAATCAACCCGCTGGATCATATGCAATCCCCGATCAAGGTCGTGGCCAACCTGCCCTATAACGTGGGAACGGAACTATTGATCCGCTGGCTCACCCCAGAAAACTGGCCCCCGTTTTGGGATAGCCTGACGTTGATGTTTCAAAAAGAAGTTGCCCAACGCATTGTTGCACAACCAGGGTCCAAGGCTTATGGGCGCTTGTCGATTTTGGCGCAATGGCGTTGCAATGCCAAAATTGTCATGGAAATCCCACCACAGGCATTCACCCCACCACCCAAGGTCACATCCGCTGTGGTGCATATCACACGCCTTGATCAACCAAAATTCGAGGCGGATCGTAAAACATTAGAACGGGTTGTGGGCATGGCATTTGGTCAGCGGCGCAAAATGTTACGCGCCAGCCTGAAATCCATTCATCCAAATATCGAAGATGTTTTATTGGCCTCTGGTGTGAAACCAACAGAACGCGCAGAACAATTAACCATTGAACAGTTCTGCACAATTGCACGCAATCTTTAGCCCGCTTTTTCATCCGCAGATGGCGTGGTTTCCACAGGCTTTGTAGTCTTTTTCGGTGCTGGTTTTGCCAAGGGTTCTGTTACGAAAGTTGGCATAGCTGGCTGTTCACCCTGATCAGACGCGGGTTTAGGCTTGGGCGCACGTTTGGCACGTGGTTTAGGCGCAGGCTTTGGCGCGTCAGCGTTGCTCTCTGGTGTTTGTACCAAATCGCTTGCTTGATCTTGTGCGGGAAACAAATCGTTTGAATTTGCACCAGAAACATCGGGTTGATCACCCGTACCATTTGCCGCGGTATTCTGTGGCGGATTATTTTGTTTCTGGTTGTTTTGCTGTTGATTTTGCTGCGCTTCTTTGCGCTCTTCGATTTCGCGCTGTGCTTCGTTCAACATGCGCAAATAATGTTCAGCGTATTGTAGGAAACTTTCATGGGCGATGCGATCACCAGACAATTGTGCGTCACGCGCCAAGGTTTGGTATTTTTCAATAATTTGCTGCGGTGTGCCGCGAACCTTGCCCTCTGGACCAGAAGAGTCGAATACACGATTGATGATATTGCCGCCTTGATTACGACGGTTGTTATTATTCTTATTTCGTGAACGCTTGTTCGAAGGGCGCATAAATAGAAAGTCCTGTTTTGTGAATTGGCGCGCTTTGCGCGAAGTCCAAGAATGTTTTGCTTGGTTGCGACGAGACCCCCGTGATCAATCGTCTAGAAAGAACTTATACCTTTGCTTGCGTTAATGACAAGTACAAAGCATTCATTTCCTCATTTGGGCGGTTTTTTTGCCTAGATTTTTGGTGATTTTGCACAAATTACCCGCGTATTCCCGCCTAAATCGCGTAAAATTCGTAAATCTGACCAATCGTGCCGTTTTAACAGATCGCTAACCGATTCTGATTGCTGCCAGCCGATTTCCAACATCAGATTTCCACCCGCGTTTAAATGCGACGATGCTTGCGCTGCAATGATGCGATATGCATCCAACCCATCGCCCCCAGGTGTCAGCGCAACATGGGGTTCCCAATCTGCCACGTCACGTGACAAGTCATTCATTTCCGATGCTGTGATATAGGGTGGATTGCTAACAATCAGATCAAATTTTTCATCGATGTTTTCGAACCAATTACTCAGCCTCAAATCCGCGCGATCCGCAACATTTAATGCCTGCGCATTGCGACCAGCCACCGACAAAGCATCGCTTGAAATATCAACACCAACCCCGCTGGCATCGCGCCATTCCGCCAGCAATGTGAACAAAATACATCCCGTCCCCAGCCCCAAATCCAAAATGCGATTTGGGCTGGGTAATTCCAATGCCGCCTCGATCAGGGTTTCCGTATCGGGGCGTGGGTCTAACACATCGGGGGTCACGATAAATTCGCGCCCCCAAAATTCACGCATACCAATGATTTGTGACACGGGTTGAAACGCCGCGCGTTGTGCAATTTTAATTTCAAAATCCGCCACCTGATCGGCGCTGACCGTTTCGCATGAGCGCATGCGCAAACTGGCGGTGGAAATGCCCAACACATGCGCCAAAATGATCTGAGCATCGCGCCCACAATCATCACCCAATATGGGTTGAAGCGTTTTACCCGCACCATCCAACAGATTCTGAACCGTATTGCTCACGGGTTCATTTCGGCCAATCGCGTGGCCTGATCATCGGCAATTAACGCATCAACGATTTCGTCCAAATCACCCTGCATCACCTGATCCAGCTTATAAAGTGTCAGATTGATGCGATGATCCGTCAGACGCCCTTGTGGGAAATTATAGGTGCGAATGCGCTCGGATCGATCGCCTGATCCAACCTGATCTTTGCGTGCCTCGGCCCGTTCATCTGCGGCCTGTTGGCGTTGCAAATCATAGAGCCGCGTGCGCAAAACATTCATCGCAATTTCACGATTGCGGTGTTGTGATTTTTCCGCACTGACCACGATAATGCCCGTGGGCAAATGGGTAATACGCACGGCAGAATCCGTGGTGTTAACGTGCTGACCACCCGAACCAGATGCGCGCATCGTATCAATGCGAATGTCGGTTGCAGGAATATCAACGTCAACAATCTGTGCCTCTGGCATGATTGCAACGGTGGCGGCCGATGTGTGCACCCGCCCCCCGCTTTCAGTTGTGGGTACGCGTTGCACGCGGTGCACACCAGATTCAAATTTCAGTCGCGCAAAAACACCGTCGCCGCGAATATTGGCAATCACCTCTTTATAACCGCCAAGCTCTGTCGCGCTTTCAGATACCATTTCAAATTTGAAACCCGTTTTTTCGCAAAACCGTTGATACATGCGCAATAAATCAGCGGCGAACAATGCGGCCTCGTCCCCGCCAGTTCCGGCGCGAATTTCAAGGATTGCAGGGCGATCATCGGCCTCGTCCTTGGGCAGCAAGGCCAATTGCAATTTATGTTCCGCCGCTGGCAATTCGGATTTCAGGCGTGGCAATTCCTCTTCTGCCAGTGCCTTCATTTCGGGATCGGATAACATGTCCTCTGCTTCGGCCATTTCAGAAACCAATGCGCGATACGCTTCGATTTGTTCTACAACAGGGCGCAAATCGGAATATTCTTTGGACAAAGTGGCGATTTCATCCGCCGCAGACCCGTCGGCCATTTTCGCCTCTAGAAATGCAAAACGGGACAGGATTTGTTCTAATTTATGTTCTGGTACCATGGCGACACATTGCGCGTTGCACGCGTTTGGTCAAGGGCACAGGTGATTTTTGCGCAAAAATATGTTACCTTGTTTTCATGAACAGGTTCATTTTGATCTTTTTCGTGGGTTTTCAGGGCATTGCCAATGCCGACCCCGTTGAATGGCCCGAATGTTATTGCACAGATCGCACAGGCAATCGCGTGGAATTGGGCCAGCAAATCTGTATGCAAGTTGACGGGCGAAGCTATACCGCGCGGTGTGAAATGTCGCTTAATGTGCCGATGTGGCGCGAGGTGAGCACAAATGAATGTGTGACATCATCGCGCGACTTGGGCAAAGCTGTTCAACCATTGCAAAGCGCGCTTTTGGTTCACCCCTAAATCAGAATGACCCACAACAGATCGTGAAAACATCGTAAATGTGGAATTATCCGCATCTATTTCGCGAAAACGCACGGTAATCACATCGGGATAGCGCATCAATTTCGTGCGTTGAACATATGTGATTTTGCCGGTCTCAACATCCCCAGACAGGCGCGTGGTGGATGGCTGTGCCATTGCAAAATCATCAAATTTTTGGGCCAATTCGGTGGCATGAATAGGAAAGACGCCCGCGTCATCCTCTGACAGGGTGTAACCATTTGGTTTGGTCAATTCGGCGGCTTGTGTTTCGGAATTGATGTGCCAAATTTGCGTGTCTAACACCAATCGATCCATGCGAAACCGCATGTAAAAATATCCACCCAAGACAATGGCCAAGACGATTAGTGCGATCATTTTTTTACTCACCTATTCTGCGGCCGTGTCCTGTGCATTTTTTGCATCAAGCACTGCGGCGCGTTGTTCAACCAAATCAACGATATGATCCACCATACCCGCATTATCGGTTTTGTGATCTTGTTTACCAGCCATGTAAACCATACCAGACCCAGCGCCACCACCCGTGAAACCAACATCTGTCATCAATGCTTCACCCGGACCATTCACAACACAGCCAATAATCGACAGCGACATCGGTGTTTTGATATGTTCCAGACGTTTTTCCAATTCGGCCACGGTTGCGATCACATCGAACCCTTGGCGCGCGCATGAAGGGCAGGAAATGATATTCACCCCGCGATGGCGCAACCCCAATGATTTGAGGATTTCAAAGCCAACTTTGACCTCTTGCACCGGATCAGCGGACAGCGAGACGCGCATGGTATCACCAATGCCCATCCACAACAGGTTGCCCAAACCAATGGCGGATTTGATCGTGCCTGATGTTAATCCCCCTGCCTCGGTAATGCCGATATGGATTGGGGCATCGGTTGCCTCTGCCAAACCTTGGTACGCGGCGGCGGACATAAACACATCGGATGCTTTTACCGAAATTTTGAATTCGTGAAAATCATTGTCTTGTAGGATACGAATGTGATCCATGCCACTTTCGATCATCGCATCGGGGCATGGTTCGCCGTATTTATCCAACAGATGTTTTTCCAACGACCCGCCGTTCACACCAATGCGGATGGAACAATTGTGATCGCGCGCGGCCTTGATCACTTCGCGGACACGCTCTGGCGATCCAATATTGCCAGGATTGATGCGCAAACATGCGGCACCCGCCTCGGCGGCCTCGATCGCGCGTTTGTAATGAAAATGGATATCAGCGACCAATGGCACTGGGCTTTCGCGTACAATTTCATGCATCGCCTTTGTCGCGGCCTCGTCAGGGCAGCTAACGCGGACAATATCCGCACCTGCATCGGCACAGGCCTGAATCTGTGCAATCGTCGCCTTTACATCATGGGTCAATGTGTTGGTCATGGTTTGCACGCTGATCGGGGCATCGCCACCAACAGGAACATTGCCCACATGGATTTGGCGGCTTTTGCGGCGATAGATATTTCGCCATGGGCGAATTTCGTTCAAAGACATAACGCTGGCCTGACTTGTTCTGTGTTCAGGATTGATATACGCGGATTTGGCACGGTTTCACACCGAAAAATATCACTTTGGGGTGATGTTTATTCGGTGGGGATTTCTGCCAACTCGGCCAGTTGCGCGGTGTTCACAGGCGGTGCCAATGGTGAATCAAATAAATCTGTCACTTCGGCAAATTTTTCGCTCACTTCGCTGGCACCCAATGGAACCTTGCGTGCAACACCCGTTTTCACACCAACGGGGCCGTATGTTTTATCGCCAACCATGACGTAAACGGAACCGGAATTGCCCGCACGCAACAATGCGTCATGCACATCCGTTGGCACGCGATATCGCTGGCCAGCATCCAATGTTTTTTCAAATAAGACGCCGCCTGATTTTTGGAAAACACGCACCCACGCTGGGCGCAGCGCGACGATATCCACTGCTGGTGGGCCGTCTTCGACCACTTTCACCTTGGTGGGTTGTTCCACCTCAATCGCGGCAACCTGAATTTCGGGTTGTTGTGGTGCGACTGGCATTGTTCCAACCAATTGCGGATCAAGCGCCACAATCGGACCATCACGCGCAACAAGCTGTGGAATTTCCAATTCTTGTGGACGATACAAATCTTCCAATGTCATGCCCGAACTTTCGGCGACATTAAGCGATGTGGTTTCTGTGCTGATGTCATCAATCAGCGCCAGATCAAGGTTCACAGTTTCAGACG
Organism: Paramylibacter kogurei; assembly: GCF_002742285.1. Taxonomy (GTDB): domain Bacteria; phylum Pseudomonadota; class Alphaproteobacteria; order Rhodobacterales; family Rhodobacteraceae; genus Amylibacter; species Amylibacter kogurei. The sequence continues at coordinate 1,197,047 of NZ_MDGM01000012.1, forward strand.
CAACACCGGGTGTTTCGTTGATCGGTGCGAACTGTACGCGCTGCACCTCTTGTAAAACCGAATATCCGCCGTAACCGATACCTGCAATCAATGCACATAAAAGTGCGGTTGAAACGATGCCAGACACGGAAATCATTTCAAACATACCAACCGGTGCGGGGCGATTTGGCACGCGCGGGTTGAAAATCGGATCGTTCATCAATGCTTGTGAACGTGGGCTTAACGCGGACGTTTTGGATTTTTTGGCTTTTGCGTCTGTCTCGCTAAGTGCGGGACGCACGCCGTCAAAACCGCTTTCTTCACAGAACCGTTCAAATGATTTTTGCGGATCCATGCCCAGATATTTTGCATATGACCGCACATGACCAGAAATAAAGCTGGGTGTTGGGAAAACTGACAGATCGCAATTTTCAATTGCTTCAAGGTATTTTTGGTTGATTTTTAGGGAATCAGAAACATCGTCCAATGTTTTACCAAGAGTCGCGCGTTCACCGCGCATTTCATCGCCCAGGGTAACTTCAAACTGATCAAAACCAATAAGTTCTTCAGTATATGTTGCTGGATCGACAGCGTCTGTCATACCCAATTTCCCTCTTACCTCAAAGTGTAGACGGTAACTTTTCCGTGTCACTTTTTTATCGTTACGATAACTATATGGCGAAATAGTGACTTTTGCAAAGTCTTCAAGTGTTAATAGGCACTTAACAGGCGATTTCTGACCTATTCAATTCGCAATGCGACCAAAGCTGATCCATTGCGTCCACCAGATCATTAATCATTTTCTGATCATGCACTGGTGACGGCGTGAAACGCAAACGTTCCGTACCACGCGGCACGGTCGGGAAATTGATCGGTTGAACGTAAATGCCAAAATCCGACAACAACCGATCAGATATCATTTTACATTTTTGCGGATTGCCAACATGGACGGGCACGATATGGCTTCCGTGATCATCAAGCGGCAGGCCAAGTGCGCGAAAACGATCCTTTAATTCCTTGGCAACAGCTTGATGCTTGTGGCGTAACTGGCTGTCATTTTTTAGATAACGCACCGATGCCGCCGCCCCTGCTGCAATTGCGGGGGGCAATGATGTGGTGAAAATAAATCCGGGTGCATATGACCGGATTGCATCCACCATATTGGCGTCCGCCGCGATATAACCGCCCATCACACCATATGCTTTGGCTAGGGTGCCATTTACGATATCCACGCGATCTTGCAGACCTTGTAATTCCAACACCCCAGCGCCCGTATCACCATACATGCCAACGGCATGGACCTCGTCGATATAGGTAAGGGCGTTGAATTCATTTGCTAAATCACAGATTTGTTCAATCGGTGCGAAATCGCCATCCATGGAATAGACTGATTCAAATGCGATCAGTTTTGGTGCATCTATCGGATGCTGTTCCAAAAGTTCACGCAGATGATCCACATCGTTATGACGGAAAATATGTTTTTCACAATTACCGTGGCGGATACCTTCGATCATGGATGCATGGTTTAATGCGTCCGAAAAAATCACCAACCCTGGGAAAAGTTTTGGCAAGGCAGATAGCGTTGCCTCGTTCGCGTTATAGGCCGATGTAAAAACAAGCGCCGCCTGTTTGGCGTGCAAATCAGCAAGCTCTTCTTCCAGCGCTTTGTGATATACGGTATTGCCTGAAATATTGCGCGTCCCACCAGAACCAGCACCTGCATTTTCAATCGCATTTTGCATGGCATCAATAACAGCGGGATGTTGCCCCATGCCCAAATAATCATTGCCACACCACACGGTGATGTCTTTTTCAACGCCATCTGCATCTGTCCAAACCGCCTTGGGAAAGGATTGGTTTTTACGACAGATATCCTGAAACACGCGATAGCGCCCTTCGTCGTGCAGTTGGTTAATGGCTTGGTCGATGCGATTTGAATAATTCATAACTGATTCCACTATGGTCGATGTCACCATAAAGCAATGCGACCAAGGCCTTAAGTTCCAAATCGCCGCATCGTGCGATTCGTCACCAAATACGCAGATAATTAATAAATATAGCGGATTTGGTCCCCCCAATAACGTTCCACGCGGTGCAAAGAATTGGTGATATCCTTCAACGTGCTATCGGTTAAAACACCGCGTTCTTTCATTCCCACAGCGTGACGTTGAAATAATTCCGCAACGATTTTGCGCACACGCTGCCCCTGTTCCGTTAACTTTACTCGCACAGCGCGGCGATCCACTTCGCATCGTTTGTGGTGCATATATCCACATTCAACCAGCTTTTTCAGGTTATAGGACACATTCGAACCCTGATAATATCCACGCGATTTCAATTCACCCGCGGTCACTTCGTTATCGCCAATGTTAAACAGCAATAATGCCTGTACCGAATTGATATCCAACAAGTTTAACCGTTCAAATTCATCCTTTACCACATCCAGCAACAAACGGTGCAAACGTTCGACCATCGACAAAGATTCCAAATAATTGCCCAAGAAATCTTGGGATTCGGGGCCGCTGCCCCGTCCGTTCAAGTTTGAATGTATGCTCATGCTCGATTCTCCGCTGTTTGCCATTTGCGGATGTTTTGAAGCATAAGTTCAAACAAGTTCTTAAGGCGTCGAAAATTATTTCGATAATTGCAGAAAATGCGATCTAATTTTGTGTAAAGCTGGCGCAATTTCGTCAGGAATTTCATCAGGATGCGTGATCCAGTAATATAAATCCTGATCGTGCTCTGCCATCATGGATTCATGTGCATCCAACTCTGCATCGGTTAAATTTGCCATCTCTTGATCAGCAAAATTCCCCAAAATCAGATCCATTTCCTTGATTCCCCGCCGCCAAGATCGCAGGCGCAGGCGTTTTAGACGTGTTTCGCGATCTTCTGACATATCAATCCCCTTTTGGCGTTGATTGCGTTTATCACGCCCGTCGCGCGGGTCAATCTTGGCTTGCTGTTTGAAACCACGCTGTCTAAACATTTCATGATTAATTGCGGAGCATCATTCATGTCTTTCTTGGCCAAGTCATTATCACGTGTCAAACCATCGCCCACCATTGCCATCACCACCAAAGCTGGTGAATTGAAAGCGGCGGGGCGTGATGTGATTGCGCTGAGCGCGGGTGAGCCCGATTTTGACACGCCCGACAATATCAAGGCCGCCGCAAAGGCGGCGATTGATGCAGGTAAAACCAAATATACCGCGCCCGATGGCATTATTGAATTGAAACGTGCCGTTTGTGACAAATTCAAACGCGACAATAATCTGGATTATACACCTGAACAGGTGTCCATTTCCACAGGCGGTAAGCAGGTGTTGTATAACGCGTTGATCGCCACATTGAATCCTGGGGACGAAGTGATCATCCCTGCCCCTTATTGGGTGTCATACCCCGATATGGTGTTGCTTGGTGGTGGCACGCCAGTGCCCGTTGAAACGCGGATCGAGGATAATTTCAAACTCTCGCCTGCCGCCTTGGAATCCGCGATCACACCAAAAACCAAATGGTTGATTTTTAACTCACCTTCCAATCCAACGGGTGCAGGTTATAGCCGCGCAGAGCTGAAAGCATTGACCGATGTCTTGGTCAAACACCCCCATGTGTGGGTCATGACCGATGATATGTATGAACATCTGGCCTATGACGGGTTTGAATTTTGCACCCCTGCCGAGGTGGAACCAAAACTGTATGATCGCACTTTAACCGTAAATGGTGTGTCCAAGGCATATGCCATGACCGGTTGGCGCATCGGTTACGCCGCTGGCCCCGCTGAATTGATCAAAGCCATGCGCAAAGTGCAAAGCCAAAGCACATCAAACCCCAGCAGCATAAGCCAATGGGCAGCACTTGAGGCCCTTACAGGCCCCCAAGATTATTTGGACATGAGCCGCCCGATTTTCCAAAAACGCCGCGATTTGGTGGTGGATATGTTGAACAAGGCTGATGGCCTGATCTGCCCCACGCCAGAAGGTGCGTTTTACGTTTATCCATCCATCGCAGGATGCATCGGCAAATCCACGCCAAAAGGTGTGAAAATCGAAAGTGACGAGGTTTTCGCAACCGAATTATTATCCAGCACAGGCGTTGCCGTGGTGTTTGGCGCGGCATTTGGATTATCACCCAATTTTCGCGTAAGCTATGCCACATCAGAATCCGAATTGATCACCGCCTGTACGCGCATCCAAGAATTCTGTGCTTCACTAAATTAACATATTTCAAACACAAAAATGCTAATTCAAACCTTACTTAACATGATGTATCACGAGTAAAGGATTGAAATCATGGGGAAAGTTGTTGCAATGAAAAAACCAGACAGTCTGTTTTTTCGCGTCAAAGAAAACGGTGCCGCTGTTTTTCGGGTTGATACGGAAAACCGCCAGCGACGCTTGGAATTACAACAAATCGCCAATGTGAACACCAAAACAGGTGAAATTAAATCGCAGGGCGATGCAATTCTGACGGCTGCTGAAACCAAATCCATGCAGGATTGGATTAGCGCACGCCAAGAATTGAATGCCCAACAACAATCTGATGAAATTCGTCAAACCATTGATACGATTTCATTAACCGCGCATTTGTTCCAATCACGTGCCACAGATGCCGAAGTGGACGCATTCGCCGATGATTTGTTGATGGCCATGCATGATCTGCGATCGGTCATTGTGCGCAAAAAATCGGAACGTTTGGAAAAATCCATAAAGTCGAAATAGGCGTTATACGGGCAAAAACGTTGTTGATTTAATCTCTTCCATCGACAGCAAAGCCGTGACGTTGAAAATCTTTACCTCGCCGATCAAGGCTTGGTAAAACTTGTCATATGCCTTGGCGTTTCGCACGCGCACTTTTAGGATGTAATCAATATCACCAGCAAGGCGATGTGCCTCTAACACCTCTGGGCGTTCTTTTAATGTTTTCAAGAACTTATCTTGCCATGACTTTTCATGTTCGGATGTGCGCACCAGCACGAAAAAACACGCCTCCAGCCCCAATTTATCCGCATCCAACAGCACCGTTTCACGTTTGATCAATCCGCTTTCGCGCAGCTTGCGAATGCGGTTCCAAACCGGGGTTTTTGATGCGCCGACCTTTTTTGCGATTTCATCCAACGATTGCGAGGCGTCGATCTGCAATTCTACCAAAATTTTCCGATCTATCGCGTCTAATTGGTCGGCCATTCTTCTTTTTCCTCAAATCACGGATTTATTTGCGCACCTTTGCGATTTGATAAAATTATTTCCTTTAAAACCCAGTTTGAACAGGTCTTTCTTGGAAAATTATTCCAAATCGCCTATATCATCTACGAAACCCACAAATTGAAAGCAAGCCCAATGCGACACTTTCCAGTCTTTGTCGATCTTTCCAACAAACGCGTTGTCGTGTCTGGCGCGGGCGAATGCGCCGTGGCCAAGCTGCGTTTGTTGTTGCGCACAGAGGCGGATATTCACGTATTTGGTGCAGATCCTGTCGATGTAGTGCGCGATTGGGCGGACGGCGGTAAAATCACCCTAACACCGCGCGCATTACAAAATGATGACATTGCAGAAAGCGTTTTGTTTTACGCCGCAAATGATGATGCGGCAGAGGATGCACGCGTCGCTGCCATCGGACGCGGCATAAGTCAGCTAACCAATATCGTTGATAATCTGGATGACAGCCAGTTCATCACCCCTGCCATTGTGGATCGTGATCCAGTGACCGTGGCGATTGGGACAGAGGGCGCCGCACCTGTGCTCGCGCGGAAAATCAAACAACAGGTCGAAGAATCTTTGCCCGCAAACCTTGGAATTTTGGCGCGGATCGGTCAGGCATTTCGCCCTGCCGCCGATGCATTGCCCATGGGGCGCAAACGCCGCGATTTTTGGTCACGATTTTATTTTAACGCAGGCCCGCGTGCATTGGATCGTGGCGGCATGGTTGCCGCGCAAGAAACCCTGAATCACCTGTTGGATGATGCGCTGAATACCCGTGCGGCGTCTGGTCGTGTGCATTTGATGGGTGCAGGTCCCGGTGATCCAGAATTGCTCACTCTAAAGGCGCGTAATTTGTTGCACGAAGCGGATGTTGTAATCCACGATCAATTGGTATCTGCCCCGATTTTGGAATTGGCGCGGCGCGAGGCGATTGTTGTTGAAACAGGCAAGCGCGGTTTTGGAAAATCATGGAAACAAGACGATATTAACGCACTAATGATTAAACACGCGGCGCAAGGGCATCATGTTGTGCGCCTGAAATCAGGTGATCCCGTGATCTTTGGCCGCTTGGACGAAGAAATGGATGCGCTGTCAAACGCGGGCATTCCGTTTGACGTTATCCCTGGCATCACATCGGCCAGTGCGGCAGCGGCCAGCATTGGGCAATCGCTTACCAAACGTGGGCGCAATTCAACATTTCGTATCCTGACGGGCCATGATGTTGATGGCTTTGCCGATCACGATTGGCGCGCATTGGCAAGAACCGGCAGCACCGCCGCCATTTACATGGGCAAACGTGCATCGCGTTTTTTGGCGGGGCGTTTGTTAATGCATGGCGCCGACAGCGCAACCCCAATCACCATTGTTGAAAACGCATCACGCGCGGATCAACATATCCTTTCCACATCCCTTGGTGCATTACCTGATCTGATGGATCAGGTGGCATTGGATGGCCCTGCCATCATCTTACTAGGTCTTGCGCCCCGCGCCGCATTGGATGCAATCGACACATTAGAAGAACAGGAATTCGCATAATGGCACGTCCATTCAAACCCAAAGTTTTAACCGCCAATCGTTTGATCGAAGGCGACGTTGTCTATTACGCCGCAAATGGCGAATGGGTCAGCGCCCATGAAAACGCGATGTTTATCGAGGACGAAGCCGAGGCAAATGATTTGTTGGCACAGGCCAATGCACAATCTTATTTGCTGGTTGGCCCTTATTTAGCGGATGCCGTATTGGAACGCGGCAAACCCGTTCCCACCCATTTTCGCGAAGCGTTTCGCACCCGTGGCCCATCAAATTACGACCACGGCAAACAGGCAGAGGCATAATACATGTACAGCTATTCCCAGTTTGACAAAGATTTCGTTCAAACCCGCGTTGATCAATTCCGCGCACAGGTCGAACGCCGTATCGACGGTTCACTAACCGAAGAAGAATTCCGCCCCTTGCGTTTGATGAATGGTCTCTATTTGCAATTGCACGCCTATATGCTGCGCGTCGCGATCCCCTATGGCACGCTGAATTCCGCAAAAATGCGCCAGCTTGCGATGATTGCCGATAAATTTGACAAGGGTTACGGCCATTTCACCACACGCCAGAATATCCAATATAACTGGCCAAAATTGAACGAAGTGCCTGATATTTTGCAAGCACTTGCCGATGTGGAAATGCACGCCATTCAAACATCTGGTAACTGTGTGCGCAATGTCACCGCCGATCATTTTGCAGGTGCTGCCGCCGATGAAATCGAAGACCCGCGCCCAACCGCCGAATTGTTGCGCCAATGGTCAACTGATCATCCCGAATTTGCATTCTTGGGGCGTAAATTCAAAATTGCGATCACAGGATCACCAAATGATCGCGCTGTGACCAAGGCCCATGATATCGGCCTGCGCATGGTGCGCAATGATGCTGGCGAACCCGGTTTTGAGGTGATTGTTGGTGGTGGTCTTGGCCGCACGCCGATGATTGGCAAAGTGTTGCGTGAATTTTTGCCCCGCGAAGATTTGTTGCCCTATGTGGAAAGCATCCTTCAGGTGTATAACATCCTTGGGCGTCGCGATAACAAATACAAAGCGCGGATCAAAATCACTGTGCATGAAAACGGTATCGAAAAAATCCGTGAATTGGTCGAAGAACGCTTTGTCCTGCAACGCGCTGCATTTGGTGAATTCAACCACGCATTGTTTAACGATATCGAAGCCGCATTTGCTCCACCCCCATATATCAGCGCATCCACTGATGCGTTTGAAGCGGCAAAATCATCAGACCCAGCGTTTCGTTCATTCGTGGATACCAACCTATCCGCGCATAAAAACGATGAATACGCGATTGTGTCGATTTCGATCAAAAAACAAGGTGACACGCCGGGCGATGCCACATCCGAACAGATGCGCGTGATGGCGGATTTGGCACAAAAATTTGGCCATGATGAATTGCGTATTAGCCACGAGCAAAACGTGATCCTGCCCCATGTGCATAAATCCCATCTGCATGAGGTTTACAAAACCTTGCAGGCGGTTGGCCTTGGCACCGCAAATATCGGCCTTATTTCCGATATCATCGCCTGCCCCGGCATGGATTACTGTGCGTTGGCAACGGCGCGTTCAATCCCTGTCGCGCAAGAAATCGCAACCCGTTTCGACGAATTGAAACTGGAACATGAAATTGGCGCGCTGAAAATCAAAATCTCTGGCTGTATCAATGCCTGTGGTCACCACCATGTGGGCCATATCGGGATTTTGGGTCTGGATCGTGCAGGCGTTGAAAACTATCAAATCACACTGGGTGGTGATGGTACAGAAACAGCCGCCATTGGCGAACGTGCGGGCCCTGGGTTTAGTGCGGATGAATTGCTGCCAGCGATTGAGCGCTTGATCTATGGCTATCTTGAAATTCGCGCGGATGAGCACGAAACATTTTTGCAAACATATCAACGTCTGGGCGCCGAACCGTTTAAGGCGGCGCTTTATCCTGAAACCAAAATAGCGGCGGAATAATTCCATGCCATTTGAAGCACCAGAATTGACGATTGAGGAGCGTGTTGAACAGCTTAACCATAGCTATCGCCATCACGCGGCCATTCCAATCTTGACCCATGCGCTGAACGATCCAATGGTCGGGCGCGTGGCGATGGTGTCATCCTTTGGGGCCGAAAGCGTTGTGTTGTTGCATATGATTTCGATCATCAATCCCGACACGCCCGTTTTGTTCATCGACACGCAAATGTTGTTTCAAGAAACGCTGGATTATCAAACAGAAGTCGCACAAAAACTGGGCCTGACCGATGTGCGTACCATTCGCGCCGATGCCGCACAGGTGAAAAAACGCGATCCATTTGCACGGCTTCATCTGGCCGATACGGCAAGTTGTTGTGACCTGCGCAAGACCGAGCCATTGTCAAATGCATTGAATGATTTTGATGCATGGATCACAGGGCGCAAACGGTTTCAGGCAGGTACCCGCACAGCACTTGATCTGTTCGAGGCAGAGGAAAACAAGCGTATCAAAATCAATCCGCTGGCACATTGGCGCCGCGAAGATTTGCAAGATTACATTATCAATAACCGCCTGCCCCGCCATCCGCTGGTGGATCAAGGCTATCCATCTATTGGCTGTTCGCCAACCACATGTACATCCAAGGTCGCTGCTGGCGAAGACCCGCGTTCGGGTCGCTGGCGTGGATCAGACAAGGTGGAATGTGGCATTCATTTTTCTAACGGCGGTGCCACCCGCACAGGAGACCAAGCATGAGCGTAATTGTAACAGATTCTGGGTTCGCCCCTGACGATTGGACGGATGGTTTCCACGCTTGGGATGATACCGCCTTGTCGCGCTGGCAACATGCCAATGGTTACGCCATTGATGTGCCAAACACATCTAACCCCGCCGATTTGGTGCCATTCTTTGACGATTGCGCCATGATCCGCATCGCATTCCCAAGCTTTGCCGACGGGCGCGGTTTTTCCATCGCACGTCATTTGCGCCTGTTGGGTTATACGGGTCGTTTGCGTGCAAACGGTCATGTTTTGGCCGATCAATACGCAATGGCGCGCCGTGTTGGTTTTGACGAAGTTGAAATCAGCGACGATCTGGCCAAACGCCAACCCGCCGATCAATGGCAATTTCGCGCTGATTGGCGCGACCATAGCTACCTTGACCATGTGAAAAAAGCTGGCTAAGCCAAAGCCGCAACAAATTCCTCCCTTGTATTGCAGAGATTGAACCGATGAACGAACAAGTCAACGTTACCAAAGCAAAGCCCGTATTGCCCGATGCGCAAACGGTTACCAAAGTTACCCATTACACGGATCGTTTGTTTTCGTTCCGCGTGACACGCCCGCAATCATTGCGTTTTCGCTCTGGCGAATTTGTGATGATCGGTTTGATGGGTGATAATGACCGCCCATTGCTGCGCGCCTATTCCATCGCATCCCCATCATGGGACGAAGAATTGGAATTTTATTCGATCAAGGTGCAAGACGGCCCGCTGACATCTAAATTGCAAAACATTCAGGTTGGCGATCAGGTCATCGTGCGCCCCAAACCTGTGGGAACATTGGTTTTGGATGCATTGCTGCCCGCGAAACGCATGTATTTCATCGCAACAGGTACAGGCATTGCACCATTCGCATCTTTGATGCGCGATCCTGACCTTTATGAACGTTATGACGAGGTCATCATGTGCCACACCTGTCGCGAAGTGGCAGAGCTAAAATACGGTGCTGATTTGGTTACAAGCCTTGCAGATGACCCACTGATTGGTGAATTTGTTGGCGATAAATTGAAATATTATCCCACAACCACCCAAGAAGAGAGCCCAAAAATGGGGCGTATCACCACCTTGCTCAAGGATGGAACGGTTGCGGCAGACCTTGGATTGCCACCATTAAACCCCGAAACAGATCGGGTGATGATTTGTGGGTCCATGGGATTGAACATGGATATCAAAGAAATCTGTGAAAATGCTGGTTTTACAGAGGGTTCCAACAGTAGCCCCGCCGAATTTGTGCTTGAAAAAGCATTCGTCGGTTAAACCAAAAACAAACAATTCATTGCATCAAGGGTGGGCGTTTGCCTGCCCTTTTTTGTGCGCATGCCCAAAAATGTTACAACAGATAAACCACGCGTGTATAACAGGCATGTGAGTGGCGCGTTATGAAATTTCTTTGCTAACACTATTCCATCGCAAAACGCGATACTTGTTCAACAGTTATATCAGAGGAAAATATAATGGCGAAATCAGTTAAAAAGGTGGCAATCGCATCAGCAGTTGCAGCAGCAGTAACATCAATCGCAGGTGGCGCACACGCTGCAAACGTAAAATGTTATGGCGTTGCATTGGCCGGTGAAAACGGTTGTGCGGCGGGTCCAGGCACATCATGCGCTGGCACATCAACCGTTGATTACCAAGGTAACGCTTGGAAACTGGTTGCAGAAGGTTCATGCACAACAATGGAATTGCCGGCAGCGGATGATGGCATGGCACGCAAAGGTTCATTGGAACCATTGGAACGCGACATCCCATCCTAAGCCATTTTTGGGGGCGGCAATGCTGCCCCCAAACACGATCAAGGGGAGTTTTCTAAAATGTTGGATCAATCAAAATCCGCACCAAATACCATGCCAAATCGCGCGGGCGTTGGTTACAAAGCACAACATTTAAACGACATTTTAAAAGACACCTCAGCCATTTCATGGCTGGAAATCCACGCCGAAAATTACATGGGCGATGGTGGGCGCCCGATTGCACAGCTGAAACATCTGGCGGAGATTTACCCAATTTCCTGTCACGGTGTTGGCCTATCTATCGGTGCTGAGGGTCCGCTTGATGCTGATCACCTTGCGCGATTGAAACATCTGGTCGATTGGCTCAACCCTGCCCTATTTTCGGAACATCTGGCTTGGTCCACGCATGACACACATTTTTTGAACGACCTTTTGCCCGTGCCCTACACACAGGGCGTGGTCGATCGCGTTGTGGATCATATCAATCAGGTACAAGTCACCGTCGGGCGCCAAATGTTATTGGAAAATCCCAGCACCTATGTCGCCTTTGCCGAAAGCGATATGTCAGAAATTGAATTCCTGTCAGCGGTTGCCAAACGCACGGGCTGTGGTTTGTTGTTGGATGTGAATAATGTGTTTGTTTCCGCCACAAACCAACACTATTCGCCGCAGGGTTACATCGACGCCTACCCTCTTGAACATGTTGGGGAAATCCATTTGGGTGGACACGAAGAAGACGCCGATGATCACGGTGAAACTTTGTTAATCGACAGCCATTCACGCGCCGTCGTCGATCCGGTTTGGGCGCTTTATGAATATACACTTGCACGTTCTGGCCCGCGCCCGACCTTGATCGAATGGGATAATGATATTCCTTCTTGGGATGTACTCGCGTCAGAGGCGGCACAGGCCGATGCATTGCTGGTAAATGCTGTGTCAAAGGTGGCGTAATGTCCTATCCTTTGCTGGTGAGCCAACCAAAATTTAGCGAAGCGGTTTTGAACCCTGAACTGCCCACGCCATCAGGATTGATCGATCCAAACGGGCGCCCCGCAGGAAAACGATTTGACGTTTATCGCAACAATGTCGTGACCAGCCTGATTGATGCGATGCAAACCGCATTTCCCGTTGTCCACAAATTGGTTGGCACCGATTTTTTCAATGCGATGGCGGGTTTTTATGTGCGCAAATTTCCCCCGCAAAATCCGATGCTGATGTTTTACGGCACTGGTTTTCCCGCGTTTTTGACCACATTTGAACCTGTGGCGCATCTAGCCTATTTGCCCGATGTGGCGCGGTTGGAATTGGCGCGGCGACAATCATATCACGCAGCAGATGCGCAAGGTTTCGATCCACAAACGCTGGTGGATTTGCCCGAGGATGCGTTGTTGCAATCCCGATTTGATCTGGTACCCGCGGCGCAAATTATCCCATCCGATCATCCAATTCAGAGCATCTGGCATCACAACATGATCGACAATGCACACCCGGTGAAATCGCGCGGTGAAATCGTTTTGATCTTTCGCCCTGAATTTGACGTTGATGCAACGCTGATCAGCCACAGCATCGCCCATTTTTTGGAACACTTACAACGCGGTGAAACGCTTGAATCCGCATATGATGCGGCGCAACAAATAGATAACGAATTTGATTTATCAAATGCGATAACGCTGATGCTTTCAACAAGTATCATCAATAAAATAACGACTTAGGGGAACAACATGACTTGGATTTTACAGCTACACGATCGCATTTTTGCACGTATTTCGGCCGCTTTAGGCGGATGGTTTTTGCCAACATTTGCCCGTTTCATCTTTGCCGCAACGCTTTTGATGTATTTCTGGAAATCCGCGGCGACAAAACTGGGTGATGGGTTTGGCGGATTGTTTGCGCTTGATCCAAACGGATATGTGCAAATTTTCCCCAAGGCGATGGAGGCTGTTGGTTACGATCCAAGCCAGCTTGGGTTTATCTACAAACTGATCGCGATTGCGGGCACTTGGGCGGAATTGATCCTGCCGTTATTCATCGTGCTTGGCCTGTTCACGCGTCTGGCAGCACTTGGCATGATGGGGTTTGTTGCTGTGCAAACATTGGTTGATGTCACAGGGCATGGTGCGAAATTTGGTGGCTGGTTTAACAACCAATCGGGTGAATTGATCGCCGATCAGCGCCTGTTTTGGTATCTGTTATTCGCAACCCTTTTGATCAAAGGTGCGGGGCCAATTTCATTGGATCGTTTTTGCAAAACGCCCTAATCCTCTTTTTTCAAAAGACCCGCGGTGAGCGCCAAGATCCCCGCCACCAAACATAGCGTGATGGGGAACATGGTGAAGGCACCAAATTCAAAGCCAAGATACATCCCGCCAGCGGATAATATTAACAACGCGCCTGCCACCAATGGCAGGCTCATGGCCATACCGCCACCAACCAGCGCAAGGATCGGTGCGACCAGTGCCAAAAACCGTGTTTTGTTAACGTTATCAACCTGTTCCGCGATATCTGGGATTTCACCAAACCAGTTGATAAATTCGGTATAACCATATCCGAAAAAGCCAACGATCATTCCCCAAATGCCGGAAATAATCCCCAAAATCAGTGCTGTTCTGCGCATGAAATCTTCCTTATCTTACCCCATCAATGTGGGGGCAATCCTGCGTGTTTTCAAGCGGTGAATTTCGCCGCCACATCGCCACCCCAACCAAGGGTTAATGCCCCATCATGATCAATCACGGGGCGTTTCATCAATGCGGGGTGTGCGACCAACAGATCAATCGGATCACGCGCACGCTCCGCGTCATCCATACCCCGCCATGTGGTGGAACGGGTGTTTACCAATGCCGCGCCAAATGCGCCGTGAAACCGTTCCAGTACGGTTCGGCTGATGCCATCGGCGCGCACATCGACAAAGGTGGTTTCGTCGTCAAATGCACGACAAACCTTTAACGCCTTGCGACAGGTATCGCAGTTTTTCAAACCATAGAGTGTCAGTGCCATTTCACGTATCCCATTCACTTAAATTTTATCCCCATCCATGTTGGCATAAATCCGCACATAGAAAAACCGCCAATCCGTGATTATCGTCACATTCACCAAACCCCTTATTTTATAGGGTTAAATCACTGTATCTTGGTGGCCTTCTCTCCCCGTTTGCACCCACCAGATCGGCGGCAACGCACGGCCCCGTTCGCGTTGCCGCCCCCCGTTACAGTTTACTTGACTTTGAATCGGAATGCCCACAACGTGATGGTGTGAGTTTACTATTCGCCGATCCGATGACTTCTACAAGTAGCATAGACCGAGATAGACTAAGCTACACATGTCAAGCCTTGGCATAATGTCGGGGCATATTTTAGGAGACTACGGAAATGGCTAACGGCACCGTAAAATGGTTCAACCAAACCAAAGGTTATGGTTTCATTGCACCCGAAGATGGCGGCAATGATGTATTCGTACATATCACCGCTGTTCAGGCGGCCGGCCTGCAAGGTTTGAACGACGATCAGAAAGTCACTTATGACCTTGAAGAAGGTCGCAATGGCAAACAGAACGCGGTCAATATCGCATTGGTTTAATCATTCGTTAATTAATTAAAGGCGGCGCCCCTTCGGGCGCCGTTTTTTTGTTTAATTTCAGATATTTGGCCTGTGGGACAAGCGTGGGACATCCGTCGGACACATGGGGGACATGTGGCGGACGGATTTTTGGGTCGTTTAAGGACGAAGGATTGCGGCAATCACCAAGGGCGGCGCAAGCCGCCCGCGCCCGAACCTCCCCCATGGGAGGGCGCATTCGCACCCACCCGAGGTTCTGGCGCTGGTGTTTGCTCATTTGAGAATTTTTTTAAATAGCTGCTGGATTGTCTCATTCAAAACGCGAGATTGAATGTTACTTCCCGCGAACCGTTTCAATTGTTGACAAGTGATCAGCCTTTAGCCCCATTTGTTGTTCGCTATAGTCACCATCTTCAACCAAGCGAAGTAGATCAAATCCTGCTATGTCTATCGGGCTAAGTTCAACAATTACGCCAATATCAGAATTATTCTCATCGAGAGCAGTCAATACACAAAAACTTATTTGTTCACCTTTCAACACAAAACTTTTTCCAGATACTAGTCGTCTTCCCTCGATAAGTACTGGTGTTATGTGCTCTTGCTGGAATGTAGCATAGGCTTGGCTTTTCGATTGCACAAATGTGGGCTCAGCTAAAGTATATGAGATCGAAACCGGTCCTAATACTTCATCCGCTGTTGGCCAACGCACATATCCGTATCCGTCTTCTTCAAAATAATATTTAGGATCAATTGGGGCGTTGATTTTACATTGAATCTCTCGAACAACCATAGACATGTCGGTTGGATTCGAAATTATTGCCTCAACGTCGTTATGGGAAATATTTGAAATAGCAAATTTTAGCTTCTGTAATTTGCGCGCTCGACTTTCCGAAGCCTCCGAAAAGATAAATTGGACCAATGGGGTCAGGACCGCAAAAAGTGCAACTAATAACGCCAATGAGCTTTGGCCGATGCTGATATGTCGGCGCCAGTCTTGCCAATTTTTACAAGTAATGCAGAAGTTCGCACCCGCAGGCATTTCGGCAGCACAAACCTTACAAATCTTTGTTTGATCGGCTTGACCTTGCATCCCTACCCCAACATCCCCTCAAACTCGCGCCACTCACCTTTGCTCATGCCGCTGTTCTCTTGCGTGACGTCTTCACCAGCCAAGCGGCGGCGGATGCAATCGAGACCTTTTTCTGAAATATTCGCGCCACCCATGCGGTAATCCTCAAAAGCGCTGTAGGCTGCTGGCACCCAGTCTTTCACAATCTCGCACATTTTTTCCGCATAGACGCGGATTTCGTATTGGGCGTGGCTGTCTGCACGCAGGCGTAGGAAATGGAACAGATTGTGCAAATCAACCTTCCAATACCATTGGGTATAGACATTGGCGGGCAGGTTCATGCGGGCAAGTTCGCGTGCCAAACCCTGTTTATCATCATCACCTTCGGCCATCATTTCTTCGTAATGATCATATGCTTTGTCGCTATCATCGCGCAAGTATTTCAGCACCGCTTCGGCCTCGGCGCCTGTCAACGCTTCGCCCCGCCCTTGGTTATTAATCACGGATTGTGCGGCCAGATGTTCGGGTTTTGGGATGTAAAATTCGCGATCCAAAATGGAATACCGTGCGGAATATTCATTCACGTTTGCGGTGCGGTGGCGGATCCATTGCCGCGCAACAAATACGGGGAGTTTGACGTGGAATTTCACCTCGCACATTTCAAACGGTGTGGAATGCCAGTGGCGCATCAGATAGCGGATCAAACCCTCGTCATTGGAAACGGCCTTGGTGCCTTTGCCGTATGACACGCGCGCGGCCTGTGTGATCGCGCTATCGTTGCCCATGTAATCAATGACGCGGATCAGCCCGTGATCCAGAACCTCGTGCGCCTTATAAAGATGTTCTTCCATGCCTTCGCTGATGGCGCGGCGCGTGGTGCCCGTTTGGGCGCGTTGTTCTTCGATTTCTGCAGCTTGTTCGGCGGTTAATGGCATTGCTATCCCCAATTTCGCGATGTTTTATGGTCTTTTTTATGATTCAATCATCACTATATCTTGAAGATTGCAAATCGTGAACCACTATATTGTCCAAATTGGCGCTGTTTTTCGAATTTTCTGCGGGTGTTAGAGGATTTTGTATCAATGGGCTGTGATCACCCCTTTAAATCCACGCTGATTGGGCGTATATTGGCGATGTTCCTTCGGGAACTATGGTAATAAACGCGCATGTAATAAGCGGATCGGACCCGGGGGCGGTACCCGGCGACTCCACCAAATATACCGTTCATTTGGCGGTTGGCATGGGGTCGAAATAGGATCGACGGACGTCTAAAGATGTTTGCTTTTGCCCGGTGCGGTGTCGCTGTTATCGACCCACTTAAGCTAGTTGCAAATGACAACAAAGCACCGATGGCTGTAGCTGCGTAAGCAGTTCCAAATATTGGAAAACTTAGGGATTTATTTGGATTTATTTGTCCGCTTCCAACATTCCCGATTTAAACAGCATACCCGCCGCAGCCGCGCCAATCATTGGACCGATGATAAATATCCAAAGCTGTGTTAGCGCCGCGCCGCCTTGGAATAATGCCGGTCCGATTGAACGCGCTGGGTTCACTGATGTGTTGGTAATTGGAATGCCGATCAAGTGGATCGCAACCAGCATCAAGCCAATGGCCAGCCCTGCGATTTGCGCTGGTGCACCAACCTGTGTTGCACCCAAAATCACCACAAGGAACAAGAATGTTGCGATAATTTCGAATAACAACCCGCCAAAGATCGTGTAACCATCCATGACGTGATTGCCCGCGAAATTGCCATCAGTGCCACCATTTGCAATAATTGATAGCGCCAGTGTGGCCACAATTGCGCCCCCAATCTGTGCTGCCCAATATTGCAACATTTCAGGCATGGTCATGCGCCCCGCCATAAATACGCCCAGCGATACCGCAGGGTTAATATGACAGCCCGATATCGGCCCAATGCCATAAGCCATGCCGATCAGCGCCAGACCGAATGCAAATGACACCCCTGCCCAGCCAATAACCGATCCCGCGAAAATGGCAGCGCCACAAGCGATGAATACAAGTGTGAATGTGCCGATAAATTCGGCGATTGCCTTTTTCATAGTCTCTCTCCCCTTAACAAAATGTACTCGTTCACATAATCGTGAAGTCTTGATTTTCAAGGGTTTGGCATTCTAATTCAATCTGTGGGTTTTTCATTTTCGCACTTCCCTCTGTTTCTCACTTTGCTATGCTATGTGCAAACTTGGGACGAATTTCATGAACGACACGATTAACTACGGACATTTGATGCATAATGCCATGCGCGGTTTGCTGGCAGAATTGTTGCGCGATATTTCGGCAAATGGATTGCCGGGCGAGCATCATTTTTTCATCACCTTTGATACCACGCATGAAGATGTGAAAATCGCGGATTGGCTGCGCGAGAGGTATCCAGATGACATGACCGTGGTTGTGCAACATTGGTTCGAAGATTTGAACGTGTTTGACGATTATTTCACCATCACGCTTAATTTTGGCGATAGCCCGGAACCGCTGATCATTCCATTTGACGCGATCAAAACATTCGTGGACCCGTCGGTTGAATTTGGACTGCGGTTTGAACATGCGGATATTGAACCCCTGATGGATGATGATGACATCGAAAGCCCGATGATCGATATTGATACAGAATTGGATCAGATCGACGAAAAACCACGCGGCGATGCCGAGGTGGTTTCATTGGATAGTTTCCGAAAATAACCCCCGTCATGTTGAATTTTTTCATTGGTATTGACATGTGTTTAATATATCAATAATTCATGATGTATGGATACATTACATGCAACCACAGCCTTTGCCGCATTAAGCCAGCCCACACGCTTGGACGTTTTTCGCCTGTTGGTACAGGCGGGGAAAACAGGATTGCTCGCCGGTGAGATTGGCGAAAAACTGGATGTGCGCCAAAACACCATGTCGGCCAACCTGTTGGTGATGCTCAATGCTGGGCTCATTCGCAAAACTCGTGAGGGGCGCGGCATTCGCTATTTTGCCGATATGCCCGCGATGGCCGATTTGATTGGGTTCATGTTGAAAGATTGCTGTGGTGGCAATGTTGATGAATGCAAACCGTTTTTGGAACAAGTCGCGTGCAAATGTTAACGCCGCGGCGAATTGAAAGATTATTACCTTGGATAACCCGCCAAATATAAATGATGATAGTTTTCGCACCAGCGACCGAGACGCACTGTTCCCAACCGATCGCGCCACACATGCGCCGCGCATCCTGTTGCTATATGGATCACTGCGCGAACGATCATTCAGCCGCCTGATGACGGAAGAAGCCGCACGCGTTTTGCGCAAATTGGGCGCAGAGACCCGCATATTTAACCCAACCGACCTGCCCCAACCCGATAGCGTGGACGCCGAT
Source organism: Paramylibacter kogurei (assembly GCF_002742285.1). Taxonomy (GTDB): domain Bacteria; phylum Pseudomonadota; class Alphaproteobacteria; order Rhodobacterales; family Rhodobacteraceae; genus Amylibacter; species Amylibacter kogurei. The sequence continues at coordinate 1,216,235 of NZ_MDGM01000012.1, forward strand.
CACCCCAAAATTGCCGAGCTGCGCGATTTGGTCACTTGGTCAGAGGGCATGGTGTGGTGTTCGCCCGAACGTCACGGCGCCATGACTGGGATTATGAAATCGCAAATCGACTGGATCCCATTATCCTTGGGCGGTGTGCGCCCCACACAAGGCAAAACGCTGGCGGTGATGCAGGTGAACGGTGGTTCGCAAAGCTTTAACACCGTGAACCAGTTGCGCATCCTTGGGCGCTGGATGCGCTTGTTAACCATCCCAAATCAATCATCGGTGGCCAAAGCGTTTTTAGAATTTGATGACGATGGGCGGATGAAACCCAGCCCCTATTACAATCGTATGGTTGATGTGATGGAGGAATTGGTAAAATTCACCACCCTGACGCGCGATATCAAGGATCATTTGGTCGATCGCTATTCCGAACGCGTGGAAACCGCCGCTGAACTTTCGGAGCGGGTGAACCAAAAGGCGATCTAAATCATTGAGCCAAGACAATCTGCGCAATTGGCAATTGGCATTTTCCATATTATAGATCGCTTGATTTTTAATTACGGAGAAAATCCCCATGTCCGCCATTCGCACCGAAACAGATAGTTTTGGCCCCCTTGATGTTCCTGCACATAAATATTGGGGCGCGCAAACACAGCGCAGCCTGATGAATTTCCCCATCGGTTGGGAAAAACAACCCGTTGCCATCGTGCGCGCACTTGGCGTGATCAAACAGGCCTGTGCCGAGGCAAACCGCGATCTGGGCAAAATCCCCGCCGAATTGGCCGAAGCAATGATTGCCGCCGCGAACGAGGTTGTTACAGGGAAATTGGACGATCATTTCCCATTGGTTGTATGGCAAACAGGTTCTGGTACGCAATCCAACATGAATGCGAACGAAGTGATTTCAAACCGTGCGATTGAAATGTTGGGCGGTGAAATGGGTTCAAAAACCCCCGTGCACCCCAATGACCATTGCAACATGGGGCAATCATCAAACGACACATTCCCAACAGCGATGCATATCGGCATCGCCATGACCGCGCATGATGTGTTGATCCCAGGTTTGGAAAAATTGCACGCGGCATTGGATGCCAAAGCAAAGTCATTCAAAGACATCATCAAAATTGGCCGCACCCATACCCAAGATGCAACGCCCCTTACCCTTGGTCAGGAATTTGGCGGTTATGCGTTTCAGGTGGAACAGGGTATCAAACGCGTCAAACACGCGCTGGAAAATATCTATCCTCTGGCACAGGGTGGCACCGCTGTTGGCACGGGTTTGAACACACCGATTGGTTGGGGTGAAAAGGTTGCGGCGAACATGGCGGCAATCACGGGTTTGCCATTTGTGACCGCGCCAAACAAATTCGAAGCCTTGGCCGCACATGACGCATTGGTTGAAATGTCAGGTGCATTGAAAACCGTTGCTGGTTCATTGTTCAAAATCGCCAATGACATTCGTTTGCTGGGATCTGGCCCGCGTTGTGGTCTGGGCGAATTAATGTTGCCCGAAAACGAACCGGGTTCATCAATTATGCCGGGCAAAGTAAATCCAACACAATGCGAGGCGTTGACCCAAGTTTGTGCACATGTGATGGGCAACGATGCCGCCGTGGGTTTCGCAGGCAGCCAAGGCCATTTTGAATTAAACGTCTATAAACCAATGATGGCTTATAATGTGTTGCAATCCATGCAACTCTTGGGCGATGCATCCGTTGCATTCACCGACAATTGCGTTGATGGGATCGAGGCAGACGAAGAACGTATCAGCACATTGATGTGGGAATCGTTAATGCTGGTTACGGCTTTGGCGCCTGAAATCGGGTATGACAACGCGACCAAAGTGGCCAAAACAGCCCATAAAAACCGCACCACCCTGAAGGAAGAAGCGATTAATTTGGGTTTTGTTGACGCCGAAACATTTGATCGTGTGGTCCAGCCAAAAGATATGATTGGCCCTAAGTAACCAAAAACAAACACTATTTTTTGCGCCGATGCGGATTTTTCCCGTGTCGGCGCGATTATTTTAACCATTTTGCACAATATCGCCCTAATTCAGCCCTGAAAATTCACATTTCCCTGTTCATTTAGGGGTTGAGCGAAAAACTTAATTGGGAACTTAGTATTATGCCTTTGGATTATATTTCACATTCTAACGACGAAAACCGTAGCAACGTGATCATGCTTCCGCTGAAACTTGGTGGAAAAAATGCACCACGTGTGGATGTATCGATGTTGAAAATGATTGGTTCAACTTTCGAAGGCACACCGCGCGAAATGGATTACACAAATAACATTTTCGCAGGCGAATAATTGCCGCTGTGCGGTCTGATCTGGGGGGATCGGGCCGCACAACGCAATGTGACTAGACAAATCGCAATCAATTCGCCAATCAAACACCATGGCCGATGATGCAAGACCACAAAAACATTCTTTGACACTCAAAGGGCACCGCACCAGCGTGTCGCTTGAAGAACCGTTTTGGCGTGCATTCAAACAAATCGCACAACAACGTGGATTGCCGATAAATGTTTTAGCCGCAGAGATAGATGCCGATCGTGGTGTTTCAACAGGATTAGCCTCTGCAATACGGTTATTTGTTTTGGCGCATTACCAAGATCAACTCACACCCCGCTGAACACATTGTTACCCAAATTAGAACGCAAAAACTTAAAATTGTGTCTCTATTTACTAACTATAAAAAAACGAACGAGGAAATGAGCAATGACACGTCTTTTGAAAATGAATGATTTTGAATCTGCATCTCTTGTCGGTGCGGAACATGTCAGCGCGGATCACGGTGGTGACACAGCAAAGAAACGCAAATGGCTGACCCCTGCGGAAGAGGATGCATTGTTTGCTGAAATCTTTGCAAAAGTGAACTATCGTTTGGTCAGCCGCAAATAAATTCCATCCTTTGCACGCACGGTTAAATGTGCAACAGGGGTTGGTTCATGTCCATCCACCACATCAAATTTGAATGCACGGATTAACGTAGCAAGCAATACAACACCTTCGACCATCGCAAACCCTGCCCCCGTGCACACACGTGCACCCGCCGAAAACGGCATATAGGCATCGCGCGCGCATTTGCGCGTTTCATCGGTTTGCCAACGATCAGGATCAAAAACATCTGGGCGATCCCACAACCGTTCGTGGCGTTGGATATGCCAAGGCGATAATATGATCTGTGATCCCACCTTTATTTTACGTTCACGGAATAATTCGGGCTGTGTGGTTTCGCGCACCATCATCGGCACAGGCGGATAGAGCCGCAATGTTTCGCGAAAAACATCACGGGTGAATGGCAATTTCGACAGATTGGCAAAGGTAAAGTCATCAAGCGTTGACGTTTCTGCAAATACACGCGCTTGCGTGTCCTGATCCAATGCCAACAGATATAATGCCCAAGCCAGCGCAGATGCCGATGTTTCATGCCCGGCCAGGAAAAATATCGCCACCTGATCAACCATTTCATCGGATGTGAACAAATCACCGGTTTCAGGGTCGCGTGTCGTCATGATTTTTGTCGCAAGATCATCGGGCGCTGTGCCATTTGCAATCATCGCCGCGCGGTCCATCGTCAAACGGGTGAGCAATCTGCGCACATCATGCGCGGCGCGTTTGGTGGCGCGGCGCTGCATTTTTGGCACCCAGCTTGGGCGTTTCAAAAATGCCGCGATATTTAGTAAGGGCTGTGTGCGCTGATAGGCACGGAATTTTTCAAATGTTTCACTGGCGATTTCATCGCTGATCGGGATGGAAAACAGGGTGCGAAAAATCACATCGGCGGCCAGTTGTGATGTTTGCTCTTCCATTTCAACGGGCGTTCCATCCGCAAAGGGGCGTAACCGTTTAACGCTTTCATCCGCTGCTGCCAGCATGGATGGGAACACATCGCGCAGACGCCCACCTTCGAACGCGGGATCAATGATACGGCGTTGTTTTTTCCACAAATCTCCATTGGTGACAAAGACACTTTTGCCCAATAACGAAAACAAACCCGCCGTGACGATTTCCGATTTTGGAAAATCATCGGGGCGTTTTTTCAACACGGTTTCAACCAGTTTGGGATCGTTGATGAAATAGGATTTGAACAACAACATGCGAAGTTCTGCCATCCATGCACGGTATAATTTCGCAGGTTGTGATGCAAAAATATCCTGTCTAAACAAACGGATATGGGTAAAAACCGAAACGCGTTCCTTGCGCGCGCTGGGTTTTGGTGGGGTGATATCATCGCTCATGCGCTCGGTTCCATGGAACGATATTTCGCATATGGTTTATCAATCCGCGATGGGCTTGGGTTGCGCCCATGATACCGATCCCGCAGGGTTAACGGCCCCGCCGTGATCTGGAAATAATCGTAATCTTTTGGCTGATCAAATGCGCAAAGATATTGAAAATGCATGCGGAAAAATTGATAGCGCAGCTTTTTGAATGTTTCGGGTTTGAGCGATTGTGAAAATGATGCCGAAATCACCAAGGGCCAACGCGCATCATCTGGGGCAACGCCCGAAACTTTGACCGGATCGCACAGCGCATGACACGCGCCATCACCAGGGGCGGTCACATCCACCCAAGTGATGTCATCTCGATTTGAAAGGAAATTTAGATCTCGGCGTAATCGCCATGCATTGGGCAGAAAGCTAACCATCGGTGTGACCTGCCCCAATGATAAAAATGCCAGCTTTGGCGCGTTATCGGGCAATCCTTGGCGTAAAACATCGGCAAGGATTGTTACGGATAAATGCGCACCGCAAGAATGGCCAACGATCAAAACCTCGTCCACATCTTCGGTCATTGCAGCGTGGATTGTATTTGAAAAATCGGCCATGCGTGCGGACATATCGGGCGAATATTCCCCCGCCTTGTAGGATGCAAATGCATAATCCGTCAGCAAATAATTGACATAGGTCTTATTGTCATAACGTTTCACCCAATGCAAAAACGCCCATGCCAATGCAACACCGATCAACGCACCAAACCAGCCCAAAATGGACACCCCACCCCAGACGATGAATATCGCAATAATAAGCTGTAATATCAATGCGATGGATGGATACAATGCGGCAATCATTGGCATATTTGGCATCCGAAACAATTGCCATACAGCACCTGATCCAATGTAAATCCAATGGGTTTTTAACAGGGTGATGAAACTGGCGAACACGCTGGTTTTCATCTGGTTTTCAACAATGTCAGACCACAGCAGAAAATCAATTTCCGTGTCGGTTTCATGCCCATCAATTTGAGCATGCACCGACCAACCGTAATTATCGCGCCCCCCCGTGCGCCCCTTGATTGCCAATTCATAGCCAGAAATTTCAGCCTGCGCCGCACCTTCGCTGCGGTAGCGTTCGCGGTATCGACGTGGCAACATCGGATCATAGCCGGGTACGTAAAATACCTTGCGCTTTTTTACGAATGCGGATGGATCTGTCATGGTCGCCTTACATATCTGTCACCATCATATAAGCAAAGAATTTCCAGAAAGTAACCCTGTGCAATCGCTGGACAATTTCGCACAGAGCCCCTAGATCAACCGGCATGGATTATGACGCAGAACTTGATGCCACCGGCCTGTTATGCCCCCTGCCCGTATTGCGCGCGCGCAAACGGTTGATGGCATTGGATTCGGGGCAAGTATTGCGCATGTTGGCCGATGACCCCGCCGCGATTGTTGATGTGCCTCATTTTTGTGCGGAACAAGGGCATGAATTGATCGCATCTGATGATGACGGCAGCACACAAATCTATTTTCTGCGCAAAAAGTAACTCTGCGTCACTTTCGTACTTTCCACATTCCAGAAATTCGCATACCTTGCAGAAAACGCATAGCAGAACTGTGCAAACAACATAGCTTCTCAGGGAGGTTCCCACATGGATTGGGACAAGTTACGCATATTCCATGCGGTGGCCGATATCGGCAGTTTGACCCATGCGGGTGAAAAACTGCACCTGTCGCAATCCGCCGTCAGCCGCCAAATTCGTGCACTCGAAGAAAGCCTGAACGTGATCTTGTTTCACCGCCATGCGCGTGGGCTTATCCTTACGGAACAGGGCGAATTGTTGTTTAACGCCACACAGGATATGTCTCGGAAATTGGAAACAGCAGAGGCACGCATCCGCGATAGCGAAGACGAGGTTTTTGGCGAATTGCGCGTGACCACCACCACCGGCTTTGGCACGCTTTGGCTCGCCCCACGCATGGGGCGATTATATGAGCTCTACCCCGAATTAAAAATCGATTTGATCCTCGAAGAACGCGTGTTGGATTTGCCCATGCGAGAGGCCGATGTCGCCATCCGCATGAAGGAACCGTCTCAGGCCGATCTGGTTCGCAGACGGATTATGACGGTGAATATGCAACTTTATGCAAGCCAGTCTTATTTGGATAAACACGGCACCCCCGAAACGGTGGAAGATTTGCAAAATCACCGCATTATCAGCCAAAGCCTCACTGCGCGCCAAGTTAACGAAAGTGTTGCTTGGTTGAAAACGGTTTTATCCGACGAACAGCATATTAAACATATGACGGTGAATAACTATTTTGGGGTGATGCAGGCCACAATGCATGATGTGGGTATCGGGGTCATGCCCGATTATGTGTCGTCTTTGGTGCCCGAATTGGTGCGTGTTTTGCCCAATGACGAAAGCAAAGAGATTCCCGTATTTTTGGCCTATCCAGAAGAATTACGCCATTCAAAACGCGTGAATGCATTCCGTGATTTCGTCGTAGAAGAGATAAAAGCATACCGCCGCGCGGTGGATCAGCGCGATTCATTGATGTAATTTCGCAACTTTTATATCGCAATTTCAACAGGTTGCACAATAAATGAACAAGTTATGAATGAATTGCATAACGGTTATGCAGTTTCGGAAGTTGTTATTAACCCTTCTAACTTATAGTTTCATTCATGAAGACAACAGTAGAGCCTTGCGCTCCTGTTACTTCACCTCCCTGTTGGACTTAGGCCGAGCTTTTGCTCGGCCTCTTTTTTTGTCGAAACGGATTTTCTCAATATTCTGTGATGCATTAAACTTGGCATTGTGACAGCAGCATTCGCAAAGTAAGCAGTGCTAACAATTTCAAAAGGAAAACCAATGCCCCAAACATCAGACACCAACCGCCGCCTTGTCTTGGCCGAACGCCCAAAGGGTGCGCCAAATGAAAACACTTTGCGATTGGAAACGGCCGATATTCCAACACCAAAAGACGGTGAAATGTTGCTCCGTACAGAGTTTTTGTCGCTCGATCCATATATGCGCGGGCGCATGAGCGCGGCGAAATCTTATGCTGATCCGGTGGAAATTGGCGAAGTGATGGTTGGCGGCACCATCGCAGAGGTCATTACATCCAATCACCCCAAATTTGAAAAGGGCGAATTTGTTGTCTCGTTCAGCGGTTGGCAGGATTACGCGGTATCAGATGGCGCGATGGTCAACTCATTGGGCAAAACCCCGCAAAACCCGTCTTGGGCATTGGGTGTGTTGGGCATGCCGGGTTTCACCGCTTGGGCAGGTTTGACACAGATCGGCATGCCAAAGGCGGGTGAAACCGTGGTTGTTGGTGGCGCCACTGGCCCAGTTGGGGCAACCGTTGGGCAGATTGCCAAAATCCTTGGCTGTCGCGTGGTTGGTATTGCGGGGGGCGCGGAAAAATGTGCCTATGCGGTTGATGAGCTGGGTTTTGATGCCTGTGTTGATTACAAAACCGATACCCTCAATGATGATCTGGCCGCGGCAACCCCCGATGGGATCGACATTTATTTTGAAAACGTCGGTGGCAAAGTGTTTGATGCGGTGATGCCGTTGTTAAACACAGGTGCGCGTATTCCGTTGTGTGGTTTGATTTCGCAATATAACGCCACATCCCTGCCCGATGGCCCTGATCGTATGGGAATGTTGATGGGGCAATTATTGACGCGCCGCATCACCATGCGCGGTTTTATTATCTTTGATGATTTTGGTCATCTCTATCCTGAATTTGCTGCACAAATGATAAAATGGGTCACCGAGGGTAAAATCAAATACCGCGAAGAAATCATCGAAGGTTTGGAAAACGCCCCAGAGGCATTTATCGGATTGCTCAATGGTGAAGCATTCGGCAAACGCGTTATTCGCGTGGGTAACGCCGACTAAATCCACACAAATGCGATAAAAATTCACGTTTTTTGACATACGCGCCAATTTGCCCGTCTTTTCTGGCTTTTCCCCAAGGCTTGGAACCCATAAAAGGCGGGCAGAGAATCCTATACTGAGGGCGCCCCATGTCGAACGAACCAGAAATCACCCAAGAACTGATCGCATCACACGGGATTTCGCCCGACGAATACGAACGTTTGCTGGAAATCATTGGCCGCGAGCCAACATATACCGAGCTGGGTATTTTTTCTGCGATGTGGAACGAACATTGTTCATATAAATCATCAAAAAAATGGCTGCGCACCCTGCCCACAGAAGGCCCACAGGTGATCTGTGGCCCCGGTGAAAACGCAGGCATCGTGGATATTGGCGATGGTCAGTGCATCGTTTTCAAAATGGAAAGCCATAACCACCCATCATATATCGAGCCCTACCAAGGTGCGGCCACGGGTGTTGGCGGGATTTTGCGTGATGTGTTCACCATGGGTGCACGCCCGATTGCGGCGATGAATAGCCTGTCATTTGGTGAATTTTCACATCGCAAAACAAAATCCCTGATCAATGGTGTGGTCGAAGGCGTTGGCGGCTACGGTAACTGTTTCGGTGTCCCCACCGTGGGTGGCGAGGTGCGTTTTCACGCCGCGTATAACAACAACTGTTTGGTTAACGCTTTTGCCGCAGGTTTGGCCGATACGGACAAGATATTTTATTCTGCGGCCTCTGGCGTGGGCATGCCGGTTGTTTATCTGGGTGCAAAGACGGGTCGTGATGGCGTTGGCGGCGCAACCATGGCATCCGCAGAATTTGACGACACGATCGAGGAAAAACGCCCCACCGTTCAGGTGGGTGACCCATTCACCGAAAAACGCCTGATGGAGGCAACCCTTGAATTGATGGCAACAGGTGCGGTGATTTCAATTCAGGATATGGGTGCGGCTGGACTGACCTGTTCAGCGGTTGAAATGGGCGACAAGGGGAACCTTGGCGTGAAGTTAAACCTCGAAGATGTGCCGCAACGCGAAGAGAATATGACAGCCTATGAAATGATGCTGTCAGAATCCCAAGAACGCATGTTGATGGTTCTGAAACCCGAATTAGAAACAGAGGCACGCGCCGTGTTTGAAAAATGGGATCTGGATTTTGCCATCGTTGGCGAAACCATCCCAGAGGATCGTTTCTTGATCGTGCACAATGGCGAAGTGAAAGCCGATTTACCGCTCAAGGCATTGTCAGGCACCGCCCCAGAATATGACCGTCCATGGGTGGAAACACCCGCAGCGGCACCATTAACAGATATACCAAGCGTTGATGCCGCCGATGCGTTGCATCAATTGCTGGGCAGCGCCAATTATTCATCACGCCGCTGGGTTTATGAACAATACGATTCAATGGTGGGTGCGGATACGGTGAAACGCCCTGGTTCGGATGCAGGCGTTGTACGCGTGCACGGCACAGACAAGGCCGTTGCATTCACATCCGATGTGACACCACGTTATTGTAAGGCCAATCCGTTTGAGGGTGGTAAACAGGCGGTCGCCGAAGCATACCGCAACCTTTGCGCCACAGGGGCGCGTGGGCTGGCCACAACGGATAACATGAACTTTGGCAATCCAGAAAAGCCCGAAATCATGGGGCAATTCGTGGGCTGTATCAAAGGCATTGGCGAAGCAGTCGCCGCATTGGACATGCCCATCGTTTCTGGCAACGTATCATTGTATAACGAAACTGACGGCGCAGGTATTTTGCCAACACCGACAATCGGTGCGGTTGGATTGTTGAACCATATCGATGAAATGATCAGCAATGTGCCAAATGATGGCGATACGCTGGTATTGATCGGCAAAACAGATGGTCACCTTGGGCAATCTGCCCTACTAAAAGAGCTATTTGACCGCGAAGACGGTGATGCCCCGCATGTTGATCTGGCGGCGGAACGCACGGCGGGTGAATTTGTGCGTGCTGCGCATGGTCAAAACATGATCACATCGGCGCATGATTTATCCGATGGTGGTTTGGCGTTGGCGGCGGCAGAAATGGCGATGGCGGCTGGTGTTGGTGTGAAATTGAACGCTGGTGACACTGGCTGGTTCTTTGGCGAAGATCAGGCGCGTTATTTGTTGGGTACAAAAAACGCAGATGGTTTGATCGCGGCGGCAAAATCAGCGGGTGTTCCCGCAGCCGCAATCGGTACATTTGGCGGCAAAGACATTGCATTGGGTGATGCGAAACTGTCCCTATCCGATGCAAATGAAGCATTTGAAAATGGTCTGCCATCACGCGTGATGTAATTTGACATTCATCGCATAACCGCCCTAGGGTTTTCCAAAGATTGGGAAACCCAATGGCCCAAAATGATCAAAAACCTCGTATCCTTATTGTCGGTGCTGGCCCTGCTGGGTTGACGCTTGCGCTGCTATTGGCGCGCGCGGGTATCATCGCCCATGTGATCGAACAACGCGATGCGCCAAATAATCTAAGCCGTGCTGTGGGTGTATTTCCAAAAACGCTGAAGCAATTGCCAGACGATCTTTGCCAAACCTTATGCGCCGCATCACATCAAATGAACGCAGCGCATTTGCATATGAACCGCAAACCGTTAATCAAAATTACCTTCCCCGATGGGGATATGCACAAGGTTTATGGCCTGCCCCAAGATGAAACAGAACAGTTGTTGCGCCAAGATTTTGAAACGCATGGCGGCACGGTGCGGTTTTCGCACCATCTGTCCGAATTATCCCAAACATCGGGCGCGGTTCACGCAACAATCAATGATCGTTTGGAAATATATCATCATGTGATTGGTGCTGATGGGGTGAATTCGGTGGTACGCGAACAGGTCGGACAAGAACACCACGGTTTCACCCTGCCCGATCCTTGGTCAATTGCGGATTTTTATGCGGATAACCTGTCTGATGATTTATCGGTTTGGTTATTGCGCGGCGGGCATTTTGCGGGTGCTGTGCCCATTGGCAACAATCGTTATCGCGCATTTTCAAGCCATCCAGATGCATTGGCCGCAATCCCAATTGACGTTAGATTGCGCAAAACAAACCGCGAGGCAACATTTCACGCAGGCGTGCGTTGCGTCAAAGAATTTCAAATCGGGCGTGTGTTTTTAATCGGCGATGCGGCGCATATTCACACACCGCTTGGGGCGCGGGGGATGAATTTGGCAATGCAAGATGCCGCCGCCTTGGCGCGATGTTTTATCAATAATGATTTCACAAATTTTAGTACCGATCGCGTGGCCCAAGCCCAGTTTTATGCAAAATTAACTGAGCGAATGCGATATGTGCTGACATTGAAAAACCCTGTCGCGGTTTGGCTTCGCAATATCATTATGCGCGGTGTTTTTTGCATCCCACCACTGCGACGACGGGTTGAAGCGCTGTTCACCAGCTTGTAAAGCTGTTGCAAAGAAAAACACAAAGGACATTCCAATGGCAATGCACGCATCACAAATCGAAGCCTTGTTACGCGACGCTTTCCCCACCGCAGATATAATTGTATCTGGCGACGATGGGGTTCACATGGCCGCCGAAGTAAGCGCGACCGAATTTGCTGGTAAAAACCGTGTGCAACAGCAACGCATGGTTTACGCTGCATTAAAGGGTAAAATGGATGGCCCATCGGGTGAACTTCATGCGTTGGCATTAACCACACGTGTCAAAGAATGAGCTTCTTAACCTGGGTTGGTATTGGCGCGATCATTTTGATTGTCGCAGTCGGGATCGAGGCTTACTTGCGCCGCAACCGACCCAAACGCAGCTTGTCTGAATATTTTGGGGCAAGTGACGATACCGATGATGCGCAAAAACCCGATCTTGGCACCGAAGCGATTGATATGGATAAATTCAATGCAGATATGCAGATGAACCGCACATTAGAAGATCGCAACAGAACGTTGATGAAAAGAAGCTCCAAAATCAAACGCTGGTTTAAATAACGGCTGAATTTGCCCCGCCCTATCAAATATGGGTGACAGGGCTTGCGTTAGCGCGAAACAGCGCTAAATGTTGTCGTCAAATCGGAACATATGCAAGGATGAACGCGATGAGCGATGCACAAGCACAAATCAAAGAAACAGTAGACGGCAATGATGTTGTCTTGTTCATGAAAGGCACATCAGAAATGCCACAATGTGGGTTTTCATCCCGCGTGGCTGGTGTGTTGAATTACATGGAAGTGGAATACCAAGACGTGAATGTGCTGGCCGACGAAGAAATCCGCCAAGGTATCAAAGATTTTTCCGATTGGCCAACCATTCCTCAGCTTTATGTAAAAGGTGAATTCGTTGGCGGTTGCGACATCATCACCGAAATGACCCTGTCTGGTGAATTGGACACGTTGTTGGAAACAAATGGCGTGGCTTTTAACAAAGATGCGGCGGATAAAATCCGTGAATCAAACGCCTAAGAATAATTTTCATTCAATAAAAAACGCGCCAGGAAATTCTGGCGCGTTTTTTTATTCTGGCAGATTGGTTTTATTCTGCGGCTGTTTCTATCTGGGTGACAACACGGCGTAATGCGTTGATGGCTTCGTCGCGCTCGTCGGTCAAATCTTCCAGCTTGGTTTTCAATTCATCACGTGCGGCGATTGCTGCGTCACGTTCTGCGATAACTTCTGGATCTTCGCTTGGTTTCTCGTTCAACTCGGAAATTTTTGCGTTCAGCGTTTCAATTTCCGCCTTTGCCGATGCCAATTCATCATCAAGCCCTGCAGATTTTGCAATCACGTCGTCTTGTTCAGCGGATAATTCAGCCGCCTTTTCAAGTGCGGCGTTTAATTCGGCAATCTTAGCTTCGCTATCGCTCAGTGCAGATTGTGCTTCGCTGAGCTCTGATTTAGCTGTGTCCAATGCGGCATCTGCGCTATCGTCATTTTCCATGGTTTCAAAACGTTCTTGCGCCAGTTCAACCGCATGTTCCGCTGCTTCTAATTTGCCTGTCAGCATTTCAATTTCTGCGCGTGCCGTAGAAAGTTCGGCGTGCATATCCGCGCCACCATCCAGATTTGCACTGTCAATTTCGGTTTGAAGTGCGTCTTTTTCCGCCTTGAGTTCAACAATTTTCTGATTGGCCGCGGCCAGTTTGCTATCGGCGGTATTGGCGCGATTGATTTCGCCCTCAAGTGCGGTTTTAAGCGCACCAGTGTCATCCGATTTTGCCGCCTCTTCCAGTGCGGCGGTACGATCGGCCAACATCAAACCAGCCATCATCAACATACGGCTTTCGGTGATGCGTGTACCTGCTTGATCCAGTTTTTGTGCCTCTGCATCCAACATCGCAGCGGCAGAATACAAATATTCCTGTTGCCCCTCTTGGCAGACAACTTGAAAATCGCGCCCACCAATGGTGATTGTTACTTCTGCCATAAAATTAACCCTCTACGATTGGTGTAAGTTTCGCCAGAATTTCATCAACTTCGTCAATGTCTTCTTGGCGCAGGCGACGCAATTCAGCGAGCGTTTCAGATGCGCCAATAATCGCGGCATCTTTTTCGCCATTCACTGCGTTTTGTTCATCAGTGGATTTGATCACGTCCAATTCCATCTGGCCAAAATCCTGACAGACATCCAAGAATTCTTCTTGAAGTGCGGCATGAATGCGTTCCTCTTTTTCCAAAGCTTCGTTTGCTTTGGTTAAATCGGCTTCTAATGCGGTGATTTTGTCGGAAAAGCTTGCGTTCTTGTCAGACGCCGCTGTTGCGAATTTTGCCAAAGCGGCCTCTGCTCTGGCCTCTAGGTCCTTAATTTCGCTCATTTTGTCCCCTAATTTCGTACGCGAATCGCATCTATTTTCTGTTAAGGTTTATTTTAACGCAATTAAATCAGTTTGTTGCAGTAAAAACTTCACATATCGGCAAACAGTTGCTTGACCAACCCACAACACTTGGTATCACGGTTGCGTATAAACCACACCATCAACGAGAAAAGCGAGCTGCCACGTGTCACTCTCCGAGCTTAAAAAAACACACCCCGATCATTGGAAAATGGCTGCGGCCATTCGTATTTTGGCGGCTGATGCCGTTCATGCTGCGAAGTCAGGTCACCAAGGCATGCCCATTGGCATGGCTGATGCCGCAACCGTTTTGTTTGAAAAACATCTGAAATTTGATGCATCTGCCCCCGATTGGGAAGATCGCGATCGTTTCATCCTGTCCGCTGGCCATGGTTCAATGTTGATTTATGCATTGCTTCACCTGACAGGTTACAAAGACATGACCATGGAGGAAATCAAAAATTTCCGCCAATGGGGTGCAAAAACAGCGGGCCACCCTGAATATGGTCACGCCAAAGGGATCGAAACAACCACGGGTCCGTTGGGCCAAGGCATTTCCAACGCCGTTGGTTTTGCAATGGCAGAACAAGCATTGGCAGCGCGTTTTGGCAAAAAAGTTGTCGATCACTACACTTATGTTATCGCAGGTGACGGTTGCCTGATGGAAGGTGTCAGCCACGAAGCAATCGGTTTGGCTGGCAAACAAAAACTGGGCAAATTGATCGTTCTTTGGGATGACAATAACATCACCATTGATGGCACAGCGGAATTGTCCGATGTGACAGACCAAGCAAAACGGTTCAAGGCAGCAGGCTGGTCCGTATTCGAAGTGGACGGCCACGACCCCGATGCAATTGATGCAGCAATCACCGCTGCCAAGAAAACCAACACTCCATCCATGATCGCATGTAAAACTGTGATCGCGGCAGGTGTTGATGGTGTTGAAAACACATCTGGTGGCCACGGTTACAACATCAAGGATGCGCAACTGGAACAGATGCGCAAATTTTATGACTGGCCCTACCCTGCATATGAAATTCCAAAAGATGTCGCCGATGCATGGCGCGCCATTGGCGCACGTGGTGCAACTGAACGCGCGGATTGGGAAACACGCTTTGCCGCACTTTCTGAAAACAAACAAGGCGAATTCAAACGTGTATTTGCAGGCGATGTGCCAAACAGATTGTCCGCGGTGATCAAACGGCTAAAGAAAAAGATCAGCGAAGAGCAGCCCAAAATGGCAACGCGTCAATCATCACAAGCGGCACTAGAGGTGATCAACCCAATCATGCAAGAAACCATCGGTGGTTCTGCGGATTTGACGGGTTCCAATAACACACTCACCGCTGATCTGGGTACGTTTGATGCGGATAATCGCAAAGGGCGCCATGTGTATTACGGCATCCGTGAACACGGCATGGCGGCGGCAATGAACGGTATGGCATTGCACGGCGGTATTCGCCCATATGGCGGCACATTCATGTGTTTCACCGATTATGCACGCCCATCCATGCGCCTGTCTGCCTTAATGGGTGTGCCTGTGGTTTATGTGATGACACATGACAGCATTGGTTTGGGCGAAGATGGCCCAACACACCAACCCGTTGAACATCTGGCAATTTCACGTGCCACACCAAACACCAACGTGTTCCGCCCCGCTGATACCGTGGAAACGGCAGAGGCTTGGGAATTGGCCGTGACCAGCAAATCAACACCATCTGTGATGTCATTGACACGTCAAGGTTTGCGCACAGTACGCACCGATCACAAGAACAAGAACATGACCGCATTTGGTGCCTATACGCTCGCCAAAGAGGTTGCAAAACGTCAGGTGATCCTGATGGCAACTGGTTCCGAAGTCGAAATCGCACTGGACGCCAAGGAGGCGTTAGAGGCCGAAGGCATCGGTACACGCGTGGTATCCATGCCATGTTGGGAATTGTTCGAAGCACAGGACGAAAAATACCGCAAATCCGTATTGCCCGGTGGGTCCGTGCGTGTCGCGGTCGAAGCAGGTGCGCGCCAAGGCTGGGATCGCTGGTTATTTGGCGAACGTGGTCGTGCGGGTCGTGGTGCATTTGTTGGTATGGAATCCTTTGGCGCATCAGCACCTGCGGATGAATTGTACCAAAAATTTGGAATCACTTCAGAGGTTGTTGCCAAGACCGCCAAGGACCTGTTGAAGTAATCATCAAAATCGTTAGCGCTATCACATTAAGAGTTAGCGCTAACGATTGATAAAAAAGGAAAAAATCAGGATTTTTATGCCTGCTTAGCCTTTTATAAAACCCATTTTCCGATTAGTTGAGGGGCAGGATTTACTGCACTCACACCACGTGGATGCCCAAACTGTCGGAGTTTGATATGACATTGAAAGTTGCCATTAACGGAATGGGTCGGATTGGTCGCTGTACGCTTGCCGCGATTATTGAATCTGGACGCAAAGATATCGAAGTGGTTGCGATCAACGCGCCCGCTCCGCTGGAAACCTTGGCACATCTTTTGAAATATGACTCTGTGCATGGGCGCTTCCCCGGTGAGGTGCGCATTGTGGATGGCAAAATTTTCGCAGGCCAAGGGCTTATTGAAATGCAAGCCACCTATAACACCGACGAATTGAACTGGGATGGTATTGATGTGGTGCTGGAATGTACCGGCGCTTTTAATTCCAAAGAACAATCATCAATCCATCTGGAAAAAGGTGCGAAACGCGTATTGATTTCCGCCCCTGCCAAAAACGCAGATAAAACCATTGTTTATGGTGTGAACCACGACAGCATCTCAAAGGATGACATGGTCATTTCCAATGCATCCTGCACCACCAACTGTTTGGCACCACTGGCCAAGGCGTTGAACGAAACTGTGGGTATTGAAATGGGTATTATGACCACAGTGCATTCATACACAGGCGATCAGCCGATGCTGGATAAAAAGCACAAGGATCTGTACCGCGCACGTGCCGGTGCCATGTCGATGATCCCAACATCCACAGGTGCGGCCAAGGCTGTTGGTTTGGTGTTGCCAGAGCTTGAAGGTAAATTGCACGGTTCAGCAATCCGCGTGCCCACACCAAATGTTTCCTGCGTTGATTTAACCTTCACCGCAAAACGCGACACATCGGTCGAAGAAATCAACGCCGCCGTCAAAAATTACGCCGATGGCCCACTGAAGGGTGTATTGGCATATGATCCAGAACCAAAGGTTTCGATTGATTTCAATCACGACCCACATTCATCCACGTTTGCCCCTGCACAAACGCAAGTTACCAACAAACGTTTGGTGCGTGTGCTCAGCTGGTATGACAACGAATGGGGTTTCTCTTGTAGAATGGCCGACACTGCAGTAGCGATGGGGCGACACATCTAAAAGGATAGCCCGTGGGAAATCGAACGTCTATAATTGTGGGAATCGTGATCGTTTTGGCGATCATCGGCGATTATTCGATGAACGATGCACAGGGGCTTCTTTTCCTTGGGAAAAAAATGCTGGCACTGCTGGATTGGATGACATTTTGGAGATGATAAATTGAGCCTAAGAACACTTGACGATTTCGACTTTACTGGGAAAAACGTATTGATCCGTGTGGATGTGAACGTGCCAACCGATAATGGTCGTGTCACCGACCTGACCCGTTTGGATCGTATCGTTCCCACCGTTTTAGAAGTGTTGAAAAAAGGCGGCAAACCAATCCTGTTGTCTCATTTTGGCCGCCCGACGCGCGGGTTTGATCTGAACCTATCAACGCAACAAACGGTGAATGCATTATCCCAAGTGTTAAAACACCGCGTGCATTTTGCGACCTCTTGCATTGGGGAAACCGCGCAAAAGGCGGTTGAAACTTTGCCCGCGGGCGATGTTCTTTTGTTGGAAAACACACGTTTTCATGCGGGTGAGAAAAACAATGATCCTGAATTTGCCGCCGAGCTGGCAAAACTGGGTGATTATTTTGTGTCTGATACGTTTTCCACCGCGCACCGCGCCCACGCATCCGTGGTTGGGGTTGCTGAATTGCTGCCCAGTTGTGCGGGGCGCTTGATGGAAGAAGAAATCAAACAGCTTGAAGCCGCATTATCAAAACCAGAACGCCCTGTTTTGGCCGTGGTCGGTGGCGCCAAGGTTTCATCGAAACTGGAATTATTGACCAATCTGATTACACCAATGGACACCATCGTCATTGGCGGCGGCATGGCCAATACATTCTTGGCCGCCCAAGGTTACAATGTGGGGCAATCGCTGTGCGAACATGATCTGTTGGATACCGCGCGCGAAATTTTGAAAAATGCCAAGGATGCAAATTGCGAAATTGTCCTGCCCGTCGATATCGTGACATCACATGAATTCAAGGCTTATTCAGATAATGAAACGCTTGCCGCGGATGCTTGTCCTGCCGACAGTATGATTTTGGATGCAGGCCCCAAAACCGTTGAATTGATCAAATCACATTTGGATAAATCCAAAACCGTGATTTGGAACGGACCATTGGGTGCGTTTGAAATTCATCCCTACAACGCCGCAACAGACGCCGCCGCAACCCATGTTGCCGCCCTGACCAAGGCGGGCAAGCTGTTATCCGTCGCAGGTGGTGGTGACACTGTCGCCGCATTAAACAGCAGCAACGCGGGCAAAGACTTCACCTATATTTCCACCGCTGGTGGCGCGTTTTTAGAATGGCTAGAGGGTAAAACATTGCCCGGCGTTGCCGTTTTGCAAAATTAATTATCAAAGAATTTAAGGGGATCACCACATGAGCAAATCAGCACAAGCCAAACAAATGGAAACAGGTGCGGGATTTATCGCAGCACTGGATCAAAGCGGTGGTTCAACGCCAAAGGCGCTCGCCCTTTATGGCATTGGTGAAGATGGCTATGCCAATGACGCTGAAATGTACGATCTGATCCACGCGATGCGCGCACGTATCGCCACCGCCACTGCGTTTACAGGGGACAAGGTGATTGGTGCAATCCTGTTTGAAATGACAATGGATCGCGAAATCGACGGCATGCCAACGGCGCAATATATTTGGGAAAAACGTGGTGTGGTGCCATTTTTAAAGGTCGACAAAGGGCTAGAGGCCGACACAGATGGCGTTCAGTTAATGAAACCCATTGATGGTCTGTCCGATACGCTCGCGCGTGCGAACAAGGCTGGAATTTTTGGCACGAAAATGCGTTCCGTTATCAGCGCGGCACATCCCGACGCAATTGATGCTATTGTGTCTCAGCAATTTGACATCGGCAAAGAAATCATCGCCGCAGGATTGATGCCAATCCTTGAACCTGAAATCACAATTTCCATTGATGATAAATCCCAAGCCGAAGATATGCTGCGCGACAGCATTGCAAAACATCTGGCCGATCTTCCCAAAAATCAGAAAATCATGCTAAAACTCACTCTGCCAGAAACGCCAAATCAGTATAAATCCCTGATCGATCACCCACAGGTGATGCGCGTTGTTGCCCTATCTGGTGGATATAGCCGCGAACAGGCCAATGCGAAACTTGCACAAAACGCCGGAATGATTGCCAGTTTTTCACGCGCATTAAGCGAAGGATTGAGCGCAGATCAATCTGATGAAGACTTTAACGCGACGATTGCGGCCACGATTGATGAAATCACAGCGGCATCAAACGCAGGCTAACCATCCGAAATACCTTGTTTTATTGGGGTTTGCATCGGCGAGCCCCATTTTTTTCGAATCAGACGCATTTTTGGGATTCACATTGCGAATCACTTGCCCTATGATTCGGGTATAACCAGCACAAAGACTGGCGTTGAGGCAAAGAATGAAGGTAATACGAAATTCACGTATTGGACTAGGGGCGGCGATCTTTTTCGCCGCCATTCTTTCGTTGTCTGCATATTTTGTTTTTGCCGCAATCCAAGGTGATTTTGGTCACTTCCAACGTGTTCAGATCGAGGCAGAAGAACAATTGTTAACACAACAATTGGCTGAACTGCGCAAGCAACGCGAAGGTATCGCCAATAAAACGCACCGTATGTCGGATGATTATCTGGATTTGGATTTGCTGGATGAACAGGCGCGAAAATTGCTTGGCATGGCGCGCCCTGACGAAGTAATCATTCGTTAATCATCCCAAATATCATTTGTTTTCAATGATATAACCTAACGTCAAAAATGACGTGCGTTTTCCGATTGCTTCGCATATAATATAGTTTAACGTTAAACTATATTCCTTGGGGTATTCTATGGCTGCAAAAAAACCCACGTCTGGTGCCAATGTTTCTGGCGACGAGCTTTTACATTATTACCGTGAAATGTTGATGATCCGCCGTTTCGAAGAAAAAGCAGGTCAACTATATGGTATGGGTCAAATCGGCGGGTTCTGCCATTTGTATATCGGCCAAGAAGCTGTTGTTGTTGGCATCGAAGCCGCCGCCAAAGAAGGCGATAGCCGCCTTACCTCTTATCGTGATCACGGTCATATGTTGGCCTGTGGCATGGATCCCAAAGGTGTCATGGCCGAACTAACCGGCCGCGAAGATGGCTATTCCAAGGGTAAAGGCGGCTCAATGCACATGTTTAGTGCCGAGAAAAAATTCTATGGTGGGCACGGCATTGTGGCCGCACAAGTCCCAATCGGTGCAGGTCTTGCATTTGCCAATAAATACAAGGGCGAAGACACCGTTTCATTCACCTATTTTGGTGATGGCGCTGCCAACCAAGGCCAAGTTTACGAAAGCTTCAACATGGCCGCGCTGTGGAAATTGCCTGTGATTTTCGTGGTGGAAAACAACCAATACGCCATGGGGACAAGCCAAAAACGTTCCGCATCTACCCCCGATTTTTACACACGGGGCGAAGCATTCGGCATTCCAGGTGCTGCGGTTGATGGCATGAATGTTTTGGCCGTCAAAGCCGCCGCAGAAGAGGCCGTCGCCCATTGTCGCGCAGGCAAAGGCCCCTATGTGATGGAGGTGAAAACCTATCGCTATCGCGGGCATTCGATGTCTGACCCGGCCAAATATCGTTCACGCGAAGAGGTGCAAAAGGTCAAGCAAAACCAAGACCCAATCGATATGGTAAAAGAAATGATCGCACAGGGAAAACACGCCAGTGCAGATGATTTGAAAGCAATCGACAAAGAAATCAAAAAAGTTGTGCAAGAGGCCGCGGATTTCGCAGTCGAAAGCCCAGAGCCATCCGTGGATGAGCTTTACACTGACATTTACGCGTAAGGGAAAAATATCATGGCAATTCAAATCCTTATGCCTGCATTGTCGCCGACAATGGAAGAAGGCACATTGGCAAAATGGACTGTGAAAGAAGGCGACACAGTTGAAAGCGGCCAGATCATGGCCGAAATCGAAACAGACAAGGCGACGATGGAATTCGAGGCAGTCGACGAAGGTGTGATTGGTAAATTGCTCGTCGCCGAAGGCACCGCCAATGTCAAAGTGAATACCCCCATCGCCGTTCTGTTAGAAGAAGGCGAAGATGCATCCGCCGCAGACAGCGCAGAACCTGCCAAATCTGATGATACGTCAAGCGATACTTCAAACGATAACGCCAGCGACGATGCACCAAAAGCTGTTGCAAAACCCGCCGCTCAAGAAATCGCAATGGAAGAGGTGCCAGAGGGCACGACATACACATCAACAACCGTGCGCCAAGCATTGCGCGATGCAATGGCCGAAGAAATGCGCGCCGACGAAACCGTATTTTTGATGGGCGAAGAAGTTGCCGAATATCAAGGTGCATACAAGGTTTCGCAAGGATTGCTTGATGAATTTGGTGAAAAGCGCGTGATTGACACGCCGATCACCGAACATGGCTTTGCTGGTTTGGGTGTGGGTGCGGCCTTTGGCGGGCTGAAACCCATCGTTGAATTTATGACATTCAACTTTGCGATGCAGGCGATTGACCACATCATCAACTCTGCCGCCAAAACACTTTATATGTCTGGTGGTCAAATGGGTGCACCGATGGTGTTTCGCGGACCAAACGGTGCCGCCGCACGTGTGGGCGCACAACACAGCCATGATTACGCCGCGTGGTACGCTCAAATTCCAGGGCTCAAGGTTGTGATGCCCTACTCCGCCGCAGATGCCAAAGGTTTGTTAAAATCTGCAATCCGCGATCCAAACCCTGTGATCTTTTTGGAAAATGAAATTCTATATGGTCAATCTTTTGATGTGCCTGATCTGGATGATTTCACGGTACCAATCGGCAAGGCACGCATCTGGCGCGAAGGTGAAGATGTAACTTTGGTTA
This sequence comes from Paramylibacter kogurei, assembly GCF_002742285.1. GTDB lineage: Bacteria > Pseudomonadota > Alphaproteobacteria > Rhodobacterales > Rhodobacteraceae > Amylibacter > Amylibacter kogurei. The sequence continues at coordinate 1,238,384 of NZ_MDGM01000012.1, forward strand.
GCTTTGGCATCGGCATGAAATACGCATTAGAAGCAGCCGATAAATTGGCCGAAGAAGGCATCAGCGCCGAAGTGATCGATCTGCGTTCGTTGCGGCCGATTGATTACGATACATTGCTCGACTCGGTCAAAAAAACCAACCGCTGTGTCACCATCGAAGAAGGTTTCCCAGTGGCATCCATTGGCAATCACTTGTCCGCTGTGATTATGGAACGTGCATTTGATTATCTTGATGCGCCTGTCATCAATTGCACAGGCAAGGATGTTCCGATGCCTTACGCTGCAAATCTTGAAAAACTGGCACTTGTCACCACCGCCGAGGTTATCGACGCGGTGAAACAAGTCACCTATCGTTAAGGGGAAAAGACATGGCAATTCAAATACTTATGCCCGCACTATCGCCAACGATGGAAGAGGGTACATTGGCAAAATGGCTGGTCAAAGAAGGGGACACCGTTGAAAGCGGTGACATCCTAGCCGAAATCGAAACAGACAAGGCAACGATGGAATTCGAAGCTGTCGATGAAGGTGTGATTGGCAAAATTTTGGTCGCCGAGGGTAGTGCAGGCGTAAAGGTTAACGATCCCATCGCCGTGTTGCTCGAAGACGGCGAAGATGCCTCTGCGGCGGACAATGCAAAGTCTGCCCCTGCCCCAAAAGCAGAGGAAAAACCCGCTGAAGAAAAACCTGATACCGCGAAAGAGGCCGCCGCACCCAAGAAAGCAGAGCCCGCAACACCTGCGCCAACAACAGACAAAGGCGATCGTGTTTTCGCAACACCACTGGCGCGGCGCATTGCGGCGGACAAAGGCATTGATCTGAAATCAATTAATGGTTCCGGCCCCAAGGGGCGCATCGTAAAGGCCAATGTCGAAAATGCCAAACCAGGTGCGGCCCCTGCCCCAGCCGCCTCTGCCAGCCTTGCGCAATCGCCAAGCGCGGATCAGGTAAAGGCAATGTATCAAGATCGCGAATTCGAAGAAGTCGCACTTGATGGCATGCGCAAAACCATCGCTGCACGCCTAACAGAGGCGAAACAAACCGTCCCGCATTTTTATCTGCGCCGTGGCATCAAGTTGGACAAACTTTTATCAACGCGTGCTGAAATTAACGCAGGGCTTGCCGAAAGTGGCGTGAAACTGTCGGTAAATGATTTCATCATCAAAGCCTGCGCGAAAGCCTTGCAAGATGTGCCAGACGCCAATGTGGTTTGGGCCGATGATCGAATCTTGAAATTGGATGCTTCAGACGTGGCCGTGGCCGTGGCGATCGAGGGTGGTCTTTTCACCCCCGTTATTCGCGACAGCGACACCAAAACCCTATCGACCATTTCCGCCGAAATGAAAGATTTGGCGGGCCGCGCGCGTGACCGCAAATTGGCACCCCATGAATATCAAGGCGGAAGCTTTGCTATTTCCAACCTTGGCATGATGGGTATCGAAAACTTTGACGCGGTGATTAACCCGCCACACGGGTCAATCTTGGCCGTGGGCGCTGGCATGAAAAAACCAGTTGTTGGCGACGATGGATCTGTTTCTGTTGCCACTGTAATGTCTGTTACACTTTCCGTCGATCACCGTGCCATTGATGGTGCGCTGGGGGCCACATTCCTCGATGCAATTGTGCGTTATTTGGAAAACCCGCTGACAATTTTTGCTTAAAAAATACCAAAACCAATTCCAAGCCTCGCATTTTTGCGGGGCTTTTTTATTGCCGCAAAATCGCAAGATACTTGATTAATAATCAATAACTTGCAAACCTATCCCAAGCATTAGCAAAAGGTTTCATGGATTGTCACAGTTTGAGCAAGGCGTTGTTTTAGGTGCGAGTATCCTCAGCCTTGTTTGGCTCGCGACACGAATTTTGGATTATTGGCTCAAGGCACGAAGCCGCCGCGCCGCAAATAAAAATTTCATTCGATTGCTCTTTGCCGAAATTGATTTCAACGCCAAGGATTTGTTGTTTTTCATCGAATCCTCGCGCAATTTAGATGCCTTGAAACAGGCGTTATTGAATGATGATAATCTTGTGCCACATATCACCGATGCGCATCACGATATCATCTTTAAACAAAATATTGATAAGCTTCCCGCGATCACGGATGATCTGATTGCGAAAATCGTACTGTTTTATGGATTGCTCGACAAAATCAGTGGCCAAGTGGCCGGATTGAACATGCCCAGCTTCAAAACCGTTTCCCCAGATGGGCAGTTCAAAGCAATACAGCATATTTTCGTCAATGCACGCGAAGCAGAGGACGTTGGTAAACAAATTTTAAAAGAATTTTCGCAGCGATATAAATCGCTGCAATTACACAGACAGTTTCGCAGCCACCGTTCTTCGGTGCGCTACTAAAAAACGATGGGTTCAGGGCCGCACATATCGTATCTCTCTTGTTTCATAACTATAATATAGGCCAAATTCGCGAATTTTCAAGATTTATTCAATCTCATCACAGCCTGTGAAATAGTGATCCATGCTTTGTGATGGCTGATCACAGCCTGCTTCGCCAACAACTTTGGCAGGAACACCTGCAACTGTTTTACAGGCGGGAACTTCCTTTAAAACAACGGAACCCGCTGCGATTTTGCTGCAATGTCCAATGGTGATATTGCCCAAAACTTTGGCCCCTGCACCAATCAAAACGCCGTCTTCGATTGTTGGATGACGCACACCATCAGCCTTGCCCGTACCGCCAAGCGTCACAGAATGTAACATGGATACATTGTCACCAACCACGGCCGTTTCACCAATGACTACGGAATGGGCATGGTCAATCATGATCCCCTGCCCGATTTTTGCACCTGGATGGATATCCACGCCATAAACTTCGGATGCGCGCATTTGGAAAAAATATGCCATTTCATTGCGCCCATGTTGCCAGAGCCAATGTGCAATACGATAGGACTGTACAGCTTGATAGCCTTTGAAAAACAACAATGGCTGAATGAATGTATGGCACGCAGGATCACGATCAAACACAGCCACAATATCCGCACGCGCCGCACGCGCGATGGACTTATCGCTTGCCAATGCTTCATCCGCAATTTCACGCAAAATCTGCGCTGGCATTTCGTCAGATGACAGTTTTAATGCAATGCGATAGCTCAGCGCCTTTGAAAAACGCGCATGGTGCAAAACTGATGAATGGACCAATCCGCCCAAAATCGGTTCTTTGGCGATCAATTCGCCTGCTTCGCCAACAATGCGTTCCCAAACAGGATCAACCTGCGTGATGTTTTTCTTTGCGACTTCTGCCATAACATGTCCTTTGCTTTCACGTCTTTATACAACATTGCCCCAAAGGATTACAATATCATGTCAATCACAGGTTTTTGTGCAGTTTTCGTGCCTGATGTGCCCGCATTTTGTCCTGCATTTTAGCAAGAACCATCAAAAAACACTGTCCGAACTCAATATCGGACATGTTGCGTTGTGGTTTCATTTCAAACAAACAAGCGGCCCCGCGCAATGTGCCATCACCAAAAAGCAGATTTTTGCGGCCAAGTCTGCGGCGCAACTTATCCCCAAGATGCGCGATTTCGAACAACGTTGTGATCATTTGATCGCGCTGTTCTGTGGGCACGCATAATAAAACACGTGCCGCGGCCACGATGTCGCTGTGAATAATGCGGCGCATTAGACGGCATCGGGTGGCACTGGTATCATTGCGTGCACCGCAAATCTAATTTCGCCCGAAACAAACGCCCCCGTTTCAGGTTCAATCAATAACGGCGTATCGGCATAATATGCCTGTGGCTGCCCTGTAAGCCCAATGGCGTATGAATTTAACGCCAATCCATATTGAGATCCATACCGCCCTGATGCCCCCGCAACACCCATGCTCCAACTGCTGGCACCATCGGTTATAATGGGTGTGATAACACGTGCTGTCACCGCGCTTATCACGCTGTGACTTGGGATGATATCGGCGGTGGTATTGTCCGCCCCTGCAGTGATCGTATGATCAATGTGGAAAACCGCTGGCGTAAATGCAGCACCATTAATCACTTGATATGGCTGCTCTGCACGCCACTGATTCCCAAGATAGGTATGATAACAACTGCTATCTTCGACCCAGGCCCGCCAGCCAGATTTGGGTAACACATTCACCCATCCACCGTTTGCATATATCGCAATTGTCCCATCCATTCCTGACCATTCCGCGATACCACCAACGGGCACGGCAAATGCATCACCTTGGGTTGGCGTTGCAGGTGGGGAATTGGTGTTTACGGATCGCAAACGCAACTGTGCCAAGGCATCAATCCGCGCCAAGGCTTCGTTCACGGTCACATGTTTTTGCGCCTGTGACGACTGGATCAAAGGTAAATTAAATTGAGAAGTTTCAGACATTTACGGTCATCCTTGTTTGTGGGCCTGGCCCATAGGTTTCTGAAATTTGGCAAACGGAAAATTCGATTTCACCTGTAACACCATCATTTGCCTGCGCGTTGGCGGTGTAATTCCAACCGCTGTTTGTGACGATTTCGCTGCGTAAAACTGTGCCTGCACCAATAATCTGCACCTGATATTCTTCGCGAATTTCACCAAGTGGAACGTCAACTGATTGCCAATTGTCCCCACCAATGCGCGTGCGCCGCACCCAATGAAAGTTTTTGTCGCCATTGGCCAAATTTTCACATTGCAAATGCACAGGCGCATATGGGCGCAACCCGTTCAATTTTGGTGTAAACACGGATTGTTCATAAGCGTCATCGGTATGAAGTTTACTCGCAGGCCCAATGCGCAAGTTCACATCTAAACCGCTCAGGTTATGTGGAATTTGCACCTGTGAAACGCCTGTGTTCAAAAACACGATATCCGCTCCGGTGGGCCATTCTTCAGGGATCAAATGTTCCGTACCCAATTGCCCCCGCAAAAAACCACTTAAAACATAGCTGCCATCGGGTTGCAGATCCGCTATCTGAAATTGCACGATTTCCCAATCCGCACTGGCGCTGTCTTTGATTGCAAACGCGTTTTTGCCATTTAAAACAGATAGCTCACTGGCTGATTGTAAATCATTTTGTGAAACATCAATGTGCAAAACCGTGCGTGACCAAAGGCTTGGAATTGCCGCGGCAAAGGGTTCTTTGGTTTTGCCAAAAACAGCCGCGCTTAACAACTTATTGGTTTGCTCAAACCCGTCATTTTCCGCAGAAATATACACATCCGCTTGACCCCAAGGATTTGCCGTTGCCCCAACATAGGGTAGCAACGGATTGTCATCAGACGATAAATTTGGAATATCCAACACCTTTGCGTAAATTGGTAAATTTGGCGCAATATCGCGGGGTGGCGATATGGCTTGTTGCGGTTCCAACGTTGAATTTCGCGCAGGTTCGATGCGCACGGCGTTCACAATCCGCGCACCTTGTTCTTCGATTTGATCAATCCGATACAACGCAGATTTATCATCACCGTTAATTTCAATGACATCCCCACCCGTTAATCCCAGTTGCGACATTGGCAGAGCAAAACTCATTTGATCTTTGCTGATCTGTGATGTTTTCATCCATTTACGTAGCAATGATTTTGCATGGTTTTTGCGCATTGTCAGTGGCAATTCATGGCGTGAAATTTGGGTTTTATCACCGTCTGGCAATGCCACTTCCACTTCGCCCGATTGATAATGATCTTCGGGGTTATAAAACGCCAAACGCATCCGCCCTGCCAATGTTTCATCCGCTGCACGGGTTTTGGAAAATTGTTCCTGTCCTTCGATATCCAGCGCCATATGTTGATCTGTGATATTTGTTTTTGGGTGCGATGACAGATGCTCAAACACAATCTTGCCGTTAACTTCGCTTGCGCCAAATTCAAACGCTTGCATCAAGGGTTGCAAGGATTCACGTGCGGTTTGTCCCTGCTCGATGGCATAGCCAATGACGTTCCCAAACAGCTTTGAAACATCATAATCACGAAAACCCGCGTTTTCGCAGATTTCACGCACTACATCCGCCAAATCTTGGCCAAACAGCCGCCCCGAAACCCAATGACCGAACATGTAATTTCCACCATCCGACCATACATCACCACGCGCAGGAAATTCGGGCCACGGGCGTGCATCCCACGCCCAGACATGCGCGTGATCCATATCAATCATATGGCCGTGATAGCTGTCTGAAATCGGATTGTTCTTGGGATTGCGCCAATAATCATGCGTTGCCTTTAAATATGCGCGCTGAATCAATTCATCGCTATCACCGTTTGAAAAATACGGCTTGGCGGATTCAGATGATTTTGGATCAACAAAAACATTTGGTTGATTACATCCCTTATCAATCGCAGGGCATCCATATTCCGTAAACCAAATTGGTTTTGACGCAGGAACCCACGCGGTTTCCTGTGCCGCGCGGATGTCCCCGATACGATTGTAATGTTTGCGTGACCACCAGCTTTGCATGTCTTTGTATCGAAAAACCCAAGGCTGCGCATATGCACCATCACTGATGGGTGTGCGCGTTTGCGTTTCTCGATCAAGCGGCGTTGCATAATACCAATCATACCCTTCGCCACCCTCGATATTTGATTGTAAATAGTCTTGGTCATAAGCGGAATTCGCCCCTGCATCCAAGTGATCCGACCCATCACGCCAATCAGACAGCGGCATGTAATTATCAATGCCGATAAAATCGATATCCGCACTGGCCCAAAGCGGATCCAAATGGAAAAACACATCACCGCTCCCGTCTTGGGGGTGATATCCAAAATATTCCGACCAATCCGCGGCGTAACTAATTTTTGTCTCTGGACCCAAAATCGCCCGCACATCCTGTGCAAGTTCAATCAGTTGATCAACCGCGGGGAATGTGTTCCCTGCACCGCGCAATTGTGTCAGTGCGCGCATTTCGGAACCAATGCAAAACGCATCCACACCGCCCGCTGCGGCGCATAAACTTGCATAATGCAAAATAAATCGACGATACGACCATTCCGCAGGCCCCGAATAAATGACATTACCCGCTGAAATGGTGAAATCTGAAACCTGCACAGTGCCAAAAAAAACCGCCACTTCATTTGTGGCGGTTTCTGTTTGATCGGGGCTGTTGTCGCGGCGTGGCGCGGTGCTGCTTGTTATGCGCCCACGCCATGGCATAATCGGTTGCCCGACATCATCATCCCACGGGTTTGGCAATGTATTTCCATCCAAAATATCCATCAGGATAAACGGGTAAAACATCACCTCTTGGTCCATGTTACGCAGATGCTCAATCGCTTGCATGACGGATTCATCAGATGGGGTGCCACCAAAAATACTGCGCCCATCCACTTTGGGGATCACGCTTGCGTCGGCGCGTGATAGTCCACCAGCGCGCCATTTTTGCGGCTTACCATCAACCTCGTTTTGTTCAACCATCGGGCGGATATCACAGTGGTTACAACGCAAATCATTGCCAAACCAGCTCACAACCAATGACACCGATTTGCAATTGGGGGCATCCGCAACCAGATCATCAACCGCATGGATGAAATCCGCACCCCCACGCGCAGTATTCACATTTGCCCCACTATGATCGCCAAATTCACCGGGGAAATGCACCTGTTCTGTGGCCAAGGCATATTCGCCGGTTCCTGGTATTAAACACACGCCATTCACCGTGTGTGCGGCACCGTGCGATGTTTCCCCGCTAATCTGTGCATTGCGAAACACTTCGAAGTTAAGCTGAGGTATGCGATTGCCATATGTCCCAAGTGGCAAGTTTTCAAACACGACATAGGCCGTGCCGCGAAACGCTGGCGTTTGGTCGATACCCTCCACCGCCGCGATCACTGGGTCGGGCAATTGATCACTCGTCCCGCTGTAAAGCGTCATTTGAATATCTTGGCGGGAAATTTCCTGACCATCGGCCCAAATGCGTCCGATCTTGGAAACAACCCCTTCGCCAAGCGCCATCGCGAAACTCACGCTGTAGCTATATGAATCAACCTTGGCACCACCGGTACCTTTGCCTGCTGATTGGGTTTCTTTGTGTTCCATAAAATTGCTGGACCATATCATTTGCCCAGCAATGCGCGAACGCCCCATGATACGGGGAATAATGGCCCCTTCGGTGGTGCTCTGGACGCGAAATTTATCAACGCGTCCATGTTCAACCACTGGTGCACCTTGACCAAACACAGCTTGGTCAATCACACCACCGATGGATGCCCCGATTGCCTGACCAATGGCCGCTGCACCCACACCTAAAAATGTACCACCAACGGCACCACCAACGGCGGCACCAGCAGCGGCAAGAACAATCGTTGCCATTGGTTATCTCCTGTTTGGAAAACGAAATTGCGCCACACAGCGGCGCAACCATGCATTTGTCAGTGGCGTTTCCACCACGCCCCGCCCGCTATAGGCGTGAACAAGCGTGGCAAAGCCAGCGTCTGATTGCGCCACAATGCCCAAATGTTTCGCGACTGATTTTGGTTGCATCCGAAACAACATCACCCCGCCCAGATGCAAGGTTTTGCGATCATCCACATGATGCAAATGGCGCAATGCGGCCTGCCACAATTGTTCAACATCACCAGTTTCAGACCAATCAGGTGTATATGCTGGCGGGCATTCAGGCTCTGCCCCCAATACATCGCGCCACACTCCACGCACCAATCCCAAACAATCTGCACCATGTGCGATTGTGCTGGATTGATGGCGATATGGTGTGCCAATCCATTGTCGCGCCGATGCCACGATTAACCGACCTTCATCAGAAATAATCATGCGTTAAATCCATCTGATGTGAACAAATCCACAATGCGGCTATCGCCTGAATTGTCGTTGTCACGCACGGGATAGGCAACGGCCCAATCTTCGCCGGGGATGAATGGGAAACCCTGAAAATTCACAAAGTTATTGAATTTAGCACGACATGTATTGGCGGATTTATCGCACCCTGCGATCAAACGAATTTTATCGCCGTCTTGGATGGGAAATGCGCTGGATACATCCAGTTCAATCACACGTTCCGAATGAACACGGCCGTCATATTGGATCAAACCAATCATGCCCGCGTTTTCCCCCGTCAGCCATTCATATTTGCCATAGGTAAACCAACCTTCTTGAAAATCGGTCAGCCCACGAAAAAATAAAGTGGCGTTTTGCTCTGATCGTTTCACGGGCACATCTGCGAAAAAACCATCTTCAAGCGGGTTAAAACCACACCCTGCATCACCCAAATTTGCCCCGCATTGGCGCAAATATGCACGCCCGATGGGTACGTTTAATGCTTCTGATAATCCGCGCAGCTCTGCGTTAAACGCACTTGGCCCACGGCGAATTTCGCCCAGATACCCGCGAAAAATCAAACATCGTTGTGATACATTTTGCCAGTTGACCAACCAATGGAACACCTCCGCATGATCATACCGCCCCGCATCGATATCCTTCGCGCTGATATGATCAGAGCTCAGCGCACCAACACCTTCGGCATTATCCACCGATAAACCTGATGCGGATTGCAGTGCACTGGCGTTCATTCCTGATGATGCCTCAAACACAACACCGTCGAATTCCAGTTCACTATCATGATCCGAAAACCCCAAAACCTGCCCATCGCTACGTTGGATTTTCCAGCATCGACAGATGGTCGTTGCCCCCGTATCCAGATGGGATTGCAATGCTTCGCTGACATGTCGCATTATACGCGCACCTCCACCACGGGAACATTAGGAACTTCGCCTGATTGAAAACCAGCCACGGTCATTTCCAATCGATCGGTGTCAAATCGCACAGGCACATCAAATTCAAACCCAGCAGTCACCAATGCCCCTTCCGAAGGAGGATTATGAAAATGGATTTTGCCACTGTTCACATCGATGTTGAAATCATCACCTTCAAAAATTTCCACATCATCAACGGCCAACAAAACAGTGCCCGAAACAGGTTTGGAAATTTCGCGGCAATAATCATGCGCACCACTGCGATAGGTTTTGCACAATTGCCAAATATCGCGCAGGCCATCACCAATTCCCAATTCCTGATCGGTTGGCGTGATCACATTTGACGGTGCCGCGCTTTTGTAATCGGACCAATCTTTCCAGCGAAACCCGAATAACCGCCCTTGGCGTGCCTCGAAAAATGCAATGACATTTTGCATATCATCAAGGCTTCGCATGGCGACCCCTGCATCATATCGACGGCGCGAATGTTTCCAGGGGGAATTGCGTTCCTCAAAACCACTGGCAATGGTCACAATTTCGGTACGCCGTTCTGGCCCCCCGATGGACCCAAGCGATAGCTTGGCGGGAAATCGTTCTTCGTGAAAATTCATTGGTTTGCTCCCTTAAAAATTACGGCGGCCGCGCTGAACTGCGCGGTTTAAACCTGCTGCGACCTGTGTTTGTGATCGACGGAAACTTTCAACATCGGGGCTGGTGATATTCATGTTCACCGTGACAGAACCCCCACCATTGGTGCGCACACCCAATGCACCATCCGCACCGCGTGACAGGGGCATAATCGCCTCTGGCCCTGCTTCGCCCATTAACCCTGTGCCACCACGCATCGGGAATGTAGTTGGCGCTGTTACCACTCCACCTTTGGCAAATGGCATCACGCGCCCTTGCGAAAATGCGCCACCTTTTTCAAATGCCAAGCCACCAGAAAACAATCCGGTTAAACCAGCGGTCAACGCACCCCCCAATGCATCCGTCAGGGGCGCAATCGATGAATTGAACGTGGATTCAATCATCGACATGGCGACATTGCGCAAAACATCGGATAATTTAGCGCCCTCAAAAACCAGATCGCTAAACGCGGATTTCAATCCCGAGCTTAGGTTTTTATTCAGATGTCCCGCCTGTTGCCCTGCGGCGCTGATGCTGGTTTCCATACCAGCCAATTCCGCCTGAAACGCCGCGGACACTTTGGTTGTGGCGCTAATCGCGCCTTCCAGTTGATCCAATTGCGTATCCAGGTCTTGGATATCAGATATGTAATCTGCCATGATCGTCCTTTCGATTAACTGTCAGGAAATTGAGCCATCAACGCGTTTAACCCCGTGCGGCCAAGCACACGCGTATCACCGCGCGAAACACCGGCAATGATGGTCAATTCATATGGTGTAAGTGCCCAAAATTCCGTTGGGTTCAGACGCAGCTGATGCAGCCCAAGCGCCATCAACGCCGCCCAATCAAGCCCGCGCTGTTCATTCATTCCACCGGCCCAAATGACAGCTTTAACAAACGTCCTGCGGCCTTGGCGGCGGCCATGGGGCCACCATCGATATTGGCTGACAACAGATCAGATTGCGCACCATCCCAACCAGCACCCGCTAGGCCGGCATATAACAGGCGCACAATATCATCGGTGCGAAAATGGCCCTGTTCAAACCGCTCGATCAGGGCCAACAAACTATCCTCGCCCAAATCATGTTCCAAACTAGCCAAGGCGCCAAGCGTAAGGCGCATAGGGCGCGTTTCACCGTTTAATGTGATCGCCACCTCGCCACGATGGGGATTCATCATAATGCCGCTGCGAATTGGATCGCACCCGCAGATGCCAGCGATAATTCATATGTCGCCTCGCCCTCGTATTGGCCTGCATATTCGATGGATGCGATTTGAAATGCGCCCTCTACGGTGCCAAAATCGGGGATGACGACCTGAAACATCGGGATATCACCATCGAAAAAAATCTGGCGGGCGCGTTCATCTGTGTTTTCATCACGAAACACCCCTGATCCGCTGATTGCCGCGGATCGCACACCGCCACCCGCCAGCAATTCACGCCAGCCCCCTTCGGATTCGATGCTGGTCACATCCACCGTTTGTGCATTGAAACTAATGCGCGATGCACGCAGCCCTGCCAGCGTTTCAAACGCACCAGAGCCATCCATATCGACCTTGATCAACAGGTCTTTGCCATTTTGAGCAGTCATAATAATTCCTTTCAGGATTGCATTTGGGCCGTGCCCAGTTGTGAAATTAGGGGATCAAAAACCAATTTGCGGCGCGGCGGATAAAGGCAAAATCATAATCTTGCCCCGTCTGCATCTGTGTTGCTGGCAACGGATTGCCATCTGCCCCGCGATAGCTACTGCCCCAGTTAAGGTTCACATCCGCACTGGCGCTGATGCGCAATTCCAGCTGTGATCCATTTGATGATCGGGTCAAATTGGTGTCGGTGACATAATAATTCACACCCACATCAAAAATATGCACCGCACCATATATGTCGGGGCATTGGATCGGGCGAAACCCATATGGGATTGCGTTGTGTTCGGTTAAACTACCGCTGTAACTGCGCCGCTCGATGATCTTGGGGCCCAATAAATTGCGCCGCGTATTGAAAATATTTAGCGTCTGCCCGCTGGCAACTTGGTTCACTTGTGTTGCGGTGTCATTCACCGTTTGCACCACCGCACCAATGCTATTGCCAAAATAAAGCGTCTTTTGGTTATGCACGATATCCGCGCCCTCGCGGCTTGGATTTGCTAATGTGCGAATACGCAGATGTTTCCCCTGATCGGACACACCACATTGGGTGGTTGTCGTCGTGGCAATCACCCCATTATCGGGCATGATCGCAGTGCCAATCACCAAGGCATCGCCCGCATAATGCAACCCCGCCATGCCGTTATCCTGGCATTGCAACAGGTGGATATAACTGGGGTTTTCGCAAGTCCAAACCACGCCTTCACCACCGTTATTTTCGGCCTTGATAAAGCCAGCATTCACCTGACCATAAGCGCCAATAACCACACCGCGACCAGTGTTGTGATGACAATGGATATCGGCGTTGAATTGGCTGGTTCCCACCCGCGTTCCATCAATCCCATCGCGCCCAGAATGGGCAATTTCAACTTTCCCCAGCAAGGTCACGTTATTGTCCGCACCCAAAAAGGCCATGCCATCTTGGGCTGCGTTCAAAATCGCGATATTCTCAAGAACAACGCCAGATACACCATTGAAATCTATGCCATTTATGTCATTGACGCCTTGGCCTGTTTTATTTGCATCAATCACCAAATTGCGAAGCGTGACATTCACATCCCCTGCAATTGTATCAAACGACACCGCCGCCACATCGGCCCCAGCAATCAATTGCAATTGCGTGCCAGTATCCGCACCCACAATGGATTTACCTGCATGTGTATCGCTGATCGCCAAACCCGCAATTGGATATTCACCATGCAACGCCACGCGCGCGCCGACAGCGGATTGATCCAACGCGCGTTGAATGGATGTGGCACCCCCGCCCCACCATTCAGGATGCACGACATCACCATCAACCAGATCCACAACTCCGCCCGATTGCAGATCGAAAATCTGTTCCAACCCCGCTTGAGGCAAAGGCAGTGACAAAACCGCGGCGTTTGTCACCAAAACCCAACCACCGATGAAATGCATCTGTGCCGAAATGCTGGTGTTTGCATCAATCAGATACCCACCTGATTGCAGCAATATGTGATCGCTGACCGCATCCGCCGCGATCAACGCAGATACCGCACTGGTCTGTCCATCGCCAATCGCACCAAACTGTTCCAACGTCACAGGACCATTAAAAATGGCCCGCGCTTGTAAATTCACACCCGTTAAATCAATGAAACTGCCACCATCATCAACGCCGGTGTTCGCTGCCACGATTTCATATCGCGCAGCCCCCGCATCACCGGCTGTGTGATAACCTTTGGTCATCACCACATCGCCAATGGCGATATCACTGGCAACACGCAAATCCACAAGGGTTTCAAATACGCCCGCGGCATCACCCGCCGTGCCAATCGCGGCCAGTTGCGCATCACTGACATAATTGCGATCAACGCTTGGCTCGATATGGGATGTATCCAGCAAAACCGCACCCGTTTGCGCATTCACACTGGAAACAAAGCCACCTCCGCCCCCGCTGGAACCAAAGGTGATATATGTTGGTTTTTTATATAATCCAAAGGGCATAAAAGGCTCCAATCTTGGTTAAACTGCGTCGATATAGGCGCGAAATGTCAGATCAATTTGGCGACGATTGGCAATATTGCCCCGCGTTGCGCGCACAGATCGCAACGATAAATCCACCAAAATTCCGTGGCTTAAATTGAGAGGGGTCGTTTGCAACACCTTCGCAATCTCGCTTGCGGCATGCTTGGCATTCGTAAATCCAGACTCGGTCGCAATCACCAACACGCGAAATTCGTGAATGGCGGCGGATGATGTTTTGCTAGATCGATCCAACACGCGCTCATCGCCGATCAATGCGTATATTTGTGGCAAATCACCCGTTGGTGGCGCATCAAAAATTTGGCCCGATAATTGCGCTGTCAACGCGGCATCATTCATCAACGCATCATAAATCGCGGTCTGTAACGCAACAGAAGCAGCGTAATTCATGTCAAACCCTCCTCACGCGCAACACAAGTTAAAAACCGCCCGAACGCATCGGCCTCTGCCACGGTTTCGATGATGAAAATGCGCGTTCCCTCCACGAAACGTTGTTCGGGTTTGGGACGCTGATCATCGCCAATGGGCGCATTTCGCACGGTAATCTCGTGGCGCAGGGTGGATAGTGTTCCACCCGCGTGCGCACGTTCGGACACGCCCTTGGCGCTGACATGCGCCCATAACGCACCAAGCGCCTGCCAGGTTTGCGTGAAACCACCAGCGCCATCACCAATGCGCACTGGCGTTTCCAACACCAATTTTCGGGTCAATTGCGCGGCATCCATCATCACACCCCCTGTCCCAAACGCATGGGTCGGTGGCGTTCAATCAACGCCATCACCGCCATCGGGAATGTGGTGTTGGCATCAAACGTGCCGTTACGGTTTTCGTAAAAATGCGCGGCCAACAACAACACCGCATGATGCAGATCACTTGGCACATTTTCCCATGTCGGGCCAAACCCCGCGCCAAACACGATCTCAATCGTGTTGCCCGCGCCAATCTGGGGAAAATTCCCCGTGGGTGACACAACGCTCGGGCTTTGATCATCTGGTTCGAATTTGAACAAATCACCGTTCAAAACTGTGGCATTGCCATTCTTATCGATGCTCGAAATCGCAAAATTTCTGAAACGGGTCGGATGGGCAATGGTTGGCGATCAGAACTGCGCCATTTGGTCAAAGACCAGCTAAATCGGCGCGGGATCAGGATCAGCCCAACGCGCCCTTCAATCGTTGCAATCGCTGTGCGCAGGTATAATTCCAACAGGTTATCTTGCAGATCATCCTGCGCAAATCCTGTGCCCAATCGCAAATGGTCTTTGAATGCTTGGATCGGCAAAGCGTCCGCGCCAATACTGGTCAATTCGGTCAGTATCATGGATGTCTCCTGAATTATAAATCGGCATTGCACGCATTGCTCGGACGGAGGGGAGCAGCTAGACAATGCGCACAATGCCAAGGGCACCGCGCGGGATTGCGCGGCACCTTTCAGGGTGGCGAACCACCCTAAACCGTTAATTTATTTGAATAATGTCGCGCCTTAGGATGCAGCGAATTTCAAAAGCTTGATCGCTGCGAAATCCGAAACATCGCCACCAACACGTTTTGTTGCATAAAACAGAACGTTTGGTTTTGCGCTAAACGGGTCGCGCAAAATGCGCAAATCTGGGCGTTCGGCAATGGTGTAGCCAGCGTTGAAATCGCCAAATGCAATGGCGGTGGCATCCGATGCGATGTCTGGCATGTCTTCTGCGATCAACACAGGATACCCCATAAGACGCGCTGGTTCACCCGCGGCCAGCCCATCGGACCAAAGGAAACGACCATCCGCATCTTTCATCTTGCGCACCGCACCCGCAGTTTTGGAATTCATCACAAATGATGCGTTCGCACGGTATCGCGCACCCAGTGAATAAACCAAATCAACAATCGCATCCGCAGGTTCCGTATTGGAAAAATCACCATCCTGCCCCGTGGCGACATAGCCCAGATTGCCCCATGTCCACGCACCATTCGCAACCGATGAATATGTCAAAAACCCAGTTGGTTTATCAACACCATCACCTGAAATAAACGCGCCACCCTCGGCACGGGCAAACTTGTCGGCGATACGCCCGGCGAGCCAACCTTCCACATCAAATGCGCTGTCATCCAACAGGCGTTGCGATGCTTTTGGTAGGGCGGATAATTCATGCAATGGGATTGAAATGCGTTCCACCTGTGGGGTGCCTGTTTCCACCGAACCATCGGTTTCTGTGGCCCAGCCGGCACCAATATCCGTTGTATCAACCAACACATCGAATGCGGTGCTTTCCACGGCAACAACATTGGCAATGGATCGAATGGATGATGCATTGCGCAACACTGATGAAATCGTATCAGATGTTTGTGGATCAACCAAATAGCCACCATCGGCGGCCACCGCCGTTGACATTGCCTTTTCTTCCATTGGCAATCCACGCATCATTTCATCATCCCCAGATCGCAGATATGCTGCGAATGCTTTCTTGTGGGGGACATCCAATTCCGCCGTCGCAGAAAGGTTTGGGCGAGCAGCATTTGCAGATTTGCGTTCCATCATATTCATGCGTTTTTCCTGTAGTTCAATTTGGGATTTCAATTCAGTATTCGTTTTCGTCACATCGGTAAGAAATGCGGCCAATGCGGCCTTAACCTCCAAACCATCGCTTTGCTGGCCTGACAGGGATTTTGTCTGTTGAGTGCTCATCAGTTTTCCTTTTGGGGTTGGCGCTGGCACTCAGGCCAGCAGGGTTTCGCGGGCCGCAGCAATTGCCGAGACCAGCTCATTGGCGAGTGTTGCATCGGATGCACCCACACGCGCCTCGGGGAGCATTGGAAATGTCACCAATGAAACCTCCCAAAGATCTAATTCATTTAAAATGCGCCCACCTTTGGCGTCTTTTTGGGCCTGTTTGGTACGATACCCGATGGATAACCCATCAATTGCGCCCGCCTGTACCAGCGACAATGCCTCTGCACCCGCCTGCACATTTTCCAAAACATGGCCTTTGACGAATAATCCGTGATCATCCTCAAAAATTTCGTCCCACACTCCGATGGGTTTTGTGGGATCATGCTGCCACAACATTTTCACGCTGCGCCCCGCATCGCGCAATGCTTGCAAACTCGCGGCATATGCACCTTTTTGCACCACATCGCCGCCCTGATCCGCCGCCCCAAAAACAGAGGCATAGCCGCTGATTTCGCTGCCGGTTTTCAACCCCGTATTGGTGTCAAATGATTGGAATTTGGTTTCTAAGCCATTGGATAAATACATCTATTTCCCTACCTATGAATTTGAAATTTCAAGCAAAGTCGCAATGCCGCGTGTCAACACCACCGCCAGCACGCCATAAACCGCGAGCCATAATCGGCGTTCCAACCGCTCTAGGCTTGCCTCGATCATGCCAAGGCGACGCTCCAGCGCCAGCCAGCGTTCGTTCAAAACCGCCTCTTGTGCATCTATGCGTGCGTTGGCCGCATCAAATGGTTCATAAAGAAAGCGCGAACCACCGCTTTGCTCGCGGCTCATGCGCCCACCTGATTGGACAGACCAAGCAAGCTGCGTTTTTCAGCGTCGGTTAAAAAATCCGCCTCTGAAATCCGTTTCCAACGCGCATCACGCTCGGTGGCGAGCGCTGGGATCGCATCCAGATCAGCGCTGATCGTCAACGCCTCGCCGTGAAACGTCTGCAACCAATTGCCCAACGCACCGCTGATTTTGCCCAACAATGGCAACACGGTTAGGCGGTAAAACGCACGGTTTGCTTCGACGTAATTCGCATATGAATTATCCCCTGGCAGGCCAAGCAACATCGGCGGCACCCCAAAGGCGAGCGCAATTTCACGCGCTGCACTGTCCTTGGTTTTTTGAAATTCCATATCCGATGGGCTGAACCCCATTTGTTTCCAATCAAGCCCGCCTTCCAGTAACATAGGGCGTCCTGCATTGGCCGCACCTGCATGGTTTTGGGTGATTTCATCCATCAAACGCTGGTATTGATCATTGCCCAAACCGCCCATGCCATCGACACCTTTGTAAACAATCGCACCCGATGGGCGCGCGGCGTTATCCAGCAATGATTTGGACCATTTGCACGCGGCATTATGCACATCCAATGCCGATGCGGCGGCATGCATGGGTGACAATCCGTAATGATCATCCGTTGGGTGAAACGTCTTGATATGCAAAATCGGATCAGCGCCCGTGCGCATGTCAAAGCGATGTTTTTTCCCACCCACGGCATATTCATATGCACTCGGCCAGCCATCCGCACCGGGGATCACCCGCATGCGATCCGATCGCAAAACGTATAATTCCGCTGGAATATCCCCATCAATCAACCCGGCCCCCTCGACATAGGCATCACCTGTCAACAACAGTTGACCAACCAGATTTTCAAACAAATCGGCCTTGCCTTGGGTGGGGTTTGGGCGGCGCAACAAATCCAATATCGGATGGGTGTCGAACCGCGCATCGCCGCCTTGTAAGACCAAGGGAATAGCCGAAACCGCCTCTGACACCAATTTCACACAGCGAAACCCAACGGGATTTGCATTAAACCCGTTGCGCATCAAACTGGCCGTATCGCGCCCAGACCAGACCGCACGCCCTGCCCCGTGAAACGCCACCACGGGCGCGGCTGCGGATGCTTTGGTTTCGGGCACTGCATCACGCGCACCCTTCAAGAATTGCAAAACCATGTGGCATGCTCCTTTTGATTGTCAGAATTTGAATTGCTGTTGAAATTCGTGCCTTACAGCGGGCGAATTTTCGGGTTTTGATAAACATTGCTGGGTTCAACCATCAAATCGGTCAATGCCCAAACCAGCGCATCCACCCGATCGGGGCTGCCGCTGCCTTGGAAGCCCGATTGGGTCATCTGGCACATCTGGTCTTCCAATGCTTTGAATGCGCCGCGATGATGCACACGCCCCTGTTCGTATAATGTCGAAACAGGTTCTGCCCGCGCCAGCTTGCCCCGTGTGGCGCGAACCCCGCGATAGGGTAAAAAAGCGGCTTGTTGGCGCAAAACGCTTTCAACCATTTCACCCCCCATGTTCACCTCTGCCACCACGCGATCTGCGCCAAAATCATGAAATGCGTCAATCGCAACCTGCGCCCATTGATTGGGACTGGCAGAATGTACGCTCAGATCCGCCAAAACATAGGCTTTCCAATCTTGCGGCGCACCTTGGTTGCAAACACCTGCAACGATAATTCCACAGGCATCGGATGATTTGCCACTGGTCGCAGGGGGATCCACGGCCACAACGATGCGATCCAACACGGGCGTTTCCTCAACGCGGCTTGCGTCAAACATCGATAGCTTCCACAACGCGCCTTCGAAATCTTCTAGCAATTCGCCATCCAATTCTTGCCGGCCAAGCCGTGAACCCGCGTAATCCGCCACCACTTTTTGCAAAAAGCTGGGCGCCAGATTAACACGGTTGGCCGTGGTTGGCGCACGGGTCACAACCGTATCACGCGCATCCAATATCTGTTTTAACAACGCCATGTTTTTGGGTGTCGTTGTTACCAATTGCTGTGGGCGATCCCCAAGGCGAAGTGTGAATTGCAACATATCCCATGTTTCACGCGCCTTTTTCCATTTCGCCAATTCATCCAGCCATGCGCAATCAAATTGCGGGCCACGCAGGCTCTCTGGATCATAGGCCGAAACAATCTGTGCCGTAGCGCCATTGGGCCAGATCAATTGTTTGCGGCTCGCGATCCATTCGGGGCGGCGGTCTGGTGGGCTACAGGCCATAATGCCACTGTCGCCAAACACCATCACCTCGCGGGTTTGATCGATGGTTTCACCGATCAATGCCACACGCGAACAACGCCCTGGATCATGCGCCTTGGCACCCTCCACTTGCGCGCGCACCCATTCGGCACCAGCGCGGGTTTTGCCCGCACCGCGCCCGCCCAATATTACCCAAGTGGCCCAATCGCCAACGGGTGGCACCTGATGTTCCAGCGCCCAAAAATCAAACATCCACGGCAGGCTTGCCAATGCATTATCCGATAGCGTGTCCAGAAACTCAGTGATCTCCTCTACGTTCTTTGAACCGAGCCAATCTGGTATGTATTTCCGATCGGGCATCGGCAAGGTCGAGTTGGGATGCGCGTGTTGCGCGGATAAGTTGACCACGTTTTTCAAGATCGGCCTCCAAATTTTGCACCTGCAAATACGCCTTGTGATGATTTTGGATCACCACATTCATATTTTTCAGATTTTCCTCAGGATCACCGCCATTGCGCATGGCGGTAACAATAGTCATTAAATCGTCTTTGATTTGCGCATAGATTTCGCGCATCTGATCCAACTGTTTGGTTGGATCAAACTCCCCCACTGGGATTGTGTCAGTCATGTAGTGATTGCTCTTTCACGGTTGCCCGCCCAAAGAGAGAGAATAGAAAAAGCGGTCACAAGGTTCCCCCTGTGCCGCTTACCCACTTCTTCCAGCTTGACTAAAGTTATACGTTAGACCGTTCGCAAAGTCAAGAAAAATCGTTGTATATCAACGCACTATACGTTAACACCTGATTAACACTTGGGCTAAACCCTAGTTATCATTGGCTTTTGCACGATCCGCCGCTTGTTGGCGTTCGATACGGCGCCAGTTGGCAACATTCTTGTTATGCTCTGCCAACGTCTTGGCAAATGCGTGCCCACCCGTGCCATCAGCCACGAAAAACATGAAATCTGTCTTTTCTGGGTTTACCGCCGCTTCCAATGCGCGTCGGCTTGGGTTGCCAATCGGCGTTGGTGGCAGGCCGGCAAAACGGCGTGTGTTATATGGCGTGTCTTTTAACAAATCCGAACGGCGAATATCGCGCATCTTTTTGGGATCACCACCCGTGAATTCATAAACGGTGGTGGAATCCATCCCCAATGGTGTGCCTTTTTGCAAACGGTTGATGATCACGCCTGAAACCAAACGCAATTCTTCCTTCACCGGGGTTTCCCCTTCGATAATGGAGGCAACGATCAAGGCTTCTTCTTTGGTTTTCAAAAACAGATCATCGGCGCGGTTTTCCCAAACCTCGTCCAGAATAATTTGCTGTGCGACAACCATTTTATCAATGATGCTCTGGCGTGTATCCGCACGATTATAGGCATAGGTATTGGGCGATAACCCACCCTCTGGTGGTAATGTCGTCACCTCGCCCGTCAATTGTTCCTGCGCCATCAAACGTTCAACGATCTGCAGATTTGTCCAACCTTCGGGGAATGTCACATTTTGCGAAATACCCACGCCAGAATTCACAATGTCCAAAACCTGCGCCATCGACGCACCCTCTGGAATGACGTAATCGCCAACCTTTAATTGGCTGTTTTTATTCAAATATTTCGCACCTGCACGGAAAATGGACGCGTCCGAAATAATGCCAGCATCTTCAAGCCGTTCCGCCACGCCCTTTTTCGATTTGGATGAATTGATCCGATCATTGGGGTTTACCGCAAATTCGGTTTCCTGCGTTAACGGCCCTGCCTTGTTGAATTGGGATTTCCCCCACAGGATGGCAACGCCCCCCGCGATCAACAAAACAATCAGCAGATTTACAAAATTAGCAGCAATGTGGCGTGCGAACATTTTCTTATTTTACCCGACCAAAGACCAATGACGCATTTGTACCACCAAACCCGAAAGAGTTCGACAAAACAGTATCAATCTTGCGTTTAACGGCGGATTTGGGCGCAAGGTCAAGCACCGCATCCGCAGGTGGGTTTTCCAAATTCAATGTGGGTGGCGCAATTTGATCGCGCATCGCCAGAATACAGAAAATCGCCTCAACGGAACCCGCTGCACCCAACAGGTGGCCAATCGCGGATTTTGTGGATGACATGGTCGCATTTTTCGCCGCATCCCCCATCAATCGTGTGACCGCACCCAATTCAATTGTATCGGCCATGGTCGATGTGCCGTGCGCGTTGATGTAATCAATATCGGCGGGTGTGATCCCTGCGCGTTTGATCGCTGCTTGCATGGAACGAAAACCACCGTCACCATCTGATGATGGCGCTGTAATGTGATAGGCATCACCAGACAGGCCGTAACCCAAAACTTCGCAATAAATATGTGCGCCACGTGCCTTGGCGTGTTCGTATTCTTCCAGAACAACAACACCAGCACCCTCGCCCATCACGAACCCGTCGCGATCATCGTCATATGGGCGCGATGCGGATTTAGGATCGTCACCACGTTTGGTTGACAGCGCCTTACAGGCGTTAAACCCCGCAATGCCGATTTCGGTGATCGGGTTTTCTGCGCCACCCGCAATCATCACATCTGCATCATCCAGCGCAATCAGGCGCGCCGCATCACCAATCGCATGCGCACCTGTGGAACAGGCGGTAACAACGGCGTGGTTTGGGCCTTTGAACCCAAAACGAATGGACACTTGGCCAGATACCAGATTGATCAAACAGGCGGGAATAAAGAACGGTGAAACACGGCGTGGGCCGCGTTCTTTGAGCGTAACAGATGTTTCCGCAATCGTGCCAAGCCCACCGATACCAGATCCGATCATCACACCTGTACGCAGGCGGGATTCTTCGTCCTCTGGTTTCCAATTCGCATCATCCACTGCCTGTTGCGCCGCGGCAATGCCGTAGAGGATGAAATCATCTACCTTGCGGCGTTCCTTTGGCTCCATCCAATCATCAGGATTGAACGTGCCATTCGAACCATCGCCAAATGGAATTTCACAAGCGTAATTCGTTGCCAAATGATCCGCATCAAAACGTGTGATCGTGCCAGCGGCGTTTTCACCAGTCAACAAACGTTTCCACGTTTCTTCGACACCACATGCTAGTGGTGATACCATTCCTAAACCCGTGACAACAACGCGACGCATGATAATAGTCCCTCATTCATTTTTCTTGCCCCTATGTATCGCCTTGGGGGTATAAGGGCAAGCAAACGCTGCTGGTTTTTCGCCAAGCTAAGGTGAGATTTTTCAACTCAAAGTTGCTTGCCAAATCAAATAAACGGTATAGCCCACATAACTGGCCAACATGATCGCACCTGCGGTGCGTGTAATCCGCCATGCGCTCACGGCAAAGCCAAGCAAAACAATGCTTGAAACTGCCATCACCCAAATATCAAAATTTACGATTTCGGGCGGTATATCAATGGGTTGTACAATGGCAACCACACCCAATATGCCCAAAATATTGAAAATATTACTCCCCAAAACATTGCCAAAGGCCACGCCAGCCTGGCCTTTGCGTGCAGCAATCACCGATGTGACCAATTCGGGCATGGATGTCCCGACCGCCACAATCGTTAACCCGATCAAGGTTTCAGACACGCCAAACCCCGCCGCCAGCGCCACTGCGCCTTGCACCAAAAACTTTGCACCCAAAAGTGTTAACGCCAAACCAAAGGCAACGAACAATACCTGTTTGCCCATATGCACCGGCACCACGGTTTCACCCAGTTGCGCCATGCTTTCGCCCGCGATGGTTTGCGATTTGCGCTCTGACATCAGGGTATAAATCAAATACCCCGCCATTAACGCCAAAAACCCAAATCCAGCACCCCGCCCCAAGGCACCAGAATGCGCCGCGATAAAACAGGCAAGTGTTGCGATACATAACATCGCCCCATCACGCACAAATCCCGTGCGCGCAATGGCCATTGGTGCGATCAGTGCCGCAATCCCGATGATTAAAAACACATTGGCGATATTGCTGCCCACAACATTGCCCACGGCAATGCCAGATGCACCTGACAATGCGGCATTCACACTGGTTAATAATTCAGGTGTCGATGTCCCAAATCCAACCAGTGTCAGGCCGATTACGAATGGCGAAACGCCAAACCGCGCGGCAATCGCCACCGCCCCGCGCACCAACAGATCGCCACCAAAGATCAGACCGATAAATCCTGCGACCAGATAAAAAATACTCAAAATGTCCATGATGAACCCTTTATGCGCGCTTTGCGCAAATCATGCTGTGCAAAATATCATTGCGTCAACACTTGTTGGGTTATCTGTGAAACTGTGTAAGGATTTTCAATGGGCAAAGTTGGTATACCCATAAAAAAAACGGCGCATCCCGTAGGACGCGCCGCTTTGATCGTAATCAGAGAAGCTTAAGCAGCTTCTGTGATGAATTTCACTGCGTCGCCAAAAGACTGAATAGTCTCTGCTGCATCGTCAGGAATTTCGATACCGAATTCTTCTTCGAAAGCCATTACCAGCTCTACTGTGTCAAGGCTGTCTGCGCCCAGATCGTCGATGAAAGAAGCACCTTCAACAACTTTGTCTTCGTCAACGCTCAGATGCTCGACAACGATTTTTTTTACGCGATCTGCGATGTCGCTCATATTCTCAATCCTCAATTTATGGCCAGTGGCCGTTAGACTGCCGCGTTGCTGCGACATGGATGGCCCAAGGGGCCGGTTTTTGCGCAATACAGGTGTAAAACGCTACAACTGCGCTGCGCTATAACAGAATGTTTCAATATGGCAATAGTTTTATCAACCAATCGCCATATCATTCTGCGCCTGTTCCAATATGATGGCTATGAATTTCCTTTATTACAAGGGTAAATTCAACTTTTTGCCACCAATTGGGGAATTAGATCATCGCCATACCGCCGTTCACGTGAAGCGTTTGACCCGTGACATAACTTGCCTCATTCGATGCCAAAAACGCCACTGCGGCGGCGATTTCACCCGCTGTGCCCATGCGCCCTTGGGGGATGCTTGCCAAAATTCCGGTTTGCACATTTTCAGGCAATTCCGCGGTCATTGCGGTTTCGATAAACCCAGGTGCAACACAGTTTGCCGTGATCCCACGCGATGCGATTTCTTGGGCATATGATTTGGTCATGCCGATCATGCCTGCCTTGGATGCGGCATAATTCACCTGCCCTGCGTTGCCCGTCACACCCACGATAGAGGTGATGTTAATAATACGGCCCCAGCGTGATTTCATCATCGGGCGCATCACCGCTTTCATCAAATGCATGGTGGATGTGAGGTTCACATCAATCACGCTTTGCCATTCTTCATCAGACATGCGCATGAAAATATTGTCGCGTGTGATACCTGCGTTATTGACCAGAATGTCCAAACCACCCATTGCCTCTGATGCTTGACCGGGCAATGCTTTGACCGCGTCAACATCGGATAGGTTGCAAGGGGTGACAAACGCGCCTTCGCCCAATTCCGCCGCCAATTTTTCAAGCGGTTCAACACGTGTGCCAGACAATGCAACCTGTGCGCCCTGTGCATGCAATGCACGCGCAATTTCGCCACCGATACCACCAGATGCACCTGTTACCAGTGCATTTTTACCTTTAAGATCAAACATTTGCTTTCCTTTATATCGCTGCGGCTGCGGCAACCGCGCCCTCTGGGTTGTTCACGGCAACACAGTTAATATCGCGGTTAATACGGCGGATCATCCCAGACAATGCTTTGCCTGCACCAATTTCAAACACCTCGGTCACGCCATTGGCACCCATCCATTCCACACTTTCGCGCCAACGCACAGAACCGGTGACCTGCTGCACCAACAATTTTTTGATTTCATCGGCGTCAGATGTCGCACTTGCCAAAACATTGGCGATTACGGGTACGGTTGGTGTTTTTACATCCACCTCGGCCAATGCCGCCGCCATTGCATCAGCGGCAGGTTGCATCAATGCACAATGGAATGGTGCGGATACGGGTAATAACATCGCACGTTTTGCACCCGCTTCTTTGGCCAAATCACATGCGCGTTCGACCGCCGCCTTGTGGCCAGACACCACTACTTGGCTTGGGTCATTATCATTTGCGGCCTGACAAATGTCGCCATCCGCGCTTGCTTTTGTTGCGATTTCTTGCACGGCGGCAAAATCCAACCCCAAGATCGCGGCCATCGCACCCAATCCGACGGGTACGGCGTCTTGCATTGCATTGCCACGAATGCGCAGCAATTTTGCAGTATCTGTAAGTGAAATTGCGCCCGCTGCACATAATGCCGAATATTCGCCCAAAGAATGCCCAGCAACGAAATCCGCTGCATTTATATCAACGCCTTGCGCTTCCAATGCGCGCATTGCGGCAATGCTGGTTGCCATTAATGCGGGTTGTGCATTATGTGTCAGCGTTAATTCGGCGATATCACCTTCCCAAATCAATTTGGAAAGGTTTTCGCCCAAAGCATCGTCAACTTCTTGGAAAACGGCCATCGCGGATGCGTATTGATCCGCAAACTCTTTGCCCATGCCGATTGTTTGGGCCCCCTGTCCGGGGAAAACAAATGCGCGTGTCATTAAATTCTCTGTGTTAGTTCCTCAGCGCTGTTATAACGCCGCGTCAAACTCAACACCAGAGTTTAAACTTACGGATCTTGATCGTCCGATGCTGCTGTTGGGTCCAGACTATCCATTTCTTCGCCCTGAGCAGTGATGATATCTGCAAGAGAACCCATATTTGAATCGATCGCAGCGCTGATTTGCACGGTAATCCCTAGCCCCAGCAGCACCAAAAATGCCGCAACAACGACCCAATCAACCGTAACGGCACCAGATTCATTGCTAAAAAACGCTGAAATTCGCGTTCGTAGAGATGTCGTTATCTCTTTTTGTTCAATATTCATATCAAAGCCCCCTATTGATACGGTTCGTTAAGGAAAGATTCGCCAATCTATCCGTTGCTCAGTAATGGATATAATCGAAACAAGGCATTAAAATGTCATTAATGGGACATTCACGAAGTTTTTTCGCGCCAAAGGTGTAATCCAAGCAACCCACTCGCGCATAATTTCCCGTTGTCATTTCCCCATTTCACGTTATAAGCCACCTTTCTTGCGCAAGTATTTTAACGCGGATGCCTCTCGTACTTGGGCGCGCAAGAATTGGCCCTTGTTTTGAAGCACGCTTGAAAATGGTGAATGAAATGGCGCTCTACGAGCATACATTTATTGCGCGACAAGATTTGTCAAATGCGCAAGCCGAAGGTTTGATCGAACACTTCGGCGCAGTTCTGACAGACAACGGCGGCAAGCTGGTTGAATCAGAATACTGGGGTCTGAAAACAATGGCCTACAAAATCAACAAAAACCGCAAAGGCCACTATGCGTTTTTGAAAACAGATGCACCGTCAACTGCGGTGAAAGAAATGGAACGCCTGATGTCGCTACATGACGATGTTATGCGTGTGCTGACAATCCGTGTTGATGAACACGAAGAAGGCCCATCTGTTGTTGTACAAGCTAAATCTGCGCGTGACGAAAAACGTCGCGACCGTGAACGTTAAGAAGGACCTGTAAATCATGGCAAATAAACCATTTTTCCGTCGTCGCAAATCTTGCCCGTTCACCGGTGAAGGCGCGCCAAAAATCGACTATAAAGATACAAAATTGCTACAACGCTACATCTCTGAGCGTGGCAAAATTGTACCTTCTCGTATCACCGCAGTATCTGCAAAAAAACAACGCGAACTTGCCAAGGCAATCAAACGCGCTCGTTTTTTGGCATTGCTGCCATACGCTGTTAAGTAAGGGGAAAATCCATGGATGTTATCCTACTAGAACGCGTTGCTAAGCTGGGTCAAATGGGCGATGTTGTGTCCGTGAAACAAGGTTTCGCACGTAACTATCTGTTGCCACAGGGCAAAGCCTTGCGCGCATCAGACGCAAACAAAGCACAGTTCGAAGCGCAAAAAGCACAGCTTGAAGCACAGAACCTGGAAACCAAAAAAGAAGCAGAAGCAATTGCTGCAAAATTGGACGGCGAACAGTTCATCGTGATTCGTTCTGCATCTGATGCTGGCGCGCTTTACGGTTCTGTTTCCAACCGCGATTGCGCAGATGCCGCAACCGAGGCTGGTTTCACAGTTGACAAAAAACAAATCATTTTGGCTGCTCCGATCAAAGAATTGGGTCTTCACGAAGTGACTGTTGCTCTGCACCCAGAAGTATCTTGTGTGGTGAAACTGAACGTTGCACGCTCTGTTGAAGAAGCAGAATTGCAAGCATCAGGTAAATCAATCCAAGAATTGGCTGCCGAAGCAGACGCAGAAGCAGATTTCGAAATCGCTGAATTGTTCGACGATATCGGTTCTGCTGCACTGGACGAACTGGAAGAAGCAGTTCCTTCAGAAGAAGCCGAAGAAAAAAGCGAAGAAGACGAAGCGTAAGCTATCCTCTTTTGCACAAAATCAAGGCGCGCGAATTTTCGTGCGCCTTTTTTATCGCGATATCGTGAAACTTTTGTCGGGAAATCTGCGTTACTATATGACTAACGCCACCCCAACAGGAGACACGCCATGAAATTCGCCCCCCTTATCACCACAACAAGTATTGCAATCGGCCTTGCCATGCCAATCTTTGCCGCTGGTAGCGGCACCCCTGAAAAACCCAAACCAACGCAAACCACCATGGAATGCGAAAAAGGCTTTGTTTGGGATGAAAAAACCGAAAAATGCGTCGAAATCGAAGAAAGCAACCTGAACGACGATCAAATCTATCAAAATGCACGCGAACTGGCCTATGCCAATCAATATGAAAACGCGCTGCGCTTATTGGATATGGCGGCAAACCCACGCGATCCGCGCATTCTCACCTACAAAGGTTATGCCCATCGCAAGGCTGGGCGCGTTGATCTGGCCAACACTTACTATACCGCAGCGCTGGAAATTGATCCCACAAATATCACCGCGCGTTCCTATATGGGACAAGGCATGTTGCGCAGTGGTAATACCACTGGTGCCGTTGATCAATTGATCGAAATCGCAAGCCTTTCTGGCAAAGATAACTGGCCATACCGCGCTCTTGCCAATGCCATTCGCGGCGATTTGACAACGGATTATTAACCCACACTTGCAATATCTTTCCAACAGGGGCAAAATTTAATCCTGCCTTTGTTGGGAAAGCCGCCCATGAAACCGCCAACCGTCCAAATCGAGCCAAGCGTGAATGTGCTCGGCGAACCATTAAAACCCTGCTCGCTTGATCCGCTCACGGGTTTTTTCCGCGATGGCTGTTGCAACACAGGGCCACAGGATGCCGGTCGCCACACGGTGTGCATCCAAGTCACCGCCGAATTTCTCGCCTTTTCAAAACAACACGGCAATGATCTTTCCACGCCGCGCCCTGAATTTGGCTTTGATGGTCTTACCCCCGGTGATCGTTGGTGTCTGTGTGCGGATCGCTGGGCACAGGCCGATGCATTTAACGCAGCCCCCCATGTTCTGCTTGAATGCACGCATATCAACACTTTGGAAACAATTCCCTTTGCGGTTTTGCGCGCACACGCACTGGATATGAACTAACACCCCAACTCCAAATGTTCTAAATATCCAAAAAAAACCACACTTCCGCAAACGGCCAAGTTTCGTTTTTCCCGAATGTCGCTGTATTTCCCCCAAAGCATAAAAATCTTTGCTGACAGAATCTAATTTCCCTGCCAACATTTCTTATAAACACGGCTCAGGAGACAGCGATGGATTATCTACAAACAAACGACATTCAGGATATCGTTGAACAAGAACGCGTAAATGTGTGGCATCACCTTAGCCAACATAAGCAATATGAAACATCTGATCCGCGCATCATCGTCGAAGGCAAAGGCATGCGCGTCTGGGATCAAAACGGTAAAGAACACCTTGATGCAGTATCAGGTGGCGTTTGGACCGTGAATGTTGGTTATGGGCGCGAAAGCATTGCCAATGCGGTGCGTGACCAATTGGTCAAAATGAACTATTTCGCAGGCTCTGCGGGATCGATCCCGGGGTCCATTTTCTCTGAAATGCTGTTGTCAAAAATGCCCGGCCTGTCGCGGGTGTATTACGCAAATTCTGGGTCAGAGGCGAATGAAAAAGTGTACAAAATGGTGCGCCAGATCAGCCATAAACACCACGGCGGCAAAAAATCCAAAATCTTGTATCGCGAACGCGATTATCATGGCACCACAATTGCCAACCTGTCCGCTGGTGGGCAAGAGGAACGCAATGCACAATACGGGCCGTTTACACCTGGCTTTGTCATGGTGCCACATTGTTTGGAATACCGCCGTCAAACACCCGATGGCGATTATGGCAAATATTGCGTTGATCAAATCGAGGCCGTGATCCTGCGCGAGGGTGCCGATACAATTGGTGCGATGGTTTTGGAACCCGTGACCGCTGGTGGCGGTGTCATCACCCCACCCGAAGGTTACTGGGAAGGCGTGCAAGCCTTGTGCAAAAAATACGATATCTTGTTGCATATCGACGAAGTCGTTTGTGGCGTTGGGCGCACGGGCACATGGTTTGGTTATCAACAGTATGGCATCAAACCCGATTTCGTGACCATGGCCAAAGGTGTTGCATCAGGCTACGCCGCGATTTCATGCGCGGTCACTACCGAGGCTGTTTTTGACATGTTCAAAGACGACACAGATCCGCTTAGCTATTTTCGCGATATCTCCACCTTTGGTGGCTGTACTGCGGGGCCAGCAGCTGCGATTGAAAACATGAAAATCATCGAGGCCGAAGGCCTGTTGGACAACACTACCCAGATGGGTGAATATCTGATGGGCAAGCTGTCTGAATTACAAGACAAACACGCCGTCATCGGTGATGTTCGTGGCAAAGGTTTGTTTGTGGGCGCAGAACTTGTTTCCGATCGTGAAAGCCGTGCACCCGTTGATGAAAAACTGGTTCAGGCCGTTGTGGGTAATTGTATGCAACAAGGCGTGATCATTGGCGCAACCAACCGTTCGGTTCCTGGTTTTAACAACACGCTTTGCCTATCGCCTGCGCTGATTTCCACGCGTGATGATTTGGATCAGGTGTGCGATGCGATTGATAACGCTCTCACATCTGTATTTGCCTAATATAAAGGTGCACCGCCGCAATTTCGCGGCATTGTATATCGTGTAAAAGGGTCCCATTCGGGACCCTTTTACAATTTCATAACCGACATTTTGCAATAGACGCCTTGATTTACGCGAGCTAGGCTCGTGAAAAAGGGGAATTTTATGGTTGGTACAATAATACTAATCGTTGCAATCATTTATCTGTTTGTATCGACGTCAAAAAAATTCAAACACCTACAATCTCAGATCGAACAATTACAAAGCCAGATTTGGGAACGTGATAACGCAGAGCCAAACAAAACCCGCCCCCCCGTTTTATCACCCAAGGCCGCAGCGGCGGCGGCAACCGCCGATCCTGTTGTCACTAAATCCCCACCCAAGGCGAAAAAGGGCAAAACACTACCAATTGTAAATGCACCCGAGCAAGCCTCACCAAAACCCGCAACAGCGGCACCAATCGTAAAAACACCCCCTCCGCCCAAAACACCTGATTTCACCGATCGTTTGGCGGCCAATTTTCAGGCCAATTGGGTGATCTGGCTGGCGGCGTTATCATTGGCATTTGGTGGTATTTTTATCGTCCAATACGGTATTGAAAACGGATATCTTGGCCCTGTTGCGCGTGTTATTGGTGCGCTTGCCTTTGGTGTTGCGTTAATCATTGGCGCCGAATGGGTGCGCCGCCATGCCCGCGAAGGCGAAGATGGCTGGTTTTCCGTCCCCGTGGCATTGGCCGCAGGTGGCGTTGCATCCCTGTTCGCAGGTGTTGTTTCGGCCCATACACTCTATAACCTGACCAGCCCATTGATCGGGTTCATATCAATGGCGGCGGTCGCGTGGATCGCCATGTTGGGCGGCATCATTTATGGCCCCGTGTTGGCGGTGATTGGTATCCTTGGTGCGTTTTTCTCGCCCATGTTGGTGAGCGCACCGGAAACCAGCCCGATGATGTATTTATATTTCCTGCTTGTTCTTGGGGCGTCATTATTTGTGGAACGCACGCAACGCTGGATTTGGCTGTCCGCACTTGCCATCGCAGCGGCGTTATTTTGGGGTTATGCATTGCATCTGTCATTGCCCAATGATGCGGTTGCATCGCTTTATTTTGCCGCGATTGCGGTGATGGCGGCAACGATCCCTGCCTTTGGTGCGCCACCAAAATGGGAATCGACGCGCTGGGTCGATGTGAAATCAATTGTCGAAGTATCGCATCAATACCCTACGATTTTGGCCGTGGTGACGGGTGGTATTGCAGGGCTTGCGATCAATTGGGCCAATACCATGTCGCTGGATCATTGGCAGGTTGGCGTGATTGCATTGTTGATCCTGACCGCACTTGCGATATTTGCAACAAAACGCGCACAGAATTTGGATCAGCTTGCGGGGATTTTCGGGCTTGGCCTTGTTGGGTCGGTGGGTGCGATTGGGCATATTCCAGGATCTGATCTGACGTATATGTACGGCGCGGATTACCACGCCGCCATTCGCGATTATTTTCCCTTTGCCACGCTTTCGGTTTTGGGCAGCATGGCATTGTTTTTCGCCGCATCTTATTGGCGCACAAACGGATCTGTGCGCCCGTTTTATTGGAACCTGTTGACGGCGACGCTCCCGCTACTCGGCTTTGCATTTTTATATGAAAAATGGTCGCCCGCAGGGGTATTGAATGATGGCAATTGGACGGCGCTTTCATTGGGGTTGGCGGCATATTTGGGCGCGATGAGCTGGCTTAATATGCGGATCAAGGATAATGTGCCCAGCACCGATATTTTGGGCAATGCGGCATTGCTCGCACTTGGATATACCGCGCTGATCACGCTGGGTGGTGAAATCCAAACCATCGCCTTTGCAGCATTATCCGCCCTTGCGTTATTGTTCACCACGCGATTTGGCTTTTTCTTTAGCAAATTCACATCCCTTGCATTTGCCGCGATCACCATGGGGCAATTGGTGGTTCAACCCGGATTATTCTGGGCGATGATTGGGCCCTTGGGACAGGTGATATTCCTGTTCGCCGCCGTGGTTGCGGTATTTGCAGGTGCATTTTTTCATGCCACGAAACACAAACTTGGCAGCGAAATCACCCAATTTGAAACCGCAGGCATTGCCGTATTGGCGATCTTGGTTTGTATCCTGATCGGGCGCAGTGTCAGCGGGCAAAGTGAAGGAATGGTGATCCTTGGCCTGTTTGCCAGTGTTGGCTTGATCCTTGCACTTGTGCAATTTCGCCGCGCTCAAATGGCAGACAGCTTTGTGCGGTTTCGCAAAATCTTGGGCTATGCCTATCTGCTGGCAGGTGGGGTTGCGTTGTTCTTGTCGCTGACGGTGTTTTCGCCCCTTGGGCATCATTTTCTGTCGCGTTCCTTGGTCACGGGTATTTTCCCGATTGATACGGTTACCGTGGCCTATGCCCTGCCCGCGTTGATTTTGATTGCGCATCGCTTTGTAAAACAAATCCCCAGCCTTTTACCCCGCTGGTTGGAAATCCCAATTGTGGCTGCCTTGTTCACATGGGTGGCGATTTTGGAAATTCGCCGTTTCTGGCATGGGCCAGACATCAGCGCGAGTGAAATTTTGAAACCTGAAATGTACAGCTATACCGCCGCGATGTTGATTGCGACCGTTGTGGTGTTCACATGGTCAATCATTCGCCATGATAAAATATTGCGCAAAATCGGCCTAGGGCTAGCAGGTTTGACCGCGTTGAAAGTGTTCTTGGCCGATACATCAGGATTAGAAGGATTGGGTCGCGCCACGTCATTCATCGGGCTGGGTCTGACATTGGCGGGGATTGCGTGGCTGCATCAACGTTTTGCCGTGCATGATGATGTGGTCGCAATTGATGACGCGCCACAGGTTGATCCAGATTACGATCCCGAAGCGGAGGCGTAAAACCAAAAAACGCCCCGCAATCGCGGAGCGTTTTTTGTGGTGTGGTACCCGAGGCCGGACTCGAACCGGCACACCTTGCGGCGGGGGATTTTGAATCCCCTGCGTCTACCAATTCCGCCACTCGGGCCAATGCAGTGATTTGAAATCAAACCAGTGCAGCGTAGTACACGAGGGGTGATTTAGCCAAGACAGCATCTGTCGTCAACGGCAATTCTACATTCTTGTTACACAAAATGCATTTTTATTTGCGCACCCTTACAATGGCTGACCATTGAACGTATCGCATTGATCGAGACGCGGGTTTTGATAGCCCTTTGCGAACCAACGTTGGCGTTGTTCGGATGTGCCATGCGTGAATGTATGTGGCATGGGGCGCCGCCCTGCATTTCGTTGAATCATATCATCACCGATTTGGCGCGCAGCGTTGATCGCCTCTTGAATATCGCCCTCTTCCAGCGTTCCCAATTTTTCGGACACGTAACGCGCCCAAATGCCAGAAAAACAATCCGCTTGTAATTCGATCATGACCGATACGCGGTTTGATTCCACCTTGCTCATGCGTTGGCGAGCGGCGTTTGCTTGTGGCAGAATGCCCAATTCGTTTTGCACGTGATGCGCAACCTCATGCGCCACAACATAAGCAGCGGCAAAATCACCCTTGGCACCCATTTGGCGTTCCATCGTGGTGAAAAAATCCGTGTCCAAATATACCTTGCGATCAGCGGGGCAATAAAACGGGCCAGTTGCGCCCGATGCATTGCCGCATGGTGATTGTGTCACGCCCTTGAACAACACCAATGTTGCAGGATTGTATTTGCGGTTTGCCTCGCGTGGCAGGATGCTGGCCCAGACCTGTTCTGTATCGGCCAATGTGACGGACACGAATTCGCCCGCGGCCTTGTCCTCTGCGGTTAATTCGGTGCTGGTGCTGGTGGCCTGCCCCGGTACGCCACCGCTATTCATCAATGATGACACATCAACGCCAAGGAAATACCCAATCGCCAAAACGGCCAAAACACCAAAGATGCCCATGCCCCCTGCCTGTGCAGTCCGTCGCCCGCGACGATCTTCGATATTGCGACTTCCTTGTCTGCCACGCCATTTCATTGATCTATTCCTTTAATCTGTTTGCCCAGTATAAATAGAGACCACACCGCCAACGTGCAAGGTTATTGCAATCCTTGACCCAAGCGTAAATCCATGTTCGATGGGGCAAACGATTCAAATAGGCCATTTATATGTTACGAAAATTATACGACTGGACGCTATCTTTTGCCGATAGCCCATATTCATTGTGGATATTGGCAGCGATTTCATTTGTCGAAAGCTCGGTATTTCCGATCCCACCGCATGTTTTAATGATCCCTTTGATTATCGCACAGCCCCATCGTGCATTTCTGTTCGCCGCCGTGGCCACGATCGCCAGCGTCGCAGGGGGTGCATTGGGTTATTATATCGGCGCGGAATTATTCGATTCCATCGGCCGCCCTGTTTTGGATTTTTATCACAAGGCCGATGCGTTTGATGCATTCGCAGCCCGTTTCAATGAACAAGGTCACTGGGCCGTTTTGGCCGCAGGCGTCACACCATTTCCATATAAGGTCATCACCATCACATCAGGTGCAACGGGATTGCCCTTTGCCAGTTTTATGTTCTGGTCATTGATCGCGCGCAGCATCATATTTTTCGTGATCGCGGGATTGTTATGGAAATTTGGCGCACCCATACGGGATTTCATTGAAAAACGTCTGCCACTGATGTTTACCCTGTTTATCATTGCCTTGATTGGCGGGTTTTATGTGGTGAAATATTTATGACCAAACAACAGCTTGTTTTGATTGCAACACTTGGTTCTGTCGCCTTGTTGGGGGGCGCATTGGCGTTTCAATATCTGGGTGGATTGCCACCGTGCAAAATGTGTTACTGGCAACGCTGGCCGCATCTGATCGCGATTGCATTTGGCGCATTGGCATTGTTCACCCGCAAACAGTTATTCGCCATTGGCGGACTGCTCGCCGCCGCCACGACCAGCGGCATTGGATTTTACCACGCTGGCGTTGAACAAAAATGGTGGCAAGGGCCAACAACCTGTACATCCTCATCGAACGCAGGGTTAAGCAGTACCGAGCTTTTGGATAAAATCATGAATGCACCATTGGTGCGCTGTGATGAAATCCCTTGGGATTTATTCGGGATTAGCATGGCCGGTTGGAATGGGATCATCAGCCTCGGTATCGTTGTCATCTGGGCGGCTGCGCTGCGTCGCTAGTTTTTTAACCTGATTTATTGCCTGATCAACACGCCCCGATATATCGGGTGACATTACATCAATCGCTTGCGGTAATTTATTGATATGTATGGGGTTTACGGCCTGTGCAATTCCTGATGCCATCGGTGTACTTACCACGTTTTTTCCGATCAATTCTTGCAAAACACCCGCTGCGGTTTGTGCGTCAACTTTCAGGTGGCGCATTAAAAACGGGATCGAACACTGGCTATGTGCACGAGCCAGCATTGCGGCCTTGCTCAGATGTGGTGATGGCAGCGCAACCGCGCCCAATGGCATGGAAGCTGCGCCAAATAACGCTCCAAGGCTTGTGGTGAATTCACGTCTGTTCATGCGCTTAACATAGGCATGTTCGGGTGAAATTCAAACTTATGCGTCCAGTTCGGCGTCCCAATACAGGAAATCCATCCAGCTTTCGTGCAGGTGGTTTGGTGGAAAACGTCGCCCGGAATTCAACAATTGCGATGATGATGGTTCAATCGGTTGCTGGCGCAATTTCATATTCGCCTCTCGCACGGATTTCGATCCTTTGCGCAAGTTACACGGGCTGCAAGATGCAACCACATTTTGCCACGTGGTTTTACCACCACGTGCGCGTGGCACCACATGATCAAATGTCATATCCCCCTTTGAGCCACAATACTGACATGTGAATTCATCGCGCAGAAACAGGTTAAACCGCGTGAACGCCGCCATTTTCGCCGGCTGCACGAAATCGCGCAAAACGATCACCGATGGAATGCGAATTTCCGTGGATGGGGAATGCACCACCTCGTCATATTCTGCAACAATCGTCACCCGATCCAAATACGCCGCCTTGACCGCATCCTGCCACGACCAAAGCGAAAGGGGAAAATACGACAATGGGCGAAAATCGGCGTTCAGCACAAGGGCTGGGCATTTTTGAAGGTTAGAAGGACTGCGAACAAACTCTGAAGAAAATTCGGTATTCATAGTGTCAAAAAGGCTCCTGTTCCGAAATGTTAGAAACACCAGAACGGGACACCCCGTCCCAGTCACTTATCCACAACTATATATCGTGTTTTGGTTATGGCAAGTGTCTATATGAAGCGGTAACAGGATTGCGTAACGAGATTATGACGGCTGAATGATGGTTTGGTGAAATGTTTGGGGGTGTGCTGGGGTTATTCCCCCAACACTTTCTTAATAAACTGCAATGCCATGCTTAACCCATCGGGCGCGATGCCGTGGGCGGTGCCTTTGGATGTGTGGGTGTACACTTCGAACCCTGCGGTTGCCAGACCATTGGCAGCTTTGGCCATATCATCATATGGCACCACATCATCGGCATCGCCGTGTATTAACATCACGGGGGGTTTATTCACGGCCTCTTTGGCCAAATCTTCGGGGTTAAGCAAACGGCCTGAAAACCCGACCACCCCGGCAAGC
This sequence comes from Paramylibacter kogurei, assembly GCF_002742285.1. Lineage (GTDB taxonomy): Bacteria > Pseudomonadota > Alphaproteobacteria > Rhodobacterales > Rhodobacteraceae > Amylibacter > Amylibacter kogurei. The sequence continues at coordinate 1,275,678 of NZ_MDGM01000012.1, forward strand.
GCATCTGTGCGCCGTGGTGCTACGTGCAATGACATCATCGTGCCTTGGGAAAATCCAACCAGCACTGTGCGATCAGCGCTAACCCCATGTTCAACAGCCATTTCATCAAGCCATGTGTTTAATTTCGCGACAGCCTCGCGCATACCCAATTCCGCCAATTCGGCGGGCGATCCATCAAGCCATGGAATTGGGAACCATTCATAACCCATCGGATTAACGCTACATGTGTTTGGCGCGTCGGGGGACAGGAACACGGTATCTGGCAAATGGGGCGCGAGCGGATCGGCCAGCCCCAACAAGTCCTGACCATCCGCGCCGTATCCGTGCAGGAAAATCACCATGCTGTCGGGTTTGCCCGATTGGGCGGCTTTGGTGTGGGTGGTTAGACTTGTCATGTTTTGATACCTTCTCTGTTCTTTAACACGCGGTAATACGCCCATAACAGGCGCGCCGCAACACCGCGCCATGGCGACCATTCGGCGGCCAGTTCACGCATTTGTTTTTCATTGGGGCGCCCTGGCAGATCAAATAGGTTTTTCGCCGCCTCTTGCAATGCCAAATCGCCGTGGGCAAATACATCTGCACGGCCAAGGCTGAACATTGCATAAATTTCCGCACTCCATGTGCCGATACCTTTGACTGTGATCAATTCGGCAATCACATCTGCATCCGCTTTGTCGCGCAAGCCATTGAAATCAATTCCAGATGTAGAAAGCGCTTGTGCATATTTCACCTTGGGGCGTGATAATCCACAGGCGCGCAATTCATCCTCGCTCGCGTTTGCCACGGCTGTTGGGGTGATTAAATTCGCATCAATCAGCCGCTGACAAATGCTGGCGGCGGCGGCGATTGAAATTTGCTGACCACATATCGCATCAAGTAGTGATTGAAACCCATCCCCGCGACGGCGCAGCGGCAATTTTCCCACCTTTTCCAAGGCATGTGCAAAGCGTGGATCATATGCGGCAAGCCACGCCGCCCCCTCGGCCACATCAGCGTCTGTTTCGATAATGCGCCCCACGCTCATGTATCAATCCAAGTCATACATTCATCCACCGTTGAAACCCGCGTTGCCACGGGCAATTTGGGGCGACGCAACATTGCAACGGGCATATTCAATGCGCGTGCCGCATCAAGTTTCGAACGGCTAGCCGCGCCACCAGAATTTTTCACCACCAACCAATCAACGCCAAGCAGTTGGAACAATGCAATTTCATCATCAATTGAAAATGGTGGGCGTCCTTGAACAAACGCGCCACCATCAAATGGAAACGGTTTTTTTGGCGGATCAATCACGCGGGCGAGCAGTTTGCGCCCAGACAAGCATTCATATTGCGCCAAGGTTTGCCGCCCTGTGGCCAAAAACACGGTCTTGCCCTGCGCAATCAATGCGGGCGTATCGCTGGGTGCATCAATCATATGCCAATCATCACCCGCCCCCGCGATCCATTCATCGCGTTGCAAAATCACATGGCGCAGCCCCAAATCCGCGCACACTGCCGCCGCGGTATTTGTCATCGTTGCGGCAAACGGATGTGTCGCATCAATCAGCATATCAATCTTTGCATCGCGCAGATATTGCACCAACCCATCCACGCCGCCAAATCCGCCCACGCGGGTTTCAACACCCAAATCGCGTGGCGCTCGGGTTGCCCCCGCCAATGATGCTGTGACCTGTAAATCCGAACGTGTTGCCAAAATTTGCGATAAATCGCGTGCTTCTGACGTGCCCGCCAATATTAAGATACGCATTATACCTGCCCCAACACATTTCCTGTGCGATCAATCACAACAATGTCGATCTGATCAATCATCCCCTTGGATTGTTCCATCGCGTTGATCTGTGCCAGACGTGCGATTTCTCGGGCCAATGCGTTGCCTGTGATTGTGACTGCTTCAAGCGCGGTATTCGCATTGCTGACATCAGGCAGGCCAAGCGATTGCGCCACATCGTTGAGTGCATCAAAATCAACTTGGCTGCGCGATGAATGCAGATCCACCGCGCCCTGTGCCAGTTTCGTAATCTTACCAATGCCCCCACCAATGGTCAGGCGCGGCACGGGTTTTTTCGACAGGTATTTCAACATGCCCCCCGAAAAATCCCCCATATCGAGCATGGCAAAATCGGGCAGATTATACATCCCCTGCACCACGCGTTCCGATGTGGCACCCGTACAGCCTGCAACATGTGGCAAACCATCGGCACGCACCACATCAATACCGCGATGAATGGATGCAATCCATGCAGAACAAGAAAACGGACGCACCACACCCGTTGTGCCCAGAACCGACAGCCCACCAACAATGCCAAGCCGCCCGTTCCACGTTTTTTTCGCAATCTCTGCACCATTTGGAATGGAAATAGTGATTTCAACATCCGCAGGCATATCGTATATCGCCGCCATTTCATCCACCACCGCACACATAAATTCGCGTGGTTTGGGATTAATTGCGGGTTCTCCAACACCAATGGGCAAGCCTGCCTTGGTCACGGTGCCAACACCATCACCCGCCACAAACACCACGCCACCCTTTGATTTTGTAACGCGTGCGAGTATTAACGCACCATGTGTGACATCGGGATCATCGCCTGCGTCTTTGGTGATGCCGACTTCGGCCCAGCCTTCGCCCTTATCCGTATGCGCCAACGGAAATTCAGGGGTTTCACCACGGGGCAATGTGATGCCAACGGATTTTGGAAATCCGTCGCCCCATAACGCCATCAACGCCGCCTTGGTTGCGGCGGTGGCACAGGCACCTGTGGTCCAGCCACGGCGCAAATCACCCGTTGGTTTGCGTGTCATGGCGCAACTATAACAGGTTCATTGGTTTCGCCAATTGCCGATATGCGTCGCTTCGCATCTTTCAGAATCTTATTTTGCGAGTCATAAGGGGGTATGAGCAATGACATAACATTACCATCTGGCGATTTTCCAACACTTGAACAGGGTTGGGTCTGGCTGTGCGGTGCGGGTCCGGGTGATCCGGGGTTGCTGACACTTCATGCACTAAACGCATTAAAACAAGCCGATGTGGTGATTTACGACGCACTTGTGAATGATGCTATCTTGGATTGGGCACCACAGGCGGAAAAGATTTATGCGGGTAAACGTGGTGGTAAACCATCGGCGAAACAGCGTGATATATCGCTCCATCTGGTGGAACTGGCGGAATCTGGCAAACGCGTGTTGCGCCTGAAGGGTGGCGATCCATTTGTATTTGGCCGCGGTGGCGAAGAAGCACAGACATTGATTCAGCACGGTATCCCTGTGCGCATCATCCCAGGTATTTCAGCGGGTATCGGCGGGCTGGCCTATGCCGGCATTCCTGTAACGCACCGCGATGTGAACCAATCCGTCACCTTTGTCACGGGCCACGATCAAAGTGGTGAAACCCCTAGTTCCCTGAATTGGCAGGCCATTTCCGATGGCAGCCAAGTTTTGGTGATATATATGGGCATTAAACATGTCGAACGGATCGCAGGTGAATTATTGAACGCAGGGCGTGGAGTGGATGAACCCGTCGCCGTTGTCACCAGTGCGACAACCCCCGATCAGCGCGTTTTGGAAACCACGCTTGGAAATTTGAAATCCGATATGGATGCGGCGGGCATGGCGCCCCCTGCGATCATTTGTGTGGGCAAATCTGTGCTAATGCGCCAAGTGTTGGATTGGCAAGGTATGATGAACGGTGAACCGCCGCGCAACCTTGACCCATTAAACCGTGGTCGTCCTGCCGAAGCATCATGAACGGCGTGATCATCGCCGCACCCGGTTCGGGCAGCGGCAAAACCACCATCACCCTTGGATTGTTGCGCGCATTGCGCAACGCAGGCATCGCGATCCGATCCGCTAAAAGCGGCCCCGATTATATCGATCCACGATTTCACGCTGCTGCATCTGGCAATGAATGCGTGAATTTGGACGCTTGGGCGATGACGCCAGAGCGTATCCAATCGCTTGCATCAGGTGAAACCCCAATGGTTATTGAGGGTGCGATGGGTTTATTCGATGGCGCACCGCCCGCAGGCAAAGGTGCCAGTGCCGATTTGGCGCGAGTTTTGCAAATCCCTGTGGTGCTGGTGGTTGATGTATCACACCAAGCACAATCAGTTGCCGCCGTGGTATCAGGCTTTGCCAATCACCGCGCGGATGTACGCATTGCGGGACTGATCCTGAACAAGGTTGGTAGCCCACGCCATGAAACCATGCTGCGCGATGCGCTGATTGATACACCAATCCCCATATTGGGATGCGTCCATCGCAATCCAAAATTGCAAACCCCGTCGCGCCATTTGGGACTGGTTCAGGCCAGCGAGCGTGGCGATTTGGAAGAATTTTTGGAAAATGCTGCGGCTGTGATGACAGATTGCATTGATCTGGTCAAATTTCAGTCCCTGTTTTCACCAATGGCAACCACGAATAATGCACCCAAAATCCTGCCCCCCCCCGCACAATCCATTGCCATTGCATCAGACGCTGCATTCGCGTTTTCCTATCCACATTTGTTGGATGCATGGAAATCCGCAGGGGCGTCATTATCGTTTTTCTCGCCTTTGAACAACGAAGCACCTGCCAGCGCCGATTTGGTGATTTTACCTGGGGGTTATCCCGAATTACACGCAGGCAAATTGGCCGCCAATGACACATTCCTAAACGGTGTGCGAAATGCGCCCAGCGTTTACGGTGAATGCGGTGGGTATATGGCCATGGGGGATGGCATTGTTGACGCCGATGGTGTGGCACATAAGATGCTTGGGTTGCTCAACCTTGAAACCAGTTTTTTCAAACGAAAACTGACACTTGGCTATCGTTCCTTATCTTGCAATGGCGGCATTTTTGACGGTCACTTGAACGCGCATGAATTCCACTATGCGACCACGCTGCATGCAAAGGGTGATCCGCTGTTTTGCGCATCCGATGCCAGCGGCATAGCCCTGCCCGATATGGGCCTGATCAATGGACATTTTAGCGGAAGTTTCGCACATGTCATTGACCGCGCGTAAACCGCGCTCTACTGCTTGCGCATGACTTCTGATTCAACTGCACGGCGCAACGTCGCCCTTCTTGTTTTTGCCCAAGCATTCCTTGGCGCACAAATGCCGATGGTATTCGTGATTGGTGGCCTTGCAGGGCAATCGCTGGCGTCAAATGTGTGTTGGGCAACATTGCCAATTTCTATGATTGTGTTTGGATCAATGACCACGGCACCATGGCTCAGCCAAGTGATGCAAAATCATGGTCGCAAGCTTGGCTTTTTCATTGGGGCATTGGGCGGTGTGATCGGGGCAAGCATCTGTGCCTACGCCCTCACCCAATCGTCATTCACACTCTTTATGATCGGTAGTTATTTCACCGGCATATACATGTCCGCCCAAGGTTTCTTTCGCTTTGCCGCGATAGATACCGCATCTGAATCCTTCCGCCCCAAGGCGATTTCCTATGTGATGGCGGGGGGCTTGGTATCTGCGATCATGGGGCCACAGTTGTTGAACCTGACCACAGATGCATTTGTCATTCCATTCCTTGGCGCATATTTGACCATCATCGCAATCAATGTGATCGGCTCCATTGCGTTTTTGTTTTTGCGCATCCCCTTGCCCGCAAAACCAACCGAAGCTGACGGTAAATCGCGCACACGACTTGAACTTCTCTTAACCCCACGCATCGCGGTTTCAATCATCTGTGCCATGGTCAGCTATGCATTGATGAATTTGGTCATGACCGCCACACCTTTGGCGGTGGTTGGCTGTGGATACGCACAATCAAGCGCATCAAATGTGGTGATGGCACATGTGTTGGGCATGTTCGTCCCCAGCTTTTTCACAGGTCATTTGATCGCGCGTTTTGGCGTGGAAAAAATTGTAGGCTCAGGCCTTGCCATCCTGTGTCTTGCTGGCATCGTGAACCTTGCAGGCACTGATTTGTTAAACTTCTATGGTGGGTTGATCCTGTTGGGGATCGGTTGGAATTTTGGCTTTATCGGCGCTACATCCATGCTGGCTGGTGCGCATACCCCCGCCGAGGGTGGCAAAGTTCAGGGTATGAATGACATGCTGGTCTTTGGCATGGTGACAATCGGATCAATCGCATCGGGTGGTTTGATGAATTGTTCGGGTGGCACGCCTGTTCAGGGCTGGATTTCTGTGAACCTTGCCATGGTGCCGTTCTTGTTGCTGGCGGGTGGATCACTTGTTTGGTTGATTAAACAAAACCAACGGTTTGCCTAAGCATCCCTTCTCCATTTTGTTCAAATATCCAAATGGGATTTACACAACTGTGTAAATCCTCGTTTTAGAACCTGTTTCTAAAACTCAAATGTAATAATCGGAATTTTTTCGAAAATTCTGATTGCACCAAACCATCATCTGCAACCAACGCGGGGTTGGCGATCACATCGCGCAGCACCGAGTGCGCCATCCAGCCTGAACGAAGCGCGGCGCGTGCGGGTTTTGCGATATTACGCAACCCTATCCCTGCATCGTTTAAACGGGTCAAGCCATCACGGGCGAGTTCCCCCACGGCCGTATTGCGCCCATCAACCAGCGGATAACGCTGTGCATTTTCCAACGCGGGGATTGCGCGAAACATCGCGGCCAGCCCGACGCCATATCCATATTCCATTAACGCTGGACGCATATCTGCACCCGCGCCCGTGGCCATTGCAGATAATGCCATCAGCCCACCCGCCGTATCACGGATATATGCCTCGAACGCCGCTAAATCACTGTGGGGTTCTTTGTAAATGTCCCAGCGGCGTGCGTTGATCAGCGCATCAAACAAATCGCGCGGCAAATCGTTTTCGCGAATAACTTCAACCAGCGGTGTGACAACCTCGTGACGGCGCACTTCGCCACCTGTGTAAATTTCCTCGACCGCATCCAGCCACCATTGCAGGCGCATTTCTGCGATCATCGCCTCTTTCGTCACCCAAGGTGCGCGCGCGATTTCAAGGTTGAATGCATAAAGCACAAACAGGTTTTCACGCGCCCCAATCGGTGCGGTCATCGCCGACATAAACCGATCAGGATCACCCCGTTGCACCAGTTCTGCACAAGCCTCGATGGTCATACGGGCATCACGCCATCATGGATTAGCTTCCAATTAATCGCGTCTAACAGGGCCTCGAACGAGGCATCAACGATATTGGGTGAAACGCCAACGGTGGACCAATGCACACCCTTGCTGTCCTTGTGTTCGATAATCACGCGTGTCACGGCCTCGACCCCGCCATTGGTAATGCGCACCTTGAAATCAACCAGTTTCATATCGTCGATCACGGCCTGATATGGGCCCAAATCCTTGGCCAATGCCTTGGACAGTGCATTGACGGGCCCGCGATCCTTGCCTTCGTTATCCATGCTTTCGGATACGGACAGAACCTTGTGATCGCCGATTTTGGCAACAACCACGGCCTCTGATATTGTGACCATCTTGTCGCGCTTGTTTTTGCGCCGCTCAACGGTGACACGGTAACGTTTGATGTCGAAAAACTTGGGCAATTCGCCCAACACACGCCGCGCCAGAATTTCAAAACTCGCCTGCGCACTATCGTAGGCATAGCCCTCGTCTTCGCGTTGTTTCACCTTTTCCAGCATCTTGCCCAAACGCGGATCACCCTTTTCCACGCTTAACCCAGCCTTGCTCAAGCGTTCGCGCAGATTGCTTTGCCCTGCTTGGTTGGACATGGGGATAATGCGGGCATTGCCCACGGTTTCGGGTGGGATATGTTCATATGTGCTGGGATCTTTGAGGATCGCAGATGCGTGTAACCCTGCCTTATGCGCGAATGCGGATGCACCGACATATGCTGCCTGTTTGTGGGGCACGCGGTTTAAAATATCGTCCAACATGCGCGAAATTTGTGTCAATCCGCCCAGCGCAGATGGTTTAACCCCTGTTTCATATGCACTGGCATATGGTTCTTTAAGCAAGAGCGTTGGGATCAGGGTTGTAAGGTTCGCATTGCCACAACGTTCACCCAAACCATTCAATGTCCCTTGGATTTGACGTGCACCTGCATTCACCGCGGCCAATGAATTGGCAACCGCATGTTCGGTGTCATTATGGGTATGAATACCGATGTGATCACCCGGAACGCCCAGCGCGATCAAGGCAGATGTGGCCTTTTGAACATCCGCTGGCATTGCACCACCGTTGGTATCGCACAACACAACCCAACGCGCCCCCGCATCATATGCGGTTTTTGCAGCCTTTAGCGCATAATCTGGATTGGCCTTGTACCCATCAAAGAAATGTTCGCAGTCAAACAGCGCCTCGCGCCTCTGTGCCACGATATGTTTCACACTCGCATCAATATTTTCGATGTTTTCGTCCAATGTAATGCCAAGCGCCGTTGTCACATGAAAATCATGGGTTTTGCCAACCAAACACACGGCGGGTGTGTTTGCATTCAGCACCGCCGCCAAAACATCATCATTCGCCGCAGACCGCCCCGCACGTTTGGTCATGCCAAATGCGGTGAATGTCGCGTGTTTGAATTTAGGCGATGTGTCAAAATAATCGCTATCCGTTGGGTTTGCCCCCGGCCAACCACCCTCGATATAATCAATGCCCAGCGCATCGAGCGCATTGCCAATGCGGGTTTTATCATCCGCCGAAAAATCCACCCCTTGGGTTTGTTGCCCATCGCGAAGGGTCGTGTCGAAAAGGTATAGACGTTCGCGGGTCATTTGATGGACTCCAGTTTTTCTAAATCAAAGTGCTGGCTTCTGCCCCACTTTGTACCATCAGACGCAGGATCAACGGCGATCCCAGCTTCACCAAGGCTGTCACGAATGTAATCTGCGCGTTCCCAGTTTTTCTGTTTGCGTGCTTCTCGTTGTTCATCGAGTAAACTATTTACCATTGCTTCTACTTCTGGGGGAAGCATAGTCGCTTCGATGTCTTGGTCCGTTGAAAAACCAAGGAAATCCATTGATGCGCGCAACGCGCCAGCGTTTTTGTCTTTCACCAATCCATGCATCGCAGCAATGGCACCAGCAGTATTAAGGTCATTTGCAAGGGCATCGATCACGCCCGAGTATGGCTGTTGACCATCCTCGGCATGTGCAGCAATTTTCGTCCACTTCCTCAACGTCGCCTCTGCCTCTTTCGCCTTCTTATCCGTCCAATCCATTGGCTTCGAATAATGCGTGCTCAACATAACAAAGCGGATGACCTCGCCGCTATACCCTTGATCCAGCAAATCGCGCACGGTGAAAAAATTGCCAAGGGATTTGGACATTTTCTTGCCCTCGACCTGTAACATTTCATTGTGCATCCAGTATTGGGCGAATGAATCTGTCCCGCAACATGCACAGCTTTGGGCGATTTCGTTTTCGTGGTGGGGGAATTGTAAATCTAGCCCGCCGCCGTGAATATCGAATTTTTCGCCAAATAATTCACGCGCCATTGCGCTACATTCGATATGCCAGCCTGGGCGGCCATATCCCCATGGGCTTTCCCAGCCTGGTGTGTCGCCATCCGATGGTTTCCACAGCACGAAATCCATGGGGTTTCGTTTATATGGGGCAACTTCGACACGCGCACCTGCGATCATGTCATCAACGCTACGCCCTGATAATTTGCCGTAATGCTCTTTCCAGCTATCCACTGCGAATAACACATGCCCCTCGGCGGCGTATGCGTGCCCCTTTTCGATCAGCTCGCCAATCATATCGACCATTTGTGAGATATATTCGGTGGCACGCGGGGCAAGTGTTGGTTCCATTGCACCAAGTGCGCCCATATCATCCAGATACCACTGAATGGTTTCATCAGTGATATCGCGAATGCTGCGCCCTGTTTCGGCGGCCTTGGCGTTAATCTTATCATCCACATCGGTGAAATTACGCGCATAGGTGACGTGATCATCCCCATACACATGGCGCAACAGGCGAAACAGTGTGTCAAACACCACCACAGGGCGCGCATTGCCCAGATGGGCGCGGTCATACACCGTGGGGCCACAGACATACATCCGCACGTTTTTTTCATCGAGGGGTTTGAACTCCTCTTTCTTGCGGGTCTTTGAATTATGTAGCTTGATCGTGGTCATGGTCTATCTCGCGGTTTTGCCGCGGGCATATCACTTGTATCCATGTTTGAAAATAAGAGAACCGCCCGCGTGATGTATCAGCAGGTAATAATACAGCAAATAATGATGCAATTGGTTCTCATGGGGTATTCTTAATGCTAGTTTCACAACAAACGCAAGCCTTTGAGGAAAATTGATATGCCCAAACATGATCCCGCCCCTGCATTTCGCGCATTACACCAACGTGGCAATCCGTTTGTCCTGATGAACGCTTGGGATGTGGGCAGTGCGCGTATCATGGCGGCAATGGGGGCACAGGCAATTGGCACTACATCTTCGGGATATGGGTTTACCCAAGGGTTGCCCGATATGGGGCATTTAACGCGCGATCAACATTTGGATCATGCCGCCGACATTGTGGCGGCAACACCCCTGCCCGTGTCTGGTGATTTTGAAAACGGCTTTGGTGATGCACCAGAAGATGTGGCAGAAACCATTCGATTGGCTTGCGAGGCAGGATTGGCGGGTTGTTCGATCGAGGATACAATGTTGCCCAGCGCAACACCCTATGATTTCGCGCTTGCCGTGGATCGTATCCGCGCGGGCGCGGATGCCGCGCGTAACCTGCCCCGTGATTTTGTGCTGGTGGCACGTGCAGATGGCATTATGAACGGGCAATATGATGTGTCAGAGGCGATTAAACGTCTGCAAGCGTTTGATGCTGCAGGTGCGGATTGTTTATACGCCCCGCTCCCTGCCAGCATGGATGATTTGAAATTGATCTGTGATAGTGTTTCGAAACCCGTCAATGGGCTGGCCGCGGGGGCGTACACAAAATATAACCGCGCGGATTTTGCCAATATCGGGGTTGCGCGTATATCGCTGGGATCGGCATTGTCGCGTGTCACACATCAGGCAATCGTAGATTGCAGCCAGTCCATCCTGCATGACGGGGGTTTTGCCAGCCTGTCTAGTGGTGCAAGTGGTGGCGATATTGATGTACTATTGGCGAAGGGCAGCGTTTGACGCTTGCAATTTTTCATCAAACGCCCACATTGATTGGAACAATACAGGGGAAATTTATGCGCCGTTTATTCATTGTTTTTATCGCGTCATTCCTGCCCATGATGGCAATGGCACAGGATTATCCTGCATCGCTAACATCTTATGTGAATGATTACGCCGATATCATTGATGCGGATACAGAAGCGCGGATTACGCAAACGCTCACCGATTTGCGCGAAACCAAAGGCGTGGAAATGACTGTGGTGACTATCAATTCCACCGCTGATTACGGCGATAAAACGGATGTTCCCACATTCACCACGGGGTTGTTCAATCACTGGGGTGTGGGCGATGCGGCAAAAAACAACGGAATTATGTTTCTGGTGTCCAAGTTTGATCGCGAAATGTTTATCGGGCTTGGCTCTGGCTACCCGCGTGAATTTGATAAACGCATGGATTATCTGTTTGACCAGCATGTAAAATCGCATTTTCAGAAGGGCGATTATTCCAAAGGTATCGAAATTGGTGTAACCGAAACCATCGAACGCACCGCTGATAATTGGGTTGAACCCCAAACACCGCTGTTAGAACGTATCGCGGCCAAGATTGTCCCGATCCTGATTCCATTTGTATTTTTGCTGTTCTTCCTGTTCATCCTGTTTCGCAACAAAATGTCGGATACATGGGTGCGCACCAAATCATGCCCCAATTGCGGAAGGCGTGGATTATCGCGGGATCGCGAAACCACACAAACCGTCACCCGCACCACCCCCGGTGAACAGATATTGCGCACACGTTGCCGCCATTGCGATTATCGCGATGATCACACACATATCATCCCCGTACGCAGCAGCAGTTCATCAGGTGGCGGCGGCAGCTTTGGCGGTGGTGGATCGTCTGGCGGCGGTGGCGGTGGCCGTTGGTGATTTAAACATTTTTCTTGCGCGGTGAAAAAAACCGTGCAAGCATTTTATCCATGATTGATCTTGATTGGATGACAGCGCTGATTGTCCGCACAATTGGTGCAGAGCGCGGTCGTGCCGCACGGGGTTCGCCCGCCTAAGGTTTTCAACCAAATTGAAACCCTTATTCAGAGATTATCACATGACAACAAAAACAACCCGTCGTTCCGGAGGCCGCGCAGCCAGACAAGCGCTTCGTGCTGCCCCATTAACCGAGGATATCCGCCCTATTCGATCTGGAATGGAGGGGGGCAATTATAAACCCCTGTCTGATGCAGAAGTTTTGCGCATTCATCACGCCGCACTCGATGCGCTTGAAACCATTGGTTTGGCCGATGCGCCACCATCGGGTGTGGATGTGATGACAAAGGCGGGTGCAATCCTTGGCGATGATGGTCGGCTGCGATATCCCCGTTCCTTGGTCGAGGATATGCTGGCCAAGGCTGCGAAAAAGGTCACGTTATATTCGCGCGATGGCAAAAACGATCTCGAATTATGGGGTAATCGTGTGCATTACGGCACGGCGGGTGCGGCGGTGCATTTGGTTGATGTGGAAAACAACGAATATCGCGAATGCACGGTTCAGGATTTGCACGATGCCGCCAAAATCACGCAACAGCTTGATAACGTGCACTTTTTCCAACGCCCGATGGTGTGTCGCGATATTCCTGATAATTTTGAAATGGATCAAAATACGATCTATGCGGCCTGTTCAGGCACAACCAAACATGTAGGCACCAGTTTTACCGAACCATCATTCATGCCGGGCATGTTTGATCTGATCTATGACATTGCAGGGGGCGAAGCGAATTTTCGTGCTCGCCCGTTTATATCCAATTCCAACTGTTTCGTCGTTCCCCCCATGAAATTCGCAACCGAGAGTTCGGAAGTGATGGAATACTGCATTCGTGCGGGCATGCCCGTGCTGTTACTTTCGGCTGGACAAGCGGGCGCGACCGCCCCTGCCAGCATTGCAGGTGCAATTGTTCAGGCCGTCGCGGAATGTCTGGCGGGTGTGGTTTATGTGAATGCCATTGCACCCGGACACCCCGCTATTTTTGGCACATGGCCGTTTGTGTCTGATCTGCGCACAGGGGCGATGTCTGGTGGTTCTGGCGAACAGGCGTTATTGACCGCTGGCTGTGCACAGATGCATAAATTTTACGGCCTGCCCGGTGGTGCCGCGGCGGGAATTGCCGATGCAAAAATGCCCGACATGCAAGCGGGATATGAACAGGCACATTCCAACGTTATGGCAGGACTATCAGGGTTGAATATGGTGTACGAGGCCGTGGGTATGCATGCATCCCTACTTGGCTTTTGTCTGGAAAGTCTGATCATTGGTGATGATCTGTTGGGGCAATCATTGCGCTGTGTGCGCGGGATCGAGGTGACAGAGGATAGCCTATCACTGGAAACCATGCGCGATGCTTGCCTGAATGGGCCGGGGCATTATTTGGGGTCCGAACAGACACTGAACCTGATGCAGCGCGATTACGTTTACCCTCGCCTTGGTGATCGCACATCGCCCAAAGAATGGGTGGAACGTGGAAAACCCAATTTAATTGAAAACGCGATAAAGTTTAAAAACGAAATATTGGCAAAACCATCCGCCGTTGGGTTTGATCACGCGATGGATAAAATGTTACGTGAAAAATATAAAATACATTTAAAACAATGAACTAAAGTAAGAAGCGCATGTAAAGAAAATACCATATTCCGAAGCCCGATTTGGGTTTTCCGAAATATCACATTTACAGGGGTTGATGTATTTCATTTCCTGTAAAATTGGTGCAAAACAACGCTAACTGAACACAAGAGATAACAATCCCATGCATCCAGCGCCATCTGTCATTTTATTCACTGCGGCATCTGGGCTTGGTTTTGGGCTCTTGTTTTTCTTGGGTATTGGACGCCCTGATGTAACGGGTACATCGGCGTTTATCTTTTTCTTTTTGGGATATGCGCTGGCTGTGGGTGGGTTGCTCGCGTCTACATTCCACCTTGGCAATCCCAAAAACGCGCTCAAGGCATTTTCGCAATGGCGCACATCGTGGTTATCCCGCGAAGGTATCTTGGCGGTTGTCGCACTGTCGGTAATGGGTATTTACGCCGCCGCCGCGATTTTTCTGAATATTCAAATTCCAGTCATCGGCATGATCGGCGCTCTGCTCTGTCTTGCCACGGTGGGCAGCACATCAATGATCTATGCACAGTTGAAAACCATTCCCCGCTGGAACCATTGGTTAACGCCAGTGTTGTTTTTCTTGTTCGCGCTCACGGGTGGTGCGATGTTGTCCAACCAAATTTGGCTGGCAAAATATCTGATGATCGCGCTGATCATTGTACAGGTGGCATATTGGGCGATTGGTGATGGGTTGTTTAAGGCCGCGGGCTCCACGATGGAAACCGCAACGGGGCTGGGCCATATTGGCAAGGTACGCCAATTCGAACCGCCCCACACGGGTGACAATTATCTTTTGCGTGAAATGGTGCATGTGGTGGGGCGTAAACATGCGGCCAAGCTGCGCATTATATCGTTGATAACACTGGGAATTATCCCGCTTGGTATGATGTTTTTCATCCCCAAGATGGGTCATGCATGGGGTGCTGTGATGTTACTATCGCATATCGTGGGTCTTGGCGTTGCGCGATGGTTGTTTTTCGCACAAGCCGAACATGTTGTTGGATTGTATTACGGCAAACGCTAGGCCAGCGCTTGCCCGCCTTTGCGTTTTCGACCAAACAAACCCAGTGCCCCAAGTGCAGACAGCAATAACACGATTGATGCGGGCAACGGTACGGGTGCAATTTCGATGTTATCAATGGTGAAATGCGTATCCCCTGCGGTCAGATTCACAGATTGATTGGCTCCCAACGTGGGTGGCGTATAAATTCCGCTGATGACAAAGCTTTCAAGCCCAGAGAAATCTGACCCCATGACGAAGCCGAGTGTGTCAACCTCTGACCCTGTGACGGTGCTGGCGACCAAACCTGTTGAATCATATCCCTGAAACAACACATTGTCCCAAACATAAGGCGTGCTTTCAATCCCGCCAAATCCGATATCCGTTTCAATATCCACACCAAAACCAAGCGCACCAATATCCAGTGACATCACATCAAATGCGCCGCCATCATCTCGGGTGATTGTATATGAACTCCCATATGGGCCAGTGAATTGATCAACATGCAGATCACCAAAATACCCAGTGGTGAAATTGGTGGTTACATTGAATCCATCTTGCGAATAGTTGCGCCCAAAATTGGTGCCTTCAAAATCAATCGTTACACCAAATGCCGCGATTGGCGCCCCGATAAGGGTGGTTGCAAGAAGTGCACCATAAATTTTTTGCATAAACATATTTGTCCCCAATAGTTTCCAAGAAAAATATTACAGGCACACGCAAATATTCATTGTCGCCATATCCACACGTTATGGTAGATCACCCATTGAGAAAGTGATTTTCAGCACTGATTGGGTGAAATAAGTACCGCGCAAAATTGTGATCTATACTTGCCACATTGCGCTTGGTCATGATGCAAAAGCTGCATAGGTTGGCGTGAAAATAAAGAGGCCGCCCATGCAAAAATTCTCGCTCCTTGATTTATCCCCTGTGTCAGAGGGTCATTCAACCGCAGATGCGCTCAATAACACGGTTGAATTGGCACAAGCCGCTGAAAAATCAGGGTTTCATCGGTTTTGGCTGGCAGAACATCACAATATGCCAGGGATCGCGAGCGCGGCGACATCTGTGGTGATTGGGCATGTTGCGGGGCACACCAAAACCATGCGTATTGGTGCAGGTGGGATCATGTTACCAAACCATGCGCCTCTGATCATTGGTGAACAATTTGGCACACTTGCCACGCTTTATCCTGATCGCATTGATTTGGGGCTTGGGCGTGCACCGGGCACGGATGGTGCCACCGCACAGGCATTGCGCCGTCATATGTCGCCCGAGGATACATTCCCCCAAGACGTACAAGAATTGATCGCCTATTTCGACGATGCCCCCGATAATACCGCTGTTCGTGCAATCCCTGGAACTGGCACATATGTTCCCGTTTGGATACTGGGATCAAGCCTGTTTGGTGCGCAATTGGCGGCATACCTTGGATTGCCATATGCGTTTGCATCACATTTTGCGCCGTCCATGTTGGAACAGGCTATTTCAATTTATCGCAGCACGTTTCAGCCATCACAGTACCTCGATAAACCGTATTTGATGTTGGCGGCGGGAGTTTGTGCGGCGGAAACGGATAGCGCGGCGCAATATCTGCGCACGTCACAGATGTTGGCCTTTGCCCGTTTACGCACAGGAAAACCGGGTAAGCTGCCCCGTCCCGTTGATGATATCGCGGCGCATATTCCCGCCAATATTATGACAGGTGTCGAACATGCCATGTCATTTTCAGCAACGGGTTCGCCAGATACGGTGAAACAACAGCTGCGATCGATCATTGCCACGCACCAACCCGATGAATTGATGATCACGGGCATGATCCATGATCACGCGGCGCGACTTCAATCGTTTGATATTGCTGCAAAAATTCTGGCAGACCTGTGCAATTAACCCGCTTCGTTATCGGGCGCGTCATCATCAAACAATATCCGCGCGGCGTTCCCGTCTGGGTCATCAAACTGTTTGGTTTTGATCGCCCAGAAAAACGCGAGCAACCCAATGCCGCCCAGAAATAATGAAATCGGGATCAGATAGATCAATACAGACATGTTTACCCTTTCGTTAAGCGCAGCGCATTGAGTGATACGCAAATTGATGACGCAGACATCGCCAAGGCCGCCAACAGTGGTGTTGCCAAACCAATCAGCGCAATAGGAATGGCCACGGCATTATACGCGGCGGCAATGGCGAAATTTTCCAACATGCGCCGTTTCGCCGATTGCGCCAGTGCGATGCAATTTGGGATCAACGTCAAATCATCCTTGATCAACACAAAATCCGATGCCGTGCGCGCCGCATCAATCGCACGTGCGGGCGCCATGGATACGTGCGCACCCGCCAGTGCCGCCGTATCATTCAACCCATCCCCCACCATCAACACATGTTCGCCAAGCGATTGAATTGTTTCCAATTTTTCGCGTGGATGCACCCCACCCCGCGCATCATCAATGCCCAGCTTTTGCGCCAAACGGTCCGTCGCGGATTGTGTATCGCCCGATAACAATACAACGCGCATCCCGCTTTTTTGCAATGCCGTAACCGCGGATTTCGCGCTGTCTTTCAACATATCATCAAACAGAAATGGCACGGGTGGGTTTTGCCCAATGCGTAGCCATGTTTGCACATGATCTGGCACGGTGTCCGCCCCAACCCAATCGGCATGTCCCAGCTTTACAACTTGGCCGCGATACATACCGCTCACCCCTTTACCTGCGATATCTTTGATATGATCCAGCGACAACATTGTTTGATTGGGGCAATATTTTGTAATTGCTTGTGCAATGGGGTGATCGGACTGCGCCGCCAAACTTACCGCGATCTGTAAATCCTCGCCTTTGGGGGCGCTGATGACGCTAAATTCACCGGTGGTGAGTGTTCCGGTTTTATCAAATACCACTGTATCAACACCCGCCAAGCGTTCCAATGCGGCGCCATCTTTGATCAACACGCCGGATCGAAACAACCGCCCGCTTGCCGCCGTCATCACGGCAGGCACCGCAAGGCCAAGCGCACAAGGGCATGTGATAATCAACACGGCGGTGGCAATACCCACGGCCAGTCGGGTGTCACCGCTGTAAAATTGCCAAAACACAAATGCAGCCAGCGCCAACAGATGCACCAATGGTGCGTAAATACCCGCGGCGCGATCCGCCAAACGGGTGTATTTAGTTTTTAGGTTTTCTCCCTGTTGTACCAGATCCATAATCTCGGCAAGCTTTGTACCAGAACCCGTTTGCGTGACCAAAATTTCCAACGGTGCACCCACGTTTAATGTGCCCGCATAAACTTGATCATCCACCCCGACCGTCGCCAACATGGTTTCGCCGCTGATCAAAGACACATCCAGATCGCTTTGCCCTTTGACAATCACCGCATCAACGGGAATGCGCGCACCCTTTCGCACCAAAACACGATCATTGATCGCCAAATCAGACACATTCACGGTGGTGATCTGTCCATCCTTGATCCGTTGCGCACGTGCAACCTCCAACGCGGACAGAGCGGTTGCCGCAGATTGTGCCCGCGCACGGGTTTGGTGATCCAAATACCGCCCTGCCAACAGGAAAAACGTCAACGACAATGCCGCGTCGAAATAGGCATGTGCGCCGCTGTGAAATGTTTCATAAATGGACAAACCCGCCGCCATTAAAATCGCTAGCGAAATCGGGACATCCATGTTCAACCGCTTCACGCGCAACGCGCTGTAGGCATTTTTGAAAAACGGTTGCGCGGTATAGGCCACCGTAGGGAGCGCAATCGCCGCCGACACCCAATGCAAAAAATCACGCGTTAATCCATCCGCCCCTGCCCAGACGGAAACAGACAGCAACATCACATTCATCGCGGCAAACCCGGCGATGCCAAGGCGCATTAACAATCCACGCCCAATATCATCGCCATTTTGGTTTAGCTTGTGATCATCCAATAGATGCGCTTCAAAACCCAAATTGGCGAGCGTGTCCATTATGATGTCTTCGCAATTAGGATTATCATTATGGCGAATGCTGACACGTTTTAGTGACAGGTTCACCCGCGCTTTAAATACACAATCCAACGCATTTAGCCCGCGTTCGATTTTCTGAATACAGGCCGCACAATGGATTGTGGGTACGGATATTTCCAAGGCCCCAATATCCGTGCGGATCTGTTCAATTTTTTCATTGGGGATCGCAACACATGCGGGGCAAACGGCGGTGTTCATATGTGATCCCCGCGAATAATCAACGGAATGATGCGGCGAAAATCGGTGCCATCAAGTGCCGTGGTTTTGATTTGAACCTGCCAATTGCCAGCATCAAGCATGATAGGGGCAAAATAGGATTTACCGTCAAATTCCAACACAAGCGTCTGATCAAACCGATCCGCCGTTGCCCGCCCTACGCGCATCACAACATTGGGCAACACAACGGTTTTCCCAGCGGAAGTAAGATGCAATGTTATCTGTCCGTTGCTGTATTCAACATTGCTGTCCCAATTCAATGCCTCTTGCGCGATGCGACGGGTTTCAAAATGCTGTGCCTCCACATAAGGTTTGCGGGTCTCTAGCCCTGGAAATGATCCAACCGCGGAATAAATCAATGCGACATTCGCCCCGATAATGGTGCAAAACGCACCAAGAAACATCAATGATACCTTGCGCCCTGTCAGGGGGCGTTTTGCGGTTATACTCATTTTGGATCTCCTGCGAAAAAGCTGTCTACGTGATTGCGCTCACCACTTGCACGGTCTTCAACCCAGAAACGGATGGGCGCGTTGTCCATGCGGCTGGTTTCATATTCTGGTTTTGCAAAAACATAGATACGTTGATGCATGGTTTCATCGGCGGGCACGGTGATGTTCATCCCATCAACCCCTTGCAAATCAAGGCGCAGCGGATCATCTGTTTTAATCGACAGATGAAATTCACGCGCCGCACCTGTTTGATTGCTGATCTTTAGATCATAGGCATTGCGCAATGTGCCGTCAGACAATGTCACAAAACGTGGATTGCGATCTGGTTTGATGGACGCGGAAAAATCCGAACGGATGAACAATGCAACAACCATCGCAACACCGATCAATGACCAAAGCCCGAAATAAATAAAATTGCGCAGCCGTAAAATATGTTGCCAGATGGTTTTGGGTGTGACCCCTGCACGTTCCAGCGGTTCATCGGATAATGCGCAATAATCGATCAAACCACGCGGTTTTCCGATTTTTTCCATCATCGTGTCACAGGCATCAATGCACAGCGCACATGTAATACATTCCACCTGTTGGCCATCGCGAATATCGATCCCTTGGGGGCAGACATTCACACAGGCCATGCAATCGATACAATCGCCCTCGGCCTTGCCCAATTTGCCGCGAGGTTCGCCGCGCCAATCACGATAAGCCACGGTTAATGAATCTTCGTCCATCATCGCTGCCTGAATGCGTGGCCATGGGCACATATAGGTGCAAACCTGTTCGCGCAAAAATCCACCAAACAAAAACGTCGTCGCGGTCAGGATCGCAATCGTGCCGTATGCCACCATTGCCGCCTGTCCTGTGATTAATTCACGCAACAATGTCGGGGCATCAGCGAAATAAAACACCCATGCGCCACCCGTTGCCAACGCGATCAACAACCATATCACCCATTTGGTGATGCGCAATCGTGCCTTGCGAAATGACCATTTTGCGCGCAACAATCGGATGCGTTCATTGCGATCACCTTCGACCCAGCGTTCGACCAGAATAAACAAATCTGTCCAAACGGTTTGGGGGCATGCATATCCACACCAGACCCGACCAAGTGCGGATGTAAACAAAAACAACCCCAGCCCCGCCATGATCAAAAGACCCGCCACGAAATACAACTCATGGGGCCAAATTTCGATCCAGAAAAAGAAAAACCGTGCATTGGCCAAATCAACCAACACCGCCTGATCAGGCAGGTTCGCACCGCGATCCCAACGGATCCACGGCGTGATATAATAAATGCCAAGTGTGAATATCATCAGCCACCATTTCAGACGGCGATACCAGCCGCTGACGCGCTGGGGAAAGACCGGTTCGCGCCCTTCGAAAAGACGTGGCGGTTGTTCTGTTTGGGTTGTCATTGGGAACCCCTTATGTCCTGTTCAATCACGTTATCGCGTGGAAATGCGACGCGTGCTTTGATGCAGATCAAGTTTTGAAAAAGAAACACCAGCCCCAATCGGAACAGGACGGGGGCTGGTGCCAGCGCGCCAATGCATCGCGCTTATTCTCCGCCACCTAATTGATGAACGTAGAATGCCACTTGTTTGATTTGCGCATCCGTAATGCGCCCTTGCCATGCAGGCATCACGCCAAAGCGGCTGTTGGTGATGGTGTGAAGTACCGTGTCGCGGTCACCGCCAAACAGCCAGAGCGCGTCGGCCAAATTGGGCGCACCTTGTTCGCGATCCCCTAGCCCCGTTTCGCCGTGGCATGCGGAACAATTGTCTATAAACAACGGCTTACCCAACATTGCTAATGCAACATCATGATCCTGATTTGAAATCGCAAGTACATATTCCGCAATCTGTTTGATTTCTTCTTGGGGTAAGATTTCACCAAATTTTGGCATCTCTGAATATCGCGTATCGTCATCTGCATCGTGGCGGATACCGTGGCGAATGGTGGTTTCTAACGTTGTCAAATCACCGCCCCAAAGCCAATCATCATCTTGTAGGTTTGGATAGCCTTTGGCGCCCTGCGCACCCGCACCGTGGCATTGTGCACAATATGTGCGAAACACTGCCGCCCCACCTGCACTGGCAAAACGTGACAGATCGGGGTCTTTTGCAATTTGTTCCATTGGCGTAGCCAAAAGCAACTTTTCGATATCGGCATTTTGCGCATTCACCCGATCAATTTCGCCCTGTACCTCTGCGCGGGATGAATATCCCAATACACCCTTGGTCGCGCCATTGATCAGCGGAATGGCGGGGTAATAAATCATGTAGCCAATCGAAAACAGGATGCAGAGATAAAACGTCCACAACCACCAACGCGGCATGGGTTTATCGTATTCACGAATGCCATCCCATTCATGACCCGTTGTTGGATAGTCTTCGTCGTTCATTTTGGGTTTACGCATCACGATCCCCTTTCACATCTGTATTTGTCGGCGCGGGGTGTGGTGCATCATCACGAAACGGAATGTTTGCTGCATCATGGTGCATGGCACGCGCACCGGGGCGAAACAGCATCAGAATCGCGCCGATGAAAAACAACATCATTGCCAGTAATCCCCAACTGTCGGCGAAGGCGCGGAATATTGAATAGGTATCCATGTCTGATCCCCCTATCGGCTTGCGTCGGCTTGGAAGGTGGAAAAATCCACCAACGTGCCCAGCATTTGCAAATACGCCACCAGCGCATCCATTTCGGTTAACGCGTCTTGGCCATCAAAATTGCGCACTTGGGCCTTGGGGTATCGTTCAACCATTTCTTCCCAATCACCGTCGGGATCGACTTGAACCTTGAAATCGGACACCGCGCTTTCGATCATTTCGGTGGTATAGGGAACGCCAACACGCATGTTGGCCACCAACATATCGCGGCTTTGTTCTGGTTTTATCGGCGTTTCGAGTAGGAACCCGTAACCTGGCATAATGCTTTCGGGGACAACCGAACGCGGATCCTTAAGGTGATCGACATGCCATTCATCGGAATAACGCGCACCCACGCGTGCCAAATCTGGCCCAGTGCGTTTTGACCCCCATTGAAACGGGTGGTCATAAATGCTTTCCACCGCTAAGGAATAATGACCATAGCGTTCCACTTCGTCTCGCAAAGGGCGGATCATTTGGCTATGACAAGTATAACAACCCTCGCGCACATAAATATTGCGCCCCGCCAATTCGAGCGGCGTATAGGGGCGCATGCCCTCGACCTTTTCAATCGTATTGTCCAAATAAAACAGCGGTGCGATTTCAACGATGCCTCCAACGGAGACCACGCCAAGGCTTAACACCAGTAACAAGGTCGCGTTGCGTTCAACTTTTTTATGATTGTTCAGAAATGACATCATAATCTCCTTATTCTGCGGGGATGGCTTGGGCGGTGGGTTGGGTGTGCGTTTGCCCAACACCGCGTGCGGTCAACCACAGGTTCACACACATGATGATCGCACCGGCCAGATACATCAGACCACCCGTTCCGCGCACCACATACATGGGGAATTTGGCGGCAACCGTATCAGCGAATGAATTCACCAAGAACCCTTGTGCGTCCACCTCGCGCCACATCAAACCTTCCATGATGCCTGTCACCCACATGGATGCTGCGTAAAAAATGATACCGATCGTGGCGAGCCAAAAATGCCAGTTCACCATGGCGGTAGAATAAAGCCGTGCCCGCCCCCACAAACGTGGTGTCAGATAATAAAGTGCGGCGAATGTGATCATCCCATTCCAACCAAGCGCACCAGAATGCACATGCCCAATGGTCCAGTCAGTGTAATGGGACAGTGAATTCACCACCTTGATCGACATTACGGGGCCCTCGAATGTGGACATGCCGTAAAACGCAAGGCTCAACACCATCATTTTCAACACCGGATCGGTGCGCAATTTATCCCATGCGCCATTCAGCGTCATCAAACCGTTGATCATCCCGCCCCAGCTTGGCATCCACAACATGATGGAAAACACCATGCCCAATGTCTGTGCCCAATCTGGCAGCGCGGTATAATGTAAATGATGTGGCCCCGCCCAGATATAAAGGAAGATCAACGACCAAAAGTGGATGATCGACAATTTATAGCTGAACACAGGTTTTTGCGCCTGCTTTGGCACGAAATAATACATCATACCCAGGAACCCAGCGGTCAGGAAAAAGCCAACCGCATTATGCCCATACCACCACTGTGTCAGCGCATCTTGGACACCTGAAAACAACTGAATTGATTTCGAGCTAAAGATCGACACGGGTAAGCTGAGGTTATTAACGATATGCAACATCGCAACGGTCACGATAAAGGCGAGGAAAAACCAGTTGGCCACATAGATATGCGGCTCTTTGCGTTTGATAATCGTGCCCAGATACACCGCCAAATATGCAACCCAAACAATGGTCAACCAGATATCGACATACCATTCAGGTTCTGCGTATTCCTTACTTTGGGTTGCGCCCAACAGATAACCCGTTGCGGCCAGCACGATAAATAATTGATAGCCCCAGAACACGAACCACGACAGGTTGCCCCCCCACAGACGTGCACCACAGGTGCGTTGCACAATATAAAACGATGTTGCGATCAACGCATTCCCGCCAAACGCAAAAATTACCGCAGATGTATGCAACGGGCGTAATCGACCAAATGTTGTGAATGGTAAATCAAGGTTAAGTGCGGGAAATGCCAGTTGGAATGCGATGTAAACGCCAACCAAAAAACCCGCGATGCCCCAAAACGATGTGGCAATCACACCTGCGCGCACCACATCATCCTGATACCCTGTATCAACGGGTGCGCGAGGATCGCCAAATTTTTGCAACGCTTTGACAAATAAATAAAACGCACATGCCATCACAATGAACATATGCACCGAATAGGGCCAATCCTGCCCAAAATTGGCGGCCATTGCTGCAAGCACAGCAATCATCGCCAAGACAATTAACTTGATGATTTCCATAACGCGACCTTTTCGTCCTGTTCTGTTCCCGCTTATGGAACAGCCAGAAAGATCACACTTTGATCTGGATCAATTTTTGAAAATTAGATGCGTTAAATCACATAACCGCCGTCGGCATCATCACCGGTTTCATCCAACAGGCGGGTGAAATCCTTGACGATGACATGGCGTTTCTTTTCCAATTCAATCACGCCGTCTTTTTTCAACGCATTGATTTGGCGGCTCACGGTTTCAAGGGTGAGCCCAAGGTAATCCGCCATTGCCTCGCGTGTCAGGCTCAATTCGAATTTCATTCCAGAATTCATATCAAACGGAGAAAGCGAATTTTGCCGCTTGCCGATAATCATCAAAAGGCTGGCAATTTTTTCACGCGCAGTTTTGCGCCCCAACAACAACATCCATTCACGTGCCGCATCCAATTCATCCAGCACCATTTCCAACATCCGTTCACGCAGTTGCGGTGTGGATTCCAGCATTTTTTCAAAGGGTTTGCGCTCGAATTTACACAGTGTCACGGGTGTGGTTGCGACCACATCGAAACTGGCATATTCGCGCCCAGGACGCCCGACAAAATCACTGGGCAATAACAGACCCACCATTTGGCGACGCCCATCTTCCATTGTTTGGGACAAGCTGGCAACGCCCGTCACCACAGAACCGACAAATTTCATATTGTCACCTGCCATGATGATGGTGTCACCTGCGGCATAATTCGAATATGATTTCATCGTTTCCAACATCATCAATTCGGATTTTTCACAATATGCACACACCGCCCGATGGTGAATCGGGCAATCGGCGCATTTATCGCCAATTTTTGTGTTTAATGCGGGGATATCTATGTTCATGATTCACTAAACCATTTTTGTTTGATCTAGATCAAGGCGCGAAAAATCGCATGCGCTACTTTGCCTCTATGAGCTTTGATCCAGAACTTGCGCATCTTGGCGTTTATGACGCCCGCGCCCCGCGCTACACCAGCTATCCCACCGCTGTGCATTTTCACACAGATGTGGGGGCTGAATTTAGCATGTCGCAAATCCGCGCCCTACCCGTGGATAAACCCGTTTCGATTTACGTGCACATCCCGTTTTGTGAACGGCTGTGTTGGTTTTGCGCCTGTCGCACGCAAGGCACCAAAAACAAATCGGCAATTGCGCATTATTTAAATGTCTTATTGCGCGAAATCGAAATGGTTCGTGCTGCCCTCCCCGCGGGTATTACCATTGGGAAAATCCATTGGGGTGGTGGCACGCCCACGATCCTGTCACCCGATCAAATTCGATTGCTGAGCCTTGCATTGCAAAAAATGGCACCACGCCATGAAAATTTCGAATTTTCCGTTGAAATTGACCCAACATTGGTGTCAGCGGCAAAAATTAATGCGCTCGCAGAAATGGGCATGACCCGTGCCAGCATTGGCGTGCAGGATTTTGATCCAAACGTCCAAGCCGCAATTGGGCGCAAACAAAGCATTGAAACAACGTTGGCCTGCGTGAAAATGCTGCGCCGTGCGAATATTCATTCTCTGAATATGGATATACTTTATGGCTTGCCCCATCAAACCGTTGAAACGGTGAATGCAACCATTGATACGGTGCTGGGTCTGTCACCAGATCGCATCGCGCTTTATGGTTATGCTCATGTGCCGTGGATGGCGAAACGGCAAAAACTGATCCCAGATGATGCATTGCCATCGGGGCAAAATCGACGCGAATTATTTGATGTGATGGCGGCCAAGTTGGAATCCGCGCATTACGCCCCCATCGGAATTGATCATTTTGCCAAAGCAGACGATGCCATGCACATCGCCGCCAAAGCGGGAAAATTGCGGCGTAATTTTCAAGGCTACACAACGGATGATTTGGATACATTGATTGGGCTGGGCGCCAGTGCAATTTCCAAATTCCCCAATGGATTTGCCCAAAATGCCGCAAAATCCGCTGATTATGCAGAAGCGATTTCAAAGGGAAAATTGGCCACCTATCGCGGAATCGCGACAACACAACGTGATCGCATGATTGCGCGATTGATCGAAATGATCATGTGCGATTTTCGCGCGGATTTCGCTGCACTTGCAAATGAATATGCCTGCGAGATGACAATTTTGGCTAAACCAATCTTGCAGTTGCAGCGCGATTTTGGACGCTATATCAAATTTAGCGTCGATGGGTTTGAAATTATCCACCACCAGCGCGCATTGGCACGTATTATCGCCCGCCGCTTTGACGTATATTCCGATGATGTTGAAAATCGGTTTAGTAGCGTCAGTTAGCTAACCCACAAATTTTCAATCTCTCTGAATTTCAGACAATGCCAAACGGCAGTGCTTAATTATTAGGCATTGCCGCATTTTGTTGCAATCTACCGTGCCGCTGCAATGTCCATCTTATCTGTTCACGCATAAATCATCGACAAACAAACGAAAGATTTCTGTGACAGAGCCGCTGCATATCGTTGTGATTGATCCTGACAAGGAACGCGCATTCCTAATTGTTGATGGTTTGCGCGAAACGATGGATTACAAGATTTCTGTGATTGGTGAAACGCTGGGTCTTGCGCGAAAATTACGCGACTTGGAACCAGATATCATCTTGATCGATCTCGAAGATCCATCACGTGACAGTTTCGAACAGGTGATCACCGCACTTGGCCCATCGGAACGCCCTGTTGCAATGTTTGTTGATCAAACAGACGATAAAATGATGCGCGCCGCAATTGATGCTGGCGTCAGCGCATATGTGGTGAATGGGTTGCGCAAGGATCGGATTAAACCCGTGCTTGAAACCGCGATTGCACGTTTCCATTCCTTTGGTCGTATGAAAGCAGAGCTAGAAGCGACAAAAACCGCACTGGCCGAACGCAAAACCATTGATCGCGCCAAAGGATTGTTGATGAAGGCACGTGGCCTGAGCGAAGAAGAAGCATATGCCGTATTGCGCAAAACCGCGATGGACCAAGGGCGGCGCGTGTCCGAGGTTGCCGATGGTTTGGTCACGGCGGCGGGGTTATTGTTATGACGACACTGCTCAATTGTGGGTTCATCCCCCTGACCGATGCCGCACCCTTGATTGTGGCGCACGAACTTGGCTTTGCCGAAGAAGAAAACATCGCGCTGAACCTGAAACGTGAAAACAGTTGGTCGTCTATTCGCGATAAACTGGCCTTTGGCGTTTATGATGCCGCGCATATGCTCGCCCCGATGCCCATTGCGATGTCGCTTGGCAAAGGGCAAGTGAACAGCAAGATCATCGCCCCCATGGTGCTAAGCATGAATGGCGATAGCTTTGTTTTCAAAACAAATGACGAAATCGCGCCACGATTTAACGACACCGCCGCGTTCATCCAATATTTGGTAAGACAAGCCACCAATGGCCCTGTACGCATTGGTGTACCGTTCATGCATAGCATGCATGTCGCACTACTTCGTTTTTTGATCAGACAATCGGGATTTAATCCTGCCGAGATTGTGGATTTTTCTGTCGCCCCACCATTTGTGTTGGCAGAGGTTTTAAAAAGTGGCGAAGTCGATGGCGTATTCGTCGGCGCACCTTGGGCCGCACAAATTACCGATTTGGGCACAGGCACCCTTGCCCTGAACGGCAGTGCGATTTGGGCTGCCGCCCCCGAAAAAGTATTGGGCGTTCGCCAAGAATGGGGTGAACGAAACGAGCTGATTTTACATCGCCTGATCCGTGCCATTTATCGCGCTCAACTATGGATTGAACGCCCCAACTCGCAAGATACATTATGCGAAATTTTGGCGCGTTCGAAATACGTCGGCATTCAATCCGACCTGATCCAACAAGCATTTAGCGGGCAAATGGTGTTGGACGCCAAAGGCCGCGTTGGCCATGATCCGCTGGCACTTCGTATCGGTGGAACCGATGTTGGTTTCCCTTGGCTCAGCACCGCCATTTGGATTGCAAAAAACGAAGCACCTGCATGGGGTGTGGATGAAAAATGGGCAATAGAAACCGCGAAAAATTGTTTTAGACCAGATATTTATCGCAATGCTTTAATGTCAGCGAACAGCCCAATGCCAGATGGTAATTGCAAGGTCGAAGGTTCTTTGAACGAACGCCAAACAATTAATGCGGCGCAAGACTACTACCTTGGCCCTGATCGGTTTTTCGATGGCTCTGTGTTTGATCCAAATTGACGCAATCTATGACAATAGCGTTGACCTTTTTACGAATCAGTTTATGAATACAGGTAACTGCAAACAACGAGGTTCGCAGCATCGCCCAAAGATTTGGGCTCTCCCACCATCACAAGCAATGCCGCTTGGTCTAAACACATCGCATCATCGCGAGGGTTACGTGTGTTTTGATCAAGCGGCTTTTTTATTTGGAGACGCTAAATGAAGCTCAAAACAATCCTACAATCCGTTGTTATTTCCGCCATTTCAACTGTGCCCAGCTTTGCCGAAATGCTGGACGTTGAAAAAGATGAATTGAAACTGGGGTTTATCAAACTGACCGATATGGCCCCGCTTGCCATCGCATATGAAAAAGGATTTTTCGAAGACGAAGGCCTGTTCGTCACCATCGAACCCCAAGCCAACTGGAAAGTTCTGCTTGATGGTGTGATTGACGGCACATTGGACGGTGCGCATATGTTGGCAGGTCAACCATTGGCTGCAACCATCGGTTTTGGCACAAAAGCACATATCGTGACGCCATTTTCCATGGATCTGAACGGCAACGGCATCACCGTTTCCAATGCAATCTGGGATGAAATGAAGCAATACATCCCAAATGACGCCGATGGCAAACCCATTCACCCAATTTCTGCATCTGCACTGAAACCCATCGTTGATCGTTACAAGGACGAAGGCAAGCCGTTTAACATGGGCATGGTGTTCCCTGTGTCCACACATAACTATGAATTGCGTTACTGGTTGGCAGCGGGTGGTATTCACCCTGGCTTTTACACAGAAGACAATATTTCAGGCCAAGTAGATGCAGATGTGTTGTTATCCGTCACCCCACCCCCACAAATGCCCGCAACATTAGAAGCAGGAACAATTTTGGGCTATTGCGTGGGCGAGCCGTGGAACCAAGCCGCCGTGTTCAAGGGCATCGGCGTACCGGTAATCACCGATTATGAAATCTGGAAAGATAACCCTGAAAAGGTTTTCGGGCTTACCCATGAATTTACCCAAAAATACCCAAACACCACACTAGCATTGACCAAGGCATTAATCCGCGCGGCACAATGGTTGGACGAAGACAATAACGCCAATCGCGCCGAAGCCGTGGAAATCCTGAGCCGCCCTGAATACGTTGGTGCAGACGCCGAAGTGATCGCCAATTCGATGACAGGTACGTTTGAATATGAAAAAGGTGACAAACGCGATGTACCTGATTTCAATGTATTTTTCCGCTACAACGCGACATATCCGTTTTATTCAGATGCCACATGGTATCTGACTCAAATGCGCCGCTGGGGGCAGATCACCGAACCCAAAGACGCAAGTTGGTACGAACAAGTATCCAAAGACGTTTACAAGCCCGAAATTTACCTAGAGGCCGCGCAAATGTTGGTGGATGAAGGTTACGTGAATGCCGCCGACATCCCCTTTGGCACCGATGGATACAAAGCGCCAACCGCGGCCTTTATCGATGGCGTCGAATATGACGGCAAAAAGCCATTGGAATATCTTGAAGCATTGAAAATTGGCCTGAAAGACGGCGCATCCTAACCCATCAGAACGGAACATCTGGCGCAACATTGCGCCAGAGCAAACCGATTTCGAAAGGTACAGAAAAATGACAGCAATGGCTGATCCGCAATTGGCAAAATCCGAACGCAAAGAGCGGTTTTTCACGAACATAAACAAGGCCGATAAATATGTATCCCTGCTGGGGCTTGCATGGTTAACGCCGCTGTTGAAAATGATTGGTGGTGACGATTTACGCTCCAATGGCAAGGAAATCTGGCGCTTGCTCGGCGTGCCACTGGTTGCAATTTTCATTTTCCTTGGCGCTTGGGGGATCCTTGCGCCCAAGGTTGTCACATCTTTGGGTGCCGTACCTGGGCCAGTACAGGTTTGGGAACAATTTAAAAACCTCAACACCGATCATGCCCGCCAACGCGACAAAGAAACGGCATTTTATGAACGCCAAGATGCGCGAAACGCAAAATTGGTGGCTGATGGCAATGCGGACAAGGTGAAATATCGCACCTTCACAGGTGCACCAACCTATTACGATCAAATCTGGACATCGCTTAAAACCGTGTTCTTTGGATTTCTGGTTGCGACTGCAATTGCCATTCCATTGGGCATTGCAGGTGGTTTATCACCACTGGTCGGTGCGGGCATGAATCCAATTATTCAGATATTTAAACCTGTGTCACCACTGGCATGGTTGCCAATTGTTACCATGGTTGTTTCGGCCACGGTCACATCCGCCGAACCGTTGTTGGCAAAATCATTTTTAGTGTCGGCAATTACTGTCACCCTGTGTTCAATCTGGCCGACCTTGATCAACACAACATTGGGCGTGGCGTCCATCGACAAGGATTTGGTCAATGTTGGCAAAGTGTTGAAGCTTGGCACTTGGACGAAAATCACCAAATTGGTTTTGCCATCTGCCCTGCCCCTTATTTTCACGGGGCTGCGCTTGTCATTGGGTGTGGGCTGGATGGTGTTGATCGCGGCCGAAATGTTGGCACAGAACCCCGGCCTTGGTAAGTTCGTATGGGATGAATTTCAAAACGGATCATCACAATCCTTGGCGAAAATCATGGTTGCGGTGCTGACCATCGGGATCATCGGCTATCTGTTGGATCGCTTGATGTATGCGCTACAATCCATGCTCACCTTTTCCGCGGATCGGTGATTGATATGGATATTTTATCGCTGAAAAACGTTTCAAAATCTTACGGGGATTCCCATATCCTCTCGGACATAAATCTTGATATTAAAGAAGGTGAATTTGTAGCCATCCTTGGGTTTTCAGGATCGGGAAAATCAACCCTGATGAACATCCTAACAGGTTTGGAAATGCCTGATAGTGGACAGGCATTTTACAAAGACATGCCGATTAGCGAACCCAGCCCCGAACGTGGGCTGGTCTTTCAAAGCTATTCTTTGATGCCGTGGTTAACGGTGGCGGGTAATGTCGCATTGGCTGTGGATTCCGTTCATAAAAAGAAATCAAAATCCGAACGTGCGGCATTGGTTCAAAAATACGTTGATATGGTTGGCCTGTCCCACGCAACGGATCGGCGTCCATCCGAATTATCGGGCGGTATGCGCCAACGGGTTTCCGTGGCGCGTGCATTGGCGATGCAGCCCAATGTGTTGTTGTTGGATGAACCCCTTTCCGCGCTTGATGCGTTAACCCGCGCCAATCTGCAAGACGAGATTGAGGCGATCAGCCAGATTGAGAAAAAGACCATCGTGTTAATCACTAATGATGTGGACGAGGCTATTTTGCTCGCGGATCGGATTATCCCACTGAACCCAGGACCAAACGCAAGTTTTGGCCCCGATTTTACCGTGAACATCCCGCGCCCGCGTGATCGCACAAAAATGAATGACGACCCTAAATTCATCAAGCTGCGCCTTGAAGTGACGAAATACCTAATGGATGTCGGGTTTGAGGCCGCCGCCGAACAAAACCGCACCCTGCCCGATGTGACCGCAATTCATCACCTTGCACCAACAGCACTTCGCGAGGCAGGAAAATCAGAAAGCTTTCACGACGAGCGCTATCTGCAATTTTCCAAGGTCCACAAGGTTTACCCAACACCAAAGGGGCCATTAACGGTTGTCGAAGATTTCGACATGACCCTGCACAAAGGTGAATTTGTATCCATCATTGGCCATTCAGGATGTGGGAAATCAACCGCACTGACCATGGCGGCAGGATTAAACCCGATTTCAAAGGGTGGTATCATTTTGGATGGCAAACACGTCGAAGGTGCGGACCCTGAACGCGCCGTGGTGTTTCAATCGCCCAGCCTGTTCCCGTGGTTATCTGCCAAGGAAAACGTCGCCATCGGTGTCGACAAGGTTTACCCAAAAGCGACACAAGTTGAACGCCAAGAAGTGGTTGAATATTACCTTGAACGCGTTGGTCTGGCCGATAGCATGGACAAAGCGGCCGCTGATATGTCCAACGGAATGCAACAACGCGTGGGGATTGCGCGCGCATTCGCATTATCCCCCAAATTGTTGTTGCTCGACGAACCTTTTGGCATGTTGGACAGCCTAACACGTTGGGAGTTACAAGACGTGTTGATGGATGTTTGGGCTAAAACCAAGGTCACAACGATCTGTGTCACCCATGATGTTGACGAGGCGGTTTTATTATCTGATCGCGTTTGCATGATGACCAACGGCCCACAGGCCAAGGTGGGCAAATTGATGCGCGTTGACCTTCCGCGCCCACGCACGCGCAAGGCGTTGTTGGAACACCCCGATTATTACAAATACCGCGCCGAGGTATTGCAATTTTTGGAGGATTACGAACACGGCGATCCTGTGGAAGAAACCCCAACCAAATCGAAAGAGGAGGCAGCATAATGTCACAGAAACTGATTATTATCGGTGCTGGCATGGCATCGGGCCGTTTGATCGAATGTTTGATCGACGCTGATCCAAATGCATATGACATCACGTTATTTAACGCCGAACCACGGGGCAATTATAACCGCATTATGTTGTCACCCGTTTTGTCTGGTGAAAAAACATATGACGATATCATCACACATTCCGACGAATGGTATGCTGAAAACAACGTCACCACCATATTTGGCGAAGCGGTGACATTGATCGATAAGGTGGCGAAAACCGTTTCATCAAAATCACACACGATTTCATATGACAAGCTGGTCATCGCAACAGGCTCTGCACCATTCATCATTCCCGTCGCGGGCAAGGATTTGGATGGCGTCATGGCCTATCGTGATTTGGACGATGTGAACAACATGCTGGCCGCATCGCGCAAACCAAATGCCAATGCGGTTGTGATCGGTGGTGGTCTGTTGGGGCTGGAAGCCGCGGCAGGTTTGAAAGAACAAGGTATGAATGTCACCGTGTTGCATATCGCGGGGCATTTGATGGATCGCCAGCTTGACCCCGCCGCCGGTTATTTGTTGAAAAAATCGCTCGAAGAAAAAGGTATCACCGTTCACACCGAAGGTTTCACCAAAGCAATCTTGGGCGAAGAAGAGGTAGAGGCCGTATTGCTGGAAGATGGCACAATTTACCCCGCCGACATCGTGGTGATGGCCGCGGGCATCCGCCCTGAAACACGCCTTGCCAATGATGCCGGGTTGCGCGTGGAACGCGGCATTGTCGTGAATGATGCGATGGAAACGTCCGAACCTGATATATATTGTGTTGGCGAATGTCTGGAACATAATGACCAGCTTTATGGTTTGGTCGCCCCCCTTTATGATCAAGCAAAGGTATTGGCGAAAACTTTGCTCGGCGAACCCGCCGCATTCACCCCCGTTGAAATTTCAACCAAGCTAAAGGTCACAGGCTGTGATCTATTCTCGGCTGGAGATTTTTTGGATGGGGATGATCGCGAAGAAATCGTATTTCGCGATGCCGTGCGCGGCGTTTACAAACGTTTGATCCTACAAAACAACAAAATTATTGGCGCGGTTATGTATGGCGACACCGCCGATGGCGCGTGGTTTTTGCAAAAAATCAAATCGGGCGAAGACATTTCCGACATTCGCGATACTTTGATCTTTGGCCCAAACTTTGCAAGCGGGGCCGATGCGGACCCGTTGGCAGCCGTTGCAGCCTTGCCGCTTGATGCTGAAATCTGCGGTTGTAACGGCGTAAGTAAAGGCGACATCATGGCCGCGATTGATGCGGGTTCGAACACGCTCGATGCGATCAAGGCCAATACCAAAGCATCCGCATCCTGTGGCACCTGTTCAGGATTGGTTGGGCAAGTTTTGCAAATGTCGCTGGGCGATGAATTTGTGCTGCCTGAACGCGAAACCGTGTGCAAATGTACCGATCTGTCCCATGATGATGTGCGAAAATTAATCGTTGCAAAGGGTTTAAAAACAATCCCCGCCGCAATGCAAGAATTGCAATGGAACACATCATGTGGGTGTGCCACCTGTCGCCCTGCGTTAAATTATTATATGGTTTGCGCATGGCCCGGTGAATATATGGACGATGGGCAAAGCCGATTTATCAACGAACGCGTCCACGCCAATATCCAAAAGGACGGCACATATTCCGTGGTGCCACGCATGTGGGGTGGCATCACCACCCCTGATGAATTGCGCGCGATTGCCGATGCTGCGGATAAATATAACGTGCCAACGGTCAAGGTCACAGGTGGGCAACGCATTGATTTGCTGGGTGTTGAAAAGGAAGACTTGCCCGCAATTTGGTACGATCTGAATTCCGCAGGAATGGTGTCTGGTCAAGCCTATGCCAAGGGGTTGCGCACGGTGAAAACCTGTGTTGGGAAAACCCATTGTCGTTTTGGCACCCAAGACAGCACGGGGTTAGGGATCAAAATCGAAAAGGCCATGTGGGGCGCTTGGTCGCCTGCAAAATTCAAATTGGCCGTATCGGGTTGCCCACGTAATTGCGCCGAAAGCACCTGCAAGGACTTGGGCATCATCTGTGTTGATAGCGGATATCAGGTGCTGGTTGGTGGTGCGGCGGGGCTTGATCTGTTGGAAACAGAATTGCTCGCACAGGTACCAACCGAAGAAGAGGCGATTGAACTGACCCAAGCGTTTTATCAACTGTATCGCGAAGGTGCGCAATATTTGCACCGTCCATATAAATGGATCGCAAAGGTCGGGCTTGATTGGATCAAAGAGCAATGCGTCGAGAATTTGGAAAACCGCAAGGCACTGTCGGATCGCTTTGAATACAGCCAGCAATTTTACCGCGTTGATCCATGGGCCGAACGCGCGAGCAAAGGCGTGGATGCACATGAATACACCCCCCTTGCCGATTTCACAAAGGTAGCAGCAGAATGAGCAATTATATCGACATCGGTGCCGTCACGGACATTCCAATTCGCGCAGCCCGTCTTGTGAAAACCATGCATGGCTGTATCGCCGTGTTTCGCACCGCCACCGACAAGGTTTATGCGCTGGATGATAAATGCCCCCACAAAGGTGGGCCATTATCAAACGGTATCCAACATGACGAAAGCATCACCTGCCCGCTTCATAATTGGGTGTTTGATCTGAATACCGGCATGGCCAAAGGTGCGGACGAAGGATCGGTGCGCACATATGATATCAAACTGGACAACGGACGTATCTTGATCAACAGCGATGCAATCGCACGTGCAGAGGCCGCTGAATGACAGGGGTTCGCACCACTTGCGCATATTGCGGTGTCGGTTGCGGGGTGATCGCAACGCCACAGGCCGATGGCGGTGTTGATATCAAAGGTGATCCCAACCACCCTGCCAATTATGGCCGCCTCTGCGCCAAGGGTACAAACCTTGGCGAAACGCTCAGCACCGTGGATCGTCTGTTACATCCCATGATTAACGGCGTGCAATCCGATTGGGACAGCGCCACAACCCTGATGGCGGAAAAATTCCAAACGTCCATTCGCGAACACGGTCCCGATAGCGTCGCGTTTTACGTATCAGGTCAATTGTTGACCGAGGATTATTATGTCGCCAACAAACTGATGAAAGGGTTCATCGGGTCTGCCAATATCGACACCAATTCACGCCTGTGTATGGCATCATCTGTGGTTGGCCACAAACGCGCATTTGGCACGGATACGGTACCAGGCACTTACGAAGATTTGGAAAATGCCGATTTAATCGTGTTGGTTGGATCAAACCTTGCGTGGTGCCACCCTGTTTTGCATCAGCGCATTTTGGCAGCCAAGGAAACGCGCGGTACACAAATCATCAACATCGATCCGCGCCGCACAGCGACATCTGATTTGGTGGATATGCATCTGGGGATAAAATCGGGCGGTGATGTTGCACTGTTCAATGGATTGTTGAATGCAATTGTGGATGCGGGTGCGGTTGATCAAGATTACGTCGATCAACATGTGAACGGGTGTGATGCGGCACTATCCGCTGCGCGCGAAACATCACTTGATCAGCTTTTAAATCTTACAGGATTAAATAGTGATCAGTTGGATGCGTTTTATGCAGCATGGATTGAAAACAAACGTGTTGTCACAATTTATTCCCAAGGCGTGAACCAAGCCAGCGATGGTTCGGACAAGGTGAATGCAATCATCAACTGCCATCTTGCCACGGGGCGCGTTGGGCGTGTGGGCATGGGGCCGTTTTCTGTGACGGGACAACCCAACGCGATGGGCGGGCGCGAGGTTGGTGGGCTTTCCAATATGCTCGCGGCACATCTAGATATTGAAAATCCAATCCATCGCGAAAAGGTGGCGGATTTTTGGAATGCACCCACCCTGCCCACGCAAGCTGGCCTAAAGGCGGTTGATTTATTTGACGCCTGCGCCAGCGGCCAGATCAAAGCATTATGGATTATGTGTACCAATCCCGCCGTGAGCATGCCACGCGCCAATGATGTAGCCGCCGCGATCAAAAACGTGGATTTCGTTGCGGTATCGGACATCATTGCCAAAACCGACACCACCAAATTGGCCGATGTATTGTTGCCCGCAACAGGCTGGGGCGAAAAGGATGGCACGGTCACCAATTCCGAACGCCGCATTTCACGCCAACGTGGGTTCCTGCCCGCCCCGATGGATGCAAAACACGATTGGCAAATCATCTGTGACGTTGCCACCAAGATGGGATGGGGTCATGCATTTGCATTCAAAACCCCATCTGACATCTTTGCGGAATGGGCGGCGATGACCCAATTGTCCCGCGATGCGGGTAAAGATTTGGACATCAGCGCGTTTTCAATGATGAATGATGCGGAATATGATGCGTTACAACCTGTGCAATGGCCAATCAAATCCGATCATTCCGACACACGTTTTTTCGCCAATGGTGGGTTTTATACATCTGATGGACGGGCGAATATGCTTGGCATTCGCCCGCAATCGACTCCACAAATTGCGAATACAAAATATCCATTCACCCTGAACACGGGCCGCGTGCGTGACCATTGGCACACGATGACACGCAGCGCGAAATCACCCACGCTCAGCGCACATATGGGTGAACCATATTGTGAAATTCACCCCATTGATGCCAATGCATTGCATATCAAACCGGCAAGCCTTGTTTGCGTTGAAAGCCCACATGGATCCGTGATTTTACGCGCGCTTATCACCGATCGCGTGCAACAGGGGCAGGTTTTCGCACCGTTGCATTGGACCAGCCTTTGGGCATCAAAGGCACGTATTGATACGCTGGTTCCATCATTATGTGACCCCTACTCTGGTCAACCTGAACTAAAACGTGCTGCGGTAAATATACGCCCCTTTGCCGCCAATTGGTTTGCGTTTGCGGTTTGCGTGGATGAGCCCCAACCCTCCACCCCCTATTGGGCCAAGGCGCAAACAAAATCGGGCTGGCGCGTTGAAATGGCAGCCAAAGGTGCACCACTTGATTTTATCACATTTGCCAAGTCCGAACTTGGCCTGTCAGACGAAGAGCCCGTGGTTTACGAGGATAAAAACACGGGCCAGTATCGTGCCGCATTCATGCGTGATGGGCGTGTTGTTGCGACAATATTTGCGGCCAACGAACCCGTTGCCCTGTCACGCACGTTTGTGGTGAACGCCATGAACTCGGGCGCAGATCACAATCTGTTGGCGGGGATCGGTGGTGCAGATCAACCCGATCAAGGCGCAATCGTTTGCACTTGTTTCAATGTGGGCGCGAATAAATTGGCCACACTTGTTCAATCTGGCAAGGCAAGCAGCATCGCGCAAATTGGTGATGCTGTATTGGCGGGAACTAATTGTGGTTCATGCCGACCAGAACTAGCCGCGATCATTCATCGCCACGCACCAAAGATTGCAGCAGAATGAGCAATCTGTCCAAATATGTCTATGCCCTGGGGCGCGGCCCATCCAAGGGGCGCAATTTAACCCGCGCTGAATCCAATGATGCAATGTGTGAAATTTTGTCAGGCACCGCCGCGCCCGAGGCCGTGGGCGCATTATTAATGCTTATGCGCTATCGCGGTGAAACGCCCGATGAAATCGCAGGCTTTGTGGATGCAATGCGCACACGTATAAAACCATGGCAAGAAATCAAAGCAGATTTAGATTGGCCAAGCTATGCCGCTGGTCGCACGCGCGGGAATCCTTGGTTTTTATTGTCTGCCAAACTTGTGGCACTGGCGGGATTTTCAGTTGTTTTGCATGGCTGGAATTCCCATCAAAACCCGGTGGCATCGGTTGTGAATGCGGTTGATACGCTTAACATTCCAGTTAGCAAAAACCCACAACAGACCAAAACCGCACTGGCAACGCATGGGATCACCTATTGTCCGCTTGGCGATATTGATCAATCTGCGCTGGATTTATTAAAACTGCGGGGGGTATTGGGGCTTCGTTCTGCAATTAACACCGCGCTTCGGGCGCTAAATCCATGTATGGCGCCCGCCACAGTTCAGGGTGTTTTTCATCCCAGCTATCGCGGCTTGCAGCAAGCATCGGCCGCATTGCTTGATCAAAAAAACATGACCGTGATCAAAGGTGGCGGAGGTGAATTTGAATGTAACCCATGCAAGGACACCCAGATTTTCATGTGCCAAGATGGGCAAGAACATCAGGCCACTTTGCCTGCCAGTATTGATGAACATCACCGTTTATCGGCGGCCTCTCGTGACATCAACGAAACCGCTGCATTGTGGCACGGCGAAATCCAGAATGAATTTGCACAACAGATCGTTATTTCAACAACAACCTTGGCGCTTAAAACCTGTGATCCTAACCTTAGCCTCGATCAGGCGTCACATTGGGCGGGCACATTATGGTTGGAACGTCACCAAAACCGTGCAACCGCATAGGAGCCAAAGATGAAAAATTTTCCGATGTTTCTTAAAATGACAGATCGTCGTGTTTTGATCATTGGCGGGGGTGAACAAGCGGCACAGAAAATACGGCTTATGCTGAAAACTGATGCTGAAATTTGTGTGATTGCAGATGAGGTTTGCAGTGAAATTCAAACCTTGGTGCAACAAGAACGCGTCAAACATTGGAATGAACCCGTGAGCGTAGCATTGATGCAATCCGCCATATTGGTATTTTCTGCAACAGGCTGTCCATCGCTTGGTGCGCAACATGCACAAATGGCGAAACGTGCGAATACAATCATCAACGTAGTCGATATGCCCGATCTATGCGAGGCAATGACACCGTCGATTGTTGATCGGAGCCCATTGGTGATCGCGATCGGAACCGAAGGCTGTGCGCCAATACTTGGGCGTCAAATCAAAAGCAAAATCGAAATTATGTTGGAACCGACACTGGGTCGGCTTGTTGAATTTGCAGGTCGCATGCGCCCAGATGTGGCAAAACGAATTCCAATGAATCGCCATCGTCAATTTTGGGATTGGGTTTTTAATGCCGCCCCGCGTCAAATGTTTGATGCGGGCAATGAACGGCAAAGTTTTTCAATGATAAAATCCGCGATCAACGAACAAGCTGTTACCCAACCACCCCAAGGTTCGCTCAATTTCATTGTTGCAGATCCCAAAGAGCCTGATTTAATTTCGTTGCGCGACTTGCGCGCATTACAATCAGCAGACCTGATTTTTTACGAAGCTACAGATCATCATGCCGTGTTAGAATATGCAAGACGCGATGCAATACGTGAGCGGCAAAAATTCAAACATTCAAATGATGCAACAAATGCTCCTCAAATCCTCAACGCGCGTCGGGACGGACAAAACGTTGTGGTGATGACCACTACCAAATTGTCCAATGTTTCGCTTCAATTGCTTTCCCCTGCGATCTAATTTTTAGAACTTTGCGATGATATTAATGAACGCGCCTTTGTCGTTATATGTGACATCGCGCAGATCATCGGAGAATTTGCCGAAATTATATCCAGCACCGATTTTCATGTTATTGCCAACATGGCGATAAATTGCGGTGGTGACACCTGTGTCTGTACCGATGTCTTGGGCGTGTAATTGACGATATTCAACCAATGCATCCCATTTGTGCACGATATGATAGCGCAGGTTCACAACACCCAATGTGGCGTTGTTCGACACAAAGCCATCGCCATTATCCTGTTCGGAAAAACGTGCGCCGATTTTGCCGCCCAATGTCCATTGGCGATTGATGTCATAGCTGGCATCAAGGCTAAAGATATGCGCCTTTTGGCGTGGGGAATTGTCAAAATTCGCACCATTGGTTGTGCTCGCGCTGGCACGTTCCGTCATGTCATAT
>NZ_MDGM01000013.1 GCF_002742285.1 Paramylibacter kogurei
CTGTTGTGATTGTGTCATTGCCGTCACCGCCAAAGACAGTGTCCAGATCATCAGATGGGTCCGCATCAACATCATCGGTTGCTGGGTTCAAGCTATCGCCTGCGTCGATTGTATCGTCGCCCAAACCACCGTCGATTTCATCATTGCCGTCGCCACCAATGATGCTGTCATTGCCAGCACCACCGCTGATCGTGTCATCATCGATGCCACCATCAATCGTGTCATTGCCAGCACCACCATCAATGCTATCGGCGTCATCACCAGTAAAGATGCTGTCATCGCCCAGACCACCGGTTACAGTGTCCAGATCATCATTTGGATCCTCACCAGGTGTGCCATCAGGAACACCAGGGCCAGAGCCATCTGTTGAATCGATCACGTCGTTACCCGCGCCACCGTCCAGCGTATCATTCCCGTCACCACCATAGATGGTGTCGTTTTCATCGCCAGCCAGCACGCTATCGTCGCCGTCACCCGCATTGACGATGTCTTCGTCGCCAGTTGGGCCTGTGCCATCGTTATTGTCGATTTGCTCGCCGTCAAATGGATCAACATAAGTGTTGTCGATCACATCATCGCCAGATGTACCCTGTACCGTGCCATCGGGGGCCAGGATCAGGTTTTCAATCGCGTCAAAGTTCACAGTGTAAACATCACCA
The DNA here is from genome assembly GCF_002742285.1 of Paramylibacter kogurei. Taxonomy (GTDB): domain Bacteria; phylum Pseudomonadota; class Alphaproteobacteria; order Rhodobacterales; family Rhodobacteraceae; genus Amylibacter; species Amylibacter kogurei. The sequence goes on from NZ_MDGM01000013.1 coordinate 660, forward strand.
GTGCCCGGATCAGTGATCGTTGCCACACCAGAGAAGCCGCCATTGGCGTCATCGTCATTTGACAAGACAACATCAGCAGAGGTTACACCAAAGCTGGACAGATCAAGCGTATCGCCGTCACCACCATTGGTTGGATCAACCCCACCTTCGTCACCTTCGCCACCGAAGATATCGAATGTTGATCCATCAACCGCATCGCTTGTGTCCAAAATGAACACATCATCGCCGTCGCCACCAAAGGCCGTGTCGCCCGCGCCAACAACGATATCATCGTCATTGCCACCGCCGAACAGAACGTCAGCACCTTCGCCGCCATCGATTGTATCGGAACCATCGCCACCGTCGATTGTGTCTTCGCCAGCGCCACCGATCAGGCTGTCGTTGCCGGCACCACCGTCGATGGTATCATTGTCGATGCCACCGTCGATTGTGTCAGAGCCTGCACCGCCATCGATGCTATCTGCATCATCGCCGGTAAAGATCACATCGTTGCCGTCGCCGCCAAATACTGTGTCCAGATCATCGTTTGGATTTGGATCGGTTGCGTCGGGTAGGTTGGATGCCTCTGGTCCTGTGGAATTGATGATGTCATCACCAGCGCCACCTTCGATCAGGTCATTACCATGGCCGCCGATGATATTGTCGTCACCGTCGCCACCAGCGATGCTATCGTCATCAATGCCACCATCAATGGTGTCATTACCTGTGCCGCCATCAATTGTATCGGCGTCATCACCGGTTGCGATGCTATCATCACCTGTGCCACCAAAGACAGTGTCCAGATCATCGGATGGGTCCGCATCAACATCATCGGTTGCTGGGTTCAAACTATCGCCTGCATCGATTGTATCGTTGCCAGCACCACCGTCGATCAGATCATTACCATGGCCACCGATCACGCTGTCATCACCGTCGCCTGCATTCACGATATCATCGTCAATACCTGCATCGATCACATCGTTGCCTGTGCCACCATCAATGCTATCGGCGTCATCACCGGTTGTGATTGTGTCGTTACCGGCACCACCAATAACGGTGTCCAGATCATCAGATGGGTCCGCATCAACATCGTCGGTTGCTGGGTTCAAGCTATCGCCTGCGTCGATTGTGTCATCGCCCAGACCGCCATCGATCACGTCATTGCCGTGGCCACCGATGATGCTGTCATCACCTGCGCCGCCTTCAACGCTGTCGTCATCAATGCCCGCATCGATCACATCATTGCCGTCGCCGCCATAAACCGTGTCAGCGTCGTCACCTGTTGTGATTGTGTCATTGCCGTCACCGCCAAAGACAGTGTCCAGATCATCAGATGGGTCCGCATCAACATCATCGGTCGCTGGGTTCAGGCTATCGCCTGCATCGATTGTATCGTCGCCCAAACCACCGTCGATTTCATCATTGCCGTCGCCACCAATGATGCTGTCGTTGCCCGCGCCACCGCTGATCGTGTCATCATCGATGCCACCATCAATCGTGTCATTGCCTGCACCGCCATCAATGCTATCCGCATCATCACCGGTAAAGATGCTGTCGTCGCCAGCGCCTGCAAAAACGGTGTCCAGATCGTCTGTTGCATCGTCGATACCATCGTAATCTGGGTCGTTTTGGTTGCTGGTGTCGATCACATCGTTTCCAGAACCCGTTGTAATTTGATCGTTACCTTCGCCACCCACAACGGAAATACCGTCGGTGCTGGCAGAACCGTCAAGTGTATCATCTTGATCTGTCAGGATAATTTCTTCGATTTCGGAGAATGTCGCCGTATCGCCATTGTTGGAAACTGTGCCGGCTTCGTTACCTGTATATGTAACGTCTGCACCGTTGCTCAGACCAGACAGGTCCAACACATCTGTATCAGTGTCGCCAGCGTCTTCACCACCAACGATTGTGTCTGTGCCAAAGCCATCAGCCACAACAAATGTATCGTCGCCTTGGCCACCATCAAGTGTGTCATTGCCAGAATCCGTTAGCAATGTATCGTTATCGGCGCCACCATAAAGCGTGTCATTACCCGCACCACCAGACAATGTATCATCGCCTGCTTCACCATATGCGGTGTCGTCATCCAGACCTGTATCAACCGTGTCATCACCGTCGCCTGCGCGCACGTCATCCTGGTTGTCACCTGGAGTGACCGCGTTGAATTCCAGATCACCAACACGAATGGCAGCGTTGCCAAACAATGGGTCGGAGTTACGGTAATCTAGAACGATTTGCGCAACGGGTCCTGCGATTTCCACCATGACGAAGGCTTCGAAATCGGATGCTTCTGTTCCTTGCGCATCGGTACCAGATCCTGAAACTGTATTTGGATCGACGAGTGTACCGCCTGTGAAAACGATCGGTACTTCGTTTCCATCGGCGTCATAGGCGTGGATTTCTACTTCATCCGTAAACTGATTTGCGAATGAATCCATGTCGAACAAGCCGAAAACAACGTTGTTGACTTCGCCTGTGGTGCTCGCTGCATCGGTGGTGGAAAAATCGAAGGTCAGCGTTGCAGTATCGGAGCCAAAACCGCCACCACCTTGTAGGTGGATCGAAGAGTTATCATCAGCACCGTTATAATTATAAAGCTGATCACCGTTTTCGATGGAGGCTTCGCTGAAGTTTGCGCCAGGTGTAACGGTAACGGTGACTTGTGTCGTACCTGTTGTGGCGGTTAGCGTTGTGAAATCTTGTTCATCGTTGCCTTGGTTATCCCAAGAAATACGTTGCAGCGCCGTTTGACCCTGATTGTTATCAAGGCTGTCAATTGAATCGCCGTTAAAATCTGAAAAACCTGAGCCGGTTGTTATTGTATCGTTACCGGATGTGCCTGTTACTGTACCGTCAGCCATTTAATTACTCTCCACCTAAAAACATTCTTAAACGCGTACAGAATCCGAAAGCCCCTCGGTTTCGCCGCCTTGCAGGTGAAATAAGGGTTCAAAAACACACGTGCAACCCAATCATCCCATTAATCGGGACAAACTTGGTATTGCTTGGGTTTTGATACGCGGTTTTCTGCAACCAATACGATAGCGATGGCGAAAGTTTGCTGGTTTTTGGATTGTTATTCAAAAAAATTTTCAAGAGTTGTGTTCAATTGTGACAATAAAAAAAATTCCATCATATTGTTTTTAAACGTTTATTTTAAAATATCACGGTTTGGGCATGTTGTTGCCATGTTTGGCATCGCAACGTCTAAACTTTTTCCCAAAAAAATGTGAAAAATGCATAAATTGGTTAAAAATGAGTTAACGATCTAGTCCAAAAGGATAGGTTGTTAACCCTAGGTGATCCAAAGTCGCGCCAAACTTTGGTGCAATGCGCGATAAAATGTGATCTTGGGGTTTTACGGATGGCTTTTGTTTAAAAACAATTGCGCCATAATGTTTGTCGCGATCATTGAACGGAAACGCGAAATAGGGCGAAATTGCCATTGGTCCTTGTTTGCGTAATTCAGTCAATGTCAGACGATGTTGACCGGTGGTAATTTCGTTGCGCTCACCCGTATTTGCCCGTTGAAGATAGGCATCCAAATGCCGCACTAATAATTCTGGTGGCAAGATAAGCTGTGCCATTAACGCCAGTGGTGACATAACCAATGACTGATGCGTGTCCAAATCGTAAGAGCGTTCGGTTTTATCCAACGTATCGAAAATCCCGATCTCGCTGAAAATACCAATTTCGGCATCTAGGTCATATTCGCTGACAAAGGATTTTATGGATGGGCCAACGCGTTCAACAATACGATGCGCTGATTCAACTGCAATAAATTCACGTGAGAACAATGATGTAACTTGATATGCATGATCAAACAAGCGGGGCCTGATCCAGCCTTTGCGTTCCAATACTTGGGCCGCGCGATGGGCCGAACTGCGCGGAATGCCCGTGTTCGCGCTCAGCTCGTTCAAGGATATCGGGCCTGATAACATCACGGCCTCAAAAACATCTAGGATGCGTTCGGTTGTGCGGGTTTTTGTTGGCATTGGGCAAATTTATTCCGTGTTACCGCCACAGTATATGTCGCAACAAAAGAAAAGCCATCCCAATTTGTGGGATGGCTTAAATTCAGCGGATGTTGACCAATTTATCCTTTGATCAATCCCATGCTTTCCAGTTTCAAAATCACCTGATGGGCACAGTTATCCACATCAACATTTTCCGTTTCCACAGAAAGCTCTGGATTTTCAGGCACATCGTAAGGGTCTGAAATACCTGTGAATTCTTTGATCTTGCCCTCGCGTGCCAGTTTATACAGGCCCTTGCGATCGCGGCGTTCGCATTCCTCGATGGATGTTGCAACGTGGACTTCGATAAATGCACCATGTGCCTCTACGTCTTCACGCACTGCGCGGCGCGTGGTTGCATATGGCGCGATCGGTGCACAGATTGCGATGCCACCGTTTTTGGTGATTTCAGATGCAACATAGCCAATACGACGAATGTTCAAATCGCGGTGCTCTTTGCTAAACCCAAGTTCGGACGACAGGTTTTTACGCACCAAATCACCATCCAGCAATGTCACAGGGCGACCGCCCATTTCCATCAATTTCACCATCAACGCATTCGCAATGGTGGATTTGCCAGAACCAGAGAAACCAGTGAAGAACACGGTAAACCCTTGGTTTGCACGTGCAGGGCGCGATTTGCGCAATTCTTCAACAACCGTTGGGAAAGAGAACCATTCAGGGATTTCCAAACCTTCGTTCAAACGGCGGCGCAATTCTGTGCCTGAAATATTCAGGATGGTCACGTTGTCACGATCTTCGATTTCATCATTTGGTTCGTATTGTGCGCGTTCCTGCACATACACCATATGTTTGAAATCAACCATTTCGATGCCCATTTCCTCTTGATGTTCACGGAACAGATCCTGTGCATCATAGGGACCATAAAAATCTTCGCCTTGGCTGTTTTTTCCTGGGCCTGCATGATCGCGGCCAACGATGAAATGTGTACAGCCGTGGTTTTTACGGATCAAACCGTGCCAAACCGCCTCGCGAGGGCCGGCCATACGCATGGCAAGGTTCAACAATGACATGGATGTGGTGGATGATGGATATTGATCCAAAACCGCCTCGTAACAGCGCACGCGGGTGAAATGATCAATGTCACCTGGTTTGGTCAGGCCAACAACAGGGTGGATCAACAGGTTTGCTTGGGCTTCTTTTGCGGCGCGGAATGTCAATTCTTGGTGTGCGCGGTGCAATGGGTTGCGGGTTTGAAATGCAACCACACGGCGCCAACCCATTTTGCGAAAATAGGCGCGCAATTCATTCGGGCTATCGCGACGCGCGCGGAAATCATAATGTACTGCTGGCTGAATGCCGGTGATTTTACCACCCAGATAAACCTCACCCGCGGTGTTATGCAGATAATTTACCGCCGGATGTGCGATGTCATCTGCACCAAAAACTTTTTCCGCTTCTTTGGCTTTGTCTGGGGCATAGATGTCAGATACATCCAATGTCGCCAAAATCACGCCTTCTTGGTCGCGCAGAGCAATTTTTTGCCCCTTTTTCAACGCATCGGCAAATTCCTGTTTCACATCCAATGTGATTGGCATTGGCCACAATGTGCCGTCGGCCAGACGCATGTTGTCAACAACACCGTTGTAATCATCTTGGCCCAAGAAACCTTGCAACGGGTAAAAACCGCCATTCATTAATAATTCAAGGTCGCAAATCTGGCGCGGTGTCAAATCCCAAGATACAAGATCACTCGCCTCCAATTTTAATGCATCGGCTTGGTCGAACGGTGCGTAAAGTTCGGGTACTGGCAACAGGTTTTCAGCGGTCATTTTGTGTCTCTACAATAAAGAGTTGAAATCTGTGGCCTGACATACAGTTTGTTCTGCAAATTACAAGTTATCACATGCATTTGAGAACAAAGTTGCGCCTTCACGCCACAGTGTTGGAAATTATTCTTCACCAGCCAAGAAACGCTCGGCTTCCAGTGCGGCCATACAACCCATACCCGCAGAGGTCACCGCTTGGCGGTATTTGTGATCGGTCAAATCACCTGCGGCAAACACACCAGGGATGCTGGTTTCGGTGCTGTCAGGTTTGGTTACAACATAGCCACCCATATGGGTTTCAAGCGTGTCCTTGACCAATTCATTGGCCGGCGCATGACCGATGGCCACAAACACACCCTTACAAGGAATTTCGGTGATTTCACCCGTTTTGGTGTGTTTCACTTTGATGCCTTCTACGCCCAATGGCATATCTGTGCCGGTCACTTCGACCAATTCATGAAACCACAATGGTTCGATCTTGGGGTTCTTTTCCAAGCGATCAATCAGAATTTTTTCCGCGCGCAATTCATCTCGGCGATGTACCAATGTGACCTTGGATGCAAAATTGGTCAGGAATAATGCTTCTTCCACGGCGGTATTGCCGCCACCGATAACCACAATTTCCTGATCGCGATAGAAAAAACCATCACATGTCGCACAGGCAGACACGCCAAAACCTTTGAATTTTTCTTCGGTTTCAAGGCCAAGCCATTTTGCCCGCGCACCTGTGGCCAAGATCACCGCATCGGCGGTATATGTCGTGCCGCTATCGCCTTTGGCGGTAAAGGGGCGTTTGGACAGATCCAGATCATTGATAATATCGCCGATAATTTCTGTTCCCATTGCCTTGGCATGGGCTTCCATGCGGATCATCAAATCGGGGCCTTGGACCTCTGTGTCACCGGGCCAGTTTTCAACCTCGGTTGTGGTGGTTAGCTGACCACCAGGTTCGATGCCTTGTACCAAAATGGGTTTCAACATGGCACGGCTGCCATAAACGCCAGCGGTATAACCCGCAGGGCCTGATCCAATGATAAGTAGTTTGGTGTGACGTGTATCAGCCATAATTCGGAATCCCTTACGTAAATCGTTTGGGAATATATAGCCACGCCAAACCGTAAGGGAAAGGTACGAATACCCGTTATGCAAAATCGTATGATCACATGGCGGTGTGGGGCTGTTTACAACGAAAAACTGGGCTGCTTTGGGGGAAGCAGCCCAGTTCCTGACGTGTTTATCTATAGGGGGTACAGATAAATTTACTTGGCAGTCACAACACTCATTACCAATTTGCCGTCAACCTTGATTGGGCCGTCTTCTTTGGCGCCCAATGTATATTCAAAGATGCCTGTTTTCATGCCGCCTTCTTCACCGTGCAACATCAACATCATCATTTCGCCGGATTTCACTGGCTCTTGCAAAATTGCTTTCACATCGGTGTTTTTACCTTTGCCAAGCGGGGCATAGCCGATCACGGGGCCAGGTTTCATTTCCGCATCGGTGCGGTGAACCACCAACCAGCCGTTGGCTTCTGCCATGATTTCATCGGCAACAACCGTGCCACCCGATACATCTTGGTCAACGCCTTTGACGCCCATCATGTGATGACCTGCAAATGCAGTTGTCCCGATTGCGGTCGCAGCGATCATGCCCAATGTCATTGATTTAAATTGTGTCATAATTCAATTCCTTTCCTAATCCCAAGGCCCGTCATTTTTGCGGGCTGTATTGCATCCACGGGGGTCGGGCGGGAAAAGTTTCAAAATTTTTGAAAAAAACTGAAATTTATTTCAAATGGCGTTTAACCCAACGTTATGGGTGCATTTTGAACCAGAGCATCATTTAATCGCATCATCGCTATCAAACGATGGGTTGGTCATGCAAAACGTTGAAACACAAGAACGCAAGATTCAAACAAGCGATGGTGTGTCACTTGCAGGCACAATTTATCGCGGCGAAAATCCAACGATTGCCATTCTTCTGTCGGCGGGCACAGGATTTCCACAACAGTTTTATCGCAATGCCGCACGTCATTTGGCGGGCAAGGGCGCGGTTGTGCTGACCTATGATTATCGCGGCATTGGTGGTTCTGCCCCTGATGATCTTGCGAATTCATCCATTGATTACCCCGACTGGGGGCGTTTTGATCAACCCGCCGCACTTGATTGTTTGGCGGATCAGGCACCCGATTTGCCTATTATGCATCTGGCCCATAGTGTGGGCGGCCATTTCATCGGGCTTATGCCCAATCACGGGGCGATCAAACGCCATGCGTTTGTATCGGTTGGCACTGGATATTTTGGACATCACCACAAATCCTATCGTATGACCGAAATGTATTTCTGGTGGGGGATTGGTACAATTTCGCTTGCGATTTACGGCTATGTAAAACCCATATTGGGTTGGCGTGGTGGGGCGCTCCCACCCAAACTATTCAAAACATGGCGCCGTTGGAGCCATCGCAAAGCTTATTTTTCCAGCGAATATAATTCATTGATGAACCCACAGCATTACGCGGATGTCACAGCCCCGATGCAAACATGGGTATTTTCCGATGATCCCGTCGCCACAGAAAAATCATCCGCCGCGATCCTTGCCTGTTATTCAAACGCACCACACAAAATTCTGCGCCGTTCCCCGTCAGATTACGATCAATCCCACATCGGCCATGACGGCGCATTTCGCAAAGGGCGCGAAAAAATTTGGGATGAATGTTGGGATTGGTTTGTGGAATAATATCCGCGCTGACCGTTCAATAATCACGACATTTGCAAATCGTATCATGCAAAAGGTGTCCGCCACCTGTCTCCCGCATGTCCGCCATATGTCCGACGGTTGTCCCACAGGGCTGTTGGCTTAGATCATTACCCAAATGTGAAATATTCTTGCGCTGAGCGGGTGGATTGGGTTATGGTTTCCAAAACATGGGGGCACAGATGACTGGGCATCGTTTAGACAATATTGATCGCAAAATAATGGCAGAGCTTCAGGCCGATGGGCGTATGACCAACGTGGAATTGGCCAGCCGTATCGGCATTTCCGCGCCACCCTGTTTGCGCCGTGTTCGTGCCTTGGAAGAGGCTGGTTTTATCAAAAATTACCACGCCTTTGTTGACGCAAAATCACTGGGATTTGACGTGCAAGTTTTTGCAATGGTGGGGTTGAATTCACAGGCCGAACCCGACCTCGCGCTATTCGTGGAAAAATGTCAATCTTGGCCCTTGGTGCGCGAATGTCATATGCTCAATGGCGAGATTGATTTTATCCTCAAATGCGTGGCACCCGACCTGTCCACATTCCAAACATTCTTGACCGCAGAATTGACGGCCGCACCCAATGTGGCATCGGTGAAAACCTCGCTTGTCATTCGCGTGGCAAAGGATACACCAGGGGTTCCGTTTGAATATGTGAAAGAACTCCCCGAGGGGTAATCGCCCAAACGTAGTTTCTAAAAAATACAATAATGACAATAGGATAACGCAACATAACATAGTAAAAGAGAGTATTAAATCATGGCCGCATTTTACGACACCCCCGATGGTAGTTTTCGCTTTTATGGTGATTTTGTCTATGACGATGACGGCTTGCCAGTGTCAGGAATTTTGACACGGGTCATTGGATATTCTGTCGATGGTGGAAATCGACAATCGGTTTCACGCATTACCGATATCTCCTTTGATATTGCGGATACGCCGGGAATTACCCAAAACGTACCGTATTTTTATTTATCGCGCACACAAGACGCTTCACTGTCATTTTTTAACAATGCAGATGAAACAATATACTTGGATCACGCATATACGATTGGCGTTGATACAAGTTTTGATACCGTCGATCGTGCAATCATTAATCGCGCGATGGACAGCGTGGTGACATTGGAAAATATAGAAAGTTTTACCGGCAACAAACTTCAGGACAGTTTGGTACGGATCCAAAACGGTGTTGATCTGGTTTCTGTACAAGAATCCGACAATGTGCGGATACATGGCGGGGATATGCGTGAATATGTTTTGGTCTATGACAGCACCGATGTCTATGTATCCACGGGCTTGGGCGCACAGGGCGAAGGATCATCCAACTTTGCCGTTGTGAGCCTGCGCGGCGTAGATGATTTTCGCGTGAACGGTAGCGGTGATACCGAAAATGTATATTTGGTAGATTATGAAGATACGGACGCAAATGGCGATCCTGTAACGCGGGCAACCGAAAACGGAGTTGTCTTTACACGCGACGGTGACGACAATATTTGGACCGAGGGCGAAGGCAACCGTATCTATGGCGGTGATGGCAATGACGATTTTGCCATCAGCGGGGGAACAGACAAACTTTTCGGCGGATCAGGCGACGATCATTTTCAATTCATTTTAGGCGCCCAAGATTTTTCAACACGCATCAGAGATTTTGACGCAAACGCTGATTATCTTTCGTTCTATTCACCTGGCGGTGGGTTTTATAATGCACAGGAAGCCTATGATCTGTTCTTGGAAAATGCGGTGCAACGTGGCGGCGATGTGATCGTGCGCATTGAGGATAATCGTATCGTTCTGCATGATACTTCAATGAATGATATTGATGTCGATAATTTTATTTTTGGAGCGCCGATAGAAGCAGGATAAATCAACGAATACATCCTGCGATTTTCATTTAATTTCAATCCTCTCAAAGTCAATTAGGAAATAGAATATGCCAGATTTTTACGAAACCCCAGATGGTCTGCACCGATATTATGGTGAATTTGTTTATGATGAATTTGGCGTACCAGTGTCGGGAATGATCACTCGTGTGATTGGATATTCTGAAATCGACGGTATCACTTCGCCTGTGTGGCGTGCGACAAATCTAAGTGTCGAAATCGGTGATCATTTAGATGAATTGGAAAACGATCCTCAGTTCTGGCTCGCACAAAACGATGGGGCATCGCTTTCGGTTATTGACTTTAGTGTTTCGCTGTTTGGCTTTGACCTTGGTGAAACAAGTGATGTGCGTTTCAAATTGGATGGAACGGGTGAGTTTTTGATTGATGGCGGCGTTGGAACCAACATTATTGCAAACGGTACTGACAGTATTTTTGTTCGGGAATTTAATGATACACGCATTAAACTTGGCGACGGTGATTCATACGTTCAGGCAAGTGATGGTCAGGGTATCCGCATATTGGGTAGTGATGGCCAAGACCAAATTCGGGTGGCGTCCTCCTCTGATGTTTACATTTCGACAGGGTCGGCCACCACAGATGGTGGCTCAACTCCGTTAAACCAAACAGGCGTGTTTGGTTGTGATGATTTTCGCATTGTTGGCGGAGATGAAATTGATTTCATCTATATAGATGCCGATTACGAATACGTGGACGACGAGGAAATCCCGACAAACGCAAGCACCAACGGGGTTGTTTTCGGTGGTGATGGCGACGACATGGTCAGCTTGATTGATGGCGATGACATTCGTATTTTTGGCGGTGATGGTCGCGACCAATTTGTCATCGCTGAGGGCAGTGCAAATATATTTGGTGGCGCAGATGCAGATTATTTTCAGTTCAACATGAATGACAGCAATTATTCCGTACACATCAAAGATTTCGATGAAACCGAAGACGTCGTTGTATTTTATGAATCCGATGGCCCCGCCATCAGCGCACAGGCCGCATATGATCTGTTCATGGAAAATGCATTTGAACGCGGCGCCAATGTTATTACCACCTTTAATGGTAATCAAATCGTGCTGCACGACACATCGCTTGATGATCTGAGCGTTGATAATTTCTACGATTCAGGGCCGATTGGTTAAGGCAAAGCATTCATAAATTCAAAAGGATAAACTGTTGATTACATATTACGAAACCCCAGATGGCCTTTATCGATATTTTGGCGATTTTACCTATGATGAATTTGGCATGCCGATATCGGGAATGATCACACGGGTGATTGGATATTCTGAAATCGACGGTATCACTGCGCCTGCGTGGCGTGCAACAAATCTAAGTGTCGAAATCGGCGATCATTTGGATGAATTGGAAAATTATCCCTATCTGTGGCTCGCGCAAAACGAAAATGCATCGCTTTCGGTTTACGGTGATTTTAGTGCAGCTGCGCCGTTTGATTTAGGCGATGCAAATGGCGTTCAATTAAGAATGGATGCAGGTGCAGACGGGATAATTAATTTTGGTCTTATTGGCGGCGTGAACAGCAATATTTTCATGAACACGCCTTTACATGTTCGGATAGAAGATGTGGCAGAAACACGCATAAAAATTGGCGAGAATTCTTCTTTCCTTTCCGTCATTGATTCTGAGAGTATCCGCATTCTTGGTGGTGATGGTCGAGATTCGATCGGTGTGAGCTTATCTTCGGATGTTTACATCTCCACAGGCGGCGGAGCCTTGCCAGAGCCATTCACCCCTCACAATGAAACAGGCGTAGCTGGTTGTGATGATTTTCGCATTGCTGGTGGCGACGTAGCGGATTTCATCTATATCAATTCTTATGCTGAATACATCGATGGTGAGCTTGTCGGAATAACAACCAGCAGCAATGGCGTTGTCTATGGTGGCGGTGCCGATGATACCATATATCTTGAAAATGGCGAAGACGTTCGCATACTTGGCGGCGAGGGGAGCGATGATTTTTTGATCGACGAAGGCACCTGTAATATCTTTGGTGGTGCAGATGCTGACAGGTTTTTGTTTACACGTGATGCTGGCGATTACGATGTCCGGATAAAGGATTTCAACGTCGATGAGGACTGCGTCGCCTTTGATTATGATATCAGCTATGAAACAATTACAGCCCAACAGGCGTTTGATTTATTTATGGAAAACGCGTTTGAGCGTGGCGCAAATGTCGTCACAACAATTGATGGCAACCGCATCATTTTGCATGACACATCGCTTGATGATCTGAGCGTCGATAATTTTTGTGATACCTTTATCCCCAGAGGTGTTGACGGTTAAATCTTGGGATTAACCCCGCGCCAGTTCCACGATCACATCATACGCAAGCATCACATCGTCGCGCGTGCAATCGAATTGCCCCGCTTGGAAACGGATGCAAAATTTGCCGTCATGTTTGGTTTGGGTCAGATATATCCGCCCGTCATCATTGATGCGTTCCAGCAATGCCGCCGTGGCGGTATCTGCATCGCCACCTGTGGGCGTATATTGGAATGTGAACAGGGAAAACCGACAATCGGTTGTGATGGTAAAGTCTGGCTCATTGCGCAATTTATCCGCCAACATTTCCGCCCATTTGATATGGTTGCGAATACGTGTACGCAACCCGTCCAGCCCATATGCGCGGATCAGGAACCAGATTTTCAATGCACGAAAACGCCGTCCCAACGGCACCGTCCATTCGTTGTAATTCGTCACCTCATCCGCGCCTTGGGTTTCTAGAAAACTGGGGCGAATGCCCATGGTTTTAAGCTGTGGCGCTGGGTCGGACAGAAACTGAATCGAACAATCAAATTGCGCACCCAGCCATTTATGCGGATTGAAAACGATGCTGTCGCAATCATCGACACCCGCCCAGATATGGCGAAGCTCGGGACAAATCATGGCCGATCCCGCCCATGCAGCATCCAGATGGGTGTATAACCCTTCGGCCTTGGCGATTTTGATCAGCGGGGGCAGGTGATCACAGGCACCAATGGATGTGCCCCCCGTGCACATGATTAATCCTGCGGGGGTGTAACCCGCCGCGCGATCCGCATCAATTGCATCCTGCAATGCATCGGCGCGCATGGCGTGGTTTTCATCTGTTGGGATACGCACCAGATTATCCTGACCGATGCCCGCAACCCATGCGGCCTTGTCCACGGATGTGTGCACCTGTTCGGATGTATAAATCCGCAAGCGGGGCGTGTTTGATAACCCCGTTGTGTTGCCCTGAAAATCGAGTGCGCGTTCGCGCATGGTTAATACGGCGGACAGGGTTGCGGATGATGCGCTGTCTTGGATCACGCCCACAAATCCATCCCGCAAGCCAAGCGCTTGGCGCATCCAGTCGACCATAACGGTTTCTACTTCGGTCGCGGCGGGGGATGTTTGCCATAACATGCATTGTGCCGCGATCGCATTGGTGAGCTGTTCAGCGATCATTGATGCGGGGGCAGCATTGGCGGGGAAATACGCAAAAAATCGCGGGTGCTGCCAATGGGTTAAACCATCGGGAACAATCCGTTCAAAATCCGCCATGATCACATCCATATCAGCTGGTGCATCAGGGGGCGATTGGGGCAAGCGTGCGGCGATATCACCAACGCTGGTTTGGGCGCGCACGGGTTGATCGGGCAGGGTGGAAAAATAGCGTTCAATCCACGCCGTCGCCCGCGCGGTCCATTTGCCGTAATCCGAATATTTCATGAATGATCCTTATTGGCGCGGTTGGCTGCGTTCGAGTGCTGGCATCGATTTCAGATACGCCGCAATCGCTGCGCGATCCGTATCGGGCAGTTTCGCCATATTTTCAACAACAGATCCCATTGATCCGCCAACCACATCAAATTCGGGTGTGAAACCTGTGGCAAGATATTCGGCGATTTCGCCTGCTGACCATGTGCCAAGCGCATCATCATGCTGGGTAATATTGGGGATGAACCCTGGGCCATCTGGGTTTGGTGCACCCGACAGCCATTTGGATAACTGTAACCCGCCAATCAAGTTGCGCGGCGTGTGGCATTCGGCGCAATGTCCCGCACCCTCGACCAAATATTGGCCTCGTGCGATTTCTGCATTGTCGCTAGGTTCCATGACGGCATCTGATTTGAAAAACAAGAATTTCCACAATCCCAGTCCGCGGCGAATGTTGAATGGAAACCCAACATCATGCGCGGCACTTGGCGTGGCGGATACGGGCAGGGTTTTCAAAAATTCGTAAAGATCGGCAATGTCTTGGGGTTCCATGCGCACATAGGATGTAAATGGAAACGCGGGATAATAATGTTTGCCATCTGGCGACACACCACGTTGCATCGCATTTGCCAGATCAATCAGTTCCCAATCTCCAATGCCCGCGTTTGGATCAGGTGAAATGTTGGGCGCAATGAACGTGCCAAAATCGGATGCAAAATGTTGGCCACCTGACAGGATGTTTTTATCATCGCCCTTGGCATCAGGGGCTGCATGGCATGAATTGCAACCACCTGCGGCAAAAACCATTTCACCGCGTGCCACATCGCCCGACAGGTTTTCAAAATCCGCCGTATCAACATATTGCGGAGCCGACAGGAACCAAGCCGTGATTGCACCAATCAAAGCCAAGCCAAACAGGATGCGGAAAAGTTTTTTCATGATCTTTGTATGGCGCGTATTTCAATACCGATCAAGTGTGAGGATCGTGAAACCCGCGCTAGGCCACGCCCGCAGATAACAATTGCAGCATGGTGATCAAACCAACGGGTTTGCCCCCATCCAATACAAATGCCGTGGAAATTTTGTTTTCTTGCAACACGTATAATGCATGTGCGGACAGTTGATCGGACGTGAAACAGATTGACCCGCGTGTCATGATTTCATGCGCTTGCGTTTCCCACATCGCCTGTTTCATCGAACCTTCGGATTTGGTGGTGATATAGCGGCGAATATCGCCATCGGTGATGATCCCAACCAGCGCACCAGCATCATCAGTTAGCCCAACAACCCCAAATGATTTTTCACTGCTTTTGCCCAGCACATCAATGATGGGGGCGGATTGATCACATAAGGGAAGCGTATCACGGGTATGCATGATTTCACCCACAGGGGTGAGCACCGCGCCAAGTTTGCCCCCTGGATGAAATTCGCGAAATGCAGCGGTGGAAAACCCCTTCATTCGTAGCAATGTCACCGCCATCGCATCACCCACGGCCAATTGTACCAAGGCCGATGTGGTGGGCGCCAAGTTGTGCGGACAAGATTCAGTTACTTTGGGCAGCACAATCGCAATATCGGATTTATCAGCAAGTGTTGAATTTTTTGAGGCTGTGAGCGCAATCATCGGCACATAATAGCGTTTGGAATATTCCAAAATGTCCGATAGCTCTTGTGTTTCACCCGACCAAGACAGCAACAGCAAAACGTCATCACCGTGGATCATGCCCAGATCGCCATGGCTTGCCTCTGCGGGGTGGACAAAATAGGAAGGCGTTCCTGTGGATGCAAATGTCGATGCCAACTTACGCGCGATTTGCCCGCTTTTGCCCATGCCGGCCACGATCAATCGCCCCTTCATGTTGTAAATCAGATCAAGCGAGGCTGCGATGGATTTCGCAAGAGTGGTATCATCCAGCGCGGATTGAAATTGTTCCAATCCGCTGATGTTATTGGTGATGGCGTTGCGAATGTGATTGATTGTATCGGACATGGGGGCAATCTTTAATTGGTTACGCCAATACGCCTAATGATTGCATATAATAATTGCAAATTATTCGCGCAAAAACGGAATGTCACAAACAACCGCTTCGCGCTGAACATTATCCAATGTCACCAAAACCGTGGTGCCGTTTTCCTGTGCCGCCACATCCAACATGGCAAAGGCCAGATTGCATTTGAAATCAGGGGAATAAACCGCGGTGGTGATAAATCCAACCTTTTCCCCATTAATGAAACAATCCACGGGGTTTGACACGGGTTGGGCGGCATCGCCACTGATTTTCAAACCTTTCAGGCGGGCATAGCCCCCTGCGTCGCGTTGCGCCAATAACGCATCTTTGCCGATAAAATCATGTCCGCTATCAAGCGAAATGAATTTTTCCAAACCTGCGTTGAGCGGGGTATCATCCGATGTCATATCGGTACCAAGGCTTAACAACCCGCCCTCGACCCGTTCGATTAAATTGGGGCAACCTGCACGCAAATTATAGGGCGCACCCTTGGCCCAGATCGCATCCCACAGATCATTGCCCAATGAAAAATCATCCAGATAAATTTCAAATCCACCCTGTTTAGACCAACCAGATCGCGCGATGTTTAATTTGCGCCCCATAAATTCATATTGGGCAAAGCGGAAAAATTTAATATCGCGGATGGATTCACCAAACACATCGGCCATTAAATCCTCTGCCATCGGCCCTTGGATCGCAAGCGGGGAAACATCGGGCTCGCTCACCTGCACATCCAGCCCCAATCCAGTTGCCAAACCCGCGGCCCAATGGATCAAATCACTGTCAGCGACGGAAAACCAAAACAAATCATTGGCCAAGCACAATGCAACTGGATCGTTGATAAATTTACCGTCTTTGTTGGTGATGGGCGCGTAATAACACCGTCCCGGTTGTGCATTGGTCAAATCGCGCGCTGACATCATCACCGCCAATTTGCGTGCATCCGGTCCGTGTAATTGCACCTGTCGTTCGGCGGATACATCCCAAATCTGGGCATATTGTTTCAGATGCGCGGCGTCCTCTTCCAGCGAATTATAAACCACAGGCAAAAACATGTGGTTGTAAATGGTAAAGGCCGAAACGCCGTTTTCCACCACACGATCCATGAATGGTGTCGTGCGCAGGCGGCGTGTTGGAAAAATCGGTGCACCTGTCATAATCATCCCCTCCGATAGTTGCAAAATGCGTAGCGGTGAAAATTTCCCACCGCAATTAAAATTTGCTTATTTTGAATTCTAAAATCATCTTTTTGGCAATCCGAAATGGTATTCCCCGATTGACACTTCTTTGCGAAAAAAACAGGATGCGCGCGATTAAGCGGTTCACATCGCAACGGGAGGATATTTCATGAGCGGCAAATATAAATTTGACACGCTAAGCCTGCACGCAGGCCAAAGCCCAGACGCACGCCACGGTTCACGCGCTGTGCCAATTCACCAAACAACGTCATATGTGTTCCAAGATACCGAACATGCATCCGCATTGTTTAACCTAGAGGTCGGCGGCCATATCTATTCTCGCCTGACCAACCCAACGGTTGCGGTGTTGGAACAACGCCTTGCCGCGCTTGATAACGGTGTTGCGGCGGTGGCGGTGGCGTCGGGGATGTCGGCGCTGTTTTTGACCGTGTTGGCATTGTGCTCTGCTGGCGATCATATTGTTTCATCATCCCAAATGTATGGTGCGAATATCAATCTGTTTGAACACACGCTGTCGCGTTATGGGATTGAAACCACATTTGTCGCCCCCAATGATCCCGCTGCGATTGGGGCGGCGATCAAGCCAAACACCAAAATGGTCTTTGGCGAGGTGATTGGCAATCCGGGCATGGATGTCATGGACGTGCCCGCCGTGGCCAAGATTGCAAATGATGCAGGCGTGCCCTTGGTGGTTGATGCCACATTCAACACACCGTGGTTATTAAAACCCATTGATCAGGGTGCAAATATTGTTATTCATTCCCTGACCAAATGGATGGGCGGGCATGGCATTGCGCTGGGCGGTGCAATCATTGATGGCGGTAATTTTGATTGGGGTCAAAATGATCGTTTCCCAACGCTCACAACCGCACATTACGCATTCAAAGGTGTAAATCTGTGGGAAGAATTCGGCCCCGCCGCGTTTAGCATGAGGGTGCGATCAGAGGGCATGTATAACGTTGGCCCATGTCTGTCGCCAACAAACGCGTTTCATTTGCTGCAAGGGATTGAAACCCTTGGCATGCGTATGGAACGCCATATGAATAACACCGCCAAAATGTTGGAATTTTTGCAATCCCACGATCAGGTGGCATGGGTGAAACACCCAAATCTGCCCGATCATCCCGATCATGATGTGGCCATGCGTTTGATGCCCAAGGGTGCTGGTTCCATCATCGCCTGTGGCATCAAAGGTGGGCGCGAAGCAGGGCGTGCGTTCATTGAATCAGTTGAGCTTGCATCGCATCTGGCAAACGTGGGGGATGCCAAAACTCTGGTCATTCACCCCGGTTCCACAACCCATTCGCATCTGACACCAGAGGCGATGAAAAACGCAGGCCTTAGCGAAGACATGATCCGCATTTCTGTCGGGTTAGAGGACATCGATGACATCATCGATGATTTCAAAAATGCATTGCGTGTTGCGGGCAAGGTTGCAGGGGGTGCAGCATGAATTTGAAAATCAATGATCATGATGTTTTTGTCTCCACTGGGGGGCAGGAATTTAACCCCGATGAAAACGTGCTGTTGTTTATCCACGGTTCTGGTCAATCGCATCTGACCTATGTTTTGCAAGGGCGGTTTTTGGCCAATCGGGGCTGGAATGTTTTAACGCCAGATATGCCCGCACATGGGCATTCGGATGGTGCACCCTTGACCAGCATCACCGATATGGCCGATTGGTATGCATCCGTGCTGGATGCCGCTGGCGTAAAAACCGCCACGGTGATTGGCCATTCCCAAGGGTCGCTTGTCGCGATGGAATTGGCACGGCGTCATTCGGCGCGGGTTGATAAATTGGTGCTGATGGCATCGGGTTTGGCGATCCCTGTGAATGATGCATTGCTGGATATGGCCAAAAACAACCAAGACGCCGCCATTGGTGCGATGATGGATTGGGGGCATGGCCCCGATGGGCATATGCATGATCACACCATGCCCGGGCAAAGCCATATGATTTACGGCTCTGCCGTGATGCGCGGCAATGTGGCGGGGGCATTATTTGCCGATCTGTCGGCCTGTGCGGCCTATCACGATGGCGCGGCTGCCGCGGCAAGCATTGGCTGCCCGACGTTATGTATCCTTGCGGGTAAGGATAAGATGACACCGATCAAAGCGGGGCGCAAAATGCACGCGGCGATCAAGGGTGCAAAATTGATCGAGCTGCCCGATGCAGGGCATATGTTAACGGGTGAAAAACCGTTCGAAGTAAACAAAGCATTGCGGGAATTTTTAAACACATGACACAACTGGATTTCAACCGTATCGCCGTGATTGGTGCGGGCACAATGGGCAGCGGCATCGCCGCGCAAATCGCCAATGCTGGGCAAAAGGTCTTGTTGCTGGATTTGCCCCGCGATGATGATCGCAATGGCGCGGGGAACGACGCCATCAAGCGGTTGTTAAAATCTGATCCCCCCGCATTGATGGATAAATCACGCGCTGATCTGATTGAAATTGGCAATATCGAAGATGATTTTAACCGCCTGTCCGAATGTGATTGGATTGTCGAGGCGATTGTTGAACGCCTGCCGTTGAAAAAGGCGCTTTATCAACGCATGAACGATGTGATCAGCGATACATGTGTGGTCACATCCAACACGTCCACCATTCCAATATCCTTGCTGGTCGAAGATATGGATGTGAATTTTCGCAAACGTTTCGCCATCACCCATTATTTCAATCCTGTGCGTTATATGCGCCTGTTGGAATTGGTGCGCGGTGCGGATACCGCACCCGATGTGATGGACCGCCTGTCGCGCTATAACGACGAGGTTTTGGGCAAGGGCGTTGTGCCCTGTAACGACACCCCCGGTTTCCTTGGCAATCGTGTGGGCGTGTTTGCATTACAGGTCGGCATGGACGAGGCGGCGAAATTGGGTTTGCCGATTGAACATGCCGATGCGTTGATGGGGCGCCCGATGGGGATTCCGAAAACGGGTGTTTTCGGCCTCTATGATATGATCGGTGTCGATTTGATGGCCGATGTGGTGGATACGCTCGGTGCGATCTTGCCCGCCGATGATGTGGCACATGCGGTTGGCTGGCCACAAAACCCAATGCACGCAACCATCAAAGACATGATTGCAAACGGGTTCACGGGGAACAAGGGTGCCGGCGGGTTTTATCGCGCTGATAGCAATCAGGCGATGGATATCGCAACGGGCGAATTGCGCCCCCGCATTGATGAATTGCCGACCAAGGCAATCCGCGCCGCCGATGATATGCTGGCGGGGCGTGAAACGCTGCATAATTTGTTGGATGACAGCAATCCTGACGAAACACTGCAAACCAAATTTTGCCACTCATTTCTGGCACGCGTGTTGTGTTACGCCGCCGATTTGATCCCAACGGTGACGCACAGCCCGCAAGACATTGATGATGCGATGAAGCTAGGTTTCAACTGGATCCGTGGGCCGTTTGAAATGATTGATGCGCTGGGCGCGGATATGGTTGCACAATTGGCGACAGAGGCGGGATTGGACATTCCCGCAACGATCATCGCATCCCAACAGTTCGGCCCGTTTTATCACGCAGAGAATGGCACATTAAACGTGCGGGTTTTCAAAACGCTAACCGATCATGCCTATGCGCCGATTTCATTGCCAGATGGCACCATCCGTTTTTCAATGATGCGCCAAACCATGGAACCGATTGCCAGCAATGCATCGGCCAGTCTGTTTAAGCTGGACGGTGATTTGCGCTTGGTTGAATTTCATTCCAAGGCCAATGCATTAACGGGTGCATCAATGGAAATCGTGGCGGCGGCTGCGAAAAACCACGGTGCGGGTATTTTGGTGCATAACGATGCCCAACATTTTTCCGCAGGCGTTGATTTGAACCATTTCCGTACATTGATCGAGGCCGCCGATTGGGATGGTATTGATGCATTTTTGAACGATTTCCAACAGGCGGTGAAAGCGTTGAAATACGCACCCGTACCGGTGATTGGCGCACCATCAGGTCTTGGCCTTGGTGGCGGGTACGAGGTTTTGGCGCATTGCGATAAATTGGTCGCCCATTCCAATAGTGTGCTGGGGCTGGTCGAGGCATCGGTGGGCGTGATCCCATCGGGTGGCGGTGTGAAAGACACGATGTGGCGTTGGTATCAGGCCACGGGTGATTGGGAACGCGCCGCGTGGGAAACATGGATGCAAGTCGGTTACAGCCAAACGGGCAGTAGCCCCGAAACATCCGCCCGTTACCAATATTTCCTACCCACTCGCGATAATGCGGTGATGAACCGCGATAAACTGGTGGCACGCGCCATGGATGAATTGCAAAACATGGCCGATGGTTACACACCACCAACCCCACCAGAATTCCAATTGCCGGGGCGGGCGATTTTACAAAAAATGTCGGATTTCATGGATGATGGTATCAAAAAGGGATGGTTTTTCCCCCATGATAAAACCGTGGCCATGACGGTTGCGACAATCGTGGTGAATGTTGACGGTGATGAACCGCTCAACGCCAGCGAACAGGATATGTATGATCGTGAACGTGCGGCATTCATCACATTGGCCAAAACACCAGAAACCCTTGCGCGGATCACATCAATGTTGGACGATGGCGCAGTGGTGCGCAACTAGGGAGGACGGGCATGGATTATACCGCCGATAAATTCGATGTGTTTGAAAAAACACCTGCGAATTATGTGCCTTTGTCGCCGCTGTCATTTTTGCCTCGTGCCGCGCTGATGCATGGGGATCGCAAATCAATCATTTATGGTGATCGCGAATATACATGGGCGGATACATATCGCCGCTGTCGTCAAATGGCATCGGCGCTGACCCAGCGTGGAATTGGTAAAAACGATACGGTTGCGATTGTTGCCGCCAACACCCCTGAAATGGTCGAAGCGTTATGGGGTGTGCCGATGGCAGGGGCGGTGTTGAACACGATCAACACGCGCCTTGATGCAGATACGATTGCCTATATCCTGAACCACGGCGAAGCGCGCGTTTTGATCATTGACGCCGAACTATCCCCCGATGCGGCGCGTGCATTGGAATTGATCGGGCGTGACGATATTTTGGTGATCGATATTCTCGATTTGCAAAATAGCGATACACCACGCCGTGTTGGTTCCACCGATTATGAAACATTCATCGCCAGCGGTGATCCCGCATTTGAATGGTCGCTGCCCGATGATGAATGGGATGCGATTGCGCTGAATTACACATCTGGCACATCTGGCCGGCCCAAGGGTGTGGTGTATCATCACCGTGGTTCATATTTGATGTCGATGGGTACGATTTCGGATTGGTCGCTGCCGCAAAATCCAAAATACGTTTACGTTGTGCCGCTGTTTCATTGCAATGGCTGGGGGCATGGGTGGACGATGGCGGCACTGGCGGGGACAATCGTGTGCACACGGGTCGTTTCGGCAAAGGTGATTTACGATGCGCTCGCAGATCATGACGTGCGTTATTTTGGTGGCGCGCCGATTGTGTTGAGCATGATTTTGAATGCAACGGATGAAGAACGTCGCGAATTACCCCACACAGTAGAGGTGATGACCGCAGGCGCCCCGCCACCCGCCGCCGTTTTGCAAGGGATCGAAGAATTGGGTTTCAACGTCAGCCATGTTTATGGCCTGACCGAAACCTATGGCCATACGGTGATGTGCAATTGGAACGACAATTGGGATGATTTGGCGTTCGATCAAAAGGCCGAAATCAAATCGCGCCAAGGGGCGGCAATGGTGATGATGGAAGGCCAGCGCATTGTGTCAGATGGTGATATTGATAATGCGCCCGATGGCGAACATATGGGCGAGCTTATATTACGCGGGAATACGGTGATGAAGGGGTATTTGAAAAACCCCGATGCCACACGCGAAGCGTTCGCAGATGGTTGGTTTCGCACCGGTGATCTGGCAGTGATGCATGATCGCGGATATGCCCAGATCAAAGATCGCCTGAAAGATATCATTATTTCAGGTGGCGAAAACATTTCATCGGTCGAGGTTGAGGGTGCATTGCATCGCCATCCAGCCGTTAGTTTGGCCGCAGTGGTTGCCAAGCCCGATGATAAATGGGGCGAAGTCCCCTGTGCGTTTATTGAGTTGAAAGACGGGGCAAGTGCCACCGCTGATGAAATCATCGCGTTTTGTCGTGAACATCTGGCGGGGTATAAACGCCCCAAACATGTCGTGTTCTGCACATTGCCAAAAACCGCGACAGGTAAGATACAAAAATACGAATTGCGAAAAATGATCCCAGAATAAATCGGAGAAAACCTTGTCCAAAATTGAACTGTCACTGGATGAAATCGAAACCACAACCGCCAAGGCATTGCGTGCACATGGTGCGGCGGATTGGGTGGCCGATGCGGTGGCAAAGGCCGTGCGCGTGGCCGAGGGCAAGGGCAATTTGATATGTGGGCTGTATTATTTGGAAAGTTACTGTCAACAATTGGTGACGGGGCGTGTGAATGGCGCGGCCGAACCGGTAGTTTCAACGCCCAAACCCGCAAGCGTGATGGTGGATGCCAAATTTGGGTTTGCACAGGCCGCATTTTCGCGTGGGTTTGATCGTGCAATTGCAACCGCACGCGAAATGGGAACCTGTTCATTCGCCATTGCACATGCGCATACCTGCACATCCTTGGGATATTTCACCGAACAGATCGCAAATGCGGGGCTGATTGGGATTGGGTTTACCAACGCATCCGCTGTGGTTTCACCGCCAAATGGTAATGCGGCGGTGTTGGGCACGAACCCGATTGCCATGGCGATCCCTGCACAAGACGGCGGCGTGACATTCCAATTTGATCAAAGCACATCCGCGATTGCCTTGGGGAAAATCACCATGGCCAAGGCCGCAGGCGAAAGCATCCCATTGGGCTGGGCCGTGGATAGTGCGGGCAAACCCACCACCGATCCGAGCGAAGCGTTAAAGGGGTCGTTGGTTTCATCGGGGGGTTACAAGGGTTGGGGCTTTGGCCTGATGGCAGAGGTTCTGGCCGCCGCGATGACGGGATCGGTGAATTCACTGGATGTGGCGGGGCTTAAACTACCAGAGGGCGCGCCGCATGATTTGGGACAGTTTTATCTGTTGCTGGATCCAACGGTATTTTCAGGCGATGCATTTTGGGCGCGGATTGCACGCATTGTTGATGCAGTCGCAGCCCAAGAGGGTGCGCGATTACCGGGCAGCGATTTTGTGATGCCAGCAACGGTACATGTGGAAACAAATGTTTGGAATCGCGTGTTGGAATTATCGGCGGGGCCAGATGCATGAGCGGGTTTCGCATTGATAATCTGCAATATGCCAATTGGTCGGAAAAGATTTTTCGCCAAATGCGCGCGGGCGGGTTGGATGCGGTGCATGTCACCATCGCCTATCACGAAACATTTCGCGAAACGGTGTTACAGGTAGAACGCTGGAACCGATATTTCGAACAATTCCCTGATTTGATTTTCCAAGGGTTTCACGCCGATGATGTGCAACTGGCACGGGACACCAATCGCACCGCGATTTTTTTCGGGTTTCAAAACCCAAGCCCGATCGAGGATGATATTGGGCTGGTGCAGGTCTGGCATCAATTGGGTGTGCGGTTTATGCAGCTGACATATAACAACCAATCGCTGTTGGCGACGGGCTGTTACGAGGATGATGATACAGGCCTGACGCGCATGGGGCGCGAGGTGGTCACGGAAATGAACCGCGTTGGTATCGTTGTGGATATGAGCCATTCTGGTGAGCGTTCCACGTTAGAGGCGATTGAACATTCCACGCGTCCGATTGCGATTACACACGCCAATCCACACCGCTGGCATGCCGCGTTGCGCAATAAATCCGATACGGTGTTGCGTGCATTGGGGGACAGCGGTGGGATGCTTGGCTTTTCGATTTATCCACACCATTTGGCGGGTGGATCGGATTGCACGCTTGATAGTTTTTGCCAGATGATTATCGACACTGCCGATCTGATGGGGATTGATCATATCGGGATCGGCACGGATTTATGCCAAGACCAACCCTATAGCGTGGTTGAATGGATGCGCGTTGGGCGCTGGACCAAGGGCATTGATTATGGAGAAGGATCAGCCAGCAATGCAGGTTTCCCGCCCATGCCCGACTGGTACAATGATAATCGCGATTTTGGCAATATCGCCGATGGATTACGCAATCTTGGCATGACGCAGGGTGATATCGACAAGGTGATGGGCGATAACTGGTATCGATTTTATACCGATAGTTTTGGTGGCGCATGAAATCGCGCGATGAAATCCCATTGCGCGATGCGGATCAGGTGATGCGCCTGTCGCGAATGGGCAGTTTTCATCAATCAAGGCTTAGCTTTATGCGGATATTGTTGCGCCGTATGCGCAATGAAAATTGGCGCTTTGATGCGCCCGATTGGCATGTTGGTGCGGATGGCGTGGGGCATGCGGTTTACACGGTGCATGGGCCAAACCGCGCCTATTCGCTGGTGGCATTTGCGCATGATTTACCAGATGAGATGCGATCCGATCGGGTGATTGCAACCGCATGGGATACAACATTCACGTTGTTCGATGGTATTCCGACGGATGATGATATTGCGCGATTGGCGCAAAATGTACCGCTGCAAGAAGCTGGGCGCATATCATCGCGTGAATTGACCTTGTCACGCGCGAACCGTTCTGCACGGCTCTGGGATTTTGTGGTGGCGAATTTGGCGGCCGGGCGTCAGCCCGACCCAGAAAGTCTGAAAACTGTCGGTTACGTGATGCGCACTACTGCCGTTTACGGATCGGGCAAATTTGGCGCAGCGGATCATGATACAATTCAAGACCGACCCGAATTTGCCGCCCCATTTCAGGCCGAAATGTTAACGGTGTATTTGATCCGCTGCTTCGTGATGGATTTGCTGGATCACAGCGCAAAATGCGCAGGCGGTGCACGTGCTGTTGCATTATCGCCCAAGCTGCGCCGCGCGATGGGCATTGGCAATTCGACGGGGTTGGGCATGGCACCGTTTTTGGTGAACCACCCCACGTTGTTGCATCAATGGATCGCCGCGCGTGAAACCGCATTGGCGCGGGTGCGGCAGATTAAATCCGCCAGCGCAGCCATACGGGGGGTGATGCTGAACCATGCGCAATCGGCGCATATCAATGCGATGAACTGGCATTCGCAACATCCCATTCAAATTGCCAAAGTCACCGAATTGCAAAGTGATATGGTGATGTTGTGCAAAGCAATCGAACGCATTGGCGATGCACCGTATCCTTGGGATCGGTTATATCAATGGGGTGAGCGGGATTTAACCAGCGAAGGATTGGAACAGTTGGTGTCGATCCTGATGGAACCTTATGGCGACATTGTTGATGATCTGGCTGATGTCATGAGCATTGATGAATCTGCGCATTTTTACATCGATGGCACGCAGGATATGAGGCGTATCAAATCATTGATCGTCGCGCATTTTGAATGGGCGCTGAAAACTGATTTTAGCAATGCCCAAGATCAGGCGCGATTTTGGTATGTGTCCGCGGCCAAGCTGGAACCGCGATTGGGGGAACGTGCAACCGAACAGGGGCATGAATTGGAACAACCCCTTGCGATTGGGCGCGATGTGGCGGCGTTATACCGCGCCATAAATCAGGATGAAACGGTCGCGCATTTTTTGCGAAAACATCCCGAACACCGTCATATTTTGCGCCGTGTGCAGATGGTAGAAAAATTTCCCTATGCGGAAATTCGCGATAATTTGCTTCACGCTGATATGTTGCCGATTGATATGCTGCGCTGCAAGTTATCGTTTTTTGGCGCTACCCATTTTGATCCACGTTCGGATCGTTGGCTGCGCATTTGTATGTTTCAAAACGCACCGTTCCCTGAAGATATCCACAAACCTGGAAATTGGGTTTATCCCGAACCAAAGGGGGCACCATGACGTTATCGCGATCAGAAACCGTTGCAATGGTGAAACGCGGTGCACGCGGTGCTGGTTATAGTTGGGGCATGGCCGAAGAAATCGCCGCTGCTTGTGCAACGCTATGTGCAAATGGGATCAATGCTCAGCCAGCTTTGTCGCAATATTTAAGCGTCATTGATGGCCAGTCACACAGGTTGGCGATACAATCATGGCCCTTAACCCAAGATCACGTTTGCCCGTTTCATCTGGGATGTTTTATCGCCGAAAGTGCACAAGATGGCGATGTGTTAACATTTAACGGCGTACAATCGGCGGTGTTTTTATTGCCATATGTGCAACGTTTGGCGGCAATAAAGGGGCGCAATTTACATCTGCGGGTGGGGGATATGACGGTTGATGTTGGGGCGGATTACATCGCGGGTGATATCATTTTAGATGCCCATGGTACCGTGGTGATCTCTACACGCAAACGCGAATTTGAACCTCTTTGCGCATCACCAAGTTACCCTGTTCAATATTGCGAGGTGATGGATCGGTTGGGGCAGAAAACCATGGTGCCAGAGTCGGATGAATCGCGTGCCAAGGGTGCAGGGGCATAATCTGCCAAAGGTTGAATGATTGCTTTTGCCGGTGATTCTTGTTCTGGCTGAAATCGTTGGAAATTTTCTTTGATATTCGCCAAATACCAAGCAAATCGGAAATATTTTCCCAATTTTATTAAAATTATACACGCGTATTGATTGAATCCGTGCCGCGCGAAGATGGTTAATAAATGGTTAATTTTTCTTATTTTGCAGGGGTTGAACGTCGAACACTCGGTTTTATCTGACCGATTATTACCGTCAAAAATCTATGTGCCACATTCTGGCCTAATTCCACCAAAAAAATGCCTATGTCTTGGGGGATAGTGCTTGCTGTTGGGACACGCACGAGCATGCATTTGTTCCCAGAAAAGGTTTAAATGATGCACAGCAATGTTTGTGACGTGCATGAAAAAAATGGGGTGGGTTATGATGTTGTCATATTTGTATCAGTCAGTAATTAACCGTAAAAATAAATTCGCAGCGGACGAAGAGGGCACGTTGACCTTGTTCGCCATTATTACATTCGTTGTGATGGTTGCATTGGCGGGGATCGCCGTGGATGTTGCGCGGTTCGAAGCTGCGCGCACAAAAACACAAATTACGATTGATAACGCCGCATTGGCCGCCGCATCGTTGTTTCAGGCGACAGACCCTGACACGGTGGAACGTGACGCCGATGGGAATGTGACATTCAAAGGCACCACATATACGCCCGAACAAATTGTTGATTTCTATATGGCAAAGGCGGATTTGCCCCATAATTTCCAATACGAGGTGAACACACCGATTAATGTTTCAAATGCACGCGAGGTGGATGTCACCACCAAACAGGGTATGGATACCGTATTCCTGCATATGATGGGACAAAAGGATATGAACATCGGCGCATATACATCTGCGCTGGAAGGCAATCCATTATCTGAAGTATCACTTGTTTTGGATATTTCGGGTTCCATGCGTGGGACGCAAAAACTGGGCAATCTTGTTTCGGCGGCACAGACATTCGTGGGCAATATTCTGGCCGCGAATTCATCCCAATATCCCAATATGGTTTCCATGAGCTTGGTACCTTATTCGGCCTATGTAAATGTTGGTGAAAACCTGTTGAATGCGATGGATGACACGATCTTGCCAAGTGTTGCGAACAATATGCTCGATGCAAATCCTAACACTTGTTTAGAGCTCAGAGATTCCACCTTTAATTCCGTGGGTATCCCGCAAAATACGCATTTCCAAACAGAATATGAAAAGCATATTACATTTGGTTATTACGATTACACCAACCAAGGATATGGCGAAACCGACAAGGCGGTACGAACACCATACTGCCCGGCGTTCGATTGGGCGCAAATCACACCAGTGTCGAAAAACGAAGCCGCGCTCAAGGCGCAATTGGCAAAATTCGAAGCAACGACAAATACATCAATTGATGATGGTGTAAAATGGGGGGCTGCGTTGTTGGATCGTTCCATGCAGCCAACGATCAAAAAACTGACGCAATTGAATTCATGGGATTCTCAATACGTTGATCCAGCATTCGAAGATCGCCCATTGGCCAATGGTACGCGTAGTAACAAAATTTTGGTGGTGATGACCGATGGTATCAACACAGAACAACGCCGTTTGAAAGACCAATATGAAACTAACGGCAGCGACGCCAATGTGTATTGGAAAAAGTCTGACGGTTATCATTATTTCCGCAACAGTAATCGCTGGGGCTATGAAGAACTGTCATGGCGCGAATTGTTTGGCATCCGCACAATTTACAATCACGTGCGTGATCGTAATTTCGGCGGTAGCACTTGGGGCTTTATGGAAGCGTTCAAAACAGGTTCACAAAAAGACACCCGTTTGAACAACATCTGTACAGCGGCCAAAAGCGCAGGGATTACAATTTACACAATCACCTATGAAGCCACAGTCGATAGCGCAAAAGTCATGGCGAATTGTTCATCTGGACCCACTTACGCCTATACCGCGACATCAAGTGATATCGATTCAATTTTCAACAATATCAGCATCGGAATTAAGAAGCTGCAGCTGACAAACTAAGGGTGTGATGTGAATATTTTGGGACATATATTCAAGAAATTGCGCAAAGATGAAGAGGGCGCAGCAACGGTGGAATTTGTCATCGTTGCTCCGCTGTTTTTCATGTTGTTTTTCTGGATTATTGAAACTGGCTTCATCACCTTTCATGCAATTCAATTGGACAGAGGCGTGGATATTGTCGTGCGCGAATTGATGCTGGACGATATTTTGGATGGTCGCCAAGACGAAGATGCACATGATTTTTTGAAACAGCGCATTTGTAGCCAAGCTTTGCTTTCAGATTGTATCGAAGACATCAAACTGGAGGTTGGCATTTCCACCGTGGCAAGTGCGAGTTTGGATGGCGGTATTGATTGTGTGGATCGCACGTCAGATGATATTACACCTGTCTATAAAATCGATCCTGGTCAATGCGATTCCGGTGATCCCAATGCAACGCCAGAAATCATGTTTATGCGCG
This sequence comes from Paramylibacter kogurei, assembly GCF_002742285.1. Lineage (GTDB taxonomy): Bacteria > Pseudomonadota > Alphaproteobacteria > Rhodobacterales > Rhodobacteraceae > Amylibacter > Amylibacter kogurei. The sequence goes on from NZ_MDGM01000013.1 coordinate 30,969, forward strand.
CATGTTTGGTTGTTGATCCGATCCTGCCCGTTGGTGTTGCGATGCCGTGGACCAAAGATGATTCAGGTGGAATTCGATTGCTGTCTTCTTCGGCATTTGTGAACGAACCTTGTTAGGAGTTATGAAAATGAAATTGTTCAATCGCTTTTTCAAAGACCGCAAAGGTGCTGTTTCAACGGAATTTGTATTCTTGTTGCCGCTATGGGTTGCCATGTTGATGGGCAGCTTTGTGTGTTTCGACGCTCTGTTGATGTATAACAAAGCATCCAAGGCCAACGCCACTGTGGCGAATTTGGTGTCGCGTGTTGGCACAGTAAATACTGCGTTCACTGACAATTTGTTTCAGGTGTATAAAAATGTCGGCTATGGCAATGATGCGAATGCATGGATGCGCTTGTCTGTGGTTCGCAACCAAAACAATTCATTTCGCGTCCGCTGGAGCGAGGCTCGTGGTTTAGGTGCGGATACAGAAACCGCATGGGGTGTGTTGAAAAACGATAGCCCACTTTTGGCGGCTTATATCCCAGAGGTCGTGGATGGCGACGAATGGGTGTTGTTGGAAACGTCGCGCCATTTTGAACCGCTATTGGGCAATTTTGGCATCGCAGAAACGGATTTTCATAATCACACCGTGTTTATTCCGCGTTTCACAGGGCAGTTGACCCATGCCACATTGACCGATTTTGATGAAAATTACGACGGTTCCACTGAACCTGGAAATCCACATGATCGCGATGATATGGACGAACAAGAATCCGAGGCCGAATGGCTGGCGGATGAAGTTGCCACAAATGCAAATGATGGTTCGGGTGGTTCCACTGGAACGGGTGGTGAAAATTCGGGCGGGGGTCAGTAACCCCCACCCATTGATCGCCTAAACGGTCATCATTTCTTCGATTTTGTGCAATACTTCCATCGCGGGCAAACCTTGTGCGAATGAACTGTTGGGTTCGCGTCCTTCGCGAATGGCATCAATAAATTCGCGATCTATCAATTCAATCCCATTGTTGGATATGGCAACATCAGACAGATCAATCGGTTTTTCATACCCGTCCACCAAATCATCGTAACGCGCGATATAGGTGTTGGTATCCCCGATATAGCGGAAAAATGTGCCCAGCGGGCCATTGTTATTGAACGACAATGACAATGTGCAAATCGCACCTTTGGGTGATTTCATTCCGATTGTCATATCCATTGCAATGCCCAGATCAGGGTGTTTTGGCCCTTGGATACCGAATACTTCGCTTGGGGCTTCACCAGTTTGATAGATGAACAAATCAACCGTGTGGCACGCATGATGCCATAACAAATGGTCTGTCCAACTGCGCGGATTACCCATCGCATTGGTATTGGTGCGGCGGAAAAAATAGGTTTGCACATCCATTTGTTGAATGTTGAATTCACCCGCCTTGATTTTGTTATGCACATATTGATGGCTGGGGTTAAAGCGGCGCACATGCCCCACCATACCAACAACGCCTGAATCCTTTTGTGCGGCAACCAATGCGCGTGCATCTTCGATGTTGTCAGACATCGGAATTTCGCACATCACATGTTTACCCGCACGCATACAGGCCAATGATTGTTCGGCGTGCATTTGTGTGGGCGTGGACAGGATCACCGCGTCCACATCATCACGCGCAAGGCTTTCGTTCAGGTCGGTTGTCGCATGACCAATGCCGCGTTCGGCGGCAAATTTTGCAATGCTATCCTCGGTGCGCCCAACCACGGATGTAACTTCCACACCTTCAATCTTGGACAATGCGTCCAGATGTTTCATACCAAAGGCACCCGCGGCGCCTGCTACACAAATTCGCATCTTATGCTTTTCCTTCTGCGTGATTTTCCAAAATGATATGGCCAACGGCGGTGTTGGATGCAGGCACGTGATAAAAACGATGTTTTTCCGTCACCTCGTCATTCAAGGCGCCGCGCATCACATACCACATGACCAATTCAATGCCCTCTGATCCTGCTTCGCGCAGGTATTCCACATGTTTCATCTGTGATCCGGTCACAGGATCATTGGCGATGTAATTTAGAAATTTCGTGTCGAAATCGGGGTTAATTAACCCTGCACGTTCATGTTGCAATTGATGGCTCATGCCACCGGTGCCAAAAATACAAACCTTGAGATCTTCGTCATAACTATCAATCGCGCGGCGAATGGCCTTGCCCAGATTGTAACAACGATTGCCCGTAGGTGCGGGATATTGCACTACATTTACCGCCAATGGGATCACCTGACATGGCCATTCATCAGGCGTACCATACATCATGGATAATGGCACGGTCAGGCCGTGATCGACCTCCATTTCATTCATGATGGTCATATCAAATTCATCCAAGATCAAGGATTGCGCGATATGGCTCGACAATCGCTGATTACCCTTGACCACGGGCACAGGGCGTGGGCCCCAGCCTTCGTCCGCGGGCTGGTATTCCGCAGCACACCCCAGCGCGAATGTTGGGATGCAAGATGCATCAAACGCGGTGCAATGATCGTTATAAACCAAAAAAACAACGTCTGGTTTTTCCTGTTCCATCCATTTTTTGGAATATTCAAACCCTTTGAAAATCGGGCCGTAATAATCATCATTAGTGATTTTCTGATCCACAGCGACGCCCAATGCGGGCACATGCGAACAACCAACGCCTGAACTGATCCACGCCATTATTTATCCTCCCATTCTTTTTTGTTGCGGTTGCCCTCAATAGAGCGCCCACCGGCCAACATCATCGCGCGGTAATCGGTTGATCCCATGCCAGTCATGATGCCTGCGAGTTCTTGAAAATTAATGCCGTGGAATGCGGCAAGTTTTGAGGTGTAATAAATATTCCCACCCAGTTCCAACATCAGATTCCATTCCTGATCCAGAACGGCTTGGCGTTGTTCTGCCGTCATTGGAAATTTATCCAAATAGGCATCTGCATCCGCCTTGAACGCATCGCGGTTTTTTTGTTCGCGCAGCGAGATACAAAACATGTTTAAATGATATCCTTGGCGGGAACGATCGGCGTCAAAAACGATTGTGCCTGGGATGTCGTCATATTCCTCTGATTTTGTCATATGCTCCTCCGCTTAATTTTTCAGATGATTGATAAGGGTTTCGCGCAACGCTGGTGCGTCGATGTCATCGCAATCGATTGCCAATGCGCCAATGCGTGCCTGTGCGGTTGTGGTGGCGGTCGCCATATCATTGGGCAGGCCAAGTTCGGCGATTGTTTTTGCAACTTCTGCCATTTCGGCGGCGCGGCGAACCCCGTGTTTTGCCATGCGCTCTGCCATGTAATCGGCCTTGGCCGCCCATTGGAATTCGGGGTTGGATTTTTCCAAACTGTCCCAAACCAAATCCTCGACGCCCAGCGTTTTCGCCGCCAAATTACATTCTGTTAAAATCGCCTCTAATCCTTTGATCACCACGGATCGCATCATTTTCACCGATGATGCCCGCCCAACAGCACCATCAAGCTTGCTTGGGTTCAGGTTCAGCTTTTGTAATACATCAACGGCGTCATCCGCATCTGGACCCGATATCAATAGCGGGGTTTTATTGCGGGCAGGGTGCACAGGGGCCATAACGGCCACATCCACATAACGCCCACCCGCCGCATTGATCACATCACATGATCGCTGTTTGGTTTGTGGCGCACATGAATTGCAATCAAAAAACAGCGCATCAGGTTTGATATGTTTGGCCGCATCGCTTGCCGCCGTATGTGCGCAATCCGCCGTGACCAGCGAAAACACCACATCGGCATTCGCAAGCGCCATTTCCAGTGTATCGGAAAACCCGACTCCGTGATCGGCAAATCGCGTTTGCATCATCGCGCTTTGTGCGGGATCGTTGTTTTTTACATCAAACCCAACCGCCGATTTTACGCAATCGGTCGCCCATGTGGATGCAAATGCACATGCTGCCTCTCCGAATCCGATAAATGCGATATTCATGTTTGATGTCCTCTTTGGTGATCTGTCCTAACAAGGCATGGTGCAAACCTGAAATTCGATGTCATTCAAACCTATTCATTTTTGCAATAGCGTATATGTTTGGGATGCAGATTTTGCTCCCTCGGCCTGTAATAAATCCCACATCCGTTTTTGGGTTTTTGTGGGTTGCCAATCCACACGGGTGGTTAATCCGATTTGGCGTTTGATCCCGCGTAAATCAAAATTCAATCGCGATAACAGCCCTTGTTTTTCTTCGCGTGCGATTTGATGTGCGGAGCTAATGGTCAACCGATCACTGCCTGTTAACAGTCCGCGAATAAGAACCAGCGATGATGTTTCGATCACATGCAGATCATTCAGATCAATCACACCCGCCATCATTTCATTGAAATAACGGCGCGTTGGTGTGCCATTGCGCGGCACAACCCACGGAAATTTTGCCAAATCCGCAGGCGTGACCGTATCCAAATCACACAACGGATGCCCCGCACGTGCAACAATTGCCAACGGATCATTAAACAACAAATGTTGTTCGACATCATCCACCGGTAAATCATCGCGCAGCGCCCCGATCAACATATCCAATTTACCCAGCCGCAACCCACGCAGCAAATCCATATAAGGCCCATCAACCACACGTAGATCGCTGTTTGGGCGTTCATCCAACAATGTGTTGATCGCATTTGGCAACATGTAACTACGTGCCAAGGGCATGGTGCCAATCGATACTTGCCCACCATCATAGCCTGCAAAGTTGCGCAAATCTTCGCCCGCTTGGTTCAATTCGTAAAACATCAAATGGGTATGATCCGCCATTTCTTTGGCAGCGGGGGTAAGTTCGATGCCTTGTGGTGTTTTTTGGAAAAACTGAATGCCCGATACACGTTCCAAATCACGCGCAGATCGATACAGGCTGGGTTGGGTTAACCCGATATTGCGCGCCGCCAATGAATAATTCCCTGCCTGTTCCACGGCGAGCAATGCGCGCAATTGTGTGGCGGTAATCGAATGGGCGAATGATTGTGATTTTGCACGTCGTTCACGCGATAATGCGGCATCAACCCCTGCCATTAAATGCGCGGTGGCACGCAGCGCACGGTTTTGCAGCAATTCCCCCGCATGGGTTAAAAATAGCCCCGCATTGCGCCGATCAAACAGGCGATGTTCCAATTTGTCCTCTAATTTTGCAATCGCTTGGGTGATTGCGGGTTGGGACATGTGCACACGTGCGGATGCTTGGGTGATGTTGCCATGTTCGGCCACATCACAAAATGCGCGCAAATGGCGCAGGTTCAAATCATACATTGTCATGGGGTGGTTATAGCAAAAACTTATCACCTTGGGGAAGGTTTGAAATTGGCTTTTGAACGCGATAACGCGATATTGTTTTCAACTGATTGAGTTGGAGGAACATATATGTCCGATAAAAAAACTGCATTAATATTATCTGCACATGCCGCCGATTTCGTCTGGCGCTGTGGTGGTGCCATCGCGAAACACGAAGAAATGGGGTATGACGTCACCGTTGCCTGTATGTCGTTTGGTGAGCGCGGCGAAAGTGCCAAGTTGTGGAAACAAGAGGGCATGACGCTGGACAAAGTAAAAACCGCGCGGCGCAAAGAGGCCGAAGCCGCCGCATCCGCATTGGGTATTACCAATATCGAATTTTTCGATCTGGGCGATTACCCGTTGGAATTTGATCGCGATGACAAATACAAGGTCGTCGATTTGATCCGCAAAGTGCAGCCAAATTTCATGATGAGCCATTCGCGTTTCGATCAATACAACACCGATCACATGCATATGACCCAAATCGCAATGGAAACGCGCATGATCGCACAGGCATGGGGCCATAACCCAGGCGAAAAGGTTTTGGGTGCGCCGCAACTATACCTGTTTGAACCCCACCAAACCGAACAGATGGGTTGGAAGCCAAATGTGTTTTTGGACATCACTGATGTTTGGGATAAAAAACGTGCGGCGATTGAATGCATGCAAGGCCAAGAACACCTGTGGAAATATTATACCAATGTCGCCGAAAACCGTGGCAACCATTTCCGCCGAAATTCAGGTGGCATGGCGGGTGGGCGCCCTGCGCAATATGCCGAAGGTTTTGAATCGGTTTATCCAACATGTGTGGATGAATTATAATGGGCGGCGTTGTTGTGCAAAATATTGAACGTGCCGATGCGGGTGTGATCAAGGCCTTGGGCGAAATTGGCGTGGCTACGGTACACGAAGCTCAGGGGCGCAAGGGATTGCTCGCGTCATATATGAACCCCATTTATCCGGGTGCACAAATCGGGGCATCTGCGGTCACGATCCTTGCGCCAGCTTGTGACAATTGGATGGTGCATGTCGCAATTGAACAGGTGCAAGAGGGTGATGTGTTGGTTCTGGCAACCACATCACCATCCGATGCAGGATATTTTGGCGATCTGCTCGCCACATCCATGCAGGCACGCGGCGGTGTTGGTTTGATCATCGATGCAGGTGTGCGCGATGTCAAAGACCTGACAGAAATGAAATTTCCCGTCTGGTCCAAGGCCGTACATGCCCAAGGCACGGTGAAAGAGGTGATCGGTTCCGTCAATGTCCCGATCGTCTGTGCAGGTGCCCATATCAATGCAGGCGATGTGATCGTTGCCGATGATGATGGCGTCTGTGTCGTGCGCCGCGAAGAGGCCGCGGATGTTTTGAAAAAAGCAGAAGCCCGTTTGGCCAACGAAGAAGAAAAGCGCCAAAAACTCGCCAGTGGCGTGTTAGGGTTGGATATGTATGACATGCGCGGGCGCTTGGCCGAATATGGTTTGAAATATGTCTGATGGAACGCGCGCAATGTGGATGCGTGGTGGCACGTCCAAGGGGGTGTATTTCCTTGGCGATGATTTGCCCGATGATATTGCTGCGCGTGATGCGTTTTTACTTTCCATCATGGGATCACCAGACCCGCGCCAGATAAATGGCATTGGTGGGGCGGATCCGTTGGCGTCCAAGGTTGGGATTGTGCGTAAATCTGCACGCGCAGGCGTGGATGTCGATTACCTGTTTTTACAGGTTTATGTCGATCAGGCATTGGTGTCTGATGCGCAAAACTGTGGCAATATCCTTGCGGGCATTGGCCCGTTTGCCATTGAACGCGGGCTTGTTGAACCAATGGGCGATGAAACGCGCGTGCGTATTTACATGGAAAATACCGATCAAATTGCGGTGGCTGTGGTGCAAACACCAAATGGTGTTGTGACGTATCAGGGTGATGCGATGATTGATGGCGTACCGCGCCCATCCGCGCCAATCCCGCTGGAATTTCAAGATACCGCGGGTTCGATGTGTGGCGCATTGCTGCCCACAGGGAACGAAGTTGACGTGATCGATGGTATTGAATTGACCATGATCGATAACGGCATGCCTTGCGTGATTATGCGGGCTTCTGATTTTGGCATTACGGGCACGGAAACGCGCGAAGAATTGGATGGTAATGATGCGTTGCGTGCACGTCTTGAAACCATTCGCTTGGCCTGTGGGCCGTTGATGAATTTGGGTGATGTGCGGGATAAAACCGTGCCAAAAATGACGCTGGTATCAGCCCCCCAAAATGGCGGTGCGATCATGACGCGAAGCTTTATCCCGCATCGATGTCATGCAAGCATTGGTGTGCTGGCCGCCGTGACGGTGGCAACCGCATGTTTGATGAAAAAATCCCCGGCGCATGAATTGGCGGCGATCCCCGATGGGGACAGCAAAACCATGCAAATTGAACACCCGATTGGTGCGACTGCGATTGTGGCAAGGATGGATGGTGACACGATCACGTCCGCCGCAATCCTGCGCACTGCGCGAAAATTATTTGATGGACGTGTGTTTCACGATCTGACAGAGGAGGAAATATAATGGCGATGGATATTGATTGGATGGCATGGCATCCCGACCCGAAAAAACCAGATTTCATTCCCCCTGTCGGTGCGGTGGATGCCCATTGTCATGTGTTTGGACCCGCCGATAAATTTCCCTTTGCGCCGACACGAAAATACACGCCATGCGATGCATCCAAAGAACAGCTTTTCGCGCTGCGCCATCATCTGGGGTTTTCGCGCAATGTGATTGTGCAAGCATCGTGCCATGGGCAAAATAACGATGCGCTGGTGGATGCGTTGCAGGCATCGAACGATCTGGCGCGTGGGGTTGCAGTTGTATCGCCTGACATTAGCGATGCTGAACTGCGCCGTATGCATGCTGCGGGCGTACGCGGTGTGCGGTTTAATTTCGTCAAACGTTTGGTCGATAACACCCCAAGAGAGGTATTTGTTAGCATCGCTGATCGTATTGCCAAACTGGGCTGGCACATCATTGTGTATCTGGAATCCCCCGATTTGCCTGATTTGATCCCGTTTTTGGAAAGCCTGCCAACAACGGTGGTTTTCGATCACATGGCACGCCCCGATGTGTCAAAGGGCGTTGATCACCCAGATTTTCAACGCTTTGTCACCTTGATGGAAAATGAAAAATTTTGGTGCAAGGTGACATGCCCAGAACGCCTGTCATTGATTGGTCCTGATCAAGATTATTCGGATGTGGTGCCGTTTATGAAACTGTTGGTTGAAAAATATCCCGACCGCGTTTTGTGGGGCACGGATTGGCCGCATCCAAATATGAAGTCGCATATGCCAGATGATGGCGCATTGGTTGATGTCATCCCGATGATCGCCACAACACCGCAGTTGCAGAAAAAGCTGTTGGTGGAAAATCCGATGCGTCTTTACTGGGAAGATTGAATTCACGCTTTCCCTTTTTTGCGATTCTGGCTAGCCTTTTACAAAAAGTAAGAGGAAGACGCCTTTGTTAAAGATTTTCGCCAGTATTGTTGGCGCTGCCATTGCGTTATTTGCGCGGTTTGTCACCGCATTGCGCGGTGTGTGGCGCGGGGTTGAACCGATTGACAGACAGCGGATTTATTTCGCCAATCACACCAGCAACGGCGATTTTGTCATGGTTTGGACTGCGCTGCCCGCGCAAATTCGCGCCCATACGCGCCCTGTCGCGGCTTCGGATTACTGGTTGAAAAGCAAACTTCGCGCATTTGTCGGGCGCGATGTGTTCAAGGCGGTTTTGATTGATCGCCGCGCTGACAAACGCACAGATAACCCGGTGGAAAAGATGATCGCCGCATTGGATGAAGGATCGTCATTGATCATTTTTCCCGAAGGCGGGCGCAACATGGGGCCCGATCCGATTTTACCATTTAAAACGGGGCTGTTTCATATGGGGGCTGCGCGACCCAAAATTGATATGGTGCCGGTGTGGATTGAAAACCTCAACAGCATCCTGCCCAAAGGCGAGGTCGTGCCATTACCATTGATCTGTACGGTGACATTTGGCGCACCCATACATGTGAAAGAGGGCGAAACCAAAGAAAGCTTTCTGTCGCGCGCTGAATCCGCGCTGGTCGCATTGGCCCCCAAAACACAGGAGGGCACAGCATGACCGAACAACCCGATCTGATTTATCTGTTGTTGATGGCAGGGGCAGCATTAATCGTTGCGACCCTGATTGCGCATTATTTAATGTCGCGCCAACCCGAAGACGATCACAGCCCAATCGTGGATACGTTCAATGCTTATATCCTGTCTTGGTGGGGTGTTACGGGCATGATCGCATTTGCAAGCCTTGGTGGGCGGGTTGGCTTGATCGTGCTTTTTGCATTTTGCTCCTTTGCCGCCATGCGTGAATTTATGACGCTGACCACGAAAAACCGCGATGACCATTGGGTTCTGGCGGCGGGGTTTTTTGCGATATTACCCATTCAATATATCCTGCTTGGATATGCACAGCATGGTATGTTCGCAATTTTTATTCCCGTTTATGCATTCCTGTTCCTGCCCATATTGGCCGCGATCAAAGGAAACGCCGAAAATTTTCTGGTGCGGGTATCGGAAACGCAATGGGCGATGATGATCACAGTGTACTGTGCATCCCATATCCCCGCGTTGTTAGATCTGGAAATCACTGGGTTTTCGGGGCGCAATGTGTTGTTGATTGCATTTTTGATGGTGGTGGTTCAGGCGGGCGATCTGTGTCATTTTCTCTGGGCGAAAATCTATGGACGCACGAAAATGGCACCCAAATTGGAGAAATCCAAAACATGGGAAGGGTTCGTGGGCGGCATTGCCAGCGCAACACTTGTCGGCGCATTTTTATGGTGGCTGACCCCCTTTGAAATCTGGCAGGCGACCTTGTTGGCCATGGTAATTTCGCTGATCGGGTTTTGTGGTGGCATGGTGATGGCAACAATCAAGATTGATCGCGGGGTCAAGGATTGGGGCGATCTGATCCCAGGGCATGGCGGATTTATTGATCGCTTCGGCTCTGTGGTGTTTGCCGCCCCGATTTTTTATCATCTGGTACGGTATTTTTTCGCCAATTATTGATCAATTACATATTGCATCCAATTGTATACAAGGTTAGCGTCCCAACAAGCAAAGCGAGGGCGCGATGGCTGATTCATCTGACAAAGTATCAAACGGGAAACTGGCCTATGACAAATTGCGCGAAGCAATTGTTAGCGGCACGCTTGCCCCCGGTTCGCGCATTCGCGAAACCGAAGCAGCCGATCTGGTCGGGTTAAGCCGCACACCCGTAAGAGAGGCCATTCGCAGGCTAGAGTCCGAAGGCATCGTTGAACATCAACCCCGCATTGGTGCGGTGGTGAAATCGCTCTCGCACCAAGAAATTGTTGAGCTGTATGAAATGCGTATCGTGTTGGAAAAAACAGCGGCGCGTATGGCGGCAAAACATGCAAGCAGCGCAGAAATCGGCGAGTTGAAGGATTTGAACAATGCGATGCTATCCGCCGCCAAAGACGCGGCGACGGTGTCACGGTTAAACGAACAATTTCACCGCTGCATTTTTAATGCTGCCCGCAATCGCTATTTGTTGGCATCATTCCAAGCCTTGGCAAATGCGGTGTTGGTTCTTGGCCCAACCACGTTGGAAAATACGGATCGGGTGAAACTGGTTTGCAAACAACATGATGATATTATCACTGCATTAGAGGCAGGCGATGGAAAAGGCGCTGCAACGGCGGCGGGCAATCACATTGAAACATCGCTAAGCTATCGATTGAAAAGTTTGCGGATATGAAACTTTCACCAAAAATCGCTGCAATCATTATTTCGATCATTGGGGCGGTGGTGTGTTGGGCAACCCATGTTCCATTGCCCTTTCTGCTTGGCCCGATGTTCGCCTGTTTAATTGCCGCCATCGCCAAGGTTCCGATGGCGGGGATAAAACCGCTGTCCGATGGGATGCGCACGATTTTGGGTGTGGCGGTGGGTGCATCCATCACGCCTGAACTGTTTGGCAAAATCGGTTCCATGGCCACGACCGTTGCGATGGTGCCCGTGTTTGTGTTGATCATCGGTCTGATCGGCGTTCCATATTTCAAACGCATCTGCGGGTTTGATACCCCGACCAGCTATTACGCATCCATGCCCGGTGGATTACAAGACATGTTGGTATTTGGCGAAGAGGCGGGTGCAGATGTGCGCGCTTTGTCATTGGTGCATGCCACACGGGTTTTGATTATCGTTAGCGCCTTGCCATTCATTTTACAGGGCTGGTGGGAACTGGATTTATCCATGCCACCGGGTGCGCCTGCAAAATCAATGCCGCTTGATCAAATCGCCTTGATGTTTTTCGCCGCGATTGCGGGATGGTGGGGTGCGTTAAAAATCAAATTGTTTGGGGCATCCATCTTGGGCCCATTGATCGTGGCGGCGGTTTTGTCGCTGACAGGTGTCTTGCACATGCGCCCCCCCGCCGAGGCGATATGGGCTTCACAATTTTTCATTGGCATCAGCGTCGGTGTGAAATACGCAGGCATTACCCCCAAAGAATTGCGCCATGATTTATTGGCCGGTATCGGGTTTTGTTTGATCCTGTTGATGCTCAGCGCAGGATTTGTTGAAATCATCATTGCGCTCAACCTTGCACCACCTCTTGAAACCGTTTTGGCCTTTTCACCCGGTGGTCAGGCGGAAATGGCGGTGTTGGCCATTGTGGCAGGGGCGGATATTGCATTTGTTGTGGCGCATCATGTTGTGCGTATCGTTGTGGTGATCATTTGTGCACCAATTTTCGGACGGCTCATTCGTTAATCAAAATTTTGACCAAATGGTCGAAAAAACTGGATTGCGGTTATTGGGTTTTGTGCTAGGCTCGTTGAATCTTTCGATTCTTGGGGTGTAACACTTTGATAACAAACTTCGGTTCCATAAACATAGATCACGTTTATCAGGTCACAAATTTGCCCAAGGCAGGGGAGACTTTGTCGGCAAAATCTTATGCGCGGTATCTGGGTGGCAAGGGTGTGAACCAATCGGTGGCGATTGCAAAGGCAGGTGGCACATTGCGCCATGTGGGTGCGGTTGGTGCCGATGGGAATTGGGCGCTGGAACAGATGGCGGACAATGGCGTGGGCGATGAACATGTTACACGTTTGGATATCGCCACAGGGCATGCTATTATCTATGTCGATGACAGTGCCGAAAATCAGATTGTGATTTTGGGTGGTGCGAATACCGCGTTAACGGAACAGATTATTGATGATGCACTAATGGGCGCCACGGGTTGGGTACTGTTTCAAAATGAAACCAATATGATTGATGTGATCGCGTCCAAAGGTACAGATGCAGGGTGCAAACTGGCCTATGCCGCCGCACCGTTTTCCAAGGAACATGCATTACCGCTGCTTGATAAAGTCGATCTGTTGGCCGTGAATGAAACAGAGGCAAATGATCTGGCCGATGCCACTGGGCGCAAGGTCGAAGATCTTGGCGTGCCAATCTTATTGGTTACCAAGGGAAGTGCGGGTGCAGACCTTTGGGTCGATGGCGAATATTTTCACCAATCCGCCTTCAAGGTTGATGCGGTGGACACCACAGGGGCAGGGGATACGTTTTTGGGTTCTTTCCTTGCACAATATGACGAAACAAACGATCCCGCAGGCGCGTTGCAATATGCCACCGCCGCAAGCGCAATTCAGGTCACCCGCCAAGGAGCGGCCAATGCGATCCCAAACAAAAAAGAAGTTATAAAATTTTTAGAGGCTCAGAAAAAATGACAAAACAAAAAATTCTGATTGATACAGACCCCGGCGTTGATGACGCCATGGCGATTTTTTTCGCCTGTTTACATCCCGATCTTGATCTGGTGGGAATGACAGGTGTTTTTGGCAATGTGACCGTGGATATTGCTGCGCGTAATGCCATCGTATTGGCCGAACGCGCGGGCCAAGATATCCCCGTGGCGCGCGGTGCGGATGTGCCATTGAAACAAACGCCAAACCCCGTGTCCGACTATGTGCATGGCGAACAGGGCTTTGGTGATATCCCCGCGCAACCAACGCGTGCAGAAATTTTGGATGAATCAGCAGCGGAATTTATTTGCCGCATGATTAATGAAAACCCTGGCGAAATATCGCTCTGCCCAATTGGGCCGCTGACCAATATCGCATTGGCGCTGGAACATGATCCAAGCATTGCACAAAAGGTGAAAAACGTTGTGATCATGGGCGGAAGCCTGCGTGAGGGTGGCAATGTCACCCCCCATGCAGAGGCAAATATATGGAACGATCCCCATGCGGCGGATGCCGTATTTGCCGCTGACTGGCCCGTTGTTATGGTTGGGCTTGATGTGACGCACCGCGTTGTTTGCACACCCGAAGATTTCAGCGAATTGGCAAAGGCCGCGCCAAAACTGGGTGGGTTTTTGCAAGACGCTTCGCATTTTTATATTCGGTTCTACGAGGAGGTTGTGGGTATAACAGGGTGTTACCTGCATGATCCCGCCGCGGTGATTGCAACGCTGCGTCCAGAACTGTTTACTATTGAAAACCACCCGATAGAAGTTAAGGTCGATGGAGAAGAGATCGGCCAAACCGCCATTTCAACGAATCCTGACCGTCGTGCGATGCAAATTTGCACAGGCATTCAGGCCGAAGTGGTGAAAGACTTGTTCATGGACACAATAAAGTCCGGATTTTAGGAGAGATAACATGAGCGAATTTGATGTATTGGCAATCAGCCCAAAAGACGCCGACGCCCCCGCAAAATTTGCAAAATCTTTGCGTGAAACGGGTTTTGCGATTTTAAAAGACCACGATATGACCCCCGCCGAAATCGACAAAATGTACGATGCATGGGCGGGATGGTTTGCCACGGATGAACGGTTTGATTTTGCGGTGAAGCCGGGCACATCTGATGGTTATTTTGGAATGAAATCTGAAAATGCCAAAGGTTCAGCACATAAAGATTTGAAAGAATTCTTTCACGTCTATCAAAACAAAGAGGTTCCAAAATCGGTGGAACCTGTGACACGTGATTTCAACGAAAAACTGATTAAAATCGGTCATATGTTGTTGGAATGGCTGGATCAGGAAACACCACAGGATGTTAAGGACATCATGTCTGAACCAATGGTGAATATGGTCAAAGGGTCGGACAGCAATCTGTTGCGTATCCTCCATTACCCGCCATTGCCCGATGATGTGGAACCGGGTGAAACCCGCGCTGCCGCACATGAGGATATCAATCTGATTACATTGCTGGTCACTGGGTCAGAACCGGGCTTGCAAGCCCAAGATGTGAACGGTACGTGGCATGATGTGCCGTGCCAAGCGGGCTATATCACGATCAATTCTGGCGATATGTTATCGCAGGCGTCCAAAGGCTACTATCCTTCGACACCGCACCGCGTTATTAACCCGCCAAAACAAGAAAACCGTTCTCGTTATTCGATGCCTTTGTTTATGCATCCACGCCCCGATGTGGTGTTGGATCACCAAACAGCGGGTGAATTTCTGGATCAACGGCTCAAAGAAATCGGTCTTAAATAATCCGATTCAAAACAAACTGCGCTTTCTGTTCGCGCGTCCACAAGGAGAAGACAATGAAACTGAAAACAACACTTATGACGGCTGCATTTTCGATGGCTGCGACCATCGCGATGGGCGCGGATTTCAAACCTGCTGTGATTTACGATATGGGTGGTAAATTCGACAAATCATTCAACGAAGGTGTTTGGGCTGGTGTGAAAAAATTCACCGACGAAACCGGTGTTGAAGTGATGGAATTCGAAGTCACCAACGAAGCTCAACGTGAACAAGCGATGACACGTATGGTACAACGCGGCGCGACTGTTGTGTTGGGCGTGGGTTTTGCTCAAGCAGACGCAATTGATAAAATCGCAGGCGAAAACCCAGATGTGCAATTTTCCATCATTGACGTAAGCTGGTTGGATAAACCAAATCTGCGTCAATATGCGTTCAAAGAACAAGAGGGTTCGTATATCGTTGGTGTGGCCGCAGCAATGGCATCAGAAACTGGCAAGGTTGGCTTTGTTGGCGGGATGGACATCCCGTTGATCCGCGCGTTTGGCTGTGGCTATGTCCAAGGTGTAAAAGCAACCAAAGCCGACGCCGAAGTGTTTGAAAACATGACAGGCACAACCCCAACCGCATGGAACGACCCCGCCAAAGGTGCTGAATTGACCCAAGGCCAAATCGACCGCGGTGCAGACGTGATTTATCAGGCTGCTGGTGGTACAGGTGTTGGCGTTATTCAAGCGGCCAAAGATGCTGGTAAACTGTCCATCGGTGTTGATTCAAACCAAAACCACATGGCACCAGGTTCCGTTTTGACATCCATGTTGAAACGCGTTGATGTTGCGGCATATTCCACATTCAAAGACGCAATGGATGGTAATTTCACAGCAGGCGTTCAAAACCTAGGCCTTGCCGAAGGTGGCGTTGGCTGGGCATTGGATGAAAACAATGCGGAATTGATCACACCAGAAATCAAAGCAGCAATCGAAGACGCAACCGCGAAAATCGTTTCTGGTGATGTTGTGGTGCATGACTATCGCGCCGACAACACATGCCCAATGTAATTTGGGTTTTATCGACGCATGTCTGAAACAATGAATAAAACGAGCGGCGCAAATGCCGCTCGTTACGCGCTGGAATTGCAAGGGGTTTCAAAATCCTTTGGGCTTGTGCGTGCGAACCGCAATATTGATCTTAAAATTGAATCTGGCACGATCCACGGTATCATTGGTGAAAATGGTGCGGGGAAATCGACATTGATGAATATCCTCTTTGGGATGCATCGCGCGGATTCAGGCAAGATGTTCGCTAATGGCGAACAGGTGAATGTTCGCAACAGCGCAGATGCAATCGCACATGGCATTGGCATGGTGCACCAGCATTTCATGTTGGTGAACCGGTTTAGCGTTTTGGAAAACGTCATGCTCGGAAGCGAAGGCGGCAGCCTGCTCAAACAGGGCAAACAGGCCACAATTGCGCGGCTCAAAGAGCTGGGCGATACATATGGCATGGTGGTTGATCCCCATGCATTGATCAGCGATCTGAATGTTGGCATGCGCCAACGTGTTGAAATTTTAAAAGCGCTCAAGGGTGGTGCACGGATATTGATCCTTGATGAACCAACTGGCGTTTTAACCCCCCAAGAAACCGAACAATTGTTTGAAATTTTGCGGGTGTTGCGGGCCGATGGTGTGACAGTGTTGCTGATCACACATAAATTGGCCGAGATTATGGAAATCACCGACAATGTGTCGATCATGCGCGCGGGTAAAATGGTGGGGCATCGCGCCACCGCCGAAACATCCCCCCAAGAACTGGCCGAATTGATGGTGGGGCGCAAAGTGTTGTTGAATGTCGACAAAGACGCGCCACAAACAAATAACGTTTTGCTTGATGTGCAAGGGCTTGGCGCCATGTCATCACGCGGGCATCGCATTTTGGATGATGTGTCGTTTCAGGTAAAAGGCGGCGAAATTCTTGGCATTGCGGGTGTATCGGGCAATGGGCAAACACCGTTGATGGAAATTCTGACGGGGATGCGCATTCCTGATCGTGGGCATGTTGAAATTTTGGGCGAAACCATTTCCCATGATGCGCCCAAAACACCAAAACAATTGCGTGAAATTGGTGTCGGTCATATCCCCGAAGATCGCCATGTGCATGGCTTGGTGCTTGATTTCGAAGCACAGGAAAACATGATCCTTGGCTATCACGATGGGGCGTTATCGGGTGATGGGCGGTTGATGGATCGCGCAGGGATACGCGCGCATTGTGAAACGCAGATGGAAAAATACGATGTGCGCCCACGCGACCCGATGTTGCCAGCGGCGAATTTTTCGGGCGGTAATCAACAGAAAATCGTGATTGCGCGTGAAATGTATTCCAACCCCAAAGTGTTGATCGTTGGTCAACCCACGCGCGGCGTGGATGTGGGTGCGATTGAATTCATTCATAAACAACTGATCGCATTGCGCGATGCGGGCTGTGCCATCGTTGTGGTTTCCGTTGAACTGGACGAGGTCATGGGCCTGTCGGATCGGATCATGGTAATGAACGATGGCAAAAATATAGGCATTGTAGATGCGGATAAAACAGACACCAACATGCTCGGCCTGATGATGGCGGGTATCGAACAAGAGGCCGTGGCATGAACGTAACCCCGCCATTACCCAAATGGGCAGATTTGATATTGCTGCCGCTGATCAACCTGTTCGCCGCGTTTTTCGTGTGCGGGTTGATCGTTTTGGCCATCGGGGAAAACCCGTTTACGGCATTAAACGTGATGATCAAGGGCGCGTTTTTCTATCCTGAAAGCCTTGGATATACGCTTTATTACACCACCAATTTTATCTTTACGGGGTTGGCCGTGGCCACTGCGTTTCACGCTTTGATGTTTAACATCGGTGGCGAAGGGCAGGCGTATATTGGCGGACTTGGTGCCGCTGTTGTGGCACTGTTGTTTGGGCCAAATTTACCGATGCTGATCGTGTTGCCGTTGTGTATCCTATCGTCCGCCGCGTTTGGCGCACTGTGGGCATTGATCCCGGGTTATCTGCAAGCAAAACGCGGCAGCCATATCGTGATTACCACGATTATGTTCAACTTTTTGGCGTCATCTTTGATGGTGTGGTTATTGGCGGGGCCTTTGATGCAACAGGGGCAACAATCGCCCCAAACCGTATTATTTGCAGACGCCGCGCAATTGCCCCAAATGCGCGAGGTGTTAGGTTATTTCGGTTTTGAATTGGCTAATTCGCCGTGGAACCTGTCATTTTTTATCGCACTGATTGCGCTGGTGGTGTTTTACATTTTGATCTGGAAAACCCGCTTGGGTTATGAAATTCGCGCAGTTGGTAAAAACCAAGAAGCGGCGCGTTATGCGGGCATCAATGTGGCCAAGATCATCATCATTGCCATGGCGATTTCAGGCGCATTTGCTGGTCTGATGGCCACGAACGAGGTTTTGGGCGTGCATAATCGCGTGATCCTGAATTTCACCGCTGGCTATGGTTTCACGGGGATTGCTGTGGCGCTGATGGGGCGCAATCATCCCATCGGGATATTTTTGGCAAGCCTTCTGTTTGGTGCATTATACCAAGGGGGCGCAGAGCTTGATTTTGAATTCACCTCCATCACACGCGAAATGGTGGTGCTGATCCAAGGGATGATCATCCTGTTTTCAGGCGCGCTGGCCTATATGTTTAACCCAAGTTTGGCGCGGTTAATCGCGCGGATTTCTGCACCAAAGGAGGCAACTGATGGCTGATTTCATGTTACAGCTTTTGCTGACCTTTGATGCGACCTTGCGTTTGGCGACACCGCTGATCCTGTGTGCGATGGCGGGGATTTTTTCCGAACGCTCTGGCATTGTTGATATTTCGCTAGAAGGGAAATTATTATCAGGTGCCTTTGTGGCCGCCGCCGTAACAGCACTGACCGGTTCGCCTTGGATCGGATTGATGGCGGCGATTTGTGCGTCGGTTTTCATGTCTTTGATACACGGGTTTGCCTGTATCACCCATCGCGGCGATCAGGTGGTATCTGGCCTTGCGATCAATATTCTTGCATCTGGGTTAACCATTATCATCGGCATTGCACTGTTTAAAAAGGGCGGGCAAACACCAGCCCTATCCAGCGATGAACGCTTTCGTGGCATCGAATGGTTTGGCGTGAATCTGATGGATAATATCCCGATCATCGGCACGATCTATCGCCAATTGATCAGCGGGCATAGCTTGCTGGTTTATATGGCGCTGTTGGCGGTGCCACTTTGTGCATTTATCCTGTATCGAACACGTTATGGTTTGCGCCTGCGCGCAGTCGGTGAAAAACCAGAATCCGTGGATAGCGCGGGTGTTTCCGTTGCATGGCTGCGTTATCGCGCCTTGATCATCGGCGGGATATTTTGCGGCATCGCGGGTGCATATCTGTCAATTTCACATGGTGCGAATTTTGTGCGTGAAATGTCTGCGGGCAAAGGCTACATCGCCTTGGCCGCGGTGATTTTTGGCAACTGGCGCCCGATCAAGGCATTTTATGCCTGTCTGTTATTTGGCTTTTTGGATGCCGCAACATCGCGATTGCAAGGGGTTGATATTCCGCTGATCGGGGAAATCCCGATTCAGTTGATGCTGGCCATTCCATATATCGTGACCGTGCTGTTGCTGGCAGGTTTCATTGGCCGCCCAACACCCCCCGCCGCCATCGGTGTGCCATATGAAAAATAGGATTTCATGATGCAAAAACTGGATGATGACACCATTCAAACATTGATCGCGGCGGCGACGGATGTGATGAAAAACGCCCATGTTCCCTATTCCAATTTTCGCGTAGGTGCTGCGATGTTGATGGACAATGGCGACGTTATCACAGGGTGCAATATCGAAAACGCATCCTTTGGTGGCACGATCTGTGCCGAGCGTTCGGCGATTGCGGCGGCGGTATCATCGGGGCGGCGCGATATCCGCGCGATATGCGTAACAAACACCACAGATACCAGAATCACACCCTGTGGAATTTGCCGCCAAGTGATCTATGAATTTGGCCAAGAGATTCCCGTGATTTGTACAAACAATCAAGGTGATTACGACATTTTCACCATTGATGCATTATTGCCCAATGCATTTGTCCTGTAAGGACGGGTTTTAACAGGCTTTTTGACTTTTTTCGCAACGGAATCTGAAAAGGTTCTTTTGCTACATACGAATCCCTGTAAGGTCTGTGATCAGAAACCAGAATGAATCTGGAAAAACGGCTTGGGGTATATGGATATACCCCAATCATAACTGGGAGAAAAACATGAAACATATTTTGAAAACAACCGCGGCGGCATTGGCGCTGACGGCTGGTGTGGCATCTGCAGAAGATGTGAAATTGGGCGTATTCTTGGGCTTTACGGGTCCATTGGAATCGCTGGTTGCGAACATGGCACCCGGTGCGGAAACCGCGATTACAGAGGTATCTGAATCAGGTAAATTCATGGGTGGTTCAACCGTAACTGCGGTGCGTGCCGATACAACATGTATCGATTCAGCGGCGGCAACTGCTGCGGCGGAACGTTTGATCACATCTGACAAAGTATCAGGCATCGTTGGCGGTGACTGTTCTGGTGTAACAACCGCGGCGCTGACAAACGTGGCATTGCCAAACGGCATGGTGATGATTTCACCATCTGCAACATCACCAGCACTTTCAACAGTTGAAGATAACGGTCTGTTCTTTCGCACAGCACCATCCGATGCACGTCAAGGCGTTGTAATGTCTGACATCATCATGGATCGTGGTTTCAAAGAGGTCGCGCTGACATATACCAACAATGACTACGGCAAAGGTTTGGCCGATGCATTCCAAGCAGCATTCGAAGCGGCTGGTGGTAAAGTGACCATTTCAACCCCACACGAAGATGGCAAAGCGGACTATTCTGCCGAAGTGGGTGCATTGCAATCTGCGGGTGGCGAAATCTTGGTTGTTGCGGGTTATCTTGACCAAGGTGGTAAGGGCATCATCCAAGCATCATTGGACACAGATGCGTTTGACACATTCGTATTGCCAGACGGCATGGTTGGTGACGCATTGCCAGAAGCAATTGGCGATGATTTGAACGGTTCATTCGGCCAAGCACCAGGTTCCGACAGCGAAGGCGCTGGTAAACTGGTTGAATTGGCGGGCGATGCCTATAACGCGACATCACCGTTTTCCGCAGAAAGCTATGACGCGGCGGCCTTGATCATGTTGGCGATGCAAGCCGCAAATTCAACAGATCCAGCAGCCTACAAAGAAAAGGTCATGGATGTGGCCAACGCACCGGGTGAAAAAATCCTGCCAGGTGAATTGGGCAAAGCCTTGGATATTCTGGCCGCAGGCGGCGAGATTGATTACGTTGGTGCATCCAACGTTGAATTGATCGGTGCTGGCGAAAGCGCTGGTAACTATCGCGAAATCGAAATCAAAGACGCAGCATTGTCCACTGTTGGCTACCGCTAATCGTTTTTAAATCAATTCAAGGCGGCCTTTCTCACGATTGGCCGCCTTTACGTTATTGAAAGATCGCTTTTACATGATCAAAGTTGACAACCTTAGCAAACGCTTTGGCGGATTTTATGCCGTAAATGGCGCGACGCTAAATATTGCCACGGGTTCCATTACAGGGCTGATCGGCCCCAATGGCGCAGGCAAAACCACACTTTTTAACGTCATCGCAGGCGTGCACGCCCCCACGGGTGGCACCGTTATGCTTGATGGCGAGGATATCACCGGATTGCCGCCGCACACCTTGTTTCACAAGGGATTGTTGCGCACATTCCAAATTGCCCATGAATTTTCCACCATGACCGTGCGCGAAAACCTGATGATGGTGCCTGGCGATCAAGCAGGGGAGCGTCTGTGGGATGCATGGTTTAAACCAAACCTTGTGCGCGCCGAAGAATTGGAATTGCGCAAAAAGGCAGACGAAGTCATCGAATTTCTGGAAATCAGCCATGTCGCCGATGAATTGGCCGGCAATCTGTCTGGTGGTCAGAAAAAATTGTTGGAACTGGGGCGCACCATGATGGTGGACGCCAAGATCGTGTTTTTGGACGAGGTCGGCGCGGGCGTGAACCGCACATTGCTCAATACCATTGGCGATGCGATTTTACGTCTGAACCAAGAACGCGGTTACACGTTTTGCATGATTGAACATGATATGAATTTCATCGGGCGTTTGTGCGACCCAGTGATCTGTATGGCCGAAGGCGCCGTTCTAGCCGAAGGTACGATTGATGAAATCAAAGCAAATGAACATGTGATCGAGGCCTATTTGGGCACAGGTTTGAAAAATAAGGAGGCCAAAGCATGAGCTTTCTTATCGGTGAAAAAATGACGGGTGGATATGGTGGTGCAGATATTCTGCATGATTGTACCATTGCGGCGGATCAGGGCGAAATTGCCGTGATCGTTGGCCCCAACGGCGCGGGTAAATCCACCGCCATGAAGGCCGTGTTTGGGATGTTAAACATCCATTCGGGCCGCGTGATGTTGGATGGCGAGGATATTACCGCGCTCACCCCACAAGCGCGTGTGGCCAAAGGCATGGCATTTGTGCCCCAAACCAGCAATGTTTTCCCCACCATGAGCGTGGAAGAAAACCTTGAAATGGGCGCATTTTTGCGACGCGACAATATCCAAGAAACCATTGATCAGGTTTACGAGCTATTCCCGATTTTGGGCGATAAACGTCGCCAAAATGCGGGTGAATTATCGGGTGGGCAACGCCAACAGGTGGCCGTTGGGCGTGCATTGATGACCCAGCCAAAGGTTTTGATGCTTGATGAACCCACAGCTGGTGTTTCACCCATCGTGATGGATGAATTATTCGATCGTATTATCGAGGTTGCCCGCACAGGCATTTCCATTTTGATGGTCGAACAAAACGCACGCCAAGCCTTGGACATTGCCGACAAAGGTTACGTTCTGGTTCAGGGGCGCAATCGTTACACAGACACAGGTCAGGCGTTGATGAACAACCCTGATGTGCGCAAAAGCTTCTTGGGGGGTTAATCGCATGGAATTACTCAACGCATTAATCTTGATGGCGAATTTTGTGCTGGTTCCAGCACTCGCCTATGGGAGCCAATTGGCCTTGGGCGCGCTTGGCGTGACCTTGATTTATGGCATCTTACGCTTTTCAAATTTCGCCCATGGCGACACGATGGCCTTTGGTACCATGGCGGTGATTTTATTCACGTGGTGGTTCCAATCCATGGGCATCAATTTGGGGCCGTTGCCCACGGCATTGCTGGCCTTGCCATTTGGCATCGCAATTTGCGCAGGGTTCGTTTTGGCCACGGACAAATTGGTCTATAAATTCTATCGCCAACAACGCGCCGCACCTGTGATTTACGTGATCGCATCGGTGGGGGTTATGTTTGTGCTTAACGGTATCGTGCGTTTTATCATCGGCCCCGATGATCAGGCATTCGCAGATGGCGAACGTTTCATCGTTCGTGCGCGATCATTCAAAGAATGGACGGGTCTGGAAGAGGGTTTAACCATCAAGGTCAGCCAAGGCATCACCGTCATCACCGCCGTGTTGGTTGTGGCGGCATTGTTCTGGTTTTTGAACCGCACGCGCACGGGTAAATCCATGCGTGCATTTTCCGATAACGAAGATTTGGCGCTGTTGTCAGGGATCAATCCAGACAAGGTGGTGATGGTCACATGGATTATCGCAGCAGCACTCGCGACCATTGCGGGCACACTTTATGGTTTGGACAAAAGCTTTAAACCATTCACATATTTCCAACTCTTGCTGCCAATTTTTGCGGCGGCGATTGTTGGTGGGCTTGGCAATCCGCTGGGTGCGATTGCGGGGGGCTATGTGATTGCGTTTTCTGAAATCATGGTCACATATGCCTATAAAAAATTCATCGGATATATGGCGCCAGGCGATTGGTCGCCCGATAGTTTATTGCAATTGCTGGGCACGAATTACAAATTTTCGGTCAGCTTTGTGATCCTATTGTTGGTGTTGCTGTTACGACCAACAGGTCTGTTTAAGGGGAAATCGGTATGACCATGAATCGGAATTTTTTGTATTTCGCCATCATGGCGGTGCTGTTGGTGATCGTTGGGCAATTCCAAAGTTGGAACTTGTCCCTGTCGATTTTAAACCTGTGTTTGATTTCTGCGATTATGGCGCTGGGTGTAAATATCCAATGGGGCTATGCGGGATTGTTTAACGTGGGCATCATGGGCTTTGCCGCGCTTGGCGGTTTGGCCGCGGTGTTGATATCCATGCCACCTGTTCCTGCTGCTTGGGCTGCGGGGGGTGGTGGTGTTTTGCTTTCTGCTCTTGCAGGGGCGGCCACGATTATTGGCTGTATCGTTGCATATGCGAAATTGCCCAAAGGACGCGCGCGCAGCGCGATTATCGTTGCAATCGGTGTGATCGGGTTTTTCATCATGCGCGGCATTTTTGTACCCGCAACCGATGCAATCGAAAGCGTTGATGCCGCAAAAACAGGATACCTCGGCGGGCTGGGATTGCCCGTGATTTTGGCTTGGCCAATTGGGGGGCTGCTGGCGGGTGGTGTTGCATGGGTAATTGGTAAAATCACACTTGGATTGCGATCTGATTATCTGGCGATTGCAACATTGGGGATTTCAGAAATCATCGTTGCGATTATGAAAAACGAAGATTGGATGACGCGCGGTGTGAAAAACGTAAACGGTTTGCCCCGCCCTGTGCCTTTTGAAATTGACCTACAACAGGCCGAATGGTTTCAAAACCTATCGGCAAGTTTGGGCCAAGATGTCGTGATCTTTTCCAGCATTTTTGTCAAACTTTGCTATGCCGGTTTGTTCTTGGCTGTGTTGCTTGCGATTTTCTGGTTATCAGAACGAGCGTTGAAATCGCCGTGGGGGCGTATGATGCGCGCCATTCGCGATAACGAAGTATCGGCAAATGCTATGGGCAAAGACGTGACATGGCGCCATTTACAGGTGTTTGTTTTGGGCTCGATGGTGGTTGGGATTGCGGGTGCAATGCTGACCACGCTTGATGGTCAGTTGACGCCCGCGTCATATCAACCGCTGCGGTTTACATTCCTGATCTGGGTGATGGTGATTGTTGGCGGGTCTGGCAATAATATGGGCGCGGTGTTGGGCGGTTTTGTCGTCTGGTTTTTCTGGGTCGAGGCAGAACCGATTGGTATCTGGCTGATGGATACGCTGACCTCTGGCATGGCCGAGGATAGCGGCCTGCGTGCACATCTGTTGGATTCAGCCGCGCATATGCGTTTGATGACCATGGGTGTGATCCTGTTGCTGGTCTTACGGTTTAGCCCGCGTGGATTGCTGCCTGAAAAAACAGGGCATCATTAATCAGCGCACGCATCATTTGCAAAAACGAAAGACGTCTGGGGTAAAACATCCCAGACGTCATTTTTTGTGGTTCATGGTTTCAAACGCGGTCTGGCAACCGCAGCAAGTTTGAAACATCCGAAATCACCGGTGGAAACGGGGATATATCAAATCCCCGATGGATACGGTTAAAACCCGTTCTATGAGCCGCGCAGGCGGGCCCGCCCATTAATATCATATGTGTCCAACACATAAAAAACCCCGCAGATCACATGATCTGCGGGGCGATTTTCGTGCCATTTTTGCGCGTTAGGCAAATTTATCCAATGAATAACCAAACCCGCGCACCGTGCGGATGTAATCATCATTGCACGCAGCATTCAGTTGTTTGCGCAAACGCCCGATATGCACATCAACCGTGCGGGTTTCGACCTCCAGACTATTGGCCCAAACACGTTCCAATAATTGATCGCGTGAAAAGACGCGGCCGGGAGCCTCGAGCAATACGCGCAGCAATTTAAATTCCAGCGGGCCAAGATGCACGTTGTGATCTTCGACCGTAACACCATGACGGGTCAGATCCATCGACAGGTTTTCATAAGACAACACATCAACACCCTTGCCACCATCACGGCTGCGCAACCCTGCGCGAACACGGGCCAACAGTTCTTTGATGGAATAGGGTTTGACGATGTAGTCATCCGCACCCGTATCCAAACCGCGCACTTTGTCCTCTTCTTCGCCGCGCGCGGTTAACATGATAACAGGGATGGATTTGGTGGCCTTGTTGCGTTTGATTTGACGACACACTTCCAACCCAGATGCCTGTGGCAGCATCCAATCCAGCAAAATGATGTCGATTTCCGTTTCCTCAAGAATGAGCAAACCCTGTTCACCGGTTTCTGCCTTGAACACGTTATAACCCTCTACATCAAGGTTATAGCTCAGCAATTCCAGCTGTGAGGGTTCGTCCTCTACAATCAATACTTTGGGGCCATCAATCGACATGTTTTTTACTCTTCTACCAACTCGCCTGTGACCAAGTAATGTACTTGATCGGCGATGTTTTTCACCTGATCACCCGCACGTTCCATGTTTTTTGAAATGAACTGAAGATGTGTGCAGGCTTCGATATTGCGTGGGTTTTCCATCATATAGGTCAACAGCTCGCGAAACAATGCATCTGTGCGATCGTTGATATCCTGATCGGCATCATGGGCTTGTTTGGCCTTTACGATATCATGATTGACGTATGCGTCCATCACCAATTCCAGCGTGCCGATAATGCGCGTGGACATATCCGAAATGCGGCGCAAGACGGGTTTCATTGCTGAATAATCCTCAACCGCGCGCACACGATATGACATGGTTTTTGCATAGTCGCCCATGCGTTCCAGAGCAGTTGAAATTTTCAACGTGGTGATGGCGCTGCGCAAATCTTCGGCCATGGGTTGGCGCAATGCGATCAGACGGATCGCCTTGTCGTCGATTTTTTCTTCGAGCTTGTTAATGACGCTGTCGCCTTTGATCACCTTTTTCGCGAGCTTATCATCGCCCGTTTTCAATGCCTTGGCGGCCTGTTTCATTTGCGAAGAAACTTCGTCGGCCATTTGCACCAACAAGGTTTCGATTTCATTCAGGTCTTTGTCAAACCGTGTTACGATATGTGTATGATCCATTTGCCTGTTCCTTAGCCGATACGACCGGTGATGTAGTTTTGAGTACGTTCATCTTCTGGTGATGTGAACAATGTTTTGGTAGGGCCTGTTTCCACCAAGTTCCCCAGATGGAAAAATGCAGTGCGTTGCGACACACGCGCGGCCTGTTGCATGGAGTGGGTCACAATGACGATGGTGAATTTTTCGCGCAATTCATCAATCAATTCCTCGATTGTTGCCGTGGCGATTGGGTCCAGTGCGGAACAAGGTTCATCCATCAAGATCACCTCTGGGCGCACGGCAATCGCACGTGCAATGCACAAACGCTGTTGCTGACCACCAGATAAACCTGTGCCTGGTTCTTGCAAACGATCGGAAACCTCTTTCCAAAGACCTGCGCGTTGCAATGACCATTCAACGATATCATCCAATTCGGATTTTGAACTGGTCAACCCGTGAATACGTGGGCCATAGGCGATATTGTCATAGATGGATTTGGGGAATGGG
Organism: Paramylibacter kogurei; assembly: GCF_002742285.1. GTDB lineage: Bacteria > Pseudomonadota > Alphaproteobacteria > Rhodobacterales > Rhodobacteraceae > Amylibacter > Amylibacter kogurei. The sequence continues at coordinate 58,309 of NZ_MDGM01000013.1, forward strand.
TTTGGTTTTTGAAACACCATGCCCACATGTTGGCGCAGGGCCACAACATCCACCTCTGGTGCGTAAATATCTTGGCCTTCCAGTTGAATATCACCTTCAACACGACAAATATCCACCAGATCATTCATGCGGTTCAAACAACGCAAGAATGTTGATTTACCACAACCCGATGGCCCGATCAGGGATGTTACCTTGTTACGTGGAATATCAAGGTTGATTTTATCCAACGCCTGTTTCGCACCGTAATAAACATCAACGTTTTTCGCGGTGAAAATCGGGGTTTTGTTTGCGGCTGGTGTGTTTTGCACGGATGTGGCCTCTGGCATTTCTGTTACAACGTTATTCATGATCTAGAACCTTTTCTCGAATTTCTTGCGCAGGAAAATGGCCAACAGATTCATCAGAACCAAGAAAACCAGCAAGACAATAATTGCAGCGGATGTTTTTTCGACGAATGCACGTTCAGATGCATCAGCCCAAAGGAAAATTTGCACAGGAAGTGCAGCAGCGGGTTCAACAATGGATGTCGGAACATCGGCGATGAACGCCACCATACCAATCATCAACAATGGTGCAGTTTCACCCAATGCCTGTGCCATGCCAACGATTGTTCCTGTCAGGATACCGGGCAAGGCCAATGGTGCCACATGATGGAACGTGGCCTGAACGGGGCTTGCGCCCATGCCCAAGGCCGCTTCGCGGATGGATGGGGGAACCGCACGTAATGATGCGCGCGCGGCGATGATGATCGTAGGCAATGTCATCAATGACAACACCAAACCACCCACCAATGGTGTGGAACGTGGCAACCCAAATGTATTGAGCAACATCGCCAAACCAAGCAAACCGAACACAATGGATGGCACCGCGGCCAGATTGTTAATGTTTACCTCGATGAATTGCGACAATCGGTTTTTCGGTGCGAATTCTTCCAGATAAATCGCCGCCAAAATCGCAATTGGAAAGGATACAAAGAAACACACAGAAAGTGTCAGCAACGATCCCATCAGGGCGCTTAAAATCCCTGCCAATTCGGGTTCACGTGAATCGCCGTTGGTGAAAAACTTGGAATTGAAATGGCGATTAACGCTATCGTTATTTTCCAAGGTTTCAAGCCAGCTAATTTCCAAATCGGACATGCGGCGCTCGTCTTCGGGCAGGTCACGATCAACCGAACCGCTGATTACCAGATCGGCATCATCGGATGCGGTGAACCACAATTTTTGCGGGCCACCCAGAATGGAAGGATCGGCCAGAATGTGATCGCGCAGCTCAAAACCCAAATCAACGCTGAGCAGGCCATATAGTTTGCGTTTATCGCCACGGCTTGTCACCTCTGGGAATGTTTCGCGCAGTGATTTTTTCATCAAACTGTCAAAGCTGGTCGCCTCGATATCGTTTGGATCAATATTTTCCGCGCTCAGATCAACCGTGACGGCGATTTCCGAAGTTGTCAGCGCACCTTTGCCTTGGAGGATGATCGATCCAACCATGAACACAAGAAATGCGAGCGAGATTGCGATTGCGCCACGACCAAACCATTTGAAGCGTGTTTCAGATGCTTCGCGCGATTTACGCAGACGGGTAGGGGTTGTCAGCATACTAGTCATATTGTTCTCGATATTTGTTGACGATCTTCAAAGAGATCACGTTCAAAATAAGGGTGACGATGAACAACAACAGACCCAACGCAAATGCGGATAGGGTCTTGGCGCTGTCAAATTCTTGGTCGCCGGTGAGCAATGCAACGATTTGCGCGGTGATGGTTGTGACCGCCTCTAGCGGGTTCGCTGTCAGATTGGCGGCCAGACCAGCGGCCATCACAACAATCATCGTTTCACCAATGGCGCGAGATGCCGCCAAAAGCAAACTACCCGCGATACCAGGGATCGCAGCGGGCAATATCACCTTGCGAATTGTTTCGCTGTCGGTGGAACCAAGCCCAAGGGATGCATCGCGCAATGATTGGGGCACGGCGTTAATCACATCATCAGACAGGGATGAAATCAGCGGGATAATCATAACCCCCATGATTAAACCTGCGGCCAATGCGCTTTCGGATGAAACGTTTAGCCCAACGCTTTCACCTGTGGAACGCAGCATCGGTGCCACCACAAGTGCGGCAAAGAAACCGTAAACAACGGTTGGGATGCCAGCCAAAATTTCCAACAAAGGTTTCACCCAGTTGCGGGTGCGTTTGCTGGCATATTCCGACAGGTAAATCGCGGAAAACAATCCCAGCGGTGTGGCCACACACATGGCAATAAATGAAATCAACAATGTCCCTGTGATCAAAGGCACGGCACCAAAACTGCCCTCTGCGGCGACTTGGTCTGCGCGCAGGGCTGTTTGGGGGCTCCATTTCGTGCCGAACAGGAATTCGGACATTGGCACGCGTTCAAAAAATCGGATGGATTCAAACAGCAAGGAAAAGACAATCCCAACAGTGACAAGAATGGCCACAAGCGAACATGCAATCAGCACGCCAGTGACCAACATTTCAACCGTCTTGGATCTATTTCCCGCCGTGATATTCAGCTTGGCAGCTGTTGCAGCGTTTTTGGGCGACATAGGTTTATCCCAGAATTATTTTAGATAAATCCGATTCTCTCGGACGCGTTAACACTTACGGAAATCGTGTAACAATTATGTAGAATCAATGTAACAGTTTTGTAAAATGACGCCGTGAGGCACAGGATTTTTGTTACAAAAAAGGGGGCCAAAGCCCCCTTTCAAATTCACGATGTCGATGTGATTACATAGACAGGTTGTTCAAGCCGGTGATGGATGCTTTCCACTCTTTGCGCTCTTCGTCTTGCATTGGGATCAAACCTTTGTCTGCAAGATAACCGTCTTCGCCCCATGCATCTTCTGATGTGAATTCAGCCAAGAATTCGCTGATGCCAGGAACGGTGCCAACATGTGCTTTTTTCACGTAGAAGAACAATGAACGTGACACTGGATAGTCACCTGTTGCGATGGCTTCGAATGTTGGTGCAACACCGTCGATTTTTGAACCTTGAACGCTGTCAGAGTTTTGCTCAAGGAAGCTGAAACCAAAGATACCGAATGCGGCTGGGTTTGCTTGCAATTTTTGAACGATCAAGTTGTCGTTTTCGCCAGCTTCAACAAATGCGCCATCTTCACGGATTGTGTGACAGATTGCTTTGTGGTCGTCTTTTGACATGGCTTTGATTGATTCAAACTGATCACAACCGCCTTCCATGGCCAGTTCCAAGAACGCATCACGTGTACCAGATGTTGGGGGTGGGCCCAAAACTTCGATTTTCACCGCTGGCAATTGTGCGTTGATTTGGTTCCATGTTGTGTATGGGTTTGGCTCTGTGCCACCGTCCGCTGTTGGAACGTCTTTGGCCAATGCCAAGAAGATATCTTTCAAAGATACTTCGAATTGATCAGATTCTTTAGAGTTTGCAAATACGATGCCGTCATAACCGATTTGTGCTTCTACGATGTCGGTGATGCCGTTTGATGCACAAAGCTCAACTTCGGATGCTTTGATGCGGCGCGATGCGTTTGTGATGTCTGGGTGTTCTTCACCAACACCAGCACAGAACAATTTCAAACCACCACCAGAACCAGTTGATTCAACAACAGGTGTTTTGAATTCTGTGTTTTTGCCAAAACGCTCTGCAACTGTTGTTGAGAACGGGAATACAGTTGATGAACCAACGATTTTGATTTGATCGCGATCTGCGAATGCTGGTGCAGCAACAGCAGTTGCCAGCGCGACAGCAGAAATAGAAAGTGTTTTAGTGAACATATGTTCGACCCCAAGTTTTGTTAAACGACCCGATTCTTTCACGGATGCCGATGATCTAAGCGGGCTGTGTGACAGTTGGGTTTAGGTTTTGTAACAAGTTTGTAAAATTGCAAGTTGTGAACAAATCGGCATATTTCAGCGAGATTTCCATCTGTTCACAAAAATCTTTGGCGATGACAAAACTGTGATGTAAACCCAAAGTTGCACGCAAGCAGCGCAAGGGGTTGTTACACGCGCATTTGTACCGAGTTACCCGATTTTAAACCAAAATAACTTTTGCCATCAAAAACGCATGTTTTGCGGGTAATTTGATGTTCATGCCAATGATAATAGGAATTACGCGATGCCAATTACGTCAATATCTGATCTTGATCCAGTTTTCACAGCAGAATCACCGCGCACTTATACAGGTGCATCGGGCGGATATATGGATGTTGGCCGCGACAGGTCGATGGAAACGGCCAATACCACGATTGCGCTGACGTTTTCAGTGTCACAATTCAACGGAACAATGGCATTGGTTTCACGTGACAGCGATGGGCGCGATACGGGCGGAGGGTTTACCGTTTGGGTGAACGAAGATGGCGAATTGATTGTTACCCAAGACAGCCGCGATTCCACCGCTTGGATTCGTGTGCCGGATTTGGAACTGGGCCGAAATGACGATCACCATTTGGCTGTGTCCTTTGGTGATGACGGGATCATGATTTATCTGGATGGTGAATTGGTCGCCGCTGAACCAGAATTTGCACAAGGTTTGGAATCCAATCGTAACGGATTTGTGGTGGGTGCAACGCGGGCATGGCGCGATGAACAAACCGATGATGCGCATAGCATCTTTTACGGCACCATTAGCGACGTCGCGGTGTTTGACAGCCAGCTTTCAACCCAAGACATCGCAGGTCTTGCCGCAATATCAGATGCCGATCTTGGCGAAGCAGCACTTGATGATTTGGCCATGTCCGAATTGATGCGCGCATTTGATCAAATTCACCATGCATCCGAAAATTTCCAAGACATTGCAGGCCGGTTTGGATTTTCCATGCATGATGGCTATGAACGCGATCTGGTTATGCAAACGGGCAACGGGCGCGATAACACGCTGGACGGTGGTGCAGATGCGGATGGCCTGAATGGCGGATATGGCAACGATGCATTGTTTGGCGGGCAAGGGCACGATGTTTTGCAAGGCAACTATGGCAATGATAATCTGGATGGTGGATCAGGGCGCGATATTCTGGATGGCGGCCACGGCGAAGATACCTTGAATGGCGGCGCGGGTGGGGATTTGTTGATTTCCACCGCTGATGCGCGTGAACCACGTATCGCCAATGTCCCTGGGCGCGACGAAGGTGATCCGCGCAATGTGATCAACAACGGTCACTATTATGAAAATCAACCAATTCCGGGTGATGACATCCTTATCGGTGGAAGTGGCGGCGACATCTTTTATTTCCGTACATTGATCAACGCCCAAGAACGTTTCATCGAAGAACACACACGCGCAGATGGCACAATCAACTGGCATGGTGTGGCGGGCGAAAACGACGCCTTGCACGATCACTGGGTGGATACGTTGGGCAATGATGTGGTGATGGATTACGACCGATCCGAAGGCGATCGTATCGTGATCGAAGGCCACACCACAGAAATCGGCACCATTGAATATGGTGACGCAAATGGCGACGGTGTGATCGACCATTCGATCATTTCAATCTATTCCGACCAAGGTAATGGTGGCGCGCACCATATGGATCAACTTGGCACGATCACGGTTTATGGCGACATTGTTCGCGAAACCGATATCGAACATACATCTGCACCTGCATATGGGATCGTCACAACAATTGACGAGCTTGAAGAAGCGATCGAACCCACACGCATTGATGACAACACTGGCGCAATCCAAGCGCCCGAAACGCTGGTCACGGCAGGGAATATTTCGCGTGGCGGACACGAAGCCGTTTTCGCAATTGCAGGTTCACATGAATACCAAGACGCACGCGGCGGCGCATTGGCATTTGAATCCCGCGATGAATTTCGCAATCGCGACACAACCGTTACATTTACGTTTAATGCAAATACTTTGGACGAAAACCAAGCGCTGTTTTCACGTGATGCCGATGGATATGGCGCAGCCCACACAACCGTCTGGTTGGAAGATGATGGTGATTTGATTATCCGCATTCAATCGCGCACAGAATCCTATTATTTGCGGGTTGATGGTGTAATCGAAGCTGGCCAAGATTATGACTTTGCGCTGAATATCGGGCGCAGCGGTGCCGCCGTTTATATTGACGGTGTGCGCATGGCCTATGATCGCGGAATCCGTGAAACTTGGGCGCAAAACCACGAAGCCTTGGTCGTGGGTGCAACGGGTTGGTCATCTGATTCACGTGACATGAACAATATCAACACACATTTTGATGGCACGATCAGCGACTTTGCCGTGTTTGACAGCGCGTTGGACGCAGAAGATTTGAATAACGGTGAAACCCGTGACGACACGATCTACTTTGATCGTCCGATCAACCGTTACAAATTCGATGTTGATGACAATGGACGCCTTGTCGTTTCATTCCGTGGCGACGAAACCGTTATTCGCAACAGCACCGATTATCTGCAATTTGAAAATGCAGGGATCGCGGTGGCGGATGTGTTGATCGACAATGATCGTGAACATCGCCTTGATGGTGGTGCGACATCGGATGTTCTGATGGGGCTTGGCGGAGCAGACAGTCTGTTTGGCGGCGCAAATGACGATTTCATTTTTGGCGGTGCGGGCGATGACGACATGTTTGGCGGTGACGGCGAAGATTACATGATCGGTGCCAATGGCGCCGATTATCTGGTTGGCGGCGACATGACCGATTTCATCTATGGCGGTGATGGCAATGATGAATTGAAAGGCGAAGACGGCAATGATTTGATGTATGGCGGTCTTGGCGATGATTACATCTATGGCCAAAGCTGGGGATCAGAAGGCAACGCATCAAGTGATCGCGCGGTGTATGACGGTAACTTTGCCGATTACACAATTACGGTTGAAACATTCTATCATTCTGGTCGCGGCGAAGATGTGGATCGTTTGATCATCACCGATCACGCATCTGGTGGTGCGGATGGATATTATGAAGGGCGCGATGTGTTGATGGATATCGACTATTTGGTATTTGAAGACCAAACCGTTGCTGTTGCAGATATTTTATAACAAACTTTGGCGCTGTTGAAATATCACAGCGCCAGTTTAAGTTATTGAAATCGCGGAAATAAGCCGCCCGTAATCGGGTTCTTTCAGATGTGTCATGCGCCGATATGAATAGAACCGATCAGGTTCTGCATATGTGCAATGCCCCGTCCAATTGGCGGATGCAACGCCTGCGTTTCGCAAGCCGTTCAACACGAAACTTGGCAAATCGAACTGGTATTTATCTGCAACATGGCTTTGTGCGAAATAGCGGCTATTTTCCATGTCATCGGCAATGAAGTCTTCGAAAAATTCGATGCTGACTTCGTAATTGCGTTGGCTGATACAGGGGCCAACGGATGCGTGGATATTGGCGCGATCTGCCCCCAACATTTCCATTGCCTCCACAGTGGCGCGTGCAACGCCGCGTTTGGCACCTTTCCACCCTGAATGTGCTGCGCCAATCACACCTGCATTTACATCGGCAAACAGGATCGGCGCACAATCGGCGGATAATACACCCAGCGCGATACCGCGTGTTTTTGTCACCATCGCATCGGCCTTGGGTTTTTCACCCACAATTGGCGCTTCAACATGGATCACATCGGGGGAATGCACCTGATAGACGGAACACAGATGATCATGTTTCACGCCCAACGCATCGGCCACCATGCCACGGTTGATTGACACCACATCACATTGATCACTGGACCCTTGGCCACAGTTCAACCCCTTGAAAACACCCGCAGAAGCACCGCCGCGACGGGTGAAAAATCCGTGTTGAAATCCCGATAAATTATCGGATGTGATGATTTCCAATGTCATGCTAACCCTCGAATCCAGCGGGCAGGGGCGCGTTGTGTGGTACAACCGCCAGCGCTTTGAAAAGTGTCCCCATTTCTGATGGATGGGTCAAGCGTTTGTGCGCAGCGATATGATTTTCCAGCGCATCGCCAGACAGCTTTGCCGCCAGTTGTTGCGCACGTGCGGTGATGCCAAGACGTTCCAGCAACACACCTTGGGGGGTCAGTTGTGAAATTTTGGCATGCGTTTTGGCGGTTTCACCAAGCGCGTGAAAATCCACATGCGCGGTTAAATCAGCGCATCCAACATCCAATAACGGATCGGATTTTTCATGGTTTTTGATTGCTTGGAACGTATCGCCATGTGTGCCCCAGTCACCGTAATCCAACGCAATGAACGCACCACCAAAATTCGCGATATGGCGCGATATTGTGTCCATAATCGCATTGCCGGCGGTTGATGTTTCAATGATCGCCCCTGTTGGTAAATCGGCGCGCGTGCGAAATAAATCTGCAGGGCTTTGCGTGCCAAGCACGAAATGAAACGCATCATTTTCAGCGCCGATCATCTGTTCCTGCCAGCCTGTATCGTTGCGGCGATATTGACGGATTGGCAAACAGTCGAAAAATTCATTTGCCACCATAAACAGCGGCCCATCGGGCAGGGCGGCCACGGAATCAAGCCATGTGACATCAAACCCTGACAATGTTTGTTTTTGCACAGCTTGCAATGTTGGGCTGGCCTCGATCAGGATCACATTCATCGCTGCGTGAAAATTTGGAACGGATTTGGTCGCACGCAAAATATCACCCATCAATGTCCCCTTGCCGGGTCCAATTTCACACAGATGAAACGGGGCGGGTGATCCTTGGTCAAGCCATGCTTGCGCCAATGACAACCCGATCAATTCACCAAACATCTGGCTGATTTCAGGGGCGGTGACAAAATCACCGCCGCGCCCAATCGGGGTGGTGGTGGTGTAATAGCCATGATCGGGATGCAACAAGGCCTGTGTCATAAAATCCGCGACACTGATCGGGCCAACACGCGCGATTTGGCGCAGCAATATTTCATGCAGCGGGGTCATGCGCGTCGCTTTGCATAAATGATGATGGCGATGCCGATGAATACCATGGGCAGCGACAATAGCTGCCCCATGGACAGACCGAAACTATCCACATCTGTGCCCAAACGGATCACACGGCCAAACGGATTATCGGGTGTGATGAATTGTGCGTCTGCTTGGCGGAAACCTTCGACAAATGTGCGGGCTAGCCCGTAGCCAAGGAAAAACACCCCGATGATAATACCCGGTGTTTTCAACGCATTGCGGCGCAAAATCAGATAGGCAATGGCGGCGAATAATATCAAACCTTCGAGCATCGCTTCATAAAGCTGGCTTGGATGGCGTGCGCAAAGCTCGCCCAAGGCTTGGCCACAGGATTGCGCCGCCTCTGTTGGGAAAATGACGCCCCATGGCGCATCTGTGGGGCGTCCCCAAAGTTCGGCATTGATGAAGTTGGCAATCCGCCCAAGGAACAAGCCAAAGGGCGCACCACTGGCAATCGCATCGCCAACTGACCAAGCGGGAAGCTTGTTTTTCCAGCAAAACAACAATCCGGCCAAAACCACGCCGATAAATCCGCCATGAAAAGACATGCCGCCCTCCCATATGCGCAAAATCCGTGCGGGTTCGGCGATAAATTCGCCAAAATTGTAAAACAGGATATAACCAACGCGCCCGCCAAGGATCGTGCCGATTACCATCCAGGTTAACAAATCCTCTACGTGTTGTTTTTGCATCGGCGCGGTATCATCCCGCCACAAATGGGGGCGTGCAACCAGCGCGATGATCCAACGCCATGCCAACAGAAAGCCAACGATATAGGCAATCGCATACCAATGGATCTCAAATTCACGCCCAAGGATTTCGAATGACACCAGCACGGGATCAATATCTGGAAATGGTAAAAGGGCGATCATGAAATGCTCCGACTTGTTTTAGGGGGTTTTTGGCCTGCGACGCTTTGTTGTCAAGCATTCGCTTGGCAATTGGCGCAATTATCCCCATATAGTGAACAGGGAACCGCGAAATGGAGAATACCCAATGTCGACACCAAATAAATTTTTCGATGATATGTCCGCAATCATGACCAATGCCATGGGTGTTGCCCAAGGTGCCAAGGACGAAGCGGAAACCGCCATGAAAAGCTGGATCGATCGTTGGCTGGCGGATCGTGATTTTGTCACACGCGAAGAATTTGATGCGGTCAAGGCAATGGCGCAAAAGGCACGCGTTGAAAACGATGCGCTGATGGCGCGGATTGATGCGCTGGAAGCAGCGGCAAAGCCGACACCGCGCAAAGCAGCGGCGAAAAAGCCAGCGGCCAAGAAACCAGCGGCGAAAAAATAATCACACGGCAAGCGCGCGTTTCACGGCCGCGCGTTCATTCATGGCTGCACTATGTTTTGTGATGGCGGGCAGGGCGTTCATATCCACGCCATCCCCCGTTAACCAACGGCTGATTGCAAACAGATAGGGATCGGCGATTGTATAATGATCGCCCATCACCCACGGCCCGCGCAGATATTCACGTTCGATCAATTGAAAACATTCCAACATGTTTTGGGCAACCTTGGTGCGCATATCATTGAATGATGATTCTTGTGTCGCCCAGCGCCCCCCGCGCAGTTTATGGGCATGGTTCACATGAACGGTGCTAGCAAGATAGCTGTTAAATTCCTGCATCTTGGCAAATTGATAAGGGTCCGTTGGTGCGAGTTTGGCGGCGGGAAACATCGTGGCCAGATATCCCAAAATCGCGATGGTTTCGGTGATAACCCCATTATCCGTGACCAACGCAGGCACGCGCCCCTTGGGATTGATACCAAGGTATTCAGGGGATTGTTGCGCGGCGGCCCCAATATCAACCAGAATGGTTTCGCATTTCGCACCCGTTTCATGCAATGCAATCAGGCTGGCCAATGCGATGGTTTGCGGATTGTGGTATAATTTCATCAGATGATCCCCGTTTGGCACAGGCTAGCGCAGGTGTGATTACTATGAAACCAAATATTGCGCGGTGTTTTGAATGAATCTTGGGCTTTGGCGCTTGACTCGTGTTACCCAGCGGTTAAAAGGCCATTTCAAGATTTCGCGGGATTGCCCCGCTGTACGGAGAAATATTATGGCGAAGCCAACCACAATTAAAATCCGCCTGAATTCCACAGCGGATACTGGCCACTTTTACGTGACCAAGAAAAATGCCCGCACCATGACTGAAAAAATGGTTGTGAAAAAATATGACCCAGTTGTGCGCAAGCACGTGGAATACAAAGAAGGTAAGATTAAATAATCTTAACCGCTTTAATTGAATTTAAGCCGCGCCTTTGAGCGCGGCTTTTTCGTTTTTAGAATAACAATCCGATAATCAGGCACAGGATAATTGCGATCTGTGCGATCATTGTTGCCAGCATTCCGTATTGGCGAAATGTGTGTTTTGCGCCGATGTCCAAGAAATAATACCCATGCGCCAAACGCCCAATAACAAATAGTGCTGCGATAATCGCAAGAACGGTGCATGACGCCATTTGTTGATATTCCACCAATCCCAGCAGGATCAAAAATAGCGGTGCTTGTTCCACGTTGTTGGCATGCCCGCGAATGCGTTTCATCACGGTTTTGTTGTTGGCATCACCATGCACGATCCGTTCGGATCTGCGCATTTTGATCACGCTGATGGTTTGTGCCAACATCCATATGGCCATGATAACGGCGGTGGCGCTTGTGACGATTAATGTGGTCATGTTTTTCCCCTGTAAGATATAAAAAAGGCCGGAACGTTTGTCCGGCCTTTGGTGTTTATGATGGCGATGATTATTCGCTGCTGCCCATGAAGTTCAGCAAGAACATGAACATGTTCAAGAAATCCAAGTACAAGTTCAACGCGCCCATGATTGCCGCTTTGCCCAACCATTCGGTTTGGCCAGCAGATGCCATGGCGATATATGTGTTTTTGATGTTTTGCGTGTCATAGGCTGTTAGGCCTGCAAATACCAAAATACCAATCAATGAAATCGCGAATGACAGACCAGCGGAACCGATCCAGATGTTTAGCAATGATGCAACGATCAGGCCAATCACACCCATGATCAAGAATGAACCCCATGCAGAGATATCACGCTTGGTTGTGTAGCCGTACAAAGACAAGCTGGCAAAAGCGATTGCAGTGGCCAAGAATGTTGTTGCAATGGATGTGCCAGTATAGATGGCGAAGATCCAAGATATGGACAGGCCCATCACCGCAGAAAATAGGATGAACACACCGCGTGCTGTGTTTTCAGACATGCGGTTAATCCCAGCGCCAAAACCAAATACGATGGCAAGCGGGGCGAACATGATGATATAGCGCACAGGGCTTGTGAACATTGTTTGTAATAGTTCAGGCGATAGGAATGACGTTTCCTGCCCTGCGCGTGCAGCGGCAAAATCCATACCCACGACATAGGCAATCACTGCTGTGACCAGCATACCCAAAGACATGATACCGTAAACACGGTTCATGTGGCTGCGCAGACCTTCGTCGATGTCAGACATCGTTCCCGCGCCGGCGCGGCGGATTGTTTCAAAATCGGCCATTATACTCTCCTCAAAGGTTGGCTTGGCGCAAAATGCGCTCTTGAAACAAATATTGGTGAAATGGCGCTAAACTTCAAGGTAAATCACGGGAATGTTTACCAAAATGTTCCGAATTTCGGGTTTTTAGCACAAGAAACAAAAAACCCCTGCAAAAGAATTGCAGGGGTGCATGCTTGGGGGAGTGAAAGCATTAACTTTTGTGTGGGTATTTGCCGCGCTTATTTGCGAAAATAAACGGGTGCATCCCACAATGATTTGCGTTGTTCCTGTGCGATATCCTGTTTGGTCAGGCCAATGTCATTCAATGCGCTCAATGGCAGGTTTGCCAGTTGTTTGCGTTGACGGTGCAACGCATTCATCGCAACGATTTTTTGCAAAAAGGATTTTTGGTGGCGTGGTGCACCAGCAAAGGATTTGGTTGGAGCGTATGACATCTGATTACCCTTTCCGTTTTGTTATGTAATCTGTGGTTTTGATCAATTTTCTTGATTGTTATGGCAGAGTGTGATGTATTTGAAAAACGAATGATTGTGACCAAACCCATCAAGGATTGTGATGTGATACGAAATCTGGATATGACCGCGCTGCGCTCGTTTGTAACTGTTGCTGATGTGGGTGGCGTAACCAAAGCCGCCGCGCAATTGCATTTAACCCAATCGGCAGTGTCGATGCAGTTAAAGCGATTAGAAGAATCCATGGGATTGCAATTATTGGATCGTTCCGCGCGAAGCGTTGCGTTAACCGCGCAGGGGGAATTATTGCTGAGCTATGGGCGCAAATTATTGGCGTTGAATGACGAGGCTTGGAATCGTCTGACCGCCGATGATTTCGAAGGCGAGGTCACATTGGGTGTACCCCACGATATTGTTTACCCCCATATCCCACAGGTTTTGCGCCGCTTTAAACAGGAATTTCCACGGGTTAAGGTGAACCTGTTGTCATCCTTTACCGTGGAATTGAAACGCAAGTTGGAACGCGGCGAGGTTGATTTGATTTTGGGAACAGAAGCACGCTGTCCCGATGGTGCCAGCGTGATCGCGGCATCTGGTTTGACATGGTTTGCCGACAAAGAAAGCCGCATCTGGAATCAACGCCCATTGCCGTTAGCCTATGAAGATCACTGTTTATTCCGATCCTATGTGATCGAAGCGCTGGACCAAGCCGGCATCCCGTGGGAGGTGGTCGTTGAAACCAAACATGCCCGTACGGTAGAGGTCAGCGTCAGCGCAGGATTGGCATTGCATGCCTGTTTGAAAAGCACACAGCAACCCGATTGGTGCGAAGTGCCCGCCGATGCAGGATTGCCCGCCTTGCCCGAATTTTTGATCACGATGCAAAAAGCAAACCCACAGGATGTTTTGCTGGATCGTCTTGGTGAATTGATCATTGCGGAATATAAAAATGGTTTATACCCGCGCAAAAAATCACCCGCATTGGTTGCGGTGTAATTTGCGCACGACCAATGGTTGTTGTGGCGTTGGTTTTTGGAACATCAATTCTGGGGTGAAAAGCGTTTCGCCTTTTATTTAACGTGTATTTGTGCAGATGCTGCTGGTATCATCTGTGATTAGCGATTGGGTGTTATGTCAAAGCGTAAACAAAGCTATCAAGATTATTTTACGGAACGCCCGATGCGTGCCAGTGAAATGGATTCGATTGCACCAACGGTTGGGCTTGCTAAATGTTTACCCATTGGTCACAGCGAAACCGACACTCCATTCAGTAAACGCATTAAGTCATTGTTTGCATTTGTGTTGATCGCATTTTGCATTCCCGCAACGATTTTTTACTTTGATCCAAATCGGACACCTTATGTTCATGCGGTGGATTTGTTCATAATCGGCATTAGCGTCGTCACGCTGGCCGTTTTGCATTTCACCCAAAAGGCATGGTTGGCATTTGATGTTTTGGGAACGGCGGTGGCCCTGGTCATGGTATTTAGTTTTTCTGTCGTGGGGAACAGAGGTGCCGATTTATTGGTCCCGGTGTTTTTCCCACTGCTCGCGATTACGGTCAGGGGGCCGCATAAATCGTGGATATGGCTTGTTGTGATCGTTGGGGTGGAGGCATTGGTTTATGGGATCGCACCGTATTTACCAGAATTTAACCACCCGTGGATGGTCACCGCGCTCAACCCCACGGGATCATTGTTTCATTCGCCACAAAAGCTCCCGATTACGCAAGGCGCGATAAGCGTTGCGATTGTTTTGACGGTGTTCATTTATTTTCTGGTGCACTATGCCTATGTCGAGGCGCTAAAGGCACAGGTTATCGCCAAGGAACAGGCCGAACAACTGGCCGTGGCCTATAGCCAATCTGATCGGTTGTTGCAAAATATCTTGCCCCGATCCGTGGTGGAACGGTTAAAGGAAAACCCAGAACAATTGATCGCGGATGATTTGCCCGATGTGGTGGTTTTATTTGCCGATCTGGTGGATTTCACGCCCAATGCATCGCGCATGCCAGCGGCAAAGCTGGTTGCCTTGTTAAATCAGGTTTTTTCCAAATTCGATGATCTGGTTGATGCCGCAGGGCTGGAAAAGATTAAAACATCGGGCGATGCATATATGGTTGCGGGGGGATTGAACAATGGCGGTGATGAAAACCTCGCAAAAATTGCCGAACTGGCACTGGATATGCGCCGCATCACACAAGAATTATCCTATAACGGGCAGGGCGCGATGAATTTGCGCATTGGTATCCACGTGGGTCCCGTCACCGCAGGCGTGGTGGGGCGGCTAAAGTTTTATTATGATATGTGGGGGGATACGGTAAATCTGGCGGCGCGTTTGCAAACCAGCGCAGAGATTGGCGAAATTCAAACATCAAAGGAAACGCGCGCACGTTTGGAAAATGTTTACGAATTTTCACCTGCAAAGACCAAACGGTTAAAAGGGTTGGGTGATCAACAGGTTTCCGCGCTTATTGGGCGCAAAGCGGGGTGATAATTGCGCGATACCCGTGTTACGCGCAGGGTTATCAACGATTAACACTAGCCAATCATTCATTTCTGGTCTAATGGCGCGTGGAACTCTTTCCTCCAATAAAGGCGCCTTGTTATGGACCTGAGAAATATTGCGATTATCGCCCACGTTGACCACGGTAAAACCACATTGGTTGACGAACTGTTAAAACAGTCTGGTATTTACCGCGAAAACGAAGCCACGCAAGAACGCGCGATGGACAGTAACGATCTGGAACGCGAACGCGGAATCACGATTTTCGCCAAGCCGACATCTGTGGTGTGGAACAACACACGTATTAATATCGTCGACACACCAGGCCACGCCGATTTTGGCGGCGAGGTTGAACGTATTCTGTCCATGGTTGACGGGGTGGTCTTGTTGGTGGATGCGGCAGAAGGCCCGATGCCACAAACCAAATTCGTAACATCCAAAGCCTTGGCGCTGGGCCTGCGCCCGATTGTTGTGGTGAACAAGGTTGATAAACCAGATGGTGAACCTGATCGCGCATTGGATGAATGTTTCGATTTGTTCGCAAGCCTTGATGCAACCGATGAACAGCTTGATTTCCCATCTATGTATGCCTCTGGCCGGAGCGGCTGGGCCGATATGGAACTGGATGGCCCACGCAAAGATTTATCCGCGTTGTTCGATCTGATTTTGGAACATGTTCCAGCCCCGAAACAAATTTCTGATCAAGACAAGCCATTCACCATGTTGGCAACAACATTGGGCGGCGATCCGTTTTTGGGTCGTTTGCTGACAGGGCGCGTTGAAACGGGCACAATGAAGGCAGGACAGCAGATCAAAGCAATGTCACGCGATGGCACATTGATCGAAAATTTCCGCGTCACCAAAATTTTGGCATTCCGTGGTTTGGAACAAACCGCAATTGAAACGGCAGAGGCCGGCGATATCGTGTCCATCGCAGGGATGGCCAAGGCAACCGTTGCCGATACATTGGCCGACACATCCGTGAACGAAGCGATCCCCGCACAGCCGATTGATCCGCCCACTATCACCGTAACCTTTGGCATTAACGATAGCCCATTGGCAGGTCGTGACGGCAAAAAGGTGCAATCACGCGTGATCCGTGAGCGTTTGATGAAAGAAGCGGAATCAAACGTTGCGATCAAAGTGTCCGACACTCCCGGTGGCGAAGCATTCGAAGTTGCGGGCCGTGGCGAATTGCAAATGGGCGTGTTGATTGAAAACATGCGCCGCGAAGGGTTTGAATTGTCAATTTCCCGCCCACAAGTTTTGTTGCGTGAAGAAGACGGTCAGAAAATGGAACCCATCGAAGAGGTGACCATTGACGTGGATGACGAATATTCTGGTGCGGTGATTGAAAAGCTGACCGGTGTACGTCGTGGCGAATTGACGGAAATGAAATCCGCTGGCGGTGGCAAAACCCGCATTATCGCCCATGTGCCTGCACGTGGTTTGATCGGGTATCACGGTGAATTTTTGACAGATACACGCGGTACGGGTGTTATCAACCGTGTGTTCCATGATTGGGCACCGTTCAAAGGCCCAATTCCTGGTCGTCGCGCAGGTGTCTTGATTTCGATGGAAAATGGTCAGTCCGTTTCATACGCGATTTTCAACCTCGAAGATCGTGGTAAATTCTTTATCGGCGCACAAGAAGACGTGTACCAAGGCATGATCATTGGTGAACATAACCGCGAAAACGATTTGGAAGTGAACCCGCTTAAGGGTAAAAAACTTACCAACGTGCGTGCATCTGGTACGGACGAAGCGGTTCGTTTGACCACACCTGTGACATTGTCATTGGAAGAAGCGATCGCCTATATCGATAATGATGAATTGGTAGAGGTAACACCAAACCACATTCGTTTGCGTAAACGTTACCTTGATCCTAATGAGCGTAAACGTATGAGCAAAGTCGCAAGTTAATCTTGCATTTTTGATTCATTTATCGCGAATCCCTTACAAAAGGAAATCTTTGCAAAATGCAAAGATTTCCTTTTTTTGTTAACCATAAGTCGTAATTTTTGCAAAAAATGCGACAGTTGGATAAGTTAATTTCATAAAAATATTGTTAATTTTCAACTTGTTAGGTGAAAAATTTTGTTACGTGAGGTCAAACCCCTGTGCGATGCGTTGGGGCGGTTTTTGCTGTATATTCTAAGGGAGTGAAACAATTAATGATCGCCTTAGGGTGAAGTAAGGGTAAATAGTATGAAACATCCAGTAGATGTGCATGTAGGTAAAAAAATTCGGTATCGTCGTTGGATGGTCGGAATGACACAGCAACAATTGGCTGAATCTGTGGGGATTAAATTTCAACAAATTCAGAAATACGAAACGGGCATGAATCGTGTTAGCGCATCCCGTTTGTGGGATATCGCCGAAACCTTAGAAGTGCCTGTGCATTTCTTCTTTGACGGCGTTCAAGACGGTGAAATCGAAACAGAAATCACAGCCCAACCCGCCGAAAGCGATACAGATCTGTTAGCAGACAAAGAAGCCTTGGCATTGGTGCGTTCATATTATGCAATCCCTGAAAACCAACGTCGCAAGCTGTTTGATCTTGCGCGTGTTTTGAGCGAAGCCGCCTAAGTTTTTGGATTAACCAGTATCGGCGGCTTGACCGTTGCCAATGATTATGAAATTCCCGTTGTGTGAACCACAGCGGGAATTTTTTATGCAAGAGCCCTCACAACTTCAAATTGAACTGATGACGGTTGCACATGAATTGGCGGATGCAGCGCGCCCCATCGCGCTTCGCTATTTTCGCAAATCCGCACAGGGGTTGGAAAATAAACTGTCGGATGGGTTTGATCCCGTGACATTGGCGGATCGCGAAATTGAACAAGCGATGCGCGATATTTTGACAGTGCAGCGCCCCGATGATGGTATTTTGGGCGAGGAATTCCCCGACATTCCCAGCAAATCCGGGCTGACGTGGGTGTTGGACCCGATTGATGGCACGCGCGGATTTATCAGCGGTACGCCAACCTGGGGCGTTTTGATTGCAATCAATGATGGTGATGCGCCCGTGTTTGGGATCGTTGATCAACCGTTTACGGGCGAGCGATATTGTGGTGGGTTTGGCACGGCGTTGTTGCGCCATGCGGGTCGTGAAATGCCACTGGAAACCCGTCAAACCACAACATTGTCGGAATCAGTCATTTTCACCACCTTTCCAGAGGTGGGCAGCACACAAGAAGGCGATGCATTCCACGCCGTTGCCGAGCAATGTAAATTAACCCGCTATGGTATGGACTGTTATGCCTATGCTTTGTTAGCGGCGGGGCAGGTGGATTTGGTGATCGAGGCGGGGTTAAACGCCTATGATATCCAAGGTCCCTTGGCCGTGATCGCGGCCGCAGGTGGCATTGTTACGGATTGGCAAGGTGGAGATGCGCAACATGGCGGGCGTGTGATTGCAGCGGCAAACGCAACCATACACGCCCAAGCGTTAGAGATTTTAGCGCGGTATTAATCCGCCAAAAATGATTCAATCCGTTTCCAGACATCTGCGGTGATGTGATCTTCTTCTAACATCACTTCGTGTTGGGCATTGTCCAAAATCACCAATTCACCGTTTGGCCATTTGTTCATCACGGTTCGAATGGCGTCTTTGCTTACGATTTGCTCGTTTGATCCCAAGAAACACAAACAATCGGTTTTGGGCGCGGGCATATCGCACAAAGTTGCGGTTTCTTCCATTGCGGCGCGCATCCAATGCACAGACGGGCCGCCCAGTTCCAAATCGGGAAAGCTGGAAATTTGTTTGCGGATCATTGCGTATTCATCGGCATTATTTGTCAGGGTGTTACCCTTAAATTCCTGAACCATTGCGTAATTCTGCAATGTGGTCGTCGGGGCAAGCTTTTCTGTCGTTCCCAATGCCGCGGACAGAGAGGACACCGCGCTGGCAACGGGTTTCATCATCGGGGACAGATAAATGCCCCACATGGGTGCGGAAAAAATAACCTTTTTCACAGGCAGACCGTTGTGCAACGCTCGAAGCCCGATTGCCCCACCCATGGAATGGCACAGTGCCGCTTCTGGTGCGGGGAAACCTTGTTCGGTGATGAATTCATTGACCGCGGCAATATCCAATTGGAAATCGGCAAAATCATCCACATGGCCGATGGTGCGCGATGCGCCAAAGTGATCGGATAATCCTTGGCCGCGCCAATCAACGGCAACCACGCTGTAACCCATTTCAACAAAACGGGTGGCAACCGCGCCGTATTTTTCAATATATTCGGTGCGTCCTTGGAACAATAACACCGTACCCTTGTCGCCGCCCTTCCAGCCGGCGACACGGATTCGTTTTCCATCAGAGCAAACCATCCATTTACAAATGGTACCCTTTGGCGCACGCGCCACTGATTTATGAAATGGCGCGTTCATAACGATTAACCCAGAATTGTACCCAGTTTCATCGCTTGTGACATGTCGCCATCAACCGCCAATTTGCCTGACATAAACGCAGATGTTGCGTTCACTTCGCCAGTCATAATGCCAGCAAGTGTTTCGGCGTCTGCTGTCATTGTGCATTCTGCATCATCATCGCGGGCAACCGCGCCGCTTTCGTTGATAATCAGTGAACCTTCGCCATCGACAACGATTTTGATTGAACCGTCAAAACCTTCTCCGCCCAGTTTTTCGTTGATCGCCGTTACGGCTGTATTGATTACATCACTCATTTTTGTCTCCTCTGAACCGACAAGGTTCTTTTCCTGATTGCGTGTCGCATGCTACGCTACGCGCACCATGCAGATTTATACCCATATATCAAAGCACGTCGTTGCGTTATTTCTAGTGTTTATTGTCGCGCTGGGAATGATTTCGCTTAAAAATGCGGTATTTGCACAAGAGTTGGCCGAAAATAGCGTGCTGGATGATCTGTTTGCACAATTGAAAGACCCAAATCAAACCAATCCCGAAGGTGTTGAAAAAAAGATTTGGCGCGAATGGTCGAAATCGGGTTCGGATGCGATGGATTATCTGTTGGAACGTGGACAAAAGGCCATGGAGGCAGGCGATTATGATGCCGCGATTGAACATCTGTCGGCGCTGATTGATCACGCCCCAGATTTTGCCGAAGGCTGGAACGCGCGCGCCACGGTGTTTTTCTTGATTGATGAATATGGGCTTTCTTTGTCGGATGTGCGACAGGTTTTGATATTAAACCCGCGACATTTCGGTGCATTGGCAGGGCTTGGTTCAATATACGAAGGTTTGAATCGCAAGGCCGAAGCATTGGCCGCATATGAACAGGTGTTGGAATTAAACCCACACCATGAACCCGTGAAACAGGCCGTGGCACGTTTGACCCAAGAATTAGAAGGCACCGCCCTTTAAGAATGTCGCTTAATCCATCTCGTATCTGTGCCGTGTTGGGGCCAACCAACACCGGCAAAACGCATTATGCCATCGAACGTATGTTGGCACATCGCACAGGAATCATCGGCCTACCATTACGATTACTGGCACGCGAAGTGTATGATCGCATTGTTGCGCTACGCGGCCCATCGGTTGTGGCGCTGGTTACAGGCGAAGAACGCATCGTGCCACCACGCGCCCAATTCTGGGTGTGTACGGTAGAGGCCATGCCCCAAGGCATGGGGGCGGATTTTGTTGCCATTGATGAAATTCAATTGTGCGCCGATCCTGAACGTGGGCATGTGTTTACCGATCGTTTGTTAAATATGCGCGGGCATCATGAAACGTTGTTCATGGGCGCATCCACCATGCGCGGCCCGATTTCACAATTGGTACGCGGTGTGGAATTTATGCAGCGTGATCGTTTTTCCGAACTGAATTACGCAGGTTCTAAAAAAATAAGCCGTATGCCCGCAAGAAGCGCGATCGTGGGATTTTCCGTTGATAATGTTTACGCCATCGCCGAATTGTTGCGCCGCCAAAAGGGTGGTGCCGCAGTGGTGATGGGGGCGTTGTCGCCGCGCACGCGCAACGCACAGGTTGAAATGTATCAAAACGGTGATGTGGATTATCTGGTTGCCACAGATGCCATTGGCATGGGGTTAAATCTGGATATCACCCATGTGGCATTTTCGGGATTGTCGAAATTTGACGGGCGAAAAATGCGCCGATTGATGCCAAATGAGCTATCTCAAATCGCCGGGCGAGCAGGGCGGTATCGCACATCTGGCACGTTTGGCGTGACGGGCGAAGCATCCCCATTGGAACCAGAGGTGGTGGAAGCCATCGAAAACCATCGCTTTACCCCGTTGAAAAAATTGCAATGGCGCAATTCAAAACTGTCCTTTGGGACAGTGGATGCCTTGATCAAATCATTGGAACAATCATCAAGCGATAACGTGTTGATCAAGGCACGCCCAGCCGAGGATCAGCGCACATTACAAGCGGTTTATAATGATGCTGAGGTCATGGCGCGCGCAAGCGATCCTGCATCGGTGCAATTGTTATGGGATACCTGTCGCATCCCCGATTTTCGCGGTATTTCATTTACCGATCATACCAATATCGTCGAACGTATTTTCAATTTCTTGCACGAATTTGGGCAGGTATCAGAAGACTGGTTTGCCAATCAAATCGCCCATATCGACAAAATCGGCGGTGGCATTGATAGTTTATCCAAGCGATTGGCATTTATCCGCACATGGACCTATGTTGCCCAAAGAAAGGGCTGGGTTGCCAATGAAAACTATTGGCGCGAGGAAACACGTGCAGTAGAAGACCGCCTATCAGATGCGCTCCATAGTGCATTAACACAACGATTTGTCGATCGGCGCACATCGGTTTTGATGCGCCGCTTGAAACAGAAGGAGAGCCTTGTGGCCGAAGTAGACAACAATGGTGGCGTAACCGTCGAAGGTGAATTTATTGGCCATCTGAATGGATTCAGATTCCAATTGGACAAAAGCGCATCGCCAGAAGAGGCGAAAACATTGCGTGCGGCATCTGTTGCGGCACTTCAGCCTGAATTCAATCTGCGCTCGGATCGTATGTATAATGCACCCGACACCGAATTTGATTTCACCGAACAGGGTGGATTGATGTGGGGCGAACATGCGGTTGGCAAATTGGTGGCAGGCGCGGATGCCTTGTCCCCCATGGTCGAGGTTTTCGTTGACGAAGAGGCCGGCGTTGATGTTGCCAAAAAGGTTGAACGCCGTCTGGCACATTTCATTGAACGCAAAATCGCCGCTGCATTTGAATCATTGATCGCACTGCGCGATGATGAGGCGGTTGTTGGTCTTGCACGTGGTTTGGCGTTTCGCCTTGTCGAAAGTCTGGGCGTGATCCCACGTTCGGTGGTTGCCAAAGAGGTGAAAGAGCTGGATCAAGACGGACGTGGTTTGTTGCGCAAACACGGTGTGCGTTTTGGCCAATACACGATTTTCCAACAGTTGATGTTGAAACCCGCGCCAACACGTTTGCGTTTGGTTTTGTGGTCTTTGCAAGAAGGTTTGGATGAATTCCCAGAGGCACCGCCCGCTGGTTTGGTCACAATCCCAGAGGTCAAAGGCGCACCAAAGGGTTATTACCCACGTGCAGGTTATCGTTTGGCGGGCACACGTGCGATCCGCATTGATATGTTGGAACGCCTTGCCGATTTGACCCGCGCCCAAGATGTGAAATCTGGGTTCGAGGCAAATGGTGATATGTTATCCATCACTGGCATGACCTTGGAGCAATTCGCCGATTTGATGCAAGGTCTTGGCTTTGCCGCGGAAAAAGGCGAGCGCGAAAAGGTGAAACCAGAGGCTGGCGAAGAAAAACCCGCAAAAGAGGGTGCAGAGGCCGAGGAAGAAACCACAGAAGTTTTCTATACCTTTAAATGGGTTCCAAAACAGCGTGCAGCACGCCCTGACAATCAGCAATCGCAAAAACCACGCAAGCCAAAAGGCAACGCGAAATCAACAGGCCCGAAAAAGCACAGCGCAAAACCACCGCGCAAGGATAAACCCGTTGATCCGGATAATCCGTTTGCGGCCCTGATGGCGCTTAAAGGTAAATAGCATTTGGCAGATACGCCCGACACAGTTCGCATTGATAAATGGTTATGGTATGCACGGTTTTTCAAAACGCGTTCCATGTGTGCCAAATTGATTTCGGATGGGCGTATCACCTTAAACGATCAGAAAATCAAAAAGCCTGCGACCACCGTTAATATCGGTGATCGCATTATGTTTCGCCAAGGTGAATGGCAGCGGATCGTTACGATTGTGGGGATCGGAACACGTCGTGGCCCTGCATCCGAAGCGCAGGAATTATACGAAGATTTATCCCCGCCAAAACCCAAGCGGGAAAATAATCCACAAAACCCGAAATTTGAAGGAAAAGGGCGCCCAACTGGGAAACAACGTCGCGCCTTGTCCTCTTTTTCACCAAAGAGCCTTGATTGATTGCCATCATACCCATATTAGACCCGTGGTTAGTTCAGGAATAAGATTCAATGACATATATCGTCAATGATGCGTGCATCGCTTGTAAATACACCGACTGTGTCGAGGTTTGCCCCGTAGATTGTTTCTATGAGGGTGAAAATATGCTGGTGATTCATCCAGATGAATGTATCGACTGTGGTGTGTGCGAACCCGAATGCCCAGCGGATGCTATTCGCCCTGATACCGAGCCTGACACCGAAAAATGGGTCGAGTTTAACCGCAAGTATTCCGAAATCTGGCCTGTGATCATCACCAAGAAAGATCAACTGCCAGAGGCCGAAGAACGCGACGGCGAAGAGGGCAAATTGGAAAAGTATTTTTCCGAAAACCCAGGCGAAGGCGGCTGATTCGCAAAAATCCGCGCATTTGCGAAATTGATCGCGGCGAATTTTACCAAAATCCCATATTTCATTGGGAAAACGGGATCGTTTAATGTTGAATGAGCAGCGCTGGAAGGTGCTGCTTTTTTGTGGTATACTGTGCGGGATGAATAAGGAGTGCTCGCATCGTTATTGCGCAGTTGCGCAGGCAATTTAACCCCAAATTTGAACTGTTGTAATGGTAATTCTTACCACCAAGAAGTTTTGGTTTGGGCGCGGGCAAGAGAGAAGGAACAGTCATCTATGGCCAAGAAAAAAGTCGGTAATTTTCGTATGAACGATTACGTGGTTTATCCTGCACATGGTGTGGGCAAAATCGTGTTGATCGAAGAACAAGAAGTCGCTGGGATCATTATGGAATTATTCGTAATTTCATTTGAAAAAGACAAAATGACATTACGCGTTCCCACGGCCAAGGCCGATTCTGTTGGCATGCGTAACCTTGCCAGCGCGGATGAAATTACCAAAGCAATGACCACGCTCAAGGGCCGCGCACGTGTCAAACGCGCGATGTGGTCGCGCCGTGCACAAGAATACGAACAAAAAATCAATTCGGGTGATTTGATTGCGATTGCCGAAGTTGTGCGTGATTTGCACCGCAATGACGAACAGCGCGAACAATCCTATTCCGAGCGTCAGTTGTACGAAGCAGCGTTAGAGCGGCTTATCCGTGAAGTTGCGGCTGTGGATGGTACAGACGAAGCAATGGCCACAGAAAAAGTGTTGGGTGTTTTGGCATCACGTGCCGTTGCCGCCTAATCACATTGTGAAAATTTGATTGAAAGCCGTGCCCATCGGGTGCGGCTTTTATGTGAGCAATATAATCGCAACGATTGCGGCAATCATGCCAATCTGTTGGCTAGCTCCTAAAACATCACCCGTTTGTCCACCCAATTTGCGCAATGCCATGATGAACAATGGCAGGGTTGCAAGAATTACGAACACCAGTATCGGCAGACCAAGCCATCCAAATATTGCGATAGCGAGTGCTACACAAAGCGTTGTTGCGATTGCAACGCTCAATCGTGATGGCACACCTGCACGCGCCGCCATCCCCGATGTGCGCGCATTGGGCAAGCTATACATTGCCAAAACCATCGGCAGGCGCGAAATAGCACAAATGCCGATCATGATTAAAATAAAGCGCTCGCTTCCAATTTCCAAAAGCCCAAGCCATGTCAGCATGACAGCAAAGACCAAGGCCAAAGTGCCATAGGCGCCGATGCGGCTGTCTTTCATGATTTCAAGGCGCTTTTTAGCATCCATCGCCCCCCAAAAACCATCGGCACAATCGGCAAGCCCGTCTTCATGCAACCCACCGGTCATCATGGCCAAGGCCGCCAATGCGAAAAGCTCTGGCATGCCAGATGGTAATCCGATTGCGCCAAGGCAAAACGCGACCAATCCTGCCACCAATCCCAACAGTGTACCAACCAATGGAAACGCCCACGCAGCATCCGCCCCCCGTTGCCCCGCGCGTTCATGATTTACAGGAACGGGCAGGCGTGTCAGCAAGCTTGCCGCCGCCCATATATCGTGGGTTTCAATGTGAAACTCGCCGTGATGGTCGTTCATCGCATCCACCTTTTCGCAATTGGGATTACATCGTTGGCTGATACCCGTTATTGAGGTGTAAATTCAACACGCAAACAGGGTAAAAATATGACTGCTGCCTTTTCGTCGATTTCAGAATTCAAATCCGTATTGGCAAATGCGCCAAGCTTTAACGAACAGGCATTCAATGATGCAACACAACGAAACGGTCAATTAACAAAACCACCAGCTGCGTTGGGGCGATTAGAAGATATCGCAATTTGGTATGCGTCTTGGCGTGGTGATGCGACCCCAAAAATTGAACATCCACAGGTGATTATTTTTGCTGGCAATCATGGTGTAACCGCACGTGGCGTGTCCGCGTTTCCTGCGGATGTGACTGCGCAAATGGTTATGAATTTTCAACATGGTGGTGCCGCGATCAATCAACTGGCCAATACATTTGGGGCAAAGTTGGATGTGCATGCGCTTGATCTTGATAACCCAACGCAAGATTTCACCAAAGGCCCCGCGATGAGCACGGATGAATGTTTGGCAGCGTTGCAAACCGGATGGGATGCGGTTGATCCTGAAACTGATTTGTTGGTCACGGGTGAAATGGGCATTGGGAACACTACATCCGCAGCCGCAATTGCATGTGCATTGTTTGGCGGTGCGCCTGAAACGTGGGTGGGCAAGGGAACAGGTGTTGATGAAGCAGGTCTTGCATTGAAATCACAAGTCGTAGGCGAAGCATTGTTGGTAAACCCTGATCGCGATCCACTGACGGTTCTTGGTGCGTTGGGTGGGCGCGAATTGGTGGCGATGGCGGGTGCGATTGCCCATGCACGTGTATTGTCGATCCCTGTGATACTGGATGGTTTTATTTGCACGGCGGCGGCTGCATGTTTGGAACGTGCGGTTGCAGGGGCGTTGGATCATTGTGTGGCGGGGCATCAATCCGATGAACAGGCGCATATAAAACTGTTGACCGCTTTGAACAAAAAGCCCTTATTGGCGTTGGATATGCGCCTTGGCGAAGGATCGGGCGCAGCGCTTGCAATTGGTATCGTAAAAGCAGCGGTTGCCTGTCATTCGGGCATGGCAACATTTGCACAAGCAGGCGTTTCAGAAGGATAGCAAAATGACCAAAGATGCAGAAAACAAACCCAAACGCCCTGTAAAAAACCTTGCGGCGGGTAAATATCAACCAAGCCCAAATCGTTACGATAACATGCCATATCGCCACTGTGGCAAATCGGGGCTAAAGCTGCCTGCGATATCGCTTGGGCTTTGGCATAACTTTGGCCATGATTTTCCGCATCAAAACAAGCGTGATATTTGCACCACGGCGTTTGATCTGGGCATTACGCATTTCGATTTGGCCAATAACTATGGCCCACCTGCAGGCAGCGCCGAAGAAGCCTTTGGTGAAATTCTGAAAACCGATTTTGACGGGTATCGCGATGAATTACTGATTTCATCAAAGGCGGGATATGACATGTGGCCAGGGCCATATGGCGAATGGGGGAGCCGAAAATATCTGATCGCATCTTGTGATCAATCGTTGAAACGTATGGGGCTTGATTACGTTGATATTTTCTATTCCCACCGATTTGATCCCAATACTCCGCTAGAAGAAACCATGGGGGCGCTGGATCATATCGTGCGTTCAGGGCGTGCGCTATACGCTGGGATTTCCTCTTATAATTCGCAACGTACACGCGAAGCGGCCGCAATCCTGAAGGATCTGGGAACGCCATGCGTTATTCATCAGCCATCGTACAATATGTTGAACCGCTGGGTCGAAACCGATGGGTTAAAGGATACATTGGGTGAGCTTGGCATTGGTTCAATCGCCTTTACCCCGCTGGCACAGGGGATGTTAACCAACAAATATTTGGGTGGGAAAATCACCGAAGGCCGCGCAGTTCAGGGCAAATCGTTGCTTGATGGTTTCTTGTCTGACAAAGCAATCGCAAAAATTCGCCAGTTGAATGAAATTGCCGAAAATCGTGGCCAAACATTGGCCCAAATGGCAATCGCTTGGGTGCTGCGCGAAGGTAAGATTACCTCTGCATTGATCGGTGCTTCAAAACCATCACAAGTTATCGATTGTGTCGGTGCGATTGATAATTTGGAATTCAGTGCTGATGAGCTTGCACAAATTGATGAAATTGCAACGGATCAAGATATCAATCTTTGGGCACAATCTTCGCAAGGGTAGCGTTCAAAGAATGGTAAGAGACCAAATCTAATCAAAAACCTTGTGAGCGTCTAAAAACAAATTTTAAGTGTTTTCATTGGAGGCGAGTACCGGAATCGAACCGGTGTACACGGATTTGCAATCCGCTGCGTCACCACTCCGCCAACTCGCCGCCGTAATGGTGTTTCGTGGCTATAGCAATGCCAGACAGGGCGTGCAAGATGTTAAAGTATCCAAGAAAACAATATCGTGGGTAAAATTTGAATTGTGGCCACAATTGCGATCACAGAACGAGAAAATATTGATTTAAAACGACGCCAAAGAATGACAAGTAGAACGACGCATAATCCATATTCTAACATTTCGATTGTTCCGCCAAAGTGATCTTTGTCCCAATAACTAAACGGGCTGTGAAAAACCCAATCGGTGAGTGGCCAAAAATGTTGGCGTGCATCATCATGATGAAGTGGAAAATCAAAACACAGATGTAAAAAACCACCGCCACCCAATGCCCAAAGCCAGTGTTTTTTTAAATAGATGCCGATTGCGATGATAAGTGCCCAGACAAAAAAAGAATTATCCACGGCAAAAATGGATTGCCATTGTTGGGAAAAATATTGTTCGCGAAATATGTGACTGAACGAATTTTGGTCTATAAATCTGCTCCATGCAACCAAAGCATAGAGAGAAAAATCAGGTAAAAAGCCACCTGCGATTGCCCCCAAGGTAACTTTCGGTTTATCTGGCCGAGCAAACACGGCGGCGGCCAGAATTAAATGTGCGGGCGTATTCATGTTTTGCATCCTTTGTATGCTTTTTAGGGGCGCGAAATGGCAAAGTCCATTATGATCCAGGGCGCTGGTTCAAACGTTGGAAAATCAATGGTGGTTGCTGGCTTGTGTCGTGCGTATTCCAAGCGTGGATTAAACGTTGCGCCGTTTAAACCCCAAAATATGTCAAATAATGCGGCCGTAACCAGTGATGGTGGCGAAATCGGGCGGGCACAGGCATTACAGGCGATGGCTTGTGGCCTTGACGCCCATACGGATATGAATCCTGTTTTGTTAAAGCCTGAAACCGACATCGGTGCGCAAGTGATCGTACAGGGTCAGCGTCTTACAACGGCAAAGGCGCGTGAATACGGTGCGTTGAAACAAACATTGATGCCGCGTGTTTTAGAAAGCTTTGAACGTTTAAAAGCGAAAACCGATATTGTGATTGTTGAGGGTGCAGGAAGCCCTGCAGAAATCAATTTGCGTGCGGGTGACATTGCAAATATGGGTTTTGCCAGCGCGGCGCATGTGCCGGTTGTTTTGCTCGGCGATATTGATCGTGGTGGTGTGATCGCGCAAATGGTGGGCACACATGCAATTTTGCCCAAGGATGACTTAGCCTTGATTAAAGGTTTCGCAATCAACAAATTTCGTGGTGATACTTCATTGTTTGACGCAGGGCTGAACGAGATCGTTGCCCGCACAGGCTGGCAATCGCTGGGTGTTTTACCGTGGTTTGGCGAGGCGCATAAATTACCAGCAGAAGATGCGAGCGATATTTCCAACACCACTGGGCAGGGTGCGTTTAAAATCGCTGTGCCACAGCTTTCTCGGATTGCAAATTTTGATGATTTGGATCCGTTGTCCGCTGAGCCCGATGTCGTTGTTGAAATTATCCCTGCGGGTCGTCCGCTTCCAAATGATGCGGATCTTATTTTGATCCCTGGAAGCAAATCAACGATTGGTGATTTGCAATTTTTCCGCGATCAAGGTTGGGATATTGATCTGTCTGCACATATTCGCTGTGGTGGGCGCGTATTAGGCATTTGTGGCGGTTATCAAATGTTGGGGCGTGAAATTATCGACGATTTGGGGATCGAGGGTAACGCAGGGCGCTATGCCGGTCTGGGGCATTTGGATATCACAACACATATGAAACCAGAGAAAAAGCTTTCACGTGTGATCGGGGCGGATTTGCAAACGGGTGCTTCGTTTGATGGGTATGAAATTCATATCGGTGATACCGACGGCAGTGATTGCAAAAATGCGTGGTTGCAAGTTGACGGAAATCGTGTGGGAGCAAGCAATGCCAATGGGCGCGTGCAAGGCTGTTACATTCACGGGTTATTTAACAGTGATGCGTTTCGCGCAGCGTATTTATCCCGTTTGGGCGTGGCGCAATCTGGGTTGAACTATGGCGCGGATGTTGATGCAACACTGGATCGTCTAGCCGCACATGTCGAACATCATTTGGACCTTGATGCGATAGCGGCGATTGCCGAATAGCCAGACCGTCGGACTAAATTTCGTGATGTGATCGAAGTTTTGCAACCTCGATATGGATCAACGACTTGATGTTTTCCGTTACCTTTGATCCAAAAGAGCCATGCAATTCTTGGCGGACAAGCTGTTTTACCGATTGTTCAATTGCGATGGTCAAATTGTCCATCTCTGCGTTCAGAACATCTTCGGTGGTGGCCTTAACCGCGCCTTCGATCATTTTTGGCGCTACTTTTTTGATCATTTCCAAAATTTGAGCAGGTGCGTTTTGCGCAATCGCATTTTGGATTTTCTGTTCGCTGATTTCATCAAAAACCAAGCCAACACGTGCACGCAATAATGTGTCGATGTAATCGCTGATTTTGTCTTCGGTTACGTTTTGAATAACACGTTTCACCGCATCGGCGGCGAGTTCATCGACCTCTGATTTGCCGAGTTTTAATGGTTTTTGCCGTGGGTCAGAGCCACGCATGCTGTGAAAAGCATTTTGCAATGTTCGGGCATTTTCACTTGGCACAAGCGCATCGGTTCCAAGCGCGAGTGTCCCGATATTTTGTCGGTTGCTGGATGATTTTGCGTTATCAGTACCCGTCAAACCAACGCGCAATTCTTCTGCTTCGTGTTCATGTGCTGACACATTGAACAGAGAGTTGTCGTTCGATTTTTGTTGTCGTGCAATCAGTTGAATTAATTTGGCACGCGTATTCGCAGAATTTTTTAAATTATTACTAGACATAATGATTCCCCCACAGGAACCATAAAAATACTGTTTTTAAGTGGGGAAATCAACTTGGATCAAGTTTGGCTAGGTTTTTAACGATTTTGAAGCTTGTCCAGAAGTTTCAATCGTTTCTGGCCAAGTTTGCTTTTGCCATTCACGCGTGTGTAATTGACGTCTGGATTATATTGTTCAACCGCTAGCTTAAGATTTTCAGCGGTGAGCAAACCCATTTCAGACAAAACTTGATAGGCGGCCACAAATTCATTGCGATTTGCCGCGATCAAATTTGATTGTGCGGTTAACAATTCTTGTTCAGCATCCAATACATCCAGCGTGGTGCGAGCACCCAATTTCGCCTCTTCGCGGACACCTTCGAAAGCGATGCGTGCCGAACGAATTTGGGATTGCACGGCCTTTTTGGCCGCAATTGATGTTTGCCAATTCACATAGGCGCTATTGACGTTTTGACGCGTTGTAAGGCTGGCAAGTTGAACATTTGCCTCTGCATTTTGTAATGCTGCAAGCGATATGCGCCGGTCGCTGTCCAAACGACCGCCTTGATAAATGGGTACAGTTGCACCGATGGATGCGGTGAGCGATTCACTATCGCCAGTTGATGAATTTGAACGATCCACATCGGCGCTGATGGATGCGCTTACGGTTGGGTGACGGTTCAATTTCACCTGTTCCAAATCGTATTGCGCAGCCTTTACCGCAAATTGTGCTGCCAAAATTCGCGGATGTCCGTTTGTTGCGATTTGCTCTGCAGCCCGCGCAGAACCTGGCAATTTTGGCGTGGCACTTGGTGTGTGCAGCGATGTCGGTGATACCCCAACCGCAGAACGAAAGCTTTGCTGTGAATTGCGCAAGTTACCCTTGGCAAGTTCAAGATTGCTGACAGCAGATGCAAGGCGTGCTTGTGTTTGGCTAACGTCTGTGCGGGTCACTTCGCCTACATCGAAACGGTCTTGTGCGGCGCGCACCTGTTCATTCAAAACGCGTACGTTATTTTGCGCCAATCCAACGGCACGTTGATCGCGTTGCACATCGAAAAATGCGACAACTGCACCCAACAAAACGGTTTGTTCAACATCGATCAGGTTTTGACGTTGTGCCAAAACTTGCATTCGTGCGGATTCAATACCTGCATTTGCTCGCCCGCCATCATAGAGCATTTGTGATGCTGTGACGCCGACATTCTTGCTATTGGTAGTGCCCTTGTTGGTGACTCTGCTGCCATCAAGTGGCGAATTCGTGTGGCTCCATCTGCGCGATGCGCCAACGCTGGCGCTGCCTTCGACGGTGGGTTTCCACAATGATCGCGCTTGTGCGACACCTTCGTCCGCTTGGCGAAGTTGTGATCGGGTCAGGCTGAGCTGATCGCTATTGTTATAGGCTTGTGCCAGAATGCTTTGCAATGAAACGCCATCGGCAAGTGCCAAGATCGGTGATGCAAGAGTTAATCCTGTCGCCAATAAAATGGCTTTCATGGATGTTTTCACTGTTTTGTCTCCTGTGGACAATTTGCGCGTATTTTCATTACGCAAATGTGAATGTCTTTTCTTTTTGAAAACCTTCGAGCATGGGCGCGGTGGCATCAAATGCGTCGCGCCAGTCGATTTTTCCATGTGATTTATATCCAATACGACAAACGCCAGACTTTCCGTCGGAAAAAATTGCAACAATGCGTCCAGTGTCGTTCAATTGATCAACAAGGCTGTCGGGGATTGTTGCAACGGCTCCTTGGAGGATGATTACATCATATGGCCCGTGTTTTTGCGCACCAGCGGTCAAATTGCCAAGCAATGTGATCGCGTTATCGACCGATGATTGGGTCAAGTTTTCAGATGCAGCATTTACCAAATCCTGATCATTATCAATGCCGACAACCGCCTCTGACAAATGCGCCAGAACCGCGGTGGAATATCCCATGCCACATCCGATATCCAAAACCATTTCATTGGGTTGAATATTTGCGGCATCCAACATCTTTGCAAATGTGCGTGCATCCAACAATGCGCGCGTATCAGACAGCGCAATATGTTCACCAGCATAGGCGACGGCCTTTTTCGTGCTAGGGACAAAATTTTCGCGTTCTGTTTTCAGCAATGCATCAATAATTGGAAATTTAGTCACGTCTGATGGGCGTACTTGGCAATCCACCATTGCTGTGCGGGCTTTTGCAAAATCGGTCATTTATCAGCCTTTTGAATGTTTTGCATGAATCTTTGATTGCTTTTGCCATAGTTCGCAAGGCTGGGCAACTCGTGCTTGATCAGATTTTTGTAACAAGTTTTGGTGATGTCGCGTGATAGGGTTCAATAATCGCCTGATCGCCCACCGATGGATGCAATTTTTCACAGGGAAACGCGCCAACGATGCGTTTGGAACGCAGTAAGAAAAATTTGGCAATACCGCGCTTGTCACCTTTGGCAGGTGCGGTCGGATCCAAAACAAACCGATCGCGCCAATCGGTGGGCAGGAGCAGACCGCATTCTTCTGCTTTTTCTAACATCCATACCAATGGAATGTTGGATAATGGTCGCGCATCTGGAAATTTCCAAACATGTCCGCCAATATCCGAATGTGCACCGCGAAACCAGACTTGTTCTAAATGGCCATTCCAACCAAATTCAACATCCCACAACACAGGGGCATAGGCATTGCGTGTTTCATCAAGTGCCAGCGCGTGAAATCCGTTTTTCACGCCACCCCCGATTTTGTCATTGTGAAATTCAGTCGCCATCGGTGCCAATCGCGAAAGTAACGGATAGGATAGGCCAAGCGCCTTGACCGTGTCCCAGACGCCGATCATTTCAATTGGGATATCGCGGTTGGTATATGCGTTGACAAAATGGCGCAGCGTGACACCGCTGGATTTGCATTCGTAGAGCCGAAACGCTTGTGTCACGCGCCGCTCAATTGCGTGTTTGCGCCGCAGTAACCCAAGCTGTGCTATCATTCCCGCCAATGATCGCACGGCATATGCGCCCCGACTAAATCCAAATAAATAAATCTTGTCGCCCGAACGATATTGCGATGACAATCGTGCATAGGCCTGACGTATCGTTGCATTGATCCCCAAGCCTGAAGCGATGGTAATCCAATTCCACAAACCATGCCCTTGCACACCGGGATGATACCACAATGTTTCGTCACGCGCATTTGGCGTTTCTTCGAGCAAACGAAACAAAATCCCAGCGTTTGTTTCATGCCCTTTGTCAAGCTTGCTTTGTGTGCCATCGATAATGATGATGTGATTTCGGGGGCGTCT
This sequence comes from Paramylibacter kogurei, assembly GCF_002742285.1. Lineage (GTDB taxonomy): Bacteria > Pseudomonadota > Alphaproteobacteria > Rhodobacterales > Rhodobacteraceae > Amylibacter > Amylibacter kogurei. Next base: position 92,490 of record NZ_MDGM01000013.1, read on the forward strand.
TTTGTTCATGGTTGGGATGATGATCGGTTTCACCAAAAACGCAAGAAAACTGTGCAAAACAGTTTGTGATTTATGCCAATACCACAGATTCCATCGCGCCATATCCGTTAAATTGTGTCGCGATTGATTGCACGTATGCGCCCATGCCCTTGAATAAAATATAATCACCTTCCGATACGGTTTCTGGCAACGATAGGCATTCCGGCAAACGATCAATGGAATCACATGTTGGTCCGAATATGGTGAAATCGCGATAGGTGCCATCGCGAACGCTGCCTTTGGAGGTGAAAAGAGAATACCGCTCGCAATTGCCAATATCGCGAAATTCGGTCAGCCCGCCATAAACACCATCGTTTAAAAACAGTACATCGCGATCACGTGCTTTGACGCGCGTGACCAATGTAAATGCCTCTGCCACCATCGCGCGGCCCGGTTCGCAAACCAATTTTGGACTTTCATCACCAAAGCTGTCTTTGCACGATTGCGCGATGCATTCAAAAATCGGGTTTAATTCTGGTTTGATTGCGCCGCGAAACGATGGGAAACCACCACCAACATTCAGCCGTTGTAATTTCACATCTGCTGAACGCGCAATATTTGCGCATGTGGATATGTATTTCACCCAAGTTTGCGCATCTTCACACTGTGTTCCAGGGTGAAACGTCATCGAGGTTTGAAAACCTGCATCACGCGCCTGTTGTAACAAGGATTTACATTCATCCGGTGTTGCGCCAAATTTATCACCAAAATCATATGCGGCCCCTTTGGTGGGTAGCTTTAATCGCACTGATATTTCACATCCCTTTGGCGCAAGCTTTATCAGCTTGGCCAATTCACCGTAACGATCAACGGAAAATGACCGAATGCCGTGGTTCAATGCGATTTGAATTTCTGCAACAGATCGCACAGGGTTGTTGTAATGCATTGTCAGGTCTGCACCGTGGCTACGCACCATTTTCATTTCTGATGGGGATGCAACATCAAAACTGGTGACACCTGCATTTACCAAATGGCTTAACACCATTTGATCAGGGTTTGCCTTGACCGCATATGTCACCAAGCCATCAAAACCATTCAAAAACTGTTTCGCCGTTTGCGCCAGCGTATCAGCATGGAAAAAAATCACGGGGCGATCTGGCTGTCGTTGTTCCAGATAATCCAGCGGGTGTTGCCAATTGGTACGTTGAAATGTCATGGGCCTGCCTGTTTTTCTTCATTATGCAGCGATCAAACGTCAGTTAGACAAGGTTTATTGTTGAATTAGCGTATTATTTTGGGCAATCTGACGAAAACAAAGGCGATATGTGATGGATAATCTTGATAAACGGCTGCTGTCTGAATTGCGCACAAATGCACGCATTCCGATTTCAAGCCTTGCGGCGACTTTGGGTGTGGCGCGCACAACAATTCAGGCGCGCATCCAACGGTTGGAACAAAATGGTACCATCGCGGGGTATAGTTTGCGATTGGGTGATGCATTCGCAGCGGGTCAAATTCGTGCAACCGTGTTGTTACAGGTTGATCCCAAAGCGGGCGCAAATCTGTTTTCGCGGTTAAAATCAATTTCTGCGGTGCAAGAGGCCCATACCGCATCGGGGCGGTTTGATGTGATCTTGCAGGTGGTTGCGCAAACCACCGCGGAATTGGATGCGGTGTTGGATCATATTGGTGAAATGACGGGTGTCTTATCATCCGAAAGCTTGATCCAGCTTCGCACAAAAATTAAACGAAGCGCTTGATCGGGTGACGGGGCTTTCCCTTCGCGATTTGCACGTGTAAAAGCGCCTTGAAATATGACGCATAAGGCACGTGAAAATGGCGATGGAAAAGAATTTTGATGCAGCTTCTGCTGAAGCCGCGATTTATAAAAAATGGGAAGATGCCGGGGCTTTTAAGGCTGGGGCGGGACCGCGCACCAAAGATGCCAGCTACAGTGTTATGATCCCACCGCCCAATGTGACGGGTGTTCTGCACATGGGCCATGCGTTTAACAACACATTGCAGGATATCCTGATCCGCTGGAAACGGATGCAAGGATATGACACGCTTTGGCAACCCGGCACCGATCACGCGGGGATCGCCACCCAAATGGTTGTAGAACGCCAATTGGGTGAACAGGGTATCAAACGCACAGACATGAGCCGCGAAGATTTCCTTGCCAAAATTTGGGAATGGAAAGAACAATCAGGCGGGACAATTATCAATCAATTGAAACGCCTTGGTGCATCATGCGATTTTTCACGCACGGCATTTACCATGGCGGGGGCGCATGGCGACACGCGTACTGGTCATGAAAATTCCCCGAATTTCCATGATGCTGTGATCAAGGTTTTTGTTGAAATGTATAACAAAGGCTTGATTTACCGCGGCAAGCGTCTCGTTAACTGGGACCCGCATTTCGAAACCGCGATTTCCGACCTAGAGGTCGAAAATATCGAGGTCGACGGCCATATGTGGCATTTCAAATATCCGCTCGCTGATGGCGTGACATATACCTATCGCGAAAAGGACGAGGACGGCAACGTCACCTTGGAGGAAGAGCGCGATTACATTTCTATCGCCACCACACGCCCCGAAACCATGCTGGGTGATGGCGCGGTTGCGGTGCACCCTGATGATGAACGCTATGCGCCCATCGTGGGCAAACTGTGCGAAATTCCTGTGGGGCCCAAGGAACACCGCCGTCTGATCCCGATCATCACCGATGAATATCCCGATATGAATTTCGGATCAGGTGCCGTGAAAATCACCGGTGCGCATGATTTCAATGACTACCAAGTCGCCAAACGCGGCGGCATTCCGATGTATCGCCTGATGGATACCAAAGGCGCGATGCGTGCCGATGGCGCACCATATGCCGAAGAGGCCGCCAAGGCGCAAGCACACGCAAAGGGCGCGGAATTTACCGAAAACGAAGTTGATGCGATCAACCTGATCCCTGATGATCTGCGCGGCCTTAATCGGTTTGAAGCACGGGCAAAGGTTGTAGAACAGATCACGGGTGAGGGGCTCGCCGTGATGCACGATGTTGTGCGCAAGGTTAAAGACGACGACGGCGTTGAGTCCGAAATCACGCAAACCGTTCCGATGGTTGAAAACAAGCCAATCATGCAGCCGTTCGGCGATCGATCAAAGGTTGTGATCGAACCGATGCTGACCGATCAATGGTTTGTTGAAACAGATAAAATCGTTGGTCCCGCACTTGATGCAGTGCGTGATGGCACAGTTAAAATCCTGCCCGAAAGTGGTGAAAAAGTTTACTATCACTGGCTCGAAAATATCGAACCATGGTGTATCTCGCGCCAGCTCTGGTGGGGGCATCAAATTCCGGTTTGGTTTGATAGTGAGGGAAATCAGTTTTGCGCCGCGACCGAGGCAGAAGCGCAAGCACAAGCAGGTGACGGTGTTGAATTAACCCGTGACCCAGACGTGCTTGACACATGGTTCTCCTCTGGCCTCTGGCCAATCGGCACACTTGGCTGGCCCGAAGACACCTCAGAGATGCAGAAATACTTCCCAACCAGCACGCTGGTCACAGGGCAAGATATCTTATTTTTCTGGGTTGCTCGTATGATGATGATGCAACTTGCCGTCGTGGATCAGGTGCCATTCGACACCGTGTATCTGCACGGACTTGTGCGTGATGCCAAGGGCAAGAAAATGTCCAAATCAACGGGCAACGTTATGGACCCGCTTGATATCATCGACGAATACGGCGCGGATGCGTTGCGGTTTTCAAGCGCTGCAATGGCCGCACTTGGCGGTGTGTTAAAGCTCGATATGAAACGAATTGAGGGCTATCGCAATTTTGGCACCAAGCTTTGGAACGCCGCGCGATTTGCTGAGTTTAACGAGGCACGCCCTGATCCGGACTTTGACCCAACAAAGGTCACACAGACGTTGAACAAATGGATCGTTGGTGAAACCGCAAAGGCGCGGATCGAAATTGATGCGGCACTTGATGCCTATCGTTTTAACGATGCGGCGAATGCGTTGTATGTGTTTGTGTGGAATAAAATTTGCGATTGGTATGTCGAGCTTTCAAAACCGTTGCTGCAAGGTGATGATCAGGCTGTGATTGCCGAAACCAAGGCCACATTGGTTTGGGTGCTGCAAGAGGCTTTGACCTTGATGCATCCAATCATGCCATTCATTACCGAAAAACTCTGGGAAGAATTCGGCGATGAAACATTATTGGCGCATCGCGCATGGCCAACCTATGGCCAAGAGCTTGTCGATACTGCGGCGGAAAAAGAACTGTCTTGGGTGATTAATCTGATCGAACAGGTGCGCTCTGTCCGTGCGGAAATGCGTGTGAATGCAGGTGCGAAAATTGAAATGATCAATCTTGGGCTTGATGCAAATGCGCAAAAAGCACTTGATACAAATTTGGCAATGATCAAACGATTGGCGCGGATCGAAGATGTGAATACCGCAACCGCGGCACCCAAAGGTGCAATTACATTACCTGTTGATGGTGGTTCGTTTTGCCTGCCCCTTGCTGATATCATCGATATCGCTGCGGAAAAGGCGCGTTTGTCAAAATCCATTGAAAAGCTGGAAAAAGAACTTAACGGGATCAAGGGCAAATTGGCGAATGAAAAATTCACCGCAAATGCACCAGAATCCGTTGTCGCGGAAAACCGTGCCCGTGTTGAAACTGGTGGTGAAGAGCTCGCAACCCTAAAAGAGGCATTCGCGCGGGTGGCGTCGCTTAGCTAAGCGCTCCAAATGTTCTAAATATCCTTGCCGAAGGCAACGGCAGAAATGTCTAAATGCCTTCGGCGAGGATATATTAAACATTTGGAAATAAATTTGTTTCAATATTTATCTACGGAACAGGCGGGGACGCCGATGGCCGTACATTTGGAGACGGCTCTGGGCGATTGCTCAGGGCCGTTTTTCAATTCGGAAACAACTGGCCTGTTTTAAAATCAAACTTAAAAGTCAATATGCGCTGTCCGTTTTCAATTGGTGCTGCATGTAGCATCCCAATTTCGGCCAGATTTATTCTGTTCGGATTTGATAGCGGTGCAGTGTTTTGAGCGAATTCAGCAGGTTTGATCGGTTTCATGTCATTGCTCCTTTGGCAGCAGATACCAGATTGTGCGAATCGATCTGGTTGTACCGCTATATTTAGCAATGAAATGTGAAACCTTTGTAACTATGGCACGAGACGTTCAATCGCGCGCATGGCGCCGATGGTTTTATCAAAATAAACAGTGAGGATACGACGCCCACCTGTGCTGGTGGCAATTTTGGGTAAAAACCGTGCGCCAACGGCGGCGCCACCCGTGGCCAATACACTGCGGCGAGTCATTTTTAAGCTAGGCTTTGAATTTGACATTTAATTCCCCCAATTAGCAATTGCGTACCATATACATATGGTGTGAAAACGCTGTTACAAGTTTTCACACCAATTTGTGGATTGAGAAATATGACTGAAAAATCGCAAAGCCCGCGGTTCACGGAACTCGTAAATTCATTGCCTGCGAGCGTGCCTTTTGTGGGGCCTGAAACGCAAGAACGCGCCCAAGGGCGTATGTTTTCCGCGCGTTTAGGGGCGAATGAAAATGTGTTTGGTTCATCACCAAAGGTGATCAAAGTGATTGCTGATGCAGCAATGGATACTTGGAAATATTCTGATCCAGAAAGTGTGGAGCTGCGTCAAGCGCTGGCAGAGCATCACCAGATTTCAGCGCAAAATATTGTGATTGGTGAAGGTATCGATGGGTTGCTTGGGTATTTGGTACGCCTAATGGTGTCGCCTGGGGATCGCGTTGTAACGTCGCTGGGGGCATATCCAACATTCAATTATCATGTGGCGGGATATGGCGGGGAATTGATTACGGTTCCATATCGCGGTGATTTTGAAGACCCAGAAGCTTTGATCGCAATGGCGCAAAAAGAAAAGCCAAAGTTGATATATTTTGTAAATCCTGACAATCCTATGGGAACGGTTCATTCTGCCGACGTGGTCCAAGCCCTGATTGATAGCGTCCCCGACGAATGTTTGTTGATTTTGGACGAAGCATATATTGAATGTGCACCAGATGGCGCAGCGCCTGCATTTGACACCAATAATCCAAATGTGATCCGCATGCGCACGTTTTCAAAGGCGTATGGCATGGCGGGCGCACGTGTTGGCTATGCCATCGGCCAAGTAGAACTTATTCGTGCATTTGATAAAGTCCGCAATCATTTTGGAATTCCAAAAATATCTCAAATGGCGGCATTGGCGGCGTTACAGGATCAGGAATATTTGTCGCAAGTCGTTCGTCAAATCAACGACGCAAAGGACGAAATAGCAAAAATTGCTACGGAAAATGGGTTGGTTCCGCTCGCGTCTGCAACCAATTTCGTCACATTGGATTGTGGTGGTGATGGGGATTACGCACGCCGTGTGGTGGCGGAACTTGGTGCGTTAGGCGTTTTTGTACGCATGCCATTTGTGCCCCCACAAGATCGCTGCATTCGGATATCTGCGGGAACACCACAAGACCTCGCCTTATTGGCCGAGGTATTGCCAACAGCATTGGCAAACGCGCAGGGCTAGTTGAAATTGTGATCTGCCATAACTTTGGCCGCTGCGGCCAAGGCGCCGTCACCATGCGGGATATTGTTGCGCTTGAGCGAGAAATCAATCGCACCAAGCGTTCCCATCACCATGTGAACGTTTAAATGCCCCATGTGACCAATGCGAAAATACTGTGCATATTCGGGCGTGTTGGGTTGCGCCATGCCAAGGCCAATTCCAAGCGTTACACCCGCCAGAAATTCGCAATCATGGCGTAAAATTCCACCAACATCTGGTGTGGTTTGAACCGATGATACGCCGCGTGATCGTTTCGAATGGGATTTTATATTGTGCCACATCGTTCCGGTATCACCCCATGCATCAATTGCGGCCCAGATCGCATTTGCAAATGTTTCGTGGCGTGCCCAAACATTTTCGATGCCTTCTTCGTGAACGATCATATCCAGCGCTTCGCGCAATGCATAGAGATGATGCGTGGGCGCAGTGCCGCCAAAATGTTGATAATAAACATCGGGGTTCGCGCGTGTCGTCCAATCCCAATAAAGGCTTGGGTGAACCAATTTGCGTGCTTTTTGGGCCTTTTCATTGAAAAAGACAAAGGCCAATCCTGCCGGTGTCATCAATCCTTTTTGACAGGCGGATACCATCACATCGACGCCCCATTGATCCATTTCATGGGGTTCACATCCCAAACTGGCGATGCAATCGACCATGAACAGGGCAGGGTGGTTGGCATCATTGATGGCCTTGCGAATTGCGGGGATATCGTTCTGAACAGAACTGGCGGTATCTGTTTGGACGGTTAAAACGGCGCGAATTTCGTTTGATTTATCCGCGCGTAAGCGTTCATAAATGCGTGCAGGATCGGCATCGGAATGCATCCCAAAATCCATTAATTCCACATCAATCCCTAGGCTTTTGCCCATGTCACCCCAGCCAGGGCCAAAACGCCCCGTGCCCAAAACCAATACTTTGTCACCCTTATTGAGCGTATTGTTTATTGATGCTTCCCAGGCTGAATGACCATTGCCAATGTAAATCGCAACATTGCCGGATGTTCGCGCCACTTTTTTCAAATCGGGCAGAATTGTTGCCGTCATATCAATCATTTCACCCTCATAAATATTGGGCGAGGCACGATGCATGGCGCGGATTACGCGTTCGGGCATGACAGATGGGCCGGGAATGGCAAGGATGGTGCGACCGTGATGAAGCGACATGAAATCAACCTGATGTTTTTTTCTTTTGTTAGGCCGCGTTTGTGCTTGCGTCAAACACTTGTTGAAAATGGACTGTTGGACAGTGTGATTTGGCGTGATATGACAAAACGAATTGACTGGGGAAATAGGCTGTATGTCCACAAAAACGACGGATCAAATCAGTGTTCGCGCGGCATATGGGCGGATGTGGCATGATTGGCTCAAGCCTCATGCATGGGTTCTGGCGGGAACCGTAATTTTGATGATTGTGGTTGCTGTTGCGGCGGCTGGTTACGCCAAATTTATGCAACTGGTCATGTCGGCATTTGAAAACGGTGCCCAAAATGTGATTTATTGGGGGCCAATTGGGATCATTGTTTTGACGGTGTCCAAAGGGTTATGCCAATATTATTACCAGATCATTCAGAATAATGTTTTAACCCGTGTTCAGGCCGATATGCAGGCCAAGATGTTCGACAGTTTGGTTTATATGGATTTATCCAACCTGTTGGCGGAATCGCCAGCGGCGTTGGCCTCGCGCTTTTCTGCAGATATCGAATTGGTACGCACCGCCACGAAAGAGGTGTTCGGATCCATCACCGCCATTTTTACGGTAATTGCCACATTCGCGGTGATGTTATCCATCGATTGGGCGATGACGCTGGGGTTGATTTTGATATTTGCATTTGCTTTTGGTCCAGTTGGTATTGCGGGGTCACGCGTGCGTAAAATTTCCTCTGAAACACAAGAAGAAATTGCCACCATGACAGGGGCGGTAAACGAAGGCCTTTCAGGTATTCGTATGGTGCGCACCTATCGCCTGGAAGAGCGTTTGAAACAAGGTGCGGATGAAGTGTTTGAACGCCTGTATAAGCTTCGCGTTGATTTGATGAAATGGCAGGCAAGTGTTTCACCACTGATGGAAATTCTGGGTGGTTTGGCGATTGCGGTTTTGTTGTTTTTGGTTGCGCTTCGTATGCGATCGGGTGCGATTGATTTGGCCGGATTTATTGGGTTGTTAACCGCCCTTGGTGTGGCAACCAACCCTGCGCGAAAGCTTGGCAAAGCCTATGCAATGGGATTGCAGGGCATGGGTGCATTGGATCGCGTTTTTGCGCTTTATGATACGCCACAGATCATCGCGGATGGAACGTTTGAATATGCCGATGGCAGTGGTGCGCATGGCGGTATTTCATTTGAAAATGTCAATTTCACATATCCCGATGGGTATCACGCATTGCATGATATGAATTTGGAAATTGGTGCGGGTAAAACTTATGCATTTGTTGGGCGATCTGGTGCGGGCAAATCCACGGTTTTCAATTTATTGCCACGCTTGTTTGATGCCACTGGCGGGGTGATCAAAATTGATGGCCGCCCGATCAATGAATTCAAATTATCGGCCCTGCGCGATCAGATTTCTGTGGTTAGCCAAGACAGTGTTTTGTTGTCAGCATCCATTCTGGATAACATTTCTTTTGGGCGCAAAGATGCCAGCGAAGTCGATTGCATCAAAGCCGCCAAAGCCGCCGCAGCGCATAGTTTTATCAATAAATTGCCCGATGGTTATCAAACGATGATTGACCCATCCAAGGCGGCGTTTTCAGGGGGTGAAAAACAACGGCTTTCGATTGCACGTGCGATTTTACGTGATGCACCGATTTTGTTGTTGGATGAACCCACATCGGCATTGGACGCAGAATCCGAAGCCTCTATTCGCCAAGCATTGGATGATCTGTCCAAAGGGCGCACAACATTGGTGATTGCGCATCGATTATCCACCATATTGGATGCAGATCAAATCGTTGTCATGGACCAAGGGCGGATTGTGGATCAAGGAAGCCATGATGAATTGTTGGAACGCGGCGGCATTTACGCCGACCTGTTCAACCTGCAATTTGATACAACACCCATTCAGGGAACAGAACGTAACACGCGATCATTCGCTGGTCGTGGTGCGCAAAAGCTGATGAAATCGCCGTTGGGTCGATTGGTTCGTTTTATGGGGATTAGCGGTGATACCGATGGCTAAGCTGATTGGGGTCACGTCCCAGATAGTATAGCGCCAACGTGCCAAGGTTTTTCGTTCCACGCCGAAACCACCCATCATTCACAAAGCGATCCGCACCTGTGGTTGCAGTAAAGTTCAACGCGGTTTTCTGTCGGCCGATTTTATTGGAAATGGCGACATCTTCCATCAATGGAATATCACGATAACCACCAGTGGAACGATACATTTGTTTGGAAATCAACAATGTTTGATCACCATAGGGCAACCCAAACAAGCGTGATCGGATATTTGCCCAACCCGCGACAAACCACGCGCCAAACCCGTTTGCGTCGAATTTCAATTTACCAAAACCGGCTTTGCGGTTGGATTGAATATGGTCCAAAACAATATCCGCCCAACCTTTTGATAATTGTGTGTCGGAATGTACGAAGAACAACCAATCACCACGTGCAGCATTGGCACCGTTGGCCATTTGTGTGCCGCGCCCCTTGGTGCATGAAATGATTTTCACGCCCAGTTCGTCACCGATTTTTATGGTGTCATCAGTTGACCCGCCATCGGCAAATATCACTTCGCAAACCAATCCCGTGCTCATCCCTTCAAATAATCCAGCCATCATTGGACCCAGCGTTTTGGCGCTGTTCAAAGTGGGAATAATGATGGACACTGGTGCGGGCATGGGCCATAGATTTTTTCTGTTCTTAGGTTCCATATCGGATATGAACAAAAAATTCATCCCTAATCGAAGGATTGCTACAATATGACAGGCGAATTGGCGATTGATCGAGGAATTTTGCGCATCAGCGGCAGTGATGCATATAAATTTTTGCAAGACACGATCAGCAACGACATGGGTGGAACCAAAAAGGGTTTGGTCTATGCTTCGATTTTGACGCCACAGGGGAAATACCTGTTTGATTTCTTTGTCGCAGCCAACGGTGATGATTATTTAATTGATATTGCAGTTGATCGCGCGCCCGCATTGGCCAAACGCTTAACCATGTATAAATTACGCGCGGATGTGCAGATCGAGGCCACCGATTTATGCGTTAATCGCGGGCTGGGTGATGTGCCATCGGGCGCACATGCCGATCCGCGCCACGCTGATCTGGGTTGGCGCCAATACAGTGCGACCAAGGGGGGGGAACCAACAATTGATTGGACAGCCATTCGCGTGAAACACTGTATCCCCGAAACAAATATCGAGCTGATCGCGGATGAAACATATATCCTAGAGGCCGGATTTGAACGGCTCCACGGTGTTGATTTTCGCAAAGGTTGTTATGTCGGCCAAGAGGTTACGGCGCGGATGAAACACAAAACCGAGCTACGCAAAGGGTTCAAGACCGTTGCCATTGATGGCACCGTGCCGATTGGCAGTGCGATCACACGGGATGGGAAATCCATTGGGCAAGTGTTTAGCCAATCAAACGGCCAAGCGATTGCATATCTGCGCTTTGATCGCGCAGGGGACGGGATGGAATCACAAGGTGTTGCGATACGTCTTTTATGATTAAGCGTTGCGAAGCGTTTTCGCGAAGCGATCGAAAACTTCGTTGTTTGCGGCGATAATGCTACCTGTTTCCAGCGGGTCGGAACCATCTTTCATTCCTTGCGAAAGACCACCAGCCTCTTTTACGATCAATGCACCTGCGGCGATGTTCCAGATATCCAACTTGCGATCCCAACAGGCATCATATCGACCTGCCGCAACATAAGCGAGGTTCAATGATGAACAGCCCCAGTTGCGTATACCAGTGACGGCAGGGGCGATATGTGCAATGTCTTTTAACACGGCTGGCAGGCCAGATTTGCCCTTTGGTGGCAATGTGGTTCCCACAATCAAACGATCCATATCACGGCGTCCTGAAACGCGGATACGTTGGTCATTTAACCATGAACCGTTGCCTTTTTCGGCCACGAATAATTCTTCGTCAATCGGGTTGAAAACCAATGCGGCAACGATTTCGCCTTTGTATTCCAATGCGATGGACAACGCCCAATGCGGCAAGCCGTGTACAAAATTTTCGGCGCCTTCAAGTGGGGCAACAATCCAACGCCGCGTTGGGTCTGATCCAGCAACTTCGCCTGCGCGTTCCGATGTCCAACCATAATTGGCACGTGCTTCTTCCAAATCTTCACGTAAAAATTCTTCGGCGCGGATATCGGCACGGTTCACAAATTCGCCTGTTCCCTTGGTGGAAACTTGCAATTTGTCGACTTCGCCAAAATCGCGCATCAACATACGCCCCGCGCGACGCGCAGCCTTGATCATTACGTTAATATTTGCAGACCATTGTGCCATTGGAATACCTGTAGATGTTCGGGTTCCGCGCTCTATAGGGCGGTTGGGTTGTTGATGTAAAGGGATTGATGTGCAATCTGTTGGCAAATACGCGCGATCAGGGCAGGTTTTTACATCCATTTGTCAACTTGTCCCCAATCGAAAGGATATAAATGCCCGTTTATCAATCCGCACCACGTCTTTTGACCGAACGGTTGGTCATGCGTGCACATCGGGCAAATGATTTTGAAAATAGTTTTGCGATGTGGCGTGATGAACGGGTTTATCGCCATATTTCAGGACAACCCGCAACACCAGGTACGGCATGGCAACGATTGTTACGCTTTACAGGGCATTGGGCATTGATGGGCTATGGCTATTGGTTGGTTGAAACCCATGGGGGCGAATTCATCGGCGAGGTGGGGTTTGCGGATTATAAACGCGATATCACCCCACCACTTGGCAACCGACCAGAGGCAGGCTGGGTTCTATCACCATCCGCACATGGCCAAGGTTACGCCAGCGAAGCAATGGTTGCTGCGCTGGGTTGGCTTGATCAAATGAAAACAGACCCAAGTACGGTCTGTATCATTGATCCCGACAACACAGGTTCACTCCGATTGGCGCAAAAGCTTGGCTATGTCCAAGATTGCATCGGAGATTACGATGGCCAAGAAACGGTGATCCTGTCGCGCCCGCGGTTTGGTTAAACCAATTCCACCTTCATGTTGAAACGCGGGATCAGCAAATGATTTTGCACCACATCAAATTTTGCCAAGCGTTTCTTATGTGTAACCCACGGAAATTCATCGCTAAATTCTGAAAAACGATCATTCGTGACCACTACACCATTGGGTTTATCCGCAAATGGCAGGATAAAGTGATCGGCCTGACTTCCACCCGGCACGATGGTGATGTCGGTCGCGGGAATACCAAATGCTTCTGCGATTTGGTTGTGATGGTTCCCGTTGCCAGAAAACACGATACCAGAGTCTTGCATCACATAATAAATATTGGCGTCAAAAAAGACGTGTACTTCGTGCCCCATTTCCAGCAGGGACACGACCATCATATGTAACACCAGCAAATTGGGATCGCGGCGCAAGAATACGTTGCTGCCGTCAATTGCGATGGATTTGAACTTAGAATTAGTGGTGGTTTTTGGCGTGGATTTGTGACGATCTGGTTTTGGACGGGATGTGTTCGTTGATGGTTTTGATACCTTTTCAACCGTTTTATGAAAAAAGCGACTGGTGAAAAGCTGCATTGCATTCCACCCCATAAACCCAGCAATGCCAAGTCCAAGACCAGCCTCGATCATCAGTGAAACATCGATGTCGGCTTGTATCGCGGAATAAAGCTTGTTGATCGCAAAAACGAGTGCACCGAATGAAACGCCTGCGCAAAACGCAAATCCTAACCAGCGAAAAATGGTACCAAAGAAAGATTTAATCATATTGAAATTCACTCAAATGCGATTAGGTTGTTCGCGCCTTTGTAAAGCCAACAAAATCTTTCATAAAGGCCGCGTCAACCTCGGATGTGCGCACCGCGGCATATAGGCCACGTGTCAGACCCGTTTCAGTTATTGGTTTGGTCACAAAATCATGGCCGTATTTTTGATCGGCCACCACCCAGTCGGGTAAAACAGAAACACCGCGCCCCGATGCCACTAGCAACACAATCACGGCGGTTAATTCCGCTTGTCGCACGGCGGCGGGTTCGATACGTGCGGGCATCAACAATTGCGAAAACACGTCCAGTCGGGTTTTATCAACGGGATAGGTAATCAAGGTTTGATCGCGAAAATCCTCTGCTGTGATGAATTCTTTGTCAGCCAATGGATGGTTGGATGCACAGACAAACGTTGGTTCGTAATCAAACAGATGGATAAATTCCACACCATCCAGATTTTCGGGATCGGATGAAATCACCACATCCACCTCTTCGCGTTGTAATGCGGGTAGGGCATCGAAACTGAGCCCCGGGCGAATATCGACATCGATCTGCCCCCAATTTTTGCGAAAATCTTCCAGCACGGGAAACAGCCATTCAAAACAGGCATGGCATTCAATGGCGATATGCATCCGCCCATTGGTCCCATCATGAAGCCCAGCAAAATCCTTTTCCAGTTCTGTGATTTTTGGCAATATTTGATCGGCTAGAACCAATAATTTATGTCCCGCCTTTGAAAGCTTTAATGGCTTGGATCGGCGTAAAAATAATTCCATGCCAACTTGTTCTTCCAATCCTTTCACTTGGTGGGACAATGCGGATTGGGTGATGTTTAAAACATCAGCGGCGCGTGCCAACCCGCCTTGTTCGTGAATGGCCTTGATCGTGCGTAAGTGGCGAAATTCGATATACATTTATTAATTCCCAATTTTTTCATATTAAATATTAGAAATATGAATTTGATTCAATATCGTTTTTTGACGACAACAGGGCAACGAAACAAAACTGGACGAATCCAATGCATATCTCTGACCCAAAATTTGGCCTTTCATTTGAGCTGTTCCCACCGCGTTCGCTGGAAGCAAGTTTCAAAATGTGGTCAACGCTCGAAGGTTTGGTCGGCTTGGACCCAAGTTTCGTTTCCGTTACTTATGGTGCGGGTGGCACAACGCGTGATTTGTCAAAATCCGCTGTGGGTGTGATTGCCGATCATTATGGTTTGAATGTCGCTGGGCATTTAACGTGTGTTGGGGCAACACGCACCGAAACACTGCAAGTGGCACAAGATTACGCTGCCGCAGGGGCCAAACAAATTGTTGCTCTTCGCGGGGATGCACCAAATGGTGCGACCAATTTCGAAGCGCATCCAGATGGGTTTAGCGGCAGCATCGAATTGATCGAAGCCTTGGCCGCGCAAAACCAATTCAACATTCGCGTGGCGGCATACCCGCATGTGCATCCCGATAGCGCGAATGCCGATCATGACATCGTGATGCTGCATTCCAAGTTCAAAGCGGGGGCCGACAGCGCCATCACACAGTTTTTCTTTGAGGCCGAAGATTTCCTACGCTTTCGTGATCGTGCAGAAAAAGCAGGGATCAAAAACAAAATCGTGCCTGGTATTTTGCCCGTGGAAAACTGGGCCAAGACCAAAGTGTTTTCACAACGTTGCGGTGCGCAAACGCCTGATTGGTTGGACAAAGCATTCTCCAATACCAAATCAAAGGCCGAACATGATCTGTTATCAACCGCGGTGTGTACCGAATTATGCGATGATCTGATCAACGAAGGTGTTGAAGATTTGCATTTTTACACATTGAACGATGCGCGTTTAACCAGCGATGTGTGCCGCGCACTTGGGCGCAGCGTCACACCGCCAGTCGCTGCAAAAGTTGCCTAAACCACTGGTCAAATAAAACTCCCCCGCTTAACGTGGTTCCATTAAAAGGAGCCACGTTAATGTTTTTTGCGACTTCCCCCGATGAATTGCCAAGCTTTGATGAAATGCTTGCACGTTCTGGTCTGGAATTTATGACCGATATGTTGAATGGGGTAATATCGGGGCCACCCATTGCGGATCTGTTAAATTTTCGCCTTCATGCTGTGGAAAAGGGAAGCGTGACATTTGCAGGTGCACCCAAATTTAACGCCAGCAATCCAATGGGCACTGTTCATGGTGGTTGGTATGGCACTGTGCTTGATAGTGCGATGGCCTGTTCTGTGATGACCATGCTGCCCCAAGGGTCAATTTACACAACCGCCGAATTCAAGGTGAATATCATTCGCGGTATTACGCTCGATCAAGAGGTCTTGATCAAAGGTGTCGTCGATCATTGTGGCCGCACAACCGGTGTTGCCACGGCACAAATCTTCGGGCGCGATGATGGCAAGCTGTATGCCACAGGTTCCACCACCTGTGTGATCATGCGCCCCAAATAACAGAATCAACTTGCCAAAATTAAAAGACCCCGCAAAATTTGCGGGGCCTTAAAACATCATTCGTCACTTTTACGAGGGAATTTTTCCTAGGGTCGTAACGTAACTTTGCATATCAAAGTTAATTTTGCGTTACGCGCGTTCGGAATATTCCATTGTTTCGGTGTGCACGACCACCGCTTGGCCTACGTCAATAAACGGTGGGATCATGATACGCATACCATTGTCCAAAATCGCAGGTTTAAAGCTATTGGCGGCGGTTTGCCCTTTGACTGCGGGTTCGGTTTCTTCGACCACACATGTCACCTTGGCTGGCAAGCTTGCGTTCAATGCTTCGCTTTCATGATATTCGATTTGAATGGTCATGCCATCTTGTAAAAACGGACGACGTTCACCCAAAATATCAGCGGGCAACTCAATTTGTTCGTATGTTTCAGTGTCCATAAATACCAACATACCGTCGTTTTCGTACAAAAATTGCTGATCTTTTTGATCAAGACGTACTTTTTCAACTTTGTCTGCGGAACGGAAACGTTCGTTCAATTTTGAACCATTACGCAGGTTTTTCATTTCAACTTGTGCAAATGCGCCCCCTTTACCGGGTTTCACATGGTCAACTTTTACCGCGACCCACAGGCCGTTGTTATGTTCCAAAACATTGCCCGGTCGAATTTCATTGCCGTTGATCTTTGCCATGCGAATAATGCCCTTTGTTGGGTTGAAGAATGATTTTGCATTCCTATATCTTTTGGACTTGGTCGTGACAAGTCACCAGCGAAAGAGGGTTACTTTTTAAGAGCTATGCGTTATAAACATAGCTTCCATGATCAAACTGGGCTACCGAATCGTTACAAAATCGTCATATTGCCCAGACCTAACGAAATTATAAATGTAAAGAGGACTTCGAGTTGTTCGACTACGTTGATGATACAGCATACACAAACGACCAAGGTAAACGTTCTCAGAAACTGTTTGCCGCTGTTGTTTTGGCCGCATTGGATGATGCGATCGCTGATGATAAAAAATATGGAAATGGCGTTGAATCAATCGCGCGCTGGGCACGTTCACGTGACGGACGCGAAGTATTGATGTGTGCGGGCATTGAACCAACTGAACGCTGTGTAAACGGTATGATGCAGTTTGTTGAAAAAGGTGTTCGTACATCTGTTGCCTTGTCACGCGAAGAAAGTGACCGCCAAGCAGCCGCGAAAGAGGCCGCTTAATCCAACTCCAAAAATTTTGGATTGAACAAACGCCGCCATTGTGCGGCGTTTTGTATTTTTTGCACAGAGTTTGCGCAAAAATTGTTTGCTTGCGCCCTTGATTAAAAACATGTTTTTGCGCAAGTTCGCATTTGAATATTCCTCCAGCGGTGCCTTGCCCGATGACAAAACAAAAATCCAACGGCAAAGCGGCGATGCTTGCGCTCTGTGCATTTGCAATTTTTGCAACCCATGACGTGGTGGTAAAGGTGCTTGGCGCCCATTACGCCCCATTTCAAGTTTCGTTTTTCAACGTTCTGTTTGGCTTTCCGCTGGTCACTTTGATGCTCATGCGCGATGCCAATCCGGGCACATTGCTGCCCGTGCATCCGTGGTGGACAGCGCTGCGCACGATTGCCGCGGTGATGGGCGGGGTGGGGGCGTTTTTCGCCTTTGCGCTGCTGCCGTTGGCACAGGCCTATGCGATTTTGTTTTCCATGCCGTTGATAATTACGGTGCTGTCGATCCCTGTCTTGGGCGAGGCTGTGGGCATTCGTCGTTGGATGGCGGTGTTGGTCGGGCTTTGCGGTGTTTTGATCGTCCTGCGCCCTGGTGATGTTTCGCTTGAACTTGGGCATTTGGCGGCATTGGTTGCGGCCGTGGGTGGTGCAACCGCATCCATTATCGTGCGCAAAATTGGACAAGAGGAACGTGTTGTTGTCCTGTTACTTTATCCCATGATTGCCACCTTTGTTTTGATGGCGATATTGATGCCATTTTATTACAAACCCATGCCGATTGAACATCTGGGGCTGCAATTTTTGGTGGCTTTGCTGGGTACGATTGCCACGATGTTTATGATCGCCGCCTATCGCACAGGCGAAGCCGTGATCGTCGCACCTATGCAATATTCGCAAATCATCTGGGCGACGATTTTTGGTTATGTCCTGTTTAACGAGGTGCTGGATATGCCCACCATTATTGGTGCGGCGGTGATTATTGCCAGTGGTTTGTATATTGTGTTGCGGGAATCCAGATCGGGTTCCAAAAACACACCTGTATTGCGCACACGTTCACGCTTTGAAATGGGTGCCAATCTGCGCGTCAGCCAGATTTTGCGCCGCGATAAAAACAAAGCGACCGAAGAAAAAAACGCTCCCTAGGTTCCGCGCGGCTTCACCCGTTTTGTCGCCTCTGCCACGGTGGGGTCTTCGGGCCATGGATGGCGAGGGTAACGCCCGCGCATGTCTTTGCGCACATCCACATATGACGTGCCCCAAAAATTGGGCAAATCAGCCGTGGTTTGCACCACGCGCCGCGCAGGGGATAATAAATCAATAATCAATGGCAAACGATCTGGCCCCACTGTGGGATGCACCGTCATGCCAAATAATTCCTGTAATCGCACAGCGATGCGGGGCTGATCCGCGCTGTAATCCACAGGCAAGCGCGTGCCTGTTGGCGCCTTGATTGCGGCGGGCGCGAGCGTTTCGAGCAATTGTTGTTGGTTATAATCCAAGCGCGCCTTGATGATCGTTGTCATCACCAGCGATTTTAACCCATCAATGGATTTCACCCCATACATATGGGGCAGCAACCAGTTTTCCATATCGCCAAGTAATGCATCATCCGAACAATCTGGCAAATCGCTGCCACGTGCACGCAACCATTCAACGCGCGCCTGTATGAACCGCGCAGATTGATCCCATGGCAACACCTGTAACCCCAAATCGCGGATACCATCCAACAGCGCGGATGCAATCGCATCATCGGGACAATCGCGCCAGTTTTGCTCATTCAAAACCAAGGCACCAAAACAGGTTTGGGTTTTCGCCAAAACACGTCGATCCCGCTTTGACCATTCGCAAATATTACGCGTTTCAAAATCATCGCCAAAGATATCGCGCAATTCGCTCTCACTTATCGCGATGCCCATGCGCAGGCGGGCTTCTTTTTGTTTGCCGTCCAGATCACTGGCGACGATTAAACGCTCGGCACCCATCGGGTCGTCGTCATTCACAAATGCGCCACTGCCACCTGATAACAAAAACCGTGGCGCATCGCCAGCACGGTGCAATCCAATGCGATCAGGATATGCCAGTGCCGCCATTTGTGGGGTGCTTAAATCTCGTGAACCCTTTGCACGCAATCGCTTGGCATCGATCCGCGCACGTTCCAATGCACCGCGATTGATCCGATAGGGGCGGTTTTGTTCAAATGCGCGTGGGTTTTGAAATGCCTCAACCCGCAGTGCAAAATCGCTGGGTGCGCCTGTCATTAATACATCGCGCGATTCCAACAATGCTGCGATCATTTCCGCCCCTTTGCCAGCGTTTAATAACATCCGTGCAAGGCGCGGGTGCGTTGGCATGGCGGCAATTTCGCGCCCCTGTTCCGTGATGCGATTTTGCGCATCAAGTGCTCCGATTTGGCGCAACAACGCTTGGGCATTGGCAAAATCGGTATCACGCGGTTGGGTTAAAAACGGTAAATCTGTTGGATCAACCGTGCCCCACGCCGCCAATTCCAACACCAGTGCCGACAGATCGGAGGATAAAATTTCAGGCAAGGGAAATGGCTGTAACCCGCCATCTTCGCCACGGGTCCAAAGCTTGTAACAAACACCTTCACTTACGCGCCCTGCGCGGCCTTGGCGCTGGGTGGCCTCGGCCTTGGTCACGCGTTCGGTGATCAGACGCGACATGCCAGATCCAGCATCAAATGCGGCGCGGCGTGCACGCCCACCATCCACCACCACGCGGATATCTTCAATCGTCAGCGATGTTTCCGCGATGCTGGTGGCAAGCACCAATTTACGCCGTTTGCTGGGTGCAATGGCGCGGCGTTGTTCGGCAAATGGCATAGCACCAAACAATGGGCGGGTATCAAGCATGGATTTCAATGCGGGTTCAACCAAGGCCTGCACCCGTCTGATTTCACCTTCACCGGGTAAAAACGCAAGGATCGAACCATCGGTATCATTCGCAGCCTTGATAATTAAATCCGCCATCGCCTGTTCAAATCGCGGCCCGCGCTGATTGGGGCGTGACCATGGTTTATCCAAAAAACGCTGTTCTACGGGGTATGCGCGCCCCTCTGATGTGATCATCGGGGCATTGTCCATCAATGTCGCAACGGGGCCTGCATCCAATGTGGCGGACATGGCGATGATGCATAAATCATCGCGCAATGCTGCGCGAATTTCCAAACAAAGTGCCAAGCCAAGATCGGCCTGCAAGCTGCGCTCGTGAAATTCATCAAAGATGATACATGAAATGCCCGCCAATTCAGGATCGTTCTGGATCATGCGGGTTAACACACCCTCTGTCACCACCTCGATACGGGTTTGTTTGCCAATTTTGCGCTCACCCCGCATGGCATAACCCACGGTTTGCCCCGCGGTTTCACCCAATTGTTCTGCCAATCGTTCGGCGGCGGCACGTGCTGCCAATCGGCGTGGTTCCAACATGATGATCTTGCCGTCAAACAATTTGGCATCCAGCAAAGCCAACGGAACCCGCGTGGTTTTACCTGCCCCGGGCGGGGCTTGCAGCACCGCGCGATTGTGCGATTTCACCGCGTCAATCAATGCGGGTAGAACAGTTTCAATTGGTAAATTCATCGTTCCCAACAGATATGCGAAACACATTCACGACGAAAGCCCAATGCGATTGATTCTCTGCCAAATTCATGATTTCTCTGAATTTCATCGCAACCTGTGGGCGGATTCTCTTAGAATCTGCTAGGTTTTTCACAAAACCCGCAGGTTGTTATCGCACAGCCCTTGACGGGTGTTGCGAAGCGGCCTAAAGGAAGGCTTCGAATTTTAGGCGCAGTCGGGCAGGGGTCTGGTAGCGCGCACCGCAAGGTTAAAGCAAAGGAATGTCCAATGTCTCGCGTATGTGAACTGTCTGGAAAATCACCGCAAACTGGCAATAACGTCAGCCATGCGAACAATAAAACAAAGCGTCGCTTTTTGCCGAACCTGAATGATGTGACACTGATCAGCGATACGCTGGGTCGTTCATTCAAATTCCGCGTATCTGCATCTGCTTTGCGTTCTGTTGATCACCGTGGTGGTTTGGACGCTTACTTGGCCAAAGCCAAGGATGCTGAATTGTCAGCAAAAGCGTTGAAAGTGAAAAAAGACATCGCAAAAGCGGCTACTGCATAAGCACGCTTTTCAATGATGAATTTGGGCGGCCTCACAGGAAACTGTGGGGCCGCTTCATTTTGTCTTGTTTTGCTTTTCGCGCAGCCCAATTAGCAATGGCGCAAAAGGAGAATTTTAGATGAGCAGTTTTAAAAATACATTTGGCGTCGTCATCGCATCCGCAATTTTATGCGCCGCGATCGTTTTTGTTTTTACAGGCAACGCCCCCAAAGAAATGTTAATCAATGATGCCTACGCCCGCGCCAATGGTGCCAGCGCCAAGGCAGGCGGCGCATTCATGCAAATCCGCAATAACACCGGCCAGGATGACCGTTTGATCGCGGTGAAATCTCCCATTGCCATGGCTGAAATTCACACCCATATCCACGAAGCGGATGGTGTGATGCGTATGGTCAAATTGGAAGAGGGCATCGCCATTGCCGCAGGTGAAACAATTGAGCTGAAACGCGGTGGGGATCATCTGATGTTGATGGGGCTGCAACGCGGGTTGGTTCAGGGCGACATGGTTGATTTTACCCTGACTTTTGAACACGCAGGCGATGTGAAATTGACCGTACCTGTTGATTTAAATCGTTAATCGCGCAACCATCGCGCCATGCGTATTCTGTTCGTCTGTCTTGGCAATATCTGCCGATCCCCCACGGCCCATGGTGTTTTTCGCCAAATGGCGGCGGATGCGGGATTGGATGTTGTGGTTGATGGCGCTGGGACGGGGGCATGGCATATCGGCAACCCACCTGATCGGCGTGCAACTTTGATGGCGGCAACGCGTGGATACGATTTGTCTGATCTGCGCGCACGCCAAGTGTCGGCGCGTGATTTCACAGATTTTGATCTGATCTTGGCGATGGATAACAACAATCTACAAGACCTGCGCCAAATGGCACCAACCGGTGCCGGCGCAAAACTGAAACTTTTCATGGATTACGCGCCAAACAACCCGCACCGCGAGGTACCCGATCCGTATTATAACGATGGTTTTGATGTGGTGTTGGACATGATTGAACAGGCCAGTGCTGGCCTGATCATCGAAATTAAATCATCAAATTCAACGAGTTAAGAGCAAACCTGCCCAGCCGTTGTGCCAAACGCCTTGTAACGTAGCCAGAATTTTTCAGTCGCTGAATTGTCCGACTGGCGCGTTACCTGTGCCAGATGCGGATCTTTGAAAAATTTCGCTGCTTTGCGTTGATCTGAATAAGATAACTTTTGGTTCGCCACTTGTTGCACACAGCTACAAGTGCTGCGCGTTGCCGCTTTGCGATCCATTTTGTTACATGCGCGTTCAATCACGCCCGCATTGATTGGATTGGTGCATACCATCAATGCAATGATTGCCGCGACGGGTTTCATTGGTGTTTTCATTGGGAATATCCCCTTGCCTGCCATGCGCTCTTTGTCGGCGCGTTTATCCGATGATTATGGCATATCTCGGATTCTTCGCGCAAGCCCTTATAATTAAATCATTTTTCTGATGTGTTTCGGACTCATGTCACGATATTTCGTAGGCCAACCACCAACGCCCCGCTAGATTTAGCGCAAATCAACCCACTCCACGATGAAAACCACCACGAAACCCCTTTGTTTTATGCGTGGTTTTTGCGCATGATACCCATTGACCAAACCCCAAATCCGTATCATATCCCTGTCCATGACAGACCTATCAAAAATCCGCAATTTTTCCATCGTGGCGCATATTGACCACGGCAAATCCACGCTTGCTGATCGCTTGATTCAGCTCACGGGAACCGTGGCTGAACGCGATATGTCCGCACAAATGCTGGACACGATGGATATTGAAAAAGAACGCGGGATTACGATCAAGGCAAACTCCGTTCGCATTGAATACAAGGCGAATGATGGCGAAAATTACGTTCTCAACCTGATTGACACTCCCGGCCACGTTGATTTCGCCTATGAAGTGTCCCGCTCTATGCGCGCAGTAGAGGGTTCGTTGCTGGTTGTTGATGCCTCCCAAGGGGTCGAGGCACAGACATTGGCCAACGTTTACCACGCAATCGAGGCCGATCATGAAATCGTGCCTGTCCTCAATAAAATCGATCTACCCGCCGCCGATCCTGATCGGGTTGCCGAACAAATCGAAGACGTGATTGGCATTGATGCCACCGACGCGGTGCACATCAGCGCAAAAACGGGCATCGGTATCGCCGATGTGCTTGAGGCGATCGTCACACGCCTTCCTGCACCCAAGGGCGATCCAGATGCTCCGCTCAAGGCGATGCTGGTCGATAGCTGGTATGACGCCTATCTGGGCGTGGTGGTTTTGGTGCGCGTGATTGACGGGCATCTGCGCAAGGGTGATAAAATCCGCATGATGAACACCAACGCTGCATATCCCGTGGATCGTGTCGGCGTGTTCCGCCCCAAGATGGAAAATATTGATGTGCTTGGCCCAGGCGAATTGGGTTTCTTGACCGCATCAATCAAACAGGTGGCCGATACCCGTGTGGGTGACACCATCACCCATGTAAAAAAGGGCTGTGAAAAACCGCTTCCGGGTTTTGCACCGTCACAACCGGTTGTATTCTGTGGGTTGTTCCCTGTTGATAACGCCGAATTCGAAGACCTGCGCGAAGCAATTTCCAAACTGTCCTTGAATGACGCATCATTTAGCACCGAAATGGAAACATCCGCTGCACTTGGCTTTGGCTTTCGCTGCGGTTTCCTTGGCCTGTTGCATCTAGAGGTTATTCGCGACCGTCTGGAACGTGAATATGATATCGAGCTGATCACAACAGCCCCATCCGTGATTTATCACATCCACATGCGCGATGGCACGGTTGTGGATTTGCACAACCCCGCTGATATGCCGGATCTGACCCATGTTGATCATATCGAAGAACCGCGCATCAAGGCGACCATTTTGGTGCCTGATGAATATCTGGGTGATGTGCTCAAACTCTGCCAAGATCGCCGTGGTATTCAGCTTGATCTGACATATGCGGGCACACGCGCGATGGTGGTTTATGACCTGCCATTGAACGAGGTGGTGTTTGATTTCTACGACCGTTTGAAATCTGTGACCAAAGGCTATGCATCATTTGATTATCAAATGGATGGCTACCGCGAGGATAAATTGGTCAAGATGCAAATCTTGGTCAATGACGAACCCGTTGATGCTCTATCAATCATGGTGCACCAAGACCGCGCCGATATGCGCGGACGCTCTATGGTGGAAAAGCTCAAGGAATTGATCCCCCAACACCAATTCAAAATCCCAATCCAAGCCGCCATCGGTGGCCGCATCATCGCGCGTGAAACATTGTCCGCGCTGCGCAAAGACGTAACAGCCAAATGTTACGGCGGTGACATGTCACGAAAACGCAAACTGCTTGATAAACAAAAAGCAGGTAAGAAAAAGATGCGTCAGTTCGGTAAGGTTGAAATCCCACAGCAGGCGTTTATTTCTGCGCTTAAGATGGATGACTAACTGCGCAAAGGCGTAATTGTTATTTCAATTGCAAAGAGACGCGCCCGACCTCGGGTGGGTGCAAAGCGCCCTCCCGTGGGGGAGGTCGGGCGCGACCCGTGGTTTCCACGGGTGGTGTGTTGATCTCAACGCATAGTTGCAAAGCAAAAATCAATCGCACATAATAAATTCCAATACTTAAATGATTTATTGGAAACTTTATGAAATTTGGCATTCGAAAGCCGAGCATCAAAAAGAGCTTGGCAGCGAGGACTTCACCTAAGAAAATAATCAAAACGAAACTGGGTCTCAATGCACCGCGCGGGATGGGGTGGGTTACGAACCCCAAGAAGGCAGCGTACAATCACGTGTATAGTCGAACAACCGTTTCGTTCTGGAGTATTCTCAAAAAGCTGTTGAAATAGGACACGAAAATGAGCATTCAACTTGCCGCAATTCGCGCTGCCGTGGTTTTGATCCCTTCTTATAGTGTCGCCTATCTCACCGAAAAAATGGTTTATGTTGTACCGATGCTCGCGGCGGCCAGCTTCTTTGCTGGCGCGCTAGAGGTGACACCCGTAAACACACGACGTCGTGTCGAAGAAGACGATGTCGACACAGACCTATCCAGTGATGCAATGACGAACGAAATTTGGGAAGATTCTGGCGGAAATACATAAAAATCCCCGCCACCCAATTGTCCGCCACATGTCCTACGGATGTCCGACGCTTGTCCGACAGGGAAAATCGGGTTTTGGATGTGTGATCCCTGTCACTACGTTGCGGGATGAAAATGTGCTATGTTTGTGCTTTCATCAAAGGAGTTTGTTATGCGTAAATTATTTTCAATTGCCGCTGTTGCGATGTTCGCAACCTCGTCTGCCTTTGCTGGCAGTTTGGTCGAACCAGACGTTGAACCCATGATCGTAGAGGCAGAGCCAGAGGCCGCTGGCGGTTCTGGTAACATCGTCATTCCATTGCTGTTACTGGCCGTGGTTGCCGCCGTGATTGCATCTGATGATTCAGGTGGTGGAACAACTGAACCCGTGCTTGAATAAGTTCAAAAATTCAATGTGATAAGCGGTTTTGCTTATCACATCATATCCGGTTTAAAAACGTGATCTATCCCGCCCAAAACGCGTGATAGCGTTCGCGCACAAAAGTATAAATCGCACATAGGAAAATCACCAAGGCAGGGATGCCTTGTTGCATGGGCGTGTGCGACAAATGATAATACATCGCCCCCACCATGATAAACGCGATGCCAAGTGCGGCAGGCGCCGCCATGCGGCGTATCCAGATACCAATCGCACCTGCCACCTCGCAGGTGCCGATGAATGCGCCAAACCATTCTGGTAATCCCAATTTAGTGAAGCTTTCCAACATCATAGGGTTGCCAGACAATTTCCCAATCCCCGCCGCAAGCAAGACCAGAGAGATGATAATTTTTGGAATATTCGGCAAAATTGGGGGCATTCATTTATCCTTATTTAACGTTGAATATACTGTGTCTTATTTCAAATTTCCACCGCGGTTTTTACACTCGGTAAAGCCTTGCCGATGGCGCGATGAAATGGGTTTTCATAAAATGTGAAACGTATATTTCCCCACTGTTTTACCCCCTGTTAATCGCCATCAACGACACCTGTGCAAGCTGTGTGCAGAAAGGTGTCTTATGTGGTTTTTTGGGGTTTTGAGTATTTGCCTTTTTGTATGCAGTGCATGTCATTTTGCACCACTGAAATCGCGCCATGAAACCATCCATTTCACCGAGGGCGATCATATGGAAATTGGTATGCCATAGGTTCGAACTTGTGATTGTGCTGGCATGCGCGTATCCTTGATCAATGGTTACTTTGGTCTTGGGGGACACATGGCTGAACATAACATCGAACGTGCGAAATCCGATATTTCCAAAGCATTGGAAGAAACATTCGAGGCTGACGGAAACGGGTTTGAGCGCAAGTTAAAACAAGCAGGGCGGTATTTACCCCGCCGCGTGAGCAAGGATGCAGCCTATTTGCTTGAGGCAGAAAAACAGCTCAAACACCCAAAATTTCGCCGCTTTGTCGATCAAAATCGGATCAAGGCCGCACGTGATAATGTGATCCGCCAAACCCGCGGTGTGGATTTGCAGGCGGATCGATCGCGCGCTCGGTTTCAATGGGGCGCAAGCCTTGTTTTACAACTATTGCTTGCCTGCGCCCTGATCTTTGGTTTTGCACGGTTTGTCGGTGCGATTTAATGCGCTGGTTTGATAAAGGTACCGTTGTTTAGCTCGGCAATTGCTGTGCGCAATTCATCGCGTGTGTTCATCACGATTGGGCCGTGCCACGCGACGGGTTCCTCGATTGGTTTGCCTGAAATCAACAGAAAACGAATGCCTTCTTCACCCGCTTGCACGGTGACGCTGTCACCTGTGTCAAATTTCACCAATGTGCGGTTGCCCGACATATCGCGAATGTTCACCTCTTGGCCGAACACCTCTTTTTCCAGCAAAACACCTGTGGGGGTAGAGGCATAATCAAACATGCCAGAACCCTCAAACACATAGGCGAATGCCTTGCGATAGGTATCGACAGGAAATGTTTTTTTCACACCCGCTGGCACAAAAATATCCAGATATTGCGGATCGGCGGCGATCCCATCAACAGGGCCGGTTTTGCCCCAGAACGATCCCACGATGACCTTTACCACGGTTCCGTCATCTTCTTGGATCACAGGAATTTCCTTGGCTTCAACATCTTGGTATCGCGGTGCGGTCATTTTCAATTCTGAGGGTAGGTTCGCCCAGAGTTGAAAGCCATGCATTTGCCCATTCGCATTTCCGCGCGGCATTTCTTGGTGCATGATTCCAGACCCAGATGTCATCCATTGGATATCACCTGCGCCAAGCGTGCCGGTGTTACCAAGGCTGTCGCCATGATCAACCTCACCTGACAAAACGTAAGTGATGGTTTCAATGCCGCGATGCGGATGCCACGGAAACCCGTTTTGATAACCGCTTGGATCTTCGTTGCGAAAATCGTCGAACAGCAGAAATGGATCAAGCGAGGTTGGATCATGAAATCCAAACGCGCGATGCAATGATACGCCAGCGCCCTCCATCGTGGGTTGGGCAAGGCTGGTGGATTTTACAGGACGTACAGACATAGTTGTTTTCCTTTCATATGTGAACTTGCCATAGAGATAGCGCATCAGCGGCAATTTTTACATAAAATACATGGAAAAGCAGTGTTGCGACATTGGAAACGATGCGATCTGTCGGAATTGGGATTGCAATCATATCTCGTGTTTATCAGGCTGTGAAAAACAGGAGAGATTTCATGAAAATAGGATTTATCGGGCTTGGCAATGTGGGTGGGAAACTGTCGGGTAGCTTGCTGCGCAATGGTTTCGATTTGATGGTGCATGATTTGAACGCGGATTTGGTTGCTGGGTTCGTTGAACGTGGCGCCAATGCGGGCGAAAGCCCCGCGCAATTGATGCGCGATTGCGATGTTGTGATTACGTGTTTGCCATCGCCCGCGGCCTGTGCGGTTGTGGTTGAGGGTGACAATGGATTGTTGCAATCCATGGGCGCGGGAAAAATATGGCTTGAAATGTCAACAACTGATGAAGCAGAGGTCAAACGTCTGGGTGCCAAGGTGATTGCGGCTGGCGGTGCGGCGGTGGATTGCCCCGTGTCGGGTGGGTGTCATCGCGCCGATACAGGCAACATTAGTATTTTTGCCGGTTGTGATCGCGCCACCTTTGAACGGGTTTTGCCGATCCTGACCACATTGGGGCGACGTGTGCTTCATACCGGTGATTTGGGCACGGCATCGGTGTTAAAAGTGTTAACCAATTATTTGGCAACTGCCAATTTGATCACGGTGTGCGAAGCATTGACCGTGGCCAAGGGGGCGGGGATGGATTTGAACACGGCATACGAGGCGATGGCGATTTCATCGGGCACCAGTTTTGTGCATGAAACCGAAGGCCAAGTGATCCTGAATGGATCGCGTGATATCAGTTTCACAATGGATTTGGTGCTCAAAGACATTGGTTTATTCCAAGACGTGGCAGACCGCGCAGGCGTGCCATTGGAAATGAACCCATTGATGATCAAAATATTCAAGGATGGCATTGCGCGATTTGGAGAACGCGAATTATCGCCCAACATTATCAAACGTTTGGAACAGGCCACTGGGTTGGATATTACGGCACCTGGGTTCCCTGCGGAAATGGTGGATGATGAGCCAGAAGAGCAGGGTTACGAGGTGATCCCAACGGGGCGACGTTAATCGCGCCTTTGTTTTTTGGCTGCGCGTTCTTTGATGATCCCAATCGCGTTGCGAAACCCGAGCGCTGCCAACATACCGAGCATAATCGCAGGCACATCAAGTGCCTGTGTCATTGGTGGCAGTGACAGCAACAATTGCAAAACATACCATATAACCATTGCCACCAAAGCGATGGCCAACACATAGAGCACGCTTCGTTTTAACAACGCCGTTTCGCGCATATTGCCAAATCGTTCGAGCAAAAATACCAATGCAATTGTGATGGCAAAACTGGTGGCGATAATTTGGTAAAATGTCATGGCGCATCCATGCCGCGCATACACAGAATTGTCAATTATTTCCGAATTGCCCTGTCATCATGCCCGCGTTAGGGTGGTGTGAAAATCGCAATAAGGAATGGTAAAATGCGTTATGTGCATACGATGGTACGTGTCAGCGATCTGGATGAATCGCTTGATTTTTGGGTGAATAAATTCGGATTGGTTGAAACGCGCCGCAAAGAGGTACCAGCGGGAAAGTTCACGCTTATTTTTCTGGCAGCACCCGCAGATGAAACAACATCGCGCGAAACCGCAGCACCCGAATTGGAACTTACATATAACTGGGACAGCGATGAAAAACTGGAAACAGGGCGCAGTTGGGGGCATTTGGCATATCGCGTCGATAATATTTATGAAACGTGCCAACGATTGGCGGATGCGGGCGTGGTGATTAACCGCCCACCACGCGATGGATATATGGCATTTGTGAAATCACCCGATAATGTTTCCATCGAATTGATCCAAGAAGGTGACGCATTGCCAGCGGCCGAACCTTGGGCATCCATGGAAAATATCGGCGATTGGTGATGAGGCGCACTTATTTACGAAAATAACCCTGTCTTTGGATTTTGGAAAACGCAGAACCTGTGATTAAATTCACGGGTTCTTTTATGGTGGTCAGATGCGTTCACTTACCAAACCAAATCCAGAGTTTACCTATGACGCTGCGGTGCAAATTGCAGCGTTGATTGCGCATCGTGATCGCGTGCATGCGGACCCCGCAGATAGCCGCCAAATACCAGATGTCGGTCAGGCGGGGCATGTATTAATTGCCACGTGGAATATTGCCAATTTTGGGCAACACAAACGGCGTGACATTGATATTGCAGTGATTGCTGAAATCATCAGCTGGTTTGAAATTATCGCCATCCAAGAGGTTGCGGATAACCTGATTGATTTTGAAAAATTGATGGCCGTTTTACCCAATCATTTTTCATATATCTTTAATGACAAGGCCGGAAATGGGGAACGCGCGGCCTATGTTTTTGATACGCGCCGTGTGCGTCTGGGTGCCAAAATGGGCGAGGTGGGCGTGGTGGAATCCGATCGTGATAATATTACGTTTGATGATGGCGATGGGCTGCCGAATGTTGCGTTTCAAGGGTATAATCGCAATCCGTTATTGTGCAGTTTTGAAATTGAAAATCATCGATTGTTAATGGCAAATTGTCACCTGTTGTATGGTCCACAAGATACCGCACAAAACCGCGCATTATCATTGAAACAACGTCAACTCGAAGCATATGCAATATCGCGCTGGTGTGATTTGCGGCGAAAATCCAAAAATGCGTGGACTAAAAATATCATGGCGGTGGGCGATTTTAATTTGCCGCATGCAAATGATGGTGATCCGATTTTTGAAGCATTGTTAGATCGCGGTTTGCGATTGCCGCAACATGAAACCCGAATCCCTACCAATGTTTCGGATTCGCATGATTATGATCAAATTGCAGTCACGCCCGGGTTGGTTCAGCAAACCGTGGATACTGGGGTTTTTGATTTTGATGCGGTGGTATTTGGTGAAATTTGGGATGCAAATGCCACGTCATATTGGCGAACTTGCGCAAAATATTATGTATCCGACCACCGTCCGTTGTGGATGTTGCTAAAATTTTGATCACTTGCCCAATTTTTAGGGTCGTCGCACTGCATTGCACGTCAAGCGTGTAAAAGGGTAATAAAATTTTGACGTAACGAAATCAGAGACTTGCGTTATTGCGAAACTTCGCTACGCTTTGCCCATGCTGCTTAAGTAGTATTTTGACGAAGCTGCGCGGGAACAAACATATGATCCCCGCACCCTAGGGAGGAATTTAATGGAACGTCGGAAATTTTTAACGGGCGCAGCAGTTGCTGGCGCCGCTACAACACTTGCTGCTCCGTCCGTAGCACAAGGCAAAATCGAGATGGCTTTGGTATCCACATGGCCACGTGATTTCCCTGGTTTGGGTCTGCCTGCACAACGTTTTGCGGCACGTGTACAAGAACTAACTGATGGTGAAATTCAAACAACATATTACGCTGCTGGCGAACGTGTTGGCGCATTTGATAGCTTTGACGAAGTTGCTTCTGGCAATGCCCAAGGTTACATCGGTGCGGAATATTACTGGAAGGGTAAGCACCCAGGTTTTGCACCATTCACAGCGATTCCATTTGGTTTGACATATACCGAAATGGACGCATGGATGCGTTATGCAGGTGGTCAAGAATTGTGGGATGAATTGGGCGCAGAATTTGGCGTCAAAGGTCTGGCAATGGGTAACACCGGTGTTCAGATGGGTGGTTGGTTCAACAAAGAAATCAACAGCCTTGATGACATGAAAGGCTTGAAAATGCGTATGCCAGGTTTGGGTGGCGACGTTCTGGCCAAAATCGGTGCATCACCAGTTTCACTGCCAGGTGGTCAAATTTATGAAAACCTTGTGTCTGGTGCGATTGATGCAACGGAATGGGTTGGCCCGTTCAATGACTATTTCATGAAGTTCTATGAAGCGGCGAAATATTACTATTTCCCTGGTATGCACGAGCCAGGTGCACAATTGGCCGTTGGCTTTAACAAAGCATTCTGGGATGGTCTTTCAAAGAACCATCAAGAAATTATCAAAGCGGCAGCCGCCGAAGAAAACACGCAGACCATGGCGGAAACAAACGCAAACAATGGTTTGTATTTGAACCGTTTGATCAACGATCACGGTGTTGAACTGCGTGAATTCAACGATGACGTTTACGAAGGTTTCGGCGAAGCCGCAGAAGAAGTGATCGAAGAAGCACGCGATCATTCTGATTTGTCTAAACGCATCTATGACAGCCACCTTAAGGCACGCGCCGAAATCGGTGCATGGACAGCGTTGTCAGATACGGCATATGTTCAAAAACGTAACAACGTTTTGAACCGCTAGGTTTGTAAAACCGCGAAATTTGGGCCGAGACGGGAAACTGTCTCGGCCTGTTTTCGAAACGCAACATACTCTGTTGTGAATCAGGAGTTTTTTATGGCGACGACAACGTCACCTGTTTCGACAGGACTTTTTTCTAACACTTTGTTCATCCGTGCGCTTGGCTGGTCAAATCTGGCGGTCATGTTTGCATTTTTGGCAAATACATTTGCAACCTTTTGGATTGGGTTGCCCGGTTCATCGTTCAGTGGTGGCGCAATTGGGATCATGCAAATGTTGCTTTATCCCGTTTCAATAATCATCGCGGTTATGTTGGTGCTACGCAGTTCAGATCGCACCCTGCGTCAGGACAGTTTTCGCATTTCCGACATTAATGTCTTTTTCATTCGCGCGGCATTTTGGATCGTGCTGTTGATCGGGCTGGTCGATTCCGTGATCTCGTTCTTGCGCATCGAAGAAATGTTATTGCCCCTTGTTGGCGAAGAGTTAGAAAAAAATCTTATCCGTCCGTTATTTCGTGGCCCATATGTGCATGTGCCACTGATGATTTTGGGCATAATCATTGCGATGTTTACCAAAACCAAAGGGTTCCATTGGTTGGCATTGTTGATTGTTGTCGCGGAATTATTGATCGTGATATTCCGATTTATTTTCTCTTACGAACAGGCGTTTATGGCAGATTTGGTGCGGTTTTGGTACGGCGCGTTTTTCCTGTTTGCCAGCGCGTTTACATTGCTGGAAGAAGGCCATGTTCGGGTCGATATTTTTTACGCAGGTATGGCGGAAAAATCCAAAGGTTGGATCAATGCGATTGGTTCAATATTCTTGGGAATGACATTGTGCTGGACCATTTTAATTTTGGGCATGGCGCAAAAAACATCCATCATCAACAGCCCGATTTTGCGGTTTGAAACAACTCAATCTGGATATGGGCTTTATGTGAAATATCTGATGGCAGGGTTTTTAGGCGTATTCGCCATATCTATGATGATTCAATTTGTCAGTTATTTGATGGGGGCCGTCGCGGATTATCGCGGCGAAGAAGGTAAATACGAACCAAACGGTTCAGGAGCACACTAATGGAACTGTTTTTCCTACTTATTTTGGTTGTACTAATGGCAACGGCGCTTGGTTCTGGCTATCCCGTTGCATTCGCATTGCCTGGATCATCCATCATTACAATTATGCTGGCAGCAGGGACGGGATATTTATTCACCGGTGATTCAACTGCCTATTTTGATCAAGGTGGCGCATCGCAATGGTTGTCGGCAGGGGTGACAAACCTGCGCGGGGTTTATTGGGAACCTGAACGCGATACTTTGATTGCGATTCCGCTGTTTATTTTCATGGGCATCATGTTGCAGCGATCCAAAATTGCCGAAGACCTGTTGATTACAATGGCCAATCTGTTTGGCCCTGTTCCAGGTGGTTTGGGGATTTCGGTTGTCTTTGTTGGCGCGCTTTTGGCAGCGACAACAGGGATTGTTGGGGCGACGGTTGTTGCGATGGGTTTGATTTCATTGCCTGCAATGCTGCGCAATAACTATTCACAAAGCTTGGCCACAGGCACGATTGCGGCGTCGGGTACATTGGGTCAAATTATTCCCCCATCTATCGTTTTGATTATTCTTGCGGATCAGTTGGCATCAGCCGCCGATCAAGGTTCAAACCTGCGCAAAGCATTGTACAAGGCAAACACAGGCGATCCCGCAATGCCAACCAGTTTTGATGTGGTGTCCACATCGGCGGGTGAAATGTTCCTTGGGGCGTTTATCCCTGGGCTTGTTTTGGTTGGGCTTTATATGGCGTATATTCTGATTGCGGCGTGGTTGCGCCCAAATATCGCGCCACCAGTTGAATACACTGGCAAATATGATCGTGCATTTGCGTTCAAGGTTGTGATCACCTTGGTTCCACCATTGTTGCTGATCTTCTTGGTTTTGGGGTCAATCATGGCAGGGATTGCAACGGTTAACCAAGCGGGTGCCATTGGTGCCGCTGGTGCGTTGGTGATGTCTGGTTATCGTTTGCAAGAGGGTAAGGCACGCGCCTATTGGCCTGCAATAATTTCGGTTCTGAGCATCATTGCGATTTCGCTGATCGTTTCAAATTTTGATACCAATATCAAAAACATCAAATCATCATCTGATATGTTTGGTGTGACGATGGCAGTGATTGCGACCATCGGTTTAATTATCGGTCTGGTCTGGAGCGGCTATCGCGCATTGGTCACGGAAAACACGCTCGAAGGTGTGATGATCGAAACCGCCAAGGCAACATCATTGGTGTTTATCATCCTTTTGGGTGCGGCCATTTTGACCGCGGCATTCCGTGCCTTTGGCGGTGAACATTTGGTTCGCGAATTCTTAGAAGGTTTGCCAGGTGGATTCTGGACAAAATTCGTGATCGTTATGGCCGTGATCTTTGTGCTTGGTTTTTTCCTCGACTTTATTGAAATCGCTGTGGTTGTTGTACCAATCGTGGCGCCAATCTTGTTGGCGGACCCATCTGCGAATGTGACTGCTGTTTGGCTGGGGGTTATGATCGGTTTGAACATTCAAACATCATTTCTCACGCCACCCTTTGGATTTGCGCTGTTCTATTTGCGCGGGGTTGCACCTGCGGTGGTGAAAACCATCAATATGTATAAAGGGGTTATCCCTTATATTCTGTTGCAAATCTTGGCGCTGATTATTGTGTCGGTTGCACCACCTTTGGTGAATTACCTGCCCAATCGCGTGGCGTTATTGTCTGAAAACGCACCGCCCCCGCGTAATCCCAAGCTGAATTATTGTGTTGATCAATATGTGAGCACTGAAATCGCCACATCTGGCAACGCAATTTTGACAAGTGTCGAAACCGCGCGCCAAATTGATCTGTCGGCCTTACCACAAAGCATGCAAAAAGATATTTCTGCCAGCTTTGATAGCGTCACCGATGCGATTGCAAAATTGGGTGATGCAGAGGTTATCGCCGCCAGCGTGACAACTGCATCAGAAACCTTTCGCCCGACGCATTCGCATGTGCGTGCGATTGAACGCGACATGCGCCGTTTTGACGATGAAATTGACGAAATCGAAAATCGCATGAACCGTCTTGATAACGAAGATCGCAAAGCTATCTTGCAACATGAAATTGATGAACTGGCGCAAGAACGTGATGTTTTGGCGCAATCCATCCCATCTGATTGGGAGGCCAAGTTAAAAGAGTTCCGCGATTTGCAAAAACAAGAAACATCGGCGTATCGCGGGTATTCATCCGCGGCAAACAAAGGATATGAGCCCATTGCACAAATGATGGTGATATTGGAAGGCAACGAAAATTTTGCCGCCCTTAAACCCGCATTGGAAGCGTTGCAAAAACGCGTTGGTGTGGATGCTCCGGATGATTTGGTTGATCCGTTGAAAGAGCTGTCGAGCGAATTTAACGCGGTCGAGGGCGCATCTGATGTCGCGCGTGCCATTTCCAGCGCACGTAGCGCTTTGCGCAAGTCCACGCCTTTGGTTGATGATGCCATTGAAGATATGCAAAACGCGATGAGCGAATTTGAAACCCAGATGGCGTGGCGCACCAGTGCCAAAGAACAGATTGCTCCGCAACTGGCCACTTACGAGGACAGCCTGCGCAGCACCATTGGTATCCGCAATCAGGCCAATTTCACACGTGATCAAGCTTTGTTTGTCGCGGGTTGTCAGGCACATCATCGCGATATTTCTTTGAATTTCTGATTGGATAAATTGGACGATGAAAAAGTCTGTTAAATCGATCCTCAACGGTCTGGTTGTTCCCATCCTGATCGTTGATGGCAAGATGCGCATTTCATATATGAACGCCGCGTCGATGGCGCATTTTACCAATGCCAAAGCGGATATGTTGATGAGCGATATCATCGAAAATCAACGCTGTCTGACGGCGACGAAACGTGTATTGGACGGCGATCCTGAAACGCAAGTCGAGGTAACATTGCAAGGTGTCGTGCCAACGTCATTTCGCGTGAATGTTGCCCCAATGACAGTCGAGGCGGAAAAAGATGCGCTTCATGCAATCCTAAGTTTTGAGGATATTTCCCACATCCGCGAAGCGGAACAAATGCGCCATGATTTTGTCGCCAATGTAAGCCACGAATTGCGATCCCCTCTTACGGCATTGGTTGGGTTTATTGAAACGCTTCAAGGGCCGGCCAAGGGCGATGCCGTCGCCGCAGAGCGGTTCTTGGGCATGATGGAACGTGAATCCGATCGCATGGCGCGTCTGATTGATGATTTGTTGTCTTTGTCAAAACTGCAGGCACGCGAACGCGATGCACCGTCTGCGGTTGTGGATATTGCCGATGTGATCAACGACATTGTGGTGTCTTTGGGGGGATCAAACGAACATCTGCGTGAACGTATCAAAGTATCAATCGTCAAAGGCGAAACCAAGGTCATTGGCGACAAGAACGAATTGGGACAGGTGTTTCAAAATCTGATTGAAAACGCCATTAAATACAGCCCGGATGGTTCGGATGTTGTCGTGACGGCCTGTGCGGCGGAAAAATCAGATGAACATATTTGTGTTTGTGTGACCGATCAAGGCGATGGAATTGATCCGGTTCACATCCCGCGTCTGACCGAACGGTTTTATCGGATCGACAAGGGGCGGTCACGCGCCATTGGCGGCACGGGCTTGGGGCTTGCGATTGTGAAACACATTTTGATCCATCACCGCGGATCGCTGAAAATCAAAAGCAAGCTGGGTGAGGGGAGCACGTTTTCGGTCTATCTACCCGCTGCTCAAACCGCATAAAGTTTTCCACAACTGGCATAATTTTGTAGTTATGCTGTTACATCCACAGATTATTTGCTGATGCAGACAAGGGGTAATCCCATATTTGCAAAGGCAGAATAGATGACTGAGTCAGCCAAACAATTGGTATTGGTGGTCGAAGACGAACCCGCCCAAGCGGAGCTGCTACGCTATAATCTGGAAAAAAACGGATGGCGTGTGGTCTGTGTTGATAGCGGTGATGATGCGTTGTTGATGTATCGCGAAACCATGCCTGATCTAGTGATCTTGGATTGGATGTTACCACATCTGTCCGGTATCGAGGTTTGCTCTGAAATTCGCAAAAATGAAAATGGCGCGCACGTGCCCATATTGATGCTGACCGCACGTGGCCAAGAAGAGGATCGCCTGCGCGGCATCGATGTTGGCGCAGACGATTTTATTGTGAAACCCTATTCGGTTGCCGATCTAATGGAACGCGTGGCGCGTAATTTGATCGTCAACTAGCCTTTGTTTTGGGCATTGATAAACGCGGCGGCCTCTGCCGCGGTTTCAAAAATATTTGGGCTTAATGCGCGTGCCTTTAAATCTTGGCCCATCTTTTGGCGCAAAAATGCACTGGTGGTATAACGCGCCGCATCCAAGAAATATTTCTTTTCCAACTCGGCCTGAAAATCAGCATAAGCAGCACGCAGTTTTGGCGCGATGGTTCGACCGTCAAAGTTGGAAATGATATTTACCTTTTTGCCCAAATCGCCGAAAAATTTGTGCATGACTGTGTAATGCTCATCCAAATCTTCGCGCGTGTTAATTGCCGTGCCAGCCAGATTGATAAACACGGTATTTGTGGATGCGTCATAGGTTAAACGATCCTCCATACGCACATTAATCAGCGTGTTTTTCAATTTCATGCGACGTTCGTCGAAAATTTCTGGGTCCATGATTTTTGGATTATTGACGATGGGTTTAAACGCCATATGCGCCAGAATATCGCGTTCGATATCAATGCCTGGGGCAACTTCTGCCAACTCCAATCCATCCACTGTCATGCGAAATACACAGCGTTCAGTGACGTATAAAACCTGTTGCCCCAATTGGGCGGCATATTTGCCGTTGAACGTGATTTGTTCAACCTGTTCGATGAATTTTGGCATTTGACCTTCGGAAGTGATTGATAATTCACGATCCTTGCAATCAACCCGTAACCCACGCGCAGTGAACGTACCAACGAACACCAATTTACGTGCGTTTTGTGAAATGTTGATAAACCCGCCGGCCCCTGCAAATCGATCTTTGAATCGGCTGACGTTAACATTGCCGTGCTGGTCCACTTCCGCCATGCCAAGCACGGCCAAATCCAATCCACCGCCATCATAAAAATCAAACATCTGATTGGTTTGAGTGATCGCATTGGCATTGACCGCCGCGCCAAAATCCAACCCTGATTGTGGTACACCGCCCATAACGCCCGCTTCCGTGGTGAGGGTGATGTGATCCAGAATTTCTTCTTCGTTGGCAACGGCGCCAACACCTTCGGGCATCCCAATGCCAAGGTTCACAACACCATTGATCGGCAATTCCATCGCTGCACGTCGTGCAATGATTTTGCGATCAGAGAAGGGCATAGGAGCCAGTTCATCAACAACGCCACGAAGACGCCCCGTAAACGCATGATTATATGGCGTGTCATAGGTTTGAAGATGTTCGCTTGGGTCCGCAACGACAACACAATCCACCAGATTGCCTGGTACGACCACTTCGCGTGGGTTCATCGATCCTTCGGCGCAGATACGTTCAACTTGTGCGATGACCAAGCCACCACTGTTTTTTGCGGCCTGTGCAATTGACAGCATGTCCAAGGTCAATGCTTCGCGTTCCATTGTGATATTGCCCGTTTTATCGGCGGTGGTGCCACGGATAAAGGCCACATCAATAGGGATAGAGCGATAGAATAGCCATTCTTCGCCATCCAGTTCCATCAATTCCACAAGCTTTTCAGTAGAGCTTTCGTTGATTGCCCCGCCAATTTGGCGTGGATCAACGAATGTGTTTAATCCAACCTTGGAAAACATGCCCGGCTTTCCCGCCGCGATGTCGCGATAAAGCTGTGAAATACAACCAAGTGGCAAATTATATGCCGAAATTTTATTGGCAACTGCAAGTTGCCCCAATTTAGGAACCAACGACCAATGCCCGCCAATGGCCCGTTTCACAAGACCAGGTGCCGACAAACGGTTCAACCCACGATCCTTGCCGTCACCAGGTGCGGCGGCAAATAACAAGGATATGTCTTTGGGTTCTGCCTGTTTGTCATAACGTTCGGCAAGACCGCGCAACAATGCTTCTGGTGTACCGATCCCCACGAAACCAGATACGCAGATTGTGTCTGAATCCGCGATCACGGCAACGGCCTCTTCAAGGCTTACGACCTTATCAACCATTTGTATTTCCTCCCAGAAACGTTATTTCTTTTGCTTTTTGATCTGCGTTTTGTTGACCCAGTCAACAAATCCTTGGGCGACCACGCCTTGGGCTTTGCGGCTGACGAAAACGCCGACATGCCCACCGGGAAACCCGATTTCAGTATAATCTTTTGGCTTGATGAAATTTGACAGGGGTTTTGTGCAACTGATCGGGACGATGTGATCTTGCAAGGCGTAAATATTCATCACAGGGCAAGAGATGTTTTTCAAATCTACGGTTTGCCCATCCAATGTAAATTCACCATTCACCAACTGGTTTTCACGATAAAATTTGTTGAACCATTCTTTGGCGGCCGCACCGGGATGATCGGGGCGATCAGCAATCCATTTTTCCATACGCAAAAAGTTCAAGGTTGCATCCGCATCGCCATCAAGACGTTGCAGTCCAAGATTGTATTTCGTCATGGAATTCATTGGGGTCAGCGCCGAAAACATTGCACCCGTAAGTGCGCCTGGCATATTGCCGTGGGTGTCCACCAGCTTGTTCACGTCGTCTTCGCTAAAGTTGGACAACCACTGATTTAAAAACCCTTCACCGCGCCAGAAATTTTCGGGATCACCCTTAAAATCAACGGGTGTAATGGTCAGGGCAAGCCCTGCGAAAAGTTGGGGTTGGGTTGCGGCCAAACAGGTGGCGAATGTGCCACCTTCGCAAATGCCAAACATGGTGATTGGGCCGCCTGATTTTTCAACCAAAAATTCGATGCAATCGCGCATCCAGCCGTTAATCATATCATCCAAAGTCACGAATTGATCCGCACGTGTTGGATTGCCCCAATCCAATACATAAACGTCCAGACCCGCGGTCAACAGGTTGCGCACCAGTGATCGATCCTCTTGCAGATCAATCATGGTTTGGCGCCCAAACATGCCATAGGCAATCAAGACAGGCGGGGCATCAATCGGGTTATCGTTCAACGGGCGATAACGACTGACGGTAACTTTATCGACCTGAAAAACCACATCGGATGGGGTTTGTGCGATTTGCACTTCGTCCTTCGTAATGTTGCGCAACATGTCGCTGGAACGGAACGATTTTATCCCAGCCTCCATCATTTGCGCCATCGCGTATTGATAGGCTTGCATGAATTCTTCGGATGGGGATGTATCAGACATTTTTACTTCTTTTGGGCCAATTCGCGTTTCAGGTTACGAATTTCACGTTTCAATTCAGTGACGGTTTTGGTCAAATCATCAATCTCGGAACGTGTGGGCATTTGATAGGCATCTGACCATGCTTCTGCCAGCTTAGCCTGTCGAAGTTTCAACCCATTTGATGCCAAAATCATGTTGCGCTGTGCGTCCATGAATTTTTGCGTGGATTGGGTATCCAGCAATTCTTCGTTTGCGGTTTTAACCCATGCATCCAATGCCTTTTGCACATTGCCAGATTTCAAATCCTCGACGCTGAATTTTTCGCTATAGCTGTTATAGGCACGTTGCCATGCTTCGTGCATGACCTTTGCAAATTCTGTCGTTGCCTCTTGGAAATCCAGATATTCCTGCCATTGCTCCGCACCTTCGGCCTGAGGTGCTGCCATATCGGCGAATTTTGGGAATTGGACAACGCTTTCTAGAATTGATCGTAGTTGATCAGGCGCTTTGCTCATCCATGATGATGCATCATACAGTGCATAAAATGCCGCGGGATTGTTGGGCATATGTGCTTGGTTTTTCATCATCGCCGATGGATCCCAACCAGGTGCCCATGCTTTGACGAAATCTTGCCATGCTTCGTATGATTTTGTCATCGGGTCTTTGGGTTTTGGGGCAAAGGCACGGCCAAATGTTTCGGCCATTTCTTTTTGTGCATCCAAGAACGCGTCTTGGCTGTTTTGCCAGAATTTCATGATCTGATCGATTCCGTCATTTTTATCTGCCATAACGCGTTCTCCTTTTGCTGTTTATAATGCTGCTGTGTAAATCGCCAATGCGTCGTCATATGTGACTTCGCGTGGGTTGTTCACCAACAGACGTGTTTGTTTCATGGAATCTTCGGCCAATAGGGGCAGGTCGTTGTGATTTACACCCACCTCTTTTAGCGTAGATTTCATGCCAAGCTCTGGACCCAAATCCTTGAACCCTTGGACCATGCCCGCACAGATTTCTGCGTTGGATTTCCCTGCAAGTTCTGGGAAAATGATCGGAGCGATTTCGGCGTATTGCGATGCGCCAAGTTCATCCGCCATGTTAAATTCCAACACATGCGGCAAAACCAATGCATTTGACAGGCCGTGTGGCACATGAAAATGCCCGCCCAATGGATAGGCCAGCGCATGAACCGCCGCCACTGGTGCGTTGGCAAATGACATGCCAGCCAACATGGACCCGAGCAACATTTTTGAACGTGCTTCGCGGTTTTGCCCATCGGTACAGGCCGTGCGGATTGACCCACCCAACAATTCAAGCGCTTGTTTTGCCAAAGTATCGGACAGAATGTTTTTGGCGTGTTTTGTTGTATATGCTTCGATTGCGTGAACCATCGCATCAATACCCGTTGCCGCCGTGACATGTGCAGGCAAACCAACGGTCAATTCCGCATCCAACACTGCCCAATCAGGGTAAAGTTGTGGTGAAACCACGCCTTTTTTCTCTGATGCGCCAGTGGTTACGATTGAAATAGGTGTAACTTCGGAACCTGTACCCGCTGTTGTTGGTGCAAGGATCAAAGGCAGACGCCCACCCTTGACCAAACCAACGCCATACATTTCGCTGATTGGTTGATCAGAGTTGCACAAAACAGCAATCAATTTGGCCGTATCCATGGATGAGCCACCACCGACAGAAACAACACCATCAATGCCTGCTTTTTTGGCTTCTTCAACGGCGGTTAGGATCATTTTTTCAGGCGGATCGGCAACCACATCGTCAATCACATGCACGCCAAGACCGGCATCTTTGATCCCTTTGAGTGCCGCATCTGCAAGCCCAAGTTCGAGGATCATTTTATCGGTTACAAAGGCCACGTTTTTACAGCCCATGTCGGCCATCAATTGGCCAATCTTTTCGGTTGAACCAACCTCAGAGAGGATGGAACTGGTTGTTTGAAATTTAAACGGCTTCATTTTGATTTTCCTTCGAGGGGGGATTCTAGGGTTTTCAATCGCGCTGTCAGTTTCATATTTTCGGAATAATCCACCGGACAATCGATGATTGAAACGGTGCCATCATTCATCGCGGTTTTCAACACATCTTGTAGATCTTCCGCACGCTTCACGTAATAACCTTTTGCGCCAAAACTTTCGGCGAATTTTACAAAGTCAGGGTTGGTTACATCGATATGTGATGAACGACCGTATTCACGCATTTGATGCCATTCAATCAGACCGTATTTGTTGTCATTGAAAATGATAATCGTGATGTTCAATTTCAAACGCAGCGCTGTTTCGATTTCTTGGTTATTCATCATGAAACCACTGTCACCAGCAACGGCCAGAATGTTGCGATCTGGGTGAACCAGTTTTGCCGCAATCGCACCGGGTAGGGCGATGCCCATAGATGCAAAGCCGTTTGAAATGATACAGGTATTCGGGCGTTCGGCTTGGAACATCCGCGCCATCCACATTTTATGTGCACCCACATCGGAGATCACGATATCTTCTGGGTCCATCACCGCGCGCAAATCACAGATGATTTTTTGGGGTTTCACAGGGAAACCTGTGTCATCTGCATGTGCGCAAAGCTCTGCTTTGATACTGTGATGCAAATCGGTGATTGTGTTGTCTGTATGTGCGTTTGCACGTTTTGCCAGACGTGACAGGCTGTCTTTTATATCGCCAACCATGCCGATGTCTGGGATAAAGTGTGTGTCCACCTCGGCTGGGGATGCATCAATGCTGATGATGCGGATATCGGCATTTGGGTTCCAGAAACTTGGCGTGTATTCCACCATATCAAGACCGATACAGATCACCAGATCGCTTTCTTCGATGCCAAAGGCAACCAGATCATGTGCTTTCATACCCACGGTGCCAATTGACAATGGATGAGATGAAGGAATTGCACCTTTGGCCATAAAGCTGGTTGCAACGGGTGCGTTCGCAGCCTCTGCAAATGCCAGCAATTCATCACATGCATCAAAACGGATCACACCGTTACCTGCGATGATCACAGGGTTTTTCGCCTCTGACAACGCTTTTAGCACGCGTTTTGCGCTTCCAAGTGGTGCAACGGGGTGCTGGGGCGATTGCACTTTCAATGGTTCAATATATTCATGTTCCATATCCGCGACGTTTTCGGGGAAATCGATGAATGCTGCACCTGGCTTTTCTGCTTGGGCATTTTTAAAAGCCTTGCGTACCACTTCTGGTACAATTTCAGGTTCAAGAATTTGAACAGAATATTTTGTGATCGGGTCAAACAAATTCACCAGATCCAAAATTTGATGGCTTTCTTTATGAAGCCGTGTTGTGGCGCCTTGGCCCGCAATCGCAACAATTGGTGCACGATCCATATTCGCATCCGCAACACCAGTGACAAGATTTGTTGCACCAGGTCCCAAAGTGGACATGCAAACACCCGCGCGCCCTGTCAGGCGACCATAAACATCGGCCATAAACGCGGCACCTTGTTCGTGGCGTGTGGTGATGAATTCAATTTTACTGGAGAGTAGGGCATCCATGATGCCAATGTTTTCTTCGCCTGGTATTCCGAAAATGTATTCTACGCCTTCATGTTCCAAACATTTGACCAGCTGTTGCGCTGAGTTCAAGGTATTCTTAGACATTCTTGTTCCCTTCATGTCTTCTCGCGGGTTTTCACCCAAGTATCCCTTTTACAAGCATAGCACGAAAAACATTGCCGCGACATCAGGCAGTTTTTGCATATCTGCCATTTGTTTTGCGTATTTCGTAGGCATTGCCGTATTTCTAAGCAGGGTTTAAATTACTATTGTGCAGTGCACAAACAAAAAATGACGCAGTGCACAAAAAATATATTGCAATGCACAAAAAGCGTGTTATGTAAGGTGTACAAATTAACAGAATCACAAATTGATTCACCCGCAACGCACCGTTTCTCCCCTGGTGCATCTGAAAGGAAAATATCATGGCTAATAAAGTTGACAGCGCAGAAGCAGTTTCAAAAGTAACCAACTCTGCAATCGAAAAATCACAAGAAATCTTTGCGAAGTCTACAGCAGCGTCTGAAAAATTCGTTGAAGGTTTG
Source organism: Paramylibacter kogurei (assembly GCF_002742285.1). Classification (GTDB taxonomy): domain Bacteria; phylum Pseudomonadota; class Alphaproteobacteria; order Rhodobacterales; family Rhodobacteraceae; genus Amylibacter; species Amylibacter kogurei. The sequence continues at coordinate 137,135 of NZ_MDGM01000013.1, forward strand.
ATCGAAGTAAACGCATCTGCATTTAAAGGTGCAGAAGTTGTCGCGAAAAAAGCGTATGACAACTATGTTTCAAACGTAACAACATCTTTTGACGATGCAAAAGCATTGGCAAAATCTGCTGACGTTGCTGAATTTGTAAAAACAGCTTCTTCAACAGTAACAAAATCTGCTGAAACATATTCAACTCAAGGCAAAGAGCTTGCTGAATTGTCACAAAAGATTTTCAAGGACAACTTGGAAATGACTAAAAAGTTCTATGCATCAGCGTTCAAAGCTGCCTAAGAATTATCTACAACTTTAGTTGTAGTTTTGGACGCCGCCCTGACAACAGGGCGGCGTTTTTTGTGCGGGAGCGAAAAAAACGTTACTGCGGCACGGTTTATTTGATCTATTGTGGGTTCAAATTATAAATTCTATCGTCTAACCTTTCGCAGTTGCACAAAGCAGGATGATAAAATGACATCGGATAAGATGAAAAATGAAACGCATTCCGATTCGACTGATTCTCAGGATCAGACGGAAAAGCCTGTTGTTATCAAAAAATATTCAAACCGGCGGTTATATAACACAGCCGATAGCAAATATATCGTGCAACAAGACGTGATTGATTTGATCAACGAGGGCGTCAATTTCAAAGTTGAAGATGCCAAAAGCGGCGAAGACATCACACGTGCAATCCTCAATCAGATTATTTTTGAACAGGAAACACAGCATCAGGAATTTTTATTCCCATTAGAATTTCAGAAACAATTGATCCGTATGTATAACGATACCTATCGTCATATGATTCCGGGATTTTTGACGCAATCCATCAATTATTTCACCCAAGAGCGTTCGCAAATGTCCCAAGCATGGCAACAAATGATGACCCATAATGCGGGGGCTTTTGTGAAACAATCACAAGATATGGCAAAGCAGAACATGGAAATGTTTCGCAAAACATGGGACGTGTTTGGTTTGATGAAATCCGCCGAAGAAAACGCGGAACCAGATGCAGAACCGACCAAAGGCGATCGTGATGATGCGTTGGAACAAATGCAAAAACAGATCGATGCATTACAGTCGCAAATAAAGTCGATAAAATAGCAGGGAAAAGTGATGTTGAAGACCAACACGCAAACATATGTGCAAGACCACGTTATGGGGCTAAACTTTAACGGCTTTCATCGGATCAAATATCTTGATTGGGGTAAACATGGCGAAGGCGCGGATACATTGGTGTGTGTTCACGGTGTAACGCGAAACGGGCATGACTTTGACAATCTTGCGGAGCGTTTGTGCAAAAAATACCGCGTGATTTGCCCCGATGTGGTGGGGCGTGGTGAAAGCGATCATCTGATCAATGGCGAGGGTTATGATTACCTGCAATATAACGCGGATATGAATGTGTTGCTTGCGCGATTGAATGCACCAAAGGTTGATTGGTTGGGCACATCAATGGGTGGCATTATCGGGATGGTTTTGGCCAGCCTGCCACAAACCCCCATTCGCCGCTTAATTTTGAATGATATTGGCCCTGAAATTCGCCGCGATTCATTGGTGGAAATTGGTGAATACATTGGGCGGTCTGGCGAATTTCGAAATCGCAAAGATTTGGAAAACTATATGCGTAAAATTTACGCAGAGTTTCACCCCATGTCCGATGATGATTGGGCACATATGGTTGAACATGCCAGCGTGCGCACGCGCACAGGCAAATACCGTTTGCGCATGGACCCAGCAATTGGTGACGCATTCAGAAGCCAAATTTCACTGTTTGATTTGGATATGTGGGATACTTGGGACAAAATCCAATGCCCCGTATTGATTTTGCGTGGAGAGAAATCGAAATTCTTTGCCAAAGATACAGCAGAAAAAATGTTGGAACGTCATCCCAATGCCTCGCTGGTTGAATTCGCAGATGCGGGCCACACGCCCACTTTGCGCAACAAAGAGCAGATTGATGTGGTTGAAAAATGGTTGAAAGAAACCAATTATCGCTAAATTGTTAACGTTGTTAATTAATTCTTCCCATCGGTGATTTCGCAAGCTAATCTTGCGAAATGAAGCTATTTTCTGACAAAAACCGTCCTGCACATTTGGGGCCATATCCGCTTGAACGTTTGAAACGGGGCGAAATGCCCGATCTTGAACTGGTTCAAACGCGACATCCAGTTTCGTTTCATCGTAAAGAGGATCCAACCTCTATCGTGAATGCGATGGGGGAATATCAGGCGATGTTGGACGCCATTCGCATTGGTATCGTTGCCAAGGTCCCATCTGAAATCCCGGAAAATTTGAACGAGCGCAGCAATCATCTGAAATCATTTGGCTATTTTTCAGATGCTTCAATGGTTGGGATTTGCGAATTGCCAGATATTGCGCGACTAAAAACACCCGTGCGAAACCCAGATATTGATCATTTGGCGGCGGATTTGAAAACCAGGCAGGTGAAATCGTTGGCATCTGGTGTTGATGTGATCATGGCCGACCTCAAAGAAACCATGATGGCGCCGCCAAGTTCCATTGATGACCATAAATACGGTATTGTCTTTGTTTACGACATGCCGCGTGATCCAGAACATGATGAACAGGGCGGCGATTGGATACAAGACGCGCAGGCACATCGTGCAGCCCTACGCGCCAATGAAACGGCCTGCGTTATCGCGAATTATTTGCGTATCTTGGGGTTTGATGCACGTGCGCACAGCGCATCATGCACAGATGTTGATTTGAATAAAATGGCGGTGGCCGCAGGGCTAGCAACCATAGATTCCCAAGGGCAGGTGATCGTTCCATATTTGGGTCAAAGATTTGGTTTGGCAGCGGTGACAACGCAATTAACACTTGCTCCTGATGCACCCTTGGCTCCGCTTGAGACTCAAAATACACAAAGTTTGGCTTGGCGGCTTGGTATTGGTTCGCAAAAAAATAGGCGTAATTTCACCGCCTTTGCCAAGCGTAAATTCAAAGACGGGGATCATCAGTTTGAAACGCTAAAACGTGTGGATGAGCCGACCACATTCATTGATGAACCGCGCATTCCACGTGTTCCCAAACGCACCGATATGTTTGCGCGCGCACTTCTTGGGGACATGGGGAAAAAGGTACAAGATGGTGCACGAAATGGGCATTATGCGCGAAAGGCTGCGCCATCTGCTGCGCAACGGCGGGCGTTGGGTGCGTTTATTCCATTACAAGATGGCGCACATGCAGCAAACACCAACCCGACCACGCTAAACGCCGATCAAAATGCCGATAATATCAAGGCAGCTTGTTATTTTTTAGGGGTCGATGCGGTTGGTTTATCTCGTTGTCCCGATTGGGTTTGGTATTCCCATGATGCACGTGGTGCAGAAATAACACCACCCCACGTTCAGGCGATCAATATGGTGATCGACCAAGGGTATGAAACGATGGAGGGTGCATCAGGGGATGATTGGATTGCCTGTGCGCAGTCCATGCGGGCATATCTGCGTTTTTCATTGCTTGGTGGTGTAATCGCCCAGCACATTCGCAATCTTGGTTATCCCGCCAAGGCGCACACCGTGATGGATGGCGAAGTGTTACAACCGCCACTGTTGTTATTGTCTGGTCTGGGTGAAGTTAGCCGCATTGGCGAAGTCATCCTTAACCCGTTTTTGGGGCCACGGTTGAAATCGGGCGTTGTTACGACAACCATGCCAATGACACACGACAAACCGATTGATTTTGGGCTGCAAAAATTTTGTGAATCTTGCAATAAATGTGCACGTGAATGCCCATCAGGTGCAATCACAGCAGGCCCCAAGTTGATGTTCAACGGATACGAAACTTGGAAATCCGACAGCCAGAAATGCACAACATATCGCATTACCAATTTAGCAGGCGCCATGTGTGGACGTTGTATGAAAACCTGCCCTTGGAACCTAGAAGGCATATTTAAAGAGCGCCCGTTTCGGTGGGCTGCGATGAATATACCAAAGGCTGCACCATTGCTTGCACGCCTTGATGATGCCGTTGAAAATGGCACAATGAACAGTGCCAAAAAATGGTGGTGGGATTTGGAATGGTGCGAAGATGGTGCATATCGACCAACGCAAAACGGTGTTAATCAGCGTGATTTACAAAAAGAATTGGATTTAAAGTTCGAAGATCAAACGCTGGCTGTTTACCCCGCCAATCTTGCCCCCATTCATCTTCCATATCCCGATCCCATGAACCGTGAACAAGGAATTGCCGCCTATAACGCGATGATCACGGCGGAACATTACAAAATAAAACTGGCCAATGGCGATACGGATTTGGCCCCGCAATATCGTGTTTCACCAGATTTACCCGTGATCGAAGTCATGGTTAGCAAGGTCGAACACATGACACCAGATGTGGTGAAATATGAATTTAGCAGCATTGATGGAACCGCGCTCCCAGCTTGGACGGCTGGCGCACATATTGATATCGTCGTTGCACCAGAGTTTTTGCGACAATATTCATTATCAGGTGATCCCGCAGATCGTAAAAAATATCAAATTGCGGTTTTGCGCGAAGATATGGGTAAGGGCGGTTCTGTTTTGATGCAGCGCATATTTTCTGTTGGTCGGCGCGTGTTTATATCCAAGCCGATTAATCACTTCCCTTTAATTGAAAACGCGCAAAAAACGTTTCTGATGGGCGGGGGAATTGGCGTGACGCCGATGATTGCAATGGCACATCGCGCCCATATGCTTGGGTTGGATTTTGAATTGCATTATTGCGCGACATCGCGAAAAACTGCAGGGTTCTTGGATGATTTGCCCAAATTTGCATGGGCAGATCGCGTTCATTATCATTTTTCCGACGAAAACACGCGTGCAGATTTGAATGTGATTTTAAAGGGTTATCAAGATGGCTGGCAGGTTTACACCTGTGGTCCTGATCGATTTATGGATGGCGTAATGACGGCCGCAACCGACCAAGGGTTCCCTGAAGAGGCACGTCATCTGGAATATTTCGCAATCCCTGAACAACCCGAATATGTGAACCATGATTTTACTTTGCGTCTGGCAAAATCTGATCGTGAAATTCTTGTTTCTGCCAATCAATCCGCAACGGATGCATTGATCGCAGCAGGTATGCATATTGATGTAAAATGTTCCGATGGTATTTGTGGTATATGCAAATGCGACCTGTTGGATGGCGAAGTCGAACATCGCGATTTTGTATTGTCAAACAAACAACGCGAAAATGCGGTAATCTTGTGCCAATCGCGTGCAGCCAAACCGAATGCGACAATCGAAGTTGATCTGTGACGTTTTTCAATCCTATAGTGATTTAAGATCGGCGGGAGGCACATATGTCTGGATCAAATTTCACCCCAAGAGACATGCGCGACGCGCTTTCTAATTTTGCGACTGGCGTCACAATTGTAACGGCGGTTGACCAAGATGAAAATCCAATTGGTATGACCGCAAGTAGCTTCAACTCGGTATCAATGGATCCGCCGCTAATTTTATGGAGCGTTACTAAAACCGCGCTATCCGCCAAGGGTTTTCATGATGCCAGCCATTTTGGCGTACATGTATTGGATGCAGGGCAAACCGATCTGTCCAATGCATTCGCACGAAGTGGCGAAGACAAATTTGCAAATGTTGATTTCAAATTGTCAGCGCAAAAAATCCCACAAATTCCAGGTGCACTTACACGGTTTGATTGTGAAACCTATGCAATCTACGAAGGCGGAGATCACTGGATCATTGTTGGCAAAGTACTAGAAATCGAAACCACCAAAGGCCAAGGTTTGGTGTTTAGTCAAGGCTCTTATGCCACCGCAAGCCCAATTCAAATGCGCAATCAATCAGGCCAAGATGTGCCACAAGAAGACGGCGAAATTGATCAATTGCTATTGTATCATCTGTCGCGTGCTTATCATCAGCTGTCTCAGGATTTTTATGTTGCCGTACGTGAAAGCGGAATTTCCGTGCCTGAATGGCGCGTACTTGCATCACTTCATGGACGTGCAACACATGAATTGGCCGAACTTTCTGCGCGTACATTTGTTGATAATTTACCATTGCAAGACTTGGTGTTGAAAATGCAGGACGAGGATTTATGCACGGTGCAAGGGCGCGGTGCAAAGATGAAAATCACAGGCACAGAATATGGCCAATCACGGGTTGAACACCTGTTTAAACTGGCCAAAAAACAAGAGGCAAAAGCAGTCGGCGAAGACAACCCCGCGGGTGTAACTGCGCTCAGCGAATTGTTAATGACGCTCGTCAAAAATACCAATCGATAGTTCAACCATCCATTAAAATTGAATCTATATTGTCGCCGGTGGCTCGGCGGTGAATAGGTTTTGTTAATGTGTTTTTGGTTCAATCAATCGGAATGAATTGCAGATTTTTTTGATCCGAGGTTGAACATGAATATACATAAAATGCGTCCACGCACGGCTAAAAACACACTGTTGAAATGGGGTGCGAAACTTCTCTGTTCGGCATCACTTTGCGCTGTTTCACCGTTAACTGCCATGGCCGATATTCAGTTGGTTTTTGGCACCTATGCTGCCGATAAACCGACGGAAACGGTGCGCCAATTCAAACCCTTTTTAACATATTTAAGCAAGGAATTAACCACCGTGTTAGGCGAGCCTGTGTCGATTAAAATGCATATCGCGCCAAGCTATGATGAAGGGATCAACGACCTTGTTGAAGGTCACGTCGATTTTTCCCGCTTCGGTCCAGCGTCATATGTAACTGCAAAGGCTGGTAATCCGAATATTGAAATCATTGCAATGGAATCGGAAAAGGGATCAAAAACATTCAAAGGCGTAATCGCCACGCATAAAGACAGCGATATTTCTAACTTGGCCAGCTTGGCAGGGCATCGGTTCGCATTTGGCGATCCGCTATCGACAATTGGTCGATATTTGGCACAAAGTTATTTAATCGAACACGGCGTATATGGAAAAGATTTAAAAGATTACGCGTTCTTAGGTCGCCACGATCGTGTGGGTGCCGCCGTGGGCAGTAAAGAATTTGATGCGGGGGCGCTGAAAATCGGAACATTCGATAAATTGGTTGCCAAGAATGTTCCCATTAAAATTTTGTTTGATTTTGACAATGTAACCAAGCCTTGGATCGCCAAGTCGGAATTGGACCCAGTTGTACTAAATGCAATGCGGAAAGTGTTTCTGGATGCTCACGATCCCAAAGTTTTGAAAAACGTCGCTAAATCTGGATTTTTGATGGGCGAGGATTCCGATTACGCCCCAATCCGCGCAGCGATTCAAAATAGTGCTAATTTCGACTAATTCAGGTTCAAAAATTTGCGAAACCTTCGTTTATCAACCCAAATTGCGATGTCATTGCTTTTGGCTGCGATCTTTATCGGATTTATTGCCGGTGAATGGGAACGGCGTGTGGCGACCAGCCAGTTACAGGACAACTTGGCACGTCAAGCAGACCTCACCGTTAGCTTGATGAATGGTTTGATGTTAGAGGCGATCATTGTCGAAGACATCCCGCTCATTAACACGGCATTGGAACAGGCCGTCACACGAATTCCCACGCTGCTTGCGATCACCGTGTTTGACGAGACAGGGCAAAAAATTACCAAATTTCCGTTGGCAAATATCCCCTTCAACGACGATATGACAAAATTTGATCAGGCAGTAACGTTTGAAGGGGAAAAATTTGGCAGCATGGAAATATTCTGGTCAACGCGCGAAGGTAAAATTGCCGTCGCGAAGAAGGTGCAGCAAATGCATCGGATCATGACCCTGACAATATTTTGCCTGGCCGCATTAATCCTGTTTTTGGTGTCACGCATGGCTATGCGCCCACTTTCAATTGTCCATCAACGTATGCAGGCAACTATTGCACGCGAAGTGGAAATTGATTTGAAACTTCCCCGATATGCAGCACAAGAATTTAAAGAATTGGATGGTTCCGTTGGGATGTTGGAACTGGTTTTAAGCGAGCGAGATGATCGTGAAAAAGCATTAAGCCATGCAATGGATCGCGCAAATGCCGCGAGCGAGGCAAAGTCGGAATTTTTGGCAACAATGAGCCACGAAATTCGCACCCCAATGAACGGTGTGATTGGAATGGCAGAGCTGTTGCAGGAAACAAAATTATCAAGAATTCAGCGCGATTATGTTGAAACGATTTCCAGTTCAGGCGCAAGTTTAATGAATATTATCAATGATATCCTTGATTTTTCAAAAATTGAGGCGGGACGGTTGGAATTATTTGACGAAGCATTTGTTCTGGAAACATTGACCAATGAAGTTATTCGTACGGTATTACCAACCGCCGCTAAGAAAAATATCGAAACAATTTTGCGAATTGATCCAGATTTGCCTGCGCGTTTCATTGGTGATAAAAACCGTATCCGACAAATTTTACTGAATGTGATCGGTAACGCAGTAAAATTTACAGCAAAGGGTCACGTTACGGTTCAAATCAGTGGGCAATCCAATGGTGAATTAACAAATTTAACCATTGTGGTGAAGGACACAGGTGTTGGCATACCTGAGCACAAATTAGATGTGATTTTCGATGCGTTTCAACAGGTGGATGGTGCAAAAAACCGTGCGCATGATGGCACTGGGCTTGGGCTTGCGATTACCCATCGCCTGATCCAGAAAATGAATGGTGACGTTCAAGTTACTTCAGATGTTGGAGTTGGGACGGAATTTCAAATAACGTTGCCGCTTACAATTAGTGATCAAGTCGTTGAACGCACGATGCCCATCAATCACGTTGAAAATAAGAAAATATTAATCGTAGATGATTTAGAAATAAATTGTCAGATTTTATCCGAACGATTGCGCACCATAGGGTTTGAAAGCACTTCATATACATCGGCCCGCGAAGCGGTGGAAAAATTGCAATCTGAGAATAATTTTGATCTTGCGATCTTGGACTATCGAATGCCAGAAATGACTGGATATGAATTGGCGTGCAAAATAAGTGAAATCCCAGATCACGCTAAATTACCAATTATCATCCTATCATCAGCAGATGATTGTTCGACGTTGAGCGACGCAAGAAAGCGACAAATCCAAGATGTCTTGCTGAAGCCCGTTGAAATTGATGTTCTTCGAAAATCAATATTGGGATTATTATCTGCGCCACAAAAAAAACAAGCGATAAAAAAATCTGTAGAACAACGAAATCAGGTGAAAATGCCGCACACGGCGATTGTGTCTAGCCCCATTTTTCTGTACCACTAATTTTGGCTTTCTCTAATAAGGTTTCTGGAACTGGCGGGCGCATATTCAATGCCTGGTGTGGCCTGATGTGGTTATATTCTCTGAGCCACAGATTTATAGCCACCTGTGCTTGCCTGACACTGTGGAACCATTCGGCGTTTAGCAC
>NZ_MDGM01000014.1 GCF_002742285.1 Paramylibacter kogurei
TTGTCTGATATGCCTGCTTTTCGGCAAGAGCTCACAACATCTAAGCCATCATGCAAATGCACTTCTATCTCCCGCAATACCTTTAAAGCATCTTCATCTTTGTAACGCTTTCGAGCCATTATCTGATCCTCCTACCTCTAACAAATAATGGCACAGTTTTAAGGGGCTAAGACAGTTCGCTTCTTGCGCAATTAAACACGGCCTTAATATCGTTTAACTCTCTTTTTATGGAACTTACTGAGACGCCGCTTTCTTTCCTTGCGTCTCGCCATTTTCTTGCATCTGTTCTTCCTATCAAGGACAATCTTTTATCTTCTTGAAGTATTTTGAGTAGCCACAGTTCCACACGCCTAAACCGTTGATGCTGCTTTTTTTGTTTATACGCGTCCTCTACAGAATGTTCTTTCAAGTAAAACTTAAACGCATCAGTTAGCGTTGGTTCGGGTTTCTCTTTGCTAATACCATTTAGAAGAGCGCTCACCATTGTACTATCTTCGAGTGAAACTCCAATTAGCCGACCCGTATCCTTATCTTCGTGGTAACTATTTAGTATGTTGTACGCCGCTTCTTCTCGCCACGATTGCTCTTCGTCAATTCGTCCAGAACTGAAAGGGTCAGCATTCCATTGTTTAAGTAAAACCTGTAGGCGTTCGTTGGTTGTTATATCCGATGAGTTGGTGACCCCACCCTTACCAATCGCCAGTAAATGCTCACATTCGCCATGTACATTTCCGTAAACTTGAAGTGCTTCTTTTTCAGTAATTCCAAGAACTTTTACGAACTCCGATTTTCCGAAAAACTTTTTAAGCTCATTTGGAATTCGTCTGCGGTATCGAAAACGTCTGTTCGCATCAATTTGTACATATTTCATGCGAAGGTTTACCGCCATGTTCAATCACCTGTGTAACTAGTTATGTAGCTAAGGTGACTTTATCATGTAAATGTTTTGTTTGAAAACAAATAGTTATGTTGTGTTTATTTGGTGCCCAGGAGAGGACTCGAACCTCCACGTCCATACAGACACCAGCACCTGAAGCTGGCGCGTCTACCAATTCCGCCACCTGGGCAGGTCACGTTGGGGCGATTTATACGCCACTTTGGGACAAGTCAACGCCAAGAGTCACACAAAATCGCGATTCCAACTTGTTTGCGCGGCTTGGTCGCGGTAATGGCTGTATTGAATTCTTTTAATGTCGGAGCGTTTCATGACCGCAACTCCTAAATTGGTAACGATCTTTGGTGGATCTGGCTTTGTTGGCCGCTATATCGCGCGTCGTATGGCGAAACAGGGTTGGCGTGTTCGCGTCGCTGTGCGCCGTCCAAACGAGGCTATGTTTGTGCGCCCCTACGGTAGCGTTGGTCAGGTTGAGCCGATTTTGGCAAATGTGCGCGACGATGCATCTGTACGTGCGGCGATTGCGGGTGCGGATGCGGTGGTCAACTGTGTTGGTACGTTTGACGCAAAGGGCAAAAACAATTTTGATGCGGTGCATGTGGATGGCGCGGCACGCATTGCGCGGATTGCGAAACAGGAACGCGTGGCAGAGCTGGTGCATATTTCGGCACTGGGTGCGGACGCTGATGCAGAAAGCGAATATTCACAAAGCAAGGCCGCTGGCGAAGCCGCCGTGAAGGAACATTTCAAATCTGCGATGATCCTGCGCCCTGGCGTGATTTTCGGACCAGAAGATGAATTTTTCAACCGCTTTGCCAAGATGGCAAAATATTTTCCAGTGATCCCATTGGTGGGTGGCAACACATTGTTCCAACCTGTGTATGTGGATGATGTTGCCGCCGCAGCAGAGCAGGGCATCATGGGTCAGGCCGCGGGTGGCGTTTACGAGCTTGGCGGGCCAGATATCGAAAGTTTCGCAGATCTGATCGCGCGGATGCAAAAATCAGTGCGCCGCAATCGCATTGTCATCCCTGTGCCGTTTGTCATCGCGCGGATGAAAGCGTGGGGATTTAATTTGGCGCAAACACTTACGCTTGGATTATTCCAAAACACAATCCTGACACCCGATCAGGTGAAAGGTTTGCGTGTGGATAATGTGATTTCAACGGGTGCAAAAACATTTAGCACGTTGAAAATTACACCCACCGCCATGGATGCGGTTTTGGATGAATATCTGTATTGTCACCGCCCGTATGGACAATACACCGAACTGACGGAATCTGGTAAAAACCTTCGTACCTAAGCGTAGGCATATGCCAGTAACGCGATGCCCAAAATTACGCGATAAATAACATATGGGGTGAAGCTGACGGATTTGAGCAGCTTCATCATCAATGACAGCGCGAGCAACGCAGCCGCGAATGCAAACACCGCGGCAATTGCGCCATCCTTTGCCATGGCCCAATCCGCGTTTTTCGCAACATCCAGACCCAGCAATACACCCGATGCGATGATCGTTGGGATCGACATGAGCATGGCGATTTTTGCACCATCTTCACGTGTGTATCCCATTTGGCGCGCACCTGTGATGGTGATGCCAGAACGCGATGTGCCTGGGATCAACGCCACCGCCTGCCACAGGCCAAGTTTGATTGCATCGGGCAGGTTCCAATCCGATTGCGCCTTGGTCTGTGCACCTTTTTGATCGGCCCAATACAGAACGATACCAAAGATCAGCATGGCCCAGCCGATCACCTTGATCGAGCGCATGGCATCGGACAGGCCTGTGAGCTTGAGGATAAAACCGATGATGATCACGGGGATGGTGGCAATGATCAAAAGCAATGCAAGCTTTGCGCCATCTGTATCAACCTTGCCCAAGATCAAGCGCAACGATCCGAAAAACGCAGATTTCACATCCGCCCAAAAATACAGAACAACCGCGCCCAATGTGCCGATATGCACCGAAACATCAATGAATTGCCCTTGATCCTGTGCGCCAGTGAGCGCTGGAAGCAATGCAAGATGCCCCGATGATGATACGGGCAAAAATTCAGTGATTCCCTGAATCACCGCAAGAAGTAATAAATAAAACAATGACATGGTTCATCCTTGATTCGTTAGGGTGACCATAAAAACCTTTGGATTCAAAGGGAATTGCCAATTTAGGTAAGTTAAAGTTACCTAAATTTGTTGAATTTCTGTTACGTAACTTTCAAATATATCAAATTTCCCGCAAATAGGTCAGTAAAGTTGACTTTTCATTCCCTCTCTGCTTGGTTAAAACACGCGCAAACGTGTTAGCAAGATAAAGAGGCAAGCGATGGCACAGCAAAAAATGCTGAAATTTGTAAACGTAGAACGGGACATGCCCCAAAAACGTGTGCCAGATTTACGTAAAAAAGATTACGATGAAATCTATCAAGAGTTCGCCGCCGCCAAAGCAGAGGAACAAGCAAGCCGTTGTTCGCAATGTGGCGTCCCGTTTTGCCAATCCCATTGTCCACTGCATAACAACATTCCAGACTGGCTCCGCCTGACGGCAGAGGGGCGTTTGGAAGAAGCCTATGAAATTTCACAGGCAACGAACACTTTCCCAGAAATCTGTGGCCGCATTTGCCCACAGGATCGTCTGTGCGAAGGCAACTGTGTGATTGAACAATCGGGCCATGGCACGGTGACAATCGGATCGGTGGAAAAATATATCACCGATACGGCATGGGAAAAGGGCTGGGTTAAGGCCGCAAAACCATTTGCCGAGCGCAAAGAATCCGTTGGCATTATTGGTGCGGGCCCTGCTGGTTTGGCCGCTGCTGATATGTTGCGCCGCCAAGGTGTGCAAGTGACCGTTTATGATCGTTATGATCGCGCGGGTGGATTGCTGACATATGGTATCCCGGGGTTCAAGTTGGAAAAAGATGTCGTGATGCGGCGCAATAAATTGTTGTCGGATGGCGGTGTTGAATTTGTGCTGAACACCAATATCGGTGTTGATATCAGCTTTGCCGATCTGCGTGCAAAACATGATGCAATCCTGATTGGCACTGGTGTTTACAAGTCTCGCGATTTGGGTGGGCCCGGTGCGGGCAACACTGGCATTGTCAAAGCGATTGATTATCTGACTGCGTCAAATCGTTTGAATTTTGGTGACACTGTGCCTGAAATTGAAAGTGGTGAATTATCCGCCAAGGGCAAAAAGGTTGTGGTCATTGGTGGTGGTGATACCGCAATGGATTGTGTGCGCACAGCCATTCGCCAAGGTGCGACTTCGGTCAAATGTTTGTATCGTCGCGATCAGAAAAACATGCCCGGTTCACAACGCGAAACACAAAATGCGATCGAAGAAGGCGTTGAATTTGTCTGGCTGTCTGCCCCAAAAGGGTTCACAGGCGAAGGCGATGTTTCAGGCGTTGTTGTTTCCAAAATGCGTCTTGGTGCACCAGACGCATCTGGCCGCCAAAGCCCCGAGGAAATCCCCGGTGCGGATTACACAGAAGATGCCGATTTGGTGATCAAAGCATTGGGTTTCAGCCCAGAAGAATTGCCAAAATTGTGGGATACACCCGAGTTGGAAGTGACCCGCTGGGGCACGGTAAAGGCCGATTTCCAAACCCACGCAACAGCCATGGATGGGGTTTTTGCGGCGGGTGACATCGTGCGCGGTGCGTCATTGGTTGTTTGGGCCATTCGCGATGGTCGCGAAGCGGCGGACAGCATTTTGGATTATCTGAATAACGCATCTGCAGTGGCTGCAGAATGATCATCAACCTGTTCATAAATGCCCAAAATTGGCTGTCGGACATGTGGGAGACATGCGTGGGACAACTGTCGGACAACCATCGGACAGCATTGCAACCCGTAAAGATTAATAGGTCAACTGATCTGTCTCAACATCCTTGGGATCAGTGAAGACGCCAATCAGAATACAAGCAAATTTCGGGGTCTAACCCCAAGCCAGAAAATATCGCATCGCGCAGCGGCGTTTTATGCGACCCGACGAAAGGATAAAGCAATGACAAAATATGATGCAGCTTGGAAAGCAGACCAAGAAGCCAAGCGCGCCTTTGTGGCCGAACATGGCATGTATTCAGAGGCCGACGAGCATAGCTCTTGTGGGGTTGGGTTGGTTGTTGCCATTGATGGCGAAAAGACACGCAAAGTTGTTGAAAACGCGATTGCCGCGCTCAAGGCGATTTGGCATCGTGGTGCGGTTGATGCGGATGGTAAAACCGGCGATGGTGCGGGTATCCATGTGCAAATCCCTGTGCCGTTTTTCTATGATCAGGTGGAACGTACGGGCCATGTGCCACGCAAGGGTGAAATGATTGCTGTTGGCCAAGTATTCTTGCCACGCACAAATTTCGCAGCCCAAGAAACATGTCGTACCATTGTGGAAACCGAAGTGTTGCGAATGGGGTATTACATTTACGGCTGGCGCCATGTGCCCGTTGATGTGTCTTGTCTGGGTGAAAAGGCAAACGCAACGCGCCCAGAAATTGAACAGATCCTGATTTCCAATTCCAAGGGTGTGGACGAAGAAACATTTGAACGCGAGCTTTATGTTATTCGCCGTCGTATTGAAAAACAGGTGGTCGCAAGTCAGATCAAAGATTTTTACGTGTGTTCATTGTCGTGCCGTTCGATCATTTACAAGGGCATGATGCTGGCCGAACAGGTTGCGGTGTTTTACCCCGATCTGATGGATGAGCGTTTTGAATCCGCTTTTGCGATTTACCATCAACGTTATTCCACAAACACATTCCCACAATGGTGGTTGGCGCAACCGTTCCGCATGTTGGCGCATAACGGCGAGATCAACACATTAAAGGGTAATGTGAATTGGATGAAATCCCACGAAATTCGCATGGCTTCCAAATCTTTTGGGTCATACGCCGAAGATATTAAACCAGTGATCCCAGCGGGTTCATCCGATTCAGGTGCGCTTGATTCCGTGTTCGAAGCATTGGTGCGCGCTGGGCGTTCAGCGCCGATGGCGAAAACGATTTTGGTTCCTGAAAGTTCCGCCAATGATGATCTGCCACAATCGTGGTTGGACATGTATTCATATTGCAATTCTGTGATGGAACCTTGGGATGGCCCCGCCGCATTGGCAATGACCGATGGGCGCTGGGTTGTTGCAGGTTTGGATCGCAACGGTTTGCGTCCGATGCGTTATGTCATCACTGGCGATGGTTTGGTTATCGCAGGTTCAGAGGCGGGCATGGTGCCCACCGACGAAGTGACCGTGATGGAAAAAGGCGCGCTTGGCCCGGGGCAAATGTTGGCCGTGGACATGAAAGAAAAACGCCTGTTCCATGATGCAGAACTTAAGGACACGCTGGCTGCGAAAAAACCATTCGGTGAATGGGTGAAATCCGTGATCGATTTGGATGACGTGACAGCCGCGAAAAAAGAGATCGTAGAATTTAGCGGTGATGCATTGCGCAAACGCCAAGTGGCGGCGGGTTATTCCATCGAAGAATTGGAAATGATCCTGCACCCAATGGCCGAGGACGGCAAAGAAACACTGGCATCCATGGGTGATGATACGCCATCGGCGGTTCTGTCCGATATGTATCGCCCATTGTCCCATTTTTTCCGTCAGAATTTTAGCCAAGTCACCAACCCACCGATTGACAGCCTGCGTGAAAGCCGCGTGATGAGTCTGCGCACGCGGTTTGGGAACCTTGGGAATGTGCTGGACGAAAGCAATGAACAAACCGAGATTTTGACGTTATCAAGCCCCTTTGTATCCAACGCTCGTTTCGCTGCGATGGTGGAACAATTCGGCAAGGCGGTCACCACCATTGATTGTACATTTGATGGATCGGATGAACGGGGGCTTCGCACTGCGGTTGAACGTATCCGCGCAAGTGCCGAAGAGGCCGTGCGTTCCGGTGCTGGTCAAATCATTTTGACCGACAAAGCGCAGGATGAAAACAAGGTTGCAATGCCGATGATTTTGGCAACATCTGCGGTGCATTCATGGCTGACTGCGGCGGGGTTGCGGACATTCTGTTCGATCAACGTGCAATCGGGTGAATGTATTGACCCACATTATTTTGCCGTGTTGATCGGCGCAGGTGCAACCACTGTGAATGCTTATTTGGCATTGGATAGTTTGGCCGATCGAATTGATCGTGGCTTGTTGGATTGCACGCTTGAAACCGCAGTTGCGCGTTACAAAGAGGCGATCAACCAAGGTTTGTTGAAAATCATGGCCAAGATGGGGATTTCGGTGATTTCATCCTATCGCGGTGGTTTGAATTTCGAGGCGGTTGGATTGTCCCGCGCAATGGTTGCGGAATTCTTCCCCGGAATGCCAAGCCGCATTTCAGGCATCGGTCTGCACGGTATTCAGCGCAAAGTCACCGCCGTTCACGCCAAAGGTTGGAAGCAAGGCCAAGATATCTTGCCCATCGGTGGTTTTTACAAATCACGCCGTTCCGGTGAAAAACACGCTTGGGAAGCGCAAACAATGCACATGCTACAAGCCGCCTGTGACCGCGCATCATATGATTTGTGGAAACAGTACAGCAAAGCAATGCAAAGCAATCCGCCGATTCATCTGCGTGATTTGTTGGATTTCAAAGCGGCCGTGAAACCAATTTCTGTGGATGAAGTCGAAAGCATCACCGCAATTCGCAAACGTTTCGTGACACCGGGAATGTCATTGGGGGCGCTATCGCCAGAGGCGCATAAAACATTGAACGTTGCGATGAACCGTATCGGTGCAAAATCCGATAGCGGCGAGGGCGGCGAAGATCCCGCACATTTCGTACCAGAACCAAATGGTGATAACCCGTCTGCGAAAATCAAACAGGTGGCATCAGGGCGTTTTGGCGTAACAGCGGAATATCTGAACCAATGTGAAGAGCTGGAAATCAAGGTCGCCCAAGGGGCCAAGCCAGGCGAGGGTGGCCAATTGCCAGGTATCAAAGTGACCGAATTGATCGCACGTTTGCGCCATTCAACACCGGGTGTGACATTGATTTCACCACCCCCACATCACGATATTTATTCGATCGAGGATTTGGCACAGTTGATTTATGATCTGAAACAGATCAATCCACGCGCCAAGGTGACGGTGAAACTGGTTTCTTCATCAGGGGTTGGCACAATCGCCGCTGGTGTGGCCAAGGCCAAGGCCGATGTGATCCTGATTTCGGGTCACAACGGTGGCACGGGTGCGTCCCCTGCGACATCGATTAAACATGCTGGTCTGCCATGGGAAATGGGCCTGTCAGAGGCACACCAAGTTTTGGCGATGAACAATCTGCGTGATCGTGTGACATTGCGCACCGATGGTGGATTGCGCACTGGTAAAGATATCGTCATGGCGGCCATGTTGGGTGCGGAAGAATACGGTATCGGCACGGCAGCATTGATCGCCATGGGCTGTATTATGGTGCGTCAGTGCCAATCAAACACATGCCCCGTTGGTGTCTGTGTGCAAGACCCAGAGCTGCGCAAAAAATTCACTGGTAATGCGGATAAGGTTGTGAACCTGATCACATTCTATGCCCAAGAGGTGCGTGAAGTATTGGCAAGCCTTGGCATGCGTTCATTGGACGAAGTGATTGGGCGCGCCGATATGCTGGCACAGGTTTCGCGCGGGTCTGCGCATCTGGATGATCTGGATATGAACCCGTTGTTGATCAGCGTGGATGGTTCGCAATCCATTAAATACGATCGCAATCGTGATCGCCAAGCAGTGCCAGATACGCTGGATGCGGAAATCGTGCGCGATGCTGAACCGTTTTTCAAAGACGGTGAAAAAATGCAGCTGTCATATGCGGTGCAAAATACGCATCGTACCATCGGCACCCGCGTATCATCCCATATCGTCAAACGTTTTGGGATGCGCAATGAATTGCAAGAGGATCACCTGACAATCAAATTGACAGGTTCCGCGGGGCAATCATTGGGCGCGTTCGCAGCACCTGGCCTGAAATTGGAAGTGTCGGGTGATGCAAATGATTACGTCGGCAAAGGTTTGTCGGGCGGTAAAATCGTGGTGCGCCCACCATTGGCAAGCCCGTTGATCGCGGCGGAAAACACCATTGTTGGTAACACGGTGCTTTATGGTGCGACGGATGGGAAACTATTTGCCAATGGTCGTGCAGGTGAGCGTTTTGGTGTGCGTAATTCTGGTGCATCTGTGGTGATCGAAGGTTGTGGTTCCAACGGTTGTGAATACATGACCGGTGGTGTTGCTGTGATCCTTGGATCGGTTGGTGCAAACTTTGGCGCAGGTATGACGGGTGGCATGGCGTATATCTACGACCCCGAAGGCAAGTTTGCAGATGTTGCCAATATGGAAAGCCTTGAAACAGCGCCCGTAACCGTGGCCCATTGGCAAGAACAGCTAAAAGATTTGATCACAGAACATGTGGCCGAAACGCGAAGCCCGAAGGGCGCGCAAATCTTGCATCACTGGGAAGAAGAACTGGCGCATTTTGTGCAGGTCTGTCCCAAAGAAATGATGTCGCGTATTCCGCATCCTTTGCGATCTGAAAGCGCACAAAAATCAGCATAATTTTCAAAGGGGCGCGTTTTGCGCCCCTTGTTTTTTGGCGCTAGGAATATTGTGCTGGTTTGGCTAGTCTGATGATCAAACAATAGGTTGGCATGGCAAAGACGACGTCCAAAAAATCAGCACCGCGCAAATCAAAAACCAGCGCAAAGCCAAAGGCAAAGACCAGCAAAAAGCCCGTTAAAAAACGCGGGGTTCTTGCGCGTGTATGGCGTTGGATTTGGCGCGGCGTGCTAGGGTTTTTTGCGCTGTGCATTTTGTTGGTTGTTTTGTTTCGCTTCGTTAATCCGCCCAACGGGATTTACATCTTGGAGGAACGTCACCGATTGGGTGCGATTAAACAAGAATGGACAGCGCTTGATGATTTTTCGCGCCACATGCCATTATCCGTGGTCGCCGCAGAGGATGCGAATTTTTGTCTGCACAGCGGGTTTGATTTGGACGCGATCAAGGATGCATGGGAAGACGGGGGTAATCGGGGTGGTTCGACCATCACCCAACAAGTGGCAAAAAATGTGTTCTTGTGGCATGATCGCACATGGCTGCGCAAAGGATTGGAAGCGGGATTTACCATCCTAATTGAAATCATCTGGCCGAAAAAACGCATCGTAGAGGTTTATTTAAACGTGGCCGAATTCGACGCTGGCGTGTTTGGCGCAAGCGCAGCAGCGAAACATTATTTTGGCGCATCCCCAAAAAATATAAGTGCATTACAAGCCGCGCGTTTGGCCGCGATTTTACCCAACCCGCAACAACGATCCGCGAGCCGCCCAACACAATCCACCCGCAATAAAACCCGCCGCGTGATGTCTGGTGCACGGACAATTGCCGCCGATGGGCGTGATAAGTGTTTCTAGGTGTTGAAAAATCATTCAACTCTTGTCACAAGGATGGGGTACACCCCAATAAAATGAACATATGATGCATAGACTCTATCATTTTCCATTGTCGCCCTTTTCGCGCAAAGCCCGTTTGGTTTTGGCCGAAAAGAAGATCGAGGTTGAATTGATCGAAGAACGTTTCTGGGAAGAGCGTTCCGAATTTCGCCGCCTTAACCCCGCTGGCAAAGTCCCTGTGTTAAAGGTGGATGATTTCATCTTGAGTGAATCAAATGCGATTTGTGAATATCTTGAGGAAAAACACCCAAACCCGCCATTGTTGCCCCGCACCCCAGAAGAGCGCGCCGAAGTGCGCCGCTTGGTCAGTTGGTTTGACGATAAATTTTATCGCGATGTGACGGTGAACCTGTTGGGCGAGCGGATGATGAAACGCATCACAGGTGTTGGATACCCCGAAAGCACAAATGTAAAAGAGGGTGCACGCCAAATTAAAATGCATCTTGATTATATGTCTTGGCTGTTGGATCGCCGCCGCTGGTTGGGTGGAAATATGTTAAGCCTTGCAGATTTTTCCGCCGCGGCGCAGCTAAGCTGTTTGGATTACATTTCTGATGTGGATTGGAACCGTGCACCGTTGGTCAAAGACTGGTACGCGACAATCAAATCGCGCCCCGCGTTTCGATCATTGTTGTCTGATCAATTGTCAGGTTTCCCACAACCACCGCATTACGCCAATTTGGATTTCTAGTGACAGCTGGGGTGCAGCCCCTGCGTGATGCACTGGAAAAGCAGGCATATGCAGAAGGCTTTGCCAAGATGGGCATCTGTGCGCCTGATGCAATTCCACTGGCGCCCGCACGATTAGCGGAATTTGTTGATGCGGGTATGCATGGGCAAATGGCGTGGATGGCTGATCGGATGCATTGGCGCGGCAATCCTGCGGAATTATGGCCCGAAGCAAAATCGGTGATTATGCTGGCGGAACCTTATACGCCTGAACATGATCCGCTGGATATTTTGCAACACCCTGATCGTGCGGCGATTTCGGTGTATGCGCAAAATCGCGATTATCATGACATGGTGAAAAAGCGCCTGAAACGATTGGGTCGTTGGTTGATCGAACAGGCGGCGGGAACGGAGATAAAGGTATTTGTGGACACTGCCCCTGTGATGGAAAAACCGTTGGGTGCGGCGGCGGGGCTTGGCTGGCAGGGGAAACATACCAATCTGGTGGGGCGCGATCTGGGCAGTTGGTTTTTTCTGGGTGCGATTTTCACCACCGTTGATTTTGCCAAGGATACGGGCGAGGTGGATCATTGCGGATCATGCCGCGCCTGTTTGGATGTTTGCCCCACAGATGCATTTCCGGCACCGTATCGTTTGGATGCGCGGCGTTGCATTTCATATCTAACCATTGAACATAAGGGGCCGGTTGATGTTGATCTGCGCCCGTTGTTGGGCAATCGGATTTATGGTTGTGATGATTGTTTGGCGGTGTGCCCATGGAACAAATTTGCCACCGAAGCACGCGATATAGGTTATACCGCACGCAGCGAATTAACCGCGCCAAAATTGACGGAGTTGGCGATGTTGGATGACGCCCAGTTTCGCACATTGTTTTCCAAGAACCCGATCAAACGCATTGGGCGCAATCAGTTTATTCGCAATGTATTATATGCGATTGGCAATTCGGGAGATGCGGGGTTGCGTGATGTTGCAAAACGGCTGATATCGGATGGGGATGAAACGGTGGTTGATGCGGCCAACTGGGCGTTAAGTGAATTGGAGCGAACGCATGGGTAAGGTTTTGTTGAGCATTGGGCATGGATATAGTGCACGTGCGATTGCAAAGGGCTTGATTAATGATGGTTGGACGATTTACGCAACCACGCGCAGTGTTGAACAGGCAAAGGTTTTACAAGGCGAAGGCGTGATCCCAATCATCTGGCCCGATACCGATTTAACACCCTTTATTGCCAAGGCGACGCATATCCTGTCGTCTGTTGCACCTGATGAATATGGTGATGCGGTGTTGCGTGCGTTTGACGATGAAATCGCGGCGCAAAAGGATCGCTTGGAATGGGTTGGATACCTTTCCACAACGGGTGTGTATGGCGATCACGATGGCGGCTGGGTGGACGAAGATACGCCACCGAACCCAACAACGCGGCGTGGCAAATTTCGCCAAGCAGCAGAGCAGGAATGGCAGGCACTTGGCCTGCCGCTGGTGATATTCCGTCTGGCGGGGATTTATGGTGTTGGGCGTGGTCCGTTTGCCAAATTGCGTGCAGGTACGGCACGTTGCATCATCAAGAAAAACCAAGTGTTCAGCCGTATTCATGTGGATGACATTGCGCAGGTCGTGATTGCGTCAATGAAAAATCCCGATGCGGGAAGCCTGTTCAATGTGTGCGATGATGATGCCGCACCACCCCAAAATGTGATTGCATATGGTGCAAAGCTGTTAGGCATTCCCGCGCCCATGCCCGAAGATTTCGAAACCGCAGAGATGCGCCCGATGGCGCGCAGTTTTTATGCGGAATCAAAACGCGTCCGAAATGATCGGATTAAACAACTGCTGGGGGTGACGTTGAAATTCCCTGATTATAAAACGGGGTTGCAAGCGTTGCTAAAAACCGAAACGGCGCCCGAATAGAGCGCCGTTTGTTATTCAAAATATAACGATCCTAAATCAACAGAACCTGGGTGCCGACGGATACGTCGTCAAATAATTCTGCGATATGGCGATTGTACAAACCGATACAGCCATTGGATGAACGACGCCCAATTTTGCGTGTGTCATGCGTGCCGTGGATACGATAATAAGTCCAGCTTAGGTAAAGCGCATGTGTGCCCAAGGGATTATCAGGACCAGGTGCAATGTATGGTGGCCATTCGGGGTTGCGTTTCAACATAGATGGCGTTGGGCGCCAATCGGGGCCAACACGTTTGCGAATAACACTGGTGCGCCCCAAACGGGTGAGTTCAGGTGTGGCGGGCACGCTGGTTGGGAACAATTTATATGTTTGCCCATCCGCAGACCAAAAATGCAATGCGCGGCTTTTGGTGTCTACCAATACGGCGCCCTTGTTAAGATTGCTAAAATACGGTTGCCACTCTTTCGTGGTAAAGCTGGAAATGTTGCGCACAACCCGGCCAGATGCGGTTGGTGCTTGTTCCAGCCGCAAATCATTTTCCAAGGCAGCGTCTTCCTGTGCCAAGGCAGAAGTGCCAAAGGCCAAAGTTGATGCTGCTGATGCAGAAAATACGCGCCGCGAGATTTTTGAACCGATTTTGGACATAATCCATTCCTTTTCTGATTTCTTGGCAATTTAAGGCCGAATTCGTCGGATTTCAAATCAAACTGTTGTTAAACTTACTTTTAGGTCTATCTAGTGTTTGAAATTACATGAATAAGCCTGTAATTATCGACAGGTTAAATGCAAGGAACATTGTCATGTTAAGAATTGTTGCGCTGATTTTTGCCAGTTTGATGCTGGTGGCCTGTAGCCCTGATGTCACAGAAACAACAGGCGATGGTACCAAGGTTTTCCGCATAAGCGCAGCCGATGAAAACAAAATTCAGTTCCGTCATTTGGACGCGGTGAATGCGGTGCGGACCGCCAAAGGCTTGCAAGCGGTGCAATTATCCCCACAATTGATCGCAGCCGCCAAAACGCATTCATTTGACATGTCACGTCAAAATCGCCCTTGGCATTTTGGATCGGACGGATCATCACCGATTGATCGGGTGAATCGCGCGGGATACACGGGCACTTTGCTGGGTGAAAATATTTCTGAAACCTTTGAAGGTGACTTGCAAACGTTGAATGCGTGGATGGCTGATTCATTGACGCGCGAGGTGATTATGGAACCATCAGCGCGTTATCTTGGTATTTCATGGTATCAGCAAAAGAACGGTAAAATTTGGTGGACACAATTGATGGGCAATTAATGCCCATCACGTCCGAATTTTATACGTTGATTTATGGATGAATCATGATCGGTGTGCCGATCTTGACCATTGCAAAGATATCTTCCATTTCCGCGTCTGACACCGAAATGCAACCGTGCGTCCAATCTTTTTTGTTACGCTCTCCGCGATAACGTGGACCACCGTGGATGAAAATATCACCCCCTGGTGAAACACCCGCAGCCTCGGCGCGCGCGCGATCACGGCTATTGGGGTATGAAATGCCCAAGCTGAGATAATATTTGCTGTTGGGGTTATCACGGTTGATCGTATAAAGACCCTCTGGTGTGCGACCATCACCTTCGCGTAGCTTGTGCCCCTTGGGTGCAAAGCCAAGATCAATATCATATTCACGCAAAGGTTTACCAAAATGAAGCAGCTTCATTTTGCGACGTTTCTTATAAATGATAACGCCCGTGACCTCTGGTCCGTTATAAACCTTGAACTTGGCGCGTTGGGGTTTTTTCTTGGCCCATGCGGTGTTCGCGCTTGTCAGTATTGCTGCAATCGCTCCGCCTGTAATAAAACGACGTCGTTTCATAATTCCTCTATTTCCTTTGCGATCTGTGCCGCTGATTTTCTCGCGCGTTCTGTCGCGCTTTTAAGTTGGCCGCATGCGGCCATAATGTCTTCGCCGCGCGGGGTGCGCACGGGGCTGGCATAGCCGGCCTTGTTTACAATATCTGCAAATGTTTCGATGCGATCCCAGTCGGATCGTTCATAAGGTGCGCCCGGCCATGGATTGAACGGGATCAGATTGATTTTCGCAGGGATACCCGCAATCAATTTCACCAAACGGCGTGCGTCTTCGTCGCTATCATTCACATCTTTGAGCATGACATATTCAAATGTGATGCGTTCGGAATTGGACAGACGCGGATAATTGCGACAGGCATCCAATAATTCCGCGATTTTATGTTTGCGATTGATTGGCACCAGCTTATCGCGCACCTCATCGGTTGTTGCGTGAAAGCTGATCGCGAGCATACAGCCGATTTCATCGCCTGCGCGGATGATTTCAGGAACTATACCCGATGTGGATAATGTAATGCGGCGGCGTGATAAGGCGACGCCCTCGTTATCCATCGCGATCAACATCGCATCGCGCACGTTGTCTGTGTTGTAAAGCGGTTCACCCATGCCCATCAAAACGATGTTGGATAACAGGCGTTTATCACCCGCAGGTTTTCCCCATTCTTCCAGATCGTCACGCGCAACCAGAACCTGGCCGATGATTTCAGCGGCCGTCAGATTGCGCACCAGCTTTTGCGTGCCCGTGTGACAGAATGAACATGTCAGGGTACAGCCCACTTGCGATGAAATACACAGCGTGCCGCGATCGGTTTCAGGGATATAAACCGCCTCTACCTCGTGCCCGCCATTGATGCGCAACAAATATTTGCGTGTGCCATCGGTGGAAATTTGACGGGTGACAATTTCAGGGCGTGACAATGTGAAATTTTCGGCCAGTTTGGCACGAATATCCTTGGACAGATTGGTCATGTCATCAAAGGATTGCACACCCTTTTGATATATCCATGCCCAAATTTGCCCAACGCGCATTTTGATCTGTTTTTCAGGAATGCCAATTGCGGCCAAGGCTTCGCCCATAGATTCGCGACGCATACCGATCAGATTCGGCAAAGCACCTTCGCCGTCTTTGCGCGGAATCGTCAATAAATCTTGGGTTATGGGCGCATTTGCCGTCATATCTCACCTATATCAAAAGACCCCCATAATCAGAGAGCATGGTGGCCTTTATCGTAATCCGAACAGAATAAGAAGAGGTTAGCGTTTGCGCAGGCGCAAAGTCACCAATTCTTTATCCGCAACGTTTTTGCGCATCATCCAATGCAGCAGAGAAACCGCTGAGCGAGAATGTGTCCGTTGTTGTTTTGCCGCGCGCGGATTGACCTGTGATAACAGCGGTTGCACCCCGGCGCATAGATGCACGGATTTTGCTGTCATCGCTTGTGGATGCAGGCCATGCCCATTCGCCTTCGGGGACGAGGGTGTAACCAGATGATCCGATCTGCAATTTGACAGGTGTGTTTGCCTTGAGCGGATAGCCACTGGTAAAGGATACTTCGCCAGTTGCGCCCGTTGATTTGTCATACGTGACAAATAACAAAATCGCAGAACGGTTTGCTGTCACAGCTTTGCCATTTTGCGTGATTTTGATGGATTTAGGTGCGGATACAATCCAGCATTTGTTATTTTCTTGGAATACAGACCAATCGGTTTTTGCATTCACAAGATTGTTCGATGTTTGTGCGGATGCGCTGACTGACATACATGATGCAACTGCCAAAACGCCTAGGTTTTTAAGAAATGTGTTCGTCATACTGCCTACTTGGCCTCCAAGCCTTACTGCCTTGCCGAATGAATGCTGAACGCATTTTTGTTTCTCGGCTTTGTTTCTGGCGTGAGTATAGCAAAAGAAACGCTGTTTTCTAGCCCCTGAATATGCCAAAAGCCAAGCGTGGATTTTATGAAACAGAAGGCAGCAAAATGGCAAAATATGTTGATTTAATAGAGGTTTGGCGCGGCGATTTTCTGGAATGCGTGCATCGTGGCCATGCGGTTGTTTGTGATCATAACGGGGATGTTATCGCGCAATGGGGTGATAGTGACGCAATTATATTGCCAAGATCATCGTGTAAAATGCTGCAAGCCTTGCCTTTGATTGAAAGCGGTGCGGCCGAAAAATTCGGGTTGAATGCGTCGCAATTGGCGCTGTCTTGTGCATCGCATCAGGGTGCAAAGATCCATGTGAATGCGGTTGAATCGTGGTTAGGCGACATCGGATTGGCAGAACAAGATTTACGCTGTGGGCCGCAATGCACCGCTGATCTTGATTATCGTTCAGAAATGATCCGTGCTGGCGATAAGCCAGATCAGCGCCACAATAATTGTTCCGGCAAGCATGCAGGATTTTTGACTTTGAACAAACATTTGGGCGGTGGATCAGAATACATTGAATTTAATCACCCCGTGCAAAAGGCGATTGTTCAGGCAACACAAGATATGGCGGGCGAAGATATCAGCGGGCATGTGATTGATGGATGTTCCGCCCCGAATTTGGCGATTAGTTTACGTGGTCTTGCCATGGCGATGGCGCGGATGGGTAAACCCGTTTCCGACATGGGCATTGCACGTGGGAACGCGGCGCGTGCGTTGACCGCGGCGATGGCTGAATTCCCAGAATTGGTTGCCGGTGAAGGCCGCGCTTGTACCGAATTGATGCGCGCAATGAACAATGGCACCGTTGTGAAAACAGGCGCAGAAGGCGTGTTTACCGCAATTTTGCCTGAACGTGGATTGGGTGTTGCATTGAAAATTGCAGATGGTGCCACACGTGCGAGCGAAGCGGCGATGGCGGCATTATTGGTGCGATTGGGCGTGGCAGATGAAAATCACCCCATGGTACAGAAACGGTTGAATCCAGCAGATAAAAATCGTCGTGATATCGTGACAGGCCATATTCGCCCCGCCGATATGTTTTTTGAAAACGGTTCACCAATTTGATAGCAAATTGCGTGCGCGATTGCGCACGCCACCTGCGGTGAGCGGATATTTAAGCAAAATGGAGATGTGGTTTTCGCTTAATCTTCGGGCAGTTTTGTGGGCTCTGGGCGTTGGTTTGGCTCCGTGAACATATGAACATCACGCCGTGGGTATGGGATTTCAATATTGTGCTCTTTCAATGTATCCCAAAGCGCGAGATAAACATTGCCGCGAATGTTTGTCAGACCACTGGTTGGGTCTTTGATCCAGAAGCGGAGTTTGAAATCAATCGAGCTGTCGCCGAAATTGATGATGTGACAAACGGGTGCGGGTGAGCTGACCACGCGATTGACCGAAAGCGGTGCATCGGTTGCGATTTTTTTGACGAAATGCGGGTCGCTGTCATAAGAAACCCCAAAATGAATATCGAGGCGGACGAAATCCGAACTATGCGTCCAGTTGATAACTTGGTTCGTGATGAAATCTTCGTTTGGAACCAGATATTCGCGCCCATCGCGTGTGGTGATGGATGCGTAACGCGCACCCAATTGGGTGATCCAGCCAAATGTGCCATCGAGCGAAATCACATCGCCTGGTTTGATTGATTTATCCAAGAGGATGATGATGCCCGAAATAAGGTTGGACACAATTTTTTGCAGACCAAAACCGATACCCAAACCAATCGCACCAGAGAGCAATGCCAAGCTGCCCAGATCAAAGCCGACCGCACGCAAGGAAAACAACAATGCGCCACCGTAAAGCAATAGTTGCAGTGCCTTTGTCAGCAATGCCTTGATCGAGGGTGACATATCTTGGGCGTTGTGAATTTGGCGCGCACCAGATCGGTTCAGCACATTGGCCAGCGCGAACAACACACCAAGTGTGACGATCGCCGTTAAAACCATCATCACAGATATGCGGATTCCACCTGTATCAATGGCGATGGTCTCCAACAGGTTTGCAGTATCATCCCAAAGGTTAAGTATTTTCAGCGTGGCATAGGCCCAAGCACCCCAAGCAACGAATTTGCGAATGGTGCGGTTGTTGATCAATTTGGTAAGCACCGCAATGATCACCCAAGCGGTGGCAAGCGATGCAACGACCCCGATGAAATAGCTTCTGCTTGGCCATGTTGCTGCTTGCATGATGAAATAGGTGATCCAACTGAACAGCACAAACAGGATAAGCGCGATGCGTTGGTTGAGCAAAACCAATATCCGCAACAGGGGCTTTGGAACCCCGTGTAAATTCCCAAGAGCCGCGCGAATTTTGGGCTTTAGAACCAGTTTCACACAATAGGATAACAGGATCAGGCCAATGATGATCCCGATTTGATACAGGCTCCATTTGCTCGACAAGCGATTGATCAGGTTTTCGCCAAGGGCAAAGAGCCCGACGGCCTGATCGGTTACGTTTTGTACTGTGGCTGCTTCTGCAACCTTACCAATGATATCATCTGCCAATTTGGTGCTCCTGCGCTTGTGAATAACTATGCTGATAATCGCGGGCGGTGCAAGCTGGACACTTGAATGTGACCTGCATTTCGGTTTATCGACTGTTTATGACTCGGATTATCGACATAGATGATAAAACGCGCCTGCCGTGGCGATTCCACGGTGCACGGCTGACGGTGTTGGCGGACCTGTAATCCGCCACCCAGCCCGAAGACTCTTTTTGAAATTCTAGCGAGGGAGACAGATATGTCCGCGCCAAAAACATTATATGATAAAATCTGGGATGCGCATGTCGCGCACGAGGCCGATGATGGCACATGTTTGCTGTATATCGACCGCCACTTGGTTCACGAAGTCACATCACCACAAGCCTTTGAAGGTTTGCGCATTGCGGGGCGCGGCGTGCGTGCACCAGAAAAAACAATTGCCGTGCCTGATCACAACGTTCCAACAACAACGGATCGTGTGAACGGCATCGATAACGAAGAAAGCCGTATCCAAGTGGAAGCGCTGGATAAGAACGCCAAGGATTTTGGCATTCATTATTATCCTGTGTCCGATGTGCGCCAAGGGATCGTGCATATCGTTGGCCCAGAACAAGGTTGGACATTGCCAGGCATGACCGTTGTTTGTGGTGACAGCCACACCGCAACGCATGGTGCATTTGGTGCGCTGGCACATGGTATCGGCACATCCGAGGTTGAACATGTTTTGGCCACGCAAACATTGATCCAGAAAAAATCCAAAAACATGAAGGTTGAAATCACCGGTTCATTGCGCCCCGGTGTAACGGCCAAAGACATCACCATGACGGTGATTGGTGAAACAGGGACCGCTGGTGGTACCGGTTATGTGATCGAATATTGTGGCCAAGCAATCCGCGAATTGTCCATGGAAGGTCGTATGACCGTTTGTAATATGGCAATTGAAGGCGGCGCACGCGCAGGTTTGATCGCACCAGACCAAACAACGTTTGATTACGTTAAGGGCCGCCCTCATGCACCAAAAGGTGCGGATTGGGATGCGGCAATGGCGAATTGGGCCGATCTTTACACAGATGAAGATGCGCATTTTGACAAGGTCATTACGATTGCTGGCGAAGATATCGCACCATCCGTCACATGGGGCACATCACCAGAAGACGTGTTGCCAATCGATGCGGTTGTCCCAAACCCAAGCGATTTTGAAGGCGGCAAAGTTGACGCCGTTGCGCGATCACTGGCGTATATGGGTTTAACACCGGGCCAAAAATTGTCTGACATCGCGATTGATACGGTATTCATCGGATCATGCACAAACGGACGCATTGAAGATTTGCGTGCGGCTGCCGCTGTGTTGAAAGGTAAGAAAATCAAAGACGGAATGCGGGCGATGGTTGTTCCCGGTTCGGGTTTGGTTCGTGCCCAAGCAGAAGAAGAAGGTCTGGCACAGATTTTCATCGATGCGGGTTTTGAATGGCGCATGGCAGGATGTTCAATGTGTCTGGCGATGAACCCAGATCAATTGGCGCCCGAGGAACGTTGTGCGGCGACATCTAACCGTAATTTCGAGGGTCGCCAAGGCCGCGGTGGGCGCACACATCTGTTGTCACCTGCGATGGCGGCTGCGGCAGCGGTTACGGGTAAGCTTACTGATATTCGTGAGTTCAACTAGGGTCGGTATGTGCCTGATTTAACCAAGATAGCAACCTGTTCGTTTTGTGGTTCCCGCACCGTTTTGCGTTTGCGCGAAGTTGGGAACCACCACGAGCTGTCTTGTGCAAATTGCGCTGCACCCATCCACGAAATGAAACCGTTAAAAATTTCTGCACAACCCACAACGCCAAAGGCGCTTACGAAATTGGGAATGCAGAAAAAGAAAGTCAAAAAGAAATCCAGAAAACCGTCTCATGCATCGCGCATTTTGTATAAGATCGCAGAAGAGTTATGGGACGAGTTGGAAGATATCTTCGATTAGGTAAGGAGACCTAAGACATGGAAAAGTTTGAAAATGTATCGGGTGTCGCGGCACCAATGCCGTTGATCAACATCGACACGGATATGATTATTCCAAAACAGTTTTTGAAAACAATCAAGCGTTCTGGACTGGGTGCGAACCTGTTTGATGAAATGCGTTTTGATGACAATGGGAATGAAATCGAAGATTTCGTTTTAAACAAACCCGCTTATCGCAAAGCAGAAATAATCGTTGCAGGGGATAACTTTGGCTGTGGTTCTTCACGCGAACATGCGCCATGGGCATTGCGTGATTTTGGCATCAAGGTCATTGTGTCCACATCATTTGCGGATATCTTTTATAACAACAGTTTCAAAAATGGCATCTTGCCAATCGTTCTTCCAAAAGAACAAGTTGCAGTGTTGATGGAAGACGCAGAGCGCGGCGAAAATGCACGCATTAGCGTTGATTTGGAAAATCAAACAATTAGCGCGACTGACGGAACCGAATTTAAATTTGAGGTTGATAGCTTCAAAAAACACTGTCTGCTGAATGGTTTGGATGACATTGGTTTAACAATGCAAAAAGTCCAATCAATTGATAGTTTTGAAGAAAAATACAAAAAATCAGCCCCTTGGGTATAAAATATGATGTAAAAAGGCCGCAACACGCGGCCTTTTTTAAATTGTGGCTAAATTGTGGCCTAATTTGCTTGGAGAATATTGACGCAACAATATTGCGCGCTAGTATATCGACAAGGTTCAAATTGATTACGATTGGACTAACGCGCACATCCAATCAAATTTCTGTCTGAAAAGACAAGGGGACACAAGGTGGTTTTTCGGTTTCTCTCTGCGTTATTGCGAGCAGGCATTGCATTCTTTTTGATTGTTTTTCCGTCCTCAATACTGGCCGATCCGAACGCGGGCAATTTTGGCGCGATTGTTATCTTTGCTATTGTGACCGCGATTGTTGTGTTTTTTGAATATATGGCGTTTACGCCCAGCTTAATCGAATTTCGATATGCCCCGCCTTACAATCGGTTTCGTGTTTTGGTTTACGCGTTCATTGCGGTTTTTATCGTGACCAGCCTGAATGCAAAAAACCAAGTGGGTCCAATTTTTGAACTGGTTGATCTAGTTGCGCGCGGCGCCAATGCAACATTTGCACATAGTTGGGATCCAGCAACAGTTTTGGCAAATAGTCTGGGTTTGCCACAAGGATCGGATCGTGAAAATTTCATCGTGCTGGCACATGGTGCATTATTTGTCGCGATATTCAGCGCATTATTATTCTGTTTGGTGATATGGCTACAACGTTGGCCGCTGAGCAATGCCGGGTTCAACCTTTGGCCAAATATGCCAAGCTTTCACGCCCAAGTCGGGAGCAAAACGGAATCACGCATGGCGCAAATTGCATTGTTAAGTTTGTCATTGGCATTCGCAGCGCCGTATCTGATTCCGCGTGTTGGGCGGTTGGTTTTGGATTGGATGTCGTTTAACTATAATTACACCCATCATTCCGCATTTTGGATCATCAGCTTTTGGGCGATGTTCACGGCGATGACCTTGATGCGTGGTATTGTTTTGCTAAAGGTTGCGTATCTTGCCAGCCAAATGCGCAGCATGAATCAGGCGAAACAACAGGCATAGTTGATCACAGACTTGACCCTTGGCGCGCTGGGCATTAGGCCGTTTGCGACAGCAAAAGGACATATCAATGAGCAACCCTTCTCTCCTTATCCTGCCAGGTGATGGCATTGGCCAAGAAGTTATGGCCGAAGTGAAAAAAATCATCGATTGGTTTGGTGATAAACAAGATTTGAAATTCGACGTATCCGAAGATTTGGTTGGCGGCGCGGCCTATGATGCGCACGGCACACCATTGCACGACGACACAATGGCCAAAGCCCAAGAGGTTGACGCCGTATTGTTGGGCGCGGTTGGCGG
The DNA here is from genome assembly GCF_002742285.1 of Paramylibacter kogurei. Lineage (GTDB taxonomy): Bacteria > Pseudomonadota > Alphaproteobacteria > Rhodobacterales > Rhodobacteraceae > Amylibacter > Amylibacter kogurei. The sequence goes on from NZ_MDGM01000014.1 coordinate 23,089, forward strand.
CCCCAAATACGACGATCTGGATTTCAGCGTAAAACCAGAACGCGGATTGTTGCGTTTGCGCAAGGAAATGGATTTGTTTGCAAACCTGCGCCCAGCGCAATGTTTTGATGCATTGGCGGATTTTTCTTCGCTGAAAAAAGATATCGTTTCTGGCCTTGATATCATGATCGTGCGCGAATTGACCTCTGGTTCATATTTTGGTGAACCGCGTGGGATTTTCACCGAAAACAACGAACGCGTTGGCATTAACACACAGCGTTATACTGAATCTGAAATTGAACGCGTGGCGCGTTCTGCATTTGAATTGGCAAAACGTCGTGGCAACAAAGTATGTTCGATGGAAAAAGCCAACGTCATGGAAAGCGGCATCTTGTGGCGCGATGTGGTGACAGAGGTGCATCAGGCAGATTACGCCGATGTGGAATTGTCGCATATGTATGCCGACAATGGCGCGATGCAATTGGTACGTGCCCCAAAACAGTTTGACGTGATTTTGACGGATAACCTGTTTGGTGATTTGCTGTCTGATTGTGCGGCGATGTTGACGGGCTCTTTGGGCATGTTGCCATCTGCATCTTTGGGTGCACCCATGGAAAATGGTCGCCCCAAAGCGATGTATGAACCGGTACACGGTTCCGCACCTGATATCATGGGACAAAACAAAGCGAACCCAAGTGCATGTATCTTGTCATTCGCGATGGCACTGCGTTACAGCTTTGATCAAGGGGATGCGGCGACAATGCTTGAAAAAGCAGTTGAAAGCGTATTGGCCAAGGGTATCCGCACCGCCGATTTGATGCAGGCCGATGGCGGCAAAGCCGTGAGCACAAGCGAAATGGGCGATGCAATTATCAATGAATTGAACGCTAACGTTTAAACCATACTGGGCGCAAATTATTGCGCCGCTGTTTTTGTGATATCAATGGTATCTTTTGCCCGCGCCAGTAATTCGGCGCGGGTTTTTTCTGCCTTTTGAATTGCGGCGAGTTTAACGTGACCATATCCGCGGATCGCATCTGGAATATTGGCAATTTCAAGCGCGGTTTCAGGATCAACCTGTTGATCAAGAACATCCAAGATGGATTGTTTATAAGTGTGGATTAACCCACGCTCCATACGACGCTCGGATGTATATCCAAATGGATCATAGGCCGTACCACGCAGCGATTTACCCTTTGCCAAGACTTTGAATAATGTCAGCACCCAAGGGCCGAAATTAATTTTCTTGGCTTTGCCCGTGACCTTGTCAGGGCGCGACAACAACGGCGGTGCCAATGCGATTTTAAGCTTCAGATCACCCGTAAATGCCTGTTCCAACCCTTGGCGGAATGAAGGCAATGAATAAAGGCGTGCAACTTCATATTCATCTTTGTAGGCCATCAATTTGAACAGATATTTTGCAACGCTGATGGCGAAATCACCACTGGCGCCTATGGCGATGATGTCATTCATAAACCCGCGATAATCCTGTGCGTAGGCCTCGTTTTGATAATCTTTTAACCGCGCAAAACGATCGGCCATGATGGTATCAAGTGTTTCGGGTTTTGGTGCCACGACTTGTGGCAACAACGCATCCACGGATGATTTATCCAGCACCCATTGGCGCCCGAACGTAAACGCGGTTTTGTTCATTTCAACAGCCATGCCATTGATTTCAATCGCATCCAAAATGGAATCCAGTTCCAGCGGGATTAGACCCTTTTGATAGGCGACGCCTAACATGAAAAGGTTTGCGCCAATGCTATCCCCAACCAGCTTGGTGGCATAATCACTGGCATCCAACATGGTCAAGTTTTCATCACCAACGGCATCCAGCAAACGGCGATGCATCAGGTTGCGGGGCAATTTGAAATCGCGATGTTGTGCAAATTCGCGTGGCATTTGTTCGTGAGTATTCACCAGTGCCGCAGATGTTTTTGACAGGGTGGACAATGCGGGATTGCCCGCGCTGACGATCACGTCACAGCCCAATAACAAATCTGCGGTACCGCTGGAAACGCGGATTGATTTAATGTCTTCGGGGCTGGGCGCGAGTTTCACATGTGAAAAGACTGAACCACCCTTTTGTGCCAGACCTGCCATATCAATAATGCCGCTGCCTTTGCCATCCAAATGCGCGGCCATACCAAGCAGCGCACCGATTGTTACAACACCCGTACCGCCAACACCCGTCACCAATATGGAATAGGTTTTATCAAGCGCGGCCTTGTTCACCGGTTCTTGCAAATCTGGCAGGTCATGGTTTTTCACCGCATTTTTGCGTGGTGCGCCACCCGTGACGGTGACAAAGCTGGGGCAAAAACCGTTGGTACAGCTAAAATCCTTGTTACACACAGATTGGTCAATCATGCGTTTGCGCCCCAAAGGAGTATCGAGGGGTTGAATGGCGACACAGTTGGATTGTTCACCACAATCGCCGCATCCTTCGCAGACATCGGGGTTGATATAAATGCGATGCGGATCGTCCGCCATTTTACCACGCTTACGGCGGCGGCGTTTTTCAGAGGCACATGTTTGATCGTATAACAACACACTCACACCTTTCAGCGTGGTCATGGATTCTTGAACCTTCATCAGATCATCGCGGTGGTGCACGGTGATACCGTTTGACAATTGTGTACGATCAATACGTGATGGATCCTCTGTCACGTATTCGACATGCTGAACGCCAGCGGCCATGACCTCTCGAACGATATCATATGCGGACAATCCACCCTCGTGGGTTTGCCCGCCCGTCATGGCAACCGCGTCGTTATAGAGAATTTTATAGGTGATATTCACATTTGATGCGACAGCGGCACGCAATGCGAGCAGGCCAGAATGGTTAAATGTTCCATCGCCAAGGTTTTGGAAAACATGATCGATTTTCGAAAATTTAGATTCCCCAATCCAGTTGGCACCTTCGCCGCCCATATGGGTGTAACCCTCGACGTTGCGTTCCATAAATTGCGCCATCCAGTGACAGCCAATACCGGCATAGCCACGCGCACCCTCTGGCAAAACGGTGGATGAATTATGGGGACATCCCGCGCAAAAAACCACGCCGCGTGCCACGGGCAATTCGATTTTGGAAACCTCCATGCGCGCCTTTAGGTCAGCCACCTTATTCGCAAGCGATTTGCCCTTTGGCATCGCTATCAGGCGTTCACCAACAGCGGCGGCGATTTGAATGGGGTTGAGCGCCATTTCTGGCTGAAACAAATGCGCACCGTTTTCATCTTTTTTGCCGATGATGCTGGGCGCGTTTTTCTGGCCGTAAAGTTGTTCGCGAAGCTGACCCTCGATCAACCCACGTTTTTCCTCGACCACAATCACCTGATCCAAGCCTTCACAGAACTTGGCGATGCCCGTGGGTTCCAGCGGCCAAGGCATAGCCACCTTGAACACAGAAAGCCCAAGCGCGGCTGCGCGGGTTTCATCAATGCCAAGCTCTTCTAGTGCTTGCAGGACATCGAGATAGGATTTGCCCGTAGACACGATCCCAATCTTGGGTTTTTTGCCACCATTTAACGTAACATGGTTCAAACCGTTCGCACGCTGATATGCCAATACGGCATCGAATTTGTGCTGATGCATCCGTGCTTCTTGGGCGGTGGGCATGTCGTTTAAACGAATATTTAGCCCATCCTTTGGCATGTCGAAATCATTGGGGATGATGGTTTTGTAACGGTCGGGGTGCACATCAACAGAACCCGATGATTCAACATTATCTTTGACGCATTTAATCCCACACCAAACACCTGCAAATCGTGACATGGCCCAACCATGCAGGCCGTATTCCAAGATTTCGGAAACTGTTGCGGGGTAAAACACAGGGATCATTGCGTCCATCAAGGCATAGTCGCTTTGATGGGCTGTTGTTGAACTTTCGCACGTGTGATCATCACCCATAATAACCAGCGCACCACCCAATGGGGACGTGCCCGCCATATTGGCGTGGCGGAAAACATCGCCAGAACGATCAACGCCCGGGCCCTTACCATACCACATCGAAAACACGCCGTCGTATTTCCCGTCACCACGCAGATTTGCCTGTTGTGTGCCCCAAACGGCAGTGGCGGCGATATCTTCGTTTAAACCCGGTTCAAACACGATATTTGCCGCGTCGGTATGTTTTTTCGCGCGCCCAAATTGTTGATCCAACCCACCCAATGGAGAACCACGATAGCCAGTGACATAACCAGCGGTGTTAAATCCAGCCAGATTATCCTTTTGCGCCTGCATCAAACAAAGACGCACAAGCGCCTGTGTTCCCGAAATAAATATCCGGTTTTGGTTGAGGTCAAATTTGTCGTCGAGTGTGATGGAATGTTTTGTCATTCGAAAATGCTAGCGCAAGAAAATTACCGAGCAAGCAATTTCTGCACTGATTTTAAACATAGTCAGATTGTTTTCGACGTGGCGTAAAATACGAAATTCACTTGCGCAAAAAATGGTTTTCGCGACATGAAAAATATTGAGCAGGTGCACAATTTTTTAAAAGTGATGCGGATTATGGCAGTGTGAATTCAAAATCCGCACCGATGCCATGAACAGTGTCGCGCGGTTTAATAATGACCGATGTTGTACCCTCTGGGATTTGCACGCCAGACAGGCTTCTGGTGAAAGGCTGTTCGTTCACATGTGGATGTAATAATTCACGATAGCCAAGTTCGGTGCCATCCGCCAGATAAACACCCCAACCATCCGCATAATGATCCCAGCCCGTATCGCCGTGGGACAAAGCGATGTCAAATCGCCAAGTTCCATTTTGAAACGTTGCCTTGGCATCAACCACTGTTGGCGTATCTGCAAAAACAATTTGCCCCATGCAAAGAAGAACAAACACCATAATGTTTTTCATTGTAGATCCCTTTGTTTTTCTTTCGAGGTAACACAATCTCCACATCTTAAAGGTCACAATTGTATTACATTGCGCAAAAACGGGGCGATTCATGTTGTAAATTGTCACGCCTGCGTGGTTTTAGCAATTTTCAAGCGCTCTTTCTCTTTTCCTAGCCAATTAAACAGCGTAAGAGGCGCAGGTCTAATACAGACATGTCCAAAAACCATAACCTTTAGGAGACCTCAAATGGGTTACCGTATTGTTGTCGTGGGTGCTACTGGCAATGTAGGCCGCGAAATGCTGAATATTCTTGATGAACGTCAATTCCCTGTGGATGACATTGCCGTTTTGGCAAGCCGCAAATCACTGGGAACGGAATGCATGCTGGGCAACAAGACGCTGAAGACGGACGATTTGGACACGTTCGATTTCACGGGTTGGGATATCGCCCTGTTTGCCGTGGGATCAGAAGCAACAAAAAAATATGCACCCAAGGCCGCGGCCGCTGGTTGTATCGTGATCGATAACAGCTCGCTTTATCGTTACGATCCTGATGTGCCGTTGATCGTGCCTGAATGTAATCCAGACGCGATCGAAGGTTACGCCAAGAAAAACATCATTGCGAACCCGAACTGTTCAACCGCGCAAATGGTTGTGGCTCTAAAGCCTTTGCATGATCGTGCGAAAATCAAACGCGTTGTTGTTTCCACATATCAATCTGTGTCTGGCACCGGCAAAGAGGCGATTGATGAATTGTGGAACCAGACCAAGGGCAAATATGTTCCGGGCCAAGAAGTGGAACCAAAGGTTTACACCAAAGACATCGCATTCAACGTGATCCCGCATATCGATGTGTTCATGGAAGACGGCTCCACCAAAGAAGAATGGAAAATGGTTGCCGAAACCAAAAAGATCATCGACAAAAACATCAAGGTCACAGCGACCTGTGTGCGTGTTCCTGTTTTCGTTGGCCACTCCGAAGCGATTAACATCGAATTCGAAGATTTCATCGACGAAGAAGAAGTTCGCGATATCCTGCGCGAAGCACCGGGTATCATGGTTGTCGATAAACGCGAAGACGGTGGATATATCACACCGATTGAATGTGTTGGTGAATTCGCCACATACATCAGCCGTATTCGCCAAGATAGCACAATTGAAAACGGTATTAACCTGTGGTGTGTATCTGACAACCTGCGCAAAGGTGCAGCGTTGAACGCGGTACAGATTGCTGAATTGCTGGGCCGTCGCGTTTTGCAAAAAGGCTAATATTTCAGATTTGGCACGAATGTGCTGATCCAAAAGGGCTAGGGGTTTCTCTGGCCCTTTTTTTGTGCTTGGCTGTTGGAAATTGTATTGAACGGAGTATTCCATATGCGTTTTTTGTTTCCAGTTGCCGTTACTTTGTTGGGGAGCGCGAGCTTTGCCGATCATTTTAACCCAGATAGCGCGGTGCAATCTGTCACGGCATACACACGCGGTGGGGCGATCACGCGAGTTGCGGACTTGGACATGCCAGCGGGCGTGCACACAGTGACGTTGCGCGGCAATCGTGCATGGATTGGAACCAACGCATTGGAATTTGATTTTGCAGAAAACAGTGGGGTCACATTGATTTCAACCGCGCTGCGCAATGATCGATTGGAACCCAATGTTGTTGAAGAAACGGCGCAATACAAACAACGCGAATCTGTTTTGATCGCGGCGGAAAATGCACTGGCGGATTTCGATCTGGGGGTTGCGAATGATCGTGCGGCGTTAAAATCGGCAAACTTGCGATTGGAATTTTTGCAATCATTGGCCAACGGACAGGCCGGCGCATTTCCAAAAGACGGCGCAGTGACATCGGATCAGTTAACCGCGGTTGTCACCAGTTTGGGCGCAGAGGTCGCCAAGGCATCATCTGAAATGGCCGCCGCAAACACGCGCATTGCTGCGTCTGAACGCACGCGTGTTGATTTGATCAAGGCGCGTGATAATGCACGCCAAGCATTGGATGCGATCACAAAACCAATAATAAATGAACAAGCAGAGGTCACATTAACCCTGCGTGCGGAACGCCCATATGTGGGTCCGTTACAGATGAAATACGTAAACCATGAAATTGCATGGTCACCTAAATACAACCTACACGTCGCACAAAAAGGTGCTGCTGGAACATTATCGATCGACCGCCGCGCCACGCTGTATCAGGCGACGGGCGAAGATTGGGATAATGTGGCGGTAACATTATCCACCGCTGATTTGGCGGGTGAACTGCAAACCACAATGCCATGGCCCGACATCAAACGTTTGATCGATCCCTTGGTAATGCAGAAAAGCATGGCCACAAAACGCATGAGCGATTTGGCCATGTCAGCCCCACAAGCAGAGGCTATGATCGAAGAAGATGCGGGTTCAGGTTATAATAACGTTGGTGAACGCATCAAAGGGCAAACAATCGAATTCGAATTGAATGCGCCCGTCACTATGATTAGCAGCCACAACAGCGGTGCAGTGTTTGAAATCGACACAATCGACATTCCCGTTGATCTGTTTGCGCAGGCCAATGCCGCACGCGACGAAAAGGCCTATTTATATGCCGAACTTGAAAATGAAACAGGTGGCAATTTGTTGGCAGGAAGCGCGCAAATCTATCGCGACGGCGCCTATATGGGCGAGGGCCAATTTCCAGCAATCACAGCAGGTGATAGCATCGATCTGGCGCTTGGGCCGGTTGATGGATTGTTGATTGAGCGGCGCACAGTGAGCCGCGCAGATGGTGATCGTGGCATCATCACATCGTCAAATTCTTTGCAGCTTCGATATGAAACCAAAATAAACAGCTTGCTTGATTATGCGATTGATTTGCGCATCTTCGATAACATCCCTGTTTCTGAATCCGAAGATTTGGTGATCAAAGAAGTTTTATCACCCAAACCAACCGAACGTGAGATTGACGGAAAACGTGGTGTTCTGCGCTGGGATTTTGATATGCAACCAGGTGTAACGCAAACGTTGAATACTGGTTACGATATGACTTGGCCAAGTGCGAAAGTGTTGCAATAGGCGGTTTATCGACGATCACGTAAAGTTGTGAAAAACTTGTTGATCGGGTGTTAACCTTGGTTATCGTATTGTTTGAGAGTTACCGGAAAGGGAGTTTCGAATGAAAAAATTAATAATGGGTTTGGCAGTTGCCGCATTTTCAACAGCCGCGTTTGCCGATGCTGATGACAGTATCAAAGCAAGACAGGCCGCAATGAAAGCAGTGGGTGCCGCTGCCAAGGCAGGTGATTTTGCTGCAATCAACAAGGCCGCGTTAGAGGCACAGGTTGCATTTGCCGAAAATACCGATGGTATGGGTTCCGTGGAAACAGAAGCCTTGCCAGCAGTCTGGGCAGATTCTGATCAATTCAACAGCATCATGGAAAATTTGATTACCGCATCAGCGGCCGGTGACAAGGATGCAACATTTGGCGCCTGCAAAGAATGCCACACGTCATTCCGCGTGAAAAAATAATTTACGTCAATTTTACAAAAGCCCGCGTTTTTCGCGGGCTTTTTTTATTTAATCGCAACGAATTTATTTGATGCTGGTTCGTAATGTTCCATATGACCATCGCGAATATCGATCCAAACCCCATGTAGTGCGAGATCTTCTGCTTCGACACGATCGGCAACAAAAGGGAAGGTCAACAGGTTTTCCAACGACACCATGACGCCTTCGCGTTCCAACGCGGAAATTTGTTCGCTATCTTCGCCGCCTGCTTCGGCAACGCGTTTATAACCTGGGCGTAAAATATCCATCCAGCGCCCGACAAAGCTTGATGCCTCTTCCAGTTCCGGCGCTTTACCAGAACACATATCGTGACAGCCCTTAACCCCACCACACAGGGAATGCCCCATAATGATAATGTTTGTGACACCCAGCGCTGTTACCGCATATTCGATTGCGGCGGACGTGCCGTGGTAATCTTCGTTTGGGGCAAAAGGTGGCACCAAATTTGCGATATTGCGGTGGATGAAAAATTCCCCAGTTTCCGCACCAAACACTGATGTGACGTGAACGCGGCTATCGCAACAGGATATGACCATTGTACGTGGTGTTTGACCTTTGTCTGCCAATCTGGCGTACCATGCTTTGTTTTCTTCAAATTGTGTGGCGCGCCATCCGTGATAGCGTTTGATCAAACTAGATGGAAGCGGAGCGATACGTTTCATATTGATATACCCGTTTTGCGAATTTCTACCTTTTTCGTCAATTTGCGCGTATTATTCAAGCGTTAGAATGCATAGAAATTACCAACCGTTTACTCTCAGATTTTAAACCTACCGTGTTCATAGAAGGAGTGGTGGGACTATGAAATCGAATACTGCACAAAATATTGTGCATCTTGGCATGTCTGAAATGCCAGCGATAAAGCCGGAAATATTGACAGAGTTGCAACGCGAGATGGGGTTGCAAAACTGTCAGGATGTGGTGGAACGTGCGGTTTTGGAATTGTCTGATCGGTTGTGGAATCTGGAAAACCAGTTGAAAAAACACAACTTGCCAGAGGTGCAGCGTATTGCAAATAGCTTGATCGCGATCAGTCAACAAATCGGATTGACGGAATTTGCAAGTGTGGCGCAAAGCTTGGCCAACAGTATTTCACATGCAGATCAAACAACAGTTCGAGCAATTGCGGCGCGGCTTTTGCGTGTTGGTGAAGTGTCGCTTTTTTATGCGCTACGTTTTCACGATGATTTTGGCTAGCAATGCTTGCGGGGGTGTTAAAATCAGATAGTCTAACCGTAATCAAGGAGACCAAGATGATAAATACCCCACCAAGTTTTGCACCAACAAAGGGTGCCGCAATTCCTGTGCATGTATTGGAAACAGATGCATTGGCGGATTGGTTGGAAAGCGCCGATGCGCGGGTGTCGGCTTGGGTGGCGGCATCTGAATTTACCGCGGCACTTGGACAGGTATTGTTGGTGCCAAACGAGCATGGCGCAATTGATTTTGTGTTGGCAGGTTGGGGGAATGATCGCGCCCGCGCTCGGGGGCGTTTTCATATGGCGGTTGTGGCGCGAAAGCTTCCCAAGGGTATCTATGAAATTGTATCGGGTTTGGATGAAAAAGAGCATGCGGAATCTGCTTTGGCATGGTTATTGTCCGCCTATGCATTTGATCGATACACGTCAAAAAAAGGGGCTGTTGCATTGCTCCGCCCGCATAAATCGGTGGATCAGGAAACAATTCTGGCACAGGCAGCGGGTGATTTTTTAACCCGCGATTTGATCAACACACCAACAAATGACATGGGCCCCGATGCGCTGGAAGATGCGTTTTTGGATTTGGCCAAATCGTTCAATGCGAAAACGACCGTGATCAAGGGCGATGATTTGATTGCACAAAATTTCCCAATGATCCACGCGGTTGGCCGCGCATCGGATCAAGCGCCCCGATTGCTGGATATGATATGGGGCGATGCGAAACACCCAAAGATCACTTTGGTTGGTAAGGGTGTGTGTTTTGATACGGGCGGGTTGAATATCAAACCCGGTGCATCAATGGGTTTGATGAAAAAAGATATGGGTGGTTCCGCAACGGTGATGGGGCTGGCGCATATGATTATGGCGATGAAGTTGCCTGTGCGTTTGCGCGTCCTTGTTCCGGCTGTTGAAAATTCAATCTCTGCTGGCGCGTTTCGACCACAAGATATTTTAACCAGCCGTAAGGGAATGACCGTTGAAATCAATAATACCGATGCCGAAGGTCGACTGGTTTTGGCAGATGCGCTGGCACTGGCGGACGAAGAAAAGCCAGAACTATTGGTCTGCACCGCGACATTGACAGGTGCAGCGCGTGTTGCGCTTGGCCCTGATGTTCCTCCATATTTTACGGATGATGAAAAGCTTGCGAAGCAAATATTCAAAAGTGCTGAACGCGTTGCGGACCCGTTGTGGCGCTTGCCATTTTGGGATCCTTACGAGCCAATGATCGAACCTGATGTGGCCGATTTGGATAATGCGCCTGCGGGTGGTTTTGGCGGTGCAATAACGGCGGCACTGTTTTTGCGCCGCTTTGTTGAACATGCGGATTCATTTGTGCATCTGGATGTTTATGGATGGACGCCAAGTGCAAAGCCTGCGCGTAGCAAAGGTGGCGCATGTCAATCGGCACGTGCAATGTTTGACGTGATTGCGAAACGATATGGATAATCTGCGCCGCATTACATCCCCCATCGCAAATCTGTTGGACGACCCCGATGGCAGTTTGCAACGCCAATTGTTATGTGGCGAAGGGTTCATTGTTTCAGATGAAAAAAATGGTTGGGCAAAGGGTGCGCGATCAACAGATGGATATGCGGGATATATCCGAATTGATGATCTGGCGGGCTGGGCCGATCCAACGGTGCGGGTGCGTGATTTGGGGGCGCATGTTTATTCCCGCCCAGAAATTAAAACAATACCTTTGCGCCATTTGCCATATCAAAGCGAATTAACAATCATAGACGAAGCGGGCGAATTCGCCGAACTTGCAGGTGGTGGTTTCATTCACCAAGCACAGATTGAATCCGTTGCAATTGTTGAATCTGATTATGTGCGTACCGCAGAGCGTTATTTAGGTGTGCCATATCTCTGGGGTGGAAATTCGCAATACGGGATTGATTGTTCTGGCCTGGTTTCGGCGGCGATGCGATCTGCAAAAATCGATCATCCTGCGGATAGTGGCATTCAAGAAAAATCATTGGGCAGTGTCATAGAAAATGACGCTGCATTGCAACGGGGTGATTTAATATTTTGGAAAGGCCATGTTGGATTAATGTGGGATGAAACCCGATTGTTGCATGCAAACGGGCATCATATGAAAGTGGCGTTTGAACCATTAAGCGATGCAATAGAACGGATATTAGCATCAGGAGGCGGCAACGTAACCGCGCGGCGACGTGTTGGGAATTTGGATATTTAGAACATTTGGAGATCGGGGTTCAGTCCACGATACGGATCAGTTTTCGTTCCAAAACGCGCAAGACAGATACCAGATCATGTCCACGCTTTAAAATGCGCCCATCCATTCCGATCACCGCATATTCACCCTGAGCACGGCGCAATTTGGGGCGTTTTTCGATACGATAAATGGGATGTTCAGCGGCGCGGCGAAATATTGAGAATATAGCGACGTCTTTCAGCGGTGAAATACCATAGTCACGCCATTCGCCCGCTGCAACCATCCGCCCATAAAGCGACATAATCGGCCCAAGTTCTGTTCTGTGAAAGTGCACAGCGTCACTGGATGTAGGGCCAATGCCCCCGATCGTGGAAACATATTTATTCATACATCCAGTGTGGCCTGTGCATGCCCAATTGGCAATGGTTTTGTCAAAAAGAGCGCAGGGTTATGCGTTTTCAGTGCGCAGTAAAAACTGTTTTCGCGCAATGGCGACGGACAGATTTCCATTGTTTGCGCATTTCGCAATTTTCAGTTCGCTGTCCAGCATATTGTAAATGTCACGCGACATTTCAGCAGCGGATTTATTTTGACGCATCGCATTTTGGATGGTCTTTTCAATATCTTTGATATTCATGGCAAGCCTCCCAAGGTTATGCATTGTAACTACAACTTACAGGAGAATTGTGTGATTCTGATAACACAAAAATGACAACAGACAAAAATAGGCTAATTTTTGAGCATTACCTGTGGATTAATTCATTTGTGCGGCAACAGAATATTTTCCATCAGACAATTCGCCAAACATTGCGGTCACTTCTGGGTGTTCTACGGGTTCACCAGTACCATCAACAAGTAAGTTTTGTTCGGATACATACGCCACATAGTAGCTGGAATCGTTTTCTGCGAGCAGGTGATAAAACGGCTGCTCTTTTGCTGGGCGATGATCCTCTGGGATGCTTTCCCACCATTCGTCTGTGTTGGAAAATGTCGCATCGATATCAAAAATTACACCGCGAAACGGATGTTTGCGATGGCGGACGACCTGACCAATAGAAAATTTAGCTGTTGCTTGTAACATAACACCGACTCGTTTTTTGCAGGCCAGTATTACGCCTTCGTTGACAAGCTGTCCACAGATGTTGGAAGTGTATTTCAAGAGAAGGATTATATTGTGGAAATTATTGGAACTGTTGCACAGGTTGTTGCCCCTGTATTTTTGCTTGCAGCAATTGGGTTTGCGTGGATCAAAGCGGGATATGAATATCGGATTGAATTCGTAACAACATTAGCAATGACGTTATCTGTGCCTTGTCTGATTTTTGTCGCATTGATGGAATCAGAGGTGGATCCTGATGCATTGAAATCCACATTTATGGCGAGCGTTGCCGCATATGGCGCGGTCACTGTTGCCTTTGTCATTTTGGTAAAATTATTCAAACTTGAAATGCGGAGCTTTCTTGCCCCGCTCATTTTTGGGAATACAGGAAACCTGGGTTTGCCATTGGCGCTATTCGCTTTTGGAGAAGAAGGATTGGGGCATGCCGTTATCATTTTTGCGGTGATGGCGGTGTATTCATTTTCTGTCGGGGTTTGGATGGTTTCAGGGGGCGGTTCACCCCTGAAGGCGATCAAAGAGCCACTGGTATGGGCCACGATCCTTGGTGCGATATTCATGGTTATGGGATGGCGAACGCCCGAATGGTTGACCAATAGCATTCGCTTGGTCGGGCAAATTGCCATTCCGATTATGTTGATCACACTTGGTGTTGCACTGGCGCGGTTGCGCGCACCAACATTGGGGCGCGCATTTGTTTTGTCGACTGTGAAATATGTCATATGCATCGCTGTTGCGGTTGTGATTGGGTTAATGTTTGAATTGGGCCCTGTGGCATTTGCGGTGTTGGTGGTTCAAATCGCAACACCGGTGGCGGTGACGTCATATTTATTGGCCCAAAAATACGGAGCAGATGCGGACGAAGTCGCGGGATTGGTTGTTGCATCCACGTTGATGAGCATCGCGGTTTTGCCCTTGATCCTGGGGTTTTTGATGGCCTGATCGGATTTGGCTTTGAATTTTCGAAAAATTGCCTTATCTTTATGGAAACACCAGCGATAGACTGGGAAGAGGGCAGTATGAGATATTTATTGATCGCGCTTATCGCGCTGAGTTTGGTTTCCTGTTCCAAGGGCCGTAAAACAGATGCACCCCGTAATTTGGATAATGCATGTGCCATGAAAAAAGAGCGCAAAGCATGGTTTAACGACATGTCTGCCGTGCAACGCAAATGGGGCGTACCCGTTCCCGTTATGATGGCAACGATTTATCAAGAATCAAAATTTGATGGCAAAGCACGCACCCCGTTGCGGTTTGCCGCTGGTGTTGTGCCATTGGGGCGTCAGTCATCGGCATATGGTTATTCACAAGCAATCGATAGTACGTGGGATTGGTATCGTAAATCGCAAAACCGTCCTCGCGCAAAACGTGATCGTTTTTCAGATGCTGTTGATTTCATGGGTTGGTATATGAACGAAACCCAAAAACGTAACGGCATTTCGAAACATGATGCGTATAACCAATATCTTGCTTATCACGATGGGCACAGCGGTTATGCAAAGCAGAGCTATTTGCGCAAATCTTGGTTGCCCCCTGTCGCGCGTAGCGTTCAAGAACGCGCGATCATGTATCAATCACAACTGGCCTATTGTCGCTAAGAAATCAGCGTTTGCGCTTTAACTTTTCAGTAATATCGTGAACGTTGAACAGGCTGAGTGGCAAGTTTACGTTTTTATCAAGCTTACCCAAAATCACGGTTGTTTGTTTGCCTGACTGATCGGTAACCACCCATTGGCGAAGCTCTGTCGGGCTGTCTGTAAATACCATTTGGATATTGCCAATTTCAGGGCGCTTGGGATCATGTGCTGTGACCTTGGTGGAAACACCATCAGAGCTGTGTTTTGAAACCATGCCACTTGCACCCAGATTCACTTGTTTTGCCAAAATGATGCTGAGCGGGGTTTTGGAAAGGGGGAATTCCTGTGGGCCAGTGTTTGATTTTTTATCGTAAATGGCCACAACACCTGATCCGGCAACCACCAAAGATGGGTTCGGTGCGTCATATTCAAAACGCATCTTACCTGGTCGTTTGATATAAAATGTACCTTTGGACAGGCTGCCATCTGGGTTCACCTGTGTGAACTGACCTTTGGCCTTGGACAAGCCGTTCAGGTAACTGGAAATAGCATTCAAAGACAGCTTTTCCGCGGATGCAGGAACTGCGTTGAGTACAAATGAGGCGGCCATAGCGCTGGCCATAAAGATTCTGCGTTTCATGGGGTGAACATAAGAAGAGGGGAGGGCAAATAAAAGAGAATAGCGCTTCACAAACTGGTTAGCGCGTGGTGATGGCGATGTTCTGCCGAAAACCACGCGATTGATTAGTGTTCGGGCAATAATATTTCACGTTTGCCAACATGGTTTGCAGGAGAGACAACGCCGTTCTCTTCCATTTCTTCGACCAGTTTCGCAGCCTTGTTATACCCAATCGACAGTTTGCGCTGGATATAAGACGTGGAACATTTACGATCACGTGCAACGATTTGAACCGCCTCATCATATTGGGCGTTTTCTTTATCAGTATTTCCACCCAATCCCAAAACTTCGTCGATGCTGGTACCGTCTTTGTCCGCGGCTGGGCCTTGGACAACGCCGGAAACATATTCAGGTGCGCCTTGCATTTTCAGATGGTTCACCACGACTTCTACCTCTTCGTCGGAAACGAAGGGGGCGTGAATACGTGTGATTTTACCACCACCGGCCATATACAACATGTCACCCATGCCCAACAATTGTTCGGCACCCATTTCCCCCAAAATCGTACGGCTGTCGATTTTCGATGTAACTTGAAATGAAATCCGTGTGGGGAAGTTTGCCTTGATTGTACCCGTGATAACATCCACCGACGGGCGCTGTGTTGCCATGATCAAATGGATACCAGAAGCACGCGCCATCTGTGCCAGTCGTTGAATGCAGGCTTCGATCTCTTTGCCTGCGACCATCATCAAATCGGCCATCTCGTCCACGATCACAACGATGAATGGTAATTTTTCAGGCGTGATCGTTTCGGTTTCAAAAATTGGTTCACCGGTATCCTCTGCAAATCCAGTTTGCACGGTGCGTTCAAAATTTTCACCCTTGGCCAATGCCTCTTCGACGCGGCCATTATATCCGTTGATATTACGCACGCCCATTTTGGACATTTTGCGATACCGCTCTTCCATTTCGCCCACCACCCATTTCAGGGCGACAACCGCTTTTTTCGGATCGGTCACAACAGGCGAAAGCAAATGTGGAATACCGTCATAAACGCTAAGCTCTAGCATTTTGGGATCAATCATGATCAGGCGGCATTCTTCGGGGCTTAGCTTATACAACAGTGATAAGATCATCGTGTTGATGGCAACCGATTTACCAGAACCGGTGGTACCCGCGATCAACAGGTGAGGCATCTTTGCCAAATCTGCGATTTCGGCACGCCCGCCGATATCCTTGCCAAGCGCCAGTGGCAGGTTGTGTTTCCCATCACCATAACCGCGTGCAGATAAGATTTCGCGCAAAAATACGGTTTCACGTTTTTCATTAGGAAGCTCGATACCAATCACTGTGCGCCCAGGCACGGTGGACACACGTGCCGCAAGTGCTGACATGGAACGTGCGATATCATCGGACAGGCCAATAACACGGCTTGCCTTAAGACCAGGTGCGGGTTCCAATTCATACATGGTAACAACGGGGCCGGGGCGTACCGAAACGATTTCGCCTTTGACACCATAATCGTCCAACACGTTTTCCAACATGCGGGCATTTTCTTCTAATGCTTCATTGCTGAGCTGTTCGCGAATAACATTTGACGCGCTGGCCAGCAAATTCAATGCGGGTGTTTCAAAATTTGCCGCAGGTGGATTTGAAAACAGATTTGGTTGCGCTTCTGCTTTGGCTTGTTTGCTTTGCGCCACTGGTTTTTTAGGTGCATTTTGAACCACGGATTTTGGCCGCCCCAAATTAACCGGCACACGCGGTGCTGATTCAAATACTGCATCATTTTCAGTAGGGTTTTCCAAAACTGCTGTTTCATCTTCGAATACATTGTTCACATCGGACTTTGGCGCGGTTGGTTGTGGACGCTGTGCACTGACAGAAGGACCACGAAAAGCAGGTTCACGGCGTTGGTTTGCCCGAGCAACAGCCGCCGAAATTTTGTTCATCGGCTCTTCAGGTTGCGCTTGTCCTGTCATGGGCGGTTCTTCGCGTTTGCGAATAACCTCTGCAATGCGTTTTTGAACACGGGTTGCGTCCGCATCAACCTGTTTGTCATGCGTTAGCATTTCTTCCTTGGGCAAATCAGGTGTGTCATCCTCTTTACGCGATCCAAATACGGGCAACGTAGGGAACAAGGTTTTTCGCCCCATTTGCTTGCGTGATTTTGGCTCTTCTGGAATGCGCCCTTTTGTTTCAATAACGGGCATCCCGTCTTTTCTAATGCGGCGCTCTTCCATTTTTGCTTTGGCGCCTGCAGCGGTTTTATTGCCAAATTGAAAAAGGCGCATAAAAAATGTCAGGATCCCAGAATAGGTCAGGACAATCGCAAGCCAAGAATATTTTAAAATGCGTTTCACTTCGACCCAAGAAAATCCAAGCGCGAACAATCCAGACCAAACGGTCAAAATGCCCAAGGTTAACGACAAAACACGAATCCACGCCGCAATTGACAGTGGATTAAAATCAATCAGCAATTCCAAGATTGCATCACCAGCAACCCCACCCATCGACCAGGTGTGTGCCCAGCTTGCTGCGGGTGCATGTGTGGCCAAAAATACCGCGGTAATGGTAATGAAAATTGGGATCAGGATGGATCGCCATAACCATCGTTGTTCACCCGCATGGAATATTAAACGAAGCCCCCATGCAATCAAAGACAATGGAATACACCAACTTGCCCAGCCGATGACAAAAATCAAATGTGCCGAAATTGTTGCGCCAAATGAACCCAGTTGATTTTCAATTGGTCCCGAAGGCGCATTGAAAAAATTCGGATCGTTAGGTGAATATGTAAACAGCGCAATTGCGAATATTCCCGCAATGCCCAACAACATAAACCCAACCAATTCCGCCGTACGTTTGCGTATGGCGGCTTGCATATGGCTTTCTAACAATGGGTCGCGTGTGCGCGTTTGGTATGCCATTTCGTTACCTCAGTACAAACAATCTTTGATGGCGTGCAAACCATTTTGCAATTCATCAATTGGGGCGACCATTGCGACACGGATATATCCCGTTCCCGCGTCTGGCCCCGATATTTTCCGGCTCAGATATGCGCCTGGTAAAACGCGCACACCTGTTTTTTGCCATAACTTTAATGCCGCCGTTTCGCCGTCATCAACAGGCAACCACAAAAAGAATCCAGCCTTTGGTTTATTATAGTTGGATGTTGTGGCGAAAATTTGATCAGCAACTTCATATTTCTTAACATAGAGTACACGATTTTCTTGCACATGTTTTTCATCTTGCCACGCCGCTGTTGCAACGCGCTGTAGGGGCAAAGGTAATGGCGCACCTGCATAGGCACGCAGCCGTTTCATCTGCGCAATTGTTTTTGGGCCCCCAGCGGCAAATCCTGATCGCAAACCCGGCAAATTGGATCGTTTCGAAAGCGAATGAAAAATCACAACACGTTCGGGATCGGCGCCCATCTTTGCAGCCATTTCTAGTGCACCCACAGGTGCGCTGTCGCGATAGATTTCAGAATAACATTCATCGGCGAAAATTTTAAAATCATGTTTCTCGGCCAGATTAATCAGATCACGCCAATAATCCGCACTGGCGATTGCGCCTTGCGGATTGGACGGTGAACAGATGAAACAAATCGCAGTATCATCCAACATCGATTGAGGCAGGGATGCGTAATCAGGCAAAAATCCGTTTTCAGGAACTGCGGGCACAAATACAGGGTTTGCCCCAACAGCCGCGGTGGAAACCGCGTAAACTTGATAAAACGGATTTGGTATCAATACATTAGGCGTCTTATTTGATTTAACTTCAGGGCAAAGTGCCAAGCCCGCATTAAATAATCCTTCGCGCGTTCCGTTTAGTGTCAGCACTTGTTGGTCGGGATCAATTTTTACCCCGTAACGATTTGCAATCCACGCAGCAATTGCCGTCAACAATTCAGGCGCGCCATCGTTTGGTGGGTATTTTGCGAATTCATGTGCGTGTTGGGCTAATATATCGGATACGAAGCTTGGCATCGGGTGCTTTGGCTCGCCAATGGTCATATGCACAACGTCACCGCCCGCTGGGTGGTGATCCAACAGGGAACGTAAACGCGGAAATGCGTATTCTGGCAGGTTCGAAAACCGCTGCGGAAAATCCATTTGTGCCTCATGTGCAGGGGTCTTTTGCCCCATTTTATCGTAATTTATACGTGCAAAACGCGTGCCGCAAAAGCAATTATTGCTAAAATTCTGATATTTGTTGCGATTTTGTTGGCGCGTGGGACGCTAAATGATTGCTTCGATGCTTTTACCAAGTTGCAACAAAGTGTGTTCTTGAAACGGTCTGCCCATCAACATCACCCCACATGATGGGGTGTTTGTGGGCAAAGTTAACGCACACAAACCCATAAGATTGCCGATACGTGTATTGCGCAATGCCAATAAATTGGATCGCACGAAATAGTCTGAATCGGTTTCCAATCGATGTAAATTTGGCGGCATTATTGGTGCAGTTGGTGCCAATAACAATTTAAATTCAGATGCTTGCGCGTCAAAGCTACGGCGAAGTTCTAACAGTTTTGTCCAACCATCATCGTATTGTTGTTTGCTGAAATTCTTACCTTGTCGAAAACGGTGCAAGATTTCTTGATACATTAAATCGGGGTTGTCTTCGATGACGTCACCCCATTGGGCGTAAGCTTCAAAAGTGAACAAACACCCCGCCAGTTCCATCGCCTGTTCAACACCTTCAAATGATGTGGATGTCACGATTGCGCCGTGTGATTTTAGCTTTTCAACAACTGCGTAGAATGCATTTTCTGGTTTTATTTCAATGTGATCGAATGCGATGTTGCGATGAATTGCAATTTTTCGCCCCGATAAATCAATGGGTGACAGATCACAAACAGGCGCATTTTTCAGGATCGCATAAAGATGCGCTGCATCTTCCACGCTTCGCGTTAACGGGCCAACCGTATCAAACCGTGCACAAAGCGGTACCACACCTTGCAGTGATATATCACCTGATGTGGTTTTCAGCCCAACCAAATCATTCCACGCAGACGGAATTCGGACAGACCCACCCGTATCAGACCCAATGCCAGCAGCGGCGAGATTGAACCCAACCGATGCCGCCGCCCCTGACGATGATCCGCCTGGTATTGCATCATAATCATTCACATTTGGCGGTGTTTGCGTCACAGGGTTCAATCCCAAACCTGAAAATGCCAATTCAGACATATGCGTTTTGCCCAAACAGACCAGTCCTGCGTTTGTGGCATTTTGCAAAACCAATGCATCATCTGTGGGAGTTCGATTTTTCAACAATGCCGAACCAGCCTCTGTTTTGGTGCCAGCCGTATCAAACAGGTCTTTCCAAGATATGGGCACACCATCCAAAAGGCTCTGTCGTGTATGCGATGTGGCGCGGGTTGCTGCGGCTTTTGCCTCTGACATCGCGCGATCATGGGTGACTTTTGTATAGATGCGATCGCTAAATTGATGAGAATCAATTGCGTCCAAATAGGTTTGTGTTAACGCGACGGGATCAATTTCACCCGCTTCAATGCCACGCCCTAAATCACTTGCGGTTGCTGTAAGCCAATTCTTGTTCATGAAAAAAGACTAGCGGCGCTTTGCCTCTTGGACAATCACTTTCAAACCGTCATATGCTGTGTTTATGGGCATGAACTCAAATATCACAATTGTTGGCGGCGGATTGAATGGCTGTGCATTGGCACTGGCCTGTGCGCAGGTTGGATTTCAGGTGATTCTGTTGGATCAATCGCGCGCGCAGACTCAAAAATCCGAAAATTTTGATGGCCGCGCTTATGCGCTAGCGCTGACAACTGTTCGTATGTTGCGTGCGTTGGATTTATGGGATTCTGTTGCGCAACATGCTCAGCCGATTTTGGATATTAAGGTCAGTGATGGTCGCGCTGGTGATGGGGCATCGCCTTACTATCTGCATTTCGATCATCGCGAATTGGACGAAGGCCCGATGGGCCATATGTTAGAAGACCGATATTTGCGTATCGCATTGATGGATCAAATGGAAACGCATAAAAACATTTCGTATTTCCCTGAAACCAAGGTGGTTGATCAAATTCAAAATGCTGGTGCAATCCAGGTTGTTTTGGATGATGGTCGTCAAATCAAGACACAGCTTTTGGTCGGGTGTGATGGGCGGCAATCTGGTGTCGCAACGCGTGCAGGGATCAAGCGTTCTGGATGGGATTACGATCAGGCATCATTGGTTTGCGCAATCGAGCATGCATTGCCCCATAACGGAATTGCACATCAATTTTTCACCCCATCAGGCCCATTGGCAATTTTACCGCTGACAGGAAATCGATCATCCATTGTCTGGACCGAACAAAAAACACGCGCTGTTGAAATTTCGCAGATGGATAGTTCTGAATATTTGGATTGCTTGCGCCCCGTGTTTGGCAATTTTTTGGGTGACATCAAATTGGCAGGCGATCGTTTCATGTACCCACTTGGTCTGTCGTTAGCACAGCAATTCGTGATGCCACATGTGGCCTTGGTTGGTGACGCAGCACATGGGATTCATCCATTGGCGGGGCAAGGTTTGAATTTGGGTTTGCGCGATGTTGGCGCACTTGCCGAAACATTGGCGAATGCAAAACGGCGCGGCGAAGACATTGGTGCGTTGAATGTATTACAGCGATATCAAAGCTGGCGGCGATTTGATGCAACCGGAATGGCCGTTGCAACCGATTCAATCAATCGCATTTTTTCCAATGATAATGGATTGTTGCGCACCATTCGTGATCTTGGACTGGGGGCGGTGAACGCGATGCCAAACACGCGACGCGGCTTTATGCGCCATGCGGCAGGGTTATCGGGGAATTTACCAAAATTGATGCAAGGCCGTCAGATTTAATCGAGCTTGCGTGCTTCTTCGATCAATAAAACCGGCACACCATTTCGAATTGGAAATGCGCATTTCGCACGTTTGGAGATAAGCTCTTGTTTCTCGCGATCATAATCTAGCCGCCCACCAGTGATGGGGCAAATCAATGCTTCTAGCATGGGGCCATTTGTCTTGAGCTCTGTCATTGGATTTTCCTGATCGGATCATCGGATGGGCGCAGTGCAAATTCCATCAATGTCACCAAAGTTTCGCGCCGTGTTTGCAAGCTTGGCGTTTCAAGCAATGCTTGTTTTTCCTCTGCGGTAAATGGGCAAAGCATAGAAAGCGAATTGATCAACAGTTCTTCGTCTGCGTCCTTGAGGCTATCCCAATCGCTAGACAGATCAGACGCACTAAAATATTTGCGCAATAATTTCAGAAACTTTGGCCGGTTAAACTTGGTATCCTTGGCACAGGGGCCAAGATCGGATTCAAAGCAGGCCCAATCAACATCGGCGCGCAAATAAGGTGTAAATCCAGCATTTTGTGCCAAGATGCGAAAGCGGCTGATCCCGGAAAGGGTGATCATATATCGCCCATCCTCGGTTTCAGAAAAGCTTGAAACGCGCCCTGCACATCCAATTTGATGCAAGGGTGGGTTTCCCATATCTTGGGGGACTTCGCGTGGTTGAACCATGCCGATCAAACGATGATCTGTTTTTAAAACGTCATCTAACATCGCCAGATAACGCGGTTCAAAAATATTCAACGGCAAGCGGGCACGGGGCAATAACAACGCCCCTTGCAATGGAAAAACAGGGATGGTTTCGGGTAGGTCAGCCAAAGAATGTATCTTTATCATTTTCCTACCACCTGATTAGGCAAAGATCATAGATGAAAGTTTGCGTCGCCCGTTTTGCGCCAAGGCATCTTCGGGGCCAAGGCTATCAAATATTTTGAATAACTGGGTTTTTGCGGCGGCGTCATTCCATTCGCGATCGCGGCGGAATAATTCAAGCAGGGTTTCAATCGCCGCTTCGCTATTGCCCGCACCCAATTGCGCAAGCGCAAGATCAAAGCGTGTTTGATGATCGTCTGGATTGGCTGTCAGCTTTGATTCAAGTTCCGCAGTTTCACCCGTTTCATTGGCCATTTGAGCAAGTTCCAATTGCGCCTTGAGCGCCAAAACAGCGGGCAAATTTGCCAAATCGGCAGGTGCGGTATCAAGCATTTCTTTCGCGGCATCCCCGTCACCTGCTGCGATTTGAGCACGGATAAGTCCTGAAAATGCCTCGCCGTTTTTGCCGTCTTGTTCCAATACGGCCGCAAAAATTTCGGCGGCATCGGTGATTTCGCCTTGTTCAAGCATTTCATTTGCGGCGGTGATTGCCTCTGACAAATCACCAGGACCATCACCACCAGCAGCGATTGTTTTTGCGACGAATTCTTTGACTTCGGATCCGGATTTTGCGCCCATAAATCCATCAACGGGTTGTCCGTCCACAAATGCAAAAACTGCGGGAATGGATTGAACGCGCATTTGTTGGGCAAGCATTTGATTTTGGTCAACGTCAATTTTGACCATCTTTACCTTGCCACCCGCGGCGTTCACCTCTGCCTCTAATGCCGGGCCAAGCGTTTTGCAGGGGCCACACCAAGGCGCCCAAAAATCGACGATAACGGGGGTTTCTTTGCTCGCCTCGATCACATCGGCCATAAAGGTTTCTTCACTGGCGTCTTTGATAAAATCGGTGGGTGTTGATGCGTTGCCAAGATTTAGCATTGTTGGTCTCCTAGGGTTAGGAAAGATGTAACCCGCAGTGATTGTGCGTTCAAGCGATGATAACAAAATGTGCCCCTTACGGGGCGCGAGATGAGCCTTTGACATGTCAAAGGCGGTTTATGGATATTTAGAACATTTGGAAATTAGAGGTCAAATGTCGCAAATACTGGGGCATGATCCGATGGTTTTTCCCAACCGCGCGCATCGCGATAAACGCGTGATGAATGGGCCGCGTTGGAAATGTCTGGGGTAGCCCAGACGTGATCAAGGCGGCGACCTTTGTCGGCGGCATCCCAATCGCGCGCACGGTATGACCACCAACTGTATAAATTGCCATCAGGAATGTCCTGACGGGTGATATCAACCCAATTGGCGCTGTCTTGAACCTGTGCCAAATGTTCACATTCTATTGGAGTGTGCGAAACGATTTTTAGCAGTTGTTTGTGGTTCCAAACGTCATCTTCACGTGGGGCGATGTTCAAATCGCCAACGAGCACGGATTTTTCAGGGGCGTCGGCATGAAACCAATCGCGCATTTCATTGAGAAATTTCAATTTGTGATCGAATTTGTCGTTTTTTTCCACATCAGGAATATCGCCACCTGCGGGGACATAAAAATTATGGATGGTCATCCCATTTTCGAGAGTTGCGGCACAATGACGAGCGTCTTTTTTGCCAACAAACTGGCGATGACCTGCATCTGTCATTGGGATGCGCGACAAGATTGCAACGCCGTTGTAACCTTTTTGGCCACGGGCAACCATATGTGTGTAACCAAGATCTGCAAAATTTTGCGTTGGGATCAATTCAACCAGTGATTTACACTCTTGCAAGCAGAGAACATCGGGTTGTTGTTCTTGCAGAAGTTTTAGAACAATGGGTTCGCGCAAACGTACCGAATTGATATTCCAAGTACAGATCGTGGTGGGCATGGCAGATTCCTTTTCGCGTAGCTTAGCCGATCAAGCGAAAGGCTCAAGGCCAAACAGAAAGACCCGCCACAAAGGGCGGGTCAATCTTGGGAGGAACTGGTTTTATGCGGCTAACCGATAGCCACCGGATTCCGTGACCAGCAGACGTGCGTTGCTGGGATCAGGTTCAATTTTCTGACGCAGGCGATAGATATGCGTTTCAAGCGTGTGCGTGGTGACGCCAGCATTGTAGCCCCATACCTCGTGAAGCAAAACTTCGCGTGGGACGACGCCCTCTGAAGCGCGGTAAAGGAATTTCAAAATATTGGTTTCCTTTTCCGTGAGGCGAATTTTCTTTTCGTCTTCTGTAATCAACAACTTGGACGCTGGTTTAAATGTATATGGCCCAAGCGTGAATACGGCGTCTTCTGATTGTTCGTGTTGGCGCAATTGGGCGCGAATACGTGCAAGCAGAACGGGGAATTTGAATGGTTTTGAAATGTAATCATTCGCCCCGGCATCAAGACCGTAGATTGTATCAGCATCTGAATCTTGGGCGGTTAGCATCACAATCGGGCATTTTACCCCCTGTTTGCGCATCAAGCGGCACAGCTCGCGACCATCCATGTCTGGCAGGCCAACATCCAGCAAAACAAGGTCGTATAACGCCTCTTTCGCCTTTTCAAGGCCCGAAGTGCCGTCGGCCGCTTCGAATACGTCAAACTCTTCGGTCAGGACAAGCTGATCTGCGAGTGCTTCGCGCAAATCATTGTCATCATCCACCATCAATATTTTCTTTAGATTGCTCATCTCAATCTCCTTTGTTGAACAATATGTGTGCTTTATTCACGGATTGAACAAGGTATTCGGGCGATTGCTCACAGGCTCGTGTCGAAATTGCGGGAAATGTTTCATATTCTGTCTGTGCAGGATATAGGGAAGGAGGATTTTGTAACATAATGGCAGTTCAGATGGCGTTGACCCTCACGAATGATGAAAAAATTGCGCGGTTACGTGCGGATTTGCGAATGGGCGTGGGATTTGTTCTGCGCGATGGAGCGTTGCGCTGGCTGGCGGCATCGGCGGAAACATTGCAGGCAGAACGCTTTGCGGGGATGCAGGCGCTGGGTGATTTGGAATTGGTTATTACAGATCGGCGTGCGCGAACGCTAAAAACTTGGGCAACTGATGGCACCGTTGGGCGAATCGCCGTGCCACATGATGCTGGGTTAAAATGGGTGCAATCGGTGGCGGACCCCGCGGATGATCTGAGCAATCCGCTAAAAGGGCCATTTGCGACGGCGACGGGTGGTGATTCATCGGCGCAACGCGTTGTGTTGGAATTGTGTAAGCAGGCGCGATTGTTGCCAGCGGCGGTCATGATACCACTTGGTAAAGACGCGGCGTGCGAATTGGCTGAAATTTCGGTTGCCGATATAAAGGCGGGGTTAAAGACGCGTAGCCCGTTGCATCTGGTATCTTCGGCGCGTGTCCCATTGGCGGTATCCAAAGATTCCCAAGTTCACGTATTTCGTCCAGAGGATGGCGGAACAGAGCATTATGCGATCGAGGTTGGCAAACCATCGCGCAGCGAACCTGTATTATCACGGCTTCACTCAGCCTGTTTCACGGGAGATTTGATTGGCAGTTTGAAATGTGATTGTGGACCGCAGTTGAACGCAGCGTTGCGGCAAATGGGATCAGAAGGTGCGGGTGTGTTGTTATACCTTAATCAAGAGGGGCGCGGCATTGGTTTGGCAAACAAGATGCGTGCTTATAGCCTTCAAGATCAGGGATTTGATACGGTGGACGCAAACCATCGCTTGGGTTTTGAAGATGACGAACGTGATTTCACGCTTGGTTCCGAAATATTGCGCAGCCTTGGGTTTTCATCAGCACGCTTAATGACAAACAATCCAGCCAAAGTGGAAATGATGAATGCAACGGGTATCGCGGTGGCAGAGCGTGTGCCGCTAAAGGTTGGTTTGACGCCAGAAAATGAAAAATACCTTGCGACCAAGGCCAAGAAGAGCGGGCATCTATTTTGAACGCGCGATTTGACGATTTGCTTGTCACCCGATGGGGTGCCCGATTTCAAGGGCGCAAATTTCCCGTGGCGATCGGGCGTGGTGGAATTGGCGAAAAAAAAGGTGAGGGTGACGGTGTAACACCCGCAGGTGTTTTCGAAATTGCGCAGATTGCGTATCGCGTCGATCGCTGGAAATTCAACGCGCCCATCTTGCCACAACATGTGATTGGGTTGTTTGATCGTTGGTCGGATGATCCAAAGGATCCAAATTACAATTTGGGGATTTGCAAGTATGATTACCCGTATTCCCACGAAAGGCTTCGTCGGGCGGATGCGCTTTACAATGCTTTGGGTGTGTTGAATTTCAACTGGCCCGAACCCATTGCGGGTGCAGGTAGTGCGATTTTTATCCATGCATGGCGGCGTGCCCGTTTTCCAACCGAAGGGTGCATTGCATTCGCCCCTGATGATTTGATCGACATTTTTACGGGTTGGACGCCAAAGTCGCGTGTGATTATTCGCGCCTAGTTATCCGTAATCGCGTTCGCCAAAAATAGCAGAGCCGACACGGATATGAGTTGCACCCAATGCAATGGCTCGTTCGAAATCGCTGCTCATGCCCATGGACAATCCGACCAAACCATTGCGCGCTGCGATTTTACGCAACAATGCGAAATGCAATGATGGTTCTTCGTTGATGGGGGGGATCACCATTAATCCTATGATCGGTAAATCAAGCCCGCGACAAGTGGCGATAAATGCATCGGCGTCCGCTGGTAATACGCCCGCTTTTTGCGGTTCTTCACCGGTGTTGACCTGTATGAACAATTCGGGTGATTTACCTTGGGATTGAATTTCAGCGGCCAGTTTATTGGCGAGCTTTTCACGATCAACGGTGTGGATTGCATCAAACAATGCAACGGCCTGTTTCACCTTATTGGTTTGTAAAGGGCCGATCAAATGCACGGATGCGTCTGGGTATTGTTCTTGGAACGTAGGCCATTTTCCAGCGGCCTCTTGCACTTTGTTTTCGCCAAACAAGCGATGCCCTTGGGCAAGCACATCAGCGACACGTTCATTGGGTTGCACCTTGGAAACGGCCAGCAATTGCGTGGAACCTGTCGGGCGCCCGGCGGCGGTTTCAGCGGCGGTAATACGGGATTGGATGTCAGCTAGGATAGTTCCCGCCCTCCTTCAAGGCATCAAACATTGGTTTCAACTCGGCTTCATAACGTTGCCAAGCTTTCATAGAAGATTTGTAAATCGGTTGGCGCACTTGATAAACGCTTAATGTTTTGATCTCGCGCTTTGATTGGTGAAAATTCAGACAGGCGTCTTCCCATTCCAAATCGCAAAAATCAATAAGCTTGCGCGTTTCTTCCTCTGGGTTATCAATCAAATCTTCATATTGAATTTCGTAAAATTGATTGGGCATTTTTGCACGCCAGAAATTCACCATATCGACGAATTTGTTATAATAAATACCTAGCGCATGCAGATCATAGGCGTATGAATGCGTACCATCCGTAAATTTATTACGATAAATCGACAAAAGATTGTCGCGCGGATCACGGTTTACAACCACGATTTTGGCCTTGGGTAATGCTGCCTGAACCAAGCCCATCATGGTGTAGGTCTGGATGGATTTATCCGCCACGCGATTATTGTCGCCCGCTAGTTCCGACAATTTTGTGGCGATGAATTCACCCATCCCGTGGATTTCGTCTGGTGTGATTTTATCGGCGGGTTGGAATTTTCCACCCTCGCGTAGAATCAAACTACGTGCTGTTGTTACGGCATGGCCAACCTCGCCAACACCAGTGACTTGGCTGTGGCTGGCGATGATTTGTTCAACCAAGGTTGAACCAGATCGCGGCATGCTGGTTACAAAAATCGGTGCAGCATCGGTGTATCCGTGGACTGAGGCATCTGACACAGAAAAATCTGCAAACAATTCTTGGAGCTGGGAAATATATGTGACGCGCTCGGCCACATCATAGGGGTAAATTTCCAGGTTCAGATCATTTGCCAGTTTCAGATACGGGAAAGCCTGTTCGTATTCTTTGGCGTCCTCTAAAATTTTGGTAATGGCAAAGGAAGCAGAGCGACGATTATCGAGCGGTTGCTCTGTATCGTCTGCGATTTTTTTCAATCGGGTAAAAATTGGATCACTGGGGTCAATTTTGTTGGACGTGGCATATCGTAAACAAAATTCGGCATTGTCAGGGTCCAATTCCATTGCCCGTTTAATATGGGTGTTTGCAATGTCGAAATTGCCTTGGATTTGTTCCAAAATACCAAGACGAAATTCGGCCAATACAAAATCAGGATCAAGCTTTAGCGCGTGGTTATATGCGTCTCTTGCGGCTTCTATTTTGCCAAGTTCGGACAATGAAGTGCCCAAATAGACATAAACATCTGGCGAGTTCGAACCGTGTTCAATCGCAAATTGTAGCTGTTTGGAGGATTCTTCATGTTCGGTATTCATACCAAGCGCCATGCCAAGACGGGATGCGATTTGGTGGTTTTTCGGGTCGAGTGATTGCGCGCGGCGCAAAAACTCGATGGCATTTACGGCGCGATTGTCTTTGATCAATGCAGTGCCCAAATTCAACAACGCGGCTGTCATTTTAGGCGCATATTTTAGCGCGTTTTGAAATTGCTGAATGGCGAGTTCGATTTTGCCTGTTTCCATCAGCATATTCCCAAATTCGTTATATGCCTCTGCATATTTTGGGTTAAGTGTGATGGCGCGTTTGAAATGTGCGCTGGCGGGTTCAATTTTGCCCAATCGAAATTGTGCGGTGGCTGTGATTAACGCAAACACGGCGGTGGTGGGGTATTTTCCCAATGCCTGTGTCGCGATTAGTTCTGCCTTGGCGAATTGGCCCTGATTCATCAGGGATACCAATGTATTGATGGTCTGTTTTTCTTGCTCGCCCACAATCATTTTTGATTTGCCCGCCTTGTTTTCCAAGCGCGTGCGAAATGTTTTTTTGTGTTGTGGAGGCAGGCCAGATGTTTTGAGAAGCTTTAAAATGTTTTTGGATGTTTTTGCATCGCCCAACTGCGCCGCGGCGGTGGTCAGTTGATCCCAAATTGCGGATTCTGCGGGTTTCAGCAATACAGCATTTTGGAAAAATTTAACGGCGTCATGGAGTTGAAACTTAGCCAACATGATACGACCAATTTGAAAATGAACCTCTGCGATTTTTGGATTTTGATCCAGAAGCTCGCGATAAATCGACAAGGCGGGTTCGGTTTCACCCTTAATTTGCAACGCCATTGCGGATTTGTATTTTTGCGTTAAATCGCCAGCGTTTGCCTGTGCCATGTCATTACCTGTTTATGGGGTGTTCAACCAATTGGTTGGGTTGCGAACAGCAATAACAAATCAAATGCATTCGCAAAACATAAAAAAAGGAGCAGGTAAAAACCTGCTCCTTTCGAAACTAATTCCAGTGGAATTAGAAGTCCATGCGTAGACCCAATGAGAATGTGTCACGTGTGTCGTCTTTACCGTAACCAGCAGCAACAACAGCGCCGCCACCTAGGTCGTAGTTTACAGCCAAACCGTAACCGTCGACATCAACGCCAGCCAGTTCAGATTTTGTGTAGTTTGCGTGCAACAACAATGCGCCAGTTGTGTAGCCAAGGCCGATACCCATTGTATCGAAATCCAAACCACCAACTTCGCCGTCAGCGTAGTTCAACACAACGTCGAAACCAGCTACTGAAGTAGAAGCAGAAACACCGATTACGTCACCAGCGTTGCCAGCGTCTTGGTAACCCAAGCCGAAGCCAACATTTACGCCACCAAGATCAGCACCGTATTTCAGACCCAATGCGTAAACAGCGTCTGTTGTTTGGTCGATGTCTTGAGCAGAAACAGCTACGCCGAAATCACCAAAAGTGTTGTCGTAACGCAAGATGGTGCCTGAATCGAAGAATGCGTTGCCGCCGTGGAAACCGTCGTATGCAGAGTATGCAGTGTGGTCATCAGCGATTGCTGTACCCATTGCGATTTCAGTCATTGCCCAGTCAAGAGCGCCGTCTGTGTCGCCCATTGTCAACGCGCCGAAGCCGCCTTTGATCCAAACAGATGCATCGTTATCGTATGCTGGGATGCCGTTGTCGTCGCCAGCGTTAGTAACTTCGTCAAGATCGATTGTCGCGCCGAATGACAAGCCGCCATCTGTTTCGCCTGACAATGTGAAGATCACGTCGATGTCGTTGTGGAACTGTGTGTTTGTACCGTTGTCTACGATACCCATTTCAGCAGAACCGCCCAAAGTAACTTCAGCAGCAGACGCCATGCCAGCTGTTGCAACTAGTGCTGTAGAAGCAATAAGTAGTTTTTTCATTTTATTTTCCCTCGTTGAGATAAATGAAGGTGCACTCGACCCAGGGAATTCCAGATCGATTGGTGGCAAAATCGACCAAAACGCGCCGTGGGTCAAGAAATTCGGGAATAGTTTTCCGACTGTGCCAATTTTTGGTGCATTCATGCCACAGTGGCAAAAACTGGCCTATGTAACATCGTGAAATAACGCCTTGTTCTGCCACGGTGGACAGGTTAAAAATGCGCGGAACAGTCAGGACCTTGGGGGCAAAATGCGCCATATTTTCAAGAATTTAATCACAGCTTTCATCTGTTTGGGCTTTGTTGCAGGGTGCAGCACGATCAATACAGCACCAAAAGAACCCGTTGTCGAAGAAGAACGCGAAACAATTTGGGATTTGTTCGAAGACAAGGATAAATCGACTCAAGTTCAGGTAAACAAACATATTTGGGCAGCATCTCTTGATGTATTAAGCTTCCTTCCGATCGAGGCTGCCGATCCATTTACAGGTGTTATCGTCATGGGCTGGGGAACCGCGCCTGGGTCCAGCCAGCGTTATCGCGCATCGGTCTTTATCAAAGATGCAGCATTGGATGCGCGTAGCCTAAAAGTTTCGGTGCAAACACCATCAGGTGCAGCAAGCGCAGAAACGCAACGCCAAATCGAAGATGCAATCCTGACCCGTGCGCGCCAATTGCGCATCGCAGATGCCAAACTATAAGCCGTGATCGGCGCAACCACTGAATACACGCCGGGCGATTTGTCCGGCGTTTAACGTTAAAGGAATGAATATGTCACGATACAACGCCCGTGTGACAGAGCCAAAATGGCAAGCGGAATGGGAAAAAGGTGCGGTGTTTAACGCACAGGTCGATCACAATCGCGAAAAATATTACGTGCTGGAAATGTTTCCATATCCATCTGGGCGCATTCATATGGGGCATGTGCGCAACTATACCATGGGTGATGTTGTGGCACGCTATAAATCCGCCGTTGGTTTTAACGTGTTGCACCCGATGGGGTGGGATGCATTTGGGATGCCTGCCGAAAACGCGGCGATGGAAAAAAACATTCATCCAGGCGATTGGACATACTTAAACATTGCCGATATGCGCGATCAGCTCAAACCAATGGGGCTGTCGATTGATTGGTCACGCGAATTGGCAACGTGCGACCCTGAATATTACGGTCAGCAACAGGCGATGTTTATCGATATGCTGGACAAGGGTTTGGTGTATCGCAAAAACGCGGTGGTCAACTGGGACCCAGTCGATATGACCGTTTTGGCCAATGAACAGGTTGAAAACGGGCGCGGGTGGCGATCAGGCGCATTGGTTGAACGCAAAGAATTAACGCAGTGGTTTTTCAAAATCTCGGATTATTCCGAAGAATTGTTAGGCGCGATTGATAATCTGAAAGATTGGCCAGAAAAAGTTCGCTTGATGCAGAAAAACTGGATCGGCAAATCAACGGGGATGCAGTTTCGGTTTAAAACCACGGGCGCACCCGCGGGGTTTGAAGAGCTGGATGTTTACACAACCCGCCCCGATACATTGTTTGGTGCATCATTCGCCGCAATTTCTGCGGATCATCCCTTGGCCAAGGCGCTTGAGGCGGATTATGAAAATATCGCCGCATTCAACGCCGAATGCCGCCAGATGGACACCACAGAAGAGGCATTAGAAACAGCCGAGAAAAAAGGTTACGATACGGGCATCACCGTAACGCATCCATTTAACCCATCATGGGAATTGCCCGTATATATCGCCAACTTTATCTTGATGGGTTATGGCACAGGTGCGATTTTCGGTTGCCCTGCACATGATCAACGTGATTTGGATTTTGCGCGTAAATACGATTTGGTGGTAACACCTGTTGTTTGCCCGGATGACCAAGACCCCGATACATTCACCATTGGCAAGGATGCCTATTTGGGTACAGGCAAGTTGATTAATTCGCGTTTCTTGGATGGGATGACCATCGAAGAGGCGAAAACAGAAGTGATCAATCGTATCACCGTTGCGGGCATGGGCGAGGCAACGACGCAATATCGTCTGCGTGATTGGGGCGTTTCGCGTCAACGTTACTGGGGCTGTCCGATCCCCGTGGTGCATTGTGAAAAATGTGGTGTGGTTCCAGAGAAAAAGGAAAACCTGCCGATTGAATTACCAAAAGATGTGACATTCGAAAAACCAGGCAATCCGTTGGATCGCCATGACGCATGGCGCAATTGCGAATGCCCATCCTGTGGTGGTGCGGCGCTTCGTGAAACGGATACGATGGACACATTTGTAGATAGTTCGTGGTATTATGCGCGTTTCACATCACCACGTGCGAATACACCAACCGTGGCAGAAGACGCCGCATATTGGATGAATGTTGATCAATATATCGGTGGGATTGAACACGCGATTTTGCATCTGTTGTATTCGCGTTTCTTTGCACGTGCGATGAATATCACGGGGCATTTGCCAGACAAAGCGGTTGAACCGTTTAATGCGCTGTTTACGCAAGGCATGGTTTGCCATGAAACATATAAAAATGTGGATGGTAAGTGGCTCACACCTGATGAAATCAAACCTGTCGATGGTGGATATGTTGATGATGCGGGTCGCCCTGTCACCGTTGGCCCATCTATCAAGATGTCCAAATCCAAGAAAAACGTGGTCGATCCCGAAGACATCATTGATCAATATGGTGCCGATACCGCCCGTTGGTTTGTGATGTCAGATAGCCCACCCGAACGCGATGTAGAATGGACAGCATCAGGCGCAGAGGCGGCATGGAAACATTTGCAACGCGTGTGGCGATTAACCGATGAAATTACCCAAATGGATGACGGCGCGGGTTCTGCGGGTGATGCACTTGCCCTGCAAAAGGCCACGCATCGCGCCATTGATGATGTGACCAACGGTGTTGAAGGTTTTGCATTCAACAAATCCGTTGCTGCACTTTATCAATTCACCAATGTGGTTGCGAAATCCAAGGCGGATAAGGCAACGAAAACCGCATCGATGTTGACCATGGCGCAATTGATGCAACCTATGACACCCCACTTGGCCGAGGAAATCTGGGCCACTTTGGGTGGTGCTGGTTTGGTGACACAGGCATCATGGCCTGCGGTTGATCCCGAAATGTTGGTTGACGATACTGTCACCATGCCAATTCAGGTTAACGGCAAGCGACGCGCGGAAATTGTCGTATCCGCAACCGCGAGCAAAGAAGAGATTGAAAAATTAGCGCTGGCAAGTGATGCTGTGGTCAAAGCTTTGGACGGGGCAACCCCGAAAAAGATGATCGTGGTTCCAGGGCGCATTATCAATGTCGTTATTTAATCGCAGAACAGTGTTAATGGGTGGCGGTCTTGCCACCCTTTCGGCCTGTGGGTTTGAACCTGTTTATGGCACGGGCAAAGCATCCAGCGCCATCATCGGTAAAATCGAAATTCAGGAACAAAACGGTCGCTCTGCGTTTGAGTTGCGCGATCGATTGCAAAATCGGCTGGGTGTTGCAGATGCAAATGCACCGTATTTCTTGATCTATCAACTGACCGTCGAAGAAGACGATCTGGTCGTCACATCAGAGGCGGAAATCACCCGATACAATCTGGCGGCAACCGCAGAATACAAAGTGTTCGAACGCGGGAGCAACAAGGTCGTGTTTTCCGATGTAGTGACAACAACCACGTCATATTCTGCAACATCTGAAACTTACCCCACGCGTGTGGCAGAACGCGGTGCGAATGTGCGTCTATCACATTCCATTGCGGATCAAATGTTCACACGCCTTTCCATCACCGCAAAGGATTGGTTGGCATGAAATTGGCAGGGCCGCGTGCGGCGGCGTATTTTGCCAAACCTGACCCAAACCATTCTGGCCTGTTGATTTATGGCGCAGATACGATGCGCGTCGCCCTGCGCCGCCAAGAAGTTGTCAAAGCAATCGTTGGCGACAAAGGCGAAGAAGAAATGCGGTTCACACGGATTGCCGCCGCTGATCTACGCAAAGAACCCGCATTGGTTTTGGATGGTTTAAAATCCCAAGGATTTTTCCCAGGCCCACGTGCGGTGCTGGTCGAGGATGCGGGCGATGGTTTGGCGCCCACGTTGGAAACCGCATTGTCAGAATGGCAAATGGGTGATGCCATGTTGATCGTCACGGCAGGGCAGCTTAATGCGCGATCGAAGTTGCGCAAAGTATTTGAATCAACGCAAACCACCGTTGCCATTGGCATTTACAACGACCCGCCCAGCAAAGAAGAAATTAACGCCACATTACAAAAGGCGGGCCTGACAAACATCGCAGGCGAAGCGATGACCGATTTGCAAAATTTGGGGCGTGAATTGGATCCGGGCGATTTTGCGCAAACCATGGAAAAACTGTCACTGTATAAATTTGGTGATGACACACCCGTTTCCAGCGCGGATGTTGAAACCTGTGCGCCTGCAACGTCTGATGCTGGAATTGATGATGCGATCCATATCGTGGCCGAGGCAAAATCAAGCGAGGTTGGCCCAATCCTGAAACGTTTGTTTGGCCAAGGCATAAATCCCACCACATTATGCATTAGCGCCACGCGCCATTTTCGCATATTACACGCCGCAGCCAGCCATGCAGATGGCCCAGATGTTGCATTGTCACGCGCTCGCCCCCCCGTTTTTGGTGCACGCAAGGATCGTATGGTTCGCCAAGCCCGCAATTGGGGCAGCCCCAAGTTGGAAAAGGCACTGGAAGTGTTGATGGAAACAGATTTATCCTTGCGTTCATCACGCCCATTGCCCGATGCTGCACTTGTGGAACGCGCATTTATCCGGCTGGCCATGATGGCACGTGGACGAAATTAGGGAAAAGAATATGTATCAATTAATCGGCACACCAACCAATCGGACATTTCGTGTTATGTGGGCGATGGCGGAAATGGAATTGGAATACACACAAATTCAGGCCAGTCCCGGAAGCGATGAAGCACGCGAATTTAACCCATCTGGCAAGGTCCCCGCGTTGGTATCGGAGGGAAAAACCATCATCGACAGCGTGGCGATCATGCAATATTTGGCCGACAAACATGACAAGATTACTTTTCCTGCGGGCACAATTGAACGCGCACAACAAGACAGTTTTACGCAATTGATCAATGATGATTTGGATGCA
The DNA here is from genome assembly GCF_002742285.1 of Paramylibacter kogurei. GTDB lineage: Bacteria > Pseudomonadota > Alphaproteobacteria > Rhodobacterales > Rhodobacteraceae > Amylibacter > Amylibacter kogurei. Next base: position 59,197 of record NZ_MDGM01000014.1, read on the forward strand.
TTGCTGTGGTGTGCGGCACGTCATTCTTTTATCTTGCCCCAAGACAAGCGCGTGCCAGAGGTGAAGGAAACCATCAAATGGGAATTCACACGTAACCTTGGTATTTTGGAAAAACGTATGGGTGATGGGCCTTATTTGATGGGTGAAAAATTCACCATCCCCGACATCGTGTTAACGCATTGTTTGGGCTGGGCCAAAATCGCAAAGTTTGATTTACCAGCAGAGGGTCCGATCAAGGATTACATCCGCCGTACCATCGCACGCCCAGCATATCAAATCGCAAACGGTTTACGCGCGGGATAAATATCCAACGGCGCCTTTCCCAGCGACATAACCCGTTGCCAAACAGGCGGTGATTAAATAGCCCCCTGTCGGCGCTTCCCAATCCAGCATTTCCCCTGCGCAAAATACACCTTGCTTTTTTTGCAGCATTAAATCGTTTGCCAACGCGGATTTCGCCACGCCACCAGCGGATGAAATTGCTTCATCCATCGGGCGCGGCCCATTGTGTGTGATAGGCAAAGCCTTGGCCAAGGATGCAATTTGATCGCGTGGCGCACCCTTTGCAAATTCATTAAAGAGTGCCGATTTGGCGGGGGAGAGTGACCACGCTTTGCGAAGCAATGAGCTGCGTGATGCTTTGCTGGGTTGCTTTTGCAAACGTGCTTGCAGCGTTTCGATGGATACATCAGGGCAAAAATCTAGCAACAATTCACCCCCATCACGCATGGCGCGTGACACGGCGTAAATTCCGCCACCCTCCAATCCTGTGCGTGAAATGACGATTTCACCCAAAACCGATTGATCACCAACACTAAGGCGCAACGGTTTTATCGGCTGGCCAAAATGGGGTTCCATATGTTTTGACCAATTCACAACAAACCCCATATTCGCAGGTAAAAACGGCGCGATTTCAATGCCAGCACTATCAAAAATTTCTGCCCATTGCCCTGTCGAACCAAGACGTGCCCAACTGGCACCGCCAAGGGCAAATACGGTTGCGCGGGGTGAGATATGCTCTGTGCCAACTGGGGTGTTGAATTGCAATTGATCGCCATTCCATCCCGTCCATGTCCAGTTGGTTTGAAATGTCACATCTTTGGCTGCAAGTCGTGCAAGCCATGCGCGCAACATTGGCGACGCTTTCATCGCCTTTGGAAATACGCGCCCTGATGATCCCGTGAAAACTTCTGCACCAAGTGCGTTGGAAAATTTGATAACATTGTTTAGATCAAAGTCCGTAATGATCGGGCGTAGCCAATCGGCATCCGCGCCGTATGCGGAGATGAATTTTTCAAACGGTTCATTCATCGTCAGGTTTAAACCTGATTTACCCGCCATTAAAAATTTACGGCCAAAGGTTGGTTTGGCATCTGCAACCAAAACCGAAAAGCCAGCATCGGCAATCGTTTCCGCCGCCATCAAACCAGCGGGGCCCGCACCGATGATCACGGCATCTGTCATGTCTTTGGTAATGAGCCTTTGATTTCAACAACGCGATGTGGGTACGGGATTTCAATTCCGTTATCTTTCAACGCGTTCCAGATCAAAAACAGTACGTCCGATGTATATTTGTTTTTGCCATCATCAATGCCTTCAACCCAAAATTCGACGCAAAAATCAATGCCGCTGTCACCAAATCCGCGCAGCTCGCAATCTGGTTTTTCTGGGCTGTCCAAGACATCGGGGTGGGTTGCAACTGCGGCCTCTACAATGGCAGGAACCTTGTTGATGTCTGTGTCGTAAGACACTGAAAAATCAGCCTCATATCTGTTTCCAGATCCCGCATCGGACCAGTTGGTGATGCGCGTGGTGATGAAATCCTCGTTAGGGACAACAATCCATTTCCCGTCATAGGTTTCAAGGATCGTTGCACGCGATAACATTTTTACAATTGTGCCGCTTTCGCCACCATCCAGTTCGACAAAATCACCAACGGTTGCTTGCCCTTCCAGCAACAAAATAATGCCTGAAATAAAATTCGATGCGATCTTTTGCAAACCAAAGCCAAGCCCGACACCAATCGCGCCACCAAATACCGCAAGTGCGGAAAGGTTGATGCCCATAATGCTCATCAGCAAGAGGAAACACGCACCAAAAATTGAAAGCTCTACAGCCTTGGTCGCCAATTCACGCGTGGGGACGCGCATGTCGTCTTGGGCGCGGATATATTGTGCTGATTGATCGTTCGACCAGCGCCCCAGCCAAAACAGGATTGAACCCGCAATCACTCCGCGCAAAATCGCTAGCAAGGAAAAGTTGATATTCCCGATAGCTACATTTGTATCACCCAAGAATGACATCAATGTTGGCAACAGGCCAAGCGCATAAATCGCGGCCAATGGGATGAAAATATATTTGCCTAACAGTTTGAGAAACGGCGAATAAATAACGCTATTTATCAAACGTTTAACGGCTAGAAATATGAAAATCCGTTTGCCAAATGCGATCACATCGCCCGACCCAAATGCGGCGCGGGTTGCCTGTTCACCGATGGCGGTAAATCCATAGGCCAGCAAGGGTAACAACAGGGGTAAAAACAACAGCGCCATGTTCATCGCACTTGCGAAAATCGGCCGCGTTTCATCGCTGGGCGTTAATAGGGCGCGCAGGGTTTTGCCAAGTTTGCGATTGATCAAAACGGCCAGCAAATAAGCCAGAACCAACACCGCAAATTGCGACCAAGCGGCAGGGCTGGTTATCCAGTTCAAAGCCAAGTCGTGGCCAATGTTCCAATATTCCAATGCTTTGGCTTGGATGTCCATAATGCTCTCTTGTTTTTGCTGGGTTATAGCGTTTGTGGGTTTTAAATCAATCCGATGCTTTTGCGAACACTGTCTTCGCGCAGGCTTATGGTTTTACCCAAATAATGATCCGCGCTTGTGGTTGCCATCCATGCCAATGCACGCGCTGGCCAGTCAACGGGGATGTGATTTTCCCACGGGATTTGTGAAACAGGGTTCACGCCGCTGTCGCGAATTGCGACCTGCATATCGGTGGCGACGGTGCCTGGTGACAAGACCAGGGCGCGGATGCCGTTATGGGATTCTTCTGCATGTAAACAATGGTTTAGATGATGCACCGCAGCCTTTGATGTGCAATAGGCCGACCACCCTTCGAGCGCGGATGTTGCCGCGCCTGAACCGATGGTGATTATGGTTCCACCACCGTTTTTGCGCATCAATGGCAATGCTGCACGTATGCCATAAAACACGCCTTTGATGTTGATATCAATCACTTGATCCCAAGCATCTGGATTGGCATTTTCCAAGCGTTCCACAGGTTCAAGAACCCCTGCGTTATTGATTAAAACATCAGGAATTCCATAACTTGCAACGCAATGCTCCACCAATGAAACAACCGAATTATAGTTGGAAACATCACATGAAAATGCGCTGGCGTTGCCGCCCGATTTGGTGATTTCGGCGGCGACATTTTCGATGTCTTTGGTGCTGCGTGCGGACAGAACAACATTCGCACCACGCTTGGCAAATTCGCGTGCAGTGGCCGCGCCAATTCCACGTGATGCGCCGGTTACAATTACGGTTTTGCCTGAAAAATCTGTCATGGTTTTGTGGCCAATCTGTTTGAGAAAGTCGGATTAGATTGTGGAGCGTTGTATCATGTGTTGCAAGGAATTTCGCCAATAAACGCGGTATGACATGTGTCAGACATCCGTGGGACACGCGTCGGACATCTGTCGGACACTTGTTTTCGCGGTTGTCCCTTGCCCAGCGCTGATTTAGTCTGTGGCAAATTTCAGGAGAACCCCATGTTTCAACCCCGTATTATTTTCGCCAGTACATTTGCCCTGACCAGTGCAATGGGTGCTATGGCAATGAGTGAAGAGCAAGCCACAAAAATTCTAGAAGAATATTTTGATATTTTTAAATCAACGCCACTGGTGTTGAGTGTCGGAAATAAAGATGACGCAAGCGGGCATAGCCAATGGGACAATATTGTTCTGAAAACCGAAGACGGCGACGGGGAAATTACCATCCCGTGGATGCGCGTTGAAAAAAAATTGCTGGGTGGGCATGTGTTGACCATCGCCCCCGAAATGACCATGGCATTTGATGTTTCCACATTTCCTGACGCGGATAAATTTCCCAAAATGGAATTGGTAATGACCCATGAGGGGCTTCAAACCCAAGTGAAAGGGAACGAAGGCGCGCGCAGCTTTGAATCCTCTTTTGAAAATATCGCAATCAAAAGTGTGGGCGATAGTGGGTTCAACATGGATATGGTGATGCGCAATGGTACAAGCACAACCAATTTGATTGCTGGGGATGCACCGCGCAGCAATGGCGATTTTAGCTTTGGTGAAATCGATATCACATATGGGTTCAAAATCGAGGATCAAACAACGCAAGCGTCAAGCAACACCAAAAATGTTTCAGGCGATTTTGATATACCTGTTTTTGGTGATTTCACTGGTGAAAACCCGCTTGCAGGATTTGATGCGAGTGAAACATTTTCGCTTACATACAAAACCGATGCGATCGTTTCATCATCAAGTGCAACGTCACCCATGGGCCCAGTGAACGTAGAGGTGCGTGCAGACAATTCAAATACCGCATTTACCCTGTCCGATCACATTGCAAATATGACCAGCGATGGGACGAATATTTCATATAAATTTGACGGAATGTCATTGGGTATGCCCCCCATGGACGCAGTGATCGGCGATATGGTTTCTGTGATACAAATCCCCATTGAAAATCTGGATGGTGCAAAGCCCGCAAAATTGAAACTGGCGCTTAATCAATTGACGCTTTCGGATAATGTGTGGGGCATGTTTGACCCAAGCGCAAAACTGCCGCGCGATCCGATCACATTGGATATCGACGCACAGGGCGATATGCGCTGGACGAAAAAGATCGCGGATATTGCCGCCGATCCTGCCAACCCAGAACCACCTGTTCAAATGGAAAACGTGCAAGTGAATGCATTAAATCTGAATGCGGCGGGCGCGCAGCTGGCCACAACGGGTGCATTGTTGTTTCACAATGCGCAATTCCCTCCACAGGTTGAGGGTTCGATGAATGTTGATCTGAAAGGCGCACAAGGGTTGTTGAAAAAGCTAACCGAAATTGGGTTGGTGCCTGCGCAAAATGCAATGATGATCCAAGGAATGAGCGCAATGTTTTTCCGCCCCGGTGGTGGGGATGATCATCTGACATCTGAAATCAAACTGTCCAAAGACGGCGGTATCACCGCCAATGGCATGCCAATAAAATAAGTGGAAAATATCCGTGGCCAATGATTTTAACGACCTGTCGGCAAAGGTATTAGCCGCCGCCAAATCCGCAGGCGCAGACGCCGCCGATGTTTTGCTGGTGGATGGCACAACCGTATCAATCGAGGTGCGCGCAGGTGCATTGGAACATGCCGAACGATCAGAGGGTGTTGATATCGGGCTGCGGGTGTTTCGCGGCAAACAACAGGCCAGCGTTTCGGTTTCAGATCTGTCCGATCATACGATTGAACAAATGGCCATGCGTGCCGTGGCAATGGCCGATGCCGCGCCAGAAGATCCGTATTGCGGTTTGGCCGATCCCGATCAATTGGCCAAATCGTGGGATGTGGATGCGTTGGAATTATACGACCCATCCGAACCCATGAGCGCGGATGCATTACAAGATGCCGCTTTGGCCGCGGAGGCCGCCGCATTGGCGGTAAAAGGTGTTAGCCAAGCTCAGGGCGCATCGGCGGGATATTCCAGTTCGCGTGTACATCTGGCGGCAACAAACGGGTTTTCTGGCGGGTATCGGCGCACATCAACATCGACATCCTGTGTTGCGATTTCGGGCACTGGTTTGAACATGGAACGTGATTGGTGCGGTGAATCGCGCAGCCACGCGGATGAATTGCCAAGCCCTGAAAGCATCGGCCAATTGGCGGGTGAACGCGCCGTTGCCCGAGGGGGTGCCAAACGCCCCCCAACAGGTGCATATCCTGTGTTGTTTGATGAACGTGTGTCATCAACCTTGATCGGGCATTTGGCGGCAACCATTAATGGGGCATCCATTGTGCGCGGTTCAAGCTGGTTATCCGATGCGCTGGGCAAACAGGTGTTGCCCCGTGGTATGACGTTGATCGAAGACCCAACGCGCAAACGCGTTGCAGGATCGCGCCCGTTCGATGGCGAAGGATTGCCCGTCGCACCGCGCGAAATAATTTTGGATGGGGTGTTGCAGGGATGGACATTGGATTTATCCACCGCCCGCCAATTGGGCATGCAATCAACAGGCAATGCTGCGCGTGGCATTGGCGGCCCACCATCCCCAACCACGGGCAATCTGGCGCTGACCATGGGCGAATATAGCCATGCAGAATTGGTCGCACAGATGGGCACGGGATTGATCGTAACATCCATGATCGGTTCCACCATCAGCCCAACAACCGGTGATTATTCACGCGGTGCGGCGGGGTTATGGGTGGAAAACGGTGAAATCATTGGACCAGTGAATGAATGCACGATTGCGGGTAATCTGCGCGATATGTTGATGACATTGGTTGCAGGCAATGATGCGCGAATGCATCTGAGCCGTAATATCCCAAGTTTGCTGGTCGAAGGGTTAACCATTGCCGGTGCCTGATTTAACCTTGCTAACCGATGCAGCATTGGCATCGGGTGAAATCGCGATGCGGTTTTGGCGCAAAGATTTGCATGCATGGGATAAGGGCGGCGGCCAAGGCCCCGTGTCCGAGGCGGATCTGGCGATTGATAAAATGCTTTGCACCGAATTTGGTGCAGCGCGGCCAGATTATGGTTGGCTGTCAGAAGAAACCGATGATGATCCTGCGCGGCTTGCCTGTGAAAACGTGTTTATCGTTGATCCGATTGATGGGACACGTTCTTTTATCAACGGACATGAAAATTTTTCTGTTTCTATGGCGGTGGCCAAGGCGGGTGAGGTGACGGCGGCGGTGGTGCATTTGCCAGCCAAGGGTTTAACCTATGCCGCGGCCAAGGGCGAAGGGGCAACATTAAACGGCGAACCCATCCGCCATAATGGCAACACAGAAATTCGTGGTGCGCGTATTTTGGCATCGGGTAGCCAGACGAAATCTGAAATGTGGGTCAAACGCCCACCACCGATTGAACGCCACTTTCGCTCATCGCTGGCCTATCGCATGTGTTTGGTCGCCCAAGGGCGGTTTGATGGGATGTTAACACTGCGCCCGACATGGGAATGGGATGTGGCAGGTGGCGATCTGATTTGCCGCGAGGCAGGGGTGTCTGTGACCATGCGAAATGGGCAGGTGCCAAAATATAATAGCGCGACTGCCTGTTTTGATGGTTTAATCGCAGCGACACCTGTCATACATACGGGTTTGTTAGACCACCTTTAACTGAAAGGAATTTGTGATGGTACAACGTTTACATTTGGTTTTTGGGGGCGATTTGAAAGATCCGACCACAAAAGAATTCAAAGATGTTTCCGAAATCGATCTGGTTGGGATTTTCCCGAACTATCAATCCGCTTATGATGCATGGAAAGGTATGGCACATAAAACCGTGGACAATGCGCATACACGTTATTTCATCGCGCATCTGCACCGCCTGCGCGACGAAGAATCGCCTGCCAGCCCAACCGAAGAATTAAGCTGATCATCGGATGACAGCGGTTGGTGATCAAGCGTCGCATCGTGCACAGCGCGAAGGCCGACCAACCCTGTTACGCCCGACAGGGGCGTTGGTGTGGATTCACTTTGAAACCGCAAGCGAAGTCATCGACAGCGCCGAATTGGTGCGTTTGTTGCAAACTTCGCAGATGGCGCCGTTTGTTTTGCTAACCACCAATGAAGATAGCGCCGTCGAACATCTTCGCCGTAAATTGCCACATGGAACGGTTCACCAATATTTGCCGATTGATCAACAAGGTTTTGTTGTTAAATTTTTGGATTATTGGCGCCCAGATTATTGCATTTGGCTGTCGGATACGATGCAGCCCAGTATGTTAAATACCGCGCATAAACGCGGGGTGAAATTGATTTATGCTAATGCAAATCCACCACAAGTTTCACGATTAAAACGTTTATTTCCAAATAGATACACAAATTTATTAAAGCAGTTTCAAAAAATATTACCGATTTCAATTACGGCGGCGAACCGCTGTGCCGCATTGGGTGTTGCGGCAGAAAACATGACCGTAATGCCCGCGTTAAAATCAGGTGGCGAAGCGTTAAGATGTGATGAATCAGAACGTGCGCATATCGCGAAATCCATTGGTGGACGCCCGATTTGGTATGGCATCGGTGTGCGCCATGATGAACTGGAAATGATCATTGCGGCGCAAAAATTCACAGCACGGCGTGCGCAACGATTGCTGTCCATCATTCAGCCAGCCCATACCGATACATTGGCGGATTTTAAACAACGGTTCAAAGATGAGGGTTTCATCGTACATCGTCGATCCCGTGCAGAAACGCCCAAGCCAGAAACACAGGTATATTTGATTGATATACCCGAGGAAGAGGGGCTGTGGCTGCGCATTGCGCCTGTAACCTATATCGGATGTAGCTTTGACAAGGCGCGTGAATTTGATCCGTTAAAGGTGGCGGCACTTGGCTCTGCGATTATACATGGGCCAGAAATGAATTTTTCTCAAATTTCTATCGCGCGTCTGCAACGGGCGAATGCCACGCGTGCAATTGCCAAACCAGCCGAATTTTCAGATGCATTGGCCAATGTGATCGCGCCTGATGTGGCGGCCGAATTGGCACAGGCGGCGTGGCTGACGACGTCGATTGGGGCGGAAACAACCGATTATTTGTTTGAATTGATCCAAGATTATTTGGTTGAAAAGGAAATCGCGTGATGAAACCGCCCCGATTTTGGTTTGCTGATACAACGGGGATATACGCGATGGCATTGCGCCCGTTATCCGTGCTGTATCAATTCGTGTCCAATCGACGCTGGACACGCGGCGCACATCGCAAGGTTTCGGTTCCGGTGATTTGCGTTGGCAATATCAATCTGGGTGGGACAGGTAAAACGCCAACATCAATTTATTTATCTATGAAATTGAATGGGTTGGGGCGCGACGTTCATTTTGTCACCCGTGGATATGGTGGAAAATTGCAAGGGCCCGTTCAGGTGGATATCAATCGGCACAGTGCGGATGACGTGGGTGACGAACCGTTGTTATTGGCAGGGTTTGCACCAACCTGGGTGGCCAAGGATCGCGGTGCTGGCGTGGATGCGGCAATTGCGGCGGGGGCCGAATGCATCATTTTGGATGATGGGATGCAAAACCCCGCGATTGCCAAAGATTTAACCATCATGGTGGTGGATGGCGGTGTTGGGTTTGGCAATGAGCGCATTTTCCCCGCGGGCCCATTGCGTGAACCCGTGCAATCTGGTTTGCAAAAATCAGATTTTGTTTTGGTTGTGGGCGATGGCGCGGTGAGATTTCCAACCGATGCGCCCCCCGTTTTATCGGGTGCATTGCAGGTGTTGCAAACGGGCATGGATTGGGCAGGAATGCGCGCACTGGCATTTGCCGGAATTGGGCGGCCCGAAAAATTTTATAACAGCCTGCGATCAACGGGTGCGGATGTTGTGCAGACGCGTAGCTTTGGCGATCACCAAAAGCTGCCCGTTGCGATATTGAAACGGCTGGAAACCGAGGCATGGCAATTGGATGCACAGCTTGTCACCACGGAAAAGGATGCAGCACGGCTTCCAAGTGATTGGCAACAAAAGGTTTTAACCTTACCTGTGCGAATGAACATCGCAGATGAAGAACCGTTGACGGCGGCACTTGCTGCGCTGTTTGACTAATCTTTTTTCAAAACGTCTTTGGTATGTTTCCCCAACCGTGGTGATGGGGTGTTTTGTGTCATGTCAGATTGCGAAAAACGTATGGGATTACGGATAGATGGAACACCATCCAAATCCAATTGCAGACCACGTGATTGCACCTGTGGATCGGCAAATACCTCTGCCATATCATTGATTGGCCCCGCGGGGACGCCGTTTGTTTCACATGCTTTTAAACAGTCTGATTTGCTGATTTTTTCCAGCTCTGCTTGCAGCATCGGCACGAGTATATCGCGATGTTCAACGCGTGCTTGATTGGTGGCAAAACGCGGGTCCTTTGCCAGATGGTCAAGGTTCAGGATCGCGCAAAGTTTGGCAAATTGTCCATCATTGCCAACGGCCAAAATCACATGCCCATCGGATGTGGCAAACACACGGTACGGCACGATATTTGGGTGATCATTGCCACGGCGTTTTGGTGCCACACCAGTGGTTAAAAAATTCATGCCCTGATTGGCGGATACGGCGGTGCAGACATCCAAGAGCGACATATCAATATGTTGCCCACGCCCTGTTGTTGCACGGTGCGCCAATGCGCCCTGAATGGCGATCACACTGTAAAGCCCTGTGAACACATCCGTAACCGCAACGCCAACCTTTTGTGGTTGGCCGTCAGGTTCACCCGTGTAGGACATCAGCCCGGCCATGCCCTGCATCAAGAAATCATATCCCGCACGATTGGCATAGGGGCCGGTTTGACCAAAACCTGTGATAGAACAATAAATTAGACGGGGATTTAAATGTGAAAGTGATTCAAAATCGAGCCCATATTTTTTCAGACCGCCAACCTTGAAATTTTCGATGAGCACATCTGCATCCGCAATGAGATCAAGCAGTTGTTGACGCCCATCATCGGTTTTGAAATCCAGCACGACGGATTTTTTACCACGGTTACATGCGTGAAAATATGCGGCAGTTTTTTCGCCATCATGCTCAATAAATGGTGGCCCCCATGTGCGGGTGTCATCGCCAGATGGGCTTTCGATTTTTATCACCTCGGCGCCCAAATCGGCCAAGGTTTGCCCCGCCCAAGGACCCGCAAGGATGCGGGCCAGCTCGATGACTTTGATACCGTTGAGCGGGGTGTTGTTCATGGATTATTCAGCGATTGCGTTTAATTTTTCCGCAAGCTGTGCATAAGACATGTTGCCATTTGATTCACCATTGATGATCAATGTTGGCGTCGAACGTACATTGTCCGCCTCTGAATTTTTCTGATAGGTGGCAACCAATGCTTCTGCGTGGTCTTTGTTTTGCAAACACTGTTCCATTTGCGCATCGTCCATCCCCGCAATGCGCCCGATTTTATAAAGGTTCTGTGCAATCGTTGCACCATCGTCACCAGCGGTCCATGTTTGTTGGGTTTTGAAAATCATATCGGCCAGACCGAAATATTTATCTTCGCCACCGCAACGCGCCAACATACCGGCCCAAAGACCTAGGCGATCAAAATACACTTCGCGGAACACGAATTTTACCTTGCCTGTGTCGATAAAGTTTTTCTTGAGGTCTGGATAAACATTTTCGTGGAATGTGCGGCAATGGGGGCACGTGAATGACGCATATTCAACAATGGTAATTGGCGCATCTGGATCACCCAGCACCATTTCAACGACTTCGTTATTCGCAACAGGTGTATCGGCCATTGTATCGGTTGAATCAGCGGTGGTTGTGGCCTGCGCAATAACGGTTTGTTCTGGTGCAACCGTATCGGATGCAGAAATTGAGCGAATGGCAAAACCACCAGCAGCAATCAATACGATCGCAGCAATAATCATTGGAAAAGTACGTGACATAAAGGTTCCCTTTTATTGTCCCCGACGGGATAGAATGTTTTTGCCCAAAAGTTCCAAGGCATCTTTCAGGGCTGTATCTGCCACATCTTTGACAGATGTTTCAATCTGTTCGATCTGAACTTTGGACAACTCTTTGTGTTTAGGTTTGTGTGCAAATTCGGATTTGGGCTCTTGAAACCCGCTGCCAAACCCCGTTGGGGCGGTTTGGGTCAATGTAATACGGGCAATTGCGTTGTATCCGTAGCATGAATTAACCCGTTCAATGATCTGTGGAATTTGCATTTGCAACATCGGCGCATTTGCGCCGTTACACAACAACGTCAGGTTCGCACCGAACCCTTGTTTGGAATATCCAACCTTGATCGGTTGCGCGATGGCGGCGATTTGTACGCCTGCGATTTCTGCCCATTGCGTCAACAGGCGCGTTTCTGCGAATCCGCGTTTTTCACTGGCGGCGCGAATGCGTTGCTGTAACAACCCGCTGGTTTGCAAAAATCCACGGCTTTTGCGTTTGGGGGCTGTGCCCGATTTTGATTGTGATTGACGTGCCATGGTGATCCGTTGCTTTGCTGTGGTATCTTACGCGTGATTGCGTATTTTGCCAGTGAATAAGGCGTGAAGGGCACGGAATTTTGGATCAAAAGCAAGACAAGAGCGAAATTTTGCTGGCGTGGTATGATGAACATGCCCGCCTGATGCCATGGCGTGTGCCACCCGAACAACGCAAATTGGGTGTGTTGCCCGATCCATATCATGTGTGGCTGTCAGAGGTGATGTTGCAACAAACCACTGTTGCAGCCGTGCGCGATTATTTTGTGAAATTCACACAGATGTGGCCAACGGTTGGTGATTTGGCGGCCGCCGATGATGGCGATGTGATGGCGGCGTGGGCGGGGCTAGGCTATTACGCGCGGGCGCGCAATTTGTTGAAATGTGCACGGGTTGTTGCATATGATCTGGGGGGTGTTTTTCCGGATAATGAGGCGGCGTTATTAAAATTGCCCGGCATTGGCCCCTATACCGCCGCCGCGATTAGCGCGATTGCCTTTGATATTCCCGCAACCGTTTTGGATGGCAATGTGGAACGGGTGATGGCGCGCCAATTTGGCGTGATGGAACCACTGCCCGATAGCAAAGAGGCGTTGCGCAAACTGGCCGCATCGCGCACGCCTCAAAACCGAGCGGGCGATTATGCGCAGGCCGTGATGGATTTAGGGGCAACCATTTGCACGCCGCGCTCGCCACGATGTGGGGTATGCCCGTGGGCACAAGGATGTAAGGGCCGCGAGCAAGGGATTGCGCCGCAGCTTCCAAAGAAACGCAAAAAAGCAAAGGTTCCAACACGGGTGGGTGTTGTTTATGTGGCGCGACGCAATGATGGTGCATTGTTGATGGAACAACGCCCAGACAAAGGATTGTTGGGTGGCATGATGGGCTGGCCTGGGAGCGAATGGGCAGAAACGGAGGCCGAACAGAATGCGCCCATGAATGCCGATTGGCGCAGTTTGCCTGAAACCGTTCGCCATACATTTACCCATTTTCATTTACATCTTAAGGTTATGATCGCAGATGTTCCCAGCGATGCCGCACCGTTTCGCGGCGTATTTGTTGACAGGGAACGCTTTGATGCCAATGCTTTGCCAACGGTGATGCGCAAAGTGTGGAAAACAGCCGCACCAGCATTGGTTGAAACAGGACAAGACATATGAACCGACCCAAAGATATATCGCTGTTACGCAATGCGTTGCCGTTTTGGATCACGTTGTTGACCTTGGTTTTGCTGGGCGTTTCGGCTTATCTGGGCGGGTGGTGGTTGTTACTGGTTTACCTGAACACTTGGATATTGATCGGCGCACTTGATACGTTCGAAGGATTATATACCGCCAATGCCGACCCACAGACCGATGATGCCAGCCTGTTTTGGTTTCGCTTGATCACCATCATTTGGTTTCCGTTGGAATTTATCGCCGTGTTTGCCTGTATCGCAGCGGTGACATTTGGCGATTATACGATGTGGGAAAAAATTGCACTGATGGGGAGCATGGGGATTATTACGGGATCTGTTGGGATCGTGTATGCCCATGAATTGATGCATCAAAAATCCAAGCTGGAACGCCACATGGGCGATGGTTTGATGGCGCTGGCATTATACGGGCATTTTCGATCCGAACATTTACTGGTGCACCACCGATATGTCGGCACACCCAAGGACCCTGTGACCGCACGTTATAACGAAGGGTTCCATCGGTTTTTCCCGCGCGTATTGATTGGGTGTTTGCGATCAAGTTGGGCGGCCGAAAAATCAATGTTGGCACGCAAACAATTGTTATGGTGGCATAAATCCAATCCATTTTGGAAATACGCAACATTGCAGGGCGCATTTTTGTTGATTGCCTTTGCCATTGGTGGCCTGGCTGGCGTTGGGTTTTTCATATTCCAAGCCGCAATTGCCGTTTGGCAGTTGGAATTGGTGAATTATGTCGAACATTATGGATTAACCCGCAAACATTTGGGCGATGGAAAGTATGAACATACCAAGCCGCAACATTCATGGAATGCCGCGCATAAGATTTCCAACTATTTTTTGCTAAACTTACAACGCCATTCTGATCATCATTACAAACCAGATCGGCGATACCCGTTGTTGCAAAACTATGATGATGATGCCGCGCCGCAATTGCCCCGCAGCTATCCGATCATGACATTTCTGGCGATGATCCCACCTGTTTGGAAACGGGTGATGAACCCGCGCGTGCGTGCGTGGCGTGCACAGTTTTATCCAGAAATCACCGATTGGCATGCCTATAACAAGGCAGAAAACCCGATGCCCAGATAGCAAAAAGCCCCGCCAAAAATAATGGCGGGGAGTTGGGCTAGTATCTTGGGGCGCAAACCCCAAGACGGCGGTAACTGAAAGATCTGTTACGTAAATTTAGGCGGTCATTTCTGCGCGAATTTTTTTGCGCAGCATGTCAATTGGAATGGCTTCGCCACGTTTTTTGAAACACCAATATGTCCAGCCATTACAGCTTGGCGCACCTTCAAGTGCGGCGCCAACCTGATGGATAGAACCGCGTTGATCATGTGCAATCAACGTGCCATCGGCGCGAATTTTTGCGCTGTGACGGCCATTTAGGGAATAAAGTTGATCCCCTGGTTTCAACATGCCGCGTTCGACAACTTGGCCAAATGGAACACGTGGTTCGGCGCGTTTTGATGTGGAAACCTTGAGCGATTCCGCATCACATTCTTTGATCGCGCTGATGCGTTTTTTCGCAACCTTGCGATAGGCTTCTTCGCGTTCAATCCCGATGAATTTGCGGCCCAGCTTTTTGGCAACCGCACCTGTGGTGCCCGTGCCAAAGAACGGATCAAGGATCACGTCACCCTCATTGGTGGAACCAATAATCACGCGGTGAAGCAATGATTCAGGTTTTTGTGTCGGATGCGCCTTGTCGCCATTTTCATCTTTGAGGCGTTCATTGCCATTACAGATCGGTAAAACCCAGTCAGAGCGCATTTGCACACCGTCATTCAAGGCTTTCAAAGCTTCGTAATTGAATGTGGGTTTGGATTTTTCGGATTTACCTGCCCAGATCATCGTTTCATGTGCGTTGGTTAAACGCACGCCACGAAAGTTGGGCATTGGGTTGGTTTTGCGCCAGATGACGTCGTTCAAAACCCAGAAACCTGCATCCTGTAACGCGGTCCCGACGCGGAAAATGTTGTGATAGGAGCCAATCACCCAAATTGCGCCATTTGGTTTCAGGATGCGGCGCGCGGCCTTGAGCCATGCGCGGGAGAATTCATCATAAACCTTAAAGCTATCGAATTGATCCCAATGGTCGTCCACGGCGTCCACTTTGGAATTATCGGGGCGGTGCAATTCGCCTTTGAGCTGAAGGTTATAGGGGGGATCTGCAAAGATTAGATCGACACTATTTTCAGGCAGCGCATTCATCACATCAATGCAATCGCCGTCAATAATCTGGTTTAACGGCAGAGTCTTACTGCCTGTTTTATTTGTATTTTTTACCATGTCTGCCTCGTATTGCGCGTTTTCGCGTCATTAAGGCTAAAATGAGTCAAATAGGATTCTGGGTCAATTCGTTTTTAATTTTGGCGTTATGTTTCAGTTGGTTACAGAATTACCCTTATACAATATATTGTGTATGGGTTTGAACGAACGTCTATGGTGTGGGGTGACGCCCAGATTTTGGAGGCCAAGCTGATGCATTTTTGTCCCATATCCCGCGTTACGTTCCCAGCCGTAGCCCGGAAATTGTTGCGCTAAATCACCCATCAGACGATCACGCGTGACCTTTGCAATGATCGAAGCAGCGGCGATTGATGCCGATTTTGCGTCGCCCTTAACCACGGCCTGTGCATCCATCGACAGGTTCGGCGGAATTTTATTCCCATCGATCAGCGCAAAATCGGGTGTGATCGCCAGCCCAGCCACCGCACGTTCCATCGCACGAAAGGTGGCCTGTAATATATTGATGCGGTCAATTTCGTCGACTTCGACATGGGCGATGCTGATTTGAGCGCAATCATGAATTTCTTCAAACAATGCCGCGCGCCGTTTCGCGCTCAGTTTTTTGGAATCGTTTAATCCAGTGGGAATGTTATTGGGATCAAGAATCACAGCACAGGCCGTAACTGGCCCCGCCCACGGGCCGCGCCCAACCTCGTCCACGCCAGCGATTGTTTTGATTGCGGGGTTGGATTGCATCAAAGCGGTTTCAATTGAAAAATCTGTCATGAAATCCGCATAGCGCGATTTGCGCAATAAGGATAGGGGCGCCAAGTATGACGCCCCTTTTGCCTGTATGTTCTGCCTCTGATTAGTGTTTATGTCCGTGTGCTTTGCGAAAGCCATGTTCAACACCTTTGCGACAATCGTGTTTGTGGCCAAAGTTTTTTACATGTCGCGAGTTGCGCCCATGAACATGATATTCACAACCGGGGCGATTTCCTGGGTGATAATATCCCGGTTTTTGGGGGCGTTGATGTGTGTATCGCGGCGTGGCCGGATATCTGTGTGGTGTGGCCGTGTGATTGTGACGATACACAGGTGCCGCTTGTTTATCGTCACGCGATTTTTTCGCGATCACGGCGAGCACACCCGCACCCAATAAGAATGCAGCCAGTTTTTCAGAATCACTTGCGGCGCGTGCCGCGCTGCCCGTGCTGGTTGTTGCGATGGCGGCGATGACGCCAGCGGTAATGAAAGATTTAATGCTCATGTCGTGTCCTTTCGATGTGCCTGCTCGGTTTCAATTCAACGCAACGGGGTGTTGCGCCGTTGAGATAAATTTTGGGCAAAGCGGGATGTCAGGCAATGACGAGCCTTTGTTATCGAATATCATTGTGCGAAATTCAGTGCGTTATTGAATAACGGATCAAAATGCGCCACCTGTTGGGTATGAAACACAAAACATCCATATTCGCGATCGCAACAAGCATCGCCCTGATGGCACCAATGGCGGCGACTGCGGCCTGTTATGCCGATTACAAAGCGAAACGCGCAGGCGAAGGTTTGCGCTTGCATTACGGCGTTATTGAACTGTCGGACAATCTGTGCGGTAATCCAAATGCTGCGAAACGTACGATTGAAAATCGTGTGGCACGCGACGGTTGGACGGTACTGCGTGTGATGTCCACATTTGATGAATCAGGGCTTGGCCCACGGCGAAAGGATGCGGGTGAATATTTTCTTAAATACTAAATCGCCCAAGGGTATTGCGCTGATTGGCAGCGGTATCGTGATTGCGCTATTGTTTGTTGCATCGTTGATATTGTTCATCAGCCTGCCAGATGCGAATGCATTTAATGATCGGGTGGAACAGATATTTGTGCAAAACGATGCGCTGACCACCACGGAATCAGTGAAACTGTTGGAGGTGTTGGCACAATCTGGCACTGCGTTTGCCGATGTGTTGCAAGGCTATCGTTTTATCATTTTCGTTTTGTTGGTTTTGGCATCGGCATTATTGCTGGCGGCATTGTATTTTTTGTTGAACAATTACGGGCTTGCGCGACGCGTATCGGAAATTGAGCGATCTGGCATTATGATCAACAGCCTGATCATCAATCGCGAAGAACAGGTTGTTTATATCAATAATATGGAATTCGAATTGACCGAGGCCGCGTGTGAAACGCTTTCTGTGTTATGCGAAGCGCGTCTGGATGACGAGGTGATGACAGGTGCCGATATGGAGGCCATGATCACCGGTAAAAACAGCATTGATTGCGACGAAGCATCGGGTGCAACCCGGATCAAACGGTTGCGCGATCATCTGGGCAATCAGATCGTCAGCCAGTTGTTGATTAAAAACATCAGCCGCAAGGGATATATATTATCCATCGACAAAGACGTTATTCGGATGCTTTAGGCTCTGTTTCTTCATCTGGTTTTTGGTCAACGAATTTCGCCAAATTGGCCAAGAACCCTGTGTGAAAATCCGAATTAATTTCTATCGCGCGTTCGATATAAGCCTTGTTTTTTTCTGTCGGGATATTGGGGTCCCACAATTCAGCCAATTCCGCCAATGCGCTTCTGTCGGATTTGACAAAACTTTCTGCCGCCATGTCGATATCAAACGGTGCCCAATCCATTTGTTCCAACATGTATTTGCTGGCGCGAATGGCGCTGTCGAATGTTTCGCGCACGATGTCATTTGCGCCCGCTTGATACAATTCATAAACGTGATTACGATCATACGCCCGTGCGATGATATGCACATTGGGGTTTACCTTTTTGGCGTGTTTTACCAAGTTGACGGCCGCCTTTTTATCATCCACAGCGACAATCAGAATTTTCGCATCAGGCAGGCCAGCGGCGTGCATTAATTCAGGGCGGCTTGGGTCGCCAAAATATCCTTTTACACCAAAGCGGCGCATATTATCGATTTGATCAATATGGTGATCAATCACCACGGTTTTAATTCCAGCGGCAAGTGCCATGCGATTGATTACTTGGCCAAAGCGGCCAATGCCGACGATGATCACTGTGCCCTGTTCATCAATTTCATCCTGTTCTGGTGCGTGGCTGGTTGTTTTATGCACGGCCAGTTTATCAAACACGATAAACAACAGCGGGGTGAACAACATCGAAAGAGCAACGATTAAAGATAGGGTTTGTGACAATTCCGTTGGGATCACGTTATTCGTCACCGTGGTGGATAACATGACAAATCCAAATTCACCCGCCTGCGCCAATGACAGAGCAAATAGCAATCGATCACGGCCTCTGATTTTGAACAGAACGGCGAGCACGTATAAAACCGCACCTTTGATCAACATCACACCCAATGTCATGCCAATGATGGCAAAGAAATTCCCAAACAACAGCGTGAAGTTAATCCCCGCACCAACGGTGATAAAAAACAGGCCGAGCAATAACCCCTTGAACGGTTCAACATCGCTTTCCAATTCGTGGCGAAATTCGCTATTGGCCAAAACCACGCCTGCCAAAAATGTCCCAAGCGCGGCAGATAGCCCAACCGTCGTCATCAACAATGCGATGCCAACAACCAGCAACAACGCTATTGCCGTGAACATTTCGCGCAAATGTGCCTTGGCGATGAACCGAAATATGGGGCGCGTTAGGTAAACGCCCATCAAGATCACCGCAATCACTGCGGCCACGGTCACAAGGGTTACGCCCCATGCGGGCAATCCATCTGTTAGGCTGATCGCGCTTCCATGATCGCCGCCATGCGCGCCGGCATTATGTAAACCAGGAATGGCGAGCAATGGTACCAGCGCCAGCATCGGGATCACGGCGATATCTTGGGATAACAGAACCGAAAAGGCGGATCGCCCACCTTTGGCGTTCATTAATGATTTTTCATTTAGGGTTTGGACAACAATCGCGGTGGAGGATAGCGAGAATGTTAAACCAATTGCGAGGCTGACAGACCAGATTTGGCCCAGCGCCAAACAGGCCCCCATGATCGCAAGGGTGGTCAATGCCACTTGCAATCCGCCCAGACCGATCAATCGGTGGCGCATATCCCATAATGCGCGTGGTTCCAATTCCAGACCAACCACAAACAGCATCATCACCACACCAAATTCTGCGAAATGCTGTAAATCTTGGGTTTCTGATCCAACAAGGCCGAGCACGGGGCCGATTAAAACGCCAGCAATCAAATACCCCAAGACCGAACCAAGCCCTGCACGTTTTGCCAGTGGCACCGCGATACATGCCGCAGCGAGGTATATAGTTGCCTGTAGTAGAAAAATATCCATGCCGCCTGGTTCCTTGTTTTGGCACCATCTTAACGTGAGCGGAATCAGAAACAAAGCGATATGCATCGGTGTATGGATATGAACCTGTTCTAGCCTGATAAGTCTTGCGAGGACATGGTTTTTTCATCATTGCCTGAGCATTTTATATCTGATAAATATACTCAGGAATTATTGAAACGGTAAGAATCCATAATGTCTGCTTTGTTGAAATACGAACAACCCGTTGCGCGCGAAATCGTTGATTATGGTTTTGCGGGCGACGAAATCGCGTTCCTTAACAAGCTGCGGTTAACTGCGATGCGCTGCCGAAGCTCTGCGCGGCTTGATATGTTTGAGGCATGTCGGTTGGTCATGAATGTGGATGGGCAAAACCATGATATCGTGATCGAAGCATTGCTGCGCACCATGTATCAAGGTTTGAATAAAACGCCTGTATTTTTATCGCCAAACTCCGAAGAATTGTCATTTGATGAATCTTGGTTGCTGCGTTGTGTTTGTGGAAATCGGGACAAGGATTACGGATCGGTACGGTTTTTAATCGCACGGCGGGTGGCGCAACCTTATCAGCGTTCCATGGCGTTTTTGATTGAAAAAGTGTCCGAGTGTTTAACTCAAGTTTAGAATCATTCTAAAAACATTGGACATTTGATTTTGCTTTGATATGGTTGGCAGAAGGAAGCCAGCCAAACGCCAGCCACCTATTTTCACAAAAATTTGGGATACACAGAATGGCACAAACAGCAACAGCACTGAATTCATCAGCGAAACAAGCAATCGCAGGGGCGCTTAATCAATGCGTCGCTGAAACTTGTGTGACAACAATGTTAGCACAGAATTTCCATTGGAACGTCAAAGGCATGGCCTTTGGTCCATTGCATGATCTGTTTCAAAAAATCTACGAAGATCACTTTGTTGCCCAAGACGATTTGGCAGAACGCATTCGTGCGCTTGGTGAATATGCCGAAGGTACACTTGCCGGTATGATCGAACGATCCAAAGTGAGCGAACAGTCGGGCAAAGCATCAGATGTTGAAATGATCAAAATGATGTTGGATGCCCAAGAAACCTTGGCCGCAACCATCGGTGGTGCGGGGCAAATCGCAGCCGAAGCAGGTGACACACTGACAGAAGATTTGTGTATCGCACGTGGTCAAACACATGAAAAATTCGCCTGGTTCTTGCGTTCGCACCTAGGCTAACGGATTTGGCGAACCCTTTTTGCGGCACTTCTTATCGTAGGCTTCGCGCCAGTGAGAGAATTGCCCTAATTGGGTTTGCTGCACAACCAACATTTCAATAAACGCAATTTGGTGTTTGGGCTTTTTAAGATTTTTAAGCAGCGATTTTTGCGCTTTGGTCATCGAACAAGCAATACAGTGTCCTTGGCGTTTGTATTTGCAAACATCGACACAGGGCGAAGGTACCTTTGGCATTTGTGACGGCCTACTTGGTTAAGATGAGCTTGTTTTGCCGCGTTTTGCGCAACGTATATACCTGCCCATCAAGCACAAGATGCGCCGTGTTCAGATCGCCCAACACGTGATCAACGTCATAGGTTGGCACATTGCTTTGATTGAGCGGTATTTCTTTTAACTGCAAATTTTGCGCGCGCTCGCTCATAAGATTGCTCCATCGGTCGATCTGTTTTGTTGATAAGGTCATTATCTGACTAAATTTATCGGAATAGTCAATGTTATTACTTGATAAATTTACTTGGTTAAGCGTGATCTGCTGTGAGCATCATATGGAATGGGACATTGCGTGAAATTCAGGGTGCGTTAATCATGTCAACTGATCACGCCGCCACGTCAGAGCGTTTCCAATCCCCCCGCCACAGGCGGCGGTGGAAAACGGGGAATTTCAAAACCTCTTCCCAAAGAAAGAGCGACAAAATCCAAAAGGCAGGTGCATTGAAATAGAGCACCAATATGGCCGTTGCGGGTACGCGGAACGCCCATTGAGTCCACACAAATATATGCATGACATAAACAGTGTCACCAGCCGCGCGCAGGGTGTTGCCACAAATTGCATTGGTGGCGCGAGGGAACTGAATGATCACGAGTATTGGAAGAAAGCCGAATAAAATCGCGCGGGTTTCGAGTTCAAGGTCGGGATATATCCAATCGAGCGACAGGCACATGATCAAGAAAATGATTGCTACGAGTCCCGCCGCAACAAAGGCGCCTTTCCATGCTTGCGATAGAAAACGATCCAATACGTCCTCTGATGTGTGCTTGCCCAAAAGCTGAGCCACCAAAATCCCTGTGGCCTGTGTCCATTGCATTGCGACTTGGCCGGTCAACATGTTCCACGGTGCAATCAGTGTCATGGCGGCAAATCCGTTTAGGGACATATTTGCGTAAATCAATGAACAGACATGCGTGGCAAGTGTTGCGCTGACAAAGGTGGCGGCAATTGGTAGCGCAAAACGGATGTGGCGTTTCAATGTTGGAACAAAGGTTTGATTATGCCAGCCCACGACACGCATTAACGTACCATTCGTTTTGAGTAACAGCGCACTCCAAAACAAGGTTTGAACGGTGATGGCCAAGGCGCTGCCCATCGCGGCGCCCGCGACCCCGTATGCGGGCAATCCCCAATATCCATGAATGAGCGCGATGCTGGCAATGACATTGATTGGTACAGAAAGGAGATAGCCATAAAGCGGGAGTTTCGACCGGCTGCACCCGTTAAAAAAGCTGGCGATGCTCTGGCCGATAGCCTCGCCGAAAATAACGATGGTGAAAATCGCCAGATAAGATTCGGCCTGAGTGGCGATCGCGACGGATGGCGCCAGCGCGGCGATCAGGGTGCCACCCCATATGAGGATAAGACTGACGCCGATGATGCCGATGCTAATGCTCACCGCGAGCCCAGAGATCAGCGCCGATTTTAGATAGACCGCATCACCGCTGCCAAACGCTTGGGCGGTGCGGATTTGCATGGCGTGGGAAAAGGCGAATATAACCCCAAGCACGATCCCACCCAAGGCCGCGGCCAATCCCATTGCCGCCAAGGCACCTTCACCCAATGCAGAGAGCAAAAAACCGTCGATTACCACGGTGCCGTGTAAAAAGATCGCCTTTAGCGTCATTGGCCAAGCGAGCGCAAAAACCTCTTTTGCGCCTGGTGTGGGCACTGAATCTGATTGCATTGAATTCGTGATCATGGATCGATTCCGTAACTACAGGTCGCCTTACGGTCGAGCCATGCTGAGGCCACCTTGAATCAAGGGTTTTGATCCTATGATGTGCGCTCAAAATAATTTGCGTTTGTCTCTGTGATGCGCGCGATTGTGCTATCAAGGCGCGATAGATGTTTCATGCCAAATTCGACCGCCTTTTCGCCATCGTTGGATTTGATGGCCGCAGCGATGTCGCGATGATCGCCAACCAGTTCTGGCATGCGCTGTTCTTTTTCCATTCCCAGCATACAAAGCCGATCCACCTTGGCCTTTTCTTCCAGAATGACCTCATAGGCATATTCAACCTTGGCAATTTCGCACAATACTTTGTGAAAACTATAATCCAATTGGCCAAAACGTTCGACGTCCTTGATTTTGGCGGCAGCCTCTTGTTGGAGCAATTCCCCATCCAATCGCGCAGCGCCCATCGCATCACAATGGAGCGCGGCACGGCGCAGCACATCAGCCTCGATCGCTGCGCGCACAAAACGGGATTTTTCGATTTGGCGCATGGAAAACCGACGTACTTCGGTGGCGCGCTGTGGGCGGATGAGCAAAAGATCAAGATTGGCAAGGCGGCTGAATGCGTCCCGCACGGGTTGGCGTGATACGCCGAACTCTGCCGCGATTTCTGCCTCTGATATCTTATCGCCAGGTTTTAATCGAAGCGACGTAATCTGTTCATGCAAATAATCGAACACGTCATCGACACTGGTACGACGTTCACTTTGAGCAATTGCTGGCGGCATCGTTTCACCCCTCCCGATCTCGATTCCAACTGACCTTAGCAAAAATCAAACTGGAATACCAGACTAGTATTTCAGTTATTAGACTAGTATACTAGTAATAATTGGCGATTCGTCGCGAGGTTAGATGCCCGTTTGGGCAGTGCCAATGGGAGGAAAATATGTCGGGTGTAAACCTAAACGGTATCGTAAAATGTTACGGTGCAGTCGAAGTGGTCCATGGGATCGATTTGACGGTGGCGGAAAAGGAATTTGTTGTTCTGGTCGGCCCGTCAGGGTGTGGTAAATCCACAACCTTGCGCATGATTGCAGGGCTTGAGGAGATCACTGCGGGTGATCTCACGATTCATGAACGTCGGGTCAATCGCATCGCCCCCAAAGATCGTGATGTGGCCATGGTGTTTCAGAACTACGCGCTCTATCCCCATCTGAATGTTGCCGACAATATGGCCTTTGGGTTGCGCATTCGCAAAATGCCCAAAGATGAAATCAAGACGACCATTGAAGACGTCGCTGGGATATTGGGGCTTACTGAATATCTTGATCGCCGCCCTGCTGATCTGTCGGGTGGTCAACGTCAACGGGTTGCCATGGGGCGCGCGATCGTGCGTCACCCAAAGGTTTTCTTGTTTGATGAACCTCTTTCCAACCTTGATGCCAAACTGCGCACCCAGATGAGGGCTGAAATCAAACGGTTACATAATCGTCTTGGTGTGACTTCGGTTTATGTGACCCATGATCAGGTTGAAGCGATGACATTAGCGGATCGGATTGTCGTGATGAACGATGGTCGGATCGAACAGGTTGGCACACCCATGGAATTGTTCAACAATCCCGCCAATACCTTTGTTGCTGGTTTCCTTGGCTCTCCGCCGATGAATCAGATTAAAGGGACTTTGACACAAACTGGTGCACAGGTTGGCGATACGGAAATTAAGATAAGCGGTGCGATGAACGGCCAAGCAGGTCGTGATGTAATCGTGGGTATCCGTCCAGAACATATCACGCTAAAGGCCAGCAAGAATACGTCTGCGTTGCCCATCGATCTTGATCTGGTTGAACCGTTGGGTTCAGAGGCCTTGCTTCATGGCCGTCACGACAATGTCGAAATGGTATTCAAGGCCGACACTGATGGCGACATTGCACATCTGTCAGGTGTGAATGCGGTTCATATTAACCCCGATTTGGTCAAGCTGTTTGACGCTGAGACTGGTCGTGCACTGAACTTTGGGGCTTGAGTCAGATGGCGGAGGAACACACCACAGCCGCGGGCCAACCCATTCAAGAGGCCGTAATCGAGGCGCAAGAGGCGCAGCGCATGCCGCCGAACGATGGCCGCTGGACCCGACTTTTCGATCATTTCAAACGCGAATGGCAGATCTATGCAATGCTGCTGCCTACGATTATCTGGTTTCTGGTTTTTCTGTATAAACCTATGTATGGGCTGCAAATCGCGTTCAAAGATTACTCGATTTTCAGAGGTGTTGCGAATAGCCCTTGGATCGGACTTGAACATTTTCAGACATTGTTCTCGAATGATCAGTTCCTACGTGCCATCGGAAATACCATCAAGATTAGTGCACTAAACCTGATCTTTGGTTTTCCTGCACCAATCATACTGGCGCTGATGTTCAACGAAGTTTTGCATGCGAGTTACAAACGCACAGCGCAGACCATCGTTTATCTGCCGCATTTCATTTCATCGGTTATCATCGCTGGTATCGTAATCACCGCATTTTCACCCACCGCTGGTATCGTCAATACGATCATCGGTTGGTTTGGGCTTGATCCGGTTTATTTCCTAACCCAGCCCCAGTGGTTCCGACCGATTTTCGTGGGAACGGGCATCTGGCAAGAGG
Organism: Paramylibacter kogurei; assembly: GCF_002742285.1. GTDB lineage: Bacteria > Pseudomonadota > Alphaproteobacteria > Rhodobacterales > Rhodobacteraceae > Amylibacter > Amylibacter kogurei. The sequence continues at coordinate 84,873 of NZ_MDGM01000014.1, forward strand.
CAGGCTTTGGTTCCATCGTGTTCCTTGCGGCCATCGCCGGTGTTAACCCATCGCTATATGAAAGCGCTGTGGTGGACGGGGCAAACCGCTGGCAAATGATGTGGAAAATCACCATTCCATCGATCCTGCCAACGATTCTGATCATGCTGATTATTCGGATCGGCAATGTCATGGAAGTGTCTTTCGAACTGGTAATTTTGCTCTATCAGCCAGCGACCTATGAAACCGCCGATGTGGTCAACACTTGGATTTATCGCCAAGGGCTTCAGTCTGGCCAATATGACCTTGCCGCTGCGGGGGGCCTGTTCAACGCCTTTGTTGCATTTGTTCTGGTTATGACCGCTAACACCTTGTCGCGCCGTTATTCGCGCACGTCACTTTGGTAGGAGGATGCCGCTATGATGAAATGGAATCTCTACTCTCGCGGCGATAAAATTTTCGCCATTGCGGTCTCTGTCCTGATTGGGATGTTTACGGTGGCGACGCTCTATCCGTTTATCTACATCGCTGCGGTGTCGTTCAGTTCGGGTTTTGCGGCACAGTCGGGTAAGGTTGTGTTCATGCCCATTGACGCCACGATAGAGGCTTACGGTTATATCATTAACGATCCCAAGTTTTGGCGCTCTTACGGCAACACGTTTATCTATACGATTGGTGGCACCATCATGAGCATGTTGTTCATTATTCCCGGTGCTTACGCGTTGTCGCGTCCACAGCTTAAGGGGCGGCGGTTTTTCAACCTCTTTATCGCGTTTACGATGTGGTTTAACGCAGGCCTGATCCCGTTTTTCCTGAACATGCGTGATCTTGGATTGTTGGATAGCATGTTTGGCATCATCATTGCCTTTGCGGTTAATGCCTTCAATATCATTTTGCTACGAAACTTTTTTGAAGCGATACCGCAAAGCTTTGAAGAAGCGGCACGTATGGATGGGGCCAATGATTTTCAGGTTCTTTGGAAGGTGTATGTACCGTTATCCAAACCCGCAATCGCAACGATTACACTGTTTTGCATCGTGTCGCGCTGGAACGGGTTTTTCTGGGCGATGGTTCTGTTGCAAAGCGAGGAAAAAATCCCGCTACAGGTTTTCCTGCGCCACACAATCGCAAACTTGAGCGACAATGACGAATTCGCCATCTTGCAAACGGCGGCTGGGTTCAGCGCCGAAACGGTGACCGCTGCCATCATTGTCTGTTCGATTATTCCAGTTCTGATCGTCTATCCGTTTATTCAGAAATACTTTGAAAAAGGCATCCTGCTTGGGGGTGTGAAAGAATGATGAAATCGCAAAAGGGAGGAAACCACATGCGTAAATTATGCCTAGCCGCGGCTTTGTTTGCAGGAAGTGCAATCACGACGCCAGTCTTAGCTGATGATCACCTTAAGATCGTCGAAGGTGATCCATTAGAATTGACCATTCAGATGAACCACCGCGCCTATCCAATCTACGAAGAATCTTGGCCAGTTGAACAACAGGCGCGCCAATGGACCAATGTCCATCTGGTGGATGTGACGGTCGGTGCGAACATGCGCACAGATTCTGAAAACACCGGCAACACAGAAGCGTTGAACCTTATGCTCGCATCCGGTGCAATTCCAGACATTGTTGGGTCTAGTCGTATCAGGGATTTTGTAAATCAATATGGCCCAGAGGGTGCGTTCGTTCCACTTAACGATCTGATTGCAGAACATGCACCGAATATCGCCGCTTATTATGCGCAACGCCCCGACATCGAAGATGCGGTAAAAGCGGCCGATGGGCAAATGTATTACGTACCTTATTTGCCAGATGGTAAATATGGCCGCGCCTATTGGATTCGTACCGATTGGTTGGATGCACTTGGTTTGGAAGTGCCCCAAACCGTCGAAGAATACGAAGCTGTTTTGCGTGCCTTTAAAACGCAAGATCCCAACGGTAACGGTGAAGCGGACGAAGTTCCATTTTTTGCACGTCAATGGCCAGAGCTGATCCGTCTTGTAACCCTTTGGGATGGTCGCGCACATGGCTCTGACACTTACCACGACTTTTTGGTTGAAGAAGGTAAGATCAGCCACGGATATATCGGCGAAGGTTATCGTGATGGTATCAGCAACTTGGCGCGCTGGTATGCCGAAGGTTTGATTGACGCAGAAGTCTTTACACGCGGAAGTTCGGCGCGTGACTTCTTGCTGTCTGAAAATCTTGGTGGTTCTACACATGACTGGTTCGCATCAACAGGTGGCTATAATAGCCTGTCGAGCGAGATTGACGGGTTTGAATTCCGCGCAATGGTGCCACCTGCATCGCCGAGCGGTAAGCGCGTCGAAGAGCATCGCCGTATCCTTGTGAAACCAGATGGTTGGGCCATTGGGCACACCAATGAAAACGTGGTTGAAACCATCAAATATTTCGACTTTTGGTTCACCGAAGAAGGTCGTCGTTTGGCCAATTTTGGTGTCGAGGGCACGCATTACAATATGGTTGATGGCAAGCCGATCTTTACCGAAGCTTTCCTGAATGCAGGCCCAGTAAATCGTTCGCTCAATCAGGTTGGTGCACAGCTTCAGGGCCGTGGTTATTTCCAAGATTACAACTACGAAATCCAGTGGACGAATGAATTCGCCCTCGAAGGCATCGAGTTGTACGAGCAGGGTGATTACCTCATCCCCGACTTCCTTGGTGTGGCATTTACCTCTGACGAACAGCAAGTCTATGACCGCACTTGGGGTTCGATCCGTGACTACATGCTTGAGCGCCAGCAAAGCTGGATTTTGGGCAATGGTGATGTCAATGCGGACTGGGATGCCTATCTCGCGAAGCTAGACGAAATGGGTCTTCAGGAACTGCTTGTTGTTATGCAGTCCGCCTATGATCGCCAATACGGCAAAAACTAAATCCTCCCTCTTGGGGCGGCGATGTGCGTCGCCCCGAGCTTAACTCTTTCTAGTCACGCAGGAATACTGACCGATGTCGGCAACCACGCTTCCAAAGCTCGATGAAACCAAGGCCGGGCGTTTGACAATTCAATACAGCCCCTCTTCAGAGACTGACGTTGTGGAAAACCCGCCGCGTTTTACGTGGATCCCCGAAGTTGACGATGACGCCCGCTATGTGCTGCGTCTTTCATCCGCCCCCAAATTCCCCAAGGGGAAAACGCGAGTCTATGAAAACCTGACATTAAATTTCTTTACGCCTGACGAAGTTTTGGATGCTGGCAACTACCATTGGTCCTATACCACGTGGGATGCAGATAATTGCGCACCGTCAAGCAATTGGAGCAGCACTCGCAGCTTTACCATTGCAGATGGGCTTGCAGAAACACCGTTGCCATCACGTGATGCGCGGTTTGCAAAGGTAGCAACAGATCACCCCCGCCTGTGGTTGACATCTGATCGGTTGGGCGATTTTAAGAAAGCCGTCAAAGCCGATCCAGATCATTGCACTTGGTCAACCTTTTACGAAAAATCTGTTCTACCTTGGATGGATCGTGAAATTATTCGCGAGCCGGCTGGCTATCCCAATCATCAACGAACAGCGCCAATTTGGCGCCAAACCTATATCGACTTGCAAGAGGTTTGGTATGCGATCCGTCATTTGGCCATCGGTGGCAAAGTTACGGATGATGCAGCGATGACCGCCCGTGCCAAGGAATGGCTTCTTGAGGCGGCAAGCTGGGAACCAATGGGTGTTACATCGCGCGCATACACAGATGAATGGGCGTATCGTGTTTGTAATGCACTGGCTTGGGGTTATGACTGGCTTTATGATGATCTTTCAGAGGACGAGCGCAAAATTGTTCATGACGCGTTATTGGAACGTACCCGTGATATTGCCGAACACGCCATACTGAATGCGAAAATTCACCTCTTTCCATATGACAGCCACGCGGTACGATCCGTGTCGTCTTGCATTATTCCAGCGTGCATTGCGCTCCTGCACGAAGATGAAACCGGACAGGCGCGGGATTGGTTGAACTATTCAATCGAGTTTCTTTATACGGTGTATTCCCCGTGGGGCGATGCTCAAGGCGGCTGGGCCGAAGGGCCGCATTATTGGATGACAGGGATTTCGTATCTTTTGGATGCTGCCAATTGGTTGAAATCCTATACGGGTCTTAACGTTTATGATCGGCCTTTTTTCCAAAACACTGCCGATTTCCCGCTTTTCACCAAGGCTCCCAATACGCGTCGCGCAACATTTGGTGACGACAGCACAATGGGCGATCTGACTTGTATCAAAATTGGCATGAACCTTCGCCAATTTGGAGGTGTTACGGGCAATGGCGCCTATCAGTGGTATTGCGATGAAAGTCATCGCCAGAATCCTGGAACCGAAGGTGATTTTTACAATTGGGGATGGTGGGACACACGTTTTGACGAATTGGCGTTCCGCACGGACTGGCCATCGGTAGAAGCAACACCACCCGCAAGTGGTTTTCGCCATTTCAAAGGTGTTGGATGGGTTGGTATCCAGCATGCCATGGCCGATCCGAACGAGCATATTCAATTCGTGTTTAAATCCTCTCGCTTTGGTTCCATCAGCCACAGCCACGGCGATCAAAATGCATTTTGTTTGGCCGCATACGGCGAAGATTTGGCGATCCAGTCGGGTCACTACGTCGCTTTTAATTCCAGCATGCACCGGAACTGGCGCCGCCAGACTCGTTCGAAAAATGCAATCCTGATCAATGGTAAAGGCCAATACGCAGAGAAAGACAAAGCCAAGGCATTGGCTGCCAATGGTCGTATAATTGCCGCCGAACAACGTGACGATCACATCTATATCTGTGGCGATGCAACACCTGCTTATCAGAGCTTGTCTCCAGAAGTGACCAGCGCTGTGCGAGAGGTTTATTTCGTGCGCAATTCCTATTTCGTTATCATCGACAAGGTGGACGCAGAAACGCCTGTCACTGTTGATTGGCTTTTGCATGCCAATAATCCCTACAACCTTGGTAAATCGTCATTCCGCAACACGGGCGAAAAGGCAGGTTTTTATGGTCAGGTGGTCTGGTCCGAGGGCGGTAAGCCCGAAATCACACAAGAGACCGGCTTTCCCGGAGTTGATAAATCAGACTTCGAAGGTCTTCCTGTCAGCACTTGTCTAACGGCTCACTATCCGGCCAACACGCGCCACAGGATCGCGACATTGCTTGTGCCTTATCGGCTTGATGCGCCAAAGCGGGTATTCAACTTTATGGATGACCAAGGCTATGACGCCGATCTGTATTTTACTGATTCCGATGAACATACGTTCAAGGTCGTGATGAAGAAACTTGCAAACAGTTAACAATAACGCAGAGAACGATATGACTTAGGTCGAAGGTACACTAGGCCGTCTTTGCGCCAAAGCACAAAGATTAAATAGTTGAATACCGTTTTCGAAGATCAAAAAGGAGCATATATCATGACCAAACCCGTAATCGGTTTCATTGGCCTCGGCCTTATGGGCGGTAACATGGTGGAAAACCTTCAGACACGGGGGTTTGAGCTTGTCGTGATGGATCTGAACACTGATGCGGTTGATGCCGTTTTGGCGCGAGGGAATGCCAAATCGGCGACATCGCCCAAGGAATTGGCACAGGCCAGTGATATTGTGATGCTCTGCCTCACCACATCAGAAGTGGTCGAAAAAATCGTTTATGGCGAAGACGGCATTCTTGCAGGCATAAAAGAGGGCGCAGTGCTGGTCGATTTTGGAACATCTATCCCAGCCTCAACCCGCAAGATCGGTGCAGACCTTGCCACAAAAGGTGCTGGTATGGTTGATGCGCCATTGGGTCGGACACCTGCACACGCCAAGGATGGATTGCTCAATATCATGGCCGCAGGTGACAAGGTTCATTTTGATAAGGTGAAGCCAGTATTGGGCCAACAAGGTGAAAACGTTTTTTATCTCGGTGCGCTTGGGGCGGGACATGTGACAAAATTAATTAATAATTTCATGGGCATGACATCCGTTTGCACGATGAGCCAAGCCTTTGCCGTTGCCGATCGTGCCGGTGTGGATCGCGCACAACTTTATGAGATCATGTCAACAGGTCCGTCCAATTCACCGTTTATGGGTTTTTGCAAAAATTACGCCGTTGATGGGGTTAGTGATCTGGGTTTTTCAATCAATAACGCAAACAAAGATTTGGGTTATTTCCTTAAAATGGCAGAGGGATTGGACACACGTGCAGAGATCGCCGAAGGCACTTCGCGCAATCTTCAAGCGGCTGTCGATGCGGGGATGGGTGATGGAAACGTGCCCGAAATATTTGACTATTTCATGACGCTTAAAAGCTGATCCAAAATCCAACAAGGTTACCAATCTTCTGATTTTAAAAAACTATCCTTGGTGACCCCGGCAGGATTCGAACCTGCAACCTGCCCCTTAGGAGGGGGCTGCTCTATCCAGTTGAGCCACGGGGCCATGCCGTGCAAAAGCCATAACCAAAACAATTTTGCAACCCGCTTGTCGTTGGCGTGGAACGCTTTTACAAGCGAGGCATGGAAAATGCCGTTGAAATTTTGGACAAGTTTTTAACCCAGCAAGGTGTAATCAACGCGGGTATGGAATGGCGGGTACAATCGGGTGGGCGCACCAATCATGTCTGGCATTTGCGCGGGGCGGGGTGTGAACTGGTTTGTAAATTGTATGATCATACTCAGGACAATCCATTGTTCGCCAATTCTCCAGTGGCGGAATTTGCGTGTTTACAGCATCTGGATGGGCTTGGCGTTGCGCCGCGCCCGTTTGGGTTTGTTGAAACACCACTGGGACAGGTGTTGTTGTACCACTATGTCAAAGGTGACATATGGGCACGTGATGCACAGCATGTCGCGCAATTGTTGGGACGCATTCACAAAGTGAAACCACCAAACGGTTTGCGCCAAATCGCAGGGGATGTGGATGCCATTGTTGCGCAAACATTTGGCATTTTGGAACGGCTGGACAAAGCCACGGCAAGTGGATTGATCGCTAAACAACCCCACATTCACGCTGTTGAAAATGTGCCGGTGTGTTTCATTCACACGGATGTTGTTCCGGGAAATTTGATCGAGGGGAAAAATGGATTATGCCTGATTGATTGGCAATGTCCGGCGTTGGGTGATCCCATTGTGGATATGGCCATGTTTTTGTCACCTGCGATGCATCATATTTATGGTGAACATGCGCTGAGCATTGAAGAACAGACGGCATTCTTGGCGGGGTTCAGTGATACGCAGGTTGCGCGATATCATCACCTATCACCGCTGTATCACTGGCGCATGGCTGCGTATTGCACATGGCGTGCGCAATGTGGCGATGAGGGTTATGGGGATGCGGCAACTGCGGAATTGGCTGCGTTAGAATTGATGTAAAACCCACGCCGCAAGCACCGCTGATGCACCACCTGCCAAGAACAAAGACAATTGCGATCTTTTGCTTGGCTTTACTGGTTTTGGATCGGATTGAGTGTTGCGCATTAAGATGTCTTCTACAATCTCAGGAAGGCGCGGGCCAAAACGAGACAGAACCCGTGCAGTTTTTGCGAAGTCTTTCGCCATTGCGCGTGGGCCGAGGTGATCCTTGATATAGTTTTCCACCTCGGGGCGGGCAACTGTCCAGATATTGAGGTCTGGATCCAACGATCGTGCCACGCCTTCGACAACCACCATCGTGCGTTGCAGCAAAATCAATTCGGTGCGCGTTTCCATACCAAAACGTTCTGTGACATCAAATAGGTGCGATAACAGTTTCGCCATAGAAATCTGTTCCGCACCTTGGCCAAATATGGGTTCACCAACAGAACGCAAGGCTTGCGCAAATGCATCCACGTCTTGGTCTGCGGGAACATATCCTGCTTCGAAATGGACTTCGGCGACGCGTTTGTAATCCTTGCGAATGAAACCCATTAGGATTTCTGCGTAAACGCGGCGAGTATATTCATCAATGCGCCCCATGATGCCAAAATCAAGCGCGATCAGATCACCATTGGGGGCAAGTTTCAGATTCCCTTGATGCATGTCTGCATGAAAAAAACCATCGCGTAGCGCATGGCGCAAAAACATTTGGATGATGCGCGCGCCGAATTCTTTGAGATCAACACCGGATGCTTGCATCGCTGGCAGATTGCCAACGGATATCCCATCAGCCCAATCAAGGGTCATTACAGTGCGCCCAGATTGATCCCAATTGACAGATGGTACATGAAAGCCATCGTCATTTTCGGTATTGGCGGAAAATTCGGCGGCGGCCGATGCCTCCATGCGCAAATCAAGTTCACCTTCGACCACGGAATCAAAATGTTCGATCACGGCCTTGGGGCGTAGGCGGCGCGAAGCAGGAGAGAGCAATTCAACCATGCCAGCACCGAAATAAAATGCATCTATATCGCGGCGAAACGCGCGTTCCACATCGGGGCGCAACACCTTGACCGCGACGCGTTGACCGCTGGTTGCTAAAACGGCGTCATGCACCTGAGCAATGGAAGCCGCGGCAATTGGTTCGGAAAAGCTGGTGTATATATCGCCCAACTTTGAACCAAGTTCGTGTTCGATTTCAGCAATTGCCGCAGATTGAGCAAAGGGTGGCAAGCTGTCTTGTAACACTTTTAGCTCGTCGGCCATTTCAATACCCACCACATCTGGGCGGGTGGACATCAATTGCCCAAATTTGATGTATGCAGGGCCAAGTGCCGTAATGGCACGCAGCATCGGGGGTTGGCTTGGATCGCCACGCAAACCCAATGGTTTGAACGGCCAGCCAAGTACCCGTGCAGCAATACGAACACTTGGCGGTACATCGAGTTTTTCCAACACGATTTTCATCGCACCAGTACGTTCAAACGTAGCACCTGTGCGGATCAGGCGCCAAATATTATGCGGGCCGCGCATTTAAATTTTCCACCCAGAATGCAAACAGGCAATGCCCAACGATAGATTTCGATATTTTGCATTTTCAAACCCACCATCACGGATCATTTGTAAAAATGTATCTTGGTCGGGAAATTGACGAATGCTTTCAACCAAATATTGATAGCTGTCCGCATCATTGGCAATGATTTTACCCATCGGGGGGATGATATTAAACGAATAACGATCATAGGCCCATTGCATTGCAGGATTTGGGATTTGGCTAAATTCCAGCACCATTAAGCGCCCACCAGGTTTAAGAACACGATAAGCCTCGTTAATTGCCTCTTGTGGGCGGGTGACGTTGCGAATGCCAAAGCTGATTGTGTATACATCGAATGTATTGTCATCGAACGGCAAATCCATCGCATCACCACAAACCCAATCCAGACGATCGGCCATATCGGCGGCCTCGGCACGGGTGCGGCCAGCGTCCAACATGCCTTGGGTCATATCAAAAACGGTGGCATGTGCGTTGGGTGCACGTTTTAGGAACCGAAACGAAATATCGCCTGTACCGCCGGCAACATCCAACAGTTTTTGTCCATTCCGTGGGGCCAGCCAATCCATCATCGCATTTTTCCAAAGACGATGAATGCCCAGTGACATTGCATCGTTCATCACATCATATTTTGATGCGACATTTGAAAACACGCCATGCACCATGCCGGCCTTTTCGGATTCATCCACAGTTTTGAAACCAAAATGCGTTGTGTTTTTTGAGGCTGTCATAATGAACTTTCTCTTATCGTCTGTGTCGTCTTTATATAATGCGTTTCATAAGATAAACATGCGTCACCTCAGCCCAAGGAAAAACAGTGCCCGAATTACCAGAAGTCGAAACCGTGCGCCGTGGATTGGAACCAGCAATGGTGGGGCGTGTAATTGCGCGCGCTGATATTCGCCGTCCCAATTTGCGCTGGGCATTTCCCGAAAACATGGCCGCGCGTTTAACGGGAAAACGTGTGGAACGATTGCGCCGACGTTCAAAATATATCCTGTGCGATTTGGACAGTGGGGAAACACTGCTGATTCATCTGGGTATGTCAGGACGCATGACCATTGCACCACTTGATGGTGTGGCGGGCGATATATTGGGAGATTTTCACCATTTGCATCCTGCGCCCGCAAAACACGATCATGTGGTTTTGGATATGGATGATGGCACACGCATTACATTTAATGATGCCCGTCGATTTGGTGCGATGGATTTGTTGGATACAAAAACCGCCGAGAATCACAAACTGTTGGCCAGCATTGGCCCCGAACCATTGGGGAATCATTTTGACGGTGATTATCTGGCCGCACGTTTGAAATCCAAAAACACACCGATCAAAACGGCATTGTTAGATCAAAACATTGTTGCAGGGCTTGGCAATATATATGTGTGTGAAACATTGTGGCGCACGGGCATCGCGCCAATGCGCAAAGCGGGGACGCTATCAAAGAAACGTGTGGAAAGCTTGGTGCCCGCGATTCGTGATGTTCTGAGCGAAGCGATTGCCGCTGGTGGTTCCAGTTTACAAGATCACCGCCAAACCAATGGAGAGCTTGGTTATTTTCAACATTCCTTTGCGGTTTATGGGCGCGAAGGTGAACCGTGCCAGAATGATGGCTGTGGCCATAGTATTAAACGTATTGTACAGTCAGGGCGATCTAGTTTTTACTGTCCAAAATGCCAAAGCTAGGCCATTCAATAAAAAAGAGTCATTGGAGAGTTGACTCTGTTTCTTTTCGCGCCTAGAAGGCCGCTTCATCTTTCGTAATCCGACAAGATCAGGAAATTCACATGGCCAACACGGCACAATCAAAAAAACGCGCACGCCAAGCAGAGCGTCGCACCGAAGTAAACAAAGCACGTCGTTCGCGCATTCGCACGTTTTTGCGTAAAGTCGAAGAGGCGATCACTGGCGGTGACCAAAAGGTTGCTCAGGAAGCTTTGAAAGCAGCACAACCAGAAATCATGCGTGGCGTGACCAAAGGTGTGATGCACAAGAACACAGCATCGCGTAAAATTTCGCGTTTGTCTGCACGTGTAAAAGGTTTGGGTGCATAAGCAACCGATCCCAACTACGTCATGTAGTTGATTGACACGATAGAATTTGGAACGAGACCTTTGGGTCTCGTTTTTTTTATGACAGTTTTGTGAATGTTCCGTTTTTGGACCCGTTGCCCGACTCAGTCTCGATGGTCTAGGTTGCGGTACTCGTCATATTTACCGCCTGTTAATATGGCCCCAATGAAAATTTTACACATGCAAGTGACCCTCGTCGAGCGTCGCTGCGTAAGCCGTGTGCAAATTAAAATTTCCTTAAAATTCAATTAATTATGCCTTTTCAACACAGTTCCGATTCTTTGCACTGTCAACAGATAAGAGTCGTTGAAATGTGTTTTGGTTCAAGGCTAGTTTCGCTGAGTGATTCAATTTCAAGCTTAGCGAGGGAGCATTTAAAAAAATGGCAAATATTGAAAATGTTGACCCAGCTGAAACATGGAATGGACTTCAAAATGACGATACTGCCGTATTGGTTGACGTGCGAACACGTGCCGAATGGGGCTTTGTCGGAATTCCTGATTTATCCGAATTGAATCGCCAACCATTCCTTATCGAATGGAAAGAATATCCGATGATGAACACAAACGAAGCGTTCGCATCGGAGTTGTTGGAAAAACTGGATGGCGCTGCGCCGTCCAAGATATATTTCTTGTGTCGTTCAGGTGCCCGTTCAATGGCGGCTGCCAATCTGATGAGCGAAATTTTCGCAACACAAGGACAAACAACACAATGTATCAATGTGGCCGAAGGATTTGAGGGTGATCTTGATTCCGATGGGCATCGAGGAAATATGAACGGCTGGAAAGCACGGGGGTTGGACTGGCGCCAATCCTAGGGTCTGACAGAAATTTGGGGTAATATGGGAACTGACATTTGGGGAAAGATCCAAACCAAACTCAACCAAGAGTTTGGGCAGGATGCTTATACGAATTGGATAAAGCCGCTTACGCTTGTGTCAACGGATGCACGCGTTGCTGTTTTGCAGGCGCCAACAGCGTTTATTGGCAATTGGGTTGCACGTAATTACGGTGATCGCATTGTTGCGTTGTTTGCAGGCGAAGGATTGGCCGTTGATCGGTTGGAGTTCAAAACCGGTGCCATCAATCGCACCGTTGCAGAAAATAATGCGACACCAGTTGTCACAAAAACCCAAATCCCATCGATAAGCCGCAACAAAACCGGTTTACCTGGCGCCAAACTTGATTCGCGTTGTACGTTTGAAACCTTTGTTGTGGGTAAACCAAATGAACTGGCCCACGCCGCCGCACGTCGTGTCGCCGAAGGTGGCCCAGTGAGCTTTAACCCATTGTTCCTTTATGGTGGGGTTGGCTTGGGTAAAACCCATTTGATGCACGCAATTGCTTGGGAAATTCAGGAACGCAACCCAGAGGCAAAGGTTTTGTACCTCTCTGCGGAACAGTTCATGTATAAATTCGTCCAAGCCCTGCGTTTCAAAGACACAATTAGTTTCAAAGAAATGTTTCGATCCGTCGATGTGTTGATGGTTGATGATGTGCAATTCATCGCTGGCAAAGATTCCACGCAAGATGAATTTTTCCACACGTTCAATGCATTGATTGATCAGAACAAGCAAATCATCCTCTCCGCTGATCGCGCCCCTGGTGAAATCGAAGGTTTAGAAGAACGCATTAAATCGCGGCTTCAATGGGGATTGTGTGTGGATTTGCATCCAACGGATTACGAATTGCGTTTGGGTATTTTGCAATCAAAGGCGGAACAACAAGCGGTGTTGAACCCGAATGTGGAAATTGCCGACGGTGTGTTGGAATTTGTCGCACATCGCGTATCATCCAATGTGCGTGTGTTGGAAGGCGCGTTAATTCGTTTGTTCGCGTTTGGATCTTTGGTTGGGCGGCAGGTGACGTTGGATATGGCAACGGAATGTTTGGCGGATATTCTGCGTGCATCCGATAAAAAAGTTACAGTTGATGAAATCATCCGCAAGGTTACGGATCACTACAATATCCGCATGACCGATATGTTGTCCCCACGTCGTGCGCGCTCGGTCGCGCGTCCACGTCAAATGGCGATGTATTTGGCGAAAAAGCTAACAAGCAAGAGCCTACCTGAAATTGGGCGTCGATTTGGTGGGCGCGATCACACGACGGTTATACATGCGGTGAAAAAGATCGAAGAACTTCGTTCCGTTGACAACCAAATCGCCGAAGATTTGGAGCTGTTGCGTCGAATGCTAGAGGCTTAATTTCCATCAATTTTCGAATTCATAACGGCGCTGCACTTTGTGGCGCTGTTTTCTTTTGCATGATACCTTTGCAACACGCGCAAAAATATGCAAATACACTTGCAACAAATGGGGAATTGCGACAGGTTAAACAGCCACGCAAACAGGAGATTTTTTCATGAAAGTCAGCATCGAACGCAGCGCATTGCTGAAAGCCATGTCACAGGCACAATCTGTTGTGGAACGCCGCAACACTATTCCAATTTTGGCAAATGTTCTGATCGAGGCTGAAGGCAACGATATTTCATTTCGCGCGACTGATCTAGATATCGAAGTGGTGGACAAAGTTTCTGGCATGGTTGAACGCGCTGGTGCGACAACGGTTGGTGCGCACACGTTGCATGAAATTGTACGCAAATTGCCAGATGGTGCGATGGTGGAATTATCCGACGATGGCACATCTGGGCGCCTTGATGTGATTGCAGGGCGATCAAACTTTTCACTGGCAACATTGCCCCGCGAAGATTTTCCCGTGATGGCAACATCTGAATATGCGTGTAATTTTGCGGCTCCTGCTGCGGTGTTGCGTCGTCTGTTCGACAAATCAAAATTTGCAATTTCGACCGAAGAAACCCGTTATTATTTGAACGGTGTGTATATGCATGCATCCGATGGTGATAATGGCAAAGTATTGCGTTGCGTTGCCACCGATGGTCACCGTTTGGCGCGCATTGATGCGCCATTGCCCGATGGTGCCGCCGATTTGCCAGGTGTGATTGTACCGCGCAAAACTGTTGGCGAGATGCGCAAATTGTTGGAAGATGACGATATGGAAATTGCCGTATCTGTGTCTGAAACCAAAATTCGTTTTGCAACGCCAGAAATCACACTGACATCCAAAGTTATCGATGGTTCATTCCCCGATTACACCCGTGTTATTCCACAGGGCAACACACGCCGCATGGAAGTGGATGCAGCAGAATTTGCACAGGCTGTTGACCGTGTATCAACTGTGTCATCCGAACGTTCACGCGCGGTGAAACTCACAATGGAAGAGGATCGTTTGGTTCTGTCCGTAAACGCCCCTGACAGTGGTGCCGCCGAAGAAGAAGTCGTGGTGGCATATGGTGATGAGCGTTTGGAAATTGGTTTCAATGCGAAATACCTGTTGGAAATCGCGGGCCAAGTTGATCGCGAAAACGCGGTGTTTATGTTTAATTCAAGTGGCGATCCGACCTTGATGCGCGAAGGCAATGACGAAAGCGCGGTCTATGTTGTGATGCCGATGCGAGTCTAACGCTTGGCGCATCTTGCGGTTCGTCAACTTACGCTTTCGCATTTTCGATCGCATAAACGGGCAGTCATCGAAACCGATGGCCGCCCGATTGCCATTTATGGCCCCAATGGCGCAGGCAAAACAAATATCCTAGAGGCAATTTCGATGTTGTCGCCCGGGCGTGGATTGCGCCGTGCGAAAACAGCGGAACTTGCGCGTGTACCTGAAACTGTAGGGTGGAAGGTCAGCGCAATACTGGAAAGCCTTGGTCATACGCATGAACTTGAAACATCATTCACGGGTGATGGATCGCGAACTGTTTTGATCGACGGAAAAGCGGCACCACAAATCGCATTGGGCCGATTGGCGCGGGTTGTTTGGCTGGTACCTGTCATGGATCGGCTGTGGGTCGAAGGTGCGGATGGGCGACGTCGGTTTTTGGATCGTCTTGCCATGAGCTTTGAGCCATCACACGGCGAACAAACCTTGGTTTATGAACGCTCGATGCGGGAACGGAATCGGATGTTAAAGGATGGGATCACTGATCCATCTTGGTACGGTGCGGTTGAATCGCAAATGGCGGATGCCGGTGCGATGATTGCACAAAATCGATTGCAGACCATCGCACGAATTTCGGCGGCTCAGGCAATCGCCACCACCAGTTTTCCCGCGGCATCACTGACACTTGTGAATGCAGATAATTCAGAAATTATAGAAACAGCAGACCAATTGCGCGATGCATTTGCGGATGGGCGCAGACGCGATATGCAGGCGGGGCGTACATTGGTCGGACCCCATCGTGATGATTTAAACGCAATTTATGCAACCAAAGACGTTCCCGCCGCACAATGTTCCACTGGTGAGCAAAAAGCGTTGCTGGTTAGTTTGATATTATCCAATGCGCGTGCATTAGCCCAAGATTTCGGGGCTGCACCAATTATCCTGCTTGATGAGGTGGGCGCACATTTGGATGCGGACCGCCGCGCTGCGCTTTACGACGAGATATGTGCATTGGGTGCACAGGCATGGATGACGGGCACAGGTGCGGAATTGTTTGACTCTTTGGGAAATAGGGCGAAATATCTGATGGTAGATGACGGCGCAACCAGCGCCATTCACCCCATACCCTAGAGAAAGGCCAAGATAATGACACCGCAACGGATATCGATGGTGACGCTGGCCGTAAAAAATTTGAAAAAATCGCGGAAGTTTTACAAGAAAATTGGCTTTGAAGAAGCAGAAGGCGGCAACGATCAAATTGCCTTTTACAAATTGGGCGGTCAGTTTTTTTCATTGTATTCCCGTGACGCCCTGACCAAAGATTTGTGCATGCCTGTGCATGGCCGATCAACGGGGGGTATTTCGCTTGCAACCAATTATTCATCCCGTGAAGAAGTTGATGCCGCATATGCACGTGCCGTAAAGGCGGGCGCAATCATTGTCACCGAACCAACAGAGGTTTTTTGGGGCGGGTATTCTGGTAATTACGCTGACCCTGATGGGCATCTTTGGGAAGTTGCCCATAATCCTTTTTGGACGTTGGATGAAAACGGTGATGTGATAGGCGACGCATGAGTATTACGATAACGCAGCTCGCGCTTTATGCGGGCGCACTGTTTGTTTTGTTTATCACCCCAGGCCCCGTTTGGGTTGCGATGATTGCGCGATCGGTTTCGGGCGGGTTTAAATCCGCTGTTCCACTAGCATTTGGTGTCGCACTTGGCGATGTTATCTGGCCATTTTTGGCATTATTTGGCGTGGCCTATCTGGTATCAATCTATGCTGATGCCATGATTGTTTTGCGCTATTTCGCGGCACTACTATTATGTGTAATGGGTGGCGCGCTGGTGCGGTGGCCAAACAAGGTTCTTAGCTCTGATATGCGATTAACCTCGCCAGGTGCCTTAGCCGGGTTTTTGGCCGGGCTCGCCGCCGTGATTGCGAACCCCAAGGCTATGTTGTTTTACATGACGCTCTTGCCCAGCTTTTTCGATTTCACCCAAATCACCAAATGGGACATGGTTGCGGTCTGTGTCGCGTCATTTGTCGTACCGTTGCTTGGCAATCTGACACTTGCCATGTTTGTGGATCGTATTCGCAAGTTTTTAGCGTCACCAGAGGCCGTGAGTCGCACCAATATTGGTGCAGGGATCGCATTGATATTGGTCGGCGTGGTGATCGCGTTGACCTAACGCAAAATCTTGTGTCATTTGCGTGACAAGCCTGTTCGAAACTGCTATATTTTGCGCAAATAGAGACGGGAAAAACAAATGTCCGAAGAGCAGTTAAATCCAGAAGAATATGGCGCGAATTCTATTAAGGTTCTCAAGGGGTTAGAGGCCGTTCGCAAACGTCCAGGTATGTATATTGGTGATACCGATGACGGGTCTGGATTGCACCATATGGTTTATGAGGTGGTCGATAATGGTATCGACGAAGCCTTGGCCAAACATGCGGATTTTGTTTCTGTCACAATCCACGAAGATGAAAGCGTTTCTGTCCGTGATAACGGGCGCGGAATTCCTGTGGGTATTCACGAAGAAGAAGGCGTTTCCGCCGCCGAAGTTATCATGACACAGCTTCACGCTGGTGGTAAATTCGACAGCAATTCTTACAAAGTGTCGGGCGGTTTGCACGGCGTTGGTGTTTCGGTTGTGAATGCGCTGTCTGATTGGTTGGAATTAAAAATTTGGCGTGATGGCAAGGTACATATCGCACGATTTGAACATGGCGATACCGTCAAACATCTAGAAGTGATTGGTGATGCCAACGGCGAAACGGGAACTGAGGTGCGTTTCATGGCCTCTACCCAAACATTTTCCAACCGAGAATATTCATTCAAAACCTTGGAAAACCGTTTGCGTGAATTGGCGTTTTTGAATTCTGGTGTGCGCATTATTTTGCGCGATGAACGCCCCAGTGAATCCTTGGAAACAGAATTGTATTACGAGGGCGGCGTTAAGGAATTCGTACGCTTCCTTGATCGATCCAAATCCGCAGTGATCGAAGACCCGATTTATGTTGTTGGCGAAAAAGATGACATCACGGTCGAGGTCGCGATGTGGTGGAACGATAGCTACCATGAAAATGTTCTGCCGTTCACAAATAACATCCCGCAACGCGATGGCGGCACACATATCGCCGGATTCCGTGGTGCGTTAACGCGCACAATTAACAACTATGCCGCGTCATCTGGTATCGCCAAAAAGGAAAAGGTTTCCTTTACGGGTGATGATGCGCGCGAAGGTTTAACATGCGTGTTGTCGGTCAAGGTTCCCGATCCAAAGTTCAGTTCACAAACCAAAGACAAATTGGTGTCATCAGAGGTGCGCCCAGTTGTTGAAAGTTTGATGAACGAAAAGCTGTCCGAATGGTTTGAAGAAAACCCAGCCAACGCCAAAGAAATCGTTTCAAAAATTATCGAGGCGGCATTAGCGCGAGAAGCGGCGCGTAAAGCACGCGATCTCACACGGCGCAAAACCGCGTTTGGTGGCACATCATTGCCAGGTAAATTGGCCGATTGTCAGGAGCGCGATCCCGCAAAATCAGAACTGTTCATTGTGGAGGGTGACTCTGCTGGTGGTTCCGCAAAACAGGGGCGTTCGCGTGAAAACCAAGCGGTGTTACCTTTGCGTGGTAAAATTTTGAATATTGAACGTGCACGTTTTGATAAAATGCTGTCGTCCGAACAAATCACCAACCTGATCACGGCGATGGGTACGGGCATCGGGCGTGATGAATTTGATATTACAAAATTGCGCTATCATAAAATCGTTATCATGACAGATGCGGATGTTGACGGTGCACATATCCGCACACTCTTGCTCACATTCTTTTTCCGCCAAATGCCAGAACTGATTGATGGTGGTTATCTCTATATTGCGCAACCCCCGCTTTACAAAGTGGCGCGTGGTAAATCAGAGGTTTACCTCAAAGACCAAACTGCGCTTGACGATTTCTTGATCGAACAGGGTGTTGATGGTGCTTCTTTAACGCTCGAAGACGGAAGTGTTATCACAGGTGCCGACTTGGCACGAGTGGTGGATGAGGCGCGAAATGCGCAATTCATTTTGAACGCATACCCAACCCATTATGATCGGGAAATTTTGGAACAAGCCGCCATTTCAGGCGCATTCGTCGAAGGCCGCATTGATGCAGATATCCAAGGCGTTGCCGATGGGGTTGCTAATCGTTTGGACAAAGTCAGCCTTGAATATGAAAAAGGTTGGGCAGGGCGCCAAACCCAAGATCATGGTATTCGTCTAAGCCGTATTTTACGCGGTGTCGAAGAAAGCCATACTTTGGATGGTAAATGCATGCGTTCAGGTGAATCACGCCGCATGGGCGGGATGACAAATGCATTGCAGGAAATCTATGGTGGTCGTGCAAAGTTAAGCCGCAAAGATAAATCGGTTGATATCCACGGCCCACTTGGCCTGTTGCGGATCATTCTCGAAGAGGGTGAAAAGGGGCTTAGCCTGCAACGCTACAAGGGGTTGGGTGAAATGAACCCAGATCAATTGTGGGAAACCACATTGGACCCAGAAGCCCGCACATTGTTGCAAGTAAAAGTCGAAGACTTGGCCGACGCAGATGATCTATTTACAAAATTGATGGGTGATGTGGTGGAACCACGCCGCGAATTCATCCAGCAAAATGCGCTATCAGTGGAAAATCTAGATTTTTAAATTTGTGTGTAAGAGCCAACTTCCCATGACAAAGTGAACAAGACCTGTCCTTGAACGCCGCATTTGACATCATCTGGGATGGCCAGATTGCTGCTTCGCATATTCTGACAGGTTCGTCAGATTAAATTGAGGTGTGCCGCGTCGCAACTGCCATAAACATTGTTAACCGGGGTGCCCTGCAAATCGATTGCGCGTGCGGTTTGCAAACGCAACAAGTGACAGCATTACAGGCACTTCGACCAAAACGCCAACGACAGTTGCAAGGGCAGCACCAGAGTGCAGCCCGAACAAACTGATTGCAACCGCAACGGCAAGTTCGAAAAAATTGGATGTTCCGATCATTGCACAGGGTGCGGCGATGCGATGAGGGATTTTCAACATGAATGCGGCGCCATATGCGATGGCAAAAATTCCATAGCTTTGAATAATAATCGGAACCGCGATCAATGCGATGACGAGAGGTCGGTTTAAAATCACCTGACCTTGTAATCCGAACAAGATCATAACAGTGGCAATTAATCCGATGATCGACCAAGGCTTGATCTTTGCGCTGAATTGATCAATTGCCTGTTGTGATCCTAGCAAGCGTCGCGTGAGCAACCCCGCCCCAAGCGGAAGTACAACATAAAGGATTGTCGCAAGAACAAGTGTGCCCCACGGGACAACGATATCGGTAACACCCAACAACAGCGCAACAATTGGGGCAAATGCAATCACCATGATCAGATCATTCACCGATACTTGCACCAAAGTGTAGGTGGCGTCGCCACGGGTTAACTGTGACCAGACAAAAACCATTGCGGTACAGGGTGCCGCGCCCAACAATATCAAACCAGCCGTATATTGTGCCGCATCTTCTGGTGAAATGAACGGGGCAAACACATATTCGAAAAATAGTACCGCAAGAAAGGCCATGCTAAACGGTTTGATTAACCAATTGACGACCAATGTTATCAACAAACCTTTGGGCTGGCGTGCTATGCCGGAAACGGCGCCAAAATCCACGCTCACCATCATTGGATAAACCATCGCCCAGATTAAAACCGCGACGACCAGATTAATGGATGCCACTTCGGCAGATGCGATTGCATTGACCAACGCGGGCGAGGCTACGCCAATCGCGATGCCAGTGACCATCGCAAGTGCAACCCACAAGGTTAAATAGCGTTCAAACAAACCCATCTGGTTTTCGGATGTTTCGATTGTATTGGTCACGGGTAATCCTTTGGCGCGGTTCTTGATCTCAATATCCATCAGGCACTGCGATTGTAAAGTTTTGATATTGCAATCGATTATGATGATTGTTCAATTCTTGCACCGCCATGTATTTCGTTGCACTACAGAGCAGCGATTTGCGCGGGTGCATTGAATTGAACAAACAGCTTTCACAGCCAATGGAAATGTGGTTTTCCTGTTGTAAACCAAACATGGCCGCGAAATTATTTTGTGTCTTGTTGCGAAATTGAGAGGAAGCAAATGAAGAAGATTGTTTTAACAGGTGCAGCAGGGCGACTGGGGTCATACCTGCGCGAACCACTGGCAAATATGTGTGAAACATTGATCAGTAGCGATTTGGTTGATGACATTGGCAAATTGTATGATGGCGAAAAATATGTTCGTGCAGATTTGGCAAGCCTTTCGGACATGAATGATTTGTTAGCGGATGCCGATATGGTGGTTCATTTTGGTGCAATCGGAGACGAAGCACCGTTTGATGCCATCCTGCAATCCAATATTGTGGGTGCGTATAACGTGTGGGAAGCAGCATATCAAAATGGCGTGCGCCGCGTGGTTTATGCCAGCTCTGTTCATGCAGTTGGCATGCATAAGTCCAACGATGGAATCGGTATTGATGCGCCACATCGCCCCGATACATATTATGGTTTGGCAAAATGTTTCGCAGAAGATTTAGCGAGCCTTTATTGGGATAAACGCGGGGTAGAATCCGTATGTATGCGGATTTTCTCTTGTGCCAAAGTTACCAATCCACGTGCGGTTGGGACATGGTTGTCATATGACGATTTGATCCATTTGGTGGAACGCGCGATCACCACCCCTGTGACAGGGTTCAGCGTTGTATATGGTATTTCAAACAATGATCGTGCACCCGTGGACAACACAAAGGCGACATTTTTGGGATACCGTCCCAAGGATAATGCGGAACAATTTGCCAAAGAAATCTATGCCAATTCTGATCCGCTTGATCCCAATGATTTGGCACATCAATGTATCGGCGGCCCCTTTGCCACAGTCGAACTTGGCAATAGCGGTGTTGCGAGCTTGAACATCGTTGATGATGCGAAAAAAACTTAACCTAGTTTTATTGGCAAGCTGATAGGCCCGCGAAATCCAAATCCGCGAAATGGAACGTCACCTGCCAATTGCATATTCGGGAAACGTTCAAATAAAATGGGCAACATAACTTGTCCGATTTGACGACGGGCCACATGCGTGCCTTGGCAAAAATGTGGGCCGTTGCCAAATGATTGGTGCTGGTTTTTGTCGCGAAATACGTTGAACAGATGTCCATCAGTCACGAAATCTTCGTCGTGATTGGCCGATGCTTGGATCGTCATCACGGTGTCACCTTTAGGGATATCAAGACCGCGGATTTGCGTATCGGTCATCACCAAACGCGAGCTAACCTGTATCGGGGCAACCCAACGAATTGCCTCTTCAAATGCATCATTCCAACGCTGATTTTTAACGACGTCATGTTGTTGTTCTGGATTTGACAACAACCCATAAAGAACCGTCATCAATGCATCGCGTGGTTCGTTGATCCCACCACCGATTGCGATTTTGATGTTTGATCGAATTTGGCTCAGCGGAAGCGGGTCTTCGGCGTTAAGCATGACGGATAGCGCCGATGGGCCTTGTTCAGATTTATGAAACGCATCCATTTCCAATAATTCGGCGTCAATTTCATCATTCACCGTTTCGCAATTGGCAAACAGATCATCGCGCCAACCAAAATTGCCCGCCCCATCAATCAGGGTTTGTGACCAGCGCTGCATGTCATCGTCGCTTGCATTGGGTATGCCCAACAAGTGGGATAAACACTGTGCTGCAAACGGGCCGGCGAGGTCGCGAAAAAATTCAACTGTTTCGCCTTTGGGTAATGCATCCACATATTCATGTGCGATTTTTTCATAGAGCGGCATCCAGACATCACGAATATTTCGGGCAGAAAACGCAGGTGCCATTGCGCCGCGTTCGCGTGCGTGTTCTGCGCCATCTTTGCGCATCAACGTATGTGCGCGAAATGCACGTTCCATTGGTGTGTTTGGATCGTTGCTTGAATAAAGTTCGGGATCGTCTTTTACCGCCTTTGTGTCAATTGCTTTGGTCAAAAATGTACGCCCAACAGATTTAACCCGCAAAACGGGGCTTTCTTTGCGCAGGCGCGCATAGATTGGATAGGGGTCAAGCGTTAACGCATCGATTGTGATTGTATCGTCAAGTGGTGCGAGTGCCATATGCTAACCTCCGCTTAGATATGCTGGGAGCCAGAGCGTGAGCGCGGGGAATGCAATCAGTAAAACCACACGCACGATTTCCGCCATGAAAAACGGCATCACGCCTTTGAATGTTTCGATCATGGGAACGTCTTTGGCCATCGCGGATATCACAAACACATTCATTCCAACGGGTGGTGTAATCAGGCCAAGTTCGACCACAATGAGCGCAAGAATACCAAACCAGATTTTCAAATCTTCCGTTGTCATTCCATAACCTGCATTGGCGGCATCAACGTAATCACCACCATTGATTTCAACCAAAACCGGCCAGAAAAACGGGATCGCAAGCAGGATCATTGATAAGCTGTCCATTAAACAGCCCAACACAATGAGCGCGACCAAAAGAATGATCATTATTGTCATGGGGGTTAGGCCAGAATTCGCCATCCATTCGGCCATTGCCTGTGGAACGCCGCCGCGTGACATAAAGATTTTCAACATCTCTGCACCCAACAGGATCAGATAAATCATGCCTGTGGTGCGTGCAGTTTCAAGCAATGCATCACGCAGTTCTGGGATTTTAACAAACCCGCGAAGCATGCCGTAAATCCAAACTAGGAATACACCGATCGCGGCGGCGGGGGTTGGGTTGAAATACCCAAAATAAATGCCACCGATCACCAGGCCAAAAATGGTCAGAACCGGGATCAAGTTTACAGTCGCGGATATGAATTCAGCGCGATCGGGCCGATCACCAGCGGGGCCTGATTCTGGGTTGATCATGACATAGATCAGGATGGTGATCAGGAACAGAACAACCGCAATCAAACCAGGGATCATTGCGGCCATGAACATGGTGACGATATTTGCTTCGACGATCACCGCATAGATCACCAGCACAATTGATGGTGGGATCAAAATGCCAAGCACACCACCAGCGGCCAAAGTCCCCGTGGATAATGCACCTGAATAATTCAATCGACGTAATTCGGGCAATGCGACTTGGCCCATTGTGGATGCGGTCGCAAGTGATGACCCACAGACCGATCCAAAACCAGCACAAGCAGCAATCGCGGACATGGCAACCCCACCCGGTGCCCAGCCCAGCCAAGCATTTGCGGCGCGAAACAAATCACGGGATAATCCAGCCTTTGATGCGATATTCCCCATCAACACGAACATCGGAACGACCGACAAGTCATAGATCGAAAACTGACCATAGGCCAAGGTTTTCAACTGGCTGAAAAAGATTGCTGGGCCATTTAGGATCGTGACACCAATACCGCCGACCAAGATCATTGAGAGCGCAATTGGCATACGAATGGCGATCAAGCCTATTAAAACAAATAGACCTGCGAAACCGATCAATAATGCATCCATGTTAGCGCCCCAATGTGCGGTTTGCGGCATTGCGCAAGGTTATCAAACTGGCACAAACCCAAAGTGCCAAAGACATCAATATTGGGATAAACGCCCACCAATGGGGCACCAATAAAATCGTCGTGGTGTAATCATATTCTTTTTGGTTCAACATCCCTGCGTACATGCGCCAAATCAACAAACAGGCAAACGCAAACGCAACGATGGAGGCCAGCAATTCAAACCGTGCAATCCAAACAGGGGATGCGTTCGATGTGAAAATATCCGCCGTAACGTGTGAACCCGTGATTTGGCAATATGGCAGAAACGCAAATGCGGCAATTGCCACACCCATTTGGGTCATTTCAAAATCACCAGCAAAGGGTGCGCCAAACATGCTTCCGATGACGGAATAGGCGTTCATCAATACAACGAGCAATAACACCACGCCACCGGCCAAGGCCCAGCCTTGGATGAACCGTGCGACAGGGCCCATAGGCCCCGTCGTTTCATTTACAGCTTCTGACATTTACTGTTGGTGTTTTGCGATTGCTGCGCGTGCAGCGTCAACCAGTGCGGCACCATCGATACCTTTGGCCGAAACCTCTTCGACCCAGCGATCAACAACGGGTGACAATGCAGCGTTCATCGCATCGGTTTCTTCTTGTGTCAGGGTGATGTGTTCGTTCCCTGCTTTCACAGCCAAGCCAATACCAAATTCATCGGATGCACGCCAAATATCGCCAACCTGAGCGATCCATGCTTCGTCAGATGCATCGCGGAATGCCTTTTGCACATCTTCTGGCAAACTGTTCCAACGATCCGCGTTCATGGATACTTGGAATGTTGTTGTACCAAAACGTACCTTATCCGCACCTTCAATTTGATACTTGGTTTGTTCTTGGATTTTAAGTGGTGGAATAATTTCCCAAGGGATAAATGCACCATCCACGACCTTTTTGGCCAAGGCTTGTGGCAATGCAGGCACGGGCATCCCAACAGGAGCGGCGCCCAATGCCTCGATGATCCAAGCACCTGTACGTGTTGGAATACGCATTTTCAGGCCCGCAAAATCCTCTGGCTTGCGTGTCTCTTTATCCACCATATGGATGCCTTGACCAGCATGCACATGCAAGAACATGACTTCGACACCTTTATATTCTTGTTTCAGATCGCTTTCGAACAGATCGTGCATGGCAAGGTTGGTGGCAACCGTATCGTTTGTATAAACTGTTGGAAGTTCAAAAACCTCTGTACGTGGGAAAAGGCCAGGTGTGTAACCATTTACCGTCCACACAATGTCCACCACGCCATCGCGTGCCTGTTGGATCAATTCTGGTGGTTTCCCACCCAATGACATTGCTGGGTAAATGTCGATCTTAACTTTGCCACCAGAATTTGCGGCAACTTTCTCTGCCCAAGGCACCAACATCTGCGTATGTGCAGGGGCCTTTTCGCTGAGCAAGTGGTGAAGTTTAAATGTATGTTCCTGTGCAAAGCTACCAGTCGCCCAAAGAGCACTAATAGCGCTAACTGCAACTGCAGTGATTTTATTGAATTTCATGATTTCCTCCCAAATCGCGATAAAAAACAGGTTATGAAGCGATTAATCATCTAACAATCCGATTATTTCGATAGAATGTATTGAAAAAATCGATACCATGGTGAAATGAGCAATCTTGAATCGTTACGAATTGACTTTGCCGCGCTGCGTACGTTGCGCATGGTCTTTGATCATGGGTCGTTTTCGGCGGCGGCGGAGATGATGAATGTGAACCAATCAACGGTGAGCTATACCATCGATCGCTTGCGCAAAGCATTCAATGACCCTTTGTTTGTGCGCCAAGGGCGGGGAATTACACCAACTGACAGGTGCCGTCATATCGCAGCATCATCGGCGCGGATGCTGGATGAATTTGCAACCTTGTCTGAACCAAGTGCGTTTGATCCACAAACGGCGACAGCAACGATTTCCATTTCTTCGAATTACTACGAGCGTACGATAATTTTACCAAAACTTATGGCTGCGATGCGCAAAGAGGCACCGTTTTTACGATTAAAGATGATTCAATCCTTGTCCGAAGGTGACCAACATTTGCGCCGTGGGGAATGCGATATACTTTTGTCGCCCGTGAATTATACCGCTTCGGAATTTTTTAAACGTACATTGATACCTGATCATTATGTTTGCGTCATGGATGCAAATAATCCACTAGCGGATATAAAGCTGAGCGAACAAGAATATGTGGCCGCCAAACATATGACCGTGATTTATGGGGGCAATTGGCGTTCACGCTATATGATTGATTTAGAGGCAAAAGGGCTAAGCCTGAATACCATTGTCTCGTTACCCACACCCGAAGATTTGTCCAGTTTGCTCCGTAATAGTGATCTAATATCCACCGTGCCCAACCGCATTGCGCAAACCTTGTCAGATGGCATTGTTACACGTGATTGCCCGTTTCCAGCACCGCTTTCGGTGGATATGTATTGGACATCACGCACCCATCATTCAATGATGTATAAATGGATAAGACAGCTGATTTCGCGGATTGTTGGCGAAATAATACGCCCGACAAATGACATAAAAAAACCCGCTGGCAATATCTGAAATCCATTGCCAGCGGGCGTGTTGTTTTAACTTAGCCGCGCATTTTTTTGACGATCATGCCAACGACAACCTGAACGATCATCCCTGACACACCACCGCCAACCAAGTTGCCAGCGATTGACGCAATGTCGATACCGCTTGCTGCGGCTGATGTTCCGGCGCCCATCAAACTACCGAGTAGCGAACCACCACCGATACCACCTGCGGCACCCGCGATAAGGTTGCCAAGACCCCCCATGCTGTTTCCAGCAGAAACCTTGCCCCCAGCGGTGCCGCCCAAAGCGCCACCAATTGCTTGTGCTAAAATTTGTTCCATTTTTTAGTCCTCCAGTTAGATAACGAAAACGTTACGTGGTTTACGTCGCATTGCAAGAATTGATCGAATAATTTGCAATTTATTGCACCATATGTTGCTTTTTTTGATTTCCGTAGGGTCAAGAATTAACGATTTATAGTGTCAAATTTACCATGCGAATTTCGGTTCTCGGCAATCTGACGCCTATTCGGCGTATTTCTGCTGCGGATATAATATATCGCGCTAAAAATGATAAACTGGCGACAAACATGACCAAGGGACAATGGTATATGCGGCTTTATCCGATAATTCTGGGGCTATGCGTTTGCGGCACGGTTGTGATCGCACAAAATGGAACCTTGGGCGGTACAAAAACGCGCGATGCGTTTTTTACTAAGGTGGGACAAACCAAAGCAAAAGCGAGCGAATTTTCCCCAAAAATTGAAATGCTGGTGGATGATATTGGTTGGCAGCAAGTATTGCGCGATGGTGGAATTACACTTCAGCAACCAAATCAAAATGCGTTTATTTACGAAGCGACACTACAAGCGGAACAGTTGAATTTACCCAAACGCGATTGGGATCGCATGAAAGAACGCGGTTTGCCCCATCATTTTTCCACCGCGACACTGACAATGGAATTTGAACTCTCACAACCTTGGTCAGATCGCGCATTTGATGAACAAGCAATTGAACGTATTGAACTGCACAAATTAAACTTGGCAATTGCAGATATGACGTTAAGCGCCAAAGGATCTGTTCTTGTTAATGAACATGGAAAAATGCTTGGTGAAGTATCGGGATATTTTACCAATTGGCGCCAGATTTTGGAATTGTTTGATTTACCCGCTGCAACACCGAAAAAATTGGTGGAAACCTTTCTTGAGCGGATCGCGGATGGCGATGCAGTAGAGGTAAAATTCGATATTATCGACAGCCGACTTTATCTGGGGGCGATGCCGCTGGCAAATATTCCACCAATCCAGCCAAAGTAAGTGAAATTTTGTTATCCGACGTTATGTGGTGCTGATAACATTTGTTATTAAAGTTACTATTTTCACAACTTGTTTGACGTTACGTCGTAAACGGTTCTAGTATCACGGTGTGAAATACACGTTGGGACGGCATTGTATTAATTCACATATATATCTTGGTGTTCCTGTGTGTTGACGCAAAACAAAAAGCAAACAGGGGATACTAATGTCTGCAAAACTCGTTGTTGGTCTTGATGGCCAAGGCTCTGGTGATCGTGCGTTGGCCTATGCCAAACGACTGGCCAAGCTAATCGGTTCGTGCGATTTGATTATTGTTTATGTGATCGAATGGTCGCCATATTCATTCCAAACCGCCGAAGAAAATGCGCAACGCCATAAACGGCGCGAAGAAGAAATCGCAACCGCAAAAAAACGTATTATGGAACCTGCACTCGCAAGCCTAAAGGAAGATGGGTTCGAAGCGCGTGGGATTGTACGCCATGGTGATGTGGCTGATACGCTGAATGCCATCTGTGTCGAAGAACGTGCAGAACAACTTGTTGTCAGCCGTTCGTCCGAAGGTGGTTTTGCCAAGCGCATTTTCGGAAGCTCCACCGCGAATTTGGTGATGAGCGCAAGCGTGCCTGTAACGGTCGTAGGATAAGGGGACAGACATGAATATTTTTCAAAAATCAATGCTGACGGTTGGGGCGGCCTTTGCCACCACAGCGCCAGCAATAGCGCAAGAAGCGGCAAGCATGGATGAACGTGTGAACGCTGCATTTGCAAAGGCCACTGGCCCATTTGTAAACTTTATTTTTGCGCCCATTCCGGGCACTAGTTTTCCTTGGATTGTGATGTGGTTGGTGATTGCAGCCACAATTTTCACGTTGTATTTCGCATTCGTGCAGCTGAAATATTTTGGCCATGCAATTTCATTGGTCAAAGGTGACTATTCCGATCCAAATGATGCAGGTGAGGTGAGCCATTTTCAGGCGCTCGCTACTGCGCTTTCTGGTACTGTTGGTTTGGGGAACATCGCTGGTGTTGCCGTGGCCGTTGGTATCGGTGGACCGGGTGCGACTTTCTGGATGATCCTTGCTGGCCTGTTGGGCATGGCTTCAAAATTTACCGAATGTACGTTGGGTGTGAAATATCGCAATGAATACGAAGATGGCACCGTTTCTGGTGGTCCGATGTATTACATTTCCAAAGGGTTCAAGGAACGCAACCTGCCCGGTGGCGGTTTCTTGGCCGCACTGTTTTCAGTGTTTTGTATCTTGGGTGCACTTGGTGGTGGCAACATGTTTCAAGCCAACCAAGCCCATGCGCAAATCTCTGGCATCGTTGGGGATTACCCAGGTTGGATCACGGGTATTATTTTTGCGATCGTGGTGTTTATGGTGATCGTTGGTGGTGTGAAATCCATTGCACGCGTAACCGAAAAAGTTGTGCCATTCATGGGTGTTCTATATGTGGCCGCTGCTTTGATCATCATCCTGATGAACTTTGATAAAATCGGTTGGGCATTCGGGCAAATCTTTGCGGGTGCATTCACTGGTTTGGGTGTTGCCGGCGGTATGGTTGGCGCCTTGATCCAAGGTTTCAAACGTGCGGCGTTTTCGAACGAAGCTGGCGTTGGTTCAGCGGCGATTGCGCACTCTGCCGTGCGAACCAAAGAGCCAATTACAGAGGGTTTTGTCTCCCTGTTGGAACCGTTCATTGACACAGTGGTCATTTGTACAATGACAGCTTTGGTGATTACCATTTCAGGTCAATTGATGATCGATCAGGCAACGGGTAACTACATCGTTGAAAATGGCTCAATTGCCACTGTTGGTGGAACGTCTGGTGTTGCATTAACATCCGCTGCATTCGCATCCGCGTTTAGCTGGTTCCCATACATCTTGGCGATTGCGGTGATCTTGTTTGCATTTTCAACCATGATTTCGTGGTCATACTACGGGTTGAAAGCATGGACATACCTGTTTGGCGAAGGTCAAACATCAGAGCTGATCTTCAAAGTGATCTTCTGTATCTTTATCGTAATCGGTGCGGCGGCCAGCCTTGGCCCAGTGATTGATTTCTCTGATGCGGCGATCTTTGCGATGGCGGTTGTGAATATCACAGGTTTGTATTTCTTGATGTCAGTGGTGAAGCAAGAATTGCATTCATACCGCACACGCCTGCAATCGGGTGAGATTAAGAAATTCCACAACTAAAAAAGGCGGCCAGAAATGGCCACCTTTGATCATCTAAACGGCGCGGGTTTCTGCGCCGTTTTTTATGTATCCATGACAACGTTTTGCCGCTGAGTTCCCAGCCCTTCGATGTGCAATTCCATCACATCACCTGATTTCAAAAATACAGGATTTGGTTTCATTCCCAACCCGACACCAGGTGGTGTTCCTGTTGAAATTACATCACCTGGGTGCAATGTGAACAAAGTCGACAGATGCGCAATGATTTCAGCCACGCTAAAGATCATTGTTTTGGTGTTTCCTGTTTGCATCCGTTTGCCGTTTACATCCAGAGTCATATCCAAATTTTGTGGATCTTCGATTTCGTCACGCGTCACCAACCAAGGGCCAATGGGGCCAAACGTGTCACATGATTTACCCTTGGTCCAATTGCCTGAAAGCGCGGTTTGGAAATGGCGTTCTGATACATCATTCACAATGCAATATCCCGCTACGTGATCAAGCGCGTCATCCACGGACACATATTTCGCGGTTTTGCCAATCACAACGGCTAGCTCTACTTCCCAATCGGATTTTTCAGAACCACGCGGCAGCGAAACCGTATCATCAGGACCCACAATCGCCGATGTGGCCTTCATAAACAAAATGGGATGTTCGGGAATGGATGCTCCCGTTTCCGCCGCATGATCGGAATAGTTCAAACCGATACACATGAATTTTCCAACGTCCGCAACGCAAGGCCCAAATCGCGGCGTGCCGTCGACGATGTGCAAATCCTCAACGTCCAATGCTGCGATACGTGCCAATTTTGCATCTGATAATGCCGCGCCGTTGATATCTTTCACATGTCCAGACAGATCGCGCAATACGCCGTTTTCGTCAATCAATCCGGGTTCTTCCTGGCCCGTTTTGCCATATCTTACGAGTTTCATTATTTGCCTTTCTAATGGCTGTGACGCAATTTGTATTTATGCGCGACATCTTGGTAATTTGGTGCATCGCGCAAGACCATGCCCTCGGATAATGGTTGCACAAGATCGCGGAAAATTTGTTGCCACGGTGTTTGGCTTTCAGGGAAGTTATATCCGCCTGCCTCGACCAATGCTTTGTATCGCTGTTCAATCGTTTCATCGTCCAGCAACATCATTACCGTCCCTTTGTTCAGGTCGATACGAATTGGATCGCCATTTTGGACAATCGCCAGTCCTCCGCCCGCCGCGGCCTCTGGTGATGCGTTTAAAATGGATGGCGAACCTGATGTGCCCGATTGGCGGCCATCACCGATGCAGGGCAGGGAATTAACCCCCTGCTTCAACAGGTAACTAGGTGGGCGCATGTTCACAACCTCCGCACCCCCTGGATAGCCAAGCGGACCGGCACCACGCATAATCATGATACTGTTTTCGGTGATGTTGAGCGCGGGATCATCGACCGTATCGTGGAAATGTTCTGGCCCGTCAAACACCATTGCGGTGCCTTCCATTGCGTTTGGATCGTCTGGGTTTGATAAATACCGATCGCGGAATTCTTTCGAAATAACAGAAGTTTTCATAATCGCACTGTCAAATAAATTGCCGGACAAGTTAAGGAAACCAGCATCCTTGACCATCGGCGTTGCAATGGGAAAGATCACCTTGTCATTTGCGATTTCAACATCACGACAATTGTCGCCAATCGAATGTCCGTTGACCGTTAACGCATCAGGGTTGGGCAACAATTTATTGCGCATCAATTCCCCGACCACGGCGGGGACACCACCAGCGCGATGAAAATCTTCGCCTAGATATTCGCCTGCGGGTTGCAGGTTAACCAACAATGGCAGTTTATGCCCAATGTTTTGCCAATCGTCATTATTCAGTTCTACACCCAAATGGCGTGCAATTGCATTCAAGTGTATGGGCGCGTTGGTTGAACCGCCAATAGCACTGTTCACTGCGATCGCGTTTTCAAATGCTTGTCGCGTCATGATGTCGGATGGTTTTACATCATCCCAAACCATATCAACGATCCGCTTGCCCGTTTCATATCCCATCTGACCTCGTTCGCGATAGGGCGCGGGGATGGCGGCGGAACCGGGCAATTGCATGCCCAAAGCCTCGGCCAATGAATTCATCGTGGTTGCCGTGCCCATAGTGTTGCAAAATCCTGTGGATGGCGCGGATGAGGCGATCAGATCAATCAAACCATCATCATCAATTTCACCCTTGGCATGTAACTCGCGTGCCTTCCAAACGATGGTTCCCGAACCTGTGCGCTCGCCACCAAACCAGCCGTTCAACATCGGGCCTACGGAATACGCAATTGCGGGAATGTTAACGGTGGCCGCCGCCATCAACAATGCTGGCGTGGTTTTATCACAGCCAATGGTCAACACCACACCATCAATGGGATAACCATAAAGGCTTTCAACAAGGCTTAGATATGCAAGGTTTCGATCCAAACTTGCGGTAGGGCGTTTGCCTGTTTCTTGGATCGGGTGCACAGGAATTTCGATGACCGTACCACCCGCGGCGATCACGCCGTCACGTACGCGTTTCGCCAGTTCGACATGGTGACGATTGCAAGGCGATAGGTCGCTGCCCGTTTGGGCGATGCCGATGATGGGTTTTTTTCCTGCCAGCTCTTCGCGCGTGAGGCCGTAATTTAAATACCGTTCTAAATAAAGCGCGGTCATTTCGGAATCTTCTGGATTGTTGAACCATGATCGCGAACGTAAATCGGATGGTTTGATCTTTTTGGTCATTGATTTTCCTTAGCTGGCCCAACCGCCATCGATAATATGTGTTTGTCCTGTTGTGAACCCGCTTTCATCGCTGGCAAGATACACCACCAACGCCGCGATTTCGCCAACCGTTGCCAAACGCCCCATTGGTTGTCTGGCGATGAATTGTTTTAATGCGGTATCATAATCGCCAGTGTCGTGAAGGCGTTGTTGTAATGATGGGCTGTCCACCGTGCCCGGGCAAATACAATTGGCGCGAATACCCATTGCCACATAATCTTTGGCAACCGATTTTGTTAGCCCAATTACCGCCGCCTTTGTGGTGCCATAGATAAATCGGTTTGGCGCGCCGACAATGGAGGACGCGACAGATGACATGTTGATGATATTGCCCGCACCACGATCCAGCATGAATGGAAGGGCCGCGCGAATGGTGTGATACATGGATTGAACATTTAACTGAAATGCATAATCCCAGTCATCGTCGCTACATTCCAAAATGGTGCCGTGATGAACAAAACCTGCACAATTGAACACCGTGTCGGGTTGAATATCAGCGATAAACCGATCCACTTCCGATTTGTTGGTGACATCAAGGGGGCAGGTTTCCAATCGCTCATGATGTTCATCAGCCAGTTGCAACATTGCGTCTGCATTTATGTCCGTTGCAAAAACACGCGCACCTTGCTTTGCCATGGCAATGGCACTTGCGCGGCCGATGCCTTGGCCTGCGGCGCTGACAAATATGGTCTTTCCCTGCAATCGAAGTTGTTGGGTCATGAGTTTTCCAATGGGTTGCGTAAAGACACAACAGCAAAATTAGATGCGTTTGAAAAGGGTTAGTTTTGCATGTTTATGTTTTGGGTTGAGTTTCGCCAGAAAAAACCACCATCAATGCGCCCAGTGTAATTGCAATGGCACCCGTCAACACAATGACATTTGGGAATTGCGAAAATATCAAAATATCAAAAGCAAGCGCCCAAATAATGCCAGTGTAATCAAATGGTGCGAGTGTTGAAACAGGGGCACGCGCCACTGCCTCGGTTCCCGCGATATGTGCAAGCCCACCAAGAACACCCGCTATGATAAGCCAAAGATAAGTATCGAAACTTGGTGCGATCCAACCAAATGGAAGCGTTGCAATACCAACAAATGTGGATACCAGCGCAAATGAAAGCGCAATGGTGGCGGGGTGTTCTGTAGCGGTCATTGCTTTGATATGGACACGGACAAATGCCATCGTAACGGCAAAGCCAAGCCCCGCCATTACACCAATGATCGCGCCGTCACCACCAAATGATAGAGCATCCCATAACATCGCAATCACGCCGCCAAATCCGATGGCTGTTGCGAAAATTACGATTTTCGAAATGCTTTCACCCACCATAATCGCCGCCAAAGGCAGCGTAATAATCGGCGCCATATATGCCAGTGCCTGTGCGTTTGCGACGGGCAAATATGCCAGTGAAATGAAAGAGAGCGCCATGGACATTACCCCAAACAATCCGCGTATAATATGCATTTTGGGGTGTTTTGTTTTGAGCGCTGCGGGAAACTGACCTCGCAACATCATATAAATTACAATCGGAATAATCGCGATCGCACTTCGCCAAAAAATAATCTGCCCAATGGGAACGGTTTTTGCAACATGATGTACCACCGCTGACATAGCGGTGATTAACAATGCACCCAACAGGCGCAATGCAATTCCATTATATATTGACACGTTAGGATTCCAGATCAAATTCTGGAACACTAAACGGCCTTTCGGATTATTGCGCAAGCATGAAAAACTTAGGCAGGCATATCATCAACAGCCGTCCCACCCAACAAGGCAGCGTTGCCCCCCGCAGCGGTGGTATCAACGCAAACGTGACGTTCCATCGTTAAATATTGCCCCATCGTTTCATCGCGCAACAAGCCAATAATCGCACCTTTGCGCTGGGCTAGTTTTTGGCGAATTTCTTTGGCGCTGGCTTCATCACCCCAAAATGCAACGGCATTAAAATCACCGGTTTCAACATCACCGGTTGTCATGGGTTCACAGCCATATTCGCGGACGATTTTGGATTGTGCTTCGACATCTGGACCTAAACACAAAACGCGCCCGACAGGGTGAAAGCTCAGCCGGTTTGATTCACCCGTTGGCCCTGGCAAAGATATTTGCGCGACTGTTGGGTTTAGATTTGCATTCTTTGCAAAGCGTCCCAAATACAATGGACCGCCGGCCTTGGGCCCCGTGCCAGACATGCCATGCCCACCAAAGGGTTGTGATCCAACGATCGCGCCGATTTGGTTGCGATTAACGTAAATGTTGCCTGCATGAATAGCGTCGACAATATGTTGCACACGATCATCAATGCGGGTGTGTAACCCAAATGTTAGACCATATCCCGTCGCGTTGATATCAGAAATAATTTGATCCAATTGATCCGATTTGTACCGTGCAACATGAAGTACAGGACCAAATATTTCCTCTTTCATATCCGCAATGCCATTCACCGAAATCACGGTCGGGGGAACGAACCATCCCGTATTGTTTGCGTTTAGTTGTTTCAAAACACGGCCATCCGCGCGCGCGTTTTCTATATGTGCAACGATTTTATCTTGCGCCTGTGGATCAATGACTGGACCAACATCTGTTGATAAATCCCAAGGATTGCCAAGGCGCAATTCATCCATCGCACCATACAACATTTTTAATAATGTATCGGCGACATCGTCTTGAACATACAAACAGCGTAATGCCGAACACCGTTGACCTGCGGATTGAAAGCTGGACGCAACAATATCGCGCACAGCCTGTTCGGGGAGCGCGGTTGAATCAACGATCATGGCGTTCAGGCCACCGGTTTCGGCGATCAGCGGTGTTTCGGGTGCCATCGTACCCGCCATGGCGCGATGAATTGTTTGCGCTGTTGCAGTTGAACCCGTGAAACAAATGCCAGAGACGCTTGGCGCGGATGTGAGCGCTGCGCCTACAACTGATCCTTTGCCGATCAATAATTGTAAGGCGGTTTTGGGAACGCCTGCTTGGTGCAACAAGTTTACGCAATACCATGCAAGTGTTGGCGTTTGTTCGGCAGGTTTTGCCAATACGGCATTTCCTGCGGCCAATGCTGCACTGATTTGTCCGGTGAAAATCGCGACTGGAAAATTCCACGGTGAAATGCAGGTGAAAACGCCACGGGGGTTTAGCTTGTTCGCGTTTGCTTGTTGTGCATAAAACCGAAGAAAATCGACAGCCTCGCGCAATTCAGCATCACAATCGGCCAAAGTTTTTCCTGCCTCACGCGCCAATAAAGCAAATATTTCGTCGTAGTTTTCTTCGTAAAGATCGGCGGCCTTGTTCAATACTTTGGCTCGCTCAGTAACGGTTGCATCCCAAGGTGTTGCAGATGCAATCGCCCCTGATACATCAGTTTCGCTCGCATTTTGAACGTCCGCTACGATATCTTTGGGATTTGTGGGATTGCTGCTGTGTTCTTGGTCACCACCCGCTGGTTTTTTGTCTAGCAACGATGTGACTTTCCAGCGTTTGGATTCAAATGCTGCGCGGTCTTTGAAAATTTTACCCAAAATAACCGGATCAGTCAGATCAAAACCGCGCGAATTTTTGCGATCTGGTGCGAATAATTTGGTTGGCATCACCGTATTTGGATTTTCGCTAGGTTTTGGCAATTCCAAAACCGTTTTGATTGGGTCTGCGGCTACCACTTCTGGTGGAACGGATTCATCGACGATTTGGTTTACGAATGAACTGTTTGCACCGTTTTCCAACAGGCGGCGCACCAAATATGCAAGCAAATCTTTGTGCGGGCCAACGGGGGCGTAAATACGACAACGGGTATTTTCATTGCTATGCACAATTTCATGCAATGCTTCGCCCATGCCGTGAAGACGCTGAAATTCATAAGTGCGCGGGTCGGAGGCCATTTCCAAAACAGCCGCAACAGTACGCGCGTTATGTGTGGCAAATTGTGGGTAAATGCGATCCGTCATATTCAACAGTTTTTGCGCACATGCGATATAGCTTACATCAGTCGCAGATTTATTCGTGAATACAGGAAATCCATCAAGGCCAAGAACCTGTGCTTTTTTAATTTCGGTATCCCAATACGCACCTTTCACAAGGCGCACCATGATGCGCCGATCCAATTTTTGCGACAGGGCATATAACCAGTCCAAAACAAACGGCGCGCGTTTACCGTAGGCTTGAACAACCACACCAAACCCATCCCAATCGGCCAGCGATGGATCGGACAAAACAGCCTCTATCACATCAAGGGATAGCTCAAGTCGATCTGCCTCTTCTGCATCAATGTTGAAACCCATTCCAACCGATTTCGCAAGCAATGCGAGTGAACGTGTGCGAGGCACCAAAATGTCCATAACACGTTCGCGCTGAGCTTCTTCGTAGCGCGGGAAAAGCGCAGAGAGTTTGACAGAAATGCCAGGGTTTTCACGAATATCATCAGATGTGCATGCAGGTGCAAGCGCAGTGATCGCACGGCTATATGCCAGATGGAAACGTTTTGCATCACTTTCGGTCATGGCCGCTTCGCCGAGCATATCATATGAATATGTGTAACCGCGTTTTTCCTGTTTCGCGGCGCGTTTCATAGCCTCTTCAATATCGCGCCCAAGCACGAATTGTGCACCCAACTCTTTCATTGCGCGGCTGACGGCGGTGCGGATCACGGGTTCACCCAAACGTTTTATTGCACCACGCAATGTGCGCCCAATACCCATTGATTTGCCTTCATCCAATACGGAACCCGTGATCATCAATGCCCAAGTGGATGCGTTCACCAATGACGAACTGGAATGGCCCAAGTGTTGCCCCCATTCGGATGGGCTGATCTTATCTTCGATAAGCG
This sequence comes from Paramylibacter kogurei, assembly GCF_002742285.1. Classification (GTDB taxonomy): domain Bacteria; phylum Pseudomonadota; class Alphaproteobacteria; order Rhodobacterales; family Rhodobacteraceae; genus Amylibacter; species Amylibacter kogurei. Next base: position 122,459 of record NZ_MDGM01000014.1, read on the forward strand.
CATCAATCGTGTCCGTGTCTGGCACGCGAAGCAATGCCTCTGCCAAACACATCAACGCAACACCTTCATCGGTCGACAGGCCGTATTCCTCTAGGAACAATTCCATCAGGGAATTATTCCCACCTTTGCGGATATCCTTTACCAATTGAATTGCACGCGCTGTTATTTTTTCGCGCAAATCCATTGGCATGGGCGTTGAATCCAACAATGCCTTGATGCATGCGGATTCAGGTTTGCGAATATTGGCGCGAATTTTATTTCGAATGGTTTGCATGGGAACGGTCCTTGTTTCGATTCCAAAATACCACATTCGATTTGGGTAATATTCCCGTATCATTGTCTTTTTCAGACGTTTTCACTATATTTTGTTATAATATGCAGGCTAATTAGGGGTATTCTGGTGGAAGATAGGCAAATTGATCGTATCGATCGAAAGATTTTGGACATTTTGCGTGGCGATGGGCGTATGTCGATCACTGAACTGGCAAGCCGTATCGGGTTGTCAAAAACGCCCTGTCAAACTCGAGTGCAACGTTTGATCAAAGATGGCGTTATCCAAGGTTTCCGCGCCGTGGTTTCACCCGATGTGCTTGGCCGCGCCCATATCGCATTTGTAGAGGTAACCTTATCAGACACACGTGAAAAGGCATTGGGTTCGTTTAATGATGCGGTGCGCAAGGTTGCAGAAATCGAAGAATGCCACATGATTGCGGGGAGCTTTGACTATTTGATGAAAATCAGAAGCAAAGATATCGCAGATTATCGCCGTATCCTGGGCGAGGTGATTACCGCATTGCCATATGTTGCCAATACGTCGACCCATGTGGTGATGGAACCTGTTAAGGATCAGGCAGACATTGCACCATGATGGCGCGTGGCAAGTAACAGGTTGGTTTCAGATTCCGAAATGCCGTCAATGCGTCGCATTGCGCTAAGCGCGGCATCAAAAGAAACCAAATCATCCGTGGCCATTTCCACAATCAAATCCCATTTGCCATTGGTCGCGTGAATTGCCCGTATTGCGGAAATTTGATGAAGCTGATTGATAATGCGTTGGGTTTTGTTTCCTGCGATTTTGATCAAGGTCATTCCACGAACGGGATGAGCCAAATCATCTTCGCGTATTCGAACGGTAAATCCAGTAATAGCACCGCTATTTTGTAGCTTGTCCAATCGCGCACGCACCGTTGCACGTGACACCCCCAATCCTACGGCGAGATTTGCAATGGGTTCGCGCCCATTTTTACGTAACATAGCGATGAGTGATGTGTCGATTTTATCCATAATGTAACACTATATATATCAATTTGTTCAATTGAGTAGCCATATTGTACATTATTTTGGCTAATAACTACCGAAAATTATGCGAAATTGTAAAAAATTACGCAGAGGATCAATCATGCAGCATTGCATTTTATTAGGCGCACCAGTGCAAGAAGGTGCCAGCCAACGTGGCTGTGCCATGGGGCCAGAGGCATTGCGCACAGCAAAACTGGCAGAGGCATTGATGGAACTAGGGCACACCGTCGAAGATCGCGGTGATGTATCGCCACGTGTGGTGCCAGTGGTTCCCCATGACAATAAAGCCATCCATAATTTGGATGAGGTTTCAGCATGGATCGAAGCACTTTCCACACAGGCGCATAATGCAGCGACGGCAGGCACGCCCATTTTTCTAGGTGGCGATCATAGCATGGCCGCAGGCACCGTGAGCGGCGTGGCGCGCGCAGCGGCGGAGGCGGGTAAACCGCTGTTTGTTTTATGGCTTGATGCGCATCCAGATTTTCACAGCCTGTCAAGTACAGGCAGTGGAAACCTGCATGGTACACCTGTGGCATATTTTACCGGTCAAGCTGGATTTGATGGATATTTTCCTGCCGTGAGCCATCCTGTTGATCCTGCAAATATTTTCATGATGGGATTGCGTAGTGTTGATCCTGCGGAAAATGCCGCCATGGCAAAAACCGATATTACGCTGCATGATATGCGCGCAATGGATGAATTTGGCATCGTCGCCCCATTGCGAGAGTTTTTGTCTCGCGTCAAAGAAGCGGATGGGTGGTTGCATGTAAGTCTTGATGTGGATTTCATTGATCCCAGTATTGCACCAGGTGTTGGTACAACCGTGCCCGGTGGGGCAACATTTCGCGAAGCACATTTAATCTTGGAAATGGCCCAAGAAAGCGGGCTTACCCGATCTATGGATTTGGTCGAACTGAACCCGTTTTTGGATGAACGCGGACGCACGGCAAAATTGCTTGTCGATTTAACCGCCAGCCTGTTTGGGCGCCGCATTATCGATCGCAAAACAAAAAGCTATTAATTGCATAACCCCCTGTGCCGCCATGGGCCGTAAGGGATCAGGAGAGTAACATGAAAGATAACCTTAACATCGTACCATTCGTGAGCGTTGAAAATATGATGCGCCTTGTGTTGGAGCGAGGCATTGAAAATTGCATGGCCGAAATTGCGCAATACCTAGAAGAAGATTTCCGCCGTTGGCCGTTGTTCGATAAAACACCGCGCGTCGCATCGCATAGCCGTGAAGGAGTGATCGAATTGATGCCAACGTCAGACGGGATTGATTACGGGTTTAAATATGTAAACGGCCACCCCAAAAATATGAAAGAGGGTTTGCAAACCGTAACGGCGTTTGGATTGCTTGCATCTGTTGAAACGGGCTATCCTGTTTTGCTGTCAGAAATGACCGTGCTTACAGCGTTACGCACAGCGGCAACATCGGCGGTGGCGACAAAATATTTGGCACGCAAAGATTCCAAAACCTTGGCTTTGATCGGCAACGGCGCACAGTCTGAATTCCAAGCTCTGGCTTTGAAAAAGATATGTGGAATTGATGCTGTTCGGCTCTATGATATCGACCCAGCCGCAACAGAAAAATGTGCGGCCAATTTGGCCGATAGTGGTCTGACCATTATTAAATGTGACACTCCCCAAGGTGCGATCGAGGGCGCAGATGTTGTTACGACTTGTACGGCGGATAAAAAATATTCGACAATTTTGACGGATAACATGGTTGGTGCAGGCATTCATATCAATGCAATCGGTGGTGATTGCCCTGGTAAGACCGAGCTTCACAAAGACATATTGCTGCGCTCTGACATCTACGTGGAATACCCAGAACAAACCCGTATTGAGGGTGATATTCAACAGCTTGACGACGATTACCCCGTCAAAGAATTATGGCAGGTTTTAACAGGTGAAATCGACGGGCGCAGCGATGATAAGGCAATCACTTTGTTTGACGGTGTCGGGTTTGCAATCGAAGATTTTTCGGCGTTACGTTGGCTGCGCGATGCATTAAAATCGTCTGATAAGTATCAGGATTTGGACATGATTGCAGACCCTGATGATCCGCGTGATCTGTTTGGAATGGTGCGGCGCGAAGCAGAGCGTTTGGCAGATTCGTAAAAAGTGCAAAGTATCGCAATGCAATTTTTTCTTGTAAAAACAAGCGCTAAAACCGCCAACTAAGCCATATACAGACAGGAAATTGTGTGTTTAACTTCCTCGCAGTAGGGCTTGGGGCGAGTCTTTCAAGGCCTAAAAAAAATCTTATAGGGAGAATATAACAATGAGAAAAACACCATTTGTATTGGGTTGCTTTGCTGCCGCACTGCTATCTACAGCTGCGCATGCAAAAACGCTTGTATACTGTTCAGAAGGTTCGCCAGAAGGTTTTGACCCAGCGCTTTACACCGCTGGTACGACGTTCAACGCATCTTCAAAACCAGTTTACAACCGCTTGGTGGAATTTGAACGTGGAAGCACAAAAATCATTCCGGGTCTGGCCGAAAGCTGGACAGCATCTGACGATGGTTTGGAGTATACCTTTAATCTGCGCAAAGGTGTGAAATTCCACACAACCAGCTACTTTACCCCATCACGTGATTTTAATGCGGACGACGTTTTGTTCACATTCAATCGTCAACGTGACGAAGGAAATGCGTGGCACAAATATACCGAAGGCACATCTTGGGAATATTTCTCTGGTATGGACATGCCTGCGTTGATCAAAGACATCGTAAAGGTTGATGATTACACGGTGAAATTCATTTTGAACCGTCCTGAATCCCCAACTGTTGCCAACTTGGCGATGGATTTCGCATCTATCGTATCGAAAGAATACGCAGACAGCCTAGAAGCATCTGGTAACCAAACTAGCCTGAACCAAATGCCAATCGGCACTGGTCCGTTTAAATTTGTTGCTTATCAAAAAGATGCGGTGATCCGTTATCAAGCACATGGCGATTATTGGGATGGCAAACAGCCAATTGATGATTTGGTCTTTGCGATCACAACAGATAATTCTGTGCGTATGCAAAAATTGAAAGCGGGCGAATGCCACGTTGCGCCATATCCAAACCCAGCCGATCTGGAAGCGTTGAAAGCTGATCCAAATCTGGAAGTTCAGGAACAAGAGGGTCTGAACGTTGGTTACTTGGCTTACAACACCAAAGTTGCACCATTTGATAACGCCAAAGTGCGCAAAGCATTGAACATGGCGATTAACAAACAAGCAATCTTGGATGCTGTATTCGAAGGCGCTGGTATTGCGGCGAAAAACCCGATCCCACCAACCATGTGGTCATATAACGATGCAATCGTTGACGATGGTTACGATCCTGTTGCCGCAAAGGCCGCATTGGAAGCCGAAGGTGTTACAGATCTGTCCATGAAAATCTGGGCTATGCCTGTTGCACGTCCATATAACCCAAATGCACGTCGTATGGCCGAGTTGATCCAAGCGGATTTCGCAGCCATCGGTGTGACCGCAGAGGTGACATCCTATGAATGGGGTGAATATCTGAAGCTGTCAAAAGACGAAGATCGTGACGGCGCGGTATTGCTTGGTTGGACAGGTGACAACGGTGATCCCGACAATTTCTTGTCAGTATTGCTGTCATGTTCATCTGTTGGCGGTTCAAACCGTGCACAGTGGTGTAACAAAGACTTTGATGACTTGGTAAACAAAGCCAAAGCATCATCAGATGCTGCAGAGCGTACATCATTGTACGAACAAGCGCAGGTCGTGTTCAAAGAACAAGCACCTTGGGCAACCATCGCGCACTCTGTTGTGTTCATGCCAATGAGCAACAAAGTTCAAAACTATAAAATGGATCCATTGGGCGGCCACCGTTTCGACGGTGTTGATCTCGCTGAATAATCCAACGTGTCTGGGCGGCGATTGCCGCCCAGACCTTTATCAAAGATACCCATGACAGATAACCGATTAAACCCAATCACAGCGGCGATTAACAACGCTGGCCTTGATGCTGTTGCCTTTGTTCCCGGTCCTAATTTTCGCCGTATATTTGGCCGTGATTTCCACCTAATGGAACGCCCATTGGTGGTGATAATCCCGCGCACTGGCGCCCCTGTTGCCATTGTTCCAAATTTGGAAATGGCATCGTTCGAACACCTTAATTTCCCCGGTCAGATTTTTGATTGGCGCGATGAAATTGGATATGCTGGTGCATTCAAAGATGCCGCAACCGCGCTTGGTGAAATTGGTGATGCGCCGCGTATCGGATTGGAAGCACAGCGCATGCGTGTGTTTGAACAATTCGCGCTACAAGATGTTTTGCCCAATGCCACGTTTTTTGATGCCCATGCGGAAATTTCTGCAATTAGGCTCTGTAAAACAGATGATGAAATTGCATTGCTGAAACGCGCAATAGAAATATCCGAAGAAGCACTTGAAAAAACACTACAAGATGTGCGCGAAGGACAGACCGAAAAACAAATCGAAGGGATGTTGTTAAACAACCTATTCGCATGTGGTGCAGATGGTTTATCGTTTGATCCCATCGTGGCCGCAGGTGACAATGCCGCGCAACCACATGCCCATGCGCGCCCCGATTATCAGGTAAAATCTGGCGATGCATTATTGATTGATTTTGGCGCAAGTTACCAAGGTTATAACGCAGATATAACGCGCACCTTTTTTATCAAAGACGTATCAGATTATGATCGCGCATTTTATGAAACTGTCAAAGCAGCGAACGAAGCAGGGAAAACGGCAACGCTTGCAGGTGTGACCGCGCATAACATTGACGATGCGGTTCAATTGGTGTTGGAAAATTCGCAATTTGCTGCATTTGCACGTCACAAAACGGGTCACGGTTTAGGGTTGGATGTGCACGAAGCACCACAAATTATGCGTGGAAATCATACTGTTCTTGAAACAGGAATGGTTTTCACCGTAGAACCCGGTCTTTATCGTTCCGGCGAATGCGGTGTGCGCATCGAGGACGATATTGTTGTTACCGAAACGGGTCATATTTGCCTGACCAGTTTTTCACGCGAGCTAAGGATAGTAGGCTAGATGATCGGTTTTCTTCTTAAACGTATCTTGTTGTTGATCCCGACATTCATCGGCATCACCATCGTTTCATTCGGGTTTGTTCGTGTATTACCAGGTGATCCGGTTTTGTTGATGGCAGGGGAACGTGGCATTACCGAAGAACGCTATGCCGCGTTACTGGCGGAATTTGGATATAATCGCCCGATGTGGCAACAATATTTGGAATATCTCAAGGATTTGTTGCATGGGGATTTCGGCAATTCATTGGTCACAAAACAACCGGTGCTTTCAGAGTTTTTCACGCTATTTCCAGCAACGGTAGAATTGGCACTTTGTGCGATTGTATTGGCGATCGTGATCGGGATCCCCGCGGGCATTATCGCCGCGACAAAACGCGGCAGCTTTATTGATCAAAGCATCATGGGAACAGCATTGGTTGGATATTCCATGCCGATTTTCTGGTGGGGTTTATTGTTGATCATTGTGTTTAGCGGAACATTGGGATGGACCCCTGTTTCTGGGCGCATTTCATTGCTGTATTTCTTTGAGCAAAAAACAGGGTTCATGTTGATCGACAGTTTGTTGTCTGGTCAAAAAGGCGCCTTTGCATCCGCTGTACAACATTTGATTTTGCCGACCATTGTTTTGGCAACAATTCCATTGGCGGTGATTGCACGCCAAACGCGTTCCGCAATGCTAGAAGTTCTTGGCGAAGATTATGTGCGCACTGCACGTGCCAAAGGATTATCAGCGCGACTTGTTGTGGGTGTTCATGCATTGCGTAATGCAATGATCCCGGTGATTACTGTCATTGGCTTGTCGGTGGGCACACTGTTGGCGGGCGCAATTTTGACCGAAACAATTTTTTCTTGGCCAGGAATTGGCAAATGGATGATCGATAGCATTTCACGCCGCGATTATCCTGTTGTGCAAAGTGGTTTGTTATTGATCGCTGCAATTATCATGATCGTGAATCTGTTGGTTGATATTACCTATGGTTTGATCAATCCACGCATTCGCCATCAATAGGGGATAAAAAAATGAGTGATACAACAAATCAAACCCCGAAAAAAGAAACCAGTATGCGTCGTCGCATGTTGGCGGAATTTTGGTTTTATTTTTCTGAAAACAAAGGTGCGGTTGTTGGGCTTGCCTTAATGGTGCTTCTGGTCTTCATCGCCATATTTGCACCAATCGTTGCGCCGCACGATCCGATCCAACAATATCGCGATGCACTGCTCGTACCACCAGTTTGGCAAGACGGCGGGGATTGGCGTTTCTTGCTGGGAACAGATGCTGTTGGGCGCGATATGTTATCGCGGTTGATATATGGTGCGCGTTTCTCACTGTTTATCGGCGTCGTTGTTGTTGGGCTTGCGCTTTTGGGTGGTGTGACTGTTGGGTTGATCGCGGGATATTATCGCGGTGCGGTTGATACGGTCATTATGCGTATTATGGATGTTATCTTGGCATTCCCATCATTGTTATTGGCACTTGTTATGGTGGCGATTTTGGGGCCAGGATTGTTAAATGCGATGATCGCGATTGCGATTGTTCTTCAGCCTCATTTTGTGCGCCTTACGCGTGCGGCGGTGCTAAATGAATTGAACCGTGATTACGTGACTTCGGCGCGTGTTGCAGGGGCATCGCCATTTTATTTGATGACACGAACGATTTTACCCAACTGTCTTGGCCCTGTTATCGTTCAAGCAACGCTTTCATTTTCAAACGCTATTTTGGATGCGGCTGCACTTGGCTTTCTTGGGATGGGTGCGCAGCCGCCAACCCCTGAATGGGGTACGATGCTGGCCGAGGCGCGTGAATTTATCCTTCGTGCTTGGTGGGTTGTTACATTCCCAGGTCTGGCAATTTTGATCACGGTTTTGGCGATTAACTTGATGGGCGATGGCCTGCGAGACGCGCTTGATCCAAAATTAAAGAGGTCATAATGGGACTGTTAGATATACGAAACCTTAGCGTTGATTTTCAAACAGCCGGCGGACTATTTCGTGCGGTCGATGGCGTTGATATTCAATGCGAACGGGGTGAAATTCTATCCATTGTTGGTGAATCTGGTTCTGGTAAATCCGTATCCATGTTGGCCATGATGGGGTTGTTACCGTGGACCGCCAAAATCACAGCAGAGAAAATGGAGTTTGACGGTAAAGATTTAACCAAAATCACCAAACGTGAGCGGCGTAAAATTATTGGCAAAGATATGGCAATGATTTTTCAAGAACCAATTTCATCGCTTAATCCATGTTTTACCGTTGGATTCCAATTGGGTGAAAGTTTGAAACTTCATCTTGGAATGAATCGCGCAGAGCGTAAGAAACGTTCCATTGAATTGCTGGAAATGGTTGGAATTCCCGCACCTGAAACGCGCTTGTCCGCGTTTCCGCATCAATTATCGGGTGGTATGAACCAACGCGTGATGATCGCAATGGCGCTATCTGGTGATCCCAAACTGTTGATCGCTGATGAACCGACAACCGCATTGGATGTTACCATTCAAGCACAAATTTTGGATTTGCTTGTTTCTTTGCAAAAAGAAAAGGAAATGGCATTGATCCTGATTACCCATGATATGGGCGTGGTTGCGGAAACTGCTGAACGGGTACAGGTACAATACGCAGGTCAGCGCGTAGAAGAACAACATGTGACAGGCCTGTTTACCGACCCGCACCATCCATATACGTCTGCGTTGTTAAATGCATTGCCTGAACGCGCCGTTGGGCGCAAATTACCATCCATTCCAGGTGTGGTGCCCGGGCAATATGATCGCCCAACAGGTTGTTTATTTGCACCGCGTTGCGCTCATGTTCAAGACGATTGTCATGGTGTCGTGACACGTCAATCAGATGCATTGGGCAATGCCCTATGTAACCACCCATTGAACGCAGAGGTGACAGCATGAGCATCGCAATAAACGCCGTTGATTTGAAAAAACACTACGAGGTTAGCGGTGGCATGTTTCGCCAACCCGGCTTGGTAAAAGCGCTTGATGGGGCAAGCTTCACATTAGAAGCGGGTAAAACACTGGCGGTTGTTGGTGAATCTGGCTGTGGGAAATCAACCTTGGCACGTTTGGTTACGATGATCGAAACGCCAACTGCGGGAACATTGGATATCGAGGGTAAACCCGCAGATTCATCATCTGTGGATCACCGCAAAGCGGTGCAAATCGTTTTTCAAAACCCGTATAGTAGTTTGAACCCTCGCCATAAAATTCGCACGATTTTAGAAGAACCATTGCGCCTGAATACGGATATGAGCGCACAAGAGCGTACAAAGCGCGCGGCGGAAACTATGGAGCGCGTTGGTTTGCGCCCTGAACATATCGAACGCTATCCGCATATGTTTTCAGGTGGTCAACGCCAGCGTATCGCAATCGCACGTGCATTGATGTTGAATCCGCGCGTATTGGTTTTGGATGAACCTGTGTCTGCTTTGGATTTATCCATTCAAGCGCAGGTGTTGAACATTCTTGCGGATTTGCAGGCGGAACTTGGGTTGGCATATCTGTTCATCAGCCACGATTTGTCGGTTGTGAAACATATCGCCGATGACGTGATGGTGATGTATTTAGGCAAGGTTGTGGAATCTGGCGCCGCCAAGGATGTATTTGCCAATCCGCAACATCCATATACCAAGGCATTGCTATCCGCGACACCGAATGCGGATCCTGTGGCCAAGAAAGAACGCATCGTGTTGACGGGTGAATTGCCATCGCCGTTAAACCCACCGGCGGGATGTGCGTTCAACCCTCGTTGCGCCCATGCCAGCGATCAATGCCGCGCGTCGGCACCTAGATTAGATAAACTTGGTGACATAGAAGTCGCGTGTTTTCACCCAGTTGGGTAAATTAAAGCGGGGCGTTGCATTCGTATAACGCCCCGTATTCGCGCTAGGCTTTGACTTTTTTTGTGGCGTCGATATTGCCAATTGTTGTGCGCAGAAATTTTTCCAAATCGTCGCGTAGTTCTGGGCGTTCCAAGCCAAATGAAATTGTTGCCTGAAGAAACCCAGACATGGAACCACAATCAAATCGATCACCTTCGAAACGATATCCGTAAACGCCGTTACCTGCTGCAGCTTCGGCGTTGATGGCGTCGGTTAACTGAATTTCACCAGCGACGCCCGGGCGGGTTTCCATCAAGCGTTTCATGACATTAGGGGACAACAAATAACGTCCAATCACCGCATTACGGGATGGGGTGACTTCTGGTGATGGTTTTTCAACCAATCCGCTTGCCTTGACCAAACGGCCATGATCCTGTTCGACGTCCAGAATACCATATGATCCCACGCTTTCGAGCGGGACTTCCATTGTGCCAACAATATTGGCATGGGTCTCTTCCCACGCGTCAACCATCTGTTTTAAACACCCTGGTTTCGCCGCAACAACATCATCGGGCAAAAGCACGGCAAAAAATTCATCGTCATCAACGAAATTACGCGCAATCCCAACAGCATGGCCAAGTCCAAGCGGTTCACCTTGGCGCAGATACGCAGTTGATCCGTTTTCAATGTTGGATGCTTGCAGCTTTTTCAATAGCTTTTCTTTGCCATCAGCCGCGAGCCGGTCCTCTAATGTTGGGTGTTTGTCAAAATAATCGGCCATTGCAGATTTGCCACGAGCACTGACGAAAAGGAAACTTTCGATACCTGCTTCGCGTGCCTCGTCCACCGCATATTGCACCAAAGGGCGATCCACCAGCGGTAGCATTTCTTTCGGGATGGATTTAGTGGCTGGCAAAAATCGCGTGCCAAGCCCCGCAACAGGAAAGACAGCTTTGGTAATTTTAGGTTTCATGATCTTCTTTTCAATTTGCTTTGACGTGTCTTATGTACGCGCTTTGATAGCGGGTTCAAGTTTTACATTAAAATTCTGTGATTCATGCTTATTTATACAGCATATCATAACTGTGACATTTCATACTTATTTTGTGGAAACCGCGTCGAAATACCAAGAAATATAACGAGAAAGCAATTTATTGCGAGTCATTCGCAACTGGATTGACTTTCTTGCGAATCATTCTCATAAAGACGCGAACACAATTGGTGCTAGGAACAATAATGCTTAAACCGTTTACTCTTTTGATCGCTGTGATCATTAACAGTCTTGGCATGTCAGCCCAGGCGAATGACCAGTTCAAGGTTGTCACAACGTTCACAGTTATTGCGGATATGGCGCAAAACGTTGCGGGTGATGCGGCAGAGGTTGTTTCAATCACCCGACCTGGCGCGGAAATTCATAATTATTCACCAACGCCACGCGATATTTTACAGGCACAAAATGCGGATCTGATTTTGTGGAATGGGCTGGGATTAGAGCTTTGGTTTGAACAATTTTTTCAAAATTTGCGCGATGTGCCAAGTGCGATTGTTTCTGCGGGCGTGGAACCAATGGGAATTGCCCAAGGTCCATACACGGGCAAGCCAAACCCACATGCGTGGATGTCACTGGATGCGGCGCTGATCTATGTTGATAATATTCGTGATGCACTGGTTCAATACGATCCAGATAATGCGCAAATCTATCGTCAAAATGCGCAAATGTATCGTGATGAAATATCGCAAACCATTGCCCCGATCAAAGAGCAGATTTTAGCGATCCCCACTGACAATCGTTGGTTGGTAAGTAGTGAAGGCGCGTTTAGCTATCTTGCGCGTGATTTTGAAATGCATGAACTTTATCTGTGGCCGATCAACGCCGATCAGCAGGGCACACCAAAACAGGTGCGCGATGTCATTGATAGCGTGCGTGAAAACAAAATTGGTGTGGTGTTCAGCGAAAGCACAATTTCACCCGCACCAGCACAACAGGTTGCGCGCGAAACCGGTGCGAAATACGGTGGCGTGCTTTATGTTGACAGCCTAAGCAATGAGGACGGCGCCGTGCCGACTTATTTGGATTTATTACGCGTTACATCACAAACCATATTGGAAGGCTTGAACGCACAATGACAATGACGGGTCAATCGGTTGACGGGATTTGCGCAACAGACGTAACCGTAACCTATCGCAATGGTCACACCGCATTGCGACAAGCCAGTTTTGCGATCCCCAAGGGTACGATTGCCGCATTGGTTGGTGTGAACGGATCAGGGAAATCAACCTTGTTCAAAGCCTTGATGGGGTTTGTGCCCACAGCACAAGGAGACATTTCGATCTTGGGGCATTCGGTTAAGGAAGCCCTGCGCAAGAATATCGTTGCCTATGTCCCCCAAGCCGAAGAGGTGGATTGGTCATTCCCCGTTTTAGTCGAAGATGTGGTGATGATGGGGCGTTATGGACATATGGGTTTTTTGCGTCACCCAACCAAACAAGATCATGAAATGGTAAGGGCATCGCTAGAACGGGTAGGGATGCTTGAGTTTCGAAAACGCCAAATCGGTGAGTTATCAGGTGGCCAGAAAAAGCGGGTATTCCTTGCGCGGGCATTGGCACAAGAAGGCAAGGTCATCTTGCTGGACGAGCCGTTTACCGGAGTTGATGTGAAAACCGAAGATGCGATTATTAAGTTGCTGAAAGGGTTGCGCGACGAAGGCCGCGTGATGCTAGTCGCCACACATAATCTGGGGTCTGTTCCTGAATACTGTGATCAAACAATATTGGTCAAAGGAACCGTATTGGCATTTGGACCGACAGAAACGGTTTTCACCCAGAACAATTTGGAACAAACATTTGGTGGTGTTTTGCGCCATTTTGTTTTGGGTGGTGATGATTTGCACGATGATGATGATTTGCGCACGGTCACGGTGATTACGGATGATGAACGCCCTGTCGTGATTTACGACGATGAACATAAGACCCGCCAATGATGGAATATTTGCTGGAACCATTTGGTTATCAATTCATGATTAACGCAATGTGGGTTAGCGCATTGGTTGGGGCGGTTTGTGCATTTTTATCATGCTATTTGATGCTAAAAGGTTGGAGTTTGATCGGTGATGCGTTGTCACATTCCATCGTTCCCGGGGTGGCGGGGGCCTATTTGTTGGGATTGCCATTTTCCATCGGCGCGTTTTTTGCCGGCGCTTTGGCAGGTGGGGCAATGTTGTTTTTAAATGAACGAAGCGGATTAAAAGAAGACACAATTATCGGCATCATTTTTACCGCATTTTTCGGGCTGGGTTTGTTTATGGTGTCCATTTCACCCATTCCAATCAATATCCAAACCATAACGATGGGAAATATCTTGGCGATTTCTTCCAGCGATACGTGGCAATTGGCAATTATTGGGTTCGTTTCAATGGCGATATTACTGGCGAAATGGAAAGATTTCATGGTCACGTTTTTTGATGAAAGCCATGCACGATCCATTGGTTTGCGCCCAGAGATATTGAAAATTGTATTTTTTGCAATTCTGTCCGCATGCACAGTTGCCGCCATGCAAACGGTTGGTGCGTTTTTGGTGATTGCCATGGTGGTGACGCCAGGAGCGACGGCCTATTTGTTGACCGACCGTTTCCCGCGTTTGTTATTGATAAGTGTCGTGATTGGGGCGATGACCAGCTTTGTCGGGGCGTATATCAGCTATTTCTTAAATGGTGCGACAGGTGGTGTGATTGTGGTGTTGCAAACGTTGATTTTTCTGATGGCTTTCTTTTTTGCACCAAAACACGGTTTGATCGCCAATCGCATGCGTGCACGTAACGGTGGTGCCTTGGGGAAAGAGCAATGATGGAAACGTTGCTTTTGCCATTTCAATTTCCATTTATGGTGAATGCTTTTTTGATTAGCATTCTTGTTGCAGTCCCCGCAGGTTTATTATCCTGTTATTTGGTTCTCAAAGGGTGGTCGTTGATGGGTGACGCCATTAGCCATGCAGTTCTGCCTGGTGTGGTGATTGCCTATATTTTTAATTTCCCAATGTTGATCGGTGCGTTTTGTGCAGGGATGGTTTGCGCTCTGAGCACTGGTTATCTGACCGAACACAGCCGCATCAAACAAGACACGATTATGGGCGTTGTGTTTAGTGGTATGTTCGCGCTTGGCATTGTTTTATACACCAAGATCCAAACCAATGTGCATTTGGATCACATCCTGTTTGGCAATATGTTGGGAATATCAAAGAGCGATATGATGACCACGGGTTATGTCGCGATTTTTGTGGCGGTGGTAATCATTGTGAAATGGAAAGATTTTATGCTGCACGCCTTTGACGAGGCACAGGCCAAGGCCACGGGGTTAAACGTGAATCTTCTTCACTATGGTTTGCTGATCTTAATTTCGCTTACAGTTATTGCTGCACTCAAGGCGGTTGGTATCATCCTCGCGATTGCATTTCTGGTCACACCAGGTGGGATTGCGTTTTTGGTGACGCGTCGTTTTGGCATGATGTTGATCGTGTCCGTCGCTGTCGCGGTGGGGGCGTCAATCATTGGGATATACGCAAGCTTTTTCATCAATAGCGCACCCGCACCAACCATCGTTTTAATCATGACAGCGATCTTTATCGCGGCTTTGGTTTGGTCGATCCAACGCACCAAACGTCACAGCAGGTTAACCACGCATCCCACGTGAGAGCGTATTCAAAACCCCAAACAGAATGGCAGCACAACATACGATCGTCGGCCCCGTGGGTGTATCCCAAATGAGCGATGCTTGAATACCCGATACCACAGATATGCTTCCGATAAGCATTGCAAGGCCTGCCATCATTTCTGGGGTTTTGGAAAAACCGCGCGCGGCGGCGGCGGGAATAATCAATAACGATGCGATTAACAATGCGCCAACAACCTTGATCGCAACGGCTACTGTGATGGCCAGTGCGACGGTTAATATCAGTTGCTCGCGTTTTGGATTGATATGATGTGATGAAGCGAGATCGGCGTTTAATGTTGCCGTGAGTAACGCTGACCAACGCCACGCAATGATGCCACAAACGATTACCGCACCCACCCAAATAAAAATAAGGTCGCTGATACCAATCGCGAGGATATCCCCGAAAAGATAGGCCATCAAATCAACGCGAACACCAGTTAAAAATGAAACTGCAACCAGACCAAACGCCAATGCAGAATGCGAAATTACACCCAACAATGTGTCGACCGCCATGCCGCGTTCATTAAGGTTGGACACGATCACCGCCATGCCAAGACAAACGACAAGCACACCAACAATTGTGGATGCCGAAAACGCGAGCGATAAGGCAACACCTAAAATTGCCGCATGTGCGGTTGCATCACCAAAATACGCCATGCGACGCCAAACAACAAAACAACCCAAAGGCGCTGCTGCAATTGCCACACCGACACCAGCCAGGGCTGCGCGAATTAAAAAATTGTCCAACATCGGTTATTCCTAGTGTTCGTGATGATGGTCGTGACCATGATCATGTTCGTGACGATACAGTGCCAAGGCCCCACCCGTTTGTGCACCAAACAATGCGCGATATTCTGGCGCATTGGACACGGTTTCTGGTGTGCCGTGGCAACAAACATGTCCGTTCAGGCAAACAACGCGATCAGATGCGCTCATCACCACGTGTAATTCATGGCTTACCATCACCACAGCGCAATTTAGCTCTGCTCGGATTTCTGCGATCAATTCGTAAAATCGTGCCGATCCGGGCTGATCCAAACCTTGGGTTGGTTCATCCAATAATAATACGTCAGGTTCACATAATAATGCGCGCGCCAACAGAACCCTTTGGAATTGTCCACCTGATAAATCCGTCATTTGTTTGTGCATCATATTTGTTGCACCAACACGTTCCAATGCGGCCAACTTTTCGTTCTTTGACGCCCATCTTGGGATCGACAAAAAACGATCCACATTCATTGGAAGTGTTGCATCAATCGCAAGCGTTTGTGGCACATATCCGATTCTGATGTCTTTTTGGCGGGTGATTTTACCTTTGGTTGGGGCAAGGGCGCCGACAATTACCCGCAAAAGTGTTGATTTCCCAGATCCATTTGGCCCGACAATTGTCAGGATTTCACCAGCCGACAAATCCAACGTGACATCGTGCAAAATATTTTGTCCTGTGATTTCAACCGACACATTTTGAATTGAAATCAGGCTCATTTTGCGGTCTCGTTACATGAGGGGCAAATTCCGCGGGCTTCGATTATTGTTTGTTCAATAACAAACCCAGAATCCATCGCATGTTGATTTAATGCCGTTGGAACATTTGGAATTTCGGTTTCCGCCACACGTTTGCATTTCTTGCAGATCATGAATGCGGGATTGTGATCTTTGTGCGAATGTACGCAGGCAACAAAAGCATTCAGTTGTTCAATTTTATGTGCCAACCCATTACCAACCAAGAAATCCAATGCGCGATACACAACAGGTGGCTGTGCCTTTCCGCCTTCGTTGCTTAGCCTTTCCAAAATGTCATAGGCACCAAGTGCTGTATGGCTTTCAAGCAGAATTTCCAACACGCGTTGCCGCGCAGGCGTCAATTTCAAATGCTGTGCGTCACAGATATCTTGTGCCGCATGCATTGCGGATTCAACGCAGTTATCATGGTTGTGTTGGCGAAAGGTTTTTATTTGATCAGACATGATATTTTCGTTGATATGTTATATTATATCACATACGAAGCATATTTGATTTTGTCAATTGGAACACCACAATGAAAAACACAATAATCACGGCTATGGCCATCATGCTGGCAACGCAAATATCCGCACGCGCAGATCAATTGAATGTCGTAACCGACATCGCCCCCGTACACTCATTGGTCGCACAGGTGATGGATGGCGTTGAAACCCCCAGTGTTATTCTGGAGCCAGGTGCATCACCGCATCATGCGAATCTACGCCCAAGTAAGGCAGCCGCAATTCAATCTGCTGATATCGTGTTTTATATCGGTGATGCGCTAACCCCGTGGTTAAGCGCACCACTTGCGAAACTTAACACCGAAATTGTTAAAGTATCATTTTTAAATCAATCGGTTACAACGCAGCTTGCTAACCGCGATTTTGCGATTTTCGAAGAAGAACATCATGAACATGACGATGGCCATGATCATGGGGTCATTGATCCACATGTGTGGCTGTCACCCAAAAATGCGCAACAATGGTTGATGGTTATTGGCGATACGCTGTCGGTTCATGATCCAGAAAACGCATCGATTTATTCCCAAAACGTGTCACGAGCGATTGAAGGCTTGGAAAAAATGCACACTGACTTTTCCCAAAAAATTGCTTCTCGTAAAGATACCAAATTTTTGGCTTATCATGATGCATTTCAATATTTGGAACATGATTTTAATTTGACAGTTGTCGGCGCAATTTCATCAAGCGATGCGTCGCGCCCCAGTGCAAAGCGGATGATCGCACTTCAGAAACATATTACGGAACAAGGGATTGATTGCATTTTGAGCGAACCACAGTTTAGTGAAAAGTTGATCCAATCTGTGAGTGGTGGAAATAAAATAGCCATCGCTGAAATCGATCCGCTTGGGACAAAACACACATTGGGGCCGAATTTATATACAGCGATGTTTGCAGATTTTGCGAATGAAATTGCCAAATGTGGTGTTGAATAATCAGCTAAAAAACAAACGGCCTAGCAAATGAATGCTAGGCCGTTTTGGTAAAGTGGTGAGCCCTGATGGATTCGAACCATCGACCTACTGATTAAAAGTCAGTTGCTCTACCAACTGAGCTAAGGGCCCACTTTGCGCGGTGTTTAGGCACTTGGGCGCGGGGGGTCAATACCGAAATGTCAAAAAAACATCGTTACTGGATAGATACTGCGCGGTGGTCTATATGAAGCCTATGAATCAGGTAAAAAACATATCAAATGGTCTTCCATTTTTGAAAATGCACGGGCTGGGCAATGATTTTGTCATCATTGATGCACGCGGTGCAGAATCACCCGTGTCGCAATCTATGGCGCGTGCCATTGGTGAACGCCATTTTGGCGTTGGGTATGACCAATTGGCGGTGCTTACTGATTCTGATGATGCAGATGTCGATGTTGCGTTTTGGAATTCAGACGGCTCGATGGCCAACGCCTGTGGCAACGCTAGCCGCTGTGTTGCACGTATTATTATGGATGAAACGGGTGATTCAGAAATCGTCCTGCGCACTGGCAACGGTTTGTTGCCCGCAGTTGATGCCGGCAATGGATTGATTAGTGTCAATATGGGGCAACCACAGCTGACATGGGATACCGTTCCATTGTCCAAGGATGTGGATTTGAACGCGCTTCCAATTGACGGCGAACCGGGTGCGGCTGGCATGGGTAATCCACATTGTGTGTTCGTTGTGGATGATGCCGAGGGTGTTAATTTGGAAACGCGCGGTCCTGCAATTGAACATCATCCTTTGTTCCCAGAACGCACAAATGTTGAATTCATTGAAATCATTGATCGCCGCACCATTCGTATGCGTGTTTGGGAACGTGGTGGCATGATTACTTTGGCTTGTGGTTCGGGTGCTTGTGCTGCGGCCGTTGTTGCGCATCGCAAAGGTTTAACAGAACGTAATGTGACCATCCATTTGGATGGCGGTGCATTGCAAATTGATTGGCGCGACGATGGTGTTTGGATGACAGGCCCCACCGCGCTTGTGTTTCAGGGACATTTATCACCCGAATTTTTGGCGGGAATCTGATGGGCAAGCCACCAATTTTTGAAACATTCGGCTGTCGGTTGAATGCATATGAAACACAGGCAATGAAAGACCTGTCCGAATCTGCGGGTTTGGATAATGCAATCGTTGTAAATACCTGTGCGGTTACGGCAGAAGCCGTGAGATCATCAAAACAACGTATTCGCAAGCTGCGCCGCGAACATCCAGATGCGCAAATCATCGTAACAGGTTGCGCTGCACAAACAGAGCCACAGACATATAACGATATGTCAGAGGTAAATGTTGTAGTCGGCAATATCGAAAAAATGCAGGCCGATACGTGGAACGGATTGGCCAAGGGCCCAAATTTCATCGGCGACACGGAAAAAGTTCAGGTGAACGATATCATGTCGGTCACTGATACCGCTGGGCATTTAATTGATGGGTTCGGTACACGTAGCCGTGCATATGTTCAGGTGCAAAATGGCTGCGATCATCGCTGTACGTTTTGTATTATTCCATATGGTCGTGGTAATTCCAGATCTGTTCCAGCAGGTGTTGTTGTTGAACAAATTCAACGGCTTGTGGATCGAGGTTACAACGAAGTTGTGCTCACTGGCGTTGATATCACTAGTTGGGGTGCGGATTTGCCTGCGTTGCCTAAACTGGGAGATTTGGTGCAACGTATCCTGCGCCTTGTTCCTGATCTGCCACGATTGCGGATCAGCTCGATTGATTCAGTTGAAGCTGATCCAGCATTGATTGATGCGATTGCATCGGATCAACGTTTGATGCCGCATCTACATCTGTCGCTACAGGCAGGTGATGACATGATCCTGAAACGCATGAAACGGCGTCATTTACGTGATGATGCAATCGCGTTTTGCAACGATATGCGCAAGGCGCGGCCCGATATTATTTACGGTGCTGATATCATTGCTGGGTTTCCAACAGAAACAGAAGCTATGTTCGATAACTCGTTGAAATTAATCGAGGAATGTGATTTGACATGGTTGCATGTTTTCCCATTTTCCCCGCGCAAGGGTACGCCAGCGGCGCGTATGCCACAATTGCCACGAGACGTCGTCAAAGACCGCGCAGCACAACTGCGCCATGCGGGTGATAAACGTGTAAAGGCACACCTAAGCGCGCAGGTTGGCAAATCGCATTCCGTGCTTATGGAAAACGCCCGAATGGGGCGAACCGAAGGTTTTACCGAGGTTTTGTTTGATACTGATCAAGCCAAAGGCGAAATTGTTCAGGCCAATATCACGGGGTATTCTGAAACACAGTTATTGGTATCATGACACTTCCGATCTTGTATTCATTTCGCCGCTGCCCCTATGCCATGCGTGCACGTCTGGCGATTTTTGCAAGTGAGCAACAGGTGGAACTGCGCGAAGTGGTGCTGCGTGATAAGCCCGAACATATGATTGAAATCTCTCCCAAGGCGACGGTTCCGGTATTGTACTTGCTCGATGGATCGGTGATCGAAGAAAGTTTTGAAATCATGGAATGGGCGCTAAACTTGGCAGACCCAAACCAGATAGATCCAGAGCGATTCCGCGTGAAAGCACGTGTTTTGGTTGAACGGTGTGATGTAGAATTCAAACCATATTTAGATCGCTATAAATATCCAAACAAATTTGACGATATGACACGAGAGGCAGCGATTGCGAAAGCTGCTGATTTTATAAATGATCTCGATAAAATGCTTGAAAATCAACAATTTCTAATGGGACATTCGCGTGGATTTTCTGACATTGGCATCGCGCCATTTATACGCCAATTTGCCCATGTTGACCGTGATTGGTTTTTAAAACAACCTTGGAAAAATGTAATCGATTGGTATTTAGAGTTCACCAATTGGGATGGCTTCTTGCGTATTATGAGTAAATATCCAAAATGGACACCAGATAGCAAAATTACGGTTTTTCCCGAAATTACGCAAATTTCCGTAACAGCATTTTAATTGTAAATGGACCGAAAAATTCCTAGATTACAAAGAGGAGGATTTTTCATGGCCCTACCAATTATACCAATTGCAATGGTTGCTGGTGCAGTAGCATTGGCACGAAATGTGCATATCAGCCCTGTTGATCAACGCGTCGAAGATCGGCTTGATGATATCGGCGAAGGTTTTGCCGCGCATCGCAATCCAAATGGAGAACAAATTAACGCAAGTTATCGTTGGAAACGTGTGGTGCGTTTTGGAAAATCTGGCCCGGCAATGGAAATCGATGCAAGCGCGTTGGGGCGATTGAAATTCAAGAAAGTAATTTAATGCAATTATATTATGCAGATGCATCACCTTATGCACGTAAAGTGCGTGCTTGTGCTGTTGTGCTGGGCTTGGTTGGTCAGATCAAAGTTGTGAATGTTGCAGGCACACCCATAAATTCGGGGACACTGCCAATTGATATAAATCCGCTTGGCAAAATACCGTGTTTGGTTTCAGATTCTGGTGATGCAATATACGATAGCCGCGTGATAACCCGTTACCTAAATTCCATGGCGGATGGATCGCTATATCCAGAAGGCAAACACAAATGGCGGGTGCTGACATTAGAGGCAACCGGGGATGGGATCATGGATGCCGCATTGGCGATGGTTTATGAAAAACGTGTGCGCCCAGCCGAAATAGTTTTTGATGACTGGATTGAAGGGCAGTGGAGCAAGATAACGCGCACCATAGATGATATTGAAAAGCGTTGGATGAATGATTTAGCCGCGCCGATTACAGCGGCCCATATTGCGCTTGGATGTGCTCTTGGCTATTTGGATTTTCGCCTTGATGATCGTAATTGGCGCAATGGCCACGATGCCTTGGCCGCATGGTTCGTGGAATTTTCAAAAACTGATGCGATGACGCTTACCGCGCCCAAAGGGTAATTTTGCCTTCGGCGAGGATATTTAAAACATTTGGTAATTACGTGTTGCGCGTTTGACGCAATGCTTCGCTAACGGCCATGCCCGCGGTCATCGCAACGTTCAGGCTCCGCGCAGTGCCGTGCATTGGCAATTTTACGTGACAATCACAGGCATTGTGCACCGATTCTGGAACACCAGCGGATTCGCGACCCATGACAATGGTATCGGTGGGTTGAAATGTGAAATTCCACAGTGAATCTGTTGCTTTGGTGGTCATGAGGACAAGGCGACCAGTGTTTTTGGTGGCTAAATAGGTTTCCCACGAATCGTGGCGCGTCATATCGGCGATATCCGCATAATCCATTGCGGAGCGGCGTAATGTTTTGAGAGAAAGCGGGAATCCACATGGTTCAACGATATCAAGGGGGATGCCCAAACAGGCGCAAAGGCGAATCATTGCGCCGAGATTTGGTGCGATATCGGGTTGATATGTGCAAAGTCGCATAAAATTTGCCTTCTTTTTACGGCTGCGTCCAAAAGGCCGCTAGACGAAATGTGATGCCATGTGTAATACGCAGCCTGATACCCTGAATTTTGTTCAGGTACACCTTATTAATTACGCCCTAATCTCTGGGGCATGGCAAGGGAGATACGTTCGTGTCTACAGACAAGAACTCTACTGGTACCCGCCGCGACTTTTTATATGTCGCAACAGCCGCGACTGGCGCTGTCGGGGGTGCTGCTGCGGTTTGGCCGCTGATTAATCAAATGAACCCAAGTGCGGATGTGCAAGCGTTGGCCTCTATCGAGGTGGATGTTGCAGGTTTGGAACCTGGCACACAGATGACAGTGAAGTGGCGCGGCAAGCCCGTGTTCATTCGTCGCCGTACAGCGGATGAAATCAGTGCTGCACGTGATGTCGCGTTGAGCGATTTGCCAGATGCGGCCGATCGCAACGCAAATATTCCAGATGGCGATGCATCGGATGCAAACCGCACCTTGGACGAAGCAGGTGAATGGTTGGTCATGATGGGTGTGTGTACGCACCTTGGCTGTGTGCCATTGGGCGACGCTGGTGATTTTGGCGGCTGGTTCTGCCCTTGTCACGGTTCACACTATGACACTGCTGGTCGTATCCGTAAGGGTCCAGCACCTGAAAACCTGCCTGTGCCAACGGCAGTGTTTTTGAACGAAACAACAATCAAGTTAGGCTAGGGGGAAAGATCATGGCTGGTATTCCACACGATCACTATGAGCCAAAGTCTGGCTTTGAAAAATGGTTGGATGCGCGTTTGCCGATTGCAGGCGTTTTGTATTCAACATTGATGATTCCAACTCCAAAAAACCTGAACTGGATGTGGATTTGGGGCATCGTTTTGACATTCTGTCTGGCGTTGCAAATTATCACAGGCATCATTTTGGTGATGCATTATGTTCCACATGTGGACATGGCGTTTGATTCCGTTGAACACATCATGCGTGATGTGAACGGTGGCTGGGCGTTCCGTTATTTACATGCAAACGGTGCATCATTGTTCTTTATCGCCGTGTATATCCATATTTTCCGCGGTCTTTATTACGGTTCCTACAAGAGCCCGCGTGAGATCACGTGGATTGTGGGCATGTTGATTTACCTTGCGATGATGGCAACGGGTTTCTTGGGCTATGTTTTGCCTTGGGGTCAGATGTCATTCTGGGGTGCGACGGTTATTACTGGTTTGTTTGGTGCGATCCCTGGTGTTGGCCCAATCATTCAAGAATGGTTGTTGGGTGGACCAGCGGTTGACCAAGCAACATTGAACCGTTTCTTTAGCCTTCACTATCTACTACCGTTCGTGATTGTTGGCCTTGTGGTAATCCATATTTGGGCATTCCACACAACAGGTAACAACAACCCAACAGGTGTGGAAGTGCGCCGCAAATCCAAAGCAGAAGCTGCCAAAGATACGCTACCGTTCTGGCCATATTTCGTGATCAAAGATTTGTTCGCGCTGGTATTGGTTTTGACAGTATTTGCCGCAATCGTTGGATTTATGCCAAATTACCTTGGCCACCCAGATAACTATATCGAAGCGAACGCATTGGCGACGCCAGCACACATTGTGCCTGAATGGTATTACTTGCCGTTCTATGCGATTTTGCGTGCGATTACGTTCGATGTGTTGTTCTTGGATGCGAAATTCTTGGGCGTGTTGGCCATGTTTGGTGCGATCTTTGTGATGGCGCTGGCACCTTGGTTGGATACATCATCAACACGTTCGGGTCGTTACCGTCCGATGTTCAAGTGGTGGTTCTGGCTGCTGGGCGTTGATTTCATGGTTCTGATGTGGTGCGGTGCACGCCCAGCAGAAGGCTTGGTTCCAACAATTTCGTTGATTGGTGCGATTTACTGGTTCGCGTATTTCTTGATTATTTTGCCAATCCTTGGCCGTATCGAGAAACCGCTGCCCACACCTGAAACAATCGAAGCTGATTTTGATGCGCATTACCCGCCAAAATCAACTGTGTCACGCTAAGCGATAGATAGGATAAGAAGATGAAAAAGACAGTTCTTTCAGTTCTTGTTGCATTGGGTGTGACGACGGGTTCCGCATTTGGGGCTGGTGATGCAGCGCATATCCACGACGTTGATTTTAGCTTTGAAGGCCCATTTGGTTCCTTTGATCAGCATCAATTGCAACGCGGTATGCAAGTGTACCAAGAGGTATGTTCAGCATGTCACGGTCTGCGCCAAGTTGCGTTTCGCACTTTGGGTGACGAGGGTGGTCCTCATCTGACCGAAGATCAAGTAAAGGCCTTTGCGGCCTTGTATGAAGTATTTGATCCGGAATTGGATGATACACGTGCGGCGATCCCATCTGATAAATTTCCGCGCAGTGGCGTTGAAAATGCACCTGACCTGAGCTTGATGGCAAAGGCGCGTGCAGGTTTCCACGGTCCAGCTGGTTTGGGGATCAATCAGATCGTCAAAGGAATGGGTGGCCCAGAATACATCGTGGCTATCTTGACCAGCTACACTGGAGAAGAAAAAACGCAAGCGGGTACAACGTTGTATGAAAATACTGCCTTCCCAGGTGGTTGGATTGCAATGGCGCCACCATTGGCCGATGATCAGGTTGAATTTGCCGATGGCCACGACGCCAGCGCACATCACATGGCCGAAGATACAGCGGCATTTTTGATGTGGGCGGCAGAGCCTAAAATGATGGCGCGTAAATGGACAGGCTTATTGTCTGTTGGTTTCTTGGCGTTGTTGACGGTTCTGTTGTACCTGACCAACAAAAAATTATGGGCACCACATAAGCGTAAAGCTTAACTGCCTAGACCAGAAAAAGTTTAAGAACGCGCCACTTGTTTGGCGCGTTTTTTTGTTAGCCATGTGCGCGACGCGTGCCAAGATAGCTTGCCAATGCGGGTGGTGGGCTATGAAACAATGTGGTTGTTTCAACCGGTGCAAATGCGCGTCCTTGTGCCACCAATATTGTTTGATCGGCGATATATTCGGCATCGTCGGGCTGATGCGTTACCATCAACAATGTGGCGTTGGCGGCATCCACGATTTCCGCAACCAAATCCAACATTTCATGTTTCAAGGCGGGACCAAGTGCTGCGAATGGTTCGTCTAGGCAGAGGACAGGACGATCGCGCAGCAAAGCACGCGCAAGTGCGACGCGTTGTTGCTGCCCGCCTGACATCTCGCTTGGCATTTTGGTTCCATGCCCGCCTAGCCCAACACGGCGCAGCGCGTCTTGGATGATTTCTTTTTCTGAATCGTTCAAGCGCAAATTTGTGCGTAGCCCCAGCCCAATGTTTTGTTCAACACTGAGATGTGGGAACAGGTTGTGATCTTGAAACAACAGGGATACAGGGCGTTTGGCAGGGGGATCATTTGAAATATCCGCACCATTAAACAAAATGCGGCCTGATGTAATTTCTTTGAAACCAGCGATTGCGGACAGAAGGGTGGATTTCCCGCCCCCCGATGGACCGAGCAATGCGATTTTGTGGCCTTCTTCGATTTCCAGATCGGCGTCCAATTGAAAATTACCTTGGTTCAAAACCAATTTATCGAGTGTGATGCTCAAGTTGACCTCCACGATCAAAAAGCCAAAATAAAATAAGGCTAAGAGATATTAACAATAGCGCAACTCCGCTTGCCATTTTCAATTGATAGGCGGCCATAAGACGATACATCATCAATGGCAAAGTTTCGATATCAGGCGGGGCGAACAGCGCGATTACACCCAGATCTCCCATCGACAGTGCCGCTGATAATCCAGCGGCAAATCCAATCGGGCGCTTTAACCGTGGCCATATGGCGATGCGAAACCGTGTCCAGCGTTCCATGCCCAAACTATCACCAAGCGTACCATAGTGATCTTCTGCGCGGGTCATCGCGGGCAATATGATGCGTAGCGCAAATGGTAGGCTCATGGCCGCGTTAATCAACGCGGTTACGGGCAATGCCACGGCAAATGGACTTATGTATGGGTTGATGATGATAAAAAGCCCTGTACCAATCACAAACGGGGACGCCGCAAGTGTTAAAAAACCCAATCCTTCGACAATTTGTGAAATGCGTTTGCGCCGCCGTGCAATACGAATAATCAACGCAGCCAATGCAAGCGACATCACGATGGTCAGCATTGCCGATCCCACCGCAATGACAACGGAATTAAGGGCAGCGGCGTATATTTTAATTGGCAGATGCGCGATGGGGATCAGGCCGCGAATAAAAAGTGCGAGCAATGGAAGGAACAAAAACAAAGTTAGCAATATCAGCGAAATGGAATCACATATTATGTGGAATGTTCCCTTGCCATCCCAGCGTTCGGGTGGTCGATCCAAGCCGAACGCAAAATTCGTTGGCTTTGCAATAAAAATACAAGCAAGTGCAACGCTTGTGCATAACCCAAATTGCACCACGGCCAGCAATGCAGCCTTGGACAGATCAAAATCAAATCGCAATGCTTGATATATCGCAAGCTCAACCGTGGTGGCACGTGGCCCTCCGCCAAGCGCAAGTACAACGGCAAAGCTGGAAATACACAGCAGAAACACCAACAAAAATGCACCTGGCAATACGGACCAAAGCATCGGGCGTTCTAGATGTTTGCCAATTTCAGAGGGTGACATATCCAGTTGCGCACATAATCGGAAATGCTCTGCGGGAATTGACAGCCAACCTTGCAATAACAGCCGTGTTGCCAGCGGAAGGTTGAAAAACACATGTGCAAAGACAACACCGAAATATCCATAGATATTCAAAGGTGAAAACCCAAACGGTGCGATTGCTTGACTAACCCAACCCGAACGCCCCCAAACAGCAACGATGCCTAATACGGCGACAATAGCGGGCAAAATGAATGGTGCGCCCAGAAAGGAAACCATCAATGCGCGTCCGCGAAATTTGCGCCGCGCCAATGCGCGTGCAACGGGTATGGCCAGTACGATGCTGACACTTGCCGATACAAACGCCTGTGACAGGGTGAAACGCACCGCCGACCAATCGGAACTGCTGAGCCCTGATCCGATTTCGGCATGTGTCCAAACCGCGATGACTGTGCCGATCGTTAACACAAGTAGCAGCGCAAACGCGCCGCCACCTGCGATAAAGTGAATCGGCCTTATTGGCTGAGTGCGGTTAGCCATTCTGCGAGTGCCGCGTCACGTGTTTTTTCTGCTTCGATGGGATCAACGATCAAACTTTCTGTTGGCGTTATCAGCGTTTCAAACCCTGCTGGAAGCCCTGAATACGGGAAAACCGCTGGATACATCCAATTGGTTGTCGGTATGATATCTTGAAATTTTGGCGATGTCATAAATTTCAGAAAATCATCTGCAAGTTCTTGCTGATCGCTGCTGGCTAATTTTCCAGCGACCTCGATCTGCATATAATGGCCTTCCTTAAATGATGCGGCTGATTTGGTATGATCATCCTCTGCGATGATGTGATAGGCGGGCGATGTGGTGTATGATAGCACCATATCAGCCTCTCCTTCGGTAAACATACCGTATGCTTCGGACCAACCTTTGGTAACGGTCAGGATTTTTGGCTCTAGCTTTTCCCAAATTTCTGGTGCGCGATCACCATATGCGGTTTTTACCCATAACAACAAACCCAAACCTGGGGTTGAACTGCGTGGATCTTGGATCACGATTTTTAGATCATCAGGTGCTGCGATTAATGCCTCGAAACTGTCAGGCACATCTGAAAGTTTGGTGTTGTCATAAACAAATGCAAAATATCCCCAATCGTAGGGTAGGAAAATTTTATCTTCCCACGGGATCGGAACATCAAGATAGGACGGCGCTTTCCCATAGGGTGCAAATAGCCCTGTTTCTGTGGCGCGTGCGGTAATGTTTGTATCTAGCCCCAAAACAATATCTGCATCTGTGCGTTCGCCTTCCAACAGAACTCGCGATAACAACGCCGCTCCATCACCCGCTGCAACCAACTTTAAATCACATTCACAGGTTTCTTCGAATGCTTTTTCCACTGCGGGGCCAGGCCCCCAATCGGAAACAAAACTGTCGTATGTGTATATTGTTAACTCGGGTTTATCTTGTGCATATGCCGATATTGGCAGCGCCACACAAAGACCCGCAGCAAAAAGTTGGAAAATTTTCATCCCTTGTCTCTCCTAGCTACAGGCGTCAGGCGAGGTTTGCGGGTGTTCCCATAACCTTCCCTCCGCCGGCATAATCCGGTTCAGGTTCTACGGGTTCGTTTCACGTCTCAGCCCAAAGGCTCCCCGAGGTATTGGTAAATCTATCCTAAGCGGGGAAAAGTGCAATAGGCAGGGTTTCGTTCTGAATCGGCTTAGGATAAAGCAAAGATAAGGAGTATTGCGCATGTCTACGAATTCATTTGGCAGATTGTTCACAGTCACAACATGGGGCGAAAGCCACGGCCCCGCATTGGGGGCAACGGTTGACGGGTGTCCGCCGAATATCCCGTTGGACGCATCAATGTTGCAAAAATGGTTGGACAAGCGAAAACCAGGTCAAAATAAATACACCACGCAACGCCAAGAAGCGGACGAAGTGGAAATTTTGTCGGGTGTGTTCGAGGGTAAAACCACGGGTACACCAATCCAATTGATGATCCGCAATACCGACCAGCGATCCAAAGACTACGGCGATATTATGGATAAATTTCGCCCGGGCCATGCGGATATCACCTATTGGCAGAAATACGGTATTCGCGATTATCGCGGTGGTGGGCGCAGTTCGGCGCGCGAAACCGCAGCACGCGTGGCCGCGGGCGGCGTGGCGCGCGAGGTTTTGAAGGCTTTGGTGCCAGATTTGAAAATCACTGGTTACATGGTGCAAATGGGCGCGGATAAAATCGATCGCGAAGCAATCGATTTAGCGCAGATTGAACAAAATCCATTCTGGACACCAGATGCCGCCGCCGCTGATCGTTGGGCCGAATATTTGAACGGCTTGCGCAAATCAGGAAATAGTGTTGGTGCCGTGATCGAAGTCATCGCATCGGGTGCCCCTGCTGGGTTGGGTGCGCCGGTGTATGCTAAAATTGACACAGATATCGCCACGGCAATGATGTCTATCAACGCTGTCAAAGGCGTTGAAATCGGTGCGGGATTTGGTGCAGCGGAATTAACGGGCGAAGATAACGCCGATGAAATTTTCATGGGTGATGATGGCTTGCGATATTCGTCAAACCATGCAGGCGGAATTTTGGGTGGTATTTCCACTGGCCAAGACTTGGTCTGTCGCTTCGCAGTGAAACCTACATCGTCTATTTTGAAAACGCGCAAGACAGTTACCAAATTAGGTGAGGAAACAGAAATCATCACCAAGGGACGTCATGATCCCTGTGTTGGAATTCGCGCTGTGCCAGTGGGCGAAGCGATGATGGCCTGTGTGATTTTGGACCACGTATTATTGCACCGGGGGCAGGTAGGTAAAAACCAAGGCAAGATTGGTTAACACCTATATCGTTTTGCTGCGGCTGAGTTGTACTGCCAAGATCCCGACCATAATGATGACCACACCAATAACATCGGTTTTTGTAAGCTGTTCGTCCAAAATGACCGCCGCTATTGCCACGCCAAAAAATGGATTCAGGAAATGGAATGTTGCCGCCTTGGTCGCACCAATACGCAACACCAATTTAAACCAGATGTAAGTTGCGATAATTCCCGGTGCCAATACCGTGTATACAAACGCGATAAACACAGATGGTGACCAGTTAAATTGCCATGTTTCGAATATGAATGATGGGATGATCAGGGCAACGCTCCCGACCAACATTTGCAATCCAACGGTCATCAACAAATTGTTTTGAGTGCTTGCGCTTTTCACGGTTAATGTTGCGATGGTCAGAGCGACAACTCCGACAATGCACAGCATCACACCCGTGACGTCGACACCGCCGTTGAAACGGTAATACATGATCAACAAAACACCGACGAACCCCGTGATCAAACCAAGGTTACCAATCACGCTTAAACGCTCTTTAAAAAATACTGTGGCGGCAAACGCGACAAGCAATGGCATGGTGCTGGCAATGATCGATGCGAGGGATGCCTCGATTGTTTGCATGGCAACAAAAAACAGCCCTAAGTAGATGGCGTTTTGGCAGATGCCAAAAACAGAGATGGCGCGCCATTGGGACCGTGTAAAATTAATCCTCTGACCCATTGCATATGCGATGGTAATTGCAATGATGCCTGCCAATAAAAAGCGAAGCGATGATACCGCCAAAGGTGGAGCGGATTGAACGATAATTCGTGCTGATGTAAATGCGCTGCTCCAAATAAAGGCAAAGCTTAGCCCCATTAAAATTGCACGAAAATCCATATTGATATCCCAAAGAAAAGGCCGCGTTAATCGCGGCCTTATCAACATTCGAATTTCTGCAACCGCTTAGTCGTTAATGACGTCTTTTAGCGCTTTTGCAATAGTAACCTTTGCAACACGGTCAGCTGGTTTTTGGAATTGCTCACCTGTAGCAGGGTTGCGAACCATACGTTCTGGACGTGCACGGCATTGGAATTTACCCAAACCAGGAAGTGTCACAGCACCACCAGCAGCGACTTCTTTTGATACGATTTCAGCCAGCGCTTCCAAAGA
Source organism: Paramylibacter kogurei (assembly GCF_002742285.1). Classification (GTDB taxonomy): domain Bacteria; phylum Pseudomonadota; class Alphaproteobacteria; order Rhodobacterales; family Rhodobacteraceae; genus Amylibacter; species Amylibacter kogurei. The sequence goes on from NZ_MDGM01000014.1 coordinate 153,296, forward strand.
ACGGTTTGCTGTTTGTTTGTCTGAACCGCAGGCATCTGCCAAAGCGGAAACGAGTTGTGTTTTAGTCATTGGTTTTTGTGACATTGACTGCTCCTATTGTTTTTAATGTTCAACACCTGTTGGCGTAGTGCGTAAACCTAACAAGATGTTGCGGCGAAACACAACTAGCCCATGTACAAAAATGCGCATAAAAACGCTGTTTTTATGGGTTTTGACGATAATTTTCGGGGTTGACGAGAATGAAAAAGCACAAAATCTAGTATTTCACCAACGATTCAGTCGAAATTTACAAGAAATATGACATCATTGATCTGCTTGATTTGTGCAATATAGCTACTGACATTGGGGCGGCAAGGGCGAAGTTAGCTTGGCACACAGCAATTTTCGCAGTTTTTGTTTTGCTTTATCGTGCGCAGAAATTTCCAATCCATTTTCCATGTCCCGCAAGACAGATTTATGTGAAAAACCGTGTTCTGACAGGTTCATAAAGCTCTGATCAACGGCGCTATTTTCAAGCGCCTGCGATGCATTCAATTGGAAACGTGTAATCAAAGATGAGACCGTTGTTGGCATTTGATGATTGTTCGAATTTACGAGAACGTCGCGGCGCGTGTTGCGAAATAGCTCTTCAATATCAATATCAGGAATTTTCATATTATCGAGCAATGCACCGGTGAAAATGCTGTGGTTTGCGATGCCATCATATGCCTTTTTTCCAATCGTCGTGGAAAAGGTAATTAAACTTCCCATCGGGGGAGCGTTTACTGGGGGTGCAATCGTTTTGTTACCAATCAGGTTGCTATTGGAATCGTCAAAACACGCATCAAAGATAAATAAATTCGTGCGCAATCGATTTGATAATTCATGCACGATTGTTTCAATGTTTATCGCGCTTGCGTTCGTCGATTGCAGGTGCGGGTTATAGTCGGTTGGTATCAGAAAGTTTTCATCATCTCGTTGCATTCCATGCCCAGCGAAATAGACCAAAACCGTATCCGCAAATTCGACCTTTTTTTGAAATAACGAAATTGCATTTCGCATTCGATCATTGTTCAAATTGGTCGCAAGAAACACTTGAAACCCAAGCGATGAAAGCGTTTCGCCGATCGTTGTTGCATCGTTTTCAGGCGTACGTAATTTGTCCAAATTTTCGTATGCGCCATTCCCAATGACCAATGCCATGCGCGTTTGTGCATGCGCTTGTTGCGCCATGTTCAGTACGAAGCAAACACAAGTTAAAATGCGAATTATTTTACGCACAACCATTGGACGCATCTTTCGTTGAAAATTCAACACGTCTATTCAACGGATCGCTGCCAGCAATATTTGCAAGTGGCTGTGTTTCCCCAGCGGAAATAATTTGAATGCGATCGGGTGAAATTTTGCTTTTTTCTGCCAACAATTTTGCAACGGATACGGCTCTTTTTTCAGAAAGTGTTTTGTTAAATGCCGCACTTCCAATTGTATCCGTATGCCCAGTCACTCGAATGCATGTATCGGACATGTTTGGCGCAGAAAGAACCGCCGCAAGTCGTGCAATATGTTCCACATATTGTGGTTCCAATTGAAATGATGCAAAGGCAAATTGGATGAAATATCCATCATTTGATTTCGCTGCGCGTCGGTCAATGACAGGAGCAGATGGCTTGAACGTCGCTTGCTTAACAGTAGGTTTAGTCGGCGCTGTTCGCCCCAGATCTTGCGCTTTTTGCGCATTGAGCTCTTGATCCAATCGCAAAACAATTCCACGCGGCGATCCGTTTGTTTTAACGTTTTGGCATTGTGCCTCTAGGCCACCTGTTAACGCGTTTTGTATCGCGCAACTGCTTGCTTCGATGGGAAGTTGGAACTGGCTTTGAGCCTGTATTTCAAAACTTGCACAGCCCATGAAGCCGAGCGTTAGAGTTGTGAGAAGTCGCAATTTAAGCCTCCAAAATTTTGAGCCCTTTTAGGAATGATTCATAAACAATTGCTTATGATCTCTCGAATCGTGAGCACGAAATACAAATGAATTTGCGAAAATTGTTTGTTGTTTTGAAAGGATCCAAATTATGGGAAGCAACGAAAAACCGCAATCCGACCGGATGTTCTGGCTTGATTGTTTACGCTTGCTTGCCAGTATTTCAATGGTCGGGCTTCACGCATCGTCCGATATCATGGGGCAGCCATTCCCAGATTATCAGCCAAGCGAACGTGTTTTCCCCGTATTGTTCCGTTCAGTGGCGTATTTGGCGCGTACCGAATTGTTTATCATCATCTCGCTGTTTTTGTTGATCTGGTCGTTGGATAAACGCGGACGTGGGTATCGCGAAACCGTTTTTGAGCAAATGAAACGATTATTGCTTCCGTTTGCATTTTGGGTCGTATTTTATGCATTTTTCCGACTGATCAAAGCAACCCATTTTGGATATGAAGCGGCGCTGATGTCAGAGTTGGCAACACCATCGGCTTGGCTGGGGTACTTTACACTTGGTACTGTGCAATATCACATGCATTTCCTGCCAACATTGTTTTTGTTGGTTTTGTTTTACCCATTTTATCAAGTTGCTGTGCGTACACCCATGCTTGGACTATTGGTGTTGCTCTGTCTTTTTGTGAAACGAGAGGTTGACGTGTTTATTTGGGCCGAACTGCAAATTGTATCGGGGTTTGAATATTTGGTGCGCGGGGTCAAGGTGATGGCATATATTGGTTATGGCGTCGTGGCTGCGAGTTTTTATGGGATACTTAAGCGTGGGATGACAAAGTCCGACGCGCATAAATTGACGGCAGTTGCGCTATTTGTGTGTGTGATGCTCTACTTCATCAAGTTGGTCTATTCTTACAAGGTAATCCAAACAGGGCATTGGAATTACAATTATACGCCTGCGTATTGGGCGGATTTTTTGATCCCTGTCGCATTGTTTGGAATTTTCATGGGTGCAAAGAATTCAAATTTTCCAGCCTTGATCGGTCGGCTGGCTCCCTTTGGGTTTGGCATATATTTGGTGCATCCAATTTTTTTGGATTTGTTGGAAATCGCGCTTTGGCATGATGGGGTCAATCCGAGTGTCTATGTTGCAACCAAAGCATTTGTCGCGACGGTTTTGGCAACTTGTGCGGTGATGTTTATTTCAAAGTTTAAAAAAATTGCATGGATTGTTGGGCTTGGGAAGCCACCACGTTTACGAAATTTCAGTAATCTACGTGCAAAAGATTTGGCAAAGGGCGCTTAGGCCAATTTATCTCAGGAGCAAAACATGGAAATTTCAGTCGATCAATATGGTCACAAAACTGTTGTGAAGTTACGCGAAAACAGACTTGATGCCGCAATGGCTGTGCGTTTCAAAGATGCGCTGAAAACGGTTGTCGACGATGGCGCTGAATTCATGATTCTGGATATGTCAGATGTTGGATTCATGGACAGTTCGGGATTGGGTGCGGTTGTGGCACATATGAAATACATGGGCACAGAACGAAATTTTGAAATCGCCAACCTTACCCCAACAGTGGAAAAAGTTTTCAAACTTACGCGCATGGACAGTGTTTTTAAAATTCATAAATCAATTGCAGATGCGATCCCCGAGGATTTGAAAAACGCGATTTGATCGGATTGAAAATGAATGAACCGTCGCCTGCACCTGAACCAATTTTCCTGCGCCAATTTAAAAGCGAACAGGAAAATGTTTCTAATATTTTGTCGGAACTCGATTTATGGATGAGCGGTGATGCAAGGCTTAAATCACATTGCGAAGATGTTGCAATTGTTCTTGCTGAAACACTGAACAATGTTGTGGAGCATGCCTACAAAGGGTCTGCCAAGGGTGACATTTCTTTGTTTGTGGGTGTGGACACAGACCAGCTTTGTTGTGAAGTGCGTGATTTCGGCGAAAAATTCCCGGGAATTCCACATCCACAAGAAATGAGCGGACCAGAACAAAATTTTGAAGATCTACCAGAGGGTGGGTTTGGTTGGTTCTTAATCCAAAGTCTGACCACAAAAATAGAGTCTGTGTCGGATGATGATTCAAATTGCATTCGCTTGATTTTTGATTGTTCACCCAAAGATAGTTGAATTAAATTTTACGTAAGTTTCTTTCAGAAAATGAAGGCATTATCCTAAAATTTACAACCTAAGCCGTATCCTTTGTGAATATTCGCCGACTCGCAGAATACTTAAATTGGAAACGACAATATGCCCGCTCAACTTCGAAATGTTATCTTGATAATTTTTGCGCTTGGCCTTCTTGGCTCTGCAATTAGTGGCGCAATATATCTGGGTGATGCAGTTGGTGAGACTGTGAATAATAACGCGGTAAAACTTGCCAAAGCGCGAGCAGAAAAAGATGCATTGGAAACTGAACGCGCAGCGAAAGCAGATTTGGCATCAGAATTTTTAAAAGAAAACCCAGAATATTCGGCGTTAACATCGCTGGACAACGCCGATGCCAATGGATTTGAAATTCGCACTGCTCTTGAAAACAGCGGTGCTGGGAATGTTGATATGGAAACATTGCCAAGCTTGCTTCGCGGACAGTTGCCGTCACAAAGTTTAAGCAGCATTTCGAACGGAGAAAAACGTGTTTCACCCCCGCGGATGTGCGAAATGCCAGAGGATTTTTTTGATAAGCTTGATCAGGAAAATAATGAAAAGTCATTTCCAGGTTATACCGAAACAAATGGTTATGTGCGCCGCTACAAGCCCCGTCGCGGATTTTTAAATGATCGCGAAATGCAGGCGGCAAAGGTCGCTTGGGGATATTTCGAAAAATTCACCCAAGAATCTACAGGTCTTGCCAATTCCGTTGGCGGATATCCATCAACAACATTGTGGGATACCGCATCGTATATCAGCGGTATGGTTGCCGCCTATGAGCTGTGCCTTATTGAAAAGCCTGAATTTGATAAACGGATCATGCGATTGTTAACCACGTTTCGGAACTTGAAATTATTTCGAAACGAGATGCCAAACAAAGTGTATCACACCAAAACTGCAGCGCAGGTTGATTATAGCAATAAGCCAGGTGAAATCGGTTATTCTGCGTTGGATATCGGACGGTTTCTTGTCTGGATGCGCATTATTCGTAATCGTTATCCCTATCTTGCCAATACGATTGATAACATGTTGTTACGTTGGGACTATTCCAACATTATCGACAAAGATGGCGTGATGTTTGGTGCAGCTGTTGACAAGGAAACCAAGGAAACGATTTACGCGCAAGAAGGGCGATTAGGATACGAAGAATATGCAGCAAAAGGTTTCGCTCTATGGGGGTTCAAACCATATTTTGCGCATCGTGCCGAACCCTATCTCACCACGAATATTTTGGACGTACGCGTCCCTTACGATGGGCGCGATCCACGGGTTTTTCATTCTCAAAACTATGTTGTGACTGAAAGTTATCTTTTGGATGGATTGGAATTAAACTGGGATTTGCCACATGATGACATGAGCTCAGACGCAATTCATTCGGATGGTTGGCGCGCGGAATTTGCAGATCGGATTTATCAGGTTCAACATAACCGATTTGAACGCGATGGCTATATGACCGCGCGCTCAGAACACAATGTGAAGGGCCCGCCTTATTTCACTTATGACACCATCTTTTCGGATGGTTATCCGTGGAACACCGTTACACCACGGGGTGACTATTCACCTGATCATGCCGCTGTCGCAACCAAAGCTGCGTTCGGCTTATGGGCGCTCTGGGATACATATTACACGGATATCCTTTACGAGGCTGTGATCGAACTATTTGATCCAGAAAGGGGTTTTTATGAGGGGCTTTATGAGGGTGGAACAGGCCATATTGAAATCCAAACCGCAAACAACAATGGGATCTTGTTAGCGTCGTTGTTGCACAAAGTGCAGGGGCGCATCTTGACGGGCGGAACTGGTGGTTCCGAAGTTTGGTACACTCGTTTTCGAGACCGCGATCTGCGTATCCGCAGAAAGCTTCCCGACCCCCCGCAAAAAGCAGATTGGCTACCGGCCTATCGCCATCCAGCACAAATGGAGGAAACGCAATGACGTTAAAGCCAAATCTAATCATGTGTATCGCATCAATCATATTGAGCTCAGGCACCAGCATCGCTTCTGCGCAGGATGCCACAAACAATGCTTCGTTTGAAAATTCGACGGCGGTTTTGGATACATCGGTTTTGTTTGCCATCGGTGCACGCGAAGCAGAGCAAGCCATTCGCGGTTCCTTTGGGTGGCCCACTTTTCAAGAAGGGTTTGTTGAATCTGTCTATTTTCGGTTTGATCCAGATGGCTATGCACGATTCAGCCCAAGCCCGCGATTAGACGAAGATGTTTTTGAAATTCAATGCGTCCAAAACGGGTCTGCATGTATTGCGCAAAAAAATGGCGTCGAAATCGGTCTTACACCCGAGGGGCGCATTCAGGTTCGATTTGATGGAATTACCCCAAACGATAGCTTTTTCGTGTCCGATCGGAAAACCGAATTACCACTTCCGCCGACAATTCTCGAACCTCTCGATGCGCGACTTGAAACATTGTTATCATCCAGTAGCGAATTAATCATCAAGCGCGAATTGGAAGTGTTGCAAAGCATTTCGCTCGTGGGGTTCTCTGCTGTTACAACGTATCTTCGCTGGGTTGCACAGGGTCAATCACCACGTGTATTTCCACGCGGTTGGCCGGTTCCTGCACAATCAGGACAATTACATTCGTCTGGTTTAACGCAGCCAAGCGAATGGGAAACCGCGACCAATGCTCCGCAAGTGTCGAAAACTACTTGGCATATGCAATCGCGCAATCCCACGAACACACAGGGATTTGCAAATGCCGGTTTCGTCAGGAATGGCCAAGCAGATTACCAATCGCAACAATATGGACAATTGCAGTCAGAATTTCAGGCGATGAAAGATGAACTGGCAACGCTGCGATCTGGTGGGGGACAGACCGCACCAATTCATGCCAATCAGGGCTGGGCATCTCAGGTTGATCACGGCACTGTTTTTGGCAATGAAATTCAGTCAGTTGGTCAACATAGCGATATTGTTGCGCCAAATTATAGCGCACTTCAAAACAATGGTGTTGAAACTGAATTGGCAAGAACGAGTGATTTTGCAAATTTTGCCAATCACTTTGACAACACAAATTTGCGTCCACAATTTGGGATTCAGCGTGAAAACCTGACGCAAAATCCAGAAGATATGCTTCTCAACCGCGTGATGAATTTAGAAGCCGAGTTAGAAACATTACGCCAACTCATTTCTCGTCAACAACAATATGGTGCAGTGGCTTCTCAATCGGGACAAAAACCTATGTTTGAATCAAATCAGTTATCCACTAACCAAATTCAGAGTTCCAGTGGTGAAGAACGTATTAAAGTTTTGGAAAATTTGTTGCTTCAAAGATTGGGGCCGACCAAACCGGTAACACAACCAATGCCCATCATATTGGACGATACGGATTCACAAGAAAAACGGGAACAGGAATTGGTGCAAGAAATGTTGCGCAAATTGGATTCAAATCCCCCAACAATTGACGCGAATATTCAAGGGGATAATTCGAACGCCACGGCGCCGCAAAGTGACGAATACGTATCACTTTCTGATTATCTTAACCGTGTTTTAAAAAACAACGGTTTGAATACAGATCAATAAATCAAGTTGCGCCAATCCAATTTCGACAATCAGAAAAGTAAACATTATGCAAATTGACGATTCAAATTCACTTATCAAAAGAGCGCCAGAGCTTGGCCAAGGGTTGCTGCATGCGATCGGAATCGGGAATGGCGAAGTGAAAAAATTGGATGAAACCCCGCCAAGTTGGGTGCGTTTTATTGCCGGTGCTCTGGGCTTTTTTTCAAGCCTGCTGTCATTGGTTTTGCCTGCGATTGTGCTCTTGATCGTTGACAGATTGATCCCTGCTGATAATCAATCTTCGTTGTCATTATTGGCGGCCCTAGGCGTTGGAATTATTTTGTCTGTATGCTTGATTGATTTGATGCGCATGCGCGCGTTGGAAAACTATTTCACCAATGTTCGTGGATTGGTGCTGTATCAGGATAGTTGTTTTGCGCTGTTTTGGGTATTTTGTATCGCCTTTATTCATCCGGTATTGCCGTTAATCCCGATCTCTGTGGCGATGTGTTTGGCGCTATTATGGACAATGCGAAAACCGCGAAAATCGTCATTGGTTTCACAAACACGACAACAAGATCTGGACCCAATAATCATTGATACAGTTGGTCTCGGGCCCGCATATATTCAGAAAACCGCCAATGGTGAAATTGCGGGTGATTTGCAGCCAGATTTTCAAACCGTTGGGCAATCAACTTGGCTAAACTTGGTTCAATTATTGTCCGCATTGTTGAGCGTTATTGCAGGTGCCTGGCTGCATATTGGTGGATTGCTTACGCTTGGGACAATGATCGCCTTCATATTCCTCAACCAAACCATCGTGTCTGTTTTTATACGAAACTATCAAGTTCAGTCTTTGCGCGCATCAAGACCGAACCTATCGCTACTACACCAAAGCGCAACGCATGATCAACGATTGACGGGCGGACGTGGGAGCGAAACAGATACGATGACGATGTTATCACTCGATAAAATCGAGGATTTTGGATTTGCTCCATTTTCAGCTGATCTTTTCCAAGGTCTGTGTCTCACAGTTATTGGACCGTCGGGTTCAGGTAAATCAGAGCTGTTACGTGCCATTGCAACGGGGCAATTTTTTGAAGGAAAGATGAGTTACAAAGATCAAAATTGGGGGCGCAATCATGGACGGCTTCCCGCGATCAGCTATGCCCCACCAACACCCGTGGTATTAAATGGAACGATTGTTGAAAATGTAACCTGTTTTGATCCCAAAGCACGGGCACTTGATGCCATTGAATTGGTGCGAAAACTAGACCCATACGAGGATGTGTTTAAAGAAATCGATTTGTTGAACGAAGCCGCGAACAGTAGTTTTAGCGCACAGGGGCAAATTCTATCGTTGGCGCGGGCATTTTATCGAGACAAAGAAATCATCATTTTGGACACACCAGAAACATATCTGGATAAGGCATCGCGTGCTGCACTTATGGCGTTGATCCTTAAGGCAAAAACGGAAGGAAAAATTGTTATTTTGTCGACGGACGATGAATATTTGATGTCGGTTGCGGATGAAGTCGTGAAACTGGAACGCGGTGAAGTAACAGATCGCGGCCCGATGGATGAAGTGCTAGCGCGTTATCATCAACGTTGGGTACGAGTTTCATTTTGCCCAACAAAACGCGATGCATTTCGACTGTCTTTATGGCTAGAAGGTCAATTTCCAATGTCGATGTCTCAAGAACTTAAAGATCGTGTAAAACAAACCGCACAGGATATGTTGTTTCTTGCACCGCGAGATAAATTTTTGGATGCCGAATCCGAAGTGTTGATCGATCTACGTATGAACCAATCAGAGGTTTTCATCACGATGCACGACAAGGGTGATCTGCTGCTTAGTGAACAGTTGACTGGTGAGAAACGGCACGAAATTGAGCGCGTCGAAAATGCGACGGATGGGTTTGAACAAACTTTGCGCGAAGGGTATCGCCAAATGGCCGCCCGCTTCCATGTGGATCGCGTATCTCCAACTAAGGAAGTCGCGTGACGTGAATGGTTCAGATGAAATAACCGGGACATCATTGGAACGTCCATCGCCGCCACCAGGCGAAGTTGAAAAAACGGCCAAAAGGCGGCTATTGAAAACGTCGCTTCGAAAAGGGGCGTTTTCTGCGGCGCTACTTTTGTTAGGCGGGGCGATTGCAACGTTTTCTGTAATCGCGAGCTTTGTCGCATTCAACACAATTGGGGTGTCACATACGATCAAACTCCGCGGTGTAATGCAAGCGGTGGATCAATCGACACCAATCAAACATGATTCTGGCGGCATGGTGAAAAACTTGTTCGTTACGGATGGCGAAGTCGTCACAGAAGGACAAGTGTTGTTGTCTTTGAATACTGATGATCTTGCCACGGCGTACGATGCGGCGCGCAAAAACGTGTCAAAAAATTTATTGCGTTTGAACTGTTTGACAGCGCTGAAAACGCGACAATCAAAGATGTCCATTCCAGTGGAGCTAAAATTCGCGTTGGGGCGGCTTAGCCAATCGGAAGAATTACATCGTGTGCAACGTAAATGTAATGCGCAATTGGAAATGCTCAAATTTCAAGCGGCGCAAGACCAAACAGCGCTAACGCTCGCGAGTGATTTGTTGAATGTTCACGAACGTATGGCAAAAACAGATTTTGAAATGCGTTTACAGATTTCCGCATTAAATAATCAAGAAAATGCGCAAGCGCTTCGAACGTTAACAGGAATGAGCACTTTGAAAACAAATTTGCAACATTCGCTTGAGGCCGCAAAAGCAAATGCTGCGCTCGAGAACCTTATTCGCGAACAGGAACAAGATGAGCGCAATCGTATAAAATTGATCGAAGCCGAACTGGATGGCATTTCTGATACATTGATGAAGGCAGAAAATGAACTTTCGCGTATTGAGTCCATTCGCGAAAAGCGGTTCGTTTATGCCAGCACAAGCGGCCGCGTCCAACGCTTGCGGGTGAGTGGAGAGGGTGGCCGCATCGCGGCCGGTGCATATATTATGGAAATTGCACCGCTCACTACCGATTTTGAAGTATTGGCAACCGTGGGAGTAGCAAATGCTTCTGATGTTGTAGTTGGGCAAAATGTACAAGTTCAACTGTCCGGTGGAATGCCCAAGCCCATTTGGGTTCCCGCCCAAATCGAAGATATTAACAAAATTACGGCCAACAAACGATTGGTCCGTATCAAGTTGCGCAGAGAGGATTTGAACAAACGAGACCTATTGTTAGGTGACCACAGTTTAAATGGATTGGGCGAACAATCAGAAGCGGTCGTTTCGCTCAGTTCAGAAAGCGCAATGAAATCGATCAAGGCGATCATGCTTCGTCATATGAAACGTGATAACGAGACCAGTTTGTAACACTCTTTGGTTCAGGTTTTTATCTGACTTGTGAAGTTCAGATCGGCATGGCAATGTTTTTTCATGTTCACGATCGAAGATTTCAAACCGCTCCTTGGCGCCGAAGAAAAATTATTGCTTGCCAGTGCGCATGGCGAAAGGCTCACACTTGGGGATGGTGATTTACCCGGTTTGGCTTCGACAGAGGTTGAAATTCGTGCAGAGCTGATCCGATATTTGTTGTTGGGATCGGATGTGAATGCACCGCTTCACGCAAAAGGTATTCGCATTCGAGGTGCAAAAATCGTTGGGCTCTTGGATTTGCAAGGGTGCGATTGTTCGCACGATTTAACGCTCACTCGGTGCAGTTTTGACAAAGCACCGAATTTCTTGAATGCGCGCATGCGTGGATTACATTTGAGTGGTTGTTCGACACCGGGTATAGTCGCGGATAATGCGATTTTCTCAGGTTCTGTGTATCTGCGACAAGGGTTTCACTCGACCGCTGAAATTTCCATGCCCGGTGTGCGGATTGCTGGTGATCTTCAAGTTTGCGACGCTAAAATTGAAGATGCGGGATTTATATCATTTTTTGGCGTGTCGATCCGCGTTGAAGGGTCGGTTTTTTTGGGGGATTACCCATTTGACGACACGGAGTCAGAACTTCATTCAACTGGCGCTTTGATTTTTTCATCGGCAAAAATTGCAGGCGATTTTTTCTGTAAGAATTGTGCAATTGCCCCCGATAGTGCAATGAGCGCAAAGCCGGTTTACCTGGATGGTGAAACGATTGGTGAGCTTACCGCACTTTCATTGGCGCGTGCGGAAATTGGTGGCGTGCTGTTTTGCAAAAACAATCAAATTTCGCGTGGGATGATGAATTTTTCCGGCGCAAGGGTGCGCCGATTGAACGACGATGCAACGGGTGAACTTGCCACGTATCGAATGCGGTTAGATGGATTTGAGTATCAAGATTTCGCCCAAGAAGCGGACACAAGGGTGAAATCACGTTTGGAATGGTTGGAACGCCGGCCTTCGCACGTTGAATTTTCTGCACAACCTTACGAACAGCTCGCACGAGTTTTGAATTCCATCGGGCATCGCGACGATGCACAAGATGTGTTGATGCGCAAAGAAATGTTGCAACGAAGCGCAAACCGACAGGCCATCCGAAACAGCGGTGTGGGTACTTGGCGATTGCCGTTTTTGGTCATGTCCGATTTTTTTATTCGTTATCTTATTGGGTATGGGTATCGCCCGATGTTTGCGGTCTTTTGGGGCGTATTGTTGATTGGTATTTTGTCGTTTGTGTTTCAAAAAACTTGGGATGCTGGCGATATGGCGCCAAATGCCGCGCCGATATTGATTTCAAAAGATTGGGTAAGTGCAACACAAACCCATCCGGACAATCCCGCGAAATTTTGGTCAGCGCCTGATCAGGCAGGCAAGGATTATGAAACCTTTCACGCAATTGCATATGCTGCTGATTTGTTGGTCCCAATTGTTAATCTGGGCCAAGAATCTGCATGGGCGCCATCAACATCGCGCAGCGATTGGGGCCGCCAAGCATGGTGGTTACGGTGGTTCGCAAAGGCGATTGGTTGGGTGATTACAGCACTTGGTGCTGCGGCTGTAACGGGTGTTATTCGCCGCGATTAAAATATCCACGTCACGAGGGCAAAAAATCCAATGGTCGCTGCGATTGCATACCATGTACGTTGGATAACCTTTGTGGATTCTAAAATGTCATCACGGTTCGGATTTTTGTTCCCTTGCGGATTGATATATGCATCATCGGTCAACTCGCCATCGTAAATACGCGGCCCAGACAGGCGAATATCCAAAATCCCAGCCATCGCGGATTCGGGCCAACCTGCATTGGGTGATGCGTGCAGGGGTGCATCAGACAGCATCAAATCCCATACATCCCAAGTATTTTTTGAGGTTTGAACAAAACACATCAACGCGCCACAAATTCGCGCTGGAATTAAATTCAATAGATCATCCAATTTTGCAGATCCAAACCCAAATTCAGCGTAGGTTTCGGATTTATGCCCAATCATGCTGTCGGCAGTATTCACCACTTTGTACAGGATAATACCTGGAAGCCCCAAAATCAGATACCAGAAAATGGGTGCGACGACGGCATCAGAAAAATTTTCAGCAGCACTTTCAATCGCGGCTGTGGCAACACCTGCTTCATCCAGATTTTTTGTTTCGCGTCCAACAATTTTTGCCACCTCGGTTTGGCCAGCTTTTAAACTTTCGGCCAATCCTGTGGCGACGGCACGGACATGTTTAACCAGATTGTTATGCGCGAGGAGTGCAGTTACCACCAGCATTTCAACGATGCCATAATCAGGTAAAATTTTTAATAAATACCCAACGGCCAGCGCCAAAATCGCCAGCAATGCAATCGCCAAAATACCTTTTTCACGGCGCAATTTCCCACGGTTAAAATGGTCATCGAACCAATCAACAAAACGCCCCATGATCACGGCTGGATGTGGAATTCGGCTCCAGATTTGTAGCGGGTCGCCAAAAATGAAATCGAGCAACAAAGCCAAAAATAAAATCTGAAACCCGTTCATATCACGCTCCTATTGCGGAATTTAGCTGTGCCCAGTGATTTGGTTGGCCAGGCAATCCTAATCTTATCCATTCATTACTGTATGGGAAGATGCGACTCCAGATGTAATTCTGCGCCAGATGTTTTTGAAAACTTGCGGCGTTTTTTGTTTTGTAAAGACGAAACAGATCGGTGCCACCAATAATCGCAAGCCCTGCCTGTGTTGCAATTTCATCTAATCGCATCGCGTCGTTGTGCAATTGGTAACGGGTGCTTTCTGCCCAGTTTGGATCGGAAAGAGCGCGTGCACCGATAAATTGTGCTGGTCCGGATACTGCCCAAGGGCCGATCAGATTGCGCAGTTTTTGAATGTTGTCTGGATGCCCAATCGCAAAGCCAAGCCGCAATCCCGCCAAACCCCAAAATTTTCCAAGCCCCTTTAGAATGATAACATTTGGGTGGCTTGCATATTTGATGAGGCTTTCATCGGCGCAAACATCGCAAAAGCTTTCATCAATGATGATCATATCAGAGCTATCCAAAACTTGATCGTTGATGTCGTGCAGCACCCCGTCAGGATTGTTGGGATGCACATAAACCTTGTTTCGTGCAGAGCGTTGCAATGAAAAACCAGCATGAACAAATGCGGCTTCGTGTTCGTTATAGGTGGGTTTGGAAATGTGAAAATTGGAGCCATTCACAATTTGTGGCAACATCGCAATGATTTGCGACACACCGGAGCTTGCTAAAATATCGGCATCCTTAGGGATGTTCCAAAATTTCCGCGCGGCGTTTATCAAGGCTTGATCACCAGATTGATCAGGCAGGCGTGTCCAGCAATCCATCGGAATATCGCCAAATGGATAGGGGTTTGGATTGATCCCTGTGGACAAATCCAACCATTGATCACGCGCACCACCAAATTGTGCCATTGCCGCATCCAAACCCCCACCATGATCGCGCTTGTTGGTCACTGATCTGAATCCAGTTTTGGTAAAATCGGCAAACGCGCAACAAAGTGCCCTTTGATTGCTTGTGGCCAGGTTTTATAGGGAACTTGCCCTGTTTCACTGGCGTTATAGAGTAGGGCGTAATCGATAATACCCTGAGCATCATCCTTATCCGCATCGAAACACCCAAGCACATATTGCAGCTTTCCCTGCGATTGTATTGCGATGTTACAGGCACGTTCGCAGCCCATCAAACACGATTGGCGGCGAACTTCGATCGTATCCAATTTGTTTGCGGCGGTTTCAACCATCTGTGCCAAAATCTCGCCATCACGTGGCAGATTTTGCTCTGGGTCCCAATTTTCTTTTTTGCATGTGTCGCAAACTGTGATGACTGTTTTCACAACTTCTCCTGTCCTTTTTTGCTTGTTTGGCGAAAACGGCGGAAAAACGCAAACCTAAACAATTTAAAGAGGCTGTTAAGGTTTTGTTAACCTAAAGTTTACAAAATGAAAGAGCATTATTTAAGAGAGTCACATGCGGGTATTAGTAGCCGAAGGTAATCTTGCGCTCAGCACAATTTGGTGCAAGCATCTGCAACGTCAGGGGTTGGATGTGGTTCAAGCGTTGAGCCAAGACCAAGCCATGGAAGAATTGCGTGATCAAGATTTTGGCGCATTAATTCTTAATTTGAAATTACCAGAATCCAATGTTCTGGCAATTTCTGATGTCGCAACATACCGCAATCCAGATATCGCAATTATCTTGGTCACTGCGGATCGATTTTTTTCTGATGGCTCAATTTTTGATTTGGTGCCCAATGCGCGCAGTTTTGTAAATGATCAGGTACGGCCAGATGATTTGGCCGCGATGGTGGATCATTATTCTGCCTAGCCACGGCCATGTGGTTCATCCCAATTGATCACAGGGTTGATTGGGATGATGCGATTTGGGTTAATCGTGTCGTGGCTATAATGATAATGGCGCACGATGTGATCAAAATTAATCGTATCTGCAACGCCATCCCATTGATAAAGCTCGCGCGCATATGCCCATAGGTTTGGAAAATCGACCAAGCGATACCGATTGCATTTGAAATGCAAAACGTAAACCGGATCAAACCGTACCAATGTTGGAAACAACCGCCAGTCGGCCTCGGTAATTTGATCGCCAAGGAGGTAACGATTTTTAGAAAGGTGGTCCTCCAGCCAATCCATCGTTTCAAAAAGGGCTGTCACCGCTTCGTCATACGCGCTTTGGGTTGTGGCAAACCCAGATTTGTAAACGCCATTGTTGATATTGGAATAAATGCGTGCATTTATGTCATCAATTTCGCTGTGCAATGCCGTTGGCCAATAATCGTCCGTATTTCCCGTAATACCATTGAATGCGGAATTAAACATGCGAATGATTTCTGATGATTCATTGGACACGATTGTATTGTTTTGTTTGTCCCACAAAATTGGCACGGTGACACGCCCAGACATATGCGCATCAGCACGCAAATAAATATCGCGCAAGAAATTTGAATTGAACAAACTGTCACCTTGGGCCGCGCCGCGGTGTTCAAATGTCCAACCATCGTTTAACATATCGGGATGAACCACATCGATGCTGATATGATCCGCAAGCTGTTTGAGTTTGCGAAAAATAAGTGTGCGATGCGCCCAAGGACAAGCCATGGAAACATATAGGTGATATCGCCCCGATTCCGCCTTGAACCCTGCATCGCCCGTTGGTCCGGCCGATCCATCGGCTGTGATCCAGTTGCGAAAACTAGCGTTTGTTCGCACGAATTTTCCATCTGATGATTTCGTATCGTACCAATGGTCGGACCATTTTCCGTCAACAAGCAATCCCATTTGTGTTCTCCTTTGGCTGATTCATAACATTGCTGGGTGCGAAAATCACAATTTCATTGCGAACACTCTGTTTGCGTTTGGGAAACAAGCGATAGGTCGCAGGCGGCAAACCATGTGCCGCGAATCTGTTGCCACTTTTCCAATGGCTGTTTATAGATTCACTCAGACGATGCCCCACGACGGGGCCAGACAGGTGCGTTGCGTGTCGGTCGACCCACATCGGGGGCCAAACCAACTTCGTCACGACGCCACCACATTGAGAGGAATATAAGATGCGAATTTTAAGCGTGTTGTGCGTTGTATTGTTTCCAAACCTTGCCTTTGCCCATGTTGGACATATTGGCGAAGTTGCGGGCCACGGCCATATTTGGGGTTTGATCGCGCTGGGCCTTGCTGGCGCGGCGGCGGCATATGGTGCACGGCGTGCCAAAAAAGATGCTGAATCATCCGACCAAGAAGAACAAGCCGAAGAAGAATCAAACGAAGCCCCGCAGGAAGCTTGATCAATGGCTGAAAAAATTGGTGTGATGATCTGTGGTCATGGATCACGGTCACAATCTGCTGTTGATGAATTTGCAACCTTGGCGGAAAAATTACCGCCTTTGCTACCACCTGAATGGCCGATGGAATATGGCTATCTGGAATTTGCAAACCCGCTGATCCGCGATGGATTGGATAATTTGCGCGCACAGGGATGTACAAAAATTCTTGCGGTGCCGGGTATGTTGTTTGCGGCGATGCATTCAAAGAATGACATTCCAACGGTTTTAAATACCTACGCAGCAAAACACGGTGTTGATATCAGTTATGGACAAGAGCTGGGCGTTGATCCGTTGATGATCGCTGCGGCGGGTGCGCGCGTACAAGACGCGGTTGACGCCGCCAATGCCAAACACGGTGAATTGCCATTGTCCGAAACTGCATTGGTGGTGATTGGGCGTGGTGCATCTGACCCTGATGCCAATTCCAACGTATCCAAAATTGCCCGCCTTCTGTGGGAAGGTATGGGTTTTGGTTGGTGCGAAACAGGGTATTCTGGTGTGACATTCCCATTGGTTGAACCCTGTTTGGATCATGTGTCAAAGCTGGGATATAAACGCGTTATCGTATTTCCATATTTTTTGTTTTCGGGCATTTTGATTGATCGCATTTATGGGTTTTCGGATAAATGCGCCGAAAAATACCGCGACATTCAATTTGAAAAAGCTGGATATTTGGGTGATCACCCAAAGGTGTTGGAAACCTTTGTTCAACGTATCACAGAACAGGTTGGTGAAATTCCACCACCCAATTGTGCGATGTGTAAATATCGCACGCAGGTGTTGGGGTTTGAATCCGAGGTTGGCGCCATCCAAGAAAGCCACCACCACCACGTGGAAGGCCAAGGTGCAAATGCACCCGGTTCAAATGTGGAGGATTGCAAATTGTGTGATACTTACTGTACTGGCGAATGCCGATTGGACATGGATCACCACCATCATCATGACCACAGCCACTCGCATGACCACGATCACCATCACCACCATGATCATGTCCACGCAGAATACCCCCATGCGAAACACCCACATGGCCCAGAGAGCGCGCGAAAAAAGTGACCAAGCGCCCGCCACTCCATTACATTCGCGAACCGTCAGAAATTTATGCACAGAGCTTTGCCACCGTGCGCAAAGAGGCGCGATTAGATCGGTTTGATCTATCCATGCAGCCGCTGGTCACACGGTTGATCCATTCTTGTGGCATGGTTGAAATCGCCGATCGGTTGGCATTTTCCCCCAATGCTGCGCGCGAAGGCATGGCGGCCCTTGCCGCGGGTGCGCCTGTGTTGTGCGATTGTGAAATGGTGGGTGCGGGCATTATCCGTCGATACTTGCCCACCGATAATCAAGTGATTGTAACGCTGAACGATCCGTCTGTCCCAACACTTGCAAAAGACATCGGAAACACACGTTCCGCCGCTGCGGTAGAACTATGGCGCGATCACATTGACGGTGCTGTTGTGGCCATTGGCAATGCGCCCACGGCATTGTTTCATTTGTTGGAATTGCTAGATCAAGGTTGGGCAAAACCTGCGTGTATCCTTGGATTTCCCGTAGGGTTTGTCGGTGCAGCAGAAAGCAAAGCAGAGCTTGCCGCCAACCCACGAGGGTGTAATTTCATTGCATTGCGCGGGCGCAAGGGTGGTTCGGCAATGGCATCGGCGGGTGTAAACGCGCTGGCCGCAGGACTGCCAGAGGATCGCACATGAGCGCGTGGTTGCATATCGTTGGCATCGGCGAAGATGGGCTTGAAGGATTAACCAGTGCAACGCGCACTGTTGTTGAAGCCGCGGAAATTATTATCGGCGGTGAACGTCATCACGCCTTGACCAAAGATTTGGATGCGACACGTATTGCATGGCCTTCACCATTTGATGCATTGATCGAAACGCTGAAATCCAACCGTGGTAAACGGGTGGTTGTTTTGGCGACGGGTGATCCGCTTTGGTATTCCGTTGGCGCACGCATTGGGCGCGAGCTTGATCCAAGCGAGATTGTTTATCATCCGCAGTTATCTGCGTTTCAGTTGGCCGCGGCACGCATGGGTTGGTCGATGGCCGATCTTGAAACGCTAACGGTGCACGGTCGCGCGATTGAGCAAATGGTTGCATTCATTCAACCAGATCAACGCTTGTTGATTTTAACTACAGGCAGCGAAACACCATCCCAAGTCGCCGCGTTTTTAAAAGAACGCGGATTTGGCGGCAGCCGCATGACGGTACTGGCATCAATGGGTGGAGAAAACGAACAACGTTTTGATGGAATTGCCCGCGATTGGGATCATGAAGTACCCGCGTTCAACACCTTGGCGGTGGAATGTATTGCCGCATCGGATGCAGCGTTGCTTCCTCGTGTGCCAGGATTACCAGATGAATTGTTTGCCCATGATGGGACAATGACAAAACAAGAGGTTCGTGCAGCAACACTGGCCAAGCTGATGCCCATGCGTGGTGCATTGTTATGGGATGTTGGGTGCGGGTGTGGTTCTGTTGCGGTTGAATGGATGCGTGCGGCGCGATATGCGCGAGCGATTGGCATTGAACCACGCGATGATCGTCGCGTTTTCGCGGCACAAAACGCGTTGGCACTTGGGGTGCCAAAATTGGAACTGGTGTCAGGTTCAGTACCAGAAAAACTGAATGGATTGACCGCGCCCGATGCGATTTTTATCGGTGGGGGATTGTCGATTGAAACCTTTGATGCGTGTTGGGAAGCACTGCGTCCGTTGGGGCGTCTGGTGTGCAATGCCGTTACATTGGAATCAGAGGCGCTGTTGATCTCCCTTCATAAAAAACATGGTGGTCAATTGACCAAGCTACAGATCAATCGTGCCGAACCCATTGGAAATTTGACAGGGTGGCGTCCATTAATGCCTGTCACACAATGGAGCCTTGTGAAACGATGATCGGTAAATTGTACGGTGTTGGGCTTGGGCCGGGCGACCCTGAGTTGATGACGTTAAAGGCGTATCGTTTGATCCAAAATGCGGATGTCGTCGCCTATCCCACGCTCGAGGGTGGGGACAGTTTCGCACGATCAATCGCAGCGGATGTGATCCCGAATGGTGTTGGCGAAATTGCAATTCATGTTCCCATGTCAGTTGAACGTGAACCCGCACAGGCCGCATATGATACAGGTGCGGCGGATATCGCTGGTGCACTCGATGCAGGAAAAAACGTGGTGGTGTTATGCGAAGGTGATCCGTTTTTTTACGGAAGCTTTATGTACCTGTTTTCCCGACTTGCAGATCGCTATGAAACCGAAGTCGTTGCGGGTGTGACATCGGTGACAGCATGCGCAGCGGCGGTGCAAAAACCGCTGACAGCGCGCAACGAAGTGCTGACAATTATTCCAGGCCCGATTGGCGAAGATGACTTGCACGCCCGCATAAGCGGTGCAGAAGCAGTCGCCATCATGAAGGTTGGGCGCCATTTGCCAAAAATCAAAAAGGTGCTGACAGAGCTGAATTTGATTCAACATGCGGTTTATGTCGAACGCGCAACTTTACCAGTGCAAAAGGTGATGCCGCTTGCGGATGTGCCTGAACCCGCACCTTATTTTTCAATGATACTTGTGACCAAAGGAAACGATCCGTGGCTGTAACACCCATCGTAATGTGCCTGTCAAATTCAGGCCTGCCAACTGCAAAACATGTGGCAAAAATTCTTGGCGTGCCATTGCATGGTCGCATGGATCGTGTGGCTGATGCCGATGTGTATTTTGAAAATGCATTGGATCACGCCCGCACATTGTTTGCGGCGGGCACCCCGATTGTTGGGGTTTGCGCGGCGGGCATATTGGTGCGTGCGGTTGCACCATTGTTGAATGATAAACGCGCCGAACCACCCGTTGTTGCTATCCCCGATGATGGATCAACGGTTATCCCATTGCTGGGTGGGCATCGTGGTGCAAACCGTTTGGCACGCGATATTGCGACTGGTTTGAAAACACATGCCGCGGTGACAACCGCTGGTGATGTGGCACTTGGCGTCGCACTTGATGAACCGCCTGTTGGTTGGCGTTTGGCCAATCCAGATGCGGCGAAATCAGTGATGGCGGCGTTATTGTCGGGCGAAAAACCACAAATTATCGGTGACAATATTTGGGATTTGGATGGTGATGACAATGGGAGCGTGAAGCTTATCGCAAGCGAACGTAGCGTTGTAACCGATGAAGATACGCTTGCCTATCACCCGCAAAAATACACGTTGGGTTTGGGGTGTGCACGCGGTTGTGACGTTGATGAAATGTGGGATCTGGTGATGGCCAGCCTGAACAAGGCGGGCATTGCCAAGGAAACGATCGCCGCTGTTGGGTCGCTTGATCTGAAGGGTGATGAACCTGCTATGATTGAAACGGCGGCGCGGTTGGGCGTTCCATATCGATTGTTCAGCGCAAGCGAGCTTGAAGCGCAGAGCGCAAAATTGGCAAACCCATCGGATGTTGTGTTTAACGAGGTTGGATGCCACGGCGTTTCAGAAGGTGCCGCGATTGCGCTTTGTGATGGAACGCTCACACTGGAAAAACAAAAGACCGCAAATGCAACATGTGCGATTGCCAGCAATGGTGATTTGATAACCGAATTTGCGGGACGTTCACGCGGCAAACTATCAATCATCAGCACAGGGCCAGGTCAACATAGCTGGCGCACACCAGAGGCAAGCCATCTGGTGCAAGAGGCCGAAGAATTGGTCGGCTATGGGCTTTATATCGATCTGCTGGGACCATTGGCGCATGGTAAAACACGTTCTGATTTCCCACTGGGTGGTGAGGAGGATCGATGCCGCTATGCGTTGGAACAGGCAGGGAAGGGTAAAAATGTTGCGTTGATCTGTTCAGGTGACGCAGGCATTTATGCCATGGGCGCGTTGGTGTTTGAATTGTTGGATCGCGGTCCTGATCAAATGGGTGTCAGTGATGCGGCACGCCGCGTAGAGGTGCAGTGCACCCCTGGTGTTTCCGCATTGCAAGGCGCAGCGGCACGCGCGGGTGCGCCACTGGGACATGATTTTTGCGCGATAAGCCTGTCGGATTTATTGACACCACGCGAGGATATTATCAAACGATTGAACGCAGCCGCGATGGGTGATTTTGTGATTGCGTTTTACAATCCCGTTTCGATGCGCCGTCGTACCTTGTTGGCCGAAGCACGTGACATTTTATTACAACATCGCCCAGCGGACACCCCCGTGATGTTGGCAAGTTCGCTTGGGCGGCCAGAGGAACACATCAGATATCGGAAACTTTCAGAATTGGAAGTGGACGAAGTTGATATGTTGACTGTGGTATTGATTGGATCCTCACATTCCAAATTGGCCAATCTGGGCGAAGGTCAACGGATGTACACGCCGCGCGGTTATGCCCGCAAAATTGACGGAGATTTATCATGACGGTTTATTTTATCGGCGCTGGTCCAGGTGACCCTGATTTGATCACGGTAAAATCACGTGGATTGATCGAACGATGCCCAGTGTGTCTGTATGCGGGATCATTGGTGCCAGAGGCTGTAGTTGCATTTGCACCAAAGGATGCAATCGTCAAAGACACTGCGGCGATGACGTTGGATGATACCCACGCTGAAATCAAAGCAGCGCACGAGCGGGGCGATGATGTTGCACGGGTTCATTCAGGTGATCCATCGCTTTATGGTGCTATTGCTGAACAAATCCGACGTTTGCGTGCGGATAACATTCCATTTGAAATTATCCCAGGTGTACCTGCATATGCGGCGGCGGCGGCTGCGATTGGGCAGGAATTGACGATCCCAGAAATCGCGCAATCAATTGTTTTGACGCGCATGTCAATGCAATCCACTGGCATGCCCGAAGGTGAAACACTGGATAATTTTGGCCGTACAGGTGCAACATTGTGCATCCATTTGGCCATTCGCAATATGCGTGCAATCGAACGAGAATTAACCCCGCATTACGGCGAAGATTGCCCCGTTGTTGTTATTTATCGCGCAAGCTGGCCTGATCAAATTATCATTCGCGGAACATTAAAAGATATCCGCAAAAAGGTGCGCGCCGAAAAAATCACACGTACAGCATTGGTGATGGTCGGCCCTGCATTGGCAGAAGGGCACGATTTTGTTGATAGTGCGCTTTATGATCCAACCAAGCCACATGTTTTGCGCCCAGTTGTGGGTGTTGATTTGATCGAACCAAACAACACCTGATCACAATGCGATAACTTTTTCACCAATTCTTGCACGAATTGGTGAAAAACGAACCGTTTCTTCGAAAATTAGTTGTTCATTGCGATGATTTAATGAAATCTTGCGCTGTCATCGCTTTATATCGTTTCGTGAACTTCTAATTTGGGAATGAAACGATGATCAAAACACCATATCTTCTTTTCTTGGGCGATGCGCCTGATGCGTTGGCGGCAAAGGTTGCCCAAGGGATCAAAGACTGGCGCCCCGAATATTCGATTGGGCAATATCGCATGGATAATTGTCACGCGGATATGGGGTTGCCTGATATGGATTTTGATGCAGCGGTTGCCGCTGGTGTAAAAACGCTGGTCATTGGCGTTGCAAACCGTGGGGGCGTTATTTCACCCGCATGGCGTGTTGTTTTGGAACGCGCGTTAGAGGCAGGATTGGATATCGCGTCTGGCCTGCACAACTTGTTGGCGGATGAACCAGAATTGGTTGCAGCGGCGGCATTGCATGGGCGCGAGCTGCACGATGTACGTGTGCCGTCCGTGCAATACCCGATTGCAAATGGTGTGCGCCGCGCTGGCAAACGTTGCCTTGCGGTTGGCACGGATTGTTCGGTTGGTAAAATGTACACAGCCCTTGCGATGGAAAAAGAAATGGTTGCACGCGAAATGAAGGCAACGTTTCGCGCCACAGGGCAAACAGGTATTTTGATCACAGGCAGCGGTGTACCGCTTGACGCTGTGATTGCTGATTTCATGGCTGGGTCTGTTGAATATATTACGCCTGAAAATGAAGCGGATCATTGGGATCTGATCGAAGGGCAGGGATCGTTATATCACGCGTCATATTCTGGCGTGACTATGGCGTTGATCCATGGCGGTCAGCCCGATGCGTTGATCCTGTGTCATGAACCAACACGCAAACACATGCGTGGATTGCCAGATTATCAACAGCCAAGCTTGGAAGAATTGCGCGATACTGCGTTGATTATGGCGCGTGTCGTAAACCCAGATGTCAAGGTTGTTGGTATTTCGGTGAACACCCAACATTTGTCGGATACGGAATCTGTTGCGTATTTGGAAGAAACCGAAAAACGCATGGGTTTGCCTGCGGTTGATCCTTTCCGAAATGGCGCGGGGCGTCTGGTGGATGCTTTGGCAAACTGTTAAGCGACAATCATGGATATTACAGTAACGCATGATCGTTTTCAACTCGCGCAAGTTTTCACCATTGCACGCGGTTCACGCACCGAAGCCAAGGTTATTACAGTAAACATCACCAAAGATGGTCAAACGGGGTGGGGGGAATGCGTGCCCTATGCCCGTTATGATGAAACAATGGACAGTGTTGCGGCACAGATCGCAGCATTGCCAAAACAATTTGATCGTATGGAATTGTTGGATTTATTGCCAGCAGGCGCAGCGCGCAACGCTGTTGATTGCGCGCTTTGGGATTTGGAGGCCAAATTAGCCCGCAAACCTGTTTGGGAATTGGCAGGGTTAAACCCACTAAAACCAGAGATAACGGCGTTTACGTTATCTTTGGCTGATCCAGAAGTGATGGAAAAAGAAGCTGCGAAAAATGCGTTTCGCCCATTGTTGAAAACCAAACTTGGTGGTGGCGATGCGGATGTTTCGCGGATCAAGGCGGTGCGTGCAGGTGCGTCAGATGCCACAATTATTGTTGATGCGAACGAAGGTTGGACACCGGAATTGTACGCAACACTTGCACCTGTCTTGGTTGATCTTGGTGTGACGATGGTTGAACAACCGTTGCCAGCAGGTGCTGATGATGCATTGTTAAAAATGGATCGCGTCTTGCCTGTTTGTGCCGATGAAAGCTGTCATGATCGGACAAGTTTGCCCAAGTTAAAGGGCAAATATGACATGGTGAATATCAAACTTGATAAAACCGGTGGCTTGACCGAGGCATTAGCATTGCGTTCGGAGGCAATCGCACAAGGGTTTGAAGTGATGATTGGATGTATGGTCGGTTCATCACTCGCCATGGCGCCAGCGGTTTTGTTGGCGCAGGGTGCGGCGGTTGTTGATCTTGACGGGCCGCTGTTATTGGGCGAAGACCGCGAAAACGCGCTTTATTATGATGCACAAGGTGTGCATCCAGCGGATAGTAAACTTTGGGGATAACACATCATGGAACGAATTGTTTATGTGAACGGCGAATATGTAAACGAAAGTGACGCAAAAATCTCGATCTTTGATCGTGGGTTTTTGATGGCAGACGGTGTTTACGAAGTGACAACCGTATTGGATGGCAAGTTGATCGATTTTGACGGTCACGCAAAGCGTCTGACCCGCTCATTAAATGAATTGGATATGAAACCAGCTTGCACCGACGAAGAATTGTTGGAAATTCACCGCGAATTGGTAAAGCGCAACAATGTCGAAGAGGGCATGGTCTATTTGCAAGTCACACGCGGTGCTGCAGATCGCGATTTTGCATATCCAAAAGATGCAAAGCCCAGCTTGGTTTTGTTTACACAAGATAAACCAGGGTTGGCCAATTCACCCGCTGCCCAAATTGGGATGAAAGTGATTTCAATCGACGACATTCGTTGGGGACGTCGCGACATTAAAACCGTGCAATTGTTGTATCCTTCGATGGGAAAAATGATGGCGAAAGCGGCGGGATGCGATGATGCGTGGATGGTCGAGGATGGATCCGTCACCGAAGGCACTTCGAACAATGCCTATATCGTGAAAGATGGGGTTATCATTACACGCCACTTGGGCAATGAGATTTTAAGTGGCATCACGCGCGCCGCGGTTTTGCGGTTCGCGAAAGAAGCGCAGATGAAAGTGGAAGAGCGCAGCTTTACCATTTCCGAAGCACAAGATGCGGACGAGGCATTCGTCACCAGCGCATCAACATTTGTGATGCCTGTTGTAGAGATCGACGGCACTGCCGTTGGTACTGGTAACGTCGGGCCAGTTGCATCGCGCTTGCGCGAAATCTATTTGGATGAAATGCGCAAAGCCGCGATTTAACGATATAGCGAACGCAAAGCGTTCATGATGATTAGCTTGCGCCACGGGCGCAAGCGGTTTGCCCTGTCGTGTAAACATATGTCTGCGACGCGGATATTTAAATCATTTGGAGTGGGAGGTTTCAAACGCTGCCTTTTGCGCTTCGTTTGCCTCTGTTTGGTATTTTTCTTTCCATTGCGAAAACGGCATGCCGTAGAATGCTTCGCGGCCTTCGTCTTTGGACATATCGATGCCCTTTTCATTTGCAGCTTCTTGATACCAGCGCGACAGACAGTTGCGACAAAATCCAGCAAGGTTCATCATATCAATATTTTGCACATCACTGCGTTCTGCTAAGTGATCGCGCAAGCGGCGAAATGCAGCGGCTTCCAGTTCGGTTTGGGTTTGTTTATCCATCGTTATGCCCCTTGGTTTGTGGCGTGTTCAATCGCTGTGATTAAATGTGGTGCCAATCGTTCGGCCCATTGTTTTTGCCCGTTTTCTGTTTCGATCAGGTCGTTGCGAACCTCAATCAAGGCGTGTAAATGGCCCGCGCGCATGGCGTGGCGATCCATTGTGTCACCATCAAGTTTTCCACTGTATGGCTCATTTATTCCAATCGTCAATTCGGGGTCACGTTGAAGTGATGTAATGAATGGCGCGGATAGGCGTTGATCTTGGGCAAACAAAACACCGATTTCCCAAGGACGCTTTGCACGCCCGTTGAGTTGTGGCGTGAAAGAATGCATTGAAATCAAAATTGGGTTTTCGTATTGCGCAATGGTATCGGTGATCGCTTGATCATAGGGGCGATAGCAAAGCTCTAACCGACGGTTTTTTTCAGCTTCATCCGCGTATCTATTGGCGGGAATGATGGAACCATCATAAAGACGCATTAACAATGTGGGGTCGTCTTCACCACGATTTGGATCAATCACCAAACGCGAAAAATTTGATGTTATGACGGGGGCATCCAGCAGTGCGCCCAAGTGTTGAGAAACACCCGCCGCACCAACATCATAGGCAATATGCCGCTCCATATCGCGTTTGGATAATCCGAGACAACCATTGTTGATTTCGGGTGGTATCCTATTTGACGCATGGTCACATAAAATAATTATGTTTGCGCTACGGTCTTTGCCTTTGATGGAAAAGGCTTTATTGCATGTCATAGAGATTTCATATGGTTGGTATAATTCACGTTGCAAATAATCACAGCATTTGAGCGATGCCAACTGAAAACAAGCATGAACGGGACAAATTAATGAGACGCCTTCGCAACATCAAAATCGTAGCAACCTTGGGCCCTGCGTCCAGCACTTACGAGGTGATTAAAAAGCTTTTTGAAGAGGGTGCCGATGTTTTTCGTTTGAATATGAGCCACGGAAGCCATGATGAAATTCGTGAGCGCCATCAGATTATTCGTGACATCGAACGCGACACAGGTCGTCCAATTGCGATTTTGGCTGATTTGCAAGGGCCAAAGCTGCGCTGTGGTGTGTTTAAAAATGGCAAGGAAATGCTAGAGGTTGGCGCTCCTTTCCGGTTTGATCGCGATGAAACCGAGGGTGATGCCACACGTGTTTGTTTGCCACACAAAGAAATTTTTGAAGCGCTTGAACCTGGTGCAACATTGTTGGTGAATGACGGGAAAATCAAAGTCGAAGTTGTGGAATGCAACGACGATTATGCGGATTGCAAGGTCGTTGTCGGCGGTGAAATTTCCAACCGCAAAGGCGTGAATGTTCCGGATGTTGTTTTGCCGCTTGCCGCATTGTCAGACAAGGATCGCAAAGATTTGGAATTTGTTTGTGGCTTGGGTGTTGATTGGTTGGCATTGTCATTTGTGCAACGAGCAGAGGATGTGACCGAAGCGCGCGAGCTGGCAGATGGCCGTGCCGCGATTGTTTCTAAAATCGAGAAACCAGCCGCAGTGAAAGCGTTTGACGAAATTTTGCAGGTATCTGATGGCATCATGGTGGCACGTGGTGATTTGGGGGTAGAGCTGCCCGTGCAAGACGTACCGCCAATTCAAAAACGGTTGGTTCGTGCGTGTCGCAATGCAGGCAAACCCGTGATTGTTGCCACACAGATGATGGAAAGCATGATCACTTCACCCGTTCCAACACGTGCAGAAGTGTCCGATGTTGCAACCGCGATTTATGAAGGTGCCGACGCAGTGATGTTATCTGCGGAATCCGCTGCGGGTGATTATCCTGTTGAGGCAGTTCAAACCATGAACAATGTTGCGATTTCAGTGGAATCAGACCCAACCTATCGACAGGTCATCGAAGCATTCCGCACCCAAGCAAAAACAACAGTGGCAGAGGCGATTACCGCCGCTGCGCGTGAAATTGCTGAAACGACAGATATCAAAGCAATATGTTGTTTTTCTCATTCAGGTCGCACAGCGATTTCCGCATCGCGAGAAAAACCAATTGTTCCGATCATTGCATTGACGCCATTGATTGGTACTGCGCGCAAGCTTTGCTTGGTTTGGGGTTTGCATTGCGTTCACACAAGCGAAGTTGGACGGTTTAAACTGGCCGTTGTCAGTGCTGCGCGTGCTGCGCGAAGCCATGATTTTGCGACCAACGAAGATAAAATTGTGGTCATGGCAGGTATTCCGTTCAATACGCCTGGGTCCACAAATATTTTGCGTGTTGCGCCAGCAGACGAAAAATTGATTTACCAAGGAGAATCGGATTAATATCCACCTTAGATTTTGTAAAACCTAGGGATGTATACGTGCCGTACGATTATCAAATCATCGCCGCGATATTTGTCGGAGTGTTCGGTATTTTGGGCATTTTATCCGCACTTGTGGATCATCGTTCGCCAATATCAGGTGTGATTGTTGTATTCTGTGCTGTAGGATTGGGGTATTGGGCGTGGGTATTGTCCGAAGGTACATTGACACTTGATGAAATACCAAACGCGTTTTTTCGTATAATGGGTTCTGTGTTGAACAATTGACACGCAACTGCGCTTGCAAAATATATGAATCACTGTATATGTGCGCGATCACTGGCGCGACCGGCCTGTAAGGGTATGCCGAGTCGTGCTTTCACCAACTCAAACGATGGAGATGGAAATGCCCAAGATGAAGACAAAGTCAGGCGCGAAAAAGCGCTTTAAGGTAACGGCATCTGGCCGTGTAAAAGCAGGTCAAGCTGGCAAACGCCACGGCATGATCAAGCGATCTACAAAATTCATCCGTGACGCACGTGGTACAACCACACTTTGTGCTGCGGACGAAAAGATCGTTAAAAAATACATGCCCTACGCACGCTAAGGAGACTGAACAATGGCACGAGTAACATCAGGTAAAGTCACCCACGCACGTCACAAGAAAGTCATCAAAGCAGCCAAAGGTTATTATGGCCGCCGCAAGAATACTTTCCGTACAGCAACACAGGCTGTGGACAAAGCGAACCAATATGCAACACGCGACCGTAAGAACCGCAAGCGCAATTTCCGCGCGTTGTGGATCCAACGTATCAACGCTGGTGTGCGCGCATATGATGACACGCTGACATATAGCAAATTCATCAATGGTTTGAACAAAGCAGGTATCGAAGTGGACCGTAAGGTTCTGGCCGATCTTGCCGTTCACGAACCAGAAGCATTTGGTGCGGTTGTCGCACAAGCAAAAGCTGCGATGTAATTTACATCGACAATAGATTGAGTGAAAGCCCTGCACATCGTGTGGGGCTTTTGCGTTAAAAGATGAACATATCTTCGGTATAATCGGTTGCGATCATTTCATAAGAACAATCGCGAATGATAATTGTTTCATCGGCGACGTGTATCAACACCTTGCCAGCCTTGTCTGTTTCAAATTCCAGCTCTGAAAACACAACATTGAACCCCGATAGATCGACCTTGTCTTTTTGGGGATCAAAAAATTTTATCACATCCGTTTCATAATCTTCGTGAAAGATAAAAATATCTGGCTGATCGGTGCCATTGATCCGCGATTTGCCCGATTGATCCAAAAGAATGTTGGACGCGGGCGTTGCCGCACCAGTGTTAAAGATAAAACTTGTTTCATCAATCGAAAGAAAGTCATAACTCTGTCCGTTTGGATCGGGTTCAAGCGTGAGCATGGTTCGCTCACCACGAATGGTAATGATGAAATTATTGCCGCTTCGATGTGCGATGTTCACTTCTTGCCATGTCACGTTAAACGCGGACAAATCTATCAGATCATTGGCAAGATCAAATCGACGAATATAATCCCGCAAGCCATCGCGATGCATGGTGAAAATATCATCCCCAATGTCGCCCCGTAACGTGTCGCGCCCGTTGGTATCCAACAACACACCACCAGAGGGGCTGGCTGCTATGGCCATTATTGATCCTTTCGCGGTTTTTCCAAGTTAAATCAACTTATGGCTAACGAAGTGTTAACGCCGCCAACCCCTTGCATTTCGCGTTATCTATGCTAGGCCATCCACACGAAATTAAGAGGGCAGCGGTATGCAAGGCTTGGACGAACTCAAAGCAAAATATCTGGGTGGAATTGCGGATGCGGGTGATGAATCCACATTAGAAGACTTGCGTCTTGCCGCGGTTGGCAAAAAGGGTGAAGTCGCATTGAAAATGCGCGAGCTTGGTAAAATGACACCGGAGGAGCGCCAAACGGCGGGGCCCGCACTCAATGCCCTTAAGGACGAAATCAATTCTGCCATTGCCGCGAAAAAATCCGCATTTGCAGATGCGATTTTGAACGAGCGACTGCAAACAGAATGGATTGATGTGTCACTTGCTGGCCGACCACGTCGTGCAGGGAGCATTCATCCGATTAGCCAAGTAACCGAAGAAATCTATGCGATTTTTGGCAACCTTGGGTTTGATGTGGCCGATGGTCCACAGATCGAAACGGATTATTATAATTTCGATGCGCTCAACATCCCGCCCGAACATCCCGCACGCCAAGAACATGATACATTTTACATGCATCGTGCGGATGGCGACAATCGCCCACCACATGTTTTGCGTACCCAAACCAGTGCCGTTCAAATTCACCATATGGAAAAATATGGTGCACCTTGCCGTGTGATTTGCCCCGGTCGCGTTTATCGCGCCGATTATGATCAAACCCACACGCCGATGTTTCACCAATTCGAAGGCCTGTGTCTGGACAAAGACATTTCAATGGCCAACCTGAAATGGACATTAGAGGAATTCTGTCGCACGTTTTTCGAAGTGGATGAAATTGAATTGCGTTTCCGCGCATCACATTTCCCATTCACCGAACCAAGTGCCGAGGTGGACATTCGTTGTTCATGGGACAATGGCCAGTTGAAAATCGGTCAAGGCGATGATTGGTTGGAAATCCTCGGCTCTGGCATGGTTCATCCCAAGGTTCTGGCCGCGGGTGGTGTTGACCCCAAAGAATACCAAGGCTTTGCATTTGGCATCGGGATTGATCGTATTGCGATGCTAAAATACGGCATCCCCGATCTGCGCGCATTTTTCGATTCAGATTTACGCTGGCTGCGCCACTATGGCTTTGCCGCACTTGATATGCCCAATTTGCACGGGGGGATTTCACGATGAAATTCACACTCTCTTGGCTTAAAAGCCACCTCGACACGGATGCATCCATTGATGACATCACATATGCGCTGACCGACCTTGGGTTGGAAGTGGAGGATGTGGTCAATCCGCTTGATACGCTTTCTGATTTCACGATCGGTTATGTGAAACACGCAGAAAAACACCCTGATGCGGATAAGCTGCGCGTGTGTAAGGTTGATACGGACGAGGGCGAATTACAGATTATTTGCGGTGCGCCAAATGCCCGCGAAGGAATCCATGTGGTTGTCGCCAAACCCGGCGTTTATGTGCCGGGCATTGATACGACCATTGGTGTTGGCAAAATTCGTGGCATAGAATCTTACGGCATGATGGCGTCCGAACGTGAAATGGAATTGTCGGACGAACATGACGGGATTATCGAGTTGGCTGGCGAGCCTGCCGTTGGTTCGAAATTCGTTGATTATTTGGCGAAACATTCACCCGAAAAAATTGACCCCGTGATTGAAATTGCGATTACGCCCAATCGCCCCGATGCGCTGGGCGTGCGTGGTATCGCACGCGATCTGGCCGCACGTGGTTTGGGGGTGTTGAAACAGCGGGATTTGGAAACACCAATCGCGGGTTCGTTTGAATCCCCAATTAAGGTCAGCATTGATAGTGATACCACCGATGGCTGTCCCGTGTTTTATGGGCGTTTGATTAAGGGTGTAAAAAACGGGCCAAGCCCCGCTTGGCTGCAAGCCGCGCTAAAGGCGATTGGATTGCGCCCGATTTCATTCCTTGTCGATGTGACAAACTTTTTCACATATGATCGCAATCGTCCGTTGCATGTTTTTGATGCGGATAAGGTTACGGGAAACTTGCGCGTGCATCGTGCCAAGGGTGGCGAAAAAATCACTGCACTTGATGACAAAGAATATACGTTTGATGCAGGTATGATGGTGATTTCCGATGATAATGGCGTGGAAAGCATTGCGGGTGTTATGGGGGGCTTGGATACAAGCTGTACCAATGACACGGTGAATGTATTTGTTGAAAGCGCATATTGGGACCCGACAACCATTGCGATCACTGGGCGTAAATTAAAAATCAATTCTGATGCGCGGTACCGATTTGAACGCGGTGTTGATCCCGCATTCACGCCTGTTGGCTTGGATCACGCTGTGCGCATGATTTTGGATCATGCAGGAGGCGAGCCATCTGATTTGATCGTTGCCGGAGAAATCCCTGATACCAGCCGCAGCTATACCTTGGACACGGATCGTGTGAAATCATTGGTTGGTATGGAAATTGCCGCCGATGATCAGGTGAAATATCTGACCGATCTTGGTTTCGAAATCAAGGGCGATCAAGCGTTCGTTCCAAGCTGGCGCCCCGATGTGACGGGCGAAGCGGATTTGGTTGAAGAGGTTGCACGCATTGCATCGCTGACCAAACTGGTGGGTAAACCCTTGCCGCCACGCGTCGAGGGCATTTCCAAACCTGTTGTTTCACCCATGCAAAAACGCGAAACAACCGCGCGTCGGATGATTGCATCATTGGGTTACAATGAATGTGTGACCTATAGCTTTATCGATCAAAAATCCGCGACACTGTTTGGTGGTGGGGACGATGCCGTGATGGTTGGAAATCCGATTTCCAGCGACATGAGCCATATGCGCCCAAGCCTGCTGCCCGGATTGTTACAAGCGGCCGCGCGCAACCAAGCGCGCGGTATCATGGATATGGCGCTGTTCGAGGTCGGCCCTGTTTTTCACGGTGGTGAACCCGGTGAACAAGAGGTTCTGGCAACAGGTTTGTTGATCGGTCACACGGGCCCGCGTGATCCCCATGGGGCACGTCGCGCAGTGGATGCATATGATGCGAAGGCCGATGCCGAAGCCGTTTTAAACGCCATCGGCGCACCCGAAAAATTGATGGTTATGCGCAGTGCGCGTGAATGGTGGCACCCTGGGCGTTCTGGTAAATTGTCGCTTGGCCCCAAAAATGTGATGTGTGCGTTTGGTGAATTGCACCCCAAAGTCATGAGCGAAATGGGCGTCAAAGGCCCCGCAGTGGCATTTGCCGTTCACATCGCAAACCCACCGTTCCCAAAGCAAAAATCAACCACGCGTCCCGCGTTGAAAATTTCAGATTTGCAATCGGTTGATCGTGATTTTGCCTTTGTTGTTGATTCAGATGTGGAGGCGCTCACATTGTTGAACGCCGCCAAAGGTGCGGACAAAGCGTTGATCGTTGATGCATCTGTTTTTGACGTGTTCAGCGGTGAAAAAGCGGAATCGCAAATGGGTGCGGGTAAGAAATCAATTGCGATTACGGTCAAGCTTCAACCAAAAGATGCAACATTGACCGACAAAGACATCGAGGCCGTATCCGCCAAAGTCATCGACAAAGTTGGCAAAGCAACAGGTGGTGTCCTGCGCGGATAAAAGCCGACCTGTTAAGTTAATTAAAAGTTGCCACAATATTGTACAAATTTGTAAGGTATTGTGGCACAAGAAATTTTTAACCTGACGATGACCCGGAGTTCCCATATGTCGATATTTAAGAGTAACGATTTTGCAAATGATATTTCAAAAGCAAATAGCGTGTTTAGTGATAGCAAGATCTCCGATGAAAACAGCAATACCATTCCGGGTAATACCAGCACAACTGCGACGATTTCTGTTGGCCAAAGTTTAACGGGGACATTGGAAACGCCATCTGACGTTGATTGGTATCGGTTGACGTTGGGCGAAGACGAAACTGTATTTATCGAATTGACGGGGTCGGGATCGAATCCCGTTCAAGATACACATCTATATTTGTATAATTCTGCAGGTGTCGAAATTTCTCAAAATGACGATTATGTCGGATTATATTCTGGCTTAACCTATACTGCGATGTCGTCTGGGACCTACTATGTTGGAGTTGAAAGCTATTCGAACTTTTATTCTGGTGGTTATCGGTTAGAGGTTGAAACAGCTGTTCCTCCAACGTTGTTGGATTCGGTGCAAGGCGTAAATCCCATTGATGATAACGGTGTGGTTTATGTGTATTTCATGCCAGGCGGGCGTAGTGTGGATGGATATGTAACAACATCACTCAACAGTTATGAACGCGCGCAATTGTTTTCCGTTTATGAAGGCATTGAAGAATTCGCGGATATCGAATTTCGCATCACAACAATTGAATCACAGGCAGACCTGACTGTCGGGTCAGCAAATCTTGGCAATGGTCTTTTTGGGTATTTTAATTTTCCCGACAGTAACGGCAATGGCAGCTATGGTATGTTGAACGACACACTTGGTGGCTGGAGCCCGTCATCTGGTGGTGGATTGGATCAGGGCGGTTTTGCTTACAGTGTTGCGGTGCATGAATTTGGCCACGGCCTTGGGTTAGGGCATACGCATGACAACGGAATCGGCACGGCGGTTATGCAGGGTGTTTCATCGTCCAGCTCATATGGTGATTATGATTTAAACCAAACTGTTTATACCGCGATGAGCTATAACGACGGCTGGCAGACTGGGCCAGACGGGATGTCGCCAAACAATAATTATGGGTTTATCTCAACCTTTGCGCCAATCGATATTGCAGCACTTCAAAACATGTATGGCGTGAACACCAGTAACAACAACGGTGTGACCAGTTACACTTTGGCAAATTCGAATAACGCAAGCACTGGGTATAGCGCAATTTGGGATACCGGTGGGCGCGATAACATTACCTATACTGGATCAAGTGATGCGGTGATTGATCTGCGCGCGGCAACCCTTGAATACGAAATTGGTGGCGGTGGCTTTATGTCATATGTCGATGGGGTTTACGGAGGATTTACCATCGCAAACGGTGTCGTCATTGAACAGGCGTTTGGCGGGCGCGGCGACGATTTGATTACAGGGAATGCGGCGAACAACTTGCTTGATGGCGGTGCTGGGAATGATGAATTGATCGGTGCCGATGGCAACGATGAACTGAACGGTAGCTCTGGCAATGATGAATTGACCGGCGGTGAAGGCAGCGATGAATTAAACGGTGGTTCAGGTAATGATACCGTTTATGGGGATGCTGGACGTGATCGTATTTCCGGCAATTCTGGGAACGACTTTTTGTACGGTGGTGATGATCGTGACACGCTTCGCGGTGGATCTGGTTCCGATGATCTTTATGGTGGAGAAGGGAACAACCGGCTGTATGGTGGCGATGATAGTGACACATTCATCTTCGCGGCAACAGATACAAACGGCAACTCAATCTTGGATTATGAAGATAACGTAGACACTATCGATTTCAGTGCGTTTGGCGTGAGTTTTTCAGATTTGGAATTTGTTGAATGGCGCAGCGATACTGGGGTGCGAATTAAGGTGAATGATGATTTCTTTATCAACGTCACCAATGTGGACATATCAGATTTCCGCGCCAATGATTTTGAATTTTAGGGTTTTTGATACCCAAAACAAAAAGGCCCGCAGTTTTGCGGGCCTTTGCATTTAAATAACTTCGACAGCTAGCGGAGGAAATCCGTTGAACCCAACGGATGAATAGCTGGATGTATATGCACCACAGTTGCGGATCATGATTTTATCACCAGATTTCAAACCAAGCGGCAATTGCACAGGGCGTAGTTCATATAATACATCTGCGGAATCACATGATGGCCCGGCAAGGATACAAGCACCTGTATCTTCGTGATCACGATCTGTGACGAATTGATAACGGATTGCTTCGTCCATTGTTTCGGCAAGACCAGAAAATTTACCGATGTCGAGATATACCCAACGATGTGTATCGTTGTTTGATTTTTTTGACACGAGCAATACTTCGGCGGCGATCATGCCAGCCTCGGCAACCAAGCCACGGCCAGGTTCGGCCATGATGCGTGGTACATTGCCAAAACGCGCATGAACCAGTTTCATGACACCAGCGGCATATGCAGTTGGACCTTCGATTTCTTCGCCATAAAACGCGGGGAAGCCACCGCCAATGTTCAACAGGTCAAGTTCAAAACCAGCAGCATGTGCATCTGTCCAAACTTGTGCGATTTGATCCAAGGTAACTGTCCACATTGCAGAACGGCGTGTTTGCGAACCTACGTGGAAGGAAAAACCAACAGGTTTCAAACCCAAATCACGCGCATAGCCAAGCAATGACAACGCTTTGTCGCGGGCACAACCAAATTTACGTGACAATGGCCAATCGGCCTCTGACGCATCAACAATCAGGCGAATGTATACTTCGGATTTTGGCGCGTGCTCGGCCAATTTTTCCAATTCTTCTTCGGCATCGGCGGCAAATAATGTAATACCAGCATGATACGCAAATGCGATATCAGACGCGCGTTTAACGGTATTACCGAATGAAATATCTGATGGCTGTGCACCCAAGGATAGGCACAATTCAATTTCACCACGCGATGCGGCATCAAAATGCGAGCCTTGCGCAACCAGTGTTTCAATGATTTCGCGTGTTGGGTTTGCTTTCACCGCATAGTGAATATTCGCGTTGCCCAAGCCCGCTTTCAACTGTTGATAATGTTGAGCAACGATATCGGTGTCCAACACCAAAGTTGGGCGATCGAATGTTGTGTTGCGGATGTAATTTTCAACGGCGTTGTATCGCATTGAAGTTGGCACGGCAAAAGCGCCGCGCGCGTCGGGTGTGTGTACGTTCATTGGTCATCTCCAAAAGACCCGGCCATATATGACCGCTCAGTTCCAAGGGAGACGTTACCGTCGCTACGTAAACACGGGCGGAGAACCCGCCGGCCAGAGGCGCGTGCGTTGGCGTCTGATGCGCGATGTAATCCAATTTCAAAACATTGCAAGAAAAAAGTTATGGGCGCATAGAGAAACTTGTAATCCCTTGTTATTAATAAATAAAATAGAAGTGCTTGTAAGGATATTTGATGGGCGGGAATCAATTTCCTGTAGTGGGTTAAACCAATTTGATTGATTCACTGCCTGTTCACGTAGTGATGGCAAATAAATGTCTACAAATTATTGGGGGAATTTGTTTGGAAAATAGAAAGGTTGGTGTATTTCTGGGGTGGGAATACTTGAAATATCACTTTTACTTTACCAAATAACCGTCAAGCGCAGAATTATCTGTGCAAGCATAACAAAGGGGAACACTCATGCTTAAAGAATTTAAAGACTTTATTGCCAAGGGTAACGTCATGGACATGGCAGTTGGTATCATTATCGGTGCCGCATTTACCGCAATCGTTGGTTCATTGGTATCTGATTTGATTAACCCAATCATCAGCCTGTTTATGGGCGGTATTGATTTTTCTAGCATGTACGCATTGCTAGGCGATGGTGAATACGCATCA
Organism: Paramylibacter kogurei; assembly: GCF_002742285.1. Taxonomy (GTDB): domain Bacteria; phylum Pseudomonadota; class Alphaproteobacteria; order Rhodobacterales; family Rhodobacteraceae; genus Amylibacter; species Amylibacter kogurei. The sequence continues at coordinate 191,160 of NZ_MDGM01000014.1, forward strand.
ATGGCCGCAGCCGAAGAAGCGGGTGCTGCCGTATTCGCATACGGTCGTTTCATCATGGCGATCATCAACTTTTTGATCATCGCGTTTGTTGTGTTCATGCTTGTAAAAGCAGTGAACAAAACCAAAAAAGCAGAAGAGCCAGCAGAAGAAGCACCGGCAGGCCCAACAGATAACGAATTGTTGGCTGATATCTTGGCTGCATTGAAAAAATAATCCAACCTGTTTTGGATTGAAAGCCCGCCAATTTTTGGCGGGCTTTTTTGTGGGTTGTGCGCAAATGTCAAATTGAGTGTTTTGTATTTCCTGTCTATTTGTTCTGTATGGAAAATTCAGAAATCCCATATTCTTTTCGACAAGTTGAAAGCCTAGATCATGATGGACCGTTCACGGTAATGGATGCAAATTGTTCGCTTTGTGCAAAAGGGGCGGCGTGGATAGCACGAAATGATCGCGATGGCGAATTTCGTATTATTCCGATCCAAACAGAACTGGGTCAAAACCTCTTGTGCCATTACGGGCTAGATCCCAGCGATCCTAACAGCTGGTTATTTTTGGAAAATGGATATGCGTATCATTCGCTAGATGCCTTGATACGTGTGGGCAATCGATTTGGTGGGGTTTGGAAACTGTTAAGAATACTTCGCGTTTTGCCAAAGCCACTTCAGGATAAGCTGTATTATTTTGTGGCGCGCAATCGATACCGATTTTTTGGTCGGGCAGATATGTGTAATATGCCCGACCCTGCCGTTCAAAAACGGCTTATGTTAAAGGCTTAGATATTAAGCGCATCACTTGGTGTGATAGACTCAATCCCAAGCGCCGTACCAACCGCGGCATATGTCAATTTGCCGGCATGTGTATTCAGCCCTGCCATCAGATGTGGGTTATCTGAACAGGCCTGTTTCCAACCCTTGTTAGCAAGTTGTAACATGAATGGCATTGTTGCATTGCCAAGCGCGATTGTGGATGTGCGGGCAACGGCCCCTGGCATATTGGCGACGCAATAATGAACGATACCATCAACTTCGTAAATTGGATCGTCATGTGTTGTGGCCTTGGATGTTTCAAAACATCCGCCTTGGTCGATGGCAACATCCACCAGAACCGCACCTGGCTTCATACCCGCCAATTCAGCGCGAGAAATCAATTTTGGCGCTGCTGCACCGGGGACAAGTACCGCACCCACAACCATATCCGCCGTTGCAATCAAATCGAGCGTATTGGATTTGGACGCAAAACTGGTTTTGAATGTGCCGCCAAAGACATCATCAAGATAACGCATGCGATCCAACGACATATCCAAAACGGTGACATCCGCACCCATGCCCGCGGCAACACGTGCAGCGTGGGTGCCAACATTTCCGCCACCGATAACAACCACTTTTGCTGGGCTAACTCCGGGTACACCACCCATCAAAACTCCGCGCCCACCATTTGCGCGTTGCAATGCCCAACTGCCCACCTGTGGCGCGAGTTTCCCTGCAACTTCTGACATTGGTGCAAGCAGCGGCAAGCCACCGTTGCGATCCGTGACGGTTTCATATGCAATTGCGGTCACGCCAGATTCCAACAAATCCTTGGTTTGTTCGGGATCGGGCGCAAGGTGAAGATATGTGAACAACACTTGACCTTTGCGCAATTGTTTGCGCTCGACGGCTTGGGGTTCTTTGACCTTTACCACCATTTCGGATTGTTCGAAAATATCGCTGGCCTTGGCCACGATTTTTGCGCCTACGGCTTCGTAATCGGCGTCTGAAAAACCAGCGCCGACACCAGCATTGGTTTCGATCAATACATTATGTCCGTGATGCACGGCCTCAAACGCAGCACTTGGGGTTATGCCAACGCGATATTCTTGGTTTTTGATTTCTTTGGGACAGCCAATAATCATAATTTCCTCCATTGATTAGGATAACTTTGCATCCAAAAAAGCGGAGTTTCTTGCCTAATTAACGAATGATTGGCATAAAGATCGTGGAAAATTCGAATAATCTGATGAAAATTGAAAGAAACGTAGAAAATATGCAGATCGACGAAATAGATCGAAGAATTTTGAACACATTGCAACGTTTTGGACGCATGTCCAATGCCGATCTCGCGGAAAAAATTTCGCTTTCGGCGTCCGCCTGTTATCGGCGTGTTCAGTTGTTGGAAAAAGCAGGGATCATCAAAGATTATGTTGCCTTGTTGGATGCGCGTAAAATCAATCGGCGCACAACGGTATTTGTTGAAATTACATTGTCTGGCCAATCGGATGCGATTTTAGAGGAATTTGAACGTGGTGTTGCCCTGATCCCCGATGTTTTGGAATGCCATTTGATGGCGGGTGCCGCCGATTATTTGTTAAAGGTTGTCGCACGCGATACCGATGATTTTGCTGCAATCCACAGAAGCCGTTTATCGCGATTGCCGCATGTGGCACAGATGCAATCTAGTTTTGCATTACGCACCGTGTTTAAAACAACCGCGCTTCCTGTTTAGCCAAACAAATACAACGCCGCATAAAGCACGATAAATCCAGCCAAGACCGCCGCGATCACACTTTTGCGCCATATGCCAAATCCAAATGCGGCCAACGCAGCCAACATACGTGGGGTGTCTAAAACACCATTTGTCGCCGCGGGCCACACAACCAATGGGGCGATCAATCCTGGCATCACAGCAACTGCAACAAAATTCAAATGCCGCAAAAACCATTTGGGTAATTCGCGATCACCAATAATTCCCAAAAAGGAAAAACGGATCAAAAACGTACCCAATCCTAAGCCGATGATGATGAACCAAATTGTTCCTTGATCATAGGTCATGATATTGTCCTATTCTTTAGCCATTGTTCGGTTTGTGCGCCAACAATCATGGCGATAACCGCGGCAAGGATAAGCCCAAGGTTATAGGGGATATTCACGAACAGAAGCGCAAAAATAATGGATGTTATGGCTGCCACAAAATGGGGCAAGCTGCGCATCATCGGAGCGGATAGCGCAATGAAACAAATTGGCACCGCAAAATCCAAAGCGAATTCAGCGGGAATTTGCGCCCCAACCAATGCGCCAACCAATGTGAACACATACCAGAACGGTGCAATGAAACAAAACGTACCTGTGAAATACCCTGCCTTTGCCGCCAATGTCATACCTGGGTTTGCTTCGTATTTGTTCAATGACATGGCGAATGTTTGATCAACCAAGAAATATGAAAATATAGCACGCGTTGTTAATGGCAATCGCCCAATATGGGGAACCAATGCAGCAGAATACATCGCCATGCGCAGGTTCACTGCGAGCGAAGTTAGCAATACAATAAATGTCGGTGCGTTTTCGGTCATTAACGCCAATGCGGTAAATTGCGATGAACCAGCAATGACCAAGATGCTAAACGCCATCGTCTGTGCAATGTTTAATCCCACTTCGGTTCCCACGGCGCCAAATAACAACGCAAAGGGAACAACGATCAATAAAAATGGCACCATATCGCGAAACCCCAACCAAAAGGCGGATTTGGGCGAAAGTGGTGTATCATTCATTGTTATGACCTTGGAAAAGAAAGTTTCGCGCAGTACGCTGTTTCTGGATAATCCATCAACTGCGAAGCTGCAATTGTCAAAAAGTGATCATGGGCATGACGAATAGTGATATTCAATATATTATCGCACCAGACCTCAGAAATACGCGTTTGACACGACGTGTATCTGGGCGTGATCAATGTGGTGAATTGCAAGATATCGCGGTTGTCGAAGAACGCCCGCTAACCATTTTTTTGAACGGTACAGAAATTGTCACCGCGATGACAATTGGCGATTACCCCGAATATTTGGCACTTGGTTTTTTGCGAAACCAACGCATGTTGGGTGATGGTGAAATTGTAAAATCTGTTGACTATGACGCCGAATTGGAAACCGTGGTTGTCCGCACGGATGGGCGTGCGAATTACGAAGAAAAGCTACAAAAGAAAACGCGTACATCTGGCTGTGCTGTGGGTACGGTTTTTGGCGATATGATGGAAGGCTTAGATGGGCTTACGCTTCCCACAGCACCACTGTGCACATCGTGGCTTTATACGCTGTCGCGCGAAATCAATGTGACGCCAAGTTTATATTTGAATGCAGGTGCCATTCATGGAACGGTTTTGTGTGAGCAAGACAAACCGCTGGTCTATATGGAGGATGTCGGGCGCCATAACGCAGTGGACAAGGTTGCTGGATGGATGTTGTCCAACAAGGTTAACGGCGATGATAAAATTCTGTATACAACTGGGCGATTAACATCTGAAATGGTGATTAAAACCGCACTGATGGGTATACCCATTCTGGTGTCGCGCTCTGGCTTTACCGCGTGGGGTGTGGAAATCGCCAATCAAGTTGGGTTGACTTTGATCGGGCGATTGCGTGGGCAACGGTTCGTGTGTTTAAGCGGTGATGACCGCGTTGAATATGACGCTGATCTGACCACCGTTCGCGATGAAAAGCCGAAACAAAAAGGGCAAAAATAATGTTGGGTGTGATCCTTGCAGGCGGGCAATCAACCCGTATGGGTGGGGGTGATAAATGTTTGCGCATGCTTGGCGCGCAACCGTTGTTACAGCATGTGATTGACCGGCTTGAACCACAGGTAGATGGAATTGCGCTGAATGCGAATGGTGATGCATCACGGTTCGCAAATTTTAACCTGCCAGTGATTGCAGATAGTATTGCGGATTTTGCGGGGCCATTAGCGGGGGTATTGGCGGGATTGGATTGGGCGGCGTCACAGGGTGCCAAACATATTGTAACGGTTGCCGCAGACACACCATTTTTTCCAAACGATTTGGTTGCGCGATTACAGGATGGATTGGGTGAACACACACTGGCCATGGCAATGGGGTGCGATGAAAACCCACGGTTTGCGCGGCATCCAACGTTTGGAATTTGGCCAGTGGCATTGCGCCAAAATCTGCGTCATGCGCTTGCGAATGATATTCGCAAAGTCGTGCAATGGACATCGCAACACGATTGCGTTGGCGTCGTGTTTGACGATACACATTTTGATCCATTCTTTAACGTCAATACGCCTGATGATATGTCAGCTGCGGAACGTATGTATCAGGAGTATTTTGCGTGAAAATATTCGGTGTGGTTGGTTGGAAAAATTCCGGCAAAACGGGACTGGTGGAACGGTTGGTTACGGAAATTTCTGCGCGGGGATTTTCGGTTTCAACGGTGAAACATGCCCATCATGATTTCGATGTTGATCAGCCCGGACGCGATAGTTTTCGCCACCGCGCAGCAGGTGCAGAACAGGTCATGTTAGCGTCTGCAAATCGATGGGCATTGATGACCGAATTGCGCGATGCGCCCGAACCAAGCCTTGATGATTTGTTGGCCCAAATGTCGCCAGTGGATTTGGTGCTTGTTGAAGGTTTTAAAACCGAAACACACCAAAAACTGGAATGCCATCGCGTCGTAAATGAAAAACAATTGTTGGCGCAAACTGATCCTGCGATATGTTTGATCGCAAGCGATGGCGATCAGGTTTTGTTGAACAAAAAGACGCTACATCTGGATGATACCAACGCAATCGCCGATTTTGTATTAACGCAAGTGGGATTGAAATGACGCAGCTGCCCAAGCTTTCTAACGATTGTTTCGCATTACCCCGTGGTGTGGATTGGACACCTGTGGATGTTGCGCTTGCGATGTTAAAAGACGCGATGAAACCTGTTGTGAGAACAGAACAAGTTGAAGTAATTGCCGCTGGCGGTCGGATACTGGCAAAAGATGTTTTTGCGAAAACTTCGAACCCACCATTCGCAAATTCCGCTGTTGATGGATATGGATTTGCATTTGATAGCTTGCCCAAACAAGAGCAAAAAACTTTACCGCTGATCGATGGTCGCGCAGCAGCGGGACAAGCATATGATGCCACCGTTCCACCAAACAGCGCAATTCGCGTGTTGACAGGTGCGCGGCTGCCTGACGGTGTTGATACCGTCATTTTACAAGAAGACGTGCATATCGAAAACAATCAGGTCCATTTTGAATCTGGGCTGAAACAGGGTGCAAACACACGTCGCGCAGGCGAAGATGTGATTTCTGGTGAATTGCTTTTTCAAGCGGGACATAAAATTCAGCCCCAAGATATCGCAATCATGTCTGCAACTGGTGTGGATGATGTGAATGTGTATCAAAAATTGCGTGTTGGTGTGCTGTCAACGGGCGATGAATTGGTATCAGATGGAAACATTACCCAGAACGCGCAAATTTTCGATGCTAACCGACCAATGTTATTGGATTTGCTTTCGCGTTGGGGATACGTGGCCGTGGATTTGGGGCATGTCGGCGATGATCCCGATCAGATCCGCCAAGCATTTGCAAAAGGTGCGAAAACCGTGGATGCGATTATCACAACGGGCGGGGCATCGGCGGGTGACGAGGATCATGTTTCAAATATACTGACCCAAGAGGCAACGCTTCAAACTTGGCGTGTTGCGATCAAACCAGGGCGCCCGCTTGCGCTTGCGATGTGGCAGGAAACGCCGATTTTCGGGTTCCCAGGAAACCCTGTCGCGGCATTTGTGTGCAGCCTAATTTTTGCCCGACCTGCATTGTCTGAGATGGCTGGGGCAGGGTGGAATGCCCCACGCGGATTTCAATTGCCAGCGGCATTTAGTAAATCGAAAAAGGCGGGTCGACGCGAATTTTTGCGTGCGCGACTGAACGATGACAACCAAGTTGAAATTTTTAAATCCGAAGGCTCTGGCCGTATTTCGGGGCTAAGCTGGGCGACGGGTTTGGTTGAATTGCCCGATCATAAAATGGATGTGGCAAAGGGTGATCTGATCACCTTTTACCCCTATGGCGCATTTGGGATTTAGGCGTTGGTGAATGTGCCGCTCACACGGCCAAGCAACATGAAACACATTGCTGATCGTGTTTCCGACATGGCGATCAATTCACCATCTTCTGCGTTTTTTTCAAACTCTTCGAAAACGGATACAAATTGTTGCATAAACACATGTGCAATTTCACGAAAATTTGGATCATTTTTCAAGCGCCCATTGGCAAGCGCAAGTGCGGATTCATCACGGATACCCCCCAACGCTTCGACGGTTTTACCACGTTTCCCATGCGCAAATTGACGCCACAGATCGGGTTTTGCGCGATCGGGTTTGAAATCATCCATGTAAATGCCGTCTTCGGATAACAAGGTAAGCAAATCTTTTGCGCTACTAATGAGCGGCGCTGTGCGAAAATCTTCTAATGCGCGGCGTAAAACGCGAAACCCTTCTTTGTCTTTGGCATCATCTGGAAAATTTAACGCTTTGATAAATTCAGGGATTGAAATTGGCACGCGCCCGTCTTCGTTTGATATTGGTAGCGGAAGATCACCTTGGTTCAGATCATCCGCAGTTGGAATTTTGCGGGTGTTCAAAGCAGGCGTTTGACGTGGAGGTGCAGGATGGCCCGTATCGCCCAGCGTTTTTGCCGCAAGCGCGGACATGCGTGAATCATTACGCCGAGTTAGATCGGCAATTTGATCCAATTGTTGGCGGATTTCGAAATCTTGGGTCAGGGACGGCGCGGTGTTTTGGCGTAATGCAACATTGCGAATGTCTTGCATTTCATCGCGCAGTGCATTCGTTTCGTCGCGAATATCTTGGGCCGCAATCGCAACAAAAACCGCACTCCAAATGATAACCAAGGGTAAAATAATCCCGACAAACGATATAAAATCCATACCATTTTGCATCGGTGCGAAAATAAAAAAGGCAATAACACCAAGAACCCAAATCGCACTGACACCAGCGCCAATGCGAAAGATTTTATTGTTCACAATTGCGTCCACTGTTGGGTTCCGATGCTAGATGAATTTGACCGCAAGAATTTCGTAATCTTTGACGCCACCAGGTGTTTTCACCTCGACGCTATCACCTTCTTCTTTGCCAATCAGGGCGCGTGCAATGGGTGAATTGATATTCAACAAGCTACGTTCGATATCCGCTTCGTGTTCGCCAACGATTTGATAAGTTTTTTCCGCGTCGGTTTCTTCGTCAACCAATGTTACGGTTGCACCAAATTTGATCGCGCCGGATAATTTGGTCACATCGATGATGTCTGCACGGCTGATAATCGCTTCCAATTCTTTAATACGACCTTCGATATGGCTTTGAAGTTCGCGCGCTGAATGGTATTCGGCATTTTCCGACAAATCGCCATGTTCACGTGCCTCTGCGATGGCGCGAATAACTGATGGACGATCAACCGATTTTAGCTTTTTCAATTCATCATCGGCGGATTTAAAACCTGCTTTGGTCAGAGGAATTTTTTCCATTATCAAATGCCTTTTCTTCTTTTTGTCTTAATCGACACTATGCGTGCGAACACTTGGGCGCAATAGCATGTTAAAATAGTCGTTAGAAAGGTAATAATCGGCCAAAATACGCCGCGTTTTTCTTTCATATCAATTATTTCTCAGTTACGTTCATTTGCAACAATAAAGCGAATGGGTGCGCCCCACAGCCGGAGAGAAAATTATGAGCGAAAATATGCGCGAGTCTATGGAATACGATGTGGTTATTGTGGGCGCTGGCCCTGCTGGCCTGTCTGCTGCGATCCGATTAAAGCAACTTGATGAAAATCTAGATGTTGTTGTGCTGGAGAAAGGCTCCGAAGTTGGGGCGCATATTTTGTCTGGTGCGGTGCTTGATCCAACGGGTATCAACAAATTGATCCCAGATTGGAAAGAAAAAGGTGCACCAATTAATGTGGCGGTGAAAGAAGACAACTTTTTGATGTTGTCCGAAAAGGGCAGCAAAAAGCTCCCTAATTTTGCGATGCCACCTTTGATGAACAATCATGGGAATTACATCGTTTCAATGGCAAATGTGTGCCGCTGGATGGCCGAACAAGCCGAAGCATTGGGTGTAGAAGTATTCCCAGGCATGGCCTGTTCAGAATTGGTTTACGGTGAAAACGGTGAATTGAAGGGTGTTGTTGCAGGCGAATTTGGCAAAAACCCCGATGGTAGCGAAGGCCCAGGATATGAGCCCGGAATGGAATTGCATGGCAAATATGTATTCTTGTCCGAAGGTGTGCGTGGCTCTTTGTCCAAACAAGTGATCGCAAAATATGACCTTGCCAAAGATGCGGATGTTCCAAAATTCGGTCTGGGCATGAAAGAGATTTGGGAAATCAAACCTGAAAACCATAACGAAGGCGAAGTGACCCATACATTGGGTTGGCCGCTTGGCAATGAAGCCGGTGGTGGTTCGTTCCTATATCACATCGATAATAACCAAGTGTACGTGGGTTATATTATTGATTTGAATTACAAAAATCCACATCTGTTTCCATATATGGAATTCCAGCGCTGGAAACATCACCCCGACATCGCCAAGGTGTTAGAGGGCGGTAAACGCGTGGCATATGGCGCACGTGCTGTGACCAAGGGCGGTTTCCAATCAATGCCAAAAGCCTGTTTCCCAGGTGGTGCATTGTTGGGCTGTTCGGTTGGTTTGGTGAACTTGCCACGGATCAAGGGTAATCATAACGCCATGTTGTCTGGCATGGCGGCGGCTGAGGCTGCGCATGACGCGCTCAAGGCTGGTCGTTCAGGTGATGAATTAACAGCGTATGACACTGAATTGCGCGAAGGCGCGGTTGGTAAAGATTTGAAACCTGTGCGTAACGTTGCACCGATGAATGGCAAGTTCGGCCCGAAAATTGGTATGATGCTGGGTGGGTTTGATATGTGGTTTCAAACCATTTTCAAGTTCAGCCTGTTTGGCACAGTGAAACACGGCAAAAATGATGCGGAATCAACAGGTAAAGCCGCAGATTACGCCCCGATTGATTATCCAAAACCAGATGGCAAGCTCAGCTTTGATCGTCTGACAAATGTGAGTTTTTCGGCAACTAACCACGCAGAAGAACAGCCATGCCATTTGCAATTGGGTGATCCAAATATCCCAATTGATGTCAATCTGCCCGAATTTGCAGAACCCGCACAACGTTATTGCCCTGCGGGTGTTTACGAAGTGTTGCGTGATGATGATGGTTCAAACCCGCGTTTTCAGATCAATGCGCAAAACTGTGTGCACTGTAAGACTTGTGACATCAAAGATCCGAGCCAAAATATCACTTGGGTCACACCCCAAGGTGGCGAAGGCCCAAATTATCCAAATATGTGATGCAAATGCGCCGATACTGAATTGTGATGTATCGGCGCATTACTGCGAATTGCCTTTGGTATCTGGTACGGCTAGCATGCAAGCTTGAACGGATATAAGGCAGGTTTCAATGGCGCTCAAAAAGACAATTCACGCAGGCTTACTTGGATGCTTTTTGGCATGTCCAACACAGGTGTTTTCCGATGGGCTGGCGGGCGCATATTTATCTGGCAATCTGGCGAATGCGCAAAATGATTATGTCGCAGCAGCGCGATATTTTTCCCAAGCCCTGATCGATGATCCTGACAACGTTTATTTGATGCAAAACGCATTGCTTGCAATGGTTGCAAAAGGCGATGTTGGCGACGCCGCGATGTTGGCAAAAAAAATCGCAGACAAGGGCGAGAGTTCGCATTTGTCTGATTTGGTATTGCTTGCTGATGCCATAAAACGATCTGATTTTAACGCGGCCGCACGGTTGTTGTCGCGCGAAGATCAAGATTTTACGGAATTATTATCTGGCCTCATGTCCGGTTGGGTTGAACTTGGCCGTGGAAAAATGGCATCCGCAGCGGAAGTGTTCGACGCATTGCAAGAACCCGAAGTTGTGCGATTGTTTGGTCAATACCACAAAGCCTTGGCCTTGGCCGTGGTTGGTGATTTTGGTGGAGCGGATAAAATTTTAGAAGGCGATGATCGGGGAAATCTACGACTCAATCGCGGTAGCTTGATCGCCCATGCACAAATATTAAGCCAGCTTGACCGCAATCCAGAGGCGGTCAAAATGTTAAATGACTCGTTAAATGGCACTGTCGATTTGCAGCTCACGCAATTGCGCGACCAGCTGCAAAATAATGAGCCCGTGGAATATAATTTCATTGCGAGCGCACAAGAAGGCGCAGCAGAAGTGTTTTTTACACTTGCCAGTGCGTTGAATGACGATGACAATGAATATTCCAGTTTGCTTTACACTCGGTTGGCACAATATCTGCGCCCTCAAAATACGGGTGCGATATTGCTTGCTGCGGAAATATTACGTGATCAGGGACAGTTCGATCTGGCCACAGAAATTTATTCCGAGGTCGGTGCCGATGACCCATTGTTTTTGGATGCAGAGCTTGGCCGTGCGGATACATTATTGGACGCAGAAAAACCCGAAGCAGCGATCGAGGTTTTGCGAAATTTAAGCCGTAGCCATAGCGACGTTCCACGTGTTTTCATGTCTCTTGGTGACGCTTTGCGCAGCATTAGCGATTTTGCGCAATCACGCAAAGCCTATGAAAAAGCCGTGGACATGATTCCAAACCCACAGCGAAACCATTGGTTTCTGTTCTATGCCATGGGGATTTGTTCAGAACAGCTAGACGATTGGGACCGCGCCGAAGTTGAGTTTCGCCGTGCGCTTGAACTTTCACCTGGTCAACCGTTGGTGCTCAACTATTTGGGTTATTCATTGGTGGAACAGCGCATAAAATTGGACGAAGCGTTAGAGATGATCAAAGATGCGGTCGCCGCGCGCCCTGATAGCGGTTTCATAACCGACAGTTTGGGATGGGTTCTGTATCGTCTTGAAAAATACGAAGAAGCGGTGGAGCCGATGGAACTTGCCATCGAACTTATCCCTGATGATCCAGTGATCAACGATCATTTGGGTGACGTGTATTGGAAGGTTGATCGCAAACGCGAGGCGGAATTCCAGTGGAAGCGCGCATTGTCATTTGACCCCGAACCAGAAGATGCAATCCGCATTCGCCGCAAGCTCGAAGTTGGGCTAGATGTGGTGCTAGAATCCGAAGATGCGCAAAAGGCGACCACTGGAAATGGAAATTAAAGCGCAGGCAAAGATTAATTTATGTTTGCATGTGGTTGGACAGCGCGATGATGGGTATCACCTTTTGGATAGCATCGTTGTGTTTGCCGATATTGGTGACGATATTTGGTTGAAACCAGACAGCAAATATTCGCTTGAAATTGATGGGCCATATGGTGCCGGGCTATCAAATGGGGCGGATAATTTGGTGTTACGCGCAGCTAAAATTTATGAACATAAATATGCTGGTGCAAAAATTCGTTTAACAAAAAATCTCCCGATTTCGTCTGGCATCGGTGGTGGTTCTGCTGATGCCGCGGCGGTATTGCGTGGTATGAGCAAACTTTCCAGAGAACCATTACCAGTTGATCTTGGGCTATCTTTGGGAGCGGATGTTCCTGTTTGTGTGATGGGTAAGGCATGTCGAATGCGTGGCATCGGGGATGAACTAACGCCGTTGAATCACATACCCAAGATGCATGCGGTTTTGGTAAATCCGAATGTGTCCGTTTCAACGCCTGATATTTTTCGCGCATTGGATTGTAAAACAAACCCTGCAATCAAAGATTTGGCAGAGGGGGATTTTACGGAAATGCTCAACAATACGCGCAATGATTTGCAAAACACCGCAATCCAAATGCAACCCGTCATCGCGGATAGTCTAAATAGCCTTGCACGAACAAATGCAATATTTTCGCGTATGTCGGGTTCTGGTGCCACGTGTTTTGGGTTGTTTAAAACTGCGACAAAGGCAAGCAACGCCGCCGAAATCATTCAAAACGATCACCCCGATTGGTGGGTGAAAGCGTGTGTTTTAAACGGCGCGTGACACAACAAAATCTGCCAATTCAAGCAAGATGTCCTTTAATTCGCTATCTGGAATGTTGGTCAAGGCTGACTTTGCTTGGCTTGCATAAGCAATCGCTTGTTCTTTGGTATCTTCCAAACAGTTGTATTTATCCAATAATGACAGTGCAGTTTCCAGATCACCGTCGGATTGTTTGCCCTTTTCGATCACCCGTTCCCAGAATTGTTTTTCATCGGGTGTGGCATTTGCCACCGCTTTGATAACAGGCAAGGTGAGTTTGCGTTCGCGAAAATCATCACCGATATTTTTTCCCAAACTTGCTGCGACTCCGCTGTAATCCAACAGATCATCAACTATTTGAAAGCTGATGCCCAACGCATCGCCATAATCAAAAAGTGCCTCGATATGGTTTTCAGGCGCGTTGGCAATTACGCCGCCCACCTGTGTGGCGGCGGAAAATAATGCTGCGGTTTTGCCGCGAATAACCTTGAAATAAGTATCTTCGCTGGTTTTAAGATTTTGCGCAGCCGTAAGTTGCAAAACCTCACCCTCGGCAATGGTAGCGGAGGCGTTTGCCAGAATGTCCAATACGCGCAAATTTCCCGTTTCAACCATCAACTGAAATGAACGTGAAAACAGGTAATCACCCACCAACACAGATGATTGATTATCCCACAATAGATTTGCAGTAGGACGGCCGCGGCGTTGTGCGCTTTCGTCGACAACGTCGTCATGCAACAAGGTCGCCGTATGAATGAATTCAACAGTTGCAGCCAGATGAATGTGATACGGTCCGTCATATCCACAGATTTTGGCCGCGGCAAGTGTCAGTAATGGGCGCAATCTTTTACCACCTGCGTCAACCAAATGTTTGGTTACTTCTGGAATGCGCGGCGCGTTTTCGGATGCCATGCGTTTGCCAATCAATTGATTAACAGCATTCATTTCATCGTTTAGCAATGACATTAAGCGGTCTTGTGGTTTGCTCACGGCAGATATTCCCAGGCTAATTGTAATTCGGTTCTCGACATTGCATCGAAACACCCGTTAAGCCAAGGATATGAAAGAATTGCTTCGTACAACAGACCCAACGTTGGTTCCCTTTGTCACAGCCTTGCTTATGGCAGAGGATATAGAGTGCTTTGATCTCGACGTCCATATGAGCATTCTTGAAGGATCAATTGGCGTGATGCCGCGACGCGTCATGGTCGCCGATCGCCATTTGTTTCGTGCACGTGCGATATTGCGAGACAATGACATAGAATATTCGCAGGGCGACATCTGATGAAAACCACATCTGACAAGTTTTTGGATGGTCGTGTCATTGCCCAACAACCTGCCCACGGGTATCGCGCGGCCACTGATCCTGTTTTGCTCGCCGCAAGTATTGATATTTCTTTGGGACGCAAGGTGTTGGATGTGGGATGTGGTGTTGGGGTCGCCAGCCTGTGTTTGGCAGCGCGCGCACCCGATGCGACAATTTCCGGTCTTGAAATTCAACAAGAATACGCAGCACTTGCGTCACAAAATGCCATTGATAACCAAGTGAATATGTCAATTTATCAAGGCGACCTGAACGCACCGCCAAGCGCGTTGAAAGACCAAGTATTTGATCAGGTTATGACCAACCCACCGTTCCATCGAAACAAATCATTGTCACAAAATTCGGGCAAGGCGCTGGCAGATCATGAAACCTTGGATTTGTCTGATTGGATCACGCTGTCTTTGCGCCGCGTTCGTCCACAAGGTTATTTTACGATGATCCATATGGCGGAGGCTTTACCAAATATATTGCAGGCTCTTGTTAATTGTGGGGGCATTCATATTTTACCCATCGCACCAAGACGTGGACATGTGGCGAACCGTGTTTTGGTACGGGCACGTAAGTTGAGTAAAACGCCCGCTACGATATTGCCACCATTTATTATGCATCGTGGGAATACACATGTAGAAGATGGCGATAGCTTTACCAAAAACGCAAAAAAAATATTGCGCGATGCTGCTCCTCTGAAAATTTAACATTTTGTTTAGATCAAGATGTGCAAAATCATGCGCATGCAGATCAATACACGATCAGTAAAATTGTTTTACGTGACAGGAATCATTTTCTGTGGTGAACTTGATTTGTGACAATTTAAAAATGGAGGTGCCTATGACTATGAGTTCACACATTTCAGAGCTCAAAAAGAAGCATGAAAAGCTTTCTCAGAAAATCGAACTTATCCAACAAAAACCGAGCACGGATGTGTTGGAGGTAAGTAGCCTCAAAAAACAAAAACTTCAACTAAAAGAAGAAATTAGGCGTTTGACGGCCTAGCATTCAAAAGGGCGTTCAAAAATTGAACGCCCGTAATTTTTGGCATCATATGCTGGTGTGACGGTTTGAAACTAGCCTGTTGCCGAATATAGCGATGATGTCCATTCAGGTACAATCTGTGGCTTGCCAAGATGATAGCCTTGCAAACAATCGACGCCAATCTTTTGTAAAAATTCCATTTCTTCGGCGGTTTCTACGTGTTCCGCCACCGTAAACATATTGAATTGTTGCGCAATTGCGATGAGCGCGGTGGTTAAGACCTGATTGTCGGCGTCTTGATGGATGTTTTTAACAAATTGCCCATCGATTTTTACGATATCAAATTGAAACTCTTTGAAAAAACGAAATGCAGTGTAGCCAGCGCCAAAATCGTCCAAGGCAAAGGATACGCCGCGCCGATGAAGATCGGCCATAAATACACAGACAATATCGGGCATAAGCATGGCCGAGGATTCAGTTATTTCTAAAATAAGCCGTTCTGCAATCGTAGGATCCTGAGCAAATCCTTGGTTGATGATTTCATTCCAGCGCGGATAACCGATACTGCGCGCAGACATATTTATGGCAAGTCGTAGGCTCGGTTCAGATGCCAATGCGGCCAAACCAAGTTCCAATGCCTGACAATCCAAGATACGCCCAAGTTCGGATGTTTCCACAGCAGGCATAAAATCCTTGGCTGGGATAACCTCTTGGGTTTCGTCGATAACGCGAATGAGCCCTTCGTAATACGCGGCCTTTTCTGGATGCTTTGCATGCAAGATCGGTTGATACGCGAGCAGAACGTTTTTGTTTTGCAACGCACGGCGAACCGTTTCAACAACGGGTTCTTCGCGTTTGTTCACCACATATTCAAATGGGTTCTCGGGACGTTTTGGTATTTTATACGTTTGTAGAACCATTCCCCAACCTTTCTGACAGAATTGATGCTAACATTTGCCATAAGTCCTAATTCAAAGTTAACAGTTCATATTTTGTTCTAATTTGGCTAAAGTTGGAATTAACTGGGTAAGAAACTGTATTATAAGGGAAAAATCATGAATGAGCGCTGTGAATGGTGTGGAACCGATCCAATTTATGTAAAATACCATGATGAAGAATGGGGGGTTCCTGAATATGACGGCCGCGCTTTATGGGAAAAGCTGGTTTTGGACGGTTTTCAAGCAGGATTAAGTTGGATAACGATTCTTAAAAAACGCGATGCTTTCAGAGACGGCTTCAACGGATTTGATCCGAACCAAGTTGCAGAATTTGGCGAAAACGACATTCAACGCTTGTTGAAAAATGAAGGCATAGTTCGACATCGCGGTAAAATTGAGGCGGCAATCAAAGGTGCGCGTGCTTGGCAATCAATCGAGTCCGATATCGGGTTTAGCAGCTACTTGTGGAATTTTGTGGATGGTCGCCCCATTCAGAATCAATTTCATTTGCGCGAACAAGTGCCAACACAAACACCGTTGTCGGTGATGATTTCAAAAGACCTTAAAAAACGAGGTTTTAATTTTTGCGGCCCAACAATTGTTTATGCATTTATGGAGGCATGCGGTTTGGTCAACGATCATCAAACAACTTGCCCACGTCACGCAGACGTGCAGAAATTGGCGCGATAACGATCAACAAGGAAAACCAATGTCCAAAAAACCTATAAGCAGGTTCCCCATTCCAGAAATTCAAGACATGCCTGATGATATCAAGCAACGAGTTTTGGCCGTCCAAGAAAAGGTTGGGTTTGTCCCGAATGTATTTTTGGCTCTCGCTCATCGACCCGATGAATTTCGCGCCTTTTTTGCGTATCACGATGCGCTAATGGAAAAAGACAGCGGTCTGTCACAGGCAGAGCGGGAAATGATCATTGTGGCCACATCCAATGTGAACGGGTGTTTGTATTGTGTGGTTGCACATGGTGCCGTTTTACGCATCCGCGCAAAAAACGCATTGATCGCTGATCAAGTTGCAGTGAACTATCGCAAGGCGGATATTACGCCGCGTGAACACGCCATGTTGGATTTCGCCATGAAAGTTTGTAGCAAGAGCGATGAGGTTAGTGACGCAGATTACAAAATGCTCGGCGAACACGGCTTTAGCGAAGAAGACGTTTGGGACATCGCGGCAATTACAGCATTTTTTGGCCTGTCCAATCGGATGGTGAATACTATAGCCATGCGCCCCAATGATGAATTTTTTGGCATGGCACGTGAATTTTAAAGCAACAAACGGAGGATAGTATGGCGGATAATCACGGGCAAATCTGGTGGACAGAATTAAACACGTGGGATCCAGACAAAGCCAAGGATTATTATGGCGCTGTTATGGGCTGGACGTTTGAAGAAACTCCAACCGCTGGAACCGACAATGCGCGCCCTTATTATATTGCGAAAAAAGGTGATCAACCCGTGGCGGGGATATTTAACTTGGTGAGCCCAGATTTTAATGGTGTGCCCGATCACTGGTTCACATATTTTTCTGTGACTGATTTGGATGCCACGCTGACGAACACGGTTGAAAAAGGTGGTAAGGTTCACCGCCAACCGTTTGAAATTCCAAATGTTGGGCGAATGGCGGTGGTTGCGGATTCAAATGGTGGCGTTGCCGCCTATATCCAAACCGCGGATTAACACGGCTATAGCCCTGGTTTACCCTTTGCCTCTGGGTGGCGTTCAACGAATTTGCGTTTGATAATGCGTGATGTATCGCGTGATCCGTCATGGCTCCAGCCAGGTGGTGCAAAAGCATACCGAAAGCGGTCAAACAGGGAAATGTTTGGTTGTGTTATATCCTTGAAAATACCAATCCATTCATGAAACGCCGCGCGGATCGGATTGAATGTTCCAAGATTTACAACCAAGCCGTAATCCACTTTTTCTTCTTCGGGGACGAATGTGCCAAACATTTTATCCCAGATGATCAAAACCCCTGCGTAGTTTGCATCAAGATATTGCGCATTGCGACCATGATGCACGCGGTGATGTGATGGTGTGTTCATCACCGCTTCGAACCAACGGGGCATTTTTGTGATGGCTTCGGTATGTATCCAAAACTGATATATCAGGTTTATTCCACCAACGAATAAAACCATAGCAGGATGAAACCCCAGCAATAACAACGGCACAGATACGATCATTAGTCCGGTGAATTCACCTGTCCAAGTTTGGCGAAGCGCGGTCGTCAAATTATAGTGTTGCGATGAATGATGCACCACATGGCTGGCCCATGCCCATCGGATTGTATGGCCAAAGCGATGCACCCAGTAATAGCGAAGATCATCCAGCAAAAAGCAAATCACAATAATTGGGATGGATGTGCCCAAATCGAAAAAACGAAATTGCCAAACCCAGTTGTAAAAACCCCACGCAACAAACCCAAGTAGAATGCCCGTTACGACATTTCCCGCCCCCAATAAAACCGATGTCATCGCATCACGTGTTTCGTATCGCCCACCTCGGCGTTTAATTGTGATCCATGCCAGTTCAAGCAATATCGCAATGATGAAAAACGGCACGGCCAATTGAACCGTATCGGGAAATGTTAGATTATCCATGATGGTTCCTTTTTGGCGAAAATTGTGATCCAGTGGGATCTGGACGTTTCAGAGTTTAAATCAATTTTAATCCGTGGCGCCGTAAAATCGGCAAGTTTGATTGAAATGCCCGAAGGATGGATTGATGTTTGCACAGGCAGATTGATCAATCTGCTTGTGGTATCGAATCCCATCACCCAAATTATTCCGATACCTGCGTTGGATTTTACAATGGCCTGATGGCCGGTGTCTGAAATTTCCACGCGCTCGACCAATGTTTCTGGATGTTCGCGCAGCCATCTTTCAATCACCTGATCCGCATTGGTAAAGACCAACCGTTTGCTATTGCCCAACAGGTGAAGCACAATTCCAATGCTGATGATGCCGATTACAACCATCGGCCCCAAGATATGAAGCGGCACACATTCCTCCCTCGCAGCCAAAAACAGGATGGCGCAGGTGATGTGGTTGAGTCAATTGATCACGATCATGTCGTGGCGTCACGCGCCATCGATCCAAGTTCCATTATTGATACCATCAATCGTCCAATTGCCGATTTGATAGCGGATCAATCGCAATGTTGGCAAACCAACCGCCGCTGTCATGCGGCGCACCTGGCGATTGCGCCCTTCGGTGATTGTAATCTCTAACCAACAATCAGGTACGGTTTTACGAAATCGCACGGGTGGGTTACGCGGCCACACAGTGGGTGGATCCATTCGCGAAACCTTGGCTGGTTTGGTCATGCCATCCTTTAGTTTGACACCATTTTGCAAGGACGTAATGGCATCATCACTGGCGATGCCTTCAACCTGTACCCAATAAGTTTTGGGCATTTTGTTTTTCGGATCAGCAATGCGATGCTGTAATTTTCCATTGTCGGTGAGGATCAACAAACCTTCACTGTCTTTGTCCAGCCGACCCGCGGCATAGACATTTGGAACATCGATAAATTCCGAAAGCGTTTTGTGGTTGCTGCCAAGCGTACCCGCATCGGTGAATTGTGATAAAACGCCAAAGGGTTTGTTGAACAAAATCGTGCGGGTCATTTTTGTGAAATCTTGCGCAACAATGTGATCATTTCAGGTGAATCCCAAACGGCTTCGCCATTTGCGCGTGCGATTTCGTTGCCGTTGGGGTTGATGATCACGGTTACGGGCAATCCACGCACCCCCATTGCGCTGGCAAATGTCATCTTTGGGTCGCGGTATTTGGGCAAATTTGTCAGGTTTTCGCGTTCAAAAAATTTTTCAATCATCGGAAGCGGATTTCGACCGGCGGCAACTGTGATGACTTTAAATTCATCACTGCCCAATGTGGCTTGTAATTTATCAAGCGATGGCATTTCCGCGACACAAGGTGCACACCATGTTGCCCAGAAATTCAAAACGATGGTTTTCCCAATGAATTCGCCAAGGTGAATTGGTGACTCGTCTGCATCTAAAAACGCGATATCGGTGACAGGTTTTGGTTCATCGTGAAGCTGAAAATTCACCGCATCTGTCGGAATCAATGCACGAATTTCAGACAGATTGTCATTTTGCCCAAAGCTGGGATTTGCACCAGCCAGCATTGCAGTATAAAGCAAGCCAGCAACTATTGATTTACCAAGGGTCATTTTCGGCCTTTCTTCAGCGAGCAATACCTATGTCGGATAAAAAAACATCAAATGCAATGTGGGGCGGGCGGTTTGCCGCGGGGCCAGACGCAATCATGGAAGCAATCAACGCATCGATTAGTTTTGATAAACGAATGGCGGCCCAAGATATTGCTGGATCGCGCGCCCATGCTGCGATGTTGGCTCAACAAGGTATCATCACTGATAAAGATGCCGAAACAATTCGGGAAGGGCTGCTCACTGTTTTGTCAGAAATCGAGAGCGGTACGTTTGAATATTCAACGGCACTCGAAGACATTCACATGAATGTGGAAGCGCGGTTGAAGGAAATTATTGGTGAACCAGCGGGGCGGCTGCACACGGGACGTTCGCGCAACGATCAGGTGGCGACGGATTTCAAACTTTGGACGCGTGATCAGTTTGATGCAGCGATCAGTGGGCTTACGGCATTGATGGGCGCATTGCTTGAACAAGCGGAACAAGGTGCGGATTTATGTATGCCCGGGTTTACGCACTTACAGGTCGCACAACCCGTAACATGGGGCCATCATATGATGGCTTATGTTGAAATGTTTGCACGTGATCGTTCACGTTTCATCGATGCGCGTACCCGCATGAACGAAAGCCCACTTGGCGCGGCAGCACTTGCAGGAACAGGTTTCCCGATTGATCGCGATTTGACGGCGGCGGCACTTGGGTTTGATCGCCCTTCGGCGAATAGTTTGGATGCAGTTTCAGACCGAGATTTTGCATTAGAATTTTTGAGCTCAGCCTCTATTTGCGCCACACACCTGAGCCGTTTTGCCGAAGAGTTGGTGATCTGGTCGTCGGCGCAATTCAAATTTGTAACCCTGTCTGATCGGTTCAGCACGGGTTCATCCATCATGCCACAAAAGAAAAACCCAGATGCGGCGGAATTGATCCGTGCCAAAGTGGGGCGCATCAATGGTTCGTTGATCGGATTGTTGACGGTGATGAAAGGTTTGCCGCTGGCCTATTCCAAAGACATGCAAGAAGACAAAGAGCAGGTTTTTGATGCCGCCGATAGCTTGATGCTGGCACTTGCTGCAATGACGGGCATGGTGGGTGATATGAAACCAAACGCGCCACAGCTTGAAACCGCCGCCGCAACTGGGTTTTCCACTGCTACGGACTTGGCTGATTGGTTGGTGCGTGAATTGGGGATGCCATTTCGCGATGCCCACCATGTTACCGGCGCATTGGTGGCGATGGCCGAAACCAACGGTGTGGATTTGCCAGAATTGACATTGGAACAAATGCAGACTGCCTGTGCTGATATCAATGAAAATGTGTTTGATGTTTTAACAGTGCAAAAATCAGTTGCTTCGCGGATCAGTTACGGCGGCACTGCACCTGAGAATGTGCGCGCACAAGTGAAACGCTGGAAGGCAGAATTGGCATGAAAACAATGTTGATTTTGATAATTGCGACATCCGCATTAACCGCATGTGGGATCAAAAATGATCCACTTCCCGTTGAAGCATACGAAATTTAGGCCACCCAACCCAAAGATCAAAGGATAAATCATGGATCATTTTCTTTACCGTGATGGCGTTTTGCACGCCGAAGATGTTGCGATTACGGATATCGCAGCCAAGGTTGGTACGCCATTTTATGTTTATTCAACCGCGACCCTAACACGCCATTTTCAGGTATTTGATGATGCGCTTAAGGGGATGGATCATCTGATCTGTTACGCGATGAAGGCCAATTCAAACATTGCAGTGTTGAAAACGCTTGGCGATTTGGGTGCGGGCATGGATGTGGTGTCGGGTGGTGAATACATGCGCGCCAAGGCCGCGGGTGTGCCCGGTGATCGTATCGTATTTTCGGGCGTTGGCAAAACCGCCGACGAAATGAAATTGGCGCTGACGGGTGGCATTCGCCAATTCAATGTTGAATCCGAACCAGAATTGGATTGTTTAAACGAGGTTGCGGTTTCACTTGGTTTGGTTGCACCGATCACGGTTCGAGTAAACCCAGATGTTGATGCCAAAACCCATGCGAAAATCGCAACGGGTAAGTCGGAAAACAAATTTGGTATTCCCATTCGCCAAGCACGCGATGTTTATGCCAAGGCCGCCAAAATGGATGGTATCGAAATTGTTGGAATTGACGTTCATATTGGAAGCCAACTCACCGATTTGGAACCATTTCGCCAAGCATATTTAAAGGTGCGCGATTTAACTGAAACGCTTCGCGCCGATGGGCATAATATCCGCCGTCTGGATTTGGGTGGGGGGCTGGGTATCCCGTATGAACGCTCGAACAGCGTGCCACCGCTACCAGTGGATTATGGACATGTTATTCGTGAAACTGTTGGCGATTTGGGTTGCGAAATTGAAATTGAACCTGGTCGTTTGCTGGCAGGTAACGCGGGATTATTGGTGAGCTCGGTGATCTATAACAAAAATGGCGAAGGGCGTGATTTTTTAATTATTGATGCGGCGATGAATGATTTGATTCGCCCCGCAATGTACGAAGCATATCACGACATTATTCCAGTGATTGAACCCAATGCCGCGACCGAAACCAATCCAATTGATATTGTTGGTCCGGTTTGTGAAACAGGTGATACATTTGCAAAACAACGCGAAATGCCAAGCGTGCGTGATGGCGAAATGGTCGCATTTCGATCCGCTGGCGCGTATGGCGCGGTTATGTCATCGGAATATAACACCCGTCCAATGATTCCAGAGGTTTTGGTAAAAGCCGATCAATTTGCAGTTATTCGGGCACGACCAAGCTTTGAAGAAATGATAAAACGCGATACAGTACCCGAATGGGTGTAGCATTCTGCGCCCCATTCGGAGGCGCAAATTGGACACTGAAAACCAAACAGCCCAAGAAATAGCGACGCATGCGATCAAAAAACTGCGTCGCAAAATCGCGATTTCGCGCGGGGTGCTGGCCTGCGAGCGTTTCGTAACTTCGTTTTGGCCTGTTGCGATATTGTTTTTATTTGCCTTTACGTTGATGTATTTGGGCGTGTTTTCGGTATTGCCTGTGAATGCGTTTTTGGCACTGAGTGTAATTTTTGCGATCATTTTGGTGGTTTTGATCAAAAGCCCTCTGCGCAAGTTTTCATGGCCAAGTGAACAGGCGGCCATCAATCGATTGGATATTGGCCTACATGGTCGCCCGATTGCAGGATTGCATGATCGTATTGCACTTGGTTCCGGTGACCCTGCGGCGGAATATCTCTGGGCGCTTAATTTAAAGCGGCTAGCGGATAAGGCGAAAAGCGTAAATATAACACTCCCTGAAATTCGGTTATCAGGGCAGGACAGATGGGCCACGCGGTTGATCGTGCTTTTGTTATTTGCGGTTTCGATATTGTTCGTGCGCGGCGATGCTGGGCGTAGTTTGTTAAATGGTATTGCGCCCGCGGCGCAAAGCGTTGCGTCCGGCCCAAGTTTTGAAGCATGGGCCGAACCGCCCTCATATACAGGGTTGCCAACAATCTATTTGAATGATGTCAGCCAAGATACGACATTAAAATTACCACAAGACAGCCAAATAACGCTTCGTATTTATGGATATGATGGGCGTGCATCATTGCGCGAAACCATCAGTGCGGGCGCGGATGCATCCTTGCCAGAGGAACCACAAGATGTGCTTGAACACACATTGATCGTTCAATCGTCGGGCACATTTGAAGTATCGACAAAGCTTTTTGATGATCGTGTATGGCAGATTGAAATGATCCCAGACCGTGCGCCAAAAATTGCTTTTGGCGAAGGTATTTCGCGCAGCATTCAAGGTGAAATGGAGGTTCCATTTGTTGCCAGCGACGATTACGGCGTCACTGGCGGTACACTTACAGCGATTGTGAATTTGGATGCGATTGAACGCAAATATGGATTGGCACGCGAACCAGAGTCTCAGGCGCCACTGGAAATTGAAATTCCAATGCCCTTTGCGGCGGATCTAACGAATGTCGATGATATTTTGGTTGATAACCAAGCCAAACATCCATGGGCAAGTTTGCCCTCGATTTTGCAACTTCGCGCAACAGATGCGATTGGAAATGTTGGTGAATCAGAATTGCTTGAAACCAATCTGCCGGGCAAACGCTTTTTTGATACTTTGGCGGCTGGGATTGTGGATGTGCGTCGCGAATTGTTATGGAATCGCGAAAACGCCGATCGTGCCGTTTATGTGATCAAAGCAATTACGCATCGCCCGGATGGGCTTTTCCCAGATGAAAAAGCATATCTTATGGTGCGCACCGCGCTTCGTCGCATGGAATATAACACCGATGAAGCGTTAAGCGATGATGCATTGGTAGAAGTGACAGATTTATTGTGGAACGCAGCACTATTAATCGAAGATGGTGATCTGGATGACGCCAAAGAGCGCTTGCGCCGCGCCCAAGAGCGTTTGCAAGAAGCGATGGAAAATGGTGCCACCAAGGAAGAAATCGAAGAGCTCATGCAAGAATTGCGCGATGCCACGGAAAACTATTTAGCTCAGTTAGAGCGGCGCCAAGGGGATGAACAGCAACAATCCAGCAATCAGGGCGAAACGATTTCACAAGATCAAATCCAACAGATGATGGATGAAATCCAAGAGTTGATGGAACAAGGGCGCATGGAAGAAGCGCAAGCATTAATGG
The DNA here is from genome assembly GCF_002742285.1 of Paramylibacter kogurei. Lineage (GTDB taxonomy): Bacteria > Pseudomonadota > Alphaproteobacteria > Rhodobacterales > Rhodobacteraceae > Amylibacter > Amylibacter kogurei. The sequence continues at coordinate 216,009 of NZ_MDGM01000014.1, forward strand.
AACAGTTGCAAAAACTGTTAGAAGAAATGCGCTATGTAGAAATGCAGCCGGGTTCTGGGGGTGAAAATTCCGAAGATTTGCAGCAAACATTGCGAGATCAACAAGAATTGGCGGATGACACATTCCAAGAATTACAAGAAGAGTTTGATCGTCAACGGCAACAACAAAATGGACAAGAAGGCCAGCAGGGACAACAACAGCAAGGCAATCAGCAGGGCCAGCAACAAGGCCCGCAACAAGGTAACCAGCAAGGCCAGCAGCAGGGGCAACAGCAAGGTAACCAACAAGGCCAACAAGGCGGGCAACAGCAGGGTCAGCAAGGCCAACAGCAAGGTCAGCAACAAGGCCAAAATGGTGGTTCACAAAACGAACAACGCGGCGGCCAAGGCGGTAGCGGTCTTGCCGAGCGCCAAGAAGCATTGCGTCGCATGTTGCGTGGGCAACGTGGTGGTGTTCCAAATGATGGATCAGAGGCTGGACAAGCCGCGCGTGATGCCTTGGAGCAAGCCGAGCGAAATATGGATGCGGCGCGTGAAAATCTTGAAAATGGAAATGTAGCAGGGGCGCTGGATAATCAATCCGATGCGATGGATTCGCTGCGCGAAGGAATGCGCCAAATGAACGAGCAATCGCGCCAAGCTCAGCAAGGCCAACAACAAGGCAACGAAGGTCAATCAGAGGGGCAAGGCCAAGGATTAAATCCAAATGGTCGTGCGACCGCGCTGGATCCATTGGGCCGTTCGCAAGGTGGGATGTTTAATGATACACTTACCCCAAACGGGCTTGGCGAAGAAAACGCCAAGCGCCAAAATGAAGTATTGGAAGAAATCAAACGTCGGTCAAACGAACGCACACGCCCTGAATTGGAATTGGACTATCTCAAACGATTGCTTGATCGTTTTTAGATTAGCGCCCTGTAATGGCTTTCCAGGTGTTATTGGCAAAATTGCTCAGACTTGGTTCACCACCTTCGGTATAAAGGTTTTGAACATGCATCCGACCCGAGTCCACAAAGGCGGTATAGCTATTCACCGTGTCTTCGGCGGCGGGAATTGCTTTGCTCACGCTTGGGGCCATAATATAAAGTAGGGTCGCCAAAACCACTGCGATACAGGCTGCATAAAATCCATTCCAAAATGCGCCACCTGTGTCGTGAGTTTTGTTTTCACCGTCCAAGTCGATTTTTTCGTTGGCCGCTTCTGTTTCAATTTTTACGGCTTCGGCTTGATCCGCACCAAGACGAATTTTGCCTTCAATTTCATCAACATCACGGAACGCAGTTTTGCCTTTCTTTGGGGCGATATCTGCTTCTGGTTCGATGTCTAGATCAGTGTCAGGTGCTGTTGGTTCAGCGGGCGCTGGTTCAACGGAATCGTCCTGTGACATGATTTGGTCAGCCATTGCATCAGCATCGATTTGAGCATCTTGCGCAGCTTGATACGCACTTTCGGCTGGTGTGCGTTCGATTGTTTTTTCAGCACTTTTCAAACGTTCAATAAAACTTGCGACATCAACAGTTTTCTTGGCACCAGCAGCAACCGCCGCCGTGGAAACAAAGCTTGGGATATCACTTGCAGATTCTTCTTCAGAAGGCGCAGTTTCATCAAGGTTCGTTGCTGTATCGGTATCGTCGATGTCAGATGATGAATCAAACGACTCGGCAGCGGCGTCACCACCAATTGTTGGATCGTCCGGTGTTTCAGTATTTGAAATACGATCAAACATGCGCGAAATCGCATCATCTTCTTGATCTGTTTCATCAATTGATGGCGATGCATCGTCCGTTTTATCAAGATTGGATTCGATTGCAGAGGTATCATCCACAAATTCGCTTGGCGCTTGCTCGTCTGGGCGATCTGTTTCGCTGTCGGGATCTTCGGGTTGGTTTTGCGCAACATCTTGCGCTTGAGGTTCGTCTAATTCAGGGAGCTCGAACGAAATATCAGACGACTTTGGTGCCTCTTTACCTGTCTGATCCGCTGCATATGCCGCTTCGTTGCGCAATACTTCCAAAACGGAGCTGCTTGCACTTGGTGTTTCTGGTTCCGCTTGCGGTGCGGGTGTCTCTGGAATTTGTGGTTCTACCGGCGCTTCGGCCTGTGATTGCACAGGTTCTTGTCGGTGTGCGCCAAAGACAGAGCGAAATTCGGGCAATGGATCGTCGGAAGCAACCGGTTCATCAACTTTGGGTTGTTCTGTTGCGATGTTATCATTGCGAATGAGGCTTTGAAAATGTTGCGTTTCTGGCGGCAACGGTTGATGTCGCGGCGCTACTTCTGGTTCGGGCTCTGGGATGTAATCCGGCGCCAAGTTCGTTTCCACCTTGGAAACAGGATCAAGGAACAAAATCGGTTCTTGAAACCAGATATGCGAACAATTCGCGCATTGCACATCACGACCGTTTTCAGGAATCGCACCCTCGGCCACTTCGTATTGTGCTGTGCAGTTTGGACAAATCAGACGCATTACATCCCCCAGTATAGTCTATATCGCCCAAAGAATCAGGCATTTATTAATTTTGTAGACGTGGTATTCCGTTTTTCCAAGTAAATGATGGGTTATCAGGGTTTTATGTATAATACTGCGTTGCATAAGAATCGCAGCCAAAAAAACGAGGCGTGACGTGATCGAGCTAAAAAGAGCAGGATTTTCCTACGGTGGTGGGGCAATTTTGGCGGATGTGGATTTGCATTTGACCAAAGGCAGCTTTCATTTTTTAACGGGTCCATCGGGTTCGGGAAAATCTACATTGATGAAATTATGCTATCAGGCGTTGTTTCCTAGTGCGGGAACAATCAAGGTGTTTGGCAAAGATGTCCGCGCCATGACGCATGATGATATTGCAATCATTCGCCGCCGCATTGGTGTTGTCCACCAAGATTGCCAATTTTTGGATCATCTTAGCCTTGCGGAAAATGTGTTGATGCCCAGTCAGGTATCGGGGCGTGATTTGAATGATGATTTGCAAAATATGAATCAATTGTTGAATTGGGTTGGATTGACAAAACAGATAAACGCGCTCCCGCCACAGTTGTCAGGCGGTGAACGCCAACGTGCGGCGCTTGCGCGTGCACTAATCTTATCGCCTGATGTGATTTTGGCCGACGAACCAACGGGTAATGTCGATTGGGAAATGGGACAAAAATTGCTGAGCTTGCTGATCGAGCTAAATAAAATGGGGAAAACCATTTTGATTGCAACGCATGATATGAATTTGATTCGTGTGGCAAAGCCTCAGGTCGCCGCCCGTGTTTTGCGTATTCAGGATAAACGAATTGTTTCTGGGGGTGCAGATCTATGAACAAGATTCTGCGATACTGGCAACTTGCACAGGATATGTTGTCTGGTGATCAAAATGCTGATCGCGTGGTGCCACCGTCTGGGTATACGGCATCGTTGACCACGTTTGTTTCATTCGCGATGGCGTTTTTGACGGTGTTTGCACTGGCATTATTTTTGGCCACAGGGCGTTTGGCTGATCGTTGGTCAACGGAATTGGCGGGCACATCAACCGTACGCATTTCGGCACCCGATGGACAAATGGATGCACAGGCGAAAACGGTATTGGGCATTTTGGAAACAACGCCAGGCATTGCCAGTGCACGTTTAATGTCAGAAGACGAACAGCGCCGATTATTAACGCCTTGGTTTGGGGTGGATTTGCCTATGGATAATTTGCCAATTCCAAGTCTGATTGAAATAACAGAAGAAGGCGTTGGCCCAGATGTGAACGGATTGCGTTTACGACTACAAGCAGAAGCACCGGGCGCAATATTGGATGATCATACACGTTGGCGCCGTCCAATGGTGAAGGCCGCGCAACGATTGCGATTATTGGGCGCATTATCCATCGGGTTGATCGTTGGATCGACCATCGCCATGATCACCCTTGCAGCGCAAGCGGCGCTATCGGCAAATGGACAAGTGATAAGCGTGCTGCGCCTAATCGGTGCACGCGATAACTATATCGCAAAGGCTTTTGTTCGCCGGTTCACTATTCGCGCTTTCTTGGGCGGCCTTATCGGTAGCTTGTTAGCGATGCTGTTCATCTATTTTCTGCCCGCTGTTGCAGAAGAGGGTGCGTTCCTCACGGGGCTTGGTTTCCAAGGTGTGCAATGGCTTTTGCCGTTGTTTATTCCGTTGGTGGCCGCGACAATCGCGTTTGTTTCAACGCGTTTTGCTGCAAATTCTAAATTACAAAGGACGGCATGATGGCTTACGTTTTTCAATATATTCGCTCGGTTATATTTGTCATTTTGATGTACGTTTGGATGCTCGTCTTGGGGATTATCGGTGCGATTCCTGCTGCGTTGTCACGTGAATGGGCATATAAATTTATGCGGTTTTATTGCCTGTCGGTATTCTGGTTGGCGCGCGTGCTGTGTGGTTTGACCTATGAAATCCGTGGCAAAGTGCCAACGGGTTCGGTGATCGTTGCGTCCAAACATCAATCATTTTTGGATGTGATGGTGAACTTTTACACCGTTGAGCGCGGAAATTTTGTGATGAAGAAGGAACTAAAATGGGCGCCAATATTGGGGTTTTATGCAATGCGTATTGGTGTGGCACCTGTTAAACGCGGTGCACGATCCAAGTCGATGAAAGAAATGGTTTCTGGCGTCGAAAAAGAGGCAGACACGCCATCACAACTGATAATTTACCCACAAGGCACGCGTGTGCCACCGGGTAAATATCTTCCTTACAAGGTTGGTGCTGCGGTGTTGTGCCAACGTTTTGATCGCCCTTGCATTCCCGTTGCAACCAATGTCGGGGTGTTTTGGAATAAACGTGGGCTGTATCGCAAACCAGGGGTGGCAGTGTTCGAATATTTCGAACCGCTCCCAAAAGGATTAAGCGTGGAGGATATGACCAAAGAAATGGAACGTGTCATTGAAACAAATTCGAACCGATTGATGGCAGAGGCTGGTTTTGATGTCACACCACAGGATGCGTCATGACAATTATCCAATCGGTCAAAGAACTTGAAAACCTTTATGGCGAACCCAGTGAAAATTCATTGCGCAAAGTTGCCAATCACATCACCCCTGAATATCGCAAATGGATTGAGAGTAGCCCATTTTGCGCATTGTGCACCGTTGGCCCCGATGGTGCAGATGCATCCCCACGTGGCGATATCGGACAGGTCGTGATTGAGCTGGATGAAAAAACGCTGGCGATTCCTGATCGACACGGAAATAACCGTTTGGACAGTTTACGTAATATCGTTAATGACGGACGCGTTGCGTTGATGTTGCTGACGCCCAATTCCACGATTGTAACCCGCGTGAATGGTCGTGGTGAAATTTCTGTTGCACCCGATTTTTTGGATCGTTTCACCGTCAAGGGAAAGCCACCAAAATCAATCATTCTGATACATGTCGAAGAGGTGTATTTCCAATGTTCCCGCGCGGTGATGCGCGCAGGTCTTTGGAAACAGGACCAGTGGCCAGATATCGACTCTTTGCCAACTATGGGGCAAATTTTGGCGGCGCAATCGAACAATGAAATTGATGGTGATGCGGTTGATCAAGCATGGCCCGAACGCGCCAAACAAGGACTGTGGTAGTTACGCCAGCGTTTTTGAACCAATGTCCAAAAATTTCTGACGCCGTTCTTTGATCAATTGCTTGGGTTTTTTGCCTGACAATTCTTTCAATGATGATGCGATGGCATCTTTTACGGCAACAAATGTTTGTTCGCGGTCACGTTGTGCACCACCCAAAGGTTCGGGAATAACCGTATCGGCCACGCCAAGTTTTACCAAATCTTGGGCCGTTAGACGTAATGCCTCTGCAGCTTCGCGCATTTTTTCCGCGTCTTTCCACAAAATTGATGCACAGCCTTCTGGTGAAATCACGGAATAAACCGAATGTTCCAACATTAACAAACGATCTGCGGTGGCAAATGCAACTGCACCGCCCGAACCGCCTTCACCGATGATACATGATACCAAAGGGACACCGATTTGCAGACATTTTTCGGTGCTGCGTGCAATTGCCTCTGATTGGCCGCGTTCCTCGGCACCCCGGCCCGGAAATGCACCGGGTGTATCCACCAACGTAACCACAGGCAGGCCAAAACGATCGGCCATGTCCATCAGGCGGATCGCTTTACGGTATCCTTCGGGGCGCGCCATGCCAAAATTATGATGCAGACGCGATGTTGTGTCGTTACCTTTTTCTTGGCCCATGACCACGACAGGCTGATCATCAAATCGTGCCAACCCACCCATAACGGCGGTATCATCACCAAACACACGGTCACCTTGCAGTGGTGTGTATTCGGTAAACAGATTTTCAATGTAATCCTTGCAATGTGGGCGATCAGGGTGGCGTGCCACCTGACATTTACGCCAAGGCGTTAGGTTTTTATACAGATCAACCAGTATTGTTTGCGCCTTTTTATCCAGCGCACCAGCCTCTTTTTCAACATTCATTTCGTCTTCGCTTTGGCTGGCAATGGCGCGTAATTCGGCCGCTTTGCCTTCGATTTCTGCCAATGGTTTTTCGAATTCGAGATAGTTTTGCATCTGATTACCTTGTCTTTTTCAGCCCTTGTTATGGCGATGAATGCGCCAAAATGCAACGGGTTCTAGCGCCGTATTTCAACGATAGTTCCCATCGGCGTGACATTCCAAATTTCGCGTATTTCAGGGTTGGTTACCGCAATACAACCCGCGGTCCAGTCGCCCTTAACCTTAAATCCTTCGGCGACTTTGTTTGGTTGTCCGTGAATGAAAATGTCACCACCTGGATCATATCCACCATTGCGGGCACGTGTGATATCCTCGGGCTTGGGATAATCGATTCCAAGTGACAACGTATATTTGCTGTTTTGATTGCGTCGATTGATTTTAAAAACACCTTCGGGTGTTTTACCATCGCCTTGTTTCCATTTATCACCATCTGGCGCGAACCCGAGCGCGATTGCATATTCGCGCACGGGTTTTTCATTCTGATAAAGGGTCATTTTGCGCGCGGATTTTTCGATGATTATACGATCAACCTGACCAACTATTGGCACATTTATCGGGGCGGGCGGTTCAACACGTTCCAGATATAGCCACAGTAAACCAACGCCCGTGGCCAATATTAATAAAAGGAATAATCGTTTCAGCTTTCGCATCATTGCAGATCTTTAAACGCATCCTTTAGGCGTGCGACAGCTTCGATAACCACACTGCGCTGTGTGCCAAGGTTAAAGCGTAGGAAATTTTCGCCACCTTTGCCAAATGTGGTGCCGTGATTACCAACCACTTGAGCAATGTTTTGTGTGCGTTCGGTGAATTCTTTGCGTGTCATCCCCGTATCGCTGAAATCCACCCATGCCAAATAGGTTGCCTCAAGCGGCATTGATTTCAGTCCAGGAATTTCCGCAATACCCGCATCAAATATTTTTCGGTTTTCATCTAAATAAGCAATCAGGCGATCAACCCAGTTTGCACCACCTGTGTATGCCGCTTCGGTCATGAAAATACCAAAACTGTTGGGCGAGTTTCCACCCGCCGCCATGGTTGCGGCAAATTTTTCGCGCAAAGTTTGATCGGCAATAATGACATTACCCGCATGTGCACCTGCGATGTTAAAGGTTTTGGATGCTGCGGTCATCATCACCAAACGATGTGCGATATGAGGTGCTGCATTGGTCATTGGGATGTGTCGTGTTTGTCCAAAGACAATATCGTGATGAACTTCATCCGAAACCAAAATCAGATCATGTTTTTCACAAAAATCTGCGACTTGGGAAAGTTCGCTTTGCGTCCACACGCGCCCACCAGGATTGTGCGGCGAGCAGAGGATCAGCATTGTTTCATCGCCCGTCATCTGTTTTTCATAGGCGTCGAAATCCATTTCATAGCGCCCATCAACAATTGCCAATTCACATTCAACAACTTTGCGATTGTTTGCTTTGATGACGCGGGCAAATGCATGGTAAACAGGCGTGAAAATTACGACCCCGTCATTTGGTTTAGTAAATGTTTGTAGACAAAGTGCGGCGCCATTCACCAAACCATGTGTCGTAAAAATATGTGATGGATCAACATCCCACCCGTGGCGCATTTTCATCCAGTTCACGATTGCGCTACGATAAGATTTATCATCACCGTAATATCCAAAAATCCCATGGTCGCGCATTTCTTGCACACAATCCAACACGCGTTGAGGAGGGCGAAAATCCATATCCGCCACCCACATTGCGATTCCTTCATTTGGGTCCACGCCGTAAAGAGGTTCTAACAAATCCCATTTTGCGCTATGGGTTCCGATGCGATTAATGGTGTTATCAAATTGATCGTTAATGTCGTCTAGGCTCATGTTACCCTCATTTGTTTATCGGCATGCTAGCGTCCTGATACCGATGGGCAAGTGCTTTATCCTGTTGCGTGCGCATTTGCGTTGGGCTAGGTCTGCGATATGTCTTTACTACCGATTATTTTGCACCCAGATCCGCGATTGAAAAAGAACTGCGATGTTGTTGAAGATTTCAACGACGATATCCGTGCGCTTGCCGATAATATGCTGGAAACCATGTATGACGCACCTGGTGTCGGCTTGGCCGCGCCACAGGTGGGTGTTTTGCAGCGCGTTTTTGTGATGGATTGCGCTGAAAAGGATGCAACGCCAGAACCCATGGTGTTAATTAATCCCGAAATCATTTGGCATTCGGATGAAACGAATATTCATAACGAGGGCTGTTTGTCTCTGCCTGAATTATTCGAAGATGTCGAACGCCCTGCACAGGTGAAAATGCGGTTTTATGATGTGGCGGGAAAATTGCATGAACAAGATTTTGATGCGCTTTGGGCGACATGTGCACAGCATGAGTTGGACCATTTGAACGGTACATTGTTTATCGATCATTTGAGCCGCATTAAACGGTCTATGATGACCAAGAAAATGGTGAAGTTCAAAAAAGATTTGGCGCGGGCGTAATGGCCATTCGCCCATTCATTCCGTACCCCGACAAACGTTTGCGTACAATTTGTGATCCTGTTGAAACCATTGACGATCAGGTCCACGAAATCTGGAATGATATGTTGGACAGTATGTATGCGATGCCCGGTGTTGGTTTGGGTGCACCACAAATTGGCTTCACCAAACGGCTGGCAGTGATGGATTGTTCCGAAAAGGGTAATGAACCGGTACGCATGGCCAATCCCGAAATATTGCATCAATCTGCAAAGTTGCGCGAACACACCGAAGGTAGCCCAAATTTGCCCGACGTTTGGGCGAAAATTGAACGCCCACGTGCGGTGACTGTTACCTATCTCGATGAAAACAGCGAACAGGTTGAGCGCGATTTTGTTGGTCTGTGGGCAACATCAGTTCAACATCAAATTGATCATTTGAACGGTAAGATGTATTTTGATCATCTGAGCAGCGTGAAACGTAAAATGCTGCTGGCAAAGGCTGCGAAGATTGCCAAAAAAGGATAACTCAATGCGCGTTGTTTTTATGGGCACACCCGATTTTTCCGTTCCCGTTTTGCAATCTCTTGTGGATGCAGGGCATGAAATTGCTGCTGTTTATTGTCAACCACCACGCCCAGCTGGAAGAGGCAAGAAAGATCGTTTAACACCCGTTCATGTTCGCGCAGAACAATTGGGACTAACCGTTCGCACACCTTTAAATTTCAAAGACAAAGATGACATTGCAGAATTTGCTGCGCTGAATGCGGATGTCGCGGTGGTGGTCGCCTATGGTTTGATTTTACCACAGGTTATATTGGATGCGCCGATCAATGGTTGTTTAAATATCCACGCATCGCTTTTGCCACGTTGGCGCGGTGCAGCGCCCATCCATCGCGCAATTATGGCCGGTGATGATGAAACGGGCGTTTGCATCATGCAAATGGAAGCAGGGCTTGATACGGGCCCCGTTTTGACACGTTGCACGACAAAAATTAAGTCAGAGGATACAACCGCGACGCTTCATGATCGACTGTCACAGTTGGGCGCGGATTTGATTGTTGAAACCTTGGCACAGTTGGATCAGCTCACCGCGATCACACAGCCAGAAGATGGCGTGACATATGCCAAAAAAATCACCAAGGAAGAGGCTGCGATCAATTGGGATCAATCAGCAGAAATCGTTGATCGTCATATCCGCGCCTTGTCACCATTCCCCGGTGCATGGTTCGAAATTGATGGAAATCGCATCAAAGTTTTGATGAGCAAGACCGTAGACATGGAAGGTGATGCAGGAACCATTTTGGATAATCACCTCAGCGTTGCGTGCAAGTCTGGCGCCGTTCAGTTGTTGAAATTACAGCGTGCGGGCAAGGGGCCGATGGACGCAGAAATATTCCAACGCGGGTTTGAATTGGCCAAGGGTAAATCGTTGCGCTCTTAAATTTTCACAGAAAATCCCTATATATATTGGGAAAGAGAGGGAACATGCCTGTTTTTTTGGTGCTTATCGTTGGTGCGGCGGCTGGTGTTTTAGGCGCGCATTTCATGAAATTGAACGTCAATATTTATATGGCCTGCGCGATCGGCGTTTTGGGCACGATTTTAGGTAGCTTTGCGTTACGTGGTCTGATGAATGTCATGCTTGGCACATCTGGTGTGCTGAGCCTGTTTGTGGGTGCGATATTTGGTGTGGTTGTTCTGATCTGGATTTACCGCACGTATTTTAGCGGGCGCTAATCAACAGGTTTAAATGGTTCCATTCCTGCGCGCGCCAATTCGTCGGCGCGTTCGTTTTCGGGGTGGCCCGCATGGCCTTTGACCCATTCCCAAGTAACATTATGCCGCTGTGCCGCTGTATCCAACCGCTGCCATAATTCGGCGTTTTTCACAGGTTTTTTGGCTGCATTGCGCCAGCCATTTTTTTTCCACCCAAAAATCCATTTGGTAATGCCATCTTTGACGTAAGAGCTATCTGTGACAAGCGTAAGTGTGCTTGGCTTTTCCAATGCTTCAAGTGCGCAAATCGCGGCCATCAACTCCATTTGATTATTGGTGGTTTGTTCGGCTCCGCCGTTCAATTCACGCTGTTTCAGTATTTTGTCCGCGTTGCGTGCGATCAATATTGCACCCCACCCCCCTGGGCCGGGATTTCCAGAGCATGCTCCATCGGTATAAGCAAAAAGTTCAGGCACGTGCGGTCACAATCATAAATGGTTTTTCTGTGCCCGACATGCCAGTTGATGCCCCCGTACGCAAGTGTGTCGGCGTAAACTTTGCCGCGCGCAATAACGCGTCCACTTCATCTGGCTGGTAATAGGCATAAAATCGCCCCAAAAATTCCCGCCGTTCACCCGTACCAATCATCAAACCCAAATGTAAAATTCCATCGGGTTTGAGGGTAGTGTGAATTTTATTTAACAATTCGGGCATTTCTGATTTTTTGGCGTGCAGCAAACTAAAGTTTGCCCAAATGCCATCATATTCATCGACAGCTGACAATTCATGAAATTGTTGTTGTACCGCGTTCAAGCCAAAGCTTTCTTTGGCAAGTTTTACCATTTCAATTGATGCATCTGTGGCATCCACTTTCAATCCAGCTTGGACCATGAATGCGCCAGAATTCCCAGGGCCACATCCAAGATCAAGCACCCGCCCACCAACGGGAATTGCATTGATAAAACGGGTTAGGTCGGCATCTGGTGCGTCGCGACTGATCAAATTTTTATATTCTTCGGCTTTTTTGTCATATGTTTGAATGGTTTGAATATCGGTCATGTGATTATAGTCCGCCAATACGTTCCAATATGGTTTGAATTTGATAGTCAAAGATCGGAACAAGATAACAAGCCAAAATGGCGAGGGTTACGAAAATACGGTTGCGCATCCACCAAGAGGGGAACAGACCCTGTTTCACAAAATACCAGTCGTTGATTAACAACAATGCGAACCCGGTTGGAATGATAATCGGACGCAAACCGCCACGAAAAGCAAAAAAGAAGAAAATCCAAAATGCGGGCCAAATCGCCATCATGTAATGGGTTTTACGTTCAGACTGATCACGTGAAACAACGGCCCAATATCCACCGCCAAGAAAACCAAACACCACAATGGCATATGTTCCAAACAGCCGCGCGGGTGGGCCATAAATTTCTAAAATAGCATCATGAATAAAATCGTTATACCACGCCATCGTCGACAGATAGAACGGCAGCAGCCCAAGGATGCTGAACCAAAATGTCAAACGTGGAATCCCGAACATTAACTGGCTTCGCGCAAAACGCGGGGCACTTTGAATTCAACGTTTTCCACGGCCGTTTCTACGATTTCGCGGGTAACGTCGTATCGTTGTTCAAATGCATTAATAACTTCGTTGATCAAAATTTCGGGCGCAGATGCACCGGCGGTAATACCAATTGATTTGATCCCATCCAAGGCACGCCAATCAATATCATTCGCGCGTTGCACCAGTTGTGAATATTTGCATCCCGCCTTTGCACCCACTTCGACCAAACGGCGGGAATTGGATGAATTTGGTGCACCGATCACCAAAAGGGCATCAACCGTGGGTGCCACTGCTTTGACTGCTTCTTGGCGATTTGTTGTGGCGTAACAAATGTCTTCTTTGTGTGGGCCGATGATGTTTGGAAAGCGCGATTTGAGTGCGGTGACAATTTCCGCGGTGTCATCAACGCTCAGTGTGGTTTGAGTGATGAATGCAAGTTTGTTTTCATCACGTGGGCGCAGGGTTTTCACATCATCGGGGGTTTCAACCAGCAATACCTCGCCTTCGGGCAATTGACCCATCGTGCCAATGGTTTCGGGATGTCCATCATGGCCAATCATGACCATTTGCAATCCGTTTTTGTGATGGCGCTCTGCTTCGATATGGACCTTGGAAACCAACGGACAGGTTGCATCAACGTATATCATATTGCGCGCTTGGGCTTTGGTTGGCACGGATTTTGGTACGCCATGGGCGGAAAAAATAACGGGGCGATCATCGGGACATTCAGCCAATTCTTCGACGAAAATCGCGCCCTTGTCACGCAAGCTGTCGACCACGAATTTATTGTGCACAATTTCGTGGCGTACATATACAGGTGCGCCCCATTTTTCGATCGCCATTTCAACGATTTTGATCGCACGATCAACGCCCGCACAAAACCCGCGCGGTGCAGCAAGATAAAGATGTAAATGTTGTTTTGTCATGGCGTTGTTTTAACGCCAAGATTGACCGAACGAAAGCAAAAGAAAAGGCGCCAACCTGGGCGCCCTAACTTTATTCTGTTTCAGCCATTTCTGGTGCCATGCTTGGCATAGCTTCGTCTTCTGGGCGCGGTGGACGCCCGACAACATCTTTGAGTTCGTATAATTCAATGAAATTGTCGGCCTGACGGCGCAGATCATCAGAAATCATCGGAGGGTTGGATCGGATTGTGGAAACAACCGATACGCGAACACCTTGGCGTTGCAACGATTCAATCAACGGGCGGAAATCGCCGTCACCTGAAAACAACACAATATGGTCGACATGTGGAGCCAATTCCATAGCATCGACGCAAAGTTCGATATCCATGTTGCCCTTAACCTTACGTCGTCCCATCGAATCAGTGTATTCTTTGGCGGGTTTCGTAACCATCGTGAAACCGTTGTAGTTCAACCAATCGACCAATGGGCGGATGGGCGAATACTCTTCACTTTCCAACAAGGCAGTGTAATAAAATGCGCGTAGCAATTTACCACGGCGCATGAACTCGGTACGCAACAGTTTATAGTCGATATCAAAGCCCAATGCCTTGGCTGCGGCATAGAGATTTGATCCGTCAATAAAGAGAGCTAAACGCTCGTCGCGATAAAACATTAAAGATCCTTTCTTAAATCACGCTGGTCGACAATATATAAATTTGCGTGTTTATGTGCCGACCGACACTTGATGAATAGGCAGTAATTTTGACAACGCAAGAAGAAAATCCCTTGAAACAATCACTTTTTACCGCGGTCGCAATCGGCTCAAATGCCTTTGACGTAACGGCAACTACACGCGGTTTGGTTGAACAAGCCGTTACATTGATTGGTCAAGAAAACCTTAAAATTGTAAAACAAAGTGCGTTTTACGTTACACCTGCCTTTCCTAAAGGGGCCGGGCCTGATTTTGTGAATGCGGTAATTATAGTGCAGTCGGAATTTACTGCGTCACAACTTCTGGAAATAATGCACAATATCGAATCAAAACTTGGTCGCACCCGTCATGGCCGTTGGGCACAAAGAACAATGGATTTGGATTTACTGTACCATGGTGACGAAATTTTACCAAATCAACAAGTTGTGGATGATTGGATCAATCTCCCACTTGATCGACAGATGATCGAAACGCCTGATACATTGATATTACCACACCCGCGTATTCAGGATCGTGGGTTTGTGTTGGTCCCCTTGGCAGATGTGGCACCCGATTGGGTTCATCCTGTGTTTGGGAAAACCACAATGGAAATGTTGGATGCGCTGGGCGAAACGGGTCAAATCGGGATCACTAAATTATAGGGTTGTTGGCCTTGCCATTTTGTTTGAAAACCCTTATGCACAGCCTTTGAATTACCCATACAGTTGGAGTACACCCATGGCACGTGTCACCGTTGAAGATTGCGTCGATAAAATTCCAAACCGTTTTGATTTGGTTATGCTTGCTGCACACCGTGCGCGCGAAATTTCATCTGGATCAGAATTAACCGTTCCACGCGACAATGATAAAAATCCAGTTGTGGCATTGCGCGAAATCGCAGACGAAACGCTAACAGCGGAAAATCTGCGCGAAGCTGCAATCGAAAGCCACCAAACACAAATCGAAGTTGACGAGCCAGAAGAAGATCAAATGGCATTGTTGATGGGTGGTGAAGATGACAAGCCTGGCGACGATATGAATGACGAAAACTTGTTGCGCGCCTTGATGGAAGCACAGGAAGCAAAATAACCTGTAACGGGCGCCAATATTGGTTGGCGCCCATCGGGAAGGATCGCGGCAATGATCGACGTTGAAACCCTTATCGATCACGTTCGCACGTATAATCCAAAATCAAATGCCGAAAAAATCCGTATGGCCTATGCATATGGATTAAAAATGCACGAAGGCCAGACACGCCATTCGGGCGAACCCTATTTCACGCATCCTATCGAAGTCGCTGTCATATTGGCAGGGCAACATTTGGATGACGCAACACTGATTACGGCATTGTTGCACGACACGGTGGAAGACACCAATTCCACCTATCAAGAAGTCACCGATATGTTCGGCCAAGAAATTGCCGATTTGGTGGATGGTGTGACCAAACTGACCAATATCGAATTGTCGTCCAAGGAAACGCAACAGGCTGAAAATTTTCGCAAACTGTTTTTGGCAATGTCCAAGGATTTGCGCGTTTTGTTGGTGAAACTTGCTGACCGTTTGCACAATATGCGCACGATCAAACATATGCGCCCTGAAAAGCAGATTAAAAAAGCCCAAGAAACCATGGATATCTTTGCCCCACTTGCGGGTCGCATGGGTATGCAATGGATGCGTGAGGAATTGGAAGATCTGTCATTTCAGGTTCTAAACCCAGAAGCGCGAAGTTCGATCATCCGCCGTTTTATCACGCTGCGCAGCCAAACAGGTGATTTGATTCCCCAAATTACCAAAGACATTCGCGAAGCTTTGTCCGCCGCGCATATCACCGCAAAAATTTCAGGGCGTGAGAAAAAACCGTTTTCTGTATGGCGCAAGATGGAAGAGAAAAAGCAAAGCTTTTCACGCCTAAGCGACATTTATGGTTTCCGTATTATCACCGATAGCGAAGAAGATTCCTATCGTGCGCTGGGCGTTGTTCATCGCCGCTGGAAGGCCGTGCCAGGGCGGTTCAAAGATTACATCAGCCAGCCAAAATCAAACGGTTATCGTTCAATTCACACCACGGTATCTGGTCGCGATGGCAAAATGGTTGAAATCCAAATTCGCACCCAAGACATGCACGAAATGGCAGAAGTGGGGGTCGCAGCACATTGGGCTTATCGTGATGGGCGTCAGGCCAGCAACCAGTTCAGCGTTGATCCTGTTGAATGGCTCGCGTCATTGAATGAACGGATCGAAGGTTCGGATGATCACGAAGAATTCTTTGAACATGTGAAATTGGAAATGTTCGCGGATCAGGTGTTCTGTTTCACCCCCAAGGGTGATGTGATCAGCCTGCCGCGTGGTGCAACGCCAATTGATTTTGCTTATGCAATTCACACACGCATCGGTGCTGCCTGTGTCGGGGCCAAGGTGGACGGCCACCGCGTGCCGTTGTGGACGCGATTACGCAATGGGCAATCGGTGGATATTCAAACCGCAGTTGGTCAACGTCCGCAATCATCATGGATGGAAATCGCAAAAACGGGCCGTGCACGCACAGCAATTCGTCGTGCCTTGCGCGAAGAACATCGTGAGGGTTTTGTAAAACTTGGTGCTGAATTGGCGCGGGTGGCATTGGAACATGTTGGAAAACGCGCATCGGATAAGGCGTTATCAACGGCTGCGAAAAAACTGGGATTGCCCAAAAAAGATGACCTGCTTGCCGCACTGGGAAGCGCCGAAATGACCGGTGCCGATCTGGTTAAGGCGCTGTATCCAGAATTATTACACGATCAATCAGGCGAAGTTAATCAACCCGCAGGGCGTATCGTTGGGCTTGACCCCGAACAATTCGCACAGCCCGCCGAATGTTGTCAGCCGTTGCCAGGTGAACGCATCGTTGGAATCGCGACACGGGGCAAAGGTGTATTGGTTCACACCATTCATTGTGACACATTGATTGATTACGAAGATCAACCAGAACGCTGGATCGATCTGCGCTGGACAGACGGGAAAGGTGCCCCGAACAACATCGCAACTGTTGAAATTACTATGGCAAATGACGCAGGTGTTCTGGGGCGCATTTGCACCCTGATTGGCGAACAAAACGCCAATATCAGCGATTTGACCTTTGTTGATAAAAAACCAGATTTTTACCGCGTGGACATTGATATTCAGGTGCGTGATGTGGAACATTTGATGAATGTTGTAACCGCAGTAGAGGCCGATTCGGACATCGCCCAAGTCAAACAAACGAAACGCCAACCCGTGCTTGCATAGATTTTATTATTAATTCAACAAAGGTCACGTCAGGCCCGTGTTCAAACGTCGAAACCCACTTAGTTATTGGGAAAGCTTCAAAGAGGCTTTCTATCCTCGTTCGGGGTGGCGACGTGCAATCGAATATATGGGGCATCGCATTAAACGATTGCCGGATACGCCCCATCGTATCGCCCTTGGATTTGCAAGTGGTGCATTTGTCTGTTTTAGCCCATTTTTTGGGTTTCACTTTTTTATCGCTGCATTTGTGGCATTCATTTTGCGCGGCAATGTTTTGGCGTCATTGCTCGGCACGTTCATCGGCAATCCAATTACATTCCCATTCATCGCAACAATCAGTTATCGCACGGGGTTGTGGATACTTGGGTACGCACGTGATGAAACAGTGTGGCACAAGATTAAACATGGATTTGGAGAGGCCGGTCGCGCCATGTGGGGAAATGTGCGCGCATTATTTGGGTACGAGCCAAGCAATTGGGATGGCATTTTTGAATTTTTCAGCAAAATAATGGTGCCTTACATGGTCGGTGGGATTATCCCTGGTTTGATCACTGCGGTTGCGACCTATTTCATCAGCAAGCCGTTGATCGTTGCTTATCAAAAGCGCCGCCGTGCCAAGCTTTTGGCGAAAATCCAAGAAAATCGTGAAAAACATCAAAATGACGCTGACGCACGTTAAATGATTCAGTAGCCTTGCCTTAAATTTCAGGAGAGATTGAAAATGACTGGCGCGAACAAAAAATCAAATATCTTGCGCTTGGGCGTTAACATTGATCACGTTGCGACGGTGCGAAATGCACGTGGGGGGCAATACCCCGATCCGTTGCGTGCTGCACTCTTGGCAGAACAAGCAGGTGCGGATGGTATCACCGCGCATTTGCGCGAAGATCGACGCCATATTACGGATGGCGATATTGAATCCCTGATGGCGGGGTTAACTGTGCCGTTGAATTTCGAAATGGCGGCCACGCCAGAAATGCAAAAAATTGCGCTGCGACACACCCCACACGCCGTGTGTATCGTCCCTGAAAAACGAGAGGAACGCACCACCGAAGGCGGTCTTGAACTCGCACGCGAGGAAAACCGCATCGGTGATTTTATCGCACCCTTACGTGATGCGGGATGCCGCGTGTCTATTTTTATCGCTGCAGAACCGGCGCAGATCGAGGCCGCTGCACGTATTGGTGCACCCGTTATCGAATTGCATACAGGTGCATATTGTGATGCCCATGCCGAAGGTCGACTGACCGAACGCGACGCTGAATTGGAACGGTTGCGTGATATGTCAAAATTCGCGAAATCATTGGGGCTGGAGGTGCATGCTGGGCACGGACTTAACTATGAAACGGTGAAACCTGTTGCTGCATTCCCAGAAGTGATGGAATTAAACATCGGGCATTTCTTGATTGGTGAATCGATATTTTTGGGATTGGAGCCTGCGATCAAACAAATGCGAAATCTGATGGATGAAGCGCGCGCATGATTATTGGTGTCGGCACGGATTTGGCGAATATCGAACGTATCCAAGGCACGCTTGATCGTTTTGGTCAGCGTTTCAAAACCCGTGTGTTTACAGAAATTGAACAAGCCAAGGCCGAACGACGCAAGGATGTGGCGGGGACATACGCAAAACGCTGGGCTGCGAAAGAAGCCTGTTCCAAGGCGTTGGGCACAGGGCTTGCCATGGGGATCGCGTGGAAAGACATGGCCGTGGCGAATATCAGTACAGGCCAGCCAACAATGACATTAACGGGCTGGGCGAAACGTCGTCTTGATGAATTAACGCCAGCCAATCATACCGCCACTATTCACGTTTCTTTGACAGATGATCACCCGTGGGCACATGCGATTGTGATGATCGAAGCCCATCCAACGACGGGCAATGGTTGACTCGCATCGCTTCTAGGTACATTTAGCTTTAAACAATTTATAGGACGGCAATATGAATAACGAAATGAAGCGATCGGATGCATTCGCTGAAACGATCAAAACCGTTGTTTATGCATTATTGTTGGCGGGCGTGATCCGCACACTGTTATTCCAACCTTTTTGGATTCCATCGGGATCAATGAAAAACACGCTGCTGATCGGTGATTTTTTATTCGTCAACAAGATGGCTTATGGGTATTCAAAATATTCATGTCCTTGGTCGTTGTGCCCAATTTCGGGACGGATCTGGGCAGAAGAACCTGAAATCGGCGATATTGTTGTTTTCAAACACCCTGTAACCAAGGTTGATTTCATCAAACGTTTGGTTGGCAAACCTGGCGATACCGTGCAGATGGTTGATGGGATTTTACATTTGAATGGCAAGGCCGTTCCACAACAAGAAATCGGTACATTTGTTGAAACCAATAATCAACAAGGCCCGATGCGCAACACACCACGTTGCACAAACAACCCTGTCGCGGTTGGTGGTGATTGTGAAAAAGAATTGTTAAAAGAAACACTTCCAAATGGCGTGGAACACACAATTTTGAATATTGGCCAATCTTATACGGATCAAACGCCGCTTTATACTGTTCCCGAAGGCCAATATTTTTTCATGGGTGACAATCGCGATAATTCAGGTGACAGCCGTATTCCCGCAAATGTTGGTGGGGTTGGTTTCGTTCCGTTCGAAAATTTGGTTGGCCGCGCTGATCGTGTTATCTTTTCTTCAGCGGGTAGCAGAATTTTGGCATTCTGGACATGGCGCAAAGACCGTTTCTTTAAGGCACTCGATTGAAACTAGCAGCCGAACTCAAGGATTTTTCAACCCGTCTTGGGTATGATTTTAAATCCCCAGAATATCTTATTCGTGCGATGACACATTCATCGCTCAGTTCACCTGCGCGCGAAGACAATCAACGACTTGAATTTCTGGGCGATCGTGTGCTGGGATTGGTCATCAGCGAAGCATTGCTTGATCATGATCCAAATGCCCCCGAAGGATTGCTCGCCCCGCGCTTTAACGCGCTGGTGCGCAAAGAAACCTGTGCAGAAGTTGCACAACAGATTGATCTGGGATTGGCGCTCAAAATGGGACGATCGGAAATGATTTCGGGTGGGCGGCGTAAACAAGCAATCCTTGGCGATGCAATGGAGGCCGTGATTGCCGCCGTTTATCGTGATGGCGGGTTTGACGCCGCACGTGATTTGATTTTGCGCTTGTGGGGTGATCGTGTGCAAAACGCAGAGGCCGACGCGCGCGATGCTAAAACCACATTACAAGAATGGGCGCAGGCCAGAAAAATGCCCCCACCCAGTTACAAAGACGTGGGCCGCACTGGCCCCGATCATGCCCCAGTTTTTCAAGTGACTGCCATTTTGGCCGACGGCCGCAGCGCCAGCGCCAAGGCCAACTCAAAACGCCAAGCACAACAAGATGCAGCGAAAAAATTATTGTCGGAGCTAGACGATGACTGAACCAAAAACGAAATGCGGATTTGTGGCGCTGATAGGCGAACCTAACGCGGGTAAATCCACATTGATGAACAAAATGGTCGGCGCGAAAGTTTCGATTGTCACGCATAAGGTGCAAACAACACGTGCGCGTATTCGCGGGATCGCAATGGCGCCAAATACACAGATCGTGTTTGTAGACACACCTGGTCTGTTCCGTACGCGTCGTAAATTGGACAAAGCAATGGTTGCCGCCGCTTGGACGGGTGCGGCCGATGCGGATGTGGTTGTTTTGCTGGTCGAGGCGCATCGTGGCATCACCAAAGGTGTGGAAATGATTTTGGATGGTTTGCAAACGCGTATTGGTGGCAAACAAAAAATTGCGTTGGCAATTAACAAGATCGACAAGGTGAAATCAGAAGTTTTGTTGGAGCTGACCGAAAGTCTGAATGAAAAATTCCCATTCGAGCAAACATTCATGATTTCTGCGGAAAAAGGTTTTGGCGTAAAAGGTTTAGAACAATACCTCTGTGATGTATTGCCAGAAGGGCCATATCTCTATCCCGAAGATCAGATCGCAGATGTCCCAATGCGCATGTTGGCGGCCGAAGTAACACGCGAAAAACTGATGCTGCGCCTGCACCAAGAATTGCCATATGCGTTGACCGTGGAAACCGAACATTGGAACGAGCGCAAGGATGGCTCCGTGCGCATCGACCAAGTGATCTATGTCGCACGCGAAGGTCACAAGGGCATTACCGTGGGACCCAAGGGCGAGGGGATCAAAACCGTATCCATGATGGCACGCAAAGAACTGGCAGAAATGATGGGGCGAGAAGTGCACCTATTTTTGCAAGTCAAAGTGCGCCCAAATTGGGAAAACGAACAAGAGCGTTACACCGAAATGGGACTTGATTTCAAAGACACCAAATGACCCCGCGCGTTACCACAGATTTCTGGGTTGGGGCGTATCGCCGCCGATTACAATTGGCGGATATCCCTGCCTTTGTCACGGCAAAGGGTGATGCAACGGCAGGTGCGGTTTTGGTCAAGCTAAACACGCTTGATGGTCAGGCCTATCTGTATCAACGATCCTATGATCTGGATGGCAATCGGGTCTGGGTCACGCTCAGCGAAGGTGCGGAATCCGATGTCGATGCCGCATGTGCAAAACAACGTCGTTTCGATCCCGACATATGGATCATCGAAATCGAAGATAAGCAAGGCCGACATTTGTTGGACGAAGACGGGCTAAGCGGCTAGTCTTTCGTCATGGAATGGTCTGGGCAAGGGGTGATTGTAGGTGTGCGCCGATTTGGTGAAACCAGCGCAATCATCGATGTATTCACACAGGAAAAAGGACGCCATGCCGGTGTCGTGCGTGGTGGATCATCACGCAAGATGGCACCATTGTTGCAGCCCGGTGCACAGGTGGCATTGGAATGGCGCGCGCGACTAGAAGAACACCTCGGCAATTTTCATGTGGAACCTTTGCAATCGCGTAGCATGATCATGTCTGATCGGATGGGGTTGTCTGGGCTTGGCGCGGTCTGTTCTTTGATTCAATTTGCGTTTCCTGAACGAATGGAACTACCTGAACTTTATGCCAGAACGATTGATCTGTTGGATCGCATTGATGGGCGCGTTCCATGGGCGGCGGCCTATGCCCATTGGGAAATGTTGCTGTTGGATGATTTGGGATACGGGATGGATTTATCCAGTTGTGCGGTGACGGGGGTGACGCAGGAATTGATTTACGTATCACCAAAAACAGGACGGGCTGTCAGCAAAGAAGGTGCGGGTGAATGGGCGGATCGTTTATTAGTGCTACCTGATTTTTTGCGAAATGGCTTTGATAGCGATGATAAACAAGAAATATTGAATGCTTTGCAGTTAACTGGTTATTTTTTACAATCGTCTTTGGCACCCGCATTGGGAAATCGGCCGATACCAGATGCACGCGCACGTTTAATTCGCGCGTTGGAGAAGCGACTATAGGAGGACAAATTGGAAAAATTTAGCACCATCAAAGATCGCGCAGCAAAACGCAAAGGCGGTGATGCAGCCTTGGAAAAACTCGTTTCTGAACATGCCCATATTTTTGATGTCAGCAAATTATCCGATGATCGAATCCTATCCGAATTTTCCAAGCGGGTTTTTCAGGCTGGGTTCAATTGGTCCGTGGTCGAAAAGAAATGGCCAGGTTTCGAATCTGCTTTTCATGGCTTTGACATAACACGCAATGTTTTTATGTCCGACGATGATTTGGATGCGCATTTGAAAAACACCGATATTGTTCGCCACGCAACCAAGATTTTATCGGTGCGCGACAACGCGATTTTTCTGTCTGATCTGGCAAAAGAATATGGAAGTGCTGCCAAATGCATTGGTGAGTGGCCCAGCTCTGATCTGGTTGGTTTGTGGCAATTGATGAAAAAGCGGGGATCACGTTTGGGCGGTACCACAGGGCAATATGCCTTACGTTTCATGGGCAAGGATTGTTTCATCCTTAGCCGTTCTGTGGCAACCGCACTACAACACGCAGGTGTCATTGATGGACCAACCACATCCAAAACGGCACAAGCAAAAATTCAAAATGCATTTAATGTTTGGCATGACCAAAGCGGTGAAAGCTATACCCGCATTAGCCGCACATTGGCCATGTCAGTGGATAACTAGGATGCAGGCAAACGTTTGTATTCCAACACAACGCCGCCTTCTGATTCCATGATCAATACGTCACCCTGAACCTCTGCCAATGTGGCCTGAGTCAGCGCTTGAAAATATTGCTGTTCCAATTTCAATTGTGGGCATGCGCGCCGAGTTGCTCCGATGGTTTCAATATTGATCCACGGAAGTGGTGCGACTTGATCTGCAAAATATTGGTTACATGGCGCCTTGCCAATCACGCGACCCTTTTGGGGAAATTCCAAGGTGATTTCAACGCCAACAGGTTTCCCTTCTAGGCGTTGTAGTAACCATGTGCCATCGGTTCCAGTTTGTCCTGAAATGGTTTCATCCTTTTGGCAGGCTGACAGGGCCAGCGCGATGATTAATGCAAAATATTTCATGTTAAAATCATAATATAGATTTGATTTTTACGCAAAAAGAAACCCGCCAAAAGACGGGTTTCGTTCATTGTATTATTCGAATTGCGTTAGCTTGCTTTGACGGCCTGTGCCAAAACATCTTCGCTGACATATTGTTCGTATTGTTCAAAATTGTCAGAGAACATGCCAACCAATTTTGCGGCAGCTTCGTCATATGCTTGCGCATCAGCCCAAGTGGATTTTGGGTCGAGCAACGCATTGTCAACTTCATCAACTGCGACAGGAACTTCGAACCCGAAATTTGCATCCTTGCGGAATTCAACGTTGTTCAACGAACCGTTTAACGCCGCTGTCAACAAACCACGTGTTGCCTTGATCGGCATACGAGAACCTGTGCCATAAGCACCACCCGTCCAACCGGTATTCACCAACCAGCAAGTCGCACCATTTGCCGCAATTTTATCGCGGAGCAATGCGCCGTAAACTTCGGGGCGACGTGGCATGAAGGGGGAACCAAAACAGGTTGAAAACGTTGGCTGTGGTTCGGTTACGCCACGTTCTGTGCCTGCAACCTTTGACGTGAAACCAGACAGGAAATGATACATCGCTTGTGCCGGTGTTAGGCGTGCAATCGGAGGCAACACACCAAAAGCATCACATGTCAGCATGATGATATTTTTGGGCTGACCCCCGATTGAATCATCAGAAGCGTTTGAAATATAGTGCAACGGATAAGCGCACCGCATATTTGCGGTCAGGCTATCGTCATCAAAATCCAATTCTTTGGTATATGGATCGTAAACCATGTTTTCGATCACCGTGCCAAATTTATGCGTGGTCGCGTAAATTTCAGGTTCCGCCTCGGCAGATAGATTGATGGTTTTCGCATAACATCCACCTTCAAAATTGAACGTGGTTTTGTCCGACCAACCGTGTTCATCATCTCCCAACAAAACGCGATTAGGATCGGCAGATAATGTTGTTTTACCTGTGCCAGACAGGCCAAAGAAAACGGCTGTATCGTCAGTGTCTCCAATCGCATGATTGGCGGAACAATGCATTGGCATGATGCCTTTTTCAGGCAATAGGTAATTCAGGATTGAAAACACGGATTTTTTGTTTTCACCCGCATATTCCGTACCACCAATTAGGATCAATTTTTGTTCAAACGAAATTGCAATCACAACCTCTGAACGGCATCCGTGTTTTGCAGGGTCGGCTTGAAATGTGGGACAGTTTACAACCGTGAAACCAGGGATGAAATCATCCAATTCAGATGCCTCTGGGCGGCGTAACATGGTGCGGATAAATAAACCGTGCCATGCCAGTTCTGTCACCATACGTACGTTCAATCGATGTTCTGGGTCTGCGCCGCCAAACAGATCTTGTACGAAATATTCGCCGCCTTGCATATGCGCATACATATCTGTCTTTAATTGTTCAAACGCATCCATTGCCATTGGTGGATTGTTTTCCCACCAAATCGTGTCTTTGACAGATGGTTCATCAACCACAAATTTGTCTTTGGGTGAACGACCTGTGTATTCGCCAGTGGAAACAAGAAATGCGCCCCCATTGCCCAGTTCCCCTTCGCCACGTTTCAGTGCGGCTTGGATCAACGCAGGTTCCAATAAATTGTAATGCGCGGTTTTTACGCCGGAAATGCCAGTTTCTTCCAGCTTGAATGCTGGATTAACGCGACCAGTTTCCATATTTAGGCTCCTTTTGCGCGCAAATTTTTTGCGCGATTATTTGCAGCTTTGTGTTGGTGCCATCGCGGGTTGGCGCGTTTGGCAACCACCAGAATGTCTGGTTCGTATAACACTTGAAGCGTCCAAATAAACGGCTAATCGGTGGTCATTATGGCGCAGTTTGTATTTTTGTTTCGAAAAAATGCCTAAATGACAAACAGTTAGCGCTAACGATGTGAAAAGTGCAGATTACGACAACGAATCGACTTAGCTATTGATTCCGTATCAATAGTCTACGAAAATAGCATATCTAGTTGGTATTGGGGACAAAATGGCCAGAATTGCACTTGTTGACGACGATCGGAATATTCTTACCTCTGTTGCGATGATGCTTGAGGCAGAAGGTTATACAGTTGAAACGTACACTGATGGTTTGCAGGCATGGACCGCACTGTCAAAAGATTTGCCCGATTTGGCGGTGTTGGATATTAAAATGCCGCGTATGGATGGCATGGATTTATTGGGACGCTTGCGCCAAATGACGCAAATGCCTGTGATTTTCCTAACCTCCAAAGATGATGAAATTGACGAGGTGCTTGGCCTGCGAATGGGCGCGGATGACTATATCAAAAAACCGTTTTCGCAACGTTTGTTGTTGGAACGCGTTCGGGTGTTGTTACGCCGTGGTGCCGCTGACGAAGAAGGTACAGAGCGCGAAGAAAGCGAAGCATTGATCGAACGCGGAAGCTTGATCATGGACCCGTTACGCCATGCAGTGACATGGAAAGGTCAGAATGTTTCCTTAACAGTGACGGAATTTATGTTGTTAAAGGCATTGGCCTTGCGCCCCGGTTTTGTAAAAAGCCGAGATCAATTAATGGATGTTGCCTATGATGACCAAGTATATGTGGACGATCGTACAATCGATAGCCACATCAAACGATTGCGTAAAAAAATGCGCACGGTTGACGATGATTTTTCTGCGATCGAAACATTGTATGGTATCGGTTATCGCTATACCGAAAGCTAAGCATCATCATGCATGCAAGGATGAATTGATTGTCAGTTGAAGAGCAAGAACCCGTTTCAACCGATGGTTGGCTCGGCGATCCTGGGCTTCGGTCACAGTATGCTGCGCAGCGGTTTTTCGATTTTCGCGGATTCGCGTTAACACGGCGGATATTTCTATCTGCTACGGTCGCGATTTCGTTATTATTCTTGGGCGCATTAATTATGTGGCAAACCCAAGATGATTCAATTGCGCTAAAGAAAGAAAATCTGTTGGTGCAATCAGAATTGATTGCAAAGTTGGTGTCATTTGACGCCGCAGAGGATCGTGCATCGGCCAATATGGTTTCGCGGCTGCAAGCGGCATCACAAAATGTGCCAGCCCTTGACGAAGTCGAGATCAGCATTTTCACCGCAGAGGGTATTTTAGTGTCGCAAAAAGCGGCGCAAAAACTTTCGACTGCGGATGCAAACGGAGAACCAGATGCCGTGCGATTGGGTTTCATCGAAAGCATTGTCCAGTTTATCAATCGATTTGGCGGGCGACTTGGCCCGCGTGATAATACGGATTTTTCGGCAATCGTTGCCAGTGCTGCTCTTGAGGGTGAAACGGGTTTGATGTCTGCAACTTCGCAGGATGGTTTGGCATTAATGGGGGCGGGTTATCCAATCACATTTGAAAACAATGCGGTTGGCGCGGTCGTTTTGAATGTACCACCTGGATTGTTGGAATTAACCGGGAACAGTTTTCGCAATGGGTTGTTCGTATTTTATATCTTAAGCCTGTTGTTGGCAGTTGTGTTTTCATATTTGGTGGCGCGCACCATTTCGAACCCACTTTTCGATTTGGCACGTGCAGCGGAAATTGGCAAAACTGCGCAACTAGGCGATGAAGAAACTGCTCAAAGTTTGATCCCTGATCTGGCCGGTCGACAAGATGCAATTGGGCGTTTGTCCGCTGCGATGCGTGAAATGATCAATGCATTGTATGATCGGATTGATACCAACGAACGCTTTGCCGCGGATGTTGTTCATGAGATTAAAAATCCGCTGGCATCAATGCGATCTGCGGTTGAAACATTGCGCATTGCCAAAGACGGCCCCAAACGCACAGAGCTATTGAATGTTTTAGAGCACGATGTGCAACGACTGGACCGCATGGTGTCCGATATTTCAAACGCATCGCGACTTGATGGCGAGCTGGTGAACGAAGAAACATCTGAATTTGATCTGACATTAATGTTGCAACGCATCACCGAATTTTTGGCGATGGAAGGCAAAGAAAAAGGTGTTGAACTGATCTGGTCAAAACCGTCCAAGCCAATCATGTTCGATGGGCTAGAAGAAAGACTCGCACAGGTTTTTGTAAACCTAGTCACCAACGCGATTTCGTTTTGCGGTGAGGGTGACGCAGTGCGTGTTTGGGCACGCATTCGACAAAACCGTATTTTGGTCGTGGTCGAAGACACTGGTATCGGTATCCCCGAAGAAAGCTTACAGAAAATTTTCCGCCGCTTTTATTCTCAACGCCCGGAGAAAAGTTTTGGCAACCATTCGGGTCTTGGGCTTGCCATATCACAACAAATTGTAGAGGCGCATGGCGGTGTTATCTGGGCTGAAAATATCCATGATGATGGCGACGAGGTTGGCGCGGATCCGATTGGCGCAAGGTTCATCGTTGGACTACCCTTGTGAAGTCAGATATTTCAACGGGCTTGGTTCATGCAACCTGTGTGACGTTAAACGGTTTTGGCGTTTTGATTGTCGGAAAATCGGGCGCTGGAAAATCACAACTCGGGCTTGCCTTGATGGGGTTGGGCGCACAGTTGGTAGGGGACGATCAAGTTGAGGTTTTCGCGACAGACACGAATGTGTTTGCAAAACCTGCCCCTAATATTCAAGGAATGATCGAAGCACGAAATCTTGGGATTTTGAATGCAAATTTCGCACCTCAAACCACAATAAATCTGGTTGTTGATTTGTCCGAGAGTGAATCCGAACGTATGCCACAAAAACACAAAACAGTGATTGCAGGTCACACTCTTGAAATTGTGTACGGCCAAGATATTCCAAATCTGCATTTTGCAGTTTATCAATGGATGCAGGCGGGTCGCCGCCACTAGGATAAAGGTCAGATATGAAATCTGTTGGTGCCGTAACAAATATTGTTCTGGTCACTGGGCCATCGGGTGCAGGGCGTAGCACTGCGATAAACGCATTCGAAGATATGGGATACGAAACCATCGAAAACATGCCGTTAGCATTGGTGCCACGCTTGTTTCATGGGCCAGCATCAGGGCGCGATATTGCACTGGGTATGGATGTTCGCACACGAGATTTTAGCGTCAAAGGTGTAATGGATATCATGGATCTGATCCGTGAAAAGGAAGACTTTACCTGTACCTTATTTTACGTGAATTGTTCATCTGATGTATTGTTGCGCCGCTTTAGCGAAACACGCAGACGTCACCCATTGTTACCAAGCGATACGCCCAAAGCAGGGATAGATGCAGAGAAGGATTTGCTGCAGTTATTGAAAAATCGCGCAGACGCCTTAATTAACACATCAGAATTGACCCCGCATGATCTACGCGACGAAATTAATCGATTGTTCGCAGGCGAAAGCGGCGCGACATTGGCGGTTAATCTTCAATCGTTTTCATACAAACGCGGCGTTCCACGCGGCATTGATATGGTTTTGGATTGTCGGTTTTTGCGAAACCCATATTGGGATGAATCGTTGCGGGGAAAAACTGGGCTTGATCAAGAAGTGCGCTCATATGTGCAAGCAGATGAACGCTATGATCAATTTTTTGACCAAGTCGTGAACATGGCGGAATTGTTGTTGCCCGCATACCGCGAAGAGGGCAAGTCGCATTTCACCATAGGTTTAGGCTGTACGGGTGGCCAACATCGTTCCGTCACTTTGACGGAAGAATTGGCGAATACCCTTGCAAAAAAAGGATGGCAGGTGTCTATACGCCATCGGGAAATGGAACGGCGCAACGCGAATTAGCTGCGCGAAAGACAGGAGTTTCCGGCTTGATTGGAGTCGTGATCGTAGGACATGGTCGTTTAGCAGAAGAATATCTTCTGGCGATTCAGCATGTTATGGGAAAACAAGAAGGCATCTGCGCCATTTCAATCGCTGCGGAATGTGATCGCGCAGGGAAACAAGCCGAAATTTGCAAAGCAGCCGATTCTGTTGATGAAGGCGAAGGTGTGGTTGTTGTCACCGATATGTTTGGTGGATCACCATCCAATTTGTCGATGAAGGCGTGCGATTGTGCGGATCGTCGTATTTTATATGGCGCAAACCTGCCAATGCTGCTTAAATTGGTGAAATCGCGTGGATTGCCAATTGAAAGCGCGCTAAAGGCCGCAATGGATGCTGGTCGTAAATACATCAATACCTGCAGTGGTCACGCGGGAATATAACAACAGGCGGGTATGTGAATATCGAACTTGAGATTATAAATGAAAAGGGTTTGCACGCCCGTGCGTCTGCAAAATTTGTGGAAACTGTTGAATCCTTTGATGCCAACGCAACCGTCACCAAAGACGGGATGTCCGTTTCGGGCGATTCCATCATGGGCTTGATGATGCTTGCCGCCGCCCGTGGTAGTACGATACAAGTAGAGACCGAAGGCGCAGCAGCCGAAGAACTTGCTCAAGCGATCAAAGCACTTGTCGAAGATTTCTTTGGCGAAGGTCGATAAAATGGATATGCGGCATAATATCGAAAAAGAACAACCCTATAAGGATGTTTTGTATGACCGGTCAGAATTGACTTATGCAAATTCATTCCCTGAATGGTACAAGCGATTGTTTATCAAAACAGTCGAAGCAATTACTGCGCGCTATCCTTTGTTAATGCGCATGCGTCGTTGGGAACGTCGCAAAAACAAAAATCCCGATTTCTGGGTTTCCGTGATGGAAGAGATGGAAATCGACATCATGGTAACAGATGACGATCTGGCGCGCATACCCAAAACGGGTTCGCTGGTTGTTGTCTGCAACCATCCCCACGGATTGGTTGATGGATTGGTGATTGCTTGGCTGCTTTCGCGTGTTCGCCAAGATTTTCGAATTATGGCGCGTGCGTTGTTGAATGGGGTTGAAGCGGCGGAAAAAAATCTTTTGTCGGTCAGCTTTCCCCACGAAGAAGACTCTGTTCGCAAAAATCTAAATACCCGCAAAGAGGCGTTGAGCTCCGTCAAAGACGGACATTGCATTGCCGTTTTCCCCGCGGGTACGGTTTCCACAAGCCAAACAGCATTTGGCCCTGTGGTAGAGGCTGAATGGGGAACGTTTACATCAAAATTAATCCGCCAGACAGACACTGTTGTTTTGCCAATCTATTTCCCTGGTTCAAATTCGCGCGCATTTCAAATTGCAAACCGCATTTCGCATCTGACACGTCAAAGCTTGTTGATGTATGAAATCAAACGATCACTTGGTCGCCCACAAAAACCGATTATTGGGACACCGATTGGGCGTGATGTATTGGATAAATATAAAACGGATGGCGAAGGATTGATGGCATATCTTCGCGATGAAACCTTAGCATTGAAAAAGAACGCTTAAAAAAAGACCCGCTCAATGGCGGGTCTTTTCAATTCATGTGCTTAAAAATTACAGCGCTTTTGTCAGCTCTGGAACCGCATCAAACAAATCTGCAACCAAACCATAATCCGCAACTTGGAAAATTGGTGCTTCTTCGTCTTTGTTGATGGCAACGATGACTTTGGAATCTTTCATACCAGCCAAGTGTTGGATTGCGCCAGAAATACCCACAGCAACGTAAAGCTCTGGTGCAACAACTTTGCCTGTTTGGCCAACTTGCCAATCGTTTGGTGCATAACCTGAATCCACCGCAGCACGTGATGCGCCAACAGCAGCACCAAGTTTGTCGGCCAAGGCTTCGATGATTGCAAAGTCCTCTTCGGAACCAACACCGCGGCCACCTGATACAACGATTTTCGCTGATGTTAGCTCTGGGCGATCAGATTCTTGAACCTTGTCTTCAACCCATTCGGACAGGCCTGGGTTTGCAGTTGCTGAAATTGTTTCAACTGATGCAGAGCCACCTTCAGATGCGGCATCATAACCAGCGGTCCGCACAGACAGAACCTTTTTGGCATCTGCGGATTTCACAGTTTGAATTGCGTTCCCTGCGTAAATCGGGCGCTCGAATGTGTCGGCGTCTACAACACCCATCACATCTGAAATCACCATAACGTCCAACAATGCCGCCACGCGTGGCAAAATGTTTTTCGCACTTGCTGTTGATGGACCAACGATGTGGTCATAATCACCAGCCAAAGAAACGATCAAATCTGCGATTGGCTCAGCTAGGCCATTGCCATATGCCGCGTCATCCGCACAAAGAACTTTGGCAACGCCATCCAATTTTGCAGCAGCTTCTGCTGCATCTGAACATCCAGCGGATGCACAAAGGATTGTTACATCACCCAATTCTTTTGCTGCGCTCAACGCTTTTGCGGTTTGGTCGATTGAAATTTCGCCACCCACGATTTCTGCTAGTAGAAGTACAGCCATTAGATAACCCCCGCTTCGTCTTTGAGTTTTGCAACCAATTCGGCAACATCGGCAACCTTAACACCTGCGGCGCGTTCGGCTGGTTCTGTTGTTTTTACAACGCTAAGGCGCGGTGCAACATCTACACCCAGATCAGCCGCTGTTTTTGTATCAAGCGGTTTTTTCTTGGCTTTCATGATGTTTGGCAATGATGCGTAACGTGGTTCGTTCAAACGCAAATCAACGGTAACGATGGCGGGCATCTTTACCTTGATGGTTTGCAAACCGCCGTCTACTTCACGTGTGACCGTGGCGCTATCGCCATCCACATTGATTTCAGATGCGAATGTTGCTTGTGACCAGCCCAACAATGCGGACAACATTTGACCGGTTGCGTTCATGTCATTGTCGATTGCTTGTTTACCGCACAAAACCAAACCTGGGTTTTCTTCTGCGATAACTGCTTTCAACAACTTTGCAACGGCCAATGGTTCGATATCGGTGTGAACGTCATCCGCTGCATTTACCAAAATCGCACGATCCGCGCCCATCGCTAATGCGGTGCGCAATGTTTCTTGGGATTTCTCGATGCCGATGGAAACAACAACGATTTCGTCAACTTTGCCAGCCTCTTTCATGCGAATTGCTTCTTCGACAGCAATCTCATCAAATGGGTTCATGGACATTTTCACATTGGCGAGATCAACGCCGCTGCCGTCTGCTTTTACGCGGACTTTCACGTTATAATCGATCACGCGTTTAACAGGTACAAGCACCTTCATAAGCGTATCTCCTCACGATTTTAGCCAAAGATGCCCCTTGGCCAAGTAATACGAGGAAAGATGTAGCCAATATGTGCAGCGACGAAAAGGTCAAAAAGGACGCAGAAAGGCTGGAATACGCCGCGTTATTCGTCCGCTTGCGCTATCGGTTTGCGCCCGGAACCCACAAAACATCGTTTTCACCGGTGTTATTGGCGATTCTTCCTGCAACAAAAAACCAATCCGAAAGACGGTTCAGATATTTCACCGCAACGGTATTTATATCTTCGATCGTTGCCAATTCCACCGCCATACGTTCAGCGCGGCGCGATACCGTGCGACACAGATGGAGATGAGCAGCAAGCGCAGTGCCCCCTGGCAGAATAAAACTTTTCAACGGTTGAAGCTCAGCGTTCATCGCGTCGATTTCCGATTCAAGCCGTTCAACTTGGCTTTCGATTATCCGCAATGGTGGGTATTCAGCATCGGCATCATTGGCCATATTTGGGCGGCATAAATCTGCGCCCAGATCAAACAGATCGTTTTGAATGCGCGACAACCCTGCATCTAGATCACCGCTCGCATGTAAACGCGCCATGCCAACGGTGGCATTGGTTTCATCAACCGTGCCGTATGTGGATACGCGCAAACTATGTTTGGCAACGCGTGTTTGATCGCCAAGCGCTGTTTCGCCCTTGTCACCGGTTTTGGTGTAAATTTTGCTGAGCGTGACCATGGTTATGCGTTTGCGCTGGATCGAATGATTGCATAAATCACGATCATGATCACGGCGATTGCTTGTAAAATAATGCGCCACCGCATGATTTTATTGGCGTATTTACGGTTGAATTCGCCGCCACTTGTGAATGACCCAAGCCCCAGCATCAACACAGCCAAAACAGCCAAGCAGGCAATGATTATAAGATAGTAAAAACCAGACATCGGAATTTCCTCGTTTGTGGGATCAACCCTATCTTAAACCTTTGCGAAAACCCAGTCCATCGCGCGGGTTGGTAGAATACGTCGCAGGATCGATGCAACATAGGTCGGCGTCGTCACATAATACCGTGGGCGCGGGCGTTTTGATTCCAATGCATGGATTAACTTTGCCGTTACCGCGCTGGGTGGTAATTCACCTTTGTCTGGTGTGGGATTTTCAACGTAAAGGCGTGGCATCAATTCGCGTTCATACAATTTGCGCGCCGATGAATTTTCCCAATCAATCCATTTTTCAAAATGGGGTTGGGCGTTTACGCGAATGTCTGTCGTAATGGGGCCTGGTTCGATCAATATAATATCTACGGGTTGGCGATACAGCTCCAAGCGCATGGTGTCGGTCAAACCTTCCATTGCGAATTTTGTTGAATTGTATGCCCCCCGGGCTCGCATCGCAGCGATACCCAGTACGGATGAACAATTGATAATGCGTCCATGACCTTGGGCCAACATGGTAGGCAAGATTTGATTGATCAAATCAAAATACCCAAACAGATTTGTTTCAAATATTTCCCGCAACGCTTGGCGCGGATAATCTTGAGTTAACCCAGGCAACGCATAAGCCCCGTTATTATAAAGCGCATCCAATGTGCCGCCTGTGCGTGACAAGGTTTCAGCAACTGCTGCCTTGATGCTGTCTTCGTCCGCGTAATCAAGTAGGAAGCTTTCCAATCCTTCACCACGGAGCCGTTCGCAATCTGTTTCTTGGCGACACGTTGCAAAAACACGCCATCCGCGTTTGTGCAACGTGTGGGCGGCGTCATAGCCAATGCCCGATGAACAACCAGTGATTAAGATCGATTTTTGCGCCATGATACCCCCTAAATTTTGACCCAGAATGCAAGTTACGTGTGATTTATGCAATCGAAATCCAATCCGCACTAGACCTTACATTACGGCATGGTTACACATCATCTATGGCTGATAACATAGATGAACCCAACATGAACGGTGATGATCACCACGACGGAATGACAGTAAAAGAACCGCTTCGCCGCGCAATTGGTGATCGGTACCTGACATATGCGTTGTCCACAATTATGCACCGAGCCTTGCCCGACGCACGCGATGGTTTGAAACCTGTGCACCGCCGCATTTTATATGCGATGCGCGAATTGAAATTGGCGTCAAATGGGGGTTTTCGTAAATCGGCCAAAATTTCGGGTGACGTCATGGGTAACTATCACCCACATGGTGATCAGGCGATTTATGATGCGCTTGCCCGCTTGGCGCAAGATTTCAACGTGCGCTATCCACTGGTGGATGGGCAAGGTAACTTTGGCAACATTGACGGCGACAACCCCGCCGCGGCGCGTTACACAGAGGCCCGCATGACCGCCGTAGCAGAAGCCATGTTAGAAGGTCTGTCCGAAGACGCCGTAGATTTTCGTGAAAATTATGATGGATCACTGACCGAACCCGCGGTGCTACCTGCAAGTTTTCCAAATCTTTTGGCAAATGGGTCATCTGGCATTGCCGTTGGGATGGCCACAAATATTCCACCTCATAATATTGGCGAGCTGTGCGATGCCGCGATCCATCTGATCAAAGCACCAAACGCACGTGATGAAACCTTGATGGAATATGTGCCCGGCCCTGATTTTCCAACGGGTGGCATTTTGGTGGAACCTGCGGAAAATATTCTGAATGCCTATAAAACGGGTCGCGGTTCGTTTCGCCTGCGATCAAAATGGGAAATCGAAGATATCGGCCGCGGTATGTGGCAGGTTGTCGTTACCGAAATCCCTTATCAGGTGCAAAAATCCAAGCTGATCGAAAAAATTGCTGAACTGATTCAGTTGAAAAAAATTCCGATTTTGGCCGATGTACGCGACGAAAGCGCGGATGACATTCGTTTGGTTTTGGAACCGCGCGCCAAAACGGTGGATCCAACCGTGTTGATGGAAACGCTGTTTAAACTGTGTGATCTGGAAACGCGATTTAGCATGAACCTGAACGTGTTGATCGACGGGCGCACGCCCAAGGTCTGTTCGATGAAAGAGGTGCTTCGTGCATTCCTTGATCACCGTCGCGAGGTTTTATATCGCCGATCCAAGTTCCGTATGGATAAAATTGATCGCCGGCTCGAAGTCTTGGAAGGTTACATCGTTGCGTTCCTTAACCTTGATCGTGTGATCGAAATCATCCGCGAAGAGGATGAACCCAAGCCGATCATGATGGCGGAATTTTCCCTGTCTGATGTTCAAGCCGAAGCGATTTTGAATATGCGTTTGCGCAGTTTGCGCCGCCTTGAAGAAATGGAATTGCGCAACGAGCTGGATGCGCTACAGATCGAACGCGCCGAGCTGGATGATCTGCTAGGCAGTGAAGAATTGCAATGGAATCGGATCAAGGATCAATTACGCGAAACCCGCAAACAATTTGGCAAAGATTCCGAATTTGGGGCGCGACGCACATTATTAGAAGACGCCCCAGAATTCGAAGAAGTTCCACTTGAGGCAATGATCGAAAAAGAGCCAATTACCGTCGTCTGTTCTGCAATGGGTTGGGTGCGCGCCATGAAGGGGCATATCGATCTGTCCCAAGAGTTGAAATTCAAAGACGGCGACGAGGGCCGTTTTATGTTCCATGCAGAAACCACCGATAAATTGGTGTTGTTTGGATCAAACGGGCGTTTTTACACGCTACCTTGTTCCGAATTGCCAGGTGGGCGCGGCATGGGTGAGCCTATCCGATTGATGGTCGATCTGCCCAATGATGCGGATATGATGGCATTGTTCATCCATGATCCGGCGCGCCGATTATTGCTGGCATCTAGTGCGGGCGATGGATTTGTCGTCGAAGAAAAAGAAGTCTTGGCGCAAACCCGCACAGGGAAACAAGTATTGAATGTGCGCGGCGAAGTTACCGCATTGGTTTGTAAGCCCGTTGTGGGTGATCATCTCGCTTGTGTTGGACAAAACCGCAAAGTGATCATTTTCCCACTGGAAGAATTGCCAGAAATGGCGCGCGGCAAGGGTGTGCGTTTGCAAAAATACAAAGACGGCGGATTGTCGGATGCAACCACACTGAATTTGGAAACAGGGCTGCAATGGCTTGATCCAGCGGGTCGGACGCGTACCGAAACGGAATTGACAGACTGGATCGGCAAACGTGCTGGGGCAGGGCGCATGGCGCCGCGTGGTTTCCCGCATGACAACAAATTTAATCTTTAAGTGTAAGTGGTGAGATCAGACCAAAGGGGTGGAAAATGGCGCTATTGGATATGAACGAAACTGAAACTGGAAACAGCATTGGTGTTTCATATCTGATGGAAAAACCGGAACTGCGAAGATTGGCTATAAAAACCACTTTGCTCACGCTGATTACACTTGGCATTTATCGTTTTTGGGCACGCACACGTTTGCGCAATTATTTTTGGTCATGTGTTGCGCCTGATGGGCAGCCGTTGGAATATGACGGCAAGGGTTTGGAGAAATTCCTTGGCTTTTTGATCGCGGTTGCTGTGCTGGCGATTTACCTTGGGATTTTGCAACTGTTGTTGACTTTTGCGGGAATGAGCCTGTTCACCGCTGTCGATGATACAGCGGATGAATTGCAACAATTGGCTGTAACCTACATCGCCTTTGCGGCGCTGTTGCCGTTGATTTTTTATGCGCAATATCGTGCGCGGCGTTACAAATTATCGCGCACACGTTGGCGTGGTATTCGGTTTGGTATGGACAAGGGCGCGTGGGGATATGCGCTGCGTGGAATTGGATATACGATTTTGTCGATCCTCACGTTGGGCATTTTATGGCCGCTGCAAACCTTTCGATTGGAAACCTACAAAACGGATCGCACGTGGTATGGTGATGTTAAATTCGAACAAAACGGCAATTGGACAATGCTTTACCCCGCAATGAAACACATCCTATTTGGTGTATTATTCATTATTGCCGGTGGATTTCTTGCCGCGAGCGGTGAATGGTCACGCGCTTCTAATGGTACATATCAGGGCGGTTCGGGCACTGGTTTTGGTGCGTTTGTCATGTTTGTTGGCGCGTTCTGGATTTATGCGGGGTTTGCATATTATCGCGTGCACAGCTTTCGCAAATTAACCGAGCATAAAACGCTGGGTGAAACGGTAACTTTTACCAGCCTTCCGCGTACGCGCAGCCTTATTGGCATTTTTATTGGTGGCGGATTTGTTGCAGGCATTGTTGCGGCGGTGCTTGGTTTTGCAATTGGCGGTGCGCTGACATATTTGGTTGTTAAAATGTTGGGGATGCAGGAACTTGCGATCTTTACCTCTGGTATTGGTTTTCTGATCTATTTCTTGGCGCTCTCGGTGTTGTCGCTCTTGATGATCACCGAACCGATGATACGCCATTTTGTTCAAAACACCGCAATTCATAACGCTGCTGCACTGGCCGAAGTCAAACAACGCGACGGTGATGATTTCGCCGAGGCAGAAGGTTTCGCAGATGCGCTTGATCTGGGCGCTGGGTTTTAGCAATGGTTGAAACACCATCTGTGTTAGGTCAATTTTTTGACGGTGAAACCGCGCGCGAACATGGCGTTGATATAGTCACGTTTGAAGCGGGCATTCGCATTACTGGCAACAGTTTGAATCAATCCTATGAATGGGATTTTTTGGATATCCGTGCCTTGCCCGATCAGGCTGGTGGCCGTGGTATTGCCATTTGTCAAACAGGGCAGCAAGAACGGCTATTTGTAGACGATCCCGAATTTGCGCAAATGATCAAATCACGCAGTAAAAATTTACACAATTCGGATGCGCCCGCTGGTACCTTTCGTCGTGTTGCAATTTACGCAGGGATCGCAATTTCATCTGTTTTGCTGATTTTATTTGTGATTATTCCAAACCTTGCAAATCGTTTGGCGGAATATATCCCAGTCGAAAAAGAAATGGCGCTGGGCCAAAATGCAGTACGCCAGATCGAGCGCATTTTGGCATTTGAAACAAACCCCGATTTAACCTGCAAAGGTGTTGAAGGTGTTGCCGCGCTTGAAAAAATGTCGGCGCGATTATCTGCACAATTTCAAAGCCCGTATGATTTAAATGTGCGCGTTTTCGATCATGAAATGGTGAATGCATTTGCCGTTCCAGGGGGACAAGTTGTCATCTTTAAGGGATTGATCGATGATGCCAGTTCACCAGAAGAGGTCGCGGGCGTTTTGGGCCATGAATATGGTCATGTGATCAACCGTGACCCCACGCGCCTTGCGCTTCGTTCGGCAGGGTCTGTTGGTATCTTGGGCATGGTGTTTGGCGATTTTGCAGGCGGTGCGGTTGCATTGGTTATCGCCGAACAATTGATCGCGGCAAATTACACACGCGATGCGGAATCCGCTGCGGATGAATTTGCGCACAAGGTTCTGGCGGATGCGGGATTGCCATCCGCACCGATGGCTG
This sequence comes from Paramylibacter kogurei, assembly GCF_002742285.1. Taxonomy (GTDB): domain Bacteria; phylum Pseudomonadota; class Alphaproteobacteria; order Rhodobacterales; family Rhodobacteraceae; genus Amylibacter; species Amylibacter kogurei. The sequence goes on from NZ_MDGM01000014.1 coordinate 254,874, forward strand.
CATTTTTCGAAAAATTGAAAGACGAACATGGCGATGATGATGGGTTTTTATCCCATATCGCATCTCATCCCGCATTGGGTGAACGTGCGGATAATGCACGCGGCGCAGATACAATCGCAGATTCGGATTTCACGCCAGTTTTATCCGATTCAGAATGGCAGGCATTGCGCAAAATTTGCGACTAAACCTTGCTAACCTTTAGTTGAACACCACCTTCAGGGCGAAGGGTTAAAACCATCACGGGTTTTGGATCCAAGCCATCAATGCGCTCAAATTTGTATCGACTGATAAGTGTTGCCAAAATTATTTGTGCTTCTGTCATTGCAAACTGTGCGGCGATACACACCCGCGGACCATCGCCAAATGGCAGGAATGCAAACCGATCATGGTTGGCATTTTCACCAAATCGATCTGGGTTAAATTCATCGGGATTATCCCATAGCGCGTGGTGACGATGCAGCGCATAAATCGGAATCATCACCGTATCTTTGGGGTGAATATCGCGATCTGATAACACATCATGGGATTGCGCCGTGCGCGAAATCAGTGCGGCAGGTGGGTAGAGGCGTAGCGTTTCGTTCAACACCTGTTTGGTATATGTGAGCTCAGCGCAATCTTCTGCGGTGGCGGTGCGCCCGTTTAACACTTGTTGTGCTTCATTGCGCAATTTTTCCTGTACTTCAGGATCAAACGCGCAAAGGTAAAGTGCCCAAGATAATGTCAGCGCCGTGGTTTCATGCCCTGCTACAATAAAGGTTAACAAATTATCACGCAATTCTGCGGCGTTCATTTTGCGCTTGGTTTTTAAATCTTCGCCCGCCATCAACAGATCAAGCAAATCGGGCACATCACGCGGACCGCTCGCGGCGCGGTTGCGCACCGCGCTGTTGGCGATGGCCTTGGTTTGTTTCAACGCGCTTGGCTGTAAAATGCGCGATGGGCGTGGTATCCATGTGGGCAGACCGATCACATCGAAAATGGAAACGCGCCCGACCTGTTCAATGTAATTGTCGATGGCACGGTGGACTTCGTCGCTATCCAAAACATCCGACCCTGAAAATGTGATGTCCGAAATCACATCAAATGTTGCGCTGATCATCTCTTCATACATATCGATGCGGGGTGATCCATCACCAAGGCGGGCACAGGTCGCATCTGCACTTGCCCCCATGATGGGCGCAAGATTGGCAATATTGCGCGGCGAAAATACGGGTGCTGCGGCGCGGCGTTGCCAGCGCCAATGCGCGCCCTCTGCAATAAACAGGCTATCACCAATCGCGGGTTCAAGCGTGTTTTTCACCACATCGGATTTGGGATAGTTTTCCAGATTATCGCGCAACATATGTTGGATGGCACTTGGGTCCATCACCATATGCCAGTTCACCCAAGCAACGCGTCCTGAAATGATTGGTTGTAATGTTGCCAGTTCGGGGATGATCGACAACACGTTTTTGCGCGCCTCGACCAAAGTTTTGAACACACCCCACACATCAGTGACAAGGGGCACTTTGACAGGCTGTGATGTGTTTGAAGGGGTGTTGTTCATAACCGATACGCTATCCTTAACCAGAAGACTTGAACCAAGCTTAGATCGACATCATATATCTCGAAAGGAAAATCGGAAACGTGATGCCATTCCCACGATTTTCACTTGCGTTATTTGTGAATTTTCTTTACGCGCAAGCGCGTAAGTGTCACGGGATTGGCAAATCCTAAGATAGAACATGTAAGGAGGCCGATCATGGCAAAAGAAAAGTTTGAACGTTCGAAACCGCATTGCAACATCGGCACAATTGGCCACGTTGACCACGGTAAGACAACATTGACCGCAGCGATCACCAAGCAATTTGGTGACTTCAAAGCGTATGACGAAATTGACGGCGCGCCAGAAGAAAAAGCGCGTGGTATCACAATTTCAACCGCACACGTTGAATATGAAACAGAAGCACGCCACTACGCACACGTTGATTGCCCAGGCCACGCTGACTATGTGAAAAACATGATCACTGGTGCGGCGCAAATGGACGGCGCGATCTTGGTTGTGAACGCGGCTGACGGCCCTATGCCACAAACACGCGAGCACATCTTGTTGGGCCGCCAGGTTGGCATCCCTTCAATGGTTGTTTTCATGAACAAAGTTGACCAAGTTGACGACGACGAGTTGTTGGAATTGGTTGAAATGGAAATCCGTGAGTTGTTGAACGACTACGATTACCCAGGTGATGATATTCCAATCATCGCAGGTTCTGCTTTGGCTGCTTTGGAAGACCGCGACGATGCGATCGGCAAAGACAAAATCGCAGAATTGATGGCGGCTGTTGATTCATACATCCCACAACCAGCCCGTGCGGTTGACCAACCATTCTTGATGCCAATCGAGGACGTGTTCTCAATCTCTGGCCGTGGTACAGTTGTAACCGGTCGTGTTGAGCGTGGCGTGATCAATGTTGGCGACGAAATCGAAATCGTTGGTATCAAAGACACATCAAAAACAACATGTACTGGTGTTGAAATGTTCCGCAAATTGCTTGACCGTGGTGAAGCAGGCGACAACGTTGGTGTTCTGTTGCGCGGTATCGACCGTGATGGTGTTGAACGTGGTCAGGTTTTGGCAGCGCCAAAATCAGTGAACCCACACACTAAATTCGAAGCAGAAGTTTACATTCTGACCAAAGATGAGGGTGGCCGTCACACGCCGTTCTTTGCCAACTACCGTCCACAGTTCTACTTCCGTACAACTGACGTGACAGGTACTGTTGAGCTTCCATCAGGTACAGAAATGGTGATGCCAGGCGACAACTTGAAGTTCGACGTAGAACTGATCGCGCCGATCGCTATGGAACAAGGTCTGCGCTTCGCGATCCGCGAAGGTGGCCGTACTGTTGGTTCTGGTGTGGTTTCTAAAATCCACGCGTAAGCACTGGTCGGCTGCCCGTCAGGGAAACGATCCAGCGTGGTCGGCTTGGCCTTTGGTCAAACGATCTGAGCTAATGAATTAGAAAAGGGCGTCCAATGGGGCGCCCTTTTTTTGTCGCATGTCTTTCAACTTGTCCAAACACACAGATTGCGCCAATCTGGATTGAAATAAAAAACGGTGAACGACATGAACGATCCTGTAATTTTTTCATATGGATTAAATGGTGCGGCTGCGGGGCAGGCATTGCAGGGCAAGCGCATCGGCGAAGTGTTAAAGAGCGATGATCTGGCATGGGTGCATTTGGATGCCACCCATCACAATGCCGCCGATTGGCTGCATGAAAACCTGTCGTATCTTGATCCATTTGTCGTACAGGCTTTGGTGGCAGAAGAAACGCGACCCCGCACCACCATCACAGGCAAAGGTGCCTTGGTGATTTATCGCGGTGTGAACATGAATGAAAATTCATCGCCCGAGGATATGATTTCGGTGCGCCTTTGGATTGATGAGCATCGCATCATCAGTCTGCAGCGCCGCCCATCGCGATCAATTGCATCATTGGCCAGCGATATCGGGGCGGGCAAGGGGCCTGATAATGCGGGTGCATTTGCTGCTGCGATCACTGCGCGGTTAACGGCGTATCTTGGTCCTGTTGTTTCTGAAATTGACGATACTGTTGATGATCTGGAAGAACAGCTCATTGAAGGTGTCGATCAATCTGAACGCCATGCAATCAATGCCGCGCGAAGGAAAACATTGGTTCTGCGTCGATTTCTTGCTCCGCAAAAAGATGCGATTTTACAATTTCGTGATGCTGATTTGGCTTGGCTATCTGACGGTGACCGTCGTCATCTGGGTGAAAGTTATCATATCGCACAGCGTAATGTGGAAGATCTGGATATGATCCGAGAACGCGCACAAATCGTCAAAGAAGAATTGGCGAACGGTTTGGCCGATAAGATGAACCGCAACATGTATATCCTGTCGGTGATTGCCGCGATTTTCCTACCCCTTGGGTTTTTAACGGGGCTGTTGGGGATCAATATTGGCGGCATTCCGGGTGCAGATAATCCAAATGCGTTTTGGTGGTTTGCGCTGGGTATGGTGATAATTGTCGCCGCACAAGTTTGGCTGTTTCGCAAAATGCGCTGGTTTTAAAAAATGGGCCGCCATTGCAGCGGCCCAAATGGTTAGCTATTCACAACAGGGTTCGCACCTGTTGCAATTGTACTGGCGACATCCGTGTCATTGATGGGTGCACCTGCGGCACGTAACAAATCAGCCACTTCCCATGTCCATTTTGCGGGGTCGTTATCATTGTCACCCGCCGATTCCGGTTTTCCGCGTGGCAGCAATGCCATGATTGCAGGTTCCTGATTTGGGGTCCAATTTGGTGCAGCGGATACGAACGAGCTATTGTCGCCATAGAGCAATCCACCAAACACCTCGGCCACGATTGTGCCACCAACGTCACCCAACATTTTGCCCGATTGGCCTTTGGGGCTGCTGGCCTCTTTCAGGATGTAATGCCACAGGACATCCTCATGTGCGTTGGCCACAGGATGCGGGGTGAAACCCATCGCCTGAGCGACGGCACTGCCAGATGGCAATCCCATCCGCCAACTGCGCATTAAGTTGAGAAAGGCAAGATGGTTTAATCCACCTGGGCCCTCTGTCACTTTGAACAATGCACTGGACAGTTGGGGGTCGATTTTGCGCGATGCTTGTGGAAATGGCCCTTGCGAGCTTTGCATCTTGAAATACCAATCCCATTGGATCGTGTGCTTTTTGCGTAGGTTCTTGAAACCCTTTAAATCATGTAGCGCCAGATCATCTTGGCCAGGAACGCGATCGGGGTGAAAAATCGGGATTTCAACACCGAAACCCAAATCGACATCGGTATTCAGGTTTACCTGATATCCAGGGCGCACCAATGAATGGCCAAAACGATAGGCGGCAACAGAAAATTCAATGGGGATGAACGGTTGGTATTCCCAGTTATAATACTGTCCACCGTATTCATATTGACCGTTCACTTTCTTTAACACGGTTTTCCAAATTGCATCTTTGACGATGCGCTTCACCCAATCATGCCAAACCACATATTGGTAGAACCATCGTAAAATCCGCTGAGCTTGCGCGAATTTGTCACCATCGAATCCAAAATTCGGAGGGATATTCCCATTTGGAAACATCAACTGCCCATAGATGCGATTGTGCAGCTTGAGCATTGCCAATTGAAATTGGCTGACAATCACATTTTCATCGTTGCGCATATCACCAATCAATGCACGCCCTTGGGTGTTTCGCGGCAAATCGGGTTCATTTTGTTCGCCTGATTGTCCAATCAGAAACATACCGCCGCGATGTTCATCATACATGAACGGTTCATCTGAAGGGCCTTCGCCATAGAGACAATCCAAATCCAAACGAGGCGTGCGAAAATTATGCAGCTTGTTGGGATCGTTTTGGCGTTGCAGCGATGAAGTTGGATCAAATGTAATATCATGGTCCACGAATTGCCCAAAATAGGTATAACCCGCTGGCATATTAACATTATCGCCAAGCGGATCATCAGGTGCTTCGCTCATCGCGGTGTTTGCGAAATTCTGCAAACCAGCAATGATATCTGGTTCGTTCGTTTCCGTGGGTGTCCATGCTGGAAGCGATCGAAACATGCGGCCAAACAGGCCTTGGTATAATGATGAATGGGGTAAAAGAATATTATGCAACACTGACGTCGATGATACACTCATTGTATTAATCTCCTCTAGATTGCTAAAGGTAATGATATGCACCTTATGCGCGATGTCGCGCAGTGACGGCGCTCACCAAATTTGAAATGAGTGAAAATTTGGATTGCACAATAACAGTGCTTGCAAATCCATTCGCATTTCCGTATTCGTCCTGCACAGTTTGGTTCTAGGGGTTTAGCTCAGTTGGTAGAGCATCGGTCTCCAAAACCGAGGGTCGTGGGTTCGAGTCCCTCAGCCCCTGCCAAACTGCTGATCGCCCAACAAACCAAGGCTGGATCAGACCCAATCGCCAGAATTAGGACCGTTTAGGACCCCAAAAAGGGCCCCAGTTCCTGTCGGGTGTTGTGGGTGTCGTGGACGCTAGCCCCGGTTCGCCTTAATCACGGGGTAACAGGGCGTGGTTCACACCGTAGGCTGCCTGAGCCCAATCGTCGTGTTTGTTGTTTCTCTATCGAACCCTCTGTGGATGTTAGTGTCTGTCTGTAGGAAGAGGGGATTAGATACTAGTAATGGGAAAGGGTAGAAAGAAAAAAGGAAGAAGAAGGACCTTGTCTTAGCCCCTTAAAACTGTGCCATTATTTGTTAGAGGTAGGAGGATCAGATAATGGCTCGAAAGCGTTACAAAGATGAAGATGCTTTAAAGGTATTGCGGGAGATAGAAGTGCATTTGCATGATGGCTTAGATGTTGTGAGCTCTTGCCGAAAAGCAGGCATATCAGACAA
>NZ_MDGM01000015.1 GCF_002742285.1 Paramylibacter kogurei
CCAATCTTTATCTCTTTTTTCAACCTTCAGACCGTCTCAACTCCGTCGCCGTAGCGCCTAACTTGTCGTCGTCCCTTCCGGTAAGGGGGCTTTTAGTGTGACCAATCAAAACCCGCAACCCCTTTTTACAAAAAATACACATCTTTTAAAAAAATATAGGTAAACTACTGTTTTATAAGAGGAAAAAATACATGAAGCGTATCATCAGCCTATAAAAACAGCGTAATGAAACCGCATGAATAAGAGAAAACAGGGCTATCGTTTAATCTGGCTCAATGAATCGGATAAACTTTGCATGTGATTCAATCCAATTTTGGTGAAATCGCATGTCGGAATCGTCAAAAAATGCCCAGATCAAGCGACTCGTATTCGGGAATCGATCCGAATTTGCATTTATGCGAGTCGTTTTCGCCAGAATCGATACCCAACAAGCAGCAATCCAACGCCAAGATACAGAATCGGCTCTAGCTGCCATGTCTTTTTCAGCAAAACAAAATGCAACGCTGCCAAGGGCACCACGATATATGTCAGCTGATGCAGCTTGCGCCATGTTAAGGGGCCAAGTTTGCGAATGGATAGATTGTTCGACGTGATTGCCAGCGGTACCATCGCCAAAAATGAAATCACACCAATGATTATGTAAGGCCGTTTTGTGATGTCTTTCCAAATCGCAGACCACCACCATTGCTGATCAAGCCATAGATAGGTCAGCAGATGACCCAACGCGTAGAAGAATGCGAGCAGCCCAATCGCGCGACGGTATTTAATCAGGTTGATTTTGAACAGATCGCGCAAGGGTGTGATCAAGAGTGTAGCGATCAACAGCTGTAACGCCCATTCGCCAAGTTGATGTTCCAACGCCTTTAACGGGTCAGCGCCCAGATTATTGGAAACCGCTTGATAAAACAGCCATGCCGCCGGCAAAACACCCACTATATATATAGGCCACGCTGAAACAGTTTTCACAACTTGGTTCAAACGCTGCGTTTGGGTCATCGACATATCACTTCATTCCTTGCTTCGAATTAAAAATTCGTGCGCAAATCCATGCCTGAATAAAGTGATGCAACTTCGTCTGCATAACCATTGAACATGAGTGTGGGAATACGCTTGGCAAACAGTCCGCCACCAATGGGGCGTTCGGATGCTTGTGACCAACGTGGGTGATCCACCTCTGGGTTCACATTTGAATAAAAACCGTATTCGTTATCCGCGATCAAATTCCAAGTGGTGGGTGGTTGTTCGTCTGTCAGTGTGATTTTCACAATGCTTTTGATCGACTTAAATCCGTATTTCCACGGGACAACCAATCGCAACGGTGCACCATTTTGATTTGGAAGCTCTTCGCCGTACATCCCCGTTGCGATCATGGTGAGCGGATTCATCGCCTCGTCCAGACGAAGACCTTCGACATATGGGTATGGAAAGCGGCTGTTTTTCTGACCTGGCATTTCTTCGGGGCGGTATAACGTTTCAAAGGCCACGTATTTGGCACCCGATTGCGGATCAGCCTTTTTCAACAATTCGGATAATGAAAATCCAATCCACGGTACAACCATTGACCAAGCTTCGACACAGCGGAAACGATAGATGCGTTCTTCGAGTGTTACGTCCTTTAGAATGTCATCCAAGCCAAAGGTGCCCGCATTATTGACCAAGCCACCAATTTCAACGGACCACGGGTCGGTTGTTAGTGTGTGTGCATTTGCAAGCGGGTCGCCCTTGCCCGTACCAAATTCATAAAAGTTATTATATGTAACGGCGGCATCTCTTGGGGTGATTTCACCATCAACAGTATATTCTGACTTCACTACGTCCAAAGGTTTTGCAAAACCTATTTGTGGCAATGCCGTGCTCGCCAGTGCACCTGCTATGATTTTACGGCGATTTAAAAATACACCCTTGGGCGTTACGTCAGAATAATTCAACTTGGTCATTTCAATGCTCCCTTTGTCACATAATGACCTAATGCGCTTGCCTGAAAAAGACAAAACAAGCGCATTCACAAAGACGTTGGAAATCTTTCAATTAGTTGCCGGGCAACACATCGGGGCGCGGATACATGCGCGCCAGAGACATCGAACGCCCATTGGCCTGAACCACCCGAATATGTTTGCGTCTGATTTGGCGCGGCTCGGTGACGCCAACCGAATGAGCAATTGTTTCAACCTCATGGATGACACCATTTGCATAATTCGCCACTTTTTCCGATTTTACCAATGGCACCAATCCTTTTTGGAAACGTGGATCATGTGTGGTGATCCCAGTTGGACAGGTGTTTTTGTTGCATTTCAGCGCCTGAATGCATCCAAGCGAAAACATGAATCCGCGCGCAGACACGACAAAATCCGCACCAAGCCCCAGCGCCCAAGCCACATCAGATGGATTTATCAATTTACCTGATGCAATCAATCGTACACGTTGGCGAAGCCCTCGTTCGTACAACAAGTCCGACACGCGTGGCAAACTTTCGGCAAGTGGCGAGCCCACCAGATCCATCAATGGCATTGGTGCGGCACCCGTTCCCCCATCCCCACCATCAAGTGTGATAAAGTCGGGCGCATGTTCAATGCCCCGCGCAACAACACGATCCAAAAATTCGGCCATTGCCGAATAATCACCCATCACGGTTTTATATCCCACGGGTTTGCCCGTAACCTCGCGTATATGAATAATCTTGTCGATCAATTCATCCGCGTTGGCGATATCTTTGTGGCGGTTTGGCGAAATGCTGGCTTGGCCTTCTGGAATACCGCGAATGGCGGCAACCTCTGCATCCACCTTGGATGCGGGCAAGATACCACCCTTACCCGGCTTTGCCCCTTGCGCCAATTTAATCTCAAACATGCGTACCTGTGGATACGCGGCGACTTCACGAAGTTTATCATCGCTCAGGTTCCCCTCGTGATCACGCACACCATATTTTGCGGTACCAATTTGATAAACAATGTCGCAACCACCCTCCAGATGATAGGGCGATAACCCACCCTCGCCGGTATTTAACCAGATGCCCGCCTTTTTCGCGCCTGCACTCAATGCCTGCACCGCTGGTTTTGATAACGCACCATAGCTCATGCCAGAAATGTTGAAAAACGATGGCGCCAGAAATGGTGTCTTGCAATACGGACCAATTTCCAGTGGCTCGGTTTTGGCGGCCTGTTCATCAAGCGGTGGAAATGCCGCGTTCACAAAAATCGTTGTGCCAGGTTGGGTAAGGCTACGCGTGGAACCAAATGCAATGGTATTGCCTTTGGCCTTCGCTGCGCGCGCAACCCAATCGCGTTGTGCACGGTTAAATGGCATTTCTTCGCGATCCATCGCAAAGAAATACTGGCGAAAAAACTCACCCAGTTCAGTGAATAAATATCGGAACCGCCCCAAAACAGGATAGTTTCGCCGCACCGCGTCTTCTGTTTGGTTGCGGTCGATGAAAAACATAACAATCGCTGCAATCACGATGAAACAAAGCGCAACAACAAACACTGTAACGATCAGTTGCAATATATTCCCGATGAAACCCATGAAACTTCCTCCGCTTCAATTTGATTCCACATTATGTGCTATTGCAGCAGTAGCAAGTGCTAGTTTTTTAGGCACCAAAATAACTGATCTAAAAATTCGTTTTGAAATACGCGTATAGCAATGCGCCCACGATAATCATCCCAGGTATCCCCAGAATACGTCGTGCAAGCCCAAAAAATATCATCCGAAGGATCATTCCCATGCGGACTATCTAACCGCATTTTAACAGAATTCAACAGATGGAAAAATGGCGGCCAATATGACCGCCACTTTGCTCAATGTATCTTGGCATCTGATGGTTTGCGCGGGGGCTTTGATTTACCGTTCAAAACCAAACCCGTATCATCTGCGGTCACTTTCACGGCACTGCCATCCAACACATCACCAGACAACAACAATTCGGCCAATTCATCCTGCAATGCTTTTTGGATCACCCGTTTCAACGGACGTGCACCATAAACAGGATCATACCCTTGATCGGCCAACCACGTTTGTGCCGCATCATCCACATCCAGTGTAATTTTGCGCCCTTCCAATCGTTTTGCCAAAATGGCCAGCTGGATATCAACGATCCCATCCATATTTTCACGGCTTAACCGATCAAACAGGACGATTTCATCCAAACGGTTTAGGAATTCGGGGCGGAAATGCGCGCGCACCGCTTCCATCACTTGACCCTTTGCCTCTTCGGTATCTTGGCCATCGGGCAAAATGCTCAATGCTTGTGATCCAAGGTTCGAAGTTAAAATGATCAAGGTTTGTTTGAAATCAACGGTGCGTCCTTGACCATCGGTCAATTGCCCATCGTCCAAAACTTGCAACAACACGTTGAACACATCTGGATGGGCCTTTTCGACTTCATCAAACAACAACACCTGATATGGACGACGACGCACAGCCTCGGTCAACACACCACCTTCGTCATATCCCACATATCCGGGAGGCGCCCCGATCAGACGTGCAACCGAATGTTTTTCCATGAACTCGGACATATCAATGCGCACCATCGCGCTATCGTCATCAAACAGATATTCGGCCAATGCCTTGGTCAATTCGGTTTTGCCAACACCCGTTGGTCCCAAAAACATAAACGAACCAAGTGGGCGTTTGGGATCGTTCAACCCGGCACGTGCACGGCGCACCGCGTTTGATACCGCATGAACCGCATCAAATTGGCCGATCACCCGTTTGCCAATGGCCTCTTCCATTTTCAACAGCTTCTCGCGCTCGCCTTCCAGCATCTTGTCCACAGGGATACCTGTCCAACGCTCAACAACAGATGCGATTTGTTCTGGGCGCACGGCCTCTTCGACCATGACATCGTCGCCCGCCTCTTCTGCCTTGGCTAATTTCTTTTCCAATTCAGGAATAACGCCGTATTGCAATTCACCCATTTTGCCCAAATCGCCCGCACGTTTTGCGTTTTCAAATGCCACGCGTGCGCCATCAAGCTCTTCTTTGATATCACGAGCAGATGCCAGCTTATCGCGCTCGCCTTGCCACTTTGCGGTCATTTGGCTGGATTGTTCCTGCAATTCAGACACATCTTTTTGCAATTTTTTCAATCGATCTTGCGATGCCGCATCGGTTTCGGTTTTCAACGCCTCCACTTCGATTTGCTTTTGCAGCAATTCACGATCAATTGCATCCAATGCTTCTGGTTTGGAATCAACCTCCATACGCAAGCGCGATGCGGCCTCGTCCATCAAATCAATCGCTTTGTCTGGCAAAAACCGATCCGTGATATAGCGTTCGGACAAAGTCGCCGCCGCAACCAATGCACTATCGGATACGCGAATACCGTGATGCAGCTCGTATTTTTCCTTGATGCCGCGTAAAATCGAAATGGTATCCGCAACTGTTGGCTCTTCAACCAACACAGGCTGGAAACGTCGTGCCAATGCCGCGTCTTTTTCAACATGCTTGCGGTATTCATCAAGTGTCGTCGCACCAACACAGTGCAATTCACCCCGCGCCAATGCAGGTTTCAACAGGTTTGATGCATCCATCGCACCTTCTGATTTACCCGCGCCAACCAGCGTGTGCATTTCGTCGATGAACAAAATGATTTCGCCCGCGGCCTCTGTGACCTCGGTTAAAATTGATTTCAATCGCTCTTCAAATTCACCACGATACTTCGCGCCCGCAATCAATGCGCCCATATCCAACGCCATCAGCGTTTTGTTTTGCAAACTCTCTGGCACATCACCATTCACAATACGAAGCGCCAACCCCTCGGCAATTGCTGTTTTGCCAACACCGGGTTCACCAATCAAAACTGGGTTATTCTTGGTACGGCGTGACAATACTTGCATCGTGCGGCGAATTTCTTCGTCGCGCCCTATGATCGGATCAATCTTGCCATCACGTGCGGCTTCGGTCAGGTCACGTGCATATTTTTTCAATGCGTCATATCCATCTTCAGCACTCGCGCTGTCCGCTGTGCGTCCTTTGCGAATATCATTGATCGCTGCATTTAAATTTTGCGCATTAAGACCTGCATTTTTCAAAATTTCTTGCGCATCCGTTTTCACAATACAAAGCGCGGTAAGCATCCGCTCCACAGGAACAAAGCTATCTCCTGCCTTTTGCGCCAACTTCTGCGCCTCATCGAATACCTTATTCGTCTTTGTATCCAGATAAATGCTCGCGCTATCACCAGTGACCTTGGGCATTTTAGTCAATTTCGCATCAACATCCTGTAATGCACGGGATGGATTTCCACCCGCCGCCTTGATCAGGTTTGCCGCCAAACCTTCGCTGTCGTCGAGCAACGCCTTTAATAAATGTTCAGGTGCAAATCTTTGATGGCTTTCGCGCATCGCAATGGTCTGAGCTGCATTAATCATGCCCCGAGACCGTTCAGTGAACTTTTCAAAGTCCATGTTCATCTCCTATGTTAAGCACTTGCTGTGAAATTTGACGCCCAACATTAGGCACGTCTGGTGCAAGCCTTCTCAAAATAAATAAGAACTCTCGCAACACCTCGCAAGGGTTCACTTCCAAATGTTCAAAATATCCTCGCCGAAGGCATGCAAACCGAACCGTAAAACTTGACTTCACCATTGGATTGCAACAAACCAACCAAAACTTACAGGAGCCCACCCATGCAAGCAGATGATCGCCTTATTGTTGCCCTTGATGTGCCAAATGTTTTGGACGGTATGAAACTGGTGGAACAGCTTGGCGATAGTGTTTCTTTTTATAAAATCGGGCTTGGTATGCTAACTGGTGGTGGGCTAGCGCTTGCAAATGAATTGAAAGAAAACGGCAAACGCGTTTTCCTTGATATGAAATTTTTCGACATCGGTGCGACCGTCCAAAAGGCTGTATCAGGTATCGCACAATTTGATCTGGATTTTTTGACCGTTCACGGTGATCCACATGTGGTGCGGGCCGCCGTTGCGGGGCGTGGCAATACAGACTTGAAAATATTGGCGGTCACAATCCTTACATCGCTTGATCGCGGTGATCTTGACGACTGCCTTATTCAATCGGGCGATATTCAAAAATTGGTTGTTGAACGCGCGCGCCTTGCGTTGCTTGCAGGTGCCGACGGGGTCATCGCTAGCCCACAAGAAGCCGCACTGATCCGTGCATTACCAGAGGCAAACGGAAAACTAATCGTAACCCCAGGCGTGCGCCCAGCGGGTGGTGATGTTGGTGATCAAAAACGCATCGCAACACCAGCATCCGCCATCGGTGATGGTGCCGATCACATCGTAATGGGTCGCCCCATCTGGGCCGCAAAAAATCCCAAAGATGCGGCATTGGCCGTATTGGCAGAGTTGCAAAAAACCTGATCAAGTACGATAATCGCGCCATGAAACGCCAAGCTTTGTGCCGCGATTGTCTATCCGCAATCCCCGATAAAAACCGCTGCCCCAAATGTGGGTCGCCGCGCGTAATCGCGCACGGTGAATTGTTTTCCCTCAATATCGCGCATATGGATTGCGACGCGTTTTATGCATCCGTCGAAAAACGCGACAATCCAGAATTACGGGACAAACCCGTCATCATTGGCGGTGGCACCCGTGGCGTTGTATCCACCGCTTGTTACATTGCGCGGATCAAAGGTGTGCATTCCGCGATGCCAATGTTCAAGGCGTTGAAAATCTGCCCCGAGGCCGTCGTAGTGCGCCCGCGCATGGATGCCTATGTCGCCGCATCCAAAGAAATTCGCGATATGATGGATGCGCTTACCCCCATTGTGGAACCGCTATCACTGGACGAGGCTTTCATGGATTTGTCAGGAACCGAGCATCTGCACGGTGAACCGCCCGCATTATCAATGGCACGCTTGATTAAACGTATGGAAACCGAATTGCAATTGTCTGGGTCCATCGGCCTGTCGCACAATAAATTTCTTGCAAAATTAGCATCCGATTTGGACAAACCGCGCGGATTTTCAATCATCGGCGTTGGCGAAACGGAAACGTTGTTGGCGCCATTGCCGATCAAAAAAATCTGGGGTGTGGGCAAGGTGACTCAATCCCATCTAGAACGCGATGGTATTCGCACCATCAGCGATCTACGACGGTATGAACGCAAAGATTTGGCAACGCGTTATGGAACACTTGGTGATCACCTGTGGCACCTGTGTCGCGGAATTGACAATCGCAATGTTTCGCAACGCGCCAAGGTCAAAAGCATATCCAAAGAAACCACATTTAATGAAGATACGGCCAGTGTTGATGTATTGGATGGTCACCTATGGCGGCTATCCGAACAAGTATCCATGCGCGCAAAGGCCAAAGGCCAATCGGGCCATGTCGTCACGATCAAAGTAAAGCAAAGCAATTTTCAAAGTGTGACGCGCCGCATCACATTGCGCGAACCCACCCAAATGGCAGAACGCATTTATAAACATGCGCGTCGGATGCTTGATGATGTCATGCCCCTTGGCCCTTTTCGTTTGATCGGTGTGGGGATCAGCAATCTTGACGGTGAAGAATTCGCGGATCAATTCAATGACCTGTTGGAACAAGATGACAAAGCACACGCCGCCAAAGAACGCGCAACCGATGCCATTCGTAAAAAATTTGGCAATGATGCAATTGTTAAGGGGCGTTCGCTACGCTGATCACTCTGCAGCGAACTTCAATGGCGCCTGCGAGATTTCGGCCAATTCCAAAATAACCTGATCAATCCTTTTTTTCACCGCGCCAAATTGATCGTTTTTAGTAATCGACGCTTCATCCATATAAAGTGCCCGATCAATTTCCACCTGCACGGCATTGCGCCGCTGTGTTGGGCGTCCGTATTCGCGCAATATATATGCCCCCGCAAATGGCAAATTTCGTGCGACGATGAAACCTTGTCTGCGAAATGCGGCCTCAACCTTGTCCGCAACTTCTGGTGCACATGCCGATCCGAACCGATCGCCGATAATCACATCGGGGCGCGATCCACCGCGCACCGATATATTATCAAGCGCTGTGTGGGGCATGGAATGGCAATCCACCAACAAAGATTCCCCAAACGCCTGAAATGTTTGGTTGATCAATTCCTTTAGTCTTTGATGATATGGCACATAATAATTCGCGATGCGATCTTGTGCATCTTGATGTGATATCTTGCCCGTTTGGATCGCTCGCCCTTGGGATACCACACGTGGAATAACACCAAGTCCAGCCGCCGTTCGTGGGTTGCCCTTGGTCGGCTTTACATCTTCTATAATCGCGCTATCCAATTCATCTGCACCGCGATTTAAATCAATGAACGCCCGTGGCATGACGGCCGCCATCAATGGCGCACCTGATTCTGGTGCACTTGAAAACAGTTCATCCACAAACGCATCTTCAGAACTTCGCAGATGATTGGGAGACAGATTCGATTTTTGAAAATACGAATCCGTATAATCCCGCCCGCTGTGAGGCGAGCTAAAAACCGTTGAACTGGTCCAATTTGTCGGTAAAGACAGGGAAAATACGTCATTTGTCATGTTTCTGTCATAACCTATTCATTGTTTTCGCAAAACCCCTTGATCCTTTTTCGTAACCCTTCTATAGAAGCCGCTCGTTAAGGGGTTTTCCCCTTGGTTATATCGGGCGTATAGCTCAGCGGGAGAGCACTTCGTTGACATCGAAGGGGTCACTGGTTCAATCCCAGTTACGCCCACCATCCTCGCCGAGGGTGGCCCACGAATTTCACAGGCATCGGCATTGTCCGGCGCCACGACAAAGGAGAAGGCCATGAAGGTCAAAAACTCACTTCGCTCGCTCAAAGCGCGCCACCGCGATTGTCGTGTCGTGCGCCGCAAAGGCCGTGTTTACGTTATCAACAAAACACAGCGTCGCTTTAAGGCACGTCAGGGTTAATTGATTGCGAGATCAGTTTTAAAAAAGCCGCTCTTTGAGCGGCTTTTTTTATGCGAAAATGCTTGAGCCCCGAATCATCACTTGCTAGAATCACTCTATGCCAAGCTGCCTCTTGCATAGAATTAACCAAACACATGATTTCGCGAGCTTTTATCGCGTGGAAATCTGTGCGAATTTGTTCGAAGAATTCTCCGTCGTGCGCGAATGGGGTCGCGTTGGGCGACACGGGCGGCAAATTATCCAACTGTTTCCAGATTTAGTAAGCGCATCCACCGCTGCAGACAAGGTACGTGAAACCGCGATTAAACGCGGCTATCAACGCATTTAGCCTCGCAACTATTCCGCTGCAATTTGATCCGCCTTTTCAACGCGCACCGCTGAAAATTTAAACTCTGGAATTTTGCCAAACGGGTCTAGTGCCGAATTGGTCAAAATATTCGCCGCCGCTTCGACATATGCAAATGGCAGAAAGACCATATCCTCGGACACAGCGCGATCAGCCCGTGCCATTACAGTGATCGAACCGCGTTTAGTGGTCAGGCGTACAATACCACCTGCATCAACACCCAGTTTACGCAATGTGCGTGGATGGAGTGAACAGTTTGCTTCTGGTTCCACCGCATCCAAAACGCTCGCTCGGCGCGTCATTGAACCCGTGTGCCAATGTTCCAATTGACGACCGGTTGTCAGGATCATTGGATATTCTTCATCTGGTACGTCATCTGGTGCAATAATGCTCGCAGGTGTAAATTTTCCCCGTCCATCGGCACGCGGAAACCCATCGCCAAAAACAATCGCTTGCCCAGGATCGGTGGGTGAAAGGCTGGGGTATGTCACAACGTTTTCACGCTCCAGCCGTTCCCAAGTTATATTCGAAAGCGATTCCATGTTGATCGCCATTTCACCAAACACTTGGGATGGATGTGTGTAATCCCAATTCAACCCCAATCGTTTCGCCAATTCAACCGTGATCGCCCAGTCTTCGCGCGCATCCCCCGGTGGGTTGATCGCAGGGCGACCCATTTGCACCTGCCGATTGGTATTTGTAACCGTACCCGTCTTTTCTGCAAACGCAGATGCTGGTAAAACAACATCGGCATAATTTGCGGTTTCGGTCAGGAAAATATCCTGCACCACCAAATGTTCCAGCTTTGCCAATGCGGCGCGGGCATGATCGACATCGGGGTCGGACATGGCGGGGTTTTCGCCCAAGATATACATCGAACGAATGTCACCTGCATGAATCGCTTCGATAATTTCAACAACCGTCAGACCTTTTTGCGATGAAAAATCATCAGATTTCCACACTTCGGTAAAGGCAGATCGCACGCCGTCATCGCCAACGGGTTGATAATCAGGCAAGAACATCGGGATCAACCCCGCATCAGACGCGCCCTGAACATTGTTTTGCCCCCGTAACGGATGCAGCCCCGCACCCGATTTACCAACATTGCCTGTCATAAATGCCAGTGAAATCAAACAACGTGAATTATCTGTGCCGTGAATATGCTGGGAAATCCCCATGCCCCAAAAAATCATCCCCGCCTTGGCGCCTGCAAACACACGCGCCACATCGCGCAATGTATCCGCATCAATGCCACAAATCGGTGCCATTTTTTCGGGGCTGAAATCGGCAAGATGCTCTTTTTGCGCTTGCCAATTTTCGGTATGGTTTTTG
This sequence comes from Paramylibacter kogurei, assembly GCF_002742285.1. Taxonomy (GTDB): domain Bacteria; phylum Pseudomonadota; class Alphaproteobacteria; order Rhodobacterales; family Rhodobacteraceae; genus Amylibacter; species Amylibacter kogurei. The sequence goes on from NZ_MDGM01000015.1 coordinate 11,521, forward strand.
ATATAATCTTGATCGAACAGTTCTTCTTCGACAATCACATGCATGATCGCATTCAACATGGAAACATCCGCACCAGGGCGGAACTGTAGCATGTGTGATGCATGGCGTTTCAATGCCTGCCCACGCGGATCCATCACGATCAATTTTCCACCCCGTTTGGCGAATTGTTTGAAATAGGTTGCTGCAACAGGGTGATTTTCGGTGGGGTTTGCACCAATTACGATGGCCACATCGGCGTTTTCAATTTCGTTAAATGTCGCCGTCACTGCGCCTGATCCGACGTTTTCCATCAATGCCGCCACGGATGATGCATGACACAACCGCGTACAATGATCGACGTTGTTATGCCCGAATCCTTGGCGGATCAGCTTTTGAAATAAATAAGCCTCTTCGTTGGTGCATTTGGCGGAACCAAACCCCGCAATTGCTTCGCCGCCAACGCTATCGCGCAATTTCGCCATACCATTTGCGGCGGCATCCAATGCCTCGTCCCATGTTGCCTCGCGAAAATGGGTGAATGGATTTGCGGGATCAACATTCAATCCCTTTGGTGCGTTTTCCAAACGGATCAACGGATTGGTCAGACGGTGCGCGTGATCGATGTAATCGAACCCAAATCGCCCCTTAACACACAAACGATTTTCATTGGCTGGGCCATCAATACCATCAACCCATGCAACTTTGTCATCTTTGATTTTCAGGCTGATTTGACAACCAACGCCACAAAACGGGCAAACGGATTTTACCTCGCGGTCAAAATCATTGCTATCGCCGATCTGGTTTTCGTCAACTGCGCTGGATGGCATCAATGCACCCGTTGGGCAGACTTGCACACATTCACCACATGCCACACAAGATGACGCGCCCATGGGATCATCCATATCAAAAACGATCTTTGCATCATGCCCGCGTCCCGCCATGCCAATCACATCATTAACCTGCACCTCGCGACAGGCGCGCACGCACAGGTTACATTGAATGCAGGCATCCAAATTCACCTTCATCGCAACATGGCTATCATCGAGCAACGGCACACGGTTTTTTTCAATCGCGGGAAAACGGCTCTCGCTTACGCCTTGCATTGCGGCCATATCCCACAGATGCGAAGATTTATCATGCGCCTGATCTTGGGCCGGTTGATCAGCCACCAGCAATTCCATCACCAATTTGCGTGCATTTTCTGCGCGTGCAGATTCTGACTTCACCACCATCCCATCGGTGGGGGTGCGAATACACGATGCGGCCAACGTACGTTCGCCATCAATTTCCACCATACAGGCACGACAGTTGCCGTCCGAACGATAACCCTTTTCACCAGAATGGCAGAGATGGGGAATTGTTGTTCCTTCCCGCTTGGCCACGGACCAAATGGTTTCATCCTTGTCTGCGGTGACTTCGCGCCCATCAAGGGTAAAGGTGATTTTGTCAGACATAACATTTCCACATTCGATTTGTTTGTCTTACTAGAACACAGAAACGCGCGATTGGTAAATAATTTACCGACATGAATGGCGCAAAACGCGCCGCTGATGTTTATTTCGAAACCACCATTAATCGGTTGCGAATGCGCCGCACTGCGATTGCCACAACGATCATCACAGGCAAGACCAGCATCGCCGTGATTGTGTGTTTTTCCCAACCCAACAAATTGCTACCAATTGGTGACAACAGATATGACATCAGGCTGACGGCGTAATAGCTAATCGCGACGATAGAGAGTCCTTCTACCGTTTCTTGAAGGCGCAATTGAATATCGGCACGTTCATCCATTCGCGCCAATATCCGTTGGTTCTGGCTACTTTGGCGTACACTCACGCGGGTGCTGAGCAAATCAGAAGCCCGCGCAGATCGCAGTGATATATCTTTTAATCGCTCTGACGCTGCTTCGCATGTGCGCATGGCTGGATCAAAGCGGCGCATCATGAATTCAGAAAACGTTTGTCGGCCCAAAAACCGTTCTTCGCGCAGAACGGAAATCCGTTGGTTCACCAATGTGCTGTATGCACGCGCCGCAGAAAATCGAAACGCGTGTTTTGAAATAAGCTCTTCGATACGCGCGGAAATTGACAAAAGTTTTTCCAATGCCTCTTGCGAACTGCCTTGTTCATCGGACAAGCCATCCACAGCATTGGATAATTCAGCATCCAAATCTTCAAGCTGTGCAAACACTTGGCGTGCAATTGGCAAGGTTAGCATCGACATGGATTTATATGTTTCGATTTCCAACAACCGCTGCAAAATGCGGCCCAACCGATTGCGCCCGACCTGACCGATGGGATAGATCACAAACCGAATATTATCCGCCGTATCAATGCGAAAATCCGATGCAACCACGGCGGTTTTATCAACAACGTATGACACGGATAAACTTTCGGAAACCAAGTTATCTGCAAAAAATTTCTGTGCCGTTTTTTCAACGTTTTTCGTGGCATCTGTTGGATGCACAACCACACTAACCGAGGTGATCACCTTGGATTGCACCGTTGCCAGCCAATCTTGTGGAAACAGATCATAACCCGCAATGTCAAACCCAACATCACCTGCGATCGGTTTGATTAATGTATAGGTCACAAATTCGGTGTGCTTCTCCCATTTCAACACTGCGCCGCCCAATTCGCAAAAATGATGCGTAGCATCGCGTGGAATCGCCGTGGCACCAAATCGTTGCAATAATTCGGACAGGAATTTGTGGTGATCACCGTCATCAGTGAACGCGACATAGCCAACCACGCTTGGCGCATCCACCTGTGGAAACGGACGCGCGTGCAATTCATTTGCAAGACCATAACGTAGGCTGTGATTTTCAACCGAAGACATATGCGAACACCTTTAATTAAGATTTCGCAGTTTAGTCCATCCAAAATTTTTGTAGATTGTATATAGCGTCGCAGTCCCGTTTTAACATTAAAACCGTGGTTTTAGCGTTGCAACTTCAATACATCTGCTGCTTTTTCCTCGGCGATCTCTTCAAAATCAAACGCATCAAGACGCTTGGCGCGTGTGCCTGCCTTGGTCGCGGATATCTTGATTTCTTGCACGTCTTTCGCCGCTTGACCAAAATGCCGGTCTAGGTTTTCAACGCGCGTCCCCAGTCGTTCCACATCTTTGTAAAGTGCGCCCAATTCACGGCGAATTGCACCCGCCTGTTCGCGCATTCGCGCATCCTTGAGCACAGCACGCATGGTATTTAATGTCGCCATACATGTGGTGGGGGATACGATCCAAACACGCGCATCGAACCCTTCGCGAACGACCTCTGGGAAATTGGCATGCAATTCTGCGTATACGGCCTCGGATGGTAAAAATAACAATGCGCCATCTGCTGTTTCACCATCAATGATGTACCGCTCGGATATATCTTTGATGTGTTTGCGAAGCGAGCTTCGCATAAATTGCCCCGCGCGTTGAGCATCTGCATCGGTTTGCGCGTTGCGCAAGGCTTCGTACGCCTCTAGCGGGAATTTGGAATCGATCACAATCGGGCCGGGTGGATTGGGCAAATTGATCAAACAATCGGCACGCTTGCCATTTGAGAGGGTCGCTTGAAATTGATATGCCTCGGGTGTCAATGCTTTGGTTACAATGTCATTCAATTGAATTTCACCAAATGCGCCACGCGTTTGTTTATTGGACAAAATATCCTGCAATGACAAAACATCACCGGAAAGTTTTTCAATATTGGTTTGTGCCTTGTCGATGGTTTCAAGGCGTGTGTGCAATTCACCCAACGACCGCGCCGTGCGCGTAGCGGTGCCATGCAGGCTGTCACCCATATTACGTTGGACTTCTTCAAGGCGACGTTCAACCGTTTCCAACATCTGCGCCTGTGCCTTGGCCTGAGCATCGGACACATGTTGCAAACCACCGGTCAACTGATGTTGATTATCATTCAATCCGCGTACGCTTTCGCCAAGCTGTCCCATTTGAAATGCCAATGGCTCCATCGCGCGTGCGGATCGCGCCGATGCACGCAACGCCAAAAACACCATGATTAACAGCGCTAAAAACAGAACCCCACCGATCAATGCCGCAACAATAACCGGTTGATTAAAATCCAAAATGATATCGCCTATCTGTATCATGTGCGGCCAAACAATCGTTCGATGTCAGACAGTTTCAATTCCACATATGTCGGTCGTCCGTGATTGCATTGACCAGAATGCGGTGTTGCCTCCATCTCGCGCAGCAACGCGTTCATTTCTTCACCGCGCATAATGCGCCCAGAACGAATGGAACCGTGACAGGCCACGCGGGACAAAATCGCCTCGATTTTATCCTTCACGCTTTGTGTTTGGTTAAGATCGGACAGCTCGTCCAAAATATCGTGCAACATTGCCTTGGCGTTCACTTCGCCCAAGATTGCGGGCGTTTCACGCACAGCCACCGCATTGCCACCAAATTCTTCGATAACCAATGCAAATTCTGCCAACTGGGGTGCAGCATCCAAAATCGTTTGACGTTCAGATTCTGACAATTCGATAATTTCTGGGATCAATAACGCCTGTGCCGCAACTCCATTTTGCGCCATTTGATTTTTCAGCTTTTCATAGACCAACCGTTCATGTGCCGCGTGTTGATCAACAATCACCATGCCATCATTGGTTTGCGCGATGATATAATTTTCATGCACTTGTGCACGCGCGGCCCCCAACGGATGATCGGTGACTGGTACATCATCCATTGGTTCCACTTCACGCGGATTGTCAACGCGCCCTGAATATCCCGTAACGGATTCGTCAAATCCTTGTTGTTGCGCCATATGATTAACCCGCAACGCCGTTTGCGAGGGCCGATCCATTTGATAAATTGGTGCTGCGGGTCGTTGTTCTGGACGAAACGCACCAAGCGTTGCATCGGCCACGGTCGATGATGCGCGGTGCCCTGCACCCGCCAATGCATAACGCAAGCCAGACACCAACAATCCACGTGCAACACCAGGTTCGCGAAAACGCACCTCTGCCTTGGCTGGATGAACATTGACATCAACACGTTCAGGGTCGCATTCGATAAACAAGGCAACAGCCGGATAACGATCACGGCTTAAAAAATCCGAATAGGCCGCGCGTAATGCGCCAATCAAAACCTTATCTTTGACGGGACGACCATTAATAAACAGATATTGTGCCACCGCCGCGCCACGAGAATAGGTTGGCAAGCTGGCGTAACCTGTCAATGTCATTCCTTCGCGTTCGGCATCCACCAAAATGGAATTTTCTGCGAATTCCTTGCCCAAGATTGTACGCAACCTTGCATGCAACGCCTCGAACAGATCACCGTTGCAAGGATCCGCACGAAACACGATGCGCCCTTCACCCCCGCCAGAAACATCGCGTAGAATAAACCCGATATGGGGTTCTGCCATAGCAAGGCGTTTCACAACATCACCGATCGCTTGCGATTCTGATCGATCTGTGCGCAAAAATTTAAGCCGTGCAGGGGTTGCATGAAACAGATCGCGCAGTTCAACAATGGTTCCTTTGGCCAAAGCCGCTGGTCGTACCGGTTCAATGTCACCACCGTTCACCGCGATTTGTGCGGCACTTTCTGCACCCAATGCACGCGATGTAATGGTTAAACGCCCAACCGCACCCATAGACGGCAATGCTTCGCCGCGAAATCCAAATGTATGGATGTTCAACAAATCAGAACCATCAATTTTTGATGTTGCATGGCGCGACAATGCAAGGGGCAGTTGATCCTGAGCAATACCATGCCCATCATCGGTCACACGGATCAGGGTCTTACCGCCATCTGCATAGGCGATTTCAATCCGCGTCGCCTGTGCATCAATCGCGTTTTCAACCAATTCTTTCACTGCTGAACATGGTCGTTCCACAACTTCGCCAGCGGCAATACGATTCGCCGCCGCCTCATCCAACTGGCGGATTTGCGGAAGATTTGCGCTTATATTGGGTTTTGCTTGGCTCATACCACTAGGGATAGCATAAATTGACGGGTTCGCGCCATAACAATCACATCAATCGGTACTGGAAACACCCTCTGGTTTTCCAACCACCACGAACCGCAATTCATCGGGTTTCAACAGACGTTTCGCAACGCGAGAAACGTCTTCTATTGTAACCGCGTTCACTTGATCGTTGCGTGTGTTGATATATTCAATTGGCAATTCTTGCGATTGCATCCCTGCCAAAATGCCTGCGATTTGGCTATTACCATCAAAACGCAAAGGATAAGCACCCGTTAAATAGGTCTTCGCCGCGTCCAATTCATCTGCTGTCACACCACCATCTGCCATACGCACCCATTCGGCCCGGATAACATCCAATGCTTCTTTGATGCGCCCATTGGCCGATGCAACGGATCCGCCGATGTAATCGCCAAAATCGCCTGATGCGATGAACGAATAAACACCATAAGTCAGCCCACGTTTTTCGCGCACTTCTTCGGTTAGGCGTGATGTGAACCCACCACCACCCAAAATGCGATTCATCACATAGGCTGCGAAAAAGTCGGGATCATGACGATCAAGCCCCGCTTGCGCCCACAATGCCTGTGCCTGTGGTGTTTCAAATTCAACAACCGTTGTACCACCCGTTGCGCCAAAGGGTGTTTTGGTTGGCATCGGCGCGCCAGTCGCGGGTAAATCTCCCAACAATGTATCCAACATCGGGCCAAGTTCGTCTGCGGTAACATCACCAACAACCCCAATAAAAATACGATCAAGCGCCATGGCGTTTTGATGTGCAACGTTCACGTCATCAGGCGTAAGGCTTTGAACCGTTTCAATTGTGCCCTCTTTTGCGCGCGCATATGGATGATTTGGGAATGACAATTCACGCATTGCTTTGGCTGCGATGGCATCAGGATCGGTTTCATCTGATGCAAGGCTCGATAAAATTTGCATCTTTACCCGATCAACGGCGACCTCATTAAACGCGGGCTTTGTGATCGCTTGCTTTAATAAATCCAACGCCTCTGTTGCATTTGATTTCAAAACCTCTGCTGTGATCGAAACTGAATCGCGGCTTGCGCTGAATCCAAATCGTGCAGCCAAACTTTCAGATGCACGCAAAAACGCGGCCGCATCCATATCTCCTGTGCCTTCTTCCAATGTTGCGGCCATAAGGTATGTCGCACCGCTTTTGTCATCGCTGTCCAAACTGGCACCACCGCGAAACGCGATATCGAATGCAATGATGGGGATAGAAGGTTCAGAAACCAGCCACGCTTTGATCCCATTTGGTGAAGTGACTTCTTGAATTTTCACTTCGGCAAAGCTTGGAAACGCAGTGACCACGAAAATGATAAGGCTTAGAAAAATTCGGATCATTTTGCGGATTCCTTATCTGCAACCAACCATCCTGTTACGGATGCTTTGTTGTTCAATACGTTGCGCGCTGCATTCATGATGTCGTCTGGCGTAACGGCCTGTAATGCATCCGCCCAGCCTTGGACATCGGCGATGGTTAAACCTGCGGTCAATGCCTCTCCATATCGGCGGGCAAGTCCACTTTGATCATCAAGCGCATATATTTCAGAGGCTGCAATTTGGGTTTTCAGTCGCGCCAAATGATCGACATCCACGCCCTCTTGCAAAAATGCATCGATGGTTGCGTCTAGTTCTGCTTCTAACGCGGTCAAACCAACGCCAGGCGCAGGAACTGCATATATTCCTAGTGAATGCGGATCGTATGAAACACCTTCATAAAATGCCGCTTGGTTGATCGACACCTTTTTATCCAACTGCATCCGCTGTCCCATAAAAGATGTCACACCAGACCCACCGAACAGCTCCACAAACATGGTTAACGCCGCTGCTTCTTTTTGATCGCCAGCTTTGCGATTTGTGGCGGCATAGTTTCGAATGACATAGGGTTGGCGCACCCGCGGATCTTCAAAAATTGTGCGAACCGCCGCGCGATGCGGTGGCTCTATCGGGCGGATGCGTTCGGGAATGGCGGTTGAAGGTGTCAGTGGACCGTAATATTTTTGCGCCAGTTCTTTCACGTGGTCAGGCTCAACATCACCAGCCACAATCAAAATGGCATTGTTTGGAGCATAGTAAGTTTTGTAAAATTCCAATGCGTCTTCACGGCTGAGCTGTGCGATTTCATGCATCCAGCCAATCACGGGAATGCCATATGGGTGATTGTCAAACATCAACGCCGTGCGGTGTTCGCTGAACAACGCGCCTGGGTTGCTTTCGGTGCGTGAATTGCGTTCTTCGATAATGACATCACGTTCTGGCAACACCTCTGCTTCGGTTAATTTCAACCCCTGCATTCGATCCGCTTCCAATTCCATCATCAATGGCAAACGATCCGCAGCGATACGTTGAAAATATCCTGTATAATCTTGGTTGGTGAATGCGTTTTCAGAACCGCCATTGGCGGCAACAATCTGTGAAAATTCACCCGCTGCCATTTTATCCGTGCCCTTAAACAACAGGTGTTCCAGAAAATGGGCGATCCCTGATTTACCCGGTGCTTCGTCCGCGGCACCCACCTTGTACCAAACCATGTGCGTTACAACGGGTGCGCGGTGGTCTTCAATGACCACAGCTTGCATTCCATTATCCAACGTAAATGTGCTGACATTTTCATTGTCAGCGATTGCAACCGAGGGGATTATCAACATCGTCATAGCGACGAAAAGGCGGCGAATGTTCATTTCTTCTCCGAAATATATTTCACGCCAAACGTATTGCACCAATTGAATGATGCAAGCCCAACAAACGCGAATGTGAGAAAAATTTTATTCAGCGGGTGGTGCTGTCGGGGTGCGCACACCCAAACGGCGCAAACGCAACAATTCCAATTCGGCATTCAATTCAAACTTGGTATAGGCGCGAATTGTGCTTTTCTGACCAACAAGGCGTTCCAAAACCCGTGGCGGGTTATCTTTGCGTTGTTTCAAATCTTCGGCGGCAAGGGTTGAACGAATGGATGGATCAACACCGTAACGCTGTGCGTTGCGCAGCAATGCCTGTTCGCTGGACCGGACCAAATTGCTATCAAGTGCAGCGCCATTGCCGCCAAGGGCGATTACCGCATCTTTGTTTGGTTCCTGATCAACACGGCTTAGCGTGCCAGGGCGTGGTTCTGGCAATGCACTAAGATCATCAGGCATGGTCAATGGTTTGGTGGGCACCACGGCAAATTCATCTGGGCCTTTGCTGCTTTTGCCAGCGCCACTACACGCTGCCAATGAAACCACAGCAATGCCTGCCAATATAACCGCTGATTTTGCCATCACTATCAAACCTAAATTACCTGTTCGCAGCATCATTAACCCATTTCAAATCAAACGTCACGCCCGTTTGGGCAAGCGTTCGCCAAAGATTATCAAACCAATGGCACCCGCGAAAACCCAAATATCCGCCACATTGAATGAATATGGGTTGTAAAACCCGCAACATGACATGTTTAAAAAATCCGCAACCGCACCGTGCAAAATGCGATCAATTGCATTGCCCAGCGCGCCACCAACGATCAAACCAACCAGCGTTGCCGCCAGCCAACCTTTGAATTGACGCGCCCATATCAAAATCCCAATGCTGATGCCCAGCGCAAGAATGATTAAAAACCATCTTGCCGACAGGCCAGACAACAGACCAAAATTGATGCCTTCGTTCCAACCCATCCGAAAATTTAAAACGGGTGGCAAAACGTCAATCGCGCGTTGATTGATCAAATCCAGATGCCATACGACATACCATTTGGTGAATTGATCAACCAAAAACGTGATTGCAGCAATGATAAGGGCGCGTGGTATCATGTGATCAATGGCGGAAATGGCGCATGCCAGTGAACACCATTGCAAGCCCAGCATCATCTGCGGCTTTGATGACTTCGTCATCACGCATGGAACCACCAGGTTGAATGATCGCAGTTGCACCAGCAGCAGCCGCTGTTAGCAACCCATCCGAAAATGGGAAAAATGCATCAGATGCCACAACAGACCCTTGGGTTAATGGGGCATCCAAACCCATCGCTTCTGCCATGTCTTCGGATTTGCGTGCGGCGATACGTGTGGAATCAACGCGGCTCATTTGCCCAGCGCCGACACCAACGGTTGCACCGTCTTTCACATATATAATCGCGTTTGATTTCACGTGTTTTGCAACCTTCCATGCGAATAGCATGTCTTGCATTTCCTGATCGCTTGGCGCGCGTTTGGTCACAACCTTGAGATCAGCCAAATCAATAGCGCCGTTATCGCGATCCTGAATCAGATATCCACCCGATACCTGACGCCAGGTTTGCCCGCCTGATTTCACATCTGGCAACCCACCGGTTGTTAACAATCGTAGGTTTTTCTTGGCTGCAAAAATTGCCTTGGCTTCGTCCGTAACATCAGGGGCAATCACAACTTCGGTGAAAATCTCAACAATCTTGGTTGCCGTTTCTGCATCCAGCGTTGTGTTCAACGCAACAATACCACCAAAGGCCGATGTCCGATCACAGTTATAAGCATTTTCATAAGCCTCTACCAATGTTTTGCCGCGTGATACGCCACATGGGTTTGCATGTTTGATAATCGCAACAGCGGGGCCATCTTTGGGGTTAAATTCCGCAACCAATTCAAATGCTGCATCCGTATCATTGATATTGTTGTACGATAATTCTTTGCCCTGATGTTGGGTTGCCGTTGAGACACCCGCACGTGTGGAGCCATCAGAATAAAAACTTGCGGATTGATGCGGGTTTTCACCGTAGCGCATTTCTTGCACAAATGTTCCCGCAATCGCACGGCGGCGCGGCGCAGTATTGCCAATCGCATCTGCCATCCATGTGGACACCGCTGCGTCATATGCGGCCGTGCGTGCATATGCGATTTGCGCAAGCTCTTGGCGGAATGCCAATGTCGTTGCACCATCATTCGTATCAAGCTGTTCCAACAAACGCGCGTAATCCTCGACATCCACAACCGTCGTCACAAAACCATGGTTTTTAGATGCCGCACGGATCATCGCAGGACCACCGATATCAATGTTTTCGATGCAATCCTCATAATCGCCACCCTTGGCAACGGTTTCTTCAAACGGGTACAGATTTACTACCAACAAATCGATCGCACCTATTCCATGTTCATCCATTGCGGCAACGTGGTCTTTGTTGTCGCGCAGGGCGAGTAATCCACCATGAACCATTGGGTGCAATGTTTTTACACGCCCATCCATCATTTCTGGAAAACTAGTTATTTCGGACACGTCTTTAACAGGCAGGCCAGCATCGCGGATCGCGGCGGCGGTGCCACCTGTGGACAATAATTCAACGCCCTTGTCGTTCAATGCTTTGGCTAAATCAATCAGCCCCGTTTTATCAGATACAGACAGAAGCGCGCGGCGCATTTTCACAAGGTCGTTTGACATTTCCATTCCTTTGTCATGATGCCCAGCCAGTGCAGATTGGCCAAGCAAACCCGCATCAACCGCGGGTCAGGCTCCAACTTATGCTGCCCTCATAATCGGTTGCTTGCGAAGTTACCACAATCTGTTTGGTCGCACGCATTTTTAATCGTCCATCTTCGACATATGCGCTGTCTTGAAGCTCTATTTTTGAATTCTTGCTTTGGAAAACCCAGACCGTGCCATCGGGTAAATGCAATGAAACGGCGCGGCCATTCATACCAATTTGCGCATCCACATCGGGATGGATGTGAAAATGTGCATTGATTGGCATTGTGTATTTGCCGTGAAATGTCATCCAATTGTCAAACCGATTGGTGGCATCCGCACCTTCGGCCACCAAACGATCACGACCGCGAATAATGCGCCCGTTGCGCGCCACATCGATGCTGCGAAAATGTTCAAGCCCATGCGTATGCACATACCCGCTGTGTTTGCACACCAGCATTTGATATTCTTCATTTTCGCTATGGGTAACAACAGGGGGATCAAGTTCACTGTTTTTACCCATTTCGGCATTTTTTTCTGGCGCTTTGCCAAGGATTGAAACGGTGTTATGCGCACCTACTTCTGCGCTGGCGCTGTGCCATTCATCACCATAATAATGCCCAGGGCCGACATTGACGAATATTGGATATGCTCCCGCGGACAGCTCAAATGCAAGGGGGCTGTTATGCGCCAATGCGCCCGTTGGTTGATCACCCGTATCCACCAAAATCGTCACTCCCGATTGGGAAAGCCGTGCATAACCCATGCCCCCCAATGGATAAGCAGCGAGCCGAATACTCGCATCCGCCAAGGTTTGATCCAACAATCCATCACGCCCACGCCCACCGCCGTGAAAATGTGCAAGCCCCCCATCGCCCAACCTTAGCGCGCGCAACGTGGGCACGATACGTTCCATCGCCAACAAATGTTCGCGATGTGGTATATGGCCCGCATCACTTAATGATTGCGCTGCCCAAGTTAACAGTGTGAAAATTTGCAACAATTCCTCTGGATTGCGCGATTGAATGCTACCATCGCTTTGAATGCTTTTCTGGCATTCCGCCCCCAACGAGCGCAACGCGGGTTCCAAAAGATTTGATTTCGTTTCCAGCGCAAGCCCACAATAAACCAAGCCAACCATTGCCTCGAACCGTGGTAATCCAACGGGTGCTGCTTTCCATCGGCGCGACAGAAAACTGGCCTGATGTCCCAATGATTTAAAATATTGCACTGAACGTTCTGTGGGCTCACCCTGCAACAATAACAGTGCATGATTGACCCAACGAATGACGCGGCGCCCCGTGATATGAGGAGACCAGCCCGCACCCGCGCCAGAACCATAATGTTCAATCCAATACCAAAGCCATTCTTTGGATTTTTCTTTGCCATCTTTGGTCCCCAGCGCCACCAAATCATCCAGCCACGCAAAACCGTGAATATCCTTGGCAAAGGCTGTTGTGTTTGGTTCGGCATCCCAAATGGATCCATCAGGCACCACAACCAGTTCACCAGCAAATAAAAAATTTCCTGAAATCAACTGCATGCCACGATTGGGCAATCCAATTGATTTTGGTTCTGGGTAAGAAACGAATGCTTTGGCAGGGCGTGCAAACCGCGTTAAGCGCGCCGCAATTGCATTGCCAATTTCCGTTCCGATAAACCCCATATGTGCTGCCTGTTTTTTTCTATCCGCCAGTTTCCATGACGCGTTATTTTGGCAAGTTTACGCGTTCATTTGAAATTTAGCTACGAAAAATCCATCCATGCCACCTTCTGCTGCCCAGAAATCAGGACGCAGTCGAAGATCACCCGTGGGTGTTGCGGCATCTTGGGGCAATCCCATATCCGTTGGAGACAGGCGCAGATGGGTTAAACCATTGTCCTCATCGACCAGCCAATCTGATTGATCTTCGCCTTCTTCGGCAAATAATGAACAGGTGCTGAACACCAATTCGCCGTTTGGTTTTAACCATTTCAGCGCCTTGGACACCATCGCTTGTTGCAACTCGACCAGCGCATATAAATTCAGCTGATCAATCAACAGGGGCAAATCTGGGTGGCGACGCACAGTGCCCGTTGCCGAACATGGCGCATCGATCAAAATTGCATCAAACTGAATTTCAGGTTCCCATTCCATGGCATCTGCAACAACCAATTCGGCATTTAATCCTGTGCGTTTCAAATTTTCACGCACCCGTTTCATGCGATAATTCGATATATCTAGGGATGTCACATCCGCGCCCATCGCGGCCAATTGCATGGTTTTACCACCAGGTGCGGCGCATAAATCCAATACGCGTTTACCCTTTAAATCGCCAAAGCAACGCGCAGGTATTGTTGCCGCTGCATCTTGTATCCACCAATCGCCCGCATCAAATCCATCAAGCGCGGAAATCTGTGCATTGTGATACATGCGCAGCCCACCCGTGGGCAGAACCACTGCATCCAATCGGTCTGCAAATTCATCCAGTCGCGATGCATCCTTAAGCGAAATATCAACAGGGGCGCCTTGTTCATGGGCAGCTTCGATTGCATCGGTGATTTCGCGGCCATAAATGCCAATCATATGCTGGCGAAATTCTTTGGGTAAATGTTGTGGTGCTTGCCCGTCAAAATGTGTTGCACCATCGGCCACCAATTTTCGTGCAACCGCATTGGTTAACCCAGAAAAATGGCTGGTACGACGATTGTTTTTGACCAAGGTCACCGCCGCATCAACCGCACCATGTGGCGCAATGCCATCGATCAACAATTCAGCGGCGCAAAGGCGCAAAATGTTATGAACCGCGGGTGGTGGACGTTTTGTTAAAAACCGTGCCAAGACAGCATCAAGCCGACCAAGATATCGCAAGGTTGTTGTTGCCAATGATTGAGCACGTGCGCGTTCTGCGGGTGCTAACCCAACCAGTGGACCATCACGACGATCCAACACTTCGGACAACAACCGTTGCTCGCTCAGTACTGCGTTCAACAATTGTGCCGCCGCTTTGCGCGCCTCTAAACCTTGTTTTGCCATCGAATAGTCCTTTCACCGCACCCTCTACCCCAACAGTTGCGACAACAACAGGGCTTTTGCATGAATAGATAACAGGTTATATTGCGCCCATGACCGATAAAGACGAAAAAATCAAAGCCGCCGCCAAACGCGCCCTAAAAGAAGCCGCAGAACGCAAAGCGGAAACACCCGCAAAACCACGCCCAACCGAACTGGGCGGGCGTGATGGGCCTGAACCAACACGATTTGGCGATTGGGAAAGAAAAGGCATAACGTCTGATTTTTGATATGCGTCGATAAAATTTGAAACAACTACGCGCAAAGAAATGCGCTGTGCCATCAAAATTTTACCAACCGTAAACACTGTTTCATTATCAAGTCAGCCAACTGGATGGGGCTGACATTGTTGAAATTGATTATCCGCGTGGTGATTGGCGGCATATTTTTATGCACTGCATTCGCGACACAGGCACAAAATGAAACCAACCGATTTTGGTTAATGTGGGAACAAAGCCGGATTGATCTGGCGGCATGTTTGCACGATGGCCTATGCGATCCTAAACGATCATTTGTCACCCGCCTGATTGAAGAACCCGATTCCGCACGTGCACAAAGTGTATTTTACGAATTGGATCGCGTTTCCCTTGCGCGACGCCAACCGCCCATTCACCCTGAAACCCCAATCGTTTGCCCCGCTAATTTCTACAGGATTGAACAACCAGCATCACCATCATTACAGGTAAACACCGATACTCCAGATTATGAAAAAATGGAAATCAGCGATAAACTCGCACCGTTAAAAAACCTCCCTGGGGTTTATTTCAAACTCGACGGGGTTCGCGGCCCCACGGATGATGGCGGCAAATTTGGCAAGCAACTGCACGGATACGTCACCGATGCGATGAACAAGGCTGGCATCCCAATATTAACCAAAGAAGAATTGGAAAACACGCCCGGGAAACCCCAATTCAGCGCGTCATTTTCCGGCACACAATCCAACGGATGCACATGGCGTGTGTCTGCAATGTTGAAACAAACCGTTCTTTTGTCACGCGATTTATCGGTGAAATTGGCCAGCACAACCTGGGCTTCGTTTGGTGGGTTTGATGCGGCACAACCCAAACAAGATGAATTTGATGCGCTTACCATGTTGATCGACAAATTCATCACCGATTACAAAAAGGCGAATGAGATAGCGGATTAAAGCCCAAGCACATCCATCATATCATATTCACCTGGGCCTTTGTCCTGACCCCAAAGCGCGGCCTTGACCGCACCGCGTGCAAATATATTGCGATCCGTTGCCAGATGACGCAACACAATCCGTTCGCCGTCTGCCGCAAAAATCACATCATGTTCGCCCACAACATCACCGCCACGAATGGCGTGAAAACCAATGTCTCCGCGCTTGCGCTCACCCGTAATGCCATCACGCCCCCGATCGGAAACATCATTCAGCGCAACACCGCGCCCTGCCGCGGCGGCCTCGCCCAACATCAATGCCGTGCCTGATGGTGCGTCCACCTTGTGCTTGTGATGTGATTCCACGATTTCAATGTCAAAATCTGCATCCAATGCTGCCGCTACCTTCTGTGTCAGCTTGGTCAATAGGTTCACACCCAATGACATATTGCCCGCACGAATGATCGGCGCATGGCGCGCAGCGGCGGATAGCTTTTTCAAATCATCTGGCGCAAATCCAGTTGTGCCAATTACATGTACCGCACGTGCCTGTGCTGCCAATTCAGCATGGGCAATTGTGGCCGCTGGTGTAGTGAAATCGATGATTGCTTGGGATCTTGCAAACACTTCCAACGGGTCATCTGAAACGATTACACCATTTAGCGCACCGCCCATGCACTGCCCTAAATCCTGTCCAATCCAATCATGCCCAGCGCGTTCTGTGACCCCCGCCAATGTGGCATTTTCATTGTCCAAAACAGCCTTGATCAACATCTGACCCATACGCCCCGATGCACCCACAATTGCAATCGCTGTTTTATTTGACATGATTAAATCTCCAATTCTGCTGCAAATCCTTTACAATGGGATTGCACGAATGGCAAAGCCTGCCTTGCGATAGATCGCCAAAGCGCATAAATGGGCGCGAAAAGGATACACACCATGGCAAAACGCAACGATTTTTCCCCACAAGGCCCAAGCCAGCGTCAATTGCGCGTTGGCGAATTGATCCGCCGTGCGGTTGCGGAAACGCTCCAACGTGGGGATATTCATGATCCCGATTTGGCGCATGTATCCATCACTGTGGGCGAGGTCCGCCCAACGCCTGATCTTAAAACCGCAATTGTGTTTGTGTTACCCCTTGGCGGTATCAATGCAGAGGCGGTGATTGATGCACTCAATCGCAACACCTATGAAATTCGCCGCGCGATGAACAAGGCCGTGACTTTGAAATTCTCACCCAAACTAAAATTCGTGTTGGACACGACATTTGACAATCTGGATGAAACACGCCGCCTGTTGTCCCAAGACAAGGTTGTCAAAGACATCGCGTCAGACGACGAATAATCCGATATGCTGACCCGTCAGATTCAATCGCTTGCACGTTTTCATAATGCGTCGCCGCCGCCAAATTATGGTAAGAAACTGACAACAACATCACAATATCCAATCCTGTATCGCCAAATCACCAAATGCGGCTGTACGTTTATGAATAATGTGTTGCGCAATTTGGATGGGCGCGACGATGATCACAACATCCTTGCAACGGCGTCTACCAATGATGACATCATGCAAGCCACGCATAAATTCATCATTATTCGAAATCCAATTGATCGCTTTACGTCACTTTATTTCGACAAAATCATGGGTGAAGACAGCAAGGTCCAGCGCAGCGTTTTACGCCGTGGCTTGGTCGATTTGAATGCTGGTGATAACATCGACACGCATCAAGAAAACTGTGTTCGCGTGTTGCGGTATATCAAAAAAACGCTAAGCCCAACATCCAAGCACAAGCCGAACTGGCATTGGAAACCGCAATTGTTGCGCCTAAAACAAGTGACCCCGTTTAATTTCAACGTGGTCACGTTGGAAGGCATGATTTGGCAATTGCCACCGCTCTTGCACGATATCGCACCTGACTTTGCACAAGCGATGTATGATGTACCGCGGCGCAACATTTCTAAAAAAACTGTCGATCCCAAAGAAATGATTGTCCAAGAAATCGAGGACATGTTGATCGACATTTACCCGATGGATTTTCAAATCTTTGACGAAGTGTCCGCATATTGGGATAAACGCAAACAAGAATTGGTAAAAAATGGCACGGCGTAAAAAAGGCGATCGCGTGGATGGTTGGCTGGTGGTTGATAAACCAAGCGGCATCACATCTAGCGCAATGGTGAACAAGGTGAAATGGGCGATGAACGCGCAAAAGGCGGGCCATGCCGGCACGCTTGATCCCGATGCGACGGGTGTGCTGGCCATCGCCCTTGGCGAGGCGACAAAAACCGTGCCCTACATTACCGATGCGACCAAGGCTTACACATTCATCGTACGCCTCGGTCAGGCGACCAACACCGATGACGAAGAAGGCGAAGTGATCGCACAATCAAACCTACGCCCCAGCGATGATGACATCCGTGCGGCACTGGTTCAATTCACAGGCGACATCATGCAAATCCCACCCAAATTTTCCGCTGTGAAAATTGATGGGCAGCGTGCATATAAATTGGCGCGTGATGGTGATGATTTTGAAATTCAGCCCCGCCCCTTGTTCGTCGAAGAATTGCGTATGGTATCACGTGATGATGCGGATCACGTCACGCTTGAAATGGTCTGTGGCAAGGGGGGATATGTGCGATCCATCGCCCGTGACTTGGGCGCGGCACTTGGCTGTTATGGTCACGTGAAATCGTTGCGCCGCATTTGGTCTGGCCCGTTTGAATTGTCCGACTGCATCACGCTAGAAACTATCGAAAAATTGGCCAAGGATCCCGCTCTTCGTGATCATTTGCTACCGCTAGAAACAGGATTACATGATCTAGAACAGCTCTCTTGCACACCCGAGGCGGCGGCAAAACTGCGCAATGGCAACCCCGCGTTGGTGATCGCATCCGAATTGGATTACGGCGACGAGGCTTGGGTTGCCTGCAACGGCGAACCCATTGCCGTTGGCGTTTACAAGGCGGGCGAATTGCACCCCAACCGCGTTTTCGTTCCCGCATGATCACCCGCAGTCACACCAAGGGCGATGCCCCATCGGTTGCGATTTATTCCGATTGCGAACAATATCGTTATGCGCTGACCCGTGTTTGGGATGATACGGGCAAACGCGCATTGTTCGTTATGCTCAACCCATCCACCGCGACAGAGGTGCAAAATGATCCCACCGTGGAACGCTGTGAACGGCGTGCACGTGCCCTTGGGTTTGGGGCATTTCGTGTCACAAATATTTTCGCATATCGCGCCACCGATCCACGCGACATGCGTGCACAATCCGATCCTGTTGGCAAGGAGAATGACACGGCCATTATGGATGGCGCGGCTTGGGCGGATACGGTGATATGCGCTTGGGGCACCCATGGCGAACATATGGGGCGCGGCGCGTTTGTGGAACGATTGTTGCGCGATCAATCAAAACCGCTGACCCATTTGGGATTATCAAAAGCGGGGCATCCAAAACACCCACTTTATATCAGCTATGCCAAAGAATTGGAAAACTGGGGCTAACCTTCGCTTAAAATGAAATGGGCGATTTCATCCATGACCAGTGGTGACAATGGCATATCACTGGGCGGGAACGTTAAATCCGTTTCTTGAAACACATGATTAACCCCATCGAAAATGCGCAATGTTGCATGGGGCAATGCGCGTGCCAGATTGCGCGCATCTTTGGGTTTGATGCGCACATCCGTATCGCCCTGAATTATCAAAACGGGTTTCATCAGGTTTTGCACCACCGCGATTGGATCATAGGTCATCCAATCAATGAAATAGGCTTGGTTCACCGGTGAAAATAAATCGCGCAGCGTGATGGGAATATCATCCTGATCGATCATATCACCACCTTTCATCGCATGAACCGCATTATCAATTTTACGTAAAATCCTTTTGCTACGGGTGTAGCGGGTAAGCTGTTCTTGCAAAATTACATCGATGCCACGCCCAGCGGACGCCGCCAGTATCACACCACATACCTTCGCATAGGAATCGCGCATCGCTACGGTGGTGACCAATCCCCCTTCGGAATGGCCCAGCACCCAAACACAACGATTGTCCGCAATGCGATCAATCCAGACGCGCACGTCATTTGCATAACCTGCAATGCGCAAATCATCGCTGTTACGAATGGCACCTGTTGAACCATAACTGCCGCGTTTATCAATGCGCAGCGTTGAAATCCCCCGCGCAGCCATTTCATTCGCCATTTTGTGATACACACCCAGCCCAAGTGCGGGGGGTTTTTGTCCATCGCGATTTATCGGACCTGATCCAGGTACAATTAACAGCAACGGCGCGTCATCGTCGATTTGGTGAAACGTCCCTGCCAATTGCCCAAATTCGCCAGCCGCAAAAATTTCAAATTCATCCGCATCGACCGAAATCGCCCAAATGATCAGAAAAATTGCCAGCAATTGTTTCATGAACCTATCCAAGCACTAATAATCAATCCACGCAAATAATGGCTTTACTCCTTGCGGATAATCGCCGAAGTCTGGCGCCATGAATGATCAAACCAAAGGCTTACTCATTACCATATTCGGTGTGTTGTGCATTGTGCCCGACGCGCTGTTTGTGCGCCTGATTGATGCCAGCGCCATGACCGTCACCATGTGGCGCAATTTGTTATGTGGTGGCGTGATGCTGATTGCGATGTTGCTTTTGCATCGCGGTCAAACATTTGCGGCCATTCGTGCTGCGGGTAAGGCGGGGTTGATCTATGCCGTTTGTGCGGCGGGTGCGTCGATTTTATTTGTAGTTTCGGTGCGCTTGACCACGGTTGCAAATACCGTATTCATCATTTCTTCCCTGCCCATATTTGCCGCATTTTACAGCTGGCTTTTGATGGGCGAACGGATCAGCAAACGCATGGCATGGACCATCGGGCTGGTTATGATGGGGCTTATCATCATTGGCTATGGCTCGCTTGGGCAAGAGGGTGGTAATATCTGGGGTGATCTGGCGGCACTGGGCGTGGCGGCAATATTTTCGCTTGGCCTGACCGTGGCGCGACAGAAAAAATCGGTTTCAATGGTGCCAATGGCGGCTGTGGCCTATCTGGGTTGTGGGATATTGCTTATCCCGTTTAGCCAACCTTTCAGTGTTCCCAGTGATGATTGGATTTATGTTGTTCTACATGGCGGTGTTTTTATCGCGATCAGCACGGCAATGCTGGCCATCGGCCCACGATACATTCCATCTGCGGAGGTCGCGGTCATCATCTTGCTTGAATCCGTGCTCGCACCATTGTTGGTTTGGTTCGTGATCGGTGAAGAGCCACATACATCTGCATTGATCGGTGGTGGATTGGTGATTGGGGTGTTGTTCATATCAAATCTGATCGTGCTGACACGCAAACGCCCACAAAACGCGGTTAAATGATTCCGCTTTCATTTTAAGACAAACCCGATTATACGCGCCAAATCCGATTCATTTTGGATACTCCAAGGGCCTTTCTGGACGACATCCCGGATTGTGCCATAACGCTAACCTTTTAAGGAGACCCCGATGTCGATAACACCAGAGCGTAAAGCTGAATTGATCAAAGAATTTGCAACAAAACCGGGCGACACTGGTTCACCCGAAGTTCAAGTTGCGATCCTGACATCACGTATTTCAACACTGACAGAGCACTTTAAAACCAACAAGAAAGACAACCACTCACGTCGTGGTCTTTTGAAAATGGTTGCGCTGCGTCGTAAACTGTTGGACTACACACGTGGCAAAGACGAAGCGCGTTACCAAGACCTAATTAAACGCCTTGGCATCCGCCGCTAAAGGTTTCGATACATTCGTATCAAACGATCAACGCCCGCCTCAATTGAGCGGGCGTTTTTTTGTGGGTTATGTGAAACCGCACAGAGCGCGGCAGCGTTAGATGTATCCAGTCTGTTTTCTCATCCTACCATGTGCTAAAATTCAAATTTACGACTATTCCTAAATTCAATTAATATCATTGGGCATTACGCATTCGCCTATTTCCTTCAAAATATACCGTCAAAATTCACACCCCTTCCCATAGACGCGTTTTCCCTGTATACGCCCGCCTATCTGAGACGTGATGCTTTGACCTCGGCACATGAAATAGGATTGAGGTCGGTGGCAATGGGGCCACCATTTAGATCGGGAGACCTTGGAAGGCCAAGGAGTGCTCCCTCGTTAGGAAACGATACATGTTTAACGAAGTAAAAAAATCAATCCAGTGGGGCGAAGAAACCCTAACACTGGAAACAGGCAAGATTGCACGCCAAGCTGACAGCACCGTTATCGCCACATTGGGCGAAACTTCTGTTTTGGCTGCGGTTGTTTTTGCCAAGAAAGAAAAGCCGGGAATGGACTTCTTCCCGCTGACTGTGAATTACCAAGAAAAATATTACGCTGCGGGTAAAATCCCAGGTGGCTTTTTCAAACGCGAAGCGCGTCCAACAGAAAAAGAAACACTTACCGCACGCTTGATCGACCGTCCAATTCGTCCATTGTTCGTGCCGGGTTTCAAACATGAAACACAGGTAACATTGACCGTATTGTCACACGATCTGGTCAATGACCCAGACATGGTTGCGATGATCGCGGCATCTGCGGCGCTAACATTGTCAGGCGCACCATTCCGTGGCCCAATCGGCGCATGTCGCGTTGGCTTTGAAGATGGCGATTACATCTTGAACCCAACGGTTGATGATATGCACGACATCCGCAACAAACCAGAACAACGTCTGGATCTTGTTGTTGCCGGCACCAAAGACGCCGTGATGATGGTTGAATCAGAAGCATACGAATTGTCAGAATCCGAAATGCTCGGTGCGATCAATTTTGCCCATGAACAAATTCAGCCTGTGATCGATTTGATCATCGACATGGCCGAAGACGCCGCCAAAGAGCCATTTGATTTCCAAGCACCAGATTATTCCGATCTGTACGCTGTTGTGAAAAAAGCTGGTGAAAAGGCTGTTCGTGCCGCATTCGCAAACACAGACAAACAAGAACGCACCGCCGCAATCGCGGCCGCACGTGAAACAATCATCGAAGCCTTGAGCGAAGAACAACAAGAAGACCCAAATCTGGGCTCTTGCATGAAAAAGCTTGAAGCAGAGGTTGTTCGCGGTGACATCGTGAAAACAGGCAAGCGTATTGATGGCCGTGATCTGTCAACTGTACGCCAAATCGTTTCTGAAACTGGCGTTTTGCCACGAACACACGGTTCTGCATTGTTCACACGCGGTGAAACGCAAGGCTTGGTTGTGACCACATTGGGCACAGGCGATGATGAACAAATGATTGATGCGCTGAACGGCACATACCGCTCACCATTCTTGTTGCACTATAACTTCCCGCCATATTCCGTTGGTGAATGTGGTCGTATGATGGGCCCAGGTCGTCGTGAAATCGGTCACGGTAAATTGGCATGGCGTGCATTGCAGGCGGTTTTGCCACCAGCAACCGAATTCCCATACACAATCCGCGTGGTATCAGAGATCACTGAATCAAACGGCTCGTCTTCAATGGCGTCTGTTTGTGGTGGCTCTTTGTCCATGATGGATGCGGGTGTACCATTACGCGCACCTGTTGCGGGTGTTGCCATGGGCTTGATCCTAGAAGAAAACGGCGAATATGCTGTTTTGACAGATATCTTGGGCGACGAAGACCACCTTGGTGATATGGATTTCAAAGTTGCGGGTACTGAAAACGGTATCACATCTTTGCAAATGGATATTAAGGTCGCGGGTATCACACCTGAAATCATGGAAAAAGCGATGGCACAGGCCAAAGATGGCCGCATGCACATCCTTGGTGAAATGGCGAATGCACTGACAGAGGCGGGTTCGTTCTCTGAACATGCACCGCGCATTGAAACCATCCAGATCAACCCAGAAAAAATCCGCGAAGTGATTGGTTCTGGCGGCAAGGTTATCCGTGAAATCTGTGAAACATCTGGCGCCAAAGTCGACATTAACGACGACGGCGTGATCAAGATTGCATCATCAAACGGCGAGCAAATCGAAAAAGCCCGCGAAATGATCATGTCAATCGCCGCAGAACCAGAGGTAGGCACAGTCTACACTGGCACCGTGGTCAAGGTGATGGATTTCGGCGCATTCGTAAACTTCTTTGGAAAACGTGACGGTCTGGTGCACGTATCCCAAATGGCGAACGAGCGCGTAAACCACCCGAACGATTTGGTCAAAGAAGGCCAAAAAGTAAAAGTGAAATTGATGGGCTTTGATGACCGCGGCAAAGTGCGCTTGTCTATGAAAGTTGTCGATCAAGAAACTGGCGAAGAAATCGCCGCAGAGAAAAAAGAAGACTAAGGTTTTCGAAAACTCTGAAAAATTGGAAGCCCTCGCATTTGCGGGGGCTTTTTTGATTGCACAGTACGCATAGGCTACCTAAAGTTGACAATTAACTGATAAAGACCTATTTATGTCTTGTGCCTTAAAGAGCATTTTGAGTCGGTATCACCTGTAAATTGACCCGCTCATGTGGAAGTTAAGTTTGACAGGAAACTTAATTGCAGGACACTTCGGGTGGTTTCCGACCCCTTGAGCTAAGGAAACGCTGCTACTGCAAGCACACAGAATTAGAGCGCGGCACCTTATGTTAAGGTGTCGCGCATTTTTGTATGTTACCGACCTTAACTCCATGTGGTTTTGTTCCCGAAAATGCGGTCACAATTGACCAAATGTTTTTATCGCGCTGCTCTTTCAACTCTAATATACATGTACCCGCACTAGAACGAACAGCCATAACTCGCGAATGTTTAAAACTGCCTCCCTCATAAAAAATTGGCGTACCGACTTTAAGTATAGTGGTTACATAATTTGGGACTTCTTCCCAAGTACCAAAACCCGCTTGCATCATTTCCTTTTTGTGCTCAACCCAGATATGTTTGGCTCCATAGCCTCTATGAGGACCGCGGTGCTTTCCAACGGGTAAACGAATGTCACCTGCGGGAATAACAAATCTCTTAGTATTCTTCTCAGGGATAACACCGAAACAAGTTTGCCCAGTTTCGGGATGGAACAGCAATTTTTGTGACAAAAAACTTCACCTAATATATTTTCAATTATATATGCACAATCAAATGGAGAACTGCAAACCTTCTAATAGGGAACAATTTGCTCTACGACAGCGTACCGCCCCCACCCCCCATTTGCCCCAACCCTCAACCTTTGCTACCATCCCCTTATGCGTACACCTTGGCATATCTGGCTGATCGGCATTGTCTCTCTGATCTGGAATAGTTTCGGAGCGCTTGATTATGTCATGACGCAAACCCGTAACGAGGCTTATCTTGCCAGCTTTACCCCAGAACAGCTTGCGTTTTTTCACAGCTTTCCCGCATGGGCCGATGGTACGTGGGCGCTGGCGGTTTGGGCGTCTGTGGCGGGGTCAATCCTTTTGCTGTTGCGCTCGCGCTTTGCGGTGACGGCATTTATCATTTCATTCATTGCCATGATCATCACCACGTTCCACAACTTGGTTTTGGCAGAGGTGAAAGCATATGAAATCATGGGGCCAGAGGCCGTGATAATTTCCATTGTTATATTCATCATCGCGCTTGCGCTCATGCTTTATGCGCGGGCGCAAAAAATGCGCGGCGTGTTACGCTAGACAGGCGTAAATTTCTGACCTAATCCTTTGGCAAAACCAACCAAAGGAAAACAACCCATGTCCATCACCCGTCACGATTCCAACCAACGCATGTCGCAACTTGTTGTTCACGGCAACACTGCCTATTTGGCGGGGCAAGTCGCCGATGATTTCAACGCCGACATTACCACCCAAACACAACAAGTACTGGCCAAGGTTGAATCCCTGCTCGCCACCGCAGGATCGGACAAGGATCACATCCTATCCGCCACGATCATTATCAAGGACATGGCACAGTTTGGTGAAATGAATGCGGTTTGGGATGCATGGGTTGCCGATGCTGGCAAACCCGCGCGCGCCGCCATTCAGGCCGATATGGCCGCGCCAAACATCTTGGTCGAAATCTGTATTATTGCAGCAGTGAAATAATTTTTGGGGGCGCAGATTTGCGCCCCTATCCAAATGTCGATTTTAAGATCGCGGATAATGCATCCGCATCCGCTTGCGTAAACGCATCGGGCTGATCGCTGTCGATATCAAACACGCCGATTATTGCGCCCGCGCCATCATAAACGGGGATCACCAATTCGGATTGCGTGGAACTGGCACAAGCGATGTGCCCGTCAAACGCATTTACATCCGCCACCAATTGGGTTTCACCGCTTCGCGCCGCGGCACCACACACGCCACGCGAAAATGGAATCACCAAACAACCATGCCCGCCCTGATACGGGCCGATTTTCATCAACTCTGGTTCCACCACACGATAAAACCCCGTCCAATCAAACCGATCATCCGCATGATGCACCTCGCAGGCAATCGTTGCCATCAAAGCCACCTGATCGGATTCGCCCGATGTTAAACTTTCGATGGATTTGGCCAGATCAGCGTAATTTACGTTACCCATTTTTGTCCCTCTTTGCCCGACGACCTGTCCGACGGATGTCCGACACATGTCATACGGCTGTCCCACGGAGGTCCGCAAGGTGAAAATCACGAATGGCAGAGCGCGAATTTTTTCGTTTTTGTTCTTTTGATCAAAATTTTACACAAGCGTCATACACATGTTTTTCCATTGTTACATCGGCTCCCTATTCGCCCCCTCACCGCACCCGCTGGGGTGCCTTGCAAATTTAGGAATCAAAGATGAACTTGAAAAACACACTGCTCGCCAACGCAGTTGCATTGGGCATGGCCACAGCCGCAACAGCGCAAACAGAAATTTCATGGTGGCACGGCATGGGCGGGTCTTTGGGAGAGACCGTCAATAAAATCGCATCTGATTTTAACGCAAGCCAGTCAGACTATAAAATCACGCCTGTTTTCAAGGGCACATACGAAGAAACATTGACCGCAGGCATCGCTGCATTTCGCGCAGGCGAACAGCCAAACATCATGCAGGTGTTTGACGCAGGTGCTGCAACAGTGATCGGCGCCAAAGGTGCGGTTCTGCCAGTACAAGATTTGTTGGCGGCAAATGATGTGCCATTCAACATCGAAGATTACATCGCAGGTGTGCGTTATTTCTATGCTGATGAAGATGGCAAAATGATCGGCATGCCGTTCAATTCATCAACGCCAATTCTGTATTACAACACAGAAGCGCTTGAAAAAGCAGGCGTAACAGCGCCAAAAACCTGGGAAGAGTTTCAATCCGTCACAGCCCCAGCATTGAAAGATGCAGGTTATGTTGCATTGTCTCAATCACACATGCCTTGGATTTTCACAGAGAATTTCTTCTCTCGTCACAACCTACCGTTTGCGACAAATAATAACGGTTATGGTGGAACAGACGTGACAATCAACGCCGATGCACCTGAATTGAAAGCACATTTCGAAGCATTCAAAAGCTGGATCGACAACGGCTATGCTGGCTTCTTTGGCGCGGCGTGGGATGACAACGCCAAGCCGTTTGAATCTGGTGAAGTTGCCATGTGGCTTGGTTCATCTGGATCATTCGGCGGTTTGGTTCAAAAAGCGGATTTTGATTTTTCCGCAACCGTATTGCCATATTGGGAAGGTGTGACCAAAGAGCCAAAACAGACCTTTATCGGTGGTGCAGCATTGTTCGCAATGGCTGGCAAATCTGACGCAGAAAACAAAGCGACAGCTGAATTTTTCCGCTTCATGACATCACCAGAGGTTCAATATATGTGGCACAAAGAAACCGGTTATGTGCCAATCACAGAGGCCGCATATGAAATGGCCAAAGCGGATGGTCACTATGATCGTTTTCCAGCCGCTGAAACAGGTATCCAGCAATTGCAATTGCCAGCTGGCGATTGGACCAAAGGATATCGCATGGGTTTTTACGTACAAATCCGTGACGTGATGAACCGTGAATACACGCGTTACCTGACAGGTGAAACATCACTGGATGATGCGTTTGGTGCGATCAAATCAGAAGCAGACAAACTGCTTGAACGTTTCGCAAAAACGCAAGGCTAACGCCCCCACAAATCCAACAAGCAGCCGCATCTTTGGCTGCCTGTTTTCGTTCAGGAGAATACACATTGAAACGCGCAGGCTTTGCCAACTATTGGCTCCCGATTTTGTTATTGCTGCCGCAACTGACAATCATCGCAGTTTTCTTTTATTGGCCCGCGTTTAACGCGGTGCAATCATCGTTTTATCTGCAAGACCCATTTGGGTTTGGTTCTCAATTCGTCGGGTTTGAAAACTACGCCGATCTGTTCGCATCCAAAGAATATGCCAAGGTCGCACGTTTCACATTGCTATTCACATTGTTGGTCACTGCGACCTCTCTTGCCACTGCGTTATTGTTGGCGGTCAAAGCAGACAAGGTTCTGCGCGGCGCACGTACATATAAAACCTTATTGATGTGGGTCTATGCCGTGGCACCACCGGTTGCGGGTTTGATGGGTGTGATGTTGTTTGACCAGAACATCGGATCGGTAACCGATCTGTTTGCATGGTTTGGATATGATTATCGTTTGGGCGTAAATTACTGGGATACAGCATTTGCAATGATCATTGTTTCGGTCTGGATTCAGATCCCCGTGAATTTCATTTTCTTCCTTTCCGGTTTGCAATCAATCCCGCAACATGTGCGTGAAGCAGCAATGATTGATAATCCATCTGGCTTTGGCCGTTTTTGGCAGATCACATTTCCACTGCTCGCGCCAACCGCGTTTTTCTTGCTGATTATCAACATCACATATGCGCTGTTCGATACATTTGGCATCATTGATACGCTGGTCAAAAACAACCCCGCCAGCAACCCGATGACGCTGGTTTACAAAGTGTTCGTCGATGGTTTCCGAGGCAATGATATGGGTGGTTCATCTGCGCAATCTGTTGTGTTGATGGTGCTTGTTCTTGCGCTCACAATTTTTCAGTTCCGCCTGTTGGAACGCCGCATTCATTATACGTAAGGTGCGCAAAATGACCGATACAACATCTACAACACCGCGCGCGAAAAAACGGTTTCGCTGGTCTGCGGTTTTTGATCATTCGATCCTAATCCTTGGTTCATTATTCATGTTGCTGCCTGTGTTTTTGGCACTAACAACATCCAGCCATGACAATGTTGAAATCCAACGCGAAGGTTTGAAATTCTGGTTTGGCAGTGACATCGACGAAAACTTTGGCAATGCCATGTTTGAAAAAGGTGGCTTTACCAAAACGGTGACAGGCATGACCATGTTGATGAATTCTTTCATCCTAGGCATTGGCTTTGCCATTGGCAAAATTATCCTCTCGATGATGGCGGCATATGCGATTGTTTATTTCCGTTTTCGGTTTGCAACTTTCGCATTTTGGATGATCTTCACCACGATTTTGTTGCCCCTAGAGGTGCGCATTTTACCATCCTATGAGGTGATCCAAAGCATTGGTTTAACCAATAGCTACACCGGCCTGATCGTACCTTTGCTGGCATCCGCCACAGGCACTTTTTTCTTTCGCCAATTTTTCCTGTCCGTCCCCGAAGAATTGGTCGAGGCCGCACGCATTGATGGCGCGGGACCAGTGAAATTTTTCATCGATATCTTGGTGCCACTATCGCAAACCATGATTGCCGCGATTTTTATCATCATGTTTGTATATGGTTGGAACCAATATTTGTGGCCCACTTTGATCACAACGGACGAAGGTCTGTTCACATTGGTGCGCGGCATTCGCCAAATCATCCAAGCCTATGCCGAAGGCAGCGAAATCCCCGAATATGGTCAGGCCATGGCATTGGCGCTGATCGCAATGTTGCCCCCCGTGGCAATCGTTATTTTCTTCCAGTCTTGGTTCGTCAAAGGCTTGGTCGAGTCTGATAAATAGGAAATCAAAATGGCAAACGTAAGCGTTAAAAATATACGCAAAACCTATCCCAATGGAACAGAGGCCGTGATGCCGTGCAATTTTGATATTGCCGACGGTGAATTGGTGGTTTTGGTTGGGCCTTCTGGCTGTGGTAAATCTACGTTGTTGCGCATGGTCGCAGGGCTAGAGGATATTACCGATGGCGAATTGCAAATAGGTGATCGTGTGGTCAATGATCTGGACCCAGCCGAACGCGATATCGCGATGGTGTTCCAAAACTATGCGCTTTACCCGCATATGAGCGTTTATAAAAACATGGCCTATGGTTTGAAAAACCGTGGTACATCCAAGGAAGATATTGATCACAAGGTGCGCGAAGCATCCGCGATGTTAAATCTTGATGATTACCTTGATCGCCGGCCAAGCCAGCTTTCTGGTGGGCAACGCCAGCGTGTGGCGATGGGGCGTGCGATTGTGCGTGATCCTGCGCTGTTTTTATTTGATGAACCCCTATCCAATCTGGATGCAAAGCTGCGCAATCAAATGCGGATCGAAATTCGCAACCTGCAACGGCGCCTTGGCGTCACAGCCATGTATGTAACCCATGATCAGGTCGAGGCGATGACAATGGCCGATCGCATTTTTGTATTGAACGCTGGGCGCATCGAACAGGTGGGCACACCATCCGAAATTTATCGCACACCTGCATCCACATTTGTCGCAAGCTTCATGGGTGCACCGCCAATGAACCTGTTACCCGCGACATACAATGGAAATGGCAGTGTGCATTTGAACGGTGAAACCAGCCTGAAAGTTGACGCACCCAAAGATCACATAGGTGATATTCAACTGGGCATTCGCCCCGAAGAGGTGAAATTGGCAACAGGTAAATCTGCAACGCCGTTCAAACTTGAATTGATCGAAGAACTGGGCGCAAGCCGTCTGTTGCATGGTAAACTGGCAGGGCATGATTTTACGGTCAATGCGCCAAATAATGATGCGCCACTTGCGGATAATCTGATGTTGGATATCCCATCTGATGCTTTGCACATGTTTGATCATGAAACAGGAAAACGGCTATGACAAATTTGGTTGACCACCTGCCATTGGCAAGTGCAGCCATGCGCAAACGCATCGTCACCGTTGAACGAAATGCATCTGAACACCGCGCGATCATGAAAGTTTTTCCAGCAATGCATTTGTTGGAAACAGGTGGGAAATCGGAAACGTCAGAGCTTTCTAAATCATTCAACGTGGTTGCCTGGAATTTGGAACGTTGTTTGTTCCCAGAGGAT
This sequence comes from Paramylibacter kogurei, assembly GCF_002742285.1. Taxonomy (GTDB): domain Bacteria; phylum Pseudomonadota; class Alphaproteobacteria; order Rhodobacterales; family Rhodobacteraceae; genus Amylibacter; species Amylibacter kogurei. The sequence continues at coordinate 42,215 of NZ_MDGM01000015.1, forward strand.
AGTGTTGCACATCTGGCATCCCTGAAACCTGATGTGATTTTGTTGTCTGAAATGGACAGCGGCATGTCACGCACAGCACAGCGCAACACAACCGCAGAAATGGCGGCGGCGGCGGGTATGTCTTACCTGTACGGTGTTGAATTTTTTGAACTCGATTTAGGCGGCCCAACCGAGCGTAAATTCTGCAAAGACGATTTTAATGCGTCTGGTTGGCACGGGAACGGGATGCTGACATCTGTCAAACCAAAGGATGCGGTATTGATCCGCCTTGACGATCATGGCCATTGGTTTGCACCTGATGAAAATGCGGGCGACAATCAACAACCACGTGTGGGCGGGCGCATGGCCGTGGCCGCGATCATCCCAACATCGGGGGGTGATGTTTGTTTCGTTTCCACCCATTTAGAAAGCAATGCAACCGTTGAACATCGCCACAAACAGTTTGTTGTTTTGCTTGATGCCATTGAAGATTTTGCACCGAACCTGCCTGTTGTGATTGGTGGTGATTTGAACACTGGCAACCATTTGGATGACGCCGATTGGCGCCGTGAAACCCTGTTCGAATATGCGCGTTCTCGCGGTTATGATTGGGAAACAAATGCCGATGGCATGACAACCCAAGCCAGCCTGATCACACCCCATCTTGATCGCAAAATGAAACTGGATTGGTTTTGTACGCGTGGATTATCAGGATCAAACGCACGGATTGTGAATGCAACCAATGACAGCGGAACACCGCTATCCGACCATCACGCCGTCTGTGCCAAGTTTTCAGTAAAATAAAAAAGGGGCGCAAAACCATGCGCCCCTATATACTTTGATCGATGATTTATGATGGCAACGATGTTTTGCGCAAATAGGGTAGAACCGTTTCAAATTCACCAAACTTAGCTTTTGCATCATCATTGTTCACGGCTGGTGGGATAATCACATCTTCGCCGCTGACCCAGTTTGCGGGTGTTGCAACGCCATGTTTGCTCGACGCTTGCAACGCATCAAGAGCACGTAGGATTTCTGCAAAATTTCGCCCAACGGTCATTGGGTAAGTCATCGACAATTTCAATTGTTTATCGGGGCCAATGATGAAAACCGAACGCACGGTTGCGCTGTCTGCTGGTGTGCGGCCATCGGGCAAATATGCCTCTGCTGGGAGCATATCAAATGCTTTGGACACTTCTAAACCTTCGTCCGCGATGATCGGGAAACCAGCGGTCGCACCCGATACCTTTTCAATGTCCACTTTCCATTTTTTATGATCGGACACGCCATCGACGGAAACACCCATCACCTTGGTTCCGCGTTTTTCCCATTCATCGGCAAGCTGTGCAACGGCACCAAATTCGGTTGTGCAAACGGGTGTGAAATCTTTGGGGTGGGAAAACAAAATGGCCCAGCTATCCCCGATCCAGTCGTGGAATTTTACGGTGCCAGTATCGGTTTCAGCGGTGAAATTTGGAACAACGTCGTTAATGCGCAATGACATAGAAGACTCCTGTTATGTGGTTGCAATGTGAATTTCGACTCAGAGGGTGGTACAAATCACCCCTAACTTCAAGCGCCCATTATTCCACGCCGGATCAAGTTGATCCCAAGCAGAAGGAAGGCAAACAAAAAAGCCTTCATAAATTGTGCCGTATCCATGCGTTTGCGAATACGTTCGCCAAAATACATGCCAACGAATGTGGGGATCAGCAATCCAATGCCAAGTATCGCGATCTGAAACGTCAATTCACCCGTCACAATAAACCCAGCCATCAAAAATATGGATTGGACGGAAAACATAACACCCAGCGTTTGAATCATGACATCACGCTCAAGTCGCAACGCCATCAGATAAACCGCCAATGGTGGACCCCAAATCGCCGTAAGCCCACCTAAAATCCCGCTTCCGATTCCAGCGCCAATTTGTGCGGGCACTTCCAATTTCGCAGTAAGCCTTGGGATCGCACCATAAAGGCTTGTCACAGCAAAAAGCACCATCGCCGCCCCGACACACGTTTGCAACAACGCCAATGGAACTTTGGCACCAATCAGGGACACCAAGAATATTCCAGCACATGCGAATGTAGCGAAATATTTGTGGCGCATTAATATCTCCCACATCGACCCGCCAACAGATGCCTGACGAAAGTTCGATGCCATGATTGCAATTAAAATCATCGCAACCGCAGCACGAGGTTCATAAAAAAACGTCAACAACCCAACCAACAGCGCGGGAAATCCAATTCCCAACGCGCCTTTGACAATGCCACCGAATAGAAATATTGCTGTAAGCAACCCGATCTCTGACAGTTCCAATTTTCCCTCGTACGGTTTCGATTTCCCAAATGTCGTAAAATCGATGTTGCGTTACCTTAACAGCGGTGTAACTGTCCCCCACAAACAAGTCCAATCGATATAGGTGTCATATGCTTGATAAACGCGAATTTTACATCAATGGTAAATGGGTTAAACCCGCCAAAGCCAATGATTTTGAGGTCATCAACCCCGCCACCGAAGAACCCTTTGCGGTGATCTCTCTCGGTGGTCAGGCGGATACTGACGCTGCCGTTGCGGCCGCACGCAATGCGTTTACAACTTGGTCAGTGACATCAAAACAAACGCGTATTGATTTGCTTCAATCAATCTATGACGAATATAAACGCCGTGCAGATGACATGGCCGAGGCGATCAGCAATGAAATGGGCGCACCCATCACATTGTCACAAACTCAACAATTCACCACCGGCATCAGCCACATCAAAAAATTCATCAAGGCGTTGCAAGAATTCGAATTCGAACACCCCATTGATGGGCACCCAACGGAAATGATCCTTCACGAACCCATTGGCGTTTGTGGGTTGATCACGCCTTGGAACTGGCCGATGAACCAAATCTGTCTCAAGGTTATTCCCGCGATCGCAGTTGGCTCCACCACCATTCTTAAACCATCAGAGGTTTCACCACTTTCCGCACATGTGTTTTCCGAAATCATGGATACGGCAGGCTGCCCCGCCGGTGTTTACAACTACCTAAACGGTGATGGCGTTGGTGTTGGCACACAGCTTTCATCGCACAAAGATGTCGATATGATTTCATTCACGGGTTCAACACGTGCTGGCACCGCAATCACCAAGGCCGCGGCAGATACCGTTAAACGCGTCACACTCGAATTGGGTGGTAAGGGTGCGAATGTGGTTTACGCTGATGCGGATGAAAACGCGGTGAAACGGGGCACACAACATGTGTTCAACAACACAGGTCAATCCTGTAACGCGCCAACACGCATGTTGGTGGAACGTTCCATTTATGACAACGCCGTTGAAATTGCCGCAGAGACTGCAAAAAATCATCCCGTTGGAAATCCAGCGGAAGAAGGCCCGCATATGGGCCCATTGGTTTCCGAGGCACAATTTAACAAGGTGCAAGGTTTGATCGAGGTTGGCATCAAAGAGGGTGCACGCCTTGTCGCGGGTGGTCTTGGCCGCCCCGAGGGCATCAACAAAGGTTTCTTTGCACGCCCAACCGTTTTCGCCGATGTTGATAATTCCATGCAGATTGCCCAAGAAGAAATCTTTGGCCCGGTCATGGTGATGATCCCGTTTGATGACGAAGAACAAGCCATGCAAATCGCCAATGACACGCCATATGGTTTGACCAACTATGTCCAAACCCAAGACCCAGAAAAAGCAAAACGCGCGGCACGTGCCATGCGTTCTGGTATGATCCGCATGAATGGCGATGGTGGCGCTGCGGCCTCTCCGTTTGGTGGATACAAACAATCGGGTAACGGGCGCGAAGGCGGAAAATGGGGATTGGAAGATTTCCTAGAAGTCAAGCACGTCACGGGCTGGAACGCTTGAATTTCATTGCGATAACGAACATATTAACACCGTCCCAAGGGGCGGTGTTTTCATTTAAAGGAGTCTCTAAATGTTTTTACGATCCACTTTAATTTCACTCTCGCTTCTTGCCATGCCCAGCATCGCATTTGCCAAAACGCCCTGTGGTGGCAATTTCAACAGCTTCATCAATGGCGTCAAATCAGAGGCCGCCAAAAAGGGGCATTCCAAATCAGAATTGGATAAATTCTTCGCCAATGTGCGCCAAGATAAAAAGGTTCTGCAACAGGACCGATCACAGGCTGTGTTTCGCCAAAACTTTAGCCAATTCGCAGGCCGCGTTGTCAGCTCAAATCGGTTAAAGGTTGGCGCATCTAAACGCAAACAATACGCCAGCTCATTTAAATCAGCACAGTCAAACTTTGGCGTTCCTTCATCTGTTCTGCTCGCCTTTTGGGCGATGGAAACAGATTTTGGTGCAAACCAAGGTAACTTCAACACATTGAACGCGCTCGCCACACTCGCACATGATTGTCGCCGCCCACACCTGTTTCGCCCGCAAATTTTCGCCACGATCGAGCTTTGGAAAAAAGGTACATTTAATCCTGCAACCAGCAAGGGCGCATGGGCCGGTGAAATCGGCATGGTGCAAATGTTACCAGAAGACGTGCTTTACCGTGGCGTCGATGGTGATGGCGATGGCAAGGTGAACCTTGTGTCATCTGCACCAGATGCGATCCTTACTTCCGCCAAAGTATTGTCCAGCCACGGTTGGAAATCAGGGCAACCTTGGATGGTTGAAGTCTCTGTTCCGCAAAACCTAGATTGGGCGAAAACGGGCTTGGGTAAACCGCAATCCGTATCCAGTTGGTCATCAATGGGCGTGAAAGCGCGGGGGAAAATGCCATCTGGAAAATACCAAGCATCCCTCTTGTTGCCAGAGGGTCGCAAAGGTCCTGCATTCCTTGTGTTCCCAAATTTCGACGTTTATTTCAAATGGAACAAATCACTGGTGAATGTGACATCCGCCGCCTATTTCGCAATGCGCCTTGCCGGTGCACCACCGTTTAACAAAGGCAACCCAGACAAAGCGCTGAGCACCAATCAAATGGTCGCATTGCAGAAAAAACTGAAATCACGCGGTCACGATGTTGGCCGTGTGGATGGCATTCTTGGTGCAAAAACACGCACCGCTGTGCAAAAAGAACAAGCCCGCGTTGGCCTACCTGCGGATGCATGGCCGACAACTGCACTGTTAAACAAAATCTAATCCATTTTGTAAAAATATCCTCGCCGAAGGCATAAAATCATTTGCCTTTGGCGATCAACCATCCACCATTTCTTCGGCAGCTTGTAGATCCACCGATACCAACTGGCTCACACCTTGTTCGGCCATTGTGACACCAAACAAACGATCCATCCTCGCCATCGTCACCGCATGGTGCGTGATGATCATAAAGCGTGTTTTTGTGCGCTGTGTCATTTCATCAAGCAAATCACAAAAGCGGCCAACATTGGCATCGTCCAATGGCGCGTCCACCTCGTCCAGCACACAAATCGGTGCAGGGTTGGCAAGGAACACCGCAAAAATGAGCGCAAGCGCCGTCAGCGTTTGTTCACCACCAGATAACAGTGAAAGCGTTGAAAGTTTTTTACCAGGCGGCTGGCACATAATTTCCAAACCCGCTTCCAACGGATCGTCACTTTCGACCAGAACCAAATTCGCCTCGCCACCACCAAACAGATGTTTAAACAGATTGGCAAAGTTTCGGTTCACTTCGTCAAAGGCCGCCAACAAGCGCTCGCGACCCTCCTTGTTCAAACTGGCAATCCCAGAGCGCAGCTTTTTAATCGCCTCTTCCAGATCCAGTTTTTCCTCGGCCAGTGTGTCGCGTTCTTCGTTCACTTCTTTGGCGTCTTCTTCGGCACGTAAATTCACCGCTCCCAAACCATCGCGTTGACGGCGAAGCCGTGCAACATCCGCTTCTATTCGATCGGCAGGTGGCATTTTATCGGGATCTGTTTCCAATGTTTCCAGCAATGCCTCTGGTTCGATTTCCAACTCTTCGCGAATCCGTTCAGCGGCGGTTGCCACCTGAACAGCCGCAGCATCGGCAACTGCATCTGCGCGCGCGCGTGCTTCGCGGGCTTCTGATGCGCTTCGTTCGGCGTTGCGTTCCGCTTGTTCCGCGTCGCGCAATGCGCCCTCGCCAACGGATAACGCATCGCTGGCCTCTGCAAGCCGTTTTTCTGCGTCCGAAATGGATTTTCCCAATTCTTCGCGCTTGGCCTTGATTTCATCTGGCGCTTGGGTCGCGGATTTCAATTCCGATTCTGAACTGGTTTTGCGCGTTGCCAATTCACCAATACGCTGTTCCGCTGTTTCCAGACGGTGACGCCAACCTGACACCTCTTTCATGATTTCTTGGCGGCGTTTTGTACGTGCTTCGCCGTCACGCCGTGTTTCATCATACATCGAACGTTTGGTGATCATCGTCATACGCGCAGCTTCAACCGCAACTTTGATCGATTCAACATTTGTCCGTGCCGCGTCCAGATCATCCAGATCGCGCACGCCCGCTTCTGCTTCTTTTACCGATGCGCGCGCAGCGATTGTTTCTTCTTCCAATCGCGATTGCGCGAGCTTCAGCGTTTCAACCTTGCCAGACAGCATATCGCGATCCGCTTCAGCGCGGGATAGCTGCCGGTTGGCATTTGCCGCCGCTTCATCCGCTGACTTTCGGGTTTGACGCGCGGCATGATCTGCAGAAATCAATTCTTGCAATGCGCTATGCACGGTGTCGAAGTTTTCTTTCGCACTTGCCATGCGAGAAATCGCGCTCGCGTTTGCTTTGCGTAAATCTTCAAGCCGATTGATTTGTTGCAATCGCAACGCAGATGCGGATGGCGCATCTTCGGCGCCGATACGAAATCCATCCCAGCGCCATAAATCACCCTGTGCGGATACCAATCGTTGACCCGGTTTTAAATCGGCCTGCAATGCCGCGCCTTGTGCACGTTCAACCACACCGATATGTGCCAAGCGCCGCGCCAATACATCTGGTGCGTCAACATATGCGGCCAAACTTTCAACGCCTGTTGGCAATGGTGCAATCGCATCATATTCGGGCAAACGTGCCCAACCCGATTCACCATCGGGATCAACCAACGGCGCTTTTAGATCATCGGCAAGGGCTGCACCCAATGCGGCCTCGTATCCTTTGCGCGCGCGGACATTATCGATCAATTGATCGTCATCAGATTTATCACGTGCAATCACACGTTCCAATGCACCCACTTCGGCACCAAGCGCATTTGCTTCGCCCTCGGCCTCTGACAATGCGGCGCGTGCATCAGAATCTTTGGCTTGTGCATCTGCACGTTTACCCTCGATAGCCAGCAAATCTGCATCGGCCTTTAATGCTGCTTCTTGGGCGATTGCACGTGTTTGTGTTGCCTCTTCAAAACGTGTTTGCGCATCGCCAAGGCTTTCTTCGACAGACAAAACAGAACTGGCCGCTGCATCGCTTTGTTCTGTGCGTTTATCCAACATCGCCTTTGCATCGGTTAATAAACGATGTGCCGATTGATGTCGTGCGGATAGGCGTGCGACATCCTCTGTCAGTTTATCAAGCGCGGCCTCTTGTTCTTGCATCACACTTGCCGCATCACGTGCGGCGCTATTCGCGGCCTCTACCTTGGCATCATGACCTTCGGACGCTTTTTCGATTTGTTCTTTTTCCCAATCAAGGCGCTTGATGGTTTCTTCGGCGTCTTTGTTCAAACCCTGTTCACGCGTAATATCCGCACCCAATTGGGCGATGCGGCGTTCCAGCGTTTCAATGGTTTCGCGTGCGCGGGCTTCTTGGTCGGCCAAGGTATCGCGCTGTACTTGCAAACGTTGCACGACGGCCGCGGCGATTGCTTGCTCTTCACGCAACGGTGGCACCTTGCCTTCCAACTCGATCCGTTCACGTGCGGATTTGGATGCATCCCCTTGCGCCGACGCTGCCTTTTGTGTGGCGGCGGTTAAATCGGTTGCTGCAGCTTGGCGCGCAACATCTGCCTCGCGCCAGCGACGATACAATAACAACCCTTCGGACTGGCGCAGCTCTGCCCCAATTTCGCGGTAACGTTTTGCTTGGCGTGCTTGGCGTGCCAATGAATTCAACTGACTATCGAGCTGTTCAACAACATCGTCGACGCGCGCCAAATTGGTTTCTGCACCTTTTAATTTCAACTCCGCCTCGTGCCGACGCTGATAAAGACCAGAAATGCCCGCGGCCTCTTCCAGAATACGGCGTCTGGATTTCGGCTTTGCGTTGATCAATTCCGAAATCATGCCTTGGCGCACCAACGCAGGCGAATGCGCACCTGTTGAAGCATCCGCAAACAGCATTTGAATATCGCGAGCACGGGTTTCTTTACCGTTCGCCTTGTAGGCCGAACCAACATCACGTGTGATGCGACGGGTCACTTCCAGCACGTCTTGATCGTTGAAATTCGCAGGGGCCAGACGATCGGCATTGTCCAATAACAACAGCACTTCGGCGTAATTGCGTGCAGGGCGTTTATCCGTGCCTGCAAAAATCACGTCTTCCATGCCACCGCCGCGCATCGCTTTGGCACGGTTTTCCCCCATGACCCAACGCAAGGCTTCCAACAGATTTGATTTACCACAGCCGTTTGGCCCAACAACACCCGTCAGGCCATCCGCAATCACCAATTCCGTGGGGTCCACGAAACTTTTGAAGCCAGTTAATCGTAATTTGGTAAATCGCAACGCGGATTCGCCCCTGTTGATTCTTGTTCGAATTAAAATCCGTTCCCAAAGGGGTGTGAGTCAACCCAAAACCACCGTATATGGGGTTTTGAGGCAAGTTATCCACAAGATATCGGTGTTTTTCGCAAAAAATGGCGTAAACGCGCCAATAAATCTGTCGCTAATTTTCACTGACTGTCGGAATCGACCTTGACCAAACCACCCCTAACAGCGCAAAGATAGGGCTGCATGGTTCCCCATAAGGATGCGAAGCGTCCGGGGATGAAATGGGAATATGGTACGGGAATACCCATCAGGGGCCCAAATCCATGACCGCCCCCGCGACTGTATGCGGAGAGTGTTGTCAATCACGCCACTGGCCTCGGCTGGGAAGGCAAGACAGCATGATCGATCCGCAAGTCAGGAGACCAGCCAAGCAACGATGCAGTCGCATCGGCCACAACAACGGACGGGGTGTTCCGTGATGGTTTCGTTTCGCAAAATGTGGAACAACATCGCAACCGAACTCCCCCAAAACACGAAAGATATTTGGGGATTCCATTATGAAAAAATTATTCGCGACACTTGGCGCAGTACTTGCAGCAGGTCCAGCATTGGCGCACCACCCATTGAATGGTGCACCGATGGAAACATTTGCGCATGGCGTATTTTCAGGGATCGGTCACCCTGTGTTGGGTTTTGACCACCTGTTCTTTATCGCACTTGTCGGTATCGCAGCGATTTACACAGGGCGTGCAATGCTAGCGCCCGCGGGCTTTATCGGTGGTATGTTGATCGGCACAATCATGATGTCTGCGGGCATTGCATTGCCAGCCGTTGAAACCATGATTGTAGGCAGCTTGCTTGTACTTGGTTATATTGTTGCATCTGGTCGCGCATTGGCGCTGACACCTGCATTGGCGCTATTTGCAATTGCTGGGTTGTTTCACGGCTCTGCATTTGGCGGTACGATCGCCGAACAAGAGGCGTCCATTGGTGGCGGTGTGATGATCGGTTACCTGCTGGGTCTTGGTGTTACGCAATACTTGATCGCATTGGGCGCTGGCTGGGTTGCCAAAAATCTTTGGAATGCCACCGAAGCGACAGCAATGCCTGCGCGTTTGGCTGGTGCCGTTGTTGGCGGCATGGGCGTGTTGCTGGCAATGGAACAAATCGAAGGGGCTGCGTTTGCCGCTCTTGGCTTGGGCTAATCCCAGGCAATGATAACGTTTTTGCGGTCGGGCCATGCTCGACCGTTTCCATTTTTACAGGATAAAACATGGCTCAAAAAATACCAGCAACCGTTGTCACCGGTTTTCTTGGCGCGGGTAAAACTACGCTTATCCGTCACATGTTGCAAAATGCACAGGGCAAGCGCATCGCGTTGATCATCAATGAATTTGGTGATCTGGGCGTTGATGGCGATATCCTGAAGGGATGTGGCGATGAAACATGTACCGAAGATGACATCATGGAGCTGTCCAATGGATGCATCTGTTGCACGGTTGCGGATGATTTCATTCCCACAATGGAAAAGTTACTGGCACGCGAAAATAAACCCGATCATATCGTGATCGAAACATCTGGTTTGGCATTGCCACAACCATTAGTGCGCGCATTCAACTGGCCCGAAATTTCAACCAAGGTCACCGTTGATGGCGTTGTCACCGTGGTCGATGGTAAGGCCGTGACCGAAGGGCGTTTTGCACATAACGTGGCGGCGGTGGATGCGCAGCGCAAATTGGACGAAAACCTTGATCACGAAACGCCGTTGTCCGAATTATTCGAAGATCAAATCGCCTGTGCCGATATGATTGTGGTGAACAAATCTGATTTGTTGAATGACTCTGAAACAGCCGCACTTGTTTCAAATCTGAAGTCTGAATCTCGCAAAGGCGTACAAGTGGTTAAGGCTAGCATGGGGGCACTTCCTGTTGATGTATTGCTGGGACAGGGTATCGGTGCCGAGGGTGATTTGGATGCCCGCCACGAAGTACATCACCACCATCATGATCACGACGACGACCATCACGATGATGATCACCATCATCACCACGATCACGACCATGACGAATTCGAAAGCTTTGTTGTTGAGCTGGGAGAAATCGCTGATCCAACGGCATTTGCACAACAGGTTGCCGACATAATCCGCACTCATGATATTTTGCGCCTAAAAGGTTTCGCCGCTGTTCAGGGCAAACCGATGCGTTTGACATTGCAAGCGGTTGGGCCGCGTGTGGATACGTATTTTGATCGCCCCTTTGGTGCGGATGAAACACGCAGCACACGATTGGTTGTGATTGGCCAAGCTGGATTGAAACAATCCGAAATCATTGCAGCGCTATCCGCATGATATCAATTGAAACAGGGGATCCCCATCACCCACAGGCAACCGCATTGTTGCGCGCCAGCCATGCGTTGATGGAATCCCTGTTTCCTGCGGAATCCAACCATTATCTTTCAATTGATGCGCTTTGCGTTCCTGACATTCGTTTTATGGTTGCCAAAAACAATGATCAAATTGTCGGTTGTGGCGCGATTGCGAACAAGGGAGATTACGGCGAAATAAAATCCATGTTCGTTTCAGAATCCGCACGTGGATTGGGCGTGGCCAAAATGTTGATGGATGCCTTAGAAAAACAAGCGCAACAGCAGGGTCTTTCGATCATGCGGCTTGAAACGGGTAATCTGTTACACGCCGCACATCGTTTGTACGAATCTTGTGGTTATACCTATATCGGGCCTTTTGGGGATTACCCCGATGATCCAAACAGCCTGTTTATGCAAAAGGTTTTATCAACGGATGATGCTTAGATCTCTATGCAAATCCTTTTTGGAATTCTTGCGCATGGCGAGGTTTCCACAAATTGCCCGCTCGTTTGGTTTCGGGCAATGGACGCCCACGCGGGAGCGCAATGAAATGTTTGGTTTTACCGCCACGCGGTCCAACCTCTTGGAAAATGATTGCGCTGCTTGGGCAAATTTCACCTGGCTGCATCGCGTTGCTAATATCAATTGGCATTTTTTGTCTCTTACTGTCGTTGGTATCAGAATAAATTCTGCACCCCCAGATTTAACACAAACTTAACAGGTAAAATTTAATGCATTTATTAGCCGCAACCGCTGGCAGCATTGATGATGGTTCAGAACCATTTGACCTTGGGCAAACCCCTGGCGATATCGTGTTTATTTCTGCGGCCGATACGGAATTGGCGGCACTATCCGAAGCGCGTGCGCAAATGGACACTGCACCTGAAATGCGATTGGCCAGCTTGATGCATTTGCAACATCCGATGTCAGTTGATTTACACATCGATGATTGCGCGTCAAAATCTAAATTGGTGATCGCGCGGTGCTTGGGTGGGCGCGGATATTGGAAATACGGTCTGGAACAATATGCAGCACGTTTAGGTGCGGCTGGTATTGCTTTTGCAGCTCTTCCGGGCGACGATAAACCAGATGACGAGCTTTGGGAATTATCCACGGTTTCGCGCGATGATTGGAATGCGCTTTGGGCGTATATGGTTGAGGGCGGGCCGGAGAATGCGGCCAATTTTATCAACTATGCTCAATCGATGTTGGATGGCTCTGAAAAACCAGCGACGGCCAGCCCATTGCTACGCGCGGGGGTTTATTGGCCGGGTGCGGGAATATCGGATATCGCCACCGCTCGGGATGCATGGGATAAAAATTCCCCAGTTGTACCGATCATATTTTATCGCGCATTGGTACAGGGCGCAGGGCTTCACCCGATAAATCGCATGGTGAAATCATTGCTGCGCCGTGGATTGAACCCGTTGCCGATTTTTGTGGCATCCCTAAAAGATCCCGTATCGGTTGCGACACTCGAACATTTGTTCGAAGCGGCGAAACCTTCGGTCATTATCAACTGCACAAGCTTTGCGGTTGGATCACCACACCAAGGCGATGAAAGCGCACAAAATCCGTTAACGATGTCCGCTGCAAATAATGCACCAATCTTTCAGGCTGTATTATCCGCAAGTGCGGAAGTGGCATGGGAAGAAAACCTTAATGGATTATCCGCTCGTGATATCGCCATGAACGTCGCCTTGCCAGAGGTTGACGGGCGCATCCTATCACGTGCGATATCGTTCAAAGGCGAAGCATTTTTTGATCAAGCAACACAATGTCCCATTGCCAGTTATCGCGCACGCGGTGATCGCGTGGAATTTGTCGCCGATCTGGCCGCACGTTGGGCACGCCTGCGCAACACGCCAACGGTGGATAAAAAGGTCGCGCTGGTCTTGGCGAATTACCCAAACAAAGATGGGCGTTTGGCAAATGGTGTTGGGCTGGATACACCCGCCGCAACCGTACATGTTTTGGATGCGTTGGCAGCGGATGGTATTAACGTCACCGACTTACCCGCCGACAGCGCCAATTTGATGGAACAGATCACATCAGGGCCAACAAACTGGCTGACAGATCGCGCGAACCGAACGGGTGGACAGCGATTATCATTGGCGGATTACGAAACCGCTTTTGCCACGCTGCCATTGGCATTGCGGGATCAAATCAATGATCGTTGGGGCGCACCCGCCGATGATCCATTTGTTGGCGATGATGGTTTTGCACTGTCAATCTTGCAGTTTGGCAATGCCGTTGTCGGAATCCAGCCTGCGCGTGGATATAACATCGACCCCAAGGATACCTATCACGCGCCCGACTTGGTACCGCCACATAACTATCTTGCGTTCTATTTCTGGCTACGGAACCAATTTCAAACCGATGCAATTGTCCATATGGGCAAACACGGCAATTTGGAATGGTTGCCTGGCAAGGCCGTGGCGTTATCCGATGAATGTTGGCCAGAGGCGATATTGGGACCAATCCCGCATCTCTATCCATTTATCGTGAATGATCCGGGCGAAGGAACACAGGCCAAGCGGCGCACAAGTGCGGTGATAATTGATCACCTGACCCCAGCCCTGACGCGTGCGGAAACATACGGACCGCTGCGTGATTTGGAAGCATTAGTCGATGAATATTACGAAGCGGCGGGTGTTGACCCACGCCGTATTGACCATATTCGCAAAGAGATACTATCCCTGACATCGAGCACCGGCATAGGTGACGATGTTGGAATGCACGGCGATGATGAAGAAACCGATCTGGCAAAGCTGGATGAATATCTGTGTGATCTAAAAGAGGCTCAAATCAGGGACGGATTGCATATTTTTGGTCAATCGCCAAAGGGGCGGTTGGAACGAGATTTGGTACAGGCATTGTTGCGCATCCCACGCGGTGATGGCATTGGCGCGGACGCCAGTTTGCAACGCGCATTGGCGGCGGATTTGGGCTTGGATTTCGATCCACTGGATTGCGAAATGTCCAAACCGTGGACAGGTTTGCGCCCCGATGTTTTAGCAAACATCAGCGATGATGCATGGCGATCACATGGTGATACCGTAGAGCGATTGGAACTGCTAGCGTCTGCATTGTTGGATGGTCAGCAACCCGGCGACTGGACACAAACCAATGCTGTTTTGGAATTGGCAAAAAAATCGGTTTTTCCAATCGTGCAATCATGTGGACCAAATGAATTGGACGGGTTATTAACCGGTATTCGCGGTGAATTTGTTCCCCCCGCCCCATCGGGCGCGCCGACGCGCGGACGTTTGGACGTATTACCAACTGGGCGTAACTTTTTCAGCGTGGATAGCCGTGCCGTGCCAACGCCCACCGCGTGGAAATTGGGCTGGAAATCTGCGAACCTATTGATCGAACGCCATTTGCAAGATCAGGGTGATTGGCCACGTGCGATGTTGCTTACCGCTTGGGGCACTGCAAATATGCGCACCGGTGGTGATGACATTGCACAGGCACTTGCGTTGATGGGTGTGAAACCAAAATGGGACAGCGCGAACCGCCGTGTGACGGGTTTTGAAATTATCCCGATCACCGCGCTCGGCCGCCCTCGTGTTGATGTTACATTGCGCGTATCTGGATTTTTCCGCGATGCATTTCCCCAACAAATGGCGCTGGTCGATTCCGCTGCACGCGCTGTGATGGAATTGGATGAACCCGTTGATATGAACCCCGCCGCTGCGCGGTTAAAATCCGAACAAACACCAGAAGCGGCGTTTCGCGTGTTTGGATCAAAACCAGGCGCATATGGCGCTGGGTTACAGGCAATGATTGATGAACGCCTTTGGAGCGATAAGGGTGATTTGGCCGATGCCTATTTGGAATGGGGCGGTTATGCATATGGCGCCAAGGGTGACGGTGTTCGCGCACGTGGTGCGTTGGAAAATAGACTGTCACAGGTTGATGCGGTTGTGCAAAACCAAGACAACCGCGAACATGATATTTTGGACAGCGATGATTATTATCAATTTGAAGGTGGCGCCGCAGCGGCGGTATCCACGCTGCAAGGCGTCGATCGCCCAATTTACCACAACGACCATTCACGCCCCGAACGCCCCGTCATTCGCACGCTAGACGATGAAATCGGGCGTGTGGTGCGCAGCCGCGTTGTAAACCCTAAATGGATCGATGGTGTGAAACGCCACGGATACAAAGGCGCATTTGAAATGGCGGCTACCCTTGATTATTTATTCGCCTTTGCCGCCACAACAGGTGCGGTGAAAAACCATCATTTTGACTTGGTTGAATCTGCATTCATCGCTGATGATGACACCCGTGAATTTATCCGTGATGCCAACCCTGCTGCCCTGCGCGAAATGGCAGAGCGTTTGCAAGAAGCGATTGATCGTGGGCTTTGGATCCCCAAATCCAACAGCGCACGCGCACGGATAGAGGAGTTGTTATGATGAAAGGTCATTGTTTTTGCGGTCAAACGCGTTGGGAGTACAGCGGTGATGAAACTTGGTCATGCTATTGCCATTGTGATGATTGCCGCCGAACATGTGGCGCACCCGTCACCGCATTTATCGGTGTTCCGATTGATCGCTTTCGATGGACGGGAAAATCGCCCAAACGATACCAATCGTCATTTGGTGTGCTTCGTCATTTCTGTGAAACTTGCGGATCACCGATGGCATTTGATGCTGAACATTACCCTGGTGAAATACATCTATATGCTGCCTCACTTGAAAATCCTGCTGATTTCAAACCCTTGTTTCACGTTCACTATGATTCAAAATTACCGTGGTTGCATCTGACGGATGATCTGCCAAAATACCCCCACTCCAAAACCTAAAGGATTAGCGATGTCAGAGGATACCGAACGCCACGCGATGAAAATGGCCAAGAAGAAAGCCGCACGCGATAAAATCATGGCGACCAAAACCGATAAAAAGGGTTTGATCATTGTGCACACGGGCAAGGGCAAGGGGAAATCAACCGCTGCCTTTGGGATGATTTTTCGCCATATCGCACATGGTATGCAATCCGCCGTGGTGCAATTTATCAAGGGTGGCATGTCCACGGGTGAGCGCGATATGATCTTGGATCGTTTTGGCGATATTTGTTCATTCCACACAATGGGCGAAGGGTTCACTTGGGAAACCCAAGATAAAACGCGCGACACCGAAATGGCACAGGCTGCGTGGGAAAAAGCCAAGGAATTGATCCGCGACCCCGCAAATTCCATGGTCTTGCTGGACGAAATTAACATCGCCATTCGTTATGATTATGTCGATATCAACGAAGTGGTTGAATTCTTGGTCGAAGAAAAACCAGAGATGACCCATGTTGTTTTGACGGGGCGTAATGCCAAGGATGAATTGATTGAAATCGCCGATTTGGTCACCGAAATGGAATTGATCAAACATCCGTTTCGATCGGGCGTGAAAGCACAAATTGGGGTTGAATATTGAGCGAAGAATCCGAAAAATCAGAGCTATCACTCCTATTGGAAGAGGTACAAAAACTGAACCGTCACCACTATGTGCGCGCGCATGACAGTTGGTGGGGATTGATTTCGTATCAGGTTGTACGTGGATTGGCCTTTGGTTTGGGTTCCGTTGTTGGTGCAACTGTGCTGGTCTCTGTGATGGTTTACTTGCTGGGCCAACTTGATTTCATCCCAATTCTTGGAAATTGGGCGTCGCAAATTTTGGACATCATACAACAAAGGTAAAATATGAAACTGCTTGGAATATCAGGAAGCCTGCGTAAGGGTTCACTTAATCGCAAATTAATGCACCAGGCAATCCGCCTGTTTGGGGATGCAAAGGTCACTATCGCCGATCTGAATTTGCCGCTGTATGATGGTGATCTTGAAGAAGAACAAGGTATTCCTGACAGCGTGACATTGCTTGCCAATCAAATCGCAGCGGCGGATGCAGTCATAGTTTCATGCCCCGAATACAACCAAGGGATTTCAGGTGTGATGAAAAACGCACTGGATTGGGTAAGCCGCACGGATGGATCACCGTGGGCAAATAAGCCAGTTGCGCTTCTTGCGGCGGCGGCGGGTCGAGCGGGTGGGGCGCGCTCAAATTACGCGCTACGTTTGGCGATGGCACCGTTCAATACCAATTTGCTGCAAGGCCCTGAAATTTTGGTGGCCGGCGCTCATAATGAATTTGATGAAAACGATCAGCTGACCAGCGAGTTTTATACCAAATCGCTAACCAAGTTGATGACGGAACTTCGCGAAATTTCCAAATCTTAACTTATAAATCCAAATGGTGCTGAACGGTGAAATTCGCAGGGATATCACAGGTTGTCCCTGCAATCATATCCGCGATCATCTCTGCTGATTTATGCGCCAGACCAAACCCGATTTTGTAACCGCCAAGCGCAGCATAAACATTGTTACAACCTGGTATGGCACCCAACATCGGAGTACGCTTTCGCGCCTTTGGTCGCAATTCCGCCCATCGTTTTTTGACGATCGCATTTTGCAACACTGGGCAAATACGTTTCGCCGATGCAATCACAAAATCCAACTTTTCATCTGTGCCGGTTGGATTATTCCAATCGGTTTCTGATGTTGACCCCACACCAACCGTGCCATCTTCATGTGGAATAATATAGATGCCTTCTGCATTTATTTGCGGCGCATGACCCAAATCATATTGCAACAATGCACCTTGTCCTTTGACGCCTGATCCCGTTTGCATTTCGAACTTTCGGTCAAGAAATTCAAACCCGCCGACACCAGCGGCCAGTACAATTGCATTTGCACGAATTTCTCCCCACTGCCCCGAAACAATGGAATCTTGAACCGTTTCAACTACACAACCCATGCGTATTTCCACACCCATTTTCATCAGTGCCGCCCGTAAAGACTGGCACGCCAATGCCGGGTAAATACGCGCAGACATTGTATCGTGAACCACGCCAAATGGGGCGGCAGACGGAGCGATTAACGCATGGCTTTGCAACACATCCCAGCGGAATTTTCCTTGCCAAATTTCGGTTGCAGATTTTGCGCGCATTTGCGCCAAACCCAACAGGCGTTCATCTGGAATCGGAAACACCCGCCCGATGCGCCCGTATCCAGATGAAACACCCGAACACGCATCAACGTCGCGCCAAAACGTTTCCGCCGCACATAACGCGTCGAACTGAAACTGTTTTTTCTGATTCCAGTTATCGGGCGTATGCGGCGACATCGCACCAACAATTCCACCACTTGCCCCTGCACCAATCGCATCGGACTTTTCCAATACAACAACCGACATTCCACGTAATGCGCAAACATACGCAGCGCATAGACCGAAAACCCCAGCCCCGACGATTGCCACATCTTTGATTTCATTGCTTGCCAAGGCGTCAAACTTTCCTAAAGTGCGCTTATTGCTTACGGCATCCAAACAAAACCAGCCAGCCCGAAATCGCATTGAATAAATGCGCCTGACAGTTTTGCGCGTCAATGCCGTACACCACCCAAGCGACAGGAAATAAAATGACGCGAAACGATCCAAAGCTCGGCATTTGGTTAATGATTGCCACGACATTCGTATTCGCATTGCAAGATGGTGTTTCACGTCACTTGGCCAGCGAATATAATGTGTTGATGGTTGTCATGGTGCGTTACTGGTTTTTTGCCGCATTTGTCATTTTCATTGCACGCATACAACAAGGCAGTATTCGAAAGGCCGCCAAAACCAGCCAGCCGATATTGCAAATTTTTCGCGGGCTTTTATTGATTACCGAAATCTGTGTGATGATTTTGGGATTTGTCTATCTTGGCCTGATCGAAAGTTATGCGGTATTCGCCGCATATCCTTTATTGATCGCTGCGCTCTCTGGCCCCATTTTGGGTGAAACCGTTGGGTGGCGGCGTTGGGCTGCGATTGGTGTTGGCTTTCTTGGCGTGTTGATAATTTTACAACCAGGTGTTCAGGTATTCAGCCCCCTTGCCTTAATCCCACTGGCCGCCGCGTTGATGTTCGCACTTTACGGATTGCTCACGCGGTTTGCCGCACGCAAAGATACTGCCGCGACCAGCTTTTTCTGGACGGGGGTAAGTGGCACAATCGCGATCACAATGATCGGTGTGTTTTATTGGGAAAACATGACCACACCTGATTGGGCTTGGATGGCGGTTTTATGCGTGTTGGGCGCATTGGGGCATTATCTGTTGATCAAATGTTACGAAGTTTCGGATGCCAGCACTGTACAACCGTTTGCCTATTTCCAATTGGCATTTGGCGCGGTGATCGGATTGTTCATTTTTCACGAAGAATTACGTTTCACAACCGCACTTGGCACAACGATCATCATTTCCGCAGGTTTGTTTACCCTGTGGCGCGAAAATCGTGCCAAGGCGAAACGCTAACCCTTTGCCAAATCCACGCTAAGCGCGACAGGTGTTGAACTTCCTGTCAGGCGTGCGCGGTACACATGCAACGATTCAATCACGCGCATGACATAATTGCGCGTTTCGGTATAGGGAATATGTTCCACCCAATCGACGACATCGACATCTTCATTGCGCGGGTCACCATATTCTTTGATCCATGCATCTGCGCGGTGCGGCCCCGCATTATATCCCGCAAATGCCAAAACATATGACCCGTTGTATTTTTCCAGCAAACCCGCCAAATAATGTGTGCCAAGCGTTGCGTTATATTGCCAGTCTTGACCCAGTTTTTGAGTTGAATAATCAATTCCGATTTCACCCGCGACCAGTTTTGCCGTACCTGGCATAACTTGCATTAAACCACGTGCGCCTGCATGGCTTTGTGCGTATGGGTCAAGCTCGCTTTCACGCCGTGCAATTGACATGGCAACCTCGCCATCAACCTTTGATGTAAAACTCGCTAAATCTGTGACGGGGAAATAGGGGCGTGGCAAAACGATCCCCCGTTTTGCCACCTCTTTTGCGATTCCAATTGCCACGAACGGACGGTCCATTTCCAAGGCCAGATCGGCCAGTTGCGCAGCCTCTGTTGCATCCATGGTTTCGGCCATATGCATGAAAAACTGGCGTAGCCTGTTTTGATGATCAGCATAATGAAAAATCAACCCCGCCTGAAAAGTGGTGCTTTTAACGAACGGCGCGTCGCGCCAATCAGGCACGGTTTCTTTGCCCGATAAACTGTCATCGATTGCACCCCCCAATTTTTCTGCGGCCAACTGACCGTAATAGGATGTTTGATGTTTCGCACCCGCCTCATATGCCACCAATGCGGCGTCATAATCGCCCATTGCCTCATATGCGCGGCCTTTCCAATATCCGGCACGACCCAAGCTGATTGGCGATGCCACGGCGGTTTGAAAATTGTTAAAATGCTGCAACGCCTTTTGTGGGCTGTTCAAAAATCGAAGCGCAAGATACCCTGACAGCCATTCCAAATCCGCATAATCGTCACCTGTGAATACGCCATGATTGCTGGCCAAAACATAGGCCGCGGCATGATCACCTGATCGCATCGCACGGCGCGCAAAACCACGACGACGTGGTGTCCATTCTTCTGCGCGGCCCAGTTTTTTTGGGTCTTTGGATTGTTCTAAAATCATTTGCTGTGCGTCGTCCCAGCGCCCCTTTGCAATCCGCCACAAGAACCGCTCGAATGTAAGCCCTGCATCATTTTGCAATCGTGCTGGTACGGCGGCGATCAGCGTATCAACGTTTTTGTCAACGCGGCGCAAACCGATACGTGCCTTGGCCAGTTTTTGCATGTCAGCACCGACCAGTGGCAACATCGCCGTTGCTTCGTTGGTCCAGCCTTTCCACAAAAGATTTTCCAACCGATCCAAATGTTTGGATTTCAACACGGATGGGTATCGCGATAAAAACGCCTCTTGTTCCTCGCCATTCAACGACAGATCAAGCCAAGCGCGAACAATTTCTCGATGCGCTGCATCATTGTTCTCTTGGGCTGCATATGCCTCTGCTAAACGCAAGGCACCTTTGCCTGTTTGTGGCAATTCTGTTTCGAAGAAGCTTCGGATTTGCGTGGGTGAATCGCGATGGGGAATCGACGCTTCACCTTTGCGCCGCAATAGCTTCAAACCCGGCCAATCACCGTTTCGAGCAACGAAATTTTGATAGTCATCCCAACCACCTTCGCCTGCACGTAATCGCTGCCATTCGACGATATCCTTGGCAACAGGATCATCCATTGATTGACGCAGGGTATCAACCTGTTCCCAATCTTTCTGAGCAGCAGAAATCAGCGCATCGGCCAGCAACTGACCGTTGCGTTCCGTGGTGTCTGCCAGCGCAATCGTGTTGTATGTGCATACAATGGCACACGCCAGAATCGCGAAAACCCTATTTTTCATTGTTTGCCTGCCCTCAAGTCGTGGCAAAATAGACGAAACCTGTGCCAAATCATACCCAGAACTTGGCAATCGCATTTTTGCCCGTTACCTTTGCGCAGTTTCACGCTATTAGGGCGGCGACTCAAATCAACTTTCAGGGAGCACGAAAATGTTCAAAGGTTCTATGCCAGCACTTATCACGCCAATGTCCAATGGGCTTGTGGATGATAAGGCCCTGAAACAATTGGTTGAATGGCATATTGCCGAAGGTACGCATGGGCTGGTTCCTGTGGGCACTACAGGCGAAAGCCCAACATTGAGCCATGACGAACATCAACATGTTATTCGCGTGGTTGTTGAAACCGCCGCAGGGCGTATTCCTGTTATCGCGGGCGCAGGTTCAAATAACACTGCCGAGGCTATCAGCCTTTTGCAATTCGCCAAAGATGTGGGTGCGGATGCTGGATTGGTTGTAACCCCATATTACAACAAGCCAACTCAGGCAGGATTGATCGCGCATTACACGGCGTTAAACGAAGTTGGCCTGCCGATTATCATTTATAATATTCCTGGTCGTTCGGTCATTGACATGGCTCCTGCGACAATGGGTGAGCTGTCGAAATTGCCAAACATCGTTGGCGTCAAAGATGCCACTGGCGATATTGCACGTGTCAGCTTGCAGCGCATGACCTGTGATGCGGATTTCATCCAACTTACGGGCGAAGATGCATCCGCACTTGGCCATGCCGCGCATGGTGGCAAGGGTTGTATTTCTGTAACTGCAAATGTTGCACCGCGTCTTTGTGCAGAATTCCAAGACGCATTGATGGCGGGCAATTTCCCACGCGCATTGGAATTGCAAGATCGCTTGATGCCCCTGCACAATGCTATCTTTATGGAACCTGGTTTGTGTGGCGCAAAATATGGTCTATCGAAACTTGGGCATTGCAATAACGAGGTGCGTTTGCCGATGACGACGGTAAGCGCGAGTACTCAAGACGCAATCGATTCTGCAATGCGTCACGCGGGTTTAATCAACTAAACCCACACCAATAATACCCAAGAGGCAATCTGCCTCTTGGCCTTGGCCGTTGATTGACATATATCCATCCATCATGGCCAAAAAAACGAAACCATCCGACAGCAATAACAAACTGGTCGCCGAAAATCGGCGGGCGCGGTATGATTATGCCATTCAAGATACATTTGAATGTGGTGTCGTTTTGATGGGGTCAGAGGTGAAATCGCTGCGCGAAAATTCAGCCAATATCACCGAAAGCTATGCCGATGTCGAAAACGGCGAATTGTGGTTAATCAACAGTTCCATCGCGCTCTATGCCCAAGCAAAAACATTCGGTCACGAAGAACGCCGTCGGCGAAAATTGCTCGCATCAAAACGCGAGATCGCGCGCATGTTTCAGGCCATCGGGCGCAAGGGCATGACATTGGTTCCGCTCAAACTTTATTTCAACGACAAGGGCCGTGCGAAACTGTTGATCGGCTTGGCCAAGGGTAAGAACCAATCAGATAAACGTGCCACCGAAAAACAACGTGATTGGCAAAAACAAAAATCACGATTGCTACGCGATCACGGCTAACGCTTCCTTTGGTGTTGCGGATTTTTTCACGTGGTCATAGCGTGTGCATATGAAAGTTACAGTATCCACAGATTGGCTTGCCCAACACATTAACGATCCCAAGTTACGCATTTTGGATGCGTCTTGGTATTTACCCACCGAAAACCGTGATGGTCGCACAGAATATGAAGCGCAACATATTGCGGGTGCGCAGTTTTTCGATATTGACGCAATTTCCGATACATCAAGCGATCTGCCACATATGGCGCCGACCGCGGCAGTGTTTGAAACCGCCGTTCGCAACATGGGCATATCCAATGATTCAACAATCATTATTTATGATGGTGCTGGGTTGTTTTCCGCAGCGCGCGTTTGGTGGATGTTTCGGGTGATGGGGCACGATGACGTTTACGTATTGGATGGTGGTCTGCCTGAATGGATCGCCAAAGGATTGCCAACACAATCCACGCCCACCCAACCCGACACTGGAAATTTCAGCGCAAAATTTAATGCGCAAAACATTGTCGATGAAACCCAAGTTTTAAAAACAACCGCACAGGTTATCGATGCGCGCCCACCGGCAAGGTTTCGTGGCGAAACGCCAGAGCCACGCGCAGGATTGCGATCTGGGCATATTCCAAATTCAACAAATGTATTTTTCAAAGCGGTGTTGACCCCAGACAACCACCTGAAATCTGTCGATGATTTGCGCGATGTTTTTCAGGGCGCCAATATTGATCTGACCAAGCCCATCATTACCAGCTGTGGTTCTGGTGTGACTGCGGCAGTTTTGGCATTGGCGCTTGCACGACTAGACGTGACTGAACAAGCACTTTATGACGGGTCTTGGGCGCAATGGGGCGCCGATGAAAACTTACCACTTCAAACAGGTTAACAGGACCTTATCATGCTGACTTCGCTTCACGCACAACCCGAAGATAAAATTCTGGCACTTATGGGCATGTTTCGTGCCGATGATCGCCCAAACAAAATTGACCTTGGCGTTGGTGTTTACAAAAACGCCGAAGGCCAAACGCCAATTATGCACGCTGTTAAAAATGCAGAAAAACAATTGTGGGAACAGGAGCAAACCAAAAGCTATACTGGCCTGATCGGTGATGCGGGTTATCACAAAGCGATGTCAGAAATGGTTTTAGGCGGCGTTGTGGATTCTGATCGTTTGGCATTTGCACATACACCCGGTGGTACAGGCGCCATTCGCCAGATTATGGAACTGGTTAAAATGGCCGATACCGGTGCAACCGTTTGGTTAAGCGATCCAACATGGGCGAACCATCCCAGCATTATCAAGCATATGGGGTTGCCACAAACGACATACACCTATTTCGATAATGAAACCCGTTCCGTGAATTTTGACGGCATGATGGACAGCCTGAAAGGCGTGAAATCAGGCGATGTTGTTTTGCTGCATGGTTGTTGTCACAACCCAACAGGTGCAAACTTGAACAATGAACAATGGGCGCTGGTTGCCGATTTGTTGTTGGAAAAGGGTGCAATTCCATTTGTTGACATCGCCTACCAAGGTTTTGGCGATGGTTTGGAAGAAGACGCATATGGCACGCGCCTGCTTGCGCAAAAATTCCCTGAAATGTTGATCGCGGCAAGCTGTTCAAAAAACTTTGGCATTTATCGTGAACGCGCCGGGATTGTGATCGCAATTTCACCTGACGCAGCCGCAAGCAAAATTACCCAAGCGAACCTAAGCTATCTAAATCGCCAAAACTTTAGCTTTCCACCCGATCATGGTGCACGTCTGGTGACGATGGTTTTAACCGACGATACACTTCGTGCGGAATGGAAGGCCGAATTGGAATCTGTGCGTACTGGCATGTTGAACATTCGCCAAATGCTCGCCGAAGCATTGCGCGCCGAAAGCGGATCAGATCGTTTTGGTTTCTTGGCCGAACATCGAGGCATGTTTTCGCGTGTGGGTGCAACACCTGAACAGGTGCAAAAGCTACGCGAAGATCACGCGATTTATATGGTTGGTGACAGCCGTATGAATATCGCTGGGATCACAGAAAAAACCGTGCCGATTTTGGCCAAGGCCATCATCGAAGTTGGTGTTTAAATTTCGCGCCCAAGGTTCCCACCTTGGGCGTTTTTAATTTGGGTAGTGCATGCGCAACACTTGCGCATCTTGGCCTGTTAGTTTGGTAATGCTGTCGGTGCCAACTTGGGCAAAAATGGATCGTTTATCGTAATAGGGATTGTGAATATCCCAAGTTAACCCCAAACTTTGCACCACTTCTTCCAGCAGGATTGATGACAACTTCGACTGTTTCACACGATCAACAGAAACCGCAATTCCCGAAGACAGGATATATTTACCAACTGTCGCGCTTGCCGAAATTGCATTATTTGCCTTTTGCCCGTCTAAAAAACGATAACCCGTGTTTTTGATGATACGATTTTTGCCACGCGGTTTCACCAGATGAACCTGAATATTTGCATTTCGTGCCGCATTCCCAGAATAAAAGCGCAACTGCACACCCGCGTCAACGGCGTTCACTTGTTGCACTGCATTTTTGATCGCAGCCTCGGTCGCGGCGGCATATGCACCATTTTTTGAAACGCCTTGCACGCCAACAAGCCCAACCGAAATATTGTTGCGCAACTGCTTGGGCCAACGTCGCAACGATGTTTGGCAGGCTTGGCCAGGCTTAGCCTTGCACGCAATTGATTTGTAAAACGCTTGGTTGGACAGCTTGCCAGAGCTGCGGGTGAAATCCTGTGCCGACACTGGGAATGCCCCGATCATCACCATCAATAACCCCAACAGATATTGTCTCATGCGACACCCCATCAAATCTTTCGTTTACGATTTCCCTTACCTAAACCGCATAGCGTATAAATCCAGACTCCGCTTGCGTTTTAAATCATAACATCCTATGTCCGCGCTGCTGAACAGCAAAAGTGTCCGCTACCTTTTCAAAACGGAGTACATTATGAATCGCGGTATCATCATTGGCGTCATCGCCATGGCAGCCATTGTCGTTGCCTCTAATATTCTTGTGCAATTCTTGTTGGGCGATTGGCTCACTTGGGGTGCATTTACATATCCATTCGCATTTCTTGTGACCGATTTGATGAACCGTGTTTACGGCACATCCGCGGCGCGCAAAGTTGTGTTTGCTGGTTTCATCGTTGGCATTATCTGTTCGTTCATCGGAACACAGATCATCGGTGAATTTGGCCCATTGGTGACATTGCGCATCGCAATTGGATCGGGCACTGCATTCTTGGTTGCGCAATTGATCGATGTATTGGTGTTTGATCGCCTGCGTTCGGGGAAATGGTGGCGCGCGCCTCTTGCATCCACTTTGATCGGATCGTCATTGGACACGGCTATTTTCTTTACCATCGCGTTTTCTGCAGGCCTTGCATTTATCGAACCCGCAAATGATGTGTCATGGGCAAATGAAATGGTTCCATTGCTTGGTGCGGGCGCAATGTTGCCATTATGGGTTTCACTCGCCATTGCCGATTGGGGTGTAAAATTGGTGTTGGCATTGGTTGCACTGATTCCATTTCGCGTGTTGGCACAGCAACTCACGTTGCGCACTGCCTAAGCATTCACGCCACTTTCACTGAACTGTTTCAAAAAAACGCTTGGAGTTTTTCCAAAGTCGTTGCATGATTCGTTTATCGGACAACGATCCGAGACACAGAAACAATCAGAAAGGAGGTGCCAATGATTATTGGGAAAACAGAGCCGCTGGTGAAGGATACGAGCGAGGTGCATTTTTAGGGGGCAGCCCTCCTACGAACACATCTGGCCTCAAAGCCTCCGGGTTTTGCTTGCCACCTCTAAATCTCGAGAAAAGCCTGCGTTCCTTGGCGCAGGCTTTTTTGCATGTTAAACGGTATTATGATCCGCATTAATGACAACATAACCATCCAAGATTGGGAAATAAGCGAAAGTTTTCAACGCGCTTCTGGCCCAGGTGGACAGCATGTGAACAAAGTGTCCACCGCCGTAGAATTGCGGTTCGAAGCTGACAGATCACCAAATCTGCCCGCCCCCGTTAAAACCCGCCTGCGTAAATTGGCCGGACGAAAATGGACAAAGGATGGTGCGGTTATCATCACCGCAGATAAACACAGATCGCAAAAATTGAACCGCGAACTGGCACGTGAAAAACTGATCGAATTGATCACCGCCGCAATGCAGCGACCAAAATTTCGCGTCAAAACCAAGCCCACCCGCGCATCACAACGCCGCCGCATGGATGCAAAAACACAGCGCGGACAAGTGAAATCATTGCGCGGAAAGGTCAATCTGGATTGATTGTGGGCACTGGACGAACCTCATGCACAGGCGTATATGGCGCGCATGACAAAAATCATCGTTGCCGCACTTTATCATTTTACCAAGTTTGCAGATCATAAATCGCTGCAAGCTCCGCTTCAGGCTGTTTGCAAATCAAACGGGGTAAAAGGTTCGCTTTTGCTTGCGTTTGAGGGTATCAACGGCACCATCGCAGGATCGCGCACAGGCATCGATAATGTGCTGTCTGCCATCCGCGCCTTGCCCGGCTGCGCAGATTTCGAACACAAAGAAAGCTTTGCCAGCGAAATGCCGTTTAACCGCATGAAGGTGAAGCTGAAAAAAGAAATCGTCACAATGGGACAACCCAATGTTGACCCAACAGCGAATGTTGGAAACTACGTCGATGCGGCCGATTGGAATGATCTGATCACACGTGATGATGTTGTGGTGATTGATACGCGCAATGATTATGAGGTTGCGATTGGCACATTTGATGGTGCGATTGATCCAAAGACAAAATCATTCGGTGAATTCCCCGCCTGGTGGGAAGAAAACAAACAACGTTTTCACAATAAAAAGGTTGCGATGTTTTGCACAGGCGGTATTCGCTGTGAAAAATCCACCAATTATCTGCTCGGCGAAGGTGTCGAAGATGTTTATCACCTGAAAGGTGGCATTCTCAAATATCTTGAAGAAGTCCCCCAAGAAGATAGCACTTGGGACGGCGAATGTTTCGTCTTCGATAGCCGCGTTTCGGTGAAACACGGGCTGGAAGAAGGCAAATACGATCTTTGCCATGCTTGTCGTATGCCCCTTGCCCCCGAAGATTTCGCACGCCCCGAATTTGAAAAAGGTGTGAGCTGTCATCAATGTATTGATACCACCAGCGAAGAGCGTAAAACCAGATTTCGTGAGCGTCAAAAACAGGTTGAATTGGCCAAAACCCGTGGCAAACATCATATTGGTTAACGCCGCAAAATTGCGCTAGACCATAACAAGGGATGCTGATAGCGCTGCGCTATGAGCGATCCAACAATCACAATTCTTTTGATCTTGTTTGCAGTTGCATTTTTTGCAGGCGCAATTGATGCAATTGCTGGGGGCGGTGGATTGATCACGGTTCCCGCGTTGTTACTCGCGGGTGTTTCACCAATTCAGGCGATTGCGACAAACAAATTTCAAGGCTTGTTTGGAACGGGAACAGCCGCAATTACTTTTTTGAAAAAGGGCCATTTGGATATTCGCAAAGAGTGGCCTATTGCATTGTTGTGTTTTGTGCTGTCTTTCATTGGTGCCTATGTCGCATCATATGTTTCCAGTGAAGTATTGGAAATCGTACTGCCCGTGGTTTTGATCAGCATTGCAATTTATTTCGCTATCCAGCCAAAACTGGACGATCAATCCAAAAAATCCTTGCTACCAATCGGATTGGTTAGCGTTGCAATTCTCCCACTTGTTGGATTTTACGATGGGATATTTGGCCCAGGTGCAGGGAGTTTTTATATGCTTGTGCTTGTCGCACTTGGTGGGCATGGCGTGTTAAGCGCCACAGCCAAAACAAAATTGTTTAATTTTGCGTCTAACCTTGGTGGGTTTGTAAGCTTTGTTTTTCTGGGTGTAATTTCGTGGAAAATTGGGGTGGTCATGGCATGTGGACAAATTTTGGGTGCGCGTGTTGGTGCAAACTTGGCGATTAGCAAGGGCAACACAATTATAAAACCCATGCTCGTGACCATTTGTGTTGCATTGGCGCTAAAGCTTTTGTTCTGGAGTTAGCATGGGCGCAAAGCGTTCCAATAATTCAAACACCATTTTTTTCTTTAGCGGTTTTGCCAAATAATCATCCATACCCGCGGCAATAAATCGATCCCGATCACCTGCCATTGCATGTGCCGTTAAGGCGATAATGGGTGTTGGCGGCATTTTGTTTCGTTTTTCAATCCGTCGAATTTCTTGGGTTGCTTCCACTCCATCACATTCCGGCATTGATATATCCATAAAAATAATTCTGGGTTTCGTGATTTGAAACTGTTCAATTGCGTCAAATCCATCACGACAGGTCGTTAAATTCAACTTCAACGCCTTGGTCATCTGGCGAAACACCAATTGGTTGGTTTTGTTATCTTCCGCCAACAGGACGGGTAAATTTTCCAAATTTTGAATAGACGATGAACCAACCACCAATGTTTGTTTTGTTTTTACCGATGTGTCAAACACACAGTTCAGCGATTTATAAAGTTCGTTGCGCAAAGATGGGCGTTGCAATATCGCCGTAATACATTCGGTATTCACCTGCGAAGGCTTTAAATTGCGCAGATCCGAGCTCAGCATAAAAATCGGGCCGCTGAATCCAAGATCGCGCAGTTGAATTGCCAAATGCTCACCCGTTTTTTCTGGCATTTGGTGATCTGTAATAACCATATCGCACGGCATGCCCGCTTTGAACGCATCGACGGCCTGATCCACATTTGAAAATTCATGCGAATGCAAATTCATCGCGCCCAATTGTTTTTTCAAAATGGTGCGATTTTGTTCCAAATCGTCAACAATCATGACATCCTGAATTTCCGTTGGTGCGGTAGGTTGGCGGTATATTTCGTTTTCTTGTGAAACAAGATCAATTTTAAAACCAAAAACGGATCCCTTTCCCGCCTCAGAATCAAGCCACATTACACCGCCCATCTTTTCAACCAATTTCTTGCTAATGGCCAATCCCAATCCGGTGCCCTCTAATTTGCGATTTTCAATGTGATCAACTTGTTTAAATTCACTAAACACATGTTCCTGCTTTTCTTCAGGTATACCAATACCCGTATCTTCGACCGCTATGTGGATTTTGTAATCGGTATCATTTTGCGTCACGCCCACAACACGGATCAACACATATCCAAACTGTGTGAATTTTATGGCGTTGCTAATCAAATTCAACAAAACCTGTCGAATGCGCCCGACATCACCAACGAATCCCGTCGGCAAAAACATGTCGTAATCCAGTAGTAGATCGAGATTTTTATCGCTCGCTTTGCTTTGCAGCAATCGGACACAATCCAGAACCATTTCTTCCAGATTAAAGGGTTCTGGAAACAGTTCCATTTGCCCGGCTTCAATCTTGGAATAATCCAAAATGTCATTAATGATTGTCAGCAATGCTTCACCAGAATTTTTGATCGTATTCGCAAACAGCAATTGTTCGTCGTCAAGTTTTGTTTCAACCAATAATTCCGCCATCCCAATTACGCCATTCATTGGTGTACGAATTTCGTGACTCATATTGGCCAAAAATGCCGATTTTACACGGCTAGCATGATCTGCATTCTCTCGCGCCTTTTGCAATTCAATAGAGCGCAGTTTTTCGGATGTGATATCAACCCGATATGTAACGCTATCGCCATATTTTGTTTTGCGATTTGTAACGCGATACCATTTTCCATCGGTTGTTTGTAACGTGCTTTCACCAAATTCGGCAGATCGCCATTGTGGCGCTGTTTGTGCAAACCATTCTTTGGCAGACTTCCCATTGAAATCAAGCAATCCAACCGCTGCGACTTTCTCCAAAATTTGCAATCGTGACATACCAATTTCAAGCACAAGCCGTTGATCATCAATGGGGTCTAAATACGCCTTGTTTGCCGCCACCAATATGTCATCTTTATCAAACAGCGCCATCGCATCAGGTGCCGCCATCATCGCCGAAAGAATACGATCTGTAAGTTGGCGTTTTTCAGCGTTTTTGATTTCAACCTGACGCCGATATTCCGCCAACGCGTTTTCGGCGGACATGCGCGCGGCACGTTCTTGTTTCAGCTGCTGTTCAAGAAATGCAATATTTGTCAAAACTAGTCCTGCTTGGTGGTCTTGCAATAGACCTAAGCCAAGAAAATTAGCCTTGCGTTAATTGCGCAAATTTAATCGATAAAATTGAATCAATTCAGACACGAACCGCTTGTCGCAACTTGAGTGGGATTTCTTTGACTGGAATGTGGACCAAGGCGCTAAATGCACCCACACCGACGCCAACCCACCAAACAGTGTTGTAAGTGCCGTAAATATCATAAAGCTGACCACCCAGCCAAACACCCAGAAACGATCCCAATTGATGGCTAAAAAACACTAGCCCGTAAAGCGTGCCCATGTAACGCAAACCGTAAATATAACCAACCAAACCCGAGGTCAGCGGTACCGTTGCCAGCCATAACAATCCCATTGAAAAACTAAACAAAAGAACCGTTACAGGGGTCATTGGAAACAGGATAAATGCCGCCGCAACAACGGTACGTGCCACGTAAATCCACATGAGCAGATTTTTCTTTTTATATCGTTTGCCAAAATAGCCTGCTGCGATTGTACCGATAATATTTGCCGCACCAATCACAGCGATTGCCAAGGCGCCAAGTGCGCTTGTGGTGCCAACGCCAATACTTGCCAGCAAACCATCGGCGGCAATCGGTCCACACATTTCGGTCACAAAAGCAGGAAAATGTGCGGTAACAAAAGCAAGCTGAAACCCACAAGAAAAGAACCCTATAAAAATCAACGTAAAGCTTGGATCAGACAGTGCCTTTTTCAATATTTCGCCAAGCGTTTCATCCAATTCATCGCGTTTAATCGGCTGATCTGTTTTTAAAAACGGTAACAACAAAACCGAGGCCATGATCACGCCAGCAAAAACCAAAAACACTGACGACCAATTCATATATGTCAGCAAATATTCTGCCGCGGGTGGGCCGATGATTTGCCCCACAGATCCCACTGCCGTGGCGATACCCATCGCCATTGATCTGTTTTCATCCGATGCTGCGCGTCCAACGATTGCCAGGATCACACCAAATCCCATACCCGCAACGCCAAAGCCAACAAATAGCGAGAGCATTTGATGCCCCGCAGGTGTGATTGCAAAGCTCGATGCAACCAAGCCAAAGACATAGCATAAAATGCCAATGAAAATTGCCTTTCGGTCGCCCAGCTTTTCTGCGATCGCACCAAAAATCGGCTGACCAAATCCCCACGCTAGATTTTGAAACGCAATCGCAAGTGAAAATTCGGATCGCAGCCATGAAAATTCTTGGGCAATTGGAATTTGAAACACACCAAAAGACGCGCGCACCGCAAAGCCCAGCATCAATATCAGTGAGCTGGCGATCAATACTGGTGTGAATAAATTTTGCTTTTGGGTAGTTTCCATTGTGACACGATGCGCAAGTTGTTATCTGAGGTCAAAGAGATTTTTGTAAGGGTTACAATTTTCATGACGCCAATTGCAACATATGATCAACGTGTGGAGTCTGGTGAATTAACCGATGATACCGCACAACGCCAAGCACTTGTTGCGCTTCAAAATCTGCATGAACAGCTTGTTGATTATAAACCCAAATCAAAATGGTTACTGTCAGGTTTGTTTGGCGTCGCACCACCGCGTCCAAAAGGATTGTATATGTATGGCGGTGTGGGGCGTGGGAAATCCATGTTGATGGATTTGTTTTTCGATACCGCTCCAATCAAACGTAAACGCCGCGTTCATTT
The DNA here is from genome assembly GCF_002742285.1 of Paramylibacter kogurei. Lineage (GTDB taxonomy): Bacteria > Pseudomonadota > Alphaproteobacteria > Rhodobacterales > Rhodobacteraceae > Amylibacter > Amylibacter kogurei. The sequence goes on from NZ_MDGM01000015.1 coordinate 74,837, forward strand.
CCACGCATTCATGCAAGAAATCCAAGACAGCCTGCACGCTGTGCGCAAAACAGGTGTTGAGGATGCAATTAAACCCGTGGCACAAAAAATTATCGCGGATGCTTCGTTGCTCTGTTTTGATGAGATGCAAATCACCGATATCGCTGATGCGATGATTGTGGGGCGTTTGTTTGAACACCTGTTCGAAGCGGGCGTGATTGTTGTAACCACATCCAATCGTCATCCAACTGATCTGTATAAAAATGGATTGAACCGACAACTGTTTGTGCCGTTTATTGATCTGATCCAAGATTACTTGTTGCTGCATAATCTGGACAGTGAAACCGATCATCGTCAAAATCGGTTAGCCAAGGAACAACTTTATTTTACTCCGCATAATGATGCTGCTCAAAAACAGATCGACACGCTTTGGGCTGATCTATCAGGCGGGCATTCCACCCCATTGGTTTTGAAACGAAAGGGCCGTGAAATCACATTGCCGTTTCACAATAACAGCACTGCAATGGCAAGCTTTGATGAACTTTGTGGCAAACCGCTTGGACCAGGGGATTATTTGGAAATTGCGAAATCGGTCAAACTTTTGATTGTTACCAACATCCCCGCGTTATCGTCTGCCAAAAATAACGAAGCAAAACGTTTCGTCACGCTGATCGATGCGCTTTATGAGGCGAAAACAAAACTGATCGCATCCGCGGCAACCGAACCAGAACAGCTATACACCACAGGGCGCGGCGCGTTTGAATTTGAACGCACCGCCAGCCGTTTGCGAGAAATGCAATCTGCCGATTGGGGTAATAATTAACGCGTGCGTTTGCGCAGCAAATTCAACAAATCTTGGTTTGCTTTGCCATCGGGTACCATTCCCAATGAACGTTGAAACGCGCTAACCGCATCGATGGTGTTTGGACCAAGAATTCCATCGGCATCCCCAACATCGAACCCCGCTTTGTTCAGTCGTTCCTGAACCTCGATCTTTTGCGCAAGCTTTAACGCCCCTGGCCCACGCGGCCATTCACGTGCGAATTCACCGCCACCCACAATTTTATCCGCCAAATGCCCCACCGCCATCGCATAGGAATTGGCATTGTTGTATCGTTTGATCACACCAAAGTTTTTGAACACAACAAACGCAGGCCCATCCGCGCCCGCTGGTAAAAATATCGACCCTTCGCCATGATTTGGGATGCGACCACCATTGACCAGCCGGACACCAAGTTCGCCCCAGCGTGCGGGCGTTGCCTTCACCTTTAAGCTCGCATTGCCATAATTAAACCCAGAGGGTAATATTACCTCTAACCCCCATGGTTGGCCTTTGACCCAGCCAAATTTTTTCAGATAATTCGCGGTGGAGGCAAGCGCATCCGATGGGTTTCGCGGATCCCAGACATTGCGTTTACCATCACCTGTGAAATCTTGCGCATAGGCTTGATAACTGGTTGGAATAAACTGCGTATGGCCCATCGCACCTGCCCATGAACCATTCATACGTTTGGGTGTAATATCCCCGCGTTGAATAATGCGCAGCGCTTCAAGCAATTGCGTTTCACCAAATTTTTGACGTCGCCCTTCATAAGCAAGGGTTGCAAGGGCTTCGACGATGTTAATGTCACCCATGTTTTCACCATAGGATGACTCCAGCCCCCAAATCGCAACAACTACTTCTGCATCAACGCCGTAACGGGCTTCGATCTTTTTCAACGTGTTGCGTTCGGATTTAAATTTCTTTTGACCATTGGACACGCGTTTTGGGGATGTCGCGGTATCAAGGTAATCCCAAATCTGGCGCGAAAATTCTGCCTGTTTGCGATCATAACCGATTACGGTTTGGTTTAATTTCACACCGCGAAATGCGCGGTCATATGTTTTTGCGGACACGCCTTTGGTCAATGCCTTGGCGCGAAAGGATTTTACCCACCGCTCAAATCCCGCCTGTGTTTGCGCCACAACGATATTTTCCTGTGAATTGAATCGATCGTCTGATTCCGCCCAACCGATATTCGGAATTGCCATTATCAATGCGGCTGCACCACTTAAAATCACCTGTTTCATCAAAATCTCCTGCTCGGGATTTGTTATTTTTTTATCAGTCTAGCGATTCTTGCACCAAGACCAAAGCGCAAAAATATAATGTTTGATCACATTGCGAATAGTTGCTTATGCTGTTTGCCTATGTATCAGTCGTGCGAAAAATGATGAAATATCCGTTTTCAGATCCTCAAATCGAACAGATTTTTGCCGATTTTCCAAGCGATTCACGGCTTCATTTAATTGAATTGCGCCAATTGATTTTTTCCACAGGCGCAACGCTTTCACACGTTTCCAAAATCGATGAATGTTTACGTTGGGGACAACCATCTTATGTTTCGCCTATTGGAACCGCGCTGCGACTTGGGGTGCCCAAGTCGGGTGGGTTTGGAATATTTGCCCATTGTCAAAGCAATGTCATTTCAAATTTTGCACAGACCTTTGGCACTGACTTTCGCTTTGACGGCAATCGTGGTGTGTTGTTTGAAACGCGCGAAGATATTCAACCAGACAAGCTTTGCTTGCTGATTAAACATGCGCTGACATATAAATTAAATCGAAATTAACGGCTGCGTTTTACTTTGCGCCGGTGTTTGGCGGATTTTGATTTCGCCTTAACCAGTTTGCGCCGCCCGCCGTTTTTGCCGGTCTTACCACGTGTGCGGGAACTGCCCTTGGGCATGGGTTTGCCATCTAATTCCAACATTTCAAGTGTCAAACCACCTGTAACCGCAGTCGCGTCAACAAGGCTGACCTTACACGGCATACCAACCTGAATAACGCGCCCTGAATCTTCGCCTTTGAGCGATCCATCGCGCTCCACATAGCGCCAGTATTCGCGCCCAAGATTGGCCAGCGGGATAATTCCATCGGCACCCGTTTCGTCCAACTTTACAAATAATCCAAATTTAGCGATGCCGCTGACACGACCCGTAAATTCATTGCCAACACGTTCAGCCAGAAATGCCGCCAAATAGCGATCTGTTGTATCGCGTTCGGCCAACATGGATCGACGTTCAGTTTGTGAAATCCATTCACCCGTTTCTTTGAGCTGTTCAATATCTTGGGGACGCAACCCATCATCGCCAAACCCATGTGCCGTGACCAACGCGCGGTGCACGATCAAATCAGCATAGCGGCGAATGGGTGATGTGAAATGTGCATAGCGTTTTAAGTTCAAACCAAAATGGCCAAAATTGACAGGTGCGTAATACGCTTGGGTCATGGACCGCAGTACAGACATATTGATAACTTCGGCGTCTTCGGAATCTTTCGCGGCCTCTAGCAATTTATTGATGTGCTGGGTTTTCAGAACCTGACCCTTGGCAAGCGTCATGCCTGCCGCATCCGCAACCTCGCGCAGTGCGTCGAGTTTTTCAGGGCTTGGTTCTTCGTGAACGCGATAGAGCAATTCTGTGCGTTTGGATTCAAGCGTTTCTGCCGCACACACATTTGCGGTGACCATGAATTCTTCGACCAATTTATGCGCATCAAAACGCGCGCGAAAATCAACCGACAATACGACACCCTCGTCAGACAGAACGATTTTGCGTTCCGGTAGGTCAAGGTTGAGCGGCTGTCGTTTATTGCGGGCCTTGGTCGCGCTTGCATATGCCGCGAATAAATCCGCAATTGGGCCAGCCAGCGGTTTTGTCGCCTCGTCATATCGCCCTTCATGTGCGGCCTGCGCTTGTTCATAGGATAGCGACGCTGGTGATCGCATCAAACCGCGGTGAAATTCATGGTGTAATTTTTCACCTTTGGAATCCAATACGATCCGCACCGCCATACAGGCACGATCCACACCTTCGTGCAGTGAACATAAATCGCCCGATAACGCATCAGGCAACATCGGCACCACACGATCGGGGAAATAGGATGAATTACCACGGTTGCGCGCTTCTTTATCCAGCGGCGAACCCGCCCGTACATAATGCGCGACATCAGCAATGGCGACCCAAACGATATGACCGCCTTCGTTTTTTGGATCATCATCAGGGGCGGCGCAAATTGCGTCATCATGGTCGCGCGCATCGGATGGATCAATTGTAAACAATGGCAAATGGCGCAGATCGGTGCGATCACCCAATTCTACGGGTTGCGCATTTTCGGCCTCTGCCACCACATCATCAGGGAAATGATCGGGTATTTCATGTTGATGAATAGCGATCAGAGAAATTGACTTGGGCGCCATCGGATCGCCAAGACGTTCAACAATCCGTGCAGATGGCAGCCCCATGCGCCCCTTGGGGCCAGATTGCTGTGCTTCGACCAGTTCACCGTCTTTGGCGCCATTGGAATCTTTTTCCGTAACACGCCATTCGCGATCGCGTTTTTTATCCACGGGCATAATGCGCCCGCCCTCTGAACCCGTGCGATAAATCCCGATAAACAGCTCTGGTCCATCGCTTAGTTTGCGAATGATCCGCGCATCATAGGTGACATCTTCTTGTGTGCTGGGCGACAAGCGGCAAAGCACCTGTTGACCTTTGGCAGGGGCTGAATGATCTTTGGATGGCAAAATATGAATGCGTGGTGTGTCACCATCACCGTTCCATTCCAAGGCTTCTGCCCAAACATCACCGTCTTTATCCGCTCCCAAACAGCGCAAAACCGAAACGGGTGGTAATCCATTTGGGTCGTGAAACGTGCGCTTTTCTTTTTGCAAATGCCCCTCGGCGGTTAATTCTTTGAGCATGCGTTTCAAATCGATACGCGCCGCACCCTTGATCCCAAATGCGCGCCCAATGTCGCGTTTATTGGTTTTTGTGGGGTTTTCTGCGATCCAATTTAGGATTTCGTCTTTGGTGGGAAGTTTTTTCATACCCGTTGCTTAACATGCAAAATCTATGGGGTCATTGCAATTTAACGGACGATGAACAAATCACCACCGATTGGTGAAATGAACATCCTCACCTTAATACTTGTAACGTGGACGTGAACTTCCTAAATTTACTTCACAATTAGGCTTATTAATATTGGGGAGAGCCATCTTGCGTACCGTGATCGGAATATTAATCCTGGTTTTAGGATATTTGTTTTTGGGTTTTGTTGGAACGGGCAAAATTCTTACACATTGGAATTTTGGCAAAGATACCAAAGAAATTGAAACATTCGTTGCGCAATCTGCCGCTGAAACTATTCCAGATACATCGCTAATTGAAACGACGGTTTCTGGGCGCGATATCACTGCCACTGGTTTGGCCGAAAACCAAGTTCAAAAAGACGCAATTCTTTCTGCATTGAACGATGTCACCGGACGGCGTGTGGTGAACGACAATATCGCTTTGATGGATGTTGCATCACCCTATGTGTTTCGCGCAGAAAAATCAGACGATGGGAACATCGCCTATTCAGGTAATACCCCACGCAATGACACATTTAACGGTAGTATTTCATCCGAAACACTTTCGCTTGCTTCTGGCATGCCAGACGAACAGTGGCCATCTGTGGTTCAGAAATCTTACGCGGCTTTGAACCCGCTGAGCAATGCAACGCTGGATATTTCTGATCGTGAAATAACACTGACAGGATTGGCAAAAAACCTAGAAGATCGCACAAGCGTTGTTGAACAATTCAATGATTTGCCAGAAGGCTATGCCGCGAACATCAACATTGATGTCACCCCCACCCGCCCATATGTTTTCGACGGGCAAAAAACAACGGACGGGATTTCCTTCCAAGGGTTGGTTCCATCCGCAGATGCCATTGATACGTTTACAAATCTGGTCGGATCAGATGCGCAATTAAAACCCGCATTTGGTATGCCCGATGAGAATTGGCCAGCATTGGTCGGCAAGGGTGCGGATGCATTGGCACAGCTGACAATTGGCGAAATGAAAGTTGTTGATCGCAATCTTTCCATTACGGGTGAGGCGGCAAATCCAACAGTGGCATTGGACATTCAAACGGCGCTGAACGATTTACCAGAAGGTTACACCGCAAATGCCGACTTAACGGTTAAACCGCTGGATGAATACACGTTTCGTGGTGAAAAGAAGGGCGATCAGGTTGATTTCGCTGGGTTCATTCCTGATGAAACCGCACGTGAAAGCCTTGCAGAATTTATCGGGGATCAGGCGGATAATTTACAACTTGCCGCAGGGATGCCCGATGAAAACTGGCCCGCATTTGTCGGTGCAGGTGTCGGTGCGCTTAACGGGTTAACCGATGGCGAGCTGAACATTGTTGATCGCAAACTCACGCTCACAGGTACGGTGGAAAACCCAAGCGTTGCCGATAGTGTCGCAACCCAAATTGGCAAAGTACCACAAGGATATGATGTCGAATTGCATTTGACCGCGCTTGATGACGGACAGCCTGCAATTATTTCGTTCGACCTTGGCGCCAACGGCGCGGGCACCATTTCTGGCAAGGCGCCAAATGGGCTTTCTGATGATGAAGTGGCGGGTGCACTTGGACTTGCCAATATTTCAGGTGGCGTCACAAACAGCCGTCTAACCGGTGAAGATCAAATCAAAGACCGCTTAACAGCAATCGGGCGTTGGGTTCCAACGTTTGAAACAGCAAATGCAACGGTTGGTACGGATTTTACAAATCTTTCCGCGGTGCTTCGTCCAGGGCAAGCGTGCCGATTGGAAGAAACCAAATCAGAAATGACGACGGCCTTTGGTGAAAATGCCCAAATATCGTTGCAGGTTTCAGAACAAGAACCTGAAAATGGAACTGAACGCGTGAACGCACAAACGGGTAAGACCGAAATTTACCAAGATTGTTTTTGGCTGGTAAAACCAGAAGAGCCAAAACCAGTGGAACAGGAACCACAACCCGCAATCGCGGAACCTGAGATAAGCCAACCGGAGCCAGAAACAGAAACAACTGTGTTACCAACACTGGCATCATGTGAACAACGTACCGCCGATTTATTGCAAGGTGCAAAAATCAACTTTGTCACAGCCAAAGCAGACCTTGATCCAAGTTCACTTGAACTGATTGACCAGTTGGCGGAAATTTTGCGTGGATGTGTAGATCAGGGTATCGGCCTTGAAGTTGGCGGTCATACCGACAGCCGCGGAAGTGCCGAATATAATGCCCAACTCAGCCTTGAGCGCGCCTCTGCTGTTGTTGCTGCATTGGTGGAACGCGGTGTGAATGCATCGGCAATGGTTGCCAAAGGATATGGTGAAAGCGACCCAATCGCATCAAACGAAACAGAAGAAGGCCAAGCCACAAATCGGCGTACGACCTTTACTTGGAATCAGAACTAAGGCGGATGCCAACCCAAAAGGAGACGAATAATGTTTAAAGAATGGGGATTTTTACTCTCGGAATGGTGGATTTTACTGGCATTGGCAGCATTGCTAGGATTGTTCGTAGGCTGGTTGATTTGGGGGCGTTCACGACGCCAAATTGATACGCTACAAGCGCAATTAAACGGGTGCCGCGCAGATCTTGATGAATGTCAGGCCGATCTAGACGATTGTCGCAACGCCAAAATTGCACCAATTGCTGCACCAGCAACATCCGTTGATATGTCAGAAGATTACGACGGTGATGGCGTTGTCGAAGGTGCAAACGAAGGTACCCGACCAGAAGCACTAGATGGCCCACGCGGTGGTGTTGCCGATGATCTGAAACAGATCAAAGGTGTTGGCAAAAAAATGGAAGAGCTGTGTAACAAACTTGGCTTTTATCATTTCTATCAAATCGCAAATTGGACCCCAAACGAAGTTGCATGGGTGGATGCCAATTTAGAGGGTTTCAAAGGCCGGGTATCCCGTGACAAATGGGTCGCCCAAGCCAAAATTCTGGCCGCAGGTGGCAGCACGGAATTTTCCAAAAAGGTTGAAGGCGGCGATGTAAATTATTGATCGCGCTTGATCCGTTGCAAATCGGATAGGTGATCGACATCTTGCAAAACATCAATGAAAGCGACGCTTGCACCCGCAAGCGTCGCTTTTGTATCTGCTAGGGTATGTTCGCTTGACCAACGCACATTATCAAATAAACCTCGCGGAATTGCATTTGCACCACGTTTCAACCCGATCAACCAATACCCGCCATCAGGCGCTGGGCCAAACACGGCGTCATGATCACCAAGTGTACGAAATGCGCGATCAATCAGTTCTGGTGTAATATTGGGAATATCTGCCCCAATAATCACAACCGGACCATTTGGTGCATGACGAAAAACGCGCCCCATACGATCACCTAAATTTCCACTTCCTTGTGGCCATTTGGGTAAATGGTTTGGCCAAATACGACTTTGTAATCCTGCATGATCTGGTGCAACTGCAAGCACTGTGCGCCAACGACGATCGGCGGACAGACGTCTGATCAAATCAGATGCTTGGTGACGAAACCACCATGCAGCGCGCGTCATGCCCATATCCGCGCCAAGGCGTGTTTTCACGCGCCCTGCTTGGGGTTCTTTTAACATGATAAAAAGATGTTTGTTCACGCAAAATAGTCCTGCAATATGCGTTTATAAATCGCCTTGAGCTGGTGAATTTGGGTGACTTCTACACGCTCATCGACCTGATGCATGGTTTTACCAACCAATCCAAATTCGACCACAGGACAATGGTTTTTCACAAACCGTGCATCGGATGTGCCACCCGTGGTCGATGCCTCTGGCACCACACCTGTTTCAACCTTTACCGCATTTGCAATTAACGCAGATAATTCACCTGGTGGGGTGACGAAACTTTCACCAGATACGGACACATTCATATCAATTTCAACGCCATAATTTTTGGCCACATCATCGGCAACACCGCGCATCCATGTGGAAATATCTGACGAATGATGTGCATCGTTAAATCGAATATTTGCGGTAGCTTTGCATTGTGCTGGGATCACATTATTCGCGGGATTGCCCGTATCAATTGTTGTCACGGCCAATGTCGATGCATCAAAATGATCTGTACCATTATCAAGACTATGGCTCGCCAAACGACAAACCAAATCCGCCATCGCCGGTAATGGGTTTTTCGCGCGATGCGGATAGGCTGAATGCCCCTGAACGCCGCGAACAGTGAAATAGGCGGTCATCGAACCGCGCCGCCCAATTTTCATCATTTCACCCATTGTATCGGGACAGGTCGGTTCACCAACCAAACAATGATCCATCTTTTCGCCATTGGCATCCATCCATTCCAGCAAGGCAATAGTGCCGTCTTTGGCATCGCCTTCTTCGTCGCCAGTAATTGCCAAAACGATGGAACCATCGGGGGGTGTATCAGAAACGTAATCAATCGCTGCTGCCGCAAATGCCGCCACGCCAGATTTCATATCCGTTGATCCACGCCCATATAAAAACCCATCTTTGATCTGTGCACCAAACGGATCAACTGACCATGCATTCACATCTCCAACTGGCACCACATCCGTGTGACCATTGAACCCAAACGTTTTCCCCGCACCCCAACGCGCGAACAGGTTTGAAACATCACCCCGATCAACACGCGTACAGGTAAAACCAGCCGCGCTTAGCATTTCCTCAAGCAATACAAGTGCCCCGCCTTCGGTCGGGGTCACAGATGCGCATCGTACAAGTTTTGCGGTTAAGTCTACGGGATCAATTGCCATCGGATTTTCCTTTTGTTGAACCTGTGATTATCGGTTTCAACTCCGTTGGGCAAGCGGGCGCTTAAAACGGTGATTTGGCGATAAATTCACACCATGCACCACCCGTTGGGTGGCGCAGCCTGAGCATTGATGCATGAAGCGCAAGGCGGTCCATGCGGGAAATCACATCTGAATCGCCGTAAAAACGATCACCCAATATGGGATGACCAATGGCCAACATGTGAACACGTAACTGATGGCTACGCCCCGTTTTTGGATATAATTCAACATATGTTGAATTGTGTGAACGCGAACGCACACGCCATTCTGTTTGCGCAGGTTTCCCTGTTTCCAAATCCACTTTCTGTAGCGGTCGATTTGGCCAATCCACAATTAACGGCAGATCAACCAAGCCCGTATCATCACGAACGATCCCAGCGACAATCGCATGATATGTTTTTTGCATCTGGCGTTTTTCAAACTGTAACCCCAGATGGCGTTGCGCGGATTTGTTGCGTGCAAAAACCATCACGCCAGATGTATCCATATCCAAGCGGTGCACCAATAGCGTGTCAGGATAGATATTGCGCATTCGCGTTTCCAAACAATCCGCATGCTCTGCGGCCTTTCCGGGGACCGATAACAAACCAGATGGTTTATCCACCACCAACAAGTCGGCATCCGCATGCAAAATGGTGAGCGGCGCCGAAGGTGGCTGATAATGTAACTTTTCCAAAGCCCGTTTACACCTTAACCCGTTCTGATTTGGGATCATACATCGGGCGCAAACTTGCGGTTGCTGCCACACGCGTTCCAGCAACATCAATTTCATATGATGATCCAAGAACATCCGCCGCCGTTTCACCCGCGCAAGGGACATAGCCCAACCCAACAGCCCCACCCAAGGTGTGGCCATAGCTACCCGAAGATAAATACCCAACAATTTCGCCGTCACGCAAAATCGGTTCGTTGTGGTACAGCATTGGTTCACTTTCATTCAACATGAATTGCACCATACGGCTGTTCAATCCCGTATCCTTTTTATGAAGCACCGCATCGCGGCCAATGAAATTGGGTTTGTCGGTTTTTACGGCAAAGCCCAAGCCAGCTTCCATTACGTGATCTTCGCATGTGATGTCATGCCCAAAATGGCGAAATCCCTTTTCGATGCGACAACTGTCCATCATATGCATACCACAAAGTTTCAGATCAAATTCTTGCCCTGCGTCTTGCAATGTTTCAAAAACATGTGCTGCTTGGTCGGCACTCACATACACTTCCCAGCCAAGTTCCCCAACATAGGTCACGCGATGCACTCGCGCCAAACCCATACCAATTTCAATTTCTTGAGCGGTGCCAAATGGATTGGTCGCATTGGTGAAGTCATTTGGGCTCACTGCCTGTAACAATTTGCGGCTATTGGGACCCATGACGGCAAGCACTGCTTCGCCTGCTGTGACATCGGTAATGACGACATTGTATTCACCCACATGGCGTTGTAGCCAAGTTTGATCCGCCAATCGCGTGGCCGCAGGTGTCACCACCAAATACGCAGTTTCGCTCAGGCGCGTTACGGTGACATCCGCCTCGATCCCGCCGCTGGAATTTAAAAATTGAGTGTAGACAATTTTACCAACTGGAACGGACATGTCGCCGCCACAGACATAGTTCAAAAACGTTTCGGAATCACGACCCTCTACGCGGATTTTCCCAAAAGATGACATGTCATACATGCCAATGTTTTCGCGCACTGCGCGATGTTCAGTGGCCGAATTTTCGAACCAGTTCTGGCGTTTCCACGAATATTCATATTCTGGTTTTTGCTCGGCGTTCGCAAACCAATTCGCGCGTTCCCATCCTGCCAATTCACCCATCACCGCACCATTTCTCAACAAGTGTTGATGAAATGGCGTGCGGCGAATGCCACGTGCGGTTGCCTTTTGACGATATGGAAAGTGATCGGCATATAGCAGGCCAAGCGTTTCTTTCGATCGTTCATACAGATATGTTTTATTGCCTTGAAACGGTTGCATACGGCTTATGTCCACATCGCCCAGATCAAACGGTTTTTCACCCGCATCCATCCACTGTGCCAACGCCATGCCCGCACCACCAGCAGATTGAATGCCGATGGAATTGAACCCCGCCGCAACCCAAAAATTTTCGCATTCAGGCGCCAATCCCAAATGATAAGCGTCATCAGGGGTAAAGCTTTCTGGCCCATTGAAAAACGTGTGAATGCCAGCGTCCGCCAGCATCGGCAATCGTTCACATGCCTTTTCCAAGATCGGTTCAAAATGATCGAAATCTTCGGGCAATTGATCGAATTCAAAATCCGACGGAATACCATCCATCCCCCACGGTTTCGCGTTCGGCTCAAACGCACCGAGCAGGAACTTTCCCGCGTCCTCTTTGTAATACGCACATTCATCAGGAACACGCAGCACTGGCATTTGCGTTAAACCCTTGATTGCCTCGGTCACGATGTAAAAATGTTCACACGCTTGCAGGGGCACATTCACACCCGCCATGCGGCCCACTTCGTGACCCCACATGCCAGCACAGTTCACCACATGATCAGCAGCGATATGCCCGCGTTCGCCGTTCGCTTCCCATTCAACACCCGTGATGCGTTTGCCCGATTTGGTTATGTTTTCGACACGCACATGTTCACGCACAATCGCGCCATTCTGGCGTGCACCTTTGGCCAATGCCAATGCGATATTTGCTGGATCACCTTGCCCATCCAATGGCAACCAAACACCCGCCTTAACACCTTCAATGTTTAGATGTTCATATTTTTCTTTAACCTCGTTGGGAGAAATTTCTTCGACTTCGACCCCAAAGGCACGCGCCATTGCGGCTTGGCGGTAAATTTCCTCTTTACGCTCATCCGTCAGTGCAACAGTGATTGACCCACAACGTTTGAAACCTGTTGCGACACCTGTTTCGGATTCCAATGCGCCGTAGAGTTCTTGGCTATATTTGGCAAGTTTGGTCATATTGGCAGTTGCGCGAAGCTGTGCAATCAACCCCGCCGCATGCCATGTGGTGCCAGAAGTTAATTGTTTGCGCTCTAGCAAGACAATATCTTTCCAACCCAGTTTGGCCAAATGATAGGCGACAGAACATCCGATCACCCCACCACCGATAATGACGACCCGCGCTTTATCTGGAAGGTTTGTCATGCGCGTAGTCTTTCATTTTCGGGATCCCACAACGGTTGATCAGCCTGTACAATTGCATCGTAACGCTTGCCGTAAATTTCGACCTCTAGCTTGGTATCTGGAACAGCCAAATCGACGCGCACCATGCCAAGAGCAACCGATGCATCAATACGATACCCCCACGCCCCAGACGTGGTTTCGCCAACAACCTGTCCGTCATGCCAGATCGTAGACATATAGGGCGCGTCGCAATCATCCGCATCAACCAGCAATGTTACAAACGCCTTTTTACGCCCTTGTTGCATTTCATTTTGAAGCGCTGTTTTGCCTGTGAAATCCTGTGGTTTGTCCAATCGAACGAACCGGTCAAGCCCACCTTCGAGCAATGTGTAATCAGATGAAAGATCACCCTTCCATGTGCGATACCCTTTTTCGACACGCAAACTATCCAACGCATACATGCCAAACGGTTTTGCACCCGCTTTGATTATCGCTTCATAAATCACTGGCATATCATCATTCACGGCATGGATTTCCCACCCCAATTCACCTGCAAATGATACACGGATCAGATGGCATTTCTTGCCTGCACATGTCGCGGATTGATGAGTAAGCCATCCCGTAGATAAATCGGCATCTGTGAGAGGTTTTAAAATCTCTCTTGATTTTGGACCTGTCACAATTAGTGTATCGCGTGTGGTTGTGATATCCTTGATCGTCACCCCATCGGGTGCTGCATTGACCAACAAATCACGATCATGCCATTGCGCAGTTGCCGCAGTGATCAACGAAAATTCATCCTCGCCGGTACGAATACACGACATTTCGGTCACAATGCGTCCGCGTGCATCTGCCACATAAATCAAATTCATACGGCCAATTTTTGGCAACGCACCCGTACAATATCCACGCAAAAATTCAGCAGCGCCATCACCATAAATCGCAAACCGAGAAAAGCCGGGCAAATCGAGCACACCGCAATGATCGCGCACGGCTTCACATTCTTCGCGCACGCGTTGTTCCCATGGCCCCGATCGCCCCCAAGTATGCGTGGCATCCAGCGATGTATCATCGCCATCCTTTGCAAACCAGTTGGCGCGTTCCCAGCCGTTATAGGCACCCATGACCCCGCCAAGCTCTTTGACGCGATCATGAACGGGTGACAGTTTTTTATCGCGTCCTGCGGGCCATTCATGGCGTGGGAAATGCATGGCATATTCGTGGCCATATGTTTCCATACCCTTTTGGATGCAATAATCCGCATCGGTATAGTCGGTATAACGGCGCGGATCGACCGCCCACATATCCCATTCTGTGTATCCTTCGGTAATCCATTCCGCCAGAACCTTGCCCGCGCCACCCGCTTGGGCAATACCAAAGGTAAATACGCAAGCCTCAAACGCATTTGGCACACCTGGCATCGGGCCAAGCAATGGCAACCCATCAGGTGCATATGGAATTGGGCCGTTGATAACTTTGTTGATACCCGTTTGACCCAACAGCGGCACACGCGCCATCGCGTCTTCGATATACCATTCAAGGCGTTCCAAATCATCTGGGTAAAGCTGAAAACTGAAATCTTCGGGAAATGGATCGTCTGGTGTGACCCAATGCGCCTTACAATTGCGTTCATACGGGCCAAGGTTCAAACCGTGTTTTTCTTGGCGCAAATAGTATGATGTATCCACATCACGTAACAACGGGAGCTTGCCATTTGCCTTGGTGTATTCTGCAATTTCGGGGATTTCATCCGTCAACAGATATTGATGGCTCATGACCATCATCGGAACGGTACGCCCGCCATATGGTTTAAACCATTCGCCAACCTTTTGTGCATAATAGCCAGCGGCGTTTACAACGTATTCTGCACGAATTTCACCCTTATCAGTTTCAACAATCCATTCACCATTTTCGCGGCGCACACCAATTGCAGGTGTGAAACGGAAAATTTGCGCGCCCATATCGCGGGCCCCTTTCGCCAATGCTTGGGTTAGCTGGCTTGGATCCATATCCCCGTCATACGGATCATACAGCCCACCCGCTAGGTCATGTGTTTCCATAAACGGATAGCGATCTTTGAAATCGCTCACGCCCATCATTTCGATATCCATCCCCTGATACCGCCCCATGCCAGCAGCGCGTTCAAATTCGCGCATACGTTCAGCGCTATGCGCCAATCGTACCGACCCGGTCACATTATAATTCATCGGGTAATCAACCTCTGCGCCCAATCGGCGATAAAGCTCGGTTGAATAGCGCTGCATATTCATGATCGACCAGCTGGTGGAAAATGTCGGAATATTCCCTGCGGCATGCCAAGTTGACCCTGCGGTCAGCTCATTTTTTTCTAACAAAACACAATCGGTCCAGCCCGCCTTGGCCAAATGATAAAGACTGGATGCGCCAACCGCACCCCCACCAATAATCACAACACGTGCCGTCGTTGGAAAATCTGCCATGCGTTTTTGTCCTTTGTTTGGGGATGTCTGTTCCCGTTGTTAGTCGTTTGAATTGCCCACGCCCGCCACCTGTGGCAAGCCATCTGAAATATCGTAATAATCGCCCTTATCGGCACAACAGATATGCTTTTCTGTTTTTAGGTTTGTTTCACCATCCAATGCGCCTGCCCCGATGGATGTCGCGTTTTCACCATCCAATTGCCAAAACAGGCTTGCTCCGCAACCCGTACAAAAACCGCGTCGCGCAAAGTTCGACGAACGAAACCATTTCAACCCAGATTTATTGATAATTTTCAGATTTTCGTTGTCCACCTGTGTGGCTGCCCAATAATGTCCACTGGTTTTTCGACATTGTGTGCAATGACACGCCACAACGGGGCGCAAATTTCCCGTTATTTCAAATGTCACGCTACCGCATTCACAAGAACCTGTTTGCATCGCTTATCCTAATACACTGGCGGTGCGATTACCCAAATCGCAACCGCTGTTTCTGAATGTGGGTTTTCCCATTTGAACCGCTCTGCACGTATGCGAAAACTGTCACCTGCTTCCAAATCAAACTTTTCGTCACCCAACCACAATGTCAGACGGCCAGAAATGAGATATCCAACCTCTTGTGTGTCACGGGTAACGAATTCTGATAATTTGGCATTTGGTTGGAATACAGAACGAACCATTTCAAAATCATCTGTAAGATCAGGTGATAACAATTCCTCGATCAACCCGGCGTCACCACCCCCGATTTGGCGCCGCGCAGACGCACGTACAATGCGCCCTTTTTCATTTTCTTTCATGTCGGATTGACCAAAGAACAAGGAAATCGACACGCCCAAAATATGAGAGAGCTTTCGTAAATCTGTGATCGACGGTTCGGATAGGTCACGTTCAATCTGGGAAACCCAACCCACCGAACGTTGGGTTTTTTCCGCCATCTGAGCCAAGGTGATTCCACGCGATTTACGCAATGCACGCAAATCAGCACCAAGCGACGTTGGGAATTTTTGCAGAGTGTCGGACATTTTTATCCATCTCGTGAAATTTTAAATGATTTTTTCACCAACAGATAATTTCTGTCAAGAAAATTCATTGCATATGGTTGGCAACCAATATTGCGTTTGTTTTTGCGTATTTTCCTAAAGTGTGATATAGGTCACTTATTCCCTCCTTTCCCTAACGTAACTACATGTTATGCAACGTAATGAACTCACATTCCCCAAAAGCACCTTTCTTGGTCAGATAAGCCAGGAAAGCTGGAATATTTTGTCCAGCGCTTGGTCCACACATTTATACAGTTCTGGACAGTTTCTGATTTCAGCAGACGATAGCAACTCTGATGTGTTTTTCGTGTTACGCGGGGCGGCAAAGGCCACAATCTATACCGACAAAGGACGCGAAATTTCATTTATCAGTGTCGCAACAGGTGATTGTTTTGGTGAATTCTCGGCGATTGATAATTCACCGCGCTCATCCAGTGTTGTCGCATCTGGCGAATGTTTGGCGGCATCTTTACCCGCTGAAAAATATTTGGAATTAATCAAAACCTATCCCGACATGACATTCGCAGCGCTTTCAATATTGGTGAGCCATCTGCGGCATCTGTCAAAACGAGTGGTTGATTTTAACGCCAAGTCCGCCGATCTGCGTCTGCGCGAAGCATTGTTGGAGCTTGCGCTTAAAAATACGCGCAATGCGGAAGAAGATAACGTTCTTATCGACCGCCCACCAACCCAAAGCGAATTGGCTGCATTTATTTTTTCAAGCCGCGAAGGCGTTGCGCGTGAAATGGGTCGGTTACGCAAGGCTGGTATTATCGGGCGCGAAAAACGTAGCTTGCGCATTCCGTCAATCGAACAGTTGCGCAAAACCATCGCAAATTCGCATTAGGGTGTTTTACGTGTAAACACCCAATCGGTTTCACCAGATAGTTTTGCGTTGAATTTATATCCATCGGTATCAAATGATTTAAGCCCATCCAATGTTTCGATGCGGTTTTGAACTATATAGCGTGCCATAGAACCGCGTGCTTTTTTGGCGAACAGTCCAATCATTTTTAACCCACCGTCACGTTCTTCTTTGAACGCTGGGGTAATGACCGTGGAATTCATATTTTTACCAGCGGCCTTGAAATATTCGTTCGAGGCCAGATTGATAACCGCGCCGCCATTTGCCGCGCTATCAAGTGCGTTTCCGATACGATCATTCCAATATGCGTATAGTGTTCCGCCAGCTTTGGTTTGCAATTTGCGTCCCATTTCAAGACGATAGGGTTGAATACGATCCAAGGGGCGCAGTACACCGTAAAGACCAGATAAAATGCGCAAGTGATCCTGAGCATAGGCAAGATCATCATCCGATAAACTGTCCGATTGCAAACCCGTATATGTATCCCCTGCAAATGCAAACGCTGCCTGTTTGGTTTCCAAATCAGATGGCGTATCTTTAAACGCTTGAAAACGTTCGCGGTTCAATTTTGCCAAATCCTCGGAAATTTTCATCATTGCACGTAAATCTGAAACAGACAGTTTTTTCGCAACTTTGACCAATGCATTCGCTTCCGATTGGAATTGCGGTTGGCTGTCGGAAATGGATTTTTCCAACGGATCGAAATTCATCTTTTTCGCAGGAGAGATCACAGCAAGCATTTGAACACCTTCGTCATTTTAGAATTATTCTAAACATACCGATTTTTATCCCAAGGCCAAGCCTTAATCACCATTCAAAATTTCCAAAAACACATTGCCAAAGCGTTCTGTTTTTTGCGCACCCATGCCTTGGATTCGATCAAGGCTGGCCAAATCGCGTGGCTTGATCTGGGCGATTTTGGATAATGTCGAACTGTTACACGACAAAGGTTTCCCCGTTCCATCTGGCCCACGTTGCAATTCAATTTGCGCCGCTTGCAATCGATCAAAAATTTCACCCGTATCGCGCCCTGCCAATTTGCGCCGTGCGGGATGCGATCGTGGTGTTTCACCGTTGATCACAGTTAAAAATGCCGCACCATAGCGTTCTAATTTCACCGCACCGACACCGGGAAGTTTTGCAAATTCATCCAGATTACGCGGTTTTGCCGTGGCCATACCAATCAACGTACTATCTGGAAAAACTACATATGCTGGCGCTTGTAGCGATTCTGCCAATGCGCGGCGCTTGGCCTTTAACGCGGATAATAATGGTTCGTCTTCTTCTCGAATTAAAGATTTCACACGTACAGAACGGCGCGTTTCCTTTACGATTGTATCGCGGCGCAATTCAATCTTTTGTTCATCGCGTAATATTGGACGTGCGGCATCTGTCATGCGCAATGCACCGTAACGTTCCATGTCAGGGCGCACCAAATCATACCCCATCATTTGTCGAAAAATTGCCTGCCATTCGCCCTTTGAATATTCCGTCCCTACTCCGAATGTTGGCAATTCATCGTGACCCTTGGCACGAATTTTATCCGTGCGTTCCCCACGCAGAATGTCAATCAAATGCCCCGCTCCGAAATATTCGCCCGTGCGTAATATCGCGGATAACGCCATGCGCACCGATGTTGTTCCATCAAACAATTCGGGTGGGCTGTCGCACAGATCGCAATTGCCACACCCTTCGGTTTCATCGCCAAAATATCGGAGCAAAACACGCCGCCTGCAACGTCGTGCTTCTGCAAGTCCTAGCAAAGCATTCAACCGCCCATGATCCGCCTGCTTGCGCTCATTGGGGGCAAGACCTTCGTCGATCTGACCGCGACGCAAACGAATATCATCCGCTCCATAAAGCGTGAGCGTTTCCGCAGGCGCACCATCCCGCCCAGCGCGGCCAATCTCTTGGTAATAGCTTTCCATTGATTTTGGCAAATCAGCGTGGACCACATAACGAATATCGGGCTTATCAATCCCCATCCCAAACGCAACAGTCGCACAAACGATCAGCCCATCCTCGCGTTGAAACCGTGATTCTGCGATGCGTCGTTCTTCGGCATCCATGCCTGCATGATAATGCAATGCAACGTGACCTTCGGCACGCAAGGCTTGTGCCAATGTTTCGGTTTTTGCCCGTGTCCCACAATACACAATACCAGATTGATTTTTTCGTATCGCCACAAATTTCAATACTTGTTGACGCGGCGCATTTTTCGCCGCAAAGGCCAGATGAATATTCGGGCGATCAAATCCGCGCAGAAATATTTTGGGATCTGATTTGGCAAACAACCGCGCGATAATTTCCGCGCGCGTTTCTTCATCCGCTGTGGCGGTAAAGGCCGCAAGCGGCACATTCAATTCATCGCGCAATGCGCCAATACGCAAATAATCAGGACGAAAATCATGCCCCCATTGACTCACACAATGGGCCTCGTCTACGGCAATGCGCGAAACGCCAACCTTGCGCAGCATCATCGCGGTTCCGGGATTGGCCAATCGTTCCGGCGCAATATACAGTAACTTTAATATGCCTTGTTCCAGCGCATCGAAAACCTCTTCGGTTTCTTCGTCTGTATTTCCACTTGTCAATGCTCCTGCATTCACGCCGATCTGTTTTAATGCCGCGACCTGATCGCGCATCAATGCGATTAACGGGGAAATAACGACCGTAACACCATCAGACATCAAAGCGGGCAATTGGAAACATAATGATTTCCCACCGCCCGTTGGCATAATCGCCAACACATCGTCGCCGCCCGTTACAGCATCAACGATTTCCTTTTGCCCATCGCGAAACGCATCATGACCAAATACATTTTTTAACAAAGATGCCTGCACGTTCCGACCTTTATTCATCGTATTTTGGACAGAATCGCATATCACAACACAACGAACAAGCGCGGATTAAACGCCAACATATTCCAAAATATGAACCCATGTATCGCCGTATTTTCGCGCATCAAGCATTTCAAACCCATCAGGTGCAACCTGTTCTGCGTTTTCTTCCCAAACGATCAATCCAGCATCCTTGATCCATCCCCCGCCTGCGGCGGACACCAATGCCTTTTGCCCTAAACCCTTGCCATATGGTGGGTCGAAAAATACCAAATCAAAGGGCTCAAATGTGCTCGTACCAAGCTTTGTTGCATCACGCCGATATAATTTTGTTGGACCAATGGCGCGTAAAATATCAATGTTTTGTCGGATCAAGCTTCGCGATTTTATTCCGTCATCCACAAATAAAACAAATTTCGCCCCTCGTGATAACGCCTCCAGTCCCAGTGCACCTGTTCCTGCAAATAAATCCAACACACGCGCTTCGGATATGGGATCGCCATATCCTCCGTTTATCAGCAAATTAAATATGCTTTCGCGCACTCGATCCGTGGTCGGGCGTAAATGCGCGCCTGTGTCACCTTTGCCAACGGACGCCAACGCGGTTCCTTTGTGTTTACCAGCGATAATCCGCATTACATGAATGCACGCAAATCAGTGGCAGGATCGGCAACTGCTGTTTTATCAATTGTTTTGCCTGCTTCGATGATACGCTTACCGATCATATATCCACGTGGATCATTCATTGCATCGACTGCCAGCATTGCATCGCCCTTGAAATACCAAAATGAAACGGCGCCCTCGCCACGGCGTGCAATTACATCATCATACCCGCTATTCAGCCCAGCAATTTGCAGCTTCACATCATATTGATCTGACCAAAACCAAGGCTTTGCATTATATTCCTTTTCTCCACCCATAATATTTTGGGCAACAGTTTCCGCCTGATCAATCGCATTGGGCACGCTTTCCAATCGAATACGTTGGCCGTTATATGGAAAAGACGCACAATCACCCGCGGCCCAAATCCCATCCACATTGGTGCGGCCAAATTTATCCGTCGCAATCCCATTATCCATTGCAACGCCCGCCATCTCCGCGACAAGTGCACATGGCATTATTCCAATACCAGCGACAACAAAATCAACGTTCAGAATACGCCCATCAGAAAGTTTTGCTTGCCTCACACGACCATCGCCGATCAGAGTTTCCAGACCAACACCTTCAATGATTTCCACACCGTTTTCCTGATGCAACCTGCGAAAAAAATCAGATGTCTCTTTACAGGCGACGCGTTGCAATATGCGATCCGCCATCTCTACAACGCTCACACGAAGCCCCTTTGACGCGGCAACCGCCGCTGCTTCCAACCCGATGTAACCACCACCAATCACCAAGACATGGCGATCACTTTCAAATTCTGACGCCATCGCATCAACATCTGCCAAATCGCGAACAGCGTAGACACCGCCCAGATCACCCCCAACACTCGCAGGAAGATACCGCGGTGACGAACCTGTGGCAAAAACCAGTTGATCGTAACCAATTTTTTCACCACCAATCGCAATCGTTTTTCCAATACTATCTACGGAATCAACCGCTTTGCCCAATTTAAGCGTAATGTTGTTGTCGTCATAAAATGCCTTTGGACGCAAAAACAAACGTTCCAAATCCATTTCACCCAGCAAATATTTTTTGGATAATGGAGGGCGCTGATATGGTAAAATAGGTTCAGCGCCGATCAAGGTAACCTCTCCTTCAAAACCATCATTTCGCAACTTGGCAACAACAGAAGACCCCGCTTGCCCAGCGCCAATCACGACTACGTGTGCCATCACTTCCCCTTATCCAAACTTCTGGTACAGTCAACGTAATCAACCTATACATCACATGAACAAATTGAAAATAGAAAGGAATACAAAATGACGATTTCCGTTGACGATATTCTCCCTGATGCAAGCTTTACAAAATTTGGGGAAAATGGCCCCGAACCGGTTAACCTTTCATCTTTGAGCACCGGTAAAAAACTAGTTATTTTTGCAGTTCCTGGCGCCTATACCCCAACATGTTCATCAGCACATATGCCAAGCTTTGTTCGCACCGTGGACGATTTTCGCGCCAAAGGTATTGATGACATCATCTGCGTTTCTGTGAACGACCCATTCGTTATGCATGCATGGGGCAAAGACACAGGTGCTCTTGATGCAGGTATCCACGTACTCGCAGACGCCGAAAGCAAATTCACCACTGCGATTGGCATGGATTTTTCTGCCCCCCCCGCAGGTTTACTTGCACGCTCAAAGCGCTATGCCATGGTGGTCGAAAACGGCAAAGTAACGACGCTACAAGTCGAAGAATCTCCTGGTGAATGCACAATCAGTGCCGGTGAATCTTTGCTCGAAACGCTCTAACAATCCAAATGTTTAAAATATCCTCGCCGAAGGCATAAAACCTATTGCGCTAAAGCATCCATTTTACGCGCGAGAGTGACATCCAAATCTGTCAGACCACCCGCATCATGGGTGGTCAACACAACATTTACGGTTGCATAAACATTGGACCACTCTGGATGATGGTTCATCTTTTCTGCGATAATCGCCACACTGCTCATCCAGCCAAACGCGCGCACAAAGCTCTTGAATTTAAATTGCTTCTGTATCGCATCACGCCCGTCAACCGGACTCCACCCAGATTTTATCAACCCATCAAGCGCTTCTTTGCGCGTGATATCATTCAATTTCTCCGCCATTTTTATCTCCAACATTTTTGCGAAACGGGCCATAGGCCGTTAGAATTTCAATATCTTCACCAACTGCATTTCGCTCCGCTTCCAGATATTTTTCAACCGCTTCACCAAACCCTGCATCGCGAAACCAATGGAGCGAATAAACAGGTGTGGGTAAATATCCCCGCGCAAGTTTATGTTCACCTTGCGCACCGGCTTCAACCCGCTTCAACCCATGCTTGATCGCATAATCAATCGCTTGATAGTAACACACCTCAAAATGCAAATATCTGTGATCTTCCACACAGCCCCAGTACCGCCCATATAAGGTATCGCGTCCGATGAAATTTAACGCACCCGCAATCCAACGCCCATCACGTTCACACATAACCAGTAAAATATCATCTCTGAGGCTTTCCTGTGCGGATTCAAAAAACGCGCGGGTTAAATATGGCGTTCCCCACTTGCGTGCCCCCGTATCTTGATAAAATTGCCAAAAGGCATCCCAATGTTCAGGCAAAATCTGATCACCCGTGAACTGATGAATCGTGCCACCAAATTCTTGGGCGCCTGTTCGTTCTTTGCGGATATTTTTACGCTTGCGCGAAGAAAGCTTGTTCAAAAACTGATCAAAGTTGGCGTAACCGTCGTTATACCAATGGAACTGTTGGCCAATACGTTGTTTCAGCCCAATTTGCCCCCCGGCAATATATTCAGATTCATCACAGAATGTGACGTGCAAAGATGATAAATTATTCTGCGCTACCAACTCGATTGCGCCCTGAACCAATGCCGACATGCCGATTTGCGCAAATCCGTCGCGGGTTAAAAAACGACGCCCTGTCGCAGGTGTGAACGGTACCCCGACCTGAAGCTTGGGGTAATATTCACCGCCCGCATTTTCATACGCATGCGCCCAATTGTGATCAAAAATATATTCGCCCTGACTGTGCCCTTTGGCATAGCTTGGCATCACCCCAATCAGCCGTTCATTTTGACGCGCAACAACGTGGCGTGGAACCCAGCCTGTTCCTGTGCCCACTGATCCGCTATCTTCCAGTGCTTTTAAAAATCGATGCGTGGTGAATGGATCTTTCGGCCGATCCGCATTTTGCGCATTCGCGCAAGTATCCCATTCATCTGGTGCGATTTCATCTATTCCTGTGATGACTGACACTTCGATATTTGGGGTGTTGTTCATCGTTTAAAATTTGGCAAGATATTTTTCAAACGTCACATTTTGTGCAATTTTGCGGGCGTCTTGCTCTTGTTCTTTGGATCTGACCGTCCAACAAAAAACTGCGCCGCCTTTGGCTTTGATCTTTGCGACGGCATCCGATTGTAAATCATTCACATTATGTGAAATGAACGATGCACCAACACGTTCATAATCGGGAATTTTAGCAAGCGTTTCACGCCGATCATCCGCAATCATTGGCCAATCTTTTTGCGTATAAGGATCAGTAACCAAACCACGTGGATATTCTGGCAAAACCAGCGCAAATGTTTCGATCATATGTGGATTGAATGACATAAACGCCAAGGGGCCAGTATATCCATCAACGCAGGCTTTCACCGCATTCACCATATCATCAGTTTCTTCGTCCAATGTCAGGTTCTGCGCCTTTAATTCAACCAACAATGGGACGCGCCCATCAATGACGTTTAAAAAATCATCGAATTTTGGGATTGCGCGTTCACCGTGCAGCAACTGAATTTGCGAAAGCTCTGCCGCAGACATATTCTGAACAAAGCCTTTTTGCCCAGTCAGACGTTCCAAATCGTAATCATGAAACACCATCGCGATACCGTCGCTGGACAGTTGCAAATCAATTTCAATGGCATACCCCGCATCAATCGCGGCTTGTGCACCCTCAAACGAATTTTCAGGGCGCCCATCGGCAATATCGTGCAAGGTACGGTGGCTTATAGGTTTTGTAAAAAACCCGCGATCAAGCTTTGTCATGAAATCTGAAAAATCCCGTCAATTTCCACTGCAACACCCAGTGGAAGGCTAGAGCTTCCAACCGCTGCACGTGCATGGGCGCCGATATCACCAAAAACCTCGCCGATGAAATCTGATGCACCGTTTACGACTGCTGGGTGTTCTTTGAAATCGGGTGTAGAATTTACAAATCCGCCCAATTTCACCACACGTTTCAAACGGTCCAAATCGCCGTCACAGGCAGATTTCAACTGTGCGATTAAATTTATTGCGCATGTTTTTGCTGCGGCTTGCCCTTGTTCGACAGTAAAATCATCGCCCAATTTTCCGCAAATACGGCCCGTTTCATCTTGGGCAACTTGACCAGAGATAAACACCAAATCGCCAACAATTACATATGGCACGTAATTCGCCGCAGGTGCTGGCGCAGCGGGCAATACCACACCCAATTCGGCCAACCGAGTTTCGTATTTTCCAGACATATCACACTCCTATATTTCGCCCGTGAATTGAAAGCCACGCTAATCTTATTCACACCAAGAGCAAGCCATAATTACCGTGATCAGCTTTCGCGAAATGCCCGGTTGAAATAATCCGCGAGCGGTTTGATCAGGTAACTTGCAGGTGTGCGCTCGTCTGTTTTGATAAAGGCTTCGACGGGCATGCCAGGCAATAATTCGACATCACCCAATTTTTCCAATTCACCTTCTTTTGGTAAAATATCAGCGGAATAATAGGACACGCCGGTTATTTCATCCTGAAACACGTCGGCAGAAACGCGTGCGACCGTGCCATAAATTTCGGGCGTTGTGCGCAAATCAAATGTTGAAAACCGCAACGCCGCCTCTTGTCCGATGTGAACCTGATCCACATGGATGGCTTCGACTTTGCTTTGGATCACAAATGGTTGGTCTTGGGGAATGATATACATGATGGGATCGGCGGCGCGCACCACTGATCGCAAGGCAAAAACCTGCATACCATAAACCACACCTGCAACAGGGGCGCGTACATCCAATCGGGCCAATGTTTCACGTGCGCTGAACAATTGATCAATAAATTCCAATTCGCGCACTTCCATTTCGCGCAGCTCTGAAATCGCCTGCTCTCGCTGTGAAGTGCCAAGTCGCAAAATCTGAATATCCGTTTCAATGACCTGTGCCGCACCACCCGCAATTGCCGATTGCAACTCACCGACTGTGCCCTGTAATCGCGCCAATTCACGTTGTAATGACAAAACACGT
This sequence comes from Paramylibacter kogurei, assembly GCF_002742285.1. GTDB lineage: Bacteria > Pseudomonadota > Alphaproteobacteria > Rhodobacterales > Rhodobacteraceae > Amylibacter > Amylibacter kogurei. The sequence continues at coordinate 100,674 of NZ_MDGM01000015.1, forward strand.
GTTGCCTGCGCCAAGCCTTTGGCCAACAGATCCTGTTGATCCTTTAATTCCAATTCAACAAATTCAATTTGTTTTTCGGTCGATGCTAATTGCGCCTCTGTTCCGCCAATTTGGATTTTGATTTGGCCTTTGCGTTCTTCAAGCTGCTGTTCTTCTTTTTGAATTGACTCGCGTTGTGCAAAAAACAATCTGCGTTGTCCCTCGACGATATCATTGACCTCTGGTTTTAATTTTGCCTGTTCTAACAAAGCTGTTGGAAATGATATTGTTTCTTCTTCGTCTTGCATTGCAATCAAACGGGCCTTTCTTGCCGAAACTTCGGCAAGCTGGCTTTCGATCAGTGCAATTTGCGAATTTAGGAACCGATCATCGAAACGGATTAAAACTTCACCCGCATCAACGCGATCTCCGTCTTTGACATTGATTTCACCAACAACACCGCCTTCTGGGTGTTGCACGATTTGGCGAAAACTTTCGACTTGAATCAGACCGCTGGCGACAATGGCACCTGCAATTTTGGTGACATTCCCCCAAACACCCAATCCAACAATCAAAATAAGAACCGCAAGAAATCCAGCAAAAACTGGTTTTTTTGCTGACCAATTTGGCGCGTTATCAACAGGATTACTCATCTTTTGGCTCCTTGTTTAACGCATCGCTCAAAATCATCGGTTTGATTTTTTTATATTCCCTTGGGCGCTGTGGTGGTTGCGCTGCTTTGGGTTTAGGGCGGGTTAATCCTTTGGCAATTTGATCGGCGTTTTGAACATTCGCCTTAAGCACTTCGTCACGCGGACCAAATGCTTTGGGAACGCCTCCTTCTAAAATCAAAAGCGTATCACATTCGGCGATGGCCGCTGGACGATGCGCCATGATAATGACCGACTTGCCGTTCTTTTTCATTTCGCGAATGGCATTGTTCAATGCATCGGAACCAACGCTATCCAAATTCGAATTGGGTTCATCCAGCACAAGCATCACCGGATCACCATAAAGCGCACGTGCAAGCCCAAGACGTTGTCGCTGACCCCCAGAAAGCTTGCCGCCAAACGCGCTTAACATTGTGTTATATCCATCGGGCTGTTGCAGGATCATTTCATGAGCGCCCGCTTTTTGTGCCGCCTCGATCACCTTGGCATCATCTGGTGCAACCGACATGCGCGCGATATTTTCCGCGATGGTTGCGTTAAACAACGTCACATTTTGGGGTAAATATCCGATATATTGCCCAAGTGTATCAGGTTCATATTGATCAAGTGCGGCGCTATCCAATCGAATTTTACCTGAACTGGGTGGCCAAATTCCTGTGATAACGCGGGCAAGGCTGGATTTACCTGCCGCACTTGGCCCAATCACACCCATCGCTTGCCCTGGTAGGACCCGAAACGACACCATGCGCAAACTAGGTTCACGCTCACCTGGCGGAAAGACCGTTAAATTTTTCGCCTCTAACATCGCCTTTGGCACGGGTAAAATTGTGCGTGCAGTTTGCACCGGTACGGTCTGTAAAAGACGCGACAGATTATGCCAGCCATCCTTTGCTTGTAACACCAACGGCCATTGACCGATTGCCAATTCGATTGGTGCCAATGCGCGTCCCATTAAAATGGAACCCGCAATCATTGCACCGGGTGTCATTTCGCCCTGCAAAACCAAATAAGCGCCCAAACCCAACATCGCCGATTGCAAAAGCAGGCGAAACGATTTGGAGAATGATGTGAAAAAACCCGTAAGATCGGATGACGAAATTGACGACTGTAATGCCGCATCGCGTGATTTTTTCCACCGCGATAAAACTGCGTCACGCATTCCTAAACCTTCGACAGATTCGGCATCTTCGCGAACGGCTTCGGCAAAGTGATCGGCGATGGATGCTTGTTGTTGTGATTCTATCACACCTTTTTTTGTCACCAATTGATTGATCACGGTCACGGCGATCAATAATGCACCGCCTGACATCGCCAAAATTCCAAGCCACGGATGGAACAGGAAAATCGCCGCTGCAAAAATCGGTGTCCACGGAATGTCACAAATTGCAAACAATGCTGGTGATGACAAAAAGCGTTGCACATAGCTAAGATCACGAAGCCCTGTTTTGGGCACACCTTGTTGATCTGGGATCTTCGCAGATTTCAGAACCGCATCAAACACGCGTTCATCAAGGCGTGATTGAAACCGTGCAGCAACACGCCCCAGCACCCGTCCACGTGCCCAGTCAAGTACGCCCATCAAAACATACAAAACAACAACCAACACCATCAACGCGGTAAGCGTTTCTTCTGATCTGCTGCCAAGCACGCGATCGTAGACTTGCAACATAAACAATGGCCCTGTGAGCATCAGCAAATTCACGAACACGCTAAACAGGCCCACAATCAGGAATAAAATGCGGCTTTCACGGCGCACCGAACGCAATTCGTTCAATCCTGTCGGATAAATATTTTTTTCAACCATTGTGAATTACCCCATCGTGTTCATGCACGTGTTTCGCATAATTTATCACTATACCCTATTATAAAAGTGTGAATCGACACTGTTTGTATGATTGGCCTTGATATAAGGTGTTTCTTGCTCAGTTCACAATTCGCGGCGCATCAATGGACTTTCGCGTTTTGGGCAACTATGTAGGCTAAAAATCGAGTGGACGAATGTTGAAAATTAAAAATTTGAGTAATTCCTTTTCTGCCAAGTTGCCTATTGCGGCGATGGTTATCGCGGTATCTGCCTGTTCTGACAATCCAACGGGCAGCACAATTGTTGATCCCTATGAGGACGACAACCGCAAAGCGCACGCATTTAACAAAGCCGTGGATAAGGCTCTGTTTAGACCTGCGGGTGAATCCTATGGCAATTTAATGACGGAACAGGATGACAAGATCATCAATAATGTCGTTGAAAACCTGTCCACACCCAAAAAGGCGGTTAACAACCTGTTACAAGCCAATATGGAAGGCTTTGTCGAAAACACATTGCGCTTTACCATCAACAGCACTCTTGGCCTGTTTGGCTATTTTGATGTTGCCGCAAATGATTTCGGTTTGGAACCAAAGGAAACCGATTTTGGGCAAACATTGCACAAATGGGGATTTGGCGAAGGCCGCTATCAAGAATTACCCCTTCTGGGTCCAAGCACTGGGCGGGATACCGTTGGGTTTGTGGTTGATATTTTCCTTGATCCCGTTGGCGCGGTAACGTCACCATCCGTAAGTCTTGGCATTAGCACGGTGAAAGGTGTCGAATTTGTCGGTGATCGGTATACATACGCCGATCTGATCGACGGTGTTCTGTATGAATCAGAAGATAGCTATGCCGCATCACGAATCTACTACTTGCAAAATCGTCGTTTCTTTTTAAATGGCGGTATATCAGAGGCCGATTTGGAGGACCCTTATGCAACAGAATAATCACCTAAACCGCCGCGGTTTTATTATTGCTGGCTCCGCAACCATCCTTGGTGCGGCAACCCCCAGTTTTGCAATTTCTAGCGGCTCTGCTGAAGGCTTGGTTAATTCGCTGGTTGCAGAGGTTTTGAAAACCGTTAACGCATCCATGTCAGACAATGCACGATTTGCAAAATTTGAACAGATTTTTGCGCGTTATGCAGATGTGCCATTGATTGCACGTAAATCCTTGGGGCCAGCCTATCAGGCCGCAAACAAATCCCAACAAGCAGCATATGTTGATGCGTTTAAGGGATACATGGCACGATCATACGGTGGGCGTTATTTCAAACAATTCATCGGTGCCGAAATCAAGGTAACCAAATCCAAGAAAATTTCTGGTGGTTATTTGGTGGACAGTTCTGTCAAAACCAAAGGCGGCACACCGTTTTTGACGCAATGGCATGTGATTGATGCCCGCGGTACAGATAAAATGTACAACATTTTTGTCGAAGGCGTTTCAATCCTGACCGACACGCGCACCCAAATCGGTTCGATGTTGGACGCACGAGGCGGCAATATTGATAAGTTGATCGCACACCTGAAAACGGCGCGCTAAACGCTAGTTTTTCTTTTTCAACGAATTTAGAATTTGATTGAGGATGTTCTCTGCATCATCCTCAATTTTTTTCATCCGTTTATCCAGTTTCTTTTCAAACTTCTCAAATGGCTTTTCCGCTGTTTGACGTTTCTTTTCACGCGGGGCGGGTTTGGCGATTTCCGGCTCTGGTACGCTTGGCGGTTCAACTGGGCGGATCATGTTCAGCGGCGTTGCTGGCATCCCTTGATGCACACGCAACATGGTTTCTTTCCATATTTCTGCGGGCAGACCACCGCCCGTCACACCGCTTAACTTTGAATTATCGTCATAGCCCATCCAGACACCCGCAACATAATCCCCTGTGAATCCGATAAACCATGCATCGCGTGCGGAATTTGTTGTGCCCGTTTTGCCTGCAACTTCGCGGTCTTGCAATTTGGCGCGTCGCCCAGTGCCGGTTTCAACCACTTGGTTCATCATATAGGTCAATTGTTCCGCGGCGCGATCATTGATCACACGCAACCCGCTTCCGCCTGATTTACCCAACAACGGTTCGGGATCGCCCTGAATGGTTAGCGCCGTTAAGCCATACGGAATCGCCAATCGGCCACTGTTTAAAATACCGGCATATGCGCCTGTCATTTCCAACAATGTGGATTCAGATGCACCCAGCGCCAACGCAGGGCCAGGGGCCAAATCACGATTGATTCCAAAATCATGCGCAACAGCTTCGACACGTTTACGTCCGATATCTTCGGACACGCGCACCGCTGTCGTATTTATTGATTTCGCCAAGGCAGTGGTAAGCGTCGTTTCACCCAAATATGTCCCTTTCAGGTAATTATCTGGCGTCCATGGCCCAGAGCCCGGGATATTAATGGTAATCGGTTCATCCAAAACAACGCTGTCATATTGATAGCCTGACTCAAGTGCCGCCGCATAAACGAATGTTTTAAACGCCGATCCCGTTTGGCGCAGCGCCTGAGTTGCACGGTTAAATGATCCTTCTGCCCCTGTGTGGCGCCCACCAACCATTGCGCGAACTGCGCCGTCTTTGGATAACACCACAATGGCGGCTTGGGCTTTTGAGCCTTGTTTCACCTTTTCCTCAAAAACGTATTTCAATGCCTCTTCGGCGGATTTTTGAATGCGTTTATCAAAGGTGGTTTTGATCACCACATCTTGCTTGGCGTCTTTGATGATAAATTCTGGTGCGGCTTCCATCACCCAATCTGCGAAATATCCGCCCGCGCGTTCGCGTGCCACTTCTGATAATTGAGCGGGGTTTACGCGTGCGTCGGTTGCTTGAGATTTTGTTAAATATCCCTGCGCTTCCATCAGGCCAATAATCAAATTTGCGCGTTCTTGAGAGCGTTCCAAATTGCGTGTTGGTGCATATCGTGTTGGCGCTTTTAACAACCCCGCCAGCATCGCTGCTTCTGCGGGGTTTACTTCGCGTGCGGATTTTCCAAAATACCGCTGGCTTGCCGCTTCGAACCCATTTGTTCCCGAACCAAGATATGCGCGGTTTAGATAGATCGCCAGAATTTCATCTTTGGTATATTTCAGTTCCATCGCAATCGACATCGGAACCTCTTTCAATTTGCGCTTTTTACTTGGCAAATCTAAAAAGTAGACGTCTTTTGCAACCTGTTGCGTGATTGTCGAACCACCATGCCCATCAAATGCAGAGCGCCCTTCGCGCAGATTTGTACGAATGGCACCCGCGATCCCGCGCGGGCTGATCCCCAAATGACGATAGAAACGTTTATCCTCTGTTGCGATAACAGCGTTTCGCAAATGCGGGGAAATTGTATCGGGTTCAACCAACCCACCAAATTGATCGCCACGCCAAGCAAATGTATTTCCCTGATGATCCAGCATGGTCACGGAACCGCGTTGGCGTTCATCCATTAAACTATTGGCATCGGGTAAATTGCGATAATCAATTGCAACGAACCCACCCAGAACCAATCCAAAAACAATCGCAAATCGGCTCCCCGTCCACCAGATCATGCGACCAAGCGCACGCATACTACGTGTTGCAAAGCCTGCCTTTTTGGCGGGTGTGCGTTTACGTTTGGCACTACTGCGCGAAGATTTCGCAGCCGTAGGTTTGCTTGGTTTCTTTTTGGATGCCTTTGGGTCTGGAAAGTGCCGTTTGGGCGCTACCAGTTTGTGTTTATCCTTGGAACCGTTCGTCATCTGCTCGTCGCCTTTTTCAGGTCTATTGGTGAAAGATAGTCGGTCTGAGTCGGTTTGTGGAGTAGCAACCGAAAGTTATTTTCAGTTGTTGTATGCTTAATTTTTGAACAAATACCAATCATTGATTAAAAAATGGGCATTATCATCAATTGCTGTCCATTTTTTCACGCCTATTCATTGAAGTAACGCTCGTTTCACCGTTTTTCTTGGCGCATTGCGATACGCGGCATACCGCGTTTGGAAATGAGGGAAACATGAAACTAGTAATAGCAACGATCAAACCGTTCAAGCTGGAAGAGGTGCGCGAAGCACTTTCTGCTGCTGGCGTGACGGGAATGATGGTCACTGAAATCAAAGGGTATGGCACACAATCTGGCCACACTGAAATTTATCGCGGCGCAGAATACGCCGTTAATTTTGTTCCAAAAATTCGACTGGATATTGTTGTGACAGACAGCGCGGTTGACGCCGTTGTAAGCACCATCGAAAGCGCCGCAAAAACTGGGAAAATCGGCGACGGGAAAATTTTTGTTCTGAACGTAGAACAAGCAGTTCGGGTTCGCACAGGCGAATCTGGCGAAGACGCTGTTTAAACGGCACACGAAGGGAAAATGAAATGAAACGACTTACTCTTGGCCTTGCTGCAACGCTTACCGCTTTACCTGCGGTGGTGTTTGCAAATGACGCCCCCGCCGATCTGATTGAAACAGGTTATATCCTGACAACATTGTTGTTCTTGGTTGGTGGCTTTTTGGTATTTTGGATGGCGGCAGGTTTCGCCATGCTGGAAGCGGGACTTGTCCGTTCCAAAAACGTAACAATGCAGTTGACCAAAAACATGGGTCTATTTGGGCTGGCTTGTATTTTCTATTATTTGCTTGGTTATAACTTGATGTATCCAGGTGATGGCTGGTCTGTTGACGGCGTCATCGGCGCATTTTCAATCACATCATTGGAACCAGTTGGCCTTGCCGCAAGTGATGCTGCTTTGGATTATGCATCTACCGGTTCTGACTTCTTCTTTCAGTTGATGTTCTGTGCCGCAACGGCATCAATCGTATCAGGTGCACTTGCTGAACGTATCAAATTGTGGCCATTCCTTGCATTTGTCATCGTTTTGACAGCCGTGATTTACCCAATCCAAGCGTCTTGGAAATGGGGTGGCGGTTTCTTGGATGCAGCTGGTTTCTTGGACTTCGCTGGTTCAACTGTTGTTCACTCTGTCGGTGGTTGGGCAGCTTTGGCTGGTGCGATTATCCTTGGGCCACGTATCGGTAAATACACCAAAGATGGACGCGTTGTTCCATTCTTGGGTTCAAACCTGCCATTGGCGACATTGGGTACATTCATCCTTTGGATGGGTTGGTTTGGCTTTAACGGCGCATCACAATTGGCGATGGGTACAGTTGGCGATGTCACAGATATTTCGCGTATCTTTGCAAATACAAATGCTGCCGCTGCTGCAGGTGCGATTGCTGCGCTGATCCTGACACAGCTTTTGTATAAGAAAGCGGACCTTACAATGGTGCTAAACGGTGCATTGGCTGGTTTGGTTGCGATCACTGCGGAGCCGCTAACACCATCCCTAACAGGTGCCACCTTGATCGGTGCCATTGGTGGTGTGATCGTTGTGTTTGGTGTTCCATTGCTTGATAAATTCAAAATCGACGATGTTGTTGGTGCGATCCCTGTTCACTTGTTCGCAGGTATCTGGGGTACGATTGCAGTTGTTTTCACAAACGGCGATGCATCACTGGGCACACAGCTTTATTCAATCATCGTTGTCGGTCTGTTCGTATTCATCACATCATCGGTTCTTTGGTTCATTTTGAAAATGACCGTAGGCATCCGTGTTGGTGAAGAAGAAGAAATCACAGGCTTGGACGTATCTGAATTGGGTATGCCTGCTTACGATATCGTAAAATAATTTCCCGGGGATAGCGATCTATCCTCCACCTGACCGGTCCTTCGGGGCCGGTTTTTTTGTTCTTTAAAGTGTGACGCACATCACTATACCAAAAATGTGATCGCTGTTACCGTTCTTGGATAACTAGATATATTTTAGCGTAACAATTTCAATTTTCATTCAAAATATCACAGTATGTATTTTTGAGCTTTCCGCGCGGATTATTTATTTTCGCCAAGTCTTAATTTTCGCTGTGATCGTACAGGGGAAACTATGACAACTTTTACTTTTCAAGGCGTATCAATCAGTTCCACAACACCAATCGCCACATTAACAATTGTAACAAGCGCCGCTGACAGCGTGTTTAGCTACACGGGAGCTGGGGGAATTGGTGACCCCGTTACCTTCGATTATTCAAATGCTTACGATGTCACTTTGGAATACAACGGCACACTTTATACTTTCGAAGAGGTTGTTGCATCAAACTTTTATATGTTTGAAACGCAATGGGCGAATGGCCCAACAACAATCGCCGGTTTTCAAATAGGTGGGAACTCCATCGCTTTTTCCATTTCTGGCACTTTTTTGAACGATTTTGCCTTATCATCTGCTGAAACATCCGCCGGAGGCATTTTTGCGCCCGACACGGATTTTACTTTTGCTCAAAGCGATTACACTTCCATTACAGAAAATGACGTGATCGAAGGAAGCAACCAATCAGAGGTTTACGAAACCACATTAGGTGATGATACGATTAACAGCAGAGGTGGCGACGACACCATAATGGGTGGCGACGGCGATGATGTTGTTAATTCCGGTCGCGGCAGCGATCGTATTGAAGGGGGCGCTGATCAGGATTTGTTGCGCGGCGGCCAAGGCAATGATTTCATCTATGGTGGCGACGGATTGGATCGCATGATTGGCGGTAGTGATAATGACCTATTGCATGGCGGCGATGACAAAGATGTCATGTATGGAGGAAGCGGTAACGACGATGTTGTCGGACAGGATGGCAATGATCGTTTGTTTGGTGGCGATGGTGGCGATCATATGAACGGTGGCAAAGGCAACGATGTGCTCGCGGGTGGCATCGGAGCCGGTGATATATTCTACTTTTACTTAAATGATGGATCAGATCGGATATTGGATTTTGAAACTGGCTTAGATCGAATAAGATTTGTTGGTACTGGATTAGAATTTGATGATCTTGATATTTCGGGGCGCGGGACCGATACGGTCATTCGTTATGGCGATTCAAGAATTGTGCTCAAAGATGTCGATGTCGATGACATCATGCCAGAAGATTTCGGATTCTAAATAAGCATTAAGATGTCGCATTAAAGCTCGCCATTTATGGCGAGCTTTGGTTACATTAAATGGTTAAGAGACTCGCTTTTTTGCACATTGGCAAAGGGGAAATATGGCAAATATCATAACGCAGCTCACCAATCTGCCTTACCAACAGCAACGCATCGACCTTGCCGCGGCGTTTCGTTGGACGGCGCGATTGAACATGCATGAAGCAGTGGCCAACCATTTTTCACTGGCGGTGAATGACGATGGTACACAGTTTTTGATGAATCCAAATCAGATGCATTTTTCACGGATCAAAGCATCTGACATGTTGTTGATTGATGCGAATGACCCAGAAACACTACATGGACCCAATGCACCCGATCCAACCGCTTGGGGATTACACGGAGCAATTCATCGCCATTGTCCTCATGCACGATGCGCCATGCACGTACACTCAATTCACGCCACTGTATTGGCAAGCCTTGCGGACAGCCGCCTGTTACCCATTGATCAAAACACAGCGACATTTTTCAACCGATATGTCATTGATGAACATTACGGTGGGCTTGCCTTTGAAGAAGAGGGCGAACGTTGCGCCGAATTGTTCCAAGATCCAAACAAGAAAGTCATGATCATGGGCAATCACGGCGTCATGGTCATTGGCGATACGGTCGCGGATACGTTTAATCGAATGTATTATTTTGAACGCGCAGCCGAAACATATATTCGCGCATTACAAACAGGTCAGCCATTGCGCGTATTATCGGATGACATCGCAGAAAAAACCGCACGCGAACTTGAAGAATACCCTGAACAAGGTGATCGCCATTTGGCAGAGCTAAAAGCGATATTGGATGAAGAAGGCGCTGCTTACGCGCATTAAAAAACGTGCCGCACATGTTTGCGCGGCACGTCAGAAAATTATGCATATAGCGGCTGAACACCCAGCATTTGATGAATTTGGTTCACTTGCTGTTTGCCAATGTTCATCGCATTTGCAAGATCGTTCAAATATTGCGCTTCGTTTTGGTTATCCAAATTAATGCCCATCAATGACATCATGTAAACTTGTTGCTCCATGCCATTTGGCACATCAGCGGCAAGACCACTAATATCAATGCCACGGTTCATCTCTGCATTCACAAAGTTGATTTCATCTTGGTCCAAATCGCCAAGATGCTGTAGCAACTGTTGTTTTTCCGCTTCGTCCACACTGCCATCTGCTTTGGCTGCTTGTAACATCGCGCGGATCATCAAACCTGCGGCTTCTTCTTCCTTTTGGCTAGGTTTTTGTTGCACTTGACCAAGCCCACCAGCGCTCCCGCTGAGGGCGTCGTTCAACATTCCACCTAAACCACCAGCCGCGGATCCTGCGCCCAGCTGACCAAGCAAACCACCAAGCCCACCAGCGCCGCCAGAACCAGAAGCGCCACCGCCCAATTGTCCGAGCAAATCACCGATACCGCCTGCGGATTTACCCCCGCCAAGCTGGCCCAACAAATCGCCGATACCACCGCCAGTGCTTGCGCCGGTTGTTCCTGTGGAACCACCTGTGATGCTGTCCATCATACCCTCAAGCCCTGTTGATTGACCCGATGCCGATCCGCCAAACACGCTTCCGCCACCTGATTTTGCAGCGCCGCCGCCGCCGATTACACTTTTGACACCGCGCGCGACCGCGTAACCAACTGCAAGTTTTGCAAGCGTTCCAACTAGGCTCATGAGAAATCCTCCAAGATAAATGAGTTACCAAGAATATAGGAACGCCTTTGCCCCATGCAAAGGGCAAAGGCATTAAAACAAATGGTAAAACGGCGTCATATACTGCCGTTATCAATTACATTTCAATGATTTCAGCGACTTCGATGCTTCCGCCCTCGTCATTGATCGGGCAACCTTTTGCAATTTCACAGGCTTCTTCAATTGAATTTGCGCTCACGATCGTGAAACCAGACGTTGGATTCGCACCTCCATTATCCGCAATGCCACTGGCACTTACGGTCTTTGACATGCCCACAGGATTACCAGGGTTTGTAAATTGCGATTCATGCTTATCCATCCAAGCCTGCCATTTGGCCATCATCTGTTCGCCTTCTTCGGGCGTTTCAGGATTTTTGCCACCGTGATAGACGTAAAGAAATTCAGACATGTTCTTTCTCCTCTGTTTAATGAGCCATTGTTTCAAGTTTGCGTAAACTTGATGTCCAGCCTTGGTTATGGTTTTGCGCAGATTCTTCATCCGCCAAACCAGAATGCGTCAGGGTAAAAATGCTTCCACCTTTACCGTCGTCCTCAACGCTCATACTCACAACGCTTTCATGTCCGCGTTGATCCTGTTCATCATGCCATGCCCATGTAAATTCTACATAACGCGGTGGCGAAATTTTTTGAACGACACCAGATACTTTGAATTTTTGCCCATCTTTGTTTTCCATAACAGTAACCCAACTACCTGATTGTGTAAGATCAAGATCAAATTCGGGGCATGTCATGTTTTCTGGTCCCCACCATTTCTTTAAATGTTCAGGCCGGGTGATAAAATCATACACAGTTTCAGGATCAGTGGGAAAATTTTTTGTAATGACCAAAGGATTCATTTGGTTTCCTTTTCTGCGATTAAAACTTGTTCCAATCGAGCTAAACTTGATTGCCAAAACTCTTGGTGGCTGATTGTCCAATTATGAATAGCCATTATGGCTTGTGGACGCACGCGATACATTCGCCGTTGTGCATCAATGCGTTGCTCAACCACACCTGCATTGCGTAAAATTTTTAAATGGCGCGAAATCGCCGGACCCGAAATGGCCACAATACCTTTCAATGAACCCGCTGATTTTTCACCATTTTCGAGCAATTGATTCACAATCGCAAATCGCGTTGGATCAGAAAGTGCAGCAAATGTTGAATTCAGTTTTGACATATTTTAACCATCCATTCTTATTTAACAATATAGTTAAATAAGAATGTGTCAAATTTTACTCGCTTCTTTGAATTTGCTTCGATACCGTTTTGTCAAAAGAGTCCCAATGCAAAATTCACAAAATACCAAAGGCGCATTTCTTATGGCTGGCTCTATGGCGGGCTTTGCCTTTAACGACGCGGCAATAAAACTCGGTGCCACTGACGTTGGCATTTACCAAGCGATTTTCGTACGCGGAGTTTTCGCATCACTTTTGATCGGATTATTTGCGTGGCGCATGGGGGCATTTAAACAACTGCCAAATAGAGCGGATCTATTCTGGATTGGGTTGCGCACTATGACAGAGCTTGGCGCAACAATTTGTTTTTTGACCGCACTTTTACACATGCCAATCGCAAATGTTACCGCCATATTACAAGCACTTCCACTGACCGTAAGCCTTGCGGCCGTATGGTTATTAAATGAAACCATCGGGTGGCGACGTGCAGGCGCCATCATTGTTGGTCTTGTCGGGGTCATGTTGATCATCAAACCTGGGACGGAAGGATTTAACAATTACGCCATTCTCGCAATGATTGCCGTGGTTTTTATTACATTTCGCGACCTGATCGTTCGCCAATTTTCAGAACAGGTATCAACATTATTTGTCAGCTTCATCACAGCAATTGCCATTACACTTGCAGGGGCGATTGTGCTGGTTCTGTCCAATTCTTGGCAACCAATGTCATCACAAACAGTGTTACTGTTACTACTGGCCTCAGTGCTTATTTTTGCAGGCTATTACTGTTCAATCGCTGCTATGCGATTTGGCGAAGTCGCAATTGTGGCACCGTTTCGCTACAGCATTATGATATGGGCAATTTTGTTGGGCTGGATCATATGGGGGGAAACTCCAGACCATCTAACAATGATTGGAATGATGATCGTTGTGTTAATGGGCGTTTATACGTTCTGGCGCGAAAGAGTGCGAAAATAGAATTCCTCACACAGATCACCATCAATACATTCCACCAAATAAGAAACGCCCCTTGCGTGTTTTGCAAGGGGCGTTTTTTATTGGAATGAGTGCTTATTAGTTTTGGCGGTGACCTACTCTCCCACGTCTTAAGACGCAGTACCATCGGCGCAACCGTGCTTAACGGCC
>NZ_MDGM01000016.1 GCF_002742285.1 Paramylibacter kogurei
GTCTGATATGCCTGCTTTTCGGCAAGAGCTCACAACATCTAAGCCATCATGCAAATGCACTTCTATCTCCCGCAATACCTTTAAAGCATCTTCATCTTTGTAACGCTTTCGAGCCATTATCTGATCCTCCTACCTCTAACAAATAATGGCACAGTTTTAAGGGGCTAAGACACCGGAGCAAATGACTCTATGGATTTCAATGGACACACCATCACAAATATTAAAGGAAATTCAAAAACAGTTGAAAATTTCAAGCCACCATAACGGCATTTCTGTCCAAATAGGCATACCCGCAAAGAAATGGGATGGAATATTTGAATATCATTTGAAAGATAACAAATTCCTGACTGTAGATGCGAATTTATGGAGTTTCGAACTTGAAGATTTCGATGGAAAAGTATGCTTAAAAGCATTTCCACCAAAAAAGTTAAATACAGAATACTACCCAAAAATACTAAAAATTATTTTGATCGGTGAGCTAGGAGAAAAGAACTTTTTTGACCTTATTGATAAGGTTAAAATTCTTAACACAATCGGGGATGAGGCCTTCTCATTTAAAGAACTCAGAGAGAGATTCTCCCAAAAATTTCTTTCAGCCTTTTCACAGTTTTAGCAAGCCTAGAGAGGGTGCTAACTCACCGTTCATATTACCCCACGCGGCGCGCGAATGAAAATGCGAGGAATGTGATCAAGATGTTCACAATCAAATGGGTGGAAATCAAAAAGGTGTTCGAATTTCGGGAAATAGAGCGGAGGTAGATCACAAAACGCGTTTGGCAGACGGTGGCAGTGGCGATCCGAAAAAAATGAAGGCCTATTGTGCCATGATTGCCATAAAGAAAAAACAAGAAAAGAGAATACTCATAGGAAAGACGATGACGATGACCAAAAGCCATGAGGCAATAGAAAGAATTCCATTTTTACTTGAACAGGTTGAAGGATGGCCTCCTGTCTAGCCCCATTTTTCTGTACCACTAATTTTGGCTTTCTCTAATAAGGTTTCTGGAACTGGCGGGCGCATATTCAATGCCTGGTGTGGCCTGATGTGGTTATATTCTCTGAGCCACAGATTTATAGCCACCTGTGCTTGCCTGACACTGTGGAACCATTCGGCGTTTAGCACCTCCTGCCTTAAAGTTCCGTTGAACCTCTCATTATAACCGTTTTCCCATGGTGACCCAGGATAGATATGGATTGGTTTAATATCGACCTTTCTGAGCCAGTCTTGTAAGGCTGCCGCGATGAACTCTGGGCCGTTGTCCGAACGGATATATTCAGGCTTTCCATGCTTCATCAGTAAAGGATAAAGCGCGTCCAAAACATCGTTTGCATTCATTTTGGGTCGCACCGTTACGCACAGCGCTTGGCGGGTATATTCATCAAGCACTGTCAGCATCTTGTAGCTGCGCCCATTG